>NZ_JBHVVA010000001.1:0-2363583 GCF_042883805.1 Nocardia sp. NPDC058176 | reverse complement strand
GGGGGGGGTGTTTTTTTTTAAAACCCCCCCCCACCACCCCCGCAACTACCGTTCCCCCCCCCGGGGGGGGGGGGGGCCCCCGGGGCCCGGCCCCCCGACCCGTCTTCGGGTTCTGTTGGTTTTTTTTCACGAAAACGCTCCGCCGCGCAGTGTGGATAGGACATGCTTCACATGTTCGTCACACCTGATGAGGACTCGAAAACGAGGAGTGTTGCCATGACCGGTTCGGCCGCTGATTTCCTGACCGAAGTGATCTTGCTGACCATCCAGAACCTGTTCAGCTCGATCAGCGCCGGCTGATCCCACCAGCCACGGCGAGGGCCGCGTCTCCACTCGGAGACGCGGCCCTCGCTCGTTGTCAGGACTGGGTGGTGCGTACCGCGTTCAAGACCACCTCGGCGACCGGGGTGCCGTCGGGCCCGCCGCCCGCCACGCCCGCGTTCGCGACATTGGTCAGCGCGTCCAGGCCCTCGGTGATCCGGCCGAACGGGGTGTAGTTCGGGGGCAGCTGGGTGTCGCGGTAGACCAGGAAGAACTGGCTGCCGTTGGTGCCGGGGCCCGCGTTCGCCATGGCGACGGTGCCCGCCGGGTAGACCGCGCCCGCGAGGTTCTCGTCGTCGAACTTGTAGCCCGGTCCGCCCGTGCCGGTGGCGGTGGGATCGCCGCACTGCAGCACGTAGATGCCCTCGGTGGTGAGCCGGTGGCAGCGGGTGTGATCGAAGTAGCCCTCGCCGGCGAGGAAGGCGAACGAGTTCACCGTGCGCGGCGCCGCGGCGGCGTCGAGCTCGAGCGCGAGGGTGCCGCAGGTGGTCTCCAGCGTGGCGGTGTGGGTCGCCGCGGTGTCGATGGTCAGGGCGGGCTCGGTGGGCCACTGTTTGCCGTTGGGCACGCCGGGGGCGGCCGGGGTGCAGCCCGGAATCGTCTGCTGGAACGGGTTCGGGAACGCCTGGGCGGCGGGTGCCAGCGCGACCAGCGTCGCGACGGCGGCACCGAGGGCGAACGCCGCGCGGCGGGTGGCGCCGCGCGGGGTGGTGCCGATGGAACGGTCCTGCGAATGACTGCTCACCTTGTCGGTGTCTCCTCGAAAGTGGTGGTGCTGCCGGACGATGTACCGCGCATCCTGCCAGCCGGGCCCGGCGCGCGGGCGGGGACCGGCGGATCGTCATGTCCTCGGCGGGTCAGCGCGCCCGCAGCCGCCACAGCGAGGTGGTCTCGGCGGCGCGGGCGGCGGCGAGCGGGTCGGCGCGATCGGCCGCGCGGGGATGACGCGGACGGGTGGTGAGCCGATCGAGGACGTGCAGACCGGCGTCGTCGAGCAGGCGCGGAATGTGTTCGGCCGGACGCAGACCCAGCAGCTCGGCCAGATCGGAGAGCACCAGCCAGCCTTCGCCGTCCGGGGTGAGATGGTCACGCAGGCCGTGCGCGAACTCGGTGAGCATCGTCTGATCCTCGTCGTAGACGCCGCGTTCCAGATCCGAGGTCGGCACCCCGGGCAGCCAGGGCGGATTGCACACCACCAGATCGGCCCGGCCCGGTGGGTACAGGGCGGGACCGGTGACGGTGATCCGCGCGGCGTGGCCGAGGCGGGCCACATTGTCCGCGGCGCAGCGCAGCGCTCGCGGATTGATGTCGGTGGCGGTGATCCGGGCGATGCCGCGCCGGGCGAGCAGGACCGCCAGCACGCCCGTGCCGGTGCCCAGGTCGAACGCGGTGCCGACTGCGGGATCGAGTGGCGCGTCGGCGACCAGATCCACGTATTCGCTGCGGGTGGGCGAGAACACTCCGTAGGCGGGATGGATGCGCGCACCCAGCGCCGGAACCTCGACGCCCTGTTCGTACCAGCGGTGGGCGCCGAGCACGCCGAGCAGTTCCGGGAAGGTGACCACCCGGCTGTTCGGGGTCTCGCCGTAGGCGGCGACGCAGGCGGCGCGCACATCGGGCGCCCGGCGCAGGTCGAGCGCGTTGTCGTCGAGCCGGATCAGTACACTGCCGAGAACGCTTGCGCGCGTGCGTCTTCTGGTCCGCTCGTGGTCGTAGAGGGTGCCGAGGTCAGCGGTGCGCGGGGTGGTGGCCTTGCGGTCGACGCGGCGGCCCAGTGCCTGCAGGAGCTGGCGGCCGTTGTGGAAATCGCCCTGCCACAGCAGCGCCTCACCGGCCCGGATCCGGCGATAGGCCTGGTCGGCCGCGAGGCGGTCGTCGACGACGGTGACGGTGCGCGGCGCGGGCGCGCCGTTCTCGGAGTGCCAGTCGGCGGTGTGCTGGATGTGGTCTTCGGTCCACGAGACCATGCCGAGCGTCACCACTGGTGCCTTTCGAAGGGGAAGACTCCATTCTCCCTCATCAGCGCCCGGCGACGGCGTTCAGGTCCGCCGGATCCGCCGGTAGGTGGGGGTGGCGGCGGTGGCGGTGGCCAGCTCGGCCGCCAGCCAGTCGAGGTCGGTGGTGGCCTCGAGCGCGCCCAGGGTCAGGCGCAGATGATCGCGCGGGGGATGGGCGCCGACCTCGAAGGGGCCGCCGGGGGCGACCTTGATGCCCGCGGCCGCGAGGCTGATCATGGCGGCGTTCTCGTCGTGCACCGGCAGCCACAGGTTGATGCCGTCACCGGCCGCCACGACGATCCCGTGCGCGGCCAGCGCCTGGCGCAGCGCGGTGGCCCGCCTGCGGTACTCGAGGCGGGCCCTGGCCACGGTGGCGCCCGCGTCGGCGTCGTGCAGCATCGTCAGCAGGATCCGCTGCAGCAGGCGCGAGGACCAGCCGGGGCCGAGCATCCGCCGTTCGACCACCGGATCGAGCAGCGTCTCCGGGCCGCCCGCCACCGCCAGTCGCAGATCGGCGCCGTGGGACTTGGAGTAGGAGCGGATGTAGACCCCGCGATCGGGGAAGCAGGCCGCCAGTGAGCGCAGCGGGGTGGCCGCGATCCCGGCGGAGTGGTCGTCCTCGATGATCAGCGCGGGATGCGCGTCGAGCACCGCGGCCAGTTCGCGGACCCGGATCGCGGTGAGCGAGGCACCGGTCGGATTGTTGGCCCGCGGCTGCAGGATGACCGCGCGCGGTGCGGGACCGTCGAACGCGCGCGCGAATTCCTCGGGGCGGAAACCGGATTCGTCGAGCGGCACCGGGATCGGGCGCGCGCCGAGGCGGGCCAGCAGGTCGAGGAACGGCGGGAAGCAGGGGTCCTCGACGATCACCGGGTCGCCGAAGCGCACGTGCGCGGCGAGCAGCCGGTCGACCGCGTCGAGTGCGCCGTCGAGCACGGCGAGGCGCTCGCACGGCCACGGCCAGTCCGCGCGCAGGGTCTCGGCGAGCTCGGGCAGTACCGCCTCGCCGAGATAGTGCGCCGACAGATCGCCCGGCGCGGTGTCGCGGGAGAGCGCGTGCAGCGCGGCGGCGAGATCGGGCAGCAGCGCCGGATCGGGTGTGCCACGTGACAGGTCGACGCGAAAGGCGTTGTCGGACGGGGAATGCAGCCGCTGGTAGCGGCCCAGCGGAGTCTGTGGCAAGTACTCGCCGACGAAGGTGCCCGCGCGCCCGCGGGCCACGATCGCACCGGTCGCCGCGAGTGCCCGCCAGGCCTGGCTGACCGTCGCGGGGGACACCCGCAGATCGCGGGCGACCGCGCGCACGGTCGGCAGCCGGGTGCCCGGTGCCAGTGCGCCGGAGCGGATTCGGCGACCGACCGCGGCGGCGATGCCCGCGGCGGTGCGGTCGTCGAGGTCCCCGGCGAAGTCCGCGGGCAGCGCGGTCGGCGAGGCATCGGTCATCGGCCCATTCTGCGGGTAGCGGGGCCCTCTTCGCCGCCCGGACGCCAAGGTTTACGACATGGAAACTGTTTCCGCCAACTTGTTACACAACGAGATTGTGCTAAATTTTGACCATGCGGCCAGAAAATAAGCCGGATGGACAACGCCGGTCGTTCATCGAGGAGGCCCGACGGCGCCAGATCATCGCCTCGACCGTGGAGGTGATCTCCGAGGTCGGCTACGGCAACGCCTCGCTGGCGCGGATCGCCCGGCACGCGGGGATTTCGAAGGGGGTGATCTCGTATCACTTCGACGGCAAGGACGAGCTGATGTCGCAGGTCGTCATCCAGTTGTTCGTCTCCGGCGCGGAATTCATGGCGCCGGTCATCATGGCGGCCGAGGGGCCACGCGCGGCCCTGCACGCCTATCTGGCATCGAATCTGCGCTTCATCGACGCCAACAAGAGCTATGTCGCCGCCTGCGGTGACATCGTGCTGAACCTGCGCAACCCGGACGGTTCGCTGACCTTCGCCACCGTCGACGGCGAGCGCGAGGTCATCGCCCCGCTGATCGAGATGCTGGCCGACGGGCAGCGTCTCGGGGAATTCGGCGAGTTCGACCCGACGATCCTGGCCCGCCTGATCCGGGACTCGATCGACGGCGTCGCGGCGCGCGCGGTCCGCGAACCGGATTTCGATGTGCGCCACTACATCACCCATCTCACCCGTCTCTACGACGCGGCGACCACGAAGGGGCTCGGGCCATGACCACGACGACCACCCTCACCGAACCCACCGGGGCCCGGGAGGTTCCGCCGTTCGCGACCCTCGCTGTCGGCGCCCTCGCGCTGGTCTCGGCGCTCGCCCTGTTCGCCGTGCTCGGGCAGTACGGTTTCTTCGGCGACGAGCTGTACTTCCTGGCCGCGGGTCAGCACCTGTCGGTGAGCTATGCCGATCAGGGACCGGTGCTCCCGCTGATCGCCCGGGCGATGGACCTGATCGCGCCGGGTTCGCTGATCGCCCTGCGGATTCCCGCGCTGCTGGTGACCGTCGCCGGGATCGTCCTCGCCGCCGCGCTGGCGCGGGAGTTCGGCGGCGGCCGCGGCGCGCAGCTGATCAGCGCCGCCGCCTACGCCACCTCGCCGTTCCTGTTCGTCCAGGGCACTCAACTGGCGACCAATACGATCGACGCGCCGCTGTGGGTGCTGATCACCTTCCTGGTGGTGCGCTGGGTGCGCACGCGCGCCGACTCGCTGCTGATCTGGGCCGGTGTGGTCACCGCGATCGACATGCAGGTCAAGTGGCTGATCCCGTTCTTCTGGGTCTGCCTGGCGATCGGCGTGCTCTGCTACGGGCCGCGTGATCTGCTGCGCAGGCCCGCGCTGTGGATCGGCGCGGCGATCACCGCGGTGTCGATGGTGCCGAGCCTGGTGTGGCAGGCGCGGCACGGCTGGCCGCAGCTCGGCATGGCGGCGACCGTCGGTGCCGAACAGGAGTCGATCGGTGGCAGGCCGCTGTTCGTGCTGATCGCGCTGGGTGCGGCGGGCCTGCTCGGGGTGGTGCTGCTGGTCTACGGCATCTGGTGCCTGTTCCGCACCGAGGCACTGCGGCCGTACCGGTTCCTCGGCCTGACGATCGTGCTGCTGGTGCTGGCCTTCCTGGTGACGGGCGGGCGGCCGTATTACGCCGTCGGGGTCTATCCGGTGGCGATGGCGGCGGGCGCGGTGATGCTGGTCGCCGGGCGGGCCCGGTGGACGCGGATCGCGGCGGTTCCGGTGATCGCGCTGTCGGTGCTGCTCGGGGTGTCCTCGCTGCCGTGGCAGCCCGAGTCCTCGATCGAACCGAGCACCGGCGGGGTCGACCTGCTGTTGCACGGCAAGTTCGGCTGGCCGGAACTGGCCGAGGCCACCGACAGCGCCTACCGTTCGCGCATCCCCGCCGAGCGGGCCGACGCGGTGATCGTCACCGAATCCTATTGGCAGGCAGGGGCACTGGAGACCTACCGGGACCAGTACGGCTGGCCCGCGGTGTACAGCCCGAGCCGCGGCTACGGCTACTTCGGCGCCCCGCCGGATTCGGCGACCGCGGTGCTCTACGTGGGCGGCCGGGCCGAGGAGTTGCGCGAGCACTTCGGCACGGTGACCGAGATCGGCCGCGCGGATTCCCGGCTCGGCTATGAGGGGGCCACCCGGGATGTGACGATCTGGTGGTGTGAGCGGCCGGTGCGCCCGTGGTCGCAACTGTGGCCGGAGATCCGCCACCTCTAGCGCCGGGCGCCCGTCGATCCCGGTGTGGCGCGAAGGTTTACGGTACCGAAACTGTTTCCGCAGTCTTGTAACACAACGGAATCAGGAGTGGGTGCAGTATAACAAAGCATGGGAATCGTCAGAGCGGCCCTGGTCCAGACATCGTGGACCGGCGACAAAGAATCCATGATCAAAGCCCACGAGGACTACGCCAGGCAGGCGGCCGCGCAGGGCGCGCAGGTCATCTGCTTCCAGGAGTTGTTCTACGGACCGTATTTCTGCCAGCTACAGGACACCAAGTTCTACGACTACGCCGAATCGGTGCCCGGCCCGACGACCGAGCGGTTCGCCGCGCTGGCCGCCGAGCTGAACCTGGTGATGGTGCTGCCGGTGTACGAGCAGGAGCAGTCGGGTCTGCTGTACAACACCGCGGCGGTCATCGACGCCGATGGCACCTACCTGGGCAAATACCGTAAACACCACATCCCGCAGGTGAACGGCTTCTGGGAGAAGTTCTACTTCCGGCCGGGCAACCTCGGCTGGCCGGTGTTCGACACCGCGGTCGGCAAGGTCGGCGTCTACATCTGTTACGACCGCCATTTCCCGGAGGGCTGGCGTGCGCTCGGGCTGGCGGGAGCGGAAATCGTTTTCAATCCGTCGGCGACCTCGCGCGGGCTGTCGAGTTATCTGTGGAAGCTCGAACAGCCCGCCTCGGCGGTGGCCAACGAGTATTACATCGGCGCGATCAATCGGGTCGGCATCGAGAGCGAATACGGCGACGACGATTTCTACGGCACGAGCTATTTCGTGGACCCGGAAGGCAAGTTCGTCGGCGAGGTCGCCTCCGACACCGATCCGGAATTGGTTGTTCGTGATCTTGATATGGATCTGATCAAAACGGTGCGCGACCGGTGGGCGTTCTATCGCGACCGTCGTCCCGATGCCTACGGACCGTTGGTGAACCCCTGATGCGCACCTTCATCCACGGCGGGACGGTGGTCAGCGCCACCGGGTCCCAGCTGCTCGACGTGCTGATCGAGGACGAGACGATCGTCGCTGTGCTGCAACCGGGTTCGACCGCGCTCGGCGCCGATCTGGCCGCCGGCGCCGACACGGTGATCGACGCGACCGGCAAATACGTGATCCCGGGCGGGGTCGACGGGCACACCCACATGCAACTGCCCTTCGGCGGCACCGAGGCCAGCGACACCTTCGAGACCGGGACCAGGGCCGCGGCGTGGGGCGGTACCACCACCATCGTCGACTTCGCGGTGCAGAAACCCGGCCAGCGGGTGCAGGACACCCTGGCCGAATGGCACGAGAAGGCCGCCGGGCAGTGCGCGATCGACTACGGCTTCCACCAGATCATCGGTGACGTCAACGACGAATCCCTCAAGGGGATGAGCGAACTCGTCAGCGAGGGGGTCACCAGCTTCAAGCTGTTCATGGCCTATCCCGGCGTCTTCTATTCCACCGACGGGCAGATCCTGCGGGCCATGCAGTCCGCCGGTGATCTCGGCGCGCTGCTGATGATGCACGCCGAGAACGGGATCGCCATCGACGTGCTGGTGGAGCAGGCGCTGGCCAGGGGCGACACGGCGCCCTACTTCCACGGGACCAGTCGCCCGTGGCAGATGGAGGAGGAGGCCACCCACCGCGCGATCATGCTGGCGCAGTTGACCGGTGCGCCGCTGTATGTGGTGCACGTGTCGGCCAAGCAGGCGATGGACCAGATCGCGGCCGCGCGGGACGCGGGGCAGAACGTCTTCGCCGAGACCTGTCCGCAGTACCTGTACCTCTCGCTCGAAGAACAGTTGGGCGCACCGGGTTTCGAGGGCGCCAAGTGGGTCTGCTCGACGCCGCTGCGCGCGCGGGCCGAGGGCCACCAGGACGAACTGTGGCGCTACATCCGCACCGGTGACGTGACCGCGGTCAGCACCGATCACTGCCCGTTCTGCATGAAGGACCAGAAAGAGCTCGGCCTGGGCGATTTCAGCAAGATCCCCAACGGGATCGGCAGTGTGGAACACCGGATGGACCTGCTGTTCCAGGGCGTCAAGGACGGGCGGATCTCCCTCGAACGCTGGGTGGAGGTGTGCTGCACGACGCCGGCCCGGATGTTCGGGATGTATCCGCGCAAGGGCGTGATCAGTCCGGGTGCCGACGCCGACGTGGTGATCTACGACCCCAACGGGCACACCAGTATCGGCCTGGGCAAGACCCATCACATGAACATGGACCACTCGGCGTGGGAGGGCTTCGAGATCGACGGTCACGTCGACACCGTGCTCTCGCGCGGCCGGGTGATCGTCGACGGCGGCGCCTATCACGGGCGGACCGGACACGGCCGCTTCGTGCGGCGCGGGCTGTCGCAGAACCTTCTGTAAGAACTATCCGAAACGGAGAGTGCCCATGGACATCGGTGTGGTCCTGCAGTGCACGCCGCCCGCCTCGCGGGTGATCGAACTGGCCAGAGTGGCCGAGACGCACGGGTTCTCGCATGTGTGGACGTTCGACTCGCATCTGCTGTGGCAGGAGCCGTACGTGATCTACAGCCAGATCCTGGCCGCCACCCGCAAGGTGGTGGTCGGTCCGATGGTCACCAATCCGGCGACCAGGGACCAGACGGTGACCGCGTCGACCTTCGCCACGCTCAACGAGATGTTCGGCAATCGCACGATCTGCGGGATCGGGCGCGGCGACTCGGCGGTGCGCACCCTCGGCGGCAAGCCGACCACCCTGGCGACCCTGCGCGACTCGGTGGAGGTGATCCGGGAACTCGGCAACGGCCGCAGTGCCCGGATCGGCGACACCGAGGTGCGCTTCCCGTGGGCCGCGGACTCCCGGCTCGAGGTGTGGGTGGCCGGGTACGGGCCCAAGGCGCTCGAACTCACCGGGCAGGTGGCCGACGGGTTCATCCTGCAACTGGCCGATCCCGACATCACGGCGTGGACCATCGCCAAGGTGCGCGGGGCGGCCGAGGCGGCGGGGCGCGATCCGCGCTCGGTGAAGATCTGCGTGGCCGCGCCCGCCTATGTCACCGACGGGTCGGCGGCGGGGCTGGCGCACGCGCGCGAGCAGTGCCGCTGGTTCGGCGGGATGGTCGGCAATCACGTCGCGGACATCGTCGCGAAATATGGTGCGGGCGGCGATGTTCCGGCCGCGCTGACCGACTACATCGCCGGTCGGCAGGGCTATGACTACAACCAGCACGGGCGGGCGGGCAATACCCACGCCGACTTCGTGCCCGACGAGATCGTCGACCGGTTCTGCCTGCTCGGTACCCCGGACGAACAGCTGGCCCGGCTGTGGGAGCTGGACAAGCTCGGGGTCGACCAGTTCGCGGTGTACCTGCAACACGATGCCAAGACCGCGACGCTGGAGGCCTACGGCGAGCAGGTCCTGCCCCGCCTGCATGAGCCGGTCACCGCCACCCGGGAGGCGGGATCATGAGCATCGTGGCGCTGTGGTCGGCGTACATGGTCGGCGTCGTCGGGCTGGCCGTGACCGCCGCGCTGGCCGGGCACCGGCATGCCCGCCGGATCGACGACACGGCGGGAGAACGGGAGTGACCGCGACAGCCCTCGACGAGGTGGTCACCACGCCGGTGCCGCACCGGATCCGGCGGCGCACGCGCACCGGGACACGGCTGGCGCGCGCCGCCTACACCGTCGGCGCGTTCGTGCTGGTCGCGGTGATCTGGGAACTGGTGAAAGTGCTGGTGCCCGCGAACGGCGTGAGCATCGGCGGCACCAGGGTGCTGCCGCGCACCGGGGACGGCGCGCTGCCGCACGTCTGGGCGGTGGTGACCGTGCTCGGCGAGGCCGACGGCACCGGCACGGTGGGCGCGACCCTGCTGCGCACCGGTGCCTTCACCCTCGGTTTGTCGCTGCTTGCGCTGCTGCTCGGCACGACGATCGGGATCGCGCTGGCGGTGGCCATGCAGCGCTTCGGCCGGCTCGAGCGCGGTCTGCTGCCGTATGTGGTGCTCTCGCAAACGGTTCCGCTGATCGCGCTGGCGCCGCTGGTCGCGGCGTGGGGCGGCAAACTGGCCATCGGCGGGGAGCCGTGGCGGCCGTGGATGTCGATCGTGGTGATCGCCGCCTATCTGGCCTTCTTCCCGGTCGCCATCGGCATGCTGCGCGGACTGCAGTCACCGCCCGCCGCCTCGGTGGAACTGATGCGCAGCTGCTCGGCCGGGTGGTGGGCGACGTTGACCCGCTTGCGGTTTCCCGCGGCGGTGCCCTCGCTGATGCCCGCCCTGCGACTG
Source organism: Nocardia sp. NPDC058176 (assembly GCF_042883805.1). Classification (NCBI taxonomy): domain Bacteria; kingdom Bacillati; phylum Actinomycetota; class Actinomycetes; order Mycobacteriales; family Nocardiaceae; genus Nocardia; species Nocardia sp. NPDC058176. The sequence goes on along the minus strand of NZ_JBHVVA010000001.1, from coordinate 2,353,328 downwards.
GCCGCCGCCGCGGCGGTGATCGGCGCGGTGGTCGCCGAGATCTCCACCGGCACGGCGGGCGGGATCGGCAGACAGATCATCGTGTTCTCCCAGCAGGCCACCGGCGACGCGGCCCGCCTCTACGCCGCGGTCCTGGCCGCCGCGCTGCTCGGCGTGGTGCTGACCGGCCTGGTCGCGCTGGTGGAACTGGCGTTGCGCCGCTACAGCCACCCGCCGGGCACCGGGTCCTCCACCGACCGATGACGGCCGAAACACCCTCTTCGACAACGTTTCAGGAAGAAGCACGCATGTCTACGACAGTGACCGAACCCGATACCCCGGTGCCGCCGGTCTCGGCCGCGGTCGACCTGAGCCACGTCGGCAAGACCTTCGCCGCAGGGTCGGTGACGGCACTGTCCGATGTCTCGCTCACCGTCGCGGCGGGGGAGTTCGTCTCGCTGATCGGGCCCTCGGGCTGTGGCAAGTCGACCCTGCTGCGCATCATCGCCGATCTGGAGACCCCGACCAGCGGCACCGCGACCGTGCACGGCAAGACCGCCCGTCAGGCACGCATCGATCAGGACTACGGCATCGCGTTCCAGCAGGCGGGCCTGCTCGACTGGCGCACGGTCGCTGCCAATGTCGAACTGCCGCTGGAACTGCACCGGGTGTCCAAGGCGCAGCGGCGCGCCCGCAGTGCCGAACTGCTGGCCATGGCCGGGCTCACCGAGTTCGCCGACCGGTATCCGGCCGAGCTGTCGGGCGGTATGCAGCAGCGCGTCGCCATCGCCCGCGCGCTGGCCCGCAAACCCTCGCTGCTGCTGATGGACGAGCCCTTCGGCGCGCTCGACGAGATGACCAGGGAGCGCATGCAGGGCGAACTGCTGCGGATCGCGGGGGAGACGGGCGCGGCCGTGGTGTTCGTGACGCACTCGATTCCCGAGGCGGTCTACCTGTCGGACCGGGTGGTGGTGCTCTCGGCGCGACCGGGGCGGATCAGCGACATCGTGTCGACCGGCGGCTGGGGACGGGAGGCCGACACCGATGTGCGGTCCTCGAAGGAGTTCTTCGCCGCCGTCGCTGCGGTGCGCGCAGCCCTGCGCGGTGAGCACGACGATCAGGCCGTGGCCGGACGGGATGTGCCATGAGGACCTGGTTGCCGCCGATCGTGGTGGGTGTCGTCGCGCTGGGCCTGTGGCAGGTGCTGACCGTGGTGGCGGGCGTGCCCTCGTTCCTGCTGCCCGCGCCCAGTGCGATCGCCACGCAGTTCGCCGAGAACGCGGGCCGGATCTTCGACGCCTCGGTGGCCACGGGGACGAACGCGCTGGTCGGGTTCGTGGCCGGGACGGTGCTCGGCATCGCCGCCGCCATCCTCGCGGTCCGGTTCGAGGTGGTCGACGGGCTGCTCACCCCACTCGCCGCCGCGGCCGCCGCGGTGCCGATCGTGGCGTTGGCGCCGCTGCTGAACTCGATGTATGGCACCACCACCGAGACGCCGCGCCGGCTGGTCGTCACCATCGTGGTGTTCTTCCCGGTCTTCGTCAGCACCGCGCGCGGGCTGCGTCAGGTGCCGAAGGTGCATGCGGATCTGATGACCTCCTATGCCGCCTCCGGCTGGCAGATCACCCGCACGGTCCGGCTGCCCGCGGCCCTGCCGCACCTGTTCACCGGGTTGCGGATCGCGGCGCCGGGGGCGGTCATCGCCGCCATCATCGCCGAGTACTTCGGCGGCCTGCAGAACGGGCTCGGCAGCCGGATCACCTCCGCCGCCGCCAACACCGCCTATCCCCGAGCCTGGGCCTATGTCGTGGGCGCCATGATCGTCGGCCTGGTCTTCCTCGCCGCGGTCCTGCTCGTCGAACAGCTCGCCCGCCGTCCCCGAACCCCCCTGCTGTCCACGATCCGATGAGGGAGATCCATCCATGAGCAAGACCGCATTCCGACTGCGCAGTTGTCTGGTGGCGGCCGCCGTCGCCGCTGCCGCGCTGACCGGCTGCAGTACCACCGACGGCGGTTCGGAGACCACCGCCGACGGGCTCACGAAAGTGAAACTGCAGCTGCAGTGGTTCAAACAGGGCCAGTTCGCCGGGTATCTGGCCGCCGTCGACCAAGGGTTCTACAAGGAACAGGGCCTGTCGGTCGAGATCCTCGACGGCGGCACCGACATCGTGCCGCAGACCGTGCTGGCCCAGGGGCAGGCCGACTACGCGGTCGCCTGGGTGCCCAAGGCGCTGGCCTCGCGGGAGGCCGGTGCGGAGATCACCCAGATCGCCCAGGTGTTCCAGCGTTCGGGCACCCTGCAGGTCTCGTTCGCCGCCGACAACATCGCCGGACCCGCCGACCTGCGCGGCAAGACCGTCGGAAACTGGGGCTACGGCAACGAATTCGAGCTCTTCGCCGGGATGACCGAGGCCGGCATCGACCCGGCCAAGGATGTGACCCTGGTCCAGCAGCAGTTCGACATGAACGCCTTCCTCGCCGGGGACATCGCCGCCGCCCAGGCCATGTCCTACAACGAGTACGCCCAGCTGCTAGAGACCAAGAACCCCGCCACCGGACAGCTCTACACCGCCGCGGATTTCAGCACCATCGACTGGAACGACGAGGGGGTGGCGATGCTGCAGGACGCCCTGTGGGCCAACACCGAGAAGCTCGGTGACACCGCCTACCAGGAGCAAACGGTGAAGTTCCTGGTCGCCTCGCTCAAGGGCTGGGCCTTCTGCCGCGACAACCTCGACAAGTGCCGCGACCTCACCGTCGCCGCGGGCGCCACTCTCGGTGCGGGACACCAGGAATGGCAGATCAACGAGGTCAACAAACTGATCTGGCCCTCGCCCGCCGGCATCGGCGCCATCGACCAGGCCACCTGGGATGCCACGGTGAAGATCGCCCGCGACACCAAGAACGCCGAGGGCGCCACGGTCCTCACCAAGGACCCGGGCCCGGACGCCTACACCACCGAATACGTCACCAAGGCCCTCGACCAGTTGAAGGCCGAGGGCATCGACGTCACGGGCACCGGCTATCAGCCGGTACAGGTCACCCCGACCGAGGGCGGCAAGTAGGCGGCGTGTGCGGGATCGCAGGCCGCGCGGGATCGGTATGACGCGAGGTCAGCGGGGTGCCGGAGGTTCGGCGGCAGGTCCGGGTCACCGTTCGTCACCGGGGGTTACGTGCTGGACACACGTCCGGCCGAGACTTCGGTTCGGTATTCGACCTCGACCCAGGAGACACCAATGGGATCCGCATCCGCAGTGCTGGCCGCCGTGCTCATCGACCTGATCCTCACCGCGATCCAGAGCGGAAGCGCGGCCGCCTGAACCGGCACCACGACGGCCCATCGGGAAACCCCGGTGGGCCGTCGTGGTGTTCAGCGCGGGGTGAGTTCGACGACCACGCCGCCCTGCTGCCAGGTCTGGTAGATGTCGGCCTTGGACGGTTCGCCGTCGGGGGTGTAGCCGATGCCGTTGAACTTGGCGTTCTGCTTGTTGTCGCGGGCGATCACGGCGAACAGGTCGAGGACGGCGGCTTCGTCGGTGTGCACGGTGGCGGTGAAGGTCTCGGGTGCGCTGCCGCGGGAGATCCGGACCTCGGCGCCGCCGCGCAGGTTCTTGACCCACGGGCGCAGCGAAGTGCCGATGATCAGCGAGCCCTCGTGGTTGGTGTAGGCGATCGGGATGTCGTAGACCTTGCCGGAACTGCGACCGACGACGTGCAGGGTCGCCAGGCGCTTGCCGACGACGCCCGACAGGCCGGGCACCTTCAGCAGGGAGCGGACGACGGTGTTGAGCGCGGACTGATAGGGGCGCAGCGGTTCGGGGCCCGTGGTTGTCGGTGTGCCGTAAGGGTTTTCGCTGGGTGGGTTGTCGCTCATGGTCCCAGTATCGGCGCCGGGGTCGATTCCCGCCCGGCAGGTCCCCGTTACGCTGCGAGGATGACTTCTGGGCAGACCGAGATCTGGCACAACCCGCGCTGCACGAAGAGCCGCAATGCGACCGCGCATCTGGACGCGGCGGGCGTCGACTACACCGTCCGCCGCTACCTCGACGACCCGCCGACCGTCGCGGAACTGCGCGCGGTCCTGACCCGGCTCGGCGCCGAACCGTGGGACATCACCCGCACCGGTGAGCCGATCGCGAAGGAACTCGGCCTGGCGACGTGGGGGAGGACCGCGGCCGATCGCGACCGGTGGCTGGCGGCACTGGCCGAGCATCCGAAGCTGATCCAGCGCCCGATCGTCCTCACCGCCGACGGGGGCGCCGTGGTCGCCAGGGACGAGGAATCGCTGCGTTCCCTCGACTGACTCGTTGGGAGCACGGCCGCCGGACTCCTCGGTGGCGCAGCACTATTGACCGCGCCGCCGTCGGTGTATGACGCCCTGATCAGGGCGGATATGGTCGCGCACCGGCGGTTCCGCGTCAGGCGTCGTCGATGAGCAGATCCGCGAGCAGGACCCTCGTGTCGGGAACGAACGGCCAGGACGGATCGTCCAGGTGCGCACGTAATTCGGCGTCGGTCCACCACCACCCGTCCGCGATCTCCGACGGCTGATGCCGGAACGGGCCGTCGGAGCGCACCTCGTAGACGAACAGGTGACAACGCATCGGCGTACCCGCCCATTCGCCGTCCCAGGAGACGGTCCCGAGCACCGGCAGGACGGTGCCCGCAGGCAGCTCGATACCGAGTTCCTCGCGCAGTTCCCGGATCGCCGCGGCGGCGGGTACCTCACCCGCGTCGACCACACCACCGGCCAGGCAGTCGTGCATCCCGGCGAACACGAGTTTGCTGTCGGTGCGCCGGTGCACGTAGATCCGGCGGCCGTCGTTGGACCGCACGAGCACGCCCGCACTCGCGTGCCAGAGCCCCTCGCGGTACACGGTGCCCCGATCGGCCTGGCCGATCACCCGGCGATCAGCGTCGTACACGGCGAGTAGTTCGGTCTCCTGCTGCGTTGACACCGCCCGAGGGTAACTCGGGATCGGGCCGTTGGCGCGGCGCAGACCAGCTCCGCCGGACAATGGAGCGCGGGCTTCAGGACGGTGCTTGCCGTCCTGCTTCTCGTCGCGCGGACGAATGGGCACGGCAGTGCGGCGATGCCGGGACTGATCATCGTTTGCGCCGTTGTGGTTTCACCCCGGGGCGCGGGGCGGTGGCGCGGGCGGCCGCGGTGACCTTCGCCGCCTCCGCCTCCGCCTCCGCCTCCGCGGCGAGCAGGCGGCGGATCAGATACTGCTGGACGCATGTCCATACCGCGTTGGTCGCGAAGTAGGTGAGCACCACGACCGGGAGAATCGCCCCGCCGATGAGCGCACCCGCGGGGAACACCCACAGCGCGAGATTTCGCATGATCGCGGCGGTGCGGTCCTGGGTCGACGGGGTGAGGCGGGCAGTGACGTGGGTGGCGAGCGACGCGATCAGCACCAGCGGGATCGCCAGTGCGGCGACGGCGGCGAAGGTCTCGCCCGCTCCGGACAGGGTCGCCGACAGCGGGGCACCGAAGAGTCTCGCGTCGAGGAACGCGCGGACCTCCGGGGCGCCGAACAGATAGTTGGCGGTGGCGCTGTTGACCTCCGGGGTGAGGGGAATGTCGGTGGCCGTGAACGGGCCGACCGCGTAGGCGCCGGTGCGGTCGAAGGACCGCAGGACGTGGAACAGGCCGAGGAACACCAGGGCCTGGGCGATCAGCGGGACGAATCCGGCGAACATGCTGACGCCGTGCTCGCGATGCAGCAGCCGGATCTGTTCGGCCTGGGCACGAGGATCCTCGCGATGCTTGCGCCGGATGCTGTCCATCCGAGGTTGCAGGGAACGTAATTTGGCCTGGGAACGAGCCTGGCGAACGGCGGGGACGATCAGCAGGGCGCGGACGGTGACGACGAGGGCGACCACGGCGAGCAGCCAGGCGAGGCCGTCGGCGGCGCCGAGGGGGAAAGCGAGCAGTCGGTGCCAGCACCAGAGCACGGCAGACACCGGGAAGTACACGAAATCGAGCATGACGGAACGACCTGTCCGTAGAGCGTGCGCGGACGCACGAAAAGGGAAGCGGGATCACGCGATTCCGACAGGCGGCGCCGAGGGCGCACGACTGTCAGCGGTGATCGATCCCCGGTGCTCGCGGACGTGGACGACCGGCGGTGTCCGGATTGCTCTGTGGCAGAAAGGAACCGCGCAGACGCCGTTGCGCCGAGCGCGGTGGACCCGCGGCGGCGCCCCGAACGGGCACCCGCGCGCGCGTGGTGACCGCGGCCAGCGTGCACACCATGGCCGCGGCGACGGCACCGAAGGCGAGCATGCGGGCGGTCTCGCCGCCCGGCGCGGTCAGCAGCACGAAGGCGGGCAGGACGCACGCGAGGACCGCGTACGCCAAGACGACTGCCCGTGAGTGCATGCTGTGCAGCCTACCGGTCACCGCTGACGAACGAGGCTCGAGCGGGTACAGTATGGATCGTCTCGGTCGAGACCAATCCACCATTAAGTGTTACTTCAAGTAACTGTTACTTCGGGTAACGCTAAAGTTGGTGGAACATGATGTCACGGTCAAAGCCGCTACGCGTATCGTTGACCCTGTGACTGCACCATCCGCCCAGGCCGAGCAGCCCGTCGGCGACGGGCGCGCCACCCGTTGGCACGGGCACAAGGCCCGCCGCCGCGCCGAGATGATCGACGCCGCCATCGAGGTGATCGAGGAGCACGGGCTCGAGATCTCGGTGCAGCTCATCGCCGAACACCTCGCTCTGCCGCGGCCGGTGGTCTACCGGCACGTGGGCGGTCGCGCCGAACTCGACGCACTGGCCCGCCAGCGCATCCTGGAACTGCTGCTGGCGGAGTTGCTGCCCGCCCTGCAGCCCGACGGCACGCTCAAGGACGCCGTGCGCGGCGCGGTCGGTACCTACCTCGGCTGGATCGACCGCCACCCCAACCTGCATCGTTTCCTCGGTGACGCCGCGCCCCAGGACGGCGGACCCGCCACCCTGGCCGGGGCGGGGCGCGAGGTCGGCGGGCAGCTGGCCGACATGTTCGCCGCCACCCTGGCCCGCTTCGGCATCGACCCCGCCCGCGCCCGGCCGATGGCGTTCGGCATGGTCGGCCTCGTCGACGGCGTCGTCGCCAGCTGGCGGGCCGAACCCGAGCCGGTGCTCACCACCGAACAGGTGCAGGGAATCCTGACCGAATCGGTGCTGTCGCTGTTCGAGGGCAACGCGCGCAGCCTCGGCGTCCCGCTGCAACGCGACTCGCTGGTCGCCGACCTGCTCGTCGCCCCCGACGCCGCACCGCCGCCCGCGGAGCGGCTGCGCTGAGCCGGGCTCAACCGCGCGGCGCCACCAGCTGATAGGTGCGGTGCCACAGCCACTCGACCGGTCCGCGTTCGAAACGGCGCAGCCACAGGTGGGCGAACACGGTGATCGCGATGACGACGAGCAGGTAGACGCCGAGGGTGAACGGCACCCGCGCCGATTCCGGTGCCCGTGCCGCCAACCCGAAACCCCAGCCGTAGCAGAGGATTCCGGCGAACAGGTTCTGCAGGATGTAGCAGCTCAGCGCCGTCCGGCCGACCTCGGTGAGCCGGGCGCCGGCGAAACCGACGCGCGAGCGGCCGAGGTAGAACTGCGCGACCGCGGCCAGAATGGCCAGTGCGACGAACGGCGCGGTGCCGTAGCGGGTGAACAGGATCAGATCGCCACCACCGAAGATGCCGAGCGCGAAATCCACCGGCGCGGCCACGCCGAACCCGATCACCATGAGCCGCTTGCGGATCCGCGCGCCCTCGGGCCGGAACACCCCGGCGCGGTAGAGGCGGGCACCGATCAGGAACAGCGCCACCGACATCGGGAGCACGAAGATCGCTTCCAGCCGGAACATCGCGGCGTTGTCGATGCGGAACAGCACCAGGTCCCAGAAGGAGCCGTCCGCATAGGGATTCGGGTCGAGCGGTTCGGCGGCGGAAGCTTCGCGGGCGGGTTCGAACGCCAGGGCCGCGGCGATCAGCGTCAGCATCGCCACGTGGATCGAGGCCGCGATGATCACCCAGCGCCGCTGTGCCCGCTCACTGGTCGCCAGCAGATAGGCCACCACGAGACCGGTCAGGGCGTAGCCCATCAGCACGTCGAACTCGGCGATGAACAGGAAGTTCAGCAGACCGTCGAGGAACAGCAGCGCCGCCCGCCACGGGTATCCGCCCGGCCAGCGCCTGCCCGCCCGCTGGGCCGAGCCCTGCTGGATGGCCAGCCCGATGCCGAACATCACCGTGAGCAGCCCGAGGAACTTGCCCTGGGCCAGCTGCTGGAGCACCCGCTCCGACCATTCCCAGCCGGTCTGGGCGGCCCCGCTGAAACCGCCGAGGTAGCCGATGATCCCCTCGGGGTCGGTGAAGATCCAGATGTTGGTGCCCAGCGTGCCGAGGATCGCGATGCCGCGCAGGACATCCAGCGCGATCATCCTCGGCGGCCGCTGGCCGGTGCTGGCGCTGACGGCGGGTGCGACGGCTTCGGTCATCCTCCGAGTATCGGCGGCCCCGCCCCCGCGGCGGATCGACCACGAGGACCACGCTGGGTCCTCCTCTCGGAGGAGGAGAACGCCCGCTGCACCGAGATGTCGGTGCGGTTCGGGCGCGTCGCCTAGGCTCGACGGCATGCAGCGCATCATCGGAATCGAGGTCGAGTACGGCATCTCGACCCCCACGGAGCCGACGGCCAACCCGATCCTCACCTCCACGCAGGCCGTTCTCGCCTATGCCGCGGCGGCGGGCGTGCCGCGTGCCAAGCGCACCCGCTGGGACTACGAGGTGGAATCCCCGCTGCGTGACGCGCGTGGTTTCGACCTGAGCCGGATGAGCGGGCCCGCCCCGGTGATCGACGCCGACGAGGTCGGCGCGGCCAACATGATCCTCACCAACGGCGCCCGGCTCTACGTCGACCACGCCCACCCGGAGTACTCCGCGCCCGAGGTCGTCGACCCGCTCGACGCGGTCATCTGGGACAAAGCGGGCGAACGGGTGATGGAGGCCGCGGCCCGGCACGCCTCGAGCGTGCCAGGGGCCCCGCGCCTGCAGCTGTACAAGAACAACGTCGACGGCAAGGGCGCCTCCTACGGCACCCACGAGAACTACCTGATGAACCGCGACACCCCGTTCAGTCACATCATCGCGGGCCTGACGCCGTTCTTCGTCTCCCGCCAGGTGATCTGTGGGTCCGGCCGGGTCGGCATCGGCCAGTCCGGCGACCACGCGGGCTTCCAGCTGTCCCAGCGCGCCGACTACATCGAGGTCGAGGTCGGCCTGGAGACCACGCTCAAGCGCGGCATCATCAACACCCGCGACGAACCGCACGCCGACGCCGACAAGTACCGGCGCCTGCACGTGATCATCGGCGACGCCAACCTGGCCGAGATGTCGACCTACCTCAAGGTCGGCACCACCGCGCTGGTCCTGGACCTGATCGAGGCGGGCGAGGACCTCTCGGAATTCCAGCTGGCCCGCCCCGTCACCGCGGTGCACCAGATCAGCCACGACCCCACCCTGCGCGCCACCGTCGCGCTGGCCGACGGTCGCGAGCTGACCGGCCTTGCGCTGCAACGGCTCTACCACGAGCGGGTCGCCAAGTTCGTGCACCGCGAGGGCAACGACGACCCGCGCGTGCGCGACATCGTCGACAACTGGGGCATGGTCCTCGACCTGCTCGAGCGCGACCCGATGGAATGCGCCAACCTGCTCGACTGGCCGGCCAAGCTGCGCCTGCTCGAGGGCATGCGCAGCCGCGAGGGCCTGGGCTGGGCCGCGCCGAAACTGCATCTGATGGACCTGCAGTACTCCGATGTGCGCTTGGACAAGGGCCTCTACAACCGCCTGGTGGCGCGTGGGTCGATGAAACGGCTCGTCAGCGAGCAGGACGTGCTCGACGCGATGACCAATCCGCCCACCGACACCCGCGCCTACTTCCGCGGTGAGTGCCTGCGCCGATTCGGCGCCGACATCGCCGCCGCCAGTTGGGATTCGGTGATCTTCGATCTCGGGGGCGATTCGCTGGTGCGCATCCCCACCCTCGAGCCCCGTCGCGGCACGAAAGCGCACGTCGGCAAGCTGCTCGACGCCGCGGAGTCCGCCGCCGAGTTGGTCGAACAGCTCACGCACTGACCGGGTCCGGGCACGACCGGGCGACAATCCGATCGCTAATAGACCATCTTGTCGGATCCGCTCGGTAGGGTTGAGGGACGAGCACGAACATGTGATGAGGAAGAGGAGGTCGGCTGCCATGGCACAAGAGCAGACCAAGCGCGCCGGGGGTGGCGACGAGGACGAGGGTCCCGAGGGCGCCGACGCGGCAGGGCAGGAGCGCCGCGAGAAGCTCGCGGAGGAGACCGACGACCTGCTCGACGAGATCGATGACGTGCTCGAGGAGAACGCCGAGGACTTCGTGCGGGCATATGTGCAGAAGGGCGGCCAGTGACCCCAGGTGATCCGTTGCGCCTCCACGCGGGGCAGGCTCTCTCCTCGTTCACCGAACACCTGCGGATGCACGCACCGGACCTGTTGCCCGGCAACAGGTTCGGTGCCTCCGAATTGACCGCCGATTTCGCGCCGCACGGCACGACGATCGTCGCGGTCAGCTATCGCGGCGGCGTGCTGATCGCGGGTGATCGGCGCGCCACCCAGGGCAACCTGGTGGCCTCACGCGACATGGAGAAGGTCTACATCACCGACACCTTCTCGGCGGCGGGCATCGCGGGTACCGCGGGCCTCGCCGTCGAGATGGTGCGGTTGTTCGCGGTGGAGCTCGAGCACTACGAGAAGATCGAAGGCGTCTCCCTGACCTTCGACGGCAAGGCCAACAAGCTGGCGCGGATGGTGCGCGACAACCTGCCCGCCGCCATGCAGGGGCTGGCGGTCATTCCGCTGCTCGTCGGCTTCGACGACCAGGTCACCGACCCCGACCGGGCCGGGCGGATCGTGTCCTACGACGTGGTCGGTTCGCGTAGCGAGGAACGGTTCGGCTACACCGCGGTCGGCTCCGGCTCGACCTTCGCCAAGTCCTCGCTCAAGAAGACCTACCGGCACGGCCTCGACCAGGAGCGGGCCCTGCGGATCGCGGTGGAGTCGCTGGTGGACGCCGCCGACGACGACACCGCCACCGGCGGTCCCGACGCATTGCGCGGGATCTACCCGACCGTGGTGCTGATCGACGCCGAGGGCGCGGTCGAGGTGACCGACGAGCGGCTGGGTGCGGTCGCCGCGGCGATCATCGCCGAGCGCGAGGCCGAACAGAACGGGGGTGCCGACGCATGACGCTGCCGTACTACGCGTCTGCCGAGCAGATCATGCGCGACAAGACCGAGCTAGCCCGCAAGGGCATCGGTCGAGGTCGCAGCGTGATCGTGCTGGTCTACGACAAGGGCGTGCTGTTCGTCGCCGAGAACCCCTCGGCGACCCTGCACAAGGTCAGTGAACTCTACGACCGCATCGGGTTCGCCTCGGTGGGCAAGTACAACGAGTTCGAGGCCCTGCGCCGAGGCGGCATCCTGCAGGCCGATCTCAAGGGCTACCAGTACGACCGGCGCGATGTCACCGGTCGTGGGCTGGCCAACCTCTACGCCCAGAACCTGGGGTCGATCTTCACCGATCAGCTCAAGCCGTTCGAGGTGGAGATCTGCGTGGCCGAGGTGGGCTATCCGGAGCAGGCGCCGACCTCGGTGCTGTACCGGATCACCTTCGACGGATCCATCGTCGACGAACGCGAGTACGTCGTGATGGGCGGGACCACCGAGCCGATCCTGAACGCGCTCAAGTCCACCTACAGCGCGGGTCTGTCCCTGGACGACGCGTTGAAGGTGGCCATCGGCGCGCTGCAGGCCGGTCAGCCCGAGGCCGACAAGGACAAGCGCTCGCTCGGGGTCTCCTCGCTCGAGGTGGCCACGCTCGAGCAGGCGCGGCCGCGGCGGGCGTTCCGCCGGTTGCAGGGCCTGGCCCTTGAGCAGGCACTGGGTGCCACGGCGGCGGCGAAACCGACGACCGAGGCGACGCTGCCCGAGCCCGAGGACGACGCGGAAGAGTAACCGCCGTCACGATCATGGTCGGGCCCGCGAACCGCTCCGGTTCACGGGCCCGACCTCGTCGTGTGCGCACCGGTCGTTCGCTGTCCGAATCGTTGCGAACACGTATGCAGATCCGATGTCAGGAGCCCCACGCGGGTACTGGTCATGGCTGTAGTGTCGATAAGGTGCAGCGACGAATCATGGGGATCGAGACCGAGTTCGGTGTGACATGCACCTTCCACGGTCACCGTCGGCTGTCCCCCGACGAGGTGGCCCGGTACCTGTTCCGCCGGGTGGTGTCCTGGGGCCGTAGCTCTAATGTCTTCCTTCGCAACGGTGCCAGGTTGTACCTCGACGTCGGATCACATCCGGAGTACGCGACCGCGGAATGCGACAGCCTGGTGCAGCTGGTCACTCACGACCGTGCAGGCGAGCGGGTTCTGGAGGACCTGCTCATAGACGCCGAACAGCGGCTCGCCGAGGAAGGCATCGGCGGCGACATCTACCTGTTCAAGAACAACACCGACTCCGCGGGCAACTCCTACGGCTGCCACGAGAACTTCCTCGTGGTGCGCGCCGGCGAGTTCTCCCGGATCTCGGACGTGTTGCTCCCGTTCCTGGTCACCCGCCAGCTCATCTGCGGTGCGGGCAAGGTGTTGCAGACGCCCAAGGCGGCCACGTTCTGCCTCTCCCAGCGCGCCGAGCACATCTGGGAGGGCGTCTCCTCGGCGACCACCCGCTCGCGCCCGATCATCAACACCCGCGACGAACCGCACGCCGACGCCGAGAAGTACCGGCGCCTGCACGTGATCGTGGGCGACTCGAACATGGCCGAGCCGACGACGATGCTCAAGGTGGGCACGGCCTCGCTGGTGCTGGAGATGATCGAGGCGGGCGTCTCGTTCCGCGACTTCGCCCTCGACAATCCGATCCGCGCGATCCGTGAGGTCAGCCACGACCTGACCGGCCGTCGTCCGGTCCGGCTGGCCGGTGGCCGGCAGGCCAGCGCGCTCGAGATCCAGCGCGAGTACTACGCCCGCGCGGTCGAGCACCTGCGCAATCGCGACCGCGATCCGCAGGTCGACGCCGTGGTGGATCTGTGGGGCCGCACCCTCGACGCGGTCGAGGCGCAGGACTTCGCCAAGGTCGACACCGAGATCGACTGGGTGATCAAGCGCAAGCTGTTCCAGCGTTACCAGGACCGCTACAACATGGAGCTGTCCGATCCCAAGATCGCCCAGCTGGATCTCGCCTATCACGACATCAAGCGTGGTCGGGGCGTGTTCGACCTGCTGCAGCGCAAGGGCCTGGCCAAGCGGATCACCGAGGACGACGCCGTCGACGCCGCGGTGGACACCCCGCCGCAGACCACCCGCGCCAAGCTGCGCGGTGACTTCATCACCGCCGCCCAGGAGGCGGGGCGTGACTTCACCGTCGACTGGGTGCACCTCAAGCTGAACGATCAGGCCCAGCGCACCGTGCTGTGCAAGGATCCGTTCCGCTCGGTCGACGAACGCGTCGACCGGCTGATCGCCTCGATGTAGGCGTACCCCCTGGACGGGGGGATCCGACGAGACCGGTGGTGCGAGGGAGCGATCGCGTAGGCCCCACCGGTTTCGTCGTGTGTGGGGCCGGTCAGCCGGTCACCACGGTCGCGTAGGTGGCCGCCAGACCGGCGATGAACGACGTCAGGGCCAGTTCGAAGCTGTCGTCGTCGATCTCCTCGGCGACCGCGCGCAGCAGGTGCGCCTGGTTCAGGTGCGGGTAGCGATCGCGGTAGACCTGCACGTCGTCGGCGAAGCCACCCGCGAACGAGCCGACCGTGGAACCCATCACCAGGTAGCGGGTGGCCGCGCCGATCATCGTCGCGTAGCGCGGCGGCCAGCCCGCGCCGACCAGACCGCCGTGCACGGCGTCGGCGGCGCGCAGGTTCTCGGCCCGCCTGCCCGGTCCGGCGGCCAGATAGGGCACGAGATTCGGGTGCGCGACCAGCGCCGACCGGTAGCTGCGCGCCCAGGCGGCCAGCGCCTCGGCCCAGCCGGCGGTGTCGAAGGCCGAGGTGTCGACGTGGCTCATGACGCCGGTGGCGATGTCGTCGAGCAGGTCGTCCTTGTTCGGGTAGTGGCCGTAGAGCGAGGCCGCCTGGACGCCGAGTTCGGCGGCGAGCTTGCGCATGGAGACCTCGGCCAGGCCGTCGCGGTCGATCAGGGCGAGCGCCGCCTCGCGAATGCGCTCGCGGCTCAACAGCGGTACGCGCGGCCTCGCCATGCGCGACTCCTCTCCGGTCGGGATTCGAACGGTATCACCGACTCTTGATAAACCGAACATCGTTAGGATACGGTGCCCGAGTAAACCTAACGACGTTCGGTTCAGGAGCGGCTGCATGGATCTCCAACTCACCTCGGCGCAGAGCGATCTGCGCGACCTCGCCCGCACCTGGGTGGACAGGGAAGTCGTTCCGTTCGCGGCGCAGTGGGATCGGGACGAGTCGGTCGATCCGGCGATCGTGGGCAAGCTCGGCGCGCTGGGCTTCCTCGGGATCGGGATCGACGAGCAGTACGGCGGGTCCGGCGGCGACGCGCTCGACTACTGCCTGCTGCTCGAGGAGCTCGGCCGCGGCGACAGCGCGGTGCGTGGCATCGTGTCGGTCTCGCTGGGGCTGGTCGGCAAGTCGATCGCCGCGTACGGCACCGAGGAGCAGAAGCGCCGGTTCCTGCCGCCGCTGTGTGCGGGGGAACAGCTCGGGTGCTTCGCGCTCACCGAGCCGGGCACCGGCTCCGATGCCGCGAACCTGATCTCCCGGGCCACCCGCGACGGGTCGGACTGGATCATCGACGGCACCAAGATCTTCATCACCAACGGCACCTGGGCCGATGTCGCCCTGGTGTTCGCGCGGACCGGGGGCCCGGGTCCGAAGGGGGTCACCGCGTTTCTCGTCCCCACCGATGCGCCCGGATTCGGCCGGACCGAGATCAAGGGCAAGCTCGGTCTGCGCGGCCAGGCGACCGCCGAACTGGTCCTCGACCGGGTGCGGGTGCCCGATGCCCTGCGCCTCGGTGATCTCGGCCAGGGTTTCCGCATCGCGATGGCGGCGCTGGACAAGGGCCGCATGGGTGTAGCGGCGGGCTGTGTCGGGCTGGCGCGCGCCTGTCTCGAGGCCGCGGTGCGCTACGCCGGGGAACGCGAACAGTTCGGCAAGCCGATCGCGGGCTATCAGCTGGTCCAGGAACTGCTCGCCGACATCGCGGTCGAGACCGACGCCGCGCGGTTGCTCGCCTGGCGCACCGCCGATCTCGTCGACCGGGGCGAGCCGTTCGGCACCGCCGCGTCGATGGCCAAGCTGTTCGCCTCCGAGGCCGCGGTCAAGGCGGCCAACAATGCCATCCAGGTGTTCGGCGGCTACGGCTACATCGACGAGTATCCCGTCGCCAAGTACCTGCGCGACGCGCGCGTGCTGACCCTCTACGAGGGCACCACCCAGATCCAGAAACTGCTCATCGGCCGCGCCCTCACCGGCGTGAACGCCATTGTCTGACACAGGAGTTCGAATCATGACCAGGAGAACAGCGTTCGTCACCGGCGCCGCCCGCGGCATCGGCGCGGCCACCGCGACCCGGCTGGCCGCCGACGGATACGCCGTGGCCGTCGTCGACCTCGACGCCGACGCCGCCGTGCTGACCGCGGGCAAGATCAATGCCGGGGGCGGCATCGCGATCGGGATCGGCTGCGATGTGGCCGACGAGGATTCGGTGGCGGCGGCGGTCGCCCGGACGGTGGCCGACCTCGGCTCGCTCGATGTATTGGTGAACAACGCGGGCGTGCTGCGCGACAACCTGCTGTTCAAGATGTCGGTGCAGGACTGGGACACCGTGCTGTCGGTGCACCTGCGTGGCGCGTTCCTGTGCAGCCGGGCCGCCCAGAAGCACATGCTCGAGCACGGCGGCGCGATCGTGAACACCTCGAGCGTTTCGGCGCTGGGCAACCGCGGCCAGGCCAACTACGCCGCCGCCAAGGCGGGCATCCAGGGCTTCACCCGCACGCTGGCCATGGAGCTCGGGCCGTTCGGCATCCGGGTCAACGCGGTGGCCCCCGGTTTCATCGCCACCGAGATGACCGCGGCCACCGCGGCGCGGGTCGGGGTCAGCGCCGAGGAACTGCAGGCCAAGACCGCCGAGATCACCCCGTTGCGCCGGGTCGGGCAACCGGCCGACATCGCCAACGTGGTCGCGTTCCTCGCCTCCGACGACGCCGGATTCGTCACCGGCCAGACCGTGTACGTCGACGGCGGACGCCGTCTCTGAATCGGGAGAATCCCATGCAGCGAACAGTTTTCACCGATGAGCACGAGGCGTTCCGCAAGACGGTGCGCGCGTTCGTCGAATCGCAGGTCGTGCCCGTGTACGACCAGTGGTACGAGGCGGGCATCGTACCGCGCGAGTTCTACCGCACCCTGGCCGAGCTGGGTGTCTTCGGGATCGAGGTGCCCGAGGAGTACGGCGGCGCCGGGATCGATTCGTTCAAGTTCCAGGCGGTGCTGATCGAGGAGACCGCCAGGGCCGGAGTGTCGTTCGGCGGGTCGGGCGTGCACGTCGGCCTGTGTCTGCCGTACCTGAAATCCTTGGCCACCGAGGAGCAGAAGCAGCGGTGGCTGCCCGGGTTCGTCTCCGGTGAGTTGATGTTCGCCATCGCGATGACCGAACCGGGCACTGGGTCGGACCTGGCCGGAATGCGCACCACCGCACAGCTTTCCGAGGACGGCACGCACTACGTGCTCAACGGCGCCAAGACCTTCATCACCGGCGGTGTGCAGGCCGACCGGGTGATCGTGTGCGCCCGCACCGCACCCGCCACCGAATCCGATCGCCGCCACGGCATCTCGCTGCTGGTGGTCGACACCTCGCTGCCCGGATACGGCGTGGGCCGCAAGCTCGACAAGCTGGGACTCAAGGTTTCCGACACCGCGGAACTGTCCTTCACCGACGTGCGAGTGCCGGTGACCGACCTGCTCGGCGAGGCGCACAAGGGGTTCTCCTACCTCGGCCAGAATCTCCCGCAGGAGCGGCTGTCCATCGCGGTCGGCGCCTACGCGCAGGCCAAGTCGGCGATCCGGTTCGCGCTCGACTACACCAGGGGCCGTTCGGTGTTCGGGCAGCCGGTGGCGAACTTCCAGAACACCAAGTTCGAACTGGCGGCCTGTCGCGCCGAGGTCGACGCCGCCGAAGCCGTGGTCGACCGGGCACTGGAAGCACTCGACCGTGGCGAGTTGACTCCCGCCGACGCCGCTTCGGCCAAACTGTTCTGCACCGAGATGGCCTCCCGGGTGATCGACCGCTGCCTGCAACTGCACGGCGGGTACGGCTACATCAACGAGTACCCCGTGGCGCGCCTGTACGCCGACAACCGGGTCAACCGGATCTACGGCGGCACCAGCGAGGTGATGAAGATGATCATCGCCAAGGACATGGGCCTGTGAGCGGCGTGGCCTACCTGGTCGACGGTGTGCGCACGCCGTTCGGCCGGTACGGCGGTGCGCTGGCCGCCGTGCGGCCCGACGACCTGGCGGCACACGTGATCGCCGCCCTGGTCGCGCGGCTGCCGGGCGTGGACTTCGGAGCGGTCGACGATGTGGTGGTGGGGTGCGCCAACCAGGCAGGCGAGGACAACCGCAATGTCGCCCGGATGGCGGCGTTGCTGGCGGGGCTGCCGGTGACCGTGCCCGGTGTCACCGTGAACCGGTTGTGCGCGTCGGGGTTGGACGCGGTCGGTCAGGCGGCCAGGGCGATCCGGGTCGGTGACGCCGACCTGGTGATCGCCGGTGGGGTCGAGTCGATGACCCGGGCACCCTACGTGCTGCCGAAAACCGGTGCGCCCTGGGATCGTTCGGGTCAGCTGGCCGACACCACTCTCGGCTGGCGGTTGGTGAACCCGCGCATGCGCGAGCAGTACGGCACCGACTCGATGCCCGAGACCGCCCAGCACGTCGCCGACGAACACGGCATCGACCGGGCCGATCAGGACGCGTTCGCGCTGCGCTCGCAGGAGCGGGCCGCGGCGGCGATCGCGCGGGGTCGCCTCGCCCGGGAGATCGTGGCGGTGCCGGTACCGCAGCGTCGCGGCGAGCCGGTACTGGTCGACCGCGATGAACACCCGCGCGCGACCAGTATCGACGCGCTGGCAGCCCTGCGCCCGGTGGTCGCGGACGGTTCGATCACCGCGGGCAACTCCTCGGGAATCAACGACGGCGCCGCCGCGCTGCTGCTGGCCTCCGAGCAGGCGGTGCGCCGCTACGGCCTGACTCCACTGGCCCGCGTCGGCACGGTGACCGCCGCCGGTGTGCCCCCACGAACCATGGGCATCGGCCCGGTGCCCGCCGTCGAAAAACTGCTCGCCCGAACAGGTCTCGGCATCGGTGACATCGACGTCATCGAACTCAACGAAGCCTTTGCCGCCCAATCCCTGGCCGTACTGCGCGGCCTCGGACTTCCCGACGACGCCGAACACGTGAACCCCAACGGCGGCGCGATCGCCCTGGGCCACCCCCTCGGCGCCAGCGGCGCCCGCCTGACCCTCACCGCCGCCCTCGAACTCGCCGACCGCGACGCCCACCACGCCGTCGTCACACTGTGCGTCGGCGTCGGCCAAGGCCTGGCCGTGCACCTCGAGCGCTAGCGGCGAACCGCACGCCACCTCCGTGAAAGCCTCGCCAGCGCATCCGCTGACCATCGATCCGGCGCCCCGGATCTCGACCACCTCGCGAACCAGGCCGCACCTCGGTCGCTCGGGGCACCCGGATCACCTCGCCATCGCCGTCGAACCCTAGGAACACCGATGAACGCCACTCTCTCCCTGGCGAGCATTCTCGCCGAACCCGCCCGGCGCCGACCGGATCATCTCGCGCTGATCGAAGGCGAATCCCGCATCACCTTCGCCGATCTCTGGCGGCAGGCCCGCGAACAAGCCGGGGCGCTGGTCGCTCGGGGCGTGCGGCCCGGTGATCGGGTGGCGCTGCTGTGTCCCAACACCGCCGACTTCCCGCGCGCCTACTTCGCGATCCTGGCGGCGGGCGCGACCGTCGTGCCGGTGCACCTGCTGTTGACCGCGCCCGAGATGGAGTACGTGCTGCGCGACAGCGGTGCTTCGCTGCTGATCTGCCATCGACAGGTCGCCGCCACCGGTGCCGAAGCCGCGCGGGCCGCGGGCATCGATGTCGTCGCACCGGAAGACCTCGTCGGCGAACCGATCGCCACGTTCGTCGCGCGCGGCCCACTCGACACCGCTGTCGTCTTCTACACCAGCGGCACCACCGGCACCCCCAAGGGCGCCGAGCTCAGTCACCTCAACATGGTCATGTGCGCGACGGTGAACACCTTCGACGCCAACGAGATCCACCGCGACGACATCGCCCTCGGGGCCCTGCCGCTGTTCCACGTCTTCGGGCAGACGGTGTCGATGAACTCGCACTGGCGGGTCGGCGGGACGCTGGTGTTGCAGCCCAGATTCGACGCGGCCAAGGCGGTCGCGCTGATGGCTGCGGAGAAGGTGAACCTCTTCCACGGGGTGCCCACCATGTACCGCGCCCTGATCGAGGCCGCCGCCGACGCGCCCGCCTTGCCCGCACTGAAACTGTGTATCAGTGGCGGCGCGGCACTACCGGTCGCGGTGCTCGAGGAGTTCGAGAAGCTCTACGGCGCACCGGTGCTGGAGGGCTACGGCCTGTCGGAGACCTCACCGACCGCGGCGGTGAACCAGCCGATCTACGGCACCGAGGCGGGCACCGTCGGGCATCCGGTGTGGGGTGTCGACGTCGAGATCGCCGACCCCGCGATCGCCGACCGGATCGTGTTGCTCCCGGTGGGGGAGACCGGGGAGGTCGTCGTCCGCGGGCACAACGTGTTCAGCGGCTACACCGGCAGGCCGGAAGCGACCGCCGCGGCCGTGCTCGACGGCTGGTTCCGCACCGGCGACCTGGGCGTGCGCGACGAAACCGGCCGGGTGCGCATCGTCGACCGGATCAAGGAGATGATCCTGCGCGGCGGGTTCAACGTGTATCCGACCGAAGTGGAGGCGGCCCTCGTACGACACCCGCGGATCGCGCAGGTGGCGGTGATCGGGGTGCCCGACGAACACTACGGTGAGGAGATCGTGGCCGTGGTCGTCCCGGACGGGGAACTCACCGCGCCGGAGGTGATCGACTTCGGCAAGCGACACCTCGCCCGGTACAAGTACCCGCGCCGCGTCGAGTTCGTCACCGAACTCCCGCTCGGACCCACCCACAAAGTACTCAAACGCGCACTGCGCCAACGCTTCGGAGGAACCGCATGACCACCGATTTCACCGATTTCGAGGCGCTGCGTGCCGCGGTCGGCACCGAACTGGGGCCCAGCGACTGGATCACGATCGACCAGGACCGCATCGACCGGTTCGCCGAGGCCACCGGCGATCACCAGTGGATCCACGTCGACCCGGCCCGCGCCGCCGACGGGCCGTACGGCACGACCATCGCGCACGGATTCCTCACGCTGTCGCTGATGGTGCCGATCACCCAGCAGGTGATGACCGTGCGCGCGGCGAGCGCGGCGATCAACTACGGCCTGGACAAGGTGCGATTCCTGACCCCGGTGCCGGTCGACAGCAGGATCCGCGGCCACGTCACCCTCACCGAGGTCACCGACGTGGCAGGCGGTGTCCAGGCGCACCGCCGCGTCACCATCGAACTCGAGGGCGCGGCCCGCCCGGCCTGCGTCGCCGACGCCATCGCCCGCTATCTGCGCTGAACCGGCCGACCACCCCCGCGCAACCATGCGCCGACGCGCGGTGGAGGTGGCGCGACCATTACCCTCTATCGGGTGGCGATATCGAAGGTCGAGCGGCTGATGAATCTGGTCATCGCGCTGCTGTCGACCCGGCAGTTCCTGAGTGCGGAACGTATTCGCGCCAGCGTGGCCGGTTACGAGGACTCCGCGACCGACGAGGCGTTCAGCCGGATGTTCGAGCGCGACAAGAACGAGCTACGTGACCTGGGCATTCCCCTCGAAGTGGGTCCGGTCGGCCGGTTCTCGACGCTCGAGGGCTACCGGATCAACCGGGACGCCTACGAACTGCCCGATATCGACCTGTCCAGCGAGGAAGCGGCCGCGGTCGCCGTCGCCGTGCAGATGTGGGCCTCACCCGAACTGGCCGGTGCCGCCGAGGGCGCGTTGCTGAAGCTGCGCGCGGCCGGGGTCACCGTCGAGACCGACAATGTCGGGGTCTCGGTGCCCGCCGTGCCCGCCCGCACCCGCGGCTCGGAACCGGTGCTGCGCGAGCTGCTCGCCGCGATCGACGCCGGCCAGGCCGTGCGCTTCGGTCATCACAGTGCCGTCACCGATCCGTTCGTCACCCGCGATGTCGAACCCTGGGGCGTGGTGACCCGGCACGGTCGCTGGTATCTGGTCGGCCACGACCGCGAACGCGATGCCGTGCGCACCTTCCGGCTCTCCCGCATCGGCGGCCAGGTCACCCCGTACGGTCCGGTCAACGCCGTGCGCAAACCGGAGGACACCGACCTGCGGGTGATCGTCGACCAGGTCACCGGCGACGCGCCCGTCACCGGCTCGGCCACCGTGTGGGTCGCCAAGGGCCGCGGCCGCGAACTGCGCCGCATCGGCACCGAGGTGGACACCCGCGACCTGGGCGGCAGGCCGGGGTCGGTGCTCGAGGTGCCGGTGCGCTCCCGCGACTGGGTCGCCCGGCTGATCACCGGCCTCGGACCCGATGTTCTCGTGCTCGATCCGCCACAACTGCGCGCCGATGTGATGAACCGGCTACGGTCGGTACTCGACCACACGGAGGTGGCGTCGTGAGTTCGCGCCTGTCCCTACGCCTTTCGCGCCTGTTGAACATGGTGCCGTACTTACTCGCGCACCCGGGGATCAGCGCGGCCGAGGCCGCCGCCGAACTGGGTGTCACCACCAAACAGCTGATGAGCGACCTCAACCAGCTGTGGATGTGCGGGCTGCCCGGGTACGGGCCCGGCGATCTGATCGACCTGTCGTTCTCCGAGGAGAGCATCGAGGTCACCTTCTCGGCGGGCATCGAACGCCCGCTGCGACTGACCTCCACCGAGGCGACCGCCCTGCTGGTGGCCCTGCGCTCGATCGTGGAGATGCCCGGCATGGTCGACCCGACCGCCGCGCACGCCGCGATCGCCAAGATCGAATCCGCGATCGCCAGCAGCGACGCCGTCGTCACCGGCAAACCGGTCACCGTGCCCGCCGAGGCACCGGTCGTGGCCACCGTGCGCGCCGCGCTCGCCGACGGCAACGCCCTGCGCCTGGTCTACTACTCGGCCAGCCGCGACGAGGTGTCCGAACGCACCGTCGACCCGATCCGCGTCGTCCTGGTCGACAACAACAGCTACCTGCAGGCCTGGTGCAGGCAGGCCGAGGGCGTGCGCCTGTTCCGCTTCGACCGGATCGAGGACGCCACCGAACTCGACGAACCGGCCCGCCCGCCCAGCCACGCCGCCGCCGACGCGGCCGCGCTCGACCTGTTCCAGGACGACCCCGCCGTCCCGCTGGCGCGCCTGCGCATCCGCGCCGACTACGCCTGGGTACTCGACCAGTACCCGATGCACCGCATCGAATCGCGTCCCGACGGCAGCATCGAGGCGGGCATGCGCTTCGCCTCGCCGGACTGGATGGCACGACTGCTGCTCGGCTTCGGGACGGGCGTGCGAGTGCTCGGCCCGCCCGACCTGGTGGCGGCGGTGCGCGACCGCGCCGACGCCGCACTGGCCGCCTACGCGGCCGCCGGACTACTGGGGGAGACCGAGTCGGCGTGAGCCAGCGAGTACTGGTCCTCGGTGCGGGCAGCATCGGGGTCTTCATCGGCGGTCACCTGGCCGCCGCGGGCATGGAAGTCATCTTCGTCGGCCGCCAGCGGGTGCTCGACGACATCGCCGAGCACGGCCTGTCCCTGACCGACCTGGACGGCGGCGCCACCGAGGTGCCCGCCGACCGGTTCGGGCTGGCCCTGGAACCCGACGAACCGGAGCTGGCCGACCTGGTCCTGATCACCGTGAAATCGGCCGCCACCGCCGAGGCGGCCCGCGCGGTCGCGGGCAGGCTGCGCCCCGGCACCCCGGTGGTGAGCCTGCAGAACGGCATCGGCAATGCCAGCCTGATCCGGGAGATCCTGCCGACCAGCATCGTGCTGGCCGGCATGGTCATGTTCAACGTCGTGCATCGCGGTCGCGGCCGGTTCCACCGGGCCAGCGACGGCGTGGTCGCGATCCAGGACGATCCGGTGGTCGACCGGTTCGCCGACCGGTTCCGGGCCGCCGGACTGCCCCTGCGCCGCCATCGCGACCTGCGCCCGGTGCAGTGGGCCAAGTTGCTGCTCAATCTGAACAACCCGATCAACGCCCTCTCGGGTCGGCCGCTGCGCGAGGAACTGGCCGAGCGCGACTACCGGCGCTGCCTCGCGCTGACCCAGGCCGAAGCGCTCGCGGTGATGAACACTGCGCGAATTCGGCCCGCGCAATTGACCCCGGTGCCCCCCGAGCTGATGGTGCATCTGCTGCGCGTCCCCGACGGCATTTTCCGCCGCGTGTTCGGCCGGGTACTGGCCATCGACCCGCTCGCCCGCTCGTCGATGGCCGACGACCTCGCGCTGGGCCGCCGCACCGAAATCGCGTGGTTGTGCGGGGAGATCGTGCGCCTCGGCGAGATGGTCGGACAGCCGACGCCGGTCAACCGGCGCCTCACCGAACTGATCAGAATCGCCGAGTCCGGTGACGATCGACGGTTCACCGGCAGCCGCCTGCTGGCCGAGCTGACCGGTGCCGCCCGCGCCGTCCAGGGTTGAACGCGTGGCGAACAACGCTGCGGGTGAGCGCTCGCGACTGCTCGCGGACGGGTAGCATCGGTAACCACCACAGTCTTGGGAGGTATCTGAAAATGGGCACGTTCAGCTGGACGCACCTGCTGATCATCGCGTTGCTGTTCGTCCTGCTCTTCGGCGCGAAGCGGCTTCCGGACGCGGCGCGCGGTCTCGGCCGGTCGCTGCGCATCTTCAAGAGCGAGGTCGGGCAGATGCAGTCGGAGTCGGCGACCCCGGCCTCCACCCCCGCGCAGGACGCCACCCCGGCGCCGCCGCAGCAGCTGTCGGCCTCCGCCGCGCAGCCGCAGGCCCCGGTCGTGGAACCGCAGCAGCGCGAGAAGTCGCTCTGACCTGAAAGTTCACCCCGGAGCGGCCGTGACCGCTCCGGGGCGCAGTGCTGTTTCGCCGAGCATCCGCCGAACCGAGGGTTAGAGGCCACCACCAACCATGCGCATCCCGTTCGATCCCCGGCGCAGCAAGCGCAGGACGAATCCCGACGGCACCATGTCGTTGGTCCAGCACCTGCAGGAGCTGCGCACTCGACTGTTGCTCGCGCTCGCCGCGATCGCGGTCACCACGATCTTCGGCGTCTTCTGGTACGCGCAAACACTGTTCGGCATCGAGAGCCTGGGCGAGATCCTGCGCGGGCCCTACTGTGCGCTGCCCGAATCGGCCCGCGCGAGTCTGAGTCCCGACGGAGCGTGCCGGTTGCTCGCGACCGGCCCGTTCGAACAGTTCATGTTGCGGTTGAAGGTCGGCTTCACCGCCGGTGTGGTGCTGGCCGCGCCGTTCTGGCTCTATCAGCTGTGGGCGTTCATCACCCCGGGGCTCTACGCCAAGGAACGTAAGTACGCGGTCGGATTCGTGGTATCGGGCAGCGTGCTGTTCGTGGCCGGTGCCGTCCTCGCGTACCTCGTGGTCTCGCACGCGTTGGCGTTCCTGTTGACCATCGGTGACAACGTGCAGATCACCGCGCTGAGCGGCTCCGAGTACTTCAGCATGATCATCCAGCTGATCATCATCTTCGGCGTCAGCTTCGAGACACCGCTGGTGATCATCGGGCTGAACCTGGTCGGTGTGCTGTCCTACGTCAAGCTCAAGGCGTGGCGGCGCGGCATCATCTTCGGCCTGTTCGTCTTCGCCGCGATCGTGACACCGCAGGATCCCTTCTCGATGTTGGCGCTGGCGTTCGCACTAACCTTGTTGTTCGAGCTGGCGGTGCAGTTCGCCAGGATCAACGACGCCCGCCGGGCCCGCCGCGAGGCGAACTCCGACTGGGGCACCCTCGACGACGAGGAAGCCTCGCCGCTGGACACCCCGGATCCGGTCGCCCCGGCCGATCCGGTCGCCGACCCGCAGAAAACCACGCGCCCGGTGTCGGACTACTCCGATACGCTCTGACGGGTGACCGATTCTCCCGCCGGGGCCACCGAGTTGGCGCAGTTCGCCAGCGAAATCTCCTTCGAGCTCGACCCCTTCCAGCGCACCGCGTGTGCGTCCCTGGAAGCGGGGCACAGCGTGCTCGTCTGCGCGCCGACGGGCGCGGGCAAGACCATCGTCGGTGAGTTCGCCGTGCACATGGCGCTGGCCTCGGGCGGAAAATGCTTCTACACCACGCCGATCAAGGCGCTGTCGAACCAGAAGTTCGCCGATCTGACCGCCCGCTACGGCCGCGACAGCGTCGGCCTGCTCACCGGTGACCAGTCGATCAACCCCGGTGCGCCCGTGGTCGTGATGACCACCGAGGTGCTGCGCAACATGCTCTACGCGTCCTCGGATTCCCTCGACGGCCTGTCCTATGTGGTGATGGACGAGGTGCACTACCTGGCCGACCGGTTCCGCGGCGCGGTCTGGGAGGAAGTGATCCTGCACCTGCCGCCGGACGTGCGGCTGGTGAGCCTGTCGGCGACGGTGTCCAACGCCGAGGAGTTCGGCGCGTGGATGGAGACCGTGCGCGGCGACACCGCCGTGGTGGTCGACGAGACCAGGCCGGTGCCGCTGTGGCAGCACGTGATGGTCGGGCGCCGGATGTTCGACCTGTTCGACACCAAGTCCAGTGATCAGAAGGTGCTCGTCGACGAAGATCTCGTGCGCTTCATCCGCCAGCGCGAGTCCGCCGACCGGATGCAGGGCTACGGCGGCCCGCGCGGCCGCGGCGCCCGCGGGAATTTCCGTCCGCTGCCTCGCCCGGAGGTGCTGGCTCGTCTCGACGAGGAAGGGCTGCTGCCCGCGATCACCTTCATCTTCAGCCGCGCGGGCTGCGACGGCGCGCTGGCCCAGTGCCTGCGCGCCCGGCTCGACCTGAGCAGGCCCGGCGACACCGAACAGATCGACGCGATCATCGAGAAGCACACCGGCGATCTGCCCAAGGGCGACCTGGAGGTACTCGGCTACTGGGAGTGGCGCGACGCCCTGCAGCGCGGGCTGGCCGCCCACCACGCGGGAATGCTGCCCGCCTTCCGGCACACGGTCGAGGAACTGTTCGTCAAGGGCCTGGTCCGTGCCGTGTTCGCCACCGAGACCCTCGCCCTCGGCATCAACATGCCCGCGCGCACGGTGGTGCTCGAGCGGCTGGTGAAGTTCAACGGCGAATCGCACGCCGAGCTGACCCCGGGCGAGTACACCCAGCTCACCGGGCGGGCCGGCCGTCGCGGCATCGATGTCGAGGGCCACGCGGTGGTGCTGTGGCAGCCCGAGGTCGACACCAGCGCGGTCGCCGGTCTCGCCTCCACCCGCACCTATCCGCTGCGCAGCTCGTTCCGGCCCGGCTACAACATGTCGATCAACCTGATCGACCGGATGGGCGCCCAGGAGGCCAGGACACTGCTGGAACGGTCCTTCGCCCAGTTCCAGGCCGACCGCTCGGTGGTCGGGCTGGTGCGCGGCATCGAGCGCAACGAGGGCGCGATGCGCAAGCTGGAGAGCCAGCTCGGCGGGGTCGACGGCGGATTCATGGAGTACCTGGCGCTGCGCGAGCGGATCAAGCAGCGCGAGCGCGAGATCCAGCAGCAGGGCCGGGCCGACCGGCGTGGTGCCGCGGTCAAGGCGCTGATCGAGTTGCGCCGCGGTGACGTGGTCGCGATTCCGTCGGGCCGGCGGGCCGGGCTGGCCGTCATCCTGGAACCCGACCAGACGCCGGGCGATCCGCGTCCGCTGGTCCTCACCGAGGACCACTGGGCGGGCCGGGTGTCCGCGGCCGATTTCCCCACGCCCGCGGAGGCACTCGGGCACATGCGCCTGCCGCGCCGGGTCGATCACCGCGCCGCCCGCATCCGCCGCGATCTGGCCTCGGCGCTGCGGGGCACCGGCATCTCGGCTCCCGGCAGGCGCCGGCGCAACGACCACACGCGCGGGGGCGAGGATCGCCAACTCGCCACGCTGCGCCGCAGTCTGCGTTCCCATCCCGCGCACAGCCGCCCGGACCGGGAACAGCTCAGCCGCACCGGCGAGCGGTACAGCAGGCTGGCCCGCGAGACCGAGACGATGCGCCAGAAGGTTGCCGCGACGACGAATTCGCTCGCGCGCACCTTCGACCGGATCGTCGGGCTGCTCGAGGAACGCGGCTTCGTCGAACACGGCGAGGTGACCATCGACGGCAGGCGGCTGGCGCGGATCTACGCCGAGAGCGATCTCGTCGTCGCCGAGTGCCTGCGTCAGGGGCTGTGGCGCGGTCTCGGCCCGGCCGAGCTCGCCGGGGTGGTCTCCGCGCTGGTCTACGAGTCACGCCAGGAGGGTGGCTATCTCACCGCCACGGGCCCGACCGAACCGATCCGCCGCGCGCTCGGCGCCACGCTCGACGTGTGGAGCCAGCTGCGGGCCGACGAGTCGCGGCACAAGCTGCCACCGACCCGCGAACCCGATCTCGGCTTCGTCACCGGCGTCTACAAGTGGGCGCGCGGCGACGCATTGGCCGAGTCGTTGCTGGCGAGCGGCGATCAGGGAACTCCGCTGTCGGCGGGCGATTTCGTGCGCTGGTGCAGGCAGGTGATCGACCTGCTCGACCAGATCCACAACACCGCCGACGACACCGAGATCGCGGCCACCGCGGCCAAGGCGGTGCGGGCGGTTCGGCGGGGTGTCGTTGCGGTGGACGCCGCGTAGTCGATACGTCTGTGATTTGATTTCTTCGCGTACCGACCGTGATGGCGGAGTCGTGCGAATGCGGCTGGCCTGGCGCGGGGGGCTACCGTATGTACAACGATGCGAGTGGAGGCGAGTGGATGAGCGGCCCGTACGGACCGAATGGCCCAGGGGAGGGAAGCAACGATCCCACCCAACACTGGGGAGGTCAGCAGGGGGCCGGTGGCGCCGGTCCCACGCAGCACTGGGGAGGTGCGGCGCAGCCGCCGCAGCAAGGGGGCCAGCCGCCGCAGCAGGGTCAGCCCACCCAGCAGTGGGGTGACCCGAACGCACAGCAGCCGCAGCAGCAGTGGGGGCAGCCGCAGCAGCCCGCACAGCAGCCGCAGTGGGGCCAGCAGCCGCCGCAGGGCGGTGTGCCGCCCCAGCAGCCCACCGGACCGCAGCAGCAGTGGGGTCAGACCCAGCCGCCGCCGCAGGATTGGAACGCCCAGGGCGCGAACGCCCAGCAGCAGTGGGGTGGCCAGCAGCCGCAGCAGCAGTGGGGGCAGCAGCCCCAGCCCGGACAGCAGCAGTGGGGACAGCAGCCGCAGCCGTCCGGCGGCAAGGGCAAGGGCCTGGTGATCGGCCTCGTCGTCGCCGGTCTGCTCGTGGTCGCCGCGATCATCGGTCTGCTGCTCGTCCTGTTCGCGTCCGACGAGCTCGATCAGTCCGCTGTGCAGGACGGCGTCTCGCGCGTGCTGAAGGAGTCCTACGGCATCGCCGATGTCTCCGACGTGAGCTGCCCCTCCGGTCAGGAGGTGAAGGTCGACGCGACCTTCACCTGCGACCTGAAGGTCAGCGGCGAGGACAAGCAGGTCACCATCAAGATCACCAAGGATGACGGGACCTACGAGGTCGGCCGCCCGAACTAGGCTGTCGCACCGCGATTCCCCGGGCCGTCCGCAGTGTGCGGGCGGCCCGGCGTCGTTCACCCGGTGTGCACCGCCGTCAGCGCGGTGACCAGCCGGGTGATCGGGCTCTCGGCGTTGTAGGCGGCGGCCAGGGCGAGCAGGCGCTCCGGGTCGGCCGGGGTGGCGGGCAGGGTGTCCGGTCCCGACAGCACGACCTCGGCGTCGCGCACCACCTGCACGACCGGCGCGGCGACCTTCAGGTAGTCCTGCGCCGCAACGAGTTTCGCGCGCATCCCCTTCGCCAGCCCGGAGTCCGGATCGGCGACCGCGACCATCAGGGCGTCGAGCGAACCGAACTTCGAGATCAGCTGGGCGGCGGACTTGTCGCCGATGCCTGCCACCCCGGGCAGTCCGTCGGAGGCGTCGCCGCGCAAGGTGGCCATGTCGGCGTAGGCCGGGCCCGCGTTCTGTTCGGGCACACCGTATTTCGCCGACACCTCGGCCGGACCGAACAGTTCGGCCTTGGCCAGGCCGCGGCCCGCGTAGAGCACGCGCACCGGCGGCGCCGGGTCGTCGCGGACCAGTTGCAGCAGGTCACGGTCACCGCTGACGACGATCACCGGATCGGTGCGCTCCCGGCTGGCGAGGGTGCCCAGCACATCGTCGGCCTCGAGGCCCTCGGCGCCGCCGGTGGCGATGCCCGCGGCGGCGAGCACCTCGAGGATCATCTCGACCTGCGGGGTGAGCGTGTCGGGCACCTCCTCGGCGCCGGGTGCGGCCGCGTCGCTGGTGTCGAGCCGGTGCGCCTTGTACGAGGGCACCAGCGCCACCCGGAACGGTGGGCGCCAGTCCAGGTCGAGTCCGATGACGAGCCTGCTCGGCCGGTGCTTGGTGATCAGCGAGGCCACCATGTCGGTGAATCCGCGCACCGCGTTCACCGAGCGCCCGTCGGCGCCCCGCAGTTTGTCGGGGATCGCGTAGTAGGCGCGGAACCAGAGGCTGGCGCCGTCGAGGATGAGCAGGGGTCCGCGGGGGGTCTGGTCAACGGTCACGAGGTGATTGTGCCCCCAACGCGGGTGCGGGCGTCCGTGGCCGTGCCCGCGGGTCCGGCGTGGCGACGCGCAGCACGATCCGGTTCCGCTCCGGTCGCCGATGCTGCGACGGCCGGTGCGCGGCGGGTAACGTCGAAACCTATGAGCGCGCACACGGAGGCAAGGTTCGCGGCGGAGATCTACGGTCAGCGGCTGGAGCGGGCGGTGGAGTCGATGCGCGGGGCGCATCTGGACGCCCTGCTCATCACGCCGGGTCCCGATCTGGAGTATCTGATCGGTTCGAAGGCGCAATCCTTCGAACGGCTCACCTGCCTGGTGATCACCTCCGACGGCGCGACGCCCTCGGTGGTGATCCCGAAGCTCGAGGTGGCCTCGCTGGCGGCGTCGGCGGTGGCGGAGCTGGGACTGAAGGTGCTGGACTGGGTCGACGGTGTCGATCCCTATCAACTGGTGCGCTCGACGCTGCACGCCGGTTCCCGCATCGCCGTCGCCGATGCGATGCCCGCCCTGCACCTGATCCCGCTCGCCGAGTCGACCACCGGGCTGCCCGCCTCGGCGACGCCGGTGCTGCGCGAGTCGCGAATGATCAAGGACGAGGCCGAGATCGAGGCATTGCGCCGCGCGGGTGCGGCGATCGACCGGGTGCACGCGCGGATGGGGGAGTTCCTGCGGGCGGGGCGGACCGAGGCCGAGGTGGCCGCCGACATCGCGGCCGCGATCGTCGAGGAGGGGCACACGGCGGCCGCGTTCGTCATCGTCGGTAGCGGCCCGAACGGCGCCATCCCGCACCACGAGCACTCCGAGCGCACGATCGAGAAGGGCGATGTGGTCGTCATCGACATCGGTGGGCCCGTCGAGCCCGGCTACTTCTCCGATTCGACCCGTACCTATGTCCTCGGTAAGCCGAGCAAGCAGGTCGCCGACCAGATGGCGTTGCTGGAAACCGCCCAGGCGGCGGCCGTGGCGGCGGTTCGGCCCGGTGTGACGGCGGAATCGATCGACGCCGCCGCCCGGACGGTGCTCGCCGAGGCGGGACTCGGTGATGCCTTCGTCCATCGCACCGGGCACGGGATCGGGCTGTCGGTGCACGAGGAGCCCTACATCGTGGCGGGCAATGATCTGGTGCTGGCGCCGGGGATGGCGTTCAGCATCGAGCCGGGGATCTACTTCCCGGGCAAGTGGGGTGCTCGTATCGAGGACATCGTGGTGGTCACCGCTGATGGTGTGGAGTCGATGAACCAGCGGCCGCACGGGCTCACCGAGCTGTAAGCGGTTCGCGTAACCGCTATTTCAGCGTGCTGGACGAGAGCACCCGGCGGACCTGGATCGCTACGACCACTCGGGTCGGGTTCTCTCGCGGTACCCGGTAGCGCTCGGTGTAGCGGCGCACGGCCTCGGCGACGTCGGCGCTGTCGGTGAGCACTGTCGCCGGGCCCTCCAGGGTGAGCCAGCGGGGGCCGTCGACCTGGCTGACTGCCGCGTAGCCGCCGCGTGCCGCGTTGCGGGCCTTCACCGAGGCGCCGTCGGTGATGATTCGGGCGATGCCGGTCTCGGGGTCCCAGGTGAAGCCGACCGCGACCACGTGGGGGGTGCCGTTGGCGCGCAGGGTGGTGAGGGTGGCGAGGTGGCGTTCGGTGACGAAGTCCTGGGCGGCGGGGGTGAGTTGGGCGGTGGTGGTCGGCATGGGTTGACGGTAGCTGGTTTGTGGTTCAGTGGTCGCGGGTGCGGGGCTGGGAGCGCGGTCATGGCGTACTCGAGTGGAGAGGTGGGGTGGCTCGGCGGGAGTCCGATGTAAACCCCGGGGGTGACAGACTGGGCGTATGGGTACGCAGACGAACGACGGGTCGGTGCTGGTTCTCGGTGGCCGCAGTGAGATCGGGCTGGAGGTGGCGCGGCGGTTGGCGCCGGGGCGGGTGGTGATCTTGGCGGCGCGGCGGGCCGAGGCGTTGGGGCCCGAGGTGGAGCAGGTGCGGGCTGCTGGGGCCAGTGATGTGCACACGGTCGAGTTCGATGCCGATGACACCGCGACGCATGCCCGTCTGCTGGAGAAGATCGTTGCCGAGCACGGGGTGATCGGGACGGCGGTGCTGGCCTTCGGGGTGCTGGGGGATCAGGCTCGGGCCGAGGTGGACCCGGCGCACGCGGTGGCTGTGGTGCATACCGATTTCGTCGCCCAGGTCAGTGTGCTCACCACCCTGGCGACGCTGCTGCGGGCACAGGGTGCCGGGCAGATCGTCGTGTTCAGCTCCATCGCGGGTGTTCGGGTGCGGCGGGCGAACTATGTCTACGGATCCGCCAAAGCGGGGCTCGACGGCTTCGCCAGCGGCCTCGGGGACGCGCTGCACGGTACCGGGGTCCAACTGCTGCTGGTCCGCTCCGGCTTCGTGATCGGCCGGATGACCACCGGCATGGATCCGGCGCCGATGGCCAGCACCCCTGATCAGGTGGCCGATGCGGTCGTGCGTGCCCTGCGCAAGGGCGCGACGCGGGTCGCGGTGCCGGGGCGGTTGGCGGTCATGTTCTTCGTGATGCGGCTGCTGCCGCAGTCGATCTGGCGGCGGATGCCGCGGTGACCGGTCCGACCTGGGCAGGCCAGCCGATCGTCGTCGCGGGGATCGGCGCCGACGGGTGGTCCGGGCTGGGTGAGACGGCTCGCGAGGCCGTCCTGGCCTGCGACGTGGTGTTCGGCGCACCGCGTCAGCTCGCCATGCTCCCGCCGGGGACCGCGGAACAGGTGCCATGGCCGACCCCGCTGCTGCCCGCCCTGACGGAGCTGTTCGCCCGCAACGCCGACCGGCGCATCGGCGTGCTCGCCAGCGGTGACCCCATGTTCTACGGCATCGGCGCGACGCTGGCCCGGCGCTTCGGCGCGAGCGCGCTGCGGGTGTTCCCGCAGCCGTCCTCGGCGTCGCTGGCGTGTGCCCGGCTCGGCTGGCCGCTCGCCGAGATCCCGGTGGTGAGCGTGGTTGCCCGACCATTGCCCACCGTGCTGCCCGAATTGTCCGATGGTCACCGTATTCTCGTGCTCAGCGAAGACGAATCCACTCCGCATCGGCTCGCGGAATTGCTGCGTGACAAGGGATTCGGTCCGTCGACGATGACCGTGCTCGAACAACTCGGCGGTCCCGCCGAACGCCTGCTCACCGGTACCGCCGTGGACTGGTCACACCCGCCGGGCGACCCGCTCAACCTCATCGCCCTCGACTGCCGCGCCGCCGCGGGCGCCCGCCGCGACACCCGCCTGCCGGGCCTGGCAGACGCCGCCTTCACCGGCGACGGCCAGCTCACCAAGGCCGAGGTCCGCGCCCTCACCGTCACCGCCCTCGCGCCCGCACCGGGGGAAACGCTGTGGGATGTGGGTGGCGGTTCGGGCAGCATCGCCATCGAATGGTGCCGTACTCATCCGCGGTGCCGTGCCGTCACCTTCGAACGATTGCCCGCGCGCCGCGAACAGATCGCGGCCAATGCCACCGCGCTGGGCGTTCCCGGAATTTCGATTCTCGGCGAAGTGCGCTCGGAGTTAGCCCACACCGAATTATCCGCACCGGATGCGATATTTCTCGGCGGCGGCCTCACCCAGGACGGACTGTTCACCGAATGCTGGCAGCGGCTGCGTCCGGGCGGCCGACTGGTCGCCAATGCGGTCACGGCGGAATCGGAAGCGCTGCTGCTCGACTGGTTCGCGACCTTCGGCGGAACACTGCGGAAATTTCAGATCTACCGGGGCGAACCGCTCGGCGGGTTCACGGCGTGGCGGCCGCACCTGCCCGTCGCCCAGTGGATCGTCGCGAAACCCGCTGGTTGACGGTTCGCGATCCACTCCGCACCGATCACGGACAGATCACGCGCAGATCACGACAAAACGGTTCGCGCAGGGTCACCGCATCCTGCAAGTTACGAACCGAACGTGTAGAACGCTTGGCTCGGGGGTAGGGTCGTGGCCGTTCCGGGTAAATCCTCACTCGGTTCGGTTTTCCATGATGGGGAGTTACATGAAGTACTCGAAGTTCACCGCCCCGGCGTTGCTTGCCATCGTCGCGACCGGCATCGCTGCCGCTCCCGTGGCCGCCGAGCCGGCCGCGCCCGCCCCCGCCGTGCAGGAACAGGGCGCGCCCTCGGTGCAGGGCGCCGACCGCGGCGTGACCTACCGCGCGCAGATCGTCGACGCCGGCAAGTCGGTGGTCACCACGGTCACCGGCGGCGCGTTCAGCCTCGACGCCGACCAGAAGTCGGTGACGCTGAAGAACGAGGCGGGCGAGGTCATCGCGCTGGTGCCGCTGTCGGGCCAGGTCGACGGTGCCACCACCGAGATCGCCGCGGTCGTCGAGGCCGACGGTTCGACCCTGACGCTGACCCCGAAGTCGGTCGTCGCCAAGGACATCAGCTCCCAGCAGTGGTTCGCGGCCGAGCTGCAGCGGGCCTCCACCGGTGCGCTGGTCGGCGCGGTCATCGGCGCGCTGCTCGGCGCGATCGGCATCGTCACCATCATCCCGGGCGCCATCATCGGTGGCGTGATCGGTCTGCTCATCGCCGGTGGCCCTTCGCTCATCGACGCGGGTCAGGCCTACTTCAGCGGGCAGCCCTGAGAGTCCTGATCCTCGGCGGCACGGGCGAAGCCCGGGAGCTGGCCCGGATCGCGTCCGGTGAGCGCGGACTCGACATCGTGTCCTCGCTCGCCGGACGGGTCGCCAACCCGCGGCTGCCGGTCGGTGCGGTCCGCGTGGGTGGGTTCGGTGGTGTCGAGGGCCTCCGAACCTATCTGCGCGAGAACGCGATCGACGCCGTCGTGGACGCGACTCATCCCTTCGCGGCGCAGGTCAGCGCCCACGCGGCCACCGCGACGCGTGAGGTGGGCATCCCCGCGCTGCATCTGCGGCGCCCGGAATGGGTGCAGCGCCGAGGTGATCTGTGGACCAGGGTGCCCGATCTGGCGGCGGCGGCCGCGGCGCTGCCGGGGCACGACGAGCCGGTCCTGTTGACCATCGGTCGCCAGGGTGTCGGCGCGTTCGCCGGCTGTACCCGGCACCGTTTCGTCATCCGCTCGATCGACGCGCCCTCGGCGCCGCTGCCGCCCCGCTACAAACTGCTGCTGGCGCGCGGACCGTTCACCTTCGACGAGGAACTCGTGCTGATGTCGCGCCACCGCATCGGGGTGCTGGTCACCAAGAACAGCGGCGGCGAGCAGACCGAGGCCAAGATCTTCGCCGCGCGCACCGCGGGACTGCCGGTCATCATGATCGACCGGCCACCGCTGCCCGCGGGTGCGCTCGCCGTGAACGCGGTGCCGGACGCCGTCGACTGGTTGCGTGAGGTCGCCTCAGAGCACGTGCGCTGAGCCGGGTTCGACGCGCGGGGTGAGGATCGACGGCAGCTGGTCGAACCAGTGCAGCACCGCGCGCTCGTAGGCGATGCCGAACTCGAGGGTGGCGCGCTGGTGTGGCGCCAGGGCCGTCTCGTCCTCGTCGAGATAGCGATCGAGGCGGTCCTGGTGGATGTTCTTGTTGGCGGCGATGATCCGGTCCCGGTGGGCCGGTTCGAGATGCTCGCCGAACGACAGCGTGAGCAGCAGTGGGACCCGGATCGTCTCGGCGCCGGGGTCGCGGGCGATCCATTCGGCGAACGCCTCGCGCCCGGTCTCGGTGATCCGGTAGGGCGTGCGCTCCCTGGCCCCGCGTTCACCCTTGGTCACCAGGCCCGCGGTGTCCATGCTGGACAGTTCGCGATACACCTGGCTCTGGGTGATGGTCCAGAAGTCGCCCACGCGCTCCTGGGCCTGGGTGGCCAGGTCCCAGCCCGACTTCGGGCCCTCGTGCAGAAAACCCAGTAGCGAGGCCGCGGTGGAGTTCAGCGGGCGGCGTCGAGTCGCGGTGTCGGTCAACGGTCAACTCCCTTCGAACTACATTCCTAAGTGGAATGTTACGCCTGGGCGTGCTGTCCACCAATAGTGACTCCGGTTGCGGCGTGTTCGCCGGGAGTTGCTATTCCCCGGTGCCGTACCGGCGCGCGGTGTACACCCTGGTGCCCGCCGGGGTGTCGAAGGCGGTGGTGGTGGAGGCGCCGATGATGAGCAGGGTACGCATGTCGACCTCGTCCGGATCGAGCGCACCCAGGGTGATCACCCGCACCGATTCGGTCGGCCCGCCCACATCGCGGCCGAGCACCACCGGGGTTTCCGGGGGCCGGTGCGCGAGCAGGACGTCACGCATCGCCCCGACCTGCCAGCGTCGCTGGGAGGATGCCGGATTGTAGATGGCGATGGCCATGTCGGCTGCCGCGACCGCCGAAAGGCGCTGTGCCACCACATCCCACGGCTTGAGCCGATCGGAGAGCGAGATCATGGCGTAGTCGTGGCCCAGTGGCGCGCCCACCCGGCTGGCGACAGCGTTGGCCGCGGTCAGTCCCGGCAGCACGCGCACGGGCACATCCTTGAACTGCGGTTCGGCCGAGACCTCCAGAACCGCTGCGGCCATGGCGAACACGCCGGGATCACCGGAGGAGACGACCGCGACCTTCGCACCCCGCTTGGCCAGATCCAACGCCATCGCGGCCCGCTCGGATTCGACCTTGTTGTCGCTGGCATGCCTGCGCTGACCCACCCGCTCGGGCACACGATTGATGTAGGTGGTGTAGCCGACGAGATCGGTGGCCTCGGCGAGCGCCTCGGCGACCTGCGGTGTGGTCCACGCGGCGTCACCCGGGCCGAGACCGACGACGACGACTTCGCCGGTGGCACCGGTCGATTCGGCGGATGGGCGCAGCGTGGTGTCGCCGGTCGACGGGGGCGTGTCCTGGGTCGGGCCGGGAGCGGCAACCAGATCGGCGGTCGCCGAGCGGGCGGATGTGGGGTCGGGGCGGGCGGGGATCGGAGTGGTTGGAGTGGGTCCGGGCACCAGGGTGATCGCGAAGTAGGGCACCTCGGTCTCGTCGACGTCGGCGGCGGCCAGCACGCGCTCGCGGGTGCTGCTCGCGCGCTCCACGTAGTAGGCGTCGGCGAGGCGGCCGGAGTCCGAGAGTGCTTGGCGCACACCGGGGAAGGTGCGGCCCAGCTTCATGATGGCGGCCGCGTCGGTGTGGCGCAGGCGCTCGGTCAGCTCATCGACGGGCATGGTGCCGGGCAGCACCGTCAGGACCTGTTCGCCTTCGACCAGGGGGGTGCCGAGGGCGGCGGAGGCCGCGCTCACCGAGGTGATGCCGGGGACGATCTCGGTCTCGAACCGGTCGGCCAGGCGGCGGTGCATGTGCATGTAGGAGCTGTAGAACAGCGGGTCACCGGCGGCGAGCAGGGCGACATTCCGTCCGGCGGCCAGGTGCTCGGCCAGCCGGGCGGCGGCCTGTTCGTAGAACTCGTCGATCGCGCCCTGGTACCCGCCGGGGTGATCGGTGGTCTCGACGGTCACCGGGTAGACCAGGTGCTCCTCGATCTGACCGTCCCGCAGATACGGTTCCGCGATCCCGCGCGAGATGCTGCGACCGTGCCGGGCGCTGTGGAAGGCGACCACATCGGCGGCGGCGATGAGCCGGGCCGCCTTCACCGTCACCAGTTCCGGGTCACCCGGTCCGAGGCCGATGCCCCACAGTTTCCCGGTGCTGATCTCGCTCACTCCTGTTCGCTCGCGATCGCGTTCAACGCCGAGGCGGTGATGGCGCTGCCACCCCGACGGCCGCGCACGGTGAGGTACTCGACCCCGCCGAAGTCGATCAGCGCCTGCTTGGACTCGGCGGCGCCGATGAAACCGACCGGAATGCCGATGATCGCGGCGGGTTTCGGTGCCCCCGCGTCCAGCATGTCGAGCAGATGGAACAGCGCGGTGGGCGCGTTGCCGATGGCCACGACCGCGCCGTCGAGCTGATCGCGCAACAGTTCCAGCGCCGCCACCGAGCGGGTGTTGCCCAGTCGCGCGGCCAGTTCGGGCACGCGCGGGTCGGTGAGGTTGCACAGCACCGCGTTGTCGGCGGGCAGGCGCTTGCGGGTGACGCCGGAAGCGACCATGTTCGCATCGCACAGGATCGGCTTGCCCGCGTGCAGCGCGGCGCGCGCGGTGGCGACCACGCCGGGGGAGTAGGCGATGTCGGCGGCCAGGTCGACCTGTCCGCACCCGTGGATCATCCGCACCGCCACCCGCTCGACATCGGCGGGGAAACCGGCGAGATCGGCTTCGGCGCGGATCGTCGCGAACGAGCGCCGATAGATCTCGGCCCCGTCGGTGAGGTAGCTGGCACGTACGTCGGACATGCGGACAACCCTAGAACCTGGGTCGGGCGCGGCCTCGGTCGGTACTCAGGTGCGCGGGCGTTCGAGAATGCGCGACATCACCAGCGAACTGCGGGTGCGCCCGACCCGCGCGTTCTCCCTGATCCGCTCGACGGTGACCTCGATCTCGGCCATGTCGGTGGCCATCACGTGCACCAGCGCGTCGGCCTCGCCCGCGATCGTCCAGACGCCGACGATCTGCGGAATCGGTTCCAGCGTCCGGCGCAGTTCGGCCGGGGAGATGTTGTCGCGGTAGTACACCTCCACGTACGCCTCGGTCGTCCAGCCCAGCGCCGCCGGGTTGACCTGGGCGGTGAATCCGGTGATCTGCCCGCTGGCGACCATCTTGTCCACCCGCCGCTTCACCGCGGGCGCGGACAGCCCGACCATCGAGCCGATGTCCTGGAAGGAGGCGCGGGCGTGGGTGAGCAGTTCGCCCAGAATGCGGCGATCGATGTCGTCCATGTCACTCCCGCGCGGTTGGGACGCAATGATTGCCCATTCTCGCATCGATATGCGCAACGAATCGGTGTTCCTCGTGCAATGGGCTGACATTTACGGTCGTAGCAACCGTTCGATCCGCGCTGCCACCGGGAGTCACGATGACCGCCGCCGCCCCCCTTCGCGTACCAGCGCCCGCGCGGGTCGCCAGTCCGCGCCGCTATGTCATGTGCAGGCCGGAGCATTTCGAGGTCAGCTACGCGATCAATCCGTGGATGGACCCGGCCGCCCCGGTCGACCGCCCGCGCGCGCTGGCCCAGTGGGAGATTCTGCGCGCGGTGCTCGAGGAGCACGGGCACTCGGTGGAGACGGTGCCCGGTGAACCCGGTCTGCCCGACATGGTCTTCGCCGCCAACAGCGGCATCGTGATCGGCGGGCACGCCCTCTCGGCGCGCTTCGCCCATCCCGAGCGCGCCGCGGAGGGGCCCGCGTTCCACCGCTGGTTCGCCGCCCGCGAACTGCGCGCGCTCGCCCCGGCCGCCGAAACCAACGAGGGGGAGGGCGATTTCGCGTTCGCCGGGCAGCGCATCCTCGCCGGCGTCGGGTTTCGCTGTTCGCTGTTGGCACATGCCGAGGTCGAGCAGTACTTCGACCTGCCGGTGGTGTCCCTGGAACTGGTCGACCCGCGGTTCTATCACCTCGACACCGCGCTCATGGTCCTCGACGACACCACCATCGCCTACTACCCGGACGCGTTCGGTCCCGCCGCCCGCGATGTGCTGGCCGCGCTGTATCCCGACGCGATCCTGGCCGAGGAGGCCGACGCGCTCGCCTTCGGCCTCAACGGCGTCAGCGACGGTCACCACGTGTTCCTCGACCCCGGCGCCACCGCGCTGATCGCGGCACTGCGGGCCCGTGGATTCGCGCCGGTCCCGGTCGACCTGTCCGAGCTGCGCAAGGGCGGCGGCGGGGTGAAGTGCTGCGTGCTCGAGCTGCACCACCGCCGCGACACGACCGCCCGCTAGCCGGATCACGCCGCTCGCCGCCGACATACTTGGCGGGTGGCACACCCGGAGCAGTCCACGGAAGAACGGCGTGCGAGCTGGACCGAGCTGTTCTTCGACCTGGTCGCCGTCGCGGGCATCGGCCAGCTCACCCATCTGCTGCACCGCGGGCCCTCGCTGGGCGAGTTCGGGCTGTATGTGCTGCTCTACCTGGCGTTCTGGGTGGTGTGGGCGTGCGTGACCGTGTACTCCAACATCGAGGGCGAGCACGCGCACACCACCATGGTGTTCGGCTGCATGTTCGGGCTCGGCGTGATGATGGCGGCCGTGGCCGGGGTGCCCGACGAGCACGCGAACGTGTTCGCGGCGATCTACGTGCTGGTGCGGATCGTGTCGTCCTCGGCGTGGGGTCGCGGCCGGGTGGTCGTGGACTGGCCGATCGCCCAGATGGGTGCCGGCACCGTGCCGTGGATCGTGTCGCTGTGGGTGCCGGGGCCGTGGAAGTTCGCGCTGTGGGCGCTGGGTCTGGCGATCGACCTGGTGACCATGTTCGCCGTCGACGCCGACCGGCTGCTGGCCGAGGCCAACCGGCGGATGATGACCCGGTTGCGGCGGGCGGGACGGCGCGGCCGAGACCGGTTCGCCGGTGCGACGCCGACATTGCAGGCACTGCGCGCGGACCCGGCGCACCTGGGTGAACGGCTCGGCCAGTACCTGATCATCGTGCTCGGCGAGGGCGTCATCTCGGTGATCGCGGCGGTCTCGGCCGAGGAATGGACCGTGCGCGTGTCGGTGATCGGGGTCGGCGCGTTCCTGAGCCTGATCGGCATGTGGGCGCTGACCTTGAACTTCGGCTTCGTGCCCCGCCTGATGGGCGCCGCACCGGGCACGGTCGATCTGCCGCGCCAGCGGGTGATGGCGGTGCACTGCGCGCTGAGCGGGTCGGTGGCGACCGTCGCGGCCGGGCTCGGGCTGGTCGCCGGGCATCCCTCGGGGCATCTGCCCGTAGGCATCGGCTGGGTGCTCGGCGGTGGTTTGGCGGCCTTCTTCCTGGTGTGTGGTCTGAGCGGACTACCGAGCGCGGGTCCGCGGTGGCTGCTGCGCTGGCCGGTGCCGGGTCTGGTTGTCGCGGTGGTGCTGGGCTGGTCCGCGCCTCATCTGGGGGCGGTGTGGCTGGTGATCGGGGTGGCGGTGGTCCTGGTGGTGGCCGTCGTGGCGGAGGTGACTCGTCCGCGACGACCGGTATGAACGGGCCGGATTCGGCGGCGCCGTCCGTGCGGCAGGGGGTGGTCGACGCGATCCGCGCGGTAGGTCTGGTCGGCCTGGTCGGCAGGGTAGGTCTGGTCGGTCCGGTCGGCAGGGTAGGTCTGGTCGGACCGTCGGCGGGCGGGACCGTCGTCTTCCAGTCCGACCTCGTAGTCGATGCGATCGGTCGCTGGTCGCCGCGCTACGCGTGCGATCCCGGGCCGTCCGGCGTGGAAGGCGCGAGGACGCACGCGTAGCGCGGGGTTCACTCGAACTCGGTGCCGCCATCGCGCAGCAGGTACGCGTCGGAGACGATCTTGCCGATCGCCCGGCCGGCGAGCACCGGGGAATGTCGCTCGGTGGCGGGCCGGACCACCAGGCCCTCCCTGATGTTCGTGCCCGCGCCGCTGACCGTCTCGGTGCCCTCGGCCAGCCGCAGCAAGGCCTCGGCATCGTAGGGGCCCTCGTAGAGCACCGGCACCCGCGGCAGCTCGATGCCGAGTTCGGTGAGCAGCGTGGTGATCTCGTGGTGGTCGAGCCACCGGACCGGCGCGCCGGTCCGATCGACCGCGATGTCGAACAGCCCGAAGCCGAGCGAGGCATCCTGGGCGGCCGAGGCGCCGTAGTGCAGGTCCTGCACCCCGGCGCCGTACACCTCGCCGAACAGGCCGATCCGGTCGGCATCGAGGGCCGCGGCGAGCTTGCGGGCCGCCTCGTCGAGGCCGTGTGCCCGGATGGCCCGCCAGTACAGG
The DNA here is from genome assembly GCF_042883805.1 of Nocardia sp. NPDC058176. Lineage (NCBI taxonomy): Bacteria > Bacillati > Actinomycetota > Actinomycetes > Mycobacteriales > Nocardiaceae > Nocardia > Nocardia sp. NPDC058176. The sequence continues at coordinate 2,311,748 of NZ_JBHVVA010000001.1, read as the reverse complement.
TTGCCGTCGGCGGCGATCAGCGCCATCGAGCGCCCGCCGATGCCCTTGGACGACACCAGGATCCGGTCCCCGTCGCGGACGTGGGTCAGCAGGCACGCGGTGCCGTGGATCTTCTCCGTCGCCACCACCGGCTCCCCGGCCGCGAAGATGTCGGGGAACCGTTTGATGTTCTCGACATCGACCCACCGCAGCAGATCCGGCGCGGACTCGACCTGACCCGACATCGACACCGTCACCGGCACCACCCATTTCACGACGCCGAGCAGCTCGGCGAAATCGGTGCGCTCGGCGGCCGCCGCCGCGAGATCCACCCCGCTCAGCGCGGCGGGCGTGCACACGATGCCCTGCGACACCTCCCCACGCAGCCGCACCGCCTTCACCCGATTGCGCTGTGCCCCGGCCAGTTTCCCGGTCAGGCCGAGCTCGTCGATCAGTTCCTCGGGCAGGATCGCCTGCTCCGGGATGTAGACGGCGTGATCACGGGTGCTGAACTGACCCTTCGCCACCACGGCCCGGTACAGCCCGACCTGTGCCAGCTCGAGCCGGTCGGCGTTCGGATGCGGATGGACGACGAGCCGTTCGGCCGTCACCTGCAGTGTGGACATGGAAACCCCCTCGTATCGAGGGGTTCAGCGTAGGGGCGGTTCGAGAACGCGTCGATCGAATTTCCCTGGGGGACAGTGAGTCATCCGCACCGCGACCGTGTCGTCGCGATCGTCCCCGGGTCGGCGGATGCGGTGCATCGAGTCGGTGACCGCCTCACCTCGGTGGGCGCGGATTCAGGGTCGGTGACCGCTCGCCGCGTGGGCGCGGATTCGCGGTCGGTGACCCGCTCACCTCGGTGCGTGCGGACGCGGCCGGTGATCACCTCAGGGGGCGTCGACGCGGTAGCCGTGGTCGGTGGCCACCACGTCGGTGACCGGGCCGGTCGGTCGCCCGCAGCGGCGGTCGCAGCCGGACCAGTGCTGTCGACCGGCCACCACGACGTCCTCGGCGGCGACGGTCTCCGCGGGGGTGGGCGGGGCGTTGCGGAGGGAGTCGGGTGCCGTGGTGCCGTCGTCGGATGCGGATGCGGATGCGGATGCGGATGCGGATGCGGATGCGGATGCGGAAGTGGGGCCTGCCAGCGGGATGCCGAGCACGCGCTGTGACTCGACCGCCGCCGCGGCGTCGGCGCGCACGTCGGTACGCGACTTGGCGCAGCCGGGGCGCCCCGCGCAGGCGCTCACCTGCAACCACGGGGACTGCGCGTCGAAGATCAACCCCATCGGGGCGAGCACGCGGACGACCGTCTCGGCGGGGCCTTCGGCGAGGTCGGTGACCACCACGCTGCGCCAGGGGGTGACGAAGACGGGATGGTCGATGGCGGCAAGGAATTCGGCCGTGCGGGCGGGCAGCGTACCCAGCGGCACGGCCGCACCGAGGCTGACCAGGCCGTCGTCCTGATCGAGCCAACCGATCGGAATGTCGTGGGTGGCACCGAGTTCCAGCGGCAAACCAGCGGGGGAGCGGTCGAGCGCCTCGACGACCTGCTCCGCGCCGCCGGGAATCTCGTGCAGTCGCCACTGCCCGGCCTCCCCGCTCCCGCGCAGGTCGAGGAAGCCACGCGCGGCGTCGAGCATCACCTCGACCGCCTCGGCCGCCGTGACCCGCAACCCGGTGTCGGTCCCGGCCAGCAGCAGCGCGAAGGTGTCGGTGGCGACGGCCTGGATGCCGATGTCGCCGCGCAGGGTGCTCACGTCGCCGCGACCGTCGTCGAGGGTGAACAGCACCCGCCCCGGCAGGTCGGCGAACCGGAGATCGGACCGCAGCCCGCTGTCGAGGTCGGCCGCGAGTCCGTGCACGTCGGCCCAGCCGCCGACCCGGCCCGACAGCGGTGAGGCGACGATGTTGCGCACCCGCTCATGGGTGTCGCTGGGCAACAGGCCCGCCACCTCCAGCCGCCCGGCGAGTTCGGAGGCATCGCGCACCTGCCGCAACTGGATGTTGCCGCGCGAGGTCAGCTCGAGATTGCCGTTGCCGAGGTCCCGTGCCGCATCGGCCAGCGTCTGTATCTGTTCCGGGGTCAGCCGCCCACCGGGCACGCGAATCCGCGCCAACGGCCCGTCGGCCGCCTGGTGCAGCCGCAGAACCCCTGGACACGCGTCGGGAGTGCTCCTGGTCATGATCACCCCAGCCTACGACCCGCGGCGACCACCTTCGAACCGGCATTTCATCCCATGCCGTGTAGCTGCGGAGCCGGACCTGCCACGGCTGCGGATCGCCGTGGCGAGGTCGGTGCCCGGTGTGACGGCTGGGGCTGCGACGAAGTGGTTCGTCCAACCTGCGGTGGCTGCTCCCGGCCGCCGACTGCGCCCGGTCGTCAACTGCGCCCCGGCCGCCGACACGAGGCGGACCGCCGACTGCATCCCCGGCTCGCCGATTCGGGGTGGACCGCCGACTGCATCCCCGGCTCGCCGACTCGGGGTGGGCGGCCGACTGTGTCGACGGCTCGCCGACTCGGGGTTGGGCCGCCGACTGTGTCGCTGGCTCGCCGACTCGGGGTTGGCCGCTGACTGTGTCCCGGCCGCCGGCTCGTAGTGGGCCCGAGCGGTGTCGTTCCGGGTGTGGATGTCGTCGGGCCCGCGCGAGATCGTCCGGTGGCGGCGACTCGCGCTTCGTCGGCTCCGGTGGGAGAAGACGCCGTCGCCTAGGGTGGGGACCAACCGCAAGGTCGTCGACAAGAGAGGTCGCCGCATGCTGCGTGCATTCGTGGACAAGCGTCTCGTTCCCGCGCTCGACAGAGTCGCGCACGCGCAGGCGCCGGCGGTCGGCCGGTATGTCGACTGGCTCGAGCGCAGGCATCCGCAGGACACACCGGTGGAGATCATGCAGCGGCTCACCCGCCAGTACCGGCTGGTCGTCACCGCCAGCGGTGTCACGGTGGGGCTCACCGCGGCCGTGCCGGGAGTCGGGACGCTGATCGGTCTCGGTGCGACGGGTGTCGACACCGTCGTGTTCCTCGAGGCGTCCTCGGTGCTCGCGGTCGGCGCGGCCCAGGCCTACCGGCTCGATCCCGACGACCCCCGCCTGGCGCACCTGGTGTCGAAAGTCGTGCTCGGTGAGGCGGGCACCAAGATGCTCGACGAGACCGCGGGCCACAAGACCGGGCAGTGGCTCTCGGTGGTCACCGACCACATTCCCGGCCTGGCGAGCATGCCGGACTCACCGGCCAAGCGGTTCCTGGTCAACTACCTGGTCAAACGCACCCTGCTGCTGTTCGGCACGCTGATTCCGGCGGGGATCGGCGCGGTCATCGGCGGCGTCGGCAACAACGCGCTCGGGCAGATGGTGGTCGCCAATGTCTACCGCAATCTCGGCACCGGCTCCCCGGAGATGCTCGCCGCCGGAACCAGCACCGACTGACCGTGGACTTGACCTTCGACTCGCTCGAACCCCGATGATCGCCCGGTGCCCGAAACCGAACTGATCACCATCGGCGAGTTCGCCCGCTCGTGCGGTCTGAGCGCGAGCGCGCTGCGCTTCTACGCCGACGCAGGCGTCCTCGTCCCCGCGGTCGTCGACGAGTCCACCGGCTACCGCTACTACACCCACGACCAGACCGACACCGCCCGCCTCGTCCGCCACCTCCGCGCCGTCGAGATGCCACTCCCCGCGGTGACCGCCGTCCTCGCCGAACCCGACCCCACCCGCGCCGCCCGACTCCTCGACACCCACCTCGCCGACCTGGACCAGCGCCTGCGCGAGGTCCGCACCGCCGCCACCGCCGCCCGCACCGCCCTGCACGCCACCACGACCGGCCGACCCGCCGGGGACACCGCGCCGCGGACAGCCGTCCCCCCGAACGCCGGATCAGCGCCCGATGCTGTGGTGTGGGTGAGCGGTCCGCTGCTGGCGGCCGCGGTCGACCAGGTGGCGGCGGCGACCGTCACCGATCCGCAGTGGCCGGTACTCGACACCATCCAGTTCGAGGTGACCACCGACGAACTGACCCTCACCGCGACGGACCGAATCCGCCTTGCCACGCGAACCCTGCGCCCCACTCGCGGACCTGCCATCGGATGGACGGCCACCGTCGACGCCACCGACCTGCGCTCGACCCTGTCGTGGTTGCGTCGCCAACACTCCGTCGCGATCCACCCCGGCCGACTGCACGTCGAATTCGCGGCCGCCGCGCCAGGCCGTGCTGTCGGCGGTGCGGTCATCGGCTCAGCGGATCACGAAACAAGTTCCACCGCAACCAATTCCGTGGACGGGAACGCCACTGCCGCAGGTGCACCTGACGTTCCGGTCGCGAAGACCCGGACACCCGACCCAGTTCCGCAAGAACTCGCGATCGGCGCCCACGAACCCGATCGCCGCCGGTGCCGCCGCTCGCCCGAAGTGTTCCCCGACTACCGGGCGATGCTCGCCGCCCTACCCCCGGCGCGTACCCGAGTAGTGCTCGCCCGCGCGGCGTTCCTCACCGCACTCGAAGAATCCGGTTCACCCGTCATCGCCCTATGCCTGACCCCGCCGAACACAGTGGCCCTCACCGAATTCCTCCCGGTGCCGACGACCGACACCGAGTCGCCGCACCAATCCATCAACCCCGCGGGCGGGTCGTCTGCCACCAGGCCCGGGCCGGAGCACTCGCCGCAGATCGGCGCCACCCCCGCGTACAGGTCGCTCACGAGCCGAGATCGATGGCCGTCGGCCCCCGCCACCCGCTCGCTCCCCGCAGTGATCACCGGCCCGGCGATCACCATCCATTTCGCCGTCACCACCCTCTATCCCGCGGTCGCCGCCGCGGTCGGCCCCGACGTGATGCTCGATCTCATCGCCCCCGATCTGCCCGCCGGTATCCGCTCCGCCGACGACGGCGACCTGTTCACCCTTGCCATGCCGTGCCGCCCCGAACCGACCGAGGAGCCCGCCCGATGACCACCACCGATGCCGTGATTACCCGAATCACGCAGGCCGTCACCGACTTCCGCGCCGATGCCACCGACACCACCCGCGCCGTGCTGCTGGACCTCTGGACCGAGATCGGTGTCGCGGGCGACCCACTGCACCGCTGCACCCTCGCCCACTACCTGGCCGACGCCTACGACGACCCCGCCGAAGCCCTCGTGTGGAATGTCCGCGCCCTCGACGCCGCCGACGCGCTCACCGACGCCCGCGTGCACGACCACCACGCGGGCCTGCGGGTCGCGGGCTTCTACCCGTCCCTGCACCTCAACCTCGCCGACGACTTCCGCCGCCTCGGCGCCTTCCCGGCCGCCACCCGCCACCTCACCGCCGCGACCACCCACCTGCACACCCTCCCCGACGACGACTACGGCACCATGATCCGCCGCGCCCTCACCGAGGTGACGGCCGCCGTCACCGCCAACGACACCACCCCGCGCCCCACTCCCTGACCAAGATCACCACGCTCTGGTGGCGGGCGGCTCTCGGCCGATGCCGCCATCAGAGCGTGGTGATCACATGTCCAGTCCGGGGGACGGGGCGGGAAAGTTGCTGGGGGGAGGGGGCCAGTACGATCGGGATGCTCGGCGGGTGACGAGGAAACCGGTGGAAATCCGGTGCGGTCGCGCCACTGTGAACAGCCAGACCCTCTCCGGCGAGCACCGCACACCCACCGATGGGCGCGTCACCCGAGGAAGGTCTCACCCTGTGATCCTGCTGCTGTCCACCTCCGACACCGATCTGCTGAGCGCACGCGCGAGCGGCGCCGAGTACCGGTGGGGCAACCCGGCCCGGCTGCTGGTGGACGACCTGCCGGGGCTCCTCGACGGCGCGGATCTGGTGATCGTGCGCATTCTCGGCGGCAAGCGCGCCTGGGAGGAGGGCCTGGACGCGATCCGTGCCAGTGGGGTGCCGATGGTGGCGCTGGGCGGCGAGATCGCGCCCGACGCCGAGCTGATGGAATGCTCGACGGTGCCGGTGGGCGTCGCGGCCGACGCGCACAACTACCTCGCCGCCGGCGGCGCCGAGAACCTGCGCCAGCTGCACAATTTCCTCTCCGACACGGCCCTGCTCACCGGCCACGGCTTCGACCCGCCGGTGCAGCTGCCCACCTGGGGCGAACTCGACCGCACCGCGCGCATTCTCGAACCGCACGCACCCACGGTCGCCGTCGTCTACTACCGCGCCCAGCATCTCGCGGGCAACACCGCCTACATCGACGCCCTGTGCACGGCGATCGAAGCCAAGGGCGCCAAGGCGCTGCCCGTCTATGCGGCCTCCCTGCGCACCGCCGAACCCGAACTGCTCACCCTGCTCGGCCGCGCCGACGCCCTCGTGGTCACCGTCCTCGCCGCGGGCGGCAGCAAGCCCGCCACCGCTTCGGCCGGTGGTGACGACGAGGCCTGGGATGTGGCCGCCCTGGCCGCTCTCGACGTGCCGATCCTGCAGGGCCTGTGCCTGACCAGCGGCCGCGCGCAGTGGGAGGCCAACGATGACGGCCTGTCCCCGCTCGACGTGGCCACCCAGGTCGCGGTGCCCGAATTCGACGGCCGCATCATCACCGTGCCGTTCTCGTTCAAGGAATTCGACGCCGACGGCCTGTCCGCCTACGTCCCTGATCCCGAACGCGCCGCCAGGGTCGCTGGTATCGCGGTGCGTCACGCCCGCCTCCGCCACATCCCGGCCGCGGACAAGCGGATCGCGATCATGCTCTCCGCCTACCCGACCAAGCACGCCCGCATCGGCAATGCCGTCGGCCTCGACACCCCCGCCAGTGCGATCCGCCTGCTCACCGAACTGCGTAGCGCCGGTTACGATCTCGGCGAGCCCGGCGAGATCCCCGGCCTCGAGGAAGGCGACGGCGACGCGCTCATCCACGCCCTGATCGCCGCGGGCGGTCAGGACCCGGACTGGCTCAGCGCCGAACAGCTCGAAGGCAATCCGATCCGCATCGGCGCCACCACCTACACCCGCTGGTTCGACTCGCTGCCCGAGGACCTGCGCGAGGCCGTGAACGAGGCGTGGGGCCCGCCGCCCGGCGAGCTCTACGTCGACCGCTCGGCCGACCCGAAGGGCGAGATCGTCATCGCCGCACTGCGTTTCGGCAATGTGGTGCTGATGGTGCAGCCGCCTCGCGGCTTCGGCGAGAACCCCGTCGCCATCTACCACGACCCCGATCTGCCGCCCAGCCACCACTACCTCGCCGCCTACCGCTGGCTGTCCGCGCCCGACGGTTTCGGCGCCGACGCCATGGTGCACCTGGGCAAGCACGGCAACCTCGAATGGCTGCCCGGCAAAACCCTCGGCATGTCGGCCTCCTGCGGCACCGACGCCGCCCTCGGCGACCTCCCGCTGATCTACCCGTTCCTGGTCAACGACCCCGGCGAGGGCACCCAGGCCAAGCGCCGCGCCCACGCCACCCTCGTCGACCACCTCATCCCGCCGATGGCGCGCGCCGAGACCTACGGCGACATCTCCCGCCTCGAACAGCTCCTCGACGAGCACGCCAACATCTCCGCCCTCGACCCGGCCAAGCTGCCCGCCATCCGCCAGCAGATCTGGACGCTGATGCGCGCGGCCAAGATGGACCACGACCTCGGCCTGGCCGAACGCCCCGAGGAAGACGTCTTCGACGACATGCTCCTGCACGTCGACGGCTGGCTGTGCGAGATCAAGGACGTGCAGATCCGCGACGGCCTGCACATCCTCGGCCAGGCCCCCGAGAACGAGATGGAACTCGACCTGGTCCTGGCCATGCTGCGCGCCCGCCAGCTCTGGGGCGGCGAACAGAACGTGCCCGGCCTGCGCGAAGCCCTCGGCCTCAGCGAAGCCGGTGACGAATCCCGCGACCGTGTCGACGTCGTGGAAGCCCGCGCCCGCGAGCTTCTCGGCGCCTTGCAGGCGACGGACTGGTCGGCCACCGCCGTCGACACCCTGGTCGGCGACTACGCCACCGCGATCCTCGCCGGGGGCAACCCCCATGCTGCCGCCACCCCGACCGCAGCCGCGAACGCGGTCGATGCCGCCGCGAACGGGAGCGCGCTCCCGGCCGATGACTCCGCGCGACTGGACGCGGTCAAGACCGTCCTGCGCTTCGCCGCCACCGAAGTCGTCCCCCGCCTGCGCGAGACCAGCATCGAGATCACCCGCGTCCTGCACGCCCTCAACGGCGGTTTCATCCCGGCGGGTCCGAGTGGCTCCCCCCTGCGTGGCCTGATCAACGTGCTGCCCACCGGCCGCAACTTCTACTCCGTCGACCCCAAGGCCGTCCCCTCCCGCCTGGCCTGGGAGACCGGTCAGGCCATGGCCGAATCGCTGGTGGCCCGCTACCTGGCCGACCACGGCGAATACCCGAAGTCGGTGGGTCTGTCGGTGTGGGGCACGTCGGCCATGCGCACCTCCGGCGACGACATCGCCGAGGTCTTCGCCCTGCTCGGCGTGCGCCCGATGTGGGACGAGGCGAGCCGCCGCGTCACCTCGCTCGAGGTCATCTCCCTCGAGGAGCTCGCCCGCCCCCGCATCGACGTCACCGTCCGCATCTCCGGCTTCTTCCGCGACGCCTTCCCGCACGTCCTGGCCCTGCTCGACGACGCCGTCCGCCTCGTCGCCGACCTCGACGAGCCCGCCGAGTCCAATTACGTTCGCGCACACTCCCAGTCGGACCTGGCCGAGCACGGCGACACCCGCCGCGCCACCACCCGCATCTTCGGCTCCAAGCCGGGCACCTACGGCGCGGGCCTGCTCCAGCTCATCGACTCCAAGAGCTGGCGCACCGACGACGACCTCGCGCAGGTCTACACCAACTGGGGCGGCTACGCCTACGGCCGCGACCTCGACGGCGCCCCCGCCGCCGACGACATGCGCACCGCCTACAAGCGCATCGCGGTCGCCGCCAAGAACACCGACACCCGCGAACACGACATCGCCGACTCCGACGACTACTTCCAGTACCACGGCGGCATGGTCGCCACCGTCCGCGCGCTCACCGGCAAGAACCCCGAGGCCTACATCGGCGACTCCACCCGTCCCGACGCCGTGCGTACCCGCACGCTCTCGGAGGAGACCGCCCGCGTCTTCCGCGCCCGCGTGGTGAACCCGCGCTGGCTCGAGGCGATGCGCCGCCACGGCTACAAGGGCGCCTTCGAGATGGCCGCCACCGTGGACTACCTGTTCGGCTACGACGCTACCACCAACGTCGTCGCCGACTGGATGTACGAAAAGCTCAGCGAGAGCTACGTTTTCGACGACGTGAACCGCAAGTTCATGGAGCAGTCCAACCCGTGGGCCCTGCACGGCATCGCCGAGCGTCTCCTGGAAGCGGCCGAGCGCAAACTGTGGGAGCACCCGGAGCAGGAGACCCTGGACAAGCTGCGCCAGGTCTACCTCGAGACCGAGGGTGAACTGGAGTAGCTTGCGCACCGCGCCCGAACACGTTCTACTGTGAATCAGGTTGACGGTGTAAGAAAGGGTCGCACATGAGTTCCACTCCGGCGTATTTCACCCGGTCCGGCGGCGTTTTCACGCCGAACCGGTACTCGCTGAGCCTGTGGGCGCGCGCCACGCTGTCCGGGCCGCCGGTGTGCGGTCTGATGGCGCGCGAGGTGGAGGCGCACTACTGCACCGACGAGTTCGTCCCCGCCCGGCTGACGGTCGACCTGCACCGGGCGGTGCCCGCGGTGCCGCTGACCGTGCACAGCGAAGTGATCCGGGACGGCAAGCGGGTGCGCGCGGTCGCGATCGAACTGCGTTCCGAGGACGCGGTGGTGGCGCGGGGGAGCGCGCTGCTGCTGCGGCGCTCGACCCAGCCGCCGGGTGAGGTGTGGCGGGCCGAGCGCGACCGGCCGCTGCCGCCGCCGAGCGCGTTGGCCACCATCGACGAGACCCTGCACCTGTTCGGCAGCGACGGGCACGCCGAGGGCTGGTCGCCGAAGATGACCGAACACCTCAACGACACTCGTAAACGCAAGTGGGTGCGCAACATTCCCGTCGTCGAGGGCGAACCCGCGACCCCGTTCTGCTATGCCGCGATGACCGGTGAGCAGACCAGCCTGGTCACCAACTGGGGCACCGAGGGCATCGGGTTCATCAACACCGATGTCTCGATCACGTTCTCGCGCATGCCGATCGGGACCGACATGGGTATCGAGGCGGAGAGCCACCTCAGCGACGACGGCATCGCCGCGGGTGCCGCGGTGCTCTACGACAGCGAGGGCGCCTTCGGCATCTGCACCACCACCGCCCTGGCCAACGCGCACCGCCAGATCAGCGGCACGGCCATCGACAAGCTGACCGACGTGGTGGCCGAGTTCGCGGTCACACCGGATCGAGGCCGCTGAACGCCAGCCCCACCGAGGCGCCACACAGCAGCACACCCACCGCCGAGGTGGTCAGCAGATAACCGAGGGCGATGAGCCGGGCCGGCGGCAGCAGCGCGAGCACCAGCGCCGGAGTGAGCAGCGCGGCCAGGGTCAGCCCCCAGCTGACCCAGTACGAGGTCGCGATCGGCTCCAGTTTCGCGAAGGCGATCGGCCGCGGTATCGGCACGTGCCAGGCGTCCTGCACCGCGAAAGTCGCCGGGACCAGCACGAACACCGCGACGAACAATCCCGCCGACACACCCCACCCCGACCGCCACCTGACCTGACCCGCCACCACTGCGCACCCACCACACCTTCGCTCGGTCCACTCCACCGCGCCCCATGCTGCCTCGAGCCACGCCCGAGTGCCGGACATCGCCACGCCGTGTCATCGACGCCGATCGTTGGTGCCGGGCGCGGAAAATCGGTCGACGCGAGGTTCGGTGGACGGTTGACTGCTGCGATGAGCGGCGACCAGGCGAGCTATCGCGAGATCTTGCGCCCGCCCGGTGTTCCGGTGCTGTTCGCGGGGTCGCTGGTGGGGCGAATCTCGTTCGGGATGATGCCGATCGGCGTGGTCACCCTGCTCGGTGCGGTGCACGGTGCTTTCGGGGTGGCCGGTGCGGCGATGGGTGCGTACGCGCTGGGCTCGGTGGTGTCGGGGCCCGCGCGCTCGTGGTGGACGGTGCGGGTCGGGCACGGGCGCGCCCTGCTCACTTTCGCGACGATCAGCGGCGCGGCAATGATGCTGCTGCCCCTGGCGGCCGCGTGGACACCCTGGTGGGCGATCGGCCCCGCCGCGGTGGCCGGGCTCGCGGTACCCCCGTTCGGTGCCCTGCTGAGAGTGGGCTGGGCGCAACGGATTCCGCCGGAGTGGGTGCCACGAGCCTTCGGCCTCGACGCTGTCGTCGAGGAGTCGTCCTTCGTACTCGGACCGGCTCTCGCGGCACTGGTCGTCTGGCTCGCGAGCCCCGCCACTGCCGTTGTGGTCAGCGGAATCGCCTGTGTCGCAGGCGGTGTGGTGATGTCGTCCGCCGCTGGCCGCGCCCGTCCGGATCCGGCGACCGGTACGGCATCGATGCGATCGGTCCTCCGCCGGACCGCATGGCTGCTCGTGACGTTCGCCGGTGTCGGCTTCACCATCGGCGGACTCGAAGTGGGCATCCCGGCCGCCGCCATCGCGAGCGGCCACCCCGACGCCGCCGGTCTGCTCTTCGCCGCGATGGCCTTCGCCAGCGCCGGTGCCGCCCTCGGGTACGGGCGCATCCACTGGCGGGCGAGCCCGCGGACCCGCCTGCTGATCGCCGCCGCACTGCTCGCGACCGCCACCGCCGCGACGGGCCTCAGTGGCGACCTACGCCTGACCACCGTGCTCCTGCTCGCCGTCGGCCTGACGCTGGGACCGGCGGTGATGACCGGCTACGTGCTCGCCGACCAGCTCGTCTCCGGCCCCGGCCGCACCCACAGCGCCATCCTGGCCGGCGTCGCCTGCAACGCCGGCGCCGGACTCGGCGCCGCCTCGGCCGGTCTGATCACCTCGGCGCGGGACGTCGGTGCGGCCTTCGTGGCCTGCGCCCTCGTCACCACAGCGCTGACGGTCCTCGGTGCGGTCATGTCGATTGCCGCGTCGCGAAACCAGAGCGCCGACCGGCACCGGTCCGCCGCACCGGCGTCGCGGGCGTGACGATCGTGGCGGCGCCGCGGCCTTTCCTGGTGTGTGGTCGCGTTATCACGGCGCTGGCCGCCCTCGGCGCCGTGAAGCCCCGGTGCCGTGAAGCCCCGGTGCCGTGAAGCCCCGTGCCGTGAAGCCCCGGCGCCGTGAAGCCCCGGCGTCGCCCGGCACCGAGATGACCCTGCGGTCGCCGCCTCCACTGCGGGCGCTTCCTGATACCGGCCGCCAAGGCAGCGCGCGGTAGAAGTGGGCGGCCCGGATCGGCTCGCCGTGCTGCCTGTTCGACAGGGTTGCTCAGGCGGGCGACAGGGTGACGATGAGTTCGTCGGCGATCGATTCGGCCTTGACCAGGGCCTCGCCCAGATACAGCGTCGCGGCCTGTGGGCGGCCGTCGGGAAGGGGGAGCACGGAGACGGCGTCGACGCGGCGGCCGAGGAGGCTGTCGTAGGGTGGCTCGTCGGTGACGTCGAAGGCGGTGTACTTGCCCGAGATGGCGACGTATTCGATGTTGACCGGGTCGACCAGCGGCTCGAAGGGGTCGCGCCACGGTGCCGCGCCGATGCGCAGTTCGGTGCCGTCGACACCGGCGTCGAGCAGCAGGGTGGCCCCGGTGTGGAAGGTGAATTCGATCGGGCCCTCGGTGCGGTCGATGTCGTCGCCTAGGACGTAGAACATCCGGCGGACGGCGATGATGGTCGCGTCGACCGCGGCATTGAGCGCGCTGCGGCCGTGCTCGTCGGTGTCGGACACAGGATTCCTCTGGCGATCGGACCGGGCAGGATGAGCCATCATGTCGCCGGAGGTCGACGCCGTGCAACTCGGCTCGGCGTGTTCGGCCGCAGTGCGGGCTCGTAGCATGGATTCATGCCCGATTCCGCCCCGGTCGACACCGTCGCGGTGGCGCGCGCGGCCGACCTGCTGGCCGGGCGTCGCGTGGTGGTGATCTCCGGCGCGGGCCTGAGCACCGACAGCGGCATCCCCGACTATCGCGGCCCCGATTCACCGCCCCGCACACCGATGACCTACCAGCAGTTCGTCGGCGATCCGGTGTTCCGCCAGCGTTATTGGGCGCGCAATCACCTGGGCTGGCGCCGCATGGACGCCGCCCGGCCCAATCCGGGGCATCGCGCGATCGCCCGGCTGGAACGCGGCGGGGTGGTCTCGGGCGTCATCACCCAGAATGTCGACCTGCTGCACACCAAGGCGGGCGCGCGCCACGTGATCGACCTGCACGGCACCTACGCCCGGGTCTGCTGCCTGAACTGCCCCACCCTGATCTCCCGGATGACGCTCGCGCACCGCCTCGAGGCCGCGAATCCCGGCTTCACGGAGGATGTCTCGGCGACCGGGATCGAGGTCGCCCCCGACGCCGACGCCGTGGTGACCGACACCGACCGTTTCCGCATGCTCGACTGCGCGCACTGCGGCGGCATGCTCAAACCCGACATCGTCTACTTCGGCGAGAACGTCCCGCCCGACCGGGTGGCCGCCGCGTTCGCACTGATCGACGACGCCCAGGCCGTGCTGGTCGCCGGTTCCTCGCTGACGGTCATGTCGGGCCTGCGCTTCGTGCGCCGCGCCGCGAAGAACGGCGTACCGGTGGTCATCGTGAATCGCGGGCCGACTCGCGGCGACGATGTCGCGTCGGTGGTGCTCGACGCGGGCTGCTCGGAGACGTTGTCCACACTGGCGGATCTGCTGATCGCGACGGGCTGAGCAGCGCGCGGTTCCCCGATTCCACCGGGAACTGTTGTGCGCGTGGATCTGTCGGCTCCGGAGGCTCGGCGACAGCCGCGCTCGGCGACGGCGACGGGTCAGGAACGGACCGAAAGTTCGCTCCGCCATCCGGGGCCTCCGGTCCCTGCGTGGCGCCGCTCCGGGTGCGAAATGGTCGGTCACTTGATCCCTCGGTGCGGGTGGCCGATCCGGCGTGGGTAAGCTCGGCGCACCAGCGCATGAAGAGTTCCACCCGCCGCGCGAAGTTTTCCTCGCAGCGGGGTTGTCGGCCCTCGTGTGGGCCGAATGATCGACACCCACTTTGCCAGCCGATCAGAACCAGGGCTTTTCCATGACCGATACCGCCGTTGTCGAATCACGCCTCACGCACCGCCAGACCCTCACCATTCTGTCCGGCCTGCTACTGGGGGTGTTCCTCGCCGCGCTCGACCAGAACATCGTCAGCGTCGCGATCGTGCGGATCGCGAACAGCCTCGACGGGTTCGACCAACAGGCATGGGCGACAACGGCATACCTGATCACCGCGACCGTCACCACCCCGCTCTACGGCAAGCTCGCCGACATCTACGGCCGCAAACCCTTCTACCTGCTCGCCATCACCCTGTTCGTGCTCGGCTCGGCGGCCTGCTGCTTCGCGACCACCATGTACCAGCTGGCGGCCTGCCGGGCCTTCCAGGGACTGGGCGCGGGCGGGCTGATGGCCTTGGCTTTCACCATCGTCGGCGATATCGTGCCCGCCCGCGAACGGGTGCGCTACCAGGGCTATTTCCTGATGGTGTTCGGCATCGCGACGGTGCTCGGGCCGGTGGTCGGCGGCTTCCTGTCCGACTACGACTCGCTCGGCGGGATCGAGGGCTGGCGCTGGGTGTTCCTGGTGAACGTGCCGGTCGGGGTGCTGGCATTCCTCGTGGTCGCGAAGGTGCTGAACGTGCGGCATGTGCGTCAGCCGAGCCGGATCGACTGGTTCGGCGCGTTCACCCTCGTCATCGGTGTCGTGCCGTTGCTGATCGTGGCCGAACAGGGACGGGTGTGGGGCTGGACCTCGCAGAACTCGCTGATCTGCTACGGCATCGGCGGGGCCGGGCTGCTGGCGTTCCTGGTTGTCGAGTACCTGATGAAGGACGCGGCGCTGATCCCGCTGCGGCTGTTCCGCAGTTCCACCTTCAGCATCGCGATCCTCGGCGGCTTCCTCGTCGGTGTCGCCATGTTCGGCGCGATCATGATGGTGCCGCAGTATCTGCAGGTGGTGCGTGGTTTCTCGCCCACCGAAGCCGGGCTGCTGATGTTGCCGCTGGTCCTGGGCATCATGGTCGGCGCGCAACTGTCGGGGCTGATCACCAAGGCCACCGGGCGCTACAAGGTGCTGCCCGTCCTGGGCGCGCTGATCCTCGCGGTCGGCTGCGCGCTGTTCTCCCGGATCGGTTACGACGGTCCGCTGTGGCAGCCGCTGGCCTACAGCGCGATCATGGGTTTCGGGCTCGGCGGCTGCATGCAGACGCTGATCATCGCCGCGCAGAACGCCGTCGGCCGCACCGAGATGGGCGTCTCCACCGCGTCCGCGACCTTCTTCCGGCAGCTCGGCGGCACCCTGGGCGTCGCGGTGTTCCTCACCGTCCTGTTCGACCGGTTGCCGGGACAGATCCTCGGCGCCTTCGGCGGGACCCTGCCCGCGGGCTTCGACGCCGACCAGCTCGCCGCCCTGCAGAGCAACACCAGCGGGATCGCCGCCCTGCCCGACGAGCTGCGGATTCCGATCCTGGAGGGTTTCACCGGCGCGATCGGGGACGTGTTCCTGCTCGCCGCCGACCTCGCCATCGTCGCGTGCGTGGTCCTGGTGTTCATGAAAGAGATTCCGCTGCGCGACGATCCGGAGCCCGAGGAGATCACCGACAGCATCCTGCTGCGTGATGTGAGCCTGCACGACGCGCACGAGATGGCCGGGCAGCTGCGGCCCGCCGCCGGCCGGGTGATCGCGGGACTGTTGCGCCGCGACGACGCGCGCCCCGTTCCCGCCGCGATCCTCACCCTGATCGATCAGCACGGTCATCAGGTGGCGCGCGGCCACGGCGACGCCTCCGGGGCCTATGTGATCGAGGCGCCGGAGCCGGGCAACTACGTGCTCATCGCCGTCGCGGTCGGTCATCAGCCCGAGGCGGTGAGTGTGTCGATGGGGGAGCGGGCCCAGCACGTCGACCTGATGCTCACCGGCGCCGGGGAACTCACCGGGATCGTGCGCTCGGCCCGGCGCGGCGAACCGCTGTGGGGCGCGACGGTGACCCTCACCGATCCCGAGGGCGATGTGGTCGGCGCGGCGATCACCGGCGAGGACGGCGCCTACATGTGCCGTGACGTGGTGAGCGGCACCTACACCCTGGTCGCGGTGGCCGACCACATGCGCCCGACCGCCGTCGCGCTGAACGTCCCGGAGACGGGCTCGCTGCACCGCGACATCGACCTGGAACCGATGGCGATCCTGGTCGGGTCGGCCTGGGTCGACGGCGACCGCCCCGTGGCCGACGTCCAGATCACCGTCCTCGACTCCGGCGGTGACCCCGCGGCCACCGCCCGCACCGACGAGAAGGGCCACTACCTGGTCCCCGACCTGCCCGAAGGCGAGTACACCGTGGTCGCCCGCGGCTACCCGCCGGTGGCGAGCCAGGTCTCGGTGACCCGCGGCGAGATCACCCACGACGTCACCCTCGGCTACGACAACGAGGAATCACTGCACCGGCGCTGAGCAATCTCCGGGACCGTTGCCGGCGGTCGCGAAGGCGTTGTCGCGCTGTGGTCGGGTGTTGCACCGCGACCAGGAACGCAGCGGGTGCTGTCGCAGTGGCGGTGAGTGGTCTGCCGGGAACCGTCTGGCGTCCACCCGTGACCCGTGCGAGGCCCGTCGGCGCATCGCTGTCGACGACGACCTGGGAGATCGGTGACCGGGTGCTCGACGGTCGATGCCCGGGTCAGGCGGATTCGGCGACCTGCTCGGCGCGGTAGACGTCGGCGAGTTCGTTCAGCGGGATTCCCAGCGCCTCGGCCAGCCCCACCACGGTGCCGAACGCCGGCGACGGCAGCCGCCCCGACTCGATCTTGCGCAACGTCTCCGGCGAGATCCCCGCGCGCTGGGCGACCTCGCCCAGATCCCGCTTCCCACGCGCCGTCCGCAGGCGACGCCCCAACCGGCGGCCTGCCTCTACCTGCGCCGGACTCAGCGGAAGACGAACCATACGCCCGATGGTAGGTGCTCGCCCCCTGCGCCCGCCAGCGCCCCCAAGCTGAGCTGGACGTTTGATCACCACGCTCTGGTGGCGTTCGGCTCTCGACCGATGCCGCCACCAGAGCGTGGTGATCGTTTGTCCAGGTTCAGCGGGCGCGTTGGAGTTCGAGGGCGATGTCGATGAGTTGGTCTTCCTGGCCGCCGACGAGTTTGCGTTTGCCTGCGCGGACCAGCATTTCCGCGGCGGAGACTCCGTAGCGTTCGGCTTGGCGTTCGGCATGCTTGAGGAAGCTGGAGTACACGCCTGCGTAGCCCATCATCAATGCTTGACGGTCGAGGAGGCATTCGGTGGGCATGGCGGGGCGGACGACGTCTTCGGCGGCGTCGGCGATGGCGAAGAAGTCGACGCCGGTGGCGATGCCGAGTTTGTCGGCGACGCCGATGAAGGCTTCGACGGGGGTGTTGCCCGCACCGGCGCCGAAGCGGCGGGCGGAGCCGTCGATTTGGGTGGCGCCTGCGCGGACGGCGTAGATGGAGTTGGCGACGGCGAGGCCGAGGTTTTCGTGGCCGTGGAACCCGACTTGGGCGTCGTCGCCGAGTTCAGCGACCAGGGCCGAGACCCGGTCGGCGACCTGGTCCAACACCAGCGCTCCGGCGGAGTCGACGATGTAGACACACTGACAGCCCGCGTCGGCCATGATCCGCGCTTGTTTGGCTAGTACTTCGGGGGGTTGGGTGTGCGACATCATGAGGAAGCCGACGGTTTCCAGGCCGAGGTCGCGGGCGTAGCCGAAGTGTTGGATGGAGACGTCGGCTTCGGTGCAGTGGGTCGCGACGCGGCAGATCGAGGCGCCGTTGTCCTGGGAGATCTTGATGTCTTCCTTCACGCCCACACCGGGGAGCATGAGGAAAGCGATCTTGGCTTGCTTGGCCGTCTGCGCCGCGATCGTGATGAGTTCTTGTTCAGGGGTTTTGGAGAATCCGTAGTTGAACGAAGACCCACCCAGTCCGTCACCGTGAGTCACTTCGATGACGGGGACTCCGGCACCATCCAGGGCGGCGACGATGTCGCGGACCTCGGTGGCGGTGAATTGGTGGCGTTTGTGGTGTGAGCCGTCGCGCAGGGAGGTGTCGGTGACGCGGACGTCGAGATCAGGGGAAAAAGCCATGAGGGGTCTCCTTACGCCTGGCTCGGATGCACGACCCGGGCCGTGAGAATTTGATCGGCGACAACTTCCCCGACGCGGGTGGCGGCGGCCGTCATGATGTCGAGATTGCCCGCGTACGGGGGCAGGAAGTCACCGGCACCTTCGACCTCGACGAACACGGAAACCTTCGCCAACCCACCGGAAACCACGGAGGGTTCGTCGAATTGGGGTTCGTTCAGCAGCCGATACCCGGGGACATACTGTTGGATATCGGCCACCATCCGATGGATCGACGCCGAGATGGCATCGTGGTCGGCGTCCTCGGGGATGGCGGCAAAGATGGTGTCGCGCATGATCATCGGTGGTTCGGCGGGGTTCAGGATGATGATCGCCTTACCCCGAGCAGCACCGCCGATGGTTTCCACGCCACGGCTGGTGGTCTTGGTGAACTCGTCGATGTTGGCGCGGGTACCGGGCCCGGCAGACACGGAGGACACCGAGGCGACGATCTCGGCGTAGGGCACGGGCACCACGCGGGAGACAGCGGCGACGATCGGGATCGTGGCCTGTCCACCACAGGTGATCATGTTGACGTTCGGCGCGTCCAATAACGAGGCCAGGTTGACCGGTGGCACGACTGCGGGACCGACGGCAGCAGGGGTGAGATCGACTGCGCGGATACCGAGTTCGGCATACCGTGGCGCCGCAGCGCGATGCACATACGCGGAGGTCGCCTCGAACACGATGCCGGGCTTCTCATCCTGAGCGAGGAGCCAGTCCACGCCTTCGGCGGAGGTTTCCAGTCCCAACCCACGTGCACGCTTCAACCCCTCGCTGTCGGGGTCGATGCCGATCATCCAGCGAGGCGTGATGGAATCGGAGCGAAGGAGTTTGTAGAGCAGATCGGTGCTGATGTTGCCGGATCCGACGATCGCGGCGGTGACGGTCCCGTTGGACACGGTTGACCTCCTGGGTGGTGGGGATGAGTCGAGTCGGGAGATGTCGCGCAGTGCCCGAGCCGAACCCGCGGGATCACGGTGGACTTCGTTGTCGCCGATGAAGATGGGCAAAGAGGTGTGCGTGTCCTCGACTCAGGCGAAGTTCAGTCGAACGGAGCCGAGGCCGGTGAACTCGGCGAGGAAAGCGTCTCCCGGGCGGGCATCGATGGCGCGAGTACACGACCCGGGCAACACGATGTCCCCGGCTTTCAACCGCACCCCGAAGCTCGCGACCTTGCGAGCCAGCCAGGCCACCGCGATCACCGGATCGCCGAGCACGGCGTCACTGCACCCCTCGGCGACGACCTCGCCGTTGCGGGTGAGCACCGCGTCGATGGCGGTGACGTCGATGTCAGCGGGGGCGACGCGTTCGCGGCCGAGGACATACCCGGCGGAGGACGCGTTGTCGGAAATGGTGTCGCACAACCCGATCTTCCAATCGGTGATCCGGGAATCGATCAACTCGATCGCGGGCGCGTAGGCGACGGTCGCGGCGAGCACATCGGCCTCGGTGCAGTCCGCACCGGGCAGATCGGCACCGAGGACGAAACCGACCTCGACCTCCACCCGCGGCAGCAGGTAGCGGGAGGTCTCGACGGGAACGTCCTCGAAGACCTCCATCTCCGCGAGCAGATGCCCGTAATCGGGTTCGTCGACACCCATCATCTGCTGCATCGCCTTCGACGACAGCCCGACCTTGTGCCCCACGACCTTGGCTCCGGAACGCAACCGGCGCCCGATGTTGAGCAGCTGGATCTCGTAGGCATCGACCACATCGATCCCCGGATACCGGTCGACGAGCGGGCCGACAGCCACCCGATCCTGCTCGGCCCGCGCCAGTTCGTCGGCGAGTGCGGTGCGCACGGTGGCGGTCAGCATGTCGGCTCCATTCTTGTTCTCCGATGACGAATCCATCGTGGTGCGCGGGGACGGGGTCCGATCGGCGTCTTCCCGCTGGATGGAAGCAAATCCGCGCACATCAGAAGCGGATCCGGACCGTGTCGGTGCGCGGGCGGGCCTGGCAGGCGAGGGTGTAGCCGGCGTCGATGTCCTCCTGGTCGAGCACGCCGGTGTTCGCCATGCCGACCTCGCCGTCGACGACCGTGCAGGCACACGAACCGCATTCGCCCTCCCGGCACGAGTGCGGCACATCGATGCCGTCGGCCAGCAGCACATCCACCAGCGTTCGGGAGCGCGGCCAGGCCAGGGTGTGTACCTCGCCGTCGAGCTCGACCTCCACTTGCGCGGAATCGGCCGTCTCCGCCGCCGCGATCGGCTCCGGGTCGGCGAACGGATCACCCGACAGCGAGGTGAACACCTCGGTGGTCACCCGCTCGCGCGGCCAGCCCGCACCCGCCAGCGTGGTCGTCACCGCCGACATGAACGGACCGGGCCCGCACACGAACGACTCGTATTCCGGGTAGGGAGCGGCGAATTCGGCCAGGCGCGCGGCGGTCGGCAGGCCCTGCAGCGATTCCAGCCAGTGGACCACGGTGAGCCGGTCGGGGTAGGCGTCGGCCAGCTCGCGCAGGGCGTCGGCGAAGATCACCGAGTCCTGATCGCGATTGGCGTAGAACAGCACCACCCGGCCCTCGGCCCGCACCAGCGCCGAGCGCAGGATCGACAGCACGGGCGTGATCCCGCTACCCGCCGCCCACAGCAGCAGATCGGTGTCCAGCGACGCGGGAGTGAAGGTGCCAAGCGGCGGCAATACGTCCACGGTGTCGCCGACAGAAATGTTGTCGCACAACCAGTTCGAGCCGTAGCCGCCCACGGTGCGCTTCACCGTCACCTTCGGTGGCTCGCCGGTGTCGGGTGAGCTGGCCAGCGAATAGCAGCGCGCCACCGGGCCCGTCGGTCCGCCGGGGATCCGCAGGGTCAGGAACTGGCCGGGCCGGTAGGCGAAGCGGTCGTCGTCGGGCACGTCGAAGACCAGGGAGCGGGCGTCCGCCGTCTCCTCGATCACCGCCGAGACCCGCAGCGTCACCACCCGCGGCCGAGCACCCTTCGTCTTCGTCACTGCCGTCCTCCGATCACGCCTCCGGTGCGAAACGTGGGTAACGGTGGCAGCGGGACCGCGCGCCGACGTCGATCGATCCCGATGGCCGGGAGGCCGCCGCGCACCGCCCGCTGACCGGGACGACCAGGGCGGATGCGCCCGACGACGACCCTAGCGTCGGGCCGATGAAACGTATGCAGAACAGCGTCGCGCTGGTCACCGGCGCGGCCGGCGGCATGGGCCGGGCCCACTGTCGCCGGCTGGCCGAGGAGGGCGCCGACATCATCGCACTCGACATCGCCACCACCACGGACGAACTCGCGATCACCGCGGCGGCGGTCGAGGCGGCGGGCACCCGGTGCCGCACCGGAATCGCCGATGTGCGCGACCAGGATTCGCTGGAAACGGCCGTGGCCGACGGCATGCGCGCGTTCGGCCGCCTCGATGCGATCGTGGCCAACGCGGGCATCTACACCGATCTCGGCCCGTCCTGGGAAATGACCGACCAGGCCTGGCAGCGCACCCTCGACATCAACCTGACCGGCGTCTGGCACACCGTGCGCGCCGGGGCGCCCGCCCTGGTCGACGGCGGATCCATCGTCATCGTCAGCTCCACCAACGGCCTGACCGGCGCGGCCACCGCCGCGCACTACTCGGCGAGCAAGCACGCCGTGGTCGGCCTGGCCCGCACCCTGGCCAACGAGCTGGGCGAGCGCGGGATCCGGGTGAACACCGTGCACCCCGGTTCGGTGGCGACGCCGATGATCCTCAACGACGACGTCTACGCCAAACTCCGCCCCGACCTGCCGAATCCGACGCGCGAGGACGCCGCCGAGGCCCTCGCGGCCCGGACGCTGCTGCCGGTGCCGTGGGTGGAACCGGTCGACGTGAGCAATGCCGTGCTCTTCCTCGCATCCGACGAGTCCCGTTACGTGACGGGAACCCAGCTCGTGGTGGATGCCGGACTGACTCAGAAGGTGTGACATGACACGGGTTTCGGGCAAAGTAGCACTGATCACCGGCGCCGCCCGCGGCATCGGCCGCGCACAGGCCATCCGGCTCGCCGAGGAAGGCGCCGACATCATCGCGCTGGACCTCTGCGGCCCGGTCGACACCGTGGTGATCCCACCGGCGAGCCGAGACGATCTCGCCGAGACCGTCCGGGCGGTCGAGGCGACGGGCGCGAAGATCGTCGCCGACATCGTCGACGTGCGTGACGGCACCGCACTCCGTGCGGCCGTGGCCGCGGGCGTCGAGGAACTGGGCGCCCTCGACATCGTCTGCGCCACCGCGGGAATCACCTCCAGCGCGGGCGCGCTCGACCTGACCGAGCGGCAGTGGCAGACGATGATCGACATCAACCTCACCGGCGTCTGGCAGACTTGCAAGGCCGCCACCCCGCACCTGATCGACCGCGGCAGCGGCTCGATGATCCTGACCAGCTCGATCGCCGGCCTGCGCGGCCTCGTCGGCGTCGCCCACTACACCGCCGCCAAACACGGTGTGGTCGGCCTGATGCGTTCCCTGGCCAAGGAACTCGCGCCACACCATGTCCGGGTGAACTCCATCCACCCCACCAATGTCGACACCCCGATGATCCAGAACGACCTGGTGCGCAAGGTCTTCCGTCCCGACCGCGAGCACCCGACCCGGGAAGAGTTCGCCGAGGCGGCCGTCTCGATGAACATGCTCCCGATCCCCTGGGTCGAGCCGGTCGACATCGCCAACGCCACCCTGTTCCTGGCCTCGGAGGAGGCCCGCTACATCACCGCGGTGACCCTGCCGGTCGACGCGGGCAGCACCCAGCGCTGATCCGTTCCCGATGCGGGGCGGCGGGAAACCGCCGCCCCGCATTTCTGTCCGCGGGCTGGAACAGCGATGCGCGGGCCGCCGGATCACGACGGCCCGCGCATCGCGGGATTTTTCGAGTCACACCCGAGCGGCGTCCTCACGCGTGAGGAAGGCCAGCACGGCCGACTCGAACTCGGCCTTGCGTTCGATCATCGCCCAGTGCCCGCAGTTCGGGAACACGTGCAGCTCGGCACGGGGAATGGTGCGCATGGGGATGAGCGCCATGTCCAATGGGCTCACCCGGTCGTCGCGGCCCCAGGTGATCAGCGTCGGCGCCTTGACTTTGTGCAGCATCGCCCACGGCGGGGGCGCGTCGGAGGCTTCCATGGCGCGGACCATCGCACCGAACGCCGCTTTGCTGTACATGCGGCGGGCCGAATCGAGGGTGGCGGGGTCGGTGGCCTGGGTCCAGCGTTCCTCGATGAGCTCTTGGGTGACCATGGCCGGGTCGAAGACCATCGAATGCAGCCACTGGATAAGCCGCTCGCGGGTCGGTTCCTCGGTGAACTCCTGCAGGAGCTTGATGCCCTCACCGGGGCCGGGACTGAAGATGTTGCGGCCGATGCCGCCGATGGTCACCAGCTTGCCGACCCGATCCGGCTGGGCGATGGCGTAATTGAGCGCCACCCCGCCGCCCATCGAGTTGCCGATGATGTCGACACGCTCCAGACCCAGCGCGTCGACGAAGCGGCCGACCGCGTCCAGGGCGGTGACCATCGGGTGACCGCCGAAGTCCTCGCTCACGCCGAAACCGGGGAATTCCAGGATCAGGCAGCGGAACCGGTCGGCGAAGGTCGCGAGATTGCCGCGGAAATTGCGCCAGCCGGTGACACCGGGACCGGACCCGTGCAGGAGCAGCAGCGGTGGGCCTTCGCCTGCCTCGTGATAGCGCAGAACGCCTGCGTCCGTGCGGATCTCGCGCCGGGTGTGCTCGTAGTCGAGGTCCATCAGGGCGCCACCCGCTCGATGAGGTCGTTCATGAGTTCTCCTTGCTTCGATGTCTCAGCCGAGCCGACCGGGAACCGGCTCGTGCCGCAGCTGATCGGTCGCCAATTCCCCTTCCAGCACGGCCTTTTCGATGGAATCGCGCAGTGCGGCACAGGTCGGGATCCAGCTGCTGTGCTCACCGAGCGCGGCCCGGCGCGCGAACTCCGGGCACGCGGACTCGGCGTCGTCGAGCCACTGCACGCTGGTGTGGCTCGGACTGAACTTCTCCGCGAGGACCTTGTTCCCGCAGGTACCGCACTGGATGGGTTGCATGGCCGTCCTCGCTCTCAGCGTTCGCCCGCGGCATGGCGCGCGCCGACATAGCCGAACACCATGGCGGGTCCGATCGTCGCGCCCGCGCCCGCGTAGTCGTTGCCCATGACCGCGGCCGCGGTGTTGCCGGTGGCGTAGAGCCCGGCGATGACGCTGCCGTCGGCCCGCAACACCTGGGCGTTGTCGTTGTAGACCAGACCGCCCTTGGTGCCGAGATCACCGATGCGCACCCGCAACGCGTAGTACGGGCCCTTGTCGAGCACGTCGAGCGCGGGTTGCGGCAGGGTCGGATCGCCGTAGTAATTGTCGTAGGCGCTGATCCCGCGATCGAAATCGGTGTCCCGGCCCTCGCGCGCGAAGTCGTTGTAGCGCTGGACCGTCGCACCGAGCGTGGAGACGGGCACGTCGATCGCCGCGGCCAGTTCGGCGATTGTCGGCGCCGTGCGGATCAGGCCCGTCTCCAGCCACGAGGCCGGGAACTTCTGCCCGGGCACGATGCCACCGATCGGATAGCGGCTCTTGGCTTTCGCGTCGAAGATCAGCCAGGCCGGATCGTGGCTGCCCGCGAGCTGGGCATGCACGAACGTCACGTACGGCGAGGCCTCGTTGGTGAACCGCCTGCCTGCGCTGTCGACGATGATCGAGCGCGGGATCGACCGCTCCGACACCAGCACCTGGTTGACCCCTTCGGGTCGCTGGAACGAGGGCATCCACCACGCGTCGTCCATCAGATCGACGGCGGCGCCGACCTTCTCACCGGCCACGATGCCGTCACCGGTGTTATCGGTCGAGGCGGCGCTGAAGTTGTCGCGACCACCCTCGGGCAGGTAGCGCTTGCGCATGGCCTGATTGTGTTCGAAGCCGCCGGTGGCCAGCAGCACGCCCTGGCGGGCCCGGATCCGGATCTCGCGGCCGTCGCGTTCGGCCACGACCCCGAGCACCGCGCCCGTGTCGTCGGTGATCAGCGAGCGCAGGGGCGTGTCGAGCCACAGCGGGACGCCGGCATCGCGCAGGGCCAGCCGCAACCGGGCGATGAGCGCCCGGCCGAGGGTGTCCATGTGCCTGCGCAACACGATCGCCTTGACCGCCCGCAACCCGGTCAGCAGGGCCGTCCAGCGGGCCTTCCAGGTGCGGGTCACCATGTTGAGCTGGACGAAGTCCTTGGAGGTGATGAACAGGCCGGGCGGGGTCGCGAGCGCGGCGGGACGCAACAGCTCCTCGTCCTCGCCGAGCTGCTTGAGGTCCACCGGCAGCGGCTCGATGGAGCGACCCGCCGGACGTCCGCCCGGCGCCTCGGGATGGTAGTCGGAATAGCCGGTGCACCACTGGAATCGCAGGTGCGGGCTGGTCTCGAGGAACTCCAGCATTCGCGGGCCCTCGTCGATGAACCGGTCGATATTGGCCGAGGGCACCCGATCCCCGACGACGGCGTCGAGGTAGGCGCGCACATCCGCGCGGGAATCGCCGAGCCCGGCGCGCAGCAGCGTCGGATTGTTCGGCACCCAGATGCCGCCGCCGGAGAGGGCGGTACTGCCGCCGTACACCGACGCCTTGTCGATGACGAGGGTGTCGAGCCCGCGATCGGCGGCGGCGAGCGCGCCGGTGAGACCACCGGCGCCGCTGCCGACGACGAGGAAGCCGACCTCGTGGTCCCAGTGCTGTTCAGGTGCGGTCATCGTCGCCTCGCTCAGCCCTGGACCATGTCATCGGGCGACCAGAACGCGCGCATGCTGGTGATCAGCCCGTTCTCGTCGAAGGTCATGACATCGATCGGATCGAGAGTGAAGCTGTTGTCCCCGAACCGGGTGACGATCCGGAAACTGAACGCCGCGCTGTCGCCCGCCACACGCACGGTGAACAGCTCGCTCGACCGCTCCAGCGGCTCGATCACGTCGTAGAACTTCCGGATCGCGGCATGGCCGACATGGGGCTCGGAACCGACCGGGTCCTCCACCGTCGCGTCCTCGCGGTAGAGGGCGACGATGTCGGCGGCGGTGCCGTTGCCGACCGCCTCCACATACCGCCGCACGGTCTCTCGGATGTCGTCTGCTGATGCCATGTGTCGCTCCTGGAAATGAAGGGTTTGGTGCACCGAACCACGGCCGGTGGCCGCATCGGACCCGCGCTCCCGGCCAGCGGGAGAGCAGGGGTCAGGCGCCGAGCATGTCGAGCACAGCCAGGTGGCTGAACAGCATGGAGGCGCCGATGGGATTGCCGCCACCGGGGTAGACGGTGCCGCTGACCGCGGCCATGGTGTTGCCCGCGGCGTAGAGCCCGCCGATCGGCTCGCCGTCGCGACCGAGGACCCGCGCGGCGCTGTCGGTGCGCAGCCCGCCCTTGGTGCCCAGATCCGAGATCCCGAACGCCGCCGCGTGATACGGGCCCTTGTCGATGGTCACCAACGGCGGTTCGCCGCCGGAGAACGCCCGGTCGTAGGCTTCGTCGCCGCGCCCGAAATCGGGGTCGACACCGGTGGCGACATGGGCGTTGAACCGCTCGACGGTGGCGACGAGTTCCTGTGCCGGTACCCCGATCTTCGCGGCGAGTTCGGGCAGGGTGTCGGCGGTGTGCCACAGCCCGGCGGCGACGTACTTCTCGGTCTCGACCATGGAGACATTGGTGGCCTTGATCGGCGGCACCTCGCCTTCCTTGTCGTCGTAGATCATCCAGTAGGGCAGATCCATCGCGCCCTCGTCGAGCCGTTGGATGATCTCGCGGCCGAGCCGGTCGTAGGGCGCGGACTCGTTGACGAACCGCTTGCCCTGCTGATCGACGAAAATGCCGCCGGTGAACCACAGCGCGAAGGCCGATCGCCCGTCCGGATGGGTCAGCCCCGGCGACCACCACGCCTGATCCATCAGATCGGTGTCGGCACCCGCCGCGATCCCGGCCTGGTGCGCCCGGCCCTGATTTCCCCAGGGCCCCATGGTGTCTCGCGCGAGACCCGGCACGCCGTAGTGCTCGCGCAGCTGCTGGTTCTGTTCGAAACCGCCCGCCGCGAGCACCACCCCGCGCCGCGCGCGGATCGCGACCCGCTCGCCGTAGCGTTCGACGATCGCACCGGTGACCTCCCCGTCCTCCATCACCAGCTCCACCAGCGGCGAGTCCAGGTACAGCCGGGCGTGCGGGTAGGTCGACAGCGCCCACAGCAGCCGTCCGATCAGCGCCTGCCCACCGATGAGCAGCTCCGGCAGCGGGGCGCCGAGCCGGTCGGTGTCGAGCGGGCCGCGCAGCGAATCGCGCAGGGCGCCCAGCTCGGCGGCCTGCAGCGGGACCGGCATGATGTGGCGCTGTCCGTCGAGCCGTGCCTTGGGTGCCTTCCCGAAGTAGTCCGGCCACGGCAGCATCTGGAACGCGAAGTGATCGTCGGCCTCGAGGTATTCGATGAGGTCGCGCCCGCGCCGGACGTAGGTCTGCTGCAGCTCGTCGGGCGTGCGGTCACCGACGACGGCGCGGTAGTAGGTGAGCGCGTCCTCGATGGTGTCGTCGGTGCCCGCGCGCTCGAGCACCGGGTTGACCGGGAACCAGACCCCGCCGCCGCCCGAGTACGCCGTCGTGCCACCGAACTTGTCGGTCGCCTCGACGACCGCGACGCTGAGCCCCTCGCGGGCGGCGGTGTAGGCACCGGCCAGGCCGCCGCCCGAGCCCGCGACCAGCACATCCACCTCGTCGTTCCAGTCCACCACTGTCTCCTTCCGGTACCACCCCGCGATGAGCACGACGGTAGGCCCGCCGGGTGCGGGCGCGGGGCGGATCGTCCCGATCACCGGGAGGGCAACAGGTTCGGCGAACGTGCCGGTCAGCGGGACAGCCACCTGCTCGAACAGGCCGCGCGTCCCTAGCGTCGCCGCGGAGAACCGGTCTCCATCGAAAGGTAGGCACAGTGAAGCCATCGTCACCAGCACAGGGCCCGGCCGAGGTCGACGTGGTCGTCGTCGGCGCGGGCATCGCGGGCCTGTACGCCCTGCACAAGTTCCGGAGCCGGGGGCTCACCGTGCGCGTGCTCGAGGCCGGCGACGGCGTGGGCGGGGTCTGGTACTGGAACCGCTACCCCGGCGCGCGCTGCGATGTCGAGAGCGTCGACTACTCGTACTCGTTCGACGACGCGCTGCAGCAGGAGTGGAACTGGAGCGAGAAGTACGCCGCCCAGCCCGAGATCCTGGCCTACCTCGAACACGTCGCGGACCGCTTCGACCTGCGCCGCGACATCGAATTCGGCACCCGCGTCACCGATGTCGTGCTCGACGAGCAGACCCTGCGCTGGCAGGTCGACACCGACACCGGGCGCGCGGTGACGGCACGGTTCGTCGTCCTGGCCACCGGTCCGCTGTCGAACGCGAACACCCCGGCGATCGAGGGTCTCGACACGTTCGCGGGCCGGATGCTGCACACCTCGCACTGGCCGCACGAAGGGGTCGATCTGACCGGCGAGCGGGTCGGTGTCATCGGCACCGGATCGTCCGGGATCCAGGCGATCCCGTGCCTGGCCGAACAGGCACAGCGACTGCACGTCTTCCAGCGCACCGCCAATTACAGTGTGCCCGCGGGGAACACGCCGTTGACCGAGCAGGACCGGCAGGCACAGAAGGCCGACTACGCGAACCGTCGCCGCCTGTCCATGGCCAGCGGCGGCGGCTCACCGCACCAGGCGCACCCCGAGCCCGCCCTCGCGGTCAGCGAACAGGAGCGGCGCGCGGCCTACGAAAAGCGGTGGGCGCTGGGCGGAGTGCTGTTCAGCAAGACCTTCCCCGATCAGCTCACCGACGCGGCGGCCAACGACACCGCGCGGCTGTTCTGGGAGGAGAAGGTGCGCGCCGTCATCGACGATCCGCGAGTGGCCGACCTGCTCGTCCCCGGCGATCACCCCATCGGCACCAAGCGCATCTGCACCGACACGAACTACTACCAGACCTACAACCGCGACAATGTCGAGCTCGTCGACCTGAAGACCACCCCCATCGCCCGCATCGACGCCGAGGGCGTGCACACCACCGCCGCGCACTATCCGATCGACACCCTGGTGCTCGCCACCGGTTTCGACGCGATGACCGGCTCGGTCTCGCGGATGAACATCGTCGGTCGGGATGGCACGACCCTCAACGAGGCCTGGCGGGAGGGACCGAAAACCTATCTGGGACTGGGGATCACGGGTTTCCCGAACCTGTTCAACCTCACCGGTCCCGGCAGTCCCTCGGTACTGGCCAACATGGTGCTGCACTCGGAACTGCACGTCGACTGGGTGGCCGAGGCCATCGGCTTCCTCGAAACCAGGGGAGCGGTGGCCATGGAAGCGCGCGCCGACGCGGTCGCGTCCTGGGTCGACGAATGTGCCGCCCGCGCGGCGGGAACCCTGATGACCGAGGCGAATTCGTGGTACCTGGGCGCCAACATCGCGGGCAGGCCGCGGGTGTTCATGCCCTTCGTCGGCGGCTTCGGCGTGTACGGCCAGATCATCGCCGAGGTCGCGGCGGCGCAGTACAAGGGCTTCGACGTCATCGAGGCGTGAGGACGACGGCGGGGTGCTCGAACGACGAGCACCCCGCTCCTCGCCTCAGGCGGAGAATCCGCCGAACTCACCCCGGTAGAACAGGAGTGGCCGCCCGCTCTCGGCCGCCCGCAGCGCACCGATCCGGGCCAGGACCACCGTGTGATCGCCCGCCTCGTGCTCGAGCTCCACGGTGGCCTCGATCTGGGCCAGTGCCCCGCGCAGCGCCGGTGCGCCGTTGCCCGCCCGGTCCCACTCGACCCCGGCGAACTTGTCGCCCCCGCTCACCGCGAACCCGCGGCACATCTCCCGCTGCTGTTCGGCCAGGATGTTGATGCACAGCGCCCCCGCCTGCCGCAGCAGCGGCCAGCTCGTCGAGGTCTTGGCCGGACAGAACGAGACATAGGGCGGATCCAGCGACACCGACACCACCGACTGGCAGGTGAAGCCCAGCGGCCGGGTCCCGTCGTGGGCGGCGATCACCGCGACACCGGTCGCGAAGTGGCCGAGCACCCTGCGCAGCTCGGCCGGGCCGGGGACACCGGCGTCGATGACAAGGTTGTCTGCATTCATGGCTCCCACCCTCCGTCGCGGGCGGTGACCCGCTCAAGATGTTCTCCCGGTGAGCGGTTGTCGACCCCGCCGAGGCAACCCCACCGGTTGGTAACATGCACCGATGGTGACCAGCGACTCCGACCCCGGCGTGCCCAACCTGCCGCCGACCAGCTGGGCGGTGCTCGCCATGCTCTCCTACGAGGAGGAGGTCTCCGGCTACGACCTGAAGAAGTGGGCCGACTGGAGTCTGCGCTACTTCTACTGGACCCCGTCCTACAGCCAGATCTACGCCGAACTGAAGAAGCTCGAGCAGCACGGCTACGCCACGTCGCGCCTCGACAGCGACAACGCCATGCGCGGGCGCAGGCTGTACCGGATCACCGATTCGGGTCGGGTCGCGGTCACCACGTGGTGGAACAAGGCGCCCGTGGATCCGTCGGTGCTCAAACACCATGTCCTGGTGCGCGTGATGTTCGGTCATCTCGGGTCACCGGAGCGGCTCAAGCAGATCCTGCGCGACCACATCGCCGACGTCGATCAGCTCGAGCAACGCGCCGCCGTCGACGCCGAGGCGGCCAAAGCCGAACCGGGCTGGGCCTATTCACAGATCGTGCTGCAGTGGGCCCAGCGCCACTACGCCGCCGAACGCGAACTCGCCCAGCAGCTCATCGACGAGATCGACGAGGCGGCCATCGTGCTCGCGACGGCCGAGCACGACGAGCGCGCCGAATACCCGCACCCGACCCCGGGCCGCTGGCGCGAGATCGAACAGCGCGTGCGCGACGAGGAACTCGAACACGACTCGGTCGACTGAGCGGTGGGGGCGCACCGGGCGCCCCCACCGCGGCGTCACTTCGCGGTCAGCCGCTCGATGTCGTCGATGATCTTGTTCGCGCCGAGCACGCCGATGCCGAGCATCCAGGTGTCGTCGGCCACCTCGTAGGCCTGGTTCGCGGCCACCGCGGGCAGCGCGCCCCACAGCGCCGTGACCCTCGCCTTGGTGGTTCCCGCGCCGGTGCCGTTGTAGTCGGCGTGGAACACGATGTCGCCGTTGATCTGCTCGTACTGCTCGGGATCGAGCTCGACCATCGAGTACTGGTTCCACTCGCGCGCGGGATGGGTGAAGCCGAGCTGGGCCAGCAGCGAACCCGAGAAGGTCTCCGGGCCGTAGAGGCGGAAGCGGTCCTCGGTGAACCGGACCATCGACACGGTCTTGTTCGGCGCGTCGATCTTGGCCCCGACCGCCTTGGCGCGGGTGTCGAGCTCGGTGAGCAGCCCCTCCATCTCGTCGGTCTTGCCCACCGCGTCGGCGGTCAGGCGCGCCTGCTCGTGCCAGTTGGTGCCCGAGCTCACCGAGAACACGGTCGGGGCGATGGCGTCGAGCTGGGTGTAGAGCGGCTCGTGGCGGACCTTGGTGCCGATGATCAGGTCGGGTTCCAGATTGGCGATCGCGTCCAGATCCGGTTCCTGGATCGTGCCGACGGTGGCCACGCCACCGAGCTTGTCGGCCAGGTACTTCGGCGGGCCGTAGCCCACCGCGCGCTCGGTGATCGCGATCGGCGTCACGCCGAGCGAGACGAGCGCGTCGAGGTGCGGGGAGTCCAGCACGATGATGCGCTGCGGTTGCGCGGGCACGGTCGTCTCGCCCATCGCGTGCTTCACCACGTGCCCGTCGGCAACCTCGGAATCGGCCGAACCACAGCCGGTCAGCACCAGGCCCATCGCGGCCACCGCCGCGCCGAGCGCGATGGTCAGCCGGTGTCTTCTTCTGTTCTCGGTCTTCACGGGGTGCACATTAGCTGAACCTAACCAAGGTTGCCCTACCCTTGCTGGGGTCGGTACAGTCCGCCGGTGTCTTCGAGTCGTGCCGCCGTGTCCACGGAACACGGCTCATCCCCACCCGCGGCCGGCACCGGTCCGCTCCTGCGTGGTGGTGCGATCCTGCTGATCGCGGCGGTCGTGCTGTTCGGCGTCTGCGTGGCCAGTCTCGCGATCGGCGCGAAATCCATCCCGATGAGTGAGGTGGTCGCCGCCCTGTTCGGGCAGGGTGACGACAGTGTGCGCGTGATCATCGGCGACTGGCGGCTGAGCCGCACGGTGGTCGGCCTGGTCTGTGGGGTCGCCCTCGGCGCGGCCGGTGTGGTCATCGGCGCGCTCACCCGCAATCCCATCGCCGACCCCGGCCTGCTCGGGGTGAACGCGGGCGCCGCGCTCGGTGTGGTCATCGGGCTCACGCTCAGCGGCGGTGCCATGGGGGTCACCGGATACACCTGGTTCGCCTTCGCAGGCGCGGGTGCGGCGGCGGTGATCGTGTACCTGCTGTCGATGATCGGGCAGGCCACCGCGTCGCCGTTGCGGCTCGCACTCTCGGGTGTGGCGTTGGCCGCGGTGCTGTCGGGCGTCACCCAGCTGCTGGTGTTCGTCGACGAGAGCGTGCTCGACTCGTTCCGGTTCTGGCGGATCGGTTCCCTGGCCGCGCGTGATCTCGCCGATGTCGTGCCGCTCGTGCCGTACGTGCTCGGCGCCGCGCTGCTGGCCCTGGTCCTGTGCCGGGCGCTGAACGCGCTGAGCCTCGGCGATCGGACCGCGGTCGCGCTCGGCGTCAACCTCGGCGTCGTGCGGTTCCTCGGCTTCATCGTGGTCACCGTGCTCTGCGGTGCCGCGACCGCGCTGGCCGGACCGATCGCGTTCGTCGGCCTGCTGGTGTTCCACATCGCCCGGTATCTGGTCGGCGCGGACTACCGGTTGCTGGTTCCGCTGTCGATGGTGCTCGCGCCGACGTTGCTGCTCGGCGCCGACGTGCTCGGCCGGGCGATCAGCGACGGCGGCCCGGTTCCGGTCGGGGTGATGACGGCCTTCGTCGGCAGCCCCGCGCTCATCGCGCTGATCGTCTGGAGCCGTCGGTTGGGAGCCGAGTCGTGACCGTCGCCGAACAGACCCGGCCCGGCGGGCGCTGGACGCGCACCGGGGTCACCCCGACCGATCGGGCCGTCACCATCGGCCGCTACACCGTGCGGTTCGACCGGCGGGCCACCCTGGTCACCGCGATCCTGCTGGCGCTCGTCGTCGTCCTGGTGGCGGTCTCGCTCATGGTCGGCGAATACCAGGTCGGACCCGGCGCGCTGTGGGACGTGCTCACCGGCACACCGCAGCGGCGGCTCGATCGCTTCTTCGTCATGGACCGGCGGTTGCCCCGGGCCCTGGTCGCGGTCGGCGTCGGCGGTGGCCTGGCCGCCGCGGGCGCGATCTTCCAGCGGCTCTACAACAATCCCCTGGCCAGCCCGGACATCATCGGGTTCACCAGCGGTGCGTCCTTCGGTGCGGTCTTCGTGTTGCTAGTGCTCGGCGGCTCGCTCACCTTCGGCGCGATCGGTGCCGCGGTCGGCGCGCTCACCACCTTCGCGATCATCGGCGTGCTCACCGTGCTCGGTGGGCTGCGCGGCACCCGGCTGGTGCTGGTCGGGATCGCGCTCGGCGCGCTCGCGACCTCGGCCACCTCCTACGTGCTCAGCCAGGCCTACCTGCCCTCGGCCGCCGTGGCGAACACCTGGCTGATCGGCTCGCTGAGCGGGCGCGGCTGGGGTCATGTGGCCGCCGTCGCGATCGGCATCGCCCTCGTCACGCCGGTGATCGTGCTGTCGAATCGGGCCTTCCACGCCCTCGACCTCGGCGACACCGTGGCGATGACGCTCGGCGTGCGCAGTGGTCGCGCCCGGATGGCCCTGATGCTGGCCGCCACGATCCTGGTCGGCCTGTCGGTGGCCGCCGCGGGCCCGATCTCGTTCATCGCGCTGGCCGCACCGCATCTGGCTCGCGGCATCACCCGCACGCCGGGCGCGGGCATTCTCCCCGCCGCGTGTGTCGGCGCGCTGTTGCTCGGCGTCAGCGACCTGGTCGCCGAACACGCCTTCCCCGCACCGGTGCCGGTCGGTGTCATCACCGTGAGCATCGGCGGGGTCTTCCTCATCTGGCTGCTGGTACGAGAGGGTCTTCGTCACCGTGTCTGAAACATCCACTCCGACAGCGGAATCGACCGCGGTGGGCGCCCGGCTGCGCGGCGAGGCGGTGCGCGTGTCCTACGGCGATCGCGCGGTGCTCCACGATGTCGACATCGCCGTGCCGGACGGCCGGTTCACCGTCATCATCGGGCCCAACGCCTGCGGCAAGTCGACCCTGCTCGCGGCGCTGGGCCGGATCCTGCGGCCCGACTCGGGCTCGGTCATCCTGGACGGCAAGGCGATTCACGGCTACTCCACCAAGGAGACCGCGCGCCGGCTGAGCCTGCTGCCGCAGACCCCGGGCTCGCCCGACGGCATCGTCGTCGGCGATCTGGTTGCCCGCGGCCGGTACCCGCACCAGGGCCTGCTGCGCCAGTGGTCCGACGAAGACGCCGCCGCGGTCACCGAGGCATTGGCCGCCACCGGCACCACCGAACTGCGGCACCGCCGCGTCGACGAACTGTCCGGCGGTCAGCGCCAACGGGTCTGGATCGCCATGGTGCTCGCCCAGTCGACCTCGATCGTGCTGCTCGACGAACCAACCACCTACCTCGACATCAGCCATCAGATCGACGTTCTCGATCTGTGCGAACGCCTGTACCGCGAGCACGGCCGCACCGTCGTCGCGGTCCTGCACGACCTGAACCTGGCCTGCCGCTACGCCACCGACCTCATCGCCATGCGCGACGGCCGCATCATCGGCCGGGGCAGTCCCCGTGAGCTCGTGACCCCCGACCTCGTCCGCGAGGTCTTCGACCTCGACTGCGTCGTCATCGACGACCCCGTGACCGGCCTGCCGATGATCGTCCCCGGCCGCCGCCCCGTGGACGAGTGATCACCAGGCTCCGGTGGCGCGGCTTCCCGGCCGGTGGCGCACTGCGAGCCTGGTGATCAACGGTCCAGTTGTATGGGGGCACTCTCGGGTGTCGTGGCGAGGGTGAGGGATTCGCGGATCATCGGCCAGATCTCGGCGCGGGCGGTGGTGGTTGCCGTCAGCGTGGGGATGGTGAGAAAGCCGTGGAAGAGGCCGTCGTAGCGGCGGTGCCGGACAGGGACGCCGTCGGCGGCCAGACGGGCGGCGTAGGCGTCGCCGGAGCTGCAGGGTGGGTCGAGTTCGGCGGTGATCACGACGGCTGCGGGTAGGTCGGCGAGGGTGGTCGCGCGGGTCGGGACCAGGCGGACGTCGTCGGTGCCGTGCGGGGCGTACTGCTGCCAGTACCACCGCATGGCGCCGGTGGTGTTGTAGTGGCCGGTGCCGAAGCGGCGGTAGGACTCGGTCTCGAAATCGTCGTCGATCACCGGATACAGCAGCACCTGCGCGGCGATCGGCGGGCCGCCCCGATCCCGCACCGCGATGGCCACGGTCGCCGCGAGATTGCCGCCCGCGCTGTCCCCGGCCAGCGCGATCCGCGCCGGATCTCCGCCGTGCACGCCGATGTGCGCCGCCGTCCAGTGCAGCGCGGCCAGCACGTCCTCGTGCGCGGCCGGGCCCGGATGCTCGGGGGCGAGCCGATAGTCCACCGCGACCACGACCGCCCCGACACCCACCGCCATCGACCGGCAGAACTCGTCATGGCTGTCGAGATCACAGAACACGAAGCCACCGCCGTGCGCGAACACGATCACCGGGAGCGGGGACTCGACGTGATGTGGTCGGTAGACCCGCAGACCCAGATCGCCGCCCGGTCCGGCGATGGTGACATCGCGTGCCTCGCGCAGGTCCGGAAGACGTTGCGGTGTCGAGCGTCTGGCGCGGATCGCGGCACGGACGTCGGCGGCGGGCATCGACGCGACATCGGGGAATCCGTCATCGAGGGCGGCGAGCATGGCGGCCACCTGCGGGTCGGGCACGGCGCCGGGCCCGGTCGTCGGGAAACGTGAGGCGGTCACTGGCCCTCCTTGGTACGGCTCGTGGGTCGAGCAACGGATTTCACGGTAGGTTCGCGGCACCCGCGCGCCACCGCGTTCTCCCGCTGGGCGGACACCGCCGCGCTCCCGTCGCCTCGGTCTCCCGCGTCGCCTCGGGTCTTCCGCTGAGGCGGCATCGGCTGCGTTTCCGCCGCCGTGTTCTTCCGCCCGGCCGACGCAGTCGGCCACCGCGCTCCCTCATCGAGGCGGTGACAGCCGCGTTGGTGCCGCCGCGTTCGTCCCACTGGGCGGAAGACCACCGCCTTCTCGTCCGGACGGACTCCTACGGTCGGCGAATGGACGCCGCGAAGGTCTATGTGATCGACACCGTTGTCACCGAACCCGGTCGGGCGCGGGAATTCGTCGATTCCTATCTGCGCGAGTACGCGCCGGGTGCACGGGCGCGTGGCATGACCCTGGAGCGAATCGTCGTGAGCCCGCCCGTCTGGTTCCCGGACGAGTCGAACACGGTGATCGCGACCTGGGTTGTCGAGGGTGCTGAGGGGTGGTGGGCCATGACGTGGAAGGGGCGACCGGATCCCGCAGTGCGCCAGTGGTGGGCCGAGGTGGACGCGCTCGTCGTCGAACGATCCCGCACCACCGCCGCTGCGGCCGCCGACGTGGATCGGCTCGGCAATGTGTGAAGTCGTTCGCCTGCTGCATCTTTCACCCACGGTCGACGCCGCCGAACGCGACCACCTGATCGCGCGCCTGCGCACCGCTACCGCCGGAGCGGCCCACCGAGTGCTGATCCAGCCCACCCTGCCGGGCGTTCGCAACGGCGGAGACATCCTGGTGCACCTGCGATTCGACGATCACGTCGGCGGGCTTGCCGAGTCGGATCCCGCCGGGCTTGCCGAGTCGGATCCCGCCGGGCTTGCCGAGTCGGATCCCGCCGGGCTTGACGAGCCCGATCCCGCCGGGCTTGCCGAGTCGGATCCCGCCGGGCTTGCCGAGTCGGATCCCGCCGGGCCTGCCGAGTCCGATCCCGCCGGGTCGGCCGAGCTCGGTCCCGCTGGAGCTGGTGCCGCCGTGTTTGCCGGGGTTGGTGTTGCCGGGTTCGCCGACCGTGATCCCGCCGCGGCCGTCCTGCCTGATCTCACCGCGCATGCCGGGGTCGATCCCCTGGGATCTGCCGGGTCCTCCAAGGATTTCCGGGTCACACAGTTGGACACTCTCCTGGCCACCGCTGCCGTGGCACACATCGACGGCGCCGAATACTGCAGGGGCGTAGGCGGATTCACCGAGCCACGCGCACCTGGCTCGGTCTACCGAGTTCTACTCCTTCGGGTCGCCCCCGATACTCCGCTCTCGACGATCGAACGCTTCGAAGCCGACCTGCTCCGCATGCCCGACCACATCGACACCATCCGCTCATGGCAGTTGAGCCGGGTGACCCGCGCCATCGGCGCCTCCCCGTGGACCCACGTCTGGGCACAGGAATTCACCGACCTGGCCGGCCTGAACGGGCCCTACCTCATGCACCCCGTGCACTGGGCCCACGTCGACCGCTGGTTCGACCCCGAATGCCCGGAATCCATCGTCCACGACCGCGTCTGCCACAGCTTCTGCCCGAACGTCCCGGTAGCCTGACGCGCCTCCGCGGGTGTGGGTGGGTAGCGGTGGCCCCCTCCAGAGGGGTCCTTCGTCACTGGGAGTAGTTGTAGACGCTGGCGCGGGAGACGCCGAGCAGGTCGGCGATGGACCGTGACGAGCCAGGGGCGTCGAAGAACCCGTCGCGGCGCAGTTGTTTGACGAGTTCGCGCTTGGCGTCTCGGGGCAGGCTGCGCGGCGTGTGGGAGCGGGCGGCCGCGAACGCCTCGACGGTCTCGCGCAGTTCGCGCACGGTCCGGTCGCGCAGCGTCTCGACGACCTCGCCGCAGTGCGCCACTTCGGTGGCGACGAGGTTGGCCAGGGTCAGGGTCAACGGCGACAGCGACGAGACGTCCAGATTCAGGCACAGCGCCGCGATGTAGCGGCCCTGCCTGTTCTTGATGCCGATCGAGGTGCTCTTGGCCGGTCGCCCGTCGGGGAATCGGTTCGGGTAGTTCTGGAG
The DNA here is from genome assembly GCF_042883805.1 of Nocardia sp. NPDC058176. NCBI lineage: Bacteria > Bacillati > Actinomycetota > Actinomycetes > Mycobacteriales > Nocardiaceae > Nocardia > Nocardia sp. NPDC058176. The sequence goes on along the minus strand of NZ_JBHVVA010000001.1, from coordinate 2,273,560 downwards.
AACGCTCGGGTAGTCCGGGTCCGCGATGCGCGCCAGGCCGAGCTCGGTGGCCGAGTCGCCCACCTGCCGGCCGGACAGGTTGTTCTCGATGGCGCGCACAGCGTGCTGCGGTGTGCGCAGATCATGCAGCACCACCTCGCACAGCCCGGGGAACATCCGCCCGATCGCGCTCGCGATCTTCTCCGCCTCGGCCAGCAGGTGTTCGTCCTCCGCGCTCATGCCCGTGGCCTCGCGTCCTCGACGGTTCGTGCGTCCTCGCCGAAGATGGCTGCCATCGCCTCCGAGGACTTGGTCCCGGCGCCGGTGAGCACCACGACGGTGGTCTCGTCCGCGCCGATGGCGCCCTCGGCGAGGAAATGGTCGAGCGCCGCGGCGGCGACACAACTGGTGGGCTCGGCGTAGAGGCCGCGCGCGGCGAGTCTGCGCGCCGCCGTGCGGATCGCCTCGTCGGACACGGCGACCGCCGCGCCCCCGGAGCGGCGGATCGCCGCGACCGCCTCGGGCAGGCGGACCGGTTCGGCGATGGCGGCACCCTCGGCGATCGTGGGAACGCGCGGTCCACGATCGGCCGGGTCGCGACCGTTGACCGTGTCGGCGATGGTCGCCCAGTGCTCGGGCTGGCCGACGAACAGTCGCGGCAGGCGCTCGATCCGGCCCGCCGCGAGCAATTCGCTGAACGCGATGTCGCAGCCGAGGACATTGCTGCCCGCGCCGGCGACGAGAACCACGTTGTCGGGGGCGCGGAACCCGAGGTCCTCCCACATCTCGTAGGCCACGGTCTTGGTGCCCTGCAGGAAGAACGGATGCCAGTTGTGGCTGGCGTACCGGATCTGCCCGGACTGCCGGATCGCCTCCCGCGACACCTCATCGCGAGTGCCCGCGACGAGCTCGATCCGCGCGCCGTACGCGCGAGCCTGCAGAACTTTCGCGGCCGAGGTCAGCGCGGGCACGATGATCTTGGCCCGGATCCCGGCGGCCGCGCAGTAGGCGGCGACCGCGGAACCGCCGTTACCGGAGCTGTCCTCGAGCACGTACTCGGCGCCCTGGCCGAGCAGGTGCGAGATCATCACCGCGACACCCCGGTCCTTGAAACTCGAAGTCGGGTTGAACCATTCGAGTTTGAAGTGCACCTGCCGACCGCCCCACTCCACCGGCACCATCGGCGTACAGCCTTCACCGAGGCTCACCCGATGACGCGGGTCGACCGGAATGACCGCCTGATAGCGCCACAGCGACCGCTCCGAGCTGATGACCTGATCGGCCGCCATACCGGGCAGCGCACTCATCGCCAGCGGGGTGCCGTCATCACCCCGCCACCGCGGGTCCGCCAGGGCGTAGCGGTGACCGGATCGGTCGTACAGGAACGCATCGGCGGAGTCCGTCATGCCAGCCATCGTAGACCTGCAGTCCAAATATGTACTACTGATCCAAATCCCGCTCTGGTGTCAGCCGGTTCCGATCGCGGACGAACCACCTGCCGCGTGTAAAGGCCGGAGCCGCAGGCGAATCCGCCGCACGGCGACAGAGTGTGAAGCATGGATAGGGTGGAGTGATGTTGCTGTGGATCAACGGCCCGTTCGGCGGCGGTAAGACCCAGACGGCGTTCGAACTGCACCGGCGTCTGCCCGGCAGTGTCGTGTGCGATCCGGAAATGGTCGGGTACGGGCTGCACCGGATGATGCCGCCGGGACTCCGAGCCGACTTCCAGGACTATCCGAGCTGGCGGCAAGGCGTGTTCGAGGTTCTGGATCATGTGCTCCGCCACCATGACGGTGTGGTGATCGCGCCGATGACAGTCGCCGAACCCCGGTACTTCGCCGAGACGGTCGGGCGATTGCGCGAAGCGGGACACGATGTGCGCCACTTCGCGTTGCTCGCGCGTCGCGACACCGTGCTGGACCGCCTCCGTGACCGCGGACTGGGTTTCGCGCCCATTCTGCGCGCAGTGGGTCAGGGCGACCTACTGCTGCGCACGGAACAGTTCGCGGTCGACAGGCTCGACTTCTGCCTCGAGCAGCTGGGCGAACCCGAGTTCGCCGACCACATCTGGACCGACACGACTCCGGTCGCGGCGGTAGCGGATCGCATCGCCGACACCGTCGGGGTGACGCTCACACCCGACACCGACGGCCGAGTGCGCGGCAGGATTCGCCGCATGGCCGTCACCCTGCGCAACGCCCACTTCTGAGGCGGCCCCAGAGTTCCACTCTGGTGGGTACTTTCGCTGAGCTGTCACCGGGCCTCCCGGAAACCCGCCCCGCCTGCGCCTGTGCCGATGAACCGAAAGTGGGAGCTCGCGCCGACAGGTTACGGAAGTTCGACCGCGGCGAGCCGGAGGCCTGAACCGGGCTGCGCGCCGAACTCTCCGTTGCGCAGCTGTTCGCGCAGGCGTGCGGTGTCAGCGGCGGGAGAGTCGCCGTAGAGATCCCGGTAGTCGCGCGAGAAATGGGGAGCGCTGCGGTAGCCGACCGCGGTCGCGGCCTGGGCCGCGGCGTCACCGAGAACGACCATGCGGTGGCGGGCCTCGCCGAGGCGCAGTCGTTTCAGGTACTGCATCGGGGTCATGGACGTGGCTTGCTTGAAGCGTCGGAACAGCGTCGGCTGGCTGGTGCGGACCTCCGTCGCGAGCGCGCTCATCGACCACGGCTCGGCCATCCGGTCGGTCAGCAGGCGGACGGCGTGCGGAACGACGGTATCCCCGTCGTCGATCGCGGCCAGGACCCGTGGTGCCTGGTCGGTCTGCAACAGGCGCAGCACGATCTCGCGGGCCACCAGGGGACCGAGGATGGCCATGTGCTCGGGCTCGTCCAGCAGCGTGAGCAGTCGCGCGACCGCGTCGGCCAGGGGCGCTGTCCAGGTCCCGAGCCGCCCCAACTGCCCCGGCGGTTGTTCTCTGCGCGGCATGGCCGCCGCGACCTCCCCGACGAGAAGGGGATCGATCTGCCACCTGACCGTGAGGAAATCGCGCTGTGGGTCCGTGTCGACGACACCCGAGACCACGGGGAGGTCGACCGGTGTGACGAAGAACCGGTCGCGGCCCCACACCTGATCGTCGTCGCCGACGATGGTGCGCTTGCGTCCGGCGAGAACGACGGACAGGGAGGGGGTGTAGTGCTGGTAGGCGAGTCCGGTCGGGGCAGTGAGGCGGCTGAGGCGAAGCCCGAGTGCCCGTGCCGACTCCCGGTTCTGGACACGCCGCGACACGGTCTCGGCCGCACGTTCGAGACTCTGTGCGATGGCTTGGTCCATACGGCCATTCAACCCTCTCCCGGTGGCCGGCCGGCCCATGACGGGATCTGGCAAGGAACTGATCGCTGCGGGTAAGGAGTGAGGGCAGGGGAGCCAATACCGTCGAGGCATGCAATCCACTGACGAACTTCTGGCCACCCTCCCCGCCGACACCCGGCTCTCGGGACGTACTGCACTGGTCACCGGGTCTTCCGGCGGAATCGGCGAGGCGATCGCCCGCGTGCTGGCCGCGTCCGGCGCCGAGGTGGTCGTGAGCGGCCGCGATGTCGACCGGACGCAGGCGGTGGTGAACGCGATCATCAAGGATGGCGGGCTGGCGCACGCGCTCATGGCAGACCTCGGCGGTGGACCGGACAGCATCCGGGAATTCGCCCAGCGCGCCGAGGCCACCCTCGGCGGCAGGGTGGACATTCTCGTCAACAACGCGGGGGTATATCCGGGCTTCCAGACCGCCACGGTCACCGACGACGAGATGCAGGCGCTCTGGGCTACCAATATCCGCGCCCCGCACGTCTTGGTCGCGGCTCTCGCGCCGCGGATGGCCGAGCGCGGATCCGGCGTCATCGTGAAAATCGGCTCGTGGATGTCCAGGGTGGGCGTGCCCTACAAGGCCCTCTATTCGGCCACCAAGGCTGCCATGGAGCAGTTGACCCGCGCCTGGGCCGCGGAATTCGGTCCGCGTGGTGTCCGCGTGAACACCGTCGCGCCGGGAGCGACCGCCACCGAGGGCACCGCGAAGAGCTCCGACGCACTGGTGGAGATGACGAAGGGGACGCCGGCGGGTTCCCCGGTCCGCCCCGTCGACATCGCCTCCGCGGTCCGGTTCCTCGCCTCCGACGAGGCGCAGTACGCCCACGGGGCCACGCTCGACGTCGACGGCGGGGTCGCGTCCACCCGCCTGCGCTGAGCCGCCCTGCGGCGCGGACTGCCCGAATAAATTGTGGCACAACGATTCCGGGTACCTGTCCCGGTCGCCGTCCGGACGGCGACCCGGACCGCGTGCGGTTCAGGCGTAGCGGGGTACCCGGCGGTCGGTGTCGGACCGGCCCGCGGGGCCGACGCCGAGGGGGCGGGGGTGCTGTTGGAGGGTGGGGCGGACGCGGACCCGCCCGTCGTCGACGTGGCGCCAGATATTGAGGGCGGTGGTGCGGATGGGGGCGGTGAGGCGGTGGTCGAAGAGCATGCGGTCGACCGGGCCGCAGACCGAGACCGCGGCGACGGCGGATTCGCCGAGGTCGCCGATGGGGGCGGCGATGCAGCCGAAGCCGGGGAGGGACTCTTCCCGTTCGACCGCGATGCCGTGCGCGCGGACCTTGTTCAGCTCGGCGTCGAGCTGGGCGCGCGTGGTGATCGAGTAACGGGTGCGCGCGCCGGCCTGGCCGGTGACCACCTCGGCGACGCGGCGTTCGTCGGAGTAGGCGAGGATCGCCTTGCCGACCGCCGTACAGTGCGCGGGCCGTCGACCGCCGACGCGGGTGGGCACCGCCACGGCCAGATCGCCGGCGACCTTGTCCAGGTACACCACATCGGGCCCGTCCAGGACCGCCAGATGCACCACGAACCCGGTCACCCGGTGCAGTTCGTGCAGGAACGGCATGGCCGCGCGGTGCAGCCGGTCCTGGTGCACCGCCAGCGAACCCAGCTCCATCAGCCGGATGCCGAGCTCGTAGTCACGCCCCTCCCGGCGTAGCCAGCGCAGCTGGACGAGGCGCTCCAGCATCCGGTGCGCCGAGGACCGGGGTAGCCCGGTGCGGCGCACGATCTGGGCGAGAGTGAGCCTGCCGGGGCCGTCGAAGGCGTCGAGCAGGAGGGATGCGCGATCGAGAATCGCGCTCGGCGTGGTCGCCTCGGCCTGGATGACCATGGAGCTCTCCATTCGGATCTACGAGCTGATGCCCACTCACATATTTCGATTAGGCATATACCTATTGATACCATCTGTTGTGTCGGCTGTCACATGAATCGGGCAAAACCGCCCGAAACGGCCCCGAAACGACTAAAAGCCCCCGGTCCGAGCGGTGAGCTCGAACCGGGGGCTCCGGTGGCGCGGGTCTACATGGCCGCGAGCGGCTCGCTGCCGGACCAGTCGTGGCCCCAGTAGCTGTCGGCGGTGATCTCCTCGGCGGTGTAGTACCGCTCGTCGACCCGCATGCCCTCGGTGCCGAATTCGATGTCCCAGCCGCCGGGCGCGCGGACGTAGAACGAGACCATCTTGTCGTTGGTGTGCCTGCCCAGTGTCGAGGACACCGAGAACCCGTCCTTGCCCACCCGGTCGAGGGCCTGGCCGACGGCGTCGAGGCTGTCGACCTCCACCATGATGTGCACGAGCCCGGGCGCGCCACCGTGCGGCGCCGGGCACAGCGCCAGGCTGTGATGGCGTTCGTTCACGCCGAGGAAGCGCACCCGCATCGGACCGAACTCCGGCGGCGCCGGAATGCGGAACGCGCCGCGCGACAGGAAGCCGAGCACCTCGGTGTAGAACTCGAACGTGCCGTTGAGATCCATGGCGGGCAGCACGACATGGCCGAGGCCCTGCGCGCCGGTGACGAACTTCGCGCCGAACGGTGTCACGACCGGGCTGTGGTCGAGCACCGCGCCGTGGAACACCTCGAGCGTGGCGCCGGTCGGATCCTCGAAGGTGATGACCTCCTCGACGCGGCGCGCATCGGCTTCCTCCACCGACAGCGGCTTCACCGCGACACCGGCCGCGGTCACCGCGTCGCGCACCCGCACCAGGGCCGCGTGGTCGCGCACCTCCCAGCCGATGGTCACCACGCCGTCGGTCTCGCCGGGCACCACGATCATCCGGGCGGCGCGCTCGTCCATCCGCAGATACAGCGCGTTCTCGTCCGGCCCGCTGCCCTGCGCGAAGCCGAGCACTTCGAAGGCGAACTTGCGCCACCGGTCCATGTCGGCGGTCTGGATCTTGACGTAGCCGAGGCCTTTGATATCAGTCATTTCCGTTGTCCTTCTTGCTGTTCGGGTCAGATCATCGAGCGCAGGTTGGCGGCGGGGTCGATGCCGAGCGAGCTGAGCGCCGAGGCGTGGTACACCGTGCTCGGCACGTGGATGGCGTGATTGAGGCCCGCGTGCGCGTCGCGCCAGAAACGCTGCAGCGGCTTGTCCATGCGCAGCGCGTTGCCGCCGGAGCGGGCGAAGATCTGATCCACCGCCATCACCGCCCGCCAGGCCGCGCGGACCTGGGTGCGCCTGCCCGCCGCCCGATCGGCGAAGTCGACCTCGCGGCCCGCCTCGACCAGATTCCACACCCGGTCCACATTGGCCAGCAGTTCCTGTCGCGCGGCATTGATGTCGGCGGCGGCCTCGCCGATGGCGAACAGCACGTACGGGTCGTCCTTGACCGCGGTGCCCTGCGCGCCGACGCGCTCGCGCTGGTAGTCCAGGTGCGCGGCCAGCGCGCCCTCGGCGATGCCGATCACCGCCGCGCTGATGCCGAGCGGGAACATCGTCGACCACGGCATCTTGTAGAGCGTCTCGGTGACGCCGTACTCGCGCTGCGCCGTCCCGTCGATGACGTGATCACCGTTCATCACCCGGTAGGACGGCACGAAGGCGTCCTTGACGATGATGTCCTTGGATCCGGTCCCCTTGAGTCCCACCACATTCCACGAATCCTCGACGATCTCGTAGTCGCTGCGCGGCAGGATCATGTGCAGCATGGTCGGCGGCAGCGCCATCGCGCCCTCGGTGTCACCGAGCATGGCGCCCAGGAAGATCCAGTCGCAGTGATCGGTGCCGGAGCTGAACTGCCAGCGGCCGTTGAAGATGTAGCCGCCCTCGACGGGGCGGGCGATGCCGGTGGGGGCGTAGGGCGAGGCCATCCAGGTGTCGTTGTCGGCGCCCCACACCTCCTGCTGCACCTTCGGATCGGCGAAGGCCAGCTGCCACGGGTGCACGCCGACGATGCCGCAGATCCAGCCGGTGGCCGGGTCGAGGGAGGCCGCGGTCATCACCGTCTCGGCGAATTCGCGCGGGTGGGCTTCGAATCCGCCGTACTTCTTGGGCTGGAGCAGCCGGATCGGGCCCGCCGTCTTGAGCATCTTCGCGGTGGCGTCGGGCAGTTGGCCCAGGCGTTCGGCCTCGGGGCTCTGCTCGCGCAGCCGGTCGGCGATCGCCATGATGTTGTCGAGCACGTTGGTCATCGGGTTGGTGCTTTCTCTAGAGGGGGTGCCCGGGTCAGGCGGTGGTGTCGAGGATCGCGCCGCGGGCGATGTTGTCGGCCACTTCGGCTTCCCAGCTGGTGACGGCGCGTTCGGTGTCGATCTCGAACTCGAAGCGCTTGGTCATGTCCTCGGTGACGTCGTCGACGTCGACGTAGAACTGCTTGTACCAGCGGCGCAGCTGATAGACCGGCCCGTCCTCCTCCGACAGCAGGGGATTGTCGATGGGCGCCTTGTTCTTCCAGATCGCGACGTCCTGCTCGAAGCCGATCTCCACACCGCGCGCGAACTGCGCGGCCATCGCCTCGGCGTCGGCATCGGACATGCCCTGCGGCTTCTTCACCATCGCGCCGTACTGCAGCACGAAGGAGTTGTCCGAAACCGGGTAGTGGCAGTTGATCAGCACCGTCTCGATCGTCATGCCGTTGGCCTCGCTCCAGAGCCAGTCGATCATGTAGGACGGGCCGAAATACGAAGCGTCCGAACGCAAGGTGGAGTTCGGGTCGTCGTAGCTGGTGCCGACCTCGATGTCGTGGCGCGGGGTCGAGCGCATGTACTGGGTGGCGACCGGGCCCTCGAAGACGTTCTTGAAGTAGCGAGGGAAGGCGTAGTGCACGTAGAAGAAGTGCGCCATGTCGACCACGTTGTCGACGATCTCGCGACAGTGCGAGCCCTCGATCAGCATCGAATTCCAGGTCCAGTCGGTCCATTCCGCGGTGCCGTAGCCCTCGATCTCGGGAATGGTGACCTCGTCGGTGGGCTTGCTGCCCTGCGGGTCGTGCCAGACGTAGAGCTGGCCGTTGCGTTCCAGCGTCGGCCACGAGCGGGTCTTGGCCAGCGGCGGAACGCGGCGCGCGTAGGGGATCGCGGTGCACTTGCCGTTGCCGCCCCAGCGCCAGTCGTGGAACGGGCAGGCGATCGAATCGCCCTTGACCGTGCCGTGGGCGAGGTTGCCGCCCATGTGGCGGCAGAAGCCGTCGAGCACGTGCAGGGCGCCGTCGGTCTCGGACCGGAACACCACCAGCGTGGTGCCGAAGGCCTTGACCTCGTGCGGGTTGCCGTCGCGGAACGTGGCGAGCAGTCCGAGGCAGTGCCAGCCGCGAGCGAATCTGGTCGGTGCCGCGGCGGCCTCGATCCGGCGGTAGTCGGTCGCGTCGAGCTGTGTTCGGCCGTTCGGCGGGTTCTCCGGCATCGAAACCTCCATGTATCGGGCGGAGTGGGGATGAGCTGGGCCGATGGTGTGCCCGCGGGGGCACCGGTGCGACCGTGCCGTCCCGGTCAGCGGACAGGTTTCCGCCGTGGCGCGCCGATGTCCCGATCAGTGGGAGAGGTACCGGTCACGATCGGCGCACGGATCTACCGTGGCGGCACACCGACGAGAGGATCGATCGTGGGCAACGCCGCCGCGGTGATCGGTCAGCCGATCCAGATCGACTTGGACACCGACGCCATCCGCCTGTTCGCCGCCGCCGTGCGGTCGGCCGATCCGGCCTATCGGCTCGCCGAGCATCCGGTGGTGCCGCCGACCTTCCTGCCCGCCGATGCCTTCGGCGCCGGGGACCGGGCCGAGACCGACCACCGCTTCTTCGGGCGGCCGCCGCGGGCAGGGGACCGGCTGACCGCGATCCGCGCGGTCCGTGAGCTCGACGCGCCCGAGTCGCTGACCCGCTACTTCGACCGCACCGGCGGGCTCGTCGCCGAATCCTGGGCCGCCGCGGCTTCGGTCGCTTCCTCGGAACACGCTGTCGCCGAACCACTCTCATCCGACGCCGCGGCCCAGCTGGCGGCCTATGCCACCGACTGGCTCGGCGCCGAGAACATCCGCCGCTTCCGGACGAGGATCGTGCGCGCGCTACCGCCGGGTGAGACTGTGACCTGCTCGGGACACCTCACCCAGCACTACATCCAGGACGGCGAGGCGCGCGTGGATGTCACCCTGGCCGGCGCGGACTCGACCGGCGCCGTCGTGGTGCGGGCCTGGGCCAGCTTCGCCCGCGACTGACCGGCCATCGACGAACAGGAACGATCCATGTCAGAGACCGCCGATCGCCTCGCGCGGCTGGAAGCCGTCGCCGCGATCACCGCGCTCAAGCACCGCTACTTCCGCGCGTGTGATGCCAAGGACCCCAAGGGGTTCCGCGACTGCTTCATCACCTCGGGCGCCGAGCTCGACTACGGCGAACTCGGCGCGCTCGACGCCGACGGCATGGCCGCGGTCTTCGCCTCGATCGCCCTGCGCCAGGTCGACGGCGCGCACGCGATCCTCGACATGCACCACGGCGTGCACCCCGACATCACCGTGCGCGAGGACGGCACCGCGGGCGGCCACTGGACGCTGCGCTTCCGTCAGCTGAACCTGATCGAGCGCACCGAGACGGTCGCGACCGGGGAGTACACCGACGAGTACGTGGTCGAGGACGGTCGCTGGAAGATCGCGAAGTGCACGTTCGTGCGGCTGTGGGCGCTCACCCGCCCGCTCGACGCCGACTGCCGCGTGGTGCAGGGCTGAGCCGGTCGCCCGATTCTCCACCACGCCGCGCTCGGCGATGGTGAGCTGTTCACAGAGGACAACGATGTTCGGAGGAAACGCATGACACGACGCTACGAGGACAAGGTCGTCTTCATCACGGGCGCGGCCCGCGGTCAGGGCAGGGCCGAGGCGATCCGCTTCGCCGAGGAAGGTGCCGACATCATCGCGATCGACGCGTGCGCCGACTTCGCCAGCACCACTTACCCGGGGGCCACCGAGGCGGACCTCGCCGAGACGGTGAAGCTGGTCGAGGCCACCGGCCGCCGGATCCTCGCGAGCAAGGTCGACGTGCGCGATTTCGACGGGCTGTCGGCGGCGCTGGCGGCGGGGATCGCGGAGCTCGGCCGCCTCGATGTGGTCGTGGCGAACGCGGGCATCTGCTCGGCGGCCATGTCCTGGGAGATCACCCTCGAACAGTGGCAGGAGACCATCGATGTGAACCTGACCGGGGTGTTCCACACGGCGAAGGCCGCGATTCCGCACCTGATCGAGCAGGGCACCGGTGGCGCGATGGTGTTCATCAGTTCGGTGTCCGGGTTGAAGGGCACGCCGTTCACCGCCCACTACGTGTCCACCAAGCACGCCATCACCGGTCTGGCCAAGACCATGGCCAACGAGCTCGGTGAGCACCGGATCCGGGTGAACACCGTGCACCCGGCGGGCGTGGCCACCGGCATGGTCATGAGCGAGATGGGCCCGCTGTTCGAGAAGCACGCGGCGACGCTGGCGCCCATCTTCATGAACTCGCTGCCCACCTACATGACCGAGCCCACCGATATCGCGGCCGCGGTGGCATGGGTGTGCTCGGACGAGGCCATCCACGTCACCGGTGCGCAGATCCCCGTGGACATGGGCAACCTGAACCGCTGACCGGCCACTTGGTATTTTTATACCGCCGTCGCTAGGCTGGTATGAAAATACCGAGTGGAGGCGTGATGGTGGAGCTGAAATCACCCGCGGAGATCGAGCGCATGCGGGTGACCGGCGGGTTCGTGGCCGACGTGCTGGCCGGCGTGCGGGAACGGGCCGTGATCGGGGTCAACCTGCTGGAGCTGGAAGCGTATGTGCGCGAACGGATCCGAGAGCGCGGCGCGGTCTCGTGCTACTGGGACTACTCGCCCTCGTTCGGGCGCGGTCCGTTCCGCAACACCGTATGCCTGGCGGTCAACGACGCCGTCCTGCACGGACTCCCGCACGACTATGTGCTGCGCGACGGCGATCTGCTCACCGCCGACCTGGCCGTCACGATCGACGGCTGGTCCGCCGACTCGGCCATCTCGTTCGTCGTCGGGACCGGAGCGCCCGAGGACGAACGGCTGATCCGGGCCACCGAGGAAGCGCTCGTCGCCGGGATCGCCGCCGCGCAGCCCGGCAACAAGATCGGCGACATCTCCGCCGCGATCGCCGCCGTCGCCCACGGTTACGGCTATCCGATCAACACCGAATTCGGCGGCCACGGCATCGGCCGAACCATGCACGAGGACCTGCACATCCCCAACGACGGCCGCGCGGGCCGCGGCTTCCGGCTGCGCCCCGGCCTCACCATCGCCATCGAACCCTGGTTCGCGGCAACCACCGACAAGGTCTTCACCGACCCCGACGGCTGGACCATCCGCTCCGCCGACGGCTCCCGCTGCGCCCACAGCGAGCACACCATCGCCGTCACCGAAGACGGCCCCCGCATCCTCACCCTGCAGGACTGACCGGTCTGCTCTGTTCAACGACCGTGATCGGTGAATGCGCCGTTTTCGAGCACCGGGACAGTGTTGTCGGCATCGAGGTCGACGGCGAGGTCGACGTCGTCGGGGAATCCGCCGGAGATGAGTTCGCGGCCGGAGGCGCTCGTGCGCAGCAAACCGGGTGTGTCCGGCAGTGCCGTGAATGTGCTTGCCGCGGAATACGCTTCAGGCGACGGGGTGTCGATGCCTCGATCGAGCAGCGCGGCGGCGAGCGCGCCGGCCCCGAGCCAGTCCTCGAGCGCGGGCCGCACGGTCTCGGTGCCCGGCCACTGTTCACCCGCCGCGACGATGGCGATCGGCCGGGCGGGAGTGCCCCATCCTTGCTGCAGCAGCCAGTCGGCGACCGCGCTGTAGTTGCGCAGACACGCCGCCACCACCGGTGTCCCCTCGACCGACGCGGCGATCGCGGACCCGTTGGGGGAGGGCAACACCAGTCGCTCGGTGAACGGTGCCCGCCGGATCGCGGCAGGTGAGAGCGACCACGGTTGCGCGACACTCACTTCCCGCCGCCCCACCGCCAAGGCCGCCCCACGCTCCGCGGCGAAACTCCGCGCGGTCCCGTCCCGCCATCGATACGGGAACACCGCCGTCCCCGCCGCCGTGGCCACCGACACCGACGTGGTGAACGACAACACATCGATCACCACGACACCGGCCGCCCCCGCCCCGATCGCGACAGCCCCGGCCCGCCCCCACTCCACCCGAATCCCGAACCCCCGCTGCTGCGCCCACTCCGGCACGGACCGCACACCGACCTCCCGCTGAACGACACGAATCCGCCAGCCAACCACCGCTCTCACCGCCTCGCCAGTATTGCGCGCGATCCGCGCCGAACTCCCGGCATGCGCCTCGGGTGGCATGCGGTGGCGGCCCGGGTCGTCTTCGACCACACGATCGACGGCCTGCGGCGGGATACCCAGCGGGTGGGCGCACGCGGAATCCAGGCGCGGGACGACGCGATCAGCGGGGGAGCGGTGGGGTGATGTCGAGGGTCGGTGGAGGACGGAGACGGCGGAGGGTGCCGTCGATGCTGGTGACGTACAGGGACCAGCCGGTGGCGTCGGGGGCGAGGCGGGCCGAGGTGGGGCCGATGGGTGGTGGGCCGGGGAGCAGGGTGGTCTGCGGGGTGGACCAGCCGGTGGCGATGGTGCACCAGGCGCCGGTGGCGGTGTCGACCTGGTAGACGCTGCCGGAGAAGTCGCCGGTGACGAAGGCGCGGCCGGCGGCGGTGACATCGAGGTCGTCGAGGCCGGGGAACAGGCCGTCGGTGAGGGTGGCAATCGGGGTCGGGTCGTTCGGGGCGTCCAGCGGTATCCGCAGCAGCTGCGAGGTGGCCACGTCCTCGGTGAGGACGGCCCGGCGATCGGGGGTCAGCGCGAGGCCGTTGGGGCGGGGCACCGTCGACCAGGCGAGGGTGAATTCGCCGGTGGCAGGGCGGTATCGGCTGATGCCCACCGGCGGCCACGGGATCGAGAGCTGGCTGATGAGCAGGTCGCCGTCGGGGAGCAGGAGCAGGCCGTTGGGCTGGACCAGGTCGGGCAGCAGCACGGTGACCTCGCCCGTGGGCAGGTGCAGGCGTTGCAGAGTGCCGCCGCCCTCGGGGGTGGAGCCGTCGCCCGTGAGGAAATAGAGGACATCGCCGGACAGCCGGAGACCGGCCGGATGATCGAGGCCGGTGAGAACGGTGCGCACCCCGCCGTCGGCGTCGACGTGCAGGAGTTCCCCGCGCACGATGCCGCTGACGTAGAAGCCGCCGTCGCCGTCGTACTCGAGATTCTCCAATCCGCCCAGATCGGCCGCGACGACCTCGGCCTGCCAGCCCGCCGCGCACGAGTCGGCGCCGGCCCGCGCCATGGCCGACGACCCGAGACCGGCCAGTGTGATGGCGGCGAGTGCCGTTGCGAGACAGCGCATTCGCCGCGGTTGACGGGACGTTCGCGCATCGGTTCGCATGGCCGGAGCCTAACGCGCGTCGGGCTCCGGTGCGGGCTCGACCGCTCGGGTGGTGAGCCAGGCGGTGAGCAGCTCGGGCGCGGTGATATCGATGGCCAGGGTGGCGCGTTCGTCGTCGGTCAGTTCGACCGATTCGAGTTCGAACTTCCAGTGCGCCAATCGCTCCGGATCCTCGGCGGCGACGGCGAGCTCAGCAAGGGCGGCGTAGGTGCGGGCTCGCTCGACCGCGGATGCGGTGGCTCCGAAGCGGCGCAGTCCGGTTTCCAGCGCTCTGGTGGCGGCCCGGTCGTCGTCCTTGAAGTCGCGCAGGATGCGCGCGTTGTCCAGGACCCGAGCCAGACCGGTCAGCTCGCGCGAACCTCCGTACTCGATCTCGGGCTCGTCGTGCTGGATGACCGTGAGGGTGTTGCCATCCGGGTCGACGAGGGAGAAGCGGGACTGGCCGGGGCGGAATCGGGTGATCCGTGGACAGCCTTTCGAGGGGACCTTGCCGTAGTGCGCGCGCAAGGCGGTGGTGAACTCGGCGTGCCGGGCGGCCACGTCATCGACCATCAGGAGCGCGCCGCCGTATTCGGACGGCAGCTCGATGCCGGGTGGTGGCGCCGCGAAGTTCAGTTCGCAGCCGTGCTTCTCGATCTCGCCGTACACATAGGGGCGGGTCTGCTCGTAGGTGACCGTGTAGCCGAGTGCTCGATAGAACACGAGGGTCTTCGTGAGGTCGCCGGTCCACAGCACCGGCACTGCGATATCGGTCATGGTTGGCCTTCCAGTTCGCGGGGCGGTCGGGCCTCCGAGGGTAGGAAGAAATTCGCTCGAGCGCCTATGGCGATTTCGGCGGGCCCGCTCCGTCCGTGCCGCACCGCGGCAACGGCATTAGGCTGCGAGCATGACGAACGGTCTCGGTGAACTGGAATCCGCGAACTACGTATCGCTCACCACCTTCCGTAAGGACGGCACCCCGGTGAGCACCCCCGTCTGGGCCGTGGCCCGCGACGGCAAGCTCTACGTCTGGACGGTCACCGACAGCTGGAAGGTCAAACGGATCCGGCGCAATACCGAGGTGACGGTGCAGCCGTGCAGCGCGCGCGGCGCCACGCACGGTGCCGTCGTGTCGGCCACCGCCCGGATACTCGACGCCGCCGAGACCGAGCAGGTCCGCTCGGCGCTGCGGCGCAAGTACTGGCTGACCGGCCCGCTGGTGATCCTCGGCTCCAACCTGCGCCGCGGCAAGGACGGCACCATCGGCATCGAGATCACCCCGGCCTGATCAGGGCGGGAGTTCCGCAAAGCTATATGTAGTACCGACGGTATCGGATACAGTGGGCGCTCGGCGGAACTTCCGAAGGGATCCCACATGGCCGAGAAACGCAACCGAGCCGTCGTCGTCGCGGGTGCACGGACCCCGTTCGTGCGCGCGTTCACCGACTTCACCCGTCTCGACAGCATCGCCCTCGCGGGTGCCGCGGTCCGTGGCCTGATCGAACGGTCGGGAATCGCGCCGGGCGAGATCCAGTCGATCGTGTGGGGCGGGGTCGTGCTGCCCAGTCACGCGCCCAACATCGCCCGCGAGATCGCCCTGGATCTGAACCTGGACTTCGGCTGCGAGGGGTACACCGTGACCCGGGCGTGCGCGTCCGGGTTGCAGGCGGTCACCTCGGCGGCGGCCGCGATCGAACGCGGCGAGTACGACATCATGATCGCCGGTGGCAGCGATTCCACCAGTAATGCCGAGATCAAGCTGCCGCAGAAGGTGGTGCACGCGGTGGCGCCGGTGGCACTGGGCAAACCCAAGCCGAAGGACTACCTCGACGTGGTCCGCCAGCTCGCGCCGTTCACCGACATCCTGCCGCGCCAGCCCAAGATCTCCGAGCGCACCACCGGCGAGGTGATGGGTGAGTCCGCGGAGAAGATGGCCAGGATCAACGGCATCAGCCGTGCCGATCAGGACGCCTTCGCCGCCCGTTCGCACCATCGCGCCGCGGCCGCGATCGCCTCGGGCCGATTCGACGACGAGGTCGTGCCGCTCACCACGCCCTCGGGCAAGCGGGTCGAGACCGACGGGCTGGTCCGCGCGAACACCAGTGTCGACAAGCTCGCCACCCTGTCGCCGGTGTTCGCCGAGGGCGGCACGGTCACCGCGGGCAATGCGAGTCCGCTCACCGACGGCGCGTCGGCGGTGCTGTTGATGAGCGAGGAGAAGGCGCGCGCCCTGGGGTTCACCCCGCTGGCCGCGTTCCGCTCGTGGAGTTTCGTCAGTGTCGATCCCGCCGATCAGGTGCTCATCGGCCCGGCCATCTCGATGCCGCGCGCCCTCGACAAGGCCGGGCTCACGCTGGCCGATATCGACCTGGTCGACATCCACGAAGCCTTTGCCGCGCAAACCCTTTCGGTCCTGCGGATGCTGGAGAGCGCCGAGTGGGCCAAGACGCGCCTCGACCGCGACGAGCCCGTCGGCACCGTCGACATCGACAAGCTCAATGTGCACGGCGGCTCGATCTCACTGGGTCACCCGTTCGGCGCGACCGGTGCTCGCATGGTCACGACCATGGCCAATGAGCTGGCCCGCACCGGCAAAGAGACTGCGCTGCTGGGCATTTGCGCGGCCGGTGGCATCGGGGCGTCGGCGGTGCTCGAACGGGTCTGAGGATCAGGCTTCGGGGCGGGGGCGGTGCGCCCGGATGTCGACCGGGCGGCCGTCGGGATCGTGGGCGGTCATCGTCCACTGCGTCGGCAGCGTATCGATCGGACCGACCGTCGATCCGGCCGTTGCGATTCGGGTGCGGACCTCGCACAACTGCTCGAAGGTGGCGACGCGCAGTCCCCACCTCGCGCGGCCGAGCGGGCCGAGGTCGTCGGCCGGGGCATCCGGGGTCTCGACGAGCATCAGATGATCGGCGCCGCCGACGTCGACCACGGCTATGCGGGGGTCGACCGAGGTCGCCGGTCGCTCGAAAGACAGTGTGGCGCCCGGTAGTTCGGTATAGAACCGCAGGAGCCGGTCGAGGTCGGTGGTCGCGAGGGTCACATGGTTGATTCCGAGGAGGCCAGGCATGGTGGCGACCAGCCTACCGGCGCCCCGGCCACCGGATATCGGCTCTGCGCGTCATCGAATACGGCCATACCTTCCGGTGCGTGCGCCCACGCTCGGTCGATTGGCACGGGTTCCCGGTCGGCCCATTTCTCCCTGCATCTGCCTGGCGTCGGCGGCCCAGCGCCGCCAGTAGCAGGCACGGCAAGTCGGCTCGCCGTAGGTGTTCTTGCCCCTCGCCGGTGTTGGCGTCATGGCGGTGAGCGGTGTGGGGAGCCACGCGGTGCGGTGGTGGGCCGGAACTGCGTTCAGGGTGGCCGCGCCGGGTGGATCGACCGGGCGTGTGTCGGGTGTGTCGGCGTCAGAAGGGCACGGCGTGTGCGCCGGTGGGGACGGCATTGTCGAGCGCCGGATCGGGGCGGGCGATCCGGTTCGACGGAGCAACCGAATAGGTCGGCGAGGTGGCGTCTGGGTGGCTACGCGGGGTGGGTGTGATTGGCGGGCGGTGCGTGGCGCAGGGTGGTGTACGCGCTCAGTGTGGCGGCGGCGTCGAGCATGGACAGGCCCTGGGCGGTGAGGCGGGCTTGCCAGTCGTCGAGGGCGGCAGCGAGTGCATCGGTGCCGCCCGCGGTCCTGACCTGGGCGAGGACCGCGGCGATGTGGTCGAGGAGGTAGCCGCCGCGGCGGAGCAGGTGGGCGAGGTCGGCATCGCGCAGGTCGGTGGCGCCGTAGCGGCGGTATCCGGTGGCCGGGTCGCGGTCCGGGGTGAGGATGCCGGCCTGCTCCCAGGCGCGCAGCGTGGCGGGGGTGACCTCGAGGCGGTGGGCGAGTTCGCCGATGGTTCTGGTGTCACCGGAAAGGTCGGTGCGCGATCCGGATTCGGCGATCACGTGCTCGACGGCGCCGCGCACGGACCGCAGGGTCTCGCGGTCGCGGAGCAGTTGGGCGTGACCGCGGTCGATGATCGTGAGTGCCTTGTCGAGGTCGTCGTCGTTGACCGCACGCATGATCTGGCCCGCGGCCGCGTACCCGTAGGCGGGAACGAGAGCGAGATAGGCGCGCAGGGCGGCCGCGTGCACGGCGGTGTAGACCCGGTAGCCGCTGGCCGTGCGCTCGGCGGGCGGGAGGAAGCCGTCGCGCTCGTAGTTGCGGACCGCCTGGGTCGACAGGCCGTGCTCGCGGGCGAGGTCGGCGGGACGTAGGTTGCTCACTGATTGGAGACTTTACAGCGATCTATCCAGGTAGATATCGACAAAGTATCAACCGATCCTTCAACGATACGATCGAAACACATGAGTCAGTACATCAACGACTTCGTCCCTCCGTCCTGCGCGCTGTTGGCCCTCGGCGAGCCGACCCACCGCGAACCGGGATTCGCCCGGCTCCGCAACGAGCTGTTCGCCCAGCTGGTCGAGGCCGGGTTCCGCTCGATCGCCCTGGAAACCGATCGCGTCGCCGCGTTCGTCGTCGACGACTACGTCCGCGCCGGTCTCGGCACCCTTGACGAGGCGATGCGCACCGGCTTCTCCCACGATTTCGGCGAGCTCGAGGCGAATCGGCAGCTCGTCGCCTGGCTGCGCGCGCACAACGAACAGGTGCCGCCCGCCGACCGCGTCGCCTTCCACGGATTCGACGGTGCGATGGAAACCATGAGCGTCCCCAGCCCGCGCCGCTACCTCGAATTCGCCCGCGACTACCTGGATCTCGATCTCGACCTGACCGAGCTGGTGGGCTCCGACGAGCAGTGGAGCCGCACCGAGGCGGTCCTCGATCCGGCCGTCTCGATCGGCGACACGGCGCAGGCCCACCAGCTGCGCGCCATCGCCGATGACCTGCTCAGCACCCTCTTCACCCGCGCACCGGAACGGATCACCACCACCTCACATGCCGAGTGGCGCAGGGCGGCAACCTATCTCACCACCGCACTGGGGCTCCTGCGCTACCACCGCCAGGCCGCCCAGCGCCTCGAGGACTCCGACCGTTGGAGCCGACTGTCGGCCACCCGCGACGCGCTGATGGCCCAGAACCTCCTCGACATCCGCACCGAGGAAGCCCGGCGCGGACCGACCCTGGTCTTCGCCCACAACCTGCACCTGCGCCGCAACGCCAGCCACATGCGGATGGGCCCGATGGATCTCAGCTGGTCCGGCGCAGGCGAGATCGTGGGCTCCCTGCTGGGGGACCGGTACACCGTCGCCCTCGGCAGCCTGGGGCGCAGCACCACCATCGACCTGGGCGAACCCGCGGCGGGAACCTACGAGAGTGCCCTCGACCAGCGCCTCCCGACCTGGGGCCTGGTCTCGTCCGACACCGTGGCCCCGGCCGACACCCGCACCGATGTCACCCAGGCACAGGGCTACTTCCCGCTGGACGCGGACACCGTCCACGGCGCGGACACGATCCTGCACCTGAACACAAGCGCCGCGGCCACGATCGACTGAGCGCGAGCAAAAACGGCCGACCTCGGCCCACGTCCGCCGCCGCTGCGATGACTGGGCGGTTGATCACCAGGCTCTGGTGGCGGTCGATACTCACCTGACAGCCTGGGTGATCAATCGCCCAGCTCCACGGCATACGGGTCAGGGCCTCGGTGCGTTCGGCGCGGGGTGGGTGGCCACGAGCTCCTCGAGGTAGTGGGCGACGCCGTCCTCGTCGTTGGTGGGGAGTATGCGATCGGCGAGGGCGAGTACGTCGGGACCGGCGTTGGCGGGGACGAGTGCGGTGCCTGCCCAGGTGAGCATGGCGATGTCGTTGATCGCGTCACCGGCGGCCGCCACCTGCGACGGGTCGATGCCGTCGATCGCGCACAAGCGGGCCAGCGCACTGGCTTTGGAGACGCCCGCGGCAGCCATCTCCATGTACGGTGCGCCGGAATGGGTGAGTTCCACCCCGCCGATCCCGACGGCCGCGGTCGCCCGGTACAGCTCGGCGCCGGTCACCTCGGGGTGGCGGGCGACGATCTTCACCATCGGTTCGATCAGCATGGGCAGCGTCTCCGACACCACCATCGCCTGCGGATCGCGATGGTGGTCGGTGAACGAGCACAGTGCCGCGTAGGCGGGTTCGGCGACGAACTGGGTCGCGCCGACATTGGCGAAGGCGACCCCGGGGATCAGGTCGCGGATCTGTGCCATGGCCGCGCCCGCCAGCTCCGCCTCGATCGAGATGGTGTCGATGATCTCCGGTGCGCCGTCGGCGAGGTCGAGCAGCACGGCGCCGTTGGCGCACACCGCTTTCCCGCGGAATCCGCACGACTGGGCCAGCTCGTGCACCGAATGCCGGGCCCGCGCCGTCGCCCACACGACCTCGATCCCGGCCCGCCGCGCGTTCGCCATCGCCGCGGCCGTGCGCGGCGAGATCGTGCGGTCGGAGCGCAGCAAGGTGCCATCGAGGTCGGTGGCGAACATCCGGATACGAGTCACCCGACCATGCTGCCACGACCGGGCACGCTCGGCCGGGCCGGTCAGGTCGCCTGGCTCACCGAGGACATGTGGAAGTCCGGGATCCGCAGCGGCGGCATGGACGTGCGGGTGAACCAGTCCTTCCACTCCCTGGGCAGGGTGATCTGGGACGCCCCGGCCTCCGAGACCCGCCGCAGCAGGTCGAGGGGGCTCTCGTTGAAGCGGAAGTTGTTCACCGCGCCGGTCACCTCGCCGTTCTCGACCAGGTACACCCCGTCGCGGGTCAACCCCGTCAGCAGCAGCGTGGCCGGGTCCACCTCGCGGATGTACCAGAGGCAGGTGAGCAGCAGGCCGCGCTCGGTCCGCGCGATCATGTCGTCGAGCGAGGCATCGCTGCCACCGGTGAGGAGCAGGTTCTCGCCGGGAACGGTGGCGGGCGCGGAGAACTCGGCGGCGGTCGCGCGCGGATAGACCAGCGACTCGATCACCCCCGATCCGATCCAGTCGACCCGCTGCGCGGACAGCCCGTTGTCGAACACCGACAGCGATTCCGAGGACGACGGGGTCGCCACGAACGGCCGGTACTCGAGTCCACTGGCGTTCGGGTCCGAATACAGCGTGAGCGGAATGTCGGTGAGCCGCTCGCCGATCCGGGTGCCGCCGGCGCGGGAGAACGCGGTGTGGCCCTCGTGCGCGCCCCGGCCCTCCATCGTCCAGGCCAGGTAGATCATCAGATCGGCCACCGAGGACGGCGGCAGCAGCGTCTCGTAGCGGCCCGCGGGCAGGTCGACCCGGTTCGCGGCCCACCCGAGCCGGCGCGAGAGCTCGGCGAGCAGGCCGGGAGTGTCGACATCGGTGAAGTCGGCGGTGCCGACGCCCACCCATGCGCTCGCCAGATCCTTGCCCTCGCCACGCTTTCCGTTGATCTCCACCGAGCCGGTGGGCTGGCTGAACCGGCGCCGGATCCCGGTGGAGGTGCCCAGCCAGGTGGTGTGCACCTGGTGGTGGGCGAAACCGTAGAGGCGATCGGTGCCGTCGAAACCGGTCGACAGGTCGCGGGCCAGGCCGGTGAACACGTCGATCTCGGTGGCGCCGGGCGCGTGGTCCCAGGTGGCGGTGTCGTCGTCGGTGGGTTCGAGCAGCGGCATGGCGTCGCGCGCGGGGGTGGCCGTGCGGGCGGCCTCCTCGCTGGCGCGCACCACCGCCTCGATCTCGGCCGGGTCGACGCTGGTGGAGCTGATGCTGCCCACCCGCGCGGTGTTCGGGCCGTCGCGGAACACCGAGATCACCGCCCAGTCGCGCGAGACCGAAGAGCCGTTGGTGGTCATCGAGTTCCCGGCCCACCGCAGCGACGCCTCGTGCGCGTCGGTGACGATCACGATCGCCTCGTCGGCCTTCGACACCGCCAGCGCGCGCTCGACCACCGCGCCCGCGGGGAACACTCCGTCGCCGCTCACTGCCCGCCCTCCGTCCGGGTGTTGAGAATATTGACCCCGCGCACCAGCACCGACGGGCACCCGTGACTCACCGCCGCCACCTGACCGGGCTGGGCCTTGCCGCAGTTGAACGCGCCACCGAGCTGCCAGGTGCCCGGCCCGCCGACCGCCTCCATCGACCCCCAGAAATCGGTGGTCGTCGCCTGGTAGGCCACATCGCGCAGCTGACCGGCCAACTCCCCGTTGCGGATCCGGAAGAACCGCTGCCCGGTGAACTGGAAGTTGTAGCGCTGCATGTCGATCGACCAGGATTTGTCGCCGACGATGTAGATGCCGTCCTCGACCCGGGAGATCAGCTCGGCGGTGCTGGTGTCACGCTCCGGATCCGGTTGCAGCGACACGTTCGCCATCCGCTGGATCGGCACGTGGTGTGGGGAATCGGCATAGGAGCAGCCGTTGGAACGGTCGAGGCCCAGGCGCGGGGCGAACACCCGGTCGAGCTGGTAGCCGACCAGTACGCCGTCCCGCACCAGATCCCACTGCTGACCGGCGACACCCTCGTCGTCGTAGCCGACCGTGGCCAGCCCGTTGACCTGGGTGCGGTCTCCGGTGACGTGCATGATCGGGGTGCCGTAGCGCAGCGTGCCGAGCTGGTCCGGCGTGGCGAACGAGGTACCGGCATAGGCGGATTCGTAACCGATCGCGCGGTCGTATTCGGTGGCATGGCCGATGGATTCGTGGATCGTGAGCCACAGGTTCGTCGGATCGATCACCAGATCGGTGGGACCGGCGACGACGCTGGGCGCCTTCACCTTCTCGGCGAGCCAGCCGGGGATCCGCGCGAGTTCCCCGGCCCAGTCCCAGGTTCCGTCGGCGCCGGTGACGTACTCCCAGCCCCGACCCGCGGGCGCGGCCAAGGTGCGCATGGTCTCGAACACCCCGGACGCGGAATCCACGGTAACCGCTTCCCATTGGGGATGCAGCCGCACCCGCTGCTGGGTGATCGTCGAGCCCGCGGTGTCGGCGTAGAAGGTCTGTTCCTTGACCTGCAGTACCGAGGCGGTCACGTGATCGACGCCGTCGGCCGCGGACAGCCGCTCCGAATAGTCCTGCAGCAGCGCCACTTTGTCGGCCGTCGGCACGGCGAACGGGTCGAGGTCGTAGGCCGAGACCCAGGACACGTCGTCGTAGCGCGGCTCCGCGGCCAGCTCGACGCGCTCGCGGTTCAGCGAGCGCAGCGTCGTGGCGACGGTGACCGCGCGCCGGGCCACCTCGGCGGCGGACTGCGGCGTCAACGCGGCGTGGGAGGCGAAACCCCAGGTGCCGTCGACGATCACGCGCACCGCCAGGCCCAGCTCGGTCGAATCGGTCACCGCCTCGACGCGCCCGTCCCGCAACCTGATCGACTGGGTGACCAAGCGATGCACCCGGAGATCGGCGTGCTCGGCCCCCGCGGCGCGCGCCGCCGAGAGCGCGGCCTCGGCCAGCGCGCCGAGCCCGAGTGCGCGGAACTCCTCGTCCACTTCCCTGGAAGTCGTGGTACTCACCGGGCCTACGCTAGCCGGTGGCACCGACACACGGGAGCCCTCGCGCGGAAAGTACCCGTCACCAGCGCACATTTCGTCCCGTCGAGCGCGAAATCGCGGTTCCGGCAGGCACTCACCGTGACGCGCGGAGCCCCGCTTCCTCCCGCCGAGGGCACTGCGAATGCCGTAGGGTGCCCGCCGTGCCGCCTTCTGCCCTCCGCGATCGAAAAAGGGAACGAACCCGTCGTGCGATTCTCCTGGCCGCCGTCGAATTGTTCGAGGCCAGAGGCTATGAGGAAACGACCGTGGCCGATATCGCGGCCGAGGCCGAGGTCGGCACCCGCACCTTCTTCAACTACTTCGCGAGCAAGGAAGAACTGCTCTTTCCCGAGACCGACGACCGGGTGCGCGCGGCGGTCGCCGCCATCGCCACCCGGCGACCGGGGGAGCGGCCCGTCGAGGTGCTGCTGCGCGCCCTGCGCGCCGCGGGCGACAGTCCCGGCGAGCACCTCGTCGACGATCTGAGTTCCCGGGTGGCCGCCCTGCGGGCGCGAGTCTCGCGCACGGTGCCCTCGGTGAGCGGTCGCGCCGCGCACGCCCAGCTCGTCGCCCAGCGCGAGATCGCCCGGCAACTGCACACCGCGTTCCCGCACGAACTCGACGAGATCGGCGCCGCCGCACTGGTCGGCGCGGTCGTCGGCGCGGTCTCGGGCGCGCTGACGGTGCTGTTCCAGCAGCCCCAGCACAGCATCGACGACGGCGAACGGCTGCACCGCAAGATCCACGAGACCACCTCCCGGGTCCTGCAGCCCTGGCTGGCCGCGACCGCGGCGACCGAACCGGCCCGCTAACCGAACTGCTGCCAGCCCAACCGGATCACCATCACCACGACCACGACCAGCAGCACCACTCGCACGAACCCCGCGCCCTTGGCCAGCGCCATGCGCGAACCCACCAGCGCACCCGCGATGTTCGCGACGGCCATGCCCGCGCCCAGCCCCCACAGGATGTGCCCGGTCGCGCCGAGGAACAGCAGCGCGCCCACATTCGAACCGCAGTTGATCACCTTCGCCATCGCCGCCGCCCGCACGAACTCGGTGCCGAGCAGGGTGGCGAAGGTGATGATGAGGAAGGTCCCGGTGCCGGGCCCGAGCAACCCGTCGTAGAGGCCGATCAGGCCCGCGGCCAGGGCGACCACCAGGATCACCTTGCGCCGGGTCGGGGGATGGGTGGCCATCGTCATCCCGATCGACGGGCGCAGCGTCACCACCAGCGCCACCGACACGAGCACCACCATCACCAGCGGAATGAACAGATCGCGGTCGATCAGCGACACCGCCGCCGCACCGCACGCCGAGGTCACCGCCGCGATCGCCGCGCCCGGCAGCAGCACCTTCCACTCCATCGGCACCCGGCGCGCGAACGTCAGCACCGCGGTCGCCGTCCCGGCCAGTGCCGCCAGCTTGTTCGTGCCGAGCGCGGTCTGCGGGGCGATGCCGGGGGCGACGAGGAACAGCGTCGGCAGGATGATCAGCCCGCCGCCGCCGACCACCGCGTCGACCCAGCCCGCCGCCGCGGCGGCCACCAGCAGGACCGTCCAGTCTCCGAGTTGCACCCGACCAGGCAATCAAGATCGCGTGCGGAAAGCCAACCGCGGCCTAGGCTGGTCCGGTGCGCCGGTTCAGCCTGTGGTTACGCGGACGACCCGTCGTCGCCGATTCCATCCTCGCGGCCGTCCTGCTGCTGCTCGACGCCCTCGGCGTCGGCGGTGCGCCGAACAAGGTCGTCTACCTGATCTTCTCGGTTCTGCTGCCGTTGCCGCTGATCCTGCGCCGCATCTACCCGCGGGCGATGGCCGCCACGATGCTGGTGCTGTCGATGCTGTGCACCCTGTTCGGCCATCTGCTCGGCGACGACCTGACCGGACATGTCGCGCTGATCGGGCTCGGAGTGCTGCTCTACACGCTGGTCGCCTATGTCGGCAGGCGCGACGGACTGATCTTTCTCGGGTTCCTCGGGATCGATGCGACGGTGTCCACCCTGGCGCTGCAGCAACCCGTCAGCGGTGACCTGGTACTCGTCGGCGTGATCTACGCGCTGTGCTGGACACTGGCCGAGTTCAACGGCGCCCGCCACGCCTATGACGCCGAGGTCGCCGCCCGCCTCGCCGTCGCCGACTACGACAAGGAACGACGCGCGCACGAGGCCGTCGCCGCCGAACGCACGCGCATCGCCCGCGAACTCCACGATGTGGTCGCGCACGCGGTCAGCGTCATGATCGTGCAGGCCGACGGTGCGAAATACGCCCTGCGCCAGGACCCCGACACCGCCGAACGCGCGCTGACCACCATCGCGGGCACCGGGCGCGACGCACTGCGCGAACTGCGCCGCACGGTCGCGCTGCTGCGCATCGAGCACGCACCGGAACTGCTGCCCCAGCACGGCACCGCGGGAATCGCCAAGCTCGTCGACATGATGCGGGAGGCGGGCCTGGCCGTCGACCTCGAACTGACCGGCCAGCTCGACGACATCACCCCCGAGGTGAGCCTCGGCGTGCATCGCATCGTGCAGGAATCGCTCACCAACACGTTGCGGCACGCGGGCGCCGGTCCCAAGGCCTGGGTCCGGGTCCAGCGCCGCGACGACGACATCCACGTCGAGATCGCCGACAGCGGCGGCGTTCCGGTCCGGCCCGAACCCGCGATCCCCGGCGCCGGAATGGGCCTGGTCGGCATGCGCGAACGCGTCGCGGTGCTGGGCGGCACCCTGTCCGCGGGCCGGACCGAGGACGGTCGGTGGCGGGTGCGGGCCACCCTCCCGCTGCGCTCCGACCCCGACTGAGCCGCCCGCTAGGGTGAGCCAATGCCGATCAGCGTGCTCGTGGTGGACGATCAGGAACTCATGCGGATGGGGCTGAAGATGGTGCTCGGCGCCCACCCCGACATCGAGGTCGTCGGCGAGGCGGGCAACGGCGAGGAGGCTGTGCGGCGCGCCGACGAGTTGCGCCCGGACGTGGTCCTGATGGATGTGCGCATGCCGGTGGTCGACGGCGTGACCGCCACCGACCGGATCGTGGCCGCGGGCGACGGCGTACGCGTGCTCGTGATGACCACCTTCGACCTCGACGAACACGCCCTCGGCGCGCTGCGCGCCGGCGCCAGCGGCTTCCTGCTCAAGGACACCCCGCCCGAGGACCTGATCTCGGCCATCCGCAGCGTCGCCGCGGGCGACGCGGTGGTCTCGCCCAAGGTCACCAAACGCCTGCTCGACCGGCTCGTCGCCGAGGACCCGACCAGCCTGCGCGACCCGAGCGTGCTCGACGTGCTGACCGCCCGCGAGCGCGAAGTGCTCGAGCAGATCGCGGCCGGGCGCTCCAATGCCGAGATCGCCGCCGCGCTGTTCCTGTCCGAGGCCACGGTGAAGACCCATGTGGGCCGGGTGCTCACCAAACTCGGGCTGCGTGACCGGGTGCAGGCGGTGGTCCTGGCCTACGAGACCGGGCTGGTCCGGCCGGGTGGCTGAGCCGGGGCGGGCGCTCGGGAGAAAATCGGGCCGCTCGCGCGTTGAGAGGGTAGATCGTCCGAAAGGATCGCCATGACCGCCCTGTTGTTCGTGCTCTACCTCGTCGTCGAGATCGCCGCCCTGGTGGGTCTCGCCCAGTTGATCGGTGTCGGCTGGGCACTGCTGGTGCTGGTCGCGGTGTCCGGGGTGGGTCTGCTGCTCCTCGGCGCACAGGGCAGGCGGGTGTTCGAACGATTCCGGCGGGCCTCGCGCGGTGAGGTGAGCGCGGAGAGCGCGGTGGCCGACGGGCTGCTGGTCGCCACCGGCTCGATCCTGTTGTTCGTCCCCGGCCTGGTCACCGGGGTGATCGGCCTGCTCGCCCTGTTCCCGCCCACCCGCGCGCTGTTGCGCCCGGTGCTGGAGAAGCTCGGCACCCGCCGCTTCGGTCCGCTGCCCTCGTTCGCGCCCTCGCCGTACCGTGGCGTGGTCGTCGACGCCGACGGCGATGTGGTCGACGGCGTGGTCGTCGGGCAGTGGTATGACGATGGCCACACCAGCGGTCCGCGCGCGCTCGGTGGATCCGCCTGAGCCGAGGATGCGGCCCCGTGGCAGCGGAAGGTCTACAGTGCCCGCATGGCCACTGAGCAGATCACCGTCACGGTGAGCGAGGAACTGGCCGACGCGGTGCGCAGGGCGAGCACCGCTGCCGGACAGTCGATGTCGGATTTCACCGCCGCCGCGTGGCGGCTGGAGCTGATCGCCGCCGAAGCGGGCGGACACCACCGGGCCGGGCTCGCCGATGCCGACGTGCGCCGGGTGCTGTCCCTGCCGACCTGAGCATCGGCCGATACGGCAGACTGGGACATCGTGAGTACCCAGTTGCTGATCGGCGGACGTTTCTACAGTTCCAGCTCCCCGGACGCGACCGCGATGGCGGTCACCGACGGCACCGTGGTGTGGCTCGGCGCCGAGGCCCCCGGCCGGGCCATGCATCCCGGCGCGGAGATCATCGACCTCGACGGGGCGTTCGTCGCGCCCGCCTTCGTCGACCCGCATGTGCACGTCACCGCGCTGGGCCTGCAGCTGACCGGCCTCGATCTGCGCGGCGCCCGATCGCTGGCCGAGCTCCTCGACACCATCCGCGCGTACGCCGCGCGCCAACCCGACGGCGTGATCATCGGTGAGGGCTGGGACGACACCACCTGGCCCGATCAGCGCCCACCGACCGTCGCCGAGCTCGACGAGGCCGCCGGGCCGGGCCGCCTGGTCTACCTGGTGCGGGTCGACGCCCACTCGGCCATCGCCTCCTCGGCGCTGCTCGACGCCGCGGGCGACCTCGGCGCGGACCACCGCCGCGGCGACCCGGTCCGGGCCGACGCCCACCACCGGGTGCGGACGGTCGCCCTCGCCGAACTCGGTCGCGCACAACGGGATCGGGCCCGCACCGCCGCCCTCGACGCGGCCGCCGCGCACGGCATCGTCGCCGTCCACGAATGCGCGGGACCCGAGATCTCCGGCCGCGACGACGTGCGCGAACTGCTCGCCTTCGACCACGGCGTGCAGGTACGCGCCTACTGGGGCCAGGCCGTGCGCACCGCCGAGGAGGCCCGCGCGCTGGTCGACGAGCTCGGCGTGCACGCCCTCGGCGGTGACCTGTTCGTCGACGGCTCGCTCGGCTCGCACACCGCGCTGCTGCGCGAGCCCTACGCCGACGCGGGCGGCCACGGCAAGGACTTCCTCGACGCCGACACCATCACCGCCCATCTGCGCGCCTGCACCGAAGCCGGGATCCAGGCCGGCTTCCACGCCATCGGTGACGGCGCCATGGACCGCGTGGTCGAGGGATTCGCGCGCGTCGCCGCCGAACTCGGCGGTCCGGCGGTCGCCGCGCGCGGACACCGCGTCGAGCACGCGGAGATGACCGATGCCGCCGCGATCGCCCAGCTCGCCGCGGTCGGCGCGATCGCGTCCGTGCAGCCGGGTTTCGACGCGGCGTGGGGCGGGCCGGACGGCATGTACGCCACGCGCCTCGGCGCCGAACGCGCCGCCGGGCTGAACCCGTTCGCGGCGATGGCCGCCGCGGGCATCTCCCTCGCCATCGGCTCCGACGCACCGGTCACCACCGCGAATCCGTGGGAGCAGGTCCGCGCGGCCGTGCACCACCGCACCACCGGTCACGGGCTGTCCCCCCGCGCCGCGTTCGCCGCCGCCACCCGGGGCGCCTGGCGCGCGGGCGGCGTGCGCGACGGCCTGGCGGGCACGCTGGTGCCGGGCGCACCCGCCTCCTACGCGGTGTGGGATGCCGGTGACCTCGTGGTCGCCGCGGCCGCCGACACCGTGCAGCGCTGGTCCACCGATCCGCGCTCCCGCGTGCCCGGCCTCCCGCGCCTCGAGCCGGGCGCCGACCTGCCGAGGTGCCTGCGCACCGTGCGCGACGGCACCCCGATCTACTCCGCCTGACCAGCAAGCTCACCCCGCGCCAGCAACGAATCACGGAGCAGGACACCATGATCGACCCCGCCCCCGGCCTCGACTCCGCGCCTTCGGGATCCACGGAGCCAACGGCCACCGAGACGACCGGAGGGACGAACTACGCCGTGCTGCTGCGCATGCTCGCCGCCGTCGCGGGCGGGCTGCTGCTGTTCGCCAGCTTCCCGCCACGGCCGTGGTGGTTCCTGGCTCCGGTGGCCATCGCCCTGCTCACCGTGGCGGTGCGCGGACCGGGAAAGCTGCGCAGCGGATTCGGCTACGGGCTGCTCGGTGGCCTCGCCTTCTTCGTGCCGCTGCTGCCGTGGACCGGGATCTACGTCGGCCCGCTGCCGTGGCTGGCACTCTCGCTGGCCTGCGCGTTCTTCCTCGGCGTCTGGGGTGTGCTCGCCCGCTGGCTGAGCGCGCTGCCGGGGTGGCCGGTGTGGCTGGCGCTGGCCTGGACCGCGACCGAATGGGCACGATCGAACGTCCCCTTCGGCGGATTCCCCTGGGGCCGTGTTGCCTTCGGTCAGGCCGACGGCTGGTACCTGCCGCTGGCCGCCTACGGTGGCGCCCCGCTGGTCGGCTTCGCCGTCGCGCTCACCGGCACCGGGCTCGCGGCGCTGGCGCTGCGGCTCTTCGCCTGGTCCCGCACCCCCGCGCCGCGCCCGGCGGGCCGCGCCGTGCGGACCGGATTTGCCCTCGCGATCGTTACCGTGGCTATCATGCCTCTCGCCGGAGTGATCCTCCGGCCGACGCTGCCCGCCCCGGACGCGGGCGACCGGATGGTCACGGTCGCCGCCATCCAGGGCAGCGTGCCGCGGCTGGGCCTGGACTTCAACGCCCAGCGGCGGGCCGTGCTGGACAACCACGTCCGGCGCACCGAGGAGCTCGCCGACGCCGTGGACCGCGGCCAGGCACCACGGCCCGACATCGTGATCTGGCCGGAGAACTCCTCCGACATCGATCCACTGCGCAACGCCGATGCCGCCGCCGTGATCACGAGGGCGTCGGAGGCGATCGCAGCGCCGATCCTGGTCGGCGCAGTCCTGGTGAACGGTGACCGCACGACCACCAACTCGGTGATCGTGTGGAACGGCGCGGACGGTCCGGGGGAGCGCCACGACAAGAAGATCATCCAGCCTTTCGGTGAATATCTGCCGATGCGCGGTTTCTTCCGTTTGTTCTCCTCCTATGCCGATCGCGCCGGATATTTCGTGCCGGGTGATGGTGACGGAACGGTCACGGCGGCGGGAGTACCGATCGGTGTGGCTACGTGTTACGAGGTCGCTTTCGACCGGGCATTCCGGGAATCGCTGGATGCGGGCGCGCAACTGCTGACGGTGCCGACCAACAACGCCACCTTCGGCGAGAGCGAGATGACCTACCAGCAAATGGCCATGTCGCGGGTGCGCGCGGTCGAGCACGGGCGCGCGCTGGTGATCGCAGCAACCTCGGGAGTCAGTGCCATCATCACCGCCGATGGTGCCATTGTGCAGCGCAGTGAGCAATTGGTACCCGCGGCGCTGGTCGCCCAGCTACCGTTGCGCGACACGGCGACGATCGCGACCCGGATCGGCGGCGCGCCCGAACTGGCGTCCGTTATCCTGACCGCGATCGGGGTAGGACTGGTGTTGTACCGGCGCCGCCGAGCGAATCCGACGCAGGATGTGCGGAGTTCGGACAATTCTGAATAAGCGGTTTGTTTCAACCCGGGGGAAGCGGCCGAAAGTAGCTGCTACAGGGGTGTAATCCATTGAGCTCGAAATAAATCCACATCGGTAGCCATCCGGCTGCCGGAGTACTCCGAATCATGGGCGTGGAAAGCCACGCCCTTGGGCCGTCGTGTGCCCGGGTGTCGCTCTGGGGAGAGTCGTGACACAGCAGAACGGAGTGCTTGATGAGTTCATTGGCCACCGACCGCGTCAGCTCATGCGTCACCGACGAGGACCCGGGCCAACCGTTCGCCCTCTCGCCCGGTCAGACAGCACTGTGGTACGCGCAACGGATCCGGCCCGACATCCCGTTCACCATCGCTCATTACGTCGAGCTGCACGGCGATCTCGACGTCGGCAGGCTGTTGTACGCGACCGAGCGCTACGGTGCGGAATCCCAGGTGGGACACGTGCGCCTACTCGAGATCGACGGGGTGCCCCACCAGCGGGTCGACCTGTCGTGGCGGCCGGGCTGCGTCCGGCTCGACCTGCGCGGCGAGGCCGACCCGCGCGCCGCCGCGCTGCGCTGGATGAACACCCACGCCAGCACCCCGATCGATGTGGAGCGCGAACCGCTCACCATCAATGTCATGTTGCGAGTCGGTGACGAGGACTGGTTCTGGTATCAGCGCGGTCACCACATCGTGATCGACGGTTACGGTGCGATGAACGCGCTTTCGCGCACCGCCGAGATCTACAACGCCGTCGGCCAGCAGCGCGAACCGTCGGTCTCGCGCGCGGCCGCGCTCGTCGACCTCTACGCCGACGAATCGCGCTACCGGGAATCGAGCCGGTTCCGCGCCGACCGCGAGTACTGGCTCGAACAGCTCGCCGGGGTGGGCGAGCCGATGACGCTGTCGTCGGTGACCGCCACCGGTGACACCCACGACGCGGGCCGCCATCGCGCCACCGCGGTCCTCGACACCGACCTGGACACCCTGCTCACCGACGCGATCACCACGCACGGTTCGGCCAACTCCGCGCTCATCGTCGCCGCGCTGGCCGCCTACGTCCGTTCGGTCACCGGTGACGCGGATGTCGTACTGAGCCTGCCGGTTTCGGCACGCACCACGGTCGCGCTGCGCCGCTCGGCGGGGGTGGTGTCGAATGTCGTTCCGCTGCGGGTGCGCTTCGACGAGCACACCACCGTCGCCGATGTCGTGCGGCAGACCGAACTGCAGATCACCGGCGCGCTGCGCCACCAGCGCTACCGCTCCGACGACATCCGCCGCGACTGCGGCTACTCCCGCGACGCCCGTGGCTTCTTCGGGCCGATGGTCAACATCATGCTGTTCCACGACGAGCTGAAGTTCGACGACATCGCCGGCCAGCTGCACGTGCTCGCGACCGGTCCGGTGGAAGACCTCTCGATCAACATCTACAACGGTGACGGCGGGCGCATCCAGCTCGACTTCGAAGCCAATCCGAAGCTCTACGGGGAAGCCGAGGTCGCCGCTCATCACGGTCGCTACCTCGACTTCCTCGCCCGCTTCCTGGCCGCCGAACCGGGCACGCGCACCGGCGAACTGAACGCCATCACCACCGCGGAGCGCGCCAAGGTGCTGCGCGAGTGGAACGCCACCGAGATGCCGGTGCCCACCGCCACCCTGGTCTCGCTGTTCGGCGATCAGGTGCGCCGCAGCCCGCACGCCGTCGCGCTGGAATTCGGTGACCGGGCCCTCGGCTACGCCGAACTCGACGACCGGGTGAACCAGCTCGCCCGGGAACTCATCGCCCGCGGTGCGGGTCCGGAGACCACGGTCGGGCTGTGCCTGCATCGCGGCGTCGAGCTGGTCGTCGGCATGTACGCGGTGCTCGCGACCGGCGCGGCCTACCTGCCGCTGGACCCCGAACATCCGGTCGACCGGCTGGAAGCCGTTGTGGCGCAGGCCCGTCCGGTGTGTGTGCTCACCGCGGCCAGGGACGGCGTGCGGCTGCCCGACGGGCTGGTGCGCGTCGACCTCGACACCCTCGACGTCAGCGGCCACGACCCGGCGCCGATCACCGATGCCGACCGCCGTGCCCCGCTGCGCCCCGAGCAGCTCGCCTATGTCATCTTCACCTCCGGTTCCACCGGCAGGCCCAAGGGCGTCGGCGTCACCCATGCCGCGATCGTGAACCGGCTGCGCTGGATGCAGGCCGAATATCCGCTCGACCACACCGACGCGGTACTGCAGAAGACCCCGGCCACCTTCGACGTGTCGGTGTGGGAGTTCTTCTGGCCGTTGCAGGTGGGCGCCCGCCTGGTCGTCGCCGCGCCCGACGGGCACCGCGATCCCGCCTATCTGGCTCGGATCATCACCGAGAAGGCCGTCACCACAGCGCATTTCGTGCCGTCGATGCTGTCGCTGTTCGTCACCGATCCGCGCGTGCGCGGCGGGGCCGAACTGCGCCGGGTGTTCTGCAGTGGCGAGGCGCTGCCCGCCGCCACCGTCACCGATTTCCACGCCGCCCTGCACGGGCCCGGCGGTGGCCCCGATCTGCACAACCTCTACGGACCCACCGAGGCCGCCGTCGACGTCACCTACTGGCCGTGCCCGGCGCAGGTGAGCACGGTGCCGATCGGGTCGCCGGTCTGGAACACCCAGACCTATGTGCTCGACCCGCAGCTGCGCCCGGTACCGCCCGGTGTCGTCGGCGAGCTGTACCTGGCCGGTGTGCAGCTGGCGCGCGGCTACCTCGACCGCCCCGATCTGACCGCCGACCGCTTCGTCGCCAACCCGTTCACAACGGGACAGCGCATGTACCGCACCGGCGACCTCGCGCGCTGGCAGATCGACGGCGGCGTCCTGGAATACCTGGGGCGCACCGACTTCCAGGTGAAGATCCGCGGCCTGCGCATCGAACTCGGCGAGATCGAATCCGCCCTGCTCGCCCAAGACGACATCGCCCGCGCGGTGTGCGTGGCCAGGGCGGGGCGCACCGGCGACGACGAACTGGTCGCCTATGTGGTCGCCACTCCCGGTGTCCCCGAACCCGATGCCACCGCCCTGCTGTCGGTCCTGCGCCGGAGCCTGCCGTCCTACATGGTGCCGACGGCGGTGGTCGTGCTCGACGAGCTGCCGCTGAGCGCCAACGGCAAGGTCGACCGGAAGGCGTTGCCCGCCCCCGAGATCAGCGTGCGGCCTGCCACCGGAGCCGCCGCGCCGCAGACCACCCTGGAACGCGCGCTGGCCGAGATCTTCACCGAGGTCCTCGCCCTGGATGTCGCCATCGGCATCGAGGACAGCTTCTTCGACCTCGGCGGCAACTCGCTGGTCGCCGCCCGCGCGGTCGCCCGGATCAACACCACCCTCGAGGCGAACATCTCCATCCGGGACCTGTTCGAATGCTCCGACATCGCCGCGCTCGCGGCCTACATCAGCACCCACCGGCCCGAAACCTCCACGCCCAAGCTGGTCCCGGTGTCGCGGCCCGAGCGGGTGCCGCTGTCGCTGGCCCAGCAGCGGCTGTGGATCCTCAACCGGTTCGCCGAGCACGCCGCGGCCTACAACATGCCGCTGGCGCTGCGCCTGACC
Source organism: Nocardia sp. NPDC058176 (assembly GCF_042883805.1). Taxonomy (NCBI): domain Bacteria; kingdom Bacillati; phylum Actinomycetota; class Actinomycetes; order Mycobacteriales; family Nocardiaceae; genus Nocardia; species Nocardia sp. NPDC058176. The sequence continues at coordinate 2,239,314 of NZ_JBHVVA010000001.1, read as the reverse complement.
GGGCAGCTGGATCTCGACGCGCTGCGGGCGGGCCTGCGTGACGTGCTCGACCGGCACGAGAGCCTGCGCACCAGCTTCCCCGACGGGCCAGACGGCCCGTACCAGCTGATTCATCCCGCCGCCGCGGTCGAACCCGAACTCGCGCCGGTCGACGTGATCACCACCGACCTCGCCGAGCTGGCCGCCGAGGTGGCCGGTCGCGGCTTCGACCTGCGCACCGAGACCCCGCTGCGGGTCGCGCTGTACCGGGTCGGCGTCGACGAGCACCTGCTGTTGGTGGTGCTGCACCACATCAGCGGTGACGGCTGGTCGGTCGCGCCGCTGGCCAGGGACCTGATGGTCGCGGTCTCGGCGCGCGCGGGCGGGGCGGCGCCGCAGTGGGCCGCGCTGCCGGTGCAGTACGCCGATTTCGCGCTGTGGCAGCGGGAACTGCTCGGCGAGGAGACCGATCCCGAGGCGCCGCTGGGCAAGCAGCTCGGCCACTGGCGCGACGTGCTGGCCGGCCTGCCCGACCAGCTCGACCTGCCCTTGGACCGGCCGCGCCCGCTGCACCGCACCACCGGCGGTGACACCGTCGGGTTCACCATCGACGCCGAGATCCGGCGCGCGGCAGGCGAACTCGCCTCCGCGCGCGGGGTCAGCATGTTCATGGTGTTGCACGCCGCGCTGGCCACCCTGCTGTCACGGCTGTGCGCGAGCACCGACGTCACCATCGGCACGCCGATCGCGGGCCGCTCGGACCCGGCGCTCGACGAGCTGGTCGGCATGTTCGTCAACACCCTGGTGCTGCGCACCGAGGTGGACCTGGGCGCCGGTTTCGACCGCATGCTCGATCTGGTCCGGGAGACCGATCTCGACGCCTTCGCCAATCCCGACGTACCGTTCGAACGGCTCGTCGAGCTGGTCAACCCGGATCGCTCGACCTCGCGCCACCCGCTGTTCCAGGTGATGCTGTCCTACGACCGCACCCCCGACCTGCGGATCGACCTGCCCGGCGTCACCGCCGAACTGGTGCCGATCGACTCCGGCGTCGCCAAGTTCGACCTGCAGCTCGAGGTTCGCGACAACCACGACGGCGGCCCGCTGCAGGCCGAATTCGGTTTCGCCACCGACGTCTTCGACCGCGCCACCGTCGAGATGATCGCCCGCCGGTTCACCACGCTGCTCGCCGCGGCGGTGACGGCGCCCTCGGTGCCCACCGGTGATCTGGAACTGCTCGACCGCAGGGAGATCGCGCGGCTGGTCCCGGTCGCGGGGGCACCCGCCGAGCCCGCGGGCACCCTCGCGCGGCTGCTCGGCGAGACCGCTCAGCGGCTGCCCGACTCGGTGGCCGTGCGCTACCTCGGCATCGACACCACCTACCGGGAACTCGACGAACGCTCGAACCGGTTGGCGCGCAGCCTGATCGCGCACGGTGCCGGTCCCGAAGCGGTGGTCGCCGTCGCGCTGCCGCGCAGTCTGGAATCCATCATCGCGATCTGGGCGGTCGCCAAGTCCGGTGCCGCCTACGTGCCCGTCGACCCGGCCTATCCGGCCGAACGGATCGCGCACATGATCGGCGATTCCGGCGCCGTGCTCGGGCTCACCCTGCCCGAGCATCTCGCCGCGCTGCCGACCACCGTCGGCAAGCACCGCAGGGCGCCGGAATGGCTGGTGTTCGGCACCGCCGACTTCGAAGCCGACTGCGCCGTCCGCTCGGGCGCCCCGCTCTCGGACGCCGACCGCAGGCACCCGATGCGGGCGGGTCAGCCCGCGTACCTGATCTACACCTCGGGCTCGACCGGCACGCCGAAGGCCGTCGTCGTCACGCACGCAGGCATCGCCTCGCTGGCCAGCGAACAGACCCAGCTGTTCAAGGTCACCGACGGCGCGCGCACCATGCACTTCTCCTCACCCAGCTTCGACGCCTCGGTGCTGGAACTGCTGCTCGGGTTCGCCGCGGGCGCCACGATCGTGGTGGCACCGGCCGACCTGTACGGCGGCGCGGAACTGGCCGCGTTCCTGCGCACGGAACGGATCACGCACGCCTTCATCACCCCGGCCGCGCTGGCCACGGTGCCCGCGGGCGAGCTGCCCGAGCTGGGCACGGTCATCGTCGGCGGTGACGCCTGCTCCGACGAGCTCGTCGCCACCTGGGCCACCAGGCACCGGATGCACAACATGTACGGCCCGTCGGAAGCCACCGTCGCGGTCACCGCGAGCGCGGCGATGATGCCCGGCGAGCCGGTGCCGCTGGGCGCTCCCGTGCGTGGCATGCGGCTGTTCGTACTCGACGGCCGGCTGCACCCGGCACCGCCGGGCACGCCGGGTGAACTGTATGTCTCGGGGCCGGGTCTGGCCCGTGGCTACCTGGGCAAACTCGCACTCACCGCACAGCGGTTCGTCGCCAACCCGCACGGCCGGGTCGGCGAGCGGATGTACCGCACCGGCGATCTCGTCGTCGCCGACGCCGCGGGCCGGTTGCGGTTCCTCGGCCGCGCCGACGACCAGATCAAGATCCGTGGATTCCGCGTCGAACTGCGCGAGATCGACCATGTGCTGCGTGAACACCAGGGCGTGCGGTCGGCCCTGACCGTCGTCCACGTCGACGAACAGGGTCAGCAGCGACTGGCTTCCTACCTCACCGTCGACGGCCCGGTCGACCCCGCCGCCGTGCTCGACACCGCGCGCGGCAGGCTGCCCGGCTACATGGTGCCCGCGGCGCTCACCGTGCTGGACCGGATGCCGATGACCCCGGCGGGCAAGCTCGACCGCAAGGCGCTTCCCGCACCGGAATTCGCGGCGAACGGCGGCTCCCGCGCCCCGCGTACCCATCTGGAGATGCGGGTCGCCGCGGTCTTCACCGAGATTCTCGGCCGTCCGGTGCCCGGCGCCGAGGACAGCTTCTTCGACATCGGCGGCAACTCGCTGCTGGCCACCCGGCTGGCGGCGGCCCTGCACGCGGATTTCGAGGTGGACCTGCCGGTCCGGCAGATCTTCGAGGCGCCGACCGTGGCCGGTATCGCCGGGCTGATCACGGAAGCGCCCCGGACGCAGCGGGTGGCGCTGGCGGTACACACCCCGCGCCCGGGACGCATACCACTGTCGCTGCCGCAGCAGCGACTGTGGTTCCTCAATCGATTGTCCCCCGAATCCAGCGCCTACAACATCGCATTCGTCTTGCGAATCGGCGGAGATCTGGACATCGGCGCCCTGCGCGCCGCGCTCACCGACCTGGTGCAGCGGCACGAGGTGCTGCGCACGGTGTTCCCCGAGGACCTCTCCGGCGCCCAGCAGGTGGTGTTGCCGCTGGAGCGGTCGCTGCCCGTCCTCGCCGCCGTCGACAACGATCCCGATCAGGCCCGCGCCGCACTCACCGCACTGGCCCGGCAGGGATTCGACCTGACCACGCAGACCCCGTTGCGAATCTCCTTGCAGCGCACCGCCACCGACGAGCACCTGCTCGGCGTGGTCGTGCACCACATCGCCGCCGACGGCTGGTCGCTCGGCCCGCTCACCCGGGATCTGGCGCTGTCCTACGTGGCACGTGCCGCGGGTAACGCACCGGTGCGCGAGCCGCTGCCCGTGCAGTACGCCGACTTCAGCCTGTGGCAGCGCGCGGTCCTCGGCGCCGAGGACGATCCGGAGAGCATCGCCGCCACCCAGGTCGCCTACTGGCGCGACGCGCTGGCCGAACTGCCCGACGAGCTGCCGTTGCCCTTCGACCGGCCGCGTCCGGCCGAGCCCACCGGCGTGGCGGGCAGTGTGGCGTGCGCGGTGTCGGCACGGCTGCAGGAGGCCATGGCCGAACTGGCCGCCGAGACTGGAGTCAGCCTGTTCATGGTGGTGCGTTCGGCGCTGGCGGTGCTGCTGCGCAGCGTCACCGGTGGCCGGGACATTCCGATCGGCACCCCGGTGGCGGGCCGCACCGACGTCCAGCTCGACGAGTTGGTCGGCATGTTCGTCAACACCCTGGTGCTGCGCTCCGATGTCGACCCCGACCGCGGTTTCGTCGAACTGCTGCACGCCGATCGCGATACCGAGCTGGCCGCACTGGCCAATGCCGACCTGCCGTTCGAACGCGTCGTCGACGCGCTCGGCCGCGACAGCAGGGCGAGCAACCGGCACCCGCTGTTCCAGGTGGCGTTGAGCATGCAGGACGCGCGGACCCCGGAGCTGGAACTGCCCGGCCTGCGGCTCGCGGCCGAGGAACTCGACATCGCCCGCGCCAAGTTCGATCTGGAACTGCGCGTCGCACCCGGCGACGGTGAGGATCACCGGTTCGAATTCGTCTACGCGGCAGAGCTTTTCGACGCGGAAACCATCGAGACCATCGCCACCCGGTTCGTGCGGATCCTCACCCAGGTGACCGCCGATCCGCGTCAGCGGATCCGCGAACTCGACCCGCTGACCGTGGCCGAGCATCGCACGCTCGTGCCCGCCCAGGGCCCGACCGCGGTGGCGCCGGTCGTGCTGTCCGACATCGTCGAGCGGGCCGCGACCAAGTTCCCCGATCGGCCCGCCCTGCGGTGGTACGCCGAGGGCAGCGTCGCGGGGGAGGTGGGTGAACTCGACTACGCCGAGGTGGCCCTGCGCGCGCACCGGCTCGGCCGGGCGCTCATCGCCCGTGGCATCGGCACCGGTGACCGGGTCGCGGTCGGGTTGACGCGTTCGCTGGACTGCGCGCTGGCGATCTTCGGCGTCGCCTCCAGCGGTGCCGCGTTCGTGCCCGTCGACCCCCGGTACCCGGCCGACCGCGTGCGGCACATGCTCACCGACTCCGGTGCCCGCGCGGTGCTCACCACCAGCGCCGACGTGGACGCGCTGCGCGAGGCCGCCGACGGGCTCGACACCCAGTGGCTGCTGGTGGACGACGCCGAACTGCACGCCGAACTGGCGAGCTACAGCGGCGCGCCGATCACCGACCCCCAGCGGGTCCGGCCGATCCGTCCCGCCGATCTGGCCTACCAGATCTACACCTCCGGCTCGACCGGCCTGCCCAAGGGCGTCACCGTCACCCACAGTGGCCTGGTGAGCCTGGCGGTCGATCTGCAAGAGCGGATGGGGCTGGACCGTTTCTCCAAGACCTTCTTCTTCTCCACGCCCAGCTTCGACGTCTCCGTGCTGGACATGCTGCTCGCCGTCTACTCCGGCGCCGAGATGGTGATCGGCCCGATCGACATCTACGGCGGCGACGAACTCGGCGCGCTGCTCGAGCGCGAGCAGGTCACCCACACCTTCCTCACCCCGGCCGTACTGGCCTCGGTCGACGCCACGCGCTGGCCGCTACCGCACCTGCGCGGCCTGATGGCCGGTGGCGAGGCCGTTCCGCCCGATCTGGTGGAGAACTGGGCGCCGGGCCGTCGGTTCGTCAACGCCTACGGGCCCACCGAGTTCACCGTCATCGCCGCCATGTCCGAACTGCGGGTGGGGGTGCCGGTCGCGATCGGTACGCCGGTGCGCGGCTCGCGGGCGCTGGTGCTCGACGAGCGGCTCCGTCCCGTCGTGCGCGGCGTCCCCGGTGAGCTCTACATCGGCGGCACCGGTATCGCCCAGGGCTACCACCAGCGCTACGCACTGACCGCGGGCCGGTTCGTCGCCGACCCCTACGGCCCGGCGGGCAGCCGGATGTACCGCACCGGTGACGTGGTGCGCTGGACCCCCACCGGCGAACTGGACTACCTCGGCCGCAGCGACCATCAGGTCAAGGTGCGTGGCTTCCGGATCGAACTCGGCGAGATCAGCGCCGTGCTCGGCAGCCACCCCGAGGTCCGCTTCGCCCACACCGAGGTGCGCCGGATCGCGGGCGACGACCGGATCGTGGCCTGGGTGCAGCTGGCCGAGGGCACGGACCCGGCCGAGCTGGCGGGTGTGCGCAACCACGCCGCCGCCCGGCTGGCCGGTCACATGGTGCCCGCCTCGCTCAACCTGATCGATCGCGTGCCGCTCACCCCCGTCGGCAAGCTCGATCGCGGCGCGCTGCCGGAACCGGAGTTCACCACCACCGCGGGCCGGGCACCACGCACCGAGTCCGAGCGGCTGGTCGCGCGGGTGATCGAAGAGCTGGTCGGCGCCACCGAGGTCTCGGCCACCGACAGCTTCTTCGACGTCGGCGGCAACTCGCTGCTGGCGACCCAACTGGTCGCGCGGCTGGCCGCGGCCAGCAATGTGCGGCTCGAGGTGCGCACCGTGTTCGCCGCACCGACGGTCGAGGAACTGGCCGCGCTCATCGAATCCGGGCCCTCCGGTGACGAGCGCCGTCCCGAGCTGGTGAAACAGCCACGCCCGGAACGGATTCCGCTGTCCGCGGCGCAGCGCAGGCTGTGGTTCCTCAACCGGTTCAACGCGGGTCCCGAGGGCGAGAGCCAGTCGGCGGGTGCCTACAACATCCCCGTGGTGCTGCGCCTGCACGGCACCATCGACCTCGACGCGCTCATCGCCGCCCTGCACACCGTGCAACGTCGGCACGAGACGCTGCGCACGGTCTTCCCGGAGAGCTCGGACGGGCCCGAGCAGCTGGTACTCGATCCCGAGATCGCCGCGGTCACCCTGTTCCACGCCACGGCCGCTCCGCACGAGGTCGAGGCGGCGGTCGGACGGTTCGCCGCCCCCGGCTTCGATCTGTCGGCCTCGGTGCCGCTGCGGGCCGCGCTGATCACGGTCGACCACACCGGCCGTCCGGCGCCCACCCTGGCCAAGCTGGCCGTCGCGGGGTCGAAGGAGCACGTGCTCGTCCTGGTCGTGCATCACATCGCGATGGACGGCTGGTCGCTCGAACCGCTGGCCGGCGAGGTGGCTGCGGCCTATCGCGGCATCCGCGCGGGGGAGCCGTTCGGCGAGCAGATCCCCGAGGTCCAGTACGCCGACTACACCCTGTGGCAGCAGGAACTGCTCGGTACCGAGGACGAGCCGGACTCGCTGATCAGCAAGCAGCTCGCGCACTGGCGCGGGGTGCTCGACGGCCTGCCCGAACTGCTGTCCGTTCCCGCGGACCGGCCGCGCCCGCCGGTGCCCTCCTACCGCGGCGGCACCGTCGACTGCGCGGTCGACGCCGCGACCCATCGCGCACTGCGCGGCATCGCCACCGCCAACAACGTCAGCATGTTCATGGTGCTGCACGCGGCGCTGGCCGTGCTGCTGCACCGGGTCACCGGCACCGACGACATCGCCGTCGGCACCGCCAGCGCGGGCCGCGGCCACCCGGCGCTCGACGCGATGATCGGCATGTTCGTCAACACCATGGTGCTGCGCACCGAGGTCGCCGACGAGCGCGCGTTCATCGACCTGCTGCGCACAGTGCGCGATCGCGACCTCGATGCCTTCGCCAATGCGGACCTGCCCTTCGAACGGCTCGTCGAGGTGCTCAATCCCGCGCGCTCACAGGCCCATCACCCGCTGTTCCAGGTGATGCTGTCGGTGCGCAACACCCCGGTGCGGATGCTGGAACTGCCCGGGCTGCGGATCGAGGCGGTCGACGCCGACGCCGGGATCGCCAAGTTCGACCTGCAGTTCACCTTCACAGAGACCCAGACCGCCGATCGTGTCGGCGACGGCATCGACCTCTCGGTGAACTACGCGGCCGACCTGTTCGACGAGGTCACCGCGCGCAGGCTCGGCGACCGCCTGGTCCGGCTGCTCACCGCGGTGGCCGCCGACCCGAACACCGCGGTCGGTGACCTGGCCCTGCTCGACGCCGTCGAGTGGACCGCGCTGGCCCCGGTGCACGGCACCCGCGCCGACACCCCGGTCACCCTGGCCGAGGTGTTCGCCGCCGCCGTCGCCCGGTCCCGCGACGGGGTCGCGCTCAGCGCGGGCGACACCGTGGTCACCTACGACGCGCTCGACCGCTGGACCAACCGGCTCGCCCGGGTGCTCATCGGGCACGGCATCGGTCCGGAAAGTCTTGTCGCGCTGGGAGTTCCACGCTCGGTGGAATCGGTGGCGACCATGCTCGCCGTGGCCAAGGCCGGTGCGGCGTTCGTGCCGGTCGACCCGAACTACCCGGCCCAGCGGATCAGTCACATGCTCACCGATTCCGGTGCGGTACTCGGCCTCACCCTGCTCGCGCACCGGGACCGGCTGCCCGGCGACACCCGCTGGCTGGTCCTCGACGACCCGCAGACCAGGGCCGTCGTGCTCGGTACCGACGACTCGCCGATCACCGACGCCGACCGGCTCCGGCCGCTGCGCCTGGCCAACCCGGCCTACGTGGTCTACACCTCCGGCTCGACCGGCACCCCGAAGGGCGTGGTGGTCACCCACGGCGGCCTGTCGAACTTCGCCGCCGAGACCGCCGACCGCTTCGACGTGCGGCCCGGCAGCCGGATCCTGCACTTCGCCACCCCGAGTTTCGATGCCGCCCAGCTCGACATCCTGTTCGCGCTGGGCGGCGCCGCGACCCTGGTGATCGCGCCGGCGGGGATCGTCGGCGGCGAGGACCTGCGGCAGGTGTTCATCCGGGAGCGGATCACGCACGCGTTCATCACCACCGCGGCGCTCGGCACCGTCGACCCGGCGGGCGTGCACTCGCTCGCGCACGTGCTCACCGGCGGTGAGGCGCTGCCGCCGGACCTGCTGGCCCGCTGGGCACCCGGTCGCAACTTCTACAACGTCTACGGCCCCACCGAGACGACCATCGTGACGCTGATGCCGCAACCGATGAACCCGCGCGGGCCGATCACCATCGGCGGCCCGATCCGCGGCGTCGCGGCCACGGTCCTCGACCGGCGGCTGCACCCGACGCCGATCGGTGTCACCGGCGAACTGCAGCTGGCCGGTTCGGCACTGGCCCGCGGCTACCACAACCGGCCGGGCCTGACCGCCCAGCGCTTCGTCGCCAATCCCTATGGCGCACCGGGCGAACGGATGTACCGCACGGGCGACCTGGTGCGCTGGCGCGACGGCGCGAAGTCGGCGCTGGACGTGGAATACGTCGGCCGCACCGACCACCAGGTGAAGGTGCGCGGCTTCCGGATCGAACTGGGCGAGATCGACGTGGCGTTCGGCCGCCACGGTGATGTCGAGTTCGCGCTCACCATCGGGCACACCACCCCGGCCGGTGCCACCGCGCTCGTGTCGTATGTCAAGACGCGGGCGGGCACGGCGCCGACGGTGCCCGAACTGCTCGAACACGTCGGCGCGCACGTGCCGAACTACATGGTCCCGCAGGCGGTCATGCTGCTCGACGAGGTGCCGCTCAGCCCGGTCGGCAAGCTGGACCGGGCCCGGCTGCCCGAGCCGGTGTTCACCGCGTCGGAGGGCTACCGCGCGCCGGTGACCCCCGCCGAGGTGGCCCTGTGCGCGGCCTTCGCCGACGTGCTCGGCGTCGAGCGAGTCGGTGCCGACGACGGATTCTTCGAACTCGGCGGCAACTCTCTGCTCGCGACCAAGGTCGTCGCGGCGCTGCGGGAGCAGGGCTACGAGATGCCGGTCCAGCTGATGTTCGGCGATGCCACCCCGTCCGGCATCGCCGCCCGCCTCGACGGTGCCGACCCGGCCGCGGCCATCGCCGCGGTGACCGGTCCGGTCCTGCCGATCCGGCCGTCCACCGGCCCGCACGACACACCGCTGTTCTGCGTGCACCCCGCCATCGGTCTGGCCTGGTGCTACGCGGGTCTGCTCGCCCACCTCGCGCCCCAGCGCCCGGTCTACGGCCTGCAGGCGCCGCACGTCTCCGGCGACGACGGGTTCACCTCGATCCCCGAGGCCGCCGGGCACTACGTGGCCCACATCCGGTCGATCCAGCCGCACGGTCCCTACCATCTGCTCGGCTGGTCGCTCGGCGGCCTCATCGCGCAGGAGGTGGCGGTGCAGCTGCAGGAACTGGGCGAGGACGTCGCGCTGCTGGCCATGCTGGACAGCTACCAGCTCGGCGATCGCTGGCTCGACACCGCGATGCCGAGCGTCGCCGACATCCTCGGCGAGTTCGGCGCCGACCTCGTCGACGGTGCATCGCTGCCCGCCGACCTCGACCTGCACGAAGCGGCCGATCTGCTGCGGGCACAGCCGGGTCCGTTCGCCGCGCTCTCGGTCGAGAACCTGCAAAGCCTCTACACCGGCTACGCCGACGGCACGGTCATGGCCAACCGGTTCCGGCCGCGCCGCTTCGACGGTGACCTGCTGTTCTTCACCGCCGCGGCGGACGAGATCAACGTCGCCGACCCGGCGCGGTGCGCCGAGGCCTGGCAGCCGTTCGTCACCGGCAACATCCACAACCACGACCTGCCCTGCAGGCACGCGGCGATGACCAGCCCGGAGTCGCTGGCGGTGATCGGCCCCGTGCTGCATCGCCACCTCGACGCCGTCCCGGAGATCACCGTGTGCGGCAGTGGCCAGAAGGAGATGCGTCCGTGAGTTTGGCGGTAGAAGTCCGCGGCCTCGCCAAGAGTTACGGCAAGGTACGCGTGCTGAAAGAGATCGACCTGGAGATCCCGGCGGGCACCGTTCTGGGCCTGCTGGGACCCAACGGCGCGGGCAAGACCACCACCGTGCGGATCGTCACGACGCTGCTGCGGCCCGACGCGGGCTCGGTGCGCGTCGCCGGGGTCGACGTGCTGGCCGACCCGGCCACCGCGCGCACCAGGATCGGGTTGTCGGGCCAGTACGCGGCCGTCGACGCGAACCTCACCGGCTTCGAGAACCTGCGCATGGTGGCGCGCCTGTACGGCATGTCGCGCAAACAGGCGGTCAGCCGCGCGGAGCAGCTGCTCAGCGCGCTCGGCCTCGACCACGCGGCGGGCCGGCGGGCCGGAACCTATTCCGGCGGCATGGCCCGGCGCCTCGACCTGGCCGGTTCGCTGGTGGCCAAGCCGCCGGTGGTGGTGCTCGACGAACCGACCACCGGCCTGGACCCGCGCGGGCGCCTCGACATGTGGAAGGTGATCGGCGACCTCGTCGACGACGGCACCACCGTGCTGCTCACCACCCAGTACCTCGAGGAAGCCGACCTGCTCGCCGACCGGATCACCGTGATCGACAAGGGCACCGTCATCGCCCGGGGTTCGGCCGACGAGCTCAAGACCTCCATCGGCGGCGACCGGCTCACCGTGACCCTGGCCGCCGGACAGAGCCCGTGGCCCGCCGTCTCGGTGCTGGGGCAGGTCGGTGTCGGTGAACCGATTCACGAACCCGGCTCCGACGAGGTGTCGGTGGTGGTGGGCAACGGCTCGCGCACCATGGTCGAAGCGCTGCGCAGGCTCGACGACGCCGGTGTGTGCGTCCTCGACGCGGTCGTCGTGCGCCCGACCCTCGACGACGTGTTCCTTTCCCTCACCGGCACCCCGGCCGAACCGGCCGCCGAACCGGAAACCGACGATGTGCAAGAGGAGATCTTGTCGTGAGCGTGGCCCCGGACGTCTCGGACGACTACGAGACCCGCGAAATGCCGATCCAGCCGAGTTCGCCGCGACCGGCCGCACCCGAACAGATGCAGCCGCGCGCCCGGTTCGTCCGCGACAGCGCGATCGTCGCCCACCGCAACCTGCTGACCATCGTGCGGGTGCCGACGCTGCTGGTCACCGCCACCGTGCAGCCGCTGATGTTCGTGTTCCTGTTCGCCTACATCTTCGGCGCGTCCCTGGGCGGTGACCAGTACCGCGAATTCCTGCTGGCGGGCATCTTCACCCAGACGGTCGCCTTCAACGCCGCCTTCACCACCGTCGGCTTGGCCGGTGACCTGCAGAAGGGCATCATCGACCGCATGCGCACGCTGCCGATGTCGCGGTTGGCGGTGCTGATGGGACGTACGTTGTCGGATCTCGTGGTCAGCATCGTCAGTCTCGGCGTGATGGTCGTCTGCGGCTACATCGTCGGCTGGCGGATCAACGGCAGTATCGCCGACGCCGCGCTGGCCTTCGCGATCATTCTGCTGTTCGCCTTCGCCATGTCCTGGGTCGGCGCCCTCACCGGCCTGATCTCCCCGACCGTGGAGGTGGCCCAGAGCGCGGGCCTGATCTGGATGTTCCCGCTGTCGTTCATCTCCTCGGCGTTCATCTCGGCCCAGACCCTGCCCGGCCCGCTGCGCACCATCGCCGAATGGAATCCGATCACCGCCGTCTCCGCCGCCGGGCGCAAGCTCTTCCAGAACGACTCACCACCGAGCTTCGCCCCCGCCACCGGCTGGCCGGCCGACAACTGCATCCTCTACGCCGTCATCTGCTCGCTGGTGATCCTCGCGATCGCCATGCCCGCCGCCCTGCTGCAGTACCGCAAGGTCGCCAGCCACTAGGCGCAGATACGCCGAAGGCCGCTTCCCGATCGGGAAGCGGCCTTCGGCGTATCGATTCTCTGTGCTACCCGCGGCGACGGGTCTTGAGCAGGTCGAGGCGCTCCTTGAGCAGCTCCTCGAGCTCTTCCTTGCTGCGACGCTCCAGCAGCATGTCCCAGTGGGTACGCGGCGGCTTGACCTTCTTGGTCTCCACCGAGGTGCCCTCCATGAGCTGACCCTCCTGGCCGTTGCGGCACAGCCAGGTCGGGGGGATCTCCGCGTCATCGGCGAACGGGACGTCGAACTCCTCACCGTTGTCGGTGCGGTAACGGGCGATCCGGCGCGGGGCCAGGTCGTGGTCGCGATCGGTCTCGTAGCTCACCGCTCCGAGCCGACTGCCTCGGAGAACGCGATCTGCCATGTGTGCTCCCTGTGTTTGTTGGCGCGCTGGCGCGCGCGTGTTCGCGGCCCTGGGGGCCTCGATCTTCCCTCCCGTCGGGTACTCCTTCGTCGCACCCTCTGGTCAGTCCAGATCGAGGCGGGCCGCGAACTGATCGTTGTCCTACCACTCACAACGCGCGGGACGTCTTAGCTGTTCCATTGTAGTCGCTTCGTCATACCCGCCGATCGGGCACCGAATTGCCGGACGCGCCGCCGTGCCCGCTGAGCGAGACCTGGCCGCCGCGCCGGGCACCGAGCCGATAGGGTTTCGCACCATGTCGCGCAGTCGCCTGCTGTCCTGCCTGTGGTGCGGGCGGGAGATCGTGGATTCCGAGTCGGGTCGCCGACGCCGCTATTGCCGCCAGTCGTGCCGCCAACGTGCTTACGAACACCGGTCCAGTCTCAAGGGGACCGGGATCGCCGAGGACGCGGTGGTGCTCTCGGCGCAGGAGGCCGCGGATCTGGCGGATCGGTGGTTCGCGGCCCGGTGTGCCGCCGAGGACGTGGCGACCGCTGTCGCGGAGGGTGCCGCGCCCGATGAGCTGGCGCAATTGAGTGAGACCTTGCTGCAGTTGGCCCGTGAGGCCGAACGGCTGCGCTGACAGCCGAAGGGCCGCACCGCGATTCGATCGCGGCACGGCCCCGGAACAGGCGACGGTCGTGGATTACGTGGGCGTGAGCCCGTTTTCGGCCGGCGTCTCGGTGTTCGACAGTGCTTCTCGCGCTCGCAGGTAGACGACGGTGAAGCCACCCGCGACCAGCAGGGCGAGTGCGGTGCCCGCCCCGGCCGTCGCGAGGTCAGGACTGGTGAGGGGCTGACCACGCAGGGCCTGCCAGAGCACCAGGGTGAGCAGGCCGAAGTAGCCGAGGACGGCGACCACGAGCAGGGCGGCACGGGTGGTCTCGGTGCGCAGCCAGCGGTAGCGGGGGGCGAGCGCGACCAGGACCACGGCGAGCAGCAACAGCACCTGGATGCCGTGCAGGCCGACGAAGTGCGGGATGCGCAGGTCGCCACCGCTGGTGCTCCAGTGGGTGATCGGCATGGCGCCGACACCGTCGCGGGCCGCGTCGGCGGGCGCATCGGGACGCACGGTGTGTCCGGCCATGAGGCCGACCACGGTGCCGTCGGCCTGCCGCACCAGCTGGGGTCCGGTGAAGCCCATCAGGTAGCCGAGCATCATGCCCGCCACCGCGAGCCACAGTCCCGCTTTCAGCGCGATCCTGGTCGGGCGATCGGCCAGCTTCTGCCACGAGATGATCACCGCCAGCACCAGATTCGCGAGGAACAGGCCGGGCACTCCGGAGGTGAACACCTGCTGGCCGATCTGGTTGACCGGATCGGTCGCGGTGTTGAAGTGACTGAACGTGCCGCGCGCGGCCTGCAGGGCGATGAAGCCGACATCGAGGACTCCGGTCACGGCGAACACCGTGCCCAGCCACCAGGTGGCCCGCCGCCCGCGATGCGGTAGCCGCAGGATCCACGCCAGCGTCACCCCGTACAGGCCGAAGGCGAGGCCGAACTTGGCGGGTTTGAGCCACACGGATTCGCCGAGCAGCATCCGGTCGTCGACCAGCATGCCGACGATCGACACCACGACGAGCGTGGCCATCAGCGCGGAGTTCACCAGGAGCGGGCCGTGCCACGGCGCGCGGTCGGTGCGCGCGCCCAGCGTCACGGCCGGCAGCCGGAAACGGGACAGGGTGTGGGAGAGGTCGATCGTCGCCATGCATCGAAAGTAGAAATCCGGTGCGCCCCAGCACGTCCCGCTGCGGAACGGTTCGAACCCCGTACTCCGGTAGGGGACCGGGTCGACCCCTGGTCCGGTCGCGGGACGACCCTTAGATCCCCAGGCGCCAGATCACGGCGTCGACCGCGCGGGGTGAGACGGTGGCGACCGCCTGCAGTACCCGGGTATAGCGCGGGTAGAGCTCGATCGGACGGGTCCGGATCGCGGTCAGGATCCAGTCCGCGGCCTGCTCGGCGGTCAGCGCGGCCGCCTCGTCGTAGTCGCCGGTGGGCGCGATCATCTCGGTGCGGACCAGCGGGAATCCGACGGTGGTGACGTGCACACCGCGCGCGCGGGTCTCCGCGCCGAGGCTGCGCCCGAACGCGCCGAGCGCGGCCTTGGACGCGTGGTAGGCGGTGAACTTGGGCATCGAGCCCGCCGCCACGCCCCAGGTCGCGACATTGACGATGTGGCCCGCGCCCGCGTCGAGCATCGATGGCAGCAGACCCATGGTGAGCCGGGCGGCGCCGAAGTAGTTGAGCGCCATGGTGCGTTCGTAGTCGTGGAAGCGGTCGGTGGCGTCGGCGGCCCGCCTGCGGATGGAGCGGCCCGCGTTGTTCACCAGCACGTCGACGGTGCCGAACCGGTCCAGCACGGTCTTGACCAGTGCGTCGGTGTCGTCGGGATCGGCCAGGTCGCAGGTGATCATCTCGGCGGTGCCGCCCTCGGCCAGGATCGCGTCACGTACCTCGGCCAGCGGTTCGGCGGTGCGGGCGACCAGGATCAGTTTCGCGCCCGCCCGGCCGAGTGCGAAGGCGGCCGCCTTGCCGACACCCGAGGAAGCACCGGTGAGCAGAACCGTCTTGCCCGCGATCTCGTGTCGCTCGCCGAGCACGAGCCGGGCCAGCGCGCGGGGGAGCGCGGGCGGGCTGAGAATGACGGACTGGGCGATGCGCGCGAGCACGGTGTCTCCTGTCGGTAATTTACTTATTAGTAAATTACAAAGGCGTCAATTTGCTGTCAAGGGTGCTCTCCCCGGTCTCGGGGAGCAGTTCGGCGAGCAGCGGCGCCCATTCGTTGCGCCGCCCGGGGAAGCAGCGATCGAGCAGGTCCCGCATGATCGACGGTGCGATCGACGCGCCGGGGGAGGCGCCGAGCAGCCCGGCGACGGTCCCGTCGGCGCCGGTCACCAATTCGGTGCCGAACTCGAGCACGCCGCCGAAGCGACCCGCCGGCTTCACCAGTTGAGCCCGCTGCCCGGCCTGGATCAGCGTCCAGTCGGCCGGATCGGCGGTGGGGTAGAAGCGCTGCAGCTGCGCGAACTTGCGCCGCCGGGACGCCAGCAGTTCGGTCACCAGATACCGCACCAGATCGAGGTTACGCACCCCGACCGCGAGCAAGGGGACGAGATTGTGCGGGCGCAGCGTGGTGAACAGATCGGTGAGCCTGCCGTGGCGCAGCAGTCGGGTGCTGAAGGTGGCGTAGGGCCCGAACAGCAGCGCGGCCGCCCCGCCGACCTCGCGACGGTCCAGGTGCGGGACCGACATCGGCGGCGCGCCGAGTGCCGCCTGGCTGTAGACCTTGGCGGTGTGCTCGGCGACCACCTCGGGGTTGTCGGTGCGGAGGAACTGGGCGCCCAGTGGGAACACCCCGTAGCCACGGACCTCGGGCAGCCCGGCCCGCTGCAACATCCGCAGGGCGTACCCGCCCGCCCCGACGAACACGAAACGGGTGCGTACCGTGAACTTCCGCCCGCTGTCGAGGTCACGCCCGCGCACGGTCCACAGACCGTCCCTGCCCCGGCTGAGCCCGGTGATCTCCCGGTGCAGGCGCACCGCATTGCCCGCCGCGGTCATCGTCGCCAGCAGCGACCTGGTCAGCGCGCCGAAGTCGACATCGGTGCCCCCTCGGTGCCGGGTCGCCGCCATTGCCTCGCTGTCGGCCCGGCCGCGCACCAGCAGCGGCGCCCACTGCGCGATCACCGCGCGGTCCTCGGTGTACTCCATTCCGGCGAATGCCGGGAGTTCGCGCAGGGTGGCATACCGCCGGCGCAGGTAGGCGATGTCGCGCTCGCCGAACACCGCCGTCACATGCGGTGTCGGGGTGAGGAACGTGTCGGTCCCGGCGAGGTCGCCGCGCCGGGCCAGTGCCGACCAGAACCGGCGCGAGAGCGCGAACTGCTCAGCGATACCGGCCGACTTCGTCCCGTCGGCCGGATCGGGCATGTAGTTCAGTTCGCACAGCCCCGAGTGGCCGGTGCCCGCGTTGTTCCAGGGGTGGCTGCTCTCCGCGGCGGGTTCGCCGAGTCGTTCGAACAGGGCGATGGACCAGTCCGGGGCCAAGGTGCTCAGCAGGGCGCCGAGCGTGGCCGACATGATGCCGCCCCCGATCAGGACCGCATCGAGAATGTCGTCGGGGCAATCGGATTCGCGTGGTGTTCGGGTTGTGTCGAGCATCGTCAGAACCTCCCGTGAGCGTGGTGGAACCATCGTCACGCCGACGGGAGTGATCCGTCCAATACGGAATCGCCGAGGATATGATCCGGATATGGATGATTACGCGGAGGTGGGTGCCCAGGCGCTGGCCCCGCTGCTGGCCGCCTTCGACGCGGCGGCCGAGACGGGGCACTTCACCAGGGCGGCCGAGCGTCTCGGCATGCCGCAGTCCTCGCTCAGCCGCCGGATCAAGACGCTGGAACAGACGCTGGGGGTCGCGCTGTTCCAGCCGATCGGGCGCGGTGTCGCGCTCACCCCGCAGGGGCACGAACTCCACGAACGCACGCGCGGGCTGGTCCGCGCGCTCGACGACGCCGTGCACCGGGTACGTGCCGATGCCGACCCCGAGAGCGGACTCGTCCGCTTCGGCTTCCCGCTCACCCTCGGCCCGGTGAGCATCCCCGCGCTGCTGGCGCAGTTCCACACGCGGGCACCGCGGATCCGTCTGCACCTGGTGCAGGCGCACGGCGAGGAGCTGGCCGACCAGGTGCGTGCGGGCCGCCTCGATCTGGCCGTGATGATCCCGCCCCCGCCCGACCTGCCGACGGTCGCGCTCGGCCGCCAGCGCATCGAGCTGCACGTGGCCCGCACCCATCCGCTGGCCGGGCGCACGCGCGTCGATCTGGCGGAGCTGGCCGAGGAGACATTCATCGCGAACCCGCCCAGCTATCAGCTGCGCGCGCTCCTCGACAGCTGGTGTGCCGCAGCCGGTTTCGCCCCGCGGGTGCTGTTCGAGATCACCGAGTTCGAGACCGTGCGCGCGCTGGTCGCGCTGGGACTCGGTGTCGCCCTGCTGCCCGCCGCCGAGGTGCCGCAGCCGGACCTGGTGGTCGTGCGCATCGATGGCGAACGCGACCGCGAGATCGGCCTGGTCTCGGGAGACCATGGGTCGACGCTCGCGGTCGCGCGGCTTCGGGAATTCCTGATCGCCCGTCGGGTGGGGATCAGTGGCTGGTGAGGATCAGTCCTGCGGGACGCCGACGTCGATACCGCGCGCGGCGAGCCACGGGTGCGGGTCGATCGGGGCGCCGTAGAGCGAGCCGTCCGGCACGTGCACCTCGTAGTGCAGGTGGGGGCCGGTCGACTGGCCGCGGTTGCCGACGGTGGCGATGACGTCACCGGCGTTCACGTGCTGGCCGGGCTGGACCAGGATCTCGTTGACGTGACCGAACACGCCGATGGTGCCGTCGTCCTGCTGGACGCGGACCCACAGGCCGAAGCCGGTGGCCGGTCCGGTCTCGATGACGGTACCGTCGGTGACGGCGAAGACCGGCGCGCCGATCGGGTCGCCGAAGTCGATGCCGTTGTGCGCGGCGCCCCAGCGGGGGCCGTAGTAGGAGGTCAGGCGGCCGTTGACCGGACGAACGGTCTGCGGGCGCGGCGGCGGGGGCGGAGCGATGAACGGCATCGCGGGCAGCTCGAGGGCCACCGCCTCGCGGTGCTCCTCCCACGCGATGGGCGCCGACGCCGGGGACTCGCCCTGCGGGCCCTGGGCCTCGGTGGGGGTGTAGGCGGTGAAGCGGTAGGGCGACTGGCCGGTGCCGATGGCCTCGGTGGCGTCCGCCGCGATGGTGGTGTTGGGAACGGGGCCGGGCTCACTGAAGGTGGCGACGGAGGTACCCACGAGTGCGGACAAAGCCACCGCACCCGCGACAACGCCTCCCCAACGACCAGCGAAGGCGTCGGAGACTCGAGCAGATAACGGGTTGGTCACGAACATGTCTCGAACGTAGCGAAACCGTGACTTGCCCGGCGAATCCTGTGGCTGCGATCACGAAGCGCTATAACCCCAGTTGATCTATAACGATACTCTAACGAATCCTTTACATTCTCGGGGCGACCGGGCGAAATGCCCAGGACTCAAGATCATTGCCGAGCGACCGATTCCCGAGGACACTGATTCAGTGGACGCTAACGGAGTCCGAGCCATCACGGCACTGTCCGACCCCACTCGGCGCGCGATCTTCGAATCGCTGCCGCAGGGTCCGCGCTCGGTGGCCGACCTCGCCGCCGCCACCGGAATCACCAGCTCCGCGGCCTCCCAGCATCTGCGCGTACTGCGGGAAGCCCACCTGGTGAGCATGCGCCGCGACGGCAACCGTCACCTGTATTCGCTCGACCCCCGCGGCCTCAACGACGCCCGTGACTATCTCGATCAGTTCTGGCCCAGTGCGCTGGCCGCCCATGCCGCCGCCCTGCGCGCCGCCGCCGGACCCGATGCGCCCGCTCAGCCCACCCGGCGATAGCGCGACCGAGACGACTCGGCCCAGTCCTGCTTGTCCAGCTGCGCGTCCACCGCCGCGACCACCTCGGGCACCCCGATCCGCAGCAGGCCGGGGTCGGGGGCGCGGCCCTCGGGATCGCCCACCTGGCCTGCCCACAGCACCGCGTGCCTGCCGAGCAGGTGAGCGGGCGGTCCGCCCCGGCGCGGCGGCGTCGGGCCGAACAGCACCACCGTGCGGGTGCCGAAGGCCGTCGCCAGATGGGCCACGCCGGTGTCACCGCTGATCACCAGTGCCGCCTCGGCGACGGTCGCCGCGAGGTCGGTGAGATTCTGTCGGCCCGCGAGCACCCGGTCGTCGGGCAGTCCGGCCTGCGCTGCCACCTGCCGCGCGATATCGCGTTCGAACGGATCGCCGGTGACCACCACGTCACGGCCCAGTACCAGCAGGTGCCGCACCACGGCGGCGAAGCGTTCCGGCGGCCAGCGTCGCGCGGGCGCGCCCGCGCCGATGTGCACGACCACGCAATCGCGGCGGCTGAACGTGGCCACCGGCGGGACGAGGCCGAGATTGCGGCGATCGGCGGCGATGCCCTCGGACTCGAGCAGCTTGCACCAGCGGTCGACCACGTGCGCGTCGGGATCCCAGCGGGGACCGGCCAGCTTGGGCAGTCCGGGCGTGCGGTGGCCGATGATGCGCGCCGCGCCGGTATCGGCGAGGGCGCGCGCGCTCGCGCCGTCGGGCCCGTGCAGATTCACCGCCAGCTCGGGCGCGGGGCGGTCCCAGATCAGGGCGGCCGGATCGGCGATGGCGACCATCTCGTCCACCGAGGAGATCAGGTCGACGATCTGGGCCAGTCGATGCGGCGCCGCCAGCACGATCCGGCTCTGCGGTTCGGCCCGGCGCAGGGCACGCAGAGCCGGGACCGCGGCGAGGAGTTCACCGAGGCCCCGAGCTTGCAGCACGAGTACAACCGACACTCCCTTCTCCTACCCGGCTCGAGACCGGACCAAACGTGCGTGCAACGGCAAGCGTGGCGGTTGTCACCGCGCGGCTCCGGCCGCCGATTCGCCGCACGCGGACTGATCGCGACACGATCACGGCTCCAGCTAATATCGGGAAAACCAGAGCGCATCGGCATAACATCTCGTCATGACGACAAATACCGTGCTGGAGAGCCCAATTGCGGCTCTTGCCAAGAAGACCTGGCAAACAATCCTGGTGACCGGCCTCCTCGCGGTGGTCCTCGGCATCATCGTGCTCGTGTGGCCCGGTCCGTCACTGCTCGTGGCGGGCGTGCTGTTCGGCATCTACATGGTGGTCAGCGGCATCTTCCAACTCGTCGCGGCCTTCACCCATCTGCCCAGCACCAGCTTCCGGGTGCTCTCGTTCATCAGTGGTGTGCTGTCGCTGATCATCGGTGTGTTCTGCTTCCGCGACGACATCACCTCGATCGTGCTGCTCGGCCTGTTCGTCGGCATCGCCTGGCTGTTCCGCGGTATCGCGGTCCTGTTCTCGGCGTTGTCGGAGGACAGCGTGCCCGGGCGCGGCTGGCAGGTGTTCTACGGCCTGATCAGCGCGCTCGCCGGTGTCGTGCTGATCGTGTGGCCGATCGGCTCCATGGCCACCCTCATCTGGGTAGTCGGCATCTTCCTGATCGTCATCGGTGTCATGGAGATCATCACCGCCTTCGGCGTCCGCAAGGAATCGCACCTGCTGGACGAGCAGGCGCGGTAGTCCCGACACGGGAAGAGATCGTCGGAAAACGGCCGGTGCCTTCGGGTACCGGCCGTTTTCGGTGAACTACCCTCGGCACCCATGGAATTCGTTTACAACCTGGTGGTTGTCACCCATCTGCTCGGCATGGCCGCGGTCGTCGGCGGCTATGTCGCGGCCCGGCCGGTGGTGTCGGAGCTGATGGTGTGGGGCGCGCGGGCCCAGCTGATCACCGGGGTGATCCTGGCCGGACTCGCCTCGGGCGTCGAGTCGCTCGGCAAGGAGCCCGACACCACCAAGCTGGCCGTGAAGCTCGCCATCTCGGTGGCCGTGGCGGCCTTCGCCGAAATCGGCAGGGGCGATGCGAAGCGGGGCAAGCAGATCGACTGGATGACCGACGCCGCCGGTGGGCTCGCGATCGTCAACGTGCTCGTCGCGGTCCTCTGGAACTGAGGGTTCCAGCGGACACCACGTCGCGATCGCGGCGCGCGATCAGTCCGTCGCGCGGGCCCGGCGCGCCAATTCGACCGTCGCCGCGCGCAATTCGCCGATCTCCGAGAGCGGCTGCGCGTAGCCGACCCTGGTACGGGCCACTCCGCGCGGCGTCTCGACCCGCAATTGCAGCCCGTAGCGGTCGGCCCGCTCGCAGGTCGCGGCGGTGGCGTCGGGGAACCCGCCCAGGTGCGTGGCCATCGCCAGCAGCGCCTCGGCGTGGTCGGCATTGAGATGGGTGATGCCGGGAGCGGCCTGCGGGACAATCGGATCCGGTTGCGCGGCCAGGTATTCCGCGGCCGAGGCCGAATCCATGCGCCCGTACCCGCCGACCCAGCGCACCCGCTGCACGCGCAGCACCCAGAGCGTGAAGTCGCTGTAGTCGATGTAGTACCGCGCCGCGGGCACGGCGGCCAGGTGGGCGGCCCGCGCCGCCTCGGCCTCGGCGCCGGTCGGGCGTTCCACCACGCCGGCCAGGGTGATCCGGGTGCCCGCCAGCGGATCGGCCGGGATGTCGGGTGTCACGATCGCGATGCTCGCGCGCGGATCACCGGCCAGATTGCGGCCGTGCTCGGCCAGCTTCGACACGGTCAGCACGGGGGCACCGTCGAGCAGTCCGTAGGTGATGAACGAGGCCCACGGCGCGCCGTCGGCGGTGAGGCTCGCGAGGGTGCCGATATTGGTGGCCGCCGCGATCGTTCGCGCCTCTTCGGCCGCCGAGGGGCTGGCCTCGTTGGCCAGGGGAGCGGTCGGCAGCGGGATGGCGGGTGCGTCGCCGGGGTCGCCGTGGTCGAGAGTCATGGCCACAGGGTATCCACCGCGGCCGCTCTTCGGGGTGCGCTCGTCAACCATCCGCGCAATGCCTCGTAGACGGCGTCGTGGTTGAGCAGGCTGAAATGGTTGGCGGCGGGGATGTGCAGCCCGTCGACCGCGTCGAATCCGATGCGCCGGGTGCGCCCGCGTCCCGATCCGCTGCCGGTGAGCACCATGCCGTCGCCGATGACCACGCCGAGCGGGTGCTTCGGGCTGCGGGTGATCGTCGCGGTGACGAAGTAGTGGTCGGCACCGGTGATCAGCGGCACCTCCCGCACCGCGCGGGCCCGCAGGGCGTTCACATCGAGGTCGCGCCAGTCCTCGTCGACCAGCGAGCCCTGCCGCAGATCCCGGATGCCCGCGCTGCGCCTGCGCAACAGTCCGCTCAGCGGACGGGTCTCCGGCAGCAGATCGAGCACGGCCGAGGCGTGGTGGACGAGCTGTTCGAGCGGCGCGCCCAGATGCGGGGAGCCCAGACACACCAGCTGCCGGACCGCGCGCACCCACTCGTCGCCGGCGTCCTCGGCCTGATGGCAGGCGCTGCGCGCGACCAGTCCGCCCATGGAGTGGCCGATCAGGCAGATCTCGTGGACGGGCATCGGCCAGCTCGCGACCAGCCGGGCCAGCAGGGCGCGCAGCTGGGCGCCGTTCTCGGAGATGTGCAGGCCGGAGTTGAAGCGGACCGAGACCGGGGTGTAGCCGAGCTCTTCCTCGAGCCGTTCGCCGTAGGTGGGGCGGCCGCCGAGGCGCCAGGCGTGCTCGGTCTCGACGAGTCCGTGCAGCAGTACGACCAAGCGGGTGGTCGGCACGGCGACATGGGCGGCGAGCTGTTCGGGCGGCACGGGTGCGCCGTCGACCCGAAAGGTCATGGGGGAGGCCAGGATCGGCGACTCGTCCTGGAGCGTGTCCCCGATGAGCCCCTGGATCGCGGCGAGAACGCCCGCGCCCCACACGGTGCGCGAGGGCGCGGTGACGCCGGGCAACTGCACCGCGCTCGCGACCTCGCCCACCACGAAGCCGGTCCCGCCGACCACCGCGTACACGCCGTCGGTGATCGCGTCGTGCACGAGCTTCACCGGATCGGCGGCGGCGCCGACGCCGACCCGCACCGCCGCGAAGACCCGATCGGAAATGGCGCGGTGGATGGCCGCGATCCCGTCGACCGCACCGACGAATTCGTCGCCCGCCAGGCGCGTGAGCGCCTGTACTTCGGCCTGGGACTGGGGGAGCTGCTCGGTCACAAGTTTGAGAGTACAACTGTGCACTGAAATTTGGTGAGCTCGGGTCGAGTTCTCGCCTCGTCACAACGGGGGCGGCCCCTGATTGTGCTGCCGCCCCGAACCTGGTGGAGCGGGTCTGTCAGGCGGCGAAGACGGCGCGGACGACGGACTCGTCGCCGTCGATCTCGACCAGTCCGAAGGCGCGGGCGTCGCCGAGGGTGAGGGCCCCGGCGGCGAGGCCGAGGATGCAGGGGGGTTCGGCGCGGACGGTGGCGTCGAGGGCGCGGCCATCGTGCGGGCCGACCTCGAAGCCGGATTGCGTCGCGTGCAGCTGCCATCGCGGGCCGCCGATGTCGAGGCCGACCGTCGCCGAGGGGCGGACCTCGACCCGGGTGTCGAGCAGGGCGGGCACGGCGAGGGCGAGCCACTCGGGACGGAAGGCGTCGCCTTCGGGGCCGCGGACCATCAGCGGGGTGGACCAGCGGAGCAGGCTTTCGATCGGCCCGCGCAACTCGGCGCCCCACGGTGTGAGGGCGTACTCGACCGCGTTGCCCTCGTCGGCCAACCGCCGCTCGACCACGCCCGCGGCCTCGAGGTCGCGGAGCCGGTCGGCGAGCATGTTCGTCGCGATGCCGGGCAGGCCGTCGATCAGGTCGCGGTAGCGGGCGGGGGAGATGAGGAGCTCGCGGACGATGAGCAGGTTCCACCGGTCGCCGACGACTTCGAGGGACCGGGCGAGCCCGCAGTACTGGCCGTAGCTACGCATCATTTCCTTCAATCGCTTGAACTTCTCAAGTGCACGTGAGATTCTCAAGTATACCGATGCCGAGCCCGAAGGGGGCCACCATGGCCGATACCACCAAGAGCGTGCGGCCCGGCTGGGTCGACGAGGAACTGTTCCCGTTCGAGAGTCGATTCGTCGACATCGACGGGCACACCGTGCATTACGTCGACGAGGGATCGGGGCCCACACTCCTGTTCCTGCACGGCAATCCGACCTGGTCGTTCCTCTGGCGCGACGTGATCCGCGCGTTGCGTGACGACTTCCGGTGCATCGCCCTCGACTACCCGGGCTTCGGGCTGTCGACGCCGAAACCCGGCTACCGGTACCTGCCCGAGGAACACGCGGACGTCGTCACCGGGTTCGTCGACGCCCTCGGCCTCGACGGCGTGACGCTGGTCGGGCAGGACTGGGGCGGCATGATCGGGATCGCGGTCACGCAGCGGCGGCCGGATGTCTTCGATCGGCTGGTCCTCGCCAACACCTGGGCATGGCCGGTGAATGGCGTCTTCCACTTCGAGTGGTTCGGGCGCGTCATCGGCGGGCCGCCGTTCCGGTTCCTGGTCCGGCGGTTCAACGTCCTCGTCAACTGGTTCCTGCCCGCGTGCCACCGCAGGCGGAAGGTGACCGCGGCCGAGATGGCCCACTACCGCCGGGCGCTGGACACCCCGGAGCGGCGCCAGGCCTCCGCCGTGTTTCCCGGCCGGGTCCTCGCCAGCCGGGACTTCTTCGCCGAGGTCGAGGCCGGACTGGCCGACATCGCCCACCTGCCGACGCTGATCATCTGGGGCGACGCCGACATCGCCTTCCGTCCCGAGGAGCGCGAGCGCCTGGAAGCGACTTTCCCCGACCACACGACCGTGGTCGTCGAGGGAGCGGGCACCTACGTCGAATCCGACGCCCCTGAGGAGTTCGTTGCCGCGCTCCGTGAGTGGGCGGCGGTGCAGCGCTGAGTCGTGCGGTCCGGTCGCACTATGCAGAATTCCATCCAGATACCGCGATATGCGCATCAACACATGTTGGTGCGATGCTAAGACCCGGAAGTGGTCGGCTACGCCGACCGAAGCTGGGGAAGGAAGGGCGGTAACAACAAAGGCAAGGAGTTCGCGAACTCCTTGCCTCTTTCAACATATAGCGCACCCCGGGGCTTGCGGCAAGGCCCGGGTGATGGCGCACAATCATCGGCCGAACCCTGGTACCTGCGGAAACAGTGGAGTCTGCTCATGATTGATGTGATCGTCGCCGGTGCCGGACCCACCGGCCTGATGCTCGCCGCCGAATTGCGGTTGCACGGTGTGCGGGTGGTGGTGCTGGAGAAGGAGGCCGAGCCGACCGAGGTCGTGCGCGCACTGGGATTGCACGCGCGCAGCATCGAGATCATGGACCAGCGCGGTCTGCTCGAACAGTTCCTCGCGCTGGGCACGCAGCACCCGGTCGGCGGGTTCTTCGCCGCCATTCCGAAATCCGCGCCCACCCTCGACACCGCGCACGGCTACGTGCTCGGCATCCCGCAGCCCGTCACCGATCGGCTGCTGACCGAGCACGCCCTCGAACTCGGCGCCGAGATCCGGCGCGGCACCGCGGTGGCCGGGCTGAGCCAGGACGACGACGAGGTGCGTGTCGACCTGGCCGACGGCACCCGGTTGCGTGCGCGCTACCTCGTCGGCGCCGACGGCGGCCGCAGCACCGTGCGCAAGCTGCTCGGCGTCGACTTCCCCGGCGAGCCGGCCACCGTGGAGACGCTGCTGGGCGAGGTGGAACTGACCGCGTCCCCGGAGACGCTGGCCGCCGTGACGGCCGAGGTCCGCAAGACGCACCTGCGCTTCGGCGCGATGCCCCTCGCGAGCGGTGCCTACCGCGTCATCGTGCCGGCCGCCGGGGTGGCCGAGGACCGCGCGGTCGCGCCGACCCTGGACGAGCTGAAGCGGCAACTGATCGCGGTCGGCGGCACGGACTTCGGCGTGCACTCCCCGCGCTGGCTGTCGCGGTTCGGTGACGCGACCCGCCAGGCCGAGCGGTACCGGGTCGGGCGGGTGTTCCTGGCGGGCGATGCCGCCCACATCCACCCGCCGACCGGCGGTCAGGGCCTGAACCTCGGCATCCAGGACGCCTTCAACCTGGGTTGGAAGCTGGCCGCCGCGATCGACGGCTGGGCCCCGGCGGCGCTGCTCGACAGCTACCAGGCCGAGCGGCACCCGGTGGCGGCCGATGTCCTGGTCAACACCCGCGCCCAGATGTCGCTCATGGTACTGGATCCGGGAGCTCGGGCCGTGCGCGCGCTGCTCGCCGAACTCATGGACTTCGACGAGGTGAACCGCCATCTCACCGAGAAGATCACCGCGACGGCGATCCGCTACGACTTCGGTGTCGGACACGAACTGGTCGGCACCCGGTTGCGCGACGTAATGCTGAAGCGGGGCCGCCTCTATGAGCTGACGCGCAAGGGCCGCGGACTCCTGCTCGATGAGACCGGTCTGCTCGCGGCGACCGGCTGGGCCGATCGGGTCGACCACGTCGTCGACGTGAGCGAGGACCTGGACGTGCCCGCCGTCCTGCTGCGACCGGACGGGCACATCGCCTGGGCCGGTGACGATCAGCGGGAGCTGTCGGCCGCGCTGTCGAGGTGGTTCGGTGCGCCGGTGAGTTGAGCCGAGGCCACTCCCGCCATCGGGGCGGGCGGGTTCGCGCCCACCTGCTGCTGGGTGATCGCGTACCAGAGCGCGGCCATCGCGCCGAGCACGAACAGCGGCGCGATCACCCAGGTCTCCACCTTGTTCCCGGTTCGCTCGATCACCGGCAGCCTGGTCCGGAACGGGAGCGGCCAGAACAGGCGGCAGCCGCGGTCGGTGAGGCAGTCGCCGAGCAGATGCGCCAGGCAGCCGAGTCCCACGCAGATCGGCAGCCAGGCAGGCCGGTCGACGATCCACTGGTGCACGGCGAAGGTGCCCGCCGAGGCCAGCACGATCACGGTGCCGTAGCTGCGGGCGTTCTTGCCGGGCGGGCACAGGTGCAGTGCGCGGATCGCGAGGGCCAGCAGGAAGAACACCACCGCGAGGGTGAAGGGCCGGCCGAGATAGTGCTCCCCGGCCCAGGTCGCCGCGACCGCGACGACGACGAACAGCAGCGAGTGGGTGCCCTTGCGGTGCCCGCCCGACAGGTGCGAGATCAAGCGGCACAGGTGATGACTGACCGGGCCGAGCACGTGCGAGATGGTCCCGTTGGGGTGATCCGCGTCCGGCAGCAGCGCGGCGCCCGCGGTGAGCAGGGTGCCCATGATGAGCTCGGCGACGCCGAATCGCGTTGTCTCGCTGTCGAACAGGGGAAAGGCGGCGACCGTGAGCGGCATGGCCGCGGCGGTGGCCGCCCAGGCCAGCGCGCCACTGGCCGCATGTGAATGTCCTAGCACCCCTGGACGTTAGCGGACGTCACCATCGCGACGCATATGCCGAGGAAGGGCTGCCTACCGGATGGAATGTTCGGTGCGCGGTGATCGTTGGCGAAGGAAGACCGCCACTGCGAAAGGACGACGATGAGCGCATTCAACGACCAGGTGATCGCCGAGTTCCGGGCCAACGGTGGCCGGGTCGGCGGCATGTTCGAGGGCCGCGACAACATGGTGATCATCACCACGACCGGCGCGAAGTCGGGGCGCGCGATCACCAACCCGCTGGTTTTCCTGCCCGACGGCGACCGGATCGTGCTGATCGCCTCCAACGGCGGCGCCGACAAGCATCCGGCCTGGTACCACAATCTGGTCGCGAATCCGGCGCTCACCGTGGAGGTTCCGGGCGAAACCTATACCGCGAAGGCCGAACTCGTCGACGATCCCGAGCGCACCGCGCTGTTCGACCGGATGGCGGAACTGCTGCCCGGCTTCGCCGAGTACCGCGAGAAGACCAGCCGCGAGATCCCCGTCTTCGCGGTGTACCGCGCGAGTTAGTCGCGGGCTCGAGCGGAATGGTTGCCGGGGTGGGTGAGCTGCTGGTTTCATCGCCCGGTGACCGAAACCATCGACGCGCCCCGCATCGTCCACGCTTCCCGCGACATCGCGGCGAGTGCCGCCGCGATCTTCGAACTGATCGCCGATCCCGCGCAGCAGCCGCGCTGGGACGGCAACGACAATCTCGCGCAGGCGATTCCGGGCCAGCGGGTCAAGGCCGTCGGTGACGTGTTCACCACCACCCTGACCAACGGCGCCGACCGCGACAACCACATCGTCGAGTTCGAAGAGGGCCGCCGCATCGCGTGGAACCCCTCCGAGCGCGACAAGACCCCGCCCGGACACCTGTGGCGCTGGGAGCTCGAGCCGATCGACGACACCCACACCCGGGTGACCCACACCTACGACTGGACCGAACTGCACGACGAGCTGCGCCAGGTGCGCGCCAAGGCCACCACCGCCGACAAGCTGCAGGCTTCGGTGGACCGGCTGGCCGTGCTCGCGGAGTCCGGCCAGGACTGAGCTGTCCCTGAGGGGGGTCAGCGAAACACCCTGCGACTCATGACGAGTCGCAGGGTGTTTCGTTTCACGGCAGGGGAGATCAGGACAGGTCGAACCGGTCCAGGTTGCTCACCTTGGTCCACGCGGCGACGAAGTCGTGCACGAACTTCTCCTTCGCGTCGTCGGTCGCGTAGGCCTCGGCGACCGCCCGCAGCTGGGAGTTCGACCCGAACACCAGGTCGACCCGGCTACCGGTCCACTTGACCGCCCCGGTGGCGCGATCCTTGCCCTCGTAGGTGTTGTCGTCGGCGGCCGAGGGCGCCCACTCGGTGCCCATGTCGAGCAGGTTGACGAAGTAGTCGTTCGTCAGCGCGCCCGGCGTCTCGGTGAACACCCCCAGCGGGGACTGCTGGTAGTTCGCGCCGAGCACCCGCAGACCGCCGACCAGCACGGTCATCTCCGGCGCGCTCAGGGTGAGCAGGTTCGCCTTGTCGACGAGCAGGTACTCCGCCGGGACCTGGGCGTCCTTGGCGAGGTAGTTGCGGAACCCGTCGGCGGGGGTCTCGAGCGCCGAGAAGGACTCGATGTCGGTCTGTTCCTGGGTGGCATCGGTGCGACCCGGGGTGAACGGGACCGTCACCGGGACACCGGCGGCCTGCGCGGCCTGTTCGACACCGACCGCGCCGGCCAGGACGACCAGATCGGCGAAGGACACCGTGGCGCCGCCCGCCGCGTTGAAGGTGTCCTGGATGCCCTCGAGCACCCGCACGACCTGTGCGAGCTCATCGGGCTGGTTGACCTCCCAGCCCGCCTGCGGCTGCAGGCGGATGCGGCCGCCGTTGGCGCCGCCGCGCTTGTCGCTGCCGCGGAACGACGAGGTCGCCGCCCACGTCGTCGTCACCAGCTGGGCGACGGTCAGGCCCGCGGCCTGGATCTGGCCCTTGAGCGCCGCGATGTCGTTGTCGTCGATCAGCTTTCCGGTGCGCGCGGGGACCGGGTCCTGCCACAGCAGTTCCTCGGACGGGACGAGCGGACCGAGATAGCGCGAGACGGGCCCCATGTCGCGGTGGGTGAGCTTGTACCAGGCGCGGGCGAACGCGTCGGCGAGCTCGGCCGGGTTCTCCAGCCAGCGGCGGGTGATCGGCTCGTAGATCGGGTCGAAGCGCAGCGACAGGTCGGTGGTGAGCATGACCGGGGTGCGCTTCTTGTTCGGATCGAACGGGTCGGGCACGGTGTCGGCACCCGCGCCGTCCTTCGGGATCCACTGGTGGGCGCCCGCGGGGCTCTTGCTGAGCTCCCACTCGTAGCCGTAGAGGGTCTCGAGGAAGTTGTTGTCCCAGGTGATCGGGGTGCTGTTCCAGATACCCTCCAGGCCGCTGGTGATCGCGTCCGCGCCCACGCCGGTACCGAAGGAGCTCTTCCAGCCCAGGCCCTGCTCCTCGAGCGGGGCGGCCTCGGGCTCGGGGCCGACCATGTCGGCCGGACCGGCACCGTGGGTCTTGCCGAAGGTGTGCCCGCCCACGATCAGCGCGGCGGTCTCCTCGTCGTTCATCGCCATCCGGGCGAAGGTCTCGCGGATGTCGATGGCGGCGGCGATCGGATCCGGATTGCCGTTGGGGCCTTCGGGATTCACATAGATCAGGCCCATCTGGACCGCGGCCAGCGGGCGCTCGAGGTTGCGCTCACCGGTGTAGCGCTCGTCGCCGAGCCAGGTGCGCTCGGGACCCCAGTACACGTCGTCCTCGGGCTCCCAGCCGTCCACGCGGCCGCCGCCGAAGCCGAAGGTCTCGAAGCCCATCGACTCGAGCGCGACATTGCCGGTGTAGACCAGCAGGTCGGCCCACGACAGCTTGCGGCCGTACTTCTTCTTCACCGGCCACAGCAGGCGGCGCGCCTTGTCCAGGCTGGCATTGTCGGGCCAGCTGTTGAGCGGTGCGAACCGCTGCAGACCGGCGCCCGCGCCGCCACGACCGTCACCGACGCGGTAGGTGCCCGCCGAGTGCCAGGCCATCCGGATGAACAGCGGGCCGTAGTGCCCGAAATCGGCAGGCCACCAGGGCTGGGAGGTGGTCATGATCTGCTCGATGTCGCGCTTGACCTCGGCGAGATCGAGGGTGGCGAACTCGGCCGCGTAGTCGAAGTCCGCGCCGTAGGGATTGGCGACGGGCTGGTTCTTCTGCAGGATGTTCAGATTGATCTGGTTCGGCCACCAGTCGCGGTTGCTGCCCCTGGCGTCCGCGGACGCGTAGGGACGATGCGAGATGACGGGGCAACCATTCTCACCGGGTTCCGTGTTGGCTTCCGCGATAGGTGGGTGTTCCTCGGGCACGGTGAATCCTTTCAGGAGGGAGGTGGTGTCATCGAGCAGTCCGGGCAGTGGCCCCAGTAGATGACCTCGGCTTCGTCGACGACGAAACCGTGGTCGTCCATGGCGGTCAGACAGGGCGCCTCGCCGACAGCGCAGTCGACATCGACGATCAGCCCACAGGATCGGCACACCAGGTGATGATGGTTGTCACCGACACGGCTCTCGTATCGAGCGACGGTGCCCATCGGCTGGATCCGCCGGAGCAGTCCGGCGGCGGTGAGCGCACGCAGGACGTCGTAGACGGCCTGATGACTCACCGCGCCGAGGGTTCCCCTGACTCGGCTCAGAATGGTGTCGGTATCGGCGTGCGGATGCTCGTGCACGGCGGTCAGCACCGCGAGACGCGGTGCGGTGACGCGCAGTGAGGCTTCACGGAGCATCCGTTCGAAATCCGCCGAAGTTGACACATTCAAGATTATGACTCATTCAAGTTAAGAGTGGAAGCGTTTTCGCGAAGAAGATCTGGCGCGTCGCCTCGGGGAGTCGACTACCCTGCCGGGTGTCCGTTCCCCGAACCGAAGGTGATCAAAAGTGACTTCCGTTGTCGATGCCCCCGATGTCGCGTCGAAGGTAGGGCACTACTACCGGGTCGAGGACGTCTACGAGGTCGGCCGCGAGAAGGTTCGTGAGTACGCGCGCGCGGTGCAGGACTTCCACCCCGCGCACTGGGACACCGATGCCGCGGCCGCGCTCGGCTACTCGGGCCTGGTCGCCCCGCTGACCTTCGTTTCCATCCCGGCCATGGCGGCCAATCGCACGCTGTTCGAATCGGTCGTGGTCGGCTACGACATGTTCGTGCAGACCGAGCAGGTCTTCGAGCAGCACAAGCCGATCGTGGCGGGTGACCGGCTCGTGGTCGACGTCGAGCTGTCCTCGGTGCGCCGGATCGCGGGCAAGGACCTGATCACCGTCACCAACACCTTCGCCGACCAGACGGGGGAGACGGTGCACATCATGCACACCACCGTGGTCGGCATCACCGGGGACGACGGGATCGACCCGGAGATCACCCGCGCGGTGGAGAACGTGATGGTGCACGGGGTGAAGGTGTTCGGTGGTCGCGATGCCGACGAGGCTCCGGCCGAGGCCGGCGAGCTGCCGCGTCGCCCGGAAGGCGAGATCCAGCTCTCCGCCGAAGGCGCGGCGCGCGTCCCCGGCACGACGCTGTCGTTCGACGAGCTGACCGTCGGTGACGAGCTCCCGCTGCGTGACGCGCGACTGTCGCGCGGCGATCTGGTCAACTACGCGGGCGTCTCCGGTGACGGCAATCCGATCCACTGGGACGAGAGCATCGCGAAGCTGGCCGACCTGCCCGACATCATCGCCCACGGCATGCTCACCATGGGCCTCGGCGCCGGTTTCCTGTCCGCGTGGTCGGGCGACCCCGGCGCGGTCACCCGCTACGGCGTGCGCCTGTCGGCCCCCACCGTGGTCGGGCGCACCGGCGGGCAGGTCGAGTACACCGGGCGCGTGAAGTCCCTCGACCCGGAGACCCGCACCGCGGTGATCGCCATCGTGGCCAAGTCCGGCGGCCGCAAGATCTACGGCCTCGCCACCGCGAACCTGCGCTTCCGCTGATCCCGGTCAGGCCGGGACGATGAGCGTCCCGGCCTCGGCCATCCGTTCGGCCGCGTATGCGGGATCGACCAGGGACTCCGGGGTGTGGATGCCCGGCGCGGGCCGATTCCCGCGCAGACCGAGCAGGCGTTCGGCACCCAGTGCGATGCCGAGGGCGGTCAGGGGCCGCTGTCCGGCGGGGTGGACTAGGTAGCGGCTCGTGCTGAGGGGCTCGCCCGCCGAGTCCGTTCCGGTGAGATCGATCCTGATCTCGATCGAGGCGGGTTCGCCGCGCCGCCTGCTCGGGGTCTCGCCGACCGCGAAGTCGAAGCGCACATTCGGCGCGCCGGTGGCCAGGGCCACGCTGGGCACGTCCGGAATCGGAATGCTCTGACCGGGGAAGACGGTTCCGTCGATCGCGGATATCGGTGCCTGGGCGTCGGCTTCGGCGAGCCAGGTGAACACGCCGTCGCGGCGGATCAGGCCCGCGGCGGTGACCGTCGACCACCGTTCGAGATCGGCGATCCCCGCGGGTCCGCCGGTATCGGTCTCGTCCAGAAGTGCCCCGACGCCGATGGTGTCGATGTGTTCGAACTCCCGCGCCGCGTCCAGAATCGCCAGCACGGCAAGTCCGGCCACGAAGTGACTGGCTACCAGAACTGGTGCGGCACTTGACCGTTGGGCTGCGGCGACCACCTCTGGGCCGATGTCGAGCAGTCCGCTGGAGATGCTGAGATACGGCACGCCGTGATCCTGTGCGTAGTGCAGCCCGTTGAGGCGATTGTCCCAGAGGGTGGTGATCACGGCCGAGTGGGCTGCGTCGGCGGGGAGTCCCAGGTCGCGTCGGGTCAGGTCGATCGACACGGCCGTCGCGTTGCCGAGGTCGTCGGCGACCCGCTGCGCGCGGTCGAGATCGCGGCCCGCGATCGTCAACGGCAGTGTCGGATGCCATCGGCGCAGCAGGGCCGCCGTGTCCGTCCCCGCCTGCCCTGAGCCGCCCAACATCAGTACGGATGTCTCGTTCGCCATGGGATTTCCCTTCACGCCACTAAGCTACATTTTGTAACCTACTCTTTGTAGCTAAACTGGGACCATGACGCAAGGGAGGACGATGCCGCCCCGATCGAGGATGTCGAAGGCCGCGCGCCGCGAACAGCTGCTCGACACCGCGCTGGCGATGGTGCGCGAAAACGGCACCGACGGACTGACTCTGGTCACCCTCGCCGAGGCCGCGGGCGTGAGCAGACCGATCGTCTACGACCACTTCGGCACCCGCCCCGACCTCCTGCTGGCCCTGTACCGCCGCCTCGACGAACGCCACCGCCTTGCCACCCGCCAGGCGGTC
This sequence comes from Nocardia sp. NPDC058176, assembly GCF_042883805.1. NCBI lineage: Bacteria > Bacillati > Actinomycetota > Actinomycetes > Mycobacteriales > Nocardiaceae > Nocardia > Nocardia sp. NPDC058176. Next base: position 2,205,512 of record NZ_JBHVVA010000001.1, on the reverse strand, counting down.
CACGACGCCGCGCCCACCATCGACGACATCGCCCGCGTCATGAGCGCCGCCTACTTCGCCTGCGCCACCGACATCCCCGAATTCGACGAGATCTCAGCCGCACTCAAAGGCAACCCGCAGGTCCAGCGCATCCAACAGGACATGCTCGACACCTACCGCGACTGGATGGCCGACGCCCTCCAGCCCTACTCGACCCTGCCCACCGCCGCCTTGCGGTTGCGCTGCGTCGGCATCCTCGGCGCCGCCGAGACCTTGGCCGCAGAACTCCATCGCGGAGCGAGCTCGGCCGGGGAAGCGACCGCGGCCCTGACCGACCTGATCGTCGGCAGCGTCGGCGTGGTGAGCCGTTGACCCTGGCCGCCGGGTGCTGGTCCGCGGCAGGTGAGCACACTGTGCGCGCCGCCGAGGCACGTGCCGCCGCGTTCGATCGCGGAGCGAGCTCGGTCAGGGATGCGACCGCAACCCTGACCGACATGATCGTCGGCGTGTGGTGGCCATTGACCCCAGCCGCCGGGCACTACTGCGCGGTGAACACCGGCGCTGACGGGGTACTCGCTGCCGAGGTCCATCGCGGAGCTGGGATCAGGGCGCGGGGCGCGACCCCGTTCCTGGACGCGGTGAGCGCGTTCGCGGCACCGACGGACCTGATCGTCGGCAGCGTCGGCACTGACGACAGCGGCTCCAGGTCTTCGACGTACTACTCCGCAGTGGTGAACACCGTGTAGGCGCTGCGACGGACATCGACATCCGGGTGGGTGCGCAGGCTGATCAGGAGATCGGTCCAGGGCGGTGTCCAGCCGAACGTTCGCCCGCCGTGGGTGACGAGGGTCAGTGCGGCCAGGGCGGTCGACGCCGTGGGTCGGGCCGTGAGTTCCGTGGCGGTGGCGTGCAACGGGTCGGGCGCTGCGGTGTCGAGATCGCGCGTCAGCCGCTGGGTGAGCTGCTGTGCGGGCCGGGTGACCAGCGCCCCGGTCGCGTACCGCGCCGCCCGGTCGATCGCCGCGACCGCCTCGGCGGAGTCGTGCCAGCGCACGGTGGCGAGGGTGAGGTCGATGACCTGCTCGTGGCGAAGGGGATCGTCGGCGAGCAGTGCGGCGACGGGCACGGCGACAGACAGGGCCTCGTCGTGATCGCGAACAGTGGCGGTCAGCTGCGCCAGCAGAGTGGAAAGACGTTGCTGCGCAGGAAGATCGCGGCCCACCGTGCCGAACTCGTCACCGCGCAATCGGTCCACGGCGCTGAGCAGTCCCGCGGGGTCGGCGCCCGCCTCGACCCCGGACAACAGGGCGCGCACGGCACTGCGCCACAGTCCGACGACGGTGAGGTCGGTCAGCCGGTCGACAATCACTTCATCGGTACCCGGGGCGGCCCAACGCCGCCACCTGGCCAGTGCGTCGAGCGCCGGTCCCGCCAGGCGCGGGTCGGGCTGTGCGGCCAGATCACGCACCAGGGCCGCGAATCGCCGCCGCTGTGGAATCGGCAGCAGGGCCGGGCCGATGTCGAGGATCGCGCTCGCGACTTCGGGGTCGGCGGCGGCCTCGGCGAGCAGGCTCCACGCCTCGTCGTGCTCGAGCAGATACCGGGTCGCGAAGACGGCCGCTCGCCGGACGTCGCGATGCGCGTCCGTTCGGGTGGCCAGCTCGCCGATGATCGGCACCGCGTCGGGTGCGTGGAGCGCGGCGAGCACCCGGATGCCCTCCTTGACCGCGGTGACCTTGCGCGAATTCAGCAGTGGCGCAAGGACGGTCGACAACCGCTCCGGCGGGATGGACCGGGCGCACCGGGCGATGCCGTCGACCGCCACGCGCGCCCGGTCGTCATCGACCCGGCGGCTGAGGACGGTGATCGCCCGCTCGGGCTCGTCGCTGCCGCCGAGCGCGGTGAGCGCGGCTTCGCGGACGACGAACTCACCGTTGTCGGCGAACCACGTCAGCCGGGCGAGACTGCCCGGCAACCTGCCGAGCTGGCGGACCGCGGTCAGCTGCTCGTACCCCGGTGTCTCCCGGCCACGGGCATGGTCGTCGAGCAGTCGGGCGTACCGGTCGAGGTGGTGTGCTGACCAGCGCGCGAACCCGCTGAGGAACATCGGCACGAACACCACGTCCGGCGACTGGAACCGGCCCGGCGTTCTGGTGTCCAGCAGGCCGTCGAGCAGGTCGGTCCGGCGGAGGCTGATCAGCTCCTGCACCAACGGCAGGGTGCTGAGCGAGCGGTCCTCGGCGAGGAGTTCGTCGAGGTGGGCGTCGCGGGTCGCCGGCGCGGCCAGTGCCAGCTCCACCGCGTGCCGGACGGTCGAGTCCGAGGACGCGGCGCAGGCGCGCACGAGCAGCCGTTGCAACTCGGGGATGTCGTAGGCGCGGTGTTCGAGGCCGGTGGCCAGACTCAGGCACAGGTCCCACCGATCACGAGCGGCATCCGCGGCGAGCCGGGGAGCGAGCGCCGCGAACAGGCGGTGTTCGGCGCCGGGCGGCAGGTCACGGTGCAGCCCGTACAGCGACGGTGCGCGCGACAGGTCGGTGAGGTGGGTGAAGATCCGCAGGGCGGTCTCGGTGAAGGCGGGTTCGACCGACCGGCCCGCGCACACGAACAGCGTGTGGGCGAGGGTGACGACGGCGCTGCTGGTCGTCCACGAGCGGTCCCGGGCCTGCAAGGCGTCGCTCGTCAGCTGCTCGAGCCCGGGCAGGTGCTCCGTGCGCCACAGTGACATCGGGATCGCGGCGACCGCGCGCAGGACCGGATTGCGCACCGGATCCCGTTCGTTGCGCACGCCGGCCAGCAGACCGAGCAGCTCGGTGACGACTCGCGGATCGCGGCTGCCGACAGCCGCGGTGACCAGCAGCGGATAGGCGACGGCACGCTCGTCGGCGGTGGGACGCCGGATCGACACGGCGAGTGCCGGTTTCGCTTCCGGCCACGGCAGCCGCGCGGTCAGCCGATCGGCCACTTCGGGTACCTCGGCACCCGGGCGGGCGAGCAGCTCGCGGGCCAGCGCGTATCGCGCGGGGCCCGGCAGTTCGTCGAGCACGCCGACATCGACGGCGGCCGGGGAGATCCCGGGGCGCACCAGGTCGGCGGCGGCGAGCGCGGCCCGGCGCGACGGCGGGAAGACGCGCAGGAACCGGCGTCTGTCCTGTCCTCGGCAGGCGAGATAGAGCTCGCGCAGTTCCTCGTCGGGCAGCGCGCGCAGTGCCTGCCACAACGCCTTGCCCGCCAGGTTCCGTCCGTGACCGCTGGGGTGCAGGATCAAGCGGGCCACCGCGCGTGGATCGTGTCGAGCCAGCGCGCCGACCACCGGGTTCAAGGACTCGATCGAGACCTGTTCGACCGCGGCCGCGGCCAGGGCGAGCAGCCGGTCCGCGTCGAATTCGGCCGCCGCGTGCGGCTGGGCGGTCAGCCACGACCACAGTTCCCGCCACTCGGCGCGGCTCGCGGTCGGCGCGCGACTCGTCACGAACTCGAAGACGACACCGATCTGCCTGCGGCACAGGGTTGTCCAGCTCGGCACCGCGTAGGCGAGGTCGGGCAGCCACGCGGCGATCACCGCCGCCGAACACGAGGGCAGCACCCGCGCTGCCTCGCCGTCCCCGAATCGCGCTCGCACCACCGGGAGCAGCGCGTCGGCGAGCTGAGCGTGTCCACCGGCACCGAGCGCTCGGTAGACGCTCTGTCGCGTGCTGCGCGCGGCGACCGGTATGCGGTCGAGGACCGCCGCGGGTTCGATGCCGAGCCGAATGGATGCCGTCAGCGCCCAGCCCGCGGTCGCCGGATCCGGCGAATCCAGGTGCGAGCGCGGATAGTCGGGCGCGCCGCTGATCATGGCCAGGTAGATGGCGGTCCGGCGGCCGTATCGCCCGTCCTCGGCGATCTGGGCGAGCAGCCGGTCCAGTTCCGGTGTCCCGGCCAGTTGTCGGGCCGTCAGCGCCAGCTTCCGCATCCGCTGCGGTATCGACAGCGTCGCGACGTCCTCGAGCAATGTTCTCCCCACGCCGCCCACCGTAGTCGCCCCGTGTCACAGGGGGCTGGCATGCTCGATTCATGACCGATACCGAGGGCACGCAACTGTTTCACACGACCATGCCGTTCACCGCGAAACTCGGTGTCGAGGTGCTCGAACACGGCCCGGAACTGGTCCGTAGCAGACTGGCGTGGGACGAGAGCCTGTGCACACTGGGCGGAGCCCTGCACGGCGGCGTGCTGATGTCGCTGGCCGACGCGACCGGCGCGGTCTGCGCGTTCCTGAACCTGCCCGAGGGCAAACAGGGCACCACCACGGTCGAATCCAAGACGAACTTCCTGCGGGCCGTGCGCTCGGGCTACGCGGTGGCCACTGCCCGCCCGCTGCACGCGGGCCGCAGCTTCATCGTGGTGGAGACCGAGATCCGCGACGACGCCGACAAACTCGTCGCCAAGGTCACCCAGACGCAGGCGGTGCTGTAGGCGGTCACCGTGGCGCGGTGACGGCCTCGGATCGTGTTGTCGTGTCCGAGGTTTCGGTCGGCGCGGGGCTCACCCGCACCCACGTGTTGTTCACCGCGGACGCGCCCGAGAGCGGGTCGGTGAGGGCGGGGTCGTGCAGCAGGTTCACGTTGACGCCCGGCTGCGCGGCCGCCACGGTCCAGCCGACGCCGGGTTCGGCGTGTCCCCAGCCGTGCGGGATCGCGACGACGCCGGGGCGGATGTCGTCGCTGATCTCCACGGGCACCACGATCGACCCGACCGCGGAACCGACCGTTGCCCGGTCGCCGTCGGTGAGGCCGCGGGTGGCCGCGTCGTCGGGGTGCATGAGGACGGTGCAGCGGTCGCGGCCCTTCACCATCGACGGGATGTTGTGCAGCCAGGAGTTGTTGCTGCGCAGGTGACGTCGGCCGATGAGCTGGAGATCATAGCCGGGGGTGGGTCCGGCGGTCGGGTCGTCGATGACGGCGCGGATCGCGTCGAGGAAGTCGGTGGGCGCCAGGTGCGCTTTGCGGTCGGCGGTGCCGATCAATTCGGGGAGTCGCGGCCGCAGCGGCCCGAGGTCGATGCCGCCCACGGCCTCGCGAATCTTGCCCAGCGTCAACCCTTTCCGGCCGCGGCGCAGCACGCCGTACGGGCCGGTGGCGACCGCGGCCGCCGTCAATCGCATCGGACTGAACTGCTCGAACACGCCGGTGAGTGCGCGTCCGGTGAACCGGCGGGCGGGCAGCGGCACCAGTTCGGTGATCAGGCGCGCCAGGATCTGCCAGTCCTCGAGCCCGTCGGCGGGCGGCTCGAAGACCCTGGCGTCGTAGCGGGCGTTGTTGCGGACACTGAAGATCGGGAACAGCAGGCTCAGTTCCTCCCGTTCCAGCGAGGAGATCGGCGGCAGGATGATGTCGGCGTGCCGGGTGGTCTCGGTGACGTACATGTCCACGGCCACATAGAAATCCAGCGAGGCCAGCGCGTCGTCGAGCCGCCCGGCCTGCGGAGTGGAGAGCACCGGATTGCCCGCGTAGGTGATCATCGCCCTGATCTGGCCGGGGCCGGGGGTGAGGATGTCCTCGGCCAGCACCGCGACCGGCAGTTCGGTGCGGAAGGACTTGTGCTCCCCGGATCGGTCGGTCCACGCCCCGTGCCCCATCGGCAGATACTTCGCGTACCGGGCGGCATCGACGACCGGGCTGGCGAACATCTGCCCGCCCGCGCGATCGAGATTGCCGGTGACCGCGTTGATCGTGTTCACCAGCCAGTGCGTGAGCGTGCCGGTCACCTGCTGGCACACACCGATGCGCGCGTAGAGCACCGCCGACGGCGCGGCCGCGTGGTCCCTGGCCAGGCGCGCGATGGTCTCGGCGTCGACCCCGGCCAGCGGCGCCATGCGCTGCGGCGTCGTGGTGAGGACCAGCTCGCGCAATTCGTCGAGACCCGCGCACTGCGCGCGGACTGCCCGCTCGTCGGACAGGCCCTCGGTGAGCAGCACGTGCAACATGCCCAGCAGCAGATACACGTCCCCGCCGGGCCGCACCGCCACGTGCTCGTCGGCCAGCCGGGCGGTTTCGGTGCGGCGCGGATCGATCACCACGACCGTGCCACCCCGCTTGCGCACCTCCCGAATGCGCTGCTTCGCACCGGGCATGGTGGTGATCGAGCCGTTGGACACCGCGGGATTGGCGCCGAGCACCACCAGCCGGTCGGTGCGGTCGATATCGGTCACCGGCATGAGCACGTTGGAACCGAACATCCGCCAGGCGACGAATTCCTGCGGGAACTGATCGATCGAGGATGCGGTGAAGAAGTTGCGGGTCAGCAGCGCCGCGCGCAACAGCGCCCCGTACATCACCGAGGAACTGTGCGCGGCCGGGTTCCCCATGTACATCCCGATGGCGCTGGGACCGTGCGCGGCGCGTACCGCCCGCAAGCGCTGTCCGATCTCGCGGAACGCCTCGTCCCAGCCGATCGGCTCGAAGCTGTCGCCGACGCGTCGCACCGGCGTCCGCAGCCGGTCCGGGTCGTGGTGCAGGCCGCCCATCGCGGTCGCCTTCGGACAGATGTAACCCTTCGACAGCACGTCGTCGGGATTGCCCTCGATCCGGGTGACCCGCAGGTCCTCCACTGTCACCAGGATCCCGCAATGCGCTTCACACAGCGAGCACTGCCGCGCGATCGTCGTACCGTCCACCGTCTTCTCCCCACCTCAGGCAACGCTGCCGTTCTCACGCTAGCCCGCCGAGCCCACCCCGCAGATCCGCCTACGGTCGGATCTTTTCCGCCCAGGACCGGCGGCGCGAGCGGTCAGCGGGTGAACAGGGCCGCGCGTTCGGCCAGATCGAGTACCGGCTGGGGGAACAGGCCGAGCAGGAGTGTGGCGCCCGCGGTGAACGCGACCACCAGCGTGGTGGCGAAAGGTGCGGTGACGATGGGCGCGTCGGTTGGGGGATCGGTGAAGAACATCAGCACGATCACCCGGACGTAGAAGAACGCGGCGATCGCGCTGCAGATCACGCCGATGATCACCAGCGAGGTGTAGCCCGCACCCGACGCCGCCGCGAAAACCGCGAACTTGCTGACGAAACCACTGGTGAGTGGCAGGCCGGCGAAGGACAGCAGCAGCAGCGCGAACACCGAGGCCAGCCAGGGTGACGTGCGCCCGAGGCCCGCCCACTGGGACAGGGCGGTCGCCTCGTCGCCGGAGGCGTCGCGCACCAGGCTCACCACCGCGAACGCGCCGACCGTGCCGAGCCCGTAGGCGAGCAGATAGAACAGGACCGCCGCGACCCCGGCACTGTCGGCCGCGACCACACCGACGAGCAGGAAGCCCGCGTGCGCGATCGAGGAGTACGCCAGCATGCGCTTGACGTCGGTCTGCGTGATCGCCAGAACCGCGCCCACCACCATCGTCGCGACGGCCACCGCGGCCAGTACCGGACGCCAATCATTCTGCAGCGGACCGACACCCACCATCAGCACGCGCATGGTCGCGCCGACCGCCGCGATCTTGGTCGCGGCCGCCATGAACGCGGTGATCGGGGTCGGCGCACCCTGGTACACATCGGGAACCCACGCCTGGAACGGCACCGCGCCGATCTTGAACAGCAGGCCGACGGCGAGCATGCCGATCCCGAGCAGGGCCAGCGTCGCGTTCTCGGACTGTTCCGCGAGCGCCGCGCCGATGCCGGGCAGCGAGACGGTGCCGGTCTGTCCGTAGAGCAGGGCGACGCCGTAGAGGAAGAACGCCGAGGAGAACGCACCGAGCAGGAAGTACTTGAGCGCCGCCTCCTGGGAGAGCAACCGCCTGCGCCGGGCCAGCCCGCACAGCAGATACAGCGGCAGCGAGAGCACCTCGAGCGCGACGAACATCGTCAGCAGGTCGTTCGACGCGGGGAACAGCAGCAGACCGCCCACCGCGATCATGGTCAGCGGGAACACCTCGGTGGTCGAGCCGCCCGCCCGCACCGCGGCCAGTTCGTGCGCGCTGCCCGGCACCGCGGAGGCCTGCGGGGTGAACGCGTCGACCCCGCGGTCGAGAACCGCCGCGGCCCTGCTCCACGTACCGGGACCGCTACGCGCCCGGGGCACCGCGCCACGCTCGGCGATCAACAACAGTCCGAGCAGCGCGACCACCAGAATCGTGCCCTGCAGGAACAGCGTGACCCCGTCGACGGCGACCGCACCGGCCACCGCGGTCCCGGAGGACCCGGCGAGCAGCACGACCGACACGAGCGCGCCGAGCACACCGGCAATCCCGAGCACCAGGTGCGTCGGATACCGGTACAGACGTGGGACGAAGGCCTCGACCAGCACACCGACCACGCCGACCGCGAACACGATCAACATCGGTGCGAGCAGGTGATATTCGATGCTCGGTGCAGGTAGCGTGGCCGCGAGCTGGGTGATGGTCACGGAGTCCGTCCTCATTTGTGGCCGCCTGCGGGTGTGGTGGCCGCACCGGCATCGGGGGAGGGCACGGTCGGCGCGGGATCCTGCTTACCGATCGTCGAAAGAGTCTGTCCCACTGCCGGATTAACCAGGTCGAGCACCGGTTTCGGGTACAGGCCGAGTACCAGCAGCGCGACCAGCAGCGGCACCACCACGGCGAGTTCGCGGGGGACCAGATCACGCAGGTGCTCGTTGCCCTTCTTCAGCGGGCCGGTCATCAACCGCTGGTACAGCCACAGGATGTAGATCGCGGCCAGCACCAGCGCGAAGGTGGCGAACACCGCCGCGACCTTGTACTTGCTGAAGGTGCCGACCAGGACGAGGAATTCGCTGACGAACGGCGCGAGCCCCGGGAGCGACAGGGTGGCCAGGCCCGCGATGAAGAACGTGCCCGCCAGTACCGGCGCGACCTTCTGCACCCCGCCGAAGTCGGCGATGAGCCTGGTGCCGCGCCGCGAGACCAGGAACCCGGCGATGAGGAACAGTGCGGCCGTGGACAATCCGTGATTGACCATGTACAGCGCCGCACCGGACTGCGCCTGGGAGGTCATGGCGAAGATGCCGAGGATGATGAACCCGAAGTGCGAGATCGAGGTGTAGGCGATCAGGCGCATCACATCGGTCTGGCCGATGGCGAGCAGCGCGCCGTAGAGCACGCCGATCACGGCCAGGGTGATCACCAGCGGCGCGAAGGTGTCCGAGGCCAGCGGGAACAGCAGCAGGCAGTAGCGCAGCATGCCGAAGGTGCCGACCTTGTCGACCACCGCCATCATCAGCACCGCGCTCGACGGGGTGGCCGAGACGGCCGCGTCGGGCAGCCAGGTGTGCAGCGGCCACAGCGGCGCCTTCACCGCGAAGGCGAACATGAATCCGAGGAACAGCGCGTTGAGCACCGCGGTGCTGCCGCCGAGTTCGCCGTTGTTGGCCGCGGCGACCACGATCCGCAGGTCGAAGGTGCCCGCCGAGCCCTCGCCCAGTCCCGCCTGCGCGGTGAGCACGTAGAGCCCGATCACCGCGGCGAGCATGATCAGGCCGCCGAACAGGTTGTACAGCAGGAACTTCACCGCCGCCCGCGAGCGCTGGGCGCGCACGGCGAGATCGGCGGTGCGGGAACCGAAGCCGCCGATGAGGAAGTACATCGGGATGAGCATGGCTTCGAAGAAGATGTAGAACAGCAGGATGTCGAGGGACAGGAACGAGATCAGCACCATCGACTCGACCAGCAGCATCAACGCCATGTAGATCTGGGTGGTCTTGCGGCCGTCGCCGGTCGCGGTGTCGTCGTTCCAGCCCGCCAGGATCAGCAGCGGCATCAGCACGGCCGTGAGCAGGACGAGCGCGGTGGCGATGCCGTCCAGGCCGAGGGTGTAGCCCACGCCGAACGCCGGAATCCATTCGTGCGCTTCGACGAACTGATACTGCTCGCCACCGGGCTGGAACCGGAGGGTGAGCGAGACGGCCAGCGCGAGCACCCCGATCGAGACCGCGAAAGCCAGGCCACGGGCCAGGTTTCGACGGCCGGGGGGAACGGCGAGCACCAGGCCCGCCCCGATCGCGGGGGCCAGCCACAGTGTCGTCAGCCAGGGAAACGAGTTCACCAGAACCTCACCGCCAGCAGGGCAGCGGCCACCAGGGCCGCGCCGGTGAACATGGACAGGGCGTAGGAGCGCACGAAACCGGTCTGCACGCGCCGGATCCGGGCCGAGAGCCCGCCGATCCCGGCGGCCGTCCCGTTGACGACGCCGTCGACACCGCGCGCGTCGAGGAACACCAGCGCCCGGGTGAGATGACGGCCGGGACGTTCGAACACGCCCTCGTTGACCGCGTCACCGTAGAGATCCTTGCGGGCGGCCTTGGTCAGCACGGTCACCTGCTCCGGCGCGACCTCGGGAACGCGGGTCTCGGCGTACTTGCGGTAGGCCACGGCGACACCGATCACGACCGCGGTCAACGCCATCCCGGTGACCACAACGGGGGGAATCACGGGCTCGCCGTGATGGGAGCCGACGACGGGAGCGAGCCAGTTCTGCAGCGAGGAACCCCAGACGAAGAGGCCGCCCGCGAACACCGAACCGAACGCCAGCAGGATCATCGGTCCCGTCATCACCGCCGGTGCCTCGTGCGGATGGGTGTCGGGTTTCCAGCGGCGCTCGCCGAAGAAGGTCATCAGCATGACGCGGGTCATGTAGAAGGCAGTGAGGCCCGCGCCGAGGAGGGTGACCCCGCCGAGCAGGATTCCGGTGGCGCCGCCGTAGTCGAAGGCCGCCTCGATGATCTTGTCCTTGGAGAAGAACCCGGACAGCGGCGGCACCCCGATGATGGCCAGATAGCCCAGACCGAAGGTGATGAACGTGATCGGCATGAGCGTGCGCAGACCGCCGTAGCGGCGCATGTCGGTCTCGTCGTTCATCGCGTGCATCACCGAGCCCGCGCCGAGGAACAGGCCCGCCTTGAAGAAGCCGTGGGTGAGCAGATGCATGATCGCCACCACGTACCCGGCCGGGCCGAGGCCGACGGCCAGGATCATGTAGCCGATCTGGCTCATGGTCGAGGCCGCCAGCGCCTTCTTGATGTCGTCCTTGGCGCAGCCGATGATCGCGCCGAACAGCAGCGTCACCGCGCCGACGGCCAGCACCGCGGCCCTGGCATTGGGGGCGAGGTCGTAGATCGGATTCGCGCGGGCGATCAGGTACACGCCCGCGGTGACCATGGTGGCGGCGTGGATGAGGGCCGAGACCGGGGTCGGGCCCTCCATCGCGTCACCGAGCCAGGACTGCAGTGGCACCTGCGCGGACTTGCCGCAGGCGGCCAGCAACAGCAGCAGCCCGATCGCGGTGAGGGTGCCGTTGTCGGCGCCGGGCGCCGCGGCGAACACCGTGCGGAAGTCGAAGGAGCCGAAGGCCGCGAACATCGTCATCATCGCGATGGCCAGGCCCATGTCGCCGACCCGGTTGACGATGAACGCCTTCTTGGCCGCTGTCGCCGCCGAGGGCTTGGTGTACCAGAACCCGATCAGCAGGTAGGACGCCAGGCCCACGCCTTCCCAGCCCAGGTAGAGCACCAGGAAGTTGTCGGCCAGGACCAGCACGAGCATGGCGGCCAGGAACAGGTTGAGGTAGCCGAAGAATCGGCGCCGGTCCGGGTCGTCGCGCATGTAGCCGAGCGAGTAGACGTGGATCAGCGAGCCGACGCCGGTGATGAGCAGGGCGAAGCAGATCGAGAGCTGATCCAGCTGCAGGCCGAACCCGACCGCCATTCCGTCGACCGGGACCCACTGGAACAGTTCCTCGTGTACGGCGCGGGTGGCGTCGGGACGACCGAGCATGTCGACGAACGCGACCACGGCGACGGCGAAGGCCCCCACCGCGGCCGCCGTGCCCAGATACGGTCCCCAGCGGTCGGCGAGGCGACCCAGCAGCAGCAGGACGATCGCGCCGGCGAGCGGGAAGGCGGGCAGCAGCCACAACGTTGCGCTACCCATGTCAGAACTTCAGCAGACTGGCGGCGTCGACCGAGGTCGAGCGGCGGGCACGGAAGATCGTCATGATGATGGCCAGGCCGACGACGACCTCGGCCGCGGCGACCACCATGGTGAAGAACGCGATGACCTGACCGTCGAGATTGCTGTGCAGCCGGGCGAAGGTGACGAACGCCAGATTCACCGCGTTGAGCATCAGCTCGATGCACATGAACATCACGATGGCGTTGCGCCGCAACAGGACTCCCGCGGCGCCGATGGTGAACAGCAGTGCGGACAGGAACAGGTAGTTCTCGGGGTTCACCGGTTGCCTTCCTCGTCGGCCGTCGAAGTGTCGTCCTCGCCTCGACCGACCGAGAGCACCGCGGCTTCGGTGTGGGCGCGGTTGCGGCGGTGGCGCAGGATCGTGCTCACCGACTGTTCGGCGAAGGAGCCGTCGGGGAGTTGGGCGGGACTGTCCACGGCGTTGTGGCGGGCGTAGACGCCGGGCGTCGGTAGGGGAGTGGCGCGTTCGCCCGCGGTACGGAAGCGATCACGCGACATCTCCCGCTGCCCGCGCTTGGGGGTGAACTGATCGCGATGGGCCAGCACCATCGCGCCGATGGTGGCGGTGATCAGCAGCGCGCCGGTGAGTTCGAAGGCCCACACGTAGCGCAGGAAGATCAGTTCGGCGAGTTCGGCGATCACGTCACGGCCCCCGAAACCGGTTCCGGGGAAGGCGATTCCGCTGTCGCGCAGGGCCGCGCCGATGCCGCCGATGAACAGCAGCCCGAAGCCGAGCCCGACGATCGCGGCGGCGATCCGCTGCCCGCGCAACGTCTCTCGCAGCGATTCGGGCGAATCCACGCCGACGAGCATCAGCACGAACAGGAACAGCATCATCACCGCGCCGGTGTAGACCACGATCTGCACGACGCCGAGGAACAGCGCGCCCTGGGCGATGTAGAACACGGCCAGCGCGATCATGGTGGCGGCCAGGCACAGTGCCGAGTGCACGGCCTTGGCCGCCGCCACCATGCCCAGTGCGCCGAGGACGGCGATCGGGGCGAGTACCCAGAACAGCACGGCCTCGCCGGTGGCGGTGTTCGCTATCTCGGCGGCCAGCAGGGCGGTCATCGCAGCACCTCTTCCGACGGGGCGGCCCCGACGCGGCCCAGGTAGTAGTCGGCGTCGTCGGTGCCCGGCGCCATGGCGTGCGGCGGGGCGGCCATGCCCGGCTGCAGTGGGGCCAGCAGCTGGTCCTTCTCGTAGATCAGATCGGCGCGGTTGTCGTCGGTCATCTCGTACTCGTTGGTCATCGTCAGCGCGCGGGTGGGGCACGCCTCGATGCACAGACCGCAGCCGATGCAGCGCAGGTAGTTGATCTGATACACCCGGCCGTACCGCTCACCGGGGGAGAAACGCTCCTCCTCGGTGTTGTCGGCGCCCTCGACGAAGATGGCGTCGGCCGGGCAGGCCCAGGCGCACAGCTCGCACCCGATGCACTTCTCCAGGCCGTCGTCGTAGCGGTTGAGCTGGTGGCGGCCGTGATAGCGCGGCGCGGTCGGCACCTTCTGCTCGGGATAGGACTCGGTGTTGGGCTTCTTGAACATCGTGGCCGCGGTGACCGCGAAACCGGCCAGCGGATCGAACAGGCCGATCTCGGCCTTGTCGCCCGCGGGCCGCGGTGGCATCGGCGGCACCGGGAACCCGAGGAACACCGGTGATGTCGCGGGCTCCTCCGGCAGTGGCGGCAGTCCCTCCGACCGTCCGGCGCGCAGGAACATGCCGATCATCGCGGCGGTGATGACCAGGCCGACACCGACCAGGATCGGGGTCTGGCCGGGGATGCCCTCGATGTCGAGCACCCGGGCGCCCGCCACGATCATCACCCACACCAGCGAGGTCGGGATGAGCAGCTTCCAGCCCAGATTCATGAACTGGTCGTAGCGCAGGCGGGGCAGGGTGCCACGCAGCCAGACGAAGACGAACAGGAACGTCCAGACCTTGAGGGTGAACCACAGCAGCGGCCACCAGCCGGAGTTCGCGCCCTCCCACAGGCTGATCGGGAACGGTGCCCGCCAGCCGCCGAGGAACAGCGTCGTCGCCAGCGCCGAGACCGTCGCCATGTTGACGTACTCAGCCAGCATGAACATCGCGAACTTGAGCGAGGAGTACTCGGTGTGGAAGCCACCGACCAGCTCACCCTCGGCCTCGGGCAGGTCGAACGGGGCGCGGTTGGTCTCGCCGACCATCGCCACGCAGTAGATGAGGAACGAGGGCAGCAGCAGGAAGACGTACCAGGTGCCGTCCTGCGCGCCCACGATCTGCGAGGTGGCCATGCTGCCCGAGAGCAGGAACACGGTGGCGAAGGTGAGCGCCATGGCGATCTCGTAGGAGATCACCTGCGCGGTCGAGCGCAGGCCGCCCAGCAGCGGATAGGTCGAGCCGGAGGACCACCCGGCCAGCACGATGCCGTAGACGCCGATGGAGGTGATGGCGAGGATGTAGAGCACGGCGACGGGCATGTCGGTGAGCTGCAGTGCCGTCTGGTGCCCGAAGATCGACACCTCGGGCCCGAACGGGATCACCGCGAACGCCATGAACGCCGGGATCACCGAGATGATCGGGGCGAGCACGAAGATCGGCTTGTCCACGATCGCCGGGATGATGTCTTCCTTGAGCGCCATCTTCACGCCGTCGGCGATCGACTGGAACATGCCCTTGGGGCCGATCCGGTTGGGGCCGACGCGCATCTGCATCCAGGCGACGACCTTGCGCTCGGCGTACACCGCGATCAACGGCACCATCATCAGGTAGATGAAAACGCCGAGTGCCTTGACGACCACCAGCCACATCGGGTCGGTGCCGAAGACCGTTCCGCCCTCGGCCGCGACGTACAGCACACGATCACTCATGACGGTGTTCCTTCATCCTGTCGTCGGCGCGGCGCAGGCGCACGACGGCGCCGGGCGTGACCCCGAGTTCGGCGGCGACCGTCGAGCCGGGGGAGTGCAGCGGCAGCCACACCACCCGGTCGGGCAGGTCGGTGATCATCAGCGGCACCGTGATCTCGCCGCGGTCGGTGTAGACGATGACGTGATCGGCCTCGGAGGCCTCGATCTCGGCGGCGGTGGCGGCGGACAGGCGGGCCACCGGCGGGCGGGCGACCCCGGCGAGATGGGGTTCGCCGTCCTGCATGCGGCCCGCGTCGAGCAGCATCCGCCAGCCCGCGAGCACGGCGTCGCCCGGGCCGGGGGCGGGCAGGGTCTGACCGGACAGCTGCGGCGCGTCGACCGGTGCGCCGTTCCAGACGCCGAGTGTGTCGAGTTCGGCACGGGCGGCCGCGGCGTCGGGCAGGCCGATCGGGACACCCATCTCGGCGGCCAGTGAGTGCAATACCCGCAGGTCGGCGAGTGGGGCGGCGACGCGGCGGGTGGTGTCCAGCGGCGCGCGGCTGAACGGGCGTGGCCTGCCCTCCCAGGTGCGGAAGGTGCCGGACTTCTCGATCACGGTGGCCACCGGGAACACCACGTCGGCGCGTTCGGTGACCGCGCTGTGGCGCTGTTCGATACTGACGACGAACCGGGCGTCGTCGATGGCGGCGAGCGCGGCGGCGGGATCGGGGAGATCGGCGGGGTCGACACCGCCGATCACCAGCGCGCCGAGTCCGGCGGCGCCGGACAGGATCGCGGTGGTGTCGCGGCCGAGGGTGACGGGCAGTTCGTCGGACTGCCAGACATGCCGAACCTGTTGGCGCGCCGCGGGATCCACCACCGGCCTGCCGCCGGGCAGCAGACCCGGCAGTGCGCCCGCCTCGAGCGCGCCGCGCTCACCCGCCCGCCGCGGGACCCAGGCGAGCCGGGCGCCGGTGGCGTCGGACAGGCGCAGCGCGGCCGAGAGCGCGCCCACGCTGCCCGCGAGCCGCTCGCCGACCATGATCACCGCGTCCGGTGCCCGCAGCAGCGCGCGCAGCTCGACGGCGGCATCCGAGGCATCGGCCCGGATCGCGTCGAGCACATCGGCCTCACCGCCGGGCGGGGTCTGCAACAGCGTGCCCGACATCCGTTCCAGCCCGCGGGAAGCGAACGGCGCCAACGACACCACCCGCAGCCCCTTGGTGCGTGCGGCCTTGCGCAGCCGCAGGTAGACGATGGGCGATTCCTCCTCCGGCTCGAACCCGGCCAGCAGGACGATCGGGGCGCGTTCGAGACCGGCGAAGTCGACCTCGACGCCGTGCCCGGCGATGCGGGCACCGAGGAACCTGGCCTCTTCGTCGGAGTGGACCCGGCTGCGGAAGTCGATGTCGTTGGAGGCCAGCACCATTCGGGCGAACTTGCTGTAGGCGTAGGCGTCTTCCTCGGTGACCCGGCCGCCGACGAGCACGCCGGCGTTGCCGATCGCGGCCCGCAGACCGGCGGCCGCGGCGGCGAGCGCCTCGGGCCAGGACGCGGGGGCAAGGACGCCGTCCCAGCCGCGCACCATCGGGGTGGTGAGGCGGTCGCGTTCGGTGGCGTAGGCGAAGGCCCAGCGGCCCTTGTCGCAGTTCCATTCCTCGTTGACCTGCGGATCGTCACCGGCCAAGCGGCGCAACACTTTCCCGCGTCGATGGTCGGTGCGTTGCGCGCAGCCCGAGGCGCAGTGCTCGCACACGCTCGGCGTGGACACCAGGTCGAAGGGGCGGGCCCGGAACCGGTAGGAGGTGCCGGTGAGCGCGCCGACCGGGCAGATCTGCACGGTGTTGCCGGAGAAATAGGAGTCGAGCGGTTCGGCCTGGGCGGTGCCGACCTGTTGCAGCGCACCGCGATCCATCAACTCGATGAACGGATCGCCCGCCACCTGCTGGGAGAACCGGGTGCACCGCGCGCACAGCACACACCGTTCCCGGTCCAGCAGCACCGCAGTGGACAGCGGGATCGGCTTCGGATAGGTGCGCTTCTCCCCGTCGAAGCGGGACTCGGCGCTGCCGGTCGACATCGCCTGGTTCTGCAGCGGGCATTCCCCGCCCTTGTCGCAGACCGGACAGTCCAGCGGATGGTTGATCAGCAGCAGCTCCATCACCCCGCGCTGCGCCTTCTCGGCCACCGGGGAACTGAGCTGGGTGCGCACGATCATCCCGTCGGTGACCGGAATCGTGCAGGAGGCGACCGGCTTTCGCTGCCCCTCGACCTCGACGAGGCACTGTCGGCACGCGCCGACCGGGTCGAGCAGCGGATGGTCGCAGAAGCGGGGGATCTGTACGCCGATCAGTTCGGCGGCGCGGATGAGCAGGGTGCCGACCGGCACCTGGATGGTGGTGTCGTCGATGGTGACGCTCACCAGATCGGCGGGTACTGTGTCCCTGCTGTTGCCGGGCGCGATGGCTGTCATCGGATCCCTTCCTCTGCCGAGGCCCACACCGTGGCGCGGGCCGGGTCGAACGGGCAGCCGCCGCGGCGCTGATGCTCGAGGTATTCCTCGCGGAAGTACTTCAGCGAGGAGAAGATCGGGCTGGCCGCGCCGTCGCCGAGCGCGCAGAACGATTTGCCGTTGATGTTGTCGGCGATGTCGGCGAGTTTGTCGAGGTCGGCCTCGGTGCCCTGCCCCGCTTCGAGTCTGCGCAGCAGCTGAACCAGCCAGTAGGTGCCCTCGCGGCACGGCGTGCACTTGCCGCAGGACTCGTGGGCGTAGAACTCCGTCCAGCGCAGGACCGCGCGCACCACACAGGTGGTGTCGTCGAAGATCTGCAATGCCTTGGTGCCCAGCATCGACCCCGCGGCGGCGACGCCTTCATAGTCGAGGGCGACATCGAGGTGCTCGGCGGTGAACAGCGGCGTCGACGACCCGCCGGGCGTCCAGAACTTCAGCGTGTGCCCGGCCCGCACGCCCCCGGCGTACCCGAGCAGTTCCCGCAGGGTGATGCCCAGCGGCGCCTCGTACTGGCCCGGCCGGGCGACGTGACCCGACAGCGAGTACAGGGTGAATCCCGGTGACTTCTCGCTGCCCATCGACCGGAACCAGTCGGTGCCGTTGCGCAGGATCAGCGGCACGCTGGCAATGGATTCGACATTGTTGACCACCGTCGGGCAGGCATAGAGCCCGGCCACGGCGGGGAACGGTGGCCGCAACCGGGGCTGGCCGCGCCTGCCCTCGAGGGAATCCAGCAGCGCGGTCTCCTCGCCGCAGATGTAGGCGCCCGCGCCCGCGTGCACGATCAGTTCCAGATCGAATCCGGAACCGAGGATGTCGCGACCCAGAAAGCCCGCCTCGTACGCGTCGGCGACGGCGGCCTGCAACCTGCGCAGGACCGGAACCACTTCACCGCGCACATAGATGAACGCGGTCGCCGCGCGGATCGCGTAGGCCGCGATCACCACCCCTTCGATCAGGGTGTGCGGGGTGGCCAGCATGAGCGGAATGTCTTTGCAGGTACCGGGTTCGGACTCGTCGGCGTTGACGACGAGATAGTGCGGTTTCGTCGTGCCGTCGGGACCGGGGCCCTGTGGAATGAACGACCACTTCATCCCGGTCGGGAAGCCCGCGCCGCCGCGTCCGCGCAGACCGGCGTCCTTGACCGTCTGGATCACTTCGTCGGGGGCGAGGCCGAGGGCGACGCGCAATCCCTCGTAGCCGCCGTTCGCGCGGTAGCTGTCGATGGTCCAGGATCGCGGACTGTCCCAGTGCTGACTGAGAACGGGAGTGAGGGTCGTCATCATGCCCCCTGTCCGGCGGAATCGTCCTCGGCGGCAATGCTTTCGGCGGTGTGCAGGCCGGCCAGGGTCGCCGCGCCGGGCGCGCCCTCGTTGGCGCCGGGACGCTCGTCGGGGAAGCCCGCGAGGATGCGCGCGGTCTCCCGGAAGGTGCACAGCGGTGCGCCCCGGCTCGGGCGCACCTGATGCCCGGCCCGCAGGGCGTCGGTGATCGCGCGGGCCGATTCCGGGGTCTGGTTGTCGAAGAACTCCCAGTTCACCATCATCACCGGCGCGTAATCGCAGGCGGCGTTGCACTCGACGTGCTCGAGGGTGATCGCGCCGTCGGGGGTGGTCTCGCCGTGCCCGACACCCAGATGTCGCTGCAGCGCTTCATAGATCGCGTCGCCGCCGAGTACCGCGCACAGCGTGTTCGTGCAGACCCCGACGTGGTAGTCGCCGGTGGGGGTGCGCCGGTACATCGAGTAGAAGGTGGCGACGGCGGTCACCTCGGCCCCGGTGAGGCCGAGATGTTCGGCGCAGAAGTCGATCCCGGTGCCGGTGACGTAGCCCTCCTCGGCCTGGACCAGGTGCAGCAGCGGCAGCAGGGACGAGCGCGGCTGCGGGTAGCGGGCGATGATCTCCTTCGCGTCCAGCTCGAGCCGCTGGCGCACGTGTGGCGGATACGGTTCGGGCCGGGTGGTGAGTTTGAGCAGAATTGCTGTGCTGGAGGGCTGTTCGGTCGTCATCGGTCCACTCCGCCCATCACGGGGTCGATGCTGGCGACGGAGGCGATGACGTCGGCGACCATGCCGCCCTCGCACATCGCGGCCACCGCCTGCAGATTGGTGAACGAGGGGTCGCGGTAGTGCACCCGGTACGGGCGGGTGCTGCCGTCGCTGACCATGTGCACGCCCAGCTCGCCGCGCGGGGACTCCACCGCCGTGTAGACCTGCCCCGCGGGGACCCGGATGCCTTCGGTGACGAGCTTGAAATGGTGGATCAGCGATTCCATGGAGGTGCCCATGATCTTGCCGATGTGCTTGGGCGAGTTGCCGAGTCCGTCGGGACCCAGTTCCAGATCGGCGGGCCAGGCGATCTTCTTGTCGTCGATCATCACCGGGCCCGGCCGCAACCGGTCGAGGCACTGTTCGACGATCTTGATCGACTCGCCCATCTCGGCGACCCGGATGAGATAGCGGCCGTAACAGTCACAGCCGGTGGTGGTCGGCACGTCGAATTCGTAGTTCTCGTACCCGCAGTAGGGCGCAGACTTGCGCAGATCCAGCGGCAGCCCGGTGGCGCGCAGGACCGGGCCGGTGATCCCGAGCGCCATACAGCCGGTGAGGTCGAGATAGCCGATGTCCTGGGTGCGCTTCTTCCAGATCGGATTGGCGCTGAGCAGGTTCTCCATGTCGCGTAGGCGGCCCGGCAGGATGTCGAGGAGCTCCCTGACCTTGGTGACGCCGTCCTCGGGCAGATCCTGGGCGATACCGCCGGGCCGGATGAACGCGTGGTTCATCCGCAGTCCGGTGATGGTCTCGAACACGTCGAGGATGAGTTCGCGTTCCCGGAAACCGAACAGCATCGGGGTGAGCGCGCCCAGCTCCATGCCGCCGGTGGCCAGCGCCACCAGATGCGAGGAGATGCGGTTGAGCTCCATCAGGAGGACCCGGATGACGGTGGCGCGTTCGGGGATCTGCTCGGTGATGTCGAGCAGTTTCTCCACGCCGAGGCAGTACGCGGTCTCGTTGAAGAAGGGCGAGAGGTAGTCCATCCGGGTCACGAAGGTGACGCCCTGGGTCCAGTTGCGGAACTCCAGGTTCTTCTCGATGCCGGTGTGCAGATAGCCGATGCCGCAGCGGGCCTCGGTGACGGTCTCGCCCTCGATCTCGAGGATCAGCCGCAGCACACCGTGCGTGGACGGGTGCTGCGGACCCATGTTGACGACGATGCGTTCCTCACCCGCACCCTCGATCACCTCGCTGACCTGGTCCCAGTCCTGGCCTGCGACGGTGACGACGGGGGGCTCGTCGCGGCGGAAATCGGTGTCGGTCATCAGCTGTAGGTCCTCCGCTCGTCGGGCGGCGGTATCCGCGCGCCCTTGTACTCCACCGGGATCCCGCCGAGCGGGTAGTCCTTGCGTTGCGGGTGCCCGCGCCAGTCGTCGGGCATGGTGATGCGGGTGAGGGAGGGGTGACCGTCGAAGACGATGCCGAAGAAGTCGTAGGTCTCGCGTTCGTGCCAGTCGGTGGTCGGATACACCGAGAACAGCGACGGGATGTGCGGATCGGCATCGGGCGCGGACACTTCCACCCGGATCCGGCGGCTGTGCGTGATCGACATCAGGTGATAGACCGCGTGCAGTTCGCGGCCCTCGTCGTCGGGGTAGTGCACGCCGTTCACCCCGAGGCACAGTTCGAACCGCAGGGAGCTCTCGTCGCGCAGGGCGCTCGCGACCGCCACGAGATGCTCGCGCCGCACGTGCAGGGTGAGTTCGTCGCGGAAGACGACGATCTTCTCGATCACGGTGTCGAAGGCGATGATCCGGTGGATCAGCGCGGCGCGCAGGGCGCCGACGAACCCGTCGAACCAGCCGCCATAGGGCGGCGGGGTGCCGCCGGGGAGCGCGACCGGCTTGACCAGACCGCCGTAACCCGAGGTGTCGCCGGTACCGCTGACACCGAACATGCCGCGGCGGGTGCCGATCAGCTCGTCCTCGGGCGGACGCGACGGCTGCGGAGTGCCCGAAGTCTCCTCCGGAATGTCCTGTCCCGCACTGTCATCGGTGCTGTCGGGAGAGTCGAAGGTCATCGCAGCAGGCCTTCCATCCGGATGGTCGGCGTGCTGGCGAGCGCGGCCTGCTCGGCGGCGCGGATCGCCTCCTCGCGGTTGACGCCCATCGGCATCTCGCCGATCTTCGCGTGCAGCGCCAGGATGGCGTTGAGCAGCATCTCCGGGCGCGGCGGGCAGCCGGGCAGGTAGATGTCGACCGGGACCACGTGGTCGACGCCCTGCACGATGGCGTAGTTGTTGAACATCCCGCCCGAGGACGCGCAGACGCCCATGGCCAGTACCCATTTCGGCTCGGTCATCTGGTCGTAGACCTGACGCAGCACCGGGGCCATCTTCTGGCTCACCCGGCCCGCCACGATCATCAGATCGGCCTGGCGCGGGGAGGCGCGGAAGGCTTCCATGCCGAAGCGGGCGATGTCGAATCGTCCGGCGCCGGTGGCCATCATCTCGATCGCGCAGCAGGCCAAGCCGAACGTGGCGGGCCACAGTGAGCCCTTACGCAGGTAGCCGGCGAAATCCTCGACCGTGCTCAGCAGGAACCCGCTGGGCAGTTTCTCTTCGAGACCCATAATTTCCCACTCATTCCCAGCTGAGGCCGCCGCGGCGCCATTCATAGGCGTAGGCGACCGACACATTGACGATGAACAGCGCCATCGCGGCGAAACCGAAGAGACCGAGCGCGTCGAAATGCACTGCCCAGGGGTAGAGGAACACGATCTCGATGTCGAAGATGATGAACAGCATCGCCGTCAGGTAGTACTTGACCGGAAAGCGTTGCCCCCCTGCGTTTCCCGGACCTCCGGCGATGGCGTGCGGGGTCGGTTCGATACCGCATTCGTAGGGTTCGAGTTTGGCCCGGTTGTAGCGCTTCGGGCCGACCAGCGCCGCCATGGCGACGGAGAACACCGCGAACGCCGCGGCGATGGCGCCGAGTACGAGTGCGGGCACCTCGGTATTCACGACTGCACTTCCCCTCCTCGCTGGAGCAGGCCGAGCCGTGTGGCCCGGCCGCGGACGGCAGCTTGGCGAGACGGGGCCGACAACGTTGTCCGCCGAATCCGGGCTCGCGCAGGGCTGGTGCAGCGATGACGGAGCGTTATGCGAAGTCCCGTGCTCGTGTGAGCTAGAGCACAGACTACCGCCGTCGCGGGGGTCCGCCGCACGTTTCCGAGCCGGGATTTGATCGATATCGGTACCGCGATTCATGAGCGATACGGGGGTAATCGTGCTCGGGCATGCCGACAGCAACCCCTGGTGTCACCAGTGGTGATGGGCGTGCGGAAGTGACGCGGACTATCCGCGGGTTCGGGACGATGCTCGGGTGGCCGCGATCAGCGGGCGAGCAGGACGCCTGCCACGGCGTTGGTGAGCTGCATGGGGTCGATCGGGTGCGAGACAGCGGCCTCGGCGCGTGACCAGTTGGCCAGCCAGGCGTCGTCGGGGCGGCCGGTGAGCACGACCACCGGCGGGCACTGCTCGATCTCGTCCTTGAGTTGCTTGGCGATGCCGAGGCCACCCGTCGGCGCGGATTCGCCGTCGAGGATCGCCAGATCGATCCCCCCGGCATCCATCTGCTCGATGACCACCGGCGCGGTGGCCACTTCGAAGAAGTCGAGTTCGGGGAGATCGGCGCGCGGCCTGCGGCCCAGCGCGAGGATCACCTGTTGCCTGGTGTCGGCATCGTTGCTGTAGACCAGCACACGCAGCGGGGTGGAACCATTCGATTCGGCCACGTTCGGATCGTACGTCCGTGGGGGTCCGCACCGTGGCAGGTTCGCTCGATCAGCCGGTTACGCTGCGGGACAGGATGGTCCGGCATGCCGGGAGCGCCGCGAGTACCGCGGTGTTCTGATGGGTGGACCGCGCGATGGTGCAGCGGGCTGCGGTCGGCTGTTCGCGACCGGCGACCCGGGTGGGCACCCCTGCCTGGCCGGACGCGGGTGCCCACGGCGGGATTACCAGTCGCCGTCCTTGATTGCCTTGTGGCCCAACGGGATCACCGGGAGCGGGTCGTCGATGGGTGGGTTCGGTTGTTCGTCGGCGAGCCAGTCGCCGGTGGGCCGCACGGCGGCGAGTTCGTCCGAGGGCGGCAGGTCCTCGGCGTCGGCGGCGTAATAGTCGAACCAGGGCAGGCCGTGCTGGGTGTAGGCCTGCGCGGTGATCGGCGTGGGTGGTGCGGGTTCGCCGGTGATCTGCTGCCATTCGGCGGCCGAGGCGAGGTGCACGAAGACGCGGCCGTCGGCGTCGCGGTGGTAGTCCTCGATCGGGCGGCGGTCGGCGTAGATCTCCTGGCGCATGGTGCCGCCCGCGCCCATGCCCATCGATCGGGCGGTGGAGCTGCCCCGGCTCTTGCGGGCCGCGCCGGTGGGAGCGGCGCCAGGTGCCGGGGGAGCGCCCGCGACCGACGCGAACGGCCCGGCACCCGAGGGCGCACCCCACGGTGGTGCGCCGGCCGCCATCGGCGCACCAGCGATAACGTCCTCGGGGACGGCGTAACCGACCGGGTTGGCGGCGGGACGCAGACTGCGCCGCAGCGCTTCCTGCTCGCGGTCCCACGCCGCACGGGCGTCCTCGGTGAGTCCGTGCACGGCCAGCTGCACCCCACCCCATTGCTCGGACCCGGTCACCTGACCTTCGACCGTCGCGCCCAATCCGAGTGGCACCGCGACGAACTGGCGCACCGTCCCGTCCCCGGAGTTGATCCCATCCAGCCACGGCTGATCCGGCAGCGCCAGATAGTTCTGCGGTTCCTTGCCGAGCACGTCACTCCACGGCTTCCCCGACACCGCGCACACCTTCCCCACGGCGACCTTCAGCGCGGCCGGCGTCGTCGCCGAGAACCGCAACCACATCGCCTCCCGCTGATACACCGGCAGCATCACGCCCCCACGCCTGCGCCACTCCTCGGGCACGGTATCGGCGAAATCGGCAACCCGCCGCAACGGAAACGACCCCAACCCCGGCGGCAACGGATAGGTCCCGGTCTCGGCCAGCCGCAGCGTCCGCACAAACGTCACCCGCACCCCACCCGGCAGTACGAGCGCATCCCCCGACAGCGTCACTTCAGTTGCCATACCCCACCCCTAGATCTCGTTTTCCCACATGCCGACGACGGTCCCGCCCTTACCGACGACCGTACTCACGGTCACCGACAGCGTCCACACTCGGAACCGTGGGCGTGGTCAAACGAATTGCGTTGTCTCCGCGTCCCGGTGTGGCCGCTGAGTGTCCTGTCCCGCCAGCTGGTCGAAACGGGCGTCGCGGACCCGCGGGGACAGGCCGCGGACCTGGAGGAACAGGGCGGCGCGGGCACGGACCTGGGCGATGTGATCGGTGAGCAGGCCGGCGCCGCCACCCGCGACGAGGGCGGCCGAGGTGGCGCGCACGGCGATGTCGTCGAGCTGGGTGCGCCAGAAGGGCTCGGGGCGCGGGGTGCCGGCCGCGGTCTCGAGTTCGGTGCGCAGCCGCAGGAGCGGCTCGTGGCCGGGGAACGCCGCGAGGGCATCGGTGAGGGCGGCGCGGGCCAGACCGATCGCGCCGATGGAGGGCACCTGCGGTGCTGCAGTGGCGGTGCCGCGGGCGTTGGGATGGATCGTGCCGTCGAGCGCCTTCCACTCCTCGATGTCGACGACCTCGGTGACGAATTCCTCGGGCAGGAAGTACCGCGACAGCGTCAGCGTCACCGTGCGGGACCCGGCGACGGCGGCCAGCGCCAGCGCAGTGGCGGTGATCCCGGGCGCGGTCAGGTCGGCGACCCCGAACACGTAGGTGCCGTGCTGCTCGTCGACCGCGCCGAGCCAGGCGGTGTCGACCAGTCCCCACCCCGACAGCCAGCGCACCACGCCGTCGACGCGGTAACCGCCCTCGACCTTGGTCGCGATCGTGCTGCGGCCGTGCGGCCAGTGCCTGATCTGGGCGAATCCGGCGCCCCCGATGCGCTCGCCCGCCGCCAGCGCGGGCAACAGCGCCAGACCCGCGGGGGTGCGCGATCGCAGGATCTGCCCGATCGGTCCGGCGTGCTGGGTCAGCGCCAGCGCGGTCGACGGGTCGGCGCCGAAGAGCAGATTGTCCGCGGCGTTCTTCACCTCGGCCGGAACCGGGGTCCCGCCGTGTTCGGCGGGCACCGGCCAGGAGAAGTACCCCACCTCGCGCAGCGCCTCGACATGCGATCGCGGCACCTCCGTGACATCGACCTCGACGGCCCGCGGCGCGATGATCTCGGCGACCACTTCGGCGAAAGCCACATACGCTGGATGCTCGGTGGCGAGGGCGACCCCGGACTCCCTCGGCGCCGCCTCGGTGACGACATCGTCGGTGACAGACATGGCTCCCCTTCCGGGTGGTCGAGCATTTCGTCGCCCTGATCGCGATCGTCCCCGGTCAAGGGGTGTTCGCAAATCTAATGCGGGGTGAATTCGATTGCACGAATTACGTTCCGGCCAAACTTAATTCCGGGTGGTTCGCCGCCGAATTCGCAGCAGAACGTCATTCCGGCACATTGCCCCGCGTTTCGCCTACGCCGCCGGCACAGCGCCATCGACGGTCCGCTACGTTGGATGGAAATCGCTGCGCTGGAGCGCGGTGTGCGGTAAGGGGCACGGGGGGATCGTCGGTGAGTGTGCTGCCCGCTGTGGTTCCGGGTGTCGTTCGTCCTGAGAGCACCCGGAACTACAGCGGAGGTGGGTGCGGACGAAACCGATCCTCGCTGTGGCCTTCCTCCTGATTCCCGCGGTCCTTGTCGCAGGATGCGCGCTCGTCGTTGCCCCTGCGGCAGATTCATCCGATGCGCGCGCTCTCGCAGTCGGTCTCGCGGGTGCCACCGGCGCTGCCGTGCCTGCCGTTCTCGGTGTGATCTGGCTGCGTCGGCGCGGCATCCAGGACTGGTCCCGGTGGATGCTGCCTGCGTTGGGATTCGGCCTCTTGGCGGTGACTTCCGGTCTCGCCACGGGATTTGCCACCAGTACCGCTCTCGCCGATGATCCGTCCGAGCTGTCGAGTGCGGCGGCGGCAGTGGTCCCTGTACCCCTGCTCGTACTGGGCGGTGCCGGGCTACCACTGGCGGCCGCAGTCACCGCGGCCTTCGCGACCCGACGGATGCAACGGCCACTCGTCGCGGATTTCGGTGCGATCGATCAGGAAGTCCTGCTCGCCAGGGTGACGGACTCGGCTCTCACCGGGCTCGCCCGTGGTGGCCGCACCCGCCGAGTCGACCTCACCGCGATGCCCGATCGCGTCCGGCTCCAGCATGTCGATGGCAACGCGAACAGTGACCTGACCGCCGATACCGTGTTCTACACCGAGATCGCGTCCGTCCACGCCATCACCTTGA
Organism: Nocardia sp. NPDC058176; assembly: GCF_042883805.1. Taxonomy (NCBI): domain Bacteria; kingdom Bacillati; phylum Actinomycetota; class Actinomycetes; order Mycobacteriales; family Nocardiaceae; genus Nocardia; species Nocardia sp. NPDC058176. Next base: position 2,178,868 of record NZ_JBHVVA010000001.1, on the reverse strand, counting down.
CCGACGAGCACCGCCGCGAGCCGTGGTTCATCTCCACAGGTGGCTACGCCTGGTATCCCACCGGTGACCGAGCTGTCCGGATCAACACCGGACGGCGCGAGACCAACCTGCTGATCCCCACCGCCGACGCCGAGATCGTGGCCGAAATCCTCAGTGTCCGTGTCCACCGCGCGAAGCGATCGCGCCGCGTCTGACGCTCACAGGGGCTGTTCTTGTCTAGATGACAAAAACATCTGGCGTGGCGGGGAGCGGTCGTTTACGGTCGGGCGGGTGAGCGACAGATTGCAGCAGGTGGCCGTGGTGAACGAACAGATCGTTGCGCGGGGGAGCTATCGGACCGGGGCCGGTGTGACGGTCGAGATCGGGGGACAGGTGCGGGCGGCGCAGGCGGGGACGGTGTCGTATTCGCCTGCGCAGCTGGGTGAAATCGTGGGTGGGCGGGTGCCCGGGGCCGGGGCGCCTGTGGTTCAGGTGACAGGGGAGGGCAGTGTCGAGGCGGCGCGGCGGTTGCATGATTCCCGGGAGAGCGGGCGTGTGGGGGTCCTCAACTTTGCGTCGGCGCGGAGTCCCGGTGGTGGGTATCTGCGCGGTGCCCGGGCGCAGGAGGAGGATCTGTGTCGCACTGCGTTGCTGTACACCTGCTTGGTGGAGGCGACGGATTATTATGCCGCACACCGGAATTCCTCGGATCTGCGATACAGCCACCGGGTGGTCGTGTCGCCTGATGTGCCGGTGATCCGTGACGGCCGCGGGGAGCTCGCCCCGCCCTTTCCGGTGACGTTCCTGACCTCGCCCGCGCCGAACGCGGGACAGCTGGCGCGCCGGTCGGCGACCGTGGATGTGCGCGAGGTGCTGGCGCAGCGGGCGGAGCGAGTGCTCGCGGCCGCCGCACGGCACGAGGTGCGCGACCTGGTGCTGGGGGCCTGGGGCTGCGGGGTCTTCGCGAACGACCCGGCCGAGGTCGCCGATGCCTTCGGTGTCGCGCTGGATCGGTGGGGTGCGGCGTTCGAGCGGGTGGTGTTCGCGGTGTGGGATCGCAATCCGGTCTCGGTCAACCGAGCGGCGTTCCGGGCTCGCTTTCCGTCGAACCAGTGAGGGTCCGCGGCGAAGTCGATGGGTTGCTCACGGTCCGATGGCGGCGTGGAAGGCGTCGGGGCCGGTTTCGGCGGGGTCGATGAGGTGGGCGAGGAAGAGGCGGGTGGCGGGGGTCGGGGCGGGGGTGGTGACGGCGTGCCAGGCTCGGTCGAGGGGGGTGCCGGGGACGTCGATGGTGTGCAGGGCGCCGGATTCGAGGTGTTCGCCGACGGCGTCGGAGTGGATGAGGGTGACGCCGAGGCCCTCGCGGGCGGCGGCGATGACGGCGCCGTGGGAGCCCAGGGTCAGGGTGGGTGGATCGATCTGGAGGCGGTCGAGCAGGGCGAGGGTGGCTTCGCGGGTGCCCGAGCCGGTGCCGCGCAGGAGCCAGGTGGTCCGGTGGGGGTCGGGCGAGCCGGTGCCGACGACGATCAGGGTGCTGGGGCGGCGGGCCTGGATGACGAGCTTCGCGTCGTGCGGTGGGCGGCCTGCGATGACGAGATCGGTTTCGTGGTGCTGCAATTCGGCGAAGAGTACGTCGCGGGGCTGGATCGACAGGCTCAACTCCACGGCGGGATAGCGGCGGCGGAACGAGGCCAGCGGTCGCAGCACCACCGATTCGCCCGCCGTGGCGACGACCCCGATCCGTAGTCGGCCGGCGTCGGCCTGGCGCACCGCGGCGTGCGCCTCCTTCATCAGACCGAGGATCCCGCGACAGTATTCGGCGTAGACCCGGCCCGCCTCGGTGAGCGCGATCCCGCGCCCGGATCGCGCGATCAGCTTGGCGCCCAACTGCTTTTCGACATGGCCCACCGCCGCGGACACCGCCGCCTCGGTGACGTGCAACCGCGCCGCCGCACCCCGAATACTGCCCACCCGGGCCACGGCGAGGAAGGTTTCCATCCGCCCCGCACTCACCCTGCCCATTACCCGACGGTAGCAAACTCAACGTTTCGGTTGAGCGTTCCCAGAAACATTCACATTGTTTGCGGACCCGGCGGCCCTCATCCTGGAATTCGCAAGGCGTTCACCGGATTCCACAGGAGGAACCATGACGGAAGAAACCGAACGGGATCGTTGGGATCCGGGTGTTCAGTCGTATGCGTCGATGGGATATTACGCACCCGACTACGTGCCGTCGGATACCGATGTCCTCGCGGTGTTCCGGGTGACTCCGCAGCAGGGCGTCGATCCGATCGAGGCCGCCGCGGCCGTGGCGGGCGAATCCTCCACCGCGACATGGACAGTCGTGTGGACCGACCGGCTCACCGCGCACTCCAAGTACCAGGCCAAGTGTTACCGGGTCGACGAGGTACCGGGCAGGCCGGGGGAGTACTTCGCCTACATCGCCTACGATCTCGATCTTTTCGAAGAGGGGTCGATCACCAACCTCACCTCCTCGATCATCGGTAATGTCTTCGGTTTCAAACCGCTGCTCGCCCTGCGGCTCGAGGACATGCGTATTCCGGTGGCCTATGTCAAGACCTTCCAGGGCCCGCCGCACGGCACGGTGATGGAACGCGAATATCTCAACAAATACGGTCGCCCGCTGCTGGGCGCGACGGTGAAACCGAAACTCGGTTTGTCGGCACGCAATTACGGCCGGGTGATCTACGAAGCCTGCAAGGGCGGTCTCGACTTCACCAAGGACGACGAGAACATCAACTCCCAGCCGTTCATGCGCTGGCGCGACCGGTACCTGTTCGCGATGGAGGGCGTGAACCGGGCGATGGCCGAGACCGGCGAGATCAAGGGCCACTACCTCAATGTGACCGCCGCGTCCATGGAGGACATGTACGAGCGGGCCGAATTCGCCAAGGAAATCGGTTCCGTGGTGATCATGATGGACCTCACCGTCGGCTACACCGCGATGCAGTCGATGTCGAAGTGGGCGCGGCGCAACGGCGTCCTGCTGCACCTGCACCGGGCCGGGCACTCGACGTTCACCCGGCAGAAGACGCACGGCGTGAGTTTCCGGGTGCTGGCCAAGTGGTGCAGGCTGATCGGGGTCGATCATCTGCACGCGGGCACCGTGGTGGGCAAATTGGAAGGCGATCCAGCGACCACCCGCGGCTTCTACGACACCCTGCGCGAGAACGTGATTCCCGCCGATCTGGGCAACGGCATCTTCTTCGATCAGGAATGGGCGAGCCTGCCCGGCGTGATGCCGGTGGCCTCCGGCGGTATCCACGCGGGTCAGATGCATCAACTGCTCGACCTGTTCGGCGACGACGTGATCCTGCAGTTCGGCGGTGGCACGATCGGTCACCCGCTCGGCATCGCCGCGGGCGCCGAGGCCAACCGGGTGGCGCTCGAAGCGGTGGTGAAGGCCCGCAACGAGGGCCGTGACCTGCTCAAAGAGGGGCCGGATGTCCTGCGCACGGCCGCCTCGACCTGCCGTTCGCTCGAGGTCGCGCTCTCGACCTGGGGCGATGTCACCTTCGATTACACATCCACCGACGCACCCGACGCGGTGCCGACGCCGAGCCGGTAGGGGATCATCATGTATCTGCGACAGGGGACGTTCTCGTACCTGGCCGAACTCACCGACGACGAGATCGCGGCCCAGGTGCGCTATGCCCTGCTCAACAACTGGCCGGTGTCGATCGAATACACCGACGATCCGCACCCGCGCAACACCTACTGGGAGATGTGGGGCCTGCCGCTGTTCGACCTCGACGAACCCGACGGGGTGCTGGCCGAGATCAACGCCTGCCGGGCGACCTTCCCCCGGCACTACGTGCGGGTCACCGCCTACGACGCGACCTACACCAAACAGACCACGGCACTGAGCTTCCTGGTCCAGCGCCCGGTCGAGGAACCCGGATTCGAACTGACCAGGGCCGAGGGTCCGGATCGCCGCCAGATCTACAGCGTGCGGTCCTACGCCACCGAACGTCCGCAGGGACAGCGGTATGGCGGCTGAGGGATCCGCCAACGGATTCCGGTTGGCACGGCCGGGCGTCAGCGACGCCCGGCCGTCGCCGCCGTCGGGCGACCCGGCGCCCGAGGAACCGTTGAGCGAGGACGCGCTGCTTGACCTGTCCCTCGATCTGGCCGGACACGACGTGGCCGAGACCCTGGCCGCGCTCGACGCCGAACTGATCGGCCTGGCGAATGTGAAGGTGCGGGTCCGCGAGATCGCCGCGCTGCTGATGATCGACCGGGCCCGGCGCCGGTTCGGGCTGGCCTCGTCGCGGCCCACCATGCACATGAGCTTCACCGGCGGACCCGGCACCGGCAAGACCACGGTGGCGCTGCGGATGGCGCAGATGCTGCACGCCCTGGGCTACATCCGGAAACCCAAGGTGCACACCGTGACCCGCGACGATCTGGTCGGCCAGTTCATCGGCCACACCGCGCCCAAAACCAAGGAGGCCATCGCCAAGGCCGCGGGCGGGGTGCTGTTCATCGACGAGGCCTACTACCTGTTCCGGCCCGAGAACGAGCGCGACTACGGGCAGGAGGTGATCGAGATCCTGCTGCAGGAGATGGAGAACGAGCGCGCGAACCTGGTGGTGATCTTCGCCGGCTATCCCGACCGGATGGACCGGTTCTTCTCCGCCAATCCCGGACTGTCCTCGCGGGTGGCCCATCACCTGGAGTTCGCCGACTACACCCACGACGAACTGATGGGCATCGCCGAATTGATGGTGGCGGGGGAGAACTTCCGCTTCGACGAGGGCGCGCACACCGCGTTCGACGAGTACCTGACGGTGCGGATGACCCGGCCGCGCTTCTCCAACGCGCGCAGCGTGCGCAACGCGATCGACCGCTGCCGGCTGCGCCAGGCCAAACGGCTCGTCGAGGCGGGCCGACCGCTCTCGCGCACCGATCTGATCACGCTGACCGAACGAGATGTCTACGGCAGCAGCGTGTTCGACGACCTCGACCAGGAGGTGGGCGCGACGTCATGCCGGACGGATTGAAGACCCTCACCCGCTACACGATCGAGGAGGAACACCGCCATCCCGGCTCCTCGGGCGAGTTCTCCGCGCTGGTCAACGTGGTCGCCACGGCGACGAAGATCATCGCGAACCAGGTGACGCGCGGGGCGATCATCGGCTCGCGCGGCCCGGTCGAGGACGAGCCGCTGTCGGTGAGCAGGCGCCTGGACGCGCTCACCGACGAGATCATGGTCGGCCAGACGCAGTGGACCGGGCACCTGTCGGGGCTGCTGTCCGAGCAACGCGCCATCGCCATCCCCGGCACGCAGCGACGCGGGAAATATCTGCTGGCCTACGACGCGCTGGACGGGTCGAGCAATATCGACGTGAACCTGCCCGTCGGTTCGATCTTCAGCATCCTGCGCGCCCCGCCGGAAGTCCTCGACGGCACCGCCGAGCCCACCGACACCGATTTCCTGCAACCCGGCGTGCGGCAGGTGTGCGCCGGATTCACCCTCTACGGTCCGGCCACCATGCTGGTGCTCACCACCGGTAGCGGCGTCGACGGCTTCACCCTCGATCGCGAGATCGGCGCGTTCGTGCTGACCCATCCGCGGATGCGGATTCCCGACGACACCGCCGGTTTCGCGATCAACGCCGCCAACGAGCGGTTCTGGGAGCGGCCGGTGCGCCGCTATGTGCACGAGTGTCTGGAAGGCGTCGACGGGCCGCGCGGGCGCGATTTCAACATGCGCTGGGTGGCCTCGCTGGTGGCCGACACCTTCCACATCCTGACCAGGGGCGGGATGTACCTGTATCCGCGCGACACCCGCAATCCGGCACGGCCGGGGCGGGTTTCGCTGCTCTACGGCGCGAATCCGATCGCGTTCATCGTCGAGCAGGCCGGTGGGGCGGCGACCACCGGGCACGATCGGGTGATGCTCGTGCCCCCGGCCGAGGTGCATCAGCGGGTGCCGTTCATCTTCGGTTCCCGCAACGAGGTGCTGCGCGTCGAGGGCTATCACAGCGAGCCGGACGCGGGCCCCAGCTTCGACAGTTCGCTGTTCGGCAGCCGATCGTTGCTGCGGCCCGCCAAGCACGACCAGCGCAAGTAGGAGGCGAAATGTCGGTCAAGCATCCCGTGGTCGCGATCACCGGATCCTCCGGTGCCGGAACGACCAGCGTCACGCGGACCTTCGAGGAGATCTTCCGGCGCGAGGGGATCAACGCGGTGGTGGTGGAGGGCGATTCGTTCCACCGCTACGACCGCACGGAGATGAAACTGGCGATGGCCGAGGCCGAACAGCAGCGCGATACGACGTTCTCGCACTTCGGCGAGGACGCGAACCTGCTGCCCGAACTCGAGTCGCTGTTCCGCGAGTACGGCGAGTCCGGCGTGGGGCAGGTGCGCCGGTATCTGCACGACGACGAGGAGGCCAAACCCTTCGGCCAGCCCGCCGGAACCTTCACCGCCTGGGAGGATCTCGCGCCCGGCAGCGACCTGCTGTTCTACGAGGGGCTGCACGGCGCCGCGGTGACCGATGCGGTGAATGTCGCCCGGTACACCGATCTGCTGGTGGGGGTGGTGCCGATCATCAATCTGGAGTGGATCCAGAAGGTGTACCGGGACAAGACCCATCGCGGATATTCCAGTGAGGCGGTGATCGATACGATCCTGCGTCGCATGCCGGACTACGTGAAATACATCTGTCCGCAGTTCTCGCGAACCTATGTGAATTTCCAGCGGGTCCCGACGGTCGACACCTCGAATCCCTTCACCGCGCGCAGCGTGCCCACCGCCGACGAGAGCTTCGTGGTGATCCGCTTCGCCGACCCGAAGGTGATCGACTTCCCGTATCTGCTGTCGATGCTGCACGACTCGTTCATGTCGCGACCCAACTGCATCGTGGTGCCGGGCGGGAAGATGGAACTGGCCATGCAGCTGATCTTCACACCGCTGATCCTGCGCCTGATGGACAAGCGCCCCAAACGATTCGTGTGATCAGGCGTCGTCCTGCTCGCGCTGTTCCTGCTGCCTGCGGGCCTCGCGCCGCTGCTGCTCCGCGCGTTCGCGCAGGCCGCGCAGGAAGGCCTCGTCGTCATCGGGATTGGTCGCCACCCGACGGCCCGGCCGGTCGTATTCGCTGAACCGGGTGGTCGAGGCGGGGCGCCCGGCCTCGACCGGCCTGCCCGCGAACAGCCACAGCAGCGCGCCGATGGTCGGTACCAGCACCACGACGAACACCCAGCCCATCTTGGGCAGGTGCCGGATCCCCTCCTCGGGGCTGGTGACGATGTCGACCAGGCAGTACACCCACAGGGCCAGGGTCAGAAAGCCGATGACGGCGTAGGGCATGCGGGTGCTCCTCCTCGGTGCTCGTGCGCAGACTATCCCACGCCACGGGCCCTTTCGCGTAGTCGGTAGTGGTCGGCGACCGTGCCGAACGCCACCTTCGGTTCCCAGGCCATGCCCGGGTAGGTGTGGCCGTGGCCGTCTTCGAGGACGCGCACGATGCCGTAGCTGGCCAGGTCGAGGTCGGCAGTGGGGTCGCCATCGGGGCGGTACGGCATGTCGTAGAGGGCGAAGAGGAACACGAAAGCGCTGTCGACGCCGGCATTGTCGAAGATCTCCAGCAGTTCGCGCAGGTAAGTGGCCTGGCCGTCCTCGTCGCGGAAGTACTCGCCGGTCAGGCGCACGGGGCTGGGGTCGTACTCCACGATCTCGAGCCCGCGGGCGCCGACATCGCCCGCACCGCGGAAGCTCGCGGAACCGAATTCGGTGATGGCGACGGGTTTTCCCTGTGCGACCACATCGCGGATGCCGTCGGTGAACTGGTCGGCGATCTCGGCGGATCGGTAGAGGTCGAGCGAGACGATGTCGAACGGCGTCCAGTCCACCCGCTCCAGCGGGACGGCGGCATAGGTGAGCCGGCCGCCGAATTCCGTGCGTACCAGCGGGACCACCGTCGCGAAGAAGTCGTTGATCCGGGTGGCGACCTTGCCGATCAGATCCGGCAGTGCACCGGGGACGGCCAGTGCGGCGACGCGTTCGGTGAGGTCGTCGCCGGGCAGGAATCCGATGGTCATCAGGCTCAGTTCCGCGCCGGTGACGAAGACGACCTCGGCGCCGCCCTGCCGCAGCCGCTCGGCCCGGCGGGCGCAGTCCACGAACAGGTCCCGCATCTCATCGGTGGTGAGTTCGAGTGGATACGGCGAGAACCACACCTCCAGGCCGAGGTCGACGGCGTGGGCCGCGGCGAGCTCGAGCCGGTCGGGATCGCCGCCGACGAGACGGACGGCGGTGCAGTGCAGGTCGTCGCGAATGATTCGCAGCTCTTCCCGGACCACCGCCGGGTCGAAGGATTCGCGGGAGGAGACACCGGTGCGGAGAAAGCCGGTGTCGTAGGTGATGCCTTTAGCGCGCATGGGAGCTGTCCTGCCCTGGAGTTGATAAGGTACTAGACGTACCTTAAATGGAAGTTGAGCTCCCGACAAGCCGGTTTTCGAAAGGTACGATCTGGTGGCAGTAGTGACCAGAGCGGAGGATCCGATGACGTCCGAGCCCGGTAGGACACGCCGACGCGGCACCGAACTCGAAGACGCGATCCTGCGCGCGGCGGCCGAGGAGCTCACCGCCGGTGGCTACGCCGGGCTGACCATGGACAAGGTCGCCCAGCGCGCGGGCACGAACAAGAACGCCCTCTATCGGCGCTGGCCGAATCGTCTCGCGCTCGGGATCGCCGCGTATCGACAGCTGGCTGTCGCCGTCGAGCCGCCCGATACCGGCGACCTGCGTGCGGATGCGCTCGAGCTGCTGCGGAGGGCCAATCGGCACTGGAGTTCGGCGCTCGGTGCGATTCTGCGCGAACTGCTCGCCGCGGCGGGTGGCGCCGCCGAACTGCTGGCCCAGCTGCCCGATCAGTCGGCGGACGCCACCGCGGCCACCTGGTTTACCGTGCTGGGCCGGGCGGTGGCGCGGGGTGAAGCGGCGCCGGAGTGTCTGCATCCTCGGGTCTCGACCGTGGCGATCGTGCTGCTGCGCAACGAGTTCGTGGTGCGTGGGGTGCCGACCGCCCCGGACGACGTGCTGGTCGAGATCGTCGACGAGGTGTATCTGCCGCTGGTGCGGCAACGCGGAACGCTCAATCCGGGAGGAGCGGCACCGACAGGCCCTCGCCGCGGTTGAGCAGGGCCGCGCGGGTGACGGCGGCGGAGCCGAAGCGGCGGCGCAGGTCGTCGAGGGTGGCGTCGAGGGTGTTCTCGGCGCGGGGTTCCAAGGGGAGGGTGAGCTGCATGGTGTCGGCATCGTCGAGGTTGGTCAGGGACAGGCCGATCAGGGTGATGCCGCGTTCGGTGATCAGGGGTTGGGCGGTGTCGAGCAGGAGGTGGGCCGCGTGGCGGATCGCGGCGGTGGCGTCGGTGGCCTCGACCAGGGTGTGCGAGCGGGTCGCGCGGGTGAAGTCGTCGAAGCGCAGGCGCAGGATCACCGTGCGGCACACGCGGTCCGCGGCGCGCAGGCGGCGGCCGAGGCGGTCGGTGAGGCCGTCGAGGTAGGTGGCGATCTCCTCGGGTTCGCGAGGGTGGCGGCCGAGGGCGCGCTGGGCGCCGATCGAGCGGCGGCGCTTGCCCGTCTCCACCCGGCGCGGATCACGCGCCCACGACAGCGCGAACAGATGCCGGGCCGCGGCCGGGCCGAGGATCGCGCGCAGGTGCGTCTCGCCGAGTTCGGCCAGCTGACCGACCCGGGTGATGCCGTTGGCGTGCAGGGTCGCGGCGGTGACCGCGCCGACGCCCCATAATCGTTCCACCGGCAGCGGATGCAGGAAGTCGAGTTCGCGGCCGGGCTCCACCACCCGCAGTCCGTCGGGCTTGGCCACCGCGGAGGCGACCTTGGCCAGGAACTTGTTGCGCGCCACCCCGACCGAGATCGGCAGCCCGACCTCGCCACTCACCCTGGCGCGCAGGGCGCGAGCGATCTCGACCGGCTCCCCGCTGATCCGGCGCAGCCCGCCGACATCGAGGAACGCCTCGTCGATCGAGATCCCCTCCACCACCGGTGTGGTGTCGTGGAAGACCGCGAACACCGCCTTGCTCGCCTCGGCGTAGGCCGCCATGCGCGGCGGCACGACGACCGCGTGTGGACACAACCGCAGGGCCTGGCCCGCGTTCATCGGGGTGCGGATACCGAAGGACTTGGCCTCATAGCTCGCCGCGAGCACGACCCCGCCGCCGACGAGCACCGGCTTGCCCCGCAACCAGGGCTGATCCCGCTGTTCGACCGAGGCGTAGAACGAATCCAGGTCGGCGTGCAGGATCGAGGCCTCGGCGCGGGTCTGGATGCGCGGGCGACGGGGGACGGCGGAATCGGACACGAACACATGTTCGCATCGGGGTCCGACGAGAACGGGCCGTCAGGACGTGCTCGTGGTCCTGGCCTGCAGTTTCTCGGCGAACGCGCGGGCCGCGGCGAGGTCGGCGGCATCGGGATGTCCCTTGCGGATGCCGCCGATGACCCGCAGCGGCAGCCAGGTGTCGAACCCGCGGCACCCGAAGATGTCGACGACCTCGAAGCCCTTGCCCTCGATCCGCCGCGCCAGGTCGTGGGCATAGCGGCGCAGCGGCGGTTCCGGAAATCCGCTGCTGGAGAACACGAACGCCCGGCCCCGCTGCTGCCCGGGCAGCGCGGCGACGAACTTCCGGAGATCGCGGTGGAAGTTCATGTTGTAGATCCCCGACCCGAAGCCGACCAGGTCGTAGTCGGCGAGTTCCCCGGGCCGGACCTGGTCCGGCGTGACGATGCGGGCGTCGAGAACACCCGCCATGGCCTCGGCGACTCGCTGGGTGTTGCCGTGCGACACCGACTTGCACACGATGACGACCTTCATGGTGACGGCCCTTTCGGTCTGTGGAAATGATCCGGTCGACCAGGTGACACCGCTGCGCCGCCGACCGTGACAGCACGGTCGGTGACGTGGCTCACTCCGTGGTGATCGTCAGTGGGCGAACCAGGTCGACCGAACCCAGCTTGTCCGGATTGCGGATCGCGTACAGGCCGGTCACGAGGTCGTCGATCACCTCGACCAGCAGCACGGAGTCGAGCCGGCCGTCGACGTCCCTGGCCAGCACCGCGGGTGCGGCGTTGAACGTGCCGAACTCGACGGACATCCCCGCCATCGGCCCCCGCACGAGCCCGACGAGGAACCGGGCGACCTGCTCGGCGCCGGTGATCGGGCGCCGCGCCGCGCTGACCCGTCCACCACCGTCGGAGATCTGGACGACATCCGGCGCCAGGACCGCCAGCAGGGCTTCGACATCGCCGGTGCGCGCGGCCAGCAGGAACCGGGCGATCACCGCGCGACTGGTCTCGGAATCGGGCTGGAAGCGCTGCCGGCGCGACCGGACGTGCGCGCGGGCGCGATGCGCGATCTGGCGCACGGCGGTATCGGACTTGCCGATCAGCTCGGCGATCTCGACGAGGCTGTGCCCGAACACCTCCGACAGCACGAACACCGCCCGCTCGGTCGGCCCGAGCGTTTCCAGCACCAGCAGCATGGCCATCGACACCGACTCGGCCAGCAGCACATCGTGACCGGCCTCGGGCGTGGTCCGGATCGGTTCGGGCAGCCAGGTGCCCACATAGTCCTCGCGGCGCCTGCGCACGGTCCGCAGGTGGTTGATCGACTGTCGCGTCACGACCTGCACCAGGTAGGCGCGTGGATGCTCCACCTCGGTCCGGGGGACCTCGCGCCAGCGAAGATAGCTGTCCTGCAACACATCCTCGGCGTCGGCGGCACTGCCCAGGATCTCGTAGGCGATGGTGAACAGCAGCGGCCGGAAGGTGTCGAACGCGTCGGGCGCGTGGGTCGGCGGCGCTCCACTGGTCATCCGCCGATGATCCGTGACGCCGTGGGGTGGCGCAACCGGCCCCGGTGAAGGTTGCCGCGCGGTAGCCCCTCACCGGTGCCGGAGCGGTACTGTGAAGCCGGTTTGTCTGGTATGCGGTGATGAGGAGTCGGTCGGCGGTGCGTGGGTTCGGGGATCTCGAGGCGGTGCTGATGGATCGGATCTGGGATCGCGACGTCGACACGACCACGGTTCGCGAACTGTTCGACGAGCTCGCCGCCGAACGCGAGATCGCCTACACGACGGTCATGTCGACGATGGACAATCTGCATCGCAAGGGCTGGCTGGCCAGGGAGCGCGAAGGGCGCGCCTATCGCTACTGGCCGACGGTGACCCGCGAGGAACACAGCGCCCGGCTCATGCACGAGGCACTCGGCGTGGGCGGACGCTCCGATCTGGTGCTGAGTCACTTCGTCGACCGGATCAGCGCGGACGAGTTCGCGGGCCTGCGCGCGGCACTGCGCCGGGTGGCCACGCGGCGCAGCGAGGAGAACTAGGGGAGTGCGGTGCTGAAGGTCGGCTGGGACCAGGTCTTCGCCTGGCGGTTGGGCAGGCAGTTCGTCTCGGCGCCGAGCGCGGCCGGGGTGGTATCGATCGCGGATCGGCTCGCGGGCGTGCAGGCCCAGGTGGCCTCGGCCGCGGAAACGGCTGTCGCGGTGCGCAGCCGGGAGGCGACGGCCGACGCGGTGTCCGAGGCGCTGACGGCGGGCACGCTGGTGAAGACCTGGGCGATGCGCGGCACCCTGCACGCGATGGTGCCCGAGCAGGCCGCCGCGGCCCTGTCGCTGATCGGCTCGGCCCGGACCTGGGAGAAACCGTCCTGGCAGAAGACCTTCGGCGCGACGCCGGATCAGGTGTCCGCGCTGGTGGAGGTCGTGTCGGGGATCCTGGCCGAACGGGTGCTGACCCGCGACGAGCTGGTCGAGGCGGTCCTCGCCGAACCCGGCTTCGCTCATCTGGCCGAGCAGCTGCGCTCGGGCTGGGGCGCGGTGCTCAAGCCGCTGGCCTGGCAGGGCGCGCTGTGCCACGGACCCGTACGTGGCACCAAGGTCACCTTCGCCGGGCCCGCGCAGGTGGTGCCCGGCTGGACCGGCATTCCCGAACCGGATGCGGCGGCGCCGACGCTGATCCGCGCCTACCTCGGCGCCTACGGCCCGGCCGCGCCGGAGGTCTTCGACGCCTGGCTCAGCCGCAACAGCCTGCGCAAGACCGTCGTGCGCGGGTGGTTCGCGGCGCTGGGTGACGAGCTGACCGAGGTCTCCGTCGACGGCCGGCCGGGCTGGCTCCCGGCCGAGTTCGCCGACGACCTCGCCGCGGCGACCCTCGACGGCGCGATCCACCTGCTCGGTCCGTTCGACCAGTACGTCCTCGGACCCGGCACCGCCGACACCGCCCTGCTGCCCGCCGAACACCGGGCGAAGGTGAGCCGCGCGGCCGGGTGGATCTCCCCGCTCGTCCTCGTCGACGGCCGGATCGCGGGCACCTGGGAGCGCGTCGAGGACGAGGTCGTCGTGTCGATGTTCGCGACGGGACGATTCCCGAAACGCGACCTGGCCGCAGCGGCGAATCGGCTGGCAGAGGCCCTCGGTGCGAGCGGTCTGACCGTGCGCGCGGGCTGATCCACCACGGTATTTCGGCTATTTCCGGACACCTGACCAAGCACTTGTTAGGCTCGGCCGATGATCCCCACGATCGTCTGGGGCACCGGCAATGTAGGCCGTGCGGCCATCCGTGCCGTGGCTGCCCATCCGGCGCTGGAACTGACGGGTGTACTGGTCCACAATCCCGACAAGGTAGGTCGGGACGCGGGCGCGCTCGCCGGTCTCGACATCGACCTCGGCGTGGCCGCCACCGACGACACCGACGCGCTGCTGGCCACCCGTCCGCGCGCGGTTGTCTACGCGGCCTCCGGTGAGATCCGCCCCGACGAGGCGCTCGCCGACATCGTGCGTGCCATCGCCGTCGGCGCCGTCGTCGTCACCCCGGCCATCTACGCGCTCTACGACGCGAGCAACGCCCCCGCCGAGATGCGCGATCCGGTACTCAAGGCCATCGCCGAGGGTGGCGGATCGCTGTTCGTCTCCGGCGTCGATCCCGGCTGGGGCAACGATGTGCTGCCGCTGTTGATCAGCGGCCTCGGCGGCACCATCGACGTGGTCCGCTGCCAGGAGATCTTCGACTACTCCACCTACGACCAGCCCGACTCGGTGCGGTACCTGGTCGGCATGGGCCAGCCGATGGACTACCAACCGCCGATGCTGCTGCCCTCGGTGCCGACCATGGTGTGGGGCGGGCAGATTCGCCTCATCGCCAAGGGTCTCGAAGTGGAACTCGACGAGATCCGCGAGACCGTGGACCGGCGGGCACTCGATGCGACCGTGCAGACGGTGCAGATGGGCGAGTTCGAGGCCGGCACGCAGGGTGCGGTGCGCTTCGAGGTCCAGGGCATCGTCGACGGTGAGCCGCGCATCGTGATCGAGCACGTCACCCGGATCCACCCCGACTGCGCGCCGGACTGGCCGACGCCGCCCGACGGTGTCGGCGCGCACCGGGTGATCATCGAGGGCAGGCCGCACATCGAGGTGAGCGTGGAGTCCACCGACGAGGGCGGCAACCGCTCCGCGGGCGGAAACGCCACGGCCGTAGGTCGATTGGTCAACGCCATCGACTGGCTGACCGAGGCCGAGCCCGGACTCTACGACGCACTCGATGTCCCGCTGCGTGCCGCGGTCGGCAAACTCGGAAGGAAACAACCATGATCATCGACATTCCCGAGGGCAAGGACCCGATCGGCTACGTGTGGGGCGAGATGGTGCCCGGCATCGGCGTGGCCGCCGCGGCGTTCTCGCTGTCGGTCTACGAGCACTCCACTCTCGGCCTGCGCGAGTTCGAGGCGGCGCGGCTGCGGATCGCCCAGATCAACGGGTGCCTGTTCTGTCAGGACTGGCGCACCGAGCGTGACGGTCAGAAGGTCGAGGCGGAATTCCCCGACGCCGTGACGAACTGGCGTACCACCGACGTGTTCGACGAGCGCGCTCGCCTCGCCGCCGAATACGCCGAACGCTACGCCACCGATCACCACGGCCTCGACGACGAGTTCTGGAGCCGGATGTTCGAGCACTACTCGCAGGCCGAGGTGGTCGAGCTGAGCATGAGCATCGGGTCCTGGCTGGCGTTCGGGCGCCTCAACCGGGTGCTCGGCCTCGACACCGTCTGCGTGCTGCCGGGTCACTGACCGCGCGCTAGGCTGCGGGCCGTGGGTGACTCTTCGGTGCGACAGCTGATCGACACGGTGGCCTGGGTGCTGATCGAGAACGGGCGCATCCTGTGCGCCCGGCCCCGGGGCAAGGACGCCTTCTTCATTCCGGGTGGCAAACGCGAAGGAACGGAGACCGATGTGCAGACGCTGGTGCGTGAGGTCGCCGAGGAGTTGACCGTCGAACTCGCCGCCGACAGCGCGGTGCACGTCGGCACCTATGAGGCCCCGGTCGCCGATGGCCACGACACGCTCGTGCGGATGGCCTGCTACACCGCCGATTACCGTGGTGTGCTCACCGCGAGCAGTGAGATCGAGGCGCTGGCGTGGTTCGGACTCGGCGAGCGCGATCTGGTGCCGCCGGTGGATCGATTGCTCTTCGACGATCTGGCCGCGGCCGGGTCACTGCGGTGAGCGGCGCGCGCGGCGGGGTCAGGCGCTCGATCGCCTTCGCCCTGCTCGCGCTGCCGCTGGCCTTCGCCCGCGTCCGCACCCGGTTGCGGGTGCCGCGCCGACTCCTGCGCGCACCCGTCACCGCCCACGATGTGTCGCTGCCGCGCTGCCTGATCCATTCGGTGCTCTCGGCGGGCGTCGGCCTGCTCTGCTGGTTCCTCGTGCTGCTCAGCGCGCTCGTCCTGGTACGCGGACTGGCCTATCCGCTGGGCTCCGGCGGCTACGAGAATGCCTGGGGCGGACCGACACTGGCCGGAGCGTGGGCCGTTCACGCCGTTCTCGGCCTGCTGATCGCGCCCGCGTTCCTCGGGCTGGTCGCCTTGTTCGGACGACTCCAGCTGCACCTGACCAGAGCGGTCCTCGGTCGCGACGGATCGTGGTGGCCGGTGCCGGTCGCGGTGGTCTTCGCGGCGCTGGGCGCGGTCTTCTTCGCGGCCTGGACGCACCAGATCTGACACCTGCTTCGCGCCGTTTTTCCGATGTCACGTGATGAGCTAGCCTTCACCGCAGACGAACCCCAGCCTTACGGCAGTGGCGCCCCCTGCGCGGAGCTTCCGTTCGCTGTCAGCGTCGATATCCCATTTCGTCGTGTCCTTCGAGCTCGGATCGAGCGGTCGGGCGGTCATGCCGCAACCATCGCCGTAATTCCCTCTAACACCCCAGTTGTATGGTTCTGGGCCATTCAGGGTGAAGCGTCCACTCATGGACAAACCGGGGCCAGAAATCTTCTGAACCCAGTCATCATCAGGATCTACCAGGTAAAATGCCTCATACGAGCACCCGGTGTTGCCGCACAGTGAGTCGAAATGAACACGTTCGTAGCCAGCGAGCGTCGTTTCCTCGGCGTGTCGAAGAGTCGTACGGCCAGGAGATGGTCGAGCGTAATAGTAGGGCGTCGCGGCGACGGCCACAACAACGAACAACAAGAGCGCGAACCACCTACCGGTACTGCGTCTTTTTCCTACTTGCATGTGTACGCACCATCAATCATGTCCGAGGCTATCTGGCGCGAGATGTCCAATCGGTTGATATAATCTTTGGCCGCACTGCCGAACTCGCCATTTGTCATGGTCCGCTATGAGAGCCCATTGCTTGCCTTCGAATTCTTCGGGATACTTTTCTCGGACTTTGTTGTAGGTTTTCTCTTTCATATTGGTTATCCCGAGAGAGTTTCCATAGCCATCCGTCATCTCGCGAGGCCTTGTCGTGATATATCGAAAAGCATCATAACCCCAGCTCGCGCTCTCCTGGAGGGCGCTCTCGGCCCGGTCTCCTCCTTCTTGATACACGATCGCCAGCACTACTCGAGGGTCCACGCCCGCCTCGTTTCCGTATCGCACCGCGTCGTCGATCCATTCTTTCATGTTGGCGTTTGCTTTGCCGTAATCGCGTTGCCCCTCGGGATTGAGAGTGCACTTTATTGCTCCGGACTTCCAGCTTCCGCGATTCGCTATTTCATCGACAGGGGAGTTCGCGATCTCCTCCAAGGTAGCCTTGATACTGGATAGCTGTTCGGTGTCGGGAAATATGGGTCGTTGACCGAGTTCATACAGGCGGTGTCCTGCGATCGAGTTGGAGAGTGTAGTCGCAGCGCTTTTGATCTCCGAAGCGTCGAAGTCAACCGACGAAATGATGTTCACTGCATCGGAAGAAACGGTGGCCCTGGCTGGGGCAACCGACATCCCGTCCAAGGTGTCAGGGAACGCCCCGGGTGTTGTCGATGCCAACTTTGAACGGAAATCGGTGACGGTGCTCGCAAAGTCGGCAACTCCGGAGGAAAATCCATAAGCGGCGGATCGTATGCCGACGATCCCGGCCTTGATAGTGTCCAGAATCTCTACTGCATCTTGTGTTTCCGGTGCTTGGAGTGATCCTATATGGTCCGTCAATTGTTGAAGTTCTCCTGGCGCATCAACGCAAGCGGAGTGCTCGGCGAAAGCACGCCACGCAGCCGCTGATTTTTGAAGTGCATCTGTATCGGCGTCTGTAACATCCGTACCTGCACTGCGAAAGACGGCGAGAATTTCGTCTCGGAGTTCGACTGGCGTACTGATTAGTCCCCGGTTAGGTGTCGTGAAGGGCTCCGGGAGTGAGTCGGGAATTTTAATCTTGTCTCGTGTCCACCCGGAGTCGGATGGAGAATTGTCCATCGCCGGCCGTTCACCTGTCCGCGAGTTGACATCGGCGTCGTAGTTGGAGACTTGCCAGTTGAACCCAGCGAGGTACATCATCCTGCTCGCGGTGTGCAGCGCCCGACCATATGCAACAACTGCGTCAGTGAAGGATTCTGCCATACTGTAATATTTGGTATTCCAGGCGGTCGACACCTGGTCGTTTCCCCCCATGCCCCCGGTGTTTGCCATCTGTGGGTTGAGGACATCGGAAACGCCCCTTTGTAGTTCCGTCAATCCGGCGGCTAGGGATTTTGCCGCATCGTAGTAGATCTGCGGGTCCACCCTGATCGGTGTCATGGTTCAACTCTTCGGTCGTGTTCGACGATTATGCTCGTCGCTGGAACATTCGGGTGTTGGTATCGGCGGCATCGGAGTAACTGTCATGGGCGGATCTGGCGGCTTTCTCCAAATCGGTCAAGGCGGTGCCGATATCTGATACTGCGGTACCCCAATCGCGGTGCGCTTCGGCGAATGCCGCCGCTGCCAGACCCTCCCACGATGAGTTGAGGTCGCCGATTCTCTGCTGTAGTTCGGCGAGTGCATCGGTCAGATAGTCCTGGTATCCACGGATGCGGGCTGTGACCTCATCTAGGTCGTCGAGATCGACGCTGAATGATTCGCTCATGCGAAGTCTGGAAGATCGAGGGAAGAAATATGGCCCGCATTCGTCATGTCGGTCGTCTGAAAGTTCTCGGCCGCAACTCCCCATTTCTCCGCGAGCTCGAAAAGTTCGTCCCAGACACGGCGAGAGCCGGTCTGCATCTCTCCCCATGCGCGCTGGTACGACTCGGCGGCAGTACCGGTCCATGAGGCGAGTAGCCAGGGATAGGATGCCGACCGAGCCGGATAGTACCATTCGAACCCAACCCGGCCAGCCCTCTCGATCCGTCCATCCTGGCCGCCGAAGCCGTGCAGAGGCATCGAATCAGCTTGCCGGACTGCATGTTCCGTCAGGTGGAGGATGCTGGGGTCGGCGACGTAGTTCTCGCAGATCTTCGCGACTCCGGTGGATGTGGTTGGAGCGGGGGTCGAGGGTGCGATTCTGTTTCAGGCATCAGGCCAGGCCGAGAGTTGAGTGGTCTCTCCGACGAGATCGACCCGACGGGTCCGTTTGTCCCCCCGCATCGGATCTGACCGAACCCGGCCACTCCTATACGTAGGCGTATGTTAGAGCTACCCTTGATATACGCAACCGTATATCAGGAGGATTCGGAACGATGGACGATCGGCAGCAAGTCAGCGCGGAGCAGGCGGCGGGATTGGTCGTGATCCAGGTCGACGAGATTCCGCAGGAGATCGCGGAGCTCACGATGGCCGATCCCGACCACGTCGACTGTCAGCGACTTCTGACGGATCAGGCGGCGAGCTGCCCGCCGGAGCGTTGGGCGCGTGTCGCGTTGGACGACATCGGTGGTGCGCAGGGGCAATTCATCTGGCGGGCGGTCCTGGGCCTCCGTCTCGCTTCGCGCAGCGCGCCCGGTCATGTGGCCGGGTGGCGGATCGCCGAACAGACGCCGACCTGGATCCGCCTGGAAGCCGCCGGATGGTTGATCGCCGGCGAGATTCTCGTGCACCTCGACGACGAACACCTGTCGCTGGTCACCGCCCTGCGCTACCGTCGCCGGCTCGCCGCGTACGTCTGGGGTGCGCTGCAGGGCTTCCACGGCAGGGTGGCTCCGAGTCTCCTCCGCGAAACCTATGTCGCCATCGGTCCGGCCGCCTGAGTGGATTCCTCCGGGACGCCGATCGTGCACGTTCACGTGAACGGCCGCTGACGCCGGGCGCGCACGGTGAGCTCGTGGACGAGCGCGCGCACCCGGTCGCTCATGCCGCTCCAGTCCTCGCCGGTCCGCTCGAGATAGCCGCGCCGCGCCCGTTCGAGCAGCCATCGCCCGGACTCGTCCAGTGTCGGCGCGATCAACTCCGCGGCCCTGTCCTTGGACACGATCTCGCCGGTCGTCAGCGTCACCAGCATGCGCGCCGAGGTCAGGAGCGCGTTGCGTTCGTCGCCGTCGATCCCGGCCAGGATCTCCGGGATCGACGCCAGCACGGCATCGTGCAGCATCGGTGCCGGAATCGCCCCGACCACCTCGGCCAGCGGCGGCCCACGCAACACCTGGTGTGCCGCATGCGCGGTGGCGATCAACGTGACCACGTCGGGACTGTTGCCCGGGCGCAGGACGAGGCCGTCGACGATGTCTTCGCGCAGCCACTCGCCGAACTGGAAGTCGTAGCGCCACTCCCGCAGCCAGGTCCGGTCCGCATCGACCACGACGCAGGTCACCTCGACCGGCCGCCGCTCCGACACTTCGGGAAACCGCTCCCGGTGCCCGTGCCACCCCGACACTTCCAGCAGCAGCGCGGTCAACTCGGCCCGCTCACCGGTGGTCAGCGAACGGCCGAGCAGCACCAGCAGATCGATGTCACTCGACGGCCGCAGCCTGGTCGTCACGGCCGAACCGAACAGGTACACCCCGACCACCCCGCCCGGATCCGCATGATCCAGGTGGTCACGAATCCGCTCGATCACCGCGTCCACCGACCCCACGCTAGCGCCGTGGGTCAGCGGCTGCCGGGACACATCACCGGGTCATCGGGATCGACCTGTCGGCCGGCATGCTGCGCCGGGCCGACGACGACCCCACCGGACGGGCCCGGACACACGGCAACCCTCCTGCTGGTCGAGCAGGAGGGTTGCCGGAAGTGGCGGTGGCGTCGGCTAGGTGGTGACCGGGGTGCGGGTGGCGCGGTCGATGAGGTACTCGACCAGGTGGGTCAGTACCGCTTTGGCCGAGGGGCGGTCGCGGGCGTCGCACAGGATCACCGGGGTGTTGGGATCGAGGTCGAGGGCGTCGCGGACCTCGTCGACGGTGTAGCGGGGGGCGCCGTCGAAGCAGTTCACCGCGATGAGGAACGGCAGGCCGCGGCGTTCGAAGAAGTCGACGGCGGCAAAGGAATTGCTGAGGCGGCGGGTGTCGGCGAGCACGATCGCGCCGAGGGCGCCGCGGCACAGTTCGTCCCACAGGAACCAGAAGCGGTCCTGGCCGGGGGTGCCGAACAGGTACAGCACCAGGTCCCGGTCGATGGTGATGCGGCCGAAGTCCAGCGCGACGGTGGTCGTGGACTTCTGTTCCACCCCCGACAGGTCGTCGACACCGGAGCTGACCTCGGTGATCAGCTCCTCGGTGCGCAGCGGCGCGATCTCGCTGATCGAGGAGACCATGGTGGTCTTGCCGACGCCGAAGCCACCGGCGATGAGGATCTTCACCGAGGCGGCGAGGTGCTGCCCGCCCGATGATGCTGGGTCAAAGTTTTCGGATGCCATCCAGAACCGCTCGCAATATGTTGAGGTCACCGGCACCGGCCTCGGCCTGTACCGGAGCCCGGAAGATGAGGTGGCCCTCGCCGATGAGATCACCGACGAGGATCTTGGTCACCGCCAGAGGAAGTTTCAGCACGGCCGAGACCTCGGCCACCGACTGCGGACGCTTGCACAGCTGTGCGATCGTCGCGTACTCGGGTTCGGGACGTCGCAAGGTGGGGGCGGGATGCACCGCCACCACCACCGTGAGCATGTCCAGGTCGTGCGCCGCACCCATGGTGCGTCCGCGGGTCACCGCGTACGGCCGGACCAGGGGTCCGGCCGCGTCGTCGAACCACGGATCGCCGAGTCGAGTCATGGTGACGCTTCCTATAGCTCCGCAAGACCGTGCCGCGGCTCGGTCGACAGATAGCTGCCGACCCGCTGCACGGTGAGATTCATTTCGTAGGCGACCATGCCGAGATTGGCCGACTCGTTGGCCTGCAGGGCCAGGCAGGCGTTCTCGCCCGCCGAGGTGACGAACAGGACCGCGCGATCGAGTTCGATCACCGCCTGGCGCACGCCGCCGCCGTCGAAGCGGCTGCCCGCGCTGCGCGCCAGCCCGTAGAGGGTCGACGACATGGCGGCGAAGTGTTCGGCGTCCTCGCGCTTCATCTGCGAGGAACGTCCGAGCAGCAGCCCGTCGGTGGACAGCACGACCGCGTAGCGGACCCCCGCCAGCCGGTCGACGAGATCGTCGAGCAGCCAGTTGAGATCACCTGAGTGCGAAGTATTCACCTCAGCCTTCCTGTTCGTCCTGATTCGATGTGGTCAGTGGTTTGCGACCCTGCCGGGTGCCGTTCTCGATCGCGGACATGATGTCGCGCGCCTGCTCGGCCGAGCGGGGCCGCTCCGGGGTGGCGGGTGCCTCGGCGGCGGGCTCGGCGAGCTCGGGCGCGAGGTTGGTCTGCCGGTTGCGGCGCGGCAGCGCGGGCCGCTCGTCGGTGTCGTGCCTGTGCGTGGTCGGCACTTCGGGCGCGGGCGCCACCGGACGCGGGGTCGGGATCGGATCGGCGACCAGCGTGGCCACCGGCGCCGGCGCCGATTCGATGGCCGCGACCGTCGCGGTCTCCGTGGGCACGGGCAGCCCGCGGCGCATCGGTCCGGTCATCGCGGGCGGCAGGCTCGCGGGATCGGTCTCCCCGGCCAGCAGCTGCTGCGGGATCAGCACGATGGCCCGGATGCCGCCGTAGTCGGATTCGCTCAGGCGCACCGACACACCGTGCGCGGTGGACAGGCGCGCGACCACGAACAGGCCGAGGCGCGAATCCGAGGACAGCGTGCCGACGCCGAAGTCCGGCGGATCGGCCAGCATGTCGTTGTAGCGGGCCAGGTCCTCGGCGCTCATGCCCATGCCCTGGTCGGTGATCTCCACGACCACGCCCTTGCCGACGATGTTGCCGCCCGCCTCGACCCGCGACTGCGGCGGGGAGAACGCGGTGGCGTTGTCGACGAGCTCGGCGAGCAGGTGCACGAGGTCGGCCACGACGGTGCCGACGACATTGACCTCGGGCAGCTTGGTGACGCGCACCCTGGCGTAGTCCAAGGTCTCGCCGATGGCCGAGCGCACCACGTCCATCACCGGAATCGGGTTGCGCCACTGGCGACCCGGACGACCGCCACCGAGGATGATCAGGTTCTCGGCGTTGCGGCGTTCGCGGGTGGCCAGGTGGTCGAGCCGGAACAGCGTCTCGAGCAGCGCCGGATCCTCCTGGCGGCGTTCGGCCTCGTCGAGGATCTCGAGCTGGCGGTGCACCACGATCTGGCTGCGGTGGGCGATGTTGAGGAACACCGCGCGCACGCCCTCACGGGTGCGGGCCTCGTCGACGGCGGCCTTGATCGCGGCGGAGGCGGCGTGTTCGAAGGCCTGGGCGACCTGACCGATCTCGTCCTTGCCGAAGTCCAGCGACGGGGTGGTGTCGGCGGGGTCGACCTCGCCGCCGTCGCGCAGCGCGCGCATGGTGGCGGGCAGCTGCTCGTCGGCCAGCTTGAGCGTCTCGGTGCGCAGGCGGCGCAGGCGGCGGATGATCCGGTTGGCCAGGACCACCGCGACCAGGAAGACCAGCACACTGAGCGCGAGCACTCCGCCGCCGGCCAGCGCGGCGTTGACCTCGGCCTGGCGGGCGGTGTCCTGGGCCAGCTTCTGGATGTGGCGGTTGTGCGCGCCGTAGGCGTCGAGCAGACCGCGGTTGACCTCGGCGGCGGCGCTCTGCCACTCCGGCGTCGACAGCGGCAGCTCGACGGTCGTGCTGGTCGAGGACCTGCTGGTCGACCCGGTGGTCTGGGTCGAGGCGGGGACCGCGAAGCGCTGCACCAGCGCCGATTCCATGTCGGCGAGCTGCTGCCAGATCGGCGAGCTGGTCAGCGCGAGAATGCCGGTGCGCTGGGCCTCGTCGAGTTCGGCGGTGACGTTGGCGATCTCGTTGCGGTAGAAGCCGCTCTGGCGGATGAACTCGTCGAGCCCGATCGTGGTCGGGCCGTCCGCGGACACCATCGCCAGGCCGAGGGCGTTGCTGCGCGACATCGCCTCGGCGGCGTTGAGCAGGCGCATGCCCTCGCCGACGCCGGAGGCGACGACGGCATCGGGGGCGGCGCGCTCGGCGACCTTGGTGCCCTGGGTGAACACGTCGAGCAGCGCGTTGTAGAAGGTGTAGGCGTCGGAGGCGGGCAGCATCCCCACATCGGCGCCACCGCGCACACCGGCCAGATGCGTACCGAGGGTGGCGAATCCGCCCTTGTCGTCACCGATGTTGGAATCGTCGACCTGGCGAATGCCTTCGGAGATCTCGATCAGGCCCTGGAAAGCGGCGTCGAGCCGGGCGCGCGCGGGCGGCAGCGCGGCCATCGCGGTCTGGTCACCGGCCAGGTGCGCCAGGGTGAGCTGACGTTCGGATTGGACCGCTTCGATCAGCTCGCGGGTGTACGGCACCGCCGCCTGCATCTCCGACGCCCAGGTCTTGGCTTTGTTGCTCTCTTCGACCAGGTAGCCCGCCGTACCGACGCCGACCACCACCAGGGTCAGACTGGGTATGAGAGCGATCGCCAGAATCCGGGTGCGAACACCGAGTCTCGCTAAGAACATCGCCATAACGTAACGGAATCGTTGCAGTGTTGTCGTGCGTGTCTCGCTGAGCGAGACGCGATTTGGTTTGTGCCGGAACGGGTTTGATATATAGGCAGACACACGAAAAGGCGAGCTCGCCCCGCCGGCTGAGCCGCGATGGCCCAGTCGGCGGGGGCTCGCCGTGACCGGGCAGCGCCGGGAAAGGTCCAGCCAGGTCAGGTCTTTCGGCGCCGCTACAGCGTGCGGTCGGCGCCCGTTCGGGGTGGCGGGGCGGCTGCCAGGGCCGCGTTCTCCGCCGCGGTCAACTGCCGGGCCCGCAGGACGAAGCGCTGGCCCTGACCGGCTTCGAGCGAGCCCTCGCCCGCCTGGCCGCGCACCACGTCGACGGTGAGGTGCGTGTCCTTCCAGAACTCGAATTGTTCGGGGCTGATCCAGAACTCGGTGTGCCAGCTCAGCCGCCCGAGTAACACGTCGGCCTTCTCGATCGGGAACTGCTTGGCCGATAGGCACACCGGCGCGGTGGCGTCGTCGGCCTGACGGAACAGCACCGGACCGTTGTCCTCGATCAATCGGCGCAGCAGCGTCTGGGCTCGTTCGGTGATCTCCACACGGTGGATCCGGTTCTGCATCAGAACATCCCGAGTTTCGTCGTCGAATAGCTGACCAGCAGATTCTTGGTCTGCTGGTAATGCCCGAGCATCATGGCGTGGTTCTCCCGGCCGAATCCCGATTTCTTGTAGCCGCCGAACGCGGCGTGCGCGGGATAGGCGTGGTAGCAGTTGGTCCAGACCCGGCCTGCCTTGATGCCCCGGCCGAGTCGGTGAGCGGTGTTCATCTCGCGGGTCCACACGCCCGCACCGAGACCGTAGAGCGTGTCGTTCGCGATGCGGATCGCCTCGTCGACGGTGTCGAACCTGGTCACCGCGACGACCGGCCCGAAGATCTCCTCCTGGAAGATCCGCATCGTGTTCTCGCCCTCGAAGACGGTGGGTTCGATGTAGTACCCACCGGGCAGGCCGTCGACCTTGCGTGCTTCCCCTCCAGTGAGCACGCGGGCGCCTTCGGCTCTGCCGATGTCCAGGTAGGACAGGATCTTCTCGTACTGGTCGTTACCGGCCTGCGCGCCGATCATCGTCTCGGTGTCGAGCGGATGACCGGACACGATGGCCTCGGTGCGGGCGATGCAGCGGGCGAGGAACTCGTCGTAGATCGACGAGTGGATCAGCGCGCGAGACGGGCTCGTGCACACCTCACCCTGGTTCAGGGCGAACATCACGAAGCCTTCGACGGCCTTGTCGAGATAGTCGTCGTCGGCGGCCATGATGTCGGGCAGGAAGATGTTGGGGCTCTTGCCGCCCAGTTCCAGCGTCACCGGAATGAGGTTCTCGGCGGCGTACTGCATGATCAACCGGCCGGTGGTGGTCTCGCCGGTGAAGGCGATCTTGGCCACCCGCGGACTCCGGGCCAGCGGCTTGCCCGCCTCGACGCCGAATCCGTTGACCACGTTGAGCACTCCCGGTGGGAGCAGGTCGGCGATCAGTTCCACGACCAGCAGCAGCGAGGCCGGGGTCTGCTCGGCCGGTTTGATCACCACGCAGTTGCCCGCCGCCAGGGCGGGGGCGAGTTTCCACGCGGCCATCAGGATCGGGAAGTTCCACGGGATGATCTGGCCGACCACGCCGAGCGGTTCGTGGAAGTGATAGGCGACCGTTTCGGCGTCGATCTGCGAGATCGAGCCCTCCTGGGCGCGCAGCACACCGGCGAAGTAGCGGAAGTGGTCGATGGTCAGCGGCAGGTCGGCGGCCAGGGTCTCGCGCACCGGTTTGCCGTTGTCCCAGGTCTCGGCCACGGCCAGCGGTTCGAGACTGTTCTCGATCCGGTCGGCGATCTTGAGCAGGATGTCGGCCCGCTCGGCGACCGAGGTCGCGGCCCAGCGCTCGGTGGCGCGGTGCGCCGCCTCGAGGGCCATGTCGATGTCGGCGGCGGTGGAACGGGCCACCGCGCAGAAGGTCTCGCCGTCGACCGGCGAGGTGTTGTCGAAATACCGGCCTTCGACCGGGGCGGCCCACTCACCTCCGATGAAATTGTCGTATCGGGCGGCATAGCTGACTATGCCGGTATCCGATCCGGGCTTGCCGTAGATCATGCGCCTCGCTCCTCGCGACCTGTGCGTGGTGGCTCACACTATGGTCGGCGAAGGTTGGTACGAGGTTGGTGACGGTGTTCGCCCTGCTCAGCCCTGGCGCGCGGTGTACAGCCGGGCCGTCACGACGGCCCGGCGGACATCGTCGTGGGGCAGCAGGTGCAGGGCGTGCTCGTGGATGGCGACATCGCCGGGGCAGCGCTGCCCGAACGCGACGGCGTGTTCGGGCCGATCGCTGGCCAGCACCGCGTTGCGGATGCCGACGTCGAGGTGCGCGCGCCACTGTTCGACACCGGGCAGCTCCGAACCGGGCAGCAGCGGTCCGCGATACAGCCACAGCGCGGAGGTGAGATCGCCGCCTTCGATGGCGGCCAGTAGATCGACCGCGTCGCAGGACACGGGTCCGGTGAGCATGTAGCGCCGGTTGGCGATCTCGCCGCGGGTGGCCCGGCGCAGATGCGAGACATCGGCTTTGAGCGTGTTCAGCGACACCGACCGCTCGCCGTAGACCGCGGCGTGCAGCTGCTCGGGGGTGTAGCCCTCCGGTTCCAGGGCCAGTAGCGCCAGGATCTGGAGCTGACGCGGCGGCAGCGGCACCGGCCTGCCGTCGCGCAACAGCCGGGCTGCGCCAAGACATTCGAGCCGCACACCCGGCGCCGGGGTGGGCGCCTCGGCCCGCAGCATGGTCTCGACCGCGGTGACCAGGGCGCGCACCGAGGTCATCACCATCGGGTGCGAGCGTTCCCAGACCGAGGACAGGTCGAGTACGCCGACCTGCCTGCCGTCGGGGCCGTGGATGGGCGCGGAGTAGCAGACCCAGCCGTGCAGGGCGGCGACGAGATGTTCGGCGGAGAACACCGTGACGGGTTCGTCGTCGTGCAGGGCCAGCGACAGCCCGTTGGTGCCCATGTGGCTCTCGTCCCACACCCCGCCGGGAGCGAAGTTCATCGCCTCGCCCTGACGGCGCAGGGTACGGTCGCCCGCGGTCCACAAGATGGTGCCCGATTCGTCACTGACGACAGCGAGATAGCCGGATTCCTCGGCGATACCGCGCAATTGGCCCGCCAGTTCGGTGACGGGCCTGCGCAGCGGCGATTCCGACCAGCGATCACTGATGTCGTTGAAGCCGGGCGCGACGGTCTGGCTCGGGTCGACGGTGTGCAGCGAACGCTGCCAGGAGCGGGCGACCTCCTGGCGTACCGGTCCGGTGTCGCGCGGCAACTGCATCGGGCGCGACGGCGCGGCCAGCTTGTTCCACTGCTTCTCGAGCGCGCCACGATAGTCCGAGAGCCGGTCGGGCCTCGGCGGACCGGCGATCGGGTCGTCGTGTGCGCCCACGTTCACTCCCTGCTCGTCGGTGACGCACCGGTGCGCGTGCGCGACCGGTGCGGCGTCTCCTGTCTATCAGCTGCGCCGTCGGCGTGTGCGTCGATCGACCGAGAACGACCAGGTCACCGGGATATGCCGTGTCGCGTCGCCTTGACGGCTACTTGTTGAGGAACAGCCCGGCGATGTCGGCGTTCTTGATCGGGGTGTCGACATTGCGCTGTCCGGCACAGAGCAGGTCGACCTGCACGATCATCGAGTCGACGACGGTGCCCGCCGGTTCGTTGTCGGTGCCGGTCTGCTGCTTGATCGCCTTGGTGATGGTGACCCGCTTGGTGTCCGGTTCCTGGGCGACGTAGTCCCGGCAGGTGGTGTCGCCACCCTGGTTGAGCGCCCGCTCGATGTCGCTGCAGCCGGTGGCCAATGCCGCCAGCACCGCGACGCCCACCGCGACGGCACCGGTTCGGGTGGTGGCGTGCATGGTTCCTCCTGGAGTCTCCGCCGTGCGCGCGTGCGCATCGAGTCGCTGACAGCCTAAGCGGTGGGTCTCAGCCGCGGTGGATTCGGAGCGGAACCAGGAGTTCGGCGGCGGTGAGCGAGCCGTGGTGGCCCACCATCATCGACTGCAGCGGTTCGGCGCCGGTGCGCACGACACCGCCGTCCCCGCGCGCGACGACGACGAGATCGCCTATGCGGTAGGAAGATTCGTCGCTGACCCGGGGGCCGAACCAGCCCGCCGCGACGGCCTCGGCGCGGGTGCGTACCAGGAAGTCGTCCCCGAGCACGCCCCGCCAGGTGTCGGCGACCGCGGCGGTGGCGCCGTCGACGGTGTAGACGTGGCGGGCGCGCGGTTCGCCGCCGAGGGTGATCACGCCCTCGGACAGGTGCGGGTGGGTGTCGAAGTCGATCCGGTCGATCAGTTCGACCATGCCGTGATCGGCGGTGACGATCAGCGCCGAGCGCGCGGGCAGGCGGGTGGCCAGTTCGGCGGCGATGCGGTCCACATTGGCGAGTTCGAAGCGCCAGGCCCGCGAGGCGGGGCCGCGGACGTGGCCGGTGGTGTCGAGCTCGGAATGATAGGTGTAGACCAGCGTTTTCGGCGCCGAGGTCAGGGCTTGCAGGACGCCGTCGACGAGGTCACCGACCGAGAAGGTGGGCCGGAAGCCGCCGCCGCGCCACCCGGCTCTGGTCAGCCCGGATCCGTCCTGATATCCCGGTGCTACCTGGACCGCCGTGATCCCCGCCGCGCTCGCGCGTTCGAAGACGGTGCGCTGCGGCTGGATTCGTTCGGGCGGGAACGCGGTGAGGGCGTCGACCTTCGGGCCCTCACCGTTGAGCCGCCAGCGCAGGGTGTTGAACAGCCGTTCCTGCTCGGGCAGGCGCATCAGGTACCCGATGATGCCGTGCTCGCCCGGTGGCAGGCCGGAGCCGAGGGTGGTCAGGCTCGTCGCGGTGGTGCTCGGGAAGCCCGCGGTCACCGAGACCGGTGGCAGGCTCGACAGGAACGGCGCGGCCTCGGGGTGCTCGGCCAGTGCCGTCGCGCCGAGGCCGTCGACGAGCAGGACGCACACGTGGTCGACGTCGAGCGCGAGACCGAGCCGGTCGGTGTCGTCGGGGCTGCCGAGGCAGGCGAGTGCCGAGGGGAGCAGATCGGCGAGGGAACCGTCGCCGTAACGGGGGGTCAGCAGAAGATCGTCGTTCACGCCTGTCCGGTTTCGAATCGGCTGATCAGCCCGTCGCGCAGGACGAACCGCCAGGTCGTGCGCATCGAGCCCCAGCGGCTGTTGGTGTAGTCGGCGGTGAGGGTGAGGCCGTCGGAGTCGACGGACTCCACTTCCAGATGTCCGTTGCTGCTGAAGATCTCGGCCTCGGTCCACTGCGCCAGATTGCGTTCGACCCCGTCGTCGGACATGGTCGCGTCCTCGGTGAGCACGCCGTAGAACTGATCGGCGTCCTGGGCGTTGAGCGCGTCGACGAACGCCTCGACCACGGGATCGAGTTTCGCGGTGGCAGACATCCGGTCTCCTGCTCGGGTCGGCTACGCAACGGACAAGTGCGGTCGACCCCACTGTAGGGGAGGAGTAGCCCGTGATCGGGGGAAAATCGACGGGCGCGTCAGTCCGGCGCCGCCGCGGGCGTGATCAGCGCGGTGAACGCGCGCATGATCGCGTCGACGAGATCGGGCGTGTGGGTGCCCATCTGCTCGCTGCGCTTGTCGAGCTGGCCGTCCAGCCACAGCGAGGCCAGACCGTGGGCCAGGCCCCACCAGGCGATGGCGAGGGTCTCGGCGCGGTCGGCGGGCAGCACGCCTGCCGCGACGCACGCGGCGACGGCCTCGGCCAGCACGTCGAAGGCCGCGTCGCCCGCGACGTGGGCGTCGGGGTGTTTCTCCGGCTGGGAGAGTTCCGGCCGGAACATGAGCCGGAACTGCGCGGGGTGAGCGCGAGAGAACCGCACGTAGGCGGTGGCGAGGTCGGTGAGCGCGGCCAGCGGTGTGGCGGCCGCGGCCCTGGCGGCGGCGAGGTCGGCGGCCAGCTGCTGGAAGCCGTCGACCGACAGCGCCGAGAGCAGCGCGGCCCGGTCGGCGAAGTGGTGATACGGCGCGCCGCTGCTGACCCCGGCTTCCCTGGCGACGCGGCGCAGGCTCACCGCGGCCAGTCCCTCGCTCTCGATCAGGCGCAGGCAGGCGTCCATCAGCGTGGCCCGCAGGTCGCCGTGGTGGTAACTGGTGCGCTTCACCCTCCGAGCGTATGCGAGCCGTGGCGCGGAATCGGCACTGGACAGGAAATCTATGCAGTGTTTAGATTATTTGAGCACCGCTCAGATGAGTGGGCTCCGCCGACGAAATGGGTGAACACCATGACCATTCGGGTACTCGTCACCGGCGCGACAGGATTCGTCGCCGGACACTGCGTCGCCGAACTGCTCGAGCACGGTTACGCCGTGCGCGGCACCGTCCGCGACCTCACCGCGCACGCCAAACGCGCGCACCTGACCGAACTCGCCCGGCGCACCGGCGGTGATCTGGACTTCGTCGCCGCGGCACTCGACGACGACGCGGGCTGGGCCGAGGCGGTGGCCGGCTGCGATGCTGTGCTGCACGTCGCCTCGCCGTTTCCCGATACGCCGCCCGAGGACGAACGGGCGCTGATCGCACCCGCGGTCGAGGGGACACTGCGGGTGTTGCGCGCCGCGTCGGCGGCCGGGGTGCGACGGGTGGTGCTCACCTCGTCGATCGCCGCGGTGGCGCATGGGCACGCGAACGACGATGTGCGCACCGAGGAGGACTGGTCGGTGGTCGAGCGGGTTCCGGCCTATCAGAAGAGCAAGACCCTGGCCGAGCGGGCGGCATGGGAATACGTCGAATCACTCGGGGGCGGTGTGGAATTGGTGGCGCTGAATCCGGGGATGATCCTCGGTCCGGTGCTCGAGGCGCGGACCAGTACCTCGCACGAACCGGTGCGTCGGCTGCTCTCGCGCGGTGTGCCCGGGTCGGTGCGCACGGGTTGGTCGACGGTCGATGTCCGCGATCTGGCGGTCGCGCACCGGTTGGCGCTGGAAGTGCCCGCGGCGGAGGGTAATCGGTACATCTGCGCGGGGGAGCCGCTGTGGATGGGGGAGCTGGCCGCGGCGCTGGCGCGCGAGTACAACCCGCGGGGATTTCGGGTGCCGACCAGGGTGCTGCCGAACTGGCTCGTGCGTGTGGTCGCGGTGTTCGACAAGGGTGTGCGCCTGACCGTGCCGGTGCTCGGCCGCACCGAACACGTGAGCGCGGCGAAGGCGCGGCGCGAGCTGGGCTGGACCATGCGTCCGATCGAGGAGACGATCCGCGACACCGCCGACAGCCTGATCGACTTCGGCATCGTGCCCACGCCGGGTGGTCACGGGCCGGCGCCCGCGACGGCCTCGGCCGTAACCCGTTGAGGCAGGGGAGAAGACGATGCTCGTCACCGCTCTGGTACTCGCGATCGCCGGTGTGATCCGCCGGGCCGTCCGTCGTCGGGCGACCGACGACGCCGAATCCGTCCCGCCGCGCGAGTCCTTCGGGGACCAGCTGGAGCGGGTGCTGGCCGCCACCCTGCGCGGTGCGCAGCGCCTGCTGCGGGAACCGGCCCCTGCGCTGTCCGTCGCCGTCGCCGTGACAGGCCTCGCACTCGCCGGGACCCACCTGGTCTGCTCGGGCCAGGTCTGAACACGGCTGCGTGGCCGAGTTGTTCGCGCATCGCCGGACTGCTGAGCTACTACTCGACGATCTCGGTCGGGTAGGCGCCGGTGGTCGACACGGCGAGGTGGCTTCGATATCGCCGGGCCGCTATTCGATGGTCGGCAGCCAGTCGCTGGCCGGATCGTATTCCAGCCAGCGTCGCCGGCCCGCCGTGTAGACCAGCGCGGTGAGCAGCGGTTCGAGCAATGGTGGTTCGGGGCGGGTGCGCCAGATCAGCGACCAGGCGTAGAGGGGTGTCGGGTCGACGAGGGGGACGGCGTGGATCCCGGTGATGTCGGGGAATTCGACGTCGGCGGGCAGCAGGGCGATGCCGCGCGGATCGGAGCGCAGGCCCGAGAGTAGTGGCGCGAGGCCGAGATTCGGGCCTGCGCGGTGCTCGTGGATGCCGAAGCGTTCGCTGAATCGGGCGAGGAAGTCGAGGCGGTCCAGGGTGGCGGGGGTGTGCAGGACGCTGTCGGTCAGCTGGTCGGGGCGCAGTGCGGTGGCTCCGGCGAGGGGGTGGTCGTCGCCGAGGACGACGTCGACCGGTTCCAGCCGGATGAGCCGATGGGTCAGGCCCTCGGGCAGGGGCGGGTGCACGCGGCCGAATCCCGCGTCGATGTCGCCGCGGATGAGGGCGGCCGCGACCGCGGGCAGATCGCGGCCGTGGCCCGGCTGCAGGGTTGGCGCGTCGGGTGCGGTCGCGACCTGGGCGAGCGTGCGCAGCGGGGCGTATTGGTGGCCCCACACGTCGATACGCACGGGGCCGCGCGATTCCGCGAGACCGGCGACGGCGCGCTCGGCCGCGGCCAGGGTCTCGCGGGCGCCGGGCAGGAACCGTCGGCCGTCCTCGGTGAGGCGCACACCGTGGTGATCGCGGTCGAGCAACCGCACGCCCAGTGTGGACTCCAGCCGGGCCACCCGCTTCGACAGCGCCTGCTGGCTGATCCCGAGCGCGGCAGCGGCGTGACCGAAGTGGAGTTCCTCGGCGGTGCGGACGAACGCACGCACGGTCGCCAAGTCCAGATCCACGCTCGTACTCTAGGCCCCGAGCCGC
The DNA here is from genome assembly GCF_042883805.1 of Nocardia sp. NPDC058176. Lineage (NCBI taxonomy): Bacteria > Bacillati > Actinomycetota > Actinomycetes > Mycobacteriales > Nocardiaceae > Nocardia > Nocardia sp. NPDC058176. The sequence goes on along the minus strand of NZ_JBHVVA010000001.1, from coordinate 2,145,966 downwards.
CCGCGCCAGGGAAGCGGTGTTCGGTGCGGTGATCTGGTGTGACAACCGGTCGTTGTCGGTCATCCCGTGCGGTTGTTGGCCGGTTCGTGGGCGGTGGCGGTTACCTGGGCGGTATGCAGCGTTTGATTCCGACCGGCGATCCGGATCGTCCGGTCACCTTCACCGAGGCGGCCGAACCGCTTCCCGCATCCCATGAGGCGCTGGTGCGCGTCGAAGCCTTCGCCCCGAACCGTGGGGAGACCTTCCTGTTGGAGAATCCGCGTTCCGGTCTGCTGCCGGGCAAGGATGTCGCCGGGCTCGTCGTGCAGGCCGCCGCCGACGGGTCGGGGCCCGCGATCGGCACCAGGGTCGTCGGTCATCCGCCGCTGGGTGGCTGGGCCGAATACGTGGCGGTGCCGACGGATTCGCTCGCCGCGCTGCCCGACGGAATCGACGCGATCCACGCGGCGGCGCTGCCCCTGGCCGGGATCACCGCGCTGCGCCTGCTCCGAGCGGCCGGGCCTGTTCAGGGGGCGCGTGTCCTGCTCACCGGCGCCTCGGGCGGGGTCGGTCACTACGTCACCGAACTGGCGGCGCACGCCGGTGCCGAACTCACCGCCGTCACCGCGACCCCGGAACGCGGACAGCGACTTTCGGCACTCGGCGCGACGCGCGTCGTCCACGACCTCGCCGAGGCCACCGGCCCCTTCGACATCGTCCTCGAATCCACCGGCGGCACCGCGGTCGCCACCGCACTGTTTCAACTCGCCCCCGGAGGCACGATGATCTGGTTCGGCCAGGCCAGCCGCACCCCCGCCACCCTGGACTTCTTCGATTTCTTCGCCGGCCCCGAGAACGCCACCCTCCGCCACTTCCACTACGCGGGCGCACCCTACGACCGCGACCTGGCCACGCTGGTCCGGCTGGTGGACACCGGCCGACTACACCCGGAACTCGGCCGGGTCGCCGACTGGTCCGCGACCGCCGAAGTGCTCGTCGACCTGCGGGAACGACGAATCCGCGGCAAAGCCGTGCTCACCACCGGGGCAGCCCGATGAGCGCGGAGTTGGTCGAGGCGATGTTCGGCCGCGCCACCGGCGCCGGGATCGATGCCCACGACTACCGCCGCACCATGAGCGATGTCGCGGAACCCGCCGACTGGGCACCGGCCTGTGCGCGGGCCGCGGACCACTATCGCGCGATGGCCGGACCGACGGCACGGACCGGCTCGTCCGCCGTGACGCGCGGCGAGTACCTCCTGCTGGCCGCGCGGTGGTCGCACCTGGCCACCCTCATCCCCGATGAACACCAGATCACCCACGCCCGCGCGGCTGATTCCGCTGCCGAAGAAGGCTTCTCGCTGCTCGAACCGGGGACGCGATCGATCACGGGACATGACTTCAACGGCCTTCTCCGCACGCCCGCGGCAGCGGTGGGGACCGTCGTCATCGTGCCCGGGCTCGACTCGAGCAAGGACGAATTCCACCTCATCGCGGATGCGCTCGTGCGGCGCGGTGTCGCGGTGTTCGCCATGAACGGGCCGGGGCAGGGCGCCCAGGTCGCGACTTCGCCGATGTCCGCGGACCATCCCGCGGCGATCAGCTCGGCGATCGACGCGCTCGGTGTGGATCGGGTCGGTGTCGTCGGATTGAGCCTGGGCGGCTACTACGCGGCGACGGCCGCGGCCCGCGACCCGCGAATCACGGTGGCCGCCACCGTGAGCGGACCGCACCATCTGGAATGGACGGACCTGCCGGAACCCATCCGCGAGTTGATGACTCGCCGTGCGGGTTCGGTCGAAGCCGCCGAGACTTTCGCGGCCACCGTCGACCTGTCCGGCACCGCACCGCGCATCACCTGCCCACTGCTCGTCGTCGACGGCACCGACGACATCATCCCCGGCGTCACCAACGGCGAACCACTCGCCCGCCTCGCCCCGCGCGGCCGCTACCTGAGCGTCCCCGGCGGCGACCACCTCGTCGGCAACAACCAACCCGCCTGGTTGCCCGCCGTCGCCGATCACCTCACCGAAGGACTCGCATGACCCGCTACACCGACAAGATCGCCCTCGTCACCGGCGGCACCAGCGGCATGGGTCTGGCCACCGCGCGCCGCCTGATCGCCGAAGGCGCCCAGGTGGTCATCACCGGCCGCACCGCCGAACGGGTGCGAGCCACCGCGGCCGAGCTGGGGCCGAAGGCGATCGGAATCGCCGCCGACACCGCCGATCTCACAGCGCTGGACGCCTTGGCCGACACCGTCACCGACCGCTTCGGCCGCCTCGACCTCGTCTTCGCCAATGCAGGCACCGGCACCTTCGCGCCCTTCACCGACATCACCGAGACCGCCTTCGACCACACCATTGCTGTCAACCTCAAGGGCGTCTTCTTCACCGTCCAGAAGACACTGCCGCTGCTCACCGACGGCGCGGCGATCGTCCTCAACGCCTCCTGGACCCTGCACCGCGCCGACGGCGCGCTCACCCTCTACGCCGCGACCAAGGCCGCGGTCCACAACCTCGCCCGCACCCTCGCGACCGAACTCGGACCGCGCGGCATCCGTGTGAACTCCATCAGCCCCGGCTACATCGACACCCCGATGTCCGCCGCGGCCATGAGCGCCGAATTCGCCACCATGGCGGCGGGCCGGGTGATCGCGGGCCGCTTCGGTCGCGCCGAGGAGATCGCCGCGCTGGTCGCCTTCCTCGGGTCCGCCGAAGCGTCCTACATCACCGGCCAGGACATCGTCGTCGACGGCGGTCTGGTGGCGGCTTTCCCGCAGTGAGTCCAGGTCAGCGGGGGCGGTGCCAGAGCAGCGTGTACCGCCACATCAGCCGCCGCCGCACCTCTGCGCCCGGCAGGTACTCCGCCGCGGCCGCGCGGATCTCGGCGAAGGTGTCCTCCGGGTCGCGCACGGTCACCTCGGGCCCACCGGCGTGCCGGCGATGCCGCCGGTCGACGAGCCACATCGCGGGCAGCCGCAGCAGGTAGGGGAAGTCGTTGAGCGGGCGCACCTTCCAGAGTCCGACGACGGCGAGGGTACCGCCGGGCGCGACCAGTTCGCGCAGCGCGGCGACGCCCTCGCGCAGGGGGACGTGGTGCAGTGTGGCCACGGTCGTGACGACATCGAAGGTGTCGTCGAGATCGCGGAAGTCGGCCTTCTCGAGGTGCACGTTCGGCACGGCCGGAGCGTCGGCGATCACCTGGCCGTCGAGGTCGACACCGAGTACCGCGTCGCAGCGGGCGGCGAGTTTGCGGGCGAGCAAGCCGTCGCCACAGCCGATGTCGAGTGCCGTGCGGGCGTGTTCGGGCACCTGCTCGAGGATCCAGGGATGGTAGTGGGTGTTGTGGTTCCAGTAGGGGTCCGTCGGCATGCCAGGTCAACGGGCAGCGTCCCGGATGGGTTCCGGGCGCAAACCGACCAGCGCGCAGCCGGTTTCGGTGTCAGGTGGCCGTCGCCGCGTACCCGGTGAGCCAGTCGGCGAAGGCGGTGAGGTCGTCGAGGACGATGTCGGCGCCCGCCGCGCGCAGGCCGTCGGCGTCGTAGGGCCCGGTCGTCACCCCGACGGCGAGGACACCGGCCGCCTTGGCGCCGCGCATGTCGCCCGCGTGATCGCCGACGAAAACCCGCGCCGACTGTGCCCGCAGGACATCGGCTTTGCCGGTGGACCACAGATCACCGGCCAGGTGGTCGACCTGCCAGCCGAGATGGTCGACGTGCAGACGGGCATGCGGTTCGAATTTGCCGGTGACCACCAGCGTCCGCCCGCCGCCCGCGCGCACGGCGGCCAGCGCGTCGTGCGCCCCTGGCAGCGCGGGGATGCGGGTGATCACGTCGGGGTAGAGCTCGCGATAGCGGGTGACCAGGTGGGGGATCAGGTCGTCGGGTGCGCCCGCGTCGCCGAGCAGCGTCGCCAGCGGCGGGCCGAGGTGCTCGGCGAAGTGCGCGCCGACCATCGGGAGGTCGAACTCCGCGGCGAGGGTATCGATGGCCACGGCGACACCGGGACGCGAGTCGATGAGGGTCATGTCCAGATCGAAGCCGACGGTGATGGTCACGAGACCGAGCGTATCGGCCGGCTCGCGCACCCGCCGGAGCGCACGGGCGCGGGCACCGAGATCGATTGCCCCCCTGCGATTTCGTGCTGATTCACGTGGAACCCCGCGTGCACTCCGTGCCGAAATCCGCGCGGGAAAGCTGCACGCCGTGCCGAATCGGCATCGAATGCAACTGTGCCGCAACTGCCTTCAGGGATCTGACCGAACGCGAAAGGCGCCTCCCACCTGGGGAGACGCCTTTCGGAACAGATCAGCTCAGCTGCTCGCGGCCGCCGTGAACGGCGCGACCACCGGCACCTTCGTGGGCCGCGACGGGTGCTTCCACACGCCCTTGCTCTCCAGGATCGGCAGTACGCCCTCGCCGAACCAGTACGCCTCCTCCAGGTGCGGGTACCCGGACAGGATGAAGTGATCGATGCCGAGCGCGGCGTATTCGAGCAGCCGCTCGGCCACCTCGGCGTGCGAACCGACCAGCGCGGTGCCCGCGCCACCGCGCACCAGGCCGACGCCCGCCCACAGGTTGGGCGCGATCTCGAGCCCGTCGGTGCGCCCGTTGTGCAGCTGCGCCATCCGGCGCTGCCCCTCGGACTCGCTGTTGGCGAGGCTGGCCTGCACCCGCTCGATCTCCCCGGGCGCGATGCCGGAGAGGAGCTTGTCGGCCTCGGCCCACGCCTCGGCGGCGGTGTCGCGGCTGATCACGTGGATGCGCAGGCCGAAGTCGACGGTGCGGCCCTCGATCGCGGCCAGTCCGCGCACCCAGTCGAGCTTCTTGGCGACCGCGTCGAGGGGTTCACCCCAGGTCAGGTAGGTGTCGGCGTAGCGGGCGGCGACCGGGCCCGCCGGACCGGAGGACCCGCCGAAGAACACCGGCGGCACCGGGTCGGGGCGGGCGCTGAGCAGGGCGTCCTTCACCTGCAGGTGCTGACCGGTGAAGCTGATCGGCTCGGTCGAGTTCCACAGCTCACGCACGATGTGCAAGAACTCGCCGGTGCGGGCGTAGCGCTCGGTCTTGTCGAGGAAATCGCCGTAGGCCTGCTGCTCGCGCGGCTCGCCACCGGTGACGACGTTGAGCAGCAGCCTGCCCTCGGAGTGGCGCTGGAAGGTGGCCGCCATCTGCGCGGCCAGCGTGGGGCTGACCAGGCCGGGCCGCAGCGCGACCAGGAACTTCAGCGTCTCGCTGGTCTGCACCAGCATGGCGGTGGTGAGCCAGGCGTCCTCGCACCAGGCGCCGGTCGGGGTCAGCACGCCCTCGAAACCGTTGTCCTCGGCGGCGGCGGTGAGCTGGTTGAGGTAGCGCAGGGTGGCCGGTCGGTCGCCGGACATGAAGCTGCCGTGGCCACCGGCGACCAGTCCGCGCGAATCGCCGTAAGTGGGCAGGAACCAGTGGAACGACAGTCCGCGCTCGGTCATGTCCGCCTTTTCGTTCGAGGAATGGGAACAGTCTTCGATGCTGGCCGCCCTGGTCGCTGCCGTCACGGATTCGGATCACCGTGCGCCGAAGTCCGGACACGCCGCACCGACACCCGGCCCAACTAGACGTAACTAGGCGAAACACGTAATCTCGAAGGATGCTCGGGCGACGAGGCACGGGCGGTGACCCTACGAAACGAGTTTCCTCAATGACGCGGCATGTCGACGTACTGATCATCGGCGCTGGCCTGTCCGGAATCGGCACGGCCTGTCACCTCACTCGCGAGCAGACCGGACGCACCTACGCGATCCTCGAGCGCCGCGAGAACATCGGTGGCACCTGGGACCTGTTCAAGTACCCCGGCATCCGCTCCGACTCGGACATGCTCACCTTCGGCTTCGGGTTCCGGCCCTGGATCGGCACCAAGGTGCTCGCCGACGGTGCCAGCATCCGCCAGTACGTCGAGGACACCGCCAAGGAATACGGCGTCACCGACCACATCACCTTCGGCCGCAAGGTCGTGCAGCTCGACTTCGACCGCGCCGCCGCGCAGTGGACCGTGCAGGCCCTGATCGAGGCCACCGGCGAGACCGAGACCTGGACCGCGAACTTCGTCGTCGGGGCCAGCGGCTACTACAACTACGACGAGGGCTACCAGCCCGACTTCCCGGGTCAGGACGACTTCAAGGGCCAGATCGTGCACCCGCAGCACTGGCCGGAGGACTTGGACTACAAGGGCAAGAAGGTCGTGGTCATCGGCTCCGGTGCCACCGCCATCACGCTGATCCCGTCGATGGCCGACGACGTCGCCCACATCACCATGCTGCAGCGCTCGCCCACCTACATCCAGGCACTGCCGTCCGACGACCCGGTCGCCATCGGTTTCAAGAAGACCCGCGTGCCCGACGCGATCGCCTACAAGATCGGCCGCGCCCGCAACATCGCGCTGCAGCGCGCCAGCTTCCAGCTCTCGCGCACCAACCCCGAGCTGGCCAAGAAGCTGATGCTCACCCAGGTGCGGCTGCAGGTCGGCAAGAACGTCGACATGCGCAACTTCACCCCCACCTACAACCCGTGGGACCAGCGGCTGTGCGTGGTGCCCAACGGCGACCTGTTCAAGGTGCTCAAGAGCGGCAAGGCCGACATCGTCACCGACCGCATCGCCAAGTTCACCGAGAAGGGCATCCTGACCGAGTCGGGCCAGGAGCTCGAGGCCGACATCATCGTCACCGCCACCGGCCTGAACGTGCAGATCCTGGGTGGGGCGAAGGTCAACATCGACGGTGCGCCGCTCAAGATCAACGAGACGGTCGCCTACAAGAGCGTGCTGTACTCCGACATCCCGAACTTCCTGATGATCATCGGCTACACCAACGCGTCCTGGACGCTCAAGGCCGACCTCGCCGCCGCCTACCTGTGCCGCGTCCTCAACATCATGCGCGACCGCGGCTACACCACCTTCGAGGTGCACGCCAACCCCGAGGACTACGCCGACGAGTCCCTGATGGGCGGCGCGCTCACCTCCGGCTACATCCAGCGCGGCGACGGCGAGATGCCGCGCCAGGGCGCCCGCGGGGCCTGGAAACTGGTCAACAACTACTACCGGGATCGCACCCTCATGCACAAGGCACCCATCGAGGACGGCGTGCTGCGGTTCAGCAAGACCGGCACCGCCGTCGAGCCGGGGGAGAAGGTCCTCGGCGCCTGATTTCCGCCCATCTCCGCGACGGGGCCCGGCACACCACACGGTGTGCCGGGCCCCGTCGTCTGTGAAGCCGTCCTTCTCTTACTGCCGCGAAATATCGCCGCGGCCCGCGACACACGCGCGGAAACGCCGCTGCCGCACATTTTCCTCTACGCGATTCTTGGCCGATCGTTCATTACTCCTTCAGCGTGAAATGCATTGCCTACCTGGTGATCCGGGCAGCCAGTACTGTGTTCATGCTGAATTTATCCGTAGGTAATGGCGGCGCCGGAGTTTACGTTCTCCCTCGAGGCAATTCGTAGTGCCCCGCGAGAGAGGGAAATGTCGTGAGTGGCAGAACAACGCAGCGAGAGGTCCGCGCATGAGGATCTTCGGCAACAATCGTCTGATCCGGAAACTGGGTGCGATCTCGGCGCTGCTCGTCGCCGCCCCGGTATTGCTGGCCGGGTGTGGCAGCGACCGGGAAGAGGGCGTGGTCTATTTCCGCTTCGCCAACTCGCCGACCGCGCTGTCGCTGGTCCGGATCGCCGACGAGCTCGGCTACTGGGACAACGCGGGCGTGCGTCCCGAATACGTCGGACCGGCCACCGCCGTGCCCGCGGTGCAGCTGCTCGACCAGGGCAAGATCGATATCGCGACCGGCATGTTCAACAACGACATCGACGGCAAGGTGAAGGGCTTCAAGTTCACCGCCATCGCCTCGAGCATGCTCGACCTGCCCGACAAGCCGCACATGGCCTACTTCACCAAGGCCGGCTCGCCCATCACCAAGGACAACCTGAAGGCCATCGAGGGCAAGACGGTGGGTCTGTCGGGCTTCAACAGCTGCGTCGACCTGGTGATCATGCGGTACCTGCGCAACAACGGCGTGGATCTGGACAAGGTGAAGTTCCTCGAGCTCAAGAACGAGCTCATCGCGCCCGCGATCGAGCGCGGCGAGGTCGATCTCGGCGTCTTCCATCCGCCGCTGGTCGGCGTGCTGCTCAGCAAGCCCGAGACCTTCACCCAGGCCTTCACCTCCTACGACGACTGGGGTCCGCAGGGCGGCCAGGCGCCGTACGTGGCCAGCAACGCGTGGTTGCAGAAGTACCCGGACGCGGCGCGTGAGTTCGTCGGCATCATCGCCAAGACGGCCAACTGGGCCAACGCGCACCCGCAGGAGTCCGCCGAGATCGCGGGCAAGACCACCGGCTACCCGGTGGAGCAGACCACCAACTGGCACTACGCGCCCAACGCCCTGCTGGACAAGGCGAGCCTGCAGCTGTGGTGGGACCTGGTGGCCGAGGTCGGCGATCCGCTGCCCGGCTCGGAGAAGCTCACCCCGGGCGATATCGCCACCAACGCCTTCAACCCCTACGCCAAGTCCGCCGACCTGCTCGAGTCCCAGGACGAGAACACCACGATTCTCGCCGAGGAGCAGAACGACAAAGTCCTGAAGACACCATTGGTGGAAATCGCGGGCCTCGAGGAATGATGACATGACGCAACAAGTACTCGACGAGAAAATCGTCGAAGCGGCGGCGCCGGACGCGCCACGGATCGATGACACCGCGTGGAAGATCGAAGCGAAAAGGGTCGCCAAGATCTATCCGAAGCCGGGTTCGCGCTCGATCAAGAATGCCACCGCCGTGCTCGACGGATTCGATCTCCGGATCAAGAGCGGTGAATTCGTTTCACTGCTCGGGCCCAGTGGCTGCGGTAAATCCACCTTCCTCAACATTCTGGCGGGTCTGGAGAACTACAACGGCGGTGCCGTCCTCGTCGACGGCAAGCGGGTAGAAGGCGTCAACAAGAACGTCGGCGTCGTCTTCCAGGGCTATGCCCTGTTCCCGTGGCTCACCGCGCAGAAGAACGTGGAGGTCGGGCTCAAGATCCGCGGCGTGCCCAAGGCCGAGCGGCGCGAACGCGCGGCCAAGGTGCTCGAGACGGTGGGTCTGGGCTCGGCGGCGAACCGGCTGCCGCACCAGCTCTCCGGTGGCATGCGCCAGCGTGTCGCGATCGCGCGGGTGCTGGCCTACGAACCCGAGGTCCTGGTCTTCGACGAGCCGTTCGCGGCGCTGGACGCCCAGACCAGGGAGTTCCTGCAGGGTGAGCTGCTGCGGATCTGGGAATCGGGGGAGACGAAGAAGACCGTCCTGTTCGTCACCCACTCGATCGACGAGGCCATCTTCCTGTCCGACCGGATCGCGGTGATGACCCGCGCACCCGGCCGGGTGAAGACCGTCTTCGACGTGGAACTGCCGCGCCCGCGGGGCAGCGAATCACGCAACTCCGAGGAGTTCGCGCACATCCGGGCGCGCGTCGCCCGGATCCTCGAAGAGGAGGTGCGCCTTGGCAACGACGACGATTGAGCCCGCGGGACTCGAGGAGGAGATCACCCCGCCCAAGGCGCCCAACGCGTTCCTCGCCCGGTACGACCGGCTGATCTACGGTGCCCTCGGCCTGCTGGCCTTCCTGGTGCTGTGGTGGTGGATCGTGGCCGGCGGCTACGTCAGCGACCTGTACCTGTCGACGCCACAGGACACCTTCGGGGCCTTCGTGTCGGGGCTGGCCGACGGCAGCCTGCGATCCGAGGTCTGGCCGAGCGTGCAGCGAGCCCTGCTCGGGTTCGTGATCGCGCTCGTGGCGGGCATCTCGCTGGGCATCGTGGTGGGTTCGGTGCCGATCTTCCAGAAGCTGGCCGAACCGATCCTGCTGTTCTTCCGCAACCTGTCGCTGCTCGCGCTGCTGCCGGTGTTCGTGGTGTTCCTCGGGATCGGCGAGGAGTCGAAGGTCGCCATCGTGGTGTGGGCGTGCTTCTGGCCCATCTTCGTCAACGCGGTCGGCGCGGTCGGCGGGGTGGAACGCATCCTGCTCAATGCCGCGCGCACGCTCGGCGCGGGCAGGATCTACATCTTCACCCAGGTGGTCCTGCCCGCGGCGATCCCGGCGATCTTCCCCGGGATCCGGTTGGCCGCCGCCAACGCGTTCACCGCGCTCGTCGCGGCCGAACTCGTCGGCGGCGCCCAGGGCATCGGCATCTACATCAACAACGCGGCGCTGCGCTATCAGACGCCGCAGATGTACGCGGGCATCCTGGCGCTGGGCCTGATCGGCATCCTCGTCAACGGGGTCATGACGGCGGCCGAGTGGCGGCTGACCTCCTGGCAGCGCGGATTGACGAACAAGTGACCGGCATCCGGTTCCGCCGTCCGGCCGGGATCGCGGCGAGGTGGCGGGGCGCTCGTCCGCCCCGCCGCGTCGCCGGCGCGCTCACGGTGGCGCTCGCCCTCGGGCTGCTCGGGTGCGGTTCGCCCGTGCGGGTCGAGCACGAGTCGGTCGACGGGGAGCTGGTGGTCTACGTCGGCGCGGGGGAGGATCGCGAGATCCTGACCTACGCCGCCGAGCACCTGCTGCCGGACTCGGTGCGGGTGCGGCTGGTCGAGGCGACCGAGGACGCGAACGGCAAGGTCGCCGCGGGCGAGGGCGATCTGTCCTACTACCAGCACATCCCGGCGTTCGAGGCCGATGTCGAGCAGCACTCCTACACCGACCTGAGCATCGTCTCGACGGTGAATGTGGTGCCCTACGGCCTGTATTCGTCGAAGTGGCGCGATGTCGCCGACACCGAGAGCTGGGTGAACGTGGGCCTGGTCGCCGACGAGGTCAGCGGAGCGAGCCTGCCGCACGGCTCGCGGGTCGTCCTGCCCGCGACGCCAACCGGCTTCGCGCGCGGCCTGTACCTGCTCCAGAGCGCGGGCCTGGCCCGGCTGGACCGGCCGTTCGGCGGCACCGAGGCGGTGGATCTCACCATCACCGAGGCCAATGTGCTCGACTCGCTGCGCCACCTGTCACTGGTGGCACTCGGCTACGACGAATACCTCGACGCCATCTACCGCAACTACGACGCGGTGGTGCTGAGTCCCAAGCAGGCCGCCTCGATCGGCCTGGAACCGGCACAGGCGCTGGCGGTCGAACCCGGACCCGCCAATCCCTACGCGCACGTTCTCGTCGCGCCGTCCCGGCTGGCGGGTGACCCGCGGGTGCTGGCGCTGACCCACGCGCTGGAGAGCCCCGAGCTGGCGCGATTCCTGACCACCACCTACCGCGGCGCGAACATCCCCGTGACCGCGGCGACGACCAACTGACCCCGTACACCCAGATCGACAAGGAAAACGATGGTAGACAACGACTCCCGCAGGGCACCGGCGCGACGCACCCTCCTGCGCCGCTGCGGTGTCGCGTTCGTCGCGGTGGCGGTCGCCACGGTGAGCCTCGCCGCGCCCGTCGCGGCCCACGTCCGCTCCGACGGCGCGCCGCTGGCCAAGGGCGGCTACGGCATCGTGCGGCTGACCGTGCCCGGCGAGTCCGACACCGCCGACACGATCGGGCTCACCGTCACCATCCCGACCGGCGTCGACCTGAAATCGGCACGGACACAGCCTGTTCCGGGCTGGAACGCCACGGTCGAGCGGGAACGCACCGGCAGTGGCGAGCGGGTGTCGAAGATCGTGTGGACCGCCGACTCCGCCGGTGGGTACAGCGGCGCCGAGTACCAGGAGTTCTCGTTCTCGGGCGGACCGTGGCCCACCGATCGCGACAGCCTCGCCCTGCCCGCGGACCAGCGCTACAGCGATGGTTCGGTCGTCTCGTGGAACGAGGTCGCCCTCGACAAGGACAGCAAGCCCGAACATCCCGCGCCGGTGGTCGCGCTGACCGCGGCCACCGGTGACCACGGCAGCGGCCATGACACCGAGGAGCCGGACCACCACGGCGACACCGCCGCCGCCAGTGCCTCCTCGGGCGTGGGATGGCAGGCGCTGACGGTGGTGAACCTCGTGCTCGCGCTCGCCGCGGTCACCGCCGCGGTGACGGTGCTGCGGCGTACCCGTGGCACCGACGCGTAACGGCTGGCTGCGCTGGTGGTTCCTGCTGATCGCCGTCGCCGCGGCATCGGTGTGGGCCACCGGCACCGCGGCGGCGCACGCGAGCCTGGTCTCGACCGCGCCGGGCAACGGCGCGCACGCCGAGGAACCACCCGCTGAACTGTCGCTCCAGCTCAACGAGCCGGTCACCCTGGTCGACGGTTCGGCGCAGCTGATCGACAGCGCGGGAACACGATTCGACTTCGCCGAGGTGCGCCTCGACGACGGCGGGCGCCGCATCGTGTTGCTCCCGGCCGAACCCGTGCCCGACGGCGCCTACCTGGCCACCGCCCGCGTCGTCTCGGCCGACACCCACGTGGTGTCGCTGTCGATCCAGTTCACCGTCGGATCGGTGACCGAGCAGGGCGAGTTCGCCGAGAGCGCGGCGGCGGGAGCCGAGCAGTACCTGAACTCTCCGAGCAAGGCGATCACCTATCTCGGGCTGGTGCTGTCGGCCGGACTTTTCGTCGCGGCGCGCTGGGTGTGGCCCGCGGCGGTGCGTACGTCGCGATTCCGGGTGGTCCATCGGCTCGGCGCGGTGCTGCTGATCGTCGGCCTCGGCACTCGGTTCGTGGTCCTGGTCGCTCAGCAATCCGGTGGTATCGCGCGGGTTTCGGTGGCGGGCGCGTGGACGTTGCTCACGACGCCACCCGGGCTCGCCATCGGCGCGGCGATCACGCTCTCGGTATCAGCGCTCGTGGCGCGTGGGCGTCCCGCGGCGATCATCGGTGCGCTGCAAGCGATCACCGCGATCCTGGCGGTGACACTCGGCGGGCACGGCGGCTCGGTACAGGGCTGGCCGTGGTCGTTCGCGGGCACCCTGGTGCACGTCTACGGGATCACCGTCTGGCTGGGCGGAGTCGCGATCATCGTCGGGGTACTGCGCGGCGCACCGAACCTGCGGCGCTGGCACGCCGTCGCGGTAGGGCACGTCGGGGTGGTCGTGCTCGGCGGACTCGTCCTGTCGATCCTGCAGGTGCGCCCGCTCGCCGCCCTGGTGAGCACCACCTACGGGCTGGTGCTGGTGGCGAAAGTCGTTGTCGCGGTGGTGGTCATCGGCCTCGGCTACCTCACCTACCGACTGCTCCGCCGGACCGGGAGCAGCGACACCCGGCCGTGGACCGTCCTCGTGGAAGCTGTTCTGGCCGTGCTGATCCTGGGCGTGACCTCGGTGCTGACCACGCTGCCACCCGCGAAGGACGTCTACACCACCGACATCTCGACCACCCTCGACTTCGGTCCCACCGAGCGCATAGAAGTCGGTATCGATTCCATCCGCCGCGGCCCCCAGCAACTCACCGTCCACTACCCACGTACCGGCACGGACCGCCCCTCGGTCAGCATCGACATGTCCTCGGCCTCGGCCAATGTCGCCCGCCTGCCGGTCGATCTGACGCCCGCCCCCGACGGGGACGGCACGGTCGGGTGGCGCAGCGAGCGCCTGATCATTCCCGCCCCCGGCACCTGGAAAGTGACCGTCCGTTTCGAGGGCCGTGACGGTCCGAAGCTGGCGTCGTTCTCGTATGAAGTGATCTAGGCGAAGTAACTACGTCTACCGTACGATCGCGTCGAGGGACACCGCCCGGGGAGACGTGAGGAGGACGGTGTGGGAGTTCGTCTACCGGCGACCATCCGTGACGCGGGGACGTGGTTGCGGCGCTTCGCCGCGACGACGCCGGGTGTGCTCGGGCTGGTGCTCGTGGTCACGGCGCTGGCCTGCCTGATCGCCGGATCGACGGCGGGACAACAGCTCGGCGCGAAGATCGACCGCACCGAGCAGGTCCTCGACCGCACCGAACCGCTGGCCTTCGCGGCGCAGAGCCTCTACGTCTCGCTCTCGGCGGCCGATGCCGGTGCCGCCACGGCCTTCCTGTCCGGTGGCATCGAATCACCGCAGGTCCGCGACACCTACGAGCAGGCACTCGCCGAAGCCGCTGCCGCACTGGCGGAAGCGACCGCGGGCGCCACCGACGCCGAGACCAGGGCGATCGTCGCCCGCATCGCCGCCGACCTGCCCACCTACACCGGCCTGGTGGAGACCGCGCGCGCCAACAACCGTCAGGGCTTTCCGGTCGGCTCCGCCTACCTGCGCCAGGCCTCCGACCTGATGCAGACCTCGCTGCTGCCGCACGCCGAACAGCTCACCGAGGCCCGCTTCGCCGCCGTCGGCGAGGACCAGCGCCACATCGGCGCGCTGCCGTGGACGACGATCGCGCTCCTGGTACTCGTTCTCGCCGCCTTCGCCGCCGCCTCGATCCTGCTGCTGCGCCGCACCAATCGGCTCGTGAACGCCGGGATCGCGCTCGCCGCCGCGGCCACCCTGCTGGCCCTGCTGTGGACCGTCGGCGCCACCGTCACCGCCGCGCAGCTGCTCGACACCGGCAGCTCCGGCGCGGGCGCCCGGGTGGAGAACCTGGCCGGTGCCCGCATCCTGGCCCAGCAGGCCCGCACCGACGAAACCCTGGCCCTGATCACCCGCGGCGACATCACCGCGCCCGAGGCCGCGTTCCGCACCCACACCGGCGAGCTGGAACAGCGCCTCGCCGCCGCGGGCATCGCCGACTCCGATGCCGCACGGACACTGACGAAGTGGACCGCGGGCCACAACGCCCAGCGCACCGCCTACGAGAAGGCCGACTACCCGGGCGCGGTCGCCCAGGCGATCGGCACCGGCCCCGACAGCTCGGCCACCAGCTTCACCCGCCTCGACCAGGAACTGCGCGACGCGCTCGCCCAGGCCCGCGACGACCTGCGCGACGGCGTCGACGCCGCGGGAACCGCGTTGACCCTCAGCCCCTTCGGCGTCCTCGTCCTGCTGCTCGGCGCGGCGGGCGCGGTGATCACCGGCCTGTGGCCCCGACTGAAGGAGTTCCTGTGAACACCCGCCGGAGTCTGCTCGCGGCCGCGCTGGCCGCGGTCGCCCTGCTGGTCGCGGGCTGTGGCGACGCGCCGGAACCGTCGACCATCCCCGCCACCGCCGTCGCGCCCCCGCTGCCCGGCGCCGAGGCGATCACCGAGGCGCCCCTCGAACAGGGCTCCGGCGTCTGCGACACCGAGGGCACGCTGTCGCCAGGCGCCCAGCCGCGACCAGGTGCGATGCCCGCCGGATCGGCCATGGCCGCGATCGTGGCCAACGGCAGGCTGCGGGTCGGCGTCGACCAGAACACCTACATGTTCGGCTTCCGCAACCCGTCCACCGGCCTGCTCGAGGGCTTCGACATCGACCTGGCCCGCGAGATCGCCCGCGACCTGTTCGGTGATCCGGACCGGATCGAACTGCGCTCGGTCACCGCCGCCGACCGGATCCCGCTGCTGCGGGACGAGAAGGTCGACATGATCGTGCGCACCTTCTCCGCCACCTGCGAACGGCGCCGCGAGGTCGGCTTCTCCAGCGCCTACTACCGTGCGGCGCAACGCATCGTGGTTCCGCGCGGCGGCGGGATGAGCACCGCGGCCGACCTGGCGGGCAAGCGGGTGTGCGTGGCCAAGGGCACCACCGCGGCCGCCCCGCTGTTCGACCTCGACCTGCCCACCCCGCCCTCGGTGCTCGGGGTGACCAACTGGACCGACTGCCTCGTCGCCCTGCAGCAGGGCGTGGTGGACGCGATCAGCGGCGACGAACCGATCGTGGCGGGTCTGGTCGCCCAGGACCACAACCTCGAGATGGTGGGCGATCCGATCGGCACCGGCGCGTACGCGGTCGGTGTCCCCAAGGGCAGCGACGAGCTGGTGCGCTTCGTCAACGGTGTGCTCGACCGGATGCGCACCGATGGCACCTGGCAGCGCATCTACCAGCAGCACCTGTCCTCGCTCGGCGCCTCGCCGGGCCCACCCGAGCCCCGGTACGTCGGATGAGCTGGCCGATACTCGACGTCGTCGAGATCGATCGCGAACTGGCCGCGCGCACAGCGGAATTGACGAAGGTGACCACGACACTGCTCGAACTGGACCGGCACCCGGGACTCGTGCTGGTGCGCCGGTACCCGCCACAGGGGGAGACCGCTCGCCGCTGGGGGCCCGTGGACAAGGCACTGGGTGAACTCTGGGAGGACCTGGGCCGGGTGCGCGCCATCCTGAGCGAGGCCGAGACCGTGCGGGGCGGACGCGGGCGACTCGACGACCGGGCCCGCGCCCGGCTCACCGAGCTGCTGCGCGGCCGCCCGCACGAAGTCGCCCGGATCCCGATCCCGTTGGCGCAGCGCGGTCTCACCGGTCCCGGCGAGACCGTGGTGACGGTCGGCATCGCCGACACCCTGGACCGGATGCGTGGCGCGTTCGGCTTCGTCGCGCCGTTCGCCGACGAGGTCGAGGCCGTCGACCGCCAGGTGCTCGGCGCGCTCGCGCCCCTGCAACAACAGGTCGAACAGGCACACGGCGCCCTCGATGCCGCGGCCGAACCCCTTGCCGCACTGCTGCGCCGAGCGGGCACCGACCCGCTCGGCTTCGCCGAGGGCGAGATCGCGACCGCGCTGGCCTCGCTCACCGCCCTGATCGAAACCGAATCCGCCCGCCACGCCGAACATCTCGGCCTCGCCGCCGACCTGCCCGGCGCTGTCGCGGCCTTGCGCACGCGCCTGACCGAACTCGGCGAACTCCAGCGCGACGCCGACGCCACCGCCGCCACCGCCGAGCACAAGATCGCCACCGCCGTGCTGCCCGCGGGCGGCGAACCGGCCATCCGGCTGCGCACCGAACTCGACGCCCTCGGCGCCGAACCCACCCGTCCGACGGTGGAACACCTGATCGCCCTGCGCGTGCGCACCGCCGATGCCGTCGACAAGGCGACGCGCCGTCAGGAATTGGCGCGCGGACTGCTGGACCGGCGGGCCGAACTCCGCGGCAGACTCACCTCCTACCGCGCCAAGGCATCCCGGCTCGGCGTGGCCGAGGACCGCGATGTCCTCGCCGCCGACCGCATCGCCGCGGGCCTGCTCGGTCGCACCCCCTGCGATCTGGGCGCCGTCACCCGGGCGGTCGCGGACTATCGTTCGATCATCGGGGAGAAAGCGGGGCGGACGGCATGACGTGTAGGGAACCGGGGTGCGGGGGCACCATCGAGGACGGCTACTGCGCCGTCTGCGGCACCGCCCCCGTGGCGACCGCGCCACCACCCGAACCGGTCGCGGCGCCGAAGGGCCGTGGCCGCACCACCGCGCAGCCACGCACCGGCGCGCCACTACCAGCGCCACCGGCCGCACCCGGCGCCTGCGGCGAACCCGACTGTGCCGGAACGATCGTCGACGGCTACTGCGACACCTGCGGCACCGCCCCGGTGACCGCGACCGTCCACAGCCCCTCGGCACCGACGGTGAGCGCGAGCGGCCGCACCTCCGGCCGGTCGGTGCGCACGCACAGCTCCGGCTCGGCGCGCTCGACCGCCCGCGGCAGGCTGGGCGCCGGTCTGGTCGAGGTGCCGCCGGTGCCGCGCGTCGACCCGTCCTCGGCGATCCTGGTCGACCCGCAGGTCCCCGAGACCGACCGCTACTGCGGCCGCTGCGACAAGCCGGTCGGCCGGACCCACGATGGCGTGCCGGGCCGCAGCGCCGGATTCTGTCCGCACTGCGGCACCCGCTATTCGTTCGTCCCCCGCCTGCGCGCGGGCGATCTGGTCGGCGGCCAGTACGAGGTGGCGGGCGCACTGGCCCACGGCGGGCTCGGCTGGATCTATCTGGCCACCGACCACCGGGTCAACCGGCGCTGGGTGGTGCTCAAGGGCCTCATCGACACCGGCGACAGCGACGCGCTGGCCGCGGCCCTGGCCGAGCGCCGCTTCCTGGCCGAGGTCGACCACCCCAACATCGTCAAGATCCACAACTTCACCGAGCACGCCGACACCGACGGCGATCCGGTCGGCTACATCGTCATGGCCTACGTCGGCGGCACCTCGCTCAAGCAGATCCTGCGCAAACACCGCGCCGAGACCAAGCGCCACCTGCCCCCGGCCCAGGCCATCGCCTATGTGCTGGAGATGTTGCCCGCCCTCGGCTATCTGCACGCCCGTGGCTGGGCGTACTGCGATTTCAAACCCGACAACGTGATGCAGACCGAGGAACGGCTCGAGCTGATCGACCTCGGTGCCGTCATCGCGATGGACGACCGCACCAGCCCGATCTACGGCACCCTCGGCTACCAGGCGCCCGAGATCGCCGAGACCGGCCCCACCGTGGCCACCGAGGTCTACACCGCGGGTCGCACGCTGGCCGTGCTGATGATGCGAGTGCCCTCCGTCGACGGCAAACTCGGCCCGCTGCCGGGCCCCGAGGACGAACCGCTGCTGGCCGAACACGATTCGCTGTACCGGTTCCTGCTGCGCGCCACCGACCCCGACCCGCTGGCCCGCTTCGGCTCCATGAGCGAGATGGCCGACCAGCTCACCGGCGTCCTGCGCGAGGTGCTCGCCACCGGCGACGGTATCCCGCGCCCCGGCATGTCGAGCGCCTTCGGTCCCGCCCGCGCCGTGTTCGGCATCGACAGCGCCACACCCGAACCCGCCGCCCTGATCACCGGGCTGCCCGCCCCGCTGGTCGAACCGGGCGACAGCGGCGCCGCGTTGCTGGCCACCACCGACGCCGCGACCCCCGCCGAACTGGAACAGGCGCTGACCGCCGGTCTGCGCGCGGTGGTCACCGGCGGCCGGCGCTCGGTGGAGATCCCGCTGCGCCTCGTGCGCGCCGAACTCGAGGCGGGCGATCCCGACGCGGCCCGCACCCGGCTCGGCGCGCTGGACGAGGACCTGGAATTCGACTGGCGTCCGGTCTGGTACCGCGCCCAGGCCGCGCTGCTCAGCGGTGACCATGGCGCGGCCGCCGCCGATTTCGAGGCCGTCTACGCCGCCCTGCCCGGCGAACCGGCCCCCAAACTCGCCCTGGCCGCCGCACTGGAACTCGGCGCGGGCGCGACCGAACCCGGGCCGCCACCCGCCGACTACGCCCGCGCGCTGGCGCTCTACGAACTGGTGTGGCGCACGGACCGCACCTACCTCTCGGCGGCCTTCGGCGCCGCCCGGCTGCGACGCGGCGCGGGCGACCGGACCGGCGCGGTGACGGTGCTCGACCAGGTCGACCGCACCTCCTCGATGTACACCGAGGCCCGCGTGGCCGCGGTGGAAACGCTGCTGGCGCGCCGGGATCCGGCCGATCTCGACGAGGCATTGCTGCGCGAGGCGGGCGAGCGGGTCGAGCGCCTGCGCCTGGACTCGCGCACCCGCGGCGCGCAGGTGCGGATGTATGTGCTCGAGGCCGCGCTGAACTGGATCCGGTCGGGACAGCGACCGAGCGCGGCAGGCAAGCTGTTGGATGTGGAATTCACCGAGCAGGGAGTGCGGACGGGGTTGGAACGATGCTTGCGGACATTGGCGCGCGAGGCCGAGGACATGTGGACCCGGTTCGTCCTGGTGGATCAGGCGAACGCGGTGCGCCCGAGGACCACGCTGTGACCGCGCCGGGGTGCCCCGACTGCGCGGGATCGGCGCGGTCGGGCCACCGCTTCTGCGAAGGGTGCGGACGGGAACTGGGCGTGCGCAAAGTGGCGGTGCCAGTACACGATCCGGTCGCGGTACCGCAGTGCTCGACGTGCGGTGAACGGAGCTACGAGGCGGGGTTCTGCGCGCAGTGCGGCAGCCCGAAGCCCGTTCCCGACCGGTTCGAGGACGATCTGGGCCCGGTGTATGTCCTCACCGATCGCGGGATCAGCCACTCCCGCAACGAGGACGCCGTCGCGGCCGCCGTGCGCGAGGGCGACGGCACCAGGGTGATCGTGGTCAGCGACGGCGTGTCCACCTCCCAGGACCCCCAGGCCGCCTCCGGCACCGCGGTCCGCACCGGCGTCGACGCGGTGCTGGCCGCCCTCGCCGACGGCCACACCGCCCAGGACGCCGTGATGGCCGGTTTGGCGGCGGCGACGGCGGCGGTACGCGGCATGTCGCGGACCCCCGAGTACGCGCCGTCGTGCACCTACGTCTCGGCGATCGTGCGCGAGACCGCCGAGGGCACCGAGATCACCGTCGCCAATGTCGGTGACAGCCGGGCCTTCTGGCTCGCGGCGGGCGACCCCACCGCCTCGCGCCGGCTCAGCGTCGACGATTCGTGGGCCCAGGCCCTGGTCGACGCGGGCGCGCTCGACGAGGAAGCGGCCATGCACGATCCGCGCGCGCACACCCTGCTGCGCTGGCTCGGCGCCGACGGCGGTGAGGAGCCGTGGTCGGCGCACTGCCTGCAACGCATGATCGTCGCCGAACCGGGAACACTGCTGCTGTGCAGCGACGGGTTGTGGAACTACCTGCCCGACGCCGTCTCCCTCGCCGGTTTCACCGTCGAGACCTCGCCGCAGGCCGCTGCCCGCGCGCTGGCCGACTTCGCGTTGAACAGCGGTGGCAGCGACAACATCACGGTCGCGCTGGCTCCGGTACCGGTGCGCGGCGCCGTATCGCCCGATCCAGGAGTGTCATGAGTTCCGCTGAGACCGCAGGTATTTCGATCGCCGTCGACCAGAACGAGTTCCTCGCCGACGGGGCGGGCGTGGTGGACGCGGTGCTCACGGTGACCACCGGACCCGAGCTCGCCGCGATCGCCACCCCGCCGCCCCGGCTCGAGATCCTGATCATCGACTGCTCCGGGTCGATGGGCAACAAGCGCAAGTTCGAGCACGCGCTCGGCGCCACCCGCACCGCGCTCGACGAGATCCCCGACGGCACCGCGTTCGCCATCATCGAGGGCACCGAAGCGGCGCGGATGATCTACCCCACCACCGGCGGCCAGTCGGCGCCCGCCGACCGCGACCATCGCACCGCGGCCCGGCGCGCTCTCGACAAGCTGCGTCCCGACGGTGGCACCGCGATGGGTTCGTGGCTGGCGCTGGCTCGCGAGGTCGCCCTCGCCCATCCGGGCGCCCAGGCCCACGCCATCCTGCTCACCGACGGCAAGAACGAGCACGAGACCCCGCAGCAACTGGCCACCGAACTCGACCGCGCCGAAGGTCTGTTCGTCTGCGACTGTCGTGGCGTCGGCGCCGACTGGGCGGCCGCGGACCTGCACAAGATCTCCGCCAAGCTGTCCGGCGACGCCGACATGGTCGCCGACCCCAAGGACTTGGCCGGCGACTTCGCCGCCATGATGCGGTCCTCGGCGGCCAGGGTGATCCCCGAGCTGACCCTGCGGGTCTGGACGCCCGCGGGCGCGCGGGTGCGGATGGTCAAGCAGGTCTCGCCGGTGCTGGAGGACCTCACCGGGCGTCGCGTCGACACCGGGGCGCAGGTGGGGGAGTACCCGCTGTCGTCCTGGGCCGCCGAGGAACGCGAATACCACCTGCAGATCGAACTGGAACCGGCCGCGCCGGGCCGGGAGAAGCTGGCCGCGCGGCTCAGCGTGCTGGCCGAGGACGAGGTCCTCGGCCAGGGCCTCGTGCGCGCGGTGTGGACCACCGACACCTCGCTGTCCACCCGCATCAGCACCCGCGTCGCCCACTACACCGGCCAGGTCGAGCTCGCCCAGGCCGTGCAGGAGGGCCTGGCGGCCCGCCGCAACGGCGATCTCACCACCGCCACCGCCAAGCTGCGGCGGGCGGTGGAACTGGCGGCCGCCTCCGGCCACGAGTCCACGGCGAAGCTGCTGCGCGGCGTGGTCGAGGTCGACGACCGCGACGGCACCGTCAAACTGCGCGGCCAGGTCGCCGCCGCCGACGAACTGGCCCTCGACATCCGCTCGACCAAGACGGCGCGGGTCCGGCCGGAGGGTGACTGACATGCCGGTGTGCGCGGACGGACACACCTCGCAGTCGACCGACTACTGCGATGTCTGCGGGTCGGCGCTCGCCACCGCCCCCGCACCGGACCCGGCCGCGCTGCGTCTGTGCCCGTCCTGCGCCACCCCGACCAGCGGCCGGTTCTGCGAGGTGTGCGGGCACGACTCGGCCCTGCCCGCGCCCCCGGCCCGGACCGCGACGGACTCGGTGCCACCCGAGGACGACGAGCAGGCCCGCCGGTTCCGCGAGGACCCGACGCTCCTGCGCGGCGGTGACGCGGCGCCCCCGCACGGTGCGGTTCCTGGTCTCGGCGGCCGAGGCGGCACGCCCCGGTCCGATCCGCCACCGGGAACGCTCTGGGTCGCGCGCGTCTTCGCCGACCGTGAGTTCTACACCCGCGTCCAGGCGCGCAAGGGACCCGATGCCGAACGCGTCGCGTTTCCCGACTTCTACCCCGAGCGCCGGATCGTACTGCGGGGCAATCAATTCCTGATCGGCAAGCGCTCCGCCTCGCAGGGCATCGTGCCCGAGATCGACCTGGGAATCGCCCCGGTCGACATCGGGGTCTCGCGCGCGCATGCGATGATCCAGGTGGACCCTGGCGGCGGGCTCACCATCACCGATCTCGGCTCCACCAACGGGACCAGCGTGGACGGGGCCGAGGCGCCGATCGCGCCGCAGGTGGCGGTCGCGCTGGGTGAGGGCAGCCGGATCCACGTCGGTGGCTGGACCACCATCGCGATCAGCACCACATCGATCGCCACCGAATCATAGACATACCTGTTCACAGAACCGTAGGGTCGGGACCATGACGAAGTTCGACGGGAAGACCTGCCTGATCACCGGCGCCGCCAGCGGCCTCGGCCGCGCCACCGCGTTCGCGGCCGCCGCCAAGGGCGCCGCCCTGGTGCTCACCGACATCACCGACGACGCGCTCACCGAGACCGCCGAGGCCCTGCGCGCCGCGGGCGCGACGGTCCATCTGGCCCACGCCGCCGATGTGAGCGACCATTCCGCCGTGGTCGGCCTGGCCGCGCACACCTTCGAGGCCGTCCGGCAGGTCGACATCGTCATGAATGTCGCCGGCATCGCCACCTGGGGCACCGTCGACAAGCTCTCCCACCAGCAGTGGCGGCGCACCGTCGACATCAACCTGATGGGCCCCATCCACGTCATCGAGGAGTTCCTGCCGCCGATGATCGCCGCGGGCCGCGGTGGTCACCTGGTGAACGTGTCCTCGGCGGCCGGCCTGTTCGGCCTACCCTGGCACGGTCCCTACAGTGCCACGAAGTTCGGCCTGCGCGGCGTCTCGGAGGTGCTGCGCTTCGATCTGCGCAGGCACAAGATCGGCGTCAGCCTGGTCTGCCCCGGCGCGATGGCCACCCCGATGGTCGACAGCCTCGACATCGCCGGCGTCGACCGCGACTCCGCGGCGCTGCAGAAGGCGATGCGCCTGTTCCTGCGCCACGCGGTCACGCCAGAACAGGCCGCGACCGCGGTGGTCAAGGGCGTCGAACGCAACCGCTACTTCGTCTACACCTCCCGCGACATCCAGCTCGCGCACTGGGGGCAGCGCTACTTCCCGTACGGCTACACCCTCGCCATGCGCGGCCTCAACAACGTCATGACCAACTACGCCACCAAGAACGAGCTGGTCCGCTGACCCGTCCCGGTCAGCGCACGAGATCGCCGGGATCGGTGTTGGCGCCGCACAGGATCACGCAGACCCGTTCGCCGGGTTCTGGCCGGTAGGCGGCGCCGGACCCGGTGTCGAGCAGTGCGGCCATGGCCGTGGCCGCGCCGTACTCCACGGCGATCCGATGCTCGTCCCAGAGCTGTTGGCGCGCACGACGGATCGCGTCGTCGGGGACCAGCAGTGAGCGCACGCTCTCGTCCTGCGCGGCGGCCAGCGCCATCGCCGAGACGTTCGGCGCGCCGAGGGAATCGGCGGCGATCGAGTCGACGGTGACGTCCACCGGACGCCCCGCCGCCAGCGCCGCGTTGAGCGAGCGGCAGTGCTCGGGTTCCACCGCGATGGTGCGAACACCGAAATGCTGTGCGGCGACGGCCGTTCCGGTGAACAATCCGCCGCCGCCGACGGCGACGAGCACCGTGTCCACCTCGGGCACGCGCGCGTGGATCTCGCGCATCAGCGTGCCCGCGCCCGCGGCGACGAGCGGATGGTCGTAGGCGTGCGCGGCCAGCGCGCCGCTCGTCGCGGCGAACTCCTGGCACGCGGCGAGCGCCTGCTTGTACTCCGGACCGATCAGTCGTACCTCGGCGCCGTAGTCACGAAGTCGCCGGATCTTCACCGGCGGCGCGGTGTCGGGCAGGAAAACCGTCGCGGGCACCCCGGCCGCGCGGGCCGCCCAGGCGCACGCGAGGCCCGCATTGCCCCCTGAGGCGATCGTCACACCCGCCTCGGGCAGGGTCCCGGCCGCGGCGTGCGCGCGCACGAAATTCTGCGCCCCGCGCGCCTTGAACGAGCCGGTGAACTGCAGGAATTCCAGCGCGAAGGTGAGGGGATACGCCCCGGTCGTAGCGGGTGCGACGGCGATCGGACGGACCAGTCCGTCGATCCGCGCCGCGGCCGCTTCGATGTCGTCGAAGGTCGGTGTCACGCCTCGACTATGCCACCGCCAACCCGGCCGCTGACCGGTCGAATTGTTACAGCGGGTTTACGGGGAGACGGGTCTGGGTACATAACAGACCGGTAACAAGCTCGAAGGCGGGATGTCGTGTCGGATTGGGGACGCGAATTCCCCAGGTGTACCGGCGCACGCCCCGGCGTGTCAGCAAAGGATGTGCACATGAGCGAGCGAAGCGAGCGGAAGGCCGACCGGGCCGCCGTCGTGATCATGCGAGAACCGGGCAACAGCGAGGTACGGGCATGAGTGCGAACCTGATGATCGTGGACGACGACGTCCAGATGCGCGGCGATCTGCGCCGTGCCATGGAAGACGAAGGGTACGCCGTCGCGGAGGCGGGCGTGCCGGAAGACGCGCTGGATCGGCTGCGCAGTGACGGCCCACCCGACCTGATGATCGTCGATCTGATGCGCGGCGAGACCGACGGTTTCGACTGCATCAGGGAGATCCGCCGCGATCACGACGTGCCGATCATCGTGATCAGCACCCGCTACGACACCCATGATGTCGTCGCGGCACTGGAAGCGGGCGCCGACGACTTCGTCAGCAAACCGTTCGAGATCAAGGAGATCACCGCGCGGATGCGCGCACTGCGCCGTCGCGCGCGGATCACCGCCGATCGCGACACCACACCCGAGGCGATCCTCGACGCGAATCCCGAGGCGCCGCTGGTGTTGGCCACCGACGCGGGCGCGGTGCGCCGCGGCGCCGACGAGGTCCATCTCACGGTCACCGAGTTCCGGTTGCTGTGCGAGCTCGCGGAGACGCCAGGGCGCGTGCTCAGTCGCTCCGTGCTGCTCGAAAGAGTCTGGGACCAGGGCTTTTTCGGTGACGAGCGGATCGTCGACGTCCACGTGCGCCGGTTGCGCACCAAGATCGAACGCGACCCGTCCGACCCGCGCATCGTGGTCACCGTGCGCGGGCTCGGCTACCGCCTCGATCCGCAGTCGTAGTAAACGATTCGTCATACAACCGCAAAGAGCTCGACACAAAGACCGCAAAGTCGGGCAGACACTGTGGATGTATGCCAACGCCAACCATGTCCAGCGATTCGGGCGCCACTGCGGCGGCAGCGGACTCGGAAGCGAGACTGCGACATCCACGCCTCGGCGACGGGGCCCAGCTGTGGCGGATCGCCCGTGACTCCCAGGTGCTCGACGTCAACTCGAGCTACGCGTACCTGCTGTGGTGTCGCGACTTCGCCGCCACCTCGCTGATCGCCGAGATCGACGGGCGCGCAGCCGGTTTCGTCATCGGCTACGTGCGCCCCGATGCGCCGGACACCGTGTTCGTCTGGCAGATCGCCGTGGACGCCGAGTTCCGCGGTCGCGGTCTGGCCGGCGGCATCCTGCACGCGCTGCTGGACTCGGTGGCCGGTGCGGGCATCACCACCCTGGAAACCACGATCTCACCCGGAAACACCGCCTCCCAGGCGCTGTTCTCCGCGGTGGCCCGAGAACGCGGTGCGGACTTGCGCACCGTCTCTCTGTTCGAAGAGAACGATTTTCCCGATTCACACGAGGCCGAGCAGCTGTATGTCATCTCACCCGCTCAGCGCCAGGAGGAACGACGATGATCACGACCACCGACACCAGCATTTTCGAGGCCATGGAATCGAATGTGCGCGGATACTGCCGAGACTGGCCGACCGTCTTCACCACCGCTCAGGGCGCCTGGCTGCGTGACGAGCAGGGCCGCGACTACCTCGACTTCTTCGCCGGCGCGGGCGCGCTGAACTACGGCCACAACAACCCCGTGCTCAAGCGCGCGCTGCTCGACTACATCGCCAGCGACGGCATCACCCACGGCCTCGACATGTCGACCGTGGCCAAACGCGAACTGCTGGAAGCGATTCGCGATACCCTGCTGACCCCGCGCGGGCTCGACTACAAGGTGCAGTTCCCTGGCCCCACCGGCGCCAACGCCGTCGAGGCCGCGCTCAAGCTGGCCCGCAAGGTGACCGGTCGCAAGACCGTGCTGAGCTTCACCAACGCCTTCCACGGCATGACCCTGGGCGCGCTGTCGGTCACCGGCAACGCCGCCAAGCGGGCGGGCGCCGGTGTGCCGCTCGAGCACGCCACCCCCATGCCCTACGACGGCTACTTCGACAACACCATCGAGGACTTCGGCTGGATGCAGCGGGTGCTCGACGACAGCTCCTCGGGCTTCGACCGCCCCGCCGCGGTGATCGTGGAGACCGTGCAGGGCGAGGGCGGTGTCAACCTGGCGCGCGCCGAGTGGCTGCGGCACCTGGCCGGACTGTGCGCCTCGCGCGACATCCTGCTCATCGTCGACGACGTGCAGATGGGCTGCGGCCGCACCGGGCCGTTCTTCTCCTTCGAGATCGCGGGCATCACCCCCGACATCGTCACCCTGTCCAAGTCGATCGGCGGCTACGGCCTGCCGATGGCGCTGGTGCTGCTCAAGCCCGAGCACGACCAGTGGGCGCCCGGTGAGCACAACGGCACCTTCCGCGGCAACAACCCCGCCTTCGTCACCGCGGCCACCGCGCTGCGCGAGTACTGGTCCGACGACCGCCTGGCCCAGCACACCATCGCCAACGGCGACTATGTGGCCCGCAAGCTGGCCGCCGTCGCCGAGCGCAACGGCGGGATCACCACCCGCGGCCGCGGCATGGTGCACGGCATCGTCTTCGACGATCCGTCGCAGGCGGGCAAGGTGTGCCGCACCGCGTTCGAGCAGGGCCTGCTGGTCGAGACCTCGGGTTCGATGGACGAGGTGGTGAAGCTGCTGCCGCCGCTGACGTTGACCAGCGACGAACTCGACCACGGCCTCACGATCCTCGCGGGCTCGATCGACACCGTGTGTGGCGGTGCCGCATGATCGTGCGCACCACCGCCGAGATCACCGACACCGATCGCGATGTGGCAGGCCCCGGCTGGCGTAGCAAGCGCATCGTGCTGGCCGGGGATCGGGTGGGCTTCTCCTTCCACGAGACCACCATCGAGGAAGGGACCGTCCACGAGTTCCACTACCAGAACCATGTCGAGGCCGTTTGGCTGGTCGAGGGCGAGGGTAGTCTGTACGATCTCGACAACGAGACCGTCTACCCGCTGGGCCCCGGGTCCATGTACCTGCTCGACGGCAACGAACGTCATCAGGTGACCGCCCGCACCCGGCTGCGGATGTTGTGTGTGTTCAATCCGCCGGTCACCGGCCGCGAGGTACACGATGAGAACGGGGTGTATCCGCTGATTATCGAGGAGGATGCCAGTGTCTGACCGGTTCGACCGCTATCCGACCCGGTTGTCCGAGCCCGCCCCGCACATCGAGCGGACCGATCCGACGGTGTGGGGGCGGGTCACCTCGCCGGAGCTGGCCGGGTTCGACGCGAACGGGTTCGCGACGATCCCCGACCTGCTCAGCCCGGACGAGGTGGCCGCCTTCGGCGCCGAGATCGGCCACCTCGCGGCCGATCCGGTGCTCTACGGCGACGAACGGGTGATCGTGGAACCGGAGGCGGGCCAGGTCCGTTCGGTGTTCCAGGTGCATCAGCTCAGCAAACCGATCGCGCAGCTGCTGACCGAATCGCGGATCGTCGGCCTGGCCGAGCAGATCCTCGGTTCGGCGGTGTACCTGCACCAGACCCGGGTCAACTACATGCCCGGCTTCGGTGGCAGCGGATTCGCCTGGCACTCGGACTTCGAGACCTGGCATGCCGAGGACGGCATGCCCACGCCGCGGGCGGTGAGCCTGTCGATCGCCCTGACCGACAACTTCCCGTTCAACGGCAGTCTGATGCTGATGCCCGGCTCGCACCGCACCTTCGTGCCCTGCCTGGGCGAGACGCCCGACGGGCACTACCGGGAGTCGTTGCGGGAACAGCGGATCGGGGTGCCGAGCACCGACGACATCACCTTCCTCGCGGCTCGCTACGGCATCACCCAGTTCACGGGGCAGGCCGGTTCGGCGCTGCTGTTCGACTCGAATGTGATGCACGGTTCGTCGAACAACATCACGCCGTACCCGCGCTCGAACATCTTCCTGGTGTTCAACAGCGTGGAGAACACGCTGGAGGAGCCCTTCGCGGCCCCCCAGCGCAGGCCGCAGCACATCGCCGCCCGCGACTTCACCCCCGTGCGCGGCGCCGGCCCGGAAACGGTGTCGGCCCTGGCGGATCAGACGGGCTAGGAAGGCCGAGGCAACTCGCTGAGCGAGGCCGCGGCCCGCGCATCATCGCGGGCCGCGGCCTTCAGCCATTTCTCGGCGGCGATGCGATCGCCGGCCGCCAGCAACAGCATTCCGAGGTCATAGGCCGCTCCACTGTGTCCCGCCTCGGCCGCCTGCGTCCACAACGCGCGCGCCGAATCCTGTTCTCCCCGTGCGTACATGGCCGTCCCGAGGTCGTGCAGCGCCCGGCTGAACGCCTGATCGGCACTGGCCTGCGCCGCCGGGTCGGCATCGGGGGAGATCGGCTTCAGCGGAGCGGTGACGAGAGCCGCCGACATCGCGAGATCGGATTCTTCCGTGTGCGATGTCGAGGGATCCGATGCCCCGACGCGGTCGACCGCCTCGCGCGCCGGAATCGACGAGAGCGAGATCGTCGACGCGGCTGGGGGAGTCGACGCGAGGAGCGGCGTCGGTGTTGCCGACGGAGTCACGACAGCAGGGGAGACCTGCGCTGCTGATGGGCCCGACGCGATGCGCGGATTCGGCCTCGCGGGCAGGGCAACTGCGGGAGGTGTAGCCGGCGCGCTGGACGCGGTCGACTCCGCCGGCATGGTCTGCCGTTCCGCGGACGTCTGCGCCGAAGGCATCGAGGTCGGGAGCATCGACGTGGCCGAGGAGGCCTGTGCCGACACTGGAGTCGTCGCCACCAGCGGTGGCGGGAGGGCCGAGGAATCCGGCCCGATCAGGGAAGGCTGTGCGGCCGAGGGAGGTTGCGCCGCTCGGGCAGGCTGCGTGGCCGGAGGATGCGGCTCGGTCTGGGCCGGCCCCGCGGCCAAGGGGTGGGGCGGGGGCACGGCTGAAAGGTGCGGCGCTGGGTGTGTGGGCGCGGCCGGGGGAGCGGGCGCGGTCGCGGGGGTGGGCGGATCGGGGACCACCGGTGCCGGCGCGGGACCGGTCGTCAGTTCCACGACGAGTTCGTTGAAATCCGGTGTGCCCGGGCCGGTGCTGCACCACAGCGTCGACGCACCGTCGGGCAGCAGGTCGACCACCACGCCGTAATTGCCCGTCCAGGACTGGTGTTCGCTCGTGCCCGCGACCCAGACAGGGGTGAGGGTGAACAGGGCGTCGGGGGCGTCGGCCGTCACCGAGATGTCGATGCCGTCGACGAGTGCCTCGGACCAGATGTCAACGCCCGCCAGCGATCGCCCGTTCAGGTTCACGTGCCCGTCCTGCACGCTGAGGCCGATGCCGAGCCCGGACACATCCGGTGGCGGCATCACCGACAGCGCCCGCAGGTGCAGCGCCGTCGTTCCGGCGGGCAACGCCTCGGTGTACATGGGATACACGGCGGCGCCGCACCAGTCGATCGGATCGGCGCCCAGATAGCGCTGTCCGAGCGGGACGGGATCGCCAGGGTGTTGCGCGCCGGGATCATTCATCGGTGAGCCCACCCTTTCCGCCGTTCGACCCCCTCGCGGCGCCTGCCCCAGCCCGCGGTTGCGCGCTACACCGTACTCGCGTCGACCCTACGGCGTGCGCCGATTCACCACAACGTCGCGGCGACCACATCGCCCCGGCTCCGGCCCCGGATCAGGATGGTCGGCAACGGGATTCACCGGGACGTTGCCAGGAGCCCCGCTACACGGCGACGGATTCGCCGATTTCCTCCTCCACCGCCGCGGGCGTCACCGGTTTCGGCGCGTTGCGGGACTCGTGCCGACCCGCGACCACCACGAGCACCACCCCGGCCGCGAACCACGCGAACAACCCGAACAGCCGCCCGCCGTACCCGGCGCCACCGTCGAAGTAGAGCAGGTTGCGCAGACCCTCGACGAAGTCGGCGCCGTTCCAGAACGAGTGCAGCGCCCCGAAGAACCCGTTCTGCAACTCCGGCCCGTACACCCCGCCCGAGGTGGTGAAGTTCAGCATCACGAACAGGGTGATGAGCGCGAGGGTGGTCCAGCGCTTCAAGAACGTGTGCAAGCCGATCCCGATCAGGATGATGCCGGTGGTGTAGAGCCAGGCGAAGCCGAACACCGCCGCGTGGTCGTGGTCGATCACGCCGAACACCGGGCCTGCCACCAGTAGTCCGATGACGCTCACCGCCAGCGCCGTCACCACACCGACCGCCGCACGCACCCGCATCCGCAACGTCGCGCCCGCCGCCCCGATCACCGCGACACTGCCGTAGGACCCCACACTCAGCGCCACCAGAAGAAAGAACAGCCCCTGCCCGGTCGGATCACCGTCGGCCTTGGCCGTCACGTCGGTGACCACCAGTGGCACCCCTTGATGATCGGCCACCTGCCGAAATGCCAGTTCCGCGGCCATCGCGCTGGTATCCGAACTCGCGGTGGCGACCAGCAGCTCAGGACGCTGCGCATCGGGTACGTACGCGCCGGTCAGCTCGCGGTCGTGCAGCGCGCCGATCGCCGCCTCACGCGAGGGCACCGTGATGACGTCCACCCCCGCGCCTCCCCGATCCTTCATCGTCTGCGCCAGCACCATCGCCTGCGGCGAGTCACCGACGACGGCGAGCTCGAGATGGTTCGGCGTCGGCTGATGGAACGCCCCGAGATAGGCCGTGGCCATACCGAGGCACATCAGCAGGGGCGTCAGCAGGTGTCCGGCGACGTGCCGGAACTGGGTGCGAGTCATCGACGAGAATCTCCAAACGGTTGGTAAATGCAACTATGTATCGTTGTATGATACAACTGTGAACGCGCGAGACACAAGAACCGAGGCTGTCGACACCATCCAGCGGGAGCTCACCGCCTTCGCCCGCCGCGCCCGCGGCCGCGCCGCCGAACTACACCCCGAGCTGAGCTTGGTCGCCTACAGCATCCTCGACCTGATCCTCGAGCGTGACGGCTGCCAGGCCACCGATCTGGCCGAACAGTTCCTGCTCGACAAGTCGACCGTCAGCAGGCAGGTCGGCGCGCTCGAGCGCCTCGGCTACCTCGAACGCGAGGTCGACCCCGCCAACCGCCGCAACCACCTCCTGCGGGCCACGGAGGCGGGCCGGAAGGTGGCCCGCGCCGCCGAACGCAGCCGCCGCGAGGCCTTCACCGCACGATTCGCCGACTGGACCGACGCGGACGTCGCGGCCATGGCGGGCTATCTGACCCGCTACAACCGCGGCGACTGAGTGGCATTCGGCGAACCGGGCGGTCGACGCGCGCATCACCGCGACCACGCCCGATCGGGCATCCCGCGGGCAACCACGCCCGCCACCCGCGCGCCACGGGCGGTGCCGCGAGCACGCGGCCGAGTCGGTATAGTCGCCGCGGATGAGTAGTGACACCACCCACCCCGTGCAGCAGCGTTCTCCACGCCCGATCAATCGAGCATGGTGGCTGGCGCCGGTGTTGCTCACCATGGTTTCGGTCTTCTGCGTGTGGCTACCGGTGTGGCCGTTCGAACGCTATTCCGGCGGATTCATCGACCTGCAGGTGTACCGCCTCGGCATCGAGGCGATGCGCGACGGCGCGAATCTCTACGGCCAGCTCCCCAAGACCACCGCGGGCATCGGCCTGCCGTTCATCTACCCGCCCTTCGCCGCGGCCGCGCTCGCGCCCTTCGCCCTGCTGCCCTGGGGCGCCGCGAAGACGCTCTACGTCGTGGTCTCCGTCGCCGCCGTCGCCTGGACGATGTACCTGGTGGCCCGCCGCTACCACCGCGACAACAAGCAGGCCGCGCTGCTGGTCGCCGCGTGCGCCCTCCCGGTCGCCATGCTGCTGGAACCGGTGCGCTCGACCATCGACTTCGGTCAGGTGAACCTGCTGCTGATGGTGCTCGTCGCCACCGACTGCCTGCTCCCCAAGACCCGCTACCCGCGCGGCATGCTCGTCGGCCTCGCCGCGGCGATCAAGCTGACCCCCGCCGCGTTCGTGCTGTACTTCCTCGTCCGCAAGGACTACAAGGCCGCCGCCACCGCCGCGGCCACCGGCACGATCGCCACCGTCCTCGCGTTCGCCCTGCTGCCCACCGAATCCATGCGGTACTGGTTCGGCGGCCTCGGCAACGTCTCCGGCCTCAGCGGCTCGGCCTTCCACACCAACCAGTCCATCCAGGCCGTCATGGCCCGCCTGCACATCACCGGCCTGCCGTTCGACGCGCTGTGGCTCGTGCTGGGCGCCGGACTGCTCGTCCTCGTGGTCCTTGCCATGCGCAAGGCCGCCGACGCCCCCGTGATCGCGCTGTCGCTCAACGCGGTCTTCACCCTGCTCGTCTCGCCCATCTCCTGGTCGCACCACTGGGTGTGGATCGCCCCCGCGCTGCTGGCCATCGTCTGCCACGCCTACACGCTGCCCTGGCGCAGTGCCCGCGGCTGGTACGCCACCGCCGTGGTGGTCGCCACCGTCTTCGTGTTCGCGCCGCACAGCTTCCTGCCCGACGGCGAACACCGCGAGACGTCGTGGACGTGGTGGGAACACGTCTTCGGGGACACCTATGTCTGGCTCGCGGTCGCCCTGGTGGTCCTGTTCCTGGTGACCGGTCGGCGGCCCGCTCCACCCGCGGCCGCCGACCCGGTGACGGTCGGGGAGCACGCCCGCGTCGCGTGACCGGCGGTCAGGCGGACCGCCGCGCCGCGACCTCGGTCTTGATGTGCGCGACGTACCGGACCGTGAACACCATCGGCACCGCGAAGGCGAGCGCCTGCGCCGCGATCCGCAGCACGGTGTCCGCGTGGGCCACCAGTGCCAACACCACAGCGCCGACCGTGAAACTCGCCGTCCACACGGACGTCAGCACATACCCGGTGCGCACGAACAGCGGATGACCCCAAACCTCCCGGGGTGTGGTCTGTTTGGCGATCCCGAGGGTGAACGGCTGCCGGATCGCCAGTGAGGTGCCCGCGATGAGGGCGAGCGCGGCGCTGGAGAGCGCGGGGGAGTACGGGTGCAGGGCCGTGTCGGGATCGATGAACGCGAGCACGCTCAGTCCCGCGAAGAACACCACCGTGCCGCTCTCGATGATCAACGCGTCGAAGCCCGCCCCGCCGCGCCTGCGCACCAGTAGTTCGGTGAGCGCGAGCACCGCCGCGGCGAGCGCCGCCCACTGCCAGTAGGCCCCTGGCGCCACCGCGTAGACGATCCACGGGGCAAAGATGCGCAGGTACGACATGGTGACAACTCCCTGGATTCCCGCCGCTCGACCGCGACATTCCACTTCTGACATGTCAAAACTAGGTAGTTCACCAGTGACATGTCAATACTGGAAGGTAGGGTGTCGGCATGAGTCTCCGTCACGCCCTGCTCGGCCTGCTCGCCGACCACCCCGCCAGCGGCTACGACCTGATCCAGAACTTCAAGGAATCCCTCGCCAACGTCTGGCCCGCCACCCAGAGTCAGATCTACACCGAACTCACCAAACTGGCTGCCACAGACCACATCACCGTCTCCGACGAAGGTCCCCGCGGTCGCAAGGAATACACGATCACCCCCCAGGGCCTCGCCAACCTCCGCCACTGGCTCACCGACACACCCCCCAAGCCGGTGACCCGCAACGAAACCCTCCTCCGCGTCTTCTTCCTCGGCACTCTCACCCCCGCCCAGGCCACCGCCTACCTGGAAGCCATCGAATCCCGCTCCGCCGCGACCCTCGCCACCCTCCGCACTCTCGCCACCACCACCGACTGGCCCGACACCCCCCTCGCCACCAACGGCCGCCTCGCCCTCGAATGGGGCGAACGCTTCCACCGCATGAACCAGGAGTGGGCCCAGTGGGCAAAACACCAGCTCACCTAGGCGATTTGGTTTCCGGAACCACGTCGGATAATCTTTTGGCACACCAGCAAGTCCGGGTGGCGGAATGGCAGACGCGCTAGCTTGAGGTGCTAGTGCCCGTATTAGGGCGTGGGGGTTCAAGTCCCCCTCCGGACACCAGTGCTAAACACAACGATGTTTGCGCATACATTAACTCGATGGTCCAGGTGCGAGTACCGCACCTGGACCATCAGCGTTTCGTAGAGTTCCAGCTTGTGTTCCGGGGCGCCGTTCGCGAGTGCGAGCCGAACATTGCCGAGTGAGCCGATGAGCTTACGAACCTCGGTCTCGGTCAACTTCTCGGTCTTGGGCAGGTTGTTGATCTCCACCTCGGCGGATGCTCTGTCGGCCTGTGCTGTGTTCAAGGCGTCGACGACGACTTTCGGATCGACGCCGGCCTCGATCGCCGCGAGGTGTCGGTCGATCTTCGTTTGCGCCTGCTGGATTTTGAGTCGCAGGGCTGACCGGCGAGCATCGCCATCTTCGTCGTTGTTAGCTTCGAGCAGGGCGGCGACGGTGGTATCGAGGTGTTCTGGATCGAACAGGGTCGCCAGCCAGGTATCGATGGGTTCGATGAGGTGGTCCTCGCGCAAGTTGACCGTGCGTGGATGGTGCTTGAGTGCTGGGCTTTCGGGTGCGAGGGTCGAGGCGCGGCACCGGTAGTAGACCGTTCCGCGCAGCAGTTCGCCTTGCATCTTGCGGTTGCACAGGTCGCAGCGGATACGTCCGCGGAACATGTAGGGCGTGGTCGTGCGGGTAGTGCGGGTCCGTTCGAGGCGGCTTCGGGATCGGTTACTCATTCCGGCGCGTTGGCGACGCAGCAGGGTCGCTTCGGTGAAAGTCTCGACGGAGATGATCGCTGGGTGTGCGGGCCGTCGAGATCGGATGATCCGTTCGGCGGGTGAGCGTTTGAACCGGATGACGTGCCCGGCGGCGACGTCGTCGGGATCCAGGAGCACTTCGTGTTTGGTCCAACGTCCGAAGAACGCATAGCCGGTGTAGCGCGGGTTCTGCAGGATCGCGGCGACCGTCGAAGTCTGCCATCCGTCGCCGGAACGATGCCGGTTCTGTTCCGGGCGATGCGCGGACGGGCAGGGGATCCCTTCCCGGTTGAGTTCGATGGCGATGGCCTTGTCGCCTCGGCCGTCGAGGTAGGCACGGAAGATCCGTTGAACGACCGGAGCGGCCGCGGCGTCGATGGACAGGATCCGAAGCTTGAGATTGTCCGCGGCCCGGTTCGGGTTGGGATGCGGAGGCCCGTCGACGACGAGATACCCGTAGGGCGGCCGACCGCCCATGTGTCGTCCCTCATTGAGGACTTGGGCGTCCATACTGGCCCGGGTGCGTTGCTGAACATGCTGGCGCTCGGACTCACTGAGCCCGCCGAGCATGCTCATCATCATCGAGTGGGTGACGTTGTTCGGGTCGAACTTGCCACCGAGCTCGGGCACCCAGATCGAAACCCCGTAGGCCTGGATGCGTGGTGCGACGAGACTGAACTGGTTACCGAACCAGCACCGGGTGCCCTCACCGACCACGATGCCGGTCCAACCACGGTCAGGATCGCGGAGGTCTTCGAGGAGCCGGGCTGCGTGGGTGCGGCGATGCCAGGGCACCGAACGTGATTGCCCGACATCGAAGTAGCTGGTGGTGATTGTGCCGTTGACGAACTTCTCGGCGTTGCCGAGTTGCCAGCGACGCGAGGTCTCGGGGTCTTGGTTGTCCTCGGTGGAGCAGCGTCCGTAGAAGGCGAGGTTCTCGGTGGTGGCGTCGATGTTGTTCGCTGTCTCGATCCCGAGAAGGTCGTCCAGGACGGCCCATTCGTTGTCCATCTCTGCGGACAGCATCAGGTCTCCTTCCTGTGGGGATCTTTCGGTGCTGAGGTTTCTGGTCGGTGGGACTGCAGAAGGCGCAGCAGTGCCCGGGCGGCGGGTCTGCTGAGAAGAGGAGGGGTGCTGGGGCAGACGACTTGGAGTTCGGAAGGTGCTACATCTGGCGGAGGCCTTGTTGCATGGTCATCCGGCATGGCGGTGACGAAATGGTGCGGCCGGCATCGTGAGTCGGACTGTGCTCAGCAACCGCGAAGTCCGTGACGCCGGGATAGCTGGCTCGGAGGCTGGCGTGACCGCCGTTGGGTGAGTCGGCCACAGCTGGCGAACCGACTGGAGTAGTGGCGATGATGGCGACGAGCCGCGAATGAGGAGAGAGAGCACGGAGCTCCTAGCGTTTAGGGTCCCTGGCTCAATGACTCTTCCGCCGTCGAGTATATCCGGTGTATATGTTCGTTCCTGAAGCCGAACTTCTAGGTGCGCA
This sequence comes from Nocardia sp. NPDC058176, assembly GCF_042883805.1. NCBI lineage: Bacteria > Bacillati > Actinomycetota > Actinomycetes > Mycobacteriales > Nocardiaceae > Nocardia > Nocardia sp. NPDC058176. Next base: position 2,109,311 of record NZ_JBHVVA010000001.1, on the reverse strand, counting down.
CGTTCGATAGGTTGCGGGCGCACATGGACGCTCAGCCCGTCGAATCAGGCTCACCGCCGAGTGGCAGTGCTTGAGCACACGAGACCCTGCGAATACCCAATGACAGCGTGCCAATGCCAGCCGCCTGAACCGAGCTGCCATGCCCGGCTCGATGCTGGGTCCGTATACCTCCGAGAGAGACCCGATGGGTAAGAAGCGGTCAGACAAGGACAGTCGGCGACCAGCGCGCAGGCAGCAGGAAAAGGCTCATCGTGAACCTCGGCGCCTCGAGAGTGGGAGCGTCTGGAAACAGCCGACCTTCAATGAGCAATATCTAACTATCGAGATGGGGCTGCTTCAGGCCAGCCGCACTCTCGACAGCGCATCGCCCGAGGTGGTCACAGCAGGAGGCACACCTGGATGAGAATACGGCCGATCGACCGGCACGGGATATCAGGCCGCAGGTGTTTGCTTGGCGCCTGTTACGACTTCGGCTATCTCGGCCGCGATCTCTTCGAGAGTGCTGTCGGCGGTGCTGCGTGCGACCTTGTCCGCCAGCGACGGGCTTTGTTTCATCACCTCGGCTTTGGTGATCTTGTGCCACAGCGGTAGCAACACCTGTTCACCACTGACATTGCGCGTCACCATGCCGTCGAGTTCGTACTGAGTCCAGTTCTTGGCGAAGAAGGCTGAGGACAGAACGACGACACCGAAGGTACTGCGGGCAATCCCTTGGTCGATCTTGCGACGCAAGCTATCGCCGATGCGCATCTCGAACTCGTCGTACCAGATACGCAGTCCGGCGGCTTGCAGAGCTGCGGCCAGGGGGCGGACTATCTCCACCTTGTCTTCGTGCGCATGGGAAATGAAGACATCCCAGTCCTTGTCGAGGAGCTCTCCATCTGCGCGGTTCATCGCAGCAACCGAACTGGCAAGGTCATCGAGCGGGGCCGCTGATCGCCGCTGCAATACTGGCAACTTTCCTGGCAGAACCTGCACGTTGGCTTTGCCTCGCCCCGCAAGTCCGCCGTAGTCCACGGCGACGTGCCAATGCCCCGTGTTCGGAATCGTAAGGCGCGCGGGTGATCGCGTGACGTGCCCCCCGTAGTAGCGATGCCGATCCCCGCGCCGGTACGACCTGAAGTTGGGACCATCCATCAGCCGGATGTTGGCAGCGCTACCACTGAGGGTGACCTGAATGACGGTACCCTTCGATTGCTGACCCAAATCCCAGTGTAAGAAATCCATGTCGCGCTCCACTTGGCGCTTGGGCTGCTCTTGGCGCGGCCGTCTGGATTCAGAAGTACCACTGACCGCCGACAGCGCGGTGGTGACACGCTGACAACCTACGCTGTGTATCGCATGAGGTTACGTTCATAGTCCAACTGAACGAGCTCGACACGCCCGCGCCTGAATTCGCGTCGGCCGCATCCGCAGAGATGATCCGGGCGACAGCCGAGTTTGACCCAGTGGAACCACCACGCCAGAGAAGACCACTGGCGAATACGAGGCGATTCGGTTGGCGCGCTGGGAAAGGTGGCAGAGCGCGGGCAGTCGCCTGATCAAGCGGGTTTAGAAACTCTCGATGACGAGGCGACGGTCCTCGCGGGCCGAATGCGGTGTGGTCAGCGCTGGATAGTGCGCGAGCGGGTCCTGTCGGTTCAGCCCTCGCGGTGTCAGCACCATGATGGCGTCGGCGTCGACACCGCGGTCCTGCCGCCACCGGTCGTCAGATCCTGTGCCGCGCTCGACACCGTCGGCCCGACGTGGTCGTTTCACGAAAACTGAATGAATCTGTTAGACGAGTCGTGTTGTTCCCGCCGGTGCGGTTGTGCACACTTCAGGTGGATCGCGGGTGCGGTCGTGATTTCACCGCAGAGAAGGAGCCGGCATGGGCAACCTGTCCTCGTGTGCTCACCGCTCGGTGTGCCGGTGCGCGACGACCACATCCCAGCTCTGTTGTCGCTGACCCAGCTCCCGGCCGTACGTGGCCGCGCATTCGACTAGCGCCGTTGTCGGCGCGAGGTGACTGCCAGCGCCGGTTTCCACCACTGTGCTTGTAATCGGTGCCGAATCGTCGGTGCATCCATGATCCGTTCGGGTCCGAACGGATTTCCCCTCTGCTCGCCTGTGTGAAAGCTGTCGGCTTCCTTGCCGATGGTGTGTGCCTGTGCGAGCGATCGAGTTATCGGAGAATCGAAATTCCATGAGCGTTACCCCTGTCCGCGGCCGCCGCCGCTGGGCCGCGATCTTGGCGATCGGCGCCGTCCTGTTCACCGGGGCGTGCAGTTCGGCCCTCGGCGGCGGCGAGTCCGGCGTCGACGGCGACACGCTGCGCTTGGCGCTGTCGCGGCAGATGACCGGTCTCAACCCGCACAACGGCGGTTCGCCCGACAGTGACGGGTCGGTGAAGGGCAGTGTCTACGAGGCGCTGACCTTCCTCGACCCGAAGACGGGGGAACCCAAGCCGCGCCTGGCGACCGAATGGACCAGCCCCGATCCGCTGCAGTGGCGGTTCACCCTCCGTGAGGGCGTGAAATTCTCCGACGGCACCCCGCTCACCGCCGAGGTGGTGGCCTGGAACTTCGCCGAACTGCTCGACCCGCAGACCAAGAGCCAGCTGGGCGCCCAACTCAAGACCTACACCTCGGCGGTCACCGCGGAGGGTGAGCGGACCGTGGTGTTCCAGCTCAAAGCGCCCGCCATCGATCTGCCGTCGCGACTGTGGAACTTCTATCTCACCACCGAGAAGTTCTGGCAGACCGGCAATCTCAACACCGAGGCGATCGGCACCGGCCCCTACCTGCTGTCCTCGATCGACCTGGAGAACGGCGCGAAGCTGACCGTCAACCCGGACTATTGGGGCACCAAGCCAGCATTCGAGAAGGTCGAGTACAAGATCCTGCCGTCCGAGGCTGCGCGGGTGTCGGCGGTGCAGGCCGGTGAGGTCGACATCGCCCTGAACCTCGACCCGCTGAGCCTGGACCAGTTCGCCAACAACGACAACTACGCGTCGAGCCTGTCGGACAGCAACTGGGTGCAGGTCATCTCGATCAACTCGAACAAGGGCGGCCCGCTCGCCGACGTGCGGGTGCGGCAGGCGCTCAATCACGCGATCGACAAGCAGTCCATCATCGACGGTCTGCTGAAGGGCGCGGTGGAGCCGCTGCCCGGTCAGGTGACGGCCCCGCCGCTCTACGAGCCGAACCCGGCGGTGCGCGCGTTCGACTACAACCCCGACCGGGCCCGGCAGCTGCTCGCCGAAGCCGGATTCCCGAACGTCACCCTCGAACTGGACGTCCCCTCGGGCACCTACGCCGCGGGCGCGGCCATCGCCCAGGCGGTCGCGCAGCAGGCGGCCGCGGTCGGCATCACCATCACCATCACCGAAACCCCCTTCCCGGCCTGGCTCTCGCGCCAGAACCAGCCCAGCGAGCAGGCCGCTGACCTGGTCTACATCGGCTGGGGCGGCCAGTACCGCAACGCCTGGACGGTGTTCGACCCGTTCACCAGCAAGACCCGCTACAAGCAGAGCAACATCACCGACCCGGTGTTCGACGATCTGGTGAACCGCTTGCAGGCCGCCACCGACGCCGCCTCCGCCCGCGCCCTGGCCGACCAGGCCACCCAGCGCTACCACGATCAGGCGCACACCGTGTTCCTGTGGCCCGGCACGTTCTCCTCGCTGATCGACACCGATCTCACCTGGACCCCGCGCACCTACCGGTACCTGTTCGCGCAGGAAGTGGGCAAGAAGTGAGCAAGCGGCAACTGTTCCTCGCCGGCTACATCCTGTTCCCGTCGAATCACTACGTCGGCGCGTGGCGACACCCGTACTCCGAACGCGATTTCAACGACCGCGCCCTCTACGAGGACATCGGCCGCACCCTGGAGCGCGCGAAGTTCGACATGGCGTTCATCCCCGAAACACTCGCCTACAACCCGAATTTCGCCCGCTACGGCCTGAGCAACGGCATCAAGCACGAGCCGACACAGCTGGCGGCGGTGATCGCGGGCGCCACCCGTCACCTCGGAATCGGCGTCACCCTCTCGGCCAGCTACAACGCCCCGTACCATCTGGCCCGCACGCTGGGCAGTCTCGACCAGTTCAGCGGCGGCCGGGTGGCCTGGAACATCATCATGAGCAAGGGAGAGCCGACGCAGGCGAACTTCCCATTCGTGGAGGAGCTCGACCGCGAGGAACTCTACGACCGCGGCGACGAGGTGGTGGAAGCCACGGTCGCGCTGTGGAATTCGTGGTCGCGCGACGCGCTGATCGCGGACAAGGCCACCGGGGTGTTCGTCGACACCGATCAGGTCACCACCCCCGACTATCGCGGCAAGTACGTGCAGGTGCGTGGCCCGCTCACCCTGCCGCCCTCGCCGCAGGACGGCCCGGTGCTGATCCAGGCGGGTGACTCCGCGCGCGGTCGCCGTTTCGGCGCCAAGTGGGCGGAACTGATCTTCGCGATCGAGAACAACGAGGCCGACCTGCGGGCCAAACGCCAGGATCTGCGGCGCCTGGCCGCCGAACAGGGCCGCGACCCCGACAGCGTGAAGCTGATCGCGGCGGTGCAGCCGATCGTGGGGGAGACCACCGAGATCGCCAGGGCCCGTCAGCGTTTCCTGGCCACCCTGATCGACACCGATGCCGCGATCGCGTTCCTCTCGCAGTTCGTGCGCACCGACCTGACCGGACTGGACCCCGAACTGTCGTTCCGGGAGGCGGTGGCCGCCCGCGCCACCGACGCGGCCGCGGGAGTCCGCCTGCTGGACAACCTGACCCGGCTGGCGGCGGGCAACGGCGAGGAACTCGACACCGAACTCGGGCTCGGTGAGGTGGCGCGCATCTTCGGCGCCAGCGAGTTCACCCCGCAGATCGTCGGCACGGGCGCAGAGGTCGCCGATCAGCTCATCCACCTGTTCGAGGCCGAAGCCGTGGACGGGTATGTGCTCTCGCCCACCCATTTCCCCGGCGCGTTCGACGACGTGGCCCGCGCGGTGGTCCCGGAGTTGCAGCGGCGCGGGGTGTTTCGCACCGAGTACGCCGACACGACCCTGCGCGGGAACCTGCTGGGCCGCCCCTACGGTGGTTCGACGTGACCGCCGCCGTCACCGGTCCGGTGCTGCGCCTGCCCGTGGACCTGCGCTACCTGGCCCGGCGGGTGGGCACGGGCGTCGTCGCGGTGTGGGGCGCGATCACCGTGGTGTTCTTCGCCCTGTACGGCAGCGGCAACCCGGCGGTCATGCTGATCGCGCCGGACGCACCGGCCGGGGAACTGGAACGGGTCAGCCGCCTCTACGGCTTCGACCGACCCCTTTACGAACAGTACGTGCGCTTCGTGGGAGCGGTGCTGGGCGGCGAGTTCCCCGATTCGCTGCGCTACAACGCCGATCCGCTGGCCCTGGCGTTGAGCCGCCTCGCCCCGAGCGCCACGCTCGGTGTGGCCGCGCTGCTGTTCGGGGTGCTCGCGGGCGGGCTGATCGGGTATGTCGCCGCGACCAGCAGCCGGCCGCTGTTGCGGCGCCTGCCGGTGTCGCTGGCGACCGTGCTGGACGCGATTCCGGGATTCTTCCTCGCGGTGCTGCTGGTCCTGCTGTTCTCGGTGACCTGGCAGCTGCTGCCCTCGCGGGGCGCGGGCACCCTGGCGCACCTGGTATTGCCCGCGCTGACCCTCGGAACCTTCTTCGTGCCGACCATCGCGCGGGTGTTCCGCACGGCACTGGTGGAGGTGCTCGAGTCCGATCACGTGCGCACGGCCCGCGCGAAGGGCCTGAGCCGACTGCGCCTGACCCTGCGGCACGTGGTGGGCAACTCGCTGGGCTCGACGTTGAACGTCCTCGGCATCCAGGCCGGTGTGTTGCTCGGCGGCGCGGTGGTCACCGAATCCATCTTCTCCTGGCCGGGGGTGGGTCAGCTGTCGATCAACGCCGTGCAGAACCGGGACTATCCGCTGGTCATCGCGTGTGTGCTGGTGATCGCGATCGGGTTCGTGGTGATCAACCTGATCGTGGATGTGCTCGCGGCCGTGTTCGACCCGAGGATCGCGCTGTGAGCGCGCGGACCGGTCGGGTGCCGGTGGCGGGCCTGCTCGGGGCGACCCTGCTCACCGTGCTGGTGGTGGTGTCGGTCGCGGCGCCACTGCTGTCCACCCACGGGCCGCTCGATCAGGATCTCGGCGCGGTGCTGCGGCCGCCGAGCGCCGAACACTGGTTCGGCACCGACGAATTGGGGCGCGACGTGTTCAGCCGCGTCCTGCACGGCGGCCGCGTCGGGTTGGGGGTGACCGCGATCGCCGCCGTCGTCGCCGCGCTGATCGGGCTGGTCCTGGGGTTGGCGGGCGCGCTGTTCGGCGGCTGGGTCGACACGGTGGCCGGGCGGTTGGCGGATGTGCAGCTGGCGATTCCGACGATCGTGCTGGCGCTGGTGATCCTGTCGTTCGTCGGCAACTCGCTGGGCCCGCTGATCGTGGTGCTGGTGTCGGGGTCGTGGGTGCTGACCTTCCGGGTCATCCGCGGGCACGCGCAATCGGTGGTGCACCGCCCGTTCATCGAGGCCGCGCGCTTGTCCGGCGCCGGGCGCCGCGACATCGCGGTGCGGCATCTGCTGCCGAGTGTGCTGCCGCTGTTCACCGTGGCGTTCACCCTCAACGCCTCGGCCATCCTGCTGCTGGAATCCAGCCTCGGTTTCCTCGGACTGGGTGTGCAACCGCCGACGCCGGATTGGGGCTCGATGGTCGCCGCGGGTCAGGCCCGGCTCGACACCGCCGCCTGGGTGGCGCTGTTCCCCGGCGCCGCGCTCGTGCTCGCCATCGTCGGGTTCCAGCTCACCGGCGACGCGCTGGCCGAACGTTTCGCCGCGGGACCGCGGGTCTCCGCCCTCGAGAAGGAGCCGATCTCGTGACAACCCTGCTCCCGGTCGCGCCCGATCGCGACGACACCGCCGCCGACCCCGTCGTGGCGATCACCGACCTCCGGGTCTCGGTGGGCCCGGACCGCCACCGCGTGGTGGACGGGGTGACCCTCGACGTGCGGCCCGGCGAAACCGTCGGCCTGGTCGGCGAATCCGGGTCGGGCAAGACGATGACCGCCCTCGGCATCGCCGACCTGCTGCCGCGCGGCGCGCGGGTCGACTCCGGGTCGGTGCGCCTGGCGGGCGCCGAGCTCCTCGAACTGCCCGCCGGGGAACGACGCCGCGTGCTGGCCGACCGGGTGGGCGTGGTGTTCCAGAACCCCACCGCCTCGCTCAACCCGCGCCTGACCATCGCCACCCAGGTGCTCGAGGCACTGCCGCGCACCCTGCGCGGCCGCCGCGCCCGGCACGCCAGGGCGGCGGAGCTGCTCGGCACGGTCGGGATCGACAAGGTCGGCAAGACCCTAGGCGCGTTCCCGCACGAACTGTCCGGCGGGCTCAATCAGCGGGTCGTGATCGCGCTGGCCCTGGCGCGTGACCCGGCGCTGCTCATCGCCGACGAGCCGACCACCGCGCTGGACGTGAGTGTGCAGGCGCAGGTGCTGGACCTGATCGACCGGCTCAAACACGAACTGGGGCTGGGGGTTCTGCTCGTGAGCCACGACATCGGCGTCATCGGGGACCGCGCCGACCGGGTGCACGTGATGTCGGCGGGGCGGGTCGTGGAGTCCGGGCCGACCCGGCGGGTGCTGGGCCGCCCGCAGCACGAGTACACCCGGGAACTCCTCGCGGCCACGCCCGCGCTGCTGACCCGCGACGCGCGGCCCGCGGTGTCGTCCTCGGACACCGAACCGCTGGTGCGGGTTCGCGACCTGCGGCGCGTGTTCCCGGTCGCGGTGCCCGGCAAGCTGCGCAAGGCCCGCCACATCGCGCTCGACGGGGTCTCCCTCGACGTGCCGCGTGGGGCCGCGATCGGGATCGTCGGCGAATCCGGTTCCGGCAAGACCACTCTCGCCCGGCAGATCGTCGGCCTGGATCGGCCCGACAGCGGTGGCGTCGACTACGACGGCACCGCGCTCACCGGTCTGAACCGGGCCGCGACCAAGCGGTGGCGGCGGGCCGTGCAGTACGTCTTCCAGGACCCCTACGGCGCGCTCGACCCGCGGCTCACCATCGAACAGTCCATCGCCGAACCGCTCGAACTCAACGGTGTCGACCTGCACGGCACCACCGTCGGCGCCCGGGTGCGCCAACTGCTCGAGGAGGTGGAACTGCCTGCCGCGCACGCCACCCGACTCCCGCGCGAACTGTCCGGCGGACAGCTGCAACGCGTCGTCATCGCCCGCGCGCTGGCCAACGATCCCCGGCTCGTCGTCGCCGACGAACCCGTCTCCGCGCTCGACCTGTCGGTCCAGGCGCGCATCCTGCGGCTGCTGGAACGCCTGCGCCGCGAGCGGGGACTCACGCTGCTGCTGATCTCGCACGACCTGGCCGTGGTCCGCTACCTGTGCGACCACGTCGTGGTGCTGGAACGCGGTCGCGTCGTCGAATCCGGTGACACCGAACAGATCTACACCGCCCCCACTCACCCCTACACCCGGGAACTGCTCGCCGCCGTCCCCGGCACCACTCTGCGCACCATCGAAGGAGCAACCCTGTGACTGCCGCCGCGGGCACCGACCTGGCCACCGTCCTGTCCGACCTCGCCACCCGCCGTTCCACCCTCGGCGGATTCGGCCCCGCCCCCACCGGACTCGCCCCCGACGCCATCCGCCTGCTCGGCGGCACCCCCGGCGACGAAGCCCTGCCCACCGAACAGCTCCAGCGGGTGTTCGCCGAAACCCTCGCCGACCCCGCGGTATCCGTTGCTGCCCTGCAGTATTCGACAGCGCCCGGTATCGAACCGCTGCGCGCGTGGATCGCCGCCCACGAAGGCACCGACCCCGATCGGGTACTCGTCACCAATGGCGCCCTGCACGGCCTGAGCCTGCTGTTCAGCGCGGTCCTCGACCCCGGCGACACCGTCGCGGTGGAGAGCCCCACCTTCCCGCTGGCGCTGCGGGTGCTCGGACACCGTGGCGCGCGGGTGGTGCCGGTGCCGGTCACCGCCGACGGCCTCGACCTCGATTCGCTCGAACAGCGGCTGCGCGACGGCCTGCGCATCAAACTGCTCTACCTGATCCCCGACTTCCAGAACCCCACCGGCGCCACCCTGCCCGCAGTCGACCGGGCCCGCGCCGCCGAGCTGGGGGAGCGGTACGGGTTCCTCGTGGTCTCCGACAACCCGTACCGGGACCTGCGCTTCGCCGGTGACCCGGTCGACGACCTGAGCCTGGACAGCGACGCGGTGGTGCGCGTGAACACCTTCTCCAAGACCCTTGGCCCCGGGGTGCGGCTCGGCTGGCTCGTCACCCCGGAATGGTTGCGCCCCAGCCTCACCCAGCTGCGCGCCAACATCGACCAGCACACGTCCCTGCTCACCCAGACCGCCATCGCCCGCCTGCTGCACACCCCCGGCGCGTTCGACGACATCCTCACCCACGCCCGCACCCTCTACTCCGAACGCGCCGCCGCCCTCACCGGCGAACTGCGCGATGCTCTTCCCGGCACCCTCGACATCACCGACGCCGAAGGCGGCATCTTCCTGTGGGCCCGCGCCACCGACCCCGACCTGGACCTGACCGCCGTCCAGACCCGCGCCCGAGCCCTGGGTACCGATTTCTCCCTCGGTCGCTACTTCGACCCCGAAGGCGCGGTCCACTACACCGACCACCTGCGCCTCGGTTTCAGCAACAACACCTCGGCGGACCTGCGGGTGGCGGCCCGCCGCCTGGCGGAGGCGTTCACCGCGTCTCATCGACCGGCGTAGTCGTCTGGCGCGAAGAATTATTGCGGCGAAGCGTTACAAGTGTGGTCAGGACGTCGATCGATGTCGTTTGTCCGCCCCGTTCGGACCGAGCACCCCGCGATCGTGCACTCTCGAGATCGCGAGACGGATCGGAGTCTCGTGTTGCGCGACGTGGTGTGCAGATTCTCGGTCGAGGTGAGGCACGCGTATGTCGGCCGGCGGTAGTACGTTCGCCGTTATGACTCCCTCGAACACGACGCCTACCAGCACAAGTGCGGGCGCCGCTGCCGCAATCGCCGCGCAGGGTTCCTCTGGAGCAACGGGTAGCGGCAGCTCAATCGTGGTACACCGGGCGGTTGGCGGCCAAGGTGGATCAGGCGACGGCGGCGGAGCTGGAGGCTCCAACTACATAGGGACTTTCGGATAGGTCCAGCACCTCGGTTGGCCACCCGTCGTGGTCCAGGTGCCCAGGAGCGCTCCCGGATTGAGGCTCCGGACAGCGCTCGAGTGCTCGTGCCACCCCGAGGGGGAGAGAACCCGTACCCAAATCTGCGATGCTTCAAACATTTCTGGCCCGAACGGTCGATGTCGCGGCATAACCCGGACTACGCTGAGCCAGGCGTGAACGGGGTGACAGGGCCGCTCTCGCACGGGTGGAACGGAACTCGGCGGGAGGAACGAGATGCGAGCGGCCGCACCGGATGAGCGAACAGCGCGAACCATCGATTTTGCCAGGGGACTCACCGCGGGCACCGGCAGACGGCGGTTGATCACGGCGCTGGACGCGAGTGAACCGGGTTGGGATCGCGCGATGGTGCGGTTGGATCCCGAGGCACGAGATTCGCTGTCGGGGCCTGGTTTAGACGATCTCGACGAGCTTGTCGGGTACGCAGGGCGGTTGAGCGCACTGTACGACCTGCCTTATGTCACGCCAGGGATCCTCGCGGTCACCTTGGTGTTGACCACCGATCTGCCTGAGCCCGGCCGGGTTCGCTCCGCGGACGTGATGGCTGAATGCTTCGAGTTGGGCACCCTGGAGAACCTCGCACAGGCATCGCATCAGGCCGAAGAACCTGGATGCGCGGCGTCGCCGCCGACGGGCTCCGCTGGGAGCGTCGAATCCGGCGGTTCCGATCGGGTGCCGCTGATGTTCACGCTGACTGCAGCGCCGCTCGCGCGGACGTGGAGTACGTTGTGCGGCACGCTTTTCGGGCTGCTCCGGTGGGCGTTTCTGGTAATGATGATCCTGGCGGTCTTGACGCCGAAGCACTGGTATCTCGTGCCGGCCGCGGTGCTGGCTGGGGTGGTGATCGCCCGACATCCCTATGATCGTCCGCCACTGCTCGAGCGGCTCGGCGCACAGTGGTCGGGAACACGGGTGACCGTGTGGCCGGTGCAGGCACTGGTCTGCGCGGTCGCGACGTTGTGTGGCAGCGCCGCACTGGCGCTGCTCGTCGCGCTGATGACCATGCTGCTCGAGCTGATGCTGGTGGCGGGTGAATCGGGACGGGCCCGTGGAGTGCGGTTCGAGACAGCACAACCCCATCCGTTCTCGGCGATGGCGACGCGGGTACCACGGCTCGGATTCGTGCTGGACAGCGATCGACACGCGGTCAGGGTCGTGCTCGGCTATCTGTGCGCCCTGACCGGACCGGTGGCCGCGGCGACGGTCGCGCCGGTTTCGTTGCTCGCCGCGGGAGCGCTCTTCCTCATGATCGCGTGTGTCGCGCGGGGGCGATTCGGCGTTGCGGCCGGGCTGTTCGTCGTGCTGGTGATCGTGGGTGTACCCGCGGTGTCGACAGGCACGGCCGTCGTGTTCGGCGCGGCCGGATACGGGGTGGTCCGGTGGCTGCACCGGATACCGGTCGATCGGGTGCCGGTGCCCGCACCCGCGTCGCTACGAGGCGTGCGTCGAATGATCGGCCGAGGTCTCATGTCCGACGCCTCGCGGATGCTCGATGTGACGAACCTCGATCGTGACGAAACGGCGATCGCGGTACTACTGCTGCGCGCCTACGCGCGGATGAAAGAGCAGCGACCGCGCAGTGCACTGGCAGAACTCGACGACCTGCAGAGCGGGAAGCGCACGGCATGGCTGCGGCTGGACGCGCACCAGCGAGCGGTTACAGCGGTGATTGAAGTGAATGCCCGGCTCGACCTGCTGGACGCACCCGGTGCCCGGCTCGCCGGGGAAGGTCTCATCGCCTACCGACAGCTGTCACGCTGTCACCTGCCGCTGTTGCGCGAATGCCTGCTCGCCGAGGCGCGGCTGCTGCGTGAGGATCCCGAGGCGCCGTGCGGTGGTCCCGCCGCACTCGCCCTGGTGGAGCATCTGGTCCGGGCGTTGCCTGCCCATCCGCTGACCGGCGGCACACCGGTGTGTGCGCGGCTCATCGCCGCAGCAGCGGAAACCGCTGCCACCGTGGACAATGCCGCAGCGTGCGCGCTCATGTCGATCACGTTCACCACGGCTGGTTTCGGCGGTTATGGCGACGATCGCGGGTTCTCGCAGCGGTACGATCTGGACGACCTCGCCGTGGACGGCGCGGACCCGCCGACCGAGGACTACCCGATCAGTGAGCGGCAACTCGACGGAGTCCGGGAGCGAGAACTGTTGCTCCTTGCCTGGTGGGCCGGACAGCGCCAGGTGCCGGAGTTCGGTGAGCTGTCCACCGCCCGGTCGCGGCGGATGGCCGCGCTGCTCGATCGCTACGGTGAGACCTTCGGCAAGGTCCACAAGGGTCGGCGGACTCGACTGTCCATGTATGGCAGTTATTTCGAGGGTCTCGCGCTGGTGGACGGTGGTGATCTCGCCAATGGATTCTCCGCACTGTGCCTGTCGGCACTGCAGAATCTTCGGGCCAGGCAGACCCTCGGGCATCCTGTCCTTGCTCGCACCTTCGAGGTGCTCGCCACCCAACATTTCCGCTTCGGCGTCTACGACGTGGCCGCTGACGGCTACTGGAACGCGTATGCGGTGCGACTGGATGGGAAGTCGAGGGAGGCCGAACTGACTCTCGCACGGCTGTGCGTGGCTGCTGTCCGGGCCGATCATCGGGAAGCACTCGGATTCGTCCTGGCCGAACTCGAGGGTAGGGAAACGGAATTCGCGCGGTGTATTCGCGCACTGGGAGTGCTGCTGGCGGATCACGAGGCGGTGCGCCTGGGCGAACTCGACGCCGCACTGACCGGTATGCGCTCGGTGAGCGCGCTCGCCTACGCCTACGCCGTCTCCCCGGTCACCGAGTTGCTGGCGCGTGCGGGCAGATCGGCCGAAGCGCTCGACATCGCTCGCCGGGCGATGACCTGGTGCACGGACCATGAGGTGGCGGACTGGGCACTGGCCGAGGTCCGGATGGTCTTCGCGGAGTTGCTGCTCGACGCGCCGGCGCCGGACCACGAACTCGTGCTCGAGATCGCGCTGAAGGCATGGCAGGCCAAGGACGACAGCCGCTACTCCGGATGCGACGAGGAATTGCGCCGCGCCGCATGGCGGGATTTCGGCCGCGCCCGACGCACCGCGCTCGCCGCGGCGGTGCGGACCGGCCGCGACGATTTGGTCGCCGTGTTGATCGAACGGGCCAGAGTGGACAGCGAGGTCGCGACCTCGCTCGAACGGCAGGAACCGCGGTGGAACGCGACCGCGGAGTACGTGGTCGACAGCGACATCTACTCCGACAGCGAGGCCGCGGAATCTCGAGCGGAGTACGAACCGATCGTGCCACCGATCATCTTCCAGAGCTTGGAGGTCAGCTACAACGCGACCACTGTGCACCGGCCGGGCACTCGCGACACCGGACACACCCCGACCGGACCGCGTGCCGAACCGGAGCACGCGCCGATCCCAGTGGTGGACGACCTGCGGGCCGCGGTGCGCCGGGCAGGAATCGATGTGTGGCTCGGGGTGCATCGCGAAGACGACACGATCTACTGGTCGATGCTCACCGCGGACCAGGCGGCATCGGGGGCGGTCCCCGCCGGGTTGGGTACCGAAATCGATTTCGCGCTCACAGAATTCGACGACGGCGTGCGGCTGCGATCCCAAGATCTGCTCGCAACGGCAGGGTCACCGAACGAGCTCGCCCTGACCGGGCCACTGGCGGCGCTGGTGCCGGACGATGTACGGACGGTGCTCGCCGCTCGTGACTCGTCCGCGGATGTGCCGCGGCTGGCCTTGGCCTTCTCCCCTGAACTCGCGGTGGTCCCGTGGCCAATCCTGCCGATCGCCGGGTCCGGACAGCGGCTGCTGGAATCGTGCTGCCTGCGAATCTGGTGCTCGCAGGGAGTGGAGAGCCGCCGGCCACCGCCTCCCGAACCCGGTGCGCCACTGCCGATCGCGATCTGCTGCGACGATCCGACCGGGACTTTGCAGCCGGGGCAGATGCGCGCTGCGACATCGGCGCACTTCGCGCTCGGGTCCACGAATTCCGGCCAGCTCCAGCGTGCCACCAGGGAAAACGTGGCCGCCGCGCTGACCTGGACCAGGGAGAACCTGCCGCGCTCGCTGGCCTTCTTCCGCTCGCACTCGGTGCAAGGCTACGACGCCGCGCATTCCACGTTGCGCCTCGCGGGCGAGGACGAGATCGTGGCCGCCGAACTACACAGTCGCTACGGCACGGGGGAGCCGTTCATACCGATGCCGGCCCGAGTGATCCTGTCCAGCTGTTCGAGCTCGTCGATGCGCGGACACGGCGGCGCCAGCATCGGCCTGGCGGCGGGCTGTCTCGCCGCGGGTGCGTCGGGGGTTGTGGCAACCGGGGTCGACGTCGACGACGTGGCGTTCACGCTGGACCTGGACGACGAGTTGGTCGCCTACCTGCGGTCCGGCGCCGAACACGACAGGCAGTTGCGCGAATTGCAACTGCGGCTGCTCGCCGAGTGGCGCGACGGCGATCGCCAGCGGAGGTGGCCGAACGAGATCACCGACTCGCATCCGCTGGTGTGGTCCTACTACTGGGCGTTCTGAGAAGAAGCAGGGAACGGAGCCGACCGTGGAACTCGTCGTGGAACTGCTCGTCGCCGCGCGTACCCGGCGTTTGCCGGACTGGGGCACCGCGGCGCGGGCCGAAGAGGAACTGCTCGCCATCGCCGACGAGGTGGACGGAGTGTGCGCGGCGACCTTGCCCGACGACCCCGCGCTCGACCAGCTGTTCCGCGAGGCCCGGACCCGGGCTGGTGCTTCCCGGTACGCGAGGACACGGGCCGCGGAGGTGATCGAGGAAACCGCGCGACGTGACGACGATTTCGCGACAGCGTTGTGGCAGGCGGTCCACCGTGGCCTGGAGCCACTCGATGACACCACCGGTCGTCGCGGCGTCGATGTCTTGTCCAGTGCGGGAGACGTCCGTGATCTGCGGAAGCTGACTCCAGCCGGATGGCTGAACCGGATACGGACCTGGCCGCGCGTGTCCAGGACCATCGAATCGGTGACCGCCGACGACTACGCGCCCTACCCACGCTTGGAGCTTCCGGACGTGATCCTGGCGCACACCACGGTGTCGCTCACCGTGGGGCTGGGCGCGCACTACGACCCGGCGACCACCGTGGCAGGTCCGGTGCGGATCCCGTTCCCGCAGCAGCGGATCGACCTGCGGGTCGACATCCTGGTCGACCCGCGATCGTTCACCCTCGACGCGTCCTCGTCGATCGACCTGCCGGTGACGAGCGCCGACCCGTATCCGTCCCGGACCGTGCGACTGACCGCGCACACCGCAACGGAACTGACACCGGAACGCACCATCCGGCTGATCTACCGACTCGGCGACCGGATCGTGGGACTCGCCTCCCGAACCGTCACCGTTACTGATCGGGCCAGGCTCGGGACTGTTCCGCCGCGCGCCCCACTGCACCGCATGCTGGACCTGCTGCCGCTGCTGGAAAGCGCGCCGCCGGACCTGCTGCTGGTGCTTTTCCGCGCCGACGAACACGCCGAGATCTACGTCTGGGAGGCATACCCGTTCGGCAAGCACGTCACGCTCGCCGACGGCGACCGGCGCGGCGCGATCGATGCGTCGGCGCGCGACCTGGCCACGCGCACGGGTCGACTCACTTCGGCCGCCGACTTCCATGGACTGTCCGCTTACGAGACGATCACCGGGTACGGCGATGTGATCCACTCCGCCATCCCGACCGGCATCCAGACGGTGCTGCGCGATCTGGTCGACGGGCGAGCGGAGCCGCCAACTCTGCTGTTGCTCACCGAAGAGGCGTTCGTGCCATGGGAACTGGCCGTTCTCGACCCGCCCCTGCGCACCCCCTTCGGGGGCGAATCTCCGTTCCTCGGCGCGCACGTCGCGATGTCACGCTGGCCGTTCAGCACCGACGGCGGGAGCCGGGGCGTCAACACCCACCGGCATCTGGTGCATCGTCACGCAGTAGTCGCCGCCGAGTATCCCGAGGCATGGCGAACCCGGTTCCGTGAGTTGCCGCATGCAGTGGCCGAGGCGCGCCGCTTCGCCACGGCCTACGCACCGGTCGTCTCGGTGGAGCCCACTCGTGAGGACATCGTGGCCTGCCTGACCGGGGCACGTCCGGTCGACCTGCTACACCTGGCCATGCACGGTGACTACGACCCGAGCCAACGCGAGGACGGCCTGGTGATTCCGGACCCAAGGACAGAACGCACCGTGTTCCTGAATTCGCTGGCAGTGCGCGGACTACGAAACAATGTCACCTCGCCGTTCGTATTCCTCAATGCCTGTCTACTCGCGGCTGCCGACCAGATACTCGGCAGTTACGCCGGATTCGCCGCCGCCGTACTGCGTACGGGCGCAGTGGGGGTGGTGGCACCGATCTGGAGCGTCGACGACGCCGACGCCGCCCGGATCGCCGAATGGTTCTACCAGCACGCCTATGGCGAGCAATCGGTACCCGTCGCCGAACTACTACGCCGTATGCGGGCCGAGTACACCAGGGCAGCGGTCACCGCCGCAGGCGATAGGTCCACGCCCACCGAGATCGCCTACCAGGCGTTCGGTCATCCTCGCCTCACCCTTCTGCGCACCATCACCCCCGAAAGGTAGCGAACTGTGCCCGAGGAAACTTCGCTCGATCCGTCCGGTAGTCCCGTCGAGATCCGCGGCTCGACGACCCTGCGCACGCCCGGCCTGATCGGTCGCGCGAGGGTGTCGGGCGATGCCGGCGTCGCGGCCGCGGCATTGTGGCCGGGATTCGAGGAATCGTTGCGGCGCAACGAGATCGAGGCCGAACTGGCCATCGAGATCCACGATGCGCGGGAGCTGACACCGGCGGCGGGCTCCCGGGGCACAGGTGGCGCCGACGACATCGAAGTGCGGGCTGCCGATCTCGGACCGGGTTGGGCCCAGGTGCTGCTCTACCAATCCGAGGACGGTGCGCTGTCCTGGCATTTCCCGGAACGCGTAGTGGGATCCCAGACCAGGTCGGGCGCAGGTGAGGTCACCTTCCGGGTACCGAAGGCCGTGGTCCCGCCAACCCCGGGCGATGTCCCAGGATCCCGCGGGCTGGCGGGTGCGATCGGTGTGAAACTGTTGGAGATCTTTGCCTTCCGTCTCGTTCGCACGGCGGCAGGCTGGGTTGGCGCGCGATTCGCCGAAGCACTGGAGAAGCAATATCGCCCCCATCGACCGCGCTCCTTCACCCCGGACGATTTCAACACACCCCGTACTGCCGAGCTCGAAACCGAGCAACTGCGCAGGCTCGGTGCGGGCCGCGCACTGCTGGTCGTCCACGGAACCCTCAGCACCACCCATACCGCATTCGGTCGGCTACCGGTGGAGACCGTCCGTACCCTCGACGCCGCCTACGGCGGACGAATGCTGGCGTTCGATCACCCCACCGCCTCCCGGACCCCCGAGCAGAACATCCGATGGTTCACCGACTATCTCCGTGCGCGCGGCGCCGCCCTCGATGTCGACGTACTGTGTCACTCCCGCGGGGGGCTCATCGCCCGGATGGCGTGCGAGCGTCCGGACCTGGCGGGCACCACCGATGTACTGCGGGTCGGGTCGGTGGTGCTGGTCGGCACCCCGAATGCGGGCACCGCGCTGGCCGACGTCGAACGCCTCGAGCAGCTGGTCAACCGTTTCACCGCCCTGTTGCGGCTACTGCCCGACAACGCGGTCACCGATGTCCTGGACATCGTGCTGGCGCTGGTCAAACAGATAGCCGTCGGTGTCAGCGACGGCGTGGACGGGCTGACATCGATGAACCCGCGAGGTGAGTTTCTCACCCGGACATTGACCGGTTCCGCGAGCACCACTGCCCGGTACTTCGCCGCGGCCGCGAACTACGACCCGCCGTCCGGCTCGTCGCTGTCCCGGATCGTCGGTGACGGCGCCGTCGATTTCGTGTTCGGCCGGGAGGACAATGATCTGGTGGTGCCGACCGTCGGCGCATTGGCCGAGTCCGGGCTGTCGTTGCCGATCCAGGAACGGCTGCGTTTCGATATCGCGCACGCCGTCGATCATTTCGGGTACTTCGCCCGCCCGGAGTTGTCGGAGGCGCTCGGTCGGTGGTTGCCGGGAGAGCAGGACGTACAAGCGGTGCTGTCCTTGAGTCATCCGTAGGCGGCGATGCCGGTCACAGCCCGACAATGTGTGCGGGTGGTACTCGCTGGCAACCTGGGTATCGTGCGCGATCGATCCGGTCAGCGAATGGCCGAAGGAGACGGATTCATGAATAGCCCGATGGCACTGCCCGCCGGCTTGCCCGCCCCCGACGATGACGGTGCTGCCGACCACCGCCTGTGCCTGCCCTGCCAGTCAGGGTCGGCGAGCGCCATCGGGACAATCGGACGCTTGTCAAAATTCTGAAAGGCAGATTCACTCGAGGAATGCGGGCGGACCCTGCGGGAGTCGCGCATGTCAGTCATGCCCCAGCCGGGCATGACCCGCACCTGGCCACGTCGCTATCGCTACGGATTCGCGCTTTTCGGCCGGGGCACCGCTGGCGACAACTTACAAACTGAACCTGTTCCGCACCCAGGCGGCATGACCATCGCGGATTACCGATGGGTCCACGAAAATGGACCCGCGACAGCGGCCGGAGATGAACCACACCGTGGTGGTGTCCGCGGAGAACGGAGCGGCCGCACGTGCACCGGTATGAACGCCACGCAAGTGCCAACTGGGATTCTCGGTGCCCTTCGCCGTTTCGCCGTTGTGCAGCGCAGGCTCGACCAGTTGATCGGCCCACTGGTCCACCGTGCCTGCGCGCAGCACGTCCGCGATGCGGTCTTCGGTGACCACGTCGGACAATCCGTCGGAGCACAGCAGGAATCGATGGCCGGGTGCGGCGCGCCCGGACACGAGAGTTGGGGTGAGCGGTTCGCCGGTGAGCGCTCGCATGATCAGGGATCGGCCAGGGTGGCTTCGGGCCTGCTCGGTGGTGATGTGGCTGGCGTCGACGAGACCCTGGAGGAAGGTGCCGTCGTGAGTGATCTGGGACAGCTCACCGGCGCGCAACAGGTAGGCGCGGGAGTCCCCGACGTAGGCTGGGCCGAAGGTGGTGCCGTCGAAGGCCTACGGGTGCGGACTGCTGACCTCGGCACCGCTGGGCGGGAAGGAATGAGGACACCAGCGGCTGGACTGCTACCGGTCAGCTCGATATTGATTGCCGTGGATTTGCCTGACATGTAACGGTCGGCTGTGTGGCTCGGATGTACCGCGGAGTATTCGAAACTACGGACGAGGTGAGCGCAGATGCATCGAGCGGTCGGAGCTTCGGCGTTGTTGGGGGTTGCGGGTGTGTTCGCCGGGATCGCGGTGGTGTCGGGAGGGGCAGCGGCAGCGCAGGCTCCCTATCCGGCGGAAACGCGATTGCAGGTGCCCGGGCTGATCGTTGCGGCCAACCCCGCGAACGGGGCCGCGCTGGTGCAGCCGATGGTGTCGCACGGGCGCGGTGCGATCTATCCGGTGCCAGCGGGCAACGAGTATGTCTACACCTGGCAGAACCTGTCGACCGGTGCGTCGGGAACAGTCACCGGCTGGTCTGGGGATCGGGTGGAAATCGTCACCGGGGCGGGCCAGGTGGTGGTCACGGCTTCGCTGCCCGGTGTCGGCGGTTTCCAGACTCCGAGTATCGGAACCTTCTACGTCGCAGCCTGACCGGTGATCGATTCGGCGGCGGGTGGTCAGCGCGAGCGGCGGCTTCGTTCCCTGTGGCGCCGCCGCCCGCGCAACCGATTCAGCGGAACCGGCCCGCTACGCCGAGACTTCCTCGGCCACAACGTCCTGCGGGCTCGGACGGACTTTCGAGGCGTTGGTTCGTCGGCGATACCGCTGGACGCAGATGCCGTGTCGAGAGCGAAGGGATCATCCATTCCCGGAGCATGCATTCACCAATGCAGGGTTCGGTAGTCGTGCGATCTCGTCGCATCCGCGTCATTGCACGGTGAACGTTGGATTGTTCTTGTCCAGGACCCCGGTCGAGATATCGGGCGCGCCGCAGAATTCCCTGATCAGGTCGACGGCCTCCGACATCGCCGCGCGGAGCTGGTTGTCCGTGGTCGATCCCAGGCAGTCGATGTTCAGTTCGAAATTCTCGGTCTCCGGTCTGATGATCGTGTGCGCACCTTGCCGCCACGCCCAGCGCCGAGTGGCGACCTGGCTGTCGTCGACGAAGACCACCTCGCCCGCCTCGGGGTGTTCGACGGTGCCTTCCTTCGTGAAGGGCACGAAGGTCTCGTCGCCGACGGCCCGTGTCAGCAGGAGTTCACGTTTCACGTCGTCGAGCGAATGCGCCCCGCACGGAACGAGGTGGCGAAGGGACAGCACGGTTCCGATGTCGACGACAGTGGAGATCGCCGGGAGAGGGTTTCCGGCCAGCGTTCGGCGTATCAGCGCTTCGCCTGCCGCGCGGAACTTTCCGGGATCGGCTCCGAAGGATTTGAAGGCACTCCGCCAATCGACGATCTGTGCGATCTGAGCCAACGTCGCGATGTCGAGCGAACCCCGGACCTGTTGCTCTGCCGCGCGCAGCCTGCGGACCAGTCCGGGAGCAGATGGGTCGTTCCGGACTTTCCGCGCGACTACAACACCACGTCGGAAATCTGGCTGCAAATCGAAGACCGAAGTGTCCACGCGTACTTCCGTCGCGTTCCCGAGGAGGTTGTGTACCACCGTCGAATTCCACCTTTCTGTTGTCGAGCTCTTGTTTATTGGGAGTGCTGCTGACCCGAGAGCGGAACTGCGGCTGGGCGTTCGTATCTAACTGCCGAGCAGAGAGACATCGGCGCAGAAATTCGTCACGAACGACATCAGTTCATCGAGGGATTCCGTAAAGAACAGCACTGGTTGATAGTCATGTGTTCCGTACTCCTGCTCGACCATGGCATCGACGTCGGCGGGGCGCATGATCGCGTTCTGGAACTCATCGAGCTCCCCGTATGAGGAGAGCAGGCTGGCGCCGCATGCGAGAATTTCTCCGCTGTGGGAAATCACGCCGTACTCCATCGTGTACCAGAAGACGCGGGACAGGACGCGCAGTGCGGACTGATTCATTGTCAGGCGCTTCGCGGTCAGGCCGAAGATTCGGTACATCTCGGCGAATTCATCGCTGGCGAGCATGGTGCCGTGCCCGATGATTTCGTGCGCCATGTCGGGCTCGGGGGAGAACAGCGGCTGCGAATGGTGGCGGACGAATTGTGTCGCTTGAAAGACGCCGTCCGCCAGTGGCGAGTAGAACTCGTTCAGTGGCACTATGCCCGCGGCAGGCGAGAATTCGAATCCAGTCAGTGGACGCAGGACCTCGGAGACTTCACGCATCTGAGGTATGCGGTCCGCGGGCAGGTTCAACCGGTCGGCGGACCGCAGGAGCTCGGGGTGCACCTTTCGCTGATGGCGTTCGGTCAGCGCGGAATACATCGTCCGCCAGCACTTCTCGGAGCTTTCAGAGTACCGGATGTCCGGTGCGGGATCTCCCCACCTGTGGTGTGCCGCAGCACGCGCGACCGCATCACGCTCACTTCGGTAAGCGGGGTCACCGATCCCGGGATGGTCGGCCGGCAGTATCGTCCGCACCGAACCGTCGTCGTCTACGACGACACGCGCGTACCGCGTTGCTTCCGTAAACACTCTTGCTGTCCCCTCACGGTGTATTCGCGGCCGTACTGCGTGTGGGCGGAAAGTAATCCACCGGTCGACAGCGGGACTACGCCCGGACTCATTCAGTCCAACAGCCATTGCTTGCCAATATCCGAACGTGGCGTTTCTCGGGGCCGAGCAACGTTCGGCCACCCCGAAGGCGGATGAACTCCAGCGGACACGTTCTTGGTCCGTTCTATCCCGTCATCCTGTTGTCGGGGGCTGGCGACGGTTTACCGATCGCGGCGACGGACTATCTGCCGCATCGACGCCCGAACAGATTGGAACTCTGGTCGCAGAGGTTCAACGGACCGATTCGACAACAGCAACCACCACGCCCAGCAGGGAGATCCCGAGGTGCACCGCTATCCAGAGATGGTCCAGCCGGATGCGAGACATCAGCGGATAACTGCCTTCGTGCTGTCGTCGATTGGCCGCCCAATCGTCCTCGAGCAACAGGTCGGGATACAGGCCATCCAACCGGCGGCGAAGGAGCTGGGCGGCGTCCATGTGCATCTTGAAGCGCTCGTAGTACTTCGCCGAGATCAGCGCACCGAAGAGTCCCAGCAACGCGACCGCGATCCCCACCGCCGCCGTGATCGGGCTGGAGCCCGGCTGCGCTGCCACGTAACCCAGCCCGCCGGACGCTCCGATGACAATCACCGCTGTCATCACCGCACGGTGGTTCTCGGACTGCCTTCCCTGTGTGCGCTGCTCCTGCCACAGCCGCAGCAAGATCGCGACATCGTTGTCCTGCGAGCTGGACCTCGACCGAGTCGGTCCCCGATCCGCGGCCAACGGCGGAGGATCCGTCCGGCGCTCCATCGCGGCGTCGCTCACCGCCATCGTGGACGGGCGACTTGCCCACTGTGACAGCTGATCCTGGGCGTTCTCCCACCTGATCAGCCACTCCCCGACATCGCCTCGGCAGGCCTTGACGAAGGCTTCCGTGGTCTCCCATGTCGGGAGATGGTCGCCGCCAGCCGCTTCCGAGAGGGCGGTCCGGGAACGACCGGAGATGCGGGCCATCTGAAGGTACTTCGGGTTCCCTGCCTCCGAGCGCAACTTCCGCAGTTCAACTGCGAAGGCTTGGATCGGACCCGATGACGGATCCAGCAACCGCTCTGGGCGAGGCATGGCATCGTCTCCATCGGTAAGGGACCAACGTCCATGGTACCCAGCGGTTTCGCGCTCTCCGACGCGAGCGCTACTACGATTGCGTCCTGGCGCAATCGAGACCGATTCGCCGAGCATGTTCCCGTCGACGTTGCGAGGTGTCCGTGACGAATCCGCCGCCGGCCTCCCTGGAGAGTTTCTATCACGTCTTTCTGTGCTACAAGTTCGAGGACTTCGCCGCGGCCGACGCACTTCGCGCCGAGCTCGTCGCACGCGGCCTACGGGTGTTCCTGGATGTCGTCACAGGCGAGGACTGGGCCCCGTTGTCATCATCGATCGCTGCGGCATTGGCGAGCTCGCGCACACTCGTCGCGTTGATGACGAAGAATTTCGCGCTCAGTCCGCACTGCCGTGAGGAATTGCATGTCGCGTTGCTGGCTGCGGACCACCTCGATGGCGGCGACACTTCGCGGGTGATGGCGATCGTGCAAGGAATTGATGTCGATGACGTCCGCCCAAAGCAGCTCACCGCTCCTCGGCTTCCGTTCGGGGGACTGCCACCTGCGGCCATGGTCGAGAAGATCATCACCAATGTGCGCTCGCGAACGGGGGTATTCGGGGACGCACCCATGGAGATGCCACGCCTGACGTGGTATCCGCGCGAGCGCCCGACCGAGCGATTCTTTCGTGGGCGGTATGCGGAATTGTGGGAGATCCATTCGGGACTGCGTGCGCGAGAGCGCAATCGGGATCGCGGGCTACCTGTGGTATCGGTGACCGGTGCGGGCGGTCTGGGAAAGACCTCGATGTGCTTGCACTACGCGCGCGTGTTCGGGCGAGATCATCCCGGCGGCGTATTCGTGCTCGATTTCGGTGGTAGCGCCGACCAGGGTGGTGCCTCGTTCCCGTATGCGTTGCGAAGCCGTTTCGAAGAGCATTTGGTCATGATCGCCGAAAGGCTGGACGTAGCGGGGCCGGGCGAGGTCGCAGCGGGTCTCGAAGCACTGGGTCTGCCCTACCTGTGGATTCTCGATGACATTCCTACGGGAGCATCTCCGGAAGATGTGATCTCGCTGTGTGCACCCACCGGAGCGGGCCGAACGCTGATCACCACACGCAATCCCGAACGATTCGCATCCGCCACCGTAGCGCTGGGACCACTCGACCCTGACTCGGCTGCAGGAATACTCACGGCCTATCGTCCCCCCACGGCTGCGGAATCGAGCGATGTCCGCACGATCGTGTCGATGCTGGGTCAGCATCCTCTTGGTCTAACGATCGCCGCGGGTCTGACCACCACGGCGGATTTCACCGGATACGCGGATCTGCTCACCCTGTTGACCGCGTCTGTGCCCGACGAACTCGAAATGGCCCAGTCGACACCGGGGCTGCCCGCCGGCTGCGCTGTCCCGTTCAGTCGGGTCCTGCTGCGTTCCTTCCGTTCACTGGACAAGGCTGGGCGCGATGTGGTGCTCGGGGCGAGCACGCTCGCATCGGCGCCGATTTCACACGCCCTACTCACCTCGATCGTCTCGTCGGTGGCGGGCACCGACGACCAGCTTCTCCTCGCGGGGATCAACTCGGCGTCCGCGCGGGGGTTGCTCGAGGCGGAAGAGTCGAGGTACCGAATGCACGCACTCATCACGCGTGCGGTCCGATTGCTGGTTGGAACAGCCGGCCGCCAGAAGTTTCGCGACGCGGCGGCGGCCGAACTCACTGCCGCAGTGGAGAGCACCCACGAGCGCGGACGGCATCCGCACGTTCGGGAGTACCTGCCGCACGTTCGTGCCGTGGTGGGCGTTGAGCTCGTCGGCGATCGCTGGCCGGTGGGGGAGAAGGAACGGAACCTCCTCAACGAAGCGGGACGAGTCCACATCGATCTCGACCGGCGAGCGCTCGAGGTCTACCAACTGCTCTACGACTCCTGCCCGATCGAAACGGTCGGCGCGTACACGCATTGCGTCGCTCTCAACGGACTGGCGGTCGCTCACGAATTCGCCGGTGAGTATGCAGCGGCGGCGCCTCTCAAGGAACGTGTGGTCGACCTGCTGCGCGCCGAATGCGGTGAGTACGAGCCGGAAACCCTGACCGTGACGAACAATCTCGCTGTCCTGCAATACAAGATGGGGAACCACTGTGCTGCCTACAACACTCAGGTGCGCGTCTACCGGGGCCGACGGATCCACCGGAGCATGGGTCCCACGCATCGGGAGACGGTGGTTGCCTGGAACAACCTCGCGGTATTCCGCGGCCGACTCGGCGACTCACCCGGTCAGCAGAGCTTCCACCGACGTGTCGCGCACCGCATGTGGAATCTTGCCTGCAACCGTTGGCCAACCATCGCTCGCCCCGATGATCGGGATGCCCTGGACGCACTGCAGGGATTGGGACTGAGCCATCGCGCGCTGGGCGACCACTGGGCGGCACTGCCGATGCTCACCGAGGTCTACCAGCGGCGCACACAGACGCTGGGATCCGAGCACCCCGATACCATGGACGCTCTGGAGAACATGCTGATCGTGCAGGAGGAACTGAATGAACGGCGGGGATGACAGTTTCGAGGCGCTGTTGTCTCGACGGCTGCACCATCAGGGTCCTGATCATCCTGACACCAGGCAAACGATGGCCAATCTCCTTCGGGGACGCACCCGCGATCTCACGGGCGCCGATCGAGAGACCGCTGATCGGCCGGGCGGAGCCGAAACGGCCGCGGAAGTGCGCCTCGACGGCGACGCGGTGGACGACGAGATCGACTTGGTCGAATCCGCGTTGGCGATGCACGAGCATCTGGTCGGGGCCTACGGGAACGACGATCCGCGTACCTTGGTCGGGCGCAGCTATCTGGCGTACGCGCTGGCCTTCGCCGACCATCTCGACGGGCAGCTCGAATCCGCGGAAGTGCTGGCCAGAGACGCGTACGAGGGGCTCGCGGATGCCACCGAGACGGGGGAAGCCGGATCGCACGATGCGCGGACAGCGGAGCTCATCCACCGGTGGATCGCCGATCGTGTCAGTCGGCCCGAGTAGTCCCGGCTCCCGGTTCCGAAAGACTCGCCAAGGCGGCGCGAACCTCCGCTGTCCGGGGCGAGCCCATGCTCTCCAATATTGCCGAAGCCTCCCTCCACAGGTCTTTCGCCTGTGCGGCACAGCCCCGCGACTTCGCGACGGTTCCCAAGCCGTGCAGTGCCACCGCCGTCTCGTACCGACCACCTGAGCGTGTATCGGAGTCGATCGCGTCGCGGAACGCCGCTTCGGCCGCTGCGGTTCTCTCGGCGCGTATGTGCAGCCACCCGAGTCCGTTCGCCGCTCTCGCGGCATCCATGTGCATGTTCAACTCGCGCGCGATGATTCGAGACTGTTCGAGGTGCTCGGCAGCGCGAACCCATTGCTCCATGGCGGACTCCGAGATACCAAGACCCCGGAGCGTGATCGCTACGTTCCGGCGGGTCCCTACCGCGAGGTACGTCTCCAGCGCGGCTGAATCGAGCCGGATCGCTTCGGCGAACTCCCCGCGACGTCGACACACAGCAGCCTCGTGCGCCAAGGTGCCGGCGAATCCACGGATGTCGCCCTGCTCGTCGAAGAGTTCGCGTGCGATCCGAAACTGCGCCAGTGCAGCGTCGTCATCACCCTGCTTGTGCCAAGCCACTCCGAGGTTGGCACGACTCATCGCTTCGCCGAGCCGATCGCCCGATCGCACCGTGGCCCGCACGGCTTGCTCGTGGCTGGACACCCACTCGAAGAGGCGCAGGGTTCTGAAGAAGTAGCCGCGCAGCAGAAATGCCAGCCGCCAGCGCGCCGAGTCCAGGGCAGGCAGGTCCAGCTCGCAGAGCGCGACCATCGTCGCCTGCTCAGACTCCAGCCACGACAGCGCCTCCTCGAATGTGTGCAAGGGCGTCGCCTCGACGCTGGTCGCCGACAACTCGATGCGGTACCGGAGCGGCTCGAGCAGTTCGTCGGCCCTGCGCGTCGTGTGCAAGTAGTAATCGAAGAGTCGCGCCAGCGCCGCGTCGGCGGAGTCGCGTGATTCCGCACCGAGTTCAGCCGCGTAGCAGTGCACGAGGTCGTGTAGCTCGACGCGACGGGAATCGGTCAGAGTGACCAGGTGAGCGCGGTCGAGTGCGCGTATCTGCCGCGCTGCGGTCACACGGTCCACGCCGGCCACGGCGGCGACGGCATCGATGTGAACACCGGTGCCGGGGATCAGACCGAGTGATCCGAACATCCTCGCCACGTCGTCGCGCAACTGGTGGTGGGACCACGAGACGATCGTGCGCGGGTCTGATCCGGGATCGTCGTGCTCCAGAACGCTGAGTCGACGGCTGTCGTCGGCCAACTCGGTCGCGAACGACGACATCGGTAGGGCGGGGCGCCCTTTGAGCGTCTGCGCGACGATTTGCAGTGTCAGCGGTAGTCCGGCGCAGAGCGAGATCAACGTCGACGCTGACTCCTCGGCATCTGCCCGCGCGCCGAGCGAGTTCCGAAGCAAGCTCATCGACTCGTCGTCGGACAGGTAGGGCACCTCGACGATCTCGGCGCCGTAACGGACAGCCAAGCCCGTCAGGATGTGTCTGCTGGTCACCAGCACCGCGCAGGAATTCGAGGCGGGCAGCAGCGGGCGGACCTGGTCTTCGTCACGAACGTTGTCCAGGACCACCAGGACCCGGCGGTCGTCGAGCAAGGTCCGCAACAGTGCCGAACGGCTGTCCACATCGTCGGGGACCGTGGCCGGATCGATTCCGAGCGCACGCAGCCAACCTGGTAGGACCACCTCGGGATGCACAGGCCCACCGACACTCCAGCCTCGAAGATCGGCGTAGAGGATCCCGTCCGAGAAGCTGGCACTTCGCAGCCCGGCCCACCGCACTGCCAATGCGGTCTTACCCACCCCGGGCCGGCCGGTGATCACCGCCATCGCGACGCCCGCGTCGCGGGGCCGCACCAGCAACTCGTCCAGCAGCGCGAGTTGCTCGTCGCGGCCGACGAAATCCCGGACGCTCGGGGGCAACTGCTGCGGCACCGAACGGCTGGCCGCCCGACGTTCCCGCGGTGGGTCGGGGTCGGAGCGCCCGCATTCAGCGAGAACCTTCGAGTAGAGCGCTTCCCAGTCGTCGACTTTCGTCACCGCCGGGGGTGCCTCGACCAGTACGGCGCGCATCGCGGGCCAAGTGGCCTGGCGATCAGGGATCGCGCGCCCTCGTTTGGCGTCATACCACACGCTCTTACTGATGCCACTGCGATCCGCGGCGGCCCGATCGCCGCCGAAATGGCGCACCGCGCGTTCGATCGCCGCGTGGAAGCGGGCGCGAGCGTCGCCTCCCCGACCCACCACGTCACCTCCGAGCATCGATCCGCCGCCGGACACGATCACCGGACGAGCCGGCGGCTCACCTGTACGAGCCGGGTTGTCCGGCACGGGAAGGCGCCGGACACCGTTGCCGGACATCAGGCGGTGAAACGAGTCTACGTTCATGACGAACCCCACCATTCCGACCCTGGCGAAGCCCTCGTACGAATCTTCGGTGAGCGGACCCACCACGACGCCCATGCCGGCCCGGCCGGATATCGACCTTCGATTGCTCACTGCGACCCTCGACGTGGTGCATGCTGCTCTCGCCGAGTTGATCGAGACCATCGAGCACAATCGCAGGGCCGCGCCGGAGACCACCGCCGCGATCCAGCTTCTGGTGACCACGATCGCCGCGGCGACGAGTCTGCTCTCGGCACGATGATCGCCGATGCGCTGGGCCTCGATCCGCTGCCCACTCAGATACTCTCCGCGGCTTACGACTTCGATACACCCGTGCGGATCGAAGCTTTCCACGACGCCGTGCTGATGGCCCAACGATATTTGGCGCCCTTCGTGACGAAGGTGGCTGTCGACATGTTGACCGAGATCGTTGCGGCGACCACGGTCGATCCCGGCGCGACGGTCGTCTTCCAGGGACGTGACGGATTCGTGTTCGGCCATGTGTTCGCAGCGTTCGCTCCCGAGTTCTACGCGGCACGATGCGTCCCGCTGTACCTGTCTCGTCGCTTGGTCGACAGCGCCCTGCGCGACTTGGAGACCAACACCGACGCGGCGTTTCCCGGTATCGAGCCCTACCGGCGACGACTGGTCGACAACGGCGGTGGCTCCTGCGGAGCCTGGAATCGGCTCACCGGGTATTTCCATGCCAACGGAGTCCCGATCGGAGCTCCCGGATCAGTCGTCCATCTCGTCGACACCGCCTTGAAGGGCAGCATCCAGGAGATGCTTGCCGCCGCCTATCCCCAGACGACCTTCATAGGACACCTCGCCTTTTACGCGGCGAGCACCGCGGACCCGCACCCCGGCAGTAAGCGGGGCTATGTACTCCATCTCGACGGAACGAACGAAAACGACGGCTGCCCAATCCGCGGTCCGCTACCGGCCGACCGGAAGCTCACATTCCTGCATCGCACCGCGATCCTCGCCGTCGAGAGCCTCGTACAGGGCAGCCACTGCAGCCCCGTCGAGTTCGGTTCGGACGGGCGGCCGCGCGCCGCGCGGGCGCGGCACGACCCGTATTCACTCGCGGCCATCGATCCGTCGGTGATCCGAGCCCCCTACGACGATCCCAGACTGCGTGAAGGTCTCCGGAGCGTTCTGGTCCTCGCGATATGCCGAGTCGCCTCGGCGTTCGCGGATCGCGCCGCAGCCGCCTCGGAACACTGTGAATCGGTTCGGGATTCGGCTTGGTACGCGGATCTCGTCCGCGGCAGCGACGAGTTCGTGCACCAGATTCGCGCCTGGGTCGGTCGTGAGCAGAGTTGCGATCCCCGCTTTCGCACGCTCCTCGACGCGTTGGTTCCCAGAACCTGAGACCTCGATATCGGTGCGTGCGCGTACCGGACCGACCGGATAGGTTCGCCGAATGGCAACAAATCTCGGCAACGGCGCGTCAGGGGCGATCCGCCGGTTCGCCGGCTGGGTCGCCCGCGGTTCGGTCGGTCATCCAATACTGGAAGGCATCAACTACTGGGACGAGCTGAAGGATTCGCCTTCCCAGATGGAGACCTGCTTTGCGATCTTCGTCAACGTCCTGGAATTCGATGACGCGGGAGAACCGATCAACGAGAAGTACGCCGAGAGCCGCGCCGCGGTCTTCCTCTACCGCTACTGCACGGGGGAACTCCCGAGAGGACACGCGGCCATCGAATCGTGGGAATGCGCGCTCTACTGACACGGCCGTCGTGCGCTCGGATCGATTGTGGTCCAGGCATCCTCATTCACGGCATCCTGATCATGAGACCGGTGTGCCGGAGATGTTCACGCTCCGCAGAGACGGCTCAGGTGTTCAATTTCGGCTGGTCAAAACTTGACCAGCTAACGGCCTATCGTTCACCGCGGGACCTCGCCACCCCCGCGACCGCGGCGAGCGAGCGTGCGCTCCTCGCTGACGAGCCTGACCGGCCCTGACTACTCCTGGAAGCGGTATCCCATGCCGGGTTCGGTGAGCAGGTGGCGGGGGTGGGATGGATCGTCTTCGAGCTTCCGGCGCAGCTGCGCGAGATAGACACGCAGATAATGTGTTTCGGTGGCGTAGGCGGGGCCCCAGACCTCCCGCAGCAATTCCTTGCGGCCCACCAGTTTCCCGCGGTGGCGCACCAGCATCTCGAGCATTCCCCACTCGGTCGGGGTGAGGTGGATGGCGGCACCGTTCTTGGTGACCTGCTTGGCGGCCAGATCGACGGTGAACGAATCGGTGACCACCACCGGCGTGACGTCCTCGGTCGCGAGGGTGCCACGCCGCACGGCGGCGCGCAGTCGGGCGAGTAGTTCATCCATCCCGAAGGGCTTCGTGACATAGTCGTCGGCCCCGGCGTCGAGCGCTTCGACCTTGTCCGCGGAATCGGTGCGCGCGGACAACACGATCACCGGTACCGAGGTCCACCCGCGCAGCCCGGTGAGCACTTCGACACCGTCGATGTCGGGCAACCCGAGATCCAGGATCACCACGTCGGGGTTCTTCTCCGCGGCGATGCGGAGCGCGGCGGCGCCGTCGGCGGCGGTGACGACCTCGTAGCCGCGCACCGACAGGTTGATCCGCAACGCCCGCAGGATCTGCGGTTCGTCGTCGACGATCAGTACCTTCACCGTGGTGTGCACGGTCGTGTCCTTTTCACTCACAGGTGTGCCTCTTCGTCGTCGCTCCCGGGAGCTGGTAGGTCGACCAGCATCGTGAGCCCACCGCCTGGAGTCGGCTCGGCACCGACCGTTCCGCCCATCGCGTCGACGAAACCGCGAACCACCGACAGGCCCAAGCCCACCCCGGTGGAGTTGTCGCGGTCGCCCAGCCGCTGGAACGGCTCGAACAGCTGCTCCTCGGTGCCCGCGGGCACGCCTGGACCGACGTCGACCACGGCGATCGCTACCCGCTGACCGGCCCGTTCGGCGGTGATCCGCACCGGCGTCTCCGGCCCGGAATGGCGCAGGGCGTTGTCGATCAGATTGGCCAGCACCCGTTCGAGCAGTCCGGGGTCGGCCAGCACCGACACCTCGCCGACCTCCACCTTCACCCGGTCCATCGCGGCGCGCCGTACCCCGCGCGCGCCCATGCCGACGCTGACCAGCGCGCGATGCACCGCTTCGTCCATGTACACCTGCCGCAGCCGCGGGCTGACGACGCCGACCGCCAGCCGCGAGGAATCCAACAGATTGCCCACCAGGGCGGTCAACTGGTCGACGGATTCCTCGATCGCTTCGAGTAGTTCCCCGGTGTCCTCGGCGGAGAACTCCACATCGTCACTGCGCAGACTCGACACCGCTGCCTTGGCACCCGCCAGCGGCGTGCGCAGGTCGTGGCTGACCGCCGAGAGCAACGCCCGGCGCAATCGGTCGGCCTCCAGCAGCGCGGCCGCGGCGCCGGCCTCCTCGGCGAGACGCTGCTGGCGTACGAGCCCAGCGGCCTGGTTGGCCACGGCGTTGAGCACCGGTCGCTCGTCCGGGTCCAGCGGATGCCCGGCCAACAGCAGCAGGCTGGTGGTGTCACCGGCCTCGATCACGGTGGTCGCCTCGCTGTGGCGGCGCGGGGGATCCACACCCACCTCGGCGACGATCAGGTCGCCGCACCGCATGCTCACCGCGCGCTGGCCATAGGTTTCGCGGACCTGCTCGAGCAGGTTGGGCAGGTCGGCGCCGTGCAGGACCGCGCCCGCGAACAGCGTCAGCAACTCGGCTTCCCGGGAGGCCTTGCGCGCCTGCCGGGTTCGCTTGGTCGCGACATCGACCAGCGCCGCGACCGCGACCGCGACGATCAACAGCACGATGACGGTGATGAGGTTGTCGGGTTCGGCGATGGACATGCTGTAACGCGGCACGGTGAAGAACCAGCTCAGCAGCAGCCCCGACAGCAGCGCCGACACCACCGCGGGCACGACACCACCGAGCAGCGCGACCCCGACGACGCCGACGAAGAACATCGCGGTCAGCCCGCCCAGTTCCAGGACGCTGTCGAGGAAGGACCAGCAGAGCACACTGACCAGCGCGGGTACCAGCAATGCGGCGAGCCAGGCGGTCACGGGCCGCCGCGTACGCGACAGGGGGCGGCGCACCCCCTGGTTGGCTTCCTCATGGGTCACCATGTGCACATCGATCTTGCCCGATCGCTGCACCACCGTGGAACCTATGCCCTCGTCCAGGATCCGTGCCCAGCGGGAGCGCCGTGAGGTGCCGAGCACGAGCTGGGTGGCGTTGACCTCGCGGGCGAACGCGAGCAGGGCGGTCGGAACGTCGTCGCCTGTCACGGTGTGCAGCGACGTGCCGAGCCCGGCGGCGAGGTCTCCGAGCTTGGCCATCCGCGCGGTCGAGACCCCGGCGAGCCCGTCGCCGCGCACCACGTGCACCACCACGAGGTCGGCACTGGATCGGGAGGCGATCCGCCCGGCCCGGCGGACGACCGTCTCGGATTCGGGCCCACCGGTGACCGCGACGACCACCCGTTCACGGGCTTCCCACACGTCGGTGATCTTGTGGTCGGCTCGGTACTTCGCCAGCGCCGCGTCGACCTGGTCGGCCAGCCACAGCAGCGCGAGTTCGCGCAGCGCGGTGAGATTGCCCGGCCGGAAGTAGTTGCGCAACGCCGCGTCGACCTTGTCGGCCGAGTAGACGTTGCCGTGTGAGAGCCTGCGCCGCAACGCTTCCGGGGTGAGATCGACGAGCTCGACCTGGTCCGCGCCACGCACCACCGCGTCGGGCACGGTTTCGCGCTGTTCGATGCCGGTGATCTGGGTGACCACGTCGTTGAGGCTCTCGAGGTGCTGCACGTTCACCGTCGAGATGACATCGATGCCGGCGGCGAGCAGTTGCTCGACATCCTGCCAGCGCTTGTCGTGCGCGCCGCCCGGGGCGTTGGTGTGAGCCAGCTCGTCGACCAGGACCACGGCCGGTCTGCGCGCCAGCACCGCCTCGACATCGAGTTCGGACAGCTCGGTCCCTCGGTAGGTGGTCAGCTTCGGGGCGATCTGCTCGATGCCCTCCAACAGATCCGCGGTCTTGGCGCGTCCATGGGTCTCCACGACACCCGCCACCACGTCGCGGCCGCGTTCGAGGCGTCGATGCGCCTCACCGAGCATGGCGTAGGTCTTGCCGACACCTGGCGCAGCACCGAGGTAGATGCGCAGTTGACCGCGTTTCACCTGTCCATCATCGCGTGTGAACGAGCCGCGCCCCGCGGACGCACCGGCAGTACTTCATGGTCAGCCGTCGCCACAGACACCGCGATCTCACTTTCCCTCATCAGAGTCCGGCGCGCTGTCGCCACCGCCGGTGCGCCCTTTCTACCGGGCCGAAAGTCGCTCGAGCTCGATCTTTACGACTTGTTGACGGCGATCACCTCAGCTTTGACGGCATCCTCACGTTCGGCGATAGCCCGGTGTCAACAATCCGCAAGGGACGACTCTCCCGGCGCTAAGGAATCGTAAGGACACCGCTCCGAGCCGGATCCTGGGGTTTGACTCACCTGAGCGCTTCACCTCGGAGCGCGAGGAGGTCGGAAATGTCTGTCGTGGTGTTCGCGGTGCTCACCGTCGCGATTTTTGCGCTGCTGGGCGCGATCCAGCGGGGCGTGGAAAAGCTGTGATCGCCAACCTGATCGGTCTGGTTCTGGCCGTGCTCGTCGCCGGGTTCATGGTCGCGGCGCTGCTCTTTCCCGAGAGGTTCTAGGTGAATACGACAACCGCCGCGGTCGTGTTCGTCACGGCGCTGGTCATCGCGCTGGCCCTGGTGCATGTCCCGTTCGGCGATTACATGTACCGGGTCTACGCCGGTGCCGAGCACTCCCGCGTGGAGCGACTGATCTACCGCGCCATCGGCGCGAAACCCGAGGTCGAGCAGACCTGGGGCGTCTACGCCCGCAGTGTGCTGGCATTCTCGGCCGTCGGCATCCTGTTTCTGTTCGTCTTCCAGCTCGTGCAGGGCGCGCTGCCGTTGCACCTCGATGATCCGGGCACCGAGATGACCCCGGCGCTGGCGTGGAACACCGCGGTCAGTTTCGTCACCAACACCAACTGGCAGAACTACTCCGGCGAGTCCACCCAGGGCCATCTGGTCCAGATGGCAGGCCTCGCGGTGCAGAACTTCGTCTCCGCGGCCGTCGGCATGGCGGTGGCGGTGGCCCTGGTGCGTGGCTTCGCACGCCGCCACACCGGCGAACTCGGCAACTTCTGGGTCGACCTGGTCCGTGGCACCCTGCGCATCCTGCTGCCGATCGCGTTCGTCTTCGCGATCGTGCTGGTCGCGGGCGGGGTGATCCAGAACTTCCACCTCCACGATCAGATCGCCCAGACCGTCGGCGGCACCCAGCAGACCATCACCGGCGGGCCCGTCGCCAGCCAGGAGGTCATCAAGGAACTGGGAACCAACGGCGGCGGCTTCTACAACGCCAACTCCGCGCACCCGTTCGAGAACCCCGGCACCTGGACGAACTTCCTCGAGATCTTTCTGCTGATGCTGATCGCGTTCTCGCTGCCGCGCACCTTCGGCCGCATGGTCGGCAGCACCAAGCAGGGCTATGCGATCGTGGCCGTGATGGGCACCATCGCGCTGGCCAGCATCACGCTGATCAACCTGTTCCAGCTGCAGCATCACGGCACGGTTCCGACCGCGATCGGCGCGTCCATGGAAGGGGTGGAAACCCGCTTCGGCGTGGCGAATTCGGCCACCTTCGCCGGCGCGACCACGCTCACCTCCACCGGCGCGGTGAACTCGTTCCACGATTCCTACACCAGCCTCGGCGGCATGATGACGATGTTCAACATGCAGCTGGGTGAGGTCGCGCCCGGCGGTGTCGGTTCCGGCCTGTACGGCATGCTCATCCTCGCCGTGATCACGGTGTTCGTGGCCGGTCTGATGGTCGGGCGCACCCCCGAGTACCTGGGCAAGAAGATCACACCCCGCGAGATCAAGCTCGCCGCTTCGTACTTTCTGGTGAGTCCGCTGATCGTGCTCGTCGGCACCGCGATCGCGATGGCCCTGCCCGGTCAACGGGCGAGCATGTTGAACTCGGGCCCGCACGGATTGTCGGAGGTGCTGTACGCGTTCACCTCCGCGGCCAACAACAACGGCTCTGCCTTCGCCGGCCTGTCCGGCAACACCGAGTGGTTCAACACCGCCCTCGGCCTGGCGATGGTGTTCGGCCGGTTCCTGCCGATCATCTTCGTGCTGGCACTGGCAGGCTCGCTCGCCCAGCAGGGCACCACTCCCGCGTCGATCGGCACCCTGCCGACACACCGGCCGCAGTTCGTGGGCATGGTGATCGGCGTGACGGTGATCCTGGTCGCGCTCACCTTCCTGCCCGCACTCGCGCTCGGGCCGCTCGCCGAAGGAATCCACTGACATGACCACTCCCACCCTCGACACACCGGCCGCACCGCGGCCCGAACACCGGACCCCAGGCATACCCAGCGGCATCCTGGATCCGAAGCTGCTGCTCACCTCGCTGCCCGACGCACTGCGCAAACTCGATCCGCGCACGCTGTGGCGCAACCCCGTGATGCTGATCGTGGAGATCGGCGCGGTGTGGTCGACGGTCCTGGCGATCGCCGATCCGAGCTTCTTCGCCTGGGCCATCGTGGTGTGGCTGTGGCTCACCGTCGTGTTCGCCAACCTGGCCGAGGCAGTCGCCGAAGGGCGCGGCAAAGCTCAGGCCGACACATTGCGAAAAGCCAAGACCGACACCGTCGCCCGGCGGTTGGCCGCCTGGACACCTGGAGGCCGCGGTCTGGAGGAACGGATCGCCGCGTCCGAACTGCGTCGTGGTGACCACGTCGTCGTCGAAGCGGGCCAGGTCATCCCCGGTGACGGCGATGTCGTCGAAGGCATCGCCTCGGTGGACGAATCGGCCATCACCGGTGAATCCGCGCCCGTGATCCGTGAGTCCGGCGGCGACCGGTCGGCGGTCACCGGCGGCACCACCGTGCTCTCGGACCGGATCGTCGTCCGGATCACCCAGGAACCCGGTGCCAGTTTCATCGACAAGATGATCGCGCTCGTCGAAGGCGCCAGCAGGCAGAAGACGCCCAACGAGATCGCGCTCAACATCCTGCTCGCCGCCCTGACGATCATCTTCGTCTTCGCGGTCGCCACCCTGCAGCCGCTGGCCGTCTTCTCGAAGGCGAACAACCCCGGTGTCCCCGACACCTCGGCGTTGGACGTGCACGGCATCACCGGCATCGTCATGGTCTCGCTGCTGATCTGCCTCATCCCGACCACCATCGGGGCGCTGCTCTCGGCCATCGGCATCGCCGGAATGGACCGGCTCGTGCAGCGCAACGTGCTGGCCATGTCGGGCCGCGCGGTGGAGGCCGCCGGCGATGTGAACACCCTGCTGCTCGACAAGACCGGCACGATCACCCTCGGCAACCGCCAGGCCGCCGACTTCGTGCCGATGCCCGGGATTCGCGACGACGAACTCGCCGACGCGGCACAGCTGTCGAGCCTGGCCGACGAGACGCCGGAGGGGCGGTCGATCGTCGTGTTCGCCAAGCAGACCTTCGACAAGCGGGAGCGTTCCACGGGCGAGCTGCCCGGCGCGGCCTGGGTGGAGTTCACCGCCCAGACCCGCATGTCCGGCGTCGACCTCGCCGATGGGCACCAGCTGCGCAAGGGCGCAGCCGGTGCGGTCACCGAATGGGTTCGCGCCCAGGGCGGTTCGATTCCCGACCAGGCCGCGGTGATCGTCGACAGCATCTCCGCCTCCGGCGGCACCCCCCTGGTGGTCGGCGAACTCGCCGACGGCGCGGCGCGGCTGCTCGGCGTCATCCACCTCAAGGATGTCGTCAAGCAGGGCATGCGGGAACGCTTCGACGAGATGCGCCGCATGGGCATCCGCACGGTGATGGTCACCGGCGACAACCCGCTCACCGCCCAAGCGATCGCCGAGGAAGCGGGCGTGGACGACTACCTCGCCGAGGCGACGCCGGAGGACAAACTCGCGCTGATCAAGTCCGAACAGGACGGCGGTCGGTTGGTCGCGATGACCGGTGACGGCACCAATGATGCTCCCGCGCTGGCCCAGGCCGATGTCGGTGTCGCCATGAACACCGGCACCTCGGCCGCCAAAGAGGCGGGCAACATGATCGATCTGGATTCGGATCCGACCAAGCTGATCGAGATCGTGGAGATCGGCAAGCAGTTGCTGATCACCCGCGGCGCGCTCACCACGTTCTCCATCGCCAACGACATCGCCAAGTACTTCGCGATCATCCCCGCGTTGTTCGTCGGCCTGTTCCCCGGGCTGGACGCGCTCAACATCATGCGCCTGGCCAGCCCGCAGTCGGCGATCCTGTCCGCGGTCATCTTCAACGCCCTCGTCATCGTTGCGCTGATCCCGCTCGCCCTGCGCGGTGTCGACTACCGGCCGAGCAAGGCCTCGACGCTGTTGAGCCGCAACCTGACGATCTACGGCCTCGGCGGCGTCATCGCGCCCTTCCTCGGCATCAAGCTCATCGACCTGCTCGTCCAACTCCTCCCCGGGATGTCCTGACATGCGTACGCCGACCTGGATCCGACAGCATCTGGCCGCTTTGCGCGCGTTGCTCGTGCTCACCGCGATCACCGGAATCATCTATCCCGTAGCGGTTTTCGCGGTCGCGCAGCTTCCGGGCCTCGACGAAAGAGCCGACGGTTCGCTCATCGAACGAGACGGACGGCTGGTCGGCTCCAGCCTGATCGGGCAGTCGTTCACCGACGCCGACGGCAAGGCGCTGATGCAGTACTTCCAGAGCCGTCCATCGGCCGCGGGCTACGATCCGCTGACCACCGGCGCGAGCAATCTCGGCCCCGAGGACATCGTCGACTCGGCCGACCGTCCCAGCCTGCTGACCACTGTCTGTACCCGGTCCACGGTGATCGCCGACCGTGAGCGGGTCGACGGTGCCCGGCCGTTCTGCACGAAAGAGGGTGTCGGCGCGGTGCTCTCGGTGATCGGCCCGCGTGACACCGACGGTGAGGTCTCGCGACCGGTGCAGGTGGTCAGTATCAACGAGGTCTGCCCGACGCGACCGTTCCTGAGTACGTTCCGCGGTGTGGCCGTGGAGTGCGCGCAGGCCGGCACGGATTACTCGGCGGGCCGGATCATCCCCATCGTCGGTGCTGCCCCGGCCGACCCGGCCGTGCCCGCCGACGCCGTCACCGCCAGCGGTAGCGGACTGGACCCGCACATCTCTCCCGAGTACGCCGCCATCCAGGTTCAGCGGGTGGCGAAGGAGCGCGACATCACCGTGGCGCAGGTGCGCGAATTGGTCGACGCGCATACCGACGGACGCACGCTCGGCTTCCTCGGTGCACCACGGGTGAACGTTGTCGAACTCAACCTCGACCTCGACCGGCGCCACCCCATCCGCACCTGAGCGGCACCCCACTGCGGGCGGTTGGGGCCGCCCATCCTGCGTCAGCCGGACGGCCCGCTGTCCAGCAGGCCGAGCTCGAGCGCCGACCGATCACCGGCTACATCCCAGGGCGAGGAACCGCGACGAGGTCGGCGTCGGACTGGTCGGGAGTTCTGCGGGTGGTGGACTGTCGAATCCGAACCGTTGCCGGGGTGGTGATGGTGGGTTCGGTCGAGTTCGACAGGAGCTGGTCGACCGCCGCGGGCATCTGGGTGTCGGGGTGGAGGTCGATGGCGGTCAGCGCCGGGCGTGCATGTCGGGCTTTGAAGCCGTCGAAGTCCTGGGCCACCAGCAGATCACGGGGGACCTCGAGGTTCAGATCGTGTGCGGCGTCGAGGATTCCGAGACCGAAATCCTCGAACAGGCCGATCATCGCATCGGGGGGTGGATCGGCTTCCAGGGCTCGGGTGGCCGCGCGGCGCGTGGCGGCCACGATGCCCTCGCGCGAGGTGTGGCGGCTCAGCTCGACGGTGTGGACGTCGATCCGGCAGGCCGTCGTGCCTGCCCAGTCCTCGGCGGTGGCGATGGCGATCGTCTCGGACTGCCATCGAATGTCGGTGGCGAGGATGTCGATGGTGTGGGCGCCTTGGTCGCGCAGGTGATCCAACAGGTCGGTGATTCCCTGCCGTGTGTCGGGGGCAACGGTACGAACCTCGGGGTGCTCCGGATCCAGCCCCAGGGCGACGACGGGGATCGCGAGCTCGGTGAAGACATCGATCCGTCGATCACCCGGCGCGGGGTCGAGAACCAGGACGCCGTCCAGGCCGAGTCGGCGCAGCTTCGTCTCCTCCACCGAGGGCGGCAGCAGCGTCAGCGCGCAGCCCCGGTCGAACGCCGCTTGGCTGGCGGTCACCGCCATGTAGGTGTACCAGTCGGTGTCCATGAGTTCGCGCAGCGGTAGTCGGGCGATGGCGGGGAGGGCAAGGCCGAGGACGCCGGAGCTTCCCGTCGCCAACTGCCGGGCCGCGCGACTGGGGGAGTACCGCAGATCGGCCGCCGCCTGACGTACGCGTGCCCTGGTCGCCGCGTCGACGCGGCCCTTGCCGTTGAGGGCATGCGAGACGGTGGTCTCCGAGACGCCGGCCGCCTTCGCTACATCCGCGATCGTCGTCCGTGCTCGGCCTGCCATGCCGAGAAACACTACCAGCACTCTTGACAGTCGCCAAAGCGATTTGGCACAGTGGCGGAACCAGTGCCAAAGCGATTTGGCGACACGGTGCGGACAGGTCTTCGCCGGAGGATCCCCGAGAAGGAGTACGTGGCATGGCGACAGGGCAGGCGAAGGCCGAGCCGACGAGGGTGGGCCCGCGCGCGGTGCTCGGCGTACCCCATCTGGTGTTCTTCGTGATCGCCACGGCGGCACCGGTGGGATTCGTGGTGAGCGCGACGCCGCTGGCGATCGGTCGAGGTGGCGTGGGCACGGTGTCGGCGTTCGTCGTGACCGCGCTGGTTCTCGCCCTGTTCGCCGTGGGCTATGTGGCGATGGCCAACCGGGTCCGCGGTGCGGGAGGTCTGTCCGAGTTCGTGACCGAGGGCTTGGGCCGGATACCAGGGGTCGGGGCCGCGTACGTGGCGGTCGCGACGTACGCGTGCGCGGCGACGGGCGCGATCGGGGTCTTCGCCGTCTTCGCCGACATCGCGAGTGCCGATGTCCTGGGTGTGCGCGTGCACTGGGCACTGTGGGCAGTGGCCGCGACGGTGCTGATGGCGGTGTGCGGTGTCTTGCAGGTCGAAGCCAATGCTCGCCTGCTCGGTGTGGTCATCTGCGTGGAAGTCGCCATGCTCGTGGTCGTCGTGTGCGCGGTGCTCTTCCGGGGTGGCGCCGAGGGCCTGTCGGCCGAGCCCTGGCAGCCCGGCCATGTTTTCAATGGTCACGCCGGTGCGATGTTCGCGGTCGCGTTCTCCGCGTTCGCCGGATTCGAAGCCACGGTCATCTACGCACGCGAGGTCCGGGACCGACGCACCATCGCCAGGGCGACGTTCCTGGTCATCCTGCTGCTCGCTGCCCTGTACTCGTTGGTCACCTGGGCCTTGATCACCGCGTACGGGAACTCCGGTGCGGTGGCGGCGGCGTCGGCCGATCCCACCGCCTTCTTCTTCACGGTGACGCGGACCTATGTGGGGACATGGGCCGTCCACGTCTTCGAAGTGCTGGTCCTCGCGAGCTGGTTGGCATCGATCATCGCCTTCCACAACGCGACTGCCCGATACCTGGCGACCATGGGCGCCAACGCGATAGCACCGGCCTGGCTCACCGCCCTGCACCGGCGATCGGGGGCACCGTGGAAGGCCGGGCTGGCCCACACCACGGCGACGCTGATCGTCATCGCCGGATTCTGGCTCGCCGATGCCGACCCCTATCTCGACCTGTACGTCATGACCAGCGTCCCAGCCGTGATCGGTGTCCCCCTGCTGGAGCTGCTGGCCAGCGTCGCGATCTTCGTGTACTTCCTGCGCCGGGCCCCGAGCCGCCGTCGCACGGTCCTGCTGACCACCTCGGCGCTCGCCGCGATCTGCCTGGCCACGATCATCGGCCTCATCGTGGCCAACATCGACCTGTTCACCGCGCGCAGCGGAGCCGTGAATGTCGTTCTGCCCCTGATCGTCTTCGCGGTGTTCGCGGCCGGAATGGGTTGGGCCGGACTGCATCGGGTCCGTTCGGCGTTGCCGCGCCCCTAGTTTTTCGTCCAACACAGAGGAGAGAGAAATGTCGTACAACCCCTTCGACCGCGGACCGCATCCGGTGGGAGTCCGTTCGGACTCCTGGCGCGACAGCGGCCGCGACCGCGAGCTCCCGGTCGAGATCTGGTATCCGGCCACCGACGACTTCACCGGAGACGACCTCGACCCCGCCCGGCAGGATGCGTTCCTGCCGGGGTGGGCGACCGAGGAGGATCTCGACGGCGGCGCCCCCGAGGACCTGGTCAGGCAGGCGGCGGTGCGCGACGCCACCGTGCGACCGGGAACGCATCCGCTGATCCTGCTGGTGCACGGCTGGGCCGGGTACCGCCGCGAGGCGACCTTCCTCGGCACCCATCTCGCCAGCCACGGATACGTCGTGGTCGCCCCCGACGTGCTGCTCAGCACCTTCGGCGATGTCGACGCGTTCCTGTCCGCACAGCCCGTCCCCGGCGATCCGCAGGCCCTGGT
This sequence comes from Nocardia sp. NPDC058176, assembly GCF_042883805.1. Lineage (NCBI taxonomy): Bacteria > Bacillati > Actinomycetota > Actinomycetes > Mycobacteriales > Nocardiaceae > Nocardia > Nocardia sp. NPDC058176. The sequence continues at coordinate 2,067,334 of NZ_JBHVVA010000001.1, read as the reverse complement.
CGACCATGTCACGGCCATCGCCGAGGCCCGTCGCGCCGATGTCCCCTTCCTCATCGACTCGGCGGCCGCCCGTCTCGACATCGCGGTCGACGCCGTCGGCATCACCGGTGCCAGCTTCGGCGGCTGGTCCTCGCTGCAAGCCCCGGCCAGCGATCCCCGAATCGCCGCGACCGTTCCGATGTGCCCCGCTGGTGGCCGGGCCCCCGCCGACGGCGGCTACATCGGCAGCCTGCTGGACTGGAACTGGCATCGACCCGCCCCAACGCTGTTGCTCGTCGCCGACCGTGATTCCCTGCTGCCACTCGACGGCCAGTTCGAGCTGCTGCGTCGCGTGCCCGCACCCGATCGGCAGATGGTCGTTCTGGCCAACGCCGACCACAACCACTTCGTCGACGACATCGACACCGGCCAACAGTGGCTCGCCGAGTTCGCCGACCGCGTCGCGCGGATCTTCCCCGTCTCGGGCGGCAACTGGCCGCTGATCGCGCGGTCGGTGGTGCCGCGCGCGGAACTGTGCTCCGGCGACTCCGCGCAACTGGCGTGGCGTGGTCTGATCACCGCCCACATGGACGCGCACCTGCGCGCCGAAGCAGAAGCACAGGGTCTGCTCGACGGCGGGATCGCCCGGGCCCTGGCCGATCGCGGGGTCGTCGCCTCGGTCGTCGACGACCGCCGTTCGGCGGTTGCGCAACGATGAGCGCCGTCGACGAAATCGGTGCGGTCGTCGACGCCGCGTATCGGTTCCTCGGTTTCGCGGCCGGAGATCAGCCACGATGGCAACAGTTCGGGGCGTTGTTCACCCCCACCGCGGTCTTGGCGCTGCGAGTGTTCCCCGACGACGAGGCCATCTCGGTCATGAACCTGCACGACTACGCCGAGGCCCAGATGCGGCACGGTCTGCGGGATCTCGGCTACACCGAGACGCCCGGCGATCGCACCGTCGACGTCGTCGGCGCGGTGGCCGTCGTCCGGCAGGACTTCACCATGGACTTCCCCCACCGCCCGGCGGCCCGGGCCGTCGACGTGTTCTCCCTGGCCGCAATCGACCACGAGTGGCGGATCATCGCGGTGGTCAGCGATGTCAGCGCACCTCGAGCCGTCACAACAGGCCGGTCGGCGACTGGGGGTGATTCGTAACGGCCCGCTGTGTCCACGGCGACGAACACCCGCGGCGACCGGTGAACCCGGTCGCCGCGGGTGGCGACGTGTGCGTTGAACATCCCGCCAGCGGTGAGGTCGGTGTCGAACACCGCGATGGCGTCGCTATTCGCTCCGGAGCACACGGCCTTCCCACAAGCGGCGCTCGGGGCCCGCGGGATCGGATTCGACGCCGCTGACGGTGTCGAAGACCATCGTCGGGCGGTCGGGCTCGGTGTAGCGCGGCCAGCCGGGGGTGCCGGTGTGGGCGAAGCGAACCCACGCGGCGTGCATGAGGTCGGCGAGCTCTTGGGGCGGATTCGTGCCCACCTGCTGGATCCCTTCATCACCCACCGCGCCGACCACGTCGAGGTTGTCCCAGACGAAGGCAGCGTCCAGGCCGTGGACGGCACCGCGTCGCGGTGCCCGGGTTTCGGCCTGCCACCGGAACTCGTACAGCCATGTCGGGGCGTCGCGGGATTCGGCGAACCGGATGGTCGGGACGCGGAACAGCCAGTCGCTCCATGCCGCCTCCAGCATCGCGCTGGTGTCGCGGAGATGGCGGGGGCCGTCGCGATAGCCCTGGATCAGACTGCGGTCCAGGCGTAGACCATGACGGATCCCGCGATGGATCAGTGGGCGCAGCGGGCGCAGCGCGTCGACTGCCTCCAGGAAACCGGCGACTTCGTTGGCGACGGTCCCGGTGAGCAACGGCACCTGGGACCGGTGGGCTCCGCGTGCGATCCCGTCCAATGCCGAGACCGGAACAGTGTCGGTGTCGTGCACGGTCCGGAATGGGGAGAGCATCAGCGGTCGCCGGTCGAAGCGCAGCAGACCCAACGCGAATCGTTTGGCGGCCGCTCGGGTCGCGGCGACCGTGCGCGCGATCGGTACCTGCGCCATCGCCTCGACGGTCGGTTCGACCCGCAGTGATCGGGCCACCTGACGCGTGAACCGCAGCGCCTCGGCGGTGTCGACGGAGGCGGCGGGACTGGCGCTTTGGGCGATCGCACCGGCGAAGAGTCCTCGGGAATCCGGCATGGCCAAGTGGTTGAACACGCTGACCCCGCCACCGGAGAGCCCGATGAGCGTCACGCGCTCGGGGTCGCCGCCGAAGGCGGCGATGTTGCGGCCGACCCAGGCCAGTGCGGCGGTCTGGTCACGCAGGCCCAGGTTGTCGGTGCCTTCGCCGAGGTACAGAAAGCCCTCGATGCCGAGGCGGTAGTTGATTCCGACGTGCACCACGCCGTCGCGTGCGAAGCTGCGGCCGCTGTAGAGGGGTGCCGATCCGGTCCCGTACATGTAGCCGCCGCCGTGGATGTGCACGAGCACCGGCAGACCGGCGCCTCCGGGATCCGGCGTCCATATCTCCAGGGTGAGGCAGTCCTCACCGGTCACCGCGGGGTTGTAGATCGTGCCGAGGGCGGACTCGTCGGCCGGTTGCGGAGCGCCCGGCCCCGGCTGGGTGGCGTCGCGGACTCCGGTCCACGGCTGCGGCGGCCGAGGTGGGCGAAAGCGCAGCGCGCCGAACGGTGGGGCCGCGTAGGGGATGTCGCGGAACAGGTGCAGGCCGTCGACCCTGGTCCCTCGGACCTTTCCGTATTCGGTGTCGACCGTGGTCATCGGTGTTCTCCTCTGTGCTCGCTCAGGCGCAAGGCGGTGTCGATGAGGGGGACGTGGCTGAAGGCTTGGGGGAAGTTGCCGACCTGGCGTTGCAGGCGAGGGTCCCACTCTTCGGCGAGCAGACCCACGTCGTTGCGGATGGCCAGCAGTTTGTCGAACAGTTCGTGGGCCTCACCGATCCGCCCGATCAGGGCCAGGTCGTCGGCGAGCCAGAACGAGCAGGCCAGGAAGGAGCCTTCCTGGCCGGGTAGCCCGTCGACACCGGATTCGTCGTCGTGGGTGCGGTAGCGCAGAACGAAACCGTCGGGGGTGAGCAGTTCGCGTTGAATCGCCTCGATGGTGCCGATGACGCGTTTGTCCTCCGGCGGCAGGAATCCGGTGTGCGGGATGAGCAACAACGAGGCGTCGAGCTCGGGTGATCCGTAGGCCTGGGTGAAGGTGTTGCGTTCGGGGTCGTAGCCGAATTCGCAGACGTCGCGGTGGATTTCCTCGCGCAGCGCGCGCCAGCGTGTCAGCAGCGGCTCGTCGACGGGTTCTTCTTCGAGCAGGGTGATCGTGCGGTCGACCGCGACCCAGGTCATCACCTTGGAATGCACGAAGTGCCTGCGCGGGCCCCGCACCTCCCAGATCCCTTCGTCCGGCTCGCGCCAGTGCCGCTCGAGGTAGGCGATCAGATGCAGTTGCAGCAGATGCGCGTGGGAACTGTGGGCCAGCCCGGTGGTGCGGGCCAGGGTCAAGGCGTCGACGACCTCACCGTAGACATCGAGCTGGAATTGCTCGGCGGCGGTGTTGCCGATGCGGACCGGAGCGGAGTTCTCGTAGCCGGGTAGCCAGCCGAGGATCGTTTCGGTCAGCTCGCGTTCACCGGCGATGCCGTACATGATCTGGAGGTTCTCCGGGTCGCCGGCGACCGCGCGCAACAGCCAGTTCCGCCAGTCGCGGGCCTCGTCGCGATAGCCGGTGCGCAGCAGCGACGACAGGGTGATCGCGGCGTCGCGCAGCCAGGTGTAGCGGTAGTCCCAGTTCCGGACGCCACCGATGTCTTCGGGCAGCGAGGTGGTCGGGGCGGCGACGATGGCCCCGGTGGGGGCATAGGTCAGGGCCTTGAGAGTGATCAGCGAGCGTACGACGGCCTCGCGGTAGGGGCCGCGGTAGGTGCATCGGGCCACCCAATCCGACCAGAACGCCACGGTGGTGGCCAGCGCCGCGGACAGCTCGGTGTGTGGCGGCTCCGACAGGTGTGACGGCTGCCAGGTCATCGCGAAGCCGTACTGTTCGCCGTGGGCAACCTCGAAATCGGCGTGGGCGGTGAGCTCCGTGTCGTCGGTGGCGGTCTGACCGCTGAACCAGACGGCATCGGGACCGGCGATGGCCACGACACCGGGACCGTGCTCGTCGTGAGCGGGCTGGACCCAGGGCACGACGCGACCGTAGGCGAAGCGGGCACGCACCGCCGAACGCATACGGACGCGCCCGGACAGTCCCTGCACGAGCCGGATCAGTTGCGGGGTGTCCTCGCCGCGGGGTGGCATGAAATCGGTGATCCGCACCGATCCGGTGGGGGTGTCCCACTCCTGTTCGAGGATGAGCGAGTCGGGTCGATAGCGACGGCGGTCCGCGGCCGGGGCGCTGCCGTCCGCGACGGGACCCAGCCGCCAGCAGCCGTGGTCCTCGGTGCCGAGCAGCCCGGCGAAGACGGCGGGGGAGTCGAAGCGGGGCAGGCACAGCCAGTCGATGGTTCCGGTCCTGGCGACCAGGGCGGCGGTCTGCATGTCACCGATGAGGGCGTAGTCCTCGAGGCGGGCGGACACGTGGTGGATCTCCTTCTGGGGTAGCGATCGTCGGGCCGGGGATGGCACGCTCAGCGGTCGGGTTCGGTGCGGGCGGCGACCAGGCTCGCGCGGCGGACTTTTCCGGCCTCGTCGCGCAGCGGCCCGTCGACGCGCTCGAACGATCGTGGGATCTTGTACCGGGCGAGACGTTCGGCCAGATGGGAACCGAGTTCGTCCTCGGTGAGCGGTCGTTCGGTTTCGACCAGTGCGTGTGGCACCTGTCCCAGGTCCTCGTGCGGCACTCCGATCACCACCGCGGAACGCACCTGCGGATGTTCGAGCAACGCGTTCTCGATTTCGGCGGGATAGACGTTGGCCCCGCCGACGTGGATCATGTCGGCCTTCCGGTCGGCCAGGTAGAGGTAGCCCTCGCCATCCATCCAGCCCATGTCACCGACACTCTCCCAACCGCCTTCGCGCACTTGGGCTTCCGCGCCGACGTAGCGATAGGAACCGGCCATGCCTTCGCCACGCCGCATCCACACCTCACCGACTTCGCCGGGCGGGAGCACGGCGCCGTCGGGGTCGAGCACCACCATCTCCCCGACGACCGGTCGGCCCACCGTGCCGGGGTGGGCCAGCCATTCGGGCCCGGCGACGACGGTGACGGCCTGCATCTCGGTGCCCGCGTAGAGCTCCAGAACGCGCTCGGCGCCCAGCCATTCGATCCAGGCGTGCTTGAGCCACGCCGGACACGGCGCTGCCATGTGCATGACCACGCGCAGCGAACCGACATCGAAGCCGGCGCGCTCCGGCAGCCGCCACATGCGGTTCATCATGGTCGGGACCGCGTACATCCACCGCACCCGGTGCGCCTGGACCGAAGCGAGTGCGTCGGCGGCGTCGAATCGAGGCATCAGCACCACGTGCCCGCCCAGCGCGAGACCACAGAAGGTCAGGGTGAAGGGGGCATTGTGGTAGAGCGGGCCGGTGATCAGCACGGTGTCGCGATCGGCCATTCCGATCACCTGCGCCAACGGCAGGAGCGCGTCCGCGGTGGCGGGATCGGCCGAGACGATGAGCTTGGGTCGGCCGCTGCTGCCGCCGGAGGTCGGTGCCTTCAACGCCGCGGCCGCGCCCAGGTCGAACGGGCTGTCCGAGATGTCGGCGGCGGGCCGGAATCCCGCGGCGACGACCTGGTGGCCGGGCGCGTCCTCCTCGGCCACGCCGACCACCAGGCTCGGACGGGCGAGCGCGATGATCGCCGCCGTTTCGCGGCCGGGCAGCTTCGCCGAGATCGGTTGCGGGGTCGCGCCGCACTTCCACGCCGCGATCGCCGCGGTGACGAACTCGATGCCGTTGGGCAGCCCGATCGTGACGAACGAATCCCGGGTCACCCCCAGCTGCTGATAGGCGCGGGCGAGCTGGTTGCTCCTGCGCTCGAGTTCTGCTCGGGTGATCGACTGATCAGCGCAGGTGACCGCGACGCCGTGCGGGTCGGTGCGGGCGAGTTCGGCGAATCGAGCGGCGAGGGTTTGCGGTGCGGCGACGGACATGTCTTCTTTCCTGGATGTGGGATCGGCCGGCTCGAACTGGCTGCGCAGCTTGAACTTCTGCACTTTGCCCGTGGCGGTGCGGGCCAGCTCGTCGCGGAACTCGATCCGTTTGGGGCACTTGTATCCGGCGAGCAGGCCGCGGCAGTGGGCCAGCAGCTCGGCCGCGGTGACCGGGCGACTGGTGACCACCAGCGCGGTCACCAGCTCACCCCATTTCTCGTCCGCGATCCCGATCACGGCGGCCTCGCGGACCGCGTCGTGTCCGAGTAACACGTCCTCGACCTCGATCGAGGACACGTTCTCCCCGCCGGTGATGATCACGTCCTTCTTGCGGTCGCTGATCGTCAGGTAGCCGTCGGTGAGAGAGCCGCCGTCGCCGGTGTGGAACCAGTTGTCCGCCAAGGCCTCCGCGGTCGCCTCGGCGTTGTTCCAGTAGCCGCGTAGGTTGTGGTTGGACTGGGCGAGCACCTCACCGGTGGCGTCGGTGTCGAGGCGAACGCCCAGGACCGGGGTTCCGGCGCGACCCAGCCGCCGGGCTTGCTCCTCGGCGGCCAGCTCGTCCCACTCGGCGCGCATCCGCGACATCGTCAGCAGCGGTGCGGTTTCGGTGAGTCCGTAGATCTGGATGAACTCCCAACCGAGCTCGGCGCGTACCCGTTCGATGACTCGCGTCGGCGGTGGCGCGCCCGCCACGATCGCCCGCACCCGATCACAACCGGGAATCGGCCCGTCCCAGGTGCGTGCCGCCTCGAGCACCGCGCTGATCACCGCGGGGGCGGCGCACAGATAGGTGACGTCGTGCTCGGCGATGCGGCGCAGGATCTCCGCTCCGTCGATCTGCCGGATCACCACCTGCTTCACGCCCATCGCGGTGGCCGCGAAGGGTTGACCCCACCCGTTGGCGTGGAACATCGGCAGCGTGTGCAGATAGACGTCTCGGTCGTCGACCCCGGCGTGCCAGCCGAACACCGTGGCATTGAGCCAGAGGTTGCGATGGGTGAGCTCCACCCCTTTCGGGCGCGCGGTCGTGCCGGAGGTGTAGTTGATCGTCGCGATGTCCGATTCCGCGATTCCCGGCCACGCCCGGGGCTCGGCGCCCGCGGACCAGATCTTGTCGTCGTCGGCGCCGAAGACGAACCCGGCCTTGATGTCGAGGTGATCCAGCGCTGGTTTCAGCGCCGGATCCACCAGCACCACCTCCGCCCCGGAATGCTCGACGATGTAGGCGATCTCCTCGACACCGAGGCGGAAGTTGATCGGCACCAGCACCCGTCCCCACCCGCTGACACCGAAGAAGCTGCTCAACAGCCGGGCGCCGTTCTGCGAGACCGCCGCCACCCGTGCGCCCGGTGCCACCCCGAGTTCGTCGAGCGCGGCGGCTTGCGCACGGGCCCGGGCGCCGAGCTCGGCGTAGGTGATCGCGCCCCAACTCGGCGCAGGCTGGTCGGGTTCGTCGACGATCGCCACCCGGTCGGGGTAGGTGGTGGTGGCTCGGTCGAGGAAATCGTTGACAGTGAGCGGGAACTGCATCTGGTCCTCCGAATGGGTCGCGCAATGAGGGAAGAGGGTGGCGGGCGTCGTGGGGTGGCGGTCCTCACCGCGCGCCGCGGATCGGGAGCACCGCCAGCCCACCGAGAATCGCCGCCACCACCGCACCGGCCAGCAACGCGGTGTAGTTCGGACCCCCGGACCCGAGCGCCAACAGCGGTGTGGCCATGACCGGCAGCAGAAGCTGCGGCATCTGATACGACAGGGCGATCACCGCCAGACCGGTGCCTGCGGCCGCGGAGTCGGGGAGCAGTTCGGTCATCATCGCGACATCCACGGACACGAACGCGCCCTGCCCCATGCCGATCAGGGCCACCCCGATCGTGAACACGGTCAAGTCGTGCGCGAGCAGTGCGACCAGCAGACCCACGGCGGTCAACAGCACCGAACCGAAGACGATCGGCTTGCGCCGCCCGGTGCGGTCGGACAGCCAGCTGAACAGCACGCTGGTGCCGACACCGGCGCCGAAGAGCGCCGTGACCACCATTCCCTGGGCTCTGGTCGCTGCCGCGGTGTCGAGACCGAGCCGGTCGGTGAGCAGGTACAACAGGTACACCGACACCGACGTCAGGGCGAGGGTGACCAGCAGTCGGCACAGCCACGCCCAGGCGAAGTCGCGGTGTCGGATCGGGTTGATCCAATAGCTGCGCGCCAGGCTGATCCAGCTCACCGGGACCGGTTCGGTGCGCACGATGTCGCGCAGGACCACGAACAGCCCGAGGTTGGCCACGAGCACGAGCACCGCGGGTATGCCGAACCAGTACACCGGATCACCGGGCAGCGAGCTGATCATCCAGCTGCCCAGCGCGGGCGCGAGCCCGCTGCTCATCCCGTACGCGGCCGCCACCCTGGCCCGGATGCGGGACGGGATCTGCTCGGCCAGCAGCGCGTTCAGGGCCATGGTCGTCGCACCGAACCCGGCTTGCGCCACGGCCCAACCGGCGACGAGGCCGGGTACGTTCGTCGCGAACGCCAGCGCCGACATGCCGATCGCGCTGAGGACCGCGCCCCCGAGGATGAACGGGCGACGGGTGCCGAGACGAGAGGTCGAGACATCGCTGATCCGGCCGAGCGGAGCCGACACCAGCATGATCACGACGCCACCGATCGCGGCTGTCACCGACAACGTCTGAGCCTTGTGCACCGGGTCCAGTTCCGAGAGCCGGAGCGGAATGCTGACGAACCCGGCCGACATCACCGCCAGCGCCGACCCGAGATAGGCCAGCACCAGCGCCGGCAGGAAAGCGACGGTTTGGGGTCGGCCAGGAAAGCCGGGGGTGGTGTCCTCTGGCGGAGGCGTCTTCAGCGACGATGACATCGGTGTCCTCGGTTCGAGCGTGGGGTCGTGGATCGGGTGGGTCCGGGCGGTCATCGGTGCAGCGTGCGGAGCGCGGCGACGATCCCCGCGCCCACGGTGCGCGCGGTCAGCGACACGCCTTCGAACAACGAGCCGTTGTGTGGCAGGCCGAGCATCTGGACCGCCGAGACCGGTACTCCGGCCTGTGCGAGCGCCGTGGCGTAGCGGGCGCCGTCGTGGCGCAGCGGGTCGAGCTCGGCGGTGACGATGTAGGCCGGTGGTAGCCCTCGCAGGTCGGTGGCGCGCAACGGTGACACGTGCGGGTCACGCGGGTCGGCGCCCTGCAGGTACCAGCGGTTGATCGTGCCCAGCGCGGCGAGTTCGGCTTCGGTCACTTCGTCGAGGTCTCGATCGGCCGGGTCCTCGGCCAAGTCGAGAAGGGGCACCTCGAGGATCTGCAACGCCAGGCGATGGTGTGCGCGTTCGCGATTGATCAGCGTCGATCCCGCGGCCAGCGTGGCGCCCGCGGATTGTCCCCACACCGCCAGTCGGGTCGGATCCAGGCCGAGCTGGTCGCCCGCACCGGCCAGAAAGTCCAGCGCGGCATACCCCTGTTCGAGTGCGGTGGGAAACGGGTGCTCCGGGGCGAGGGCGTAGGAGACCGCCGCCACGACCACTCCGGCTTCGGCGGCGCGCCGGGCGCACTGCGCGTCGACGGCCGGATGATGAAGTCCGCCCTGGATGAAGCTGCCACCGAAGAAGAACAGGCACACCGGAAGTCGAGCGTGGGGGCTGGACTCGGCCGGGTAGTAGAGCCGGACCGGTACCGACGGATATCCCTCGACCGTGACCGTGCGGTCATGGGTCCGGATCGGTACCCGGGAAAGTCCGATGTGGGGGAACAGCGCCTTCTCGTATTCGAAGGCCAGCCTGCGCTGTTCGTCGGGGTCGGGGGACTGCTCGGGCATGGCGATGCCGGCCTCGGTGAGAGCGCGCACGACGGCGGGGTCGAGGGTCATCGACTTTCTCCGATCACGAGGGGATGGACACGGCCAGGGTGGCGCGGCTGCGCAGGAAGGCGCTGACGCGGTACTGCCATTCGCGTGCGGTCGGCGAGGTCCTGGTGAGTGCGCCGCTGCCGTGCAGTTGTCCAGGGGCGCGCCAGCTCTGAACCGGGACCCCGGCCGCCGCGAGTCGCGTGGCATAGGCCTCGCCGCTGTCGCGGAGCGGGTCGAGTTCAGCGGTGATGACCAGTGCGGCAGGCAGATCCGACAGGTCGGCGATCTCGTCGGGCGCTGTCGGTCCCGCGGAGTCGTTCCCCGTACCGAGGTAAGCCGCCCGCAGTTCGGAGAAATCGCCACCCATGTCGGCGAGTTCGGAGTAGTCGCGGAAGGACTGATCCCGCTCGGCGTGCAGGCTCGCCGCCGGTACCTCGAGTACTTGGTGGTCCAGGCGCACGCCGCGATCTCGGGCGTGCATCGCGATCAGCGCGGCGAGATTTCCGCCGGCCGAGGTGCCACCGACGCCGATGCGTTCCGGCGCTATTCCGAACTGGGGGCCGTGTTCGACCAGCCAGTCCAGTGCGTCCAGACCATCGTCGATCGCGGCGGGAAATCGATGTTCGGGGGCCAGCCGGTAGTCGACGTCGAAGACGTCCACCCCGCCCGCCACCGCGCGGGCCCGCCAGAGGCGGTCGTTGATCACCTCGCGCACGCTGCCGAGAAGGAAGCCGCCGCCGTGGAAGGCCAGGTGCGCCAGCCGCGGACCGTCCACCCTCGGCGGCCGGTAGTGCACCACGGTGAGGTATCCGGCCCGGGTCGGGACCCGAATATCGGTGACCGCGCATTCGGCGGGTCCAGGCAGAGTGAACTCCATGGCCAGCGCGTCGGAGAGCTGGTGGGCGCCGCCCCGCCGCTCGGCCCAGTCCTCGGCCGCGAGGGCGGGTAGCTGCGGGACCAGCGCCTGGCCCGCTGCCAGCCATTCCAGTATCGGTGTCGCACATCCGGCGTCGCGCGCCGCGTTCAGGTAATCCGCCATTGGACCTCCGTCGAAGAACTTCTACGAAGCACTTTAGAATCGCGGGACCGGATAAGTCAACGACAGGCGGACGGGAAGTTAAGGTGAGGGCGTGGGGCAATCAGGCGTGACGATCTATCAGGTGGCCGAGACCGCCGGGGTCAGTATTTCGACGGTGTCACTGGCGCTCAATCACCCGGACCGGGTCAAGCCCGCAACGCGTGATCGGGTGATCGAGGTGGCCGGGCAACTCGGTTACCGCCCCGGCGCCACCGCGTCGGAGCGGGCGCGTCGGCGCGTCGGAAGGATCGCCGTTCTCGCGCCTTTCAGCAGCTACGAGACCTATCGCACCCGCTTGATCGGCATCCTCGACACGTTCGGACCCGATGATGTCGAGGTCGTCGTGTTGGACGCGCCCTCGGCCGCCGAGGCGAATTCGCCCCTGCTCGAGACGTTGCCGGTGCGCGGGGACGTCGACGGGCTGTTGATCATGGGGGTCCCGCTCGGTGATCAGGGTGCGGATCGCCTGCGGCGCTGGGGCCCGCCGACCGTGCTGGTGGACTCCGCGCATCCCGCGTTCAGCACGGTGGCCTTCGACGACGAGCAAGCCGGATACCTCTTGGCCGCCCACCTGCTCGACCGTGGTCACACGCGGCTGGCCTACCTGCACGAACCGCAACGATCCGGGGACTACGTCTCCGCGGCCATGCTGCGGCTGCGTGGCATCCTGCGCGCGTTGCGCGAGGCCGGTCATGCCGAGACCGCGTGCGAGGAGATCGTGCTGTCCGGGACCGATGTCGCCACGGCCCGCGCCTTCGCCCCCGGTTTCGCGGCCCGCCCGGATCGCCCGTCCGCGGTCATCGCCCATCACGACGGTCTGGCCGCGGGCCTGCTCAACGGGCTGCGTACCGCCGGTGTCGCCGTTCCGGAGTCCCTTGCCGTCGCCGGATTCGACGACGGCCCGCTGGCGGAGGGGCTCGGCCTGACCACCATTCGTCAGCCCTTCGCCGAGTCCGGCCGTCAAGCCGCCGAGTTGCTGCGCACCCAGATCCAGACGCAGCGGCACACGGGTACGCGAACACTGCTCACCCCTGAGTTGATCATCCGGCAGACCGCCTGAACTCTCCGCCCGAGATGTTGACACTTATGACGTCCGTCACCTAAATTGCTTCGTCAAAGCACTTCGATCGAAGTGTGTACAACGAAGTACATCTGGAGAACCACTCGTGCGGAAAACTGTCCTCTGCGTACTGTTGGCGGCGTTGTCGATGAGCATCACCACACCGGCCGCCCATGCCGAGCTACCCCTTCCGGCCGGTGACGCGTTCTACCGCTACGACGCCCCGCTGGCCGAGATCGCCCCCGGTACCGTGTTGCGCACCCGGGCGGTGACCACTCCGCTGCCCGGGACCGCGACCCAGGTGCTGTACCGAACCACCGACCAGTTGCGCCGGCCCTCGGTGACCGCGGCGCTGGTCGTGCGGCCGGATGGTGCGCGAGGTCCCCTCGTGTCCTATCAGCAGCCCTATGACGCGCTCGATTCACGGTGCAACCCGTCGTACGCGAGCACCACCGGCACTCCCACTGTCGACCAAGGCGTGCTGGCCGCCGCGTTGACGGCGGGATACACCGTGGTCACCGCCGACTACGAAGGCACCGAGATGCACTTCGGTGCCGGTCACGAATCCGGCTACGGCACGCTGGACGGCATCCGGGCCGCACAGCATGTCCTCGAGACCGACCCCGCCACCACGCCCGTGGCCATGGTGGGCTTCTCTGGCGGCGGCATCGCCACTCAGTTCGCCGCCGAACTGGCCGGCACCTACGCACCCGAGCTCGACATCGTGGGAGCGATCGAGGGCGGGTTGCCGGTGCGTCTGCTGAACCTGATCGACTACATCGACGGTAGTCCCAACTGGTCCAAGGTGATTCCGCTCGTGCTCACCGGCACCCTCGAAGGCTTCGACATCGACGTGTCCCGCTACCTCTCCCCGTATGGCATCGATGTCGTACGGCGCGCCAGGAGCATGTGCGGCGCCGACATCCAGCAACTGCCGGTGCTCACGATGCGCGAGCTGCTCGCGCCCGAATACGCCGACTACCACCGCGTTCCGGCCTTCGCGGAGATCAGCGACACCTTGACCATGGGCAGCGCCGGTACCCCGCGATTCCCGATCCTGATGATCGCCGGAAACAGTGACGGCGTGGGGGACGGGGTCATGATCGCCGCCGATCAGCGCGGACTCGCCCGATCCCTGTGCGACCGCGGCGTCGCCGTGGACTACCGGGAACTGCCCGGAGTGGACCATGCCGCGAGCGGCATCTACGCCTTGGCCGAAGCGATGCCGTTCCTGCGAGCACGTTTCGACGGAGCGCCGGCGGTGAACACGTGCGCCGCGACGTGATCGTCGGCGTCGAGCCGCTCCGGGCCCGCGCATCGGTTCACGGGGCCCGATCGGCCCCGAAGGCCGACGGAAGGTGGCGGCCGTCGTGATCCGTCAGGGCGCGACTTTGTCGCTGCGCGGATCGATCAGGATCTTGGCATGGTGGTCAGGGGATCCCAGCGCGGTGAAGGCCGCTTCGACGCCGTCGAGTCCGACCGTGCCGGTGATCAGCGGGCTGGGGTCGACGGTGCCGTCGGCGATCATGTGCAGGGTGTCGCGGAATTCGCCGGGGTCGTAGCCGAGGACGAACCGCAGCTCGATCTCCTTGTTGATGGCGTTGGCGGGGTGGAACGCGTCCTGCTGCATGCACACCCCCACGACCACGACGCGGGTCGACGGCGGTGCCTCGGTGAGGATCTGGTCGATGATGCCGGGGACGCCGACGCATTCGAAGACGACCGGACCGGCCGGGCCACGGTCGAGGGTGTGGGCCGCGCGAAACAGGTACCACCACGGAACATTCGGGATGCGGCGCACGCGTTCCATGACATCGAAGGCCAGGTTCAGCAAGTCCGCGGCGCCGGTGATGCGGGGTGGCTTCGGCGCGGCCGCCCAGGCGGATTCGGTGGTCGGGTCGACCACGACGTCGGCGCCGCAGGCGCGGGCCAGTTCCCGGCGGCGCGGCGAGAAGTCGCTCGCGACCACGGTGCGCACGCCCGCGGCCTTCAGCATGGTGATGACGGCCAGCCCGATGGGGCCGCAGCCGATGACGAACGCGGTCTGCCCCTTGGTGATCCGGCTCTTGCGGACGGCGTGCCAGCCGACCGCCATCGGCTCGGTGAGTGCGGCGAGGTCGGGTGCGAGTCCGTTGGGGACCTCGAACGTCACCGACTCCTGCGTCAGCACCTGTTCGGCGTACCCGCCGGGGGCGTTCGCGGACAGGCCGGTGAGCTCCGGTTCGCGATCCCTGCGCAGAATGGGCATCGCGACCACCGGCGTGCCCGGCTTCCAGCGCCGGTGGGTGCGCGGGCCGTACTCGGCGATCTCGCCGGTGAATTCGTGCCCGAGGACGATCCGCTGATCCGAACGCATGAAGCCGCTGTAGCCGGTGGCACCGGCCAGGTCGGCGAGTTCGTCGCAGTGCGTCCGGGCGTGCAGGTCCGAGCCGCAGATGCCGCAGCGGGTCACGGAGACGAGTATCTGGCCCGGCCCGGGTTCCGGCGTGGGCAGGTCCTCGACCCGGAATTCGCCCTTGCTGACCACCGTCGCACGCATGGGTACCTCCTGAGCTGTGTCGGCCTGTCACCCGGTGGACCGAGCGTGCATTCCCTCGGCAGAGTCGCAGGTCCGCGGTCGTCATCGTAGCTCCGCGAGGACAGCCGGTCAGGTGATCGCCCCGGGCGGTGCTTCAGCGCCTGCGGTATCCGCGGATGGCGAGCGTCGCGAACACCACGGTCAACGCCACCGTCCACGCCAGCGCACGCCAGGTGGGTGCCGCGATCGGTCCGGACGAGGCCATTCCACGCATCGCCTCCACCACCGAGGACACCGGGTTGGCGGCGGCGACGGGCTGGATCCAGGAGGGGAGATCCTGGCGCGGAACGAATCCCGTCGACAGGAACGAGGCCACCAGCAGGATCGCGTTGAGCGCCGAACCCACCGCCTCCCCGGACCTGGCGTGCACCGCGATCGCCACCATCATCCAGGCGACCCCGGTGCCGAACAGCAGTGGCAGCACGAGGAATCCGATCGTGCCGAGCGCTCCGCCGGTGAAACGGAAGCCGAGCAGATGGCCGACCCCGATCACCGCGAGCAGGGTGATCAGATTGCGCACCGCGTCCCCGGCGATGCGCCCGATCAGCGGCGCCGAGCGCGCGATCGGCATCGCACGCAACCGGCGGTCGAAGCCCGATTGCAGATCGTCGTAGGTCGTCATGGCGGTGCCGAGTCCGGCGAACATGATGCCCATGACGGCGAACAGCGGCAGGCTGAAGTTCACGTAGTCGGCCCGGCTGCCGCCCGGGGCGACCAGCGAGCCGAACGACACCGTGATCAGCACCAGCAGGATGAGCGGGAAGAACGTCGCCATCATCAGCAGGACGGGGTTGCGCAGCGTCACCCGGATGGCGCGGATCGTGAGTGCCCACCCGTCGACGAGCACCTGTGGGCGGGGCGCGGTGCGGGTTTCGTTCACAGCGACCTCCGATAGGTCCGGGCCGCCACCGCGACACACAGGACGAACCCGCAGCCCAGCCACAGCAAGGCGATGGTGACCGGCCGGGCGACCGCTGCCTGTGGGTCGGCCAGCGCCCGCATCGCGTCGGCGGTGCGGCTCAGTGGCTGGTTGGCGACGAAGGGCTGCAACCAGTCCGGGAACGCCTCGGTCGGGGTGAAGGCATTCGACACGAGCAGGAACGGGAAGAAGATGACATTGGTGACCACCTGCACCGAATCCACCCGGCCCACCGCGAAACCGATCGCGATGAACCCGGTGCAGACCACCGCGGCGAAAAGCAGTGTGACGAGCACGAATCCGATCGAGGCGAGCAGGCCACCACCGAGGCGGAAGCCCATGAGGGCGCCGGCGGGCACCAGCACCGCGATCGTCACCAGCGCACGGGTCAGCTCCGCGCCGACCAGCCCGAGCACCGGGGAGACGGGCGAGACCGCCATGGATCGCAGTCTGCGGATCATCCCGCCGGTCACGTCCTCGACCGACAGGATGGCCGCCGACATGGCGGTGAACAGCATCGCCTGCAGAATCACCGCGGGCAGCAGGTACTGCCCGTAGTCGCCGCCGATCCGGCGTTCGACCACGGTGCCGAACACGACGTAGAACATCGTCGCGAAGACCAGGGGCAGCACGACGGCGCCGATGATGGAGGCGGGGCGTCTGCTCATCAGCCGCAGGTGGCGCCCGGCCAGGATCGCGGTGTCGGCCCACGCCGACGGATGCGGACGGGACACCGCGGCAACGGTTTCCGTGGCGGTCATGGCGTGTCCGCGGGTTCGCCGGGGACGCTCGGGTGCCCGGTCAGGCGGAAGAACACGTCGTCGAGGGTCGGTCGGCGCAGGGCGATGTCGTCCACGGCGATCTCGGCGGCGTCGAGCCTGCGCACGACGTCGACCAGGGTCGCGGCGCCCGACGCGGCGACGGCGACACCGTCGGCGAGCTCGGCGACTCCGGCCATGTCCGCCAGTGCGGCGGCGATCCGTGGCCGGTCGCCCTCGTCCGCGGTGATGTGGCAGACCGAACCGCCGGCCTGGTCCTTGAGTTCGTCGGCGGTGCCGTCGGCGATGACGCGGCCGTGGTCGACCACCACGATCCGGTCGGCCAGTTCGTCCGCCTCGTCGAGATACTGGGTGGTGAGCAGGATGGTCATGCCGTCGTCGCGCAGGTCACGGACCACGTCCCATAGCACGGCGCGGCTGCGCGGGTCGAGGCCGGTGGTCGGTTCGTCGAGGAAGAGCACTTCCGGTTGGCCGATGAGGGAGGCCGCCAGGTCGAGCCGTCGCCGCATGCCACCGGAGAAGGTGCCGCTGCGCCGGTCGGCGGCCTCGGTGAGATCGAAGCGGTGCAGCAGTTCCTCGGCGCGCTGGGCCGACCGCCGACGGCCCAGTTTCAGCAGCCGTCCGAACAGCGCCAGGTTCTCTCGGGCGGTCAGGTTCTCGTCCAGGGCGACGAACTGCCCGGTCAACCCGATCACCGAGCGGACCGCGCCCGCCTCGGCCACCACGTCATGACCGGCGACCCGCGCGTGCCCCGCGTCGGGCACCAGCAGTGTGGTCAGTACGTCGATCGTTGTCGTCTTCCCCGCCCCGTTCGGCCCGAGCACCCCCGCGATCGTGCCCTGCTCCACAGCGAAACCGAGCCCGTCCAGCGCGGTCACCCCACCGAACCGTTTGACGAGACCTTCTGCCTCCACGGCATAGTCCACCATGGAGGTGAACGTACCCTAACCTAACTTGAAATGGGTGGGCTGCAACGAGTTCGGGCCCCCGAAATCCACGCCGGAGCCGGTGGTCCCACCCTGTGCCGAGCGCAGGAATTGTGTCGCTGCTCATGTAATGTTTCTGGCGCTTACATTGCCTGCTACTGTGAGTTCAGGTCACCAGTCGGCAATCGAAAGGTTCTTCCCGTGCAGACGATTCTCGGAGCGAACGGACAGATCGGGACCGAGCTCGCGCACGAGCTCCATCGGCGTTTCACCAAGGACATCAGGCTGGTGAGCCGCAACCCCGAACGGCTGCACGACACCGATGAACTGGTCACGGCGGACCTCATGGACGCCGAGCAGACCGCATCGGCGGTCGCGGGCAGCGAGATCGCGTACCTGACCGTCGGCCTGCCGCCGGACGCGAAGCTGTGGGCGGAGCGGCTGCCGCTGATGATGGAGAACACGATCGCGGCGTGCGAGAAGCACGGTGCCAAGCTCGTGTTCTTCGACAACACGTACATGTATCCGATGACCGGCCGGCCGCAGACCGAGCAGACGCGATTCGCCCCGGCCGGGAGCAAGGCGCACACGCGGGCGACGATGGCGACGATCCTGCTGGAGGCGATGGCCGCGGGTCGGGTCGAAGCGGTGATCTGCCGCGCGCCGGAGTTCTACGGGCCGGGCAAGACGCAGAGCTTCACCAACGCGATGGTGTTCGATCCGATCGCGGCGGGCAAGAAGTCGCGCGTTCCGTTGCGCGACGACACCCTGCGGACCTTGATCTGGACGCCGGACGCCAGCCGCGCCATGGCCCTGATCGGCAACACCCCGTCGGCCTACGGGCAGACCTGGCATCTGCCGTGCGACGACAACCGGGTGACGTACCGGGGGCTGATCGAGCTGGCCTCCGCATCCTGGGGTCGCGAGATCGACTACTCGGTCATGAAGCGGCCCGTGTTCTTCGTGGCCCGGCTGTTCAACCAGGGCGTGCGCGAACTGTGGGAGCTGCTGCCGCGATACGAAGTGGACAACCTCTTCGTCTCGGACAAGTTCAAGCGGGCCTTCCCGGAGTTCCGGGTCACGACGTATGCCGAAGGCGTGGCCGCCATCCAGGCGGGCGAGGTCATGGCAACTGTGGATTAGCCTGCGATGATCCACTTGGTCGCTGGGTTCGGTCAACAGATCGCGCGAATCAGCTAATGCTTGTTAGCTGAATCTCCTAGGATGACGGTCACCGCTGCTGTCCGAGGAGGCCGATGTATGTCACCCGATCTCGATCATCTGTCCTACGAGCCGTTGACTCCGGTCTCCTTCCTCGACCGGGCGGCGGATGCGCACGGCGATCGGATCGCGGTGATCGACGGATCGGACCAGTGGACCTACGCCCAGCTGCGTGACCGGTGCCGCCGCCTCGCGGGCGCACTCGTGCCGCTGGCCGGCGGCCGACCCGTCGCCGTCCTCGCGCCCAACACCCATGTGCTGCTCGAAGCGCACTTCGGTGTCCCGTGGGCCGGTGTCGCGCTGGTCGCCCTGAACACCCGCCTGGCCGCGGCCGAGATCGCCTATGTGCTCGACCACGCGAAAGTCGCTGTCGTGCTGGTCGATCCGGTGTTCGGCGACCTGATCGACGACGCGGTGTCGCGGCTGCGGACCCGGCCGGTCGTCATCACCGCGGACGAACAGTACGAGCACCTGCTCACCGCGGCGGAACCGGCGACCATCGTGACGACCGACGAACGATCACTGCTCTCGATCAACTACACCTCGGGCACGACCGGGAAACCCAAGGGCGTGATGTACCACCATCGCGGCGCCTACCTGCAGGCGCTGGCGATGGTCGGCCACACCGGGCTGTCCCCGTCGTCGGTGCATCTGTGGACGCTGCCGATGTTCCATTGCAACGGATGGTGTTTCCCCTGGGCGGTGACCGCGGCGGGTGGCACCCACGTCTGCCTGCCCAAGGTGGAGCCGGCCGAGGTCTGGCGGTTGATCGGGGAGCGGGGCGTCACCCATCTCAACGGCGCGCCCACGGTGCTGTCGATGCTCGCGTACGCGCCACAGGCGCAGCCGGTGACTCCGGCGGTGCGGGTGGCGACCGGTGGCGCACCGCCGAGCCCGGCGATCCTGCGCAGGATGGAGGAACTCGGGTTCGACGTCACCCACCTGTACGGACTCACCGAGACCTTCGGGCCCGCGATGATCTGCGACTGGCGCCCCGAATGGAACGGTGTGGACGACACCGCGCGAGCCAGGCTCAAGGCGCGCCAAGGGGTCGGGAACATGATCTCGTGCCGGGTCAGGGTGGTCGGTGCCACCGGTGCCGATGTCGCGGCCGATGGCACCTCGATCGGCGAGATCGCGCTGCGGGGCAACAATCTGATGCTGGGCTACCTCGACGACGAGGAAGCGACCCGCCAGGCCGTGCCGGACGGATGGTTCCGCACCGGTGACCTGGGCGTCGTGCACCCCGACGGGTACATCGAACTGCAGGATCGCAGCAAGGACGTCATCATCTCCGGTGGGGAGAACATCGCCTCCGTCGAGGTCGAGCAGGTCATCGCCGACCATCCGGCCGTCCTGGAAGTGGCGGTGATCGCGATACCGCACGAGCGCTGGGGCGAGGTACCCGCCGCCTACGTGGCATTGAAGGACGGTGCGGCCGCCACCGAGACCGAACTGATCGAGTTCGTGCGCGCGCGGTTGGCGCGATTCAAAGCACCCAAGTCCGTGACCTTCGGTGCTCTGCCGAGAACCTCGACGGGCAAGGTGCAGAAGTACGTGCTGCGTGAGGCCGCGTGGGCGGCGGAGGACCGGCGGATCCGCTGAACCCGCTCAGCGGGCGCCGACGAGTCGCAGCGCGAAATCGACGTACTGCCAGACGATCTCGTTCTCGCTGAGCTCGCCGTCTTCGCGGAACCAGGTGGCGACACCCATCCCGAGGTCGAGGATCGCATACGAGGCGATGCGCTCCGAGGTCACCTGGAACCTGCCCTCGGCCACGCCCTGGGCGATCAGCGACCGGAAGTGGCGCGCGTATTCCGCCCGGCGCGAGAGCACCTCGGTCAGGTACGGCTCGGTCAGGCTCCGGATCTCACGATTGCCGACGAAGGCTTCCCGCCGGTGGCGCGCGTGATAGCGCACGTGTGCCTCCACCGCCCGGCGCAGCCGTTCGGTCGGATCGGCGGTACCCGTGATCGCGCGCCGATGCTCGGCGAGCAGGGCGTCCATGGTGCCGATCGCGATCTCGGCCAGGAGTTCCTGTTTCGAGGTGACGTGCTTGTAGAGACTGGGACCCCGGATCCCGACCCTGGCGCCGATCTCACCCATCGACGTGGCCTCGTAGCCGTGCGTCACGAACAGCTCGAGGGCCGCATCGCGGATCGCGACGCTGCGAGCGGTGGCGGCCCCTGTCATTCCCTGCTCCCTTCGGCACGCGGCTAACGCATAGTAGCCAGTGCGGGCCGCGGAGCAGGGCGGCATCGACGCGAGCCGTGCCCGCGGCGCGTGGAGTGTCGGGACTCCGGCGCGGCGGGCACGGCTGGATTCAGGTCAGGCCACCACGGGTTGGGTGACCGCGGTGGGGCTGTCGGCCCCGGCACTGTCGATGCTCTGCCGGTGCGTCTCCCGGGTCGCCAGGACACACAGCAGGCTGACGGCCGCCACCCCCGCGAGATACACCCCGACGGCGCCGCCGCCGACCGTCGCCTCCAATTGGACCGCGAGCAGTGGCGTCACCGCGCCGCCGAGCACGCCGGCGAGGTTGTAGGACAGTCCGGCTCCGGTGTAGCGGTAGCGCGTGGCGAACAATTCGGGCAGCTGCGCGCCGACCGGACCGTAGGCGAGGCCGACACCGACCTGCGACAGGCAGGCACCCAGCACGAACGACCAGGTCGAGCCGATGCTCAGAATCGGAAAGAGCAACAGCGCGAACACGATCGAGTACACCGTGCCGATGGCCATCATGCGCCGCCTGCCGACGCGATCGCTGTAGAGCGCGCCGATCACGGTGGTGACCGCGAGTGTCGAGCCGGTGCCGATGCCCACCGCGAGCACCGTGGGCGTCGACAACCCGAGTTGCTCGGTCCCATAGCTGGTCAGGTAGGTCACGCCGATGTAGTAGAAGGCGAAGCACATGCTGACGGCGCCCGCGCCGAGCGCGATCTCGCGCGGCTGGCGGGTGACCGCTTCGAACAGCGGTGTCCGACGGGGTTTCGCCGCACGGGTTTCGCGCCGGAAGGTGGCGGTCTCCTCGATGTTCATCCGCATGTACAGGCCGACACCGATCAGCACGATGCTCAGCAGGAAGGGAATGCGCCATCCCCAGGTGGCGAAGGACTCCGCGCTCATGGTCAGTCGGGTGGTCAGGAAGGTCGCGCTGGCCAGGACGAAGCCGAGCGAGGGGCCGAGTTGTGGGTACAGCGCGTAGGTTCCGCGTTTCTCCGGGGGTGCGTTCTCGGCGGTGAGCAGGGTCGCGCCCGCCCATTCGCCGCCCACCGCGAGTCCCTGGCAGATACGCAACGCCACCAGCAGGATCGGCGCCAGTATGCCGATCTGGCCGGTGGTCGGCAGCAACCCGACCGCGACGGTCGACAGGCCCATCAGCAGCAGCGTCGAGACGAGCGTCTTCTTGCGTCCGATGCGATCGCCGAAGTGCCCGAACAGAATCGCGCCGAGCGGTCGCATGACGAAGGCGACACCGAGCGTCGCGAACGAGAGCGTGGTGGCCGCCGCCGTGCCGAGCGCGGGAAAGAACGTCTTGTTGAACACCAGCGCGGCGGCGGTGCCGTAGATGAGGAAGTCGTAGAACTCGATGGTCGTGCCGAGCATGCTGGCCCACGCCAGGCGACGCATCGGGGGCGACTGGTGGGGTTGAGAAACGGACATGGGCGCTCCTGGTTCAGCGTCGAACGGGGATGGATCACTGAACGCACCGACCGATCGTTCGGGCCTGTTCGTGATCCACACCACAGTCGCATGGCGAGAAATCCATGGTCAATGCTGAACATCGCGAAACAGTCTCTGGTCTCTGTTCAGATGTTCAGTTAACGTGAACAGGTGTCGGAGCATCTTGGTTCACCATCGGCGCCCGAGATCGGGTGTGCCGTCAGGAAGGCGAGGACGGCGCGCGGGGTCTCGTTGCGTGAGCTCGCCCGTCGCATCGAAGTCAGTCCCGCCACCGTCAGCGGGATCGAGAACGGTAGGACGCGGCTCGACGTCGGCAGGCTGCACGCGATCGCGGCCGCGTTGGACACCACCGTCGGTGAGTTGCTCGATCGCCATCTCGGCGAACCGGATTCGGATGCCCTCGCGTCCTCGACGATGGTCGCGCCGCACCCCGGTGGTCGGCCGATCGGTCGCGGCTGGCGGGTTTTCGAGCCGTTGACGATCGACATCGTCCTGCGGGCCGCCATCGACGAATTCGTCGAAAAGGGGTATCACGGCTCGACGATGCGCTCGATCGCCCGGCGGGCGCGGCTGAGCGTTCCCGGTGTGTACCACCACTATCGGAGCAAGCAGCACCTGCTGGTGACCTGCCTCGACCTCACGATGGACGAACTGTTCGCCCGGGTGCGGGCCGCACGAGATGAGGGCGCCGATCCCGTGCAGCGGCTCGAATCCATGGTCGAGGCACTGGCGCTGTATCACATGCATCGGCGCAAGCTGGCGATCATCGGCGCCAGCGAGATGCGCAGTTTCGAACCGGCGAACCGGCGCAGAATCGGCGCGTTGCGCAGTGACCTGCAGCATCTGCTGGACACCGAGATCGTCGCCGGTGTCGACCAGGGCTACTTCACCACCGTCAGCCCGCGGCCTGCCGGGCGAGCGATCTCGACGATGTGTACCTCGCTGTCGCAATGGTTCCGCGAGAGCGGTCCGTCGAGTCCTGAACGCATCGCCGCGGACTATGCGCGATTCGCGTTGGACCTGCTGGGCCGCACACCGCCGATCGGTTCCGGCCCGATCGGGGCCGGTGTGGGCGGGGGGATGCCAACCTGATGTTGACGTCGCTCACACCGGTGCTAATGTATGCATTGTCAACTCGATCGTGAGCCCGCGGGGCGCCGGTCGTGCAGTGGCCATGATGCCGGACGAGAGGTACGCGGTGGACAAGTACACGGTCAAGGACGGCGGGGCCAAGCTGATGAATCTCGCGCACCGGCTGGTCCTGACACTGAGCGGAAACCGGTTGCTGGCCAAGCCCTTCGGCATGCCGGTGGTCGAATTGCACACCACCGGACGTAAATCGGGCCAGCCGCGATCGTGCTACCTGACCTCACCGGTGCACGACTCGGATCGGGTGGTGCTGGTCGCGTCGAAGGGCGGCGACGATCGCCATCCGGATTGGTACCGCAATCTGCAGGCGCATCCCGAAGCGGAACTGGTCGTCCACGGCCGACGGCGAGCGGTGCACGCGCGCACCGCGAGCCCCGAGGAGCGCGCCCAGTTGTGGCCGCAGATCACCAGCGCGTACAAGGGGTATGCGAATTATCAAACGCGAACCACCCGTGAGATCCCGGTGGTGATCTGTGAGCTGAAACCCTGACGGCGCCTGTCCGGGAGCTACTGCGCCGTCGGCGCTCGCAGCCCATCGGTGACGGCAGCGGTGAAGGTGGCCACGAGGACGTCCAGTTCGTCGTGGTCGACGCGCAGGGTGTCCGTTCGTGAGGTGAGTGAGAGCAGCCCGTTGAGCGAGGCCCACAGTGCGGTCGCGAGCCGATCCGGATCGAGATCCGCTCGGGCGGTGCCGGATGCGATGCCGTCGCGAAAGACATCGGCCAGTTTGGCGTTCTGTTCCCGGGTGAGGTCGGCGATCCGCTCGAGCGTCTCCGGCTCGTGCGGGGGATTGGCCAGGATCTGGAACTCGTGCGGGCGCTCCCGGGCGAAGCGCACGTATTCGGCCGCGGCCCGCAGCAGCCGCTCCTCGGGGCGGCCCGGCGTGGCGTACGCGGCGTCCATGTAGGCGCGATTCTCCTCCATGGCCAGTTCCGCGACGGCGACGAGCAGCGCCGACCGGCCGCCGACGCGGTTGTAGATCGTCTGTATCGCGACATCCGCGCGCTCCGCGACGGCCTCCAGCGTGAGCGCCTCGGTGCCGTGGGTCGCGATGATCTCGCGTGCGGCATCGATGACGGACCGGCGGTTGGCCGCGGCACGCCGTTGGGTTCGGGTTTCGGAGGTCGGCACACGGTGAGTGTAACGAATGTCAATACTGGATGCCGGATCCATCATTGGAAGGGTTGGGTCACGCCGCCGACCAGCGCGACCCAACGGGGTCATCCGATCCGGAAGGTGTCCGTGCGGGCGGTGAACGGCGAAAGGGTTCCTGCCGCGTCGCGGCTGTCGCCGGTATAGGTGATGCGATAGTTCCCCGGTTCGGTCGTGGTCGGTACCGTCCAGTGGACGCGGATGACCGAGGCGGTCGGCTGGCCGTCGGGTCGTGACCAGTGCATCTCGGTACACCAATCGTTGTCGTCGAAGACCGGCACCCAGCCGGCCGGTGTCTCGCGCTGGACCTCGAAATATGTGTCGCCGGTGTGGAAGTCGTTGTTCGGATGCGCGCCGACGAACTCGACGGTGACGGTTCGGCCCGGCTGGTACTCGGGTTCCGGGGCGGTGAGCACATCCCCGAACCGAGTACCGCTGATCGGGTCGTCGGGGGCACCACCGCCAGCAGTGACGGTTGCGGCCCGGAC
The DNA here is from genome assembly GCF_042883805.1 of Nocardia sp. NPDC058176. Taxonomy (NCBI): domain Bacteria; kingdom Bacillati; phylum Actinomycetota; class Actinomycetes; order Mycobacteriales; family Nocardiaceae; genus Nocardia; species Nocardia sp. NPDC058176. The sequence continues at coordinate 2,042,369 of NZ_JBHVVA010000001.1, read as the reverse complement.
GACCAGTCCAGGGGAGCGGGTCCGCGACCCAGGGACGCTCGCGCGGCCAGCGCACGCGCCAGGTGGTCGAACTCCTGCATGTACGCCGACAGCGTCCAGCGGCCGTACAGTGTCTCGCCGCCCTCGTATGCCTGTGCGTTGTACTCCTCCGGCGTCGTGACGTAGCCGTTGTAGCCGTTCGCGAAGCCCTGCACCAGGACGTTGTCCACCGGAACGCGCAATGCCCGTGCGACGACGCGCCGGATGCGCAGGCCCGCGACAATCGTGTATTCCGAAGGCCCGCAAGCCAAGACGAGATCGCCGATCCGCAGGAGCTGGATCGCGATGATCTGCGGGACCCAGGGGCGTGGCGCCAGGATCCCGAGCGGGACGCCGATCAGTTTGGGCGCCTGCGCGTCTCGCACCCACTGCGCGATCGGCGCCTCGATGCCACCGAACGCGTCGACCAGCGGGTTCGTCTGCCCCTCGTAGAGGAACGGGAGCTGACTGCGCGCGTTGTCCTCCGAGCTCGTCGCCATCGCCGAGGCGCCCATCATGGCCGGTGTCGTGCGGGCGGGTTCGCCGTCGGGTGTGTAGGTCCCGTCGATCGCGATATCGGCCAGATCGATGTAGCGCAGGACGGCGTCGACGCCGCCGGTGGCCATGGGTGTCGCCGAGTCGAAGGCGTTTCGGCCGGCTTGATATTGCCGTTCGCCGATGAGCGCGCAGTTGGTGCGGTTGTCGTCGGTGGGCCCGTTCGGCCGGAATTTGCCGAGTCCCAGATTGGGCGTCATGTCCCCGGCGTTGGTCTGGGCGAACGCGGCGACGAAGCCGGGCTGCCCGTCTCGATACCGCACGCCCCGCTCGTCGTGCTCCCAGCGGTAGCTGGCGTAACCCTTGTTGTCGGTCGCGATCAACCGGTTCTTGTCGGTGAGCGAGGTGCCGTGCGTGGCGAACCAGGAGACGGCGCCGATGTCGTTGTCGCCCTGCCGGAATCGGAGCACCGTGACCGCCGGATCCACCGCGTTCGGGAAGGCGTTCTTGTCCTCGGCCGGGTTGAGGTCGAACGCTTCCCGGGAACGGTTGGCGCTGGCATCGTGCAGTTCGGCCCGCCCCAGCGCGACCGTGCCCGGCGCGAGTCGTTCGTGTGCGCGGGCGATGGCCTCGACGATTCCGGCGACCTCGGCATCGTGCGAGTTCTGCTGAAACCCGTAGGCGGCCAGGGAATACGCGTACTCACGTGCCGTTCCGCCGCAGGAATTGTGATTGTGCGTCGCGTTGAGATTGACGTTGCGTTCGCTGTAGAGATCGCCGAAGCGCTGGGCGAGCCGCTGCAGGACGGCCAGGTGCACCGACTGGAACACACAGCCGATGTCGGCGGTGACGAATGCGACCCGATCTCCGGTCGCGGCATCGACGACGACGAAGGCGCGCGCCCAGCATCGCATCAACAGGCCCTCGGCGACCTGCTCGAGGTCGGAATAGCCCATCATGCCCTGGCCCGCGACCGCGCCGGTGAGATCGGCGATGCCGCAGCCGACCAGGAGCCCTGCCCCGTCCGCCGCGCGGCGAGCGGGGTGTGCCGTGCTTGCCGTCGGCGTCCCGGCCGCGGCGGGAGCGCGAAGCATCGCCATGGTGCCGGCCAGCGTCGCTGTTCCTGTGGTGAGTGCCGTGCGACGGGTGAATGTCATGGGAGTCCTTCGGATTCGAGTGCGGGTCAGACGAGGATCGCGGACTTGTCGGGGAACACCGCCGCCACCGACGGGTGGGTGATCGCGCCGTCGATGGTGTTCACCCCGCCCGCGAGTGCGTGGTCGTCGTCGGTGGCGCCTTCCCAGCCCTTGTTCGCGATGTCGAGGACGTAGGGCAGCGTCGCGTTCGTCAATGCCGGTGTCGAGGTCGCCGCGGCGGCACCGGGCATGTTGGCCACGCAATAGAAGATCGACTCCGCGACACCGTAGGTGGGTGCGTCGTGCGTCGTGGCCCGGGAGTCGGCGAAACAGCCGCCCTGGTCGATGGCGATGTCGACCAGCACGCTGCCGGGCCGCATGCGCTCGACGATGTCGCGGGTGATCAGCTTCGGCGCCTTCGCGCCGGGGACCAGGACGGCGCCGATCACCAGATCGGATTCCAGTGCGGTGCGCTCGATCTCGTATCCGCTCGACATGACGGTCGCGACCCGGCCACGGTAGAGGTTGTCGATCTCGCGCAGGCGGGGCAGCGAGATGTCGAGCACGGTGACATCGGCGCCGAGCGCCACGGCCTGGTGCACCGCGTTCAAGCCCGCGATGCCCGCGCCGATGACGGTGACCGTCGCCGGTCGCACCCCGGGCACACCGGCCAGCAACTTCGCCCGGCCGCCGTTGCTGCCGAGCAGGTGATAGCTGCCCGCCAGCACCGACAGCCGCCCGGCGACCTCGCTCATCGGCGCCAGCAGCGGCAGGCTGCCGTCGGGTGCCTGCACCGTCTCGTAGGCGATGCCGGTGGTCCGCGACGCCAGCAGCGCGTCGACGAGTGCTTCGTCGGCGGCCAGGTGGAGGTAGGTGAACAGCACCAGATCCGGTCGCAGGTACTGGTATTCGCTGGGGACGGGCTCCTTGACCTTGAGCACGAGTTCGGCTGCCCAGGCCTGCTCGACCGTGCCGAGGACGGCGCCCGCGGCGAGGTAGTCCGCGTCCGCGATCGCGCTGCCGATACCCGCACCCGCCTGGACGGTGACGCGGTGTCCCGCGCGGGTCAATTCCATGACTCCCGCGGGCGTGACGGCGACCCGGGCTTCCTTGTTCTTCACTTCGGTCGGTACCCCGATGTGCATGAGACTTCCTTTCTGCGTGGAGTGCTCGGTCAGACCCGAGAGCTCCTGGTGAAGGTGTGGCGTGGCAGCGTCGGGACGACGGCCAGGAGGACGACGGCGGGGATGATGAACGCGGTTCCCAGGGACGGTCCCGTCGCGACCAGTCCGAGGGCGACGGCACCGGCGACCGCGCCGCCGTAGTTGAACAGGTTGACCCGGGCGATCACCTCGTCGCTGCGAGCGGGCTCGAGCTCGCCCGCCGCGGAGAAGGCGATCGGTACCAGCGCGCCGATCGACAGCCCGGCCGCGGCGAATCCGATGATCGCGCCGAGGAGGGTGGGCACGACCGCGACGGTCGCGGTGCCGAGGACACCGATGCCGATGGCGGCGGCGGTGACCGCGCTGCGATCGAACCTGCGCACCAGCGGATCGACGGTGAGCCTCGAGACGAGCACGGCGGCCTGGTACGCGGCGAAGCCGAGGGGAGCCGTCGCGGCCGCGACCGCCAGTCCGTCGCTGAGGTAGACGGTGCTCCAGGTGGCCACCGCCGAATCGACCGTGAACGCCGCCAGGACCAGCGCGCCGACGCGCCAGATGCCCGGCCACGGCAGCGGAGTCCGGACTGTGTTGTCCTCGTGGATCTTTCGCGCCGCCCGCGCGGGATCGAAGAGCTTGGCACCCGCCGCGACCACGGCGATCTGCACCGTGGCCGCCACCGCCAGCGGCAGTAGCGGGAACCCGCCCGCGACCGCCGCCGACACCACCACCGCGCCGAGCACGGCCGCCGCGGTGTAGGTCGCGTAGAGGCGCCCGAAAACCGGTGTGCCGCTGCGCCGCTGGACCAGCGCGCCTTGCATGTTCGCGGCGGCGTCGACGACGCCCAGGCCGATGCCGTAGATCCCGAAGGCGACCAGGAACGGCCCGAGATCGCCGAGCACGGTCAGGGTGAGCAGCGCGGCGGCCTCCATCGCCAGCCCGGCGCACAGTGCCTGCTTGCTGCCCCATCGCACGGCGATGAGATCGGCCAGAATCGACCCACCCGCCGCTGCCGCGCACATACCGAGCAGCAGCAGCGCGATGGTCGTCTCGGTCAGGTCGAGGCGCGACTTGAACTCGGGCAGCACGGTGACCGCGATCGCGTACCCCAGCCCCTGCGCGCCATAGGCTCCCGCGACCGTGATCGTTCCGGCGGACGACCTCACCGTGACTCCGGTTGATCGCGGACGGCGCGGAACGCCGCGTCGGCGATGTCGAGGGTCTTGTCGATGTCGGCCTCGGTGAGCGCGGCACTGATGAAGTGATTGTGGTGGTTGGTCAGGAACACACCACGGCGAACGCATTCGGCGATCCACCGCTGATGCAGCATCAGCGAGTCGTCGTCGGCGAGCCGAAGGTAGAACAGCGCCGGTTCACCGGAGGCGACGAGCTGGAATCCGTTGGTGGCGGCCACATCGACCAGACCCTCGGTGAGCCGGGTGCCGAGGCGCCGGAAGAGTGCGGGGCCGTCGATCTCCCGAAGTTTGGTCAGGGTGGCGATGCCCGCCGCGAAGGGAACCGCGCTCATCCAGTAGCTGCCGGTGAAGGTGATGCTGCTGACCGCCTCGCGCAGACTGTCGCGCCCGCACAGCGCGGAGACGTTGTAGCCGTTGGCGATCGCCTTGCAGAAGCAGATCAGATCGGCCTGGAAACCGTAGTAGTGGTCACTGCCCGCCAGATCCAGCCGGAAACCCGCGCGGACATCGTCGACGATCAGCACGACGTCGAATTCGTCGCACAGCCGGCGCACACCGGCCCAGTACTCGGCCGCGGGCAGGATGTTGTCGCCGAAGTTGCGGTGCTGGTAGGGCTGGGCGATGAGCGCGGCGATCTCACCCCGATGGGCGGCGAAGGTCGCGCGCAGGGCGGCGAGGTCGTTCCAGGGGATCTCGATGTTGCCCGCGACATCCTGGTCGAGCACGCCGGGGTAGTCCAGCTTCTGCGTCCACGGCGCGACGCCGTGGTAGTAGCCCTCGATGAAGACGATGCGACGTCGGCCGGTCGCGGCCCGCGCGGTCATGATCGCCAGCGTGGTGACGTCGCCGCCGTTCTTGGCGAAGAACGCCCAGTCCGCGCTCGCGACGGTGTCGACGAGGAGTTCGGCGAAATCGACCATCGTGGTCGTCGGGATGGTGACGACATCTCCGAGTTCGCCCTGCGCCTGGGCGGCGGCCTGCACGTCGGGGTCGCGGTAGCCGAGGACGTTGGGGCCGTAACCGCACATGTAGTCGATGAATTCGTTGCCGTCGAGATCCCAGAAGCGGGTGCCCTCCGCGCGGGCGGAGAACAGGGGGTAGGCCGAGCGGGGGATGTAGCACCCGTCGCGGGGGCCCTGGTGGCCGTGGATGCCACCGGGTACGACGCGCACCGCGCGTTCGAAAGCAGCTGCACTGCGGGCATATTCGTAGGTCGCGGGGGTGAAGAGGTCGGACGAGGTCATGATCGGTGTGCTCCCAGGTAGGCCCCGACGCGGTCGAGGATGCGATTGGCGTTGTCGACGAGGGGGATGAACCCCCGCATGGTCAGGCGGCCGTCGCACAGACACGTGAGCGCGCTGTCCTGGCCGGAGAGGATGGAGCCGGCGACGCCGAGATCGGCGAAACGCAGTGCGGCGCGCGGTGAATCGGTGTGGTCCTGATCCACCCGTAGCCGGTGGTCCTTGACTTCGAGGCGGTAGCGGAGGTCGTCACCGACTTCGAGGTCGAAGTCACCGTCGGGCATGTGGCGGGCCGAGAACTGGCCGCTGCGGTCTTCGTTGCCCACGACAGTGATCGCGATGGCCGAGATGTGCAGCGCGAGCATGGTCGCGATGTCGGCCTGGATCTGCGTGGTCCCCGGCTGGAGGTAGCCGGCCAGAATCTCGGTCAGCGGCCCGAATTGCTGGGTCAGGAACCGGATTCCGGCCGGTCCGCCGAGGGGAATCGGTCGCGCGTCACCGTCGAGAACGGCTTGCAGATGGGCAGGCGAGGTGAACAGCAGGCGCGGGCCGATGCCGCGTCCGCCCGGCCGGATCGAGGTCGGGGTGAAGGTGTAGCGGGCCTCCGGACCGCCGTACACCATCAGGGTGAGCGTGACTTCGCGGTCAAGGGTGCCGAGCACGGCCGCCGCCGCACTGTCGAGTTCGACCAGTCTCGGCAGTGCTCCCAGGACGGCGTGCAAATTGATCGCGGCGTGGACGCGGTCGTCGAATTCGGTCAGCATCGAATGTCTCTCGGGTAGTTCGGGATTCGGATCGGGGTGGGGGTCATGGGCGCGCTGGTGCCCGGGTGGCGCGTTCGGCCAGGGCGAGGGAGACGCGGGCATGGGACTCCTTCTCGAAGGATCGGAGATCAATAACTGGACGAATGACCAACTACTGCGATCAGACTCCTCGGCAGGTGGCGCGGCAAGGGCGCGGCGAGGTGATTTACGGCTTTGTCACCGGCGGAAACACTGCAGGTCGGCGCCAGGAAACACGCGGAAACACAAGTGGGCGGGACTACATCGATACGGCGTGGCCGCCGTCACCTCGTCGGCGATTTCGGGTCGCCGTGTGAGTCCGTTCACGAACGGTTGCCGATGCTTGCACAAGGCTGTGCAAGCGGAGTATTTTCACATTTACGTGCAATTGCACGTCATTGTGAAAATTAGAAGGAGAGGGACATGACCAGCCAGGTGATGAATGCTCGGATCGGAATCGCGCCCCAGTCGACCGTGCGTCGCACGCGCGGCGGGGTGTCCCTGTCGGCGATTCGTGGGGTGGGCGCCGTGCGCGCCCTGTACGGCCTCGTCCCGTTCGTGTTCCTGATGACGGGAGCCGATGCCGGTACGGGACTCGCGGGCGCGGCACTGCTGCTGGTCGGGGTCGTGACCCTGCTGCAAGGGCTCGGCGTGGCGGCCATCGCCCCGCGATTGGACCGCGATGACTCCAGCGCACTGGCCGCCGTGGTCGCCGATGCGATCGCCGTGGTCGCGGGACTGGCGCTGATTCTCCTGGCCTGGGACCAGTTCTCGGCCTCGGCCGCGCTGGTCGTGCTCGGCGCTGTAGTTGTCGCGGGGTTGTCCATGGTCGCGATCGCGCTGGCGACAGCCGTGAACGCGAGTGGAGTCGACCGTCCGCGTAAGGTACTCAATTAATTGACTATGAAGTCGGCGTGTCAGCGGGATGCGGATGGAGCCGACGCGGAAGGTGGCTGACCATGACGACACGTGACCGCACCGGCTCCACCTCGTTCTTCCGGTACGTCGCCCTCGGCGACAGTCAGAGCGAGGGAGTCGGCGACGGCGCGGACCACACCGGGCTGGTCGGCTTGGCCGACCGGCTCGCCGCGACCATGGCCGAGTCCAACCCCGCACTGCAATACGCCAACCTGGCCGTGCGCGGCAAACTGGCGGGGCAGGTCCGCCGTGAGCAGCTCGACGCCGCGCTCGCGTTGCGCCCCGACGTCGCGACGGTGATCGCCGGTATGAACGATCTGCTGCGGCCACGGTTCGACGCCGAGTCGGTGGGCGAGCATCTCGAGGTGATGTTCGCCGCCCTGACGGCGCAGGGTGCCGAGGTGGCGACCCTGACCTACCCCGATGTCACTCGCATCGTTCCCTACGCCCGGTTCCTCGGTCAGCGCACGATCGCGCTCAACGACGTCATCCGCGATGTCGCTGCCCGCCATGGGGTTCGGGTCGCGGAGACCAGCGACCACCCGGTCGTCACCGACCCCCGCCTGTGGTCGTCGGACCGCCTGCACGCCAGCCCGCTGGGCCACCAGCGCATCGCCGACGCACTGGCGCAGGTACTGGAAGTGCCGGGGTCGAACGGCAGCTGGGCCGATGCGCTGCCGCCCGTGGCGGCCGAGCGCGGCCCGGTGGCCGCCGCGGGCGCCGAACTTCGCTGGCTGGCAGGCTTTCTCGGACCGTGGCTGCTCCGACGCCTCACCGGCAGGTCTTCCGGCGACGGCCGGTCGGCCAAACGGCCACATCTGACACCCGTTCACGCGTGAGCGAATTCCGGTCATCGGACCCGGATCGCCCTCGTCAGTCGCGTGGAACGGTCAGTGCGGTGTCGATGAAGAGCCGGGTCGATCGTGCGGGCTCGGGGGTGCGGCGCCAGCCGAGGTAGAGGGTCGAGGCGGGAATGTCGGGCAGTTCCCGGTAGACGACATCGGGGTGTGGCGCGCGGTGGATGGCCAGGGCCGGGACGACGCCGATGCCGCGGTCGGCGGCGATGAGTTCGATCCATTCGTCGAAGTTCCGGCAGGTGACGGTTTCCCGGTCGGGATCGGGGTCGAGCCAGGAATCGGGGGTGGTGGTTCCCGATTCTGTGTTGACGACCAGGCGGTGGCGGGCGAGATCGGCCCAGCGCAGCCCGGGTGCCCGCGCGAGGTCGGAGTGGACCGACACGGCGAGCACGCGTTCTTCGACGCCGATGCGACGCCAGGCGATCGACCCGGTCGACTGGCGGATGTTGCGGACGACAGCGACGTCGACGGTGCCGTTGCTCAGGTCCGCGGTGGGGTTGTCGCTGCGCATCAGGGTGAGCTGCCCGCCGTGTTCTTCATAGCGGGTGCGGGTGGCGGCGAACCATTCGGTGGGCAGCAACCAGGCGAATCCGACCCGGACCGTGACCAGGGCCCGCATCTCCGCCTGTAGTTCGGTCAGGTCGGTCAGGATGGCGCGGCTTCTGCGCAGGAACAATTCGCCGTTGGCCGTGAGCGTGAGCGTCGGTGCCGAACGATCGATCAGGCCGCAGTCGAGGATGCGTTCGAGATCTTGGATCGTCCGGCTGAGCGACGGCTGGGAGACGTGCAACCGCGTGGCGGCACGCGTGAACGTGCCTTCCTCCCGCAGCGTCACGAACGCTTCGAGATGCCGTATCTGCAAGTCCATACTTTCAGCGTATACACCATGCTGAGAAGGTATTTTCTTGGCGTACAGAACGCTCGTAGCGTGGCCGGGGTGAACGTATCGCGCCCGCCTGCGCCCCCTACCCGACGTCGGATCAGCGGGCCTCGGGTCGGTGTGGCCGCCGCGGCGGGTCTCGCGGCGGCGATGGGTGTCGGGCGCTTCGTGTTCACCCCGCTGCTGCCGATCATGACGTCCTCGGCGGGGATCAGCGCGGGGGACGGGGCGATCATCGCGACCGGCAACTACGCGGGCTACCTGGTCGGTGCGGTGCTGCTGACCCGGATGCCGCACCTGAGCCGGCGGAGCACCTTCCTCGCGTGGTCGGTGGTGCTGATCGCCAGCGAGGCGGCGATGGCGCTGTCGGCGCAGGTGGTTCCGCAGGCGGGACTGCGCTTCGCCGCCGGGGTGGCCAGCGCCGCCATCTTCATCGCCTGCGCGTCCACGGTCGCCCGGCACCGACGGGAAGGCGCGTCCATGGGAGTCGCGTTCGCCGGTGTCGGCGCCGGTATCGCGATCACCGGTGTGTTCACCCTCGCCGCCGGGACCTGGCTGTCCTGGCAGGGGCTGTGGGTGGGCTCGGCGGTGTTGACCGCGGTTCTGCTGGCCCCGGCCTGGATGCTCGACATCCGCGACGAGACCGACGCCGACCTCGGGATCGACCCGGCTGTCCGGGCCCGCCTTGACCCGAACGTGCGCCGAGCGTGGTTGCTGCTGTTGAGCGCCTACTTCGCCGAGGGCCTGGGCTACATCATCCTGGGAACGTTCCTGGTCGCCGCGGTGGCAGGCCACGGCGGTGGACATTCCTCGACGGGAGCGTTGCTGTGGACGCTGGTGGGCGTGGCGGCGGTGCCCGCGACGATGATCTGGCACGCAGTGGCACGGCGCATCGGCACCGGCCGAGCCCTCGTCGCCGCCTTGGTCATTCAATGCGTCGGAACCGCCGCACCAGCCGTGAGCGACAGTGTGATCGCGGCGCTGATCGCCGCGGTCACCTTCGGGGCGACCTTCATGGCCATCGTGATGCTGGCCGTCGATGCGGGCAACCGGCTTCCCGTTCCTCGCTCGGCAGCCACCCTGACCGCTGCCTTCGCCGTAGGGCAGATGATCGGTCCGCTGATCGTGGCACCGGTCATCGAGAACTCCTATGACATGGCATTCGCGATCGCCGCGGTCATCGTCGCCGTGTCCGCGGGTTTGGCGGCGGCAGCGACCCGGGCGATGGATTCGATCCCGGACTCCGCACGGACGCCATCACCGCGAAGCAGTGCGGGCCGTTCGAGTGATCAGCTCGGCGATCTCGACCGGAGCCTCCCAGGGCGGAGTGTGGCCGACGCCCGGTAGCACTGCCGTTGTCACGTGACGAAGATGTGCGAAGGCGTCGGCGGGTGCGGCGACGCGCGCGTCCACCTCGCCGAAGACGAGTTCGGTGGGCACGAACAGGTTTCGGAGACGGTCGGGTAGTGGGGCAGCGTCGAGGTAGGTGTCGATGGCGCGTGAACTTCGCACGAAGTTGCGGCGGCCGCGGGCTCGGGCGTCGGCGAGGAACTGGTCCGGCACGTTCACGCCGGGGCCGAAGGCGCTTCGCTGTGCCGCACGTTGGCGTTCGTCGGAGGCGAGCGACCACATCAGGTCGCCGATCCCGGGGATGGCCAGCGCCCGCTCGATCGGTGAGCGAGCGCTCAGTCGAGCATCCCGCGACCACGGTGGGCACAACAGAACCAGTGCGGAGACGAGGTCTGGGCGACGTTCGGCCAGCGCGGCCGCGACAAGGGCACCCCGCGAGTGTCCGACGACGACCACGGGACGACCGGGATCGAGCAGTGCCGCGACATCGTCGGCGTCGTCCTCGATCCGACCGTCCGACGCCAATTCCACGGCGAGACAAGCGGTCTGCGGCTCGATCTTCGGCAGCACCCTGTCCCAGACCCGGTAGGAGCTCGCCAGACCGTGGACCAGCACGGTCTTCGGTGCGCTCGGTCGGCCCGCGATCACCCCGCCCGCGCTCACGAGACCACCGCCTCGACGCGGGCATTGCGGCGGTGCAGCAGGTGCTGGTGCGGATCGAAACGTACTGTGCGGCGCCGGAAGTCGAGAGTCGAGCCGGGCCAGATATTGGTGTTGCGGCCGTTCTCGCCGAGATACCAACTGGTGCAACCGCCGCTGGTCCAGACGGTGCCGGTCCCCAGCTGCTCGACGTCGTCGGCGAACGCCCGCTGGGCCGCGCGGGTCGGTTCGACCGCGGCCAGACCGTGCTCGTCGACATGGCCGATCGCGCCGGCGATGTAGGTGGCCTGCGACTCGAACATGTGGATCACCGAGGTGTGCCCGAGGCCGATGTTCGGGCCGTGGATGAGGAAGATGTTCGGGAACCCGGCGACCGCGGTGCCCAGATACGCGGCCGGGCTCGTGCCCCAGACCTCGGACATCGTGCGCCCGTCCGGACCGTGGACGGAATCGGTCAGCGGCAGTCGTGCGGTCTGGAACCCGGTGCCGAAGATGATGACGTCGACTTCATGATGGGTACCGGTGGTGTCGGTGAGGCCGCTCGCGGTGATCTCGCTGATGCCCGCGGTCTCGAGGGTGACGTTGGGCTGCGCCAACGCGCGCAGGTAGTCGTCGGAGATCAGCACCCGTTTGCAGCCGAGCCGGAAGTCGGGCGACAACTTGGCCCGCAACTGCGGATCACCGACCTGTGCCTCGAGGAAACGCCGAGCACCACGCTCGGGCAGCCTCATGAGCGCGGGATGGCGAAAGGCGACGACCTTCCACTCGCGCCGCAGATACACCCGCAGCCGCGCCATCCGCTGGGTGATCGGGAACCTGCGATAGAGCGCCCGGCGCGTCTCGCCGACCTCGTGATCGTGGCGGGGAACCACCCAGGCGGGTGTGCGCTGGAAAACCGTCAACTGCGCCACGTCGGGCTGGATCGCCGGAACGAACTGGACCGCGGACGGGCCGGTGCCGACGACCGCCACCCGTTTACCGGTGAGGTCGAGGTCGTGGTTCCAGCGCGCGGAGTGAAAGCTGTTGCCCTCGAACAGATCCGCCCCCGGGATCGCCGGAACGACCGGATCCGCGAGCGCCCCGGTCGCCAGCACCACGTGGGTGGCGGTCCGCGGTCCCTGTGATGTCTCGAGCCACCAGAGCTGCTCGACCGAATCCCATTCGAGTCGCTGGACCGTGCAATCGAGCACCAGGTTGCCGCGCAACCCTTGCCTGTCGGTGACATCCTCGAGGTAGGCGAACAGTTCCGCCCGCGTGGCATAGGTGTTGCGCCAGTGCGGGTTCGGCGCGAACGAGAACGAGTACAGATCGCTCTGGACGTCCACGGCGGCACCGGGATAGTCGTTGTCGCGCCACACGCCACCCACTGCGCCCGCGCGCTCGAGCAGGGCGAAATCGGTGATGCCCGCCTGCCGCAGCCGCACCGCCGTCGCGATGCCGCCGAAGCCGGTACCGATGATGGCCACCTGATGGTGGGGGAGGGGTGTGGGTGCGGTCATCGGTTCTCCGAGGGTTTGTTCACGGCCAGCCATTTCGAATAGCTGCGCAGCGCACGGGCTTGCGCGCGCTGGTCGGCCACCATGGCCAGCGCCGGGCTGACATTGAGGGCGGGTTTCGAGCCGGTGGCCATGCGGCGCATCTGGTAGCGCACCATCGCCATCTCGGTGGCGGAGGCCAGTGTCTTGTCCGTCCAGGTCACCGGCTTCATGGTCCGGGGTGCTTCCTGCCCAGCACGCCAGCGATGCGGCAAATCGGGCGTGACCGCCAGTGCTGTGGCCATGCCGATGAGTTCGACATTGTTGTCCAGGACGCGTTCCGCGGTCTCTCGGCGGGAGATGCCGCCGGTCAGCATGAGCGGCAGCACGCTGGATTTGGCCAGTTTCGCGGCGAGCTCCAGGAAGTAGGCCTCCCGGGTGGCGGTGCGGCCATCGGTCGGTCGACCGGACATGGCCGGGCTCTCGTAGCTGCCGCCCGATATCTCGACGAGGTCGGCTCCGATCGATGCGAGCATCGCGATCACCGCGTTGGCATCCCCGGCACCGAAGCCGCCCCGCTGGAAATCCGCGGAGTTGAGTTTCACCGCGACCGCGAAGGATGCAGGCACCACCGCGCGAATTCCGCGCACGATCTCGATCAGCAGCCGCGCGCGATTCTGCAGCGAACCACCGAACTCGTCGGTGCGATTGTTCACCAGCGGTGAGAGGAACTGCGAGAGCAGATACCCGTGTGCGGCATGAACTTCCACGCCGTCGAACCCGGCGAGCTCGGCACGGTGCGCCGTGGTGACGAAGCGGGCGACGGTCTCGCGTATCTGCTGGACTGTCATCGCTGTCGGCTGACCGAAACGCTTGGTGTGCCGACCGAGGTCGAGCGCGATGTCCGACGGGCCCCAGACGACGCCAGGCATGCGCGCCTGCACCTGGCGGCCGGGATGGCTGATCTGCATCCACATGGCGGCACCGGCGGCTTTGCCTGCCGCGGCCCATGCGGCGAAGGGCTCCAACGGCGATTCGGCATCGAGCACGATGCCCCCGGGACCGGTCAGCGCTTCGGCGTGAACCATGACGTTTCCCGTGATCAGCAACCCGGCGCCCCCGGTGCCCCATCGTCGATACAGCTCGACCAGACGCGTGTCGGGCAGTTGCGCCCTGCCTGCCATGCCCTCCTCCATGGCGGCCTTGGCGATCCTGTTCGGCAGGGTCTGGCCGGAACGTAGCCGCAGAGGCGAGAACAACCCGCCCGAGTCCGGATCACTCGACATCGGCAACATCCTTCGATCACCTAGAGTTACAGTGCTTACATTGGTCGACGGGCCAACCGTAGAGACCAATGTAAGCAATGTCAACACATAGGTGATCCCGGGTCCGATGGAGTGTTCTAGCGGACGGTGAGAAGTACCTTCCCGACGGTTTCGTCGGAATCCAGCAGCGGGTGCGCGGCAGCGACGTCGGCGATGGGGATCTCCGTGGCGACAACCGGTGCGACAGCCCCTTCGGCGATCAGCGGCCACAATTTCTCGCGCAGTTCGGCGATGATCTCGGCCTTGGAGCCGGGCCCGGTCTGTAGGCGGCGGCGCAAATTGGTCACATGGACCGACGCTCGCTTGAACAGCATGAGGCCGAGGTCGAGTTCGGCGGTCGAGCCGGATTGCAGGCCGATGATCGTGAGGTCGCCGCCGACGGCGAGTGCTTCCACATTCCGGGCGAGATACTTGGCGCCCATGATGTCGAGAATGACGTCGGCGCCGCCGTATTCCTCGGTCACGACCTTCACGAAATCGTCGTCGCGATAGTTGATCAAGGTGTCCGCGCCGAGTTCGCGGCACCGGTCCAGCTTGCCCTGCGACCCGGCGGTCACCGCGACCCGGGCGCCCAGGGCGCGACCCACCTGGATCGCGTGGGTGCCGATGCCGCTGCCGCCACCGTGGATCAGCAGCGTCTGGCCCGCGCGCAGCCCACCGGTCATCACGATGTTCGACCAGACGGTCGCGGCGGTCTCGGGCAGCGCCGCGGCCGCGGTCAGGCTCACGCCGGCGGGGACCGGCAGCAGCTGTGTCGCCGGGACATTGACCCGTTCGGCATAGCCGCCACCGGACAACAGCGCGCACACCTCGTCGCCGGGTTGCCAGTCCGTCACGCCCTCGCCCACCTCGGCGATCACGCCGGACACCTCGAGCCCGAGGATGTCGCTGGCGCCAGGGGGCGGTGGATAGAAGCCCTGGCGCTGCATGATGTCGGCGCGGTTCACGCCCGCGGCGACCACATCCACCGCCACCTCGCCGACGGCGGGTGCGGGCAGGTCGTCCACCCGGCCCCACTTCATGACCTCCGGACCGCCGTGGCCGTCCAGCGTGACTGCGTACATATCGTTCCCTTTCGGTCAGCGAGCGAGAATGTAGGCGCCGCTAACATTACTCCGCGGTGCGGCGAGGTCAACCACGCGGCGCTGTCAATGCGCGTGCTGGGTCGTCGGCGCTGCCGCGCCACCGGCGGAATCCTTTCCCGTGCCGTCGATTCGAGTGATCAGGTATCCGAAGACGGCCGCGAGGACGTACATCAGAACCGAGTACACGGCGGCGGGGATCGCGGCCTCGGCGCTGTCGAGAACGCTGAGTGCGATGGTCATCGCCACGGCCGTGTTGTGGATGCCGACTTCGAACGATGTCGCGATCGCCTGCGGCCGGGCGAGCCGGAGCAGGCGCGCTCCGGTGTAGCCGAGGGCGAGGCTGCCCAGGCAGAAGATGGCGGTGACCAGTCCGACCTGGCGGGCGTAATCGGCGACGTTCTCCCGCTCGGCGACCAGCGCGCCGACCGAGACCAGTGCCAATACGGCGACCGAGAAGGTGCGGACCGGCCGGTCCGCGGACGCCGCGAAGCCGGGGAAGAAGCGGCGCACGATCATGCCGAGGATCACCGGTGCCAGCACGATCGCGATCACCTGCACCACCTTGCTCAGCTGCAGGCCCACCTGGCCTTCCGCGCCGAAGTAGTTGATGGCGAAGTTGGTGATGATCGGGACGGTGATGGCGGCCAGGACGGCGTTGATCGCGGTCAGGGTGATGTTGAGGGCGACATCACCGCGAAACAGGTGGCTGTAGAGATTGGCGGTCGTCCCGCCGGGAGAGGCGGCCAGCAGCATCATGCCGATGGCGAGGAGCGGGGCCATGTCGAAGAGCTGGATCAGGCCGAACGCGAAGGCGGGTAGCACGAGGAGTTGCAGGGCCAAGGCGACCACGACGGCCCGTGGTGACTCGGCGATTCGGCGGAAGTCGCCAACGGTCAGGGTGAGTCCCAGTCCGAACATGATGATGCCGAGTGCGCTCGGCAATCCGATGGTGAGCAGGGCTGATGATTCCATTGACTTCTCTCGATATCGAGGGGAGAGCGGATTCGCTCCCGTGTTCGCCGTCGGTCGGCTGATCGATTCGGCGGATACCGAATCAGGTCCCGGTAATGCCGCAATGTAATTGCCGCTAACATGAGTGTCAAGGAAAGGGCTGAGTTCGGCCGCTGTGACGCTGAGCTCGTATCAGTGGAGCGTCGGCTGGTCTCGGAAGGCTGGGTGTTTCGCGTCAGATCAGATTCTGATCGGCCTGGGCGGTGCGGGGGATCGGAGCTGTATTCCGCTGCGGCGCGGCACTTTTCCACCAGGACACGATGCGGTCCACGACCGGCTGCGGTGTCCGCACCCAGTTGACGTGGCCATTGCTGCCACCGGCCGGGACCTCGTCGGTGCGGTAGTTCCACCGGGTCGCGACATCGGGTTCGAAGAGTCGACGGGCGAATTCGTCGACGCCGGGCTCGGGCGCCAGGGAATCGCGCTCCAGCGCGATCACCAGTGCGGGAATGTCGATGGTGCGCTTCGACGGAAACGGTGTTCGGCCGGTCAGCACCATTCTGGCCCATTCGCGCATGAGTGTGCGTGCGCCGGGTGCGCCGAACGCGGGGGGCGGAAGGTACCCGAACGCACTGGTCAGGGCGGGCACCAGCGCGGCCATGGCGGCCACGTGCACGCCGTATGCGGCGAAGTGGCGATGGTGGGGCAGGCAACCGCCGATCGTCACGAGACCGTCCGCGCCGGGATGGTTGATCGCCTGTCCGGCGGCGAGTTGGGCGCCGAGGCTGTGGCCGAGGACGAGCACCGGCCGCGCGGGGTACTGATGGCGAATCCGCGCGACGGTGTGGGTGATCGTGTCGATCTCGTCCTGGTAGGACCAGTCGTGATCGCGCGACGCCCGGGGTTCTCCGCGCTCGAATCCGCGGCGCGGCAACGTTTGCGCACTCCATCCGTGCTCGGCGAACGCCGTGACCAGCGGTGCGTAGAAGTGTGAGCCGATCGCCATCGCGGGCGCGATCAGCACGATCGGCGGATCGCTGTGCGGACCCGCCGGTCCGGCGAAGTCGGCGCTGGAGGTTGTCACTGTGGGCTCCTTGGCTGTGCGGGTTCGTCGCATCGACAACCTTAATGTAAGCGCCGAGTACATTAGAGGGTGCGGCGACCCTGCCGAAAAGCCGCCCGAATGGAGTCGCGACTCCGACAGCGTGTTGACACTGCTTACATTTGTGCTAGCGTCGGCCGTACAACGAGTGAGCAAGGGAGCTACGCCGATGTCGCCGACGAAGAGCGCAACCGTCAAGGTCGATCTGGGTGGCCGTGTGGTCGAAGTGCCGAAAGGCGGACTGTACGACCGGTATCGCATGAACACCGACTTGGATGAGATCGACCGCGATTCCCGGGTGAGTGGCGTCGAATTCTTCCGCCGGCTCCCCAAGACGAAGGTGCAGTCGCCGATCGGCGAAACGCTGACACCGAATTTCTACTACCGCATGTCGAGCACGCGCATCACGATGCTCGCCAAGTCGAAGGCCATCCGTTCGCGGCTGCCCCAGGAACTGGCGCCATTGGAAGTCGTGCCCGGAATCGGGCTCGTCTCGGTCGTGTTCTTCCGCTACGACGTGTGCGATATCGACTTCTACACCGAGGCCGCGGTGGCGGCGGCCGCGCGACCGGCGCGCCACGGCGGGCCGGGATTCGTCGACCTGGTGTCGGGCCTCGGCAACGACCACCTCCACTCCTACGTGCTGTCGCTGCCGGTGAGTTCCCAGATCGCGCAGGTGCGTGGCCACGACGGCTACGGGTTCCCCAAGTGGGTCACCGGACTCGACGTCGAGATCGACGCGACCGGGACCACTGCCCGGGCGGCGAACGACGACGGCGAGGCGGACCTGACGCTGTCGGCACCCACGCCGAGCGTGAAGCGATACGCCAGTGGCGAGCGCGTCTCGACCCTGACCTCGTACACCACGATCGACGGCGCGTGGCACGCGACCCAGACGCAGATCAACATGCTCGCGGGTGGTTCCTCGAGCCTGCCGCGTGGTGTCGATCTCCAGCTCGGACGCGGTCGGCTCTCCGATGACGTCCGCTCGCTCGGCCCGATCAAGACCGTCCGGCTCGACGTCATCACCGAGGGGCAGGTCGCACTGCACATGCCGACACCGACCTCGATGCCCGGTCTCAGGGCGTCGTAGATCCGTCACAGCGCCCGGTTGCTCCGGTAACCGCCCTCGGTGCTGCGTCGGGCAATGCCCGGCGGTGGTTTTCGCCACCGTCGGGCATTGTCGTTGGGCCGAGTGCTCGTCAGGTGAGAATCGAGCGTGGTGCCTGTCGCACCGTCAGCACCGCGAACACCGCTGCGCGGACCGTGTCGGCCACGGTCTCGGCGGAGGTGCCATCCAGCTTGCCGTCCAGGTGCAGGAAGGCGAGGCCGTGGACAAGAGCCCAGACGGCATTCGACATCGAGTCCGGATCGGATCCGGGAAAAGCTTGTCGCACAACGGCTTTGACGTAGCCGTGAATGGCCTCGGTCGCGGCCACGCGTTCCGGGCTGGTCGGATCGCACGGTTCGGCGAACATCACCCGAAACAGGCCGGGCCGGTCCAGCGCGAACCGAACGTAGGCGACCGCGATGGCGGCGAGATCCTCGGGCGTGGTCGGCGACTGGCATGCCGCGATCAGCCGGTTCGCGAGATCTTGGTACCCGACCGCGGCGACGGCGGACAGCAGGGCGTCGCGATCGGCGAAGTGCCGGTACGGTGCGGCGGTGGACACGCCCGCTCGGCGGGCAACGGCGCGCAACGAGAGCTCGGCGGCGCCGTTCTCCTCGAGCAGCTCCACTGCCGCGCGCAGCAGCGCGGAAGGTAGATCGCCGTGGTGATACGGCTGGGTGCCCGACGTTGTCATGGGATCAATCTAGCAAAGTGTTTGCGTCGCTAACATCCCGAGCCGCGCGTCGGATCAGATCGGTGCGAGCCCGATCTCGGCGCAGCCGTCGCGCAGGGTGGCGAAACCGAAGGCCTCGACCGGGCTGACGACACCCGCCGCCCGCGGCGCTGACGTGGTCAGTTGCTGTGCCGCCCAGGCGATGAGCTCACCGGTCAAGGTGTAGGAGTTGGGGCCGCGGACCTGGACCTCGGACAGGACGTCGGGGCCGGAGTACGCGACCGCGGTGACATGCGACCCGATGCGAGCCCTGCGGTCGGCGTCCGGTCCGCCGGCGGGTCCGATCATCGGCCGGGTCACCCGGTCGACCAGCTTGCGACCGATCGCGAATCGGCTGGTCACCGCTGCCGCTGCCGCGGCCACGGTGATGGGTCGGCTGAGGGCGGGGAACCATCCGTTGTAGACGCTGACCGCGTCGAGCAATGGGAATTCCGCGGGGAGGAACAGGACCTCGGTGCCCGAGACCAGGAACGCGTTCTTGCGGTGTTCCCGCACGGTGAACTTTCGGACCTCGGCGGCGGTCCGTTCCTCGGTCAGGTGGTGGTCGCGCCACCGCGGCGCGGGCAGCGTCAGGCCGTCCCGCATGGTCGTCCTGGTTCCCTGGCTGAGTCCGCGCCAGAGCGGACCGCTGGCGAAGTAACCGATGTCGACAGCGCGCGCCGCCGCCCCGGCTTCGTGCGCGGCAAGGGTTCCGGCGAGGATTCCCGGCACGTAGTCGTAGCCGAAGGCGGGCAGCATCAGCGATCCGGTCTCCCGGGCGCGATCGTGCAGCCTGCGGCGCAGCTCGAGCACGAACCCGACCTCGCCGGTGGTGTCGATGTAGTGCGCTCCCACGTCGGCGGCGGCCGCGGCGACGGCGTGGCCGAAGCGTTCGAACGGGCCGACGGTGGAGATGAGGATGTCCCCGCGCCGGACCAGCGTCGCGACGCCGACGGGGTCGGTGACGTCGACCAGGGCGTGGTCGAGGCCGCCGTGGCGGTCGGCGATCGCGCGGAGGCTGTCACGGTTGCGACCTGCCAATACCGGTTCGATGCCGCGGTGCCGCAGGGAGTCGAGAACGAGGCCACCGGTGTAGCCGGTGGCGCCGAGCAGGACTACGCGTCCGGTCATCTGTCGGTCTCCTCGGGGTGTTCGGTCGAGTCGTGGACGGCTGTGCGCCGAGCTCATACATGGAAGAGCTTACAGAAGTGGAAATACATCTAAGCTATGAGGTTGATCCCACTCGGTGCGATGGCTGTCCCCGGGGTGGGGTGGGTCGCCGAACAGTTGACGGCATCACCCCAGCGCCTTAATGTTAGCGGAGTTTACATACGGGTCCGGCGAGGTCTCCGGGTGCGAGAGTGCTGCATCGTTGGATGGCCGGACCTGATCTCGTCGAGGGTTTCGTTCGCGTTCAAGGGAGTCGGCAGTGACGAAGGTTCTGTTCGTGCTGTCGGCTGCCGACCGTTGGTCGTTGACCGACGGCTCGGTGTATCCGTCGGGGTACTGGGCCGAAGAGGTCGTCGTACCGCACCGCACGTTCGCCGAGGCGGGGTGGGACATCGCCTTCTCGACGCCGGGTGGTCGCCCGCCGACCCTCGATCAGCGCAGTCTCGCCTCCGTGGCGAACGCGTCGCCGCGGCGCGCTGCCACCGGTGTCGTCGATCGACTTCTCGACACCATCGCGCACCGCTATCTGGCCAGACTCGGTGACGAACTCGCGTATCCGCTGGCTCTCAAAACCGTTGCGGCCGACACCTTCGACCTGATCTTCTACCCGGGTGGGCACGGACCGATGGAGGACCTCGCCTACGACGACGTGTCCGGAGTGATCCTCGCGGAACGTCTGATCTCCGGCAGGCCGGTCGCGATGCTCAGCCACGCGCCCGCGGCGGTGCTGGCCGTGCCGTCTCCGCGCGGTGTGTCACCCTTCGCCGGCTACCGGATGACGGCGGTGTCCAATCGCGAGGAACTGCTCAACGGTTTCGCGAAGAAAGCACCGTGGCTCCTGGAGGACCGGCTGCGGGCGCTGGGTATCGACTATGTGAAGGGCCGGCCGCTGCGGCCCTTCGTCGCGGTCGACCGAAATGTCTACACCGGCCAGAACACGCGATCCGCGCAGGAGCTGTCCGAGCGGCTGGTCGCTGATCTCGGAGCGCGGTCGACGAGATGAGGCATTCGTGCCGGGCCGTGCCGGTTCATTGACGGAGGGCAACACATCGGCTAATGTAAGCGGCATAAACATTCGATCGAGTGTTGCTCTTCTCGGCCGTCTGTACCACCGCATCCGAAGGAGTGGATTGTGACTACGGTTCTGATGGTGATCTCGGCCGCGGATCGCTGGACTCTGAATGACGGAACCGTGCATCCGTCGGGATACTGGGCGGAGGAGGTGGCCGTCCCGCACCGGGCCTTCGCCGAGGCGGGGTGGGAGATCACCATCGCGACACCGGGCGGGAAAGCGCCCACGCTCGACAAGCTGAGCGTCGGAATCGCCGGTGGGATGCCGTGGAAGCGCCGCGAGGTGCAGCGATATCTGGACAGCATCGGAGATGTTCTCGCCACGCCGGTGCCCCTCGATTCGGTGCGCCCGCAGGACTACGACGTCGTGTTCTATCCCGGCGGACACGGTCCGATGGAGGACCTCGCCTACGACGAGACCTCGGGAGCGCTGCTGGCTCATCGGCTCGAATCGGGCAAACCGCTGGCACTGTTGTGCCACGCGCCCGCGGCCATCGCGGCCACGGCCGGGCCCGACGGTGTTTCGCCGTTCGCCGGGCGGCGGATGACCGGCCTGTCCAATCGGGAAGAGCTGCTCAATCGATTCGCGCGCAAGGCGCCCTGGCTATTGCAGGACAAACTCGAGGGACTCGGCGTCGACTACTCGAAGGGCCGAATTCCCTTGCGGCCGTATGTCGTCGTGGACGGGAATCTGTACACGGGCCAGAATCCGCAATCCTCGCACGAATTGGCGGGGCGACTGATCGCCGACGTGAACGCGGGCCGGACGCCGAATTGAGCATCGGAACCGCCGCCCGTCCTTCGCCTTTCACCCGGAACGCCTCGAACACCAGGAAGTGACCACCATGTCGATCGACCATGCCATCCGGCCCACGTCCACCCCGCCCGTCGGTCTGCCCGCCGCGCTGACCCCGGCGCTGCTCGAACGATTGGCGGCGCGCGTCGCCGCGAGCCGGGACGCGGACCGGGTCGCGACCGCCGTTCCGTTCACCGGCGAGCCGCTGGCGAACCTGCCGGTGTCGACGCCGGACGATGTCGAGGCGGCCTTCGCCCGCGCCCGTGCCGCCCAGGCCGGATGGGCCGCCACTCCGGTGGCCACGCGCAAGGCGATCTTGCTGCGCTTCCACGACCTGCTGCTCGAACGTCAGCACGAGGGCCTGGATCTGATGCAGGCCGAGAACGGCAAGGCCCGCCGGGATGCCTTCCTCGAAATCACCGACATCGCGATCGCCACCAGGTACTACGCCCGCAGCGCCGCGAAACTGCTCGGCCCGAAGCGGCGTCGCGGCGCCATCCCGGTGCTGACCCACACCACCGAGCTGCATCATCCCAAGGGTGTCGTCGCGATCATCTCACCCTGGAACTACCCGCTGAGCATGGGTGCGGGAGATGCCATTCCGGCGCTGCTGGCCGGTAACGCGGTGGTCCAGAAGCCCGACACCCAGACCGCGCTGACCGCGCTGTGGGCACTGGATCTGCTGCACGAAGCCGGTCTGCCGGCAGGGGTCTGGCAGATGGTGGTCGGCCGCGGCAGCTCCATCGGCACGACGCTGATCGGCAACGCCGACTACCTGATGTTCACCGGTTCCACCGCCAGCGGCCGCAAGATCGCCCGCGACGCCGGCGAACGCCTGATCGGCGCCTCCCTCGAACTCGGCGGCAAGAACCCGATGATCGTGCTCGACGACGCCGATATCGCGCGCACCGCCGAGGGTGCGGTCTCCGCGTGCTTCTCCTCGACCGGGCAGCTGTGTGTCTCCATCGAGCGGATGTACGTGGCCGAGTCGATCCGCGAAGAGTTCGTGGCCGCCTTCGTCGCGCGGACCGAGGCGCTGACGATCGGCGCGGCCTACGACTTCAGCACCGATGTCGGCAGCCTGACCAACCAGTCGCAGCTCGACACCGTCACCGCGCACGTCGAGGACGCGGTCGCCAAGGGGGCGACCGTGCTCGCCGGTGGCCGCGCCCGGCCCGACCTCGGGCCGCTGTTCTACGAGCCGACCATCCTCACCGGTGTCACCCCCGAGATGACGCTCTACGACCACGAGACCTTCGGCCCCGTCGTCTCGATCTACTCCTTCGGCGATGTCGACGAGGCGGTCGAGCGGGCCAACGCCACCGCGTACGGGCTCAACGCCAGTGTCTGGACGGGCAACGGCGCCAAGGGGCGTGCGGTCGCCGCCCGCGTGCACGCGGGCACGGTCAACGTCAACGACGCGTACGCCGCCGCCTGGGGCAGTGTCGACGCCCCGATGGGTGGGATGGGTGACTCCGGCCTCGGCCGCCGCCACGGTGCCGACGGGATGCTCAAGTACACCGAAGCGCAAACCGTCGCCCACCAGCGGGTGCTGGGTTTCACGGCTCCGCGGGGCGTTTCCGAAAAGGCCTGGGCGGCAACGCTGACCACGTTCCTGAAGGGAGCGAAGCGGCTCGGGGTTCGATGAGATCTCGGCCGCCGCACTCCCGGCTACTCGTCTCGGTCGGTGCCGGGAGCGGGCGGACGTAGCTCGAGAATCGAGTAGACCGCCGCGCGGATCCGGTCGGCGAGTTCGCCGTCCACGCCTGCTTCGAATTTCCCGTGCAGATACAGGAAGGCGAGGCCGTGCACCATCGCCCACATCGCGGTGGCGAGCGCTTCCTCGTCTGACTCCGGAAAAGCCTGTCGCACAATCGCTCTGACGTACTCGTGGATCGCGGTGGTCGCCGCCACCCGCTCGGGGCTGGTCGGATCGCAGGGCTCGGCGAACATCGCGCGGAAGAGCCCGGGGCGGTTCAAGGCGAACTGGACGTAGGCGATGGCGATCGCTGTGAAGTCTTCGGCGGTCGAGGGCGAAGCGCTCGCAGCGAACATGTCCGCCGCGAGATCTCGATACCCCACCGCCGCCACCGCGGACAGCAGCGCGTCCCGGTCGGCGAAGTGGCGGTACGGCGCGGCGGTGGAGACCCCCGCCCGCCGAGCGGCGGCGCGCAGCGACAGCTCGGCGGCGCCGTTCTCCTCGAGCAGCTCGATCGCCGCGCGGACGAGCGTGGCCGGGAGGTCGCCGTGATGATAAGGCGTGTTCAGCGATGCCATGGGATCAATTTAACAACCGTCAGCGGCGCTCGGCATCACGCCAAGGGGGTTGACGATGCTAACATCCGGCATTATGTTAGCGGTGCACACATTTGTGTGGTGAAGCGGCTATCGAAAGGCGGTCTGCATGTCGAGCGGTTCAGGCACGAGGGCACTGTTTTCCCCGCTGCGTTTGCGCAACGGCCAGGTCCTGTCGAACAGGATCGCCAAGGCGGCCATGGAAGAGGGCATGGCGGGGACGGACCAGCTTCCCGACGAGCGCTCGATCGCGCTGTACCGGCGTTGGGGCGCGGGTGGGGCCGGCCTGCTGATCACCGGCAATGTCATGGTGCACGCGGAAGCCCTCACCGGTCCCGGTGGCATTGTGCTGGACGCGGACTCGCCGATCGAGCCCTTCGCGGCCTGGGCCGCGGCAGGCAAGGCCGCCGGTGCCGCCATCTGGATGCAGATCAGCCACCCCGGCCGGCAGATTCAGGCACGAATGCCCGGTGTCGTGTGGGGGCCTTCGGATATCGCCGTCGATGTCGGCAAGCATTCGAAGCGGTTCGGCCGGCCGGTGGCGATGACGCACCGGCAGATCCTCGATACCAGGGACCGGTTCGTCACCACCGCCGTCCGCGCCGAGCTGGCCGGGTTCGACGGCGTCGAAGTCCATGCCGCCCACGGGTATCTGCTCTCACAGTTCCTGTCGCCACTGGTGAACGATCGCACCGACGAGTGGGGTGGCTCGCTCGAGAATCGCGCCCGGCTCCTGCTCGGGATCGTCCGCGGGATTCGTTCGGCCGTGGCTCCCGGATTCGCCGTCGCGGTCAAGCTGAACTCCGCGGATTTCCAGCGTGGCGGATTCGACGCCGACGATGCCGGAAAGGTCATCGACATGTTGGTCTCGGTGGGGGCCGACCTCGTCGAGGTGTCCGGTGGTAGCTACGAGAGTCCGGCGATGTCGGGTCGGCCCGCCGACGGTCGGACGGCGGCGCGGGAAGCGTATTTCCTCGAGCTCGCCGCCGAGCTGGCTGAAACCAGTGCGCTGCCACTGCTGCTGACCGGTGGGATCTCGCGCCGGGAAACCGCCGAACGGGTGCTGGACAACAGGGTCGCCCTCATAGGTATGGCGACTGCCCTTGCCGTGACACCCGACCTGCCCAATCGGTGGCGCGAGGATCTCGATGCTGTCGGCACCTTGAAGCCGGTGACCTGGTCGGACAAATCACTCGCCTCGATCACCGAGATGGCGATGGTTCGCTACCAGATGCGCCGCATGGCCGCCGGGAAGAATCCCGCGCTCGGCGTCTTCCCGGCGTGGGCGCTGATCGCCGATCAGCGGGTGCAGAAGCGTGCGCTCCGGCGATACTCGAAGTGGCTGGCAACCCGCGGTGACCGCCGGGTCGAGTGGCCTCGGGTGGCGAGCTCGGCGAGGCGCTGAGACCCGCACGGCGAGGGATTTGCACGTTATTGCGCAAATGTGCGAGGGTGGTGAGTGAAAGGACTCACATGACAGCTCCGAACCCTCCCCTCGTCGCCGGGCCGCGGGCGCTCGCCAACCGTCAGCGCATTCTCGCTGTGGCGGGCGAGGAACTGCTGCGTGATCCCGCCGCGAGCATGGAGGACATCGCCGCCGCCGCCGGGATGGTCCGGCGCACGTTGTACGGTCACTTCCCCACCCGCGAGGCGCTGATCGAGGGACTGCTCGACCAGGCGTTCGAGCAGGTCGACCGCGCTCTCGACATCATCGACACCCGACGTCCGCCCGCGCGCGCCGTCGCCGACCTGACCATCGCGCTGTGGGCGGTCGGCGACGAGTTCCGGCTGCTGCTGCGCCTGGACGAGGCGCAGTCCTGCGTGCGGATGACCGATCGATTGGGTCCGGTCCGCAGCATGGTCGTCGCGTTGATCAAGCGGGGTCAGAGTGACGGAATCTTCACCGACGACCTGCCGCCGGAGGCGGTCGCCAGGGTGCTCACCGCCATGGTCCTCGCGCTGTTGAACGCGCGCAACGATGGCGAATGGGTCGGCGCGGGCGCCGCGGAAGTGGCCGCGCGAACCTGCCTGATCTCGGTCGGCGTCGAGCGGAACGCGGCGGTCGAGATCGCCCGGACGGCTGCTGCCTGACCGGGGTACCACGAACAAGTCGTACGCTGGGCCCGGATCTTTCGACGAGAACGGCGGTGTTCCTGTGGCAACGACGGAGGTCTCCGGCACCGCGCGGGCGGCGGTGGGGGAGGGCGGTCAGCGGCGAGTCACCAAACGTAGGGCCGAGACTCGCCAGCGACTGCTCGATGCCGCCTACGAGGTGTTCACCGAGGTGGGTTTCGGCCGGACCCGCCCCGAATTGGTCTGTGAGCGCGCGGGTTACACCCGTGGGGCGTTCTATTCGCAGTTCGGCTCGATGGACGAATTGTTCCTGACGCTGTGGGAACAGTGGTCGGTCCGCATGCTCGACCGCATGCGGGAGATCCTGGCCTCGCGCGAGGTCGCCGAGGTCGAGGACGAACGCGAGCTGGTCGAGCACGTGCTCCGGGCGGTGCCGATCGATGGCAAGTGGTACCGCGTCAATGCCGAGTTCACCGTGCACGCCTTGCGCAATCCCGAACTGCGTGCCCTCGTCGCCGCCCGCGAGCAGGCGAACATCGACGCGATCATGCCCGTTGTCGAGGTGTTGCTCGCGCGCGTGGCGCGCACGATCACGGACCGGGAGGCTCTCGGGCAGGCGTTGATCGCGGTCCACGACGGCACCATGGCCCAGTGCTTGATCGAACCGGATGACCCGCGGGTCCTGGCCCGGCGGGTCGACCTGTTCTATCGCGTCATCCTGTCGTTCAGCACTCGAACCTCGCCCGGCTGAGCCCCATTATTGGATACATAATTGAATCGGATTCGATAGTGTATTGACACCCGGCGTTCTCGCCAGGGTGTGGTCCGCTCGCTCCGGGTCGGCCCGCCGTACTCGTTCGAGGAGTATCCGTGTCCGACAGCAGTCACCCCTCCGGTCCGCAGGCCGAAGTCATCGTGATCGGATCCGGCCTGGCCGGTCTCGTCGCCACCTACGAACTGATCCGGGCAGGCCGGCGAGTGCTGGTGCTGGACCAGGAGAATCGCGACAATCTCGGTGGGCAGGCCTTCTGGTCGCTGGGTGGCCTGTTCTTCGTCGACAGCCCGGCGCAACGCCGGCTCGGCATCCGCGACTCCTATGAACTCGCGCTGCAGGATTGGCTCGGGTCGGCCGCGTTCGATCGGGACCGCGAGGACGAATGGGGCCGCCGGTGGGCCGAGGCGTATGTGCGGTTCGCCGCCACCGAGAAGTGGGATTACCTGCACGAACTCGGCCTGCGCATGACCCCGGTGGTCGGCTGGGCCGAACGCGGCGGCGCCGAGGCCGACGGACACGGCAACTCCGTGCCCCGGTTCCATCTGACCTGGGGCACCGGCCCGGACGTCGTACGGGTCTTCGCCGAACCGGTCCTCGCCGCCGAACGGGCAGGGCTGGTGCGCTTCGCTTTCCGGCACCGGGTCGACGAGCTGGTGGTCGAGGACGGCGCCGTGATCGGTGCCAGGGGCGCCGTGCTGGCCGCGTCCGAACTGGCGCGCGGCGTCGCCTCGTCACGAGAAGTGATCGGCGAGTACGAGTTTCGCGCCGACGCCGTGGTGGTGGCCTCGGGCGGGATCGGTCACGCCCACGAGCTCGTACGCCAGAGCTGGCCGACGCAGCGTCTCGGACCGTGCCCGGAGACCATGATCCCCGGTGTGCCCGCGTATGTGGACGGCCGGATGCTCGCCATCACCGAAGCCGCCGGCGGCGCGGTGGTCAACCGGGATCGGATGTGGCACTACACCGAGGGGATCCACAACTGGGATCCGGTCTGGCCCGACCATGCGATCCGCATCATTCCCGGCCCCTCGTCGCTGTGGTTCGACGCGTGCGGCAAACGTCTGCCCGCACCGTGCTACCCCGGATTCGACACCAATGCCTCGATGAAGGCGATCCTGGCCACCGGATACGACTACTCCTGGTTCGTGCTCGACCAGGCCATCGTCGAGAAGGAGTTCGCGCTCTCGGGCTCCGAGCAGAACCCCGACATCACCGGCAAGGACCTGTTGCTCACCCTCCGTAGCCGGTTGGCCAAGGGTGCCCCGGGGCCGGTCGACGCGTTCCTGCGCCACGGCGAGGACTTCGTGGTCGCCGAGACCCTGCCCGAGCTGGTGGCCGGAATGAACGCGATCGCGCGCGGTCCCCAGCTCGACGCCGCCGATCTGGAACGTCAGATCGTGGCCCGCGACCGGGAAGTGGGCAACTCCTACGGCAAGGACGGTCAGCTGGCCGCCATCGCGAACGCACGCCGCTACGTCGGGGACCGGCTCGGCCGGGTGGCGGCGCCGCATCGGATCCTCGATCCGGCCAAGGGGCCGCTCATCGCCGTGCGGCTCAACATTCTCACCCGAAAGACCCTGGGCGGGTTGCAGACCGACCTGGACTCCCGTGTCGTCGGCGCGGACGGTGCGCCGGTGCCCGGCTTGTACGCGGCAGGCGAGGTGGCCGGTTTCGGTGGTGGCGGCGTGCACGGCTACAGCGCGCTGGAAGGAACCTTCCTCGGTGGCTGCATCTTCTCCGGTCGTGCGGCGGGCCGGTCGCTGGCGCGATCCCTGTCCTGACCGGAGTACCGGCGAACTCGCGTCGGTCGGCGGGGTGACCCGGCCGACCGACGCGGAGACTGCCTCGGGCGTCAGTTCAGTGCGGTCCTGAGTGCGTCGATGGCCAGTGTGCGAGCGACATTGGCGGCGCGGGTGTCGCGCAGACTGTCCAGGAGCAGGAAGTCGTGGACCATGCCCGCGACGCGGACCGAGGTGACGTCGACGCCGGCTTCGCGCAGCTTGTTGGCGTACTGCTCGCCCTCGTCGCGCAGCACGTCGGCCTCGTCGGTGATGACCAGGGTGGTCGGCAGCCCTTTGAGGTCCTCGAGGGACGCCTGCAAGGGTGAGGCGTACTTCTCGGTGCGTTGGTCGAGGTCGGTGGTGTAGGCGTCCCAGAACCACTTCATCGCGTCGCGGGTGAGGTAGTAACCCTCCGCGAACTGGAGGTAGGACGGTGTGTCGAAGTCGGCGTTGGTCACCGGATACAGCAGCACCTGGGCTTTGAGGTCGATGCCGCCGCGGTCCTTGTTCATCAGCGCGAACACCGCCGACATACAGCCACCGACCGATTCGCCGGTGACCGCGATGCGGCTGGTGTCCAGCCCGTGTTCGGCACCGTGCTCGAGCACCCACTGGCCGACGGCGTAGTTCTGTTCGACCTGGGTGGGGTAGTGGTGCTCCGGCGCGCGGTCGTAGACCGGGAAGACGCCCGCTGCACCGGCACCCACGGCCAGTTCCCGGAACAGGCGATCGTGGGTCTTGTCGTCACCGAGCACCCACCCCGCGCCGTGGATGTAGAACACCACCGGCAACGGACCGCTCACCCCTTTGGGACGAATGATGCGGGTGCGTACCGTGCCCCACTCGCCGGCATCCACGTCGACCCATTCCTCGTCGACCTCCGGACGCGGCACGCCCTCGCCGCTCTGCAGGTCGACCAGGATCTGGCGGCCCTGCTCGGGCGGGACCTCATAGATTCGCGGATGCGGATCGGTGGCCTCGGCCAGCTCCTTCGCGGCCGGTTCGAGGTAGGGGGTGATGGGGGGCGGAAGCGCGGTCATTCGTCTCTCCATACGTGAGAAGTGATGGTGAATGTCCAACTGCCCGTACCGATTCGAGATGCTGTGCCCGGTTGCGCGCACCGGGAAACCCCATCGGTCCCGGGTACTGGCAGGGTGGGAGTCGTTCGCTGTCAGGCGCGGGCAGGTGCCCACGACATGGGGACTCTCCTGGTCGAGCGCTGTGAACCGGCGGTGCTGCAGCACCCTGCCCGTCCCTCTCGAGATTGCTCGCCTGTTGCCACTATTGTCCGCCGGGAGCCGCAGTGTCAAGGATTATTGTAATCAGTGTCCACATTGAGTCGCCGGTGCTCTCAGCGACGTGCCGGACCGTCCTCGATCATCTGCTGGAAATGCTCGGAGATCGCGTCAGGGATGGTGTTGCCGCCCCACAGTCGTGTTCCCGCGGGATCGGTCTGCACCGCGTCCATCATCGGGGTTCGGAAGAAGGTCGGGTGCGCGCTGCCGACGCCGACGCCGAGGTTCCGGAGTTCGAGGCGGGTGGAATCGCACAGTGCCCACACGCCCGCTTTGCTCGCGCAATAGGCACCCTGTAGCGGGGAATGGACGAACGCGGCCATCGAGGAGATGGCCAAGAGGTACCCGCGGCGTGCCGTGACGCGCGCCACGGTCTCCGGACCCAGCGCGGCGGCCTGGTCGCGGACGCCCTGTTCGTCGAGGTCGAGTAGGGCGAGGTTGGCGCCCCGCTGCCGGAGCGCCGTGGCAAGGGCGGTGCCGAGGCCGCCGGTGGATCCGGTGAGGACGACGGTGCGTCCATTCAGGTTGTAGTGGGTCATGGCCTCATTGATCGACGGGAATGTGGTGTGCCAGAAAGGCGAGTTGGTCGGCGACATTGCGTTCGAACGCGTCCCCGACATAGATGTCGAAATGGCCTGCGGCGTAACGGCGTATCTCACCCCGCGGTGCCCGCACGGCGTACTTCAGCGTCGGACCGGCCGGGGCGACCGAATCGTTGTCACAAACGACGAAAAGAATGGGGCACGAGACATTCTCGGCGCTCCGGCCAGGGAAATGCCGCACGATCTGCAAGGCGAAGCGGGCGGCGACCTGATCGGATACGTGGGTGCCCTCGGGAATGAGCGACAAGACGCCGGGCTCGCAATCCGGGGCCGTCATCAGCGCGGTCGATCCGGGCGGCCCGTAGGCCGGGACCGTGACGGGTTCACGCCCGGTCAGCATGTGGGTCACATCGCGGATCGCCCGCACGGTGAGCCGTAGCGAGGTGCGCGTCGGGATCGCGGTGGACGAGGCGAGACCATCGGTGAACGGACACTGTGCGACAGCAGCGGCGACGCGCTGATCACTGGCGGCCGTGACGATGACGTGCCCACCGCCGAACGAGGTACCCCAGAGCACGACTCGGTCCGGATCCACCCCCTCGATCGTGCGGGCGTAGGCGATGGCCGCTTCCCAGTCCTCGAGTTGACGGCCGACGTCGAGCAACTGGCGCGGTGTGCCGCTGCTCGAACCGAAGTGGCGGTAGTCGAAGACGAGACAGGCGTAGCCGGCGGCGGCGAATCGTTCGGCGAAGGCGTCCAAACGCATCTCCTTCACACCGGCCAGGCCATGCGCCATCACGATGATCGGGCGCGTTCCGGGGGCGGCTGATGGCCTGTCCGGCTGGTACAGCCAGCCGGCGCACTGGCCACCGGCGGCTGGAAAGGTCACGTCGGAGCGAGTCATGACACCCACAATATAGAATCGAATCCAATATTGGAAGTCATTCCAATATTGGGTCCGCGGCGACGAGGCTCTGCGGCTACGTCGCCCGCGGTGTCTCGGCAGCCCCGCCGCGCCAGTACAGAATCTCCAGCGCCATCGCGACGTTGAGCGTGTTCTCGTGCAGCGGCCGGGGCAGCAGTTCGTCCGCGCGCTGGATCCGGCGCAGGATCGTATTGCGATGGGCGAACAGGCGTTCGGCGGCGCGCGAGGCATTGCACTGCTCGCGCAGATACGCGCGCAGCGCTTCCCGGACCGCAGGCGCGGCATGCTCCAGTGCTCCCAGTGTGTGCGCGATGAACCGGTTGGCCCGGTCGGCGTCGGCGGTCAGGGGCAGTACACCCTCGACCTCGGCGAACGTCGCGACCACCTGGTCGGTGTGGAGACGCGCCATGGCCTGCTGGGTGCTGAGCGCGTCCAGATGGGAGACCCGGAAACCGTCGAGCCCGCGCCCGGTCGAGCCGATGGCGATCCGGAGGTCGGTCAGGGTGCCCAGCTCGCGATGAGCATCGCGCAGCAGAGCCTCGTTCGCGCCGGCGAGCCACACCCACACCGTCCCGGCGCTGGCGACGACGCGCAGACGTTCCCGGGCCTGCGACAGGCGCGCCAGTGCGTCGGCGACCTGCTCCAGCTCGGTCAGTCGTGGATCGGCGACCGTGGTCCACACGACCACGGCGGTGTGCGTCTGCGTCAGCCGATAGCCCAGCGCCAGCTCCGCGGCTGTGCGATCGGACCCGCCGCCGTTGACCAACGCGGTCACGATCTCGCGGAGCTGGGAATCCCTACCGCGACTGAGGAAGTCGCGCTCCAGGGTGATCTGGGCCTTCGTGGCCGCGATGGTCGCGTCGATGAACTCCGAGATCGACCGGGCGGTGACATCGAGCAGCTCGCGCAGTTCCTCGGGGTCCGAGGTCAGGTCGAAGACGATCTTCATCCAGCGTCGCCACGCGACATTCTGCCCGAGTCGATAGGCGTCCAGACTCGCCTCGTTGTAACCGCGGCGGGTGGCCAGGCGCGCCGCTTCGATGGGCTCCTCGGTATTGGCGGGCACGGGGGCGCCGGGCTTGCGCAGATTGGCGCTGGCCCAATGGATCAGGTTCGCATGCGTCCCACGGATGGCGAACGCGCGCAGTTCGGGATCGTCGGCGATCGGCCGCATGTCCACCGCCGAGAAGGCCGCGGCATCGATCTCGTCGAGCCAGTCGGGCGGTGCGGTCAAGACGATCTCGGCCCCGCGCCGGATGAGTTCCTTCACCCGCGCGGACGGTTCGGTCCATGTCACGTACCGACCCTATCGGTCGATGGTGGTGCAGTCTGCACCTGAATTGCCATCAGTTGGTTACTTTGCACCTTCAATCGGTGCTGCCCGTGGCTCACCATGGAGAGCGATATCACGCGGACGACAGGCACGGGAGTCACTCACATGAACGCTGCTCCAGACATCGACGTCGATGTCCTCATCGTCGGCGCCGGGATCTCCGGCCTCGGCGCGGCCTACTATCTGCAGCGCGATCTGCCCGGCAAGTCGTACGCGATCGTGGAAGCGCGCGGGGCGATCGGCGGGACCTGGGACCTGCACCGGTACCCGGGAACCCGTTCGGACTCGGACCTTTTCACGTTCGGCTACGAGTTCAAGCCGTGGAAGGGCGATCCGATCGCCACCGCCGAATCGATCCGTGCCTACCTGCGGGAGACGGCCGACGAATACGGCATCCACGAGCGGATCTCGTTCCACACGACAGTGATCGAAGCGTCCTGGGACACCGCCGAGGCGCGGTGGACCGTCGAGGTGGCCGACACCCGCAGCGGACAACGTCGTCGGTATCGGTGCGCGTGGTTGTTCGCCGCGACCGGGTACTACCGCTACGACCAGGGCTTCACCCCGGAATTCCCGGGGCGGGCGGACTTCGAGGGCGCGGGCGGACAGGTAGTCCACCCGCAGCTGTGGCCGTCCGATCTGGACTACACGGGCAAGAAGGTCGTCGTCATCGGCAGCGGCGCGACCGCGGTGACGCTGGTGCCCGCGATGGCGGGCACGGCCGAGCACGTCAGCATGCTGCAGCGCTCGCCCAGCTACATCGTTCCCCTGCCCGCGCGGGACACGATCGCCGACGTGTTGCGCAAGGTGCTGCCGGAGCAGCGCGCGCACGAGCTCATCCGCACGAAGAACGTCTTGATGCAGCGGGCCACCTGGCGGCTGTGTCAGCGCTACCCGGGCGCCGCCCGCCGGGTGATCCGCTGGATGAACGCGCGACAGCTGCCGCCCGGCTATCCGGTCGACGAGCACTTCAACCCGCGCTACGACCCGTGGGATCAGCGGCTGTGCATGGTCCCCGACGGTGATCTGTTCGCCGCCATCTCGGCCGGCACCGCGTCGGTGGTCACCGACACCATCGACACCTTCACCTCGACCGGGATCCGGCTGACCAGCGGCGAACACCTGCCGGCCGATGTCGTGGTCACCGCGACGGGCCTGAATCTGCAAGCCTTCGGCGGTGTGGACATCACCGTCGACGGACGGCGGGTCGACACCTCCGAAACGGTCGCGTTCAAAGGGATGATGCTGAGCGACGTACCGAACCTCGCCTTTTCCATCGGCTACACCAACTCCTCCTGGACGCTGAAGGTCGGACTGCTCTGTGAGCACTTCGTCCGGCTCGTCGACCACATGGACTCCCACGGCTACGACACCTGCGCACCGGCACTGCCGAACGACCTGCCGACCCGGCCGCTGCTCGACTTCGAAGCGGGCTACGTCTTGCGCGCCCTCGACAAGCTGCCCAAGCAGGGACCCGCGTTCCCCTGGTTGACCTCGCGGGACTACCTCGCCGACGTGAAACTGCTCCGGCACGGCGACATCGCCGATCCCAATCTGCGCTTCGCCACGAACGCCGAACGCCCGTCGGCGGTGACACCGGCGATGTGAGGACATCTTCACATCGGCCGGATTCGCGGCGTGTCGAGGTGTGGCGTCGCGGTGACTGGGTATTGATTTCGGTAGGGAAGTGCTGGCTCGGGGAGCGCTGGATCGTAAAGATGCTGGTCGGTAGCTGGTAGTGCCTTGGATGTGCTTCGTTCAGGGTGATTCTTATGTGGGGAACACCGTGTGTACGGCTGTTCTGTCGTCGCGTGAATCCCGGTGCGGGTGGGTCGCCATGCGATAGCGTCGCCGCTGGCATCTGCCAATTGGTATCTGTACGAAAGGGATTGTGGGATGGCATTCGAAGTCAAGGGCACTATCGGCGACCACTACAACGAAGCGGGTGGCGCTTCGAGCCCCCTGGGTGAACCGATCTCGGCGGAGCTGGATGCCGCGAACGGTGGCAAGTACCAGGAGTTCGCTGGTGGGGTCATCTACTTCAACCTCGCGACCGGAACCAAGACCGTCTACGGCGCGATCCGGCAGGCCTGGGAGGCCGAGGGTGGCGCGGGTGGCCGCCTCGGCTACCCGACCTCCGATGAGCAGGACATCGAGGGCGGCAAGATCAGCCACTTCGAGAACGGGTCGATCAGCTACTCGATCGCCGACGACGCGGTGACCATCAACGCGAACTGACCCGCGCGGTCGTCTCGGTGGGCACCGATCGTGCGTCGGTGCCCACTGTCGTCCTAAGGGAAGGTTAGGAACCGTTCGGGTGGGTTCCGTCGGCTTGTGACAGCCGACACAGTGATCTCCGATGGCGCATCGTCGCGCCGAAAGAGGAGGTCCAAGGTGACAACGACACAGGCCGGTGGGGAACGGCGAGTGGTGGCCAATGTGCTGCGTGGCTCGATCGGCAACCTCGTCGAGTGGTACGACTGGTATGTCTACGCCGCGTTCAGCGTGTACTTCGCGAAGGCGTTCTTCCCGGACGGCGACCCCACGGCGCAACTGCTGTCGACCGCGGCGGTGTTCGCGGTCGGGTTCATCATGCGCCCGATCGGCGGCTGGGCGCTGGGCCGCTACGCCGACCGGTTCGGCCGCCGCTCCGCGCTCACCCTGTCGGTGACGGTGATGGCCGCGGGCTCGCTGATGATCGCGGTGACACCCGGATTCCAGACCATCGGCATCGCGGCGCCGGTGCTGCTGCTCATGGCGCGGCTGCTGCAGGGCCTGTCCGTCGGCGGCGAGTACGCCACCAGCGCCACCTACCTGTCGGAGGTGGCGTCCCCGGGCCGGCGTGGTTTCTACTCGAGCTTCCAGTACGTGACGCTGGTCGCGGGTCAGCTCCTCGCGCTCGGGGTGCAGATCGTGCTGCAGCAGGTGCTCTCGTCGGAGCAGATGTACAGCTGGGGCTGGCGCATTCCGTTCCTGATCGGCGCCGGTGGCGCCATCGTGGTGATGCTGCTGCGCCGCGGCATGGACGAATCGGACTCGTTCAAAGCCGTGGCCACGACCGAGACCGCGGCCCCGAGCAGCAGCCGTGGTTCGCTGCGGGTCCTGCTGCAGTACCCCCGGGAATGCCTGCTGGTGGTCGGCCTGACCCTGGGCGGGACCGTGGCCTTCTACACCTACACGACCTACATGCAGAAGTTCATGATCAATACCGCGGGCATCTCCAAGGACACCGTGGCCTGGATCAACTTCGTCGCGCTGTTGTTCTTCGTGGTGCTCCAGCCGATCGCGGGTGGGCTGTCGGACCGGGTCGGCCGCCGCAAACTGCTGATCTTCTTCGGTGTCTCCGGCACGCTGCTGACGGTGCCGATCATGACCGCCCTCGCGCACACCTCCAATGCCTTCGCGGCCTTCGGCCTGATGATGGTCGCCCTGGTGATCGTCACCGGCTACACCTCGATCAACTCGATCGTGAAGGCCGAGCTGTTCCCCACCAAGATCCGCGCGCTCGGCGTCGGCCTGCCCTACGCGCTGACCGTCGCCATCTTCGGTGGCACCGCCGAGATGATCGCCCTCGCGCTGAAGAAGGCCGACCTCGAGTCGCTCTACTTCTTCTACGTCGCGGGATGTATCGCCATCTCGCTGGCCACCTACTACTTCATGCGGGAGACCTCGACCGAGTCGACCATCGAGGCCGAACACGCCACCGAGGCCGAGGCCGCCGCGGTCGAGCCGGAGCGGGCGATGGCCAGGGTGCGTGGCTGACCGTCCGGAACGCCGGCCGATTCTCCCGCTGTGGGAGGATCGGCGCGTGCGGCTGGCGGTGGTCGAGGACGACGACGGAGTGGGCGATGCCCTGGTGGAGGCGCTCACCGCGCGCGGCCACCAGGCCGAGCGCATGCGCCGTGGCGCCGACCTGCTCATGGGCCACCGCCACTACGACGCCGTGCTCCTCGACCTCGGCCTGCCCGACGCGGACGGGCTCCAGGTCCTGCGTCAGCTGCGCGAGATCAGCGCGGTCCCGGTGCTGATCCTGACCGCCCGCAGCGATGAACGTTCCATCGTGCGCGGCCTGCGCGGCGGGGCGGACGACTATGTGGTCAAGCCACCGCGGATCGCCGAGCTGATGGCGCGGCTGGAGACCGTGCTGCGCCGGGCCGCGGCCGTCGCCCAGCAGGCCAGGACCGAAGTCGTCACCGGCGATGTCCGGGTGGATCTGCGGGCCAGGGTGGTCGAGGTGGCCGGTGCCCCGATCCCGTTGACCCAGAAGGAATTCGAGCTCGTCGAGGTGCTGGTGGAGCGGCCGGGCGCCGCCGTGAGCAGGCAGCAGCTGATGGACCGCATCTGGGGCGACGCGTTCGTCGCGGTCTCGCGATCGCTCGACGTCCACATGACCGGGCTGCGCGCCAAACTGAACCGGCCCGGACTGATCACCACCATTCGCGGCTACGGATACCGGTGGGGCGCGTGAGAGTCCGGGCATGCGCCGTCGGCTGCTGATCGCGCTCACCGTCTTCGCGGCACTGGCCGTGCTGGCCTTCGCGGTGCCGTTGTCGCTGACCGCGGCCACCAGCCGCACGCAGCAGCTCGTGCTCGGCCGTTCGGGTGACGCCGACCGTTTCGCGAGTCTCGCCGACGCGGCCGGGTCGGTGGGTGGGGTGCGGGCGCTCGCCGACGAGGTCGACCGCTATCACGAGCTGTACGGGGAGAACGTGCTGGTCGTCGATGCGCGCGGGGCGCCGATCGTGAACTCCGGGGTCGAGGTGAGCGATCCGCGGATCAGCGCCGCCGTCGCCGCGGCCCGCCGCAATCAGCGCCCGCAGCAGGTGGACCGGCTGATGCCGTGGAGCGCGCCGGTCGTGCTCATCGCGCGTCCCGTCGGCACCGGCGTGCAGGTGAACGGCGCGGTCGTCATCGAGGCGTCGACCACGGCGGCGCGCGCGGCGATCGCCGGGGTGTGGGCCGTCATCGCGCTCGGTGCGCTCGCTGCGATGGTCGTGTTCGTCCTGTTGGCGCTGGTACTGAGCCGATGGGTGTTGCGCCCGCTGGCCGTGATGTCGGGTGCGGTCGCCGAACTGACCGCGACACTGCCGAAGCCGTCGGGCCGCACTCCCGCGCCGATCACCAGGAGCTATGGCGGTCCACCCGAGATCCGTGCCCTCGCGGAGTCCGTCGACGCCATGGCCACCGCCGTCGCCGACTCCGCCGACGCGCAGCACCAGCTCGTCGCCGACACCGCGCACGCCATGCGCAATCCGCTCGCCGCCTTGACGATTCGACTCGACTCACTGGAACCCTCGGTCGCCGACAGTGCCTCGGCGACCTTTCGCGGGGCGACCGCGGAGGTGGAACGGCTCACCGCGCTGCTCGACGATCTGCTGGAGTTGGCCGTGGCGCAGGCGCCCGCGTCGTTCGGGACCGCGGCGTCCGCCGAGGAGCAGTGTGATCCGGCGCAGGTGGTGGCCGACCGAATCGACGCATGGGCATCGGCGTTCGACGAGGCGGGGATAGAGCTGACCGTGGCGAGCGCCGACCACACTCCGGCGCCGGGCGCGGATATCGCGACGACGCCTGCGCGCACTCCGCAGCCGGGCAGCACTCCGCTGCCGGGCAGTGCCGCAGTGCCGGGCAGTGCCGCGGTGCTGGGCAGTGCCGCGGTGCTGGGCAGTGCCGCGGTGCTGGGCAGTGCCGCGGCGCCGGGCAGTGCCGCGGCGCCGGGCAGTGCCGCGGTGCCGGGCAGCGCGGCGGTTATGGGCAGTGCCGCGGCGCCGGGCAGTCGCGCCGCCGCCGCCGCGATCAGTTCGGCGGCTCTCGCGCAGATTCTCGATGTGGCGCTGAGCAATTCGTGCCGATACGCGGGATCCGGCGCGCGCACGATCGTCGGTGTGACGGTCGAGCCGGGGTGGGTGCGGGTCAGGGTCGCCGACGACGGGACCGGTGTCGGGCCGGACGAACTCGGCAAACTCACGGCGAGGTTCTTCCGTGGCACGACCGCGGCCGCGGGAGGAACGGGACTGGGACTCTCGATCGCGCAGGCGCTGGCCAGGGCGCGGGGCGGGACCTTGACGGTCGAGGCGGTATCGCCGCACGGCCTCGCCGTGGTGGTCCGGGTGCCGGCGGTGGCGCGATGAGGGGCGGCGCGCCGATGTCACGGCGCCGGATGCTGGCTTTGACCGCACTCGCGTCGGCCGGCGTGTTCGGCTGCGGCACGAACGACTCGGTGACGGTGCGGCTGGCCTCGGGGGAGGACGGCGGCTTCTACTACGCCTTCGCCCAGCTGCTGGCGGCGGCAGCCGTGAACGAAACCTCCCTGCGCATCGAACCGGTGGAAACCGCCGGCTCGCAACAGAATCTGCGGATGGTCGTCGACGGCGAGGTCGACCTGGCACTGGCCCTGGCGGATTCGGCGAGCGACTTCGGTGGGCGAGTGGTGGCGCTCGGCCGGGTCTACGAGAACTACCTGCAGCTGGCGGTCCGCACCGATGGCCCGATCGCCGAGGTCGCCGATTTGCGCGGGCGCCGGGTCAATCTCGGCGCCGCGGGCTCGGGCGCCGCGGTCACCGGTGAGCGGCTGCTGGCCACGGCCGGTCTCGATCCCGCCGTCGACGTGCTGATCGAGCACCGGTCCCTCCGCGATGCCGCGCAGGCGCTGACCAACGGCACCATCGACGCGCTGCTGTGGGCCGGTGGCGTGCCGACCGCCGCCCTCACCGTGCCCGACCCGATGCGCCTGCTCGACCTCGGGGCCCTCACCGCGCCGATGCGCGAACGGTACGGCCCCGTCTACGACCGGGTCGCCATCCCCGCCGACGCCTATCCGGCGGGCCCGGCGATCCACACGATCGGCGTCGCCAACCTGCTCCTCGCCGCCGCGACCCTGCCCGAGGCGACCGCGGCCGCCATCGTCGAACTGCTGGTCTGGCACGCGGACGCCCTGGTCCCCGCCGAGGCCGCGGGCACCCAGTTCCTCGACGGCCGGTTCCTGATCGGCACCGGAACCGTCCCGCTGCACCCGGGCGCCGTCGAGGTCTACCGACGCTGGCACGGTTGACCCGGGACGGCGCCCCGGCGGGATCGAAGGTGTCGGGTCAGCCGAGCACTTCGTTCAGTTTCCCGGTCGCGACGTCGAAGACGAATCCGCGCAGGGAGGTGGTGCGGGTGACGAACGGGCTGCCTTCGATGCGGCGCAGCGAGTTGCGGACGTCTTCGTCGAGATCGCCGAAGGCCTCGGGAGACCAGGCCGGCTTGACGCCGATCTCGTCCTGGATCGCGCGTTTGAAATCGTCGTCGGTGAAGGTGAGCATGCCGCAATCGGTGTGGTGGATCAGGATGATCTCGGTGGTGCCGAGCAGCCGCTGGCTGATGGCGAGGGAGCGGATCTCGTCGTCGGTGACCACGCCGCCGGCATTGCGGATGACGTGGGCTTCACCGTCCTGCAGGCCCAGGATGCGGTAGACGTCGAGGCGGGCGTCCATGCACGCCACCACGGCGACGTGCTTGCTGGGCGGCAGCGGGAGCGGGCCGCTGAACTGCGCCGCGTAGGTGGCGTTGTTGCTGAGGTATTCGTCTGTGACGGTCATGGTGACGTCCTCGGGTCGATGGATGGCGACATACGAATCTCGGCATTCATCGTTGGCGCTGTGCCGGAGGGCGGCCAGGGATCGACGCAGGTCGAGGAAAAGGGTCGTTCGCAGCGGTGCGAACGAGTAGTGGCGCGCGATCGGTGGTCATCGATCTCGAGGGACCCTGGTGGCTGATTCCGGGTGACGATCCCAGGTGGGCGCTCTAGACTGCCAGCATCGGCGTGCAGGTGGTCGGGGGGAGGGGAACCCAGGTGTTGCGCGAATTCGAGCGGAAACTCGAACAGGCCGACGCGGAGCGGGAGCCAACGGAACGCGCGCGGCGGATCGTCGCGACGATTCACGAGTTCCTGGCACTCGGCGAGGACCACGAGCTGTCCGCGGAGCGGATGCGCCTCTACATCCGCGCCGAGGAGGTGGCGCGGCTGTCCCCGGATGCCGCGGTGCGGCTGTTCGCCCGCCTGACCGGGTTCTTCGGCCCGCACGAGCAGCGGGCCCAGTTCGTGCTCACCGCGTGGCTGCGGGCACCCGAGGCGGCGACCTTCGCGCAGACCTGGGCCGCGGCGAACGACATCGTCTCGGTATCGAGCGATCTGGCGGTGTGGCTGTCGAACACCGTGCGCGCGGCAGGAGCGGAGGTCGCCCCGGATTTCCGGACACTGGCCCGCGCCCACCTCGTCGACCTGGTCGACGCCGATTTCAGTGCCTACGAGTTCGCCGGCGCCACCTCCCCGCTGTGGATGCTGCTGTTCGCGCTGGGGCCCGCCGATCGCCCTGACTGGTTTCTGCACTTCGGTGACCGGGCGGCCGAACGCGGCGACGAGGCCGAGGCGGCCCGCCGTTACGAACTCGCCGATCGCTTCGGCGCGGGTGTCCGCGCCAAGAACCGACTCCGCCGCCTCCACGACCTCGCCGCCTATCACCGTGTGCGCCAAGGGGTCACCGCCACCGACGCGGTGAAAGGCCCAGGGACCCCGACGCCCTACCGCCACCTGGCCCTGGCCACCGCCGCCGTCATGGCCGACCGGTCGCCCACCGCCGCCCTCGCCGAGGTGACCCGCCACGGCGGCAAAACTCTCCAACCACTCGCGACCTTCCTGGCCGCCCTGACCAGCTTGCGCGCCGGCGACCGCGACGCCGCCTGCATCCGGCTCCGGGAACTCTCGGCGGTCCTGCCCGAATCTCCTGTCCTGGACGAGAATGTCGCGCTCGGCGCGAATGTGCGGCTGGTGCTGGGGGCGCTGGAGTCCGACGACGAGCTCATCGCGCGCGGGGCAGTGGAGTTGGTGCGGCGGTTCGGAGCCGGATGGCCGGAACGGTCGATGGTGGCGGCCACGACCGTGCTGACGGCGGTGTCGCGACAGGACATGACGCTGCTGCCGGAGCTGATCGGGAGCGGGAACCTGCACGACACGAGCGGGCGGCTGGATCGGCTGCGGATCGACGCGGCGCGCGAGTACCTCGCGCAAGCCGCGCTGGCCACTGTCTTCGCGCGATCCGGCGAGGCGGACGAGCACGTCGCCCGAGCACGGCAAGTCCTTTCCGGGGCGGTCGGC
This sequence comes from Nocardia sp. NPDC058176, assembly GCF_042883805.1. NCBI lineage: Bacteria > Bacillati > Actinomycetota > Actinomycetes > Mycobacteriales > Nocardiaceae > Nocardia > Nocardia sp. NPDC058176. Next base: position 2,000,726 of record NZ_JBHVVA010000001.1, on the reverse strand, counting down.
GCGGAGGTCGACGAACTGCGGAACACCGCCGCGCGGATCGCCGAGGTGGCACCCCGGCTGCGTGACATCGCGGCGCCGGAACGCCCGCTGGACCGGCTCGCCTATGCCGCGCTGCGTGCCGACGGAGTGGTGCAGCCGTGGACCGAGGCCGCGCTGCGCCTGTGGTCGGAGCACACCGCCGAGGATCGTGGCGCGGGCGATTCGCACAGCCTGCATCACCTGGCCATCGCCGAGCACGCCCGCGCCTATCAGCTCGAGATCGCCGGTGATGACGGTGCCTTCGCGTCGTGGCGGCAGGCGCATGCCGCCTGGGCGCGGGTGTGGGCCGACGATCGGTTCTGGGAACGGCTGGGCACCCGGCTCCAGGCCGCGGCGCCCGACCACACCCCGGCGGAGCTGGCCCGCATCGTCGACGAAGCCCGTGGCGAGCTACCGGCCCAGGTGCTCGAACCGCAGGTGACCCGTGTGCAGGAGCTGCGCCGCGACCAGTTGCCCAGGGCGCGTGCGCATCTGGACCTGATCCGCACCGCACCCTTCGCACCCGCCGACATCGCGCGGGCCCGCGGCCGCCTGGCCCGTGAGGCCGGAACACAGATCCGGCGGCTCACCCGGGAGGGACAGCACGACCGGGCGCTGCACGAGGCGCGGGCGTGGATCGAGATCGATCCGGACAACGTCCCGCTGGCCGAACAGGCCCTCGATGTGGGGATCGAGCTGGTGGAGACCGAGCGCGAGCGCGGTGAGGACTGGGCCGAACGCTCCCGGCCGACCCTGGAACGCCTTGCGGCACTGGTCGATCCACTGCGCGCCGAGCTGGGACTCAGCGCGCGGCAACTGATCACCCGCGGCCGGCCGAGCACCGACGATCAGGACCGGCTGGCCTTCGCGGCGAAACTCGCCCGCCACGAATTCTGGCTGGGCGCGGCCACCCTGGTTTCCACCGCCGACCGCACCCAGGCCAACCCGTACGCGGACCGCACCGGATTCCGCACCGCCCTGAGCCACTTCCAGACCGCGCTGACCCTCGGCGTGCCCGCCATCGCCCCCTATTCCAGCGCGCGCGAGCTGCTCGTGTCCGCCGGGAAGCTGGAGCAGGCAGCACAGGGTGGCGGCGTGGTCGGCTTTTTCTGACGAGACCGGAGCCCCAGCATGAATCCCTGGTCCTGGCACGGCCGAAACCCTTACTACGAGACCGCGTTCCAGGTGCTCGACGTAGACCCGGCCGCCGACCGCGCCACCGTGCGCGCCCGCATCGCCGCCCGCCGCAAGCGGATCTCCTACGACGCCAAGCGCTTCCCGCTCTTCGGCGAGATTCTCACGGTGGCGCGGGTCAACGCGGCCGAGGAACAGCTGTCCACTCCGCGCACCCGGCTGGCCGCCGAACTCCTCACCCACCCCACCGAACCGGACGGCGAGGATCTCGCCATCCTGTCCGCGATGCTGGAACTGAGCCGAACGCTTTCGGCCACACCGGAATCCGGCGCCACCTCGCTGGAGGGTGACCTGAACTTCGACTACCGGGTCCTGGCCCAGCTGCTGCCGAACCCCACCGACCAGGAGCCCACCGCATGAGCATCGTCGCCGGTATCGACCTCGGCACCACGAACTGCTGTGTCGCCGTGCCCGCCGACGCCGACATCCCGGACAAGCAGGCGCTCATCGACGCGCGCAAACTGCGGCCGCTGGGCGGCGCGCTCATCGTGGCGAATCCGGACCTGTCGCTGACCACGCCCTCGGCGGTCTGGATCGCCGCCGACGGCAGCCCGATGGTGGGCGCGCTCGCCAAACGCAAGGCGCGCCGACCGGGCCGACCACCCGCGATGTTCTTCAAACGGAACATGGGCACCGATCAGCCGGTCACCGCGGGACACGCGGTGCTCACGCCCTTGCAGGCCTCGGTCCATCTGCTGCGCCACCTCAAGCAGACGGCCGAGACGACGCTGGGCATCCCCATCGACCGCGCCGTCATCACCGTGCCCGCCTATTTCGAGACCAGCGCCAAGACCCAGACGACGCAGGCGGGCGCGGCGGCCGGGCTGGACGTGGCCGAGACGCTCATGGAGCCGGTCGCCGCCGCGCTCGCCCACATGCACGAGAACAGCTGGTCGGAGTCCGATCGCCGCCGCTTCCTGGTCTACGACCTCGGCGGTGGCACCTTCGACACCTCGGTGGTGTCCTGGGATCCCGAGGACGGCTTCAGCAGCCGCTCCTTCGGGGGCGACCGCTACCTGGGCGGGTACGACTTCGACCAGGCCATCGTGGACTGGATCGTGTCGCAGCTGCCCGCCTACGACCTGCGCGCCGAGCCCGGTGACCGTGCCGACGCGGAGCGGCTGGCGCGGCTGCTGTCGCTGGCCGAGGCCGCCAAGCACGAACTCTCGCGCGAGCCCGACACCGAGATCGTCGACCAGGATCTCGAGGACCGTGCCGGCCTGCCCATGACGATCAACCTCGCGCTGGACCGCCACCAATTCGAGCGGCTCATCGACGGCCATGTGCGCGGCACCCTCGACCATTGCGTCGAGGCGCTGGACAAGGCCCGCCTCACCCACGCGGATCTGGACGAGATCGTGCTGGTCGGCGGCTCGTCCCGGGTGCCGCTGGTGGCCGAGCTGCTGCACGAGCGCTTCGGCGTGGTGCCGCGGCTGTTCCATCCGGAGCTGGTGGTCGCCGTCGGTGCCGCGCTGAAAGCGGGTGGGCTCGCCTCCCGGGGTGCCGTCTTGGAGTTGGAACCCCTTGTGCTGGACGGGGAGTCGGCCGATATCGCGGGCCGGGTGCTGGCCATCGACGGGGCCGAGGTCGTGGTGGAGGTGCGCCTCGACGGTGGCGAAGTGCTGCGCGAGCGGATCACCGACGCCGACGGAACCTTCCTGTTCATCGATGTCGTCCTCGGTGCGGGTACGTGCACCGTCGCCGTGCTCGCCGACGGCGTGGAGATCGCTGCCGAACCGCTCGGCACGCGCGCCGAGATCGGCCCGCCCGTCACCGAGCTGGCGGGTGACATCCTCGCGCACGACTTCTCGGTGGAGCTGCTGGACCGCCAGCTGTGTCGAGTCGCTCAGGCGGGCACCAAGATTCCGCATCGTGTGTACCAGCGCCTGGAGACCGCGACCCGCGGCACCGCACTCGCGGTCCGGCTCTACGAGGGCTGGATCCCCATCGGGATGGTCAAGATCCGCGACCTGCCCGACGATCTCGAACCCGGCACGCCGGTGGAGCTCACCCTCGAATTCGCGGTCGGCTGGACCATCCACGCGTCGGTGCGCATCCCGCACCTGGACCGCTCGGCCACCGCCGCCATCGAGATCCCGATCCGCGAGGTCGCCCCCTGGAACATCCTGCGCACCCGCACCACCGCGGCCCGCACCGACTGGCGACAGATCAGCCGCGAGGCGCACCAGGCCGAATCGGCCAAGGCGATGCCGGAGATCGAACCCCGGCTGGCCGTCCTGGAACAGCTGGTGGCCCGCACCCAGGACCAGGCCAAGGCGCACCACCTGCTGCTCGAGGCCGAAACCATCCTGCAGGGCCTGATCGACAGCCGCGGCCCGGAGGACTATCTCGAGCCCCCGCTCACCGAATTCGAACGCAGACTGGACTCACTCGACGATCTGGTGCTCTACCTCCAGCGGGTCGAACCCGAGCGCTCGGCGGTCTTCCGCCTGCGCCGCGACGACCTGTACGCCCAGGGCCGCGCCGCCTACGACACCGGCGACTTCGTGGCCTGGCCCCGCGTGAACGACAAGCTCGAGGACCTGATCCAGGAGGCCATGCAGATCCCCGCGATCCACGAGATCGTCATGATGCGGTCGACCCCGAGCAGGCTGCGCGAATGGCTCGGCGAGCGCATCGACGAAGCCGACACCGCGATCCGCACCAAATACACCGAACTACAATCGGATCCACGCGTCGACCCACCGGACCGCCAGAAACTCCCCGGCCAACGTGACGACCTCCTCGCCGACCTGTCCGCCATCACCCTGGCCGTCGACGACGTCGACCCCCAACGCCCCTCCGCCCCCGAACAACTGTGGAACATCTTCCACGACAAGCTACGCCCGCTGGAACGACGCGTCGCAGGCTGGGGACGCGAGACGGGCATGCGGCAGCTGCCTTGACCTGGTGGTTCGTCTCGAAACGCCCTTGCTGCAAGGCATTTCGACTCGTTGATTCCTACGTCGCTGTAACAAGCTAGCATCGAGTCCCGATCATTGCTTTGGCTAATGAAATTGCACCGTGGCGTGTGGTGCGTAGCCGCAGCAGCAGGCTGGAAGTGGTCTGCTCGATCTGAGGAGTCGGTACTCGATGAGAAGTGTTCGGAAATTCGCGGCGGGCGCGATCGCGGTGGCGGCCGCGGGGCTGGTCGTCGGTGCGCCGCAGGCGTCGGCCGAGATCGGGGCCCAGGTCGTGATCGCGGGCGGTGGGATCAGCAACGGGTTCGGGACGGGGTGCGCCTATACGGTGGCCGCGACCGGGAACAGCAGTGCCGGGATGGATTTCTATGACAACGGCGTGTGGTTCGCCGCCACGGAAGGCAGCGCTAGCCCGAAGACGCATTCGGCGCGCTGGGTTCCGGCGACGCCGGGGACGCACACCATCCTGATCACGCAGGACGGGGACGCGAAAACGATCGTCCTCACGGTCGGCACCGGGATCAACGCCGGAAGTTCCTGTCTGGTGATCTAGGCGCGAACCGATCCGCCCACCGCACGACCGGTGCGGTGGGCGGAACGCGATTCGATCGAAGCACCGGAATCGGATTGATGCCCGGGCACCAATGTGGCGCTCGTAGTTCTGCGATCGGTGCAGTGACAGCCCGGGAAGCGGTCGCACATACTCGCCTTGGTCATCACTGCGGCCCGCGGCCGCGATCGGGAGAGGCGCCGGTGCACATGGGAGTTTCCGTGGAGGCCGCGGTCCGGCTGGGGCGCGGGGAGCCGCTGGTGCTCCTGCACGATCTCGGGCTCACGTGGCATTCGTGGGGGCGATGTGTGGAGGCGTTGGCGCGCCGGTACGAGGTGTGGGCGCCGACTCTACCCGGGCATTGGGGCGGCCCGGCTTTCGTCGGTGCGGTGACGCCGACGACGATGGCGGATCTGGTCGAAGGTCAACTCGACGAGGCGGGCCTGACCCGGGTGCACCTGGCAGGCAATGGGTTCGGGGCCTGGATCGCCGCGGAACTCGCTGATCGCGGACGAGCGGAATCGTTGTCACTGATCGCACCGCTCGGCCTGTGGCGGGACGATCCGGTGACGTCGGAATCGGTGCGCACCGAACTGTCGCGCCGCGCCTCGGTCAGCTCCTTTCTGGCGCACGTGCGCCATCCCGTCCTCGGCCCGATCACGCGGCGTGCGGCCATGCGAACCCTCACCGGTCGATCCGCACCCGCGCTGCTCGAACTGTGCGCGGCGACCGATCATCGCGCCTCGATCACCGCCGAGGCCCCGAGTCACTGCGCGATACTGGGCGAGATGGTGCGATCCAGGGAATTCGCGCTCGGCTGGTATCCGCGGATCGATGCCTCCTCGGCCATCACAGTGCTCACCGGTGAGTGGGACAACCTCGTCCACCGGCCCGCCCGCGAGCTGGTCCCGGACGGCATCGTGCGCGCACACCACGTCCTCGAGCACGGGCACGTCCCGATGCTCGACGACCCCGACACGATCACCGCACACATCCATACCCGAATCTCCGGGCCTTATGTTCGGCTCCGGTGACAAATAATCCGTGCGAATTTCTTCGGTTTCGAGGAAAGGGATTCGGCGGCCTGTCAACAGTATTCGAGGCCTCGGTTCGATCGTTTCATCGGATAAGGTGAATATCCTGATCTGTTCCGGACTGTGTTCCGGAATCCATTGTCAATGGTGACATGTGAGGTTTCGTCATGCGTGGAGCATCGTCCCCCTCGGGGCAACCGGATACCGTGATTCGCGGGAGCGCCGCACCGCAATTCCAGGAGGCGATCGACCGGTTCGGTCGGCTGTTCGGTGGCGGGCGCGGTGGCGGTGCGCTGACGGTCTACCAGCGGGGACGGCGCGTCGTCGACGTGTGGACCGGCTGGGCCGACGCGACGGGATCCACGCCATGGCAGGAAAACACGGCCGCGCTGTCGTATTCGACATCCAAGGGCGTGACCTCGACGGTGCTGCACGCGCTGGCCGAACGGGGCCTGATCGACTATCGCGCGCCGGTCGCGCGGTACTGGCCCGAATTCGCCGCCAAGGGCAAGGCCGAGATCACCGTGGCCGAGGCGATGAGTCATCGGGCGGGACTGTCACGCCTGGGCGTCTTCGCGCACACGGTCGAGGAACTCGCCGACCATCGCCTGCTCGAGGAACGCCTGGCCGCGGCGGCACCGGACCGCTTCCGCGGGATTCCCGCCTACCACGCGATCACGTACGGCACGCTGATCGCGGGCATCGCCCGGGCGGTGACCGGCAAGAGCATGGGGGAGTTGTACCGCACGGAACTGGCCGAACCACTCGGCGTGGACGGGCTGCACCTCGGTACCCCCGCGCCAGGGAGTCGCGTCACCGTGGCGGCGACGCACGGATCGGCGGTACCTTTCGGAATTCCCCAGGCCGGCAGGATGATCCACCTCGGCTCGCGCACACCGATCCCCGGATCCGGCTTCCTGCGGTCGATCTACACCGAGGGCATCGACCGGCTGGCGCACGGCGCGGAACCGGCGATTCTGCGCGGTGAACTGCCCGGTGCGAACGGTGTTTTCACCGCCCGTTCCCTCGCCGCGGTGTACAACGCGATCGCCACCGAATCCTCGCTGTTCTCGCGCGAGCGGGTGCGTTCCATGGCGCGACTGCAGTCGGTGCTGCCCGACCGCAACCTGGTGCTCCCGATGGGCTGGCGGCTCGGCTACCACTCGATTCCGGTGGTGGGCGCGCCGAACGCGTTCGGGCACATCGGTTTCGTCGGCTCGGGCGGTTGGGCCGACCCGGCCTCGGGACTGGCCGTCGGATTCGTCCACAACTGGGCGGCGGAGGTCCGGCTGCTGCCGAGGGACCAGTTCGTGCTGCTGGGTCTGCTCACCGCCATCGTGCGGGGCGCGGGCAAGGAATCCGGCGATCCGGTCGAACTGCCGATCGCGGTCTGAGGACACAGCGATGCCGCCGACGAAAAGGGTTCGTCGGCGGCATCTTTCCGTGTCCGGCGAAGTTTCCCCGCGCGGGAATCGCCGGAACGGAAGTATCAGGCGTGTAGCGCGCGCAGGTCGGCCAGCAGGCCACGCAGCTCGTCGGTCGACGCGGCCTCGCCGAGTGCGGCAGCGAGATCGCCTGCGGCGCCGATGATCTCGGCGACACGCCGCCGGACGGGCTCCCCGGTCGCCGCGAGCGCGGTGAGGAGTTCACCGAGCGCGTCATTCTCGGCGGCCACCGACACCACACGCGTCAACTCCTCGGTGTCGAGTGCCTCGATCAGCGCGGTGACCTGGTGCGCGCGGGATTCGTCGTCGAGCCTGGCCAGGATCGACAGCCCGGCGAGCAGCGTCTCGTCGGTATCGGCCGTGGTCGCACGGAGAACGGCGGTCTGCCGCGCAGCGGGAATCCGGGCGAGAACGGCATTGAGGCGGTCGGTGTCCGGGGTGACCGACACCGCGCGCAGCAGGCCGATGTCGTCGTCGATGCCCCGCTCCAGATCGTCGATCAGCGCATCGGTGGCGTGCTCGATGAATCGATTCGCCGTGGTGTAGTCCCGGCGCCGCAGCAGCTCGATCGCGGTGGGGATGAGGGTGGTGCCCGACAGCAGCGGGGCCAGCGCGCCGATGGTCCGTGGATCGAGGTGTGGTGCCGCGTCGGCGAGGTACTGCGCGGGCAAGGCGGACAGGACGTCGGCCACCCGGTTGGGGTGGGCCAGACCGAGCGCGCCGCCCGCCCGGCCACCCACCTCGGGCGGAACCACGGTGGCGACGACCTTCGTCACCAGGGTGTTGGGGACCAGCGGTGCCAGGGTGGACAGTCGCGCGAAGACGGGCTCGTCGGCGTCGAAGAGCAGTTCGGAGATCCGTTCCCGCAGTGCGCGCAGATCCTGCGCGCCGAGCCGGGCCAGGCTCTCGATCATCGCCGGCTCGACATTCAGGGTCTGGGCGAGCATCCGGAGCTGGCTGCGAGTGAGTAGGTCGGTCATGGCGCTACTTTCCGAACATGATCTTGCGGGCGGGAATTCGCACGAGCCGTGGGAGCACGCCGAGGATGTCGTCGATGGCGGTGTCGAGGTCTCGGCGCCGCTTCTGTTTCGTCGACAGATAGAGGGTCAGCACGGTCACCGCCTCCTCCGGGGTGAGTCGCCGGATGACGTCGGCGGGCTCGCCGCCGAGTTCGGTGAGCAGGACCGTGGTCGCGTCGGACACTTGTCTCCTTCGAATCGTGGTGCGGGTCAAGCTGTTCGGCGTGCGTCCAGGGCGCCGAGGGTGCGGTCGAGGAATCGGCTGATCTCGGCGACCGCGGCGGCCGCCTCGGGCGTCAGTGACGCGGCGGCCTGGAAGACATGCACCTGCCCGGCCCAGGTCTGCAGTTCGCAGGCCACACCCTGGTCGGCGAGGTGCTGCGCCATCGCGACGGCGTCGGGATAGAGCAGTTCGGCGGTGCCTGCCTGGATCAGGGTCGGCGGCAGTCCGGCGAGGTCGCAGTGCGCGGGCGACTCCAGCGGTTCGGCTTGCGCGGCGCGCAGGGCGAACGCGCGGAACATGGTCCGGGCCGAGCGGGGGAACACCGCGCAGGAGCCGCCGGTGTGATCCGGGAGGTCCCAGTCGGTGAGCGGCGACATCGCCACGAGGGCGGCCGGCATGGGCAGTCCCTGCCTGCGGATCTCGATCGCGGTCATGAAGGTCAGGTATCCGCCCGCGGAATCGCCCATGATCGTGATGTTCTCGGGGCGCGCACCACGCTCGAGCGCGTACCGGTAGCCGTCGACGCTGTCGGCGACGGAGGTCGCGATGCTGTGCAGCGGCAGTTTGCGGTAGGTGACGGCGAGTACCTCGGCGCCGAGTTCGGCGGCGAAGCGACTCGTCATCTGCCGGTGCAGATGGGTGCCGCCGACCAGGAAGCCGCCACCGTGCAGGTAGACGATGAAGCGAGCGGGGTCGCGTTCGGTGGGGCGGGTCAGCACCGCGGCACAGGAGGGAAGGGCGACCGCCGAACGGGTGACACCGCGCGCCGCGCTCAGTGGACGGCCGAACCAGTCGGCGAGGTGATAGGGCCACCGCAGGCCCGGCGTACGTGTCCACAGCGCGATGACGGGTTTGACGGTGCAGCGCAACCCTGCCGACACCGCGCGGGAGCGCAGACTCCCACCGGGGAAATCGGTACGCCGCAGCGGCGGGGAACCCACGGAATCGTGATCGGACGACGAGATCATGTCAGCGCCTTTGCTGTTCGGGCACAGGGATCCCGCCGTCGTCGATTTCCCGGCGCGGCAATGCCCTGCTCTCGATGTGGTCGAAGGACAAGTATCGAGTTGGGAAATCCGTCTTGTCACTGCACATCGAAGAGAACGATGCCGCCCGAATTTGTGTTCGGGAACGAATAACTCAGGCGATCATTCGGTGTCCGGCACCTTGTCCGGCGGAAAGAGCTCATAGACCGTCAAGGCGGCGGCGAGCATTCGTGAATCATAGGGATCGGAGGGGTCGAAGCCGGTCAGATCCGCGACGCGACGGAGTCGATAGCTGAAGCTGTTCGGATGCAGGTGCACCGCGGCGGCGGCGCGCTTGCGATCCCAGCCGAAGCGGATGTGGGCCTGCAGCGCCTCGAACAGATGGGGATGCTCCAGCAGCGGCGTGATCCTGGTCGCGAGCCGGTCGCGCGCGGGCCCGGGGCGGGTGAGCTGATACTCGAGCATCAGGTCGTCGAGGGTGTAGGTACCGGCCGGTTTGCCGATGCTCACCGCCAGCTCGGACAGCTCGGTGATCTGCTTGACGGCCTCGGGCAGCCGTGAGCGCGCCACGGTGTGGAATTCGATCACCACGACCTGGGTGTCGAGCTGGCGCGTCATCTCCTCGGCCAGGCGCCCGTGGCGTACCGCGTCGGTCCCGTCGGCGGGCGGCGGGAGCAGGACGTATCCGGTCGTGCCGTCGAAGGTGTGCAGGGGACTCAGTCCCGACATGTCGTCGAGCATTTCGGTGGCGAGCCGGACGCGTCGGCGGGCGATGGCGTTGTCGGCGAGCGGAACACGGCGGTGACCGGCCGGAACCTGGACCGCCAGCAGGTCGTATTCGTCGGCGAGGGTGATGTCGGCGCGGATCGCCAGCTCCTCGGCCGCGCCGCCGTGCAGCAGCGCCGACGACAGTTCGCGACGAGCTTCTCGCTCGGTGCCGAAGATCGACTGGACGACGTCGGCATGGGTCTCGGCCATGATGATGTTGAGCTGTTCGAGGAGCCCGAGCAGCAGCCCGGTCAGACTGATGAGATCGGCCATGTCCTCGGGTTCGGCCTGCTCGGCGATCTCCTGCCAGAGCCGGTGCACCCCGCCGAACAGGGCCTTGAACGCCATCCGGAGGGGGATGCGCTCCTCGGCTTGGCGTTCGATCACCGGCACCACGAGGGCCGCGATCTCGTCGGAGCCGAGATCGCGTTGCTCGTCGATCGCCCGCAGGACCGCCGCCACCATCGCGACGATGGAGGGCGCGACATCCTCGGCGAAATGACCGGGCGGCAACTGCTCGGTTCCGGGTATCTGGGCGAGCCCGGCGTCGAGCAGCTCGGTCGCCATCCCCGCCAGCCGGGGCATGGTCCGACTGATGAGCGGTGTATCGAGGCTGAGCGGGCGCGCGGGTGACATTGCCAGATTGTGACCGCAAACCAGCGCGCCGCACAATTTTCGTGAACTGGTCAGTTGACCGTTTGGATTCGATTGCTCAATAGCAGTCGAAAAGGGTCGCGATTAGTTCTTGGAGACAAATCGGTACCGGCACGTTCTCGACATCGTGCAGTGACAACACCTGACGCACTTCCATAGATTCGGAACCCGGTTCACAGTTATGGCCCGGATCACAATTTCCGGGTGGGTTTTCGAGGGAAGGCACCACGGCATTGGCGGAGTACCTCCCCGGGGAATCACCGACCATTGCGCCGCGACCGGTGCGCGAAACGGTCCCCGGACTGCCCCGCCTGATCGGGCGCAACTTCATCGACACGCTCGGCTCGGCCGTCCGCACCCTGGGTCGCGCGGTCGTGCTGGCCTGTTCCGCGGTGATCGGCGCGTGCACCGACCTCCTCGGCCGCACGCTGCAGTGGCGCGAGATCCTCACCCAGGCTTGGCGTCTGGTGACGGTGACGGCGATTCCCGCGATTCTGATGGCCGTGCCCTTCGGGGTGATCGTCTCGGTGCAGGTCGGGAATCTGATCCAGACCCTCGGCGCCGACTCGCTGCTCGGCGCCACCGGCGGCCTGGGCGTGATCAAGCAGGGCGCGCCCATGGCGACCGGCTTCCTGCTCGGCGGGGCCGGCGCCTCGGCCATCGCCGCCGATCTCGGCGCCCGCACGATCCGCGAGGAGATCGACGCGCTGCACACCATGGGCATCAGCCCGGTGCACCGGCTGGTGATCCCGCGCATGATCGCGATGGTGCTGGTGGCGCCACTGCTCAACATCCTGATCATCTTCGTCGGCGTGCTGGCCGGGTACCTGGTGGCCATCGGCGGCCAGAACGTCACGCCGGGCAGCTACTGGGCCACCTTCGGTTCCTTCACCACCCTCGCCGATGTGTGGATCTCGCTGACGAAGGCGATGATCTTCGGATTCCTCGTGGTGGTGATCGCCTGCCAGCGCGGGCTCGAGGCCAAGGGCGGACCGCGCGGTGTCGCCGACGCGGTGAATGCCTCGGTGGTGCTCTCGGTGGTCTGCATCGTGGTCGTCAATCTGGCGATCACCCAGGTGAGCGCCATGTTCCTGCCGACGAGGCTGGCATGAGTTCGTCGTATGCCCCGTGGGGGCTGGGCCGGGCGAACCGGTGGGTGCGCGGCGGCGGAATCACCCGCCCGCTCGAAAACCTCGGATTCGCCCTGGGTTTCGTGTGGCAGGCGCTCGCGGCGATTCCGCTGACCCTGCGCCGCTACCGGGCCGAGACGATGCGCTCGATCTCGGGCATGACCTGGGGCAGCGGTTCGGTGATCGTCGGCGGTGGCACGGTGCCGATGATGATCGTGCTCGGCCTGGCCATGGGCGGTTCGGTGGCGGTGGAATCGTTCGCCACCTTGAACATGCTCGGCATGGGCCCGGTCACCGGCCTGGTCTCGGCCTACGCCACCACCCGCGAGCTGGCACCGATCGCCGCGGCCATCGGCTTCGCCGCCCAGGCGGGCTGCCGGATGACCGCCGAGATCGGATCCATGCGGATCTCGGAGGAGATCGACGCCATCGAGGCGCTCGGCCTGCGCTCGATCCCGTTCGTGGTGACCACCCGCGTGATCGCGGGCGCCATCGCGATCGTGCCGACGTTCCTGATCGGGCTGATCCTGTCGTATCTGTCCTGCCGGGCGGTGATCACGCTGGTGCACGGCCAGTCCGCGGGCGTCTACGACCACTACTTCTTCCAGTTCGTCACCGGGTTCGACGTGGTCGCCGCGGTGGTGAAGGTCGCGATCTTCGCGACGGTGGTGATCCTGATCCAGTGCTACTACGGCTTCTTCGCCGCCGGTGGCCCGCAGGGCGTCGGCATCGCCTCCGGGCGCGCGGTGCGCGCGAGCTTCGTCGCGATCATCGCCGTCGACATGTTGTTGTCCATCGCGTTGTGGGGATTCAACGCCGCCATCGATTTCACGGGGTAGGGATGCCGAATTACGGATTGCCGGGGGTGGCGATCGGGCAGCGCACCGCGCTGGTGGCGGGTGCGGTCGCAGTGGTCGTCCTCGCCGCGAGTGTGCTGGGTTGGCGGGTCGTGAGCTCCGGTGACGACGCCGAGGGCACCGAGATCGTCTTGCGCACCGAGCGTCTCGGGGACGGCATCGTCGTCGGGACCAGGGTGCGTGCCGACGGTGTGCTCGTCGGCGAGGTGACCGAGATCGCCGCGGTCGAACTCGGTACCCAGGCGATCACCTTGGCCGTCGACCGATCCCAGCTCGACGGTATCGACGCCAGTATGCGGGTCGACTACGCCACCTCGAACCTGTTCGGTATCAGCGAGATCCAGCTCCGGCCGGGGAGCGGGGGAGCGCCGTTGCGGGCCGGGTCCGTCATCGACCTGACCGGGGCCAGGGCCGCCGACGCGGTCGACGCGACGATGGGCAACCTGCTGCGCAGCCTGTCCCGGCTGGGTGATCGGACACTGACCGCGCGCCTCACCGACGTCCTCGACCAGCTCGCGACCGATGTGCGCGCCTTCACCCCGCTGCTGCAGGCGATGGTGGTCACGGCGCGCGTGGTCGCCGACAACCAGACGCTGCCGCCGTCGTTCCAGCTGGAGCAGCTCAGCTCCGCGGTCAGCGGTGCGGCGCCGTTCGCCGGTGCCACCATCGACGTGATCGACCGGGTCCATCGCATCGAGGCCCTGCGCTCCAACCGGCCCCAGTTCGACGCCACCGTGGAAATGATCGTCGAGCAGCTGTTTCCCGCCCTGGAGAACACGATGAACCATGCGGGCGAACAGCTCCCGGCCTACGCCGCGATGGCTGTGCCGCTGCTGTGGGCAGTGGCGAACGCGGTGCCCGATCCACAGCGCAGCAGCGCCGATCTCGCCGCGCTGATCGCGAACCTGCGCTCGGCCATGACCGACACGGACGCGGGGCCCGTGCTCAACGTCGACGTCGATCTGCGAATCGCGCCGGTCCCGATGATCCCGCTGCTCGGTGGGCAGGTGATTCCGCGATGACCTCGGTGGGTGGATCCGCCTGGCGGTTGGGACTTTTCGCCGCGGCGATGATCGCCGTGCTCTTCCTGGTCGCCACCGCCATCCAGCGGCCGGTGGCGGGTGACACCGTGGACTATCGCGCCGTGTTCACCGATGTGAACGGGCTGAAGACCGGTGACGACATCCGGCTCTACGGTGTCCAGGTCGGCAAGGTGAAGGACATCTCGCTGCGCGGCTCCGAGGCCGTCGTCGGGTTCTCGCTGCGCACCGAGTCCTCGGTGTACGACAACTCACGCCTGGCGATCCGCTATCAGAACCTGACCGGCCAGCGCTACGTCGATCTGCAGCAGGCGGACACGCCGACCGGCAGGACCCCGGCGGGCGCCACGATCGGCACCGACCGCACCATCCCCTCCTTCGATGTGACCGCGCTGTTCAACGGGTTGAAGCCGGTGCTGGCCACGCTCTCGCCCGAGGCGCTGAACCAGTTCACCACCAGCCTGCTCGCCGTGATCGAGGGCGACGGCGCCGGAATCGGCCCCGCCCTCGCCGCGATCGGCACCTTGAGCGGGTACGTGGCCGATCGGCAGGCGGTGATCACCACCATGATCACCAATCTCGCCGGCATCTCCGACTCGCTCGGCGGCCGGTCCCAGCATCTGGTGACCCTGCTCTCGAAGCTGGCCGATGTCTTCACCTCCCTGCAGATCAAGGTCGAGGGGCTGATCGACTTCGCCATGACCGCGCCGCCGGTCCTCGGCCCGGTCGACTCGCTGCTGGCGACCTTCGGGCTGACCGAGGACGAGAACCCCGACCTGGCGAACCTGCTCCGGCTGGCCGTGCCGGATCCGGCCGCCGTGGCCGAGATCCTGGGCAAGCTGCCCTCGCTGCTCGCGAGCCTGCGCGCCGCACTGCCACCCACCGGCGCCGAGGTCGAGAAGACCTGTGCGAAGGGCGAAGCCGAGGTTCCGGCACCCGTCGCGATCCTGTTCGCCGGACAGCAGGTGTCGGTATGTCGAGGCTGAGCGCAGTGCTCGACGTCCTGCGCGGATTCGGTGGGAACCGGGGCGCGGAAGCGGTGCGGCGCAGCGAGTTACGGGTCGGATTGGTCGGCATCGTCGTCCTGGCCGGCGCCTTGATCGCCGTGGGCGCGCTGTACGCGGTGCCGTTCGGGAAGACCTCCTACACCGCGTTGCTGCCCGAGGCGCAGTCGGTGCGGGTCGGCGACGACGTGCGCCTGGCCGGAGTGCCCGTCGGCAAGGTGACCGAACTCGAGCTCACCGACGACGACGTCGAGATGACCTTCACCGTCGACAACGACGTCTTCGTCGGCGCCGAATCCGGCCTCGACATCCGGATGCTCACCATCGTCGGCGGGCACTATGTGGCGCTGATCCCCGCGGGCACCGGCCCGCTGGGCCGCACTCCCATCCCCGCGGACCGGGTTCGCCTGCCCTACAACCTCTCCCAGGCCTTCCAGGACGCCGTCGAACCGGTGCGGGCGATCGACGGCGACCGGTTGCGCGAGAACCTCGAGGCACTGAGCACCTCGATCACCGCGAGCCCGGACGGCATCCGCGAGACCGTGGACGGGATCGGTCAGTTCGTCACCGCGCTCGAACGGCAGCGTGCCGATGTCGCCAAGGCCATCGCGATCGCCGACGAGCAGCTGGGCGCCGTCGACCTGGCCCGTGGCGAACTGGGTCGACTCGTCGAGAAGATCTCGCTGCTCGAAACCGTGCTGGCCGACAAACAGAACGAGGTACGTGTCGCGGTGGAGCAACTCGATCGTGTGGTGAGCCGCCTCGCCGGTGTCCAACCCGCCTGGGAGGAGAGCCTGCGTCCGCTGGCACAGAAGCTGGCCGACGCCGTTCCCGAACTCATCGCGCTCGGCGACCGGCTGCAGCCCGTCATCGACGGGGTGCACGGGCTGTCCCAGCAGCTGACCCAGCTGGTTCCGGTCTCCGGCGAGGTGGTCGTCGATCAGTCGGAACAGGAAGTCGCCGTGTGCATTCCGGTCCCGGGGCGGGTGTGCTGATGCTGCGCCGCCTGGTCTCGTCCCGAGGTTTCGTCTCCCTGGTCGCCACCGCGGCGATCGCGGTGGTGACGGTCGCTGCCTATCTGCTGGTGCTGCGTCCGCCGGTGGCCACCAAGAGTTATTGCGCGATGCTGCCCGACAGCATCGGCCTCTACGTGGGCAATCACGTGACGCTGCGCGGAATGAACGTCGGCGAGATCACCGCGATCGACCCGAGGGGCGCGGCGGTGCGCGTCGACTTCACCGTCGACGAACGTCACCCCGTCCCCGACGACGCCGCCGCGGTCACCGTGTCCGACACCGTCGTCGCCGACCGTGAACTGGCGGTGCTGCCCGGTCGCGATCCCGAGCGGCGACGCGACGAGAACGGTTGCCTCACCGCGACACTCACGCCCAAGAGCGTGACCCAGACCCTGGACGCCGTCGCCGGACTGGCGAATCAGATACTCGGCCCCGAGTCCGGCGGCCGCGATGCCCTTCGCCGCGGGCTGGCCGCGCTAGACAGTGCCACGGCGGGCACCGGTCCCGGTGTCAACGCGGCGATCATCGATGCCGCCGCGCTGCTGGACAGCCCCGATGCCGCGGTCGCGCACCTGGGCGGCATCATCGACTCGCTCGGCGCGGTCTCGGGCAGTGTCGCGGCGCGGTGGGGCGACATCCGGCTCATGCTGACCCGGCTGGCCACCGTGCTCGACCAGGTGAACAACGAACTGTTCAACCGCACCGTCGAGATCATCGACGGGTTCCAGCGGGTGCTGCCGATGCTCAACGAGATCACCTCGATGTTCGGCGACCCGATCTTCCGTGTGCTCGACGCCTCGGTGCCGCTGATCCGGCTGCTGCGGGAGAACGTGGACACGCTGCGCGACATCGCCGTCAAGGTTCCCGTCCTGGCCGCGGCAGCACAGACCGTCGTCGACCCGGGACGTGGAATCGTTTACGCCGCACCCGAAGTCGCGGTGCCGCCGGAGATCGCGGCGCAGCTGTGCGCACTCGCCGGTCCGCCGGAGTGCGCACCCGGTGAGATGCCACGGATTCCGCTCTCGCGCTTGGTATTCGGATTGGTGGGAGCTCGATGAGGAACAGGATCGGTTGGCGATCGGCGGCCGCCGCCGTGGTGATCGCGTTGTCGGCGACGGGTTGTGCCTTCGACCCGTCGTCGGTTCCGGTGCCGGGCACCGGCGTCGGCGGCCCGACGTATCCGGTGCGGATCGAATTCGCGAACGCGCTCAACTTGCCCGCCAGGGCGAAGGTGATGGCCGACGGCGTTCGCGTCGGCACGGTCTCCGACGTCTCGGTGGTCGACGGTGACACGGGCGGCTACGTGGTCGTCACCACCGACATCACCGAATCCGTGGCACTGCGGACCGACACGGTCGCGCAGCTGCGGCAGAACACGGTGCTGGGAGACATCCACATCGAGTTGACATCCACGGCGACGAGCCAGGCCCCTAGCCTGAGTGCCGGGGCCGTGATCCCCAGGGCGCAAACGAAACCGGCGACCCAGATCGAGGACACCCTGGCCGGATTCTCCACCCTGGTCCAAGGCGGCGCGATCACCCGCTTCCAGGACATCGTCGACCAGTTCAACGCGGTCCTACCCGCCGATCCCGCCGAGACCCGCCGCATCGCACAGGTGATCGGTGCCGACGCCAAGGACCTCGCCGCGAACCTGCACACCGTCGACGCCTTCCTCGACAGCATGGTCACGACGGTCGACACCGTCGAGGTCAGGCGGGAACGGCTCACCGAACTGCTGACCGAACCCGGTGTGGCGCAGGCGTCCGCGGCGGTCGCCTCCATCGTCGATGTGGTCGGGGTGCTCGGCGCGCTCGGCGGTGTGGCGCACTCGTTGGCGTGGCTCGCCCCGCTCGCGGCCTCCGGTGACGCGGCGGCCAAGGCGTTCGTGCCGCTGGCGCTCACCGGGCGCCCGCTCGACCTGTCGCAGCCGTCGAACCTCAACGCGCTGGTCGCGCTGATCCGCGACCGGATCATCCCGTTCGTCGAACGCGGTCCGAAGGTGAACATCGTCGGTGCCACCGTCACCACGAGCCCGGATGGTCCGCCGAGCACCGACGATCAGGTGGCGTCGATCGTGGACGCGCTGCGGATGATCGGGGCGGTGCGATGAAGCCCGGGCCGCTGTTCTCGCTGCTCGGCATCGTGGTCATCACCCTGATCGGCGTCAGCTACCTGACCTTCGGTGTGGTGCGCTACGACCCACTACGCGAGCACGTCGCCGCCACCCTCCGGTTGCCCGATACCGCTGGGCTGCAACCCGGTTCGCCGATTCTGTTGCGTGGTGTCGAAGTCGGTTCGGTCACCGGTGTTCGGCGCGACCGCGACAGCGTCGAGGTGGCGTTCACGATCGACTCCCGCTACGAGGTCCCGCTCGACAGCACAGTGTTCATCGAAGCGCTGTCCGGTCTCGGCGAGCCCTATGTCGTGTTCGCGCCGAGCTCGGTCAGCGGCCCCTTCGTGCGCGACGGGCAGACGCTGACGGGGGAGAAGATCCGCGCACCGCTGTCCATCCCGGAGGTCGCCCGGCTCGTCACCGCCGCGATGGAACAGCTCGACCCCGAGGTCCTCGAGCGGCTGCTCGCCACCGTCGAGACCGCGCTGCGCGGCACCGAGGAACTGGTGCCGCGCATGGCACGGTCGACCGATCTCGTCGCCGCCATGCTGATGAGCCGCTCGGCGGTGCTCGGCAGCCTGCTCGCGGATCTGGAGCGGATCACCCCCGACATGGCCTGGACCGGTCCGTCCTTCGCCGCCGCCGCACCGCGTTTCACCGAATTCGGCCAGCGGGTCGAGGAGATCGCCGAAGCGGTGCAGCGGCTCGTCATCACCGGTGACGCCCCGCGGATGTACACCGAAGGCCACGGTCTCGTCCCGTTCCTCGACGAGCTGACGGAATGGGTCGATCGGGCAGGCCCCGAACTCGCGCCGCTCGCGCCCGCGCTGCAACCGCTCGCCGATGCCGCGACCGCCGCCGTGCCCCAGCTGGACCTGAGCGCCCTGATCGGGTCGGCGGCGGCCGCGAGCTCACCCGCGGGCGCGCTGCACCTACGGATCACTGTCGAATAGCGAGGAAGTACATGCGGACCCTGTCCACCGAAGACAGCACGGATGCCGAATCGGTCGAGCTGTCGAAGGCCGAAACCGGCACGCCACCAAGGCAACTGACACTTCCGTTGTCGACCGTGCTGACGGGCGCACTGGCCGTCCTCGGCGTCCTGGCCGGAGTGTGCTTCGGCGTGCTGTGGTGGAACGCCCGTGCCGAGGTGCAGACGGTCGAGCAGGCCGCCGCGGCCGACCGGCGGGCCGAACAGCTCGCCACCGACTACGCCATCGGCGCGTCCCGGGTGGACTACCAGGACGTCGACGCCTGGGTCGCCCGGCTCAAAGCGGGCACCAGCACCGAACTCGCCGCCAAATTCGACGCCACCGCACCGAAACTGAAGGACATCCTCGTCCCGATGCAGTGGACCTCCGAGGGATCGGCGTCCAGCGCCAAGGTGTCGTCGCGGTCGGCGCAGACCTACCAGGTCGACGTCTACGTCGACGTGCGGTCCACCAGCGCGCAGAACGCCGACAGCACGCGAACCACCGTGCACTACGCCGTCACCGTCGACGCGGGCGCGGACTGGAAGATCGTCGACGTGGGCGGGGCGGGCGGCGCGCTGGCACTGAAGTAGTCGCGCGCCCCCGCCCTGCCGGAGTGGCCGTCAGTGGGCGAGTTTCAGGCCGACGACGCCCGTGACGATCATCGTGAGGAACGCGATCTTGAGTATCGCGACGGGCTCTTCGCCGGTGGCCATGGCGTAGGCCACGGTGAGGACGGCCCCGATCCCGACCCAGACCGCGTAGGCGGTGCCGACGGGGAGATCGCGCATCGCGAAGGCCAGACCGGTCATGCTGGCCGCGAGCGCGGCGAAGAACACCACGGTCGGCCCGGCCTGGGTGAAGCCCTCGGACTTACCCAGCGCGGTGGCCCACACGGCCTCGAGCAACCCGGACACGATGAGCAGCATCCACGACATGACAGCCCTCCTCGGGCCGTCTTGTCGCACTCCGGGTACGGCACCCCTCGTCCGGTCGCCCGCTCTCCGGGCGCTGATTCCAGCCTGTCACCGGGGGCACCCGGCGGCAAGCGATGGTGGGTGACCTCACCACCGGGCGCCCCACATCGCGGGGCGCCCGGTGGCTGCGGATCTATTCGGCGAGGCGGTGGGTGCCGTCGCGCACCGTACCGACGAACTCCTCGACCAGGTCCTCCAGCGCGACCACACCGACCGTGTTGCCGCGACTGTCCACCACCCGCCCCAGATGACTGCTGGTGCGGCGCAACCGGGCCAGCGCCTCGTAGAGCGTGGTTCCGGTGCTCACGGTGGGCAGCGGCCGGATGTCGGTGCGCGGGATCAGGGTGTCCGGTCCGGCGGTGTCGTCGGCCACCTTGTCGAGCACGTCCTTGACGTGCAGATAGCCGACCAGCGATCCGTCGGTGGCCCGCACCGGGTACCGGGAGAACCCGGTCTCGGCGACGGCGGCCTCGATGTCACCGAGGGTGGTTCCGTTGCCGCGCAACGGCACCGACCGTGCCTGGGCCAGCGGCACCATCACGTCACCGACGATCCGCTCGGAGGTGCCGAGCGCCTGGGTGAGCCTGCGGTGCTCCTCCTCGTCGAGCAGCCCCTCGGAGCGGGACTCACCGATCATCTCGGCCAGCTCCACCGTGGAGACCGTCGCGTCGAGCTCGTCCTTGGGCTCGATCTTGAGCATCCGCAGCGTCATGTTCGCCGCCAGGTTGTACAGCGCGATGAGCGGCCGCGCGACCCGCAACCACATGAGATGGATCGGCACCAGCAGCAGCGCGCACCGCTCCGGACCGGCCAGCGCGATGTTCTTGGGGACCATCTCGCCGAGCAGGATGTGCAGGATCACCACCAGCGTCAGCGCCAGGGTGAAGCCGACCGGATGCAGCAACTGATCGGGCAGGCCGAGCAGCTCGAACGGGCGCTCGATCAGATGCGCGATCGCGGGTTCGCCGACCCGGCCGAGCAGGATCGAACAGATGGTGATGCCCAGCTGGGCCGCGGCCAGCATGATCGACAGGTTCTCACCCGCCTCGATCACCGCCTGCGCCTTCTTCTTGCCCTGGGCGACCAGCGCCTCGAGCCGGTCGCGCCGCGCCGAGATCAACGCGAACTCGGCGCCGACGAAGAACGCGTTGCCCGCGAGCAACACCACCGTCAGCACGATTCCGAACAGGTCACCCATGTGCGTGCTCCCGTGCTGCCAGGTGCGCCGCGTCGACCGGGATCAACCTGATCCGGTCGATGCGCCGCCCGTCCATCCGTTCCACCCGGGCGATCCAGCCGCCGCCGGAACCGAGTGAGTCGGGCAGGATCGCCTCGTCGCCGGTGGCCGGAATCCGGCCCAGCTGCGTGAGTACGAGCCCACCGAGGGTTTCGTATTCGCCCTCGGGCGCGTCGTAACCGGTCGCGCGCGAGACCTCGTCGATGCGCAGCAGGCCCGAGCAGTCCCAGCCGTCGGAGACCCGCCGCACTTCGCGTTCCTCCTCGTCGTGCTCGTCGCGGACGTCGCCGAGGATCTCCTCGATCAGGTCCTCCATGGTCACCATGCCCGCGGTGCCGCCGTACTCGTCGACGACCAGCGCCACCTGCATGCCGTCGGCACGCACGCGTTCCATCACCTCGTCGCCGTCCAGGCTGGCGGGCACGATCGGCACCGCCACGGCGAGATTGCTCAGCGGCATCTGCTTGCGCAGATGCGCCGGATGGGTGAACGCCTGCTTGATGTGCACGACGCCGAGCGCGTTGTCGAGATCGCCGTCGATCACCGGGAACCGGGAGTAGCCGGTGCGCGCCGAGGCGGCGATGAGGTCGGCGATGGTGTCGTCGCGATTGAGCGATTCGACCTTCACGCGCGGTGTCATCAGGTCCTCGGCGCTGCGCTCGCCGAACTCCAGCGAACGGTCCATCACCTGCGCGGTGCGCTGGTCCATGGCACCGCGCTGGGCCGAAGTACGCACCAGCGAACCGAGTTCCTGCGGGGAGCGGGCCGAACGCAGTTCCTCGGTGGGTTCGACGCCGAGGCGGCGGACCACCCAGTTCGCCGAGCCGTTGAGGAAGTGGATCAGCCACTTGAACAGCGTCGAGAACCCGACCATCGGGCCCGCGGTGAGCCGGGCGGTGCCCATCGGCTTGGCGATGGCGATGTTCTTGGGCACCAGTTCGCCGTAGATCATCGACAGCGAGGTGGCGATGATCAGGGCGAGCGCGAGCGCGATGCCGTGGGTGGCGCCCTCGCTCAGGCCGATGCCGCTCAGCAGCGGACGCAGCAGCCTGGCCAGCACGGGTTCGGCGATGAAGCCGGTGATCAGGGTGGTGATGGTGATGCCGAGCTGGGCGCCGGAGAGCTGGAACGACAGGGTGCGGTGGGCCTGTCTGACCAGCCGGGACCGGGTGTCACCGTCGCGGGCCGCGGCCTCGACGGTGCTGCGCTCCAGCGCGGTGAGGGAGAACTCGGCGGCGACGAAGAGCGCGGTACCGAGAGTGAGGGCGATGAACCCGAGGAGGCTGAGCACTGTCAGCACGATGGACATCCTCAGCACCGCCCGGGGGGTGCCGCAGGGAAACCAGAGGATCGAACGGACGCTGCGAAAAGGAGGACGAGGACGCCGGGTTTGTCACCCGGCTCCGTAGAGGAGCCCTCCTGTGTGGCGCCCTTGGACGCGGGTGACAACTGGATCCTTTCGAGTGGGGAAGAAAGCACATGCCGAGATCGGCAATCCCATAGTAATAGGTCCCCACCGATGATGCGTCAGCGGCGCGGAGCCGGTTCCGTGACCGTGGCCACGGAACCGGCTCGCGATCACCAGCCGCTGGGCAGCGGACGGCCCTCGGCGAAACCGGCCGCCGACTGCACGCCGAGCACGGCCCGCTCGTGGAACTCCGGCAGCGAGCGGGCACCCGCGTAGGTGCACGAGCTGCGCACGCCGGAGCAGATGTGGTCGATCAGGTCCTCGACACCGGGGCGCTCGGGGTCCAGGCGCATCCGGGAGCTGGAGATGCCCTCCTCGAACAGTGCCTTGCGGGCCCGGTCGAAGCCGCTGTCGGCGGCGGTGCGCGCGGCCACGGCCCGCTTGGAGGCCATGCCGAAGCTCTCCTTGTACTTGTTGCCGTCGCGGTCGACGCGCAGGTCGCCGGGGGACTCGTAGGTCCCGGCGAACCAGGAACCGATCATCACGTTCGACGCGCCGGCGGCCAGCGCCAGAGCCACGTCACGCGGGTGCCGCACGCCACCGTCGGCCCACACGTGCACGCCGAGTTCCTGTGCCGCGGCGGCACATTCGGCCACCGCGGAGAACTGCGGGCGGCCGACGCCGGTCATCATGCGGGTGGTGCACATGGCGCCGGGGCCGACACCGACCTTGATGATGGTGGCGCCCGCCGCGGCCAGGTCACGGGTGCCTTCGGCGGAGACCACGTTGCCCGCCACCAGGGGCAGGCCGAGGCCGAGATCGGCGACGGTGCGCAGGGATTCGAGCATCTTGGTCTGGTGGCCGTGCGCGGTGTCGAGGACGAGCACGTCGGCGCCCGCCTCGGCGAGGGCCTTCGCCTTGGCGGCCACGTCACCGTTGATGCCGACCGCGGCGGCCACGCGCAGCTTGCCCTGCGCGTCGACGGCGGGGGTGTAGATGCCGGTGCGGATGGCGCCGGTGCGGGTGAGCACGCCGGCCAGGGTGCCGTCGTCGTGGGTGAGGACGGCGAGCTGGGCGTGTGCCTCGGCGAGCCGGTCGAAGATGTCGCGCGGGGACGCGTCGACGGAGACCTGCACGAAATCGGTGAAGGCCACCTCGCGCAGGCGCGCGAACCGGTCGACATCGGCGCAGGCGGCCTCGGTGACCACACCGACGGGCTTGCCGCCCTCGACGACCACGACCGCGCCGTGCGCGCGCTTGTGCATCAGCGCCACCGCGTCGGACACCGAACGGTCGGGGTCGAGGGTGACGGGGGTGTCAGCGGTGAGCGAGCGGCTCTTGACGAACGCGATGGTGTCGGCGGCCGCGGGGATGGGCAGATCCTGGGGGAGCACCACGATGCCGCCGCGCCGGGCGACGGTCTCGGCCATCCGCTTGCCCGCGACGGCGGTCATGTTCGCGACCACGAGGGGGATGGTGGTGCCGGACCCGTCGACGGTGGCCAGATCCACGTCGAACCGGGACGCCACATCGGTCCGGTTCGGGACGAGAAAGAGGTCGTCGTAGGTCAGGTCATACGGCGGCTGGGGTCCCGGAAGAAATCGCACTTGATTGATGATAGCCCTGTGCGGGGCCCGGTGCGCAACACTTCAGCGCACCCGCTCGTCGGCCCCGGTCCGCGCGACGGCGCTGGTCCGGCACAGTGCCACGGTCGCCACGCACATCACCACCACGCAGACCGCCACGATGAACAGACCCGCCCCGTCGGTGCGCAAATGCTCGCCGAGCGCGGTCAGCCCGAGGAAGGCGGCGGCCAGCGGTTCGGCGATCGTCACGGCGGGCAGCGAGGCCGACAGCGGCCCTACCTGGAAGGCACGCTGCTGCAGATACAGGCCGAGCAAACCCGCCGCCACCAGCGCCCAGGTCTGCCAGCCGCTCAGTACCGCGCCGAGGCCGTCGCCGAACAGGGTCACCACCCGGTCGGTGAGCGCGGCCGCGAGCCCGAACAGCGCGCCCCCGGCGAGACCGAGTGCGAGCGCCTGCCCGGACCGATCGGTGATCAGCAGGCCGACGAGCGTCACGACGGCGATGATGCCGAGCAGAATCGCCAAGGGCACCAACCACTCTCGAAAGGGCGCGGTGTCCTCGCCCGCGGTCGGGTTGCCCACGATCAGGAACAGTGCCAGCGCGGCGCACAGGATCGCGGCGGTCGTCGCCGCGCGGGCAGTGATCCGCTGACCGTTGAGCCACGCCGAGAGCGGCAGGGCGAACACCAGCGCGCTCACCAGGATCGGCTGCACCACCAGCACCGCGCCGAAGGCCAGCGCGACGACCTGCATGGCGTACCCACCGGCGTCCCCGCCGATCCCGGCCCACCATCGCGGGCTCCGCAGCAGCGTGCCCATCAGCGCGGTGCCCTCCGGCACCGCGGCGGCGGCCCGCTGCTGTGCCACCGCCGCCACGGCGAACAACAGCGACGCGATCAGCGCGCACACGATGGCGGCGATCGGATGGTTGGTCACCGAGTCAGTGTGTCAGCCGGATCGCGCGGCGCCGGGAAACACACACCGGCCGGGTCGTGTCGAGGCAACGGGCCGGTGAAAACGCCGCGTGGCCGAACCGTAATCGGTTCGGCCACGCGGTGATTGGGTTTCTGCTCAGTTAGCCGAGCGGTTGCGCCGGGTCGCGGGAGCGGCCGGACGCGCGGCGCGACGACGCGAATTCGTCGGCGTGTCGCCGCTACGGGCGTGTCCGCCGGTGCCCGCGGGCTTGCGGGTGCGCGACTCGCCGGTCGGGCGTTCCCGGCGCGGTGCGCCGCCCCGGCTGTGACCCGCGGCGGCCTCCGACGACGCCGCACCGCCGGAGCGGGGACGCCGCGAACGGCTGCCGCCGCCGGCCGAGGTCCGGTTCGACACGGGCTGGGCGGGCGCGGCCGGTGCGGCCAGCGCGATGCCGCTGGGCTTGCGGGCACCGGTGATCTCCACCAGCTTCCGGTCGCCCGGGCGCACGTCGACGCCGTCGGTCCGCACGCCCGCCTTGCGGGTCATCGCGGCGACCTCCTTGCGCTCCTCGTCGGTGACGAGGGTGACCACGACACCGTCCTCGCCGGCGCGCGCGGTGCGGCCCGCACGGTGCAGGTAGGCCTTGTGTTCGGCGGGCGGGTCGAAGTGCACGACCAGCGAGACGCCGTCGATGTGGATGCCGCGCGCGGCGACATCGGTGGTGACCAGCACCGGCACCGATCCGTCGGCGAATGCCGCCAGCGTGCGGGTGCGGTTGTTCTGCGCCTTGCCGCCGTGCAGCGAGCCCGCGTCGACACCGGCCCCGCGCAGCTGCTTGGCCAGGCGGTCGGCGCCGTGCTTGGTGCGCACGAACATGATGGTCAGGCCATCGCGCGCGGCGATCTCGGTGGCGACGGTGCGCTTGACGTTCTTGTCGCGCACGTAGAGCAGGTGGTGCGACATGGTCGACACCGAGGCCTCGGGCGGCGCGGTGGAGTGGGTCACCGGGTCGTGCATGTAGCGCTTGACCAGCTTGTCGACGTCACCGTCGAGGGTGGCCGAGAACAGCAGGCGCTGGCCGTTCTTCGGGGTGCGGTCGAGCAGGCGGGTGACCTGGGGCAGGAAGCCCATGTCGGCCATGTGGTCGGCCTCGTCGAGGGCGACGATCGACACCTCCGACAGGTCGGCGGAGCGCTGCTTGATCAGGTCGTCGAGGCGGCCGGGGGTGGCGATGAGCAGGTCGACACCGCGTGCGAGCCGGTCGGCCTGGCGCTTGATCGGCGCACCGCCGACGACGGAGGCCACGCGCAGGCCCACCGCGAGGGCGGCCTCGTCGAGCGAGCGCTCGATCTGGGAGGCCAGTTCGCGGGTCGGCACGAGTACGAGGCCGCGCGGGCGGCCGGGCTTGGACGGGGAGCCGGCCAGTCGGGTCAGCATCGGCAGGCCGAAGGCGAGAGTCTTGCCCGAGCCGGTCGGACCGCGGCCGAGCACGTCACGCCCGGCGAGGGCGTCGCCGATGGTGGCGGCCTGGATGGGGAAGGGCTTCTCGATACCGGCGTTGCGCAGGGTCTGCACCAGTGCGACGGGCAGGCCGAGCTCGGCGAAGGTCGGGTCGGGACGCGAAGAGTTGGACACGGCAGAGTTGGACAAGGTGGCCTTTCGTTGGGCTGCGAATCGCGCTGGAAGATCACCGGCGCCGATTACCCGAAGACGCTCACGGCGTGGACGGGGTGCGGCCCAGCAGGAAGGACCGATCTCCCAGGATAGGCGTGATTGCGCTCGGGTGGGTAAACAAGCTGGTCAGATGTACGGGTCCGGCTGTCGCGGCGTGGCACGGGAACCGAGCGGCGATGCCCCCGGCGGACCGGATCGGGGCGGTGTCGGTGGGGGCGGCTGATCGCCAGGTCAACCGTTGAACAGCCGCCGCAGCTCCTGCAGCCACGGCAGGGCGACCGCGAGGGTCGGCACGACGAGAATCGCGACCGAGCCGAGGTAGGCGGCGGTGGCGACTCTCACGTCTCCGGTGGTGCCCGCGAGGCGCTGTATCCGGATCAGGGTGCTCGGTCCGCCCGCGGCGAGCGCGCCCTGCGGCGCGGTCGACTTCGCGCAGGCGACCAGCGCGCGGGCCAGCGGCTTCGGGCCGGTCACCTTCACCGCGGAGTCGTCGGCGAGCAGTTCGATGAGCAGTTTCACCGAGCCGAGCGCGGCCTGGCTGCGCACCACCCGCGGAAAGGCCTCGTGCACGGCGGTGAACGCCTCGAGCACGAGATCGTGCCGGGCGCGCAGATGCGAGCGTTCATGGCTGACGATGGCGGTGACCTCGGCCTCTTCGAGGCTGGTCAGGGTGCCTTCGCTGAGTACGACGCGCTGGCGCAGACCGGGCAGGCAGTAGGCGATGGGCTCGGTGGCGGCCAGCACGCGGATGTCGGCGGCGCGGCGCGTCGGCCCGCTCTGGTCGAGCAGGTCGACGAGCATGCGATGGCGGGAGCGGCGGCGCCGGGTGTGGATACCGACCCGCACGATCGAGAACATCAGGCGCGCGCCGACCATCAGCGTCAGCGCGAAGACCAGGACGTACACCGTCCACAGCGGCAGACCGAGCGCGTCGATCTCGCGGGTGGGTGAGGTGGTCGGCCTACCGTCGGGGCCGGGAACCAGGAGCAGGCTGGCGATGGCCAGGCCGGATCCGAAGGCGCTGAGCACGGCGGCGAGCGCGATCGCCTGCCAGAGCACGAGGGCGGCGCGGGGCACACGGTGGACCCACTTCGCCCGGCTGAGCAGTGCGGGCACCGGCCCGGCGAGAAGCAAGGCGAGTGCTGCGAAGACTGCCGCGGTTGCGTTCATCGACTCTGCTCACTGCGTTGTGGGACCGGGGGCGCTCACGTCGTTGTGAGAGCCGCCAGGAGTCTAACTGTTCTGCTCATCGGCTTCGAGTTTGGCCAGCGCCTCCCGCAGTGCGTCGGCTTCGTCCTTGCCGACCTGTTCGACGAAGTGGACCAGTGCCGCCGTCCTGCTGCCTGCCGCGTCGGCCTGCTGCAACGCGTCGAACATCAGGCTCGCGACCAGTTCGTCGCGGGTGTGGACCGGTGCGTATCGATGCGCGCGATCGTCGCGTCGTTGCACCACCAGATTCTTCTTCGCCAGCCGCTGCAGCACCGTCATCACCGTCGTGTACGCGAGCTCACGCCGCGTGGCCAGTGCTTCGTGGACCTGCCGCACCGTCTGCGGTTCGTCGGTCGACCACAACTGGTCCATGACCGCTTTTTCGAGTTCGCCGAGTCCTGCCATTCCCCGATTTTACGGACTCAACGACAAAGATGCGTACTACAGATTGTCGTAACGGGGTGTTTGCTGGTGTGTCATTCGTCATACCCGTCCGCGCCGTGCACGTGCCTGGTGCCGATCGGGACGATCATCGGCCGCCCCGAGACCGGATCGGTGAGCACCGTGGCATCGAGCCCGAACACCTCGCGCAGCAGCTGCGCGGTGACGACCTGGGCGGGCTTGCCCTGGGCGACGATCCGGCCCTCGGACATCACGATCAGCTCGTCGCTGTAGCGGATGGCGAGGTTGAGATCGTGCAGCACCATCACCACGGTGCGGCCGTAGTCGGCGTGCAGCCGGTCGACCAGATCGAGGACCTCGAGCGAGTGGGCGAGGTCGAGGTAGGTGGTCGGCTCGTCGAGCAGCAGGATGTCGGTGCCCTGGGCCAGCGCCATCGAGATCCAGGCGCGCTGGCGCTGGCCGCCGGAGAGTTCGTCGAGGGTGCGGTCGGCCAGATCGGCGATGCCGGTCTGGGTGAGCGCCGCGGCGACCTCGGTCTCGTCGTCGGCCGACCACTGGCGCAGCCAGGTCTGATGCGGATGACGTCCGCGCGCGACCAGGTCCGCCACGGTCAGCCCCTCGGGCGCGACCGGGGTCTGCGGCAGCATGCCGACCACCCGCGCCACGTCCTTGGTCTTCATCGACGAGATCGCCTTGCCGTCGAGGACGACCTGCCCGGCGCGCGGCCGCAACAGTCGGCCCAGTGCTTTGAGCAGGGTCGACTTGCCGCAGCCGTTGGGTCCGATCACCGTGGTGACCACGCCGGTGGTGATGTCGAGGCTGAGGTCGTCGACGATCACGCGCTCGCCGTAGCCGAGCGAGACGGCGTCGGCGGCGAGGCGGTGGACGGGGCTGGGTTCGGGCTTCACAGTGTGGCTTTCCGATTCATCCGGACGAGGAGGTAGAGCAGGAACGGCCCGCCGAGCGCGGCGGTGATGATGCCGGCGGGCAGGTCGACCGGCACGATCGTGCGCGAGATGATGTCGGCGGCGGTGACCAGCGCCGCGCCCATGAGCGCCGAGGCGATGAGCGGTTCGCCGGGCGTGCGCAGCGCCATCCGCGCGATCTGCGGCGCCGCCAGCGCGACGAACCCGACCGGCCCGACCGCGGCGGTCGCGACCGAGGCCGCCACCACCGCCGAACCGATGAGCAGCGCCTGCTGCGACTGGATCCGCACACCCAATACTCTGGTCGTTTCCTCACCGAGGCGCAGCGCGGCGAGCGTGCGGGCCGAGGCGAGCGAGACCACCGCGACCACGACCAGGGCGATGATCGCGGGAATCACCTTGGCGGTGTCGGCCGAGTTCAGTGAACCGGTCAGCCACACCTGGGCGCGGGTGGCGTCGGTGAGCGTGGCCTGGGTGAGCAGCCAGCTGATCCCCGACACCATCAGCGCGTTCACGCCGATACCGATCAGGACCAGCCGGAACCCGGTGACCCCGAGTTCCCCGCCGTGCCCGCGACCCCAGGCCAGGACATAGATGGCCGCCGCGGTGAACAGGCCACCGGCCAGCGCGGCCAGCGGCGTGCCCACCGTGGCGATGAGCCCCGTCGTCGCACCGCCGGTGCCCACCAGCACCGCGACAGCGCCCAGGCTCGCGCCGCTGGTGATGCCGAGAATGTCGGGCCCGGCCAGTGGGTTGTGCAGGATCGATTGCATCAGCGCGCCCGACAGGCCGAGCGCCGCGCCGACGACCACCGCGGTCAGCGCCCGTGGCAAGCGGGATTCCAGGATGATGAAGCGCTGCGAACGACTGCCGCCACCGCCGAGCACGTCGAGCACCCGCCCGATCGGGATGTGGGTGTCGCCGACGGCGATGTCGAGGCAGAACAACAGGAACACGCCGGCGGCGAGCGCGAGGACCAGTGCCAGCATCTTCGGCCGCAGCACGAAGGAGGCGGGCCCGAGCCGCAGCGCGGGGCGCACGGTGTGCAGGACGGTCGGATCGGTCTTGGTCGTCACACCGTCACCAGTTTCTTGCGGCGCACCAGCGCGATGAAGAAGGGCGCGCCGATCGCGGCGAGCATCACCCCGACCTGGAGCTCACCCGGTCGTGCGACCACCCGGCCCGCGATGTCGGCGGCCAGCAGCAGCACGCCGCCGATCAGGGCGGAGTAGGGGATCAGCCACCGGTTGTCGGGTCCGGTGATGGTGCGGGCGATGTGCGGCACGACCAGGCCGAGGAACGCGATCGGCCCGATGGCCGCGGTCGCGCCGCCGCTGAGCAGCACGATGGTGACCAGGCCGAACGCGCGGGTGCGGCCGACGTCGACGCCGAGCCCGCGGGCGACGTCGTCACCCAGGCTCAGCAGGTTCAGCCCGGGCGCGGCCGCCAGCGCCATGCCCATGCCGACCACCAGGAATGGCAGGACCTCCCAGAACACCTCGGCATCGCGTCCGCTGACCGCGCCGACCACCCAGAACCGATAGGTGTCCAGCGCCGCGTTGTCGACCAGCACGATCGCGTTCGTCATCGCCTGCAGGAAGGTGGTGACCGCCGCACCGGCGAGTACCAGGCTCAGCGGACTGGCCTTGCCGCCGCCGATCGATGAGACACCGAACACGATCGCGCCCGCGATCGCCGAGCCGGCGAAGGCGAACCAGATGTACTGCTCGGGCTGGGTGAATCCCAGCGCGAACATGCTCAGCGCCGCGAGAAAGGCCGCGCCCGCGTTCAATCCGAGCAGACCGGCATCAGCGAGCGGATTGCGGGTATACCCCTGGATGAGTGCGCCCGCGACACCCAGCGCCATGCCCGCGATCAGGGCCAGCGCGGTGCGCGGGAGCCGCAGCTCACGCACGATTTCCTCGGCGGTGGACTGCGCGGGGCATTCGAACGGTCCGCCCGGACAGCCGAGGGCGTGCGCGAGCGCGTCGTAGACCGTCCCTGGCGACAGTGCGCGCGTGCCGATCGCGACGCTGGCGACGACCAGGACCGCGAGCAGTACCAGGAGTAGGAGAAGTCCGGACAGACGACGACGTCTGACGGCGCCGGGATGGCTCACAGCGACGAAGATCTCCTGCCTGGAAAACGGACACGACTTGTTAAGTCTGGTAAGCCTAACCTATGTTCCGAGACAGCATCGTCACGGAACACCCCGCAAACGTCCGAGGAGGTTCGATGTCCGAGCCCGTCACCACCCTGTCCCGCTACGCCGTCGTGGCTTTCGACCGCGCCTGCGCACGGCTGCAAGCGCTGCAACCGGAACATCCGCGAGTCTATGCCGTGGCGGCGATGTCCGGACAGGGGAAACGCCGCTGGTGGCACGTGCCCAATGGGCTCTCCGAGGGGCGGGTCGAGCTCATGTACCGCCGCCACGCCGCGGAGATGATCAACAACGAGGTGGCCGCCGAGGTGGTCGCGACCGCGCTGATCCACTCGGTGGTCGGCCGTTCGACCGCGCTGTTCGTGATGGCCGCCCAGACCTGGGATCCCGGCTGCGACAACCTGTGGATCCACCACGACAACGACGGCGGCATCGACTGGGCAGGCCTGTCCGACACCACGATTCGCGTCGTCGAGGGTGATCCGGAAGCGGGCGAGCCCGGCACCGCCACACTGCCGTGCGAGGCGGCCATGGCGGTCTGGCTGGCCCAGCGCTGCGCCTCGGCGCTGATCCCGCTGCAGTCGGTGCTCACCCGCTGCTCGGGGTTGTCCGCGCGCCGCTTCTGGTCGCTGGTCGGCGAATCGGTGGTCGGTGCGGCCACCTATGTGCCCGATCTGGCCCGTGCCGACAGCACCGCGGGCGCCCGGCGCGGTCAGCTGCTGCTCAGCGCGTTCGAGGAACGCGGCCTTCCGGTGCGCCGCACCAGCTGCCTGCAACGCTGAATCCGTCAGGAACCGGCCCGCGCCGCGACACCCTGGGCGGCGAGCGCGGCGGCCAGCGTGCGGAACGAGCGCAGCAGCAGCTCGCCGTAGTGCTCCGGGTCCGGCATCATCGCGGCGCTGGTGGTGAACGCGAGGACGATCTCCTCGCCCTGTGACGTGATCAGATGGCGCAGGCCGTCGCCGTCCAGAATCGGCAGCGCGCCGACGGCCCGCCGGATCGGCATGCCGCAGAACACGAGTTCGTCGGTTACCGGTGGCACATTGCTGATCGTGGTGTTGCACAGCGGTACCGTGTCCGCGCCGTCGAAACGCCGTTGCGCCCGTGCCCATCCCGCGGCCCGCAGCAGCAGCGCCGGCGCGGTCTCCACCAAGCGGTCCGCGCGCAGCACCACCGGATCGGCGGTGCGCTGTTTGGCCCTGCCCGCGGACTGTTTGATCGCGGCCAAGCGGGCGAGTGGATCGGCGATGTCGGTGTGCAGATCGACGACCATCTGACTCAGCCGATTCGCCGAATCCCAGTCCGCCACACCGC
Source organism: Nocardia sp. NPDC058176 (assembly GCF_042883805.1). NCBI lineage: Bacteria > Bacillati > Actinomycetota > Actinomycetes > Mycobacteriales > Nocardiaceae > Nocardia > Nocardia sp. NPDC058176. The sequence goes on along the minus strand of NZ_JBHVVA010000001.1, from coordinate 1,967,974 downwards.
GCATCGACATCGGCACCATCGCGGCGAGCGAGCTCTCGGGCGTCTCGTCGTGGTCGGCCAGGTAGGCGGCCAACGCGCCGGCGACCGTGGTCAGCAGCAGATCGTTGATCGTGACCCGTTGCGGCGCCGCGGCTTTGGCCGCGAGCACCTCCGCCATCGGGATCGGCACGAGGTGGAACGTGAGCACCGAGCGGATGTCGCGATTGAACCGGGTGGCCGGTCGCACCGCGTCGGGTTGGTGGATCGCGCCCGCCGCGACCGAGGCTGCCAGCTGCGCCTTCGCCGTTCGCGCGCGCCGCAGACCCGCGACGAATCGGACGGGCTGGGCGACGATCGCGCCGACGGTCCGCACCGCGGTCGACAGCGTTCCGGCCTCCTCGAATCGGATGATCGGCGCGGGATCGGTGCCGAACATCCGCTGCTCGAGCGCGCGGGTCGCGACACCGTCGCCGACGCTGTGATGGAACTTCAGCACCACGAGGGTGGTCGGGCCCGGCATCGACGGCACCCCGTCGACCCCGTCCATGACCTGGAGCTCCCAGGGCGGCCGGGTCGGATCGATGCGCGCCGAGGTGATCTCGGCGATCCGGGCCCGCGCGTCGTCCCAGGTCCGCACGTCCGGCACCAGGGTCACGTGCTCGCGCACCGACATCGTCGGGTCGGGTACCCAGGACGGCAGATCCAGATCCAGCGGCACGCGCCGCAGCGTCCGATGGAACAGCGCCGCGTGACCGACGCGGGCCCGTGTCCAGGCCACCACCTCGTCGGTGGACAGCGGAGCGCTGTTCGAGGCGTCGGCGAAGTACGCCGCGACGATGCTGGACAGGTGCCGGTCGGTCTCGTCGTAGACGAACACCGCATCGCGCGCATGCAATCGTTCGGATCCGACCCGGAGCTCGCCGGTCTGTGTTCTACTCATAGCCCCAGCGCCGCTGACAGCATCGGCCAGGAGGAATGTAGATCGTCCTCCCAATAACCCCAGGAATGGGTTCCGGTGGGCCGGATATTGTAGGTGATGTTCGTGCGACCGAGTTCTCGCGTACGCTGCGCCAAACTCGCCGTGCAATACATTGTCACCGCTTCGATACCGCCGCCGACGAGCATCTGATTGAACAGAATTTGATCGGCGTTCTTTCCGGAAATGTGTACGCGCGGATTGGCGAGTGTGTCGTGGAGTCCGGGAAGTCCGGAACCGCTGGAGATGTACATCGGAATATCGGGCAGTCGATGCGCCTGCAGATAGGGATCGCGTTCCCGCCAGCCGTCACCGTCGAGCGGACCCCACATGTTCTCGGCATTCCCACCGCCGAGGCGGACCACCGTGGACACGAACGCCTGACCGAGTGGATCACTGGTCATCGCGCACCCGCTGTAGGAGGCGACACTGCGGTACAGCGACGGCGCCTGGATGGCCAGATCGAGCACCGAGGTGCCCGCCATGGAGATCCCCGCCAGCGCGTTGACCCCGGTCGTGGCGAAGGCCGCGTCGATCACCGGCGGTAGTTCCTCGGTGAGGAAGGTCGTCCAGCTGTTGCGGCCGTTGTTCTCGAGGTTCTTCGCCAGGCCCTCGTCGGCCGAACGCCAGTCGGTGTAGTAGCTGAAGGCGCCCTCCATCGGAATGACGACATTGACGCCTTTGTCCGCGAAGAACCGCGCGGCATCGGTCTGACCAGGCCAGTTGGCCGAATCCTCGCCGCCGCCCGCGCCATTGAGCAGATACAGCGTCGGCGCGGGAGTCGCGGTGTCGACCGGTCGCATGACCCGCAGGGTGATCGTGCGATCCATGGCGGGGGAGTAGACGCCGATGTCGACGAACTGGCCGCCGACGGGCACCTGGCTCACCAGTCGCGCGCCGGGCGCGGCCGCGGCGGTCGCGCCGAGCAGTGGGGTCGCGGCGAGCGCGACGGCGCACACGGCCGCCACGGCGGCGCGGAGTAGATCATTTCTCATGGGTGGTGCGAGCCTGCCGACCTCTCGGGCTGCGCGGCGGGAGCGGGCCGGGCTGTGGCCCGCCCCCGCCGCGTGCGGTGGGACTACTTGCCGGGGGTGGGGCTGCCGCCACTGAGGGTGATGAGCGCCTGGATGATCGGGGTGCCGATATCGTTCAGACTCCCGGCGCCTTCGGCCAGCAATTCGTAGAGAGATCCCATTGTCGTACTCCTGAGGTGATAGGTGAATCAGGCTCGAAATCCGAGCCGGTGGTGCCGAAGCCGGTATCGGTTCAGGGGAAGAACGCTTCGACCGAACCGAGGAACACGGCGAGCAGGCCGTCGCCTTCCACGACGGAACCGAGTCCCGCGATCGCCGCCGTCAGCAGCTCGTTCAGCGAGCCCATAATGCATCTCCTTGCCTGGATGATGAAGGTTTGTCACGAGCCGATATCAGCTGTGACGCAGGTAACATAACGCCGTTGTCATGTTGTGGCAAGCCCTTATTTCACACTTCTGGATTTGTTCTTTGTTTTCAATTCCGCCTGAAACTAACGATCACCTCGTTGTTCGGGTCCGCGGCGCGGTCTGTCAAGCCCGCTGGCTGCGCCAGATCCGCGCGGGGACTCCGGTGACGAGGTCGCGGCGGCGTAGCACCTGGATGCGCCACGGTGCCAGGCGCAGCACCTGGAACTCGGGGTCATCGGGTCCGCGCCAGAACTGGCCGGGGTCGTATCCCGCGCCGGGCGGGCTGCCGTGGCGGTACAGGTCCCACACGTGGGCGCGCTCCTCGGGGTCGTCGGTCCACGCGGCCACGGTGTCGACGGCGACGGTGTTCTGCGCCGGACTCCAGTAGGAGAACGTCACGTGCGGGTTGCCCGCGATGTGTGCCTCTTTCACCGGGGTCCGGTAGGTGCCGAGCCAGCCGATCGGTGCGTCGGTGCCGGTCTCCCAGACCGGGATCAGCACCCGCGATCGTGGGCGGCCCGCGGCGTCGACGGTGGTCATGGTGGCGTAGTTGATCGAGCCGACGATGGCGTCGAAATCGGGCTTGATGTCGGCGAAGGTGTGGACCTGGGCGCGGGTACGGCTGCTCACTGCTGCTCCTCGATGCGTTCGAGCACGACGACCGGAATCGGCTGGACGGCCAGTCGCGCGTAGTGCCGGTAGACGGGTGCCTGCGCGAGCATCAGCTGCCAGAGCCGCTGGTACTCCGCGCCGTGCGCCACCCGGGCGCGCACCGGGAAGTACTCGGCCCTGACCTGCACATCGGCCTCGGGCGTGACGAGCAGATTCCGGTACCACTGCGGCAGTTCGGGCCGTCCCGGCACCGAGCCGGAGGCCACCAGGACGAGCCGGTCGCCATCGCGGCCGAAGAACAGTCCGGTCCGCCGCCGCAGTCCGGTCCGCCGCCCGACGGTGGTGATGACGAGATTGGTGGTGCCGCCCTCGAGATAGCCGTCGCGTCCACCGGAGGCGAGGTACCGGCGAACGTGTTCGGTCACCGAGGGATCGGGGCTGTCGGTCACAGTGTGATTCATGGCTCCACCGTGACCGGATGGCCTTCGGATCGACTCAGGACGGGCTCGAGGTCTCCTGGAGGCGACCGGCGGCCGCGATCATCGGGCCTGGAAACGCCGGCCGGATCGGTGCGCCCGGTGGAGTCGAGGACCTCGGCCATGGTCGGTGGGTCGGCGCTTCCGGTTCTCTCGGAGCACGTCGCCGACGGCGCCCAGGCCGGCTCGCCCACTGGGGTCGGGTACCTCGGACACCGTTGTGGGTCGGCATTGTGGCCCGAGGCGATCTCGGCAGTGAACCGGTCGGGGATCGAGGTCGGCGAGGACGCGGGCCTCGATCCGGTCGACAACGTCGCGTTCGGCTGTGGGTAGTGGCACACCCGCGCCGCGGCGCAAGGGGCGTCGGCGGCATCCGGTCAGGGTGCGTCAGTGACGGCGGGCGGCCCGATGCGCTCGGAGGGACCGAGTACGTCGGTCAGCGTCGTCGGGTCGGCGTCGCGGCCCGAGGCGAACTCGGCGGTGAACCGGTCGGGACCGAGGTCGGCGAGGACGCGGGCCTCGATCCGGTCGACGTCACCGCGTTCGGCGTCGGGCAGTGGCGCCCCGGTGCCGCGGCGCAGGGCGTCGGCGGCGCCGAGCAATCGGGCGGCGTGGGCGGTGTGCCCGGCCAGTGAGCGGGCACCGGCCAGCCCCTCCAGCGCCAGCGCGTGGGCGCGGGGGTCGCCGGTGCGGAGGGCGGCCTCGAGCCCGCGCCGCTGCCACTGCTCGGCCTCGTCCGGCGCACCGGCCAGTTCGGCGGTGAAGCCGAGCTCGGCCAGGATCAGCGCGGCGCCGAAATGCGATCCGGCCCGCAGGTGCCAGTCCAGCCATGCACCCAGGTGCTCGCGGGCGGCCGCCAGGTCGCCACGGCGTCGGGCGACCAGGCCCAGCCCCAGGACCGCGGATTCCTCGCCGACCAGATGTCCCTGGTCGACGGCGATCCGGCGGGCCCGCTCGTGCAGTTCGGTGCTGTGTTCGAGTTCGCCACGCAGCAGCGCGATCCGGCCGAGCGAGGTGAGGCGCTCACCGACCTCGGTCCACAGGCCGAGCTCCTCGGCGGTGCTCAGGGCGGCCCGGTGGTGCTCGCGGGCGGCGTCGAGGTCGCCGGTGACCTCGGCATGACTGCCGAGCAGATATCCGGCGATACCCTGCCCCCAGCGATCGCCGATGCGGGCGAACAGTTCCCGGCTGCGTTCGGCGTGCTCGCACAGGGCGGCCAGGTCGCCGCGGCCGAACGCGTCGCGGGCCAGCGAGGCCGAGGCCGCCGCGATGCCCCAGTCGTCGCCCAGCTCGGTGAAGGCCTCGCGCAGCGCGGTGGCGGTGTCCATGCCCGCGATCGGGGTGAAGCCGGTGTGCGCGTGCGCGAGGTACCAGCGGGCACGCAGTTCCGCCTGTCCGGGCCGGTCGACGAAGGCGGGCAGGGTCTCGGGAGCACTGCCACGGCCGAGCTCGAGCGCGCTGCGCCACAGCAGCGCGATCCGCCGCGCGGTCGCGTCCGCCCCGCCGGGCACCGCCAGCGCGATGCCGATCGACCGGATGCCCTCGGCCAGCCGCCCGCGCAGCACCCAGTACCAGGCCAGCGCGTTGACCAGGCGCACCGCGTCATCGGATCGTCCCGCGGCACGGGCGGTTTCGAGCGCGCGGCGCAGATCGGCGGATTCGGCGTCGAGCCGGGCCAGCCAGCGCCGCTGATCGGCGGTGCGCACCTGCTGGTCGGCCCGCTGGGCGAAGTCGAGGTAGTAGGCGAGATGACGTAGTCGGGTCCCGGACTCCTCGTCGCTGTCGCGCAGCCGGTCCAGACCGTAGGCGCCGACCGATTTCAGCAACCGGTAGCGCGGGCGGACCTCGGCGCCGGGCGCGATGATCAGCGACCGGTCGACCAGGCGAGCCAGCAGCTCCGCGACCTCGGTGCGCGCGATGTCGTCACCCGTGACGACCGCCTCGGCCGATTCCAGGGTCGCGCCGTCGGCGTGGGCCGAAAGGCGCCGCAGCACAGCGCGTTCGGCGTCGTCGAGCAGCTCCCAGCTCCAGTCGATCACCGCGCGCAGGGTGCGCTGCCGATCCGGCGCGTCCCGGTATCCGGCCGACAGCAGGGTGAACCGGTCCTCGATCCGCTCGGCGAGGGTGTGCACGCCCAGCGTCCGCACCCGCGTGGCCGCCAGCTCCAGGGCCAGCGGCACACCGTCGAGATGGGCGAGGATGGTGGCCACCGCGGCCGCGTTGTCGTCGGTGACGGTGAACCCCGGCGCGGTGGACCGCACCCGCTCGACGAAAAGCCGTGCGGCAGCGGACTTCTCCACCTCGGCCACGGTGGCCGTCGGCTCGGGCACCGCCAACGGCGCGACCGGCCACAGGTGCTCACCCGCGATGTTCAGCGGCACCTGACTGGTGACCAGCACCCGCAACTCCGCCGCCGCGCCGAGCAGCCGCGACACCAGGGCTGCCGCTGTGTCGGCGACGTGCTCACCGTTGTCCAGCACGAGCAACACCTGCTTGGCCCGCACCGCCTCGGCCAGTCGATCCAGCGGAGTTCCGTTGTCGGGCACCGGGAACGGGCTCGATCCCGCGGAATCGTCGCGCACGTCGAAGGCCGCGGCCACCACCTCCGCGAGCGCGGGCAGCGCGAGATCCGGATCGTCGTCGACGCACACTCCGGCGAGTTCGACGAACAGCACACCGTCGCGCGCCGGATGCGCCGCGGCGGTGGCCAGGGCCAGCCTGGTCTTGCCGACGCCGCCGGGACCGGTCAGCGTCACCAGCCGTTCGGCGCGGATCAGGGCAGCGATCCCGGCCAGATCGTCCTCGCGCCCGATCAGCGTCGTCGCGGGCACCGGCAGGCTCGGACGCGGCGTCACCGGCGCGGTGGGCGCGGGCCGCACCGGCGCGCCGAGCGCCGGATCCTGTTCCAGCACAGCGCGATGCAGCGCGGCCAGCTCGGGACTCGGATCCAGACCGAGCTCCTCGGCCAGATGCTCGCGCAGCCGCCGATAGGAATCGAGGGCCTCACCGTGACGGCCCGACCGATACAGCGCCAGCATGTGCGCGCCCCGCAACCGTTCGCGCAGGGGATGTTCCTCGGTGAGCGCGCCGAGCTCATCGGCGACCTGTTCGTGCTCGCCGAGCGCGATCCTGGCCTGCGCGTGTTCCTCGAGCGCGGTCAGCCGCTGTTCCTCCCAGCGCACGACGGGGATCCTGGCGAAGTCGTGATCGGCGAGGTCGGCCAGTGCCGGACCCCGCCACAGCGCCAGCGCCTCGGCCAGCAGCGCCGCCCGTGCCGCCGTGTCGTCGGTGGCGCGCGCCCGGGTGAGCAGATCGTGGAACCGCTGGGCGTCCACCGCGCCCTCGGCGACCTCGAGCAGATAGCCGGGGGAGCGCGAGACCAGCAGGTCACGGCCGCCGGGCTCGGCGTCACCGAGGACCCGGCGCAACTGCGAGGCCCGGGTCTGCAGCGAACCGGCGGGATTGGCGGGCAGCGCGGCCCCGCCCCACAGGTCCTCGACGAGCCGGTCGGCGGGCACGATCCGGCCCGGCTCGGCGAGCAGCGCGGCCAGCAGGACCCTGACCTTGAGCTCGGGCACCCGCACCGGCTGTCCCTGGTCGGTCCACACCGCCACTGGCCCCAGCACCCCGAAACGCATGTCATCACCCTAAACGCCGGGGCGCTCGAGGCGATCTGGAGCCGACCCGAAGGGTTCCCGAAGCCGCTCTCGCCACGGTGGTGCTCGTTCGAATCGTCCTCGAAGGGAAACCTCCTGATGTCCGAGTTCACCGATGTCCCCGAGCGGGCAGGCACCCGCCAATGGCTGGGGCTCGCGGTCCTGCTCCTGCCGACGGTGCTGCTGTTCCTCACCATGACCGTGCTGTTCCTCGCCACCCCCTACATCGCCGCCGACCTCTCGCCCAGCAGTGGCCAGTTGCTCTGGATCAACGACATCTACGGCTTCGTGATGGCGGGCTTCCTGGTCACCATGGGCACCCTCGGTGACCGCCTCGGCCGCCGTCGCCTGCTGCTGGCCGGCGCCGCGCTGTTCGGCGTCGCCTCGGTCATCGCGGCGTTCGCGCCGAGTCCCGAACTGCTGATCGGGGCACGGGCGCTGATGGGCCTCGGTGCGGCGGCGGTCATGCCCGCCACCCTGTCGCTGATCACCACGATGTTCCGTGACGACCGCCAGCGCGCCACCGCCATCGGACTGTGGGCGGCGTCGGTCTCGGCCGGTGTGGCGCTCGGGCCGCTGCTGGGCGGGCTGATGCTGACCTCGCTGTGGTGGGGCGCGTCCATGCTGATCGGTGTGCCGGTGATGGCGTTGGTCGTGCTCGCGGTGCCCGTGCTGATCCCCGAATACCGTGCCCCGCAGGCCGGTCGGATCGATCCGCTGAGTGTCGCGCTGTCGCTGGCGGCCCTGCTGCCGTTCGTCTACGGCATCAAGAAACTGGCCGAGACCGGTCTCGCCGTCGAACCGGCGCTCACTCTGCTCGCCGGTGTGGGCTTCGCGGTGATCTTCGTCCGCAGGCAGCTGCGCCTGAGCGACCCGATGCTCGACATGCGACTGTTCTCGAACCGGATCTTCAGTGGTTCGCTGGCGGTGTACATGCTCGCGGCCATCGCCCTGGGCGGGGTGTACCTGCTGTTCACCCAGTACCTGCAGCTGGTGGCGGCACAGTCCCCGCTGGCGGCCGGACTGTGGATCCTGCCCGCGGCCATCGCGCTGGTCATCGTCTCCACCCTCGCCCCGGCCATCGCTCGCCGCGTCCGTCCCGGCACCGTGATCGCCGCCGGGCTCGTGGTGTCGGCGCTGGGCTACCTGGTGCTCACCCAGGTCGGCAGTGAGGCGGGTCTGGCCTTGCTCATCGTCGGCTTCTACATCCTCTACCCGGGTATCGCCCCGGCCATGGCGCTGATCCCCGGCCTGGTCATCGGCGCGGCACCGCCGGAGAAGGCCGGTGCGGCCTCGGCCGTGGAGAGCACGGCCAGCGACCTCGGCGTCGCACTGGGCGTCGCCCTGCTGGGCAGCGTGGGTGCCGCGGTGTACCGCGCCGGGATGTCGGATGCCGAAGGGGCGAGCGCGGAAACCCTCTCCGGCGCACTGAGTTCGGCTGAGTCGTTGCCCGCCGAGCTGGCCGACTCCGTGATCGCCGCCGGACGCGAGGCGTTCACGAACGGCTTGAACGCCGCGGCCTGGGTCGCCACGGTGCTCTCGGCCGCGGGTGCGGTGCTGGCGGTCGCGTTCCTGCGCGGAGTTCCGGCGGGCGCGGTGGCACACCCGGATCCGGAGGCCGCTGATGCTCCGGGACCGGAGGTCGCCGACCGTCCCGCCGTCACCGCCTGACCGGCGCGCCCTTGCGCACCGACAACGATCCGCGGCACCAACCAACGGTGCTGCGGATCGTTGTCGCATCGCGGGGTTGGATCGCTTGTCACGCACATCGCTTCGCCGAGACGGTGCGCTACCCGTCCGGGGAGGTACGCCCGGTGACGAGCATGAGCAGTTCCGCCGTGGTCCCGGTGATCGGCGTCCCGCTGCCCGCGCTCCAATCGGTGTCGGTCGCGCTGAGCGCGTAGCCACTCAACCGTCTGCGCGCGTGGAACGGCGCGCCCATCGTCCAGACCCGCTCCAGCGAGAGCAGCGCCGCCGTCGTCGGCATCACCCGCTCGATGCCGAGCGGGACCGCGATGTCCTGACCGTGCACCAGCAGGTCCATCAACCGGTCGGTGGGTGTGGTCCCGATCGGGATCACCCGCGAATCGACCGTGGCACGCAGCTCCGCCAGCAGCGCCGCCGTCGGTTTGCGGTCGGCGTGCCGGACCGCGGTGTCGTGGATGAGCCGGTCCACATTCCCGCGGGCACGCACCAGATTCACCAGCAGCGCACCGACGGTGACACGGGTGGCCAGCACCAGATGCGCCACCACATCCCGAACGCGCCAGCCCTCGCACAGCGACGCGTGCTCCCAGTCCTGTTCGGGCAGCTCCCGCAGCAGATCGACCAGCGTGGCCCGCTCGTGCGCCACCGCACCCCAGATGGTCTCGGTCTCGTCGGTCATCGTCGACATCTCCTTCGTCTCGGCTTCGTCGGTACCGTAGGAGCTCCACCGAGGTGGAGGTGCCAGTGGATGTGACTCGAGACACATATTTGACGATCGGCGCGCTGGCCGACCGGACCGGCGTCGCGGTGCGCACCATCCGCTTCTACTGCGACGAGGGCCTGCTCCCCGTCAGCCGCACCGCCACCGGCCACCGCGTGTTCGACCCCGCCGCGGTCGAGCAGCTGACCCTGCTGCGCCGCCTCCGCACGTTCGGCATCGGCCTGGCCGCCATCGCCGAGGTCCTCGCGGGCACCCGGTCGATCGCGGAGGTGATCGCGGCCGAACGCGCCGCCCTCGACGCCGAACTCGACACCGTGACCCGCCGTCGCGCCCTCCTGCGTGCCGTCGAAGCGGCCGCACCGGATCAGCACGCGCGGCACCTGACCCACCTCGCCGCCGTCGTCGACCCGCGCGCCGCCTACGACACGCTCGCCACCTTCTGGCGCCGCCAGCTCACCCCGCTGCCGACCTCGGCGATCGACGGCTTCCTCGGCATGAACATCCCCGAACTGGCCCCCGACGCCGACCCCGGGCACCTGCTCGCCTACGCGGAACTCGTTGCCGCGGCCACGAATCCGGCCCTGGCCACCGCCATGTCGGACACCATCCGCCACCGTGGCACGCCGGGCGTCCGCGACGAACGCCGCCTCCTGTTCGACATCGCCGACGCCTGCGTCACCGCCGCACCCCGCGTCGCCGCGGGCCACGCACCCCGCCCCGGCCCGGAACTCGACCACTACGTCGAAGTCCACGCCACCGCCCGCGCCCGCCGCGACACCCCCGAATTCCGCCGCTGCCTCCTCCGCGACACCGCGGGCGCCGACCGCCCCGTCCGCCACTACTGGCACCTCACCGCCACCCTCACCGGCGACTCGGTCAGCTCCGGCGCCGCCCACCTGTGGCTGTTCGACGCACTGACCGAATCGGTCCGATGAAAAAGGGAGGCCGGTGACCCGGCCTCCCTGTGATCAGCTATTCCGAACTCACGGAATCACTTCCACGATGTCGCCCGGTTCCAGCCAGTCGTAGTGCGCCTTGGCGCCCTCGGGGGTCAGGCGGATGCACCCGTGGGACTCGGCCTCGACCGGGCCGATGTGGTAGGCGATGTCACCGTTGAAGAACACCGCGTACTCCATCGGCGCGTTGTGCAGGGTGCTCCAGTGGAACGGCTTCTTGAACGCCACCTTGAACACGCCGGGCGGCGTCTCGTAGCCCGCCTTGCCGTGCGACATCGGGGTCGGGCCGAAGGTGGTCTCGCCGTTGTCCATCAGCCACGCGTTGTTGGTCGACAGCTGCAGGCACGCCCGTGCCTTCTCGCTGCAGGGTGCGAGGACCGGTTCGGGCTCCGGCTCGGGAATGAGTGCCGGGACGCCCGGTACATCGGGACCGCCGGGCCACAGCGGTTCGGCCTGCACCGGTGCGGCGACGGCGGCCCCGGCCACCATCGCGCCCAGCGCCGCCTGCACGGCCCAGCGGGGAATATGACTACTGCTCACGAAATCTTGCCTCTCTCGCCGCGCCCACCCCCGGTCGACTGGCGACCCGATCGTGAGCTCTCAACATCGACACAAGCCTCGAAAAGATGGAGATGCCAGAGATCATGAAGTATTGCGATCGTGTTGAGCAAACCCAGCCGGGGCGGGTCGGCGTGCCGCGGGTCACGCGTCGAAATGCCGCCGCGATTCCTCGATGTCGCCGAGGTGGCGCTGGGTCCAGTCGCACATGCCGTCGACCGTCGCGCGCAACGCCTGCCCCGGCTCGGTGAGCCGGTACTCCACCCGCGGCGGAACCGTCGGATACACCGTCCGGTCCACATTGCTGAATCCGGCCGGACTGCCGGCGATCGATACCTACCGGCAGGTGGCCGTCGCGACCGGATCGCGATCGGTTCACGTTGCCGGTCAGGTCGCCTGGGATGCCGAGGGCAACATGGTCGGCGCGGGTGATCTCGCCGCGCAGGTCGAGCGGTGCTACCGCAATGTCGGCATCGCGCTGGCCGCGGCCGGCGCCTCTTTCGGCGACGTGGTGAAACTGACCGCGTACGTCGTCGATTGGCGGCCGGACAAGATGGCCGAGTTCCTGGACGGGGTCTCCCGGGCGGCCGTGGCACTGGGGATGACCCCGGTGGCACCGGCGACCCTGATCGGTGTCGCGGCCCTGGCATCGGCGGATCATCTCGTCGAGATCGAGGCCGTCGCGGTTCTCGATTGAGCGGGCCGCTTGACTGCTTAGGTAAGCCTGACCTATGCTCAACTCGGCGTACGGATGAGCCGGAGGTCCCGAGGGCTGCGGTCGACCCCCTCATTCATGCCGCGGCGGGCTCCGTCCCTTGGAGGGAGCCCGCCGCTCGTTTCTCGGGTCACCGGGTGCGGCGAGCGAATTCTGATGGTGTAAACCGGAACCTATGAGCGAAAACTCCCTGTCGTTGGCCGACATCACCCCGGAACTGATGACCAAGGCCAGTGAGGGCACCTTCACCGATCTGATCGGCCTGCGCTTCACCGAGGTCTCCGCCGACCGGGTCGCGGGCGAATGGGAGGTGCGCCCGCAGTTGCACCAGCCCGCCGGCATCCAGAACGGCGGCGTCTACTGCACCGTCATCGAGACGCTGGCCAGCGTCGGCGCGGGCGTGTGGTTCGGCGACCGCGGCTCGGTCGTCGGCGTCAACAACAACACCGACTTCCTGCGCGCCGTCCGCGAGGGCGTCCTCACCGGCGAGGCCACCCCGATCCACCGCGGCCGCAGCCAGCAACTCTGGATCGTGGTCATCACCGACGCCGAAGGCCGCACGGTCGCCCGCGGCCAGGTCAGATTGCAGAACCTGGCCGCCTAGGCCCCACTCTCGCCGGTCATGCGGTGAGGAGACGGAGGCCGAGATCCGCGGCATCGAGGTCGGCGAGGTCGTGGTTGCGCTCGGCCCACCGGCCCGAGGCGAGATCCGCACCGAGGCTTCGCACCGCCCGATGCTCGGCTTCCGGCCCGACCCTCGTCCAGGTCGACACCGCCCGGCGCACATGGTCTTCCAGGTAGGCCCGTGGCCGACGCCAATACGCCTCGAACAAGCCGTCGGTGCAGTCCCAGGGAATGGGCACCGGCCGCGCGACCGCGCCGATCGCGTCGCCCATTCCGGTGAGCGAGGGAAAGTCGGCGAGCATGTCGCCGAACTCGGGCAGATAGTCGCGGGTGAGCCAGAACCGGTCCTGCCATCCGGGCTCGCCCGCGTCGAAGGTGAGTACGCTGACGGCTCCACCGCGGTCACGTCGCGGTCGTAGGGCTCGTAGGACCCCGTGCCCGCCCCGATGTTCAGTACTGTCCGCGCGTCACCGAGTGCCGCCCAGATCTGCGCGGCGATCCGCGGGTCGGTGTGCCGTGTCGTGGTGTAGGCGCCGCCGATCGTGTCGTACAGCCGGGCGCCGAACATCTCGAACTGCTCCGCCGGTGTCACCGCGACTCCCTGCATTCGTGCCTCGAGTTCCCTGTCGATCGCCGCCACCATGGCATCGGTGTGATCGCGCCGTTCCAACAGCAGCCCACGCAGTCGGCGCAGGTGCGTGATCGCGTCGATGGACGGGTCGCCGACCATGGCCGCGACCTCCCGCAATCCGAAGCCGAGGCGGCGGTAGGCGAGTACCTCGCGCAGCCGCTCCAGGTCGCCGGGCGAGTAGACCCGGTATCCGGCCTCGGTTCGTGCCGATGGCCGAACGAGCTCGATCGCGTCGTAGTGATGCAGCGTGCGGACGCTCACGCCCGCCAATGCGGCCACGCGTCCCACGGTCAGGTGCTCCTCCACGGCACCGACTATGCGGCCTGACGCCACGGGAGGGTCAAGGTTGTCATCACGAAAATTCTCGCTCGACGGGAATTTATTTCCGAGCGTCCGGCATCGCCGCAGGTCGTGGCAGTTCCGGGCAGTGGAAGGCGCGGGCCGGTAACGGCATTCGGTCGCCGTCCGGGTCGATAATTTCCGGGCCGGGACGACGGTCGCCTTCGTCGGTGGTCCGCGGCTTCGGCGCGGAGGCTCGGAAGGAACGTGATGACAGCGCGCAACACCGCCGCAGACGACTCGCTGGTGGCTCGGGTCGAGCAGTACGCCGAGGAGGTGTTGCGTCCCGCGGCGCTGCGGACCGACCGGGAGGGAGTCGCGCCGGAGCGGATCGACGAACTCCGCGCACTCGGTCTGCTGAATCATCTGGCACCACCGGAATTCGGTGGTCTCGCGATCGACCGCGACACCGACCGCCGCGTGCACGAGACCATCGCCGGGGCCTGCTTCAACACCTGGCTGGTGTGGGCCCAGCACGCGCCGCTGGCGGGCCGTATCGCGGCCGCCCGCGCCCAGGGTGTCCCGGTTTCCCCACTGGCCGAACGGATTCTGCGCGGTGAACTGCTGCTCGGCGCCGGTGTCAGCGATGTGCGCCACTTCCCCGAGCGCTACATCTCCGCCCGCAAAGCCGCCGACGGCTGGCTCTTCGACGGCACCATCTCCTGGGTCAGCGGCTGGGGACTCAACGCCGCGCTGACCGTGGCCGCGGTCGAACCCGACACCGACACCGTGGTGACCGCGCTGGTTCCGGTCGGGGACGGCCTGCACAGCGACGGACCACTCGACCTCGGCGCTGTCGGAGGCAGCAGGACCGCGCGCGTGCGCCTGGACGCGGTGTTCGTGTCCGAGGCCAACGTCCTGTCCACCCAGAGCCTCGACGAAGCCCGCTACGCCGACATCGGCACCGCCAGCGACGCGCGCGCCCACCACTTCGGACTCGCCGAAACGGTACTGGCCGAGCTCGAGCGCAGCGATCGGCCCGAGACGCGCGCCGTCGCGGCCACCTGGCGCCCCCGCGTCGCCGAGATCCGCGCCACCGCCTACGCGCTCGCCGACGAGGCCCTCGCGGCGGGCGGCGGTCCGCATCGCCTCGACGAACGCCTCGCCACCAAAGTGGCCAGCGGCGAAGCACTTTCGGCCATCACCAGGGCACTGCTCATCAGCCGGTCCGGACGCGGCCTCAGCGGGGACGACACCGCGCAACTGCACGCCCGCTCCGCCCTGTTCCTGCTGGTTCAAGGCCAGACCGCCGACGTCCGCCGCGCCCAGCTCGCCCAGCTGGCCCGCTGATCTCCACCGAAACGGAAACCGCACCCCATGAGTCTCGAATTCCTCTGGTACATCCCCAATCAGGTCACGCCCGGCCACCGGGGTGAGCCCGTCACCGCCGACCACAACAGCCTCGACACCTTGACCGTGCAGGCCAAGGCGCTCGAGGACAACGGCTGGAAGGGCGCGCTGCTCGGCACCGGGTGGGGCAGGCCCGACACGCTCACCGTCGCGGCCTCGCTGGCCGCGCGCACGGAGACCTTCGAGCCGCTCATCGCGATCCGGCCGGGATACTGGCGCCCGGCCAACTTCGCCTCCGCCGCGGCCACGCTCGATCATCTCTCCGGCGGCCGGGTCCGGGTGAACATCGTCTCGGGCAAGGACGATCTCGGCGCCTACGGTGACAGCGAGGGCGATCAGGCCGACCGCTACGCCCGCACCAAGGAGTTCCTCCAGCTCGTGCGCAAGCTGTGGACCGAGGAGAACGTCACCTACCGTGGCGAGCACTTCCAGGTCACCGATTCCACGGTCGTGCCCCGGATCGTGCCGCGCGGGAACCGCCGTCATCCCACGCTCTACTTCGGTGGCGCGTCCGCGGCCGCGGAACGGGTCGCCGCGACCGAGGCCGACGTGCAACTGTTCTGGGGCGAGCCGCTCGAAGGGGTCCGGGAGCGGATCGAGCGGCTGCGTGCGCTGAGCGAGGAACTCGGCCGCGAGCACGCGCCACTCGAATTCGGGTTGCGCATCACCACTTTCGTGCGCGACACCACCGAGCAGGCCTGGGCCGATGCCGACGCCAAGGTCGCGGAGATGGCCAAGAACAGCCAGACGCCCAACCCGCGCCGCCGCGCCGCCGTCGGTCAGCAGCGCCTGCTCGACCTGGCCGAGCGCGGTGAGGTGCTCGACGACAACCTCTACACCGCGCCGGGCAAGTACGGTGGCGGTGGCGCGGGCACCACCTGGCTGGTCGGCTCCGCCGAGGACGTCGCCAAATCGCTGCGCAAGTACCGCGATCTCGGCATCACCCACTTCGTCCTGTCCGACACCCCCTACCTGCGCGAGATCGAGCGCCAGGGATCTCAGCTGCTGCCCCTGCTCGGGGAGTGAGCACAGCCAGTGCCACCCCTGTCCTGACGGCGGGAGCGGACCGCTCCCGCCGGTTCCGGCTGATCGCGGTGTTCGCGGTGACCCAGACCGTCGGCTACGGCGCGATGATCCAGGCGTTCACCGTCCTGCTGGTGCCGATGTCGCAGGCGCTGTCCGTCTCGCGCACCGAGATCGCCGCCGCCGCCACGATTTCCACCCTCGTCGGTGCGCTCGCGGCGGTGCCGGTGGGCAATCTGCTCGACCGCTACGGCGGCCGCGCCCTGATGACGGCGGGCTCGATGGTCGGCGTCGGCGCGGTCGTGCTGTGGTCGCAGGCGCAGACCCTGGCCCAGCTGTACCTGGCGTTCACCCTGATCGGGCTGGCGCTGGCCACCTCGACCTACGAGGCGGCCTTCGCCGTCCTCGTCGTGGCCACCGAACCGCAGCACCGGGATTCGGCCATCGTCGCGGTGACCACCGTCGTCGGCTTGGCGACCAGCCTCTACTACTTCTTCGCGGGCTGGCTGGAGACCCAACTGGGTTGGCGGACAACGCTGCTGGTGCTCGCCGCCGGACTGGCGGTGATCGTGGTCCCGGCGCACCTGTGGGCGGTGCCCGGCCGGGCGGCGCACACCAGCCGGGTCGCCCAGCGCACCGGTGTCGCACTCGGCGACGCGCTGCGTGATCGCCGATTCTGGCTGCTGGTCGTGTCTTTCGTGGCGCAGAGCGGGTCGACCTCGGCGTTCCTGCTGATGATGGTCACCTACTTCCGCGACGTCGGGCATTCACCGGTCACCGCGGCCGCCCTGCCGATCACAGTCGGCGTGGCCCAGATCGTCTCCCGCCTCGCCCTGGCACCCTTGGCCCGCCGCTTCGGCATGACCAGCGTGACCGGCGCGTCCTTCGCCATCCAGGGCATCGGCCTGCTGGTCCTCCCGCTCGCGGGCGCCTCACTCCCGCTGACCCTGGCCTGCGTCGTCGCCTTCGGTATGGGTTACGGCACCAGCGTGATCGCCCGCCCCTCCATCGTCGCCGACAGCTTCGGCGTCCCCCAATTCGCCGGCATCCTCGCGGTCATGACCGTCCCCATCGCGTTGTCCCGCGCGGGCGCCCCCTTGGCCGCCGCCTGGCTCGCCGACTGGCGCTTCCTGGTCGCCATGGGAATCGCCGCCCTGATCGCAGCCATCGCCCTGATCCCGCTCTCCCGCACCCCACCCGTCGACCACCCACCCGTGCGCACCCAGGACTGCCCCGCCACCGGCCACGACGGCGCCACACCCCCATAGCGGGCGGTGGGGGCTCGCCCCCACCGCCCGGGGCACGGACTAGGCGGGCAGGCTGTCGGCGGTGGCGGGAGCGGCCGGGAACGGCAGGCCGAAGCGGGCGCGCAAGGTCGGGGCGGTGTAGTCCTTCTGGAAGAGGCCGCGTTCCTGGAGGATCGGGACCACGAGGGTGGCGAAATTCTCCAGGTCGACGGCGGTTTCGGCGGGCATGACGGTGAAGCCGTCGGCGGTGCCCGCGGCGAACCAGGAGGTGAGGTCGTCGGCGACCTGTTCGGCGGAGCCGACGAGGAGGCGGTGGCCGGAGCCGCCCGCGCCCTGCTGGATGAGTTCGCGTGGGGTGCGCGGGCTTTCGGCGATGAGGGCCCGGGTGGAGATGCTGAAGCCGGTGGAGAAGGCGCCGGTGGGCACGGTGTCCGGCAGGTCGGCGGCGCTGATCGGATCGTCGGGGCCGAACGAGCCGGCGGGCAGGCCGAGGTTGCCCAGCAGGGCGGTGGTGAGGCGGGCGATCGGGAGCTGGTCGTAGAGTTCCTGCTCGCGGCGCCGGGCCTCTTCCTCGGTCGCCGCGACCAGGACGACCACGCCGAGGGAGATCTTCACGTCGTCGGGATGACGACCGGCGGCCGCGGCGCGCTGACGGATGTCATTGCGGAACGCGACAGCCTTGGCCTGCGTCTGCGCCACGGTGAACACCACATCGGCGAAATCGCCCGCGAGCTTGAGTCCGCCCTCGGAACCTCCCGCCTGCACGACCACCGGCCGCCCCTGCGGTCCCGGCGCCACCGGCAGCGGTCCGGCGACGGAGAAGAACTCGCCTTCGTGATCGATGCGATGGATCTTGTCGGGGTCGGCGTAGCGGCCCGTCGCCTTGTCGGCGATCAGCCAGTCGGCCTCCCAGCTGTCCCACAGCCGGGTGACCACGTCGAGGAACTCCCACGCCCGCCGGTAGCGGGTTTCCTTGTCGGGATGATCGGTGAGTCCGAAATTCGCTGCGGCGGCGGGAGTTCCGGTGGTGACGATATTGACCGCCGCGCGCCCCTTCGTCACGTGATCGAGCGCCTGGAAGCGGCGCGCGAGGTTGTAGGGCGAGTTGTAGGTGGTCGAAGAGGTGATCACCACGCCCAGATTCTCGGTCACCGCGGCCAGATGGCCGAGCAGCACCAGCGGGTCGATACCGGTGCCGGGCGCCTCCTCGATCTCGCCGCGCAGCGCGGGTCCGTCGCCGAGGAAGACCGCGTCGATCTTGGCGGCCTCGGCGATCTCGGCCAGGCGCCGGAAGTAGTCGATGTCGAGGTAGGCGAGGGGATCGGCGTGGTCGAGTCGCCAGGCATTGCGGAAGTGTCCCGGCGTCATCAGGGACAGGTTCAAATGGAATCCGGACATGGTGGTCGCCTTCTGGTGCGGTGAGACGGACGACGCCGATGACGTGGGCGGGTTCGGCCACGTCATCGGCGTCGTGTTCGGGGGAGAGTCAGAGCTTCAGGCCGGTCCCGTGGACGCCGTGCTCCTCGATGAGCGCGAGTTCCTCGGCGGTGAAATCGGGGAAGTTCAGCGCGGCGGTGTTGTGGTCGAGCTGGGCCACCGAGCTCGCGCCGATCAGCGCCGAGGTCACCTCGGGGCGGCGCAGCACCCACTGCAGCGCCAGCTGGGCCAGCGACTGACCGCGGGCCGCGGCGATCTTGTTGAGCTCGGCGGTGCGCTGCCGGTAGGTCTCGTCGATCACGTCGGGGGACAGGAACGTGGAGTTCTGCGCGCGGGCGCCCTCGGGGATGGTCTCGAGGTACTTGTCGGTGAGCAGACCCTGGGCCAGCGGCGAGTACACGATCACACCGAACCCGTCCTGGGTGGCGGTGTCGAGCAGGCCGTTCTGTTCCGGGCGGCGATCGTAGATCGAGTAGCGGGCCTGGTGGATCAGCAGCGGCACCCCGGCCTGGCGCAGCAGTTCGGCGGCCTCGTGGGTGCGGTCGGGCTGGTAGTTGGAGATGCCGACGTAGAGCGCCTTGCCCTGCTCCACCGCGCTGACCAGCGCGCCGACCGACTCCTCGAGCGGAGTGCTCAGGTCGGGGCTGTGGTGGTAGAAGATGTCGACGTAGTCGGTGCCCAGATCACGCAGGCTGTGCTCGAGGGAGTTCAGGATCGACTTGCGCGAGCCACCGCGCAGGTACGGGCTGGGGCCGATCGCGTTGCCCGCCTTGGTCGAGAGCACGATCTCGTCGCGGTAGGGCGCGAGATCCTTGGCCAGCACCCGGCCGAAGTTCTTCTGCGCGGCGCGGTGCGGGGGACCGTAACGGTCGGCGTTGTCGAAGTGGGTGATGCCCAGATCGAAGGCGTGCAGGATGATCTCGCGCTGGGTGGCGAAGGCGTAGTCGGTGCCGAACTTCTGCCACAGACCGAAGGAGAAGGCGGGCAGGTCCAGACCGGAGGTCCCGGTGCGCCGGTAGGGGACCTTCTCGTAGCGGTCTTCCGCGGCGGTGTAGGTGCGGTCGAAGGGGCCGTAGCTCATCAGGTGTTCTTTCTCTCGGTGGTTCAGAAGAGGCCGGTGGTCGGGGGCTGCTCGCCCGTCAAGTGAAACGCGCCCGCGACGGCTTGCTTCCACTGGCGGGGATTGTGATTGGCGGCGGTGCGGGCATTGCGCCAGTGCCGGTCGAAGCCGAGGGCGCGGTCGGTGATCGAACCGCCACCCACGTCGAAGACGAGTTCGGCCGCGGCCAGCGCGGATTCGATCGCGATCACCCCCGCCTGGGCGATCTCGACCGCGGCGGCCGCACCCGCGTTCCTGGCGTTCTCGCCGGTGCGCCCACGCACGCCTTCGAGGGTTTCGGCGGCGAGCAGCACCACAGCCCGTGCGGCCTGGGCGCGGGCGGCGATCTCGCCGACGGTCTGGCGGACGTAGGGATCCTCGGCGCTGGTGCTCGCGCTGCTGTGCTTGATCGGGCGCGCCTTCTCGCGCACATAGGCGACGGCGTCGTCGAGGGCGCGCGCGGCGATCCCCGCCTGGACGGCAGCCAGGTACAGCTGGGCGTAGGAGCCCTGCCAGGGGTTGGCCGGTTCGTTCCCGTCGGTCGGGGTGACCTCGTCGTCGGTGATCCGCACGCCGGTGAACCGCGTGGTGCCACTGGCGGTGAGGCGTTGTCCTACGGCGTCGAAGTCGTCGAGGCGTTCCACTCCCGGGCGATCCACCGGCACGGTGAACCGCAGCACGGTCCCGTCCTCGGTGCGCGCCTGCGTGGAGAACCAGTTCGCGTAGAGCCCGCCGGTCGAGTAGTACTTCTCGCCGTCGATCACCCATTCCGCACCGTCGCGCCGGGCCGTCGCGTTGACCTGCCCGCTCGCGCCGCCGCTGCGTTCATTGCTGGTGCCCGCGAACAGATCCCGGTTCCGCAACCGCGCGAGAGTCACCTCCCGATGCGGCAGATCCGGCCTGCCCGCCACCTGGTTCGCGATCAGGAAACTGCTCCGCAATGCCTGCGCCACACTGGAATCGGCCCGCGCGATCTCGATCACCAGATCGGTGACCTCTCGCAACGAACCACCCGCTCCGCCCTCGGCGACGGCGATCCCGGTCAGCGCGATCCCGGCCTCGGCCAGTGCCCGCACCTCCGCGAAGGCGAAGTCGCGATCGATCTCGCGCTGCCGCGCGGTCTCGGCCAGCCGCCGGAGGATCGGCGCCACGTCGGCCCGGATACCGTCCACCGTCAGCGGCTGTCGTGAACCACGACGCACCTCACCAAGGCCGGCGTCAGGTGCGCTGTCCCGCTCCGGGCGGGCCGACGGGTGCGCTCCCGGACTGGAGTCCGATCGAGCGCCGTTCACGGACTCGGGGTCGAGTGCGGTGACCGAGGGTGCCGACCGCTCGACGGCGGTCATCGCGTGCCGCTCGTCGCCACGGCTGCACCAGCGGGTTCGGGCGTGGCGGCAGCGTCCGCGTCGACCGAAGGGCGCAGCCTGTAGTACCCGGGCACGGGTGTGGTGCCGTTGAGTACGTAGTCGCCGACGATGCGGGGCTTGTAGATGACCGGATTGTGCGAGGCGAGGGTGCGGGCGTTGCGCCAGTGCCGGTCCAGGTGCACGCTGTTGCGCACAGTGGAGGACCCGCCCGCATCGAAAGCTCTTGTGGCGGCGTCGAGTACGGCCTCGATGACCGCGATCTGCGCCGCGGAGGTGTCGAGGTAGGCGCGGCTGTATGCCCCCTCGGACCCGGCGGCGTGCGCGGCCTCCAGTTGCTCGGCGGCGTGGCGCAGCAGCGTTTCCGCGGTGAGGCGACGGGCCGACAGGGTGCCGATGACCGACAGGATGTCGGGGTCCTCGGTGGCGTGCTGGGTGAGCGCGTGCAAGCTGGTGCGGGTGCGTCCGCGCACGATGGCCACCGTCTCGGCGACGATGCTGCGCGCGATGCCGGTGAGATTGGCCAGGTGCACGATCTGGACGAAGGAGTCCAGGCCGCGCAGTGACTCCTTGAACCGGCCGATGTCGCCGTTCTCCTCGACCGGCACATCCACGAAATAGGTTGTGCCGCTGCCGGTTTGCCGCTGCCCGATTCCGTCCCAGTCGTCGGCGTGGGTGACGCCGGGGTGCCGGGCGGGGATCACCACGAAGCCGCGGTTGCCCTCGTCGTCGACCACGGCGGCGCGAATGTAGTCGGCGAAACGCGCACCGGTGGAGTAGAACTTCGTGCCGGAGACCACCCGGACGCCGTCGGCGCCGATCCGGGCGCGCGTGGTGGTCACGCCCCACGCGGTGGTTTCGGTTCCGGCCGCTTCGGCGACCAGCGCCGAGGGCTCGGACTGCGCGTTGCCGAACACCACGCCCGCGCCGATGCGCCGCAGCCAGTGCTCGCGCACCGCGAGATCGGTTTCGGCGCGCAGGATCTCGGTGGTGGTGAAGTGCCCACGCCAGATCTGCGGGATGTTGGAATCGGCCTGCCCCGCCTCGGCGAGCAGATCGAACAGCGTCGGCAGGTCCACGTCGAACCCGCCGAACTCCACGGGAACCCGCAGGCGGCCGAAACCGGCGTCGGCCAACTGCTGGATCAGCGCGTCGGGGTGCTCGAAGGCCAGGTCGCGCGCACCGGCGCCCGGCACGAACTCGGCCAGGACGGCCCGGATCCGGGGCAGCGCCTCGGCCAGGGTGGCGGGCTGGGTGGTGGCAGTGGTCATGACAGTCCTCCGATGAGGTCGCGTCCGGCGATCGCGTCGAGCAGACGCACGGTGTAATCGTCGGTGGGGGAAGAGAAGACCTGGTCGACGGTGCCCTGCTCGACGATGCGGCCCTGCCGCATCACCGCCACGCGATCGGAGATCGCCCGCACCACGGCCAGGTCGTGAGAGATGAAGACATAGGTCAGCCCGCGATCACGCTGCAGGCCCCGCAACAGGTCGAGGATCTGCGCGGCGACCGACACGTCCAGCGCCGAGATGGGCTCGTCGAGGACGATCACCTTCGGCTCGAGCACCAGCGCGCGGGCGATGGCGACCCGCTGCCGCTGCCCGCCCGACAGTTCCCGCGGATGCCGGTCGACGAAATCGGCGGGCAGCGCCGCCGCTTCCAGCGCCGCCACCACCCGGTCCCGGTTCGGTCTGCGCCGGCGCGGGAGCCGGCGCCGTGGTTCGAACGAACGCAGCGGCTCGTCGACCACGTCGTACACGTCGAAGCGCGGATCGAACGAGGAGTACGGGTTCTGGTAGACGATCTGCACGTCCCGGCGCAGCGGCCGGAACTCCCGGCGACCCAGCCGGGTGATGTCGGTACCGAGCAGTTCGACCCGCCCCGAATCCGCCTCGGTGAGCCCGGTCAGCACGCGCGCGGTGGTGGACTTGCCACTACCGGATTCACCGACGAGGGAAAAGGTCTCACCCCGGCGCACCCGGAACGAGATGCCGTCCACCGCGGGCACGCCACCGTAGTCCTTGCGCAGCTCGTCGACCTCGACGACCGTTTCCGTCGCGGACGTCACCGGCGTGCGCTCGCGCACCCACGGCCGGCGGGCGGGCACGCTGTCGAGCAGTCGCCGGGTGTAGGGGTGTTGCGGGTCGGCGACCAGCTGCGCGGTCGGCCCGAACTCGACCAGCCTGCCCTGATGCAGCACCCCGATCAGATCGGAGCGGTCCGCCGCCACACCCAGGTCGTGGGTCACCAGCACCACGCTGGTCCCGGTGCGCCGGCGCACCTCGTCGAGCAGATCGAGGACCTGCTTCTGCACCGTCGCGTCCAGCGCCGAGGTCGGCTCGTCGGCGATGATCAGATCCGGTTCGGCGGCGACCGCCGCGGCGATGAGCACCCGCTGGCGCATGCCGCCCGACAGCTCGTGCGGATACTGCTGGTAGCGCCGCTCGACCTCGGTGAAACCGACCAGGTCGAACAGTTCGTACACCCGCGCGCGGCGGGCCTGCGCGTCGAGTTCGGTGTGCAGGCGCAGCACGTCCTCGACCTGGTGGCCGACCCGGCGCACCGGATCCAGCGAGACGGTCGGGTCCTGCGGGATCAGGCTGATCGCCCGGCCGCGGATCGACCGCCAGCCCTTCGCGCTCAGTTCGGTGAGAACCTGATCGCGGAAGGTGATGGTGCCGCCGGTCACCGCGCCGTTGCCGGGCAGCAGCCCGAGCACGGCATGGGCGGTGGTGGTCTTGCCCGACCCGGATTCGCCGACCAGCGCGAGCACCTTGCCCGCGGGCACGTCGAAGGAGACGTCGTGCACGACGGAGGTGACGCGATGACCCGCGCGGTAGCCCACGCGCAGATTCGTCACCGAGAGCACCGGCGGCGCGTCGGCTTCGACTGCCGGGACCGAGATTTCGTGGACGACGCTCATGGGGAGGTCCTCCTGGAGAGATGACGGGACAGATGATTGGTCGCCAGCACCATCGCGACGATGGTGAGCCCCGGCCACAGCGTCAGCCAGCCGCGGGTGGCGATGTAGTTGCGCCCGTCGGCGACCAGCCTGCCCCACTCCGGATCCGGCGGCTGCGCGCCGAGCCCGAGGAAGCTCAGCGAGGCGATCCAGATGATCGCGATGCCGAACTGCACCGTGATCAGCGAGACCGTCGGGCCGATCGAATTGGGGATCACGTGCCGCCACAGGATGGCGCCGGTCGAGGCCCCACTGGTGGTGGCCGCCTCGACATAGGTGCTGGTGCGCGCCTTGACCACCTCCGAGCGGATGAGCCGGGCGAAGGTCGCCGACGAGGTGAGCCCCACCGCGATGCCGGCCTGCCAGATCCCGAACCCGAGCAGCACCACGATGGTGATGGCCAGCAGGAAGCCCGGAATCGACAGCACCACATCGATGAGCCGCATGACCGCACTGTCGGGGAACCCGGCGAACCACCCGGCCACCGCGCCAAGCAGCGACCCGACGACCACCCCGACACCGACCGCGATCGCCGACCCCAGCAGCGAGGCCCGCGCGCCGTAGACGATGCGCGCGTAGAGATCCCGGCCGAGCTGGTCGGTGCCGAACCAGTGTTCGGCCGAGGGCGGTTGCAGCTTCTGCGCCGGATTCACCTGCAGCGGATCGAAACCGGTGAACAGCTGCGGCACGATCGCCCACAGCAGCACGGTCCCGACGACCAGCAGTGCCGGCCCTACACTCCAGTATCTGGCCGCCCACCGCGCCGCGGCCCGGCCCTTCGACGGGGTCTCTTGGGCGACAACGGTTTCTGTCTTCACCAGCGTGGTCATGGCATCGCCACTTCGGCAGGCAGTCGCCGCGACGCGACGACCGGAACGGGAACGGGAACGACGGACTTCTTGCCCCGCACGACGGTGACCCGCCGGGTCCGCCCGTCGACGAGCACGCGCGGGTCGATGAACGGATAGGCCAGGTCCACCGCGAGATTCACCAGCACATAGGCCACCGTCGACAGCAGCACCACGCCCTGCACGACCGGCAGATCCTGGGTGCCGACCGCGCCGACGGTCACCTGGCCGATGCCCTGGCGGGCATACACCGACTCGGTCACCACGGCGCCGGCGATCAGCTCACCGACGGCCAGCCCGAGCAGTGTCAGCACCGGCAACGACGAATTGCGCAGCACGTCCTTGCGGAAGATGTAGCCCTCCCCGGCACCCCGCGCCTGCACGACGTGCACGAAGGGACGCTGCCGGGTGGTGCGCACCGAGGTGGCGAACACCTGGGCCAGCGGCGCGGCCACGATCAACCCCAGCGTCGCCGCGGGCGCGAGCAGCGCCAGCAGCGTGCCGTTGTCGACCGAGGGAATCAGATGCCACCGGAACGACAGGTACTGCAGCGCGAGCACACCGACCACGAAGGTCGGCACCGAGGCGAACAGCGCGGGGGCGGAATCGAAGATCCCGCGCAGCCACGCCCACGGCGCGTAGTTGGCCGCCAGGGCGATGACCCCGGCGAACACCAGCCCGAAGACCAGCGCGAGACCGGTCAGCGCCAGCGTCGAGGGCAGTGCCTCGGTGATCATCTGCGCCACCGGTTTCCCGGTCGACAGCGAGAAGCCGAGATCGCCGCCCAGCACGCTCCACAGCGCGTGCAGGTACTGCTCCCAGACCGGCCGGTCGAGCCCGTAGAACTCGAGCATCAACCGGCCCGCCTCGGGGGAGATCTGCGCCTCCGGATCCTGGATGCGGTTGGTCACCGCATCACCCGGCAGCGCGCTGAGCAACAGGAACGACAGGGTGTAGGCGGCCCAGAGCACCAGGACTGCCTGCACCAGCCGCCGCAGGACGTAACCGCGCATCGGTCAGACCTCCGTTACCCGGTGACCCAGGTGTCGTAGAGCCAGGTGCGCGCGGTCGACTCGGTGCTGAATCCGTGCACGGTCGGTGCCAGCCCGAAGACCTGGGTCTCGTCGTAGAGCGGGATCGCGTAGCCCTCACCGAAGACGTGGTCCTCGATGGCCTGGATGGCCTTGGTGCGTGCGGCGGGGTCGAACTCGTAGGCCTGCGCGCGTACCAGTTCGTCGAGCTTGGCGTCGGCGGTGGGCGCGTAGAACTCGTTCTGCGCGGTGCTGTCGAACGCGGTGCGCAGCACATCGGCCTCGGCACGCGAGGTCTGTCCCTGCACCAGCGACCACTTGTCGGGCCGCGTGTTGCGGATCGACTCGTACTCGGTCTGGGAGACGTTGCGGATCACCAGCTCCACGCCTGCCTTCTTCCACTGCGACTGCAGCAACTCCAGCACCGGCTGCGACACCTGGTAGAACGGCGCCACCCAGACCTCGAACTGCAGGCGGGTGCCGTCCTTGGCCCGGATGCCGTCGCCACCCTTGCGCCAGCCCGCGCCCTCGAGCAGGGAATTCGCCTTGTCGAGGTCGTAGGTCAGGTACTTGCTCGCGTCACCGCGCTGCGGGGTGCCGTCGACCAGGATCGAGGTCGGGACCGGATAGCTGGGGGAGAGGACCGTCTGGTTGATCTCCTGCCGATCGGTGGCGGCCTGCAATGCCAGCCGGACGTCCTTCTCGACGATCGGCGTGGCCGAATCCAGTTGTGCGGAGAGCTTGTTCGTCTGTCCCTGTACCGGGAAGGCCACGATCTGGCCGCCGGTGGCGGTCACCGTCTCCTCGTCGTAGGGGCTGATGTTGCGCGCGATGTGCGCCTCACCCGACTGCAGCGCGCCGACCCTGGTCCCGGCCTCGGGCACGGTCTTGAAGATCACCCGCTCGAGGTAGGCCTTGCCCTGGTGACCGGAACCCGCAGGCGCCCAGTTGTAGTCCTCGCGGCGCTTGAGCGTGATTCCGGTGTTGCCGTTGACCGACTCCACCACGAACGGACCCGACCCGATCCAGTTCTTGGCCTGGCCCTGCCCGTTGAGATCCTGCTTCAGGAACGGCGCGGCCAGGATGGAGCCGGCCCGGTAGAACGAAGCCACCTGCAGGAAACCGGCATTGGGCTTGGTGAAGGCGACTTCGACGGTCCGCGGATCGATCACCGTCGAGCCCTGGTAGTCGGAGAAGAAGCGATCCGGCGGAATGCCGAGTTCCTTGTCGCCGAGGGCGTGCTGGTCGTAGTTGGCCTTCACGATCGCGGCGTCGACCGGATCACCGTTGCTGAAGGTCACGCCTTCACGCAGCGTGAAGGTGTACTTCAGCTTGTCGGGGCTGATCTCCCACGACTCGGCCAGCCACGGCTTGATCTCGCCGGTCTTCGGGTCCTGCCAGGTCAGCCGCTCGGCCAGGTTGTTGGCGACCTGACTGTTGGACCAGATCGAGTTGGTCGGCAGCCAGGCCGTGTACTCGATGGGGTCGTAGAAGGTCAGCGTGCCGCCGAAGACGGGGTCACCCGCGGGTTCGCCGGCCGA
Organism: Nocardia sp. NPDC058176; assembly: GCF_042883805.1. NCBI lineage: Bacteria > Bacillati > Actinomycetota > Actinomycetes > Mycobacteriales > Nocardiaceae > Nocardia > Nocardia sp. NPDC058176. The sequence goes on along the minus strand of NZ_JBHVVA010000001.1, from coordinate 1,940,681 downwards.
GGTCGACGGCCCACCACAGGCGGCGAGCCCCGACGCCAGGGCGATGGCCACGGTTCCGGCGGCCAGGATTCTGCGGAATCGGATATTCCTCATGCGGTGGTGGATCTTTCGTCGAAGCGGAACGTCATTGCCTACCCCGGAGATTAAGGCCGACACCGCCACATTCCGCGAATTCGAATCGCCAAGAATGCCTACACCGAGTTTGAAGTTTCCCTTCACGGTCCTGGTCGGGTGCCGATTCACAAAAACTGTACAAATCTCGAAGTACAGCTTGGTTGTTCGCGGACTTGCCGTTGTGCACACTTCGGTGAACTTCCCTCCCCAGGAGTACTGCGAAATGTCATCCAAACGATTTTCGAAGGCGGCCTCGTTCGTCGCCGCCGCCCTCGTCGCCACCGTGCTCGCCGGCTGCGCCGCCTCTGGAAACCAGGTCGCGGGCAGCGACGATGCTGGTCCGCCGGTCACGGGCGGCACGCTGCGGTTCGCCGTGCTCGACGCACCGGCCAATCTCGATCCGCATTCGGGCAGCTCGTACCCCGAATCGCTGATCACCAGCAATATCACCGACAAACTCACTCATCAGAACCCGGAAACCGGCGCCATCGAACCGTGGCTGGCCACCTCATGGGATATCGACACCGAGCTCACCGAATTCACTTTCCACCTGCGCGACGATGTCACCTTCACCGACGGCACGAAATTCACCGCCGATTCGGTGAAGGAGAACTTCGACCTGCTCGGTTTCGGTGACAAGGCCCTCGGCATCGTGCCGGTGACCGCGTACTGGGTCGGCTATGTCGGCACCGAGGTCCTCGATCCGACGACGGTGAAGGTCACCTTCGATCGGCCGAATGCCGGTTTCCTGCAGGCGCTGTCGCTGTACTTCTCGGGCATCGTCGGCCATTCCACGCTGCAACTGCCCAAGGAACAGCGCGGGTTGGCGCAGAACCTGGTGACGACCGGTCCGTTCGTCGTGGCCGAGCACGTCTACCAGCAGAAGACCGTGCTGAAGAAGCGTCCCGGGTACAACTGGGCGCCCGCCAGCCGCAAGCACACCGGCGAGGCCTATCTCGACGCCGTGGAGATCTCGGTGATCCCCGAGGCCGCGGTGCGCACCGGCGCCCTGCGCGCGGGGCAGGTCGACGCGATCCTCGACGTCAACAACACCGACGAGGCGCCGCTGAAAGCCGAGGGCTACCGGATCATTCCGCAGCTGATCCCCGGTCGAGACATCTCCTTCGACTTCAAGACCGACCTGTTCCCGACCGATGACCGCGCCGTGCGCGAGGCCGTGAAACTGGGCTGGAACCGCGACGCGCTCGCCAAGACGGTGCTCACCCCCAGCTACCAGGTGTCGAGCTCGGCGGTCTCGTCCCGGGTACCCGGCCACGTCGACCTCTCCGCGAGCCTGCGCCAGGACCAGGCCGAGGCCGAACAGATCCTCGAGGCCGCGGGCTGGCGCAAGGGTGCCGACGGCATCCGTGTCGACGACCAAGGGCGCAGGCTCGAACTGGCCCTGCTCGGCATCAACAACCTGGTCAACAACAAGCCCGCCTACGAGCTGATCCAGCAGGATCTGCGCAAGATCGGCATCGACCTGAAGCTCAACGTGCTGCCGATCCCGGACTACACCGCCGCCGCGACCCAGCAGAAACGCTGGAACATCCAGGTGGCCAACCAGAGTCGCGCCGACATCGCCGTGCTCGAACAGGTCTACTCGCCGCAGTACACCAACTCCGCGAAGCTCTCGCCGGAGCACCCGCTCTATCAGGAGGCCATCGACAAGCTCAGCGCGGTGAGCAAGACCCTCGACCCCGCCGAGCGCGCCGCGGCGGCCGAGGCGGCCCAGCGATTCCTGCTCGACGAACAGGTCCTCACCGTGCCGGTCTACAACCCGGCCCAGGTGACCGCGGCCGGACCGCGCGTGCACGGCATCGGCTACGAGGCGCAGTCGCGCAATGTCTTCTACGACACCTGGATCGAGCCGAGGTAGCGATGTCGCGCTATGTGCTCGCCAAACTGGGGCAGGCGGTGTTCGTGGTGTGGGGCGCCTACACCATCACCTTCGTCCTGCTCTACGTGCTGCCCTACGACGCGGTCGACGTCCTGTTCGACCCGTCGCAGGGCGACCTCATCAGCGAGGAGGACAAGCAGAACTCGCGCATCTACTACGGTCTCGACGGAAACCTGCTGGGCCAGTACACCTCCCGGCTGCTGGCCGCGGTGCGCGGTGACTTCGGCGTGTCGACGCGGACCGGCGAGGAGGTCTGGCCGCTGATCCTGTCGGTGCTGCCGCAGACCGCGCTGCTGGCGGGCACGGCCCTGGTCATCGCGGTGGCCCTGGCCTTCGCCGTGGCCACCTCGGCGGGCTACACCCGCACCCGCTGGCTCGCCGACCTGGTCGCGACGCTGCCCGCCGCGGGGGTGTCGGTCCCGGTGTTCCTCGTGGGACTGGCACTGCTGCAGGTGTTCTCGTTCCAGCTGGGCTGGTTCCCGCCGATCGGCAACGAGGGGTTCGCCGCGCTGGTGCTGCCCGCGGTGACCCTGGCCATCCCGGTCTCGGCGCCGATCGCGCAGCTGCTGATCAAGAACTTCGACGCCGAACTGCACGCGGGCTATGTCACCGTCTCGGTGGCCAAGGGCGCGACCCGGCTGTGGGTGCTGGCGCGTGAGGTGCTCAAGAACGCCGCGCTGCCCGCGCTGACCATCGCCGGGGTGACCTTCGGCAATCTGCTCGCGGGCGCGGTGATCGTCGAAACCGTCTTCTCCCGTGCGGGATTGGGCAGGCTCACCGAGACCGCGGTGCGGACCCAGGACGTGCCGCTGGTGCAGGCGGTGGTGGTGTTCGCCGCGCTGGTCTTCGTCACGGTGAACTTCCTGGTCGATCTCGTCTATCCGCTGGTGGATCCGCGACTGCGGACCCGCGTGCAGGCAAGGACTCCGGTATGACCGTCCTCGACAGCAACCCCCGCGTCGTGGCCACCGGTCGCGCCCACCGCCTACGGCACGCGCTGACCGACAAGCCGGGACTCACCCTGGCCTGGCTGGTGATCGCCACCGTCGTCGCCTGGGCGCTGGTGCCGTCCTGGTTCACGAAATACTCTCCGCTGGAGGGAGATTCGGATGCCAGCTTCAGTGCGCCGAGTCTCGAGCACCTGTTCGGCACCGACCGCCTCGGCCGTGACCTGCTGGCCCGCACCATCTACGGCACCTCGACCACGCTGACCGCCACGCTGCTCGCGGTGGCGCTCGGCTTCGTGATCGGCTCCGCGATCGGGCTGCTCAGCGGCTTCCTCGGCGGGCGCGCCGACGCGGTGATCATGCGCTTCGTCGACGTCCTGCTGGCGATTCCCGGTCTGCTGCTGGCGATGGCCGTGGTCACCGCGCTGGGCTACGGCACGGTCAACATCGCGATCGCCGTGGGTATCTCGGCGGTCGCGGCCTTCGCCCGGGTGATGCGTTCGGAAGTGCTCAAAGTCGCGGGCACCGACTACGTGGAGGCCGCCTACGGCTCGGGCGCGGGATTCGGCCGGGTCGTCGTCCGGCACGTGCTGCCGAACTCCCTGGCCGCCGTGCTCTCGCTGGCCGCCCTGGAATGCGGCTCGGCGATCCTGGCCGTGGCGGCCCTCGGCTTCCTCGGCTACGGGGCGCCACCACCGGAACCCGAATGGGGCCTCGCGGTGGCCGAGGGCAGGGACTTCCTGGCCACCTACCCCTGGATCTCGCTGCTGCCCGGCGTGGTCATCGCCGTGGTCGTCCTGTCCACCAACCGAATCGGCCGAGCACTGGGAGGCACCCGATGAGCGACACCGACACCCTGCTCCGGATCGAGAAGCTGTCCGTGCGCTACCGCACGCGCGGCCAGGAACCCGGACACGCCGCCGTCGACGGGGTCTCCCTGGCCGTGCGGCGCGGCGAGTTCGTCTCGATCGTCGGCGAATCCGGGTCGGGCAAGAGCACCACCATCCACGCCGCCCTGCATCTGCTACCCACCTCGGCACAGGTCGAGGCGGGCGTACTCGAATTGAACGGTCACGACACCGCCGCCTGGAACGACCGCAGGCTGGCCCGGCTGCGCGGCCCGTTCGTCGGGTTCGTGCCCCAGGACCCCGGCACCTCGCTGAACCCGGTCAAGCGCGTCGGCATCCAGGTGCTCGAGGCGCTGCGGCTGCACCGGCGGGTGGAATCCGGTCCAGGTCGCGCGCTGGCCGAGGCGAAACTCGCCGCGGCGGGGCTGCGCGATCCCGAACGCGTGTACGGGCAGTATCCGCACGAACTGTCCGGCGGCATGAAGCAGCGCGTACTCATCGCCATCGCGCTGGCCAACGACCCGGAGCTGCTGGTGGCCGACGAGCCGACCTCCGCGCTCGACGTCACCGTGCAGAAGGTGATCCTCGACCACCTGGCCGACCTGCGCGCCACCCTCGGCCTCGGCGTCCTGCTGGTCACCCACGACCTGGGCGTGGCCGCCGAACGCTCGGATCGGCTGGTGGTGATGCAGCACGGCCGCATCGTCGAGGAGGGCACCGCCGAGCAGATCCTCACCGATCCGCGGCACGAGTACACCCGTCGCCTGGTCGCCGCGGCGCCGACCCGGCACAGCACCAGGCTGGTCGGCACGCGTCAGCGGGCCGGGCAGGCCGTCGAGCCCACGGACCTGCTGCGGGTGCGCAACCTGAGCAAGACCTTCGCGCGCGGCGCGGTGCGGGCGGTGGACGAGGTGACGCTCGCCGTGCGCGCGGGCACCACGCACGCGCTGGTCGGTGAGTCCGGTGCGGGCAAGTCCACCGTGGCCCGGATCGCGGCGGGCTTCGCCACCGCCGATTCCGGCGAGGTGTGGTTCGACGGCACCCGTATCGACGGACGCTCCCGCGCGAAACTGCGCCCGATCCGCCGGGAGATCCAGTTCGTCTACCAGAACCCGTACTCCTCGCTGGACCCGAAGTTCACCGTGGAGCAGATCATCGGCGAGCCGCTGGCGGCGCTCGGTCTGCTGCCGCGCGGCAACCGTCGGCGGGACCGGGTGCGTGAGCTGCTGGATGAGGTCGCGCTGTCCAGGGAACACCTGCGGCGCAAGCCCGCCGAACTCTCCGGCGGGCAGCGCCAGCGGGTCGCCATCGCGCGGGCACTCGCGGCCGGGCCCCGGCTGCTCGTGCTCGACGAGGCGGTCTCGGCGCTGGACGTGTCGGTGCAGGCCCAGATCCTGCGCCTGCTGGTCGACCTGCAGCACGAGCAGGGCCTGACATATCTGTTCATCACCCACGATCTGGGCGTGGTGCGCCTCGTGGCCGACGAGGTGACGGTGATGCGCGGCGGCGCCGTGGTCGAAACCGGGTCGGTCGCCGAGGTTTTCGCCGCGCCGTCCCAGGACTACACCCGGCGGCTGCTCGACGCCGTACCGGTGGGCGCGCCCGGTCCCGACCCGGTCGGCGCCATCGCGCGCTCGGCGTAGCGAAACTGCACAGAATCGCTCTGATCGTAAGGATTTCCTGGAATGTCGCTTGTCGCGATGATGAGAAAACCCGGGACGCCAGCCGGTCGAAGCGAGGAATCATGTACGACATTCGACGCCTTGTCCTGTTGCGCGACCTCGCCGAGCGAACCACGATGACGGCGGTCTCGGAACTGCACGGAATCACCACCTCGGCGGTGTCGCAACAGTTGCGCATTCTGGAAGAGGAAGTGGGCACCGTGCTCACCCGCCGCGAGGGCAGAGTATTGCGCCTGACCCCCGCGGGCCGGGTGCTGGTGGATTACACCTCGCGGATCATCACCGCGCTCGAGGAAGCCGAGAGCGCGGTGGCCGCCACCGCGGAGGCGATCACCGGGGTGCTCACCCTGGCCACCTTCCGCACCGCGCAGACCCGGCTCGCGCTGCCCGCCGCCGCCAAACTCATGAGCGAGAATCCGGGCCTGCGGGTGCGGGTGGTCGACCTGATGCCGGTGGACTCGGTGCCCGCGGTGCGCCAGCAGGAGGTCGACATCGCGATCACCTACTCGTACTCGTTCCGCGCCCGTGACCTGCCGCTCGGGCTGTCCTCGGAGTTCCTCTTCGGTGACCCGCTGGTCCTGCTCGCCCCGGCCGGCCTGCGCGAACGTGCCCGCCAGCACGGTCTGGCCGCGGTCCGCGACGCCGACTGGGTCACCGCCCGCGACGGCGCGCCCTCGATCGTGTCGGTGATGTACGCCTGCCGCGAGGCGGGTTTCGCGCCGCGCATCGAGCACCGCAGCGGCAGCTTCGCCGGGATGGCCGAGATCGTCGACCACGGGCTCGGTGTCGCGGTGGTGCCGGAGATGTCGGTGCCGCCGGAGTACCAGCACCTGATCGCGTGCACCATCGCCGACGGGACCCGTCAGATCGGGGTCACCTACCGGCAGGCCTCGCTGGAGCGTCCCGCGATCGCGGCGGCCATTCGCACGCTGCGCACCATCGCGACACCGGAGAAATTGGCGTCGTAGAAATGCGTTCGATGATCGAGAAAATCTGAACGAATCTCGTAGATCACCTGTCTTGTTCGGCGGTGCCGCCCGTTCCGATACTGGAGCCGGGATATCGAAAGACGATTCTTTTCTGGTGCCCGGATCGCCGTTACCGGCGAATTCCGGTGCGCCGCAATCAAGAAAGTGACACCCGATGACTACCACCGTGGCACCCGAGCAGACCGCGCACGGCCTGGACGAGGACGCGTTCACCGACGCGCTGGCCCAGATCGCCGACCGCGCCGCCGAACACGACCGGGCGGGCCGCTTCCCCTTCGCCGCGTTCGAGGCATTGCGTGCCATCGGCGCGCCCGCGCTGACGGTGCCGGTGGCGTACGGCGGTCTCGGCGGCGGCCTGGCGCAGGCGGTCGAGGTGATCGAGCGGGTCGGTGCGGCCGACCCGTCGGTGGGGCTGATCCTGCAGTGGAACTACACCAACCACCTGAGCCTGGTGCGCGCGGACAGCCCGTGGCCCGCCGAACTCAAGGAACTGGTGTTGCGCTCGGCCGCGACCGACGGTGCGCTGATCAACGGCCTGGCTGTCGAACGCGAACTCGGCAGCCTCTCGCGCGGCGGCATCCCGGCCACCACCGCCACCCGGCTGCCGTCGGGGGACTGGCGCATCGACGGCGAGAAGGCCTATGCCACCGGCATTTCCGGGCTGAGCTGGTTCACCGTCACCGCCGCGACCGCCGAACCGAACCCGCGGATCGCGACCTTCCTGCTCGACCGGTCGGCCACCGACTGGCACATCGAATCCACCTGGAACCACCTCGGCCTGCGCGCCTCCGACACCCAGTCGGTGGTCTTCGACGGCACCGTCGTCGCGCCCGAGCGCCTGGTCGAACTGCGTGACCCCGCGGCCGGACCGAAGGGGCGCCGGCCGGGCAGGCAGGCGCTACCGCTGCTGCTGGCCGCCAACTACACCGGTGTCGCGATCGCGGCCAGGGACTGGCTGGTGCGCTACCTGCACACCAGAGTGCCCACCGCACTGGGGGATTCGCTGGCCACCGTGCCGCGCTTCCACGACCGGGTCGGTGAGATCGAGGCCTGGATCCAGACCAGCCGCGCGCTCGTGCGCCAGGGCGTGGCGGTCCTGGCCGAGGACGAACACAGCAAACTGCCCGGCCTGGCCAAACACGTGGCCACCGGCACCGCCATCCGGGTCACCGAATCCGCGCTCGATCTCACCGGCAATCCGGGCCTGGACCGCCGCCATCCGCTCGAACGGCATCACCGCGACGCCATGGTGGGCCGCATCCACACCCCGCAGAGCGATCTCGTGCTCGCCGACCTCGGTCGCACGGCGCTGGCCGCGGGTCGCGCCAAGGAGCAGCAGCCGTGAGCCGACGACAGGTCCACCTCAACGTCAACATCCTCAACGCGGGCGTGTTCGGCGGCTCGTGGCGCTTCCCCGGCACCGACCCGGCCGCGAGTTTCACCCTCGACCACTACGTGCGCATCGCCCAGCGCGCCGAGGCCGCGACGTTCGACGCGATCTTCCTCGCCGACGGTCCCGCGATCCGCGAGGACATCAGGTACCGGCCGTTCAACAGCCTGGAGCCGACCGTCGTCCTGGCCGCCGTCGCCGCGGCCACCGAACGCGTCGGCCTGATCGCCACCCTGTCGTCGAGCTACAACGACCCCTACGACGTGGCCCGCCGCTTCGCCTCGCTGGATCTGCTCAGCGGCGGGCGCACCGGCTGGAACGTGGTGACCACCGCGGGCGCCGACGCCGCCGCCAACTTCGGCTTCGACGCCGAACCGGCCCATGCCGCCCGCTACGAACGCGCCGCCGAATTCGTCGAGGTGGTGCGCAAGCTCTGGAACAGCTGGGAGCCCGACGCGCTGATCGGCGACAAGGCCACCCACCGCTTCGCCGACTACACCCGCATCCACGCCGCCGACCACCACGGGACCCACTTCGACGTGGCGGGCCCGCTGAACGTGCCGCGCTCACCACAGGGCGAACCGGTGGTCGTGCAGGCCGGTGCCTCGAAGGACGGCCGGGCATTGGCCGCCCGGGTCGGCGAGGTGATCTTCACCGCCGCCCAGACCGCGGACGAGGCGGGGGAGTACTACCGCGACGTGAAGGCCCGCGCGGTCGGCTACGGCCGCAGGCCCGAGGACATCCTGATCCTGCCCGGCCTGTCCACCGTCATCGGCGCGACCGAAGCCGAGGCGGCGCAGCGCCGGGAACTGCTCGCCGAACTGGTGCCGCCGGAGTACGCACTCGACCGGCTGGCCGGCCAACTCGGCGTCGGCCGCGAGGATCTCACCCTCGACGGCCCGCTCCCGTGGCATCTGCTCGCCGACCCCGACGAAGCGGGCGGCTCGCAGACCTTCTACAAGATCGCGCTCGGCCTGGCCCGCCGGGAGAACCTCACCGTGCGCCAGCTGCTGCGCAGGCTGGGTGGCGGCGCCGGGCACCGGATCGTCACCGGCACACCGGAACAGGTGGCCGATGCCATTGTGGACTGGGTCGACAAGGGCATCGCCGACGGTTTCAACCTCATGCCCGATGTGCTGCCCGGCGGGTTCGACGACTTCGTCGACGGCGTCGTGCCGATCCTGCGCGAGCGCGGCGTGTTCCGCACCGAATACGCGGCGACCACGCTGCGCGGCCACCTCGGATTGCCCGTCCCGGTCTTCGGGGACACCATCGCGGAAGGGGCGGCCTGATGGCACGCAGACTGCATTTCCTGGTCAATGTCGGGAGCACGGGCTATCACCCGGCGGCCTGGCTGGAACCTTCGCTGCCCGCCGACGCCTTCATCCAGCTCGCGCACTATCAGCGGGTGGCGGCCGAGGCCGAACGCGGCGCACTCGACGGCCTGCTGTTTCCCGACATCCCGGTGCAGCAGCCCGGCATCGCCCGCGGGCCCGCCGCCACCATCGACCCCACCCTGCTCGCCTCCGCGCTGGCGGTCACGACCGAGCGGCTCGGCCTGATCCCCACCGCCACCAGCACGCTGAACCTGCCCTACAACCTGGCCCGGCGCATTCTCTCGCTCGACCATGTCAGCGGCGGTAGGGCGGGCTGGAACATCGTCACCACCTTCGAACCCAACGCGGCCCGCAACTTCGGCATCACCGAGCTGCCCGACCGCGACGAGCGCTACCGGCGGGCCGCGGAGTACGTCTCGCTCACCGAGAAGCTCTGGGACAGCTGGGAATCCGACGCGCTCATCGGCGACCAGGAAGCCGGGCGATTCGCCGACCCCGAGCGGGTGCACGCGGTGGACCATCAGGGCGAGTTCTACTCGGTCGCGGGTCCGCTCAATGTCCTGCGCTCGCCGCAGGGTCGCCCGGTGCTCGTGCAGGCGGGGGCGTCACCGCAGGGTCGCGCCTTCGCCGCCGCCCACGCCGAGGCGATCTACACGACCCAGCTGAGCCTGTCGGCCTCACGCGCCTTCTCGACCGAGATCCGCACGGCCGCAGCGGCATCCGGACGCGACGGCGATATCCTCCGGATCCTGCCCGGACTGGTCCCGGTGATCGGCGCGACCGAGACCGAGGCACACGCGCGCTTCGACGAACTGCAGAATCGCCTGCACCCCGACAGCGCGCCGGTGCGTCAACTCGCCCGCTGGCTCGGCTACTCCGACATCGACCTCGACCTCGACGCCCCACTGCCGCACCATCTCACGACCCTGCCGCCGAACCGGATCGGCCCGCAGGGCTTCTTCACCTCGATCACCGGCTACGCCCTCGAGACCGGCCACACCGTGCGGCGACTGCTCACCGAATTCCTCGGCGGTCACCGCGTGGTGATCGGCACGCCGCAGACCGTGGCCGATCACATCGAGCTGTGGTTCCGCAACGGCGGGATCGACGGGTTCACCGTCATCCCGGCCGTGCTGCCCGGCTACCTCACCGACTTCGTCGACGGGGTGGTGCCGATCCTGCGCAAGCGCGGCCTGTTCCGGCACGACTACGAACACACCACCCTGCGCGGTCACCTCGGGCTGCCCGAGCCCGCGAATTCCTTTGCCCGCGAACCCCTCTCCACCATCGGAAAGTGACAACCACTCCATGACACTGCGACACCTCGGCCGCACCGGCGTGCTGGTCAGCCCACTCACCCTGGGCGCCATGAACTTCGGCGCCTGGGCCAATCCCGACCACGACGACGCGGCCACCATCATCCACCGTGCTCTCGACGCGGGCATCAATGTCGTCGACACCGCCGACGTGTACTCCCAGGGCGAGAACGAACAGATCGTCGGCAAGGCACTGAAGGGCCGCCGCGACGAGGTGGTGCTGGCCAGCAAGTTCCACGGCCAGATCGGCACCGACCCCAACACCCGCGGCAACTCCCGGCGCTGGATCATCCGCGCCGTGGAGGACTCGCTGCGCCGCCTCGACACCGACCACCTCGACCTCTACCAGGTGCACCGCCCCGATCCCGGCGTGCCGATCGAGGAGACCCTGCGCGCGCTCGACGACCTGGTGCGCGCGGGCAAGATCCGCTACTACGGCACCACCACCTTCGAACCGCACCAGCTCGTCGAGGCACAGTGGGTGGCCCAGGACCGCAATCTGCAGCGCCCGGTCACCGAGCAGCCGCCGTACTCCATCCTGGCTCGCGGCGCCGAACGCGCCACCCTGCCCATCGCCCAGCGCCACGGCCTCGGTGTGCTCACCTGGAGTCCCCTCGCGGGCGGCTGGCTGTCCGGCCGCTACCGGGCGGGGGAGACGGCACCCGAGTCGACCAGGCTCACCCGGCAACCGCACCGGCACGACCCGGAACTGGCCGCCAATCAGCGCAAGCGCGCCGCCGCCGAGGAACTGGCCAAGCTCGCCGACGAGGCGGGGCTGTCGCTGGTGCACCTGTCGCTGGCGTTCGTGCTGCAGCATCCCGCGGTGAGCACCGTCATCATCGGCCCGCGCACCCTGGCCCACCTCGAGACCCAGCTCGGCGCCGTCGACGTGCGGCTGAGCACCGAGATCCTCGACCGGATCGACGAGATCGTCGCGCCCGGCACCACCATCAGCCCCGCCGACGAGGGCTACCTGCCCCCGTCGCTCACCGATGCGGCCACCCGCCGCCGCACCACGATCGGAGCCACCCGATGAGCCTGTCCGACCTGCGCGTGCTCGGCCGCACCGGCGTCCGGGTCAGCCCGTACGTCCTCGGCACCATGAACTTCGGTTCCCGCGGCGGCACCACCCACGAGGAGTCGATCGGCCTGATCCACCGCGCGCTCGACGCCGGGATCAACACGGTCGACACCGCCGACACCTATTCGCGCGGTGAATCCGAGATCATCGTCGGCAAGGCCCTGAAAGGCCGCCGCGACCAGGTGATCCTGGCCTCGAAGTTCCACAACGCCGTCGACGACGACCCCACCCATCGCGGCAACTCCCGGCGCTGGATCGCCCGCGCCGTGGAGGATTCGCTGCGCCGCCTCGACACCGACCACCTCGACCTGTATCAGGTGCACCGCCCCGAATCGGTGACCGCGCTCGAGGAAACCGTCGCCGCGCTCGACGATCTGGTGCGCGCGGGCAAGATCCGCTACTACGGCACCTCGGTGTACTCGCCCGGCGAGCTCGTCGAGGCGCAGTGGATCGCCGACCGCACCAAGGCCAATCGCCCGGCCACCGAACAGGTTCCGTACTCGCCGCTGATCCGTGGCATCGAACGCGAGACCCTGCCCATCGCCCGCAAGTACGGGCTCGGCGTGATCACCTACGGCCCGCTGGCCGCGGGCTGGCTCTCGGGCAAGTACCGGCTCGGCGCGGACCAGCCGCATTCCCATCGCGCCGAACTGATCCCGGGCCGCTTCGACATCGACGCGCCCGCCAATGCCGACAAGCTCGCCGCGGCCGACGCGCTCGCCGTCCTCGCCGAGGAATCCGGGCTCACCCTGATCCAGTTGGCGATCGGCTTCGTCCTGGCCCACCGCGATGTCACCGCCGCCATCATCGGCCCGCGCACCGGCGAGCACCTCGACACCTACCTCGCGGCGGCCGATGTCGTCCTGACCGACGAGATCCTCGACCGCATCGACGAGATCGTCCCGCCCGGCACGATCTTCTCCGACCGTGACACCGGCAAGATCCCGGACGCGCTCGCCGACGCGGCCCTGCGCAGGAGCGCCGCGTAAGGCGCTCGTCATTTCTGCTCGGCCGGACGATAAACGTTGCCCGATCTGCCTGTCCGGCCGAGTATTGATGATCATCGGACACGGGCAGAGGAGGTAGTCGACATGTGTTGTCGCCTCTTCTGCCCGTCGATCGTCATCAGCGGCTGAGGCCACGGGCCCCTCACCGCTTCCCCCGCACCTCCTCGGACGACATCGGCGCACCGTGCCAGCCGGGCCCACTTTCGCTCCAGGAGGCCACCGTGCCAGTACCCCCGCCCCGCCGCCTGCGCCTCGGCCTGCTCACGGGAGCGCCCGGCAACTCCGTGCCCGGTCGGCTGACACCAGGCGATGTGCGCCGCCCGGGCGCGGTCCTCGACCACTACGTGGCACTGGCCAGGACCGCCGAGGCCGCCAAATTCGACCTGCTCTTCGCCGCCGACGGCCTTGGCTCCGACACCGAACTCGGCTCGCGCCCCGAACCGCTCACGCTGTTCTCGGCGCTGGCCGCGGTCACCGAGAACATCGGGCTCGTGCCGACGGTGTCCACCACGTTCACCGAGCCGTTCAACCTCGCCCGCCAGCTCCAATCGCTCGATCACCTCTCGCGCGGCCGGGTCGGCTGGAACGCGGTGACCTCCACGGTGGGTGAGGCCAACTTCGGTGACGCACCGCTGCCCGCGCACGAGGACCGCTACCGGCAGGGGCTCGAGCACGTCTCGGTGGTCACCCAGCTGTGGGATTCGTGGCGCGACGGCGAACAGGGCGGGCCGATCGACCATCGCGGCGAGTTCTATTCCGTCGCGGGCCCGCTGCCGCTGCCGCGGTCAGACCAGGGCAGGCCGGTGCTGTTCCAGGCCGGATCGTCCGCGGACGGCACCTCGTTCGCGGCGCGTTTCGCCGAAGGTGTCTACACCGCGCAGCAGACCCTGCCCGGCGCCCAGCAGTTCTATCGCGAGCTGAAGGCGAAAACCGCGGCGGCGGGCCGGGATCCGAGTGGCGTGCTGGTCCTGCCCGGGGTGAGCACCACCATCGGCAGTACCGAGAGCGAGGCCCGCAGGCTCGACGACGAACTGTTCGAGGCGAGCTACACCGATGCCACCCTCACCGCGCTCGAGCGTCTGCTCGCCGGGATCGACCTGTCCGCCTACGACTTCGACGATCACATCCCCGAGAACCGGCTGCCACCGGTCCGCTCGATTCAGGGCAGGCAGAGCCGCTACGGCGTCTTCCGCGACCTCGCGGTGGAGGACGGCTGGACCGTCGGCGAACTGCTGCGACTCCACCAGCGCTCGGCCGGACACGGCCGCATCGTCGGTTCGCCCGAACAGGTGGCCGACCGGCTCGCCGACTGGTTCCAGCAGGGCGGCGCCGACGGCTTCATCGTCATGCCGGGCCAGGGGACCGGCGGCGTGGAGGCGTTCACCCAGCACGTGGTGCCGATCCTGCAGCGGCGCGGGCTGTTCCGCACCGACTACGAGTCCTCGACCCTGCGCGGCAACCTCGGCCTCACCCCGGAATCGCAATGGGCGCAGGTGGATCCGCCGGTGGCGGCGGAAGCGGTCTGAGCGGTGGCCGCGCACACACGCTGATCCCAGACCATCGAGCCATACCGGCCACTGCCGCGCGGTGGCACGGAACGAGGAGTACCCCCATGACCGAGAACCGACTGCCGATCGTCGACTTCCACAATCACTTCCGCCCGCCCTGGTGGCGGGAGATCGCGCCGACGCCGCTCCGCGACACCGGACCGTTCGCTGTGCTCGACGACATCGACGCCCTGGTGTCGTTCACCCGTGCGGGGGAGGTGGACCAGCGGATACTCGGCGCGCCGATCGATCTGCTGTTCGGCCCCCTGGTCGATGTCGACAGCGAACAGGTCACCCGGATCAACGAGTACCTCGCCGGCGTCGTCGCCGAACACGCACCCCTGCTCGGCGGTTTGGCCACCGTCGACGCCTTCGCCGGCACCGCGGGCGCCGAACAGACCCGCGAGGCCGTCGAACGGTTCGGCTTGTCCGGCATCGTGGTCGATTCCTATCGCCGCGGTGAGTACCTCGGCGCCGAGGCCACCAGGCCGACCTTGGAAGCCGCTGCGGCGCTGCGGGTTCCGGTCTTCGTCCATCCTGTCTTCGCGCCGGGCTCCGATGTGCTGATCGCGGCCGCCGGTCAACCCGGCAACTCCTACGGCCGTGGCTTCACCAACGGCATCGCCCTGCTGAGCCTCCTGCATGCCGGAATACCCACGGCCCTGCCGGATCTCGACCTGGTGTTCACCTCCCTCGGCACCGGCGCACTGCTCTTCGCGGGCGACTACTTCGCCGAGAATCGCCGCGCGGTCGCGGCCGGGCTCGCCGCGCGCCATCGCCTGCACATCGACACCCTGCGCCTCGACCCCGCCACTCTGCGCTACCAGCTCGACGTCCTCGGCCCCGATCGCGTCCTCGTCGGCACCGACTGGCCGATCCGCACCGACGGCACCCGCACCGACATCGAAGCCTTCTTCGACGCCGCCGGAATCGACACCGCGACCAGGGCCGAGATCGCCGCGGGCACGGCCCGGCGGCTGTTCGGCGCTAGAGGGTCCGCCCGATTCGGCGCAACGGTGAGAGAACAAGTGCCAGTGCCGCGAACATGAATGCGCCCGCCGTGATCGCGACGCCCGCCCGCAACCCGAAGACCGCCGCGACCGCACCGCCGAACAGGGCGCCCAGCGGACTGGTGCCCTGGGCGACGAACCGGATGGAGGCGGCCACCCGGCCCAGCATCTCCGGGGGCGTCGACACCTGCCGGATGGTGAGCATGGTGACGTTGTTGGCCGACCCGAGCGCGGTGAAGACGAAATAGATGGTGGCCAGCGCCGCCACCGACAGCCAGCCGTTGCCGTGCACCAGCGCCACGAACTGCATGGCGGTGTTGGCCACCAGTGACGAGCCGACGAGCGCGCGCCCGTAGCCGATCCTGGGTGGCATCACCACGGCCAGCAGCGACCCGGCCAGCAATCCGGGCCCGATCGCGGCCATGACCAGCCCGATCTGACCCGCCGACAACTCGAGTGTGCGCGAAGAACACCAGCGACACCGTGGTGAAGCCGAAGAACGCGAAATTGAAGATTCCGGCGACCATCGCGTTCGCCCGGAGCGCGGGATGACCGAACACCAACCGCAGACCGGCCATGATGTCGGCGAGCGTGCCACGCGCGCCGACGATCACGCTCTCGCGCACCGTCTCCCGGAACCGGATCCGCCAGAACATCAGCGCCGAGAACGCATACGTGCTCACCGCGGCCAGCACGGCCCCCGGCGCCGACCACAGCTGCACCAGCCCACCGGCGACCGCGGGTGCCCCGGTCAGCGCCGCCGACCGGCTCGTCTCCAGCAGCCCGTTGCCCGTCCTGAGTTCCTCGCGCGTGACCAGAGCGGGCAGATAGGCCTGGTAGGCCACCTGGAAGAAGACGGTGAACACCCCGCCCGCGAACGCGACCGCGTACAGCGCCGCCGTGCTGAGCGCACCGGTCCACCACAGGATCGGCACCACGGCCAGCACGATCGCCCGCGCCAGATCCACCGTCAGCAACACACTGCGCCTGCGCACCCGGTCGATGAGCGCGCCCGCGTACAACGCCACCAGCAGGTACGGCAGCTGGCTCAGGAAGTTCAGTGTGGCCACCTGGCTCGCCGAGGCGTCCAGTGCCAGCACCGCCACCAGCGGCAGGGTGAACGTGCTGACCTGGCTCGCGAATTCCGACACGGCCTGACCGAACCAGAGCCGCAGGAAATCCCGGTTGCGCCACAGTGATTCGCGCGTGGTGGTCGTCGCCTCCGACACCGCCCGCCCTACTGATCGATCGCGGCGGCGATGCGGTCCACGGCGGTGCGCAGATCCTCGGGGGTGTTGTTGCTGAAGCCGAGTCGGATACGGTCGGTGTAGCGCACGGCGCCGTCGGGGTCGAAGTAGCGGCCCAGGGAGAAGTCGGTGCCCAGTGCTCTGGCGCGACGCTGGACCTCGGCGAGGTCGAGCCCTGGGTCGGTCAGGGTGGCCCACAGGAAGATGCCGCCGTCGGGCTCGGTGAACTCGATGCCGGCCCCGAGCCTTAGCCGCAGCTGGTCGGTGAGCGCGCTCGCTCGTTCGCGGTAGAGCTCGCGCGCCCGGTCCAGGGTCGCGTCGTAGGCGCCGGGGGTGTGCAGCAGGCGCGCGACCGCCGTCTGGGTGAGCAGCGAGGTGTGCTGGTCCACATTGGCGCGCAGGCGGGTCAGTGCCGGCAGCAGGGCGGGCGGTGCGATGATCCAGCCCAGCCGCAGGCCGGGGCCGAGGGTCTTGGAGAAGGTGTTGACGTGCACCACGGCCGGGCTATCCGGATTCAGATCGGGCGTTGTCGCACCCGAGAACCGCAGTGCGCGATACGGATTGTCGGAGACCACGAGGAAGCCGAACTCCTCGGCCAGTGCCACCGCCCGCGCTCGATCCGCCGCGGAAAGGGTGGTCCCGGTGGGGTTCTGGAAGTCCGGGATCAGATACAGCAGTTTGATCCGCAGGCCGTCGCGCAGCCGCGCGGCGAGACCGTCGAGATCGAGGCCCGCGGCCGCGGACGACACCGGAACCACCTGTGCGCCATGGTGCCCGAGCACCCGCAGCGCCACCGGGAAGGTCGGGCTCTCCACCGCGACGACGTCACCAGGGTCGAGCAGCGCGCTGAACAGCAGGCTCAGCCCGTGCAGCGCGCCGTTGGTGATCAACACCCGGTCGGCGTCGACGGACTCACGCTGGGCGATCCAGGACCGCAGCGGCGCGATGCCGGTGGGCGAGGAGTACTGCAGCGCGCCGGTGGCGACGGCCGGATCGGCCAGTGTCTCGGCGAAGGCGGACCGCAAGCCCTCGACCGGCAGAGCCTCGTTCGCGGGCACACCGCCGAGCAGACGGATCGCGTTCGCGCCGAGCTCCCCCGCGGCGGGCCCGAAACCGCCCGCGCTCGATTCACGGGCGCCCAACCGGGACAGGGCGGGACGGAACCCGGTGCTCAGCGTGCCGGTCATGGACTCTCCTCGCGTACGTGCCTACGTGCGGAAATCTAGGCGGGAGCGAGGTGCGGGGGAACGGTTGGAATCACCACGATGCGGGCGGAACAACTGAACCCGTGGATTCAATTCACTGAACGCACCGGATGACATCGCTGGAACCCGGCGGTAGCATCGCTGCATGAATCATGTTGTTGTCGCGGGCGGGACCGACGGCCTCGGCCGTGCGGCGGCGCTCGATCGTCTGCGCAAGGGTGACACCGTCGCCGTCATCGGCCGGAACCCGGTGAAGGGCAGGGAATTCCTCGACGCGGCGGCCGCACTCGGCGCCGGTGATCGCGCGCAGTTCGTGGCCGCGGATCTGAGCTCGATCAGCGCCACCCGCGCGGCGATCGAGGTGATCCGGGCCCGCTTTCCCCGGCTGGACGCGCTGGTGCTGTGTGCGCGCCACTACCGATCCGAACGGCTGGTGACCGCCGAGGGATTCGAGTACACCCTCGCGCTGTTCTACCTGAGCCGGTTCGTGCTCGGCCAGGAGCTGCTCGACCTGCTCGCCGCCGCGCCGGACCCCGTGATCCTGAACGTGAGTGGACCGGGCGCGGGCGCGAGCGGGATCCAGTGGGACGACCTGGGTTACGAGCACGACTACCACGGCATGCGCGCACTCTCCCAGGGCGGCAAACTCAACGATCTGCTCGCCATCGAGTTCGCCCGCCGGTACGCCCCGACCGGGATCCGCTACGTCCTGCTGCACCCGGGCGTCGTCGACACCGCCCTGTCCGGTGACTACGACCCCGAGATGGCCGCGCAGGTCGAGGCCATGCGGGCCACCGCGCAAACGGTCGAGCAGGCGGTCGGGCCGATCCTGCGGGTCCTCGACAACCCGCCCGCCGCGCCGCTTACCGCCATCGTGCAGGGCAGGCCGATCGACGTCCACGGCCCTGCCTTCGACGCGGCCGCGGCCGCACGGCTTTTCCGCAAGACGACCAGACTGCTCACCGCACTCGAAGGAGGTTCGTCGCGGCCCGTGATCAAGCAAATGCACGAACGTTTGTAATTGCAGAAGGAGTTCGGGCAGCGCGCGTATATGCCCATCGATAATGTGCTGTAGCAGTGTGCAATTCGGCTCCGTGATCTGCAAGAGATAGGATCACGAGAAGTGTATGTCCCATGTCACCTGTGAATGCTGGTGTGCCACTGGTAGTTTGACGAACGGGGTGGGATACGTTTCACGGCTGTCGACGATGTGGTCGTAAGAGCCCGGCTCGTGCTGCACCAGGGAGACCTCATGATCGATCGTCCTGTGCCCAGTTCTCATTCCGTCGGAGTCACCCGGGTGTCGGGGTGTGCCGATCGGCATCGATGCGATCGATCGGGGCGATCCTGGTGTGAACGCAGAGACGCGCGGTTGACCGACCGGGTCGACTATCTGTCCGGTGTCGGAAAAACCGAAGCGCGTGTGCGTTTCGGTGATGCCGACACCCTGTGCGGCGGCGTGCAGAGCATGCTGTTCGTGCACTGCGGAGTATTGGATCGCGAGACCATCGTCCGGCGCTCGGAAATGGTGCTCGACGCCGAATCCGGTGACCCCGACGCGGGCTGTCTGTGGCTGGCGCTGCTGGCCCTGATCTACGCGGACCGGAGCCCGGAGGCCGCCGCCTACTGCACCCGGCTGCTCTCGGCCGAGCGCGGTGAGATCTCCGCCCGGGTGTTCGAGGTGCTCACCCTGATCAGGGCCAGGGTCGACGCGCAGAGCGGGCGCCCCGCGGCGGCGGTCCAGGCGCTGGGGCCGCTGCTGCGTCGCGGGGTGTCGCCCGCCCTGCGCGGAATGGCCATCGCCTGGCTGGTCGAGGCGCTCGTCCAGCTCGGTGACGCCCGCGCCGCGCGCTGTTTGTTCGAGGACCGGATGAGCTCGGTCGAGTCGCTGCCCGACCACGCGCACGTCCTGGCCGCCCGCGGCGCGCTGCACCGCGCCGAAGGGGAGCTCGAGCGCAGCCTGGCCGACTACCTGGCCAGCGGAAAGGTCCTGACCTCGCTCCATGTCGCCAATCCGGCGATCGTGCCGTGGCGGTCGCGGGCGGCGCTGGTGGCCGTGCTGCTCGACCGCTGCGATCTGGCGGCGGCCCTGGCCGACGACGAACTGGCCGCCGCGCGGCGCTGGGGTGCGCCCGGCGCGGTGGGCCGGGCACTGCACGCCGTCGGCATGGCCCGTCGCGACGGTCGCTCGGTCGCGGTGCTCGAGCGGGCCGTCGAGCTGCTCGAGCTGGCCGACGCGCGTTACGAGCTGATGGGCACGCTGTGTGATCTGGGGCAGCTGCACGCGCTCGAGGGCGATGTCGAGAGCTCGCGAGGCGCTGTCGCGGCGGCCACCGAACTCGCCGCCGCGGCAGGCAGCAGGCCGGTGCTGCAGCGCGCCGATTCGGTGCTCGGCGCGCTCGACAATCAGCACCGCGAGACCCGCCTGACGAGGCAGGAGCGCAAGATCGCCGGCCTGGCACTGCGCGGACGCAGCAACAAGGACATCGCCGAGGAACTGTTCCTCACGGTGCGCACCGTCGAGTTCCATCTGTCGAATGTCTATCGCAAGCTGGGAATTTCGGGCAGGCGGCAACTGTCCGGGGTGTTGAATGCGCGGGATTGCGCGTGAAGTGACACCCCGGTAGTTCCGCCACCAACGGCAGTCGTGTTTCGGCACGGCTGCCGTTGCCGCGTCCTGGGCGCGCGCAGAGCCATAGAATTCGTTATGTTCCCGTCGATTTGGCGCGCCGGTTTTGTGGTGGGCGCTATCCTTTTGTGCGAGTTGCGCCGAAATTGCGTGCCGCGAAAGCCTGGTGCCGAACCTGTGGCTTCCCCGGGGAGAACCTACGGGCCGACCGTAGAGTCGCGCCGCACCCCTTGAATCGCCGGTGAAAGCTGTGCGAGATTTCTCTCGATCGGTGCGCAGTGTTGTCGCCGGGAAATTCTCGAACTTCTTCGATACCCCTTCGGTATTCGCGATATTCGGCGAGAGGAATCGACCATGTCCGTCAACCCGTCCCGTGAGGAACTCGTCGAGCGTGCCGCCAAACTGGCGCCGCTGTTGCGTTCGCGGGCGCAGTGGATCGACGAGAACCGTCGCCTGCCCGACGATGTCATCGCCGCGATCGAGGAGTCCGGCCTGCTGAAGATGCAGGTGCCCGCGCAGTACGGCGGATACGAGTCCGGCACAAGGGATTTCGTCGATGTGCTCGCCGAGGTCGCCCGTGGCAACACCTCGGTCGCCTTCTGCCTGTCGATCTACGCCTCGCTCACCTGGATGTCGGCACTGTGGCCCGATGCCGCGCTCGATGAGGTCTTCGCGACCCCGAACGTGCGGATCTCGGGCACCACCGCGCCCACCGGGACCGCGACGAAGGTCGACGGTGGCTGGCGCCTCGACGGCAAGTGGAAGTTCAACAGCGGTGTGCTGCACGCGCAGTGGAAGATCACCGTGGCCATTCCCACCGACGCCGGTGACCAGCCGGTGCCGATCTTCGCCCTGGTGCCGATCGCCGACCTCGAGATCGTCGACGACTGGCACACCTTCGGTCTGGAGGGTTCGGGCAGTGTCTCGACGGTGGCCGAGAACGTCTTCGTGCCCGATCATCGCGTGATCACCGGCGAGGACTTCTATCAGAACCGGCCGAAATCGGTGGTGAACGCCGAGAAGCCGCAGTACCGGGCGCCGGTGCTGGTGCCGGTCACCGCGATCCAGACCGGGCAGCTGGTCGGCGCGGGGCGCGCCGCGCTCGCCGCGTTCGTCGAGCGGCTGCCCGGCCGCCCGATCACCTACACCGACTACCCCAGTCAGCGCGATGCCCCGATCACCCATCTGCAGGTCGGTGAAGCGGCTCTGCTGATCGAGGACGCCGAGGCCCGCGCCCGCACCTTCGCCGACGTGATCGACGCGAAGGCCGTGGCGAACGAGCCGTGGACCGAGCAGGAGCGGGTGTGGTCGCGCGTGCAGATCGGCTGGGTGGCCCGGCAGGTCAAGCAGGCGGTGGACATCCTGGCCCAGGCCAGCGGCGGCTCCTCCATCCAGCGGGAGGTGCCGATCGCGCGGCTGCAGCGCGATGTCCACGCCACCTCGCTGCACGCCATGATCACGCCCGGCGTGAACATCGAGCTGTACGGCCGCTCGCTGGTCGGCCTGCCGCCCAACACCGTCTACCTGTGACCGGGACGAGACGAGGGAGAGGCCGGCCGTGCACAAGGTACTGATAGCCAATCGGGGCGAGATCGCGGTCCGCATCGCGCGCGCCTGCCGCGACGAGGGAGTCACCAGCGTGGCCGTCTACGCCGAACCCGACCGCGACGCACTCCACGTGCGGCTGGCCGACGAGGCGTACGCCCTCGGCGGGGACACCCCGGCCACCAGCTACCTGGACGCGGAGAAGCTGCTGCGCGCCGCCGTCGAATCGGGCGCGGACGCGGTGCATCCCGGCTACGGATTCCTGTCCGAGAACGCGGAATACGCGCAGGCGGTCCTCGACGCCGGACTGATCTGGATCGGCCCGCCCCCCGCCGCGATCCGGGCGCTCGGCGACAAGGTCTCGGCTCGCCGCATCGCCGAGGCCGTCGGCGCACCGCTCGTCGCGGGGACCTCGGATCCGGTCGACGGCGCGGCCGAGGCCGTGGCCTTCGCCGATCGCCACGGCCTGCCCATCGCGATCAAAGCGGCCCACGGCGGCGGCGGTCGCGGCCTGCGGGTGGTCCGCGAGCGCGCCGAGATCCCGGAGCTGTTCGACGCGGCGGTCCGCGAGGCCGTCACGGCCTTCGGCCGCGGCGAGTGCTTCGTGGAGCGCTATCTAGACCAGCCGCGGCACATCGAAACACAATGCCTCGCCGACCGTTTCGGACATGTCGTGGTCGTCTCGACCAGGGACTGCTCACTGCAGCGGCGGCATCAGAAGCTGGTGGAGGAGGCCCCCGCGCCCTTCCTGACCGACGCGCACCGCGAGGAGCTGTACCGGGCGTCCAAGGCGATCCTCGCGAAAGCGGGCTACATCGGCGCGGGGACCTGCGAATTCCTGATCGGCCGCGACGGCACCCTGTCGTTTCTCGAGGTGAACACCCGCCTGCAGGTCGAACACCCGGTGACCGAGGAGGTGACCGGCATCGACCTGGTCCGGGAGATGTTCCGGATCGCCCGCGGTGAACCGCTGGGCTACGACGATCCACCCGCCCGCGGCCACGCGCTCGAATTCCGGCTCAATGCCGAGGATCCCGGTCGCGGCTTCCTGCCCACACCGGGCACGGTGACGGCCTGGCGGGCGCCCTCGGGGCCCGGTGTCCGGGTCGATGCCGGTGTCGAGCCGGGCAGTGTGATCGGCCCGGCCTGGGATTCACTGCTGGCCAAGCTGATCGTCACCGGCGCGAACCGTGACCAGGCGCTGGCGCGGGCCCGCCGCGCGCTCGCGGAGTTCACGGTGGAAGGCGTCCCGACCACCCTGCCATTCCACCGCGCGGTGACCGAGGACCCGGCCTTCACCGCCGAGCCCTTCGCGGTGCACACCCGCTGGATCGAGACCGAATTCGACAACCGGATCCCACCGCAGGACACCGCGGGGGAGACCGCGGCGCCCGCACCCGAACGGGAGACGGTCGTGGTCGAGATCAGCGGCAGGCGCCTGGAAGTGTCACTGCCCGCGACCGGCAGGACCTCCGCGCCCGCACCGCGGCGAATCGGCCGCGGCGCGCGGGGCGGCGGAGCCGGCCGGGCCACCGTCGACGCGCTGGTCGCCCCGATGCAGGGAACGATCGTGAAAATCGCTGTCGCCGAAGGACAACGGGTCGAATCCGGCGATCTGGTCGCCGTGATCGAGGCCATGAAGATGGAGCAACCGCTCCTCGCGCACCGCGCCGGTGTCGTGCGCGAACTGACCGCCACCGTCGGCACGACGGTGAGTTCGGGCACCACGCTGTGCCGTCTCGACGACTCCGGAACGCACGCGGCGTGAACGGGATTCAGGAGGAAACCATGAACACCGCTGTCATCGTGGCGGGTGCGGGACCGACCGGTCTCACCCTCGCCGGAGAACTGCGCCTGGCCGGGGTGGACGTCATCGTCGTCGACCGCCTGCCCGCCCGCACCGGCGAATCCCGCGGCATCGGGCTGACCCTGCGCACCACCGAGGTACTCGACCAGCGCGGTCTGCTCGGCCGCTTCGGCGAGCTCGAGACCGGCTCGGCGGGCCACTTCGGCGGCATCCCCCTCGACCTGTCGGTACTCGGCGCACCGTTGGAAGCCGCCCGCACCGTGCCCCAGTCGACGACCGAGGCCGTGCTGGAGGACTGGGCGCGCGAACTGGGCGCCGACATCCGCCGCGGACACCAGGTCACCGGGGTCGACAGCGACGACACGGGCGTCACCGTGCATTTCGCGAGCCGGGAACCGCTGCGGGCGGCCTACCTGGTCGGCGCCGACGGCGGCCGCAGCACGGTGCGCAAAGCGGCGGGCTTCGACTTCCCCGGCACCCCGGCCACCACCGAACTGCTGCTGGCGGACCTGCGCGGTGTGGACATCGCGCCCCGCCCGCCGGGCCAGCAGGCCTCTGGGGGCATGGCGATGAGCGCGAGGCTGCCCGACGGTACCTATCGCATCATCGTCAGCGAGCGCGGTGCACCGCCCCAGAGCCGCAGTGGGCCACCGGCTTTCGCCGAGGTCGCCGACGTGTGGAAGCGGCTGACCGATGTCGACATCTCGCACGCGGAACCGATCTGGACGAGTGCCTTCGGTGACGCGGCCCGCCTGGTCACCGAATACCGGCGGGGCCGGGTGCTGCTGGCGGGCGACGCCGCCCACGTGCACCTGCCCGCGGGCGGCCAGGGCATGAACACCGGCATCCAGGACGCGGTGAACCTCGGCTGGAAACTCGCCGCCGTGATCCGCGGGACGGCCCCGGCCGCCCTGCTCGACAGCTATCACACCGAACGCCACGAGGTCGGACAGCGGCTGCTGGCCAACACCAAGGCGCAGAGCCTGTTCATCCTCGGGGGCGAGGAGGTCGGCCCGCTGCGCGAGGTCCTGCGCGAACTCGTCGCCTACCCGGAAGTCGAGCGGCACCTCGCCGCCCGCGTCACCGGCCTCGACATCCGCTACGACGTGGGCGGCGGCACCCATCCGCTGCTCGGCGCCCGCCTGCCCCGCCGCCCGCTGCTGCGCGGTGGGCGCCCGACCGATACGGCCGCACTGCTGCGGTCCGGTCGCGGTGTCCTGCTCGACCTCACCGACAACGCGGTCCTGCGCGGCCGGGCCCAGCCGTGGATCGACCGGATCGATGTGGTCACCGCGACCGCTGTCGAACCCTTCGACACCGCGGCACGCACCACCGCCGCGCTGGTCCGCCCCGACGGGCATGTCGCCTGGGTCGCCCCCGGCACCGACGACGACCTGCCGACCGCCCTGGACCGCTGGTTCGGGCCCGCCCGATGAACACCCGAGAGAAGGGGAAGCCCATGTTCAGCACACTGATCGTGGCCCGCATGGACCTCGCGTCCGCGGGCGATGTCGCCGGATTGTTCCGGGACTTCGACACCACCGACCTGCCGCACCGGATGGGCACGCGCCGCCGCCAGCTCTTCCACTACCGCGGCCTGTACTTCCACCTGCAGGACTTCGACACCGACGACGGTGGCGAGCGAATCGAGGACGCCAAGACCGACGACCGCTTCGTGCGGATCAGTCAGGATCTGAAGCCGTTCATCGAGGCCTACGACCCGAAGACCTGGCGTTCCCCGGCCGATGCCATGGCGCACCGCTTCTACGACTGGAACGCGCGATGAGCGCCCCGCAGCGCCGGGTGGTGATCACCGGCGTCGGTGTCAGCGCGCCCGGCGGGGTCGGCACCAAGAGCTTCTGGGATCTGATCTCCAACGGGCGCACCGCGACCGGCCGGATCTCGCTGTTCGATCCGGCGCCGTTCCGCTCCCAGGTGGCCGCCGAGATCGACTTCGATCCCGAACTGCACGGCCTGACCCCGCAGGAGATCCGGCGGATGGACCGGGCCGCGCAGCTGGCGGTGGTCAGCGCTCGCGAGGCCGTGGCCGACAGCGGGCTCGAGTTCGACGACATCGATCCGTACCGGACCGGCGTCACCATCGGCAGCGCGGTCGGCGCGACGATGGGCCTGGACGAGGAGTACCGCACGGTCAGCGACGGCGGCCGGCTGGAACTGGTCGACCACACCTACGCGGTGCCGCATCTCTACAACTACTTCGTCCCGAGTTCCTTCGCGACCGAGGTGGCGTGGGCGGTGGGCGCGCAGGGTCCGTCGACGGTCGTGTCCACGGGCTGCACCTCCGGGCTGGACGCGGTGGGCTACGCCGCGGAAGTCCTGCGCGAGGGCGGGGCCGATGTGATGATCGCGGGCGCCACCGACGCGCCGATCAGCCCCATCACGGTGGCCTGCTTCGACGCCATCAAGGCCACGACCCCGCGCAACGACGACCCCGCACACGCCTCACGTCCCTTCGACGCCAGCCGCAACGGATTCGTCCTCGGCGAGGGCGCGGCGGTGTTCGTGCTCGAGGAACTCGAGAGCGCCCGTAAGCGTGGCGCGACGATCTACGCCGAGATCGCCGGGCACGCGACACGGTCCAATGCCTTCCACATGACGGGTCTGCGTCCGGACGGCAAGGAGATGGCCGAGGCCATCCGCACCGCCCTCGACCAGGCTCGCATCGACGGCACCGAGATCGACTACATCAACGCGCACGGCTCGGGCACCAAGCAGAACGACCGGCACGAGACCGCCGCCTTCAAGCGCAGTCTCGGCGAGCACGCCTACCGGACACCGGTGAGCTCGATCAAGTCGATGGTCGGGCACTCGCTCGGCGCGATCGGTTCGATCGAGATCGCCGCCTCGGTGCTGGCGCTGGTCAACGATGTGGTGCCGCCGACGGCGAACCTGCACAACCCCGATCCCGACTGCGATCTGGACTACGTGCCCCTCACCGCCCGTGACCATCGGGTCGACGTGGTGCTCTCCGTCGGTAGCGGTTTCGGCGGCTTCCAGAGCGCGGTCGTGCTCGCCGATCCGTTCCGGAGCGGACAGTGACGGCCGCGGTGGTGACCGGCCTCGGCGTCGCCGCGCCGACGGGCCTCGGTCTGGAGAAGTACTGGAGCACGACGCTGGCCGGGCAGAGCGGGATCCGCCGGGTCACCCGGTTCGACCCGCGGTCCTATCCGGCCCAATTGGCCGGGGAGATCACCGGATTCGTCGCCGAGGACCACCTGCCGGGCCGCCTGCTGCCGCAGACCGACCGGATGACCCGCCTGGCCCTGGTCAGCGCGGACTGGGCCTTCGCCGACGCGGGCGTGCGGCCCGACGAACTGCCCGACTACGCGGCCGGGGTGATCACCGCCAGCAGTTCCGGCGGTTTCGAGTTCGGCCAGAACGAACTGCGCGCGCTGTGGAGCAAGGGCGGCGAGTACGTGAGCGCCTACCAGTCCTTCGCCTGGTTCTACGCGGTCAACAGCGGCCAGATCTCCATCCGCAACGGGCTGCGCGGACCGAGCAGCGTGGTGGTCAGCGATCAGGCGGGCGGGCTGGACGCGGTCGCCCAGGCGCGCAGGCAGATTCGGCGCGGCACGGCCCTGGTGGTGACCGGAGCGATCGACGCCTCGATCTGCCCGTGGGGCTGGGTGGCGCAACTGGCCGGTGGCGGGCTCAGCACCGTCACCGATCCGGCCCAGGCGTACCTGCCGTTCGACACCGGGGCCAGCGGCTATGTCCCCGGTGAGGGCGGTGCGTTGCTGGTCCTCGAGGACGCCGAGCACGCCCGACAGCGTGACGCGCCCAAGATCTACGGCGAGATCGCCGGGCACGCCGCCACCGTCGACCCGCATCCCGAGCGCGGTGGCGAACCCGGCCTGCGCCGCGCCATCGAACTCGCACTGGCCGACGCCGACGTCACCGGCGCCGAGATCGATGTCGTCTTCGCCGACGCCGCGGGCATCGCCGAACTCGACCGCATCGAGTCGGCGGCGCTGGTGGCGGTGTTCGGTGCGCGTGGCGTCCCGGTGACGGCACCGAAAACCATGACGGGACGGCTGTATTCGGGGGCCGCGCCCCTGGATCTGGCCGCCGCGTTCCTCGCCATCCGCGATGGCGTGATCCCGCCGACCATCGGCACCGAACCGGCCGCCGACTACGAACTCGACCTGGTCACCACGGCCAGGCCGGCACCGGTGCGGACCGCGCTCGTGCTCGCCCGCGGCGTGGGCGGATTCAACTCCGCCATGGTCGTGCGCGGCCCCGAAGACATTCGCCCCTGAGGAAAGGAAAGCCCGTGTCGACACCGTTCACCCTCGACGATCTGCGCCGCATCCTGCGTGAAGGCAGCGGCGACAGCCCCGGCCTCGACGGCGATTTCGCCGACATCGAGTTCGAAGACCTCGGTTACGAGTCGCTGGCGCTGCTCGAGACCACCGGCCGGATCAAACGCGAATTCGGCGTGACCCTCGACGACGACGCGGTCGTCGCCGTGACCACGCCGCGCGCCCTGGTGGATCTGGTCAACGAACAGCTGCTCGAAGCGCCCCAGCCCAGCTGAGCGCGAATCCGATTGCCCGACAGGAGAACAGACATGAGCAATGACGACAGGGTGGCCCTGGTCACCGGCGCGACCAGTGGCATCGGCCTGGCCTCCGCGCGACAGCTGGCGGGGCAGGGGCACCGGGTGTTCCTCTGTGCCCGCAACAAGGAAGCCGTGGCCGACACCGTCGCCCAGCTGCGCGGCGAGGGGCACGAGGTGGACGGTACGACCGCCGACATCCGGTCGACCGAGGACATCTCGGCCTTCGTCCGCGCCGCGGTCGACCGGTACGGCCCGGTCGATGTGCTGGTCAACAACGCGGGGCGCTCCGGTGGCGGCGTCACCGCCGACCTCACCGAGGAACTGTGGTCGGACGTGATCGCCACCAACCTCAACAGCGTGTTCCTGGTGACCCGGGAGGTGCTCACCACCGGCGGCATGCGCGACAAGGAACGCGGCCGCATCATCAACATCGCCTCGACGGCGGGTAAGCAGGGCGTGGTGCTCGGCGCGCCGTACTCCGCGTCCAAGCACGGCGTCGTCGGCTTCACCAAGGCACTGGGCAACGAACTCGCGCCCACCGGGATCACCGTCAACGCGGTCTGCCCCGGCTACGTGGAAACCCCGATGGCGCAACGGGTTCGCGCCGGCTACGCCGCGGCCTACGACACCTCCGAAGACGCCATTCTCACCAAGTTCCAGGCCAAGATCCCGCTCGGCCGCTACTCGACCCCCGAGGAGGTGGCGGGCCTGGTCGGCTACCTGGCCTCCGATCTCGCCGCCTCCATCACCGCGCAGGCACTCAATGTCTGCGGCGGACTCGGCAACTTCTGAATCCGGCCGACGAGCACCAGGAGAGACTCATGACAACCCAGACCACGCGCGAGGTCGAGCACACCATTTCCGTGGCGGCCCCGCCCAGCGAGGTGTATCGCCTGCTGGCCGAGGTGGAGAACTGGCCGCGGCTGTTCCCGCCGTCGGTGTACGTGACCCGGCTCGAACACGAGGGCAACGAGGAGCGCATCCAGATCTGGGCCACCGCCAACGGCGAGGCGAAGAACTGGATCTCGCGCCGCGTCCTCGACCCCGAGGCGCTGCGCATCACCTTCTGGCAGGAGGTGTCCGCACCGCCGGTGGCGCACATGAGCGGCACCTGGATCATCGAACCGAGCGCCGCGGGCACCGAACTGCGGCTCTTGCACTCCTACCGCGCCATCGACGACGATCCCGACGGGCTGGCCTGGATCGAGAAGGCCGTCGACGACAACAGCAAGGCCGAACTGCCGGGCCTGAAGGCGGCCGTGGAGTCGGCGGTGCGCACGGCCGACCTGACGCTGTCGTTCACCGACACGATCGAGATCGCCGGTGCGGCAGGCGATGTCTACGACTTCGTCAACGAGGCGAACCTGTGGACCGAACGGCTCCCGCACGTGGCCACGGTGCGCCTGACCGAGGACACCCCCGGCGTGCAGGTCCTGCGCATGGACACGCGCACCAAGGACGGCTCGACCCACACCACCGAATCGGTCCGGGTCTGCTTCCCGCGGCACAAGATCGCCTACAAGCAGACCACCCTGCCCGCGCTGATGTCGCTGCACACCGGCTACTGGGAGTTCGAGCAGAATCCCGACGGCACGACGACCGCGTCCTCCCAGCACACGGTGATCATCAAGGCGGAGCGCATCACCGAGATCCTCGGCCCCGACGCCGGTGTCCCGGAGGCGCGAACCTTCCTGCGCGAGGCCCTCGGCGGCAACAGCCGGGCCACGCTGACCCACGCCAAGAACTATGCCGAAGCCAAACGATGACTGCGATGTCCTGATCGTCGGCGCCGGACCGGTCGGGCTGCTCCTCGCCGGCGACCTGGCCACCGCCGGACTCCGCGTGACGGTGCTGGAACAGCTTCGCGCCCCCACCACCGAATCGCGGGCCTCCACCCTGCACGCCCGCACCATGGACGTGCTCGCCGAACGAGGCATCCTCGACCGGCTCGGCGACCTCCCCGACGGTGGGCCGGGCCACTTCGGCGGTCTGCGCCTCGACCTCACCGCCGCCGACCCGGGCCACCGGTTCGCGGGCCAGTGGAAATGCCCGCAGATCCGGCTCGAGGCGGTGCTGCAGGATCGGGCGCTCGAGGCGGGCGCGATCGTTCGACGCGGACATCGGGTCACCGCCCTGGCCGACAACGGTCAGGGCGTCCGGGTCGAGACGATCACCGAAGACGGTGTGCGGCAAGAGCATCGGACCGCCTACCTCGTCGGCTGCGACGGTGAGCGCAGTACGGTCCGCGACCTGGCCGGATTCGAGTTGGCGGGCACGGCCGCCACCCGCGAGATGCTGCGAGCCGATGTGGCCGGGATCGACATCCCGGCCCGCCGGTTCGAACGGCTCGAGCACGGGCTGGCGGTGTCCTCACGCTGGCCCGACGGCAGCACGCGAGTGATGGTGCACGTCTACGGCGCCGAACCCCGTGGCCCGTCGCCCGAACTCGGCGGTGCGGGCGGAGTCTCCAGCGGTGCGGGCCGCGGACCGGCGTTCGGAGAGATCACCGCGGCTTGGGGACGGGTGACGGGGGAGTCGATAGGCCATGGAACACCGCTGTGGCGCAATGCCTTCGATGACACCAGCCAGCAGGTCACCCGGTACCGGCGCGGGCGGGTCGTGCTGGCGGGTGACGCCGCGCATCGGCAGATGCCGGTGGGTGGCCAAGCCCTCAACCTGGGGCTACAGGATGCCGCCGACCTGTCGGGTCGGCTGATCGCCCAGCTCATCGGCATTGGCGAAGCCGACCTCGACAACTACCACCGCACCCGCCACCCCGTCGGCGCCCGCACCCTGACGAACATCCGCGCCCAGACCCTGCTGCTGCTCGGCGGTCCCGAGGTGGAACCGGCCCGGCAGTTGTTCACCGAACTGCTCGACCTCGGCGATGTCCGCGCCCACCTGGCCCGCATGATCAGCGGCCTGCCCGACCCCGGCGACCCAGCCGGGCAGCCGTACCTCGCGGCGGCACAACCACATCCATCGGCCCACCGACCACACCCATCGAAGGAGACCCTCATGAGCCTGACCACCAAGACCGCCCTGGTCACCGGATCCAGCCGCGGCATCGGCCGCGCCACCGCCCGTCAGCTCGCCGCCAAGGGCACCCTCGTCGCGGTGCACTACGCCGACAACGAGGAAGCGGCCCGCGAAACAGTCGAGTCCATCGAAAACGACGGTGGCCGAGCCTTTCCCGTCCGCGCCGAGCTCGGTGCCGCGGGTGGTGTACACGAACTGTTCCTCGGGCTCGAACAGGGCCTCAAGGAACGCACCGGCCAGACCACCCTCGACATCCTGATCAACAACGCGGGCGTCACCACCCCGGCCGGCGTCGCCCCGGAAGACGTGACACCCGAGGACTTCGACCGCCTCTTCGCCGTGAACGTCAAGGCGCCGTTCTTCATCGTCCAGCGTGCCCTCGACCTGCTGCCCGAGGGCGGCCGCATCATCAACATCTCCTCCGGCCTCACCCGCTTCGCCAGCCCGGATCAGGTCGCCTACTCGATGACCAAGGGCGCGGTGGAACAGATCACCCTGCACTTCGCCCGCCACCTCGCCCCGCGCGGCATCACCGTCAACAGTGTGGCGCCCGGCATCACCAACAACGGCAGCGCCGTGTTCGACATCCCCGAGGCCGTCGAGCAGATGGCCCAGTTCTCGGCCTTCAAGCGGGTCGGCGAGGCGGTCGACGTGGCCGATGTCGTCACCTTCCTCGCCACCGACGAGGCCCGCTGGATCACCGGCGCGTTCATCGACGCGACCGGCGGGACCCTGCTCGGCTGACCCACGGCCCCGGCCGACGACCTCAGGAGATCCGATGACGACAGTGCACGAACCCACCGCCGGGTACACCGAACGGCTCGACGAACTCGACGCGATCAAACGCGCCGCGCGCCTCGGCCCCGACCCGGCGGCCACCGAACGCCAGCACGCCAAGGGCAAACTCACCGCCCGCGAACGCATCGACCTGCTCCTCGACCCCGGTTCCTTCGTCGAGGTGGAACCGCTGCGCCGCCACCGCGCCACCGGCTTCGGCCTGGAGGCCCGGCGGCCCTACACCGACGGCGTGATCACCGGCTGGGGCACCGTCGACGCCCGCACGGTCTTCGTCTACGCCAGCGACTTCCGCATCTTCGGCGGCGCGCTCGGCGAGGCCCATGCCCAGAAGATCCACAAGATCATGGACATGGCCATCGGCGCGGGCGCACCGCTGGTCTCGCTCAACGACGGTGCGGGCGCCCGCATCCAGGAGGGCGTGTCCGCGCTGGCCGGTTACGGCGGGATCTTCCGCCGCAACACCAGGGCCTCGGGCGTGATCCCGCAGATCAGCGTGATGCTGGGACCGTGCGCGGGTGGCGCGGCCTACTCGCCGGCGCTCACCGATTTCGTGTTCGTCGTACGCGACATCGCCCAGATGTTCATCACCGGACCCGATGTCGTGCGCACCGTGACCGGCGAAGAGGTCACCCATGACGAACTCGGCGGCGCCGACGTGCACGCCTCGGTCTCCGGTGTCGCGCACTTCGTCTACGACGACGAGGAATCGTGCCTGTCCGAGGTGCGAGTGCTGCTGTCCATGCTGCCCGCCAACAACCGCGAACTGCCACCGGTCGCGTTCACCACCGATCCCGCCGACCGGCAGAACGAGGCACTCACCGGCCTCGTTCCCCTGGATGGCAACCGGCCCTACGACATTCGCGATGTGCTCGCCGAAATCGTCGACGACGGCGACTATTTCGAGGTTCAAGCGACCTGGGCCGCGAACCTGGTGTGCGCGCTGGCCCGCCTCGACGGCCAGGTGGTCGGCGTGGTGGCCAGCCAGCCGATGAGCTTGGCCGGGGTTCTCGACATCGACGCCAGCGAGAAGGGCGCCCGCTTCGTCCAGTTCTGCGACGCGTTCAACATCGCCCTGCTCACCCTGGTCGACGTGCCCGGCTTCCTGCCCGGTGTCGATCAGGAACACGCGGGCATCATCCGGCGCGGCGCCAAACTGCTCTACGCCTACTGCAACGCCACCGTGCCCCGCATCTCGCTGGTACTGCG
The DNA here is from genome assembly GCF_042883805.1 of Nocardia sp. NPDC058176. Lineage (NCBI taxonomy): Bacteria > Bacillati > Actinomycetota > Actinomycetes > Mycobacteriales > Nocardiaceae > Nocardia > Nocardia sp. NPDC058176. Next base: position 1,907,455 of record NZ_JBHVVA010000001.1, on the reverse strand, counting down.
CAAGTCCTACGGTGGCGCCTACATCGTGATGGACTCGCTGTCCATCGGCACCGACCTCGCCCTGGCCTGGCCGACCAACGAGATCGCGGTCATGGGTGCCGAAGCCGCCGCCGACGTGGTGTTCCGCCGCGAGATCGCCGCCGCCGAGGATCCCGCCGCCACCAGGGACCGCAAGATCGCCGAATATCGCGACGAGCTCGTGCATCCCTACTACGCCGCCGAACGCGGTCTCGTCGACGACGTGATCGACCCCCGCGACACCCGCGGCGTTCTCATCCGCGCCTTCGCCATGCTCGCGGGCAAGGACACCGATCTGCCGCGCCGCAAGCACGGGAACCCACCGCAATGAGCGCCGAACACCCGGCCCCCTTCCTGCGCGTCGAGAAAGGCCACGCCGACCCGGACGAACTCGGCGCGCTCACCGTCCTGTTGCTCGCCCGGCACCAAGCCGCCGAACCATCGACCCCCGCCAGGCCCGCCGCCCGCTGGCGCCGCCTGGAACGCCGACCCGCCTTCACCGACCCCCGCGCGTGGACCAGCACCACCCGCTGACGAACGGAGCCCCCATGGACGTCGGACTGCTCTTCGACCTGCGCAACCCGGCCCAGTGGCACCGGCCGTGGGCCGACCACTACGCCCGCACCCTCGAATTCTGTGAGGAGGCCGACCGGCGCGGCGCGGGCGGGGTCTGGTTCACCGAGCACCACCTCTTCGACGACGGCTACCTGCCGCAACCGCTCACCTTCGCCGCCGCCGCGGCGGCGCGGACCAAGCGGGTGCGCATCGGCACCGCGGTGGTCCTGCCCGCGCTGCGCAAGCCCGCCCAGCTCGCCGAGGAGGCGGCCCTGGTCGACCTGATCAGCGGCGGCCGCCTCGAACTCGGCCTCGGCGCGGGCTACCGCCTGCCCGAATATCAGCTCTTCGACACCGATTTCGGCCGCCGCTTCGCCCGCACCGGTGACACCATCGCCGAAGTCCAGCGGCTGTGGGCCACCGGCGGTATCACCCCCGGCCCGATCCAGGATCCGGTGCCGGTGTGGGGCGGGTTCTACGGTCCGCGCGGTGCCCGGCTGGCGGGCCGGCTCGGCATCGGCTTCCTGCACATCTCGCGCACGCTGTTCCCGATCTATCGCGAGGGCCTGATCGAAGGCGGCCACGACCCCGAGACCGCACGCGTCTCCGATCTGCTGCCGATCCTGCTCGCCGACGATCCCGAGGCCGCCTGGGAACGGGTCGGCCCGCACCTGGCCCACCAGATGAACTCCTACCGGCAACTCTCCGTCGAAGGCACCGACGCGCCCGTGCCACCCGCCCTCGAACTCGACCAGCTGCGCCAGCGCCCCGAGGACGGCTCGTTCGGCCTGCTCGAAATCCTCACTCCCGAACAGGCCGCCGTCCGCATCCACGAACGCGTGGCCGGACTGCCGGTGCGGCACTTGATCTTCTGGGCCAGCATCGCCGGCATGCCCGACGATCTGGTGACCCGCCACATCGAGCTGGTCAGCGAGCAGCTGCCGCCCTTGCTGGACAAGCGGTTCCAGTCCGTCGGTGCCGGTGGGCATCGATCCGGCGGCGATGCCATCGCGGCGCGCAACGGTCATGGCTGACACGCGATCGGCGCCGGCCTGGGGTCGACGGCGGTGGATTCTGCTGCTCGTCCTGTCGGGCAACATGATCCTCGACGCCATCGAAGGATCCATCCTGGTGCCCGCGCTGGGCGTGCTCACCACCGAGCTGCACCGGTCGGTGTGGGAAACCCAATGGTTGCTCGGCGGTTTCGCGGCGGGCTTCGCCGCATTGCTGCTGGCCGGGCCCGCGCTGGCCGCCCGGTTCGGGCGCAGGCGCGTCTACCTCGTCGCCATGGCCCTGTTCGCGCTCGCGTCGGTGATCGGCGGTCTCACCGACGATCTGGCGATCCTGGTCGCCACCCGCGTCGTGAAGGGCGCCGCCGCCGCGCTCACCGCACCCGCCGGGCTCGCGGTGATCGCCGCGGAGTTTCCGGCCGGTGCCCAGCAGCGCCGCGCGATCTCGGTGTACGCCATGTTCGGCGCCGCCGGATTCACCACCGGCCTGCTGCTCTCGGGGTGGCTCGCCGCGCTGAACTGGCACCTGCTGTTCGTGTTCCCCGCGCCGATCGCCTTCGCGCTGCTCGTCGCCGCGTGGCGGGTGATCCCCGATCCGCCGGTGGCCGCACCGCCACGCCTGTCGAAACCGTTGCTGCGCAATGGTTCTCTGGTGCGGTCCGCACTCGGGGCGGGGGCACTCAACGGTGGCTATCTCGCGCTGCTGGTGGTGATCGCGGTGCAACTGCACGAGGTGCTCGGGTGGGCGCCGTGGCAGATCGCCGTCGGTCTGCTGCCCGCGAGTCTGCCGCTGGCACTGTCGGTTCCGTTCGCGGGACGGTTCGTGGAGCGATACGGTACCGCGCGGCTGATCCTCGCCGGTGCGGTGGCGACCCTTGCCGGGCACCTGCTGCTGTTCGCCCGCCCCGAGATCCGCGCCTACGGGACCGATGTGTTGCCGGTGTTGCTCCTGATCGAAGCCGGTTTCGTGCTGTCGTTCGCGGCGCTGAACATGCAGTCGACCGCGACCGTGCCCGCCGAACTGCGCGGCATCGCGGTGCCGCTGTATCAAACCGGCGTCCAGTTCGGGGCGGCGCTCGTCCTGCCGGTCACCGTTGGGGTGGCAGTCGTTTTCGACGCCTACCGTCCCGCGGCCGCGGTGATCGCGCTGGCCGGGCTGCTCGCGGTGGCCGCGGCGAGCATCGAACTCCGCGCCTCGACCCGACCGGCATCCGCTCCCGTGAAATCCCTGCCATGACAACAACAGTCACCCCAGGAGGTCACCATCATGACCGTTGACGCCATCGCCCGCGCACAGCCGGGCACGCCGACCACCACCCGGACCGTGGCACTGTTCCCCGGCCAGGGCTCCCAACGCCCGGGCATGGCCGCCTGGATCACCGAACATCCGGCCGCCGAAGCGGTGTTCCGGCGCGCCGACGACATCCTCGGCCTCCCACTGACCAGGCTGTGTGTCGACGGCACCGCCGAGGAACTCCGGGCCACCGATGTCACCCAGCCCGCCATCGTGGCCACCAGCCTCGCCCTGCACGCCGTCCGCGCCGAACAGGGCCTGCTCCCGGCTGCCGTCGCAGGCCACAGCCTGGGCGAATTCACCGCCCTCGCCGTCGCCGGAGTATTCGACGAGGAAGCGGTCCTGCGTCTGGTCCGCCGCCGCGGCGAGCTCATGGCCGAGGTGTCGGGCCGCTACGACGGCGCGATGAGCGCGATCATCGGCCTCCCCGCCGAGCAGGTCGACACCCTCTGCGCCCAGGTCGACTCCGGCGTGGTCGGCGTGGCCAACTACAACCAGCCCACCCAGACCGTCGTCTCCGGCGACACCACCGCTGTCGCCGCCCTCGAAGACCTCGCCCGCACCGCAGGAGCCGCAAAGGTCGTGCGGCTCAAAGTATCCGGCGCCTTCCACTCCCCGCTGATGGCCGACATCGCCGACGAGTTCGGCGCCGAACTCGACCGCTACGCCCTGCGCCCACCGCGGATCCCGATCCTCAGCGCAGTCACCGCCGACTACGTCACCGAACCCGCCGACATCCGCACCCTCCTGCGCGGCCAGCTCCTCGCCCCGGTTCGCTGGGTCGACACCATCCGCCGGGCCGTGTCCGACGGCTACGAAGACCTCCTGGAACTCGGCCCGGGCCAGGTCCTCACCGGCTTCTCGCGCCGCATCGCCCCCGACACCCCCTCGACGGCCGTCTCAGCGCCCGCACCGGCCCGCGGGTGACCTGCCGCCGGCCGGCATCGGGTCGGTCGGGAGATGCGCCGCCGCCGACTTCCGGTCGACCGCAGTCGAATCCGTCTACCCTGGGTATCGGGAGGCGAGAAGACGCGCGGGGGGAAACATGCCGGGTGACGAGCCGTTGCTGGCGGCGCGGCAGCGGATTGCCTGGCACGCGGTGTTGATCGTCGCGTCGGCACCGTCGATCGTATTGAGCGGATCGTTGCTGGTCGGCCCGGTGTCGCGGTGGTGGTCGCCGTGGGCGGGGGTGGTCGTCGCGGTGATCTGGGTCGGATCCGGTCCGATCGTCCTGTATCGGTCCAGGCGCGCCGAACGGCGTTATGCGAGCAGCTCCGCCGCCGTCGGGGCCGCCACCATGCCCGTGGCGACCGCGCGGGTGCGCACCGCCTGGAAATACGTCGCTCTCGGTGCGGGCGTGCCGCGGTCGACGTGCACGATCCGGGTGGTCGAGGGTAAAACCTTCTCCGCGTCCCATTTCTCCGACCGGCACATCGAGATCAGCCGGCACACCGTGAACGTGCTCACCGCACGGCAGCTCGAAGCGATCGTCGCCCATGAATTCGGTCATCACCTCCAGCGTTCCGCCGTGCTCCGGGAACTCCTCACCTGGTACCGGCGGCTGTTCGACACGATGGGGATCATGGCGTACCGGCCGTCGGTAAGGCTGGTCCGCGCGCTGAATGCCACGTCCCGGCCCGGGGAGGAGGCCCTACTGTTCGTCGGCGGCATCGTCGCCTGGCTCGGTGCGGGCTCCGCGATCCTGGTCGGCCTGTGGCTGCTGCTCGGCCCGTGGGCGGTGCTGCTCGCGCTCGCCGGCATCCCGTGGCAGGGCGTTCTGGTGCAGCGCCGGGCGTGGTGGTGTGAATTCCACGCCGACCGAGTGGCGGTCGACCTCGGCTACGCGCGATACCTGCGGGAGGCGTTGACGATCGCCGAGACGGAGTGCGTGGGCACCGGCGATTTCGTGCCCGCCTGGCTGCAGTCCCACCCGGGCAACGAACGCCGTTTCGCCGCCATGGACAGCGCGCAGCGACGATGGACGGCTCCGGGGTCCTGATCCGACCGGAACCCGTCCTCAAAGATCCAGTTCGAGGGTGGGGGAGTGGGCTCGGGATGAGCAGGTGGTGAACATGCCGTCGGCGCGTTCGCTGTCGGTGAGAACGTCGTCGCGGTGGTCGGGGTCGCCCGCGAGCACCCGTACGACGCATTCGCCGCAGATGCCCTGCTGGCAGGAGTAGGGGGCGTCGACGCCGTTGTCCAGGAGGACGTCGAGGATGCTGCTGTCCGCCGGGACGGCGTATTCGGCGCCGGTGGAGGCGAGGCGGACGGTGAATTCGCCGGTGGCCGTGGGGGAGTCCGCGAGGCCGGTGCCGAACCGTTCGGTGTGCAGGGCGGTGCGCGGCCAGCCCAGCGCCTCGGCCTTGCCCAGCACGTAGTCCATGAATCCGTCGGGTCCGCAGACATAGATCGCGGTGTCGGGTCGCGGATCGCCCAGATCGCGGGCGATGTCGAGTTGCCGCCCGGGCGCCTCGTCGTCGAAATGCAGCGTGACGCGGGGGTTCGCGACCAGTTCGTCGAGAAACGCGGCGCGGGAACGGGTTCGGGCGCTGTAGTGCAGGACGTGATCGGCACCCGCCCGCTCCAGCTCACCGAGCATGGCGAACAGGGGCGTGATCCCGATACCACCCGCGACCAGGATGTGACTGCGGGCTTCGGCGAGCGGAAAGTCATTGCGCGGATCACTGATTCGCACGTGGTCGCCCACCGCGAGTGCGTGCATCGCCCGCGATCCACCTCGCGAATTCGGCACGGCCAGCACCGCCAGCCGATACCGCCCCGGTTCAGGGGGCCCGCACAGCGAGTACTGGCGAACCGGCCCTGAACCGACTTGCACGTCGATATGGGCACCGGCGGTATGGGCCGGGAACTCGCTCCCGGTCGCGGGCCCGAGTTCGAGCACCGCGATGTCCGGGGTGGCGAGCACGCGGGCGAGCACCACCGCGTCTGTCCAGGTCACGGTCGTGGTCCCGGTCAGACGGCGGCCGTTGGCACCGCCGCCGCGGGCGCGGTCTCATCCGCCGTCTCGGTGAGGGTGAACAACCCGGCCTGGGTGTGCCGCGGCGGCTCCTCGACCAGGCTCACACCTTGCGGATCACGACCGGCCTCGACATCGTCGATCATGGTCCGCAGCAGGCGACGCAGCAGCACCACACCGCGATCCGTGGTCGCCAGGGTCTCCTCGGAGTGCAGGGCGACCGGGCCCTGCGAGGTCATCACCTCACCGTCACCCGGAAAACGTTGCCGCTCTTCCTCACTGAGTTCCCACGCGTTCTTCCCGTTCTGGGTGATCCCGAACAGGAACCGCTGCACCCGGGCGGGGTCGCTCGCCCGGATGGAGAAGAACGCGCGATGACGGGTGTCGTCGATCGGCACCGCCCAGATCACCATGTCGGCCTTGGTGTCCGGGGCCAGCTCCACCCAGTCCGGCAGCACGGTGGCGTTGGGCAGGTGCAGTTCGGCGCCCCACACCCGCTCGGGCCGCACACCGTCGACCTCCTTGTCGCGGAAGCGCACACCGTACTTGGCGCCGAAGTCGGTGCGGTCGTAGCTGACCCGGCCCGGCAGGGTGTACGGATCGAAGAAGTCCGCGGGGAAGCCGGTCGTCCCGGCACCGAGGAACTGGAAGCCGCTGTGCTGGGAGTGCAGCCAGTTGATGTGCACGGGATCGATCGTGTTCTCGTAGATCAGCAGCCAGGAGAAGTCCTGTTCCGCACCGGTCACCGACAGCCCCGGGAACGGCCACTCCGCGAAGTACCGCTCACCCTCGTCGAGGTCTTCCAGGACGTCGTAGCGCGGCAACACCGGCTTGCGATCGGGCGGACCCAGGTAGACGAACACCAGTCCGTAGCGCTCCTCGACCGGATACCACGGCTGTCGCGCGGCATCGCGCCGCCTGCCACGATCGGGTTCGCACGCCTGCTCGAGGCAGCGGCCCTGCACGTCGAACTTCCAGCCGTGATACCCGCAGCGCAGGCCGTCGTCTTCGATCCGGCCGAAGAACAGGCTCGCACCCCGGTGCGCGCACCGCTCGAACACCACCCCCGCCCGGCCCTGCCCGTCCCGGAAGACCACCAGATCCTCGCCCAGGATGCGGGTGCGGTGCGGCAGGTCGGCGGTGAGCGTCGCCGAGGTGGCGATGGGATGCCAGTACCGCCGCAGCGCCTCACCCATCGGTGTGCCGGGGCCGACCTCGGTCAGGCGCGCGTCGTAGGTCGGCGCCGCGCGGCCGTACCCGGTGCCGGTGTCCACAGTCGATTGTTCGGTCATGTCGATCCCCTCTGCATGGGAAGGCGATGGCTATCGGAGCGCGTCGATGATCGGGGCGAAGGCCTCCATCTCGGGTTCGAGCACCGTGTAGTAGGTCAGGCCGAGCGTCTTGCGCCGCTCGCGCAGGATGTCGGCGCTCTCCTCCGGTGTGCCGAACAGCAGCGACGGCAGCTCGGCGAGCTCGGCGGGATCGAGGTCGAGGCGGTTCTGCCAGACATCGGTGACGCCGTCGGTCGCGCCCTTGGGCAGCACCCGGTGGATCGGAATGTTGAACTCCACCTGGTCGATCCGCTCGCCCAACAGACCGCGCACGTACTCGATACGGTCGGTGACCTCGGCGAGGCCGCCCAGTTTCAGCCCGTCGCCGTCACGGACCTCGGTGGTCCCGGTGAAGGCGATGATATCGGCCTCGGCGGCCGCCAGCTTCAGCACCCTGGCGCCGCGCCCGGCAATGAGGATCGGCGGTCCCGCGGGCTGCTCGAACCGGGCGTACTGCTCGAGTTCGGCTGTCGGCTTGCGGAACTCGGCCACGGTGCGCTCGAGCTGGGTCACCCGCTCGCCCGCGCTGGGAAACGGGAGCCCGGCCGCGTCGAACTGCGACCGGTCGTAGCCGGCACCGAGCCCGAGTTCGACCCGGCCGCCGGAATACCGGTCGACCGTGGCGATGTCGCGTGCGAGCACGGTGGGGTTGTAGAAGGCGGTGTTGAACACCAGCGTGCCGATCCGGATGCGCTCGGTGGCCTCGGCGGCCAGCAGCAGCGTGGGGATCGGGGCCGGCATGCCGAGGTGATCCGACACCGAGATGACGTCGTAGCCGAGTTCCTCGGCCGCGCGCACCTTGGCCACCCACTCGGCGCGGGTCGACGGGGTGAAGACGCAGAGGCCGAAGCGGAACGGCCGGTCGTGCAGGGAAGTCATGACGCTCCTCGCGGATTCACTCGTCGGCGATGTTGTCGGCGATCTTGGCCAGCACGGCGTTGGCGGCGAGGAACTCCTCCTCGGTGATTCCGCGCAGCGACTCGGCCGCGTGCGCGTTCACCAGTTCCTCGGCGCGCTCGTGCGCTGCCAGGCCCAGTGCGGTCAGGCGCACCTGCTCGCCGTCGACCTCGACCCAGCCCCGCCCGGCGAAGTCGTCGACGATCGGCCGGTAGGTCTGCTCTCCGTCGGAGATCAGGAACGGCGCGAACGCCTCGTCGATATCGGCGACGGTGTCCAGCCCGATCTGCAGGGCGTGCAGGACCTGCCAGTGCCTGCGGGTGAGCTCCTGCTCGCGCAGCAGCGCCCCGGTGGCGGCGTCGAACTGCTGGTGCAGATGCAGCAGCCAGTAGCCGATGCGCTTGGTGGTGTTCTTCTGGAGCATGCCGAGCCTCTCTGTTCGTCGAACCGCCGCTACTGCTGCCAGCCCCGCGCGTACGGGATGACCCAGTACAGGTCCAGCTCGATCCGCGCGAACAGCCACCGGCCGTCCTCCCGGACGTAGTTGTCGGTGAATTTGCCCGCGACGAAGGAACTCTCGGTGTCGAAGACGACCTTCTCCTCGAAGAACGACACCCCCGTCGCCCGCTCGCCGAGGATCTCCACGTCGTGCCCGTGCAGGAACTGCTTGACCAGTACCTGCCCCGCCGTGCTGTTGTCCTCGATGAGCTGCGGCAACCCGGCGAAGTACGCGCTGATGGCCGCGCGGCCCTGTGCCTGACCGAGGTGGCGGTAGTCGAGGAAGGCGTCCTCGCTGAACAGCTCACCGACCTGATCCCAGCGCCCGTCGTTGATGTAGCGAGGCAGATTGTGGCGCAGCACATTGAGTTCGCGCACGGCCTCGAGCGTCTCGACACGTTCGGTGAGCAGCTTGACCTGTTCGACCAATTCCAGGACTTCCGACATCGCCGCGACACCTTTCGTTGCACGATCCGGAGCAGACAGTGCCCGCGGCACACAGGCCGAGCGGGTGGCTCCAGGAAACCTCGGCGGCATCGTTCGTGCGCCGGGCTGAAACCACCTTCGCACGCGTTCCATGGGGTCACAAGGACGAGCGGGAAAACCTACGGGCGGTCCTCAGGTTTCGGGTTCGGTACCCGCAGGATTACGTCGCGAAGGAATTCGCGCTCGAAATGTTCGCGGAACATGGGTGACAGTTTCCGAAATTGTCACCGCAGTCGGCGGAACACAATGTCACCGATGTCTCCGAACAAACGAAACAATTCTTCGTCAGCGACCTCGCGCACAACGCGGCGGGCCGGACTCGGAAGGAGTCCGGCCCGCGTGCGGAGTGCGGTCTTCGATTCAGGCCGGGCCGTGGCCCGCCGCGACCCGGCCGGCGACATGGCGCACATCGCGGTGCGAGATCAACCACTCACCCTCGTACTGCTCGAACTCGTCCTGCACCAGACCGATCACGACCCAGTCCGCCGGCCTGCCCACATCGGTCGCCGCCGTGCTCGAAAACCAGTGCCACACTGTGGCATAGGCTGTGAGCAGCGGTTTCCCGTCGGTCCACTCGATGGTGGCCTGCCCGATCACGTGCGCCACCAGCGAACGCTGCGACTTCGGCACCCGGCTCATGTGATCGGTGAACGAGTCGCGCCCGTGGAACAGCACCGGCGGCCCCGGCATGATCCGGTACTCGATCAGCGCGTCGGGGGTGAAGCACTCGTTGAAACGTTCACTCTCCTGTGTGTCCGCGATTCGGAAGAATTTGTAGAACGTTCGGAAGATCGCGCGCTCGGCCTCGATCGTGGCGAGCAGAGTATCGGTTGATCCGGTCACGTCGGTCCTTTCTCCGCCGGGCGATGACCTATCGCGCAGCGCGTCGTACAGCGACACCTTGTGAAGCTAGCACGCGCCCGCGGAACACCCATTGCCGTACCGGAATAACGGCACGACCGGCAATTTATTGCGCGATGATCGGAATTGTTGACCGGCCAATTCGGACCCGATGGCCAGTCACAGTCGCGCCGCGATCTCCTTGGCCGTCTTCTTGGCCGATCCCGGATTCTGTCCGGTCACCAGATTGCCGTCCACCACCGCGTAGGGGACGAACGGCAGCGTGGTCTTCTCGTAGCGCGCGCCCCGCTTCTTCGCCTCAGCTTCGGCGTTGTAGGGCACGAGCTTGTCGACCCGGGCGAGAACCTCTTCCTGCCAGGCGAATCCGGTGAGCTTGCGCCCCTCGACGAGGTAGGTGCCGTCGGAGAGTTTCGTGTTGAGCAGGCCGCAGTAGCCATGGCACACCGAGGCGACGATCCCGCCGCGCTCGAAGATCTCCCTGCTGATGCGTTGCAGACCTTCGCTGTCGGGGAAGTCGTACATGACCGCGTGCCCGCCGGTGAAGTAGATGGCGTCGTAGTCGGCCGAGTCGATGTCCGCGGGTGCGGCGGTGTTCGCCAGCAACGCCATCCGGGCCGGATCGCCGTGCCAGGCCTTGGCGGACTTGTCGTAGGTGGGGAACTTCAGCGAGCGCGGTTCCAGCGGCGTGGGTCCACCGGCCGGGCTGACGAGGGTCTGCTCGAATCCGTGCTCGGCGAACACATCCCACGCGTGGGTGAGTTCGGACAGCCACAGGCCCGTGGGATGGGACGGGTCGTCGTAGTGACCGACATTGGTGACGACGATCAAGATGCGCTTGGTCATGCGTGATCTTCCTCCAGTGTGCGTCGCCTGTCAGGACCGGTCGAGCTCGCGTACCACCGGAGCCAGCTCGCGGGCGGCATCGTCGTCGAGGACGATATAGGAGATGCCGAACTCCGCACGCAGCGCGCGCAACTGATCGGCGACACGATCGGGTTCACCGATGAGCAGATTCGGCGCGCCCGCGGGGATCGGCGGACCGATCGTGCTCGTCGGGGTGCTGAAGCGCAGTGCGCGTTCGATCCGTGAGTTCCGTTCGCCCGCTGCCCTGTCGAGCCAGCCGACCTGCCGGGCGAGGTGTTCCCGGGAGAACGTGCTGAACGCGATGGTGTCGGCCTCGGCCGCGGCGAGCTCGGTCGCCCGGCGCCCGCCCGCGGCCAGCAGCAGCGGCACCTTGCGCGGCGGCGGTGGGAGCAGCACGGCCGACCCGACGCGGTCACCACGGAACAGGGCATTGATGATGCCGACGGATTCCGCGAGCCGCTCGAACCGGATCGCCGGCGACTCGACCGCGATGCCGAGATCCGCATAGCCGCTGCCGGTATTGCCCGCACCGAGCCCGAGCCGAAAACGACCACCCGACAACAGATCCAGCGTCGCCGCCTCCCTGGCGAGCACCACGGGATTGCGGAAGTCGTTGGCCAGCACCCAGGTGCCGACCTCGAGCGTGGTGGTCGCTGCGGCCGCGAGCGCCAGTGCCGTCAGCGGCGCGGGGACCGGGGCGCGCAGGTCCGGCACCAGCAGTGCCGAGAATCCGGTGTCCTCGGCCCATCGGGCGGTCTCGGTCCACGCCTTCGCGTCGGAAGCGGAAACGGTGACCAGTCCGAAGCGAAACGGGTGGGGGCTCAAGGCGTCTCCGGGGGCTCGTAGGCGCGCAGGAAAGTATCGACGGCCGCCGTGGCGACGGCGCGCATCTCGGCGGTGGTGACCTTGCGGGTGCCCAGCCGGGTGCGGCCCTCCATCGGGCCGGTGATCAAGACCAGGAACTGCTCCGCGGCGGTCGCCGGATCGCACGGGCGCAGGCGGCCCGACAGCGACAGGCGCGCCAACCGGTCGGCCAGTGCCTCGCCGAGTTGGTCCGAGGTGCGGCTCACCACGACATCGATCAGATCCGGGAACTGGGCGACCGTTCCGTAGGTCAGCCACCGCAGCGAGCGGGACTGTTCGGTACAGCACGATCGGATCAACCGATACGCCACATCGTCGAGCGCGGCCCGCAGATCATCGCCCGGTGTGCGCAGCCGCTCCACCACGGCGAGGTTCTCGGCGAGCACCGCGTCGCTGGCGGCCGTGATCGCGTGCCGGAACAGGGTTTCCTTGTCGTTGAGGTGGTTGTAGATGGTCGGCTTGGCGACCCCGGCCTCCTCGGCGACCTCCTGCACCCCCGCCTGCGCGTAGCCGCGGCGCGCAAACACGACGAAGGCCGCGTCGAGGATGGCCTGGCGCTTGTCGATGCGCCCGCGCGAGGTGGTCGGTCCGGTCGGCGTCGTCACTGGAGTCACTCCCGCAGTCTAGCGGAAGCGTGCCGCGATATTGCCTGGTCGGTTCAGTTCGGTGAACTCGGGTTGATATGTCCTCAGGTGAACATTAGAGTGAACCGGCGAGTTCAAATCAGGCAGTTCCAGTTTCGGGAGACTTGATGACACAACCCCTGGACAACCGGCTCGATCCGGCCCTGCGGCGGATGATCGGCGTGGTCCTGCTCGGCGGGATCATGGGCATCCTCGACGGATCCATGGCCGCGGTCGCGGTGGACACGCTCTCGGCCAGATTCGACACCTCGATCGCCACGGTCGGCTGGGTGTCGACCGGCTACCTGCTGGCACTGACGCTGACCATTCCGGTCGGCGCGTGGGCGGTCGACCGGTTCGGCGGGCGCACCCTGTGGCTGTCGGGCCTGGTGGTCTTCCTGCTCGGCTCGATCGGTTCCGGTCTGGCCTGGTCCATCGACAGCCTGATCGTGTTCCGGGTGATCCAGGGCATCGGCGCCGGCATCCTCGACCCGCTGATGCTCACCCTGCTGGCGCGCGCGGCCGGGCCGAACCGGATGGGCCGGGTGATGGGCGTGATGGGCATCGTCGGCTCGACCGGCCCGATCCTCGGCCCGATCGTCGGCGGGCTCATCCTGAGCAGCTTCGACTGGCGCTGGATGTTCCTGATCAATGTGCCGATCGCGATCGTGGCGTTCGTGCTGGCCCGGCGGACGCTGCCCGCCGATCCGGAGCAGGGGTCCGGGGTGCGTCTCGACATCATCGGTGTCGCGTTGATCGGTCCCGGTGTCGCCATCGGTGTGCTCGCCCTGGCCGAGGTCGGGCATCGCGGAACCTTCGCGACAGTGCACGTGCTGCTCCCGCTGGCCGCCGCCGTCGGGTTGCTGGCCGCGTACACCGCGCACGCGCTGCGGCGCCGCGCGACACCGCCGCTGATCAATGTGCGGTTGTTCGCCCGGAAGAACTTCACCGCGAGCGTGGTCGCCGCGGCCCTGCTCGGGCTGGTCAGCTTCGCCAGCATCTTCGCGATTCCGCTGTACTACCAGCAGGTTCGGGGATTCGACGCGTTCGAGGCCGGGCTCCTGCTCGCGCCCTTCGGTCTCGGCTCGGCGTTCGCGATGCCGTTGGCGGGCAGGCTGTCCGATCAGCTCGGCTCCCGCAGGCTGGCGCTGATCGGCGCGAGTATCGCGCTGTTCGCCTCGCTGGTGTTCACCCAGTTCGACGCGAACACCCACCTGGGGTGGACGGCGCTGGCCGCGATCGTCCTCGGCATCGGTACCGGGTCGGCGGGCGCGCCGGTGATCGGCTCGGTCTACCGGACCCTGCCCTCGGAGCTGGTGCCCCAGGGCAGCTCGGTGCTGTACATGCTCAACCAGCTCGGTGCCGCGCTCGGCATCGCGATGGTCGCGCTGATCATGGCGACCACGACCGGCGCGCAGCTGGGCTTCCAGCAGGCGTATCTGTGGATCGCGGGCAGTGCGGTGGTGATGATCGTGGCCGCCTCGTTCATCCCCGGCAAACCCGCCGCCCCCGCGGACCCGGACGCTCCCGCCCCGGTCACCGATCGCGCCGACGCGGTCTGACCATGACCGTGCACCCCGAACAGTGGCTCGAGATCCTGCAGGCGCCGGCCCGCCATCGCCTGACCGTCACCGAGGTCTGCCGCCGCTACCAGGTCTCCCGCAAGACCTACTACAGCTACCTCGCCCGCTACCAGGCCCACGGAGAGGAGGGCCTGGCACCGCGCTCGCGGCGACCACACCACGTCCCCGGTCGCTCACCCGCGGAGGTCGAGGCAGCGGTGGTGCGGATCCGGCGCGCCCGCCCCCAGTGGGGCGCCCGCCGGATCCGCACCGAACTGCTGCGCGACACCACCACCCACGTCCCCGCGATCTCCACCGTCCACGCCATCCTCCGCCGCCACGACCTGATCGGCGGGGCGTGACCGCACCGATCCGATTCGATCCCCACCTCGGTTGGGTGGAGCGGCGGGTCCTCGCCGCCGCTTCCATCGCGGTGGTCGAGAAACGATCCCGGCCACCGTTCAGTGCTGGATCGAACCGGTGACGGGCACGGAAGCCGTATGTCCGGTTGCCGGAAGGGTTTTCGCGAGGGTCAGGCCGATGTCGACCAGGCCTGATCGGCGGAGGTGGGTGACGTCGGGGAGCGGGGTCCAGATCGGCTCGGTGGTGGCGCCGTTGGGCTCGGGACGTAGCTGACCGCCGGTGATGCGGACCTGATAGAAGATGCCGATGTTCTGGTGCTCGGACCCGGCGTACGCCTCGGTTGCGGGGATCACCCGGGAGTCCACGCCGAGCAGGCGCTCGACGGTGCCCTGGTAGCCGGTTTCCTCGTCGAGTTCGCGGGTCACCGTGTCGAATGGGTCCTCGGCGTGTTCGACCCCGCCGCCGGGCAGTGTCCAGAGCGGCTCGCCGACGGGTGGGACGTGGCGGACGAGCAGAACCTGTTCGGCGTCGAGACACACCGCATAAGCCGCCAACCGAAAACTCATCCCCATCACCTCGTGCACACCCTAGCTCGACCCTGCTTCGCGTCGCATCGAGACGGTCGCTGGTTCAGGAGGCGCGTTTTCGCTACAGGGATCCCGTAGCCGCACGGTCTGGGTCGGGTGGTGTGGGTGGCACACGATGAAAGTCGGTGGCTCCGGTGGTGGGGCGCTGTCGTGTGCGGAAGGTGGTGCCGATGTCTGGTCGGCGATGGCAGGTCGGTGGTGAGGTTGCCGGCGACGGATGTTGTCCGGCCGGGCGGCGCGGTACGGCGGGATGAGGGCGCCCAAGGCGAATATCGACCCGGATCGTGGCAAGAGCTGGTTGCGGCGTGCGTATCCGCTGGTGAAGGCGCATCGGGTGTTGTTGTTGAGTTCGCTCGGGTTGTCGTTCGCCGGGTTGGTGGTGCAGGTTCAGATTCCGAACGTGGTGCGGCACGGGATCGATACCGGCATCGGGGAGGGTGCGGGGCTGAGCACGTATCTGGGGTGGATTCTCGTGCTGGCGCTCGGGCAGGCGGTCGCGGCCTACGGTGCGCGCAGGCTCCTACTGCGGACCGCCTATGAGCTCGAATATGACCTGCGCACAACGATTTACGCGCACCTGACCCGGATGCCGTTCGGCTTCTACGACCGGGTGCAGTCCGGGGAACTGATGTCGCGGTGCAGTTCCGACATCCGCGCGGTGCAGATGTACCTGACCTTCGGCCCGTCGATCCTGGTGCAGTGCACGATCGCGCTGGTCGCCTTCGTGCTGATGCTGACCATCAATGTGCCGCTGGCCATCGTGGCGATGCTGACCATGCCGGTGATCGCGATCCTCGGTGTGTCGATGCGCAAGGCAATCTTCCCGGTCTCGTGGCTGGTGCAATCACGGCTCGCGCAGGTCGCCACGGTGGTGGCCGAGAACGTAGACGGCGTGCGCGTGGTGAAGGGATTCGCCGCCGAACAGCAGGAACTCACCAAGCTGGCCGGTGCCGCCGACGCGGTCGCGTGGGCCTACCGGACCGATGCGCAGATCCGCGGACGCTGGCAACCACTGCTGGAGAACTTGCCCCGCTTCGGGCTGACGCTGGTGCTGCTGGCCGGTGGCTGGATGGTCATCGAAGGCCATGCGACGGTCGGAACGATCGTCGCCTTCAACTCCTATGTGCTGATGCTGCAGCCGCCGTTCCGGATGCTCGGCATGATCATCATGATGGGCCAGCGCGCCGCCGTCTCCGCGCCCCGGCTCTACGAAATCCTCGACACCGCCTCGGATGTCGCCGACGCACCGGACGCGATCGACCTGCGCATCGGTGGCGCAGTGGAGTTGCGCGACGTGTTCTTCACCTACCCCAACGGCACCCCGGCACTGCGCGGGCTCTCGCTGTCGATCGCGCCCGGGGAGACCGTGGCCCTGGTCGGCGCGACCGGCTCCGGCAAGTCGACGGTCGCCCGGCTGCTCGCCCGCTTCTACGATCCCGAACACGGCGCGGTGGAGATCGACGGCCACGACCTCCGCACGGTGCACCTGGCCGCACTGCGCGAGCAGATCGGCATCGTGCCCGACGAACCGTTCCTGTTCTCGGTCTCCCTGCACGACAACATCGCCTACGGCCGCCCCGGCGCCACCCGCGCCGAGGTGGTCGCGGCCGCGATCGCCGCCGATGCCGACGGCTTCGTCCGTGAACTGCCCGAGGGCTACGACACGATCGTGGGCGAACGCGGCTACAGCCTCTCCGGTGGACAGCGCCAGCGCATCGCCATCGCCCGTGCGCTATTGATCAATCCGCCGGTGCTCGTGCTCGACGACGCCACCAGCGCGGTCGACGTCGCGGTCGAGCACCGCATCCACGAGGCCCTGCGCACCCTGCTGGCCGACCGCACCACGATCCTGATCGCGCACCGCCTGTCCACCATCGGGCTCGCGTCCCGGGTGGTGCTGATCGACGAGGGCCGGGTGGTGGCCTCCGGCACGCACGCGGAACTGCTCGACGACCCGCGCTACATCCAGGTGCTCGCCGACGGCGAGCCCTCCGACGAGGAAGCGGTGGCCAACCGATGAGCATGTTCGGCGGCGGTTTCGGCGGTCCCGGTGCGGGCAACGGCGACCGTGGCGGCGGTTTCGGTGGCGGACTCGGCGCGGGCCGCGGCGGCGGGATGGCCGCACCCGATTCGGGTCTGCCGTTCGCCGGGGTCCCCGCGGACCTGCTCGCCGGTGTCACCGCCCTGGAGAAGACCGAACCGCGACGACTACCACCTCCCGACGAATTCCTCGCGCGCGCACCGCAGGCGCCGCGACTCACCCTGACCCGCATCGTCACCGGTCAACCGAAACTGTTCGCCGCCGCGGTGGCCGCGGTCGTGGCCGAGACGGTGTTCCTGCAGGCAGGTCCACTGCTCGTGCAGATCGGCATAGATCACGGCATCGTCGCCCGCGATCTGACCGTACTCACCGTCGCCGCGCTGGCTTTCGGATTGTCGGTGCTGGCCACCGCGTTGGCCGCCTCGGCCCGCATCCGCGCCGGTGGACGGCTCGCGGCCGAGGCCATGCGCCGCCTGCGCGTGCGGATCTTCGGACAGCTGCAGCGCCAGTCGATGGACTACTTCACCACCGAGAAGTCCGGCGTCATCATGACCAGGATGACCTCCGACATCGAGGCGGTGCAGCAGCTGCTGCAGGAAGGCCTGAGCCAGTTCGCGATTCAGGTCCTGACGATGATCTCGGTGACGGTGGTGCTGTTCGCCTACAACGTCGAACTCGCCCTGTTCACGGTGCTGCTGGTCCTGCCCCCGCTGGCCGCGGCCTCGCTGTGGTTCCGCCACGCGGCCGATCGCGGCTACCGATGGCAGCGCGACAGTCTCGGCGCCATGTACGCCGACCTGTCCGAAAGCCTTTCCGGTGCACGGGTTGTCACCGCGCACAACCGGCAGGAGCGCAATACGGTCGCCCATCGCGGGGTGGTCGGTGAGTACCGCGACGCCAACGACCACACCGGCCACATCAACGCGCTCTACGGCGCGGGCACCTCCCTGGTCGGCATGGCCGGGCTCGGCGCGCTGCTGTTCGTCGGCGGGCGGATGGTCCTGGCGGGCACACTCACCATCGGCGAACTCACCGCCTTCGTGCTCTATCTGAACGCGTTCTTCCAGCCCATGCAGCAGTTGGTGCAGCTCTACACCAACTATCAGCAGGGCCGCGCGGCCGTGCAGAAGCTGGCCGAGCTGATGGACACCCCACCGACGGTGCCCGAGGCGGCCGATGCCGTGGATCTGCCGCCGATCGCGGGCGAGATCGTCTTCGACGACGTCCGTTTCGGCTACCACCCGGACCGCCCCGTGCTCGACGGCGTGCGCCTGCGGATCGCGCCGGGGGAGACGATCGCACTGGTCGGCCCGACCGGGGCGGGCAAGTCCACCCTCGCCCGGCTGGTCACCCGGCTGCACGACCCCGACTCCGGCCGGGTCCTCGTCGACGGCCACGACCTGCGCGAAGTCACCTTCGCCTCCCTGCGTCGACAGGTGGGCGTGGTACCCCAGGAGCCGTACCTGTTCGCGGGCACCGTCCGCGACAACATCGCCTTCGCGGTCCCCGACGCCCCCGACGCGCAGGTGTGGGCGGCCGTCGACGCTGTGGGCCTGCGCGCACTGGTCGAGGGCCTCGGCGGCCTGGACGCGCTCCTGCACGAGCGCGGCGAATCGGTGTCGGCGGGGGAGCGCCAACTGCTCGCGCTGGCCAGAGTGTTCCTGGTCCAGCCCCGCGCGGTGGTACTCGACGAGGCCACATCCAGCCTGGACGCGCACGCCGAACTCCAAGTCGAGGAAGCCCTGGACCGAATCCTCGACGGCCGCACCGCGATCCTCATCGCCCACCGCCTCACCACCGCCCTGCGCGCCGACCGCGTCGTCGTGATCGACGCCGGCGGCATCGCCGAGATCGGTTCACCCACCGACCTACTCGCCCGCAACGGCCACTTCGCCAACATGTACTCGACCTGGTCCCGCGGCCACCGACTGGCACCCTGATACGAAACGAGCCGCGCGACAAGACATGTCGCGCGGCTCGTTGCTTCGCAGGGTCAGTCCGTCTTCCATGCCTCGTGGAAGTTGGCCGCGGTGTAACCGGTGAAGGTGATGCTCACCTTCGGGGACACCGAGGTGGTCTGGGTCGCGTCGAACAGCGGGATGGCGTAGGTCTGGTCGAGCACGATGTGGCGGTGCAGTTGTTCGACGACTTCGCGCACCTGCTCCGGGCTGCCGGCCGCGAAATCGGCCGGGTAGCGCTCGAGCAGGTATGGGTCGTCGTAGAGGCTGCTGGTGTTGCCGGGGCCGAACAAGGTGCGCAGGCCCGCTTCCAGGGAAGACCGCTGGATCTTGCCGCCGACATCGCTGGAGGCATCCGCGGTGGTGAAGAAGGTGTCGTCACCGGTGCGGTTGATCAGCCGGACACCGAGCAGCTGCTTCCACTGCTGGGTGAGATAGGCCGCGGCGGGTACCACCCCGGATCCCTGCGTCGACCCGGCGATGGAGAATTCCAGTTTCTGGCCGTCCTTCTCCCTGATGCCGTCGGCGCCGGGACGCCAGCCCGCCTCGTCGAGCAGCCGCTTGGCCTCGTCGGGGTCGTAGGCCAGCTCCTTGTCGTAGGAGACGTAGGCCGGATCACCCTTGGGCAGTAGCGAATACGCGGCCGGGTAGCTGGGGGAGAGCGCGTCGCGCACGAGCGCGTCCCGGTCGAAGCCTATGCTCAGGGCGCGCCGGACCCGAGGATCGCCCAACGCCGGATTGCCCGGCCGCAGCGACAGATAGTCCGGGGCGGTCAGCACCGCGACATTCGCGTGGATGACGAATCCGGCCTGCTGCAGCCGCTCCTCGTCGATCGGCTGCACACCCTTGGCGACGTCGACCTGGCCGGATTCCAGTGCCTGCGCCCGCAATCCGAGTTCGCCGACGACCTTGATGACGACCTTGTCGAGATAGGCCGCACCCTTGTTGCTGTCATTGGCCGCGGGCCAGGCGTAGTCGTCGCGCCGCCGCAGCACCACCTCCTCACCGGGCTTCTCGCTGTCGAAGACGAACGGGCCCGAGGCGACGATCCGGCGCGGATCGGCCTGTTCCTTGCGGCTCAGCGCCAGGTAGGCATCGCCGACGATGCCGCGGGTCTTCTGGGTGAGGAAGCGCGGCACGTGCCGGTTGGGCGCGTTCAACCGCACGGTCACCACATCGCCTGCGCCGACCGCGGACTCGTAGGTGCCCGCCCACGGTGCCTCCGGGGCGAACCCGAGTTCGGCGTCGCCCTTGCCCCAGCGATCGAAGTTGCGGGCGACGACCTCGGCGGTCAGCGGGGTGCCGTCGCTGAACGTGACACCCTGGCGGATGGTGAAGGTGTACTCGGTGGCATCGGCGTTGACCGTCCACTCGGTCGCCAGGTGCGGCACCAGTTCATAGGTGTCCGCATCGAGCGTGAGCAGCGTGTCGGCCAGCGAATTCCACACCGCCACATTGGTGTAGCGCGTCGCACCGCTGATCGGCCAGGCGATCGGCGACACGTCACCGTAGACGAGCGTGCCGCCGCGCACCGGGTCACCGGTGGGACCGGTACCGTCACCCGGGGCGGGCACGGTCGAGCAGGCCGCCAGCACGGTGGCGGCAACGGCGACGACGGTGCTCGCGAGGAGCCGTCCTGATCTCATCTGTCTCACTGTCCGATCTCGACGGGAACCGCTGTGGCCCCGAGGGTTTCGCGTGGATCGGGCAGCCCGAACCGTTCGCGGATGGTGGCCTGCTCGTAGCGCGTCGGGTACGCCCCTTCGGCCTGCAGGATGGGCACGACCTGGTCGACGAACCGCCGCAGGTCGCCGTTGAGCACGGGCAGGTGGATGTTGAAGCCGGACACCGCGCCCGCGCCCCACCAGTCGAGGATGTGGTCGGCCACCTGCCGTGGCGTCCCGACGAACACCCGGTGTCCGCCGCCGGGCCCGCTGCGCCGCACGAGCTGACGCAAGGTGATCTCGGCGCCGTCGACCAGTTCGTAGATCGCCTTGCTGTGCCCGATCGGCCAGGCCTGGTCCTCCTGCGGTGCGAACCACTCCGCGCGCAGTGGCTTGTCGGGGTCGTGACCGGCCGGAATCCGGTGGCGCACCGAGCGTTTACCGAGGAACGCGGCCACGAGCTCGTCCTCGTCACGCACGCCCTCGAGCTCTTCGTGGCGCCGTAGCGCCTCGGCCTCGGTGTCGCCGAGGATCACGGTGAGCCCGGGGAACAGCCGGATGCGGTCGCGCGCCCTGCCGTGCCGCTCGGCGGCATCGTCGAGGTCGCGCAGGTAGCCGAACGCCGATTCCTTGGTGTGCAGATTGGCGTAGACGATCTCGGCGTGCTTGCCCGCGAAGTCGATCCCCGCCGGTGACGCCCCCGCCTGCGAGATCACCGGATGCCCCTGCGGGCCGATCGGCACGTTCAGCGGGCCGGTGACGTCGAAGAACTCGCCGTGATGGTGGATCGGCCGCGCCGTGGTCTCGTCCCAGAGCGGACCGTCGGGGACCTCGCCCTCGGGCGCGTCCCAGCTCAACCACAGCTTCTTGACCACCTCGACGAACTCGTCGGCCCGCCGGTACCGAACCTCCCTGGGCGGCAACGGTTCCGCGCCGTAGTTGGCCGCGATGTCGGGATTGAAGTTCGACACCGCGTTCCAGATCACCCGGCCACCGGAGATCGCGTCCAGCGAACCGATCCGCCGCGCCAGGTTGTAGGGCGAGTTGTAGGTCGAGGACGCGGTGAGTACGAACCCGATGTCGGGCACCGCGGCGGCGATGGCCGAGAACAGCACCGTCGGGTCGAACAGGTGGGTCGGTGCCCGGGAGGGGTCGCGGGAGAGGGCGGGGTGGTCGGAGACGAAGATCGCGTCGAGCACGCCCGAGCGGGCGATCTCGGCGGACTCGCGGTAGTAGTCGAACTCGTTCCACCGATTCCACTTGGTGCCGGGCCACTTCCACGACTGCGCTGCCGTGCCGGTGCCCTGGATGGCGGCGGCCAGTGTCAGCCGGCGGCCATGACTTGGGGTCATGTCGATTACCTCAGTTCTTGCTAGATGGAGCGCCAGGTCTGTAGTCGGCGGCTGAGCCGGGCCAGTGACACGACGGTGAGGACGAGGACCACACCGGGCAGCGTGGTGATCCACCACGCCGAGGCCAGGTAGTTGCGGCCCTCGGCGACCAGCACGCCCCACTCGGGGGTCGGCGCGGGTTCGCCGTAGCCGAGGAAGCCCAGGCCGGAGATGGCCACGATCGAATGCGAGATCTCGATCGCGACCAGCGCCAGCACCGGACCCGCGGAGTTGGGCAGGATCTCGCGGAAGATGATGTGCGGGGTGGTGAACCCGCTCAGCGCGGCGGCTTCGACGAAGTCGAACTTGCGCACCCGCAACACTTCCGCGCGCAACAGCCGGGCGAAGGTGGCCACCGAGGTGATGCCGATCGCGATCGCGATGATCACCACGCCGGGCCCGATCGCGGCGACGATGGTCAGCGCGATCAGGAAGCCGGGCAGGGCCAGCAGGACGTCGACCACGCGCATGATGACCGCCTCGACCCAGCCGCCCAGCGCGCCCGCGAGCAGACCGAGCGTGGTGCCGACCACGAAGCCGATGACGATGGCGATGGTCGCGCCCTGCAGGGTCAGCACGGTGCCGTGCACGGTGCGCGCCCACATGTCGCGGCCGAGCTGATCGGTGCCGAACAGGTGCTCGAGGCTCGGTGGGCGCAGTTTGATGCTCGGGTCACCGGTGAGCGGGTCCGCGGTGGCGAACCAGCCGGGGAACAGCGCCCAGGATGCGGCGGTGAGCAGGATCAGCACCGCCAGCGCGTCGAAGATCGAGATCCGGCGCAGGCGGGTCAGCGGACTCGCGCGGACGGGTGCCGCCACCGGATCCACCGGTGGCTCAGGGAGTTTCGTCAAGGACAGTTCGGACATGAGGGACTCCTGGCTCACACGGTGCGCTCGCCCGCACGCTCGGTGCTGAGCGCGATGCGGGGGTCGAGCAGCGGATAGAGCAGATCGACGACGAGGTTGATGACGACATAGACCGCCGCGAACAGCACGACGAAGCCCTGGACCAGCGCCAGGTCCTGGTGCGTCACCGCTTTCGCGAGCACCTGCCCGACGCCCTGACGGGAGAACACCGTCTCGGTGACGACGGTGCCCGCGATGAGCCCGCCGAGCAGCAGCCCGAGGATGGTGATCGCGCTGCCCGCGGTGTATTTGAGCAAGTGCCGGAAGTAGATTCGTGATTCCGAGGCGCCCTTGGCCCGCAGCACCGTCACGAACGGCTGACGCTGGGCGTTGTCGACCGCCTTGACCATCACCTGGGCCAGCGGCGCCGACAGATACAACCCGAGGATCGTCGCGGGCACCAGCAGCGAGAGCACACTGCCATCCGGGAAGATCGACATCACCCGCAGCCGGAACGAGAGGAACTGCAGCACCACCAGACCCAGCCAGAACGACGGGATGCCCGCGATGAACGGCGGGATGTTGGAGACGATCTCGCGCAACTTCGTGTGCTGGGTCAGCGCCGTGGTGGTCACGATGGCCAGCGCGATCAGGAACGCCAGCACGATCGCGGCCGCGGTCAGTTCCAGCGTGGGCCCGATCGCCCGGCCGAGTTCGGCGGTGACCTCGCGGCCGCTGACGAACGAATAGCCGACATTGCCCTGGAACACCCCGCCGAGCTGGCTGAAGAACTGTTCCACGATCGGCTTGTCATAGCCGTAGTAGGCCTTCATCACCTGGATGCTCTCCTCCGGCAACGGGCTCTCGCCCGAGGACAGGAAGTTGGTGATGGGATCACCCGGCAGCAGCTGGATGCCGACGAAGGTGGCGGTGTAGGCACCGAGCAGCACGGCCGCGGCCTGGCCGACCCTGGCAGCGAGATAGCGGTACATCACCGCTCCAGCCACGCGGTTTGGAACCGCGGCGCGGTGTAACCGCTGAACTCGAGGTGCAGTCGCGGGCTGTGCGCCACGACCTGGGTGGGGTCGTAGAGCGGGATCGAGAGCACCTGGTCGATCAGCACGAACCGCAGTTGCTTGCGCACCAACTCCTTGATCTGCTCGGGATCGGTGGCCGCCAGATCCTGGTTGATCAGCTCGATGAGTTCCGGGAAGTCCTGCAGGTTGTTGGCGTTGCCCGGTCCGAACGCGGTGAGCTGGCCGGTGTCGAGGGAGGTGCGGGTGCTGCGCAGACCGACATCGGGATCGCTCGCGGTGCTGTTGGCGAAGGTGTCGTCGCCGGAGCGGTCGATGATCTTGACGCCCAGGGTCTGCTTCCACTGCTGGGTCAGGTAGGCGCCCGCGTCGACCACGCCACCGCCCTGGGAACCCCCGGCGAGGGTGATCTCGAGCTTCTTGCCGTCCTTCTCGCGGAAGCCGTCGGCGCCGACCCGCCAGCCCGCCTCGTCGAGCAGGCGCTTGGCCTCCTCGGGGTTGTAGGCGAGTTCGCTGTCGAAGGAGACGTAGCTGGGGTCCTTCTTCGGCTGCAGGGTGTAGACGGGGGCGTAGCTGTCCGACAGCGCGTCCCGGGAGAGCGCCGCGCGGTCGATGCCCAACGTGAGCGCTTTGCGGACGCGGACGTCGGCGAGCACGGGATTGCCGGTGCGGATCGCGTAGCTGTCCGGGGAGGCCAGCACGGCGATATTGGGCCGGATGACGAAACCCTGCTGGGCCAACCGGGATTCGTCGGTCGGCAGCACACGCGTGGCCGCCTGGATCTGATCGGATTCCAGTGCCTGCGCGCGCAGCCCGAGTTCGGGGATGACCTTGATGACGACCTTGTCGAGGTAGGCCTCGTCCTTGTTCTCGACATTCGCGGGTGGCCACGCGTAGCCGTCGCGCCGCGTCAGCACGACCTCCTGGCCGGGGGTCTCGCTCTCGAACACGAACGGGCCGGAGGCGACGATGTTCTTCGGATCGGACTGTTCCTTGAGGCTGAGCTTCAGGTACGCCTCGCTGGTGACCCCGCGCTGGGGCTGGGCGAGGAACCGCAGCACATGACGGTTCGGCTTGGACAGCTTCACCGTCACCACGTCACCGGTGGCCGAGGCCGACTCGTAGGCGCCCGCGAACGCGGGATCGGGGGTGAAGCCGAGTTCCTTGTCGCCCTTGCCCCAGCGGTCGAAGTTCTCGACCACCACCTGCGGGGTCAGCGCGGAGCCGTCGCTGAAGGTGACGCCCTCGCGAATGGTGAAGGTGAACTCGGTATTGGTGGGATCGGCGGTCCACGCGGTCGCCAGATGCGCGACCAGTTCCCCGGTCTCGGGGTCGAAGGCGACCAGCGAATCGGCCAGGTTGGTCCACAGTGCGGCCTGGGTGTACTGCGAGGCCCGGCCGATGGGCCAGATGGGCGGCACGATGTCGCCGTAGGTCAGGGTGCCGCCGCGCACGGGATCGCCCCCGGCGGAGGATCCGGCGTGATTGCCCGCCGAGCACGCACTGAGCAGGCTGGCGGCGGTGAGGAGGGCGACGCTGCTCGCGAGGAGCCGTCCTGCTCTCATGATGTATCTCTCTTCTCGAGGCGGACTGAGGGACGCCAGCCTGCCAGCGAGAAATCAGCGGTTACAGCGTGTTTGTCTACGGGATACCTAAAGCTGCGCTGAACGCCGAAAGTGCCGTCGCGACCGGCTTAATGGATCGGGTGAGCGATCGATTTGTGCACCTCAACGTCAATTCCAATGGTCTGGGCAGGCACCAGGCCGGCTGGCAGCTCAGCGAACGGCCGCGCGAATTCCTCGACCTGTCCGCCTGGGAGGAGCTGGCCAGGATCGCCGAACGTGGCCTGCTCGACGCGGTGTTCCTGGCCGACACCCTGGCCAGTTCGGATTTCGCCAAGCCGTGGAACGCCTTCGACCCGTTCTTCCCGCTGGTCGCGGCCGCCAGGGTGACGAGCCGGGTCGGCCTGGTGGCCACGGTGTCGTCGACTTTTCGCGAGCCCTACGACATCGCCCGGCTGGCGTCTTCGCTCGACTTCGCCTCCGACGGTCGGGCCGCGGTCAACATCGTCACCACCATGTCGGCGGGCGCAGCGGCCCAGTACGGCCGAGACGCCTTGCCCGAGCGCGACATTCGCTATGGGCGGGCGGCAGAGACGTTCACCGTCATCAAGCAGTTGTGGGATTCGTGGGCGCCGGACGCGCTGGTCGCCGATTCCGGCACCAACACCTTCGTCGACGAGAGCAAGGTCCGCACCGTCGACTTCCACGGCGAGCACATCCGGCTGAAGGCGCGCTTCCAGTTCCCCCGCTCGCCCCAGGGCCGACCGGTGGTGTTGCAGGCGGGCGGTTCACCGCAGGGCATCGAGCTGGCCGCCGAGCACGCCGACGCGGTGTTCAGCGCCGCCCACACCCTGGAAACGGGACAGGAGTTCTATCGCACGCTCAAGGCACGCGCCGCCGCCCACGGTCGTCGTCCCGACGAAATCCTCGTCCTGCCA
Source organism: Nocardia sp. NPDC058176 (assembly GCF_042883805.1). Classification (NCBI taxonomy): domain Bacteria; kingdom Bacillati; phylum Actinomycetota; class Actinomycetes; order Mycobacteriales; family Nocardiaceae; genus Nocardia; species Nocardia sp. NPDC058176. Next base: position 1,881,232 of record NZ_JBHVVA010000001.1, on the reverse strand, counting down.
GGGCTGTTCATCGTTCTCGGCAGCACGGAGGCCGAGGCGAAACAGCGCCGGGCGTGGCTGGACGGGCTGACCACCGTCGAGGACCGCCTGTCCGGTCTGCGGGCACTGGCCACCCGCCTCGACGTCCCCGCCGACAGCCTGGACCTGGACAAGACCCTGCCCTGGGACCTGATCGAGCGCCCGGACTGGAAACCGCGCAGTATCGGCTTCGCCAATGCCACCCTCACCGTGGCCAAGCGGGAGAACCTGACCGTGCGCGAACTGCTCGCCCGCGACATCGTCGGCCACCGCACCATCGTCGGCACCCCCGAACAGGTCGCCGACTCGATCGAGGAATGGTTCACCCAGGGTGCCGCCGACGGGTTCAACTTCAATTTCGACGTGTTCCCGCAGGGGCTCGAGCAGATCGTCGACCACCTCGTGCCCGAGTTGCAGCGGCGCGGCATCTACCGCACCGAGTACACCGGAACCACCCTGCGCGAAAACCTGGGCCTGCCCGTGCCCGCCGGTGCATAGTGGCCTGAGCAACCTCTCCTGCCTCCGCTGACGTTTCGCCAGGGGTTGGTCAGGCACGCCCAGGGGTGGGCGATCAAGGAGTGACATGGCTCGACAGGCAGATACCGGGATTCCCGATCTCCGGCGCATGATGTTTTTGTGTGATCTCGCCGAACTCGGTACCGTCGTCGCGGTCGCCGAACGGCGCAACATCACCAGTTCCGCGGTGTCCCAGCAGCTTCGCGTGCTCGAGGACGAGATCGGCGTGATCCTGTTCCGGCGCGACGGGCGCACCTTCGGCCTCACCCGCAGCGGCGAGGTCCTCGTCGAACACGTCCGCCACGTGCTGGCGGCGGTCGACGAGGCGGTGAGCGCGGTCGCCGCCACCGGGAAGACGGTCGCCGGGCGGGTCACCGTCTCCGGCTTCACCATCTCCATCCCCGGCCTGATCGCCCCCATGGTGCAGCGACTCAGCCGCGACGTGCCCGACCTGCGCACCCGGGTACTGCAGATCGACAGCGTCGCCGCCGTGCGCGCGCTGCGCCGCGGCGAGCTCGATCTCGCCGTCACCTGCTGGTACGACTTCCGTGGCGGGGAGTCACTGACCGGGCTGATCAGCGAGGAGATCATGGTCGACCCGATCGTCCTGCTCGCCCCCGAACGGCTGCACCGACGCGTCAGGATGTCGGGCCTGACCGCCCTCGCCGATGAACCGTGGATCACCGCGCCCCCCGGCGGCCCCCTGGCCACCGCCGCCGCCCGCGCGGCCGACGCCGCCGGCTTCACGATGAAGGTGGCCCACCGCATGGAGGGCGCGCAGAACGTCGCCCAGTTCGCCGCCAGCGAGGTCGCCTCCGCGATGGTCCCGCTGCTGGCGGTACCGCCCGGCGCCGAACACCTCATCGTCGACGGCCTGGAACTCGGCGGCCGCTCGATCTGCGCCACCTATCGCGAAGGCCGCCACCGCGATCCGAACATCCTGGCCTTGCTGCAGGTCCTGCGCTGCGTGGTCGCGGAACGCTCCACGGCCCCCGTCCGGACGACCGAACTCGGCGCAGCGTCCTGATCACCGCGGGCCCCGCCGCGATCTCGGGAGCCTGCGGCCGCGGGTGACGATGGTGTCCACGCATACGATCCTCGCGAGACATCCCGAGCTCGACGAGGAGTTTGTTCGTGTTCATCGACCGCGCCCACCTGGACGCCGACGACCTGCCCGGCGGCCAGTGGCCGTCCACCGTCCCGGCCGTCGCGGCGCTGCATGGCCGGGGCCTCGAGTTCACCCGGCCGGTGACGATCCTGGTCGGGGAGAACGGTTCCGGTAAGTCCACCCTGGTCGAGGCCATCGCCGAACAGTTCGGGCTCGATGCCGAGGGCGGACGCCTGTCGGTGCCCGGCGGCAATCGAGACATCCCGAAGTCCGAACTGGGACAGGTCCTGCGCCTGCGGCACACCGCGGCGGGCGAGCGGATGCGGCGGGCGCCACGGTTGCAGCGCAAAGGCTTCTTCCTGCGCGCCGAAACCGCTGTCCTCACCCAGCAGCGGTTCTCGCAGGCGCTCGGCTACTGGCCGGAGGACACCGAGGTGATCAGCCACGGCGAGGGATTCAAGGCGATGATCTCGGCCATGATGGACGGACCCGGTCTGTTCGTCCTCGACGAACCCGAATCGGCCCTGTCGTTCACCTCGTGTCTGGAACTGGTCGGCCGGATCTACGCCCTGGCCGAGTCGGGTGCCCAGGTCGTGTGCGCCACCCATTCGCCGATTCTGGCGGGGACACCCGGGGCGCAGATCATCGAACTCGGCGAGGACGGATTCCGCTACGTCGAGTGGGAGGAACTGCGCCTCGTCGACCATTGGCGCCGGTTCCTGGACGACCCGTACACCTACACGCAGCACTTCCTCTGACAACCCTGCCGAGGGTCGGCGCGGGGACAGCGGCCGACACTCGCCGGCGGCGACTACGTCGTCTCGGCCGATTCCGGCCGGTCGGGCAGGGCGGTCGGGTCCGTGTCCAGGGGGATGAGGTCGTTGACGTGGAATACCGCTCGGCTCAACCGGACTCGCCAGCGGCTGCCGTCGGGACCGACCGCCTCCCAGTCGATCCGGTCACGGTGGGTCGGGACCACCACCAGCGCGGCGGCGACCGGTTCCCAGAGGACCAGATGGTTGTAGAGACTGGGCAGTTCGCCGGTCTCGAAGACCGCGTCCACCCGCCCGATCGGCGCATCGTCGGCGGGTACGACGGCATCGAACCAGGTCCAGGACTCGACGGCCGGTACCCAGGTGATCAGCTCACCGCGATGGATGTTGCCGAGCAGAGCATTGCGGGCCCGCGTCGGCGGCAGTCCGGTGAGCACCGGGGCGAGGACGGTGTGTCCGCGCAGGCTCGCGGCCAGCGCGGGATCCACCTCACCCAGCGCGGCGAGCAGGTCCACCGCCGCCGCGCGCGACCGGGCTGCGGTCGCGGCGATGCGGTGGGTGCTCAGGAAGTCGTGCGCCTCACGCAGTTTCGACGCCCGGTCACCACCGGCCAGGGCCGCGGTGGTCCCCACCGGCAGGGCCGGATCGTCGAGGATCTCCCGCAGCGCTTCGACCGTGTCGCTGTCGAGAACCGGCTGATCGACGAGATGATCGGGCACCGTCAACTCCTGAGGAACGGGTAGGCGCGCAAGGCGCGCGACGGAACGCCGAAGGTGGCGCGATGGGTGACGTCGAAGAACGCGTTGATGCCGTTGCGGCGCCGCGCCCCGACCGAGCGGTGATAGTCCGGGCCGTCGGCGCCGTTCATGATGGCCCGGGTGTTGTTGAAGTCGCGTAGTTCTCGCTGCAGCGCCACGAAATGGGTGCCGGGCCTGCCACCGTCGAGGGTGGCGAAATCGCGCCGGTTGATCACCGGCACGTTGTTCACCCTGGCGCGGGCCGCGGCCTGGGCGTGCCCGACGATGCCGTACTCGCCGACGGTCTGCTCGTACTTCTCGTAGTCGCTGGGCGCGTCGTCGCTGAGCGCCTCGGCCTGGGCGGCGGTGACGGTCGGCGCGAACATCAACGCCGCCTGCTGATCCCGGTTCTGCGCGTGCCACCGGTCGACATCGAGTTCGATCCGGCTGACGTGCTGGGTGGTGCCCCCGGTGAGAGGTCCCTCGGTGATCGTGATCGACTCCTCGGTGGCCTGGCTGCCCTTGTGCACCGAGTGAAAGCCCAGCAGCAGCGGCGAATTCGCCGGGACGTCGAGCTGGGGCAGCGCCTCGGCGGCCAATCCCTCCCCGACGAAGCCGCTGCGCACCTCGAGCACCTTCAGGAACTCGCCCTGACCGTGCGCACCGGCGCCGAACAGCGTCGCGTGGATGTCGTCGAGGACATCCTGATGGTCGCTGGCCGTGTGGAAGATCGCGTGCGGGGTGTCGAGGACCGGGTCCTCCCAACGCGACATGCGCGCGGGCACGTTGATGAGTCCGGTGTGCTCGGTGTACCGGTCCCAGTACGTGTGCCCCCAGCCGACGGTGGCCAGGAACCCGTCACGACCGTAGGGATAGCGCTCCTCGAGCGCCGACAGCGCGGCTTCGAGGTGCGCGGCCGCGGCGGGACCGGGACTGCCGACGATGTCGACCAGGATCAGCTGCTGGCGGCGCGGGGGGACGGGACGCCCATTGGCGTCCCGTCCGAAACTCGCTTCCCACTCGTGCTGACCGGCGGGCCTGCCCGTCATGCCGTCTGCAGGGCGAACTCGGCCTCGTAATCGAGAGCGAGCGAGCCGAATCGGTCCGCCAGGTCGGTGGTCCCGGTGCCCGGGATGCTGAGATTGAACAGCGCCGCCGTGCGGCCGGTGGCCACCCGCGGGTTCTCCACGGCGGTGAGCACCGCCGAGGCGATGCTGTCGCGGCTGACGAGCCCGTCGGCGTAGGGATCCTGGCTCAGCCGGGTCTGGTAGGACTCGTCGTGGATCGTCGACAGCCAGGTCGGGCGCAGGATCGTGTACGGATTGCGGCCACCGCGCAGGTGCGCCTCGAGCGAGCGCAGCGCCCACGTGTTGGGCTTGGCGTTCTGGTGCGCGGCACCGTGCCCGACGAGGAAGTGCGAGATCAGCACGATGTGCAGATCGGGCTTGTCGGCGCTGATCCGGTCGAGGATGCGATGGCCGAGGATGCGCCCGGCCTCCTCGCCGTCGGTGGGCTGCCACATGCCGCTCGGCCCGGCCACCGAGGGCGCGAGCACGAGCGCGTCGGCGGCGGCCAGCAGCGTGTCGGCCTCCTCCAGGGTGACGAAATCACCGGGGGACAGGTAGCTGTGGCCCCGCGACACGGCCAGGCTCTCGGCCTGGTCGTGGGTGTTCCAGGTGCCGTTGACGAAGTGGTACGCGGGGTTGTCCGCCTCGGAATAGACCGGGGCGAACTCGACGATCTGGGCCATGATGGCTCCTTGCTGGTGGGAACTGACCGGGACGAACCGGTCTTTCGAGCTTGCGGGCCGCGACGGGTGCGAACAACGCTGTGCGGCTTTACGAATCCGGTAGCCGAACTTCCTGGTCAGCCCCGGTCGGCGCCCACGGCGATCGGTCGTGCCGGGTCGCTGCGATACTGCGACAGCGAGCCCGCGTAGTAGCCGGCTGGCACACCGATCTTGGCCAGCGCCAGCACGCTCAGGGCCGCCGCATTGCCGACACCGCAGTACAGGCCCACCGCGGTATCGCCTTCGACACCGAGTTCCCGGTACTGGGCACGCAGCTCCTCGTCGTCCTTGAGCAGGCCGTTCTCGGTCAGGTTGGCCGCACCGGGCAGGTGCCCAGCGCCGGGGATGTGACCTTCCGCGTACGGCTCCGCACCGCGGGTGTCGAGCAGTACGCCCGAGCGGGCCAGCTCGGCGGCACCGTCGGCATCCAGCGCGGGCAGCGAACCGGTGGTGACCACGAACTCGCTCGCACCCTCGGCGGCGACCTCGTCGGTCAGCGCGCCCCCAGCGGCGGTCCACGCCTCGGCGCCACCGTCGAGGTAGCGCACATCGGGCACCCCGGCCCAGCGCAGCGTCCACCACGCGCGGGCGGCCACGGCCGGCGCCTCGGGGCTGTAGACGACCACGATCGAGTCCGTGGTGATGCCCCACCGGCGCACCGCGGCCTGGATCTGCTCGGCTGCGGGCAGCGGGAACGTACCGGAGGTCTCGGTCTCGGGACCGGCGAAATCGGCGATCGTCACGGCATGCGCACCCGGAATGCGCTGGCCCGCTTCGGTTTCGGCGAGGGTCTCGCGGCGCACCTCGAGCACGACGACCTCGCGTCCGTTGGCGATCTTCTTCTGCAGTTTCTCGGCGGTGATCGCGACGCGATCCACCCGGACCGGGGTACTCGTCATGGTGGTTCCTTCCACTTCGTGGTCTCCCGCCGGAGTCTGGTAGCGGCGAGATCGCGAAACCACGAGGTTCACCTACACCTTTCGCGTAGCCGAACCCGGTGTTTTCCGCTCGCGCGCGCCGATAGCGTTCCGGCTGTGATCATGTCTGTCCTGGAACTTCGCTGTTGACGCTGCCCGCGTCCGCCCTCGCCGCGCCTGCCCGCCGCGCTGCCCGAAGCTCCACCCGAAAGCGACACGATGACCTCCCGACAGCTGCACCTCAACGTCAATGCCAACGCCCTCGGCCGCTCGGCCGGTGGCTGGCGACTGCGTGACGACCCGCTGGGCTTCCTCGACCTGAGCGTCTGGGAAGACCTGGGCCGCACCGCCGAGCGCGGCCTGCTCGACGCGGTCTTCCTGGCCGAGACCCACGGCTTCTCCACCGCCGAGTTCGCCCGCCCGTGGAACGCCTTCGACCCGTTCGTCACCCTGACCGCGATCGCCCGCGCCACCGAACACATCGGTCTGGTCGCGACCGTGTCCTCGACCTACCGGCACCCGTATCACATCGCCCGCCTCGGCTCCTCGCTCGATCACGCCTCCGGCGGCCGGGCCGCGATCAATGTGGTGACCACCATGTCCCCGCGCGCGGGAGCCCAGTTCGGCCTGGCTGCCCACCCCGACTACGACACCCGCTACGCGCGCGCCGACGAGGCCATCCAGGTGATCACCGCACTGTGGGACTCCTGGGAACCCGACGCCCTGGTCGCCGACCGCACCACCGGCCTGCTGACCGACCCGGACCGCGTGCGCGAGGTCGACTTCCGCGGCGAGCACCTGTCGGTGCGCACCCACTTCCAGCTGCCGCGCTCACCGCAGGGCCGGCCGGTGCTGCTGCAGGCGGGCGCCTCGACCCAGGGCATCGAGCTCGCGGCGAAATACGCCGACGCCGTGTTCTGCGCCGCGCAGAGCATCGACCAGGGCGCGCGGTTCTACCGCACCGTCAAGGACCGGGCCGCGGCCCACGGCCGCGACGGCGCCGAGATCCACATCCTGCCCGGACTGTTCCCGATCATCGGCAGCACCGAGGCCGAGGCGAGGGAACGGCACGCACTGCTCACCGACCTCGACCCGAACCACGATCAGATCGGCGCCCTGGCGAACACCCTCGGCCTGCCGCCCGAGAGCCTCGTCCTCGACCGGCCACTGCCATGGGACCTGGTCGACGCGCCGGGCCGCACCCCACGCAGCCACGGCTTCGCCAACGCGATCCTCGAGACCGCCCGCGCCGAAAACCTCACCGTCCGTGCGCTGCTCGCGCGCGACCTCGGCGCAGGCCACCGCGTCGTGGTCGGTACACCGGAGCAGATCGCCGACGACATCGAGCGCTACTTCACCGCCCGCGCCGCCGACGGCTTCAACCTCAACATCGACTATTTCCCCGACGGCCTGGAGCGGATCGTCGACCAGGTGATCCCGATCCTGCAGCGGCGCGGCCTGTTTCGCACCGAGTACGCCGCGACGACCCTGCGCGGCAATCTCGGTCTGCCCATCGTGGCCCCGGCCGCGCACCGTTCCACGGCCGTCGCGGCCAAGGCCTGAGCCCGAGGAGACGTCATGAGCATCGCCACCACCGCCCCCGCGGCGGCCACGACCCCGGCCACCACCGACGAGATCCTGCTCGATGTGCGCGGGTTGCGCGTCGCTGCGGGCGAGCAGCAGATCCTGCGCGGCATCGACCTGTCGGTGCGGCGCGGCGAGTTCCTCGCCATCGTCGGCGAATCCGGTTCCGGCAAGACCACCTTGGTCAACACCGTGCTCGGCCTGCTCCCGCCGGGCTTCACCATCGACGCCGACCGGCTCGACCTGGCCGGACTCGACCTGCGTGCCCTGACGGCCAAGCAGCTCAACAGCATTCGCGGCAAGCGCATCGGCTACGTCCCGCAGGATCCCGGCACCTCGCTCGTCCCGGTCAAGACCGTCGGCGCGCAGGTCGGCGAGATCTTCCGGCTGCACCGCCGCGACCTCTCGCGCGCCGAGGTGACACGGCGCTCGGTGGAGCTGCTGGAGCGCGTCGGGATCGACAACCCGGAGCAGCGGTTGCGCCAGTACCCGCATCAGCTCTCCGGCGGCCAGCGCCAGCGCGTGCTCATCGCCATCGCCTTCGCGCTCGACCCCGAGGTCCTCATCGCCGACGAGCCGACCTCGGCGCTCGATGCCACCGTGCAGCAACAGGTCATGGAGGTCTTCGCCCAGCTGGCGCTGGAATCGAACACCACGGTCCTGTTCATCACCCATGACATCGCGCTGGCGACCGACTACGCGACCCGGCTCGTCGTCCTCAAGGACGGTGCGGTGCTCGAAGACGGTTCCCTGGAATCGGTGGTGGTGCGCTCGCCGCAGGAATACACCCGGTTCCTGCTGCGCGGGATCGAGGCGCCACCGGCCCGGCCACGCGCCCCGGAGCGCGCGCACACCCGCACCGTCATCGAGGTCAGCGGTCTCGACAAGGTCTTCGCGCTGCGCGGTCGGCGCACCGGCACGATCCACGCGGTCAAGGATGTGAGCTTCCAGGTCGCCGAGGGCACGACCTTCGCCCTGGTGGGGGAGTCGGGCTCGGGCAAGTCGACCACCGCCCGGCTGATCCTGGGACTGGAACGACCGACCGGCGGCTCGGTTCGATTGTCGGGCACCGAGATCGACGTCTCCTCGGCCCGATCGCGGCGGGCGCTGTGGCGCAACATCCAACTCGTGCACCAGAATCCGTACGCCTCGCTGAACCCGCGCGACTCGGTCGCCGAGCTCGTCTCCGCGCCGCTGCGCGCCCATCGTCTCGGCAACCGCCGCGAGCGGGCGGCGCGCGTCACCGAACTGCTCGACTTCGTCGCCCTGCCCGCCGCCCTGGCAGGCCGCAAGCCCGCCGAACTCTCCGGTGGGCAGCGGCAACGCGTCGCGGTGGCGCGGGCGCTGGCCCTGCAGCCGAAGATCCTGGTGCTCGACGAGCCGACCTCGGCCCTCGACGTGGTCACCCAGGCGCAGGTCATCGACCTGCTGCGACGACTGCAGCGCGAACTCGACCTCACGTATCTGTTCATCTCCCACGACCTGGTGCTGGTGCGCGACTTCGCCGACCACACCGCCGTGCTCAGCCGCGGCGAACTCGTCGAGCAGGGCAGCGTCGACGACGTGCTGCGCGCACCGCGCTCGCCGCAGGCCCGCGCCCTCGTCGACGCCGAACCGGGCAGGCGCGGCCGCGGGTTGCTCGAACAAGGCCGCGCGAACGACGCGGCCACCACCGAAAAAGGAGCAGTGGCATGACCGAAAAGCGGCAGCTCGGCACCGTGGGCCCGCAGGTCTCACCCGTCGGCCTCGGATTCATGAGTTTCCGGCTCTCGGCCGACGAGGCCGAGGAACAGCAGTCCAAGGCGGTGGTCGACGCGGCCATCGACGCGGGCATCACCTTCTTCGACACCGCCGACGTCTACGGTCCGAAGTTCAGTGAGAAGCTGCTCGGCCGCGCGATCAAGGGCCGCCGCGACGACCTGGTGATCGCCACCAAGTTCGCCAACGCGCTCGACCGCGACACCAACCCCGACGCCCGTCGCGTCGACGGCAGGCCCGAATACGTCCGCACCGCTGTCGAGGGGTCGCTGCGCAGGCTCGGCGTCGACCACATCGACCTGTACTACCAGCATCGCGTCGACCCGCAGGTGCCGATCGAGGACACCGTCGGCGCGCTGGCCGACCTGGTCGAGGCGGGTAAGATCCGCTTCTACGGCCTGTCCGAGCCCGGTCCGCAGACCATCCGCCGCGCACACGCGGTGCATCCGGTGACCGCCATCCAGAGCGAATGGTCGCTGTTCAGCCGCGATATCGAGCAGCACACCGTGCCGGTCGCCCGCGAACTCGGCATCGCGCTGGTGCCGTACTCGCCGCTGGGCCGGGGCTGGCTCACCGGTGCGGTGCGTTCCCGCGACGACCTGAGCGGCCGTCGCCTCGACCACCCGCGCTTCGCCGAGGAGGTGTTCGCGACCAACCGGCAGCTGGCCGAGGAAGTGATCGCGGTGGCCGCGGAGGTCGGCGTGGCACCGGGACAGGTCGCGCTGGCGTGGGTGCTCGCGCGCGGCACCGACGTGGTGCCGATTCCCGGCACCCGGCACCCGGAGTTCGTGCGGGAGAACGCCGGTGCGGTCGGCGTCGAGCTGAGCCAGGAACAGACCGCGCGGCTGGAGAAACTGGCCGACCAGGTCGCGGGCAGCCGCTCGGCGCGGCCGGAGAACCTCGGCACCGAGGCACCGCCCGCCACACCGGCCTGAGCAGTCCGGGTGGGCGTCCGCCGTCGGCGCCCACCCGGCTGGTCGAAGGGAGACCAGCACCGATGGACCTACGGCGGATGATGCTGCTGGTCGACCTCGCCGAACTCGGATCGATCGCCGCGGTGGCCGAACGCCGCAATCTGACGAGTTCGGCTGTCTCACGCCAGCTTCGGCTGCTGGGCGAGGAGCTGGGCGCCGAGCTCTACCGCAGTGACGGGCGCACGCTCGGCCTGACCCACAGCGGCGAGGTGCTCGTGGAGCACGCCCGCTCGGTGACCCGCACCGTCGACACGATGCTGAGCGCGGTGGCCGCCTCCCGGGACACCCTCGACGGTCAGGTCGTGATCTCCTGCTACAACATGGGTGTCGCGCTGTTCGCCGGTCCGGTCGTGCAGCGGCTGAGCCGGTCCGATCCCGACCTGCGCGTCCAGGTGCGCCAGGCGTCGAGCGCCGCCGCCCTGCGGTTGCTGCGCCAGGGCGAGATCGACCTCGCCGTCACCATGCGTTACGACTTCGCCCCGCGCCCCTCGATGACCGGGCTGGCCGCCGAACAACTGTTGCACGAGCCGCTGGTCCTCGTCGCCCCCGTCGAATTGCACGCCGCGGTCCGCGAACACGGACTCGGCGCGCTCGCCGGCCAGCCGTGGGTCACCGGTCCCGAGGACAGCGGCCTCGGCGTCGCGCTGCGCCGCCTCGGCGAGACCGTCGGCTTCACACCGCAGATCAAATACCGGGTGATCGGCGCCAAGAATGTCGGTGACCTCGCCGCCACCGAGGTGGTCACCGCTCTCGTCCCCGATACCGCTGTCCCACCGCAACTTCGGGCCCTCGTGCTCGACCCGCCCGCGCACGTCGACCTCGGCGGCCGCGTCATCAGCGCCCTCGTCCGCGAGACCAGCCGCCGCGACCCGAAACTCTGGCTGGTCCTGCGCGCGCTGCGCGCCGTGGTCGCCGATCAGTGGCCTGCGCCCTGGGACAACGCGGCCATGCAGCCCGCCGACTGAGCGAGCCGGGTCAGGACGAGCGTGCCGCGCGCAGCAGTCGCAACTGGCCGACCTCGGCCGCGTTCTTCATCAATTCCGCATGGGCCCAGGCGATCATGTGCGCCATCGTGAGTTCGGTATCGGCCTGCCACGGAAACGCCGAAGTCGCGTCGAGGTCCGCGTCGTCGAGGTGGTTCAACACCTCGTGCCACGCGTCGCGCAGGCCGCGCAGCCACTCGACGGTCGGCTGTCCCGGGCCGGGCCAGGCGATGTCGGCGCGCTCGCGCGGGACCTGTCCGCGCGCGTGGTCCAGCGCGACGCTCCACCACCAGCCGATGTGCCAGGTGAGCCATCCCACCGTCGGGACCGGGATGGGCTCGGGCTCGACCTCGGCCCAGTCCGGAACCCAACCGCCACTGCCGGTTTCGTGCATCGTCCAGCACAGATCGGCCGGCTGCCACAGGAAATCGTCCGGTTGTAGTTGTTCGAGGTGCAGGTCGAACAGTGACCACACCAGATCGAACTGCCAGCGCAGTACCTCACACCGTGTCGTAGACATCGGGGGATGGTGGCACACCCGGGGGTGGCTCGAAAAGGCATTTCCCGGGGAGACCGGGTTTCAGTCGATCCCAGGACCGGCTGGGACGGTCAAGCAGAAGGGATGTCCCGAAGGATCGAGGAACACCCGCCAGCGATCGGGCGCGGGCTGAAAGTCCGCCTTGACCGCGCCGCACGCGATCGCCGCCCGCTCACCGTCATCGAGATCGGCGACGAACAGATCCAGATGCATCTGCTTGGGTACCTCGTTGCCGGGCCAGTCCGGTGCCCGATGATCGGCCACCCGCTCCACGGTCAACATCACCCCGTCCCCCTGCAACACGACCAGCTCCTCGGACTCGTACCGAACCTCGAACCCGAGCAGCTCCCGATAGAACTCGGCGAGCCGATGCGGCTCCGCACTGTCGAGCGACACCGCTCCGAACCTGATCTTCCCGCTCATCACACCCCCGAACCCATGGCCCCGGCCTCGTGCCACGGGCCGCCACTACCTGCCATCGATACCACAGGGCCACGACGCGGCGGCAGAATCGGGACCGTCTGGATCACCAGGTCGGCGCCCAGGACTTCGGGGAGGCGGTCAGGGTGTGGTGCCTTCGATCAGATCGATGATCTCGGAGGTGGGGCGGACATCGCCGAAGGATCGGTAGATCGTGTGGAGGGTGGCGTTGTGGTCCCGGTCGCGGCGGGCGGCATTGCCGTCGGCCACCATGAGCACGCGAAAGCCGAGCGTGCTGGCATCGCGAGCGGAGGACTCGCAGCACACGTTGGAGACCGTCCCGGTGATCAAGACCGTGTCGATATCGCGTCGGCGGAGCAGCTCCGGCAGCTCGCTGCGACCGGGGAAGAAGGCACTGAACGCGGACTTCTCGACGAACAGATCGTCCTCGCGAACATCCATCTCATGCCACAGACGCTCCGGAATCGACCCGGAATCCGCTGAGTGACTGTAGATCTCGGCGACCGCCGCCCCGAAGAACTCGACCGCCGCCGCCGACGGCTCACCCACCGCCGGCACCACCCAAACCACCGTTCCCCCTGCCGCACGCAAGGATTCGGCAAGACAGTTGATGTTGGGCACGACCCCACGACCATAAGCACTCTCGGCAACATGAAATGTCACCATGTCGACCACAACCAGCGCCGTCCGCCGAGGCTCCAGCACAGGATAGGCGAACCGCCGCCCCCGCCGCGCCTCGTGCCGAGCATATTCCCGCTCCTCGATCCACCAATCGTGCAGCACAGCCCCAGCCCGTTCGACATCCACGACTACGCAGTCTCGCACCACCCAGGGACATGATGGCCACCGGGCGGTTGAGGTCTGCTGCGAGGTACCAGTCGGAAATGACGCCCTTCTCCGGCCTGGCGGGGCGACTATGCTGGCGGTGCGGGACGGGGCCGTGGTGTGGCTCCGATACGAAGCTTTGCCGGTTCTCGGGTTACGGAGCAGAGTTCATGTCGATCTCGGTCAGTGCTCAGGGGCTGCGGTCTCGGTTGACGCGGATGGTTTCGGGTGTCGTGGTGGTGGCGCTCGGGGTTGCGGCTGTGTCGTGTGCGAGTGAGGAACCGCGCGGTGGTGGGGTGGCGTCGTCTCCGGTGGCCTCCGTCGCGCCCAGTCGGCCTGCCGGGTCTCCTGATCTGGGATCGCCCGAAGTGGTGGCGCAGGGGATCGATGTTCCGTGGGGACTCGCGTTCCTGCCCGATGGAACGGCGCTGGTGGCCGAGCGTGATTCTGGGCGAATCGTTCAGGTGGCGGCCGGGCGTGCGCCGGAGCCGTTCTACGAGGTGCCGGGGGTGGTTGCGCGGGGTGAGGGTGGGCTGCTCGGGCTCGCCGTCGATCCCGCGTATGCCGAATCCGGGTATGTCTACGCCTATTTCACCGCCGAGGACGACAACCGGATCGTGCGGTTCCGTGCGGGTGGTGAGCCGGAAGTGGTGTTCGACGGAATCGCGAAGGCGGGCAACCACAATGGTGGCCGGATCGCGTTCGGGCCCGATGGGATGCTGTACGTCGGTACCGGGGATGCCGGGCGGACCGAACTGTCGCAGGATGCGTCCAGCCCGAATGGCAAGATCCTGCGGCTCACGCCCGACGGGGCGCCGGCCCCGGGGAATCCGGAATCGGGATCGCCGGTGCTGAGCCTCGGCCATCGCAATGTGCAGGGCCTGGCCTGGGACCGCGCGGGCACGCTGTTCGCCGCCGAATTCGGTCAGAATCGCCTGGACGAGATCAATGTGATCGAGCCGGGCGGCAACTATGGCTGGCCCACCGTCGAGGGTGGGGGCGGTGCCGACGGCGGTTTCCTCGATCCGGTCCTCACCTGGTCGACCGCGGAGGCATCGCCCTCCGGTATCGCCATCGCGGGCGACACGCTGTACGTGGCCGCCCTGCGCGGCGAAAGACTGTGGACCGCAACGGTCTCCGACGGCTCGGCCACAGACCCGCAGGACTTCTTCCGCGCCGACTACGGCAGATTGCGTACCGTCGAGGTCGCCCCCGACGGCGCCCTCTGGCTCACCACCTCCAATACCGACGGACGCGGCGACGTCCAGAGCGGCGACGACCGCATCCTCCGGTTCCCTGCCCGCTGACCACTTTCAGGACTTCCGGCCGGACACGACCAGATACGGGTCGACCAGTACCGGAGTGCCGGACTCGGAACTTGCGGAGGCAGTGAGATATTCGTCGAGCCGAGCGCTCGCCCGCACCCAGCTCCCGCGCGCTTCCAGCTGGGTGCGCAGAGCCGCCAGCGCTCCCAACCGTTCGGTGACCTGAGCGGCGAACCCGCGCCCGCTGTCCAAGGGCAACCGCAGTTCGTGCGAGCGCACCTCCACCGCTTCCAGCCCGGCCTCCACCGCGGCCCGCTCGGCGGCGTCAGGCGCACTCCACAGTGTCGGGAAGGTCGGCGCCGGCGCACCCAGCTCGGCGGCCAGGATCGTCCGCGCCCGATTCGGCCATCCGTCCGCGCTGAGTGTGGTGAACGCGACCGATCCGCCCGCCCGCACACACCGGACGAGTTCGGCGAGTGCCCGGGTCGGGTTGTGCGCGAAGATGATTCCGAACACCGAGACGGCGGCGTCGACAGACGCGGTCGGCACCGGAAGGTCTTCCGCGTCCGCCACGATGAACTCGGCATCCGGCAGCCGCTCGCGAGCACCGTCGATCTGCTCGGGGGAGGAATCCACACCGATGACCCGAGCGCCACGATCGAGAGCGACCGCCGCGGCATTGCCGGTGCCGGTGGCGCTGTCCAGCAGCACTTCACCGCGCCGCAGCCCCACGTCCGCGACCGCCGCTTGCGATGCGGGAAAGAGGTAGTCGGCAGTCCGCGCGTAGCGGTCGGGGGTCCAGCGCTGGTTCATCGGCCATCCGTTCGTCGACAGGATCGGCTGGAGTAGAACTCCAGCCCTACGCTCTGACGACGAGATTTCACCAGAGTGACGCTCTAGTCAAGAGCCTGGTGTGCCGATCGGGCAAGTAGGCTTCGACCGTGCACGAACCGTCGCTCCTGGCCATGGCCGACCTCGCCACCCCGATGAGCATCCGAGTCGCCGCGACCCTGGGGCTGGTCGAACACGCGGGCAGCGCAGGCGCCACCGCCGACCAACTCGCCTCCCGCACAGCCACTTCGGTTCCGGCGCTGCGGCGACTGCTCGACCACCTGGTCACCATCGGCGTCTTCGACCTCGAACACGAGACCGGCCGCTACCGGCCGACACGCCTCGGCGACCAGATGAACGCGAACTCCCCGGACGGCGTGAAACTCCTGCTCGACATGACCAGCGCGGGCGGCCGCGCCGAGCTGGCCTTCGTCGAACTGCTGCACACCATCACCACGGGCGCGCCCGCCTACCCGCGCCGATACGGGCGAGAGTTCTGGGACGACCTCGACGCGAACCCCGGGCTGCGCTCGTCCTTCGATGCCCAGATGCGTTGGCGTTTCCGGGATCAGGCGACGCAGATCGCCGAACGCCACGACTGGGGCCGCTACCCCGACCTCGTCGATGTCGGCGGCGGTGACGGCACCCTGCTCACCGAGATCCTGCGCGCGCATCCCGGTGTGCGGGGGAGGGTCATCGACCTCGCGCCGACCGCCACCGCCGCCACGCGACGATTCGCGGCGGCGGGACTCGCCGACCGGGCCGGTGCCATCGCGGGCAGCTTCTTCGACCCGCTGCCGGGCGGCGCCGACGCCTACCTCCTGTGCGACATCCTGCACGACTGGGACGACGAGCACGCGCGCACCATCCTCGCCGGCTGCGGGCGTGCCGCCGGGCCGGACGGCACCGTCGTGGTGATCGAGGCGGTCCGCGGCCGGGGCGTCGGCACGGCCATGGACCTGAGCATGCTGATGTGCTTCGGCGGCCGGGAGCGCACGATCGGCGAACTCACCGAGCTGGCCGCGCACTGCGATCTCGAGATGCGGACCTCGGCGCAGGTGTCCGACGGGCGGACCGCACTGGAATTCCGGGCGAAGTGGACGGCCGCGGAAACGACTCCGCCCGCACGGTCGACCGTGCGGGCGGAAGCGTTCGATCAGAGATTGACGCCGAAATCGCGCGCGATGCCCTCGAGCCCGGACGCGTAGCCCTGACCGATCGCGCGGAACTTCCACTCCGCACCGTTGCGGTACAGCTCGCCGAAGACCATGGCGGTCTCGGTGGAGGCGTCCTCGGAGAGGTCGTAGCGGGCCAGCTCCTCGCCGTTGCTGCGGTCGACGACGCGGATGTAGGCGTTGCGGACCTGCCCGAAGGACTGGCTGCGGGTGATCCCGTCGTAGATCGAGACCGGGAACACGATGGACTCGATGGTCTCCGGGGTGTTGGCCAGGTCGACGTTGATCGCCTCGTCGTCGCCCTCGCCCTCGCCGGTCCGGTTGTCACCGGCGTGCTCGATCGCGCCCTCGGGCGACTTGAGGTTGTTGAAGAAGATGAAGTGCTCGTTCGACACGACCTTCTTGTCGGCGCCGAGCGCGATGGCGCTGGCATCCAAGTCGAAGTCCGTCCCGGTGGTCGTCCGCAGGTCCCAGCCGAGGCCGACCGCGACCGCGGTGAGGTTCGGCGCCGCCTTGGTCAGCGAGACGTTGCCACCCTTGGACAAACTGACACCCATACCGATAACTCCCATCGATCATCGCGGCACGGAGGGTGCCGACCGTTCGTACAGTAGCACGTGCCACTGTACGTTCCCTTGCGCATCCGACAGCTGATCATGCCTGAAAACATCTGGCGGATAGGCGAATTGGTCTACATGACGTTTGTCCGTTTCGGGGGGGGGGGGGGGGGGTTAGCGAGCCCTGGCGCCCTTCGGGACATGTAGTCGACGGATGTCCGAAATGGGAGAAATCGTCGATAACGGAATGGTCTCGGCGTGCGATTTCCATCACCTGGCTAGCGAGATGAATCGTGATTTCGGCGCGTTGAAATCACTGGTCGAACCCTTTTCGACCGGCGGAACTCCGGTGTATCGAAGGGTGTGTCGAACAATTGTCACGGGACGGTGACGGGACTTCGGGTTGGCTATCCATTCCGCGCCGTCGTCTATCTTCGATGACGGACGTGAAAGTGGAGAAGCGACCTCCGAAAGGAGTGTCCGGGCGGGAAGGAGTATTCGGAAGATGGTCTGCGTGCTCGGTCCCGATCTGCGGACCTGTCGGGACGCGCTGGAGATGGCGGTGCGGGCGCCCTCGGTGCACAACACCCAACCCTGGCGCTGGCGGATTCGGCCCGACGGGATCGAACTCCGCGCCGACACCCGTCGGCAGCTCACGGCCACCGATCCGCTCGCGCGGGCCATGGTCGTCAGTTGCGGTGCGGCACTGCACCATCTCGAAGTCGCCTTCGCGGTGCTCGGGTGGGGCGTGCGCATCACCCGCTGTCCCGATCCGGCGGACCCGGATCTGCTTGCCTCGCTGACGTTCTCGCCCCGTGCGGTGTCCGAGACCGATGTGCAGCTGGCCGCGGCGGTGATGCTGCGCCAGTCCGACCGGCGCCGATTCCCGGCCGGCCTCCTGCCCGCGGGCAGTGTCCGGGCGATCTCGTCGGCGGCGTCGCGCCACGGCGCGGCCGCGCGCGTCATCCCGGATCGGCTGCTGCCGCAGCTGGCCGACCCGATGCGCGAAGCCGCCGTTCGGCACGCCACCGATGCCGACTACCTCGCCGAACTGGCGGAGTGGAGCGGGTGCCGGGGCGCGACGGAGGGCGTGCCCGCCCGCAACACCCCACCGGCCCGATCCGACGCGGAACTGCCCGTGCGCGCGTTCGTCGATTCCGAACTGCGCGAACACACCTCGATGCCGGACGCCGCGCAATGGCTGGTCGTCTGCACGACCCACGACGATCGGATCTCGCAGCTGCGCGCCGGTGAGGCCACCAGCGCCATGCTGCTGAAGGCCACCCACCTCGGCCTGGCCACGAGTCTGCAGTCCGAGCCGCTCGGCATGCTCGACCTGCGCGACCAGATCCGCGGATCGTTCCTGCACCAGTGCGCCTTCCCACACATCATGATTCGCGTCGGCGCGATGCCGACCACCGCGACTCCGCTGCACTCGACCCCGCGCCGCCCGGTCGACGAGGTCATCGAGCTGCCCTGATCCCCGCCGGATCGCGCCGGGACGGGCCGATCTGAAATGTGAGTCCACCACAGGCCGGTCCACGGTGAATAATCGAGCGATGACCGATCGGGATGACGCGTCGAGGGCCGAGCGCGCCCTCGTGGAACGCGTGGTGGGCGTGGGCGAGTCGCTGGCCGTCGGGCGGTTCCAGTATCGATTCGACACGAAACGCTGGGAGTGGTCCGAAGAGGTCGCGCGGATGCACGGCTATCCGCCCGGTACGGAGCCGACCACCGAGATGCTGTTGTCGCACAAGCATCCCGACGACCGCGACCGGGTGAAGGAGATGATCACCTCGGTCGAGGACGGCGGGACGTTCTCCAGCCACCACCGCATCGTCGACACCGACGGCAGGGTCGTCGAGGTGCTGGTGGTGTCCGAGCCGATGGCCGACGACGAGGGCACGGTGATCGGCACCGAGGGGTACTACGTCGACGTGTCCGAGACCGCGGCCGAATACCGGCGCGAGGCGATCGATCAGACCCTGCCCGGCCTGCTCGACGCCAGGGTGCTGATCGAGCAGGCCAAGGGCGCGTTGATGCTGACCTACGGCATCACCGCCGACCAGGCGTTCCGGGTGCTGCGCTGGCGGTCGCAGGAGACCAACGTCAAACTGCGCACGATCGCCGAGCGCGTGGTCGCCGCGCTGCCGACACTGGCCGGTGACGAGGTCCAGCTGCGCACCCGGTTCGATCATGTGCTGCTGACCGCGCACCTGGGAGACGACCCGATCGGCTGACCCGGACGCCGGTGCCGCAAGTCGGTTGGTGGGCCAATAGTTTGTGCGATAACTGTTCGTGGGCTAATCTGGCGTGGACCGATCGAAGGAGTTGGACACGTGGACGCGCTCGACGACCCACTGCGCCTGGACCGGCAGGTGTGTTTCGCCCTCGCCGTGGCGAATCGCTCGGTGCTCGCCGTCTATCGGCCGCTGCTCGAACCGCTCGGTCTCACGCACCCGCAGTATCTGGTGATGCTCGCGCTGTGGGGCGAGGCGCCGATGTCGGTCAAGGCGGTGGCCGAGGCGATCCAGCTCGACTCGGCGACCCTGTCGCCGCTGCTCAAGCGGCTCGAATCGGCCGGACTGCTCACGCGTCGCCGAGACCCCCACGACGAGCGCACCCTGCTGATCGACCTCACCGAGGCCGGTTGGGACCTGCGGCGCCGGGCCGAGGAGATCCCGCCCGCGGTCGTGGCGCGGCTCGGCGTGAGCCTGGCGGATCTGGAAGAATTGCGCGACGTCCTGGGCCGGGTCAACACGGCCGCGCGTGGCGCGTCGGAATCGAGGGAGTGATCATGACCGACCTGACCCCGAATCTCTGGCAGCGGCTGCGCTACATCGGCGGCGCCACGCTCCCGCCGACGATGTCGGACTGGGTCCTGGCCGATCTGACCGGGCCCGGCGCCACCCGCCGCTACCTGACCCGTTTCCTGCTCCCGGTCCTCCCGGTGCTGTTGCTGTTCCTGCTGGTCCCGGGCCCGGCCTGGATGGGCCTGTCGATGGCGGCCCTGCTCTACCTGCCCCTGGTCTACTTCACCATCGCCCTGGTCTACGTGTACCGCCGTCACCGCCTCGTCAGCCACGGTTTCGCCCCCGAGCTCGCGAACGTGGCCGAACAGCGCCGCATCGAATCCGAACGCGCCGCCTACGAACTGCGGCACCCTCGCGCCTGATCCTCACACTTTCCGCACGCGGGCCGTCGCCGTCGTGACGACCTCACCGTCGCGATCCCGCGGCCGCATCTCCGCGACTACCCGCCCGTCCTCGTCGACGAGCGCCGAGTGCGCTTCCCCCGCCTCGAAGGCGTGGCGCTCGCCCCACTGCCGCAAGGCCACGATCGTGGTGAACAGATCGCGCCCCGACTCGGTGAGCTCGTAGACGTGCCGTTTGCCACCCGGGGGCGTCGTGGTGGTGAGAATGCCGTGCTCGACCAGTCTGCGCAGGCGGTCGGTGAGGATGTTGCGGGCGATGCCGAGCCGCTGCTGGAAGTCGGTGAATGCCGTCGCGCCGTCCATCGCGTCGCGCACGATCAGCAACGCCCAGCGCTCACCGACCAGATCCACGGTTCGGGCGACCGGACACGTGGGGTCGGTCCACGGTCGGCCGGAGTCCGGTGTGGTCGTCATGCCCTACCTCCCAATCGGTTGCGATTCGAAACCATTATCTCCTAACCTGAATTGGTTGCAATTTGCTACTGATTCGATCGAGGTGTGGTGTGACGAAGTCCCAGCGGTTCGTCCTGGCGGTGGTGTGCGCGGTCGCGGTGTCGACGATCTACGCCATCCAGCCGGTGTTGGCTTCGGCGGGTGCCGATCTGGGTTTCGCGCCGGGGGCGGTGGGGTGGCTCGTTGCCGCCGGGCAGATCGGCTATGTCGTCGGGCTGCTGTTGGTGGCGCCGCTGGGTGACGTGCTGAACCGGCGCCGCCTGATCGCCGCCCAGCTCGTGGCCACCGCACTGGGTACCGCGCTCGTGGCATGCGCGCCCGGTGCGGTGGTCGCGGTGGTGGGGCTGGTGGTCACCGGTGTGTTCGCCGTCGTGGTGCAGGTGACCGTCGCCTATGTGGCCGGTGTGTCGCCGCCGTGGGAGCGGGGGCGCAATATCGGTGCCGTGACCTCCGGGGTGGTCGTCGGCATCCTCGGTGGCCGAGCCGTGGCCGGGGTGCTGGGTGACGCGCTCGGCTGGCGCGCTGTCTTCGGCCTGCTCGCGGTGCTGTGCCTGGCGCTCGCCGGAACTGTCGGGGCGGTGATGTCGCCCGACGGCGGCCGGGACACCGAGCGGTACCGCCGAATTCTCGCCGCGACGGGTCGGCTGGTGCGCACCGATCCGCTGTTCCGGAGTCGCGGTCTGATCGCGTTCTTCCTCTTCGCGTCGTTCGGGACACTGTGGAGCGGGTTGGCGCTCGTCCTCGGCGCCGAGCCGTGGAACTTCGGCGCCGCGGAGATCGGAGTGTTCGGGCTCGCCGGTCTCGCGGGAGCGCTGGGCGCGAGTCGCGCCGGACGGCTGGCCGATGCCGGTCGCGCGCAGGCGGTCACGGGCTGGTCGCTGGCACTGCTCGTCGTGTCGTGGCTGTTCATCGGCCGGGCGGAATCCTCGCTGCTCCTGTTGTTCGTCGGCATCATCGCGCTCGACTTCGCCGTCCAGGCGGTCCACGTCAGCAGCCAGCAGTTGCTGACCGCACGCGATCCGCAGCGCGCGGCCGGCGTCATCGGTGCGTACATGGCCTGCTACTCGCTGGGCTCGGCGCTCGGCGCGATCACGACCGCTTGGGCCTACAGCGCCGGGGGATGGGCGGCTTCGTCCGGCGTCGGTGCGGTCTTTTCGGTGGCCGCGATCGTCGTGTGGGTGACCTGGCGGTTCGGCGATCCCGCGCACGGCGACGGGGTCGAGGCGGCGGTGGGATCACCGTGTTGTGCGGTCGGCGGAAGTGATTAACGCACGACGAGTGCAAAGTTTGACCGCTTTGTCCGCTGCTGCAAGGCTTCTCGGGTAGACCAGCGAATCCAAGAGATTGTTCCAGCCGGTCGATACATATGGTCGCGCTGGGCAGGTCCGGCGTGGTGTCCGATCGAGAAAGAACCCGCCAGTGATGAAAGTCCTCTCTCCGCGTCCGCGCGCCCGGATCCGGCTGCGTGCCGCCTCCGTCCCGCTGACCGCGATGCTGTTGCTCACCGCCTGTGGTTCGGGTTCGGGCGACGAACCCCCACAGGCGCAGGCGGGTGGGACGCTGACCTTCGCGGTCGGCACCGACGCCGGCTGCCTCGACCCGCACCAGGCCGGTAGCAGCGACACGGTGTACGCCCTGCGCCAGACGGTGGATTCGCTCCTCGACCAGGACCCGTCGACCGGTGAACTGGTGCCGTGGCTGGCCGAGTCCTGGGAGGTCAGCGACGACGCGCGGACCTTCACCTTCCGGCTGCGACCGAACGTCACCTTCAGCGACGGAACCCCGCTCGACGCGGCCGCGGTGAAGGCCAGCTTCGACGCGGTACCCACGCTCGGCGTCCTCGCCATCCAGGCCACGTCCTACCTCGAGGGCTATGTGGGCACCACCGTCGTCGACGACCTGACCGCGGCGGTGAGCTTCACTCAGCCCAATGCCCAGTTCCTGCAGGCGACGACGACCTCGTCGCTGGGCGTGATCGCCCCGTCGAGTGTCAGCAAGGCGCCCGCCGAGCGCTGCAGCGACGGCGTGATCGGCTCCGGGCCGTTCGTGCTGGACGAATACCTCAGGAACCGGTCGACCACCCTGACCAAGCGGCCGGGCTACGACTGGGGTTCGTCGCTGTGGACCAAGGACGGCGAAGCGTACCTGGACCGGCTGGTGTTCAACGTGGTCGCCGAGGCCGGGGTGCGCACGGGCAGCGTGATCTCCGGCCAGGTCGACGCGATCGGGCGGGTCGCCCAGGCCGAGGAGGCGGCGCTGGCCGGTGCCGAGGTGGCGTTGCAGGCGTACACGATTCCCGGCGTCGGCTACAACCTCGGCTTCAACAACAGCAGGGCCTTCTTCGCCGATGCGCGGGTGCGCCAGGCGATTCAGGTCGCGGTCGATCGCCGTCAGATCGTCGAGACGGTCTTCTCCAGCGGCACCGCGCCCGCGACGAGCGTGCTGGCGAAGAACACCCCGGGCTATGTCGATCTGAGTTCGGCGCTGTCGCTCGATGTCGAGCGGGCCGAGCGTCTGCTCGACGAGGCCGGTTGGGTGACCGGCAGCAACGGCATCCGCGAAAAGGACGGCACCGCACTGCGTTTGAAGACGGTGTGGTTCAGCAACGCGGCCACCTTCCAGCCCGCGCTGGAACTGATCCAGCAGCAGCTCAAGGATGTCGGGGTCGAACTGGTCCTGCAGGAACTCCAGGTCGCCCAGTTCCCCGAGCTGATCAGCTCCGGTGATTTCGACCTGTTCTGGGGCGGCAACTACAGCCGTGCCGATCCGGACGCCCTGCGCACGCTCTACTCCACCAAGCTGCGCAACGCCTACCGGGTGCCGCAGACCGAGCTCGAGGAACTGCTCGATCAGCAGGCCGCCACGCTCGACCCCACCACCCGCAATCAGCTCGTCGCCCGCATCCAGGAACTGGTCGTCGCCAACGCCTATGTGGTGCCGATCGTCGACCAGCAGACGGTGCTGGCGCTGCGCTCCGGCGTGCACGATCTGCGTTTCGCGGGCGCGGGCGACATCCATCTGCACGACACCTGGAAGAACTGAACGACCATGTGGCGGTTCGTACTCCGGCGTTCGGCGCAGGCCGTGGCAGTCCTGTGGGCGGCCTACACCGTGTCGTTCTTCATCCTGTTCTACCTGCCGGGCGACTCCGTGGACGCCGCGGCGGGCGCGGCCGGCGCGGCGACCTCGATCGATCCGGGTCAGCTCGACCAGCGCCGGTCGGAGTACGGACTCGACGAGCCGGTGCTCACGCAGTACGCGCAGCATCTGTCGGGGGCGCTGCGGGGCGACTTCGGCACCTCGTTCGCCAGCGGTGAGCCGGTGAGTTCGCTGCTCGCCGACGCCCTGCCCCCGACACTGCAGCTCACCCTCGCGGCCCTGGTGCTGGCGATCGTGGCCGGGACCGCGCTGGCGGTCCTGGCCACCTACGGGGTGAGCCGGTGGCTCCAGCAGGTGCTGTTGTCGTTGCCGTCGCTGGCGATCTCGATCCCGACGTTCTGGATCGGGTTGATGCTGATCCAGGTGCTGTCGTTCCGGGTGCGGGTGTTTCCGGCGTTCGGCAACGACGGCTGGCGCGGTCTGATCCTGCCGACCGTCACCCTGGCCATCCCGACGGCCGCGCTGCTCGCCCAGGTGCTCACGAAGAGCCTCTCGACCACCCTCGAAGAGCCCTATGTGCAGACCGCGCGAGCCAAGGGCGCGAGCCCGACCCGCATCCGGTTGCGGCACGCGCTGCAGAACGCGTCGCTGCCCGCGCTCACGGTCGTCGGGTTGCTCGTCGGCGGCCTGCTGGCCAACTCGGTGCTGATCGAGACCGTGTTCTCCCGCAACGGACTCGGGCGGGTGATCGTCGACGCGGTCACCGTGCAGGACATCCCGGTCGTGCAGGGGGTCGTCGTGTTCAGCGCGGTGGTCTTCGTGACGGTGAATCTGCTCGTCGACCTGATCTATCCGCTGCTCGACCCGCGGGTCGTGAGCGAGGCGAGGAGTTCGGTGTGACCACCTCCACGCTCATCGAATCCGTCAGTGGCACCGCGCGACCGGCACCGGCGACGAAACCCAGGGGCGGTGCGCCGCACGGACGCGCGGCCACGGTCCGGTTCTTCCTGTCGCGTCCCGGGCTCGTGTTGTCGATTCTCGTCGTCGCGCTCGTCGTCGCCGCGGCGTTCTTCCCGGAACTGTTCGCCTCCGCGGATCCGTTGCGCGCCACGCCGACCCAGCGCTTCGCACCACCGAGCGCCGAACACTGGTTCGGCACCGACGAATTGGGGCGCGATCACTACGCGCGAGTCGTTCACGGGACCGCGCTGTCACTGAAGGCGACCTTCATCGCGGTCGGCGTGGCGCTCGTCGTCGGCGGGGCGATCGGGCTGCTCGCCGGATTCGTCCGTGGCTGGGTGGAGACGATCGCGATGCGGTTCATCGACGTGGTGCTCTCGATTCCGGCGCTGTTCCTGTCACTGGCGCTGGTGACGGCGCTGGGTCACGGGCTCGTCAATGTCGCTGTGGCGGTGGGCGTCGCGGGGGTGGCCGGCTTCGCGCGGGTGATGCGGGCGGAGGTGCTGCGGGTGAGTCAGTCGGTCTACGTCGATGCCGCGCGGTCGTCCGGGACCCGCTGGTATCGCGTGATGGTGGGGCATGTGCTGCCGAACGCGCGTGGTCCGGTGGTGGTGCTCGCGACGCTCGAGCTGGGGACGGCGGTGCTGGCGGTGGCGTCGCTGAGCTTCCTCGGTTACGGGGCACCGCCCCCGGCGCCGGAGTGGGGGACGTTGATCTCGAGTGGCCGCAACTATCTGGCCAACGCGTGGTGGTTGTCGACGCTGCCCGGGCTGGTCATCGTCGCGACCGTGTTGTCCATCAATCGCATCGCCCGTGCGCTCGACGGCGAATGGGGCCGTCGCGCAACGACATCGGGCCCTTCCCTTCGACGATCAGGAGATACGTAGATGACCGACACCGAGGAACGCCCCGGCCTGCCGACTCTCGCCGAGCCGCTGCCCGGACTGCGAGAGTTCCTCGCGCACAAGCGGACCGCGCTGCTGGCGTTGGAGGGGAAGCGGCGCCAGGAGCCGCCGGACGAGCCCATCGTGATCCGCGCGCACACGGTCGCCGAAGGGCGCAGCGGCGTGCGGCGGATCCGGATTCGCGAGCACCAGATCATCAGTGACTCCCCGGCCGAGTTCGCCGGATACGACCTGGGGCCGGGCTCGCCGGAGATCCAGCTCGGCGTGCTGTCGAGCTGCCTGGCCCACATCTTCGAGATCACCGCGGCCCGGGAGCAGGACCCGCTCGACGAGTTGCGCGTCGAGGTCGAAGGGGAGATCGAACCACGCCGGGGCACACCGGGTTTCGAGAACGCGCCGGTCGAGCCGCACAACATCCGGTATCAGGTGTTCGTGACCTCGCCGGCCGGCGCCGAGCGGATCGATGAGCTGTTCCAGATCGTGGAAGCGCAGTGCCCGATTCTGGCACTGCTGACCAATCCGCAGACCATCACCGGTTCGCTGACGCTCACGGCGAGCCACCGGTGAGCATGCTCGAAGAGAGAGTGGCTCGCCTGGAAGCGGAGGGGGAGATCAACCGGACCTTCTTCCGCTTCTTCGAACTCGTCGACAGTCGACGCTACGAGTTGATCGCGCCCGAATGCCTCGCGCCCGACGCGCAGATCGAATACCACGTGCCCGCGCCGCACCGCTTCGACGGGCGCGACGCGTTCACCCGGTACATGATCGACAAGGTCGCGCCGCGTTCGCAGCGGGTGGCGCACGTCCTCGGGCACACCGTGGTCGAGTGGCACGGTGATCGTGCGCGGCTCAAAGCCCGTGCGACGGTGTGGCACTGGTATCAGCGGCATGCCGAGCTCGGCGATCTGCGCCCGGCGGACTGGACCACGGTCGGGCACGTCGAGGACGATTTCGCGCTCGTCGATGGGCGGTGGCTCATCGCGCGGCGAGTCGTCACCCCGGTCGCGGGGCTGGTGGCGGCGGGATCGCCGCCGCCCGGTCTGCCCGAGCCCTGAACTCTCAGGAGGTGCCGTAGGCACGCAGGAACGTGTCGACGGCGCCCTCGGCGACGAACCGGATATCGGCCGCCGGGACATCACGGGTGCCCATCCGGGACCGCGATTCGGCGGGTGCGCTGAGCATCGCCAGCAGTTGCTCGGCCGCCTGGTCCGGGTCGCACTGGCGCAACTGCCCGGCGAGGACGAGGCGCGCCAGCCGGTCGGCCAGCGCGGGACCGAGCCGGTCCGACGTGCGTCCCTGCACGACCTCGATCAGGTGCGGGAACCGCGCGACCTGGGCGTAGGTGAGCCATCGCAGCGCCCGCGAACGATGCTCACAGCCCACCTCGAGTATCCCGCGCGTCACCTCGTCGAGCGCCGCGCGCAGATCGGTCACCGGCGTGCGCAGCCGCTCGATCACCGCGAGATTGTCGGCGAGCACGGAATCGGCCGTCGCCGCCATCGCCTCGTCGAAAACCCGCTGCTTGTCCTCGAAATGGTTGTACACCGTCTGCTTGGACACCCCCGCCTCATCCGCGATGTCCTGCACACTCGCCTGGTCATACCCCTGACACGAGAACACCGCGAACGCCGCATCCAAAATCGCCCGCCGCTTGTCGATGCGCCCACGCGCCACCTGCAGATCCACCACCCCACTTTACCGACCACACCCCACGACGAGACTGAGCAGTCCAGTTCCACGGACCCCGAACTCCCCGATCCTTGACCCGTCCCTGCCCACCGGTTGTCGGATAGTCTCGCCACGTGATCGATGCGGTGACGAAGATCCCCTAGCGCTTCGTGCCATCGCTGCCGATCCTGTTCGCCTTCATCGGGGCAAGCCTCGCCATGAATCTCACGCCGGGTCTGGACACGATGTTCGTGCTCGCTCAGACGTCGCACGGTGGGGCGCGTGGCGGCTGTCGTGCGGTGCTCGGTATCGCCACCGGCTCGGCATTCCATACAGTCCTTGCGGCAGTGGGAATTACGGCATTGGTGGCAACCTCACCGGCTTCGCTCACCGCCCTCACCTATGCCGGTGGGGCGAAGGGATTCGCGACAGTGGTCTCGCGAATCGCCGGGGTCGTACTCATCGCACTCGCGGTTGGGGTGGCGCTTTCACGGTGACGGATCGGCATGGCGGCTATGTTCGGCGTCGCCGGGCGAGGAGCCAGGCCGTGATCGCGGCGAGGAGGGCGGCACCGGCCACGACGGGTAGGCGGGGTGAGGGGATGGCTCGTTCGGCGAGTGGGGCGGGGACGGCGGATTCCAGTTTGTCGGCGATCTGCTGGGACTTCTCCTTGGCCTGGGCCTGGATCTTGTCGGCCTTGTCGCGTGCCTGGTCGGCGGCGTAAAGCGCTTGGTATTTCGCGTCGGTCACCAGGTCTTCGGCCGACCGGTTGTTCTCGTCCGCGGGCTTGTCGAGTTGGTCGGTCAGTTCGGCGACGACCTCGCTGAGTTCCAGGCGGGCCTGGTCGCGGGCCCGGCGCAGCGAATCCGGGTCGTTGGGTTGGTTCATCGCGTACTCCCGTTCTCTTCGTGCCAGGGGGACGGGTGGCGGGCATCGCTCGGTGCGGTGACCATGGGCCGTCGGCGTTCTCCCCGGGCGTCGTCGGTCAAGGTGGCCGATACCCGGCTCGGGCGGCTCGAAACAGCCGCGGGTGCGGCCGGGTGCGGGCGGGTCTCGTACCGTGGGCGACATGGGTGAACGCATGGTGGTCATCGGAGCGGACGCGACCGGGATGTCGGCGGCGTCCCAGGCGCGCAGGCTGCGCGCGGCCGACGAGCTCGAGATCATCGTGTTCGACAAGGGCAACCACACCTCGTACTCGGCGTGCGGGATCCCGTACTGGGTGAGTGGCGACGTCGCCGATGCCGACGACCTGATCGCCCGCTCGCCCGCCGAACACCGCGCCCGCGACATCGACCTGCGCCTGCGGACCGAGGTCACCGAGATCGATCTCGCGGGCCGCCGGGTGCTCGCCCGCGATCTCGACACCGACACGCGGACCTGGACGACCTACGACAAGCTCGTCCTCGCCACCGGCGCCACCCCGATCCGCCCGCCGCTGCCCGGCATCGACGCCGAGGGCGTGTACGGCGTGCAGACCCTCGACGACGGCCAGGCCCTCATCGACGGACTGACCGCGACGACCGGCCGGGAAGCCGTCGTGGTCGGCGCCGGATACATCGGCGTCGAGATGGCCGAGGCCCTGGTGCGGCGCGGTTTCCGGGTCACCATGGTCACCCGGGCCGCCGAACCCATGTCCACCCTCGACTCCGACATGGGCGCCCTCGTACGAAAAGCCATGGTGGGCATGGAGATCCGGATGGTCACCGATGCCGAGGTGACCGGCATGCGGACCGGCGCGGACGGTCGCGTCCAGGCGGTGATCACCGCCGACGCCGAGTATCCGGCGGACATCGTCGTGCTCGGCATCGGCGTGCGCCCCACCACCGACCTCGCTCGTCGCGCCGGACTCCCGCTGGGTGAGTCCGGCGGCCTGCTCACCGACCTGGCCCAGCGGGTGCACGGATACGACGACATCTGGGCGGGCGGCGACTGCGTGGAGGTGCTCGACCTGGTCTCCGGGGCGCTGCGCCACATCCCGCTCGGCACCCATGCCAACAAGCACGGCCAGATCATCGGCACCGGCGTCGGCGGGGGATACGCCACCTTCCCCGGCGTGGTCGGCACCGCGATCAGCAAGGTCTGCGATCTCGAGGTGGCGCGGACCGGCCTGGGGGAGCGCGACGCCCGGCGTGCCGGGTTGCAGTTCCATGCCGTCACGATCGAATCCACCGGGCGCGCAGGCTATTTCCCCGGCGCGGCACCGATGACGGTGAAGATGCTGGCCGAACGCCGCACCGGTCGCCTGCTCGGTGTGCAGATCGTCGGCCGCGACGGCGCCGCCAAGCGCATCGATGTCGCCGCCGTCGCCCTCACCGCCCGCATGACCGTGGAGCAGATGACCGCACTCGACCTCGGCTACGCCCCACCGTTCTCCCCGGTCTGGGACCCGATCCTGGTCGCCGCGCGCGCCGCCGCGAAGGCGGTCGCCCGCGGACACTGAGGGCAACCATGAAAGCTGTTTTCTCTCAGTCACTTCGGCGAAACCTCGGTGGGTAGCCAGCGCATTGCCCTATATTGACCCAGGTTCAATAGTGCCGCCACCGAGGGCGGCGGCACGGGGTTGGAAGGGGCTCGACGGATGACCAAGCGCTGGTGCGTACCCATCATGGCGGTGGCCGGGAGCGTGATCGTCGCCTTCTCGCCCGCATCGGCGCAACCGCCGCTCGGTATGACAGCGGACATGTCGTTCTACGCTGCCCCGCAGACGGTGCCCGAGACCCCGGGCGTGGTGATCAGGTCCGAGCCCATGTCCTTGCCGATCACCCTGCCCGGCAGCGACGGTCCGCTGCCCGCGGCCACGACCCGGATCATGTACAGCAGCACCGACCGCAACGGCGCTGCGGTTCCGGTCACCGGCGCCTACCTGCGCCCGACCCTGCCCTGGCTGGGGCCCGGCCACCGCCCGCTCGTCGTGGTCGCCCCCGGCACCCAGGGCCAAGGCGACCAGTGCGCCCCGACCAATACGCTCGCGTACCTGCTGCAGTACAACGGTGGCCTCGATGTGGCCGTGCAGTACGAGCAGTACGCCGCGATCTACCCGCTGCTCGCCCTCGGCGCCGCGGTCGTGCTCACCGACCATCAAGGGTTCGGCACCCCAGGTGCTCACCCCTACCTGTCCCGCGCGACCAGCGGACACGCGGTCCTCGACGCCGCCCGCGCCGCCCGCACCCTGCCCGGCAGCGGCCTCGAGCCGACCGCGCCGGTGGGCCTGTGGGGCTACTCGCAGGGCGGTGGCTCCATCGCCGCCGCCGCGGAACTGGCGGCGACCTACGCGCCGGAACTGCCGATCGTCGGCTCCTATGCCGGCGCGCCGGTCGTCAGCGCGGAAGCACAACTGCGCCGCTTCGACGGCGGTGCGCTGACCGGCGCCATGGGCTATTACATCAACGGCGCCATCGACGAGAACCCCGCGCTCGCGCCCGCGCTCGACCGGCTGCTCACCGATGCCGGAAAGCAGATGCTCGCCGACACCTCCGGCCAGTGCGTGGGCGAGACCGTCCTGTCCTACGGATTCCGCGACTCCCGAACCTGGACGACCACCGGCCAGCCCCTCGCCACGGCCCTGCTGGCCGATCCCGGCTGGGCGGCGCACATCGACGGCGACCGCGCCGGACGCCTTCGCCCCAGCGCACCCGTCCTGATCCACGCCACCGCGAACGACGAACTGGTCCCCGTCGACACCGCGCGCCGAGTCGCCGCCGACTGGTGTGGTCAGGGCGCCCAGGTGACCTATCAGGAGCTCCCCTTGCCGGGCGATCCCGTCGGGCTCGGCGTCTCGCACGTCCTCAACAGCCCGCTCTCGCTGCCCGGCGCCCTGCTGTGGATGGGCGAGCGTCTGGCAGGCCGACCGGCGCACAGCACCTGCTGAACCGGGACCCGGCGGAGCGGGCGCGTCACCGATTGCGATCCCGCTGCGCGCAACCCGTGAGCGCGCGGGCGCGTGGCGTCATGGTGGGGAGATGACATCCACAGAGACGAAGCGCGTGGCCGATTCCGAACTGGATGAAGTCTTCCGCCCGATTTTCGACCGCATCGCCGAGGGCGCTGTCGCCCGCGAAATCGACCGCGAACTCGCCCACACCGAGATCGCCGCGCTGCGTGCCGCCCGGTTCGGCGCGCTGCGCGTTCCGGTCGAGTTCGGCGGCTACGGCGCGACTGTGCGCCAGCTGTTCCGGCTGCTCATCGACCTCGCCGCCGCCGAATCGAACCTGCCGCAGGCCCTGCGCGTGCACTTCTCCTTCGTCGAGGACCAGCTGCTCGCCGAGCCGGGGACGGTCCGCGAGCAGTGGTTGCGCGCGCTGAGCGCGGGCACGCTGGTCGGCAACGCCATCACCGAACCGGGTGTCGGCGCGGTCGACCGGTATCGCACCCGACTGACCCGCGACGGCGAGCACTGGCAGCTCGACGGCACCAAGTTCTACAGCACCGGTTCGCTCTACGCCGACCACATCCTCGTCGCCGCCGATCGCGACGGCGAGCGGGTGGGGGTGCTGGTCGGCGCCACGGCCGAGGGCGTGCGACAGCACGACGACTGGGACGGTTTCGGTCAGCGGCTCACCGCCAGCGGCACCACCGAATTCACCGCCGTCCGCGTCACCGAGAAGCAGATCCTCGGCCCCGGCTACGGCGTCGCGGGCCCCACCTACGCCACGGCGTACCTGCAGCTGGTCCAGCTGGCGGTGCTGGCCGGCATCGCCCAGCGTGCGGAAAGCGATGTGCGGGACTGGGTCTCGCGGCGCACCCGCGGCTACACCCACTCCGCCGCCGACCTGCCCCGTCACGATCCGCTGGTCCAGCAGGTGATCGGTAAGCTTTCCGCCGCCGCGTTCTCGGCTCGCGCGAACGTGCTCGCGGTCGCGGACCTCCTCGACGAGGTCCTCGACGCCGGTGCCAAGGACGAAACAGCGCTCACCGCGGTCGAACTCGCGGCCGCGCAGGCCCAGCTCGCGGTGATCGACACCGTCCTGCCCGCGACGAGTGAACTGTTCGAGGTAGGCGGCGCGTCGATCGTCGCCGAGGGCCTGCGCCTGGATCGGCACTGGCGCAACGCGCGCACCATCTCCGTGCACAACCCGGCCATCCAGAAGGCCAAGGCGGTGGGCGATCACCTGCTCAACGGCACCGA
Organism: Nocardia sp. NPDC058176; assembly: GCF_042883805.1. Classification (NCBI taxonomy): domain Bacteria; kingdom Bacillati; phylum Actinomycetota; class Actinomycetes; order Mycobacteriales; family Nocardiaceae; genus Nocardia; species Nocardia sp. NPDC058176. The sequence continues at coordinate 1,849,016 of NZ_JBHVVA010000001.1, read as the reverse complement.
CCTGCCGTTCGGCTGGAGTGCGGGCGAACGGGTTCCGGCCGCCGAGCAGCCGCGATGACCCGCCGGATCAGGTTCAACGCCTTCGACATGAACTGTGTGGCGCACCAGTCCCCGGGACTGTGGCGTCACCCCGACGACCAGTCGCACCGCTACAAGGAACTGAGCTACTGGACCGAGCTGGCCCAGCTGCTCGAGCGCGGTCGCTTCGACGGCATCTTCATCGCCGATGTGCTCGGGATCTACGACGCCTATGGCGGCAACGACATCGCGGCACTGCGCCAGGGCGCCCAGGTGCCGGTCGCCGATCCGCTGCTGCTGGTGACCGCGATGGCGGCGGTCACCGAGCATCTGGGCTTCGGCATCACCACCGGCACCGGCTTCGAGCACCCCTTCCCGTTCGCCCGGCGCCTGTCCACCCTCGACCACCTCACCGGTGGCCGGGTCGGCTGGAACGTGGTGACCGGCTATCTGCCCTCGGCCGCGCGCAATCTCGGCGCCGACGACCAGCTCGATCACGACGATCGCTACGACCAGGCCGACGAATACCTCGAAGTGCTCTACAAGCTCTGGGAGGGTTCGTGGGAGGACGACGCGGTGGTGCGCGACGCCGAGACCGGCGTCTACGTCGACCCGGCGAAGGTGCACCACATCGGCCACCGCGGCAAGCACTTCACGGTCCCCGGCATTCACCTGTCCGAGCCCTCGCCGCAGCGCACCCCGGTGATCTACCAGGCGGGCGCCTCCCCGCGCGGCGTCCGCTTCGCCGCCGAGAACGCCGAGGCGATCTTCGTGGCCGCACCGTCCAAACGTGTGCTGACCCAGACCGTTTCGCGGATCAGGAGCGCGCTCGAGGAAGCGGGCCGTGACCGCTACTCGGCCCGGATCTACGCGCTGGCCACCATCGTCACCGACGCCACCGACGAGGCGGCCCGCGCCAAACACGAGGAATACCTGTCCTACGCCAGTGTGGAGGGCGGGCTGGTGTTCATGTCCGGCTGGATGGGCATCGACCTGTCGCGATACGACCTCGACGATCCCATCGGCGACGTGCAGAGCAACGCCATCCAGTCGGCGGTGGCGGCGTTCCAGGAGTTCGACGACGACGGCCGCGAGTGGACCGTGCGCGACATCGGCCGCTGGGCGGGCATCGGCGGCATGGGACCGGTGTTCGTCGGCTCGGGGGAGACGGTCGCCGACCAGCTCCAGGAGTGGGTGGCCGAGACCGACCTGGACGGGTTCAACCTCGCCTACGCGATCACACCCGGCAGCTTCGAAGACATCGTGCGCCACGTCGTTCCGGTGCTGACCGAACGCGGGGCCTACGCGACCGAGTACGAACCGGGCACTCTCCGCAATGCTCTTTTCGGTGCGGGCGACCGGCTCCCGGACGGTCATCGGGGCGCGAGTTACCGTGTGGGCGGCCACAATTCGACGGCACTGCCGGAATCGGAGTCCCGGCCGGGCAGCGTGGCCGCGGTCATCGATTCCCGCTGATCGCAACCCTGCTGCGGCAGCGTGGGATCGCGCACCATATCGATATGACATCGCAGAATCCCGCTTCACGTTCCACGCGTTCGGCCGCGATCGTCGGCGCCGGACAGACCGGCGTCACCGCGGCGCTAGGTTTGCTCGACGCCGGTTTCGAGGTCACGCTCTACAGCGACCGAGACCAGCCTGCCCTCCGCAACGACGTCCCCGCCACCGGCACCGCCCTGGAATTCGGTGTGGCACAACAGGCCGAGCTCGCCCTCGGCCTCGACACCTACACCGCCAGGGCGCCCCGCCACACCGGGCTCAGCGTCCGCATCGCCGATCCGGACCGCAACGAGCTGATCGCCTTCGACGGCGTGTTCGACGGCTACGTCGGCGTCGCGGTCGACACCCGGCTCAAGGCCGACGGACGGCTCACCGCCTTCCGCGAGCGCGGCGGGCGTTTCGTCGTCGACCAGGTCACCCCGGAATCCCTCGACACCATCGCCGCCCAGCACGACCTGACCCTCGTCGCGACCGGCCGCGGCGGCCTGTCCGACCTGTTCCCGATCGACACCGAACGCACCGTCTACGACGCACCGCAGCGCTCGGTCCTCACCGTCACCGTGACGGGCCTCGGCCACGACCCGAACGTGTTCGCCCACCGCAGCCCCGCGGGCGGCGCGCACAGCGGGTTCTCCATCTTCGCCGATCAGGGCGAGGGCTGGTGGGGCCCCTACCTGCACAAGGACGCGGGCCCGAGCTGGGCGTTCCTGGGCTGGGCGCGTCCGGGCAGCGACTGGGAGCGTCGCTTCGGCGCGGCCGATTCGGCGGCTTCGGCACACCGCATCGTCACCGAGCTGTACCGCGACTACATCGACTGGGATCTGCCGGAGGTGCTGGCCACCCAGGTGATCGAGGACGATCCGCACTCCTGGCTCAAGGGCGCTGTCCGGCCAGTGGTCCGCGCGGGCGTCGGCCGGACCGCGAGCGGTCATGTGGTGGCCTCGCTGGGCGACACCTCCGTCGCGTACGACCCGATCGCCGGGCAGGGCGCGCAGAGCGGCCTGGTCCAGGCCCAGCGACTGGTCGCCGCGGCCGCCGTGCACGACGGCGCGTTCGACGAAGCCTGGATCGCCGCCCGCTACGCCGAGTTCCTCGCCGTGCGCAGCGACGCGGCCGCGAAGGTGACGCGGCTGTTCCTCAGCGATCCGGAGTTCGCCGACATCGGCGGGCAGTTCTTCGCCGCGGCGGCGGTGGAGCCGCGGTTCGCCAGCGCGCTGGTCGGCCTGTTGCATCATCCGCAGCCGTTCCTCGGCATCGAGAACGCCGAGCAGGCGGGCGCCTACATCGAGCAGATCACCGGTCGGCCCGCCGCCGACGTGCTCGCCGAGTTCCAGCCCGCGGGCAGGTTCGCGCGCTCGGCCTACGCGGACGCGCTCACCCGCGCCTGAGCGGTCAGGTCACCTTCTTCGCGTCGCGGATCGCGGTCGCCAGCCGTTCCAGCAGGGGAGCGGTGGCGGCGTGCGAGAAGCGGAAGACCGGTGACCAGGGCGCGACCTGTCCGGCGCGTACGGCGGGCAGGCCGCGCCAGACCGCTTGTCCGGCAAGGGCTTCCGGTGACATGCCGATGCTCCGGTCGTCGAGCAGGATCACGTCGACCGGATAGCGGTCGGCCTCCTCCCAGCTCAGCGATTGGAAGAAGCCGCCGGGGTCGACCTGATCGGGCACGACCAGGTCGACCCCGAGTTCGGTGAAGAAGCGCAGATCCGCCGACACCCGCGGATCGGAGACATAGAACAGCTGCGGATTCGCCGAGGCGGCGAGCACACGCAGACCCGGGCGCGCCGCGACGGCGTCCCGCACCGCCTGGGCGGCGTCGGCGAACCGCTGCTCGGCGGCCGCGACGGTCGCGCTGGTGGTGTCGGCACCCAGTGCCGCCGCCAGGCTTCGATATCGCTCGATGATGTCGAGCAGCCGCTGGTTGGCGATCTCGACGGCGATCACGTTGGGGTTGGCCGATCGGATTCTGGTCAGGTTGTCGTCGGGGACATACCAGAGGCGGTCGGGCACATAGGAATCGGTGACGAGCAGATCCGGCTCCAGGGTCGCGTACTTCTCGAGGTCGAACTCACCCCAGGCATCGCCGACCACGGTCACCGCCGCCGGATCCAGCTCGCCCAGCAGCTCCGCCGAGCTCGCCTCGCCGAAGATCCCGACGATGCGCTCGCGCACGCCGTAGTCGGCGAGCGCGCCGGCCGAGCCGGTGAACGCGACCACTCGGCTCGGCGCCTCGTCCAGGCGCAGCGTCCCGCCGAGACCATCGGCGAACTCCCAGCTCCCCGTGCCGTTCGCGGTCTCGTCGGCGCCCCCGGCGCAGGCCGCCAGACCGGCGCCGATCCCGACCGCCCCCGCCACCACGAAGAATCGGCGACGGGTGAGGGAACTGTGCTGTCGATCCTGGCTCGCGATGGCGATCATCCTCCGAACATGTGGTTACCGGTCCGCAAGCATTAGAACGTCCTCCCGTCGATGAGGCAAGGCATACCTTATTCGCGCAGGTCCTGAAGTCCTCCGCATCGGGGTCGTGATGCCCTTCTCGACGCCGCGGCCCCGCTGCCACGCTGGAAGGGCAGATCGAGTGCAGGATCCACTCCGATGGCGAGGTCTTCTGATGGCGAACGAGAACATTCCGGACATCGCGGCCGTCCGCGCGGTGCTCGAGCGGGCCTCGCGCGCTCCCTCGCTGCACAACAGTCAACCGTGGCGCTGGCGCTGGGACGGTGCCCGCGCGGAACTCCACGTGGACGCCGAGCGGCTGCTGCCCGCGACGGACATGTTCAACCGGGAGGGCATTCTCGGCTGCGGGGTGGTGCTGCACCACGCGGCGGTCTGCTGGGCCGCCGCGGGCTGGGACGTCCGCATCGCCCGCTTTCCCCAGCCGACCGTGCGGGCGCACGTCGCCACGCTCGAACCCGGACACCCCCATGTTCCGACCGAACCGGATCTGCACCTCGGCGCGGCGGTCGACCGCCGCTACAGCGACCGGATGCCCATGGACGCGCCACCGGGATGGTCGACGACCCGGCAGGTCCTGGAACATCTCGGCCGCCGATCCGACACCACCGTGACGTTTCTCGACTCGACCGAGGCGCCCGCGCTGCACCGGATCTCCGAACTGGCGACGAGGCTGCGGCGATACGACCCCAGGTATCAATCCGAACTCGCCTGGTGGGCCTCCGGACCCGACCACGGCAGCGCCGGAGTCCCCGCCGATGTGCTGCCCACGGCCCTCGACCGTGGCCACATTCCCGTCGGTCGGGAATTCCCCTCCGGCACAGCGGAACCCGCCGATGACGCCGACGACGCGGCGATGATCGCGGTGCTCTCCACCACCGGCGATTCGGCAGCGGATCTACTCGACTGCGGCACCGCGCTGTCGGCCCTGCTGCTCGAGTGCACGGTGCAGGATCTGTCCACCTGCACCGTCTCCCATGTCGTGGAGCTGCCGTCCGCGCGGGCCATGCTGGCCGAGCTCGTCGGGCAGCGCCACCCACAGGTCCTGATCCGAATCGGCACCGCCCGAGCCGATCCGCCCCCGCGGACCGCCCGTCGCCCGGTCGACAGCATCCTCGACCTCAGCTGAGATCGACCGCGGCATCGGTGAGTCCCTGTGCGCGCGCGATGGTGTCCGACCAGGTCCGGACGGCCTGCCAGTCGCCGGGATCGCCGGGGTGTTCTCCGCTGAAACCGATGTAGTTGCGTGGTCGCAGGACGGCGACGAGGTCTTCCAGCTCCCGCGGCAGATGTCGGGCATTCGGTGCGGCGTGTGCGCCGGGGGAGATCCCGAACAGCCAGACCGCCTTGTCCGCCAGGGCATTCAGATTGTCGCGCAGGTAGGTCATGGCTTCCGTGCGCAATCGTCCGTCCTGGATCGAGCTGCCGAGAACGACGGCGTCGAAGTCCGACGCGTCCGGCGCGTGCGCGATCTCGTGCAGTTCGGCCCGCGCACCGCGGCTGACCAGGTCGTCCCAGACGAACTCCGCGATGCCACAGGAGGATCCAGGCGCTGTCGCGTGGAGGACGGCGATGCGAGGAGGGGGCGCAACTGTCATGGCGTCAGCGTCGCTCGAGGCAGGCCGCGTCGATGAGGGTCGTGATGCCCGGAAACGAGGGACCAAAGACACCTGCTGCCGGTGACCGGTCAGCGCTCCGCGGAGGCGGCCGCGTCGAGGACGAGGCGGGAGAAACCGACCGGCTCGGTCAGCGGCAGATAGTGCCCCGCGCGCGGAACGACGATCAGGCGCGCGTCGGCGCGGGCTCGGGCGAAGCGGCGTTCGTGGATTCGTAGATGGTCGTGGGTGCCGTTGATCAGCCAGGCCGGTTGGCGACCGGAACCCAGCGCACCGAGCACATCGAATCGGTCGAGCTCCGTCACGACGTCGGGAATGACCTCGGTGGCGATACCCGCGGCGCTGATGGCCCGCGAAACAGGCTGCGGCACAACCCTGTCGAAGACGCGTTCACTCGCGCGACGACCGCCGTCGGCCTGTCGCGACAGCACCCGGTGCATCAGCGTGAACGGCGCCATCAGTGTCCGGGACGGCACGCATGTCGACCCGGCCACGACGAGCCCGGCGATCGAATCAGCCGACCGTGCTGCCGCGGCGATACAGACGTATCCGCCCAGCGAGTGGCCGACCACCAGGGCTCGCCCACCCGCGCGGTCGACCGCCTCGAGGACGGCATCGGCCGCTTCCGTCAGGGTGAACCGCTCGCCTCGGCGAGCGCCGTGACCGGGCAGATCCACCGCCACGACAGGTCGTTGACGCTCGATCTCGGCGGCGACCATGGTCCATGCGGCCCCGCTGAGTCTGATTCCGTGTACCAGGACGACCGGCAGTGGATCGGACATCGCACTCTCCTGACTCAACGCAACGTTGCGTTGCAAACGGTAACCGAGAAGGTACTGCAACGCAACGTTGCGTTGTATGGTGTGGGACATGGACGCAGCCGTCACCGCAGGCCCGCGCAAGGCCCAGCAGATCTACGCCTGCGCGCTGGACCTGCTCGCCGCCGAGGGATTCGACAACCTGACGATGGAGGAGGTCGCCCGCCGATCCGGCGTCAACAAGACCACCCTCTATCGATGGTGGCCGTCCAAGGACGCGCTGCTGGCCGCCGCGCTCACAGCCGCTGCGCCGCTGCAGATCACCATTCCCGACACCGGATCGTTGCGGGGCGACCTGACCGCTCTCGCGGCGGAGATCGCGCGCCTGCTCACCGCCGAGGACACCGCCGCCATCGCCATCGCGGTCCTGTCCGCCTCCGCGCAGCGCCCCGAACTGGCCGCGGTCGGCCACCGGTTCTTCGGCGACCGGCTCGAACACGAACAGCAGATTTTCGACCGTGCCGTCGAACGCGGCGAAATCGGCCCGGACACGGACACCGCGACCGTCATGGATCTCCTGGCGGGAGCCCTCTGGTCCCACCTGATCCTGCGCGGTCGCCCACTCACCCCGGAGTATCTGCGCGCGACGACCGACATCGTCGTGCGCGGGGTATCCGCCTGATCCGCGCCTTCAGTCGACGGCGGCGCTCTGTCGGGCCGTGCCGATGAGGACGCTGGGTGGGACGCCGGTCATCTCGCGGCAGACGCGGGTGACGTGGGCGCTGTCGGTGAAACCGGCCGTGTGCGCGGCGTCGGTGATGGTGCGGCCCGCGTCGATCTCGCGCATCGCGTGCAGCAGTCTGGCCAGGCGCACGGTGGTGGGGAAGCTTACGCCGGTCTCGGTGGCGAACAATCGGCTCAGGCTGCTGGGGGAGAGGGCGACCGCGCCGGCGAGGTCGCGCAGGTAGAGCTTGCCCGGCAGCAGGACGGTGAGCAGGTCGAACGCGTCGCGCAGGGTCGGTGAGGCGGCCGCCCGGGTGGGCTGTCCGCTCAGGGTGGTCAGCACGGTCTCGGTCATGGCGTCGAGTGAGTCCGCGTCGCCGAGGTCGAGGTCGGTGACGGGCTCGGCGCGCGAGATCCATTCGTCGACACCGGATTCGGCTGTGGTCGCCGCCAACCGGTGTGCCTCGACTGTCGCCGGATGCAGGTAGATCGACAGCGCGCGGGTGGTGGCATCGGCGGGAGACAGGGTGTGGCGCGCGCCGCTGGGGATCAGCACGGCTCGGCACGTTCTGCTCTCGTCGGCGTCGGTGGCGATCAGAGCGCCCGTGAGCGCCACCGTGATCTGCAGCGCGGGATGCTGGTGCAGGCTGGTCGAACCGAAGCTGCCCGCCAGCACCAGACGTCCCGGGCCGAGCCGCCAATCGCCCACCCATTCACCGGTCATGCGACTTAGGCTACCCTCATTTCTCCGTGTCGTGGCTGCGTGATTCGTACAAGCCGCCGACCGCCTCGCCGTCACACACTGACCTCGGGAACGAACGAGGAGGTAGGGATGACACCGGTCATCGAGGTCGAATCATTGGTGAAACGGTACGGAAAGGTCGTCGCGCTGCGCGGACTCGACCTGCGGGTCGAACCGGGGGAGGTGCACGGATTCCTCGGACCGAACGGCGCCGGGAAGACCACGACCATCCGGACACTGCTGGGACTGCTGCGCTACGACGCGGGCGTCGTCCGGGTCTTCGGCGCCGATCCACGTCGCGACGCCATGGACATCCACGCCCGCCTCGCCTACGTGCCCGGTGACGTGAACCTGTGGCCCGCACTGACCGGCGGCGAGGTGATCGACGTGTTGACCGGCCTGCGCGGCAAGGTCGATCCGGGGCGGCGGCGCGCGTTGATCGAACGCTTCGAACTCGATCCGACCCGCAAGTGCGCCACCTATTCCAAAGGCAATCGCCAGAAAGTGGCGCTCGTCGCCGCTTTCGCCGCGGAGGTGGAACTGCTCGTCCTCGACGAGCCGACCAGCGGACTCGATCCGCTGATGGAACGCCAATTCACCGACTGCGTCCGCGAAGTCACCGCCGCGGGCAAGACGGTGCTGCTGTCGAGTCACATCCTGTCCGAGGTCGACAAGCTCTGCGATCAGCTCACCATCGTGCGCGCCGGAGCCACGGTCGAGTCGGTGAGCCTGGCCCGGCTGCGCGCGCTCGCGGGCCCCGGCGCCGTCGAACTCGAGGACGTGTTCCTGCGCCACTACACCACCCCGGCGGCCGGGCAGGTTCGTCGATGACCGGGCTCGGTACCGCGCTGCGGCTCGGACTGCGCCTGAACTACCGTGGGCTGTCCGCCGCGGTGCTCGCGGTGATCGTCTGCATGTACGCGGGGGTTCGCGAGATCGGCGCGCTGTATCCGTCGGCCATGGAGCGGGGCACGTACGCCTCGATCGCGGTGGATCTGCTGTCGCAGAAGGCCCTGCAGGGGCCTGCCGTAGGGCTGACCAGCGCCGGGGGCATCGCGGTTTTCGAGGTCGGCTGGTATCTGACGATCGCGGTCGCGCTGATCAATATCGTTGTGGTCCTTCGTAATACCCGCGCGCAGGAGGCCGCCGGTCGGCTGGAGCTGCTCCGGGCGGGTCGCTTCGGTGTGCACGCCAATTCCGTCGCGGTGTTCCTGCTCGCGTTCGGCGCCGACATCGTCATCGGGCTCGGTGTCGCGGCGGCGTTCACGGTCGCCGGGGCGGGTGGGATCGGTGCCGTCGCGTTCGGCGCGGCGACCACCGCGGTCGGGACCGTCTTCGCCGCGCTCGCCCTGGTCGCCGCGCAACTGACCGAACACGCCAAGGGTGCCTATGGAATCGCCTGTGGGGCACTGGGTCTGGCCTATCTCCTGCGCGCGATGGGCGATGTCACCGACACGGATTTCCTGCGGATGGTGTCCCCGTTGGGCATCGTCCAGGCGATCCATCCGTTCGGGAGGACGCAGTGGTGGCCGCTCGTGCTCTGCGCCGGGGTCGCCGTTCTCGCGGTGGCCGCCGCGGTGGCACTGGAACGAGCGCGCGACTACGACGCGGGGCTGTGGCGTCCGGCCACGGGATCGGCGACGGCGAGCCGGTTCACCCGGACGATCCCCGGTCTGGTCAGCCGAAGTGCACGCGCAGGCGCGGCGATGTGGGCGGTCGCGCTGCTCGCACTCGGTGCCGGGTTCGGTGTCGCGACCGGCGATGTCGGACAGGTCGCCGCGGGCACGCAGGGCATGCTGGATCTACTGGCCGGTTTCAATGTGAACGTGGTCGACGGGTTCCTCGCGATGTCGGTCCTGCTGCTCGCGCTGGCGGTCGTCGGCGGGGTGATCGCGCAGGTCCTGCAGTTGCGCGCCGAGGAGCTCAGCGGCCGTGCGGACTTGATCCTGTCGGGGACGGTGCCGAAATGGCGGCTGGCCGCCACCCATCTGGGCGTCGGCCTGGCACTCGGTGTCGGCCTGCTGCTCGTGGTCGGCGCGGGTATCGGTGCCGGACACGGGATTCGCAGCGGCGACGGGGCAGAAATGCTGCGCCTGCTCGGTGCCGCGCTGGCGCAGCTACCGGCCGTGGTGTTCTTCCTCGGCCTGACCGCGGCGGTGATCGGTCTCGCGCCCCGGCTGGTGTGGCTGCCGTGGGTCGTCCTCGCCGTGTCCGCGGTCGTGTCGATCCTGGGGCCCTCGATGCGGGTGTCGCGGACAACCGCGAACCTGTCTGTGTTCGAACACCTTCCACGCCTGCCGGGAGTCGATGTCGCGGTGCTGCCCCCGCTGGTGCTCCTGTGTGGGGGCAGCCTGCTCGCGGTCGTCGGAATCGTCGGTTTCGCGCGCCGCGACCTGAGCTGAACCTCGGGGCGACAGGGGCGCGGACGGGCCTGGAAACAGCTGCCACATCCGGTTCGGTATCCCGGTGCGCCGCGCCCCTGTCGGCCGGAAAGTGGTGTTCTCAGAAGGGCTTTCCAAGGGGCTTCCGGTGCGGCGGATTCGGTGATAGCTTGAATTCGGATCTAAGTTACCGGCCAGTAACATGACTCTGGAGCTGGCCGGTGACCGCTCACGACTGGGGGTACTTCCGTGAACACTGCGACGATCACGCTCGGGATCATCGGCGCCGTCATCACCGTGGTCTGCTGGGGATCGTTGATTGTCGGGCTGACCCGGATGATTCGTCTCTTCCGGGCGGGGCAGCCCGACTGGTCACGGATCCGGCCGATCGTGCCGCGCGTGCGGACCGTGGCCGTCGAGGTCGTCGCGCACACGCGGATGAACAAGTTCCGGACCGTCGGCTGGGCGCACTGGCTGGTGATGGTCGGGTTCCTGCTCGGCATGGTCTTCTACTTCGCGTCCTACGGGCAGACCTTCGATCCCGAGTTCAGCTGGCCGATCATCGGCGACACCTTCGGCTATCACCTGCTGGAGGAGATCCTGAGTCTGGCCACCATCATCGGGATCGTGGCGCTGATCGTCATCCGCCAGCGGAACCATCCGCGCCGCCCCGACCGGCTCTCCCGCTTCAGCGGGTCGAATCTGCTCGCCGCGTACGCGATCGAGACGATCGTGCTCATCCACGGTGTCGGTGACGTGCTGGTCAAGGCGGGCAAGATCGCGACCTATGGCGGTGGGCACGCGTCGAGTGATCTGGTCACGATGCAGGTCGCGCGCGTGCTGCCGGCCAGTCCGCTGATGATCTCGATCTTCGCGTTCGTCAAGATGCTGGCGGGCGCGGCGTTTCTCTATCTCATCGGCCGGAAACTCACCTGGGGCGTTGCCTGGCACCGGATTTCGGCGTTCTTCAACATCTACTTCAAGCGCGAGGACGACGGTGGCGTCGCGCTCGGGGCGGTCAAGGCGATGACCTCCGGCGGCAAGATCGTGGACATGGAGACCGCCGACCCCGATGTCGACGCGTTCGGGGTGGGCAAGATCGAGGACTTCACCTGGAAGGGGTTGCTGGACTTCACCACCTGTACCGAATGTGGGCGCTGCCAGAGTCAGTGTCCGGCCTGGAATACCGGAAAGCCGTTGTCGCCCAAGCTGCTGATCATGTCGCTGCGCGACCACGCCTATGCCAAGGCGCCGTATCTGCTCGCCGGTGGTGACGAAGGGAAGTTGTCCGAATCCGATCGCGCCGAGGCCGAGCGTCCCCTGATCGGTGCCGAGGACATTCACGGCATCATCGATCCCGAGGTGCTGTGGTCGTGCACGACCTGTGGTGCGTGTGTCGAGCAGTGCCCGGTCGATATCGAACACGTCGACCACATCATCGACATGCGCCGCTACCAGGTGCTCATCGAGTCGGAGTTCCCCTCCGAGCTGGCCGGGTTGTTCAAGAACCTCGAGAACAAGGGCAACCCGTGGGGTCAGAACTCCAAAGACCGGTTGAACTGGATCAAGGAAGTCGATTTCGACATCCCGGTCTTCGGCCAGGACGCTGATTCCTTCGACGGTTACGAGTACCTGTTCTGGGTCGGGTGCGCCGGCGCGTATGAAGACCGCGCGAAGAAGACCACCAAGGCCGTGGCGGAGTTGTTGGCGACCGCGGGCACCAAGTTCATGGTGTTGGGTGCCGAGGAGACCTGCACCGGTGACTCCGCCCGGCGTGCGGGTAACGAGTTCTTGTTCCAGCAGTTGGCGATGCAGAACATCGAGGTCATCAACTCGGTCTTCGAGGGTGTGGAGCAGTCGAAGAAGAAGATCGTGGTCACCTGTGCGCATTGCTTCAACGCGCTCAACAACGAATACCCCCAGGTCGGTGGCACCTATGAGGTCGTGCACCACACCCAGCTGCTCAACCGCCTGGTCCGGCAGAAGAAGCTGGTCCCGGTCGCGTCGGTGTCGCAGAACATCACCTACCACGACCCCTGCTATCTGGGTCGGCACAACAAGATCTACAACGCCCCGCGTGAGTTGATGGAAGCGTCGGGGTCGACTCTGGTCGAGATGCCTCGTCACGGGGAACGGTCGATGTGTTGTGGTGCCGGTGGTGCCCGGATGTGGATGGAAGAACAACTCGGCAAACGCATCAACGTCGATCGTGTCGATGAAGCGTTGTCGACGAACCCGACCAAGATCGCGACCGGTTGCCCGTTCTGCCGGGTGATGCTCACCGATGGGGTGACCGCCCGTCAGGAACAGGGCCAGGGTGAAGGTGTCGAGGTCGTCGATGTCGCGCAGTTGATGTTGGACTCGATCACCCGGGTCGAGGCGGCGGAGTTGTCGGCGAATCTGTTGGTGATCCAGGAACCCAAGGCCGAACCAGAACCCGAGCCGGAACCGGAACCTGTGGTGGTGGCCGAGACCGCACCGAAGGCTGCCCCGGCTGGTGGCGGTTTGGGGATGAAGGGTGCCGCGAAGGCACCTGGTGGCGGTCTCGGTATGAAGGGTGCGGCCAAGGCGCCCGGCGCGAAGGCCGAAGCGGCTCCCGCCGCGGAGGCCGCGGCGCCGGCCAAGGGCCTCGGGATGAAGGGTGGCGCGAAGGCGCCCGGTGGTGGTCTGGGTATGAAGGGTGCTGCCAAGGCGCCCGGTGGTCTGGGAATGAAGGGCGGGGCGAAGGCTCCCGGTGCGAAGGCTCCGGCGGCCGACGCGGCTCCGGCAGCCGAGTCCGCGGCTCCCGCACCCCCGGTCAAGGGTTTGGGCATGAAGGGTGGCGCGAAGGCACCCGGCGGTCTCGGCATGAAGTCCGGCGCGAAGGCACCCGGCGCCAAGGCCCCCGCGGCTTCGGCTGCGGAAGCCACTCCGGCAGCGGAAGCGGCTCCGGCCGCCACCGAGTCGGCATCGGCACCGACGGAAGCCAAGCCCGCCGTCGCAGCGAAGGGCCTGGCCATGAAGTCGGGCTTCAAGCGCCCCGGCCCCAAGGCGCCCGGCGCCGCCAAGCCCGCCGAGGCTCCGGCAGCAGAAGCGGCCCCGGCCGCCGAAGCACCGGTCGCCGAGGCTCCGACTGCCGAAGCTCCGGCCACGGAAGCTCCCACCGCGGAATCGGTCTCGGCCCCCACCGAGTCCAAGCCCACGGTCGTCGCCAAGGGCCTGGCCATGAAGTCCGGCTTCAAACACCCCGGACCGAAGGCGCCCGGCGCTCCGAACGCCCGCCGCTGAGGCTGCGACAACAAACCGGCCCGGCCGCAGGGGGTGCGACCATTGCTGCCGAAGCCGCTACCGCGGAGCCGGCCCCGGCCCCCATCCGGTCGAAGCTCACGGTCGCGGCCAAGGGCCTGGCCATGAAGTCGGGCTTCAAACGCCCCGGCCCCAAGGCCGGCCACCCCGAAGTCTGCCGCTGAAGCTTCAGCGGCAGAGCCGATCTCGGGCGGCCGCTGAGTCGTCTCGGCCGTCTCAGGTTGTTGGACAGTTGATCACCAGGCCCTGAGGTAAGTATCGGCCGAGAAGTGAACGCCACCAGGGCCTGGTGATCAACCGACCAGGTTGTGCTGTGGTGCGTTGGCCAGGGTTCGCGACGACATGGGCGGGTTTCGGTGGGGCTGTTCGGGCGGGTGGTCTCGATACGATGTCGGCATGCGGCCGAAAACAGTTGTTGTGTCCTTGCCCGTCGAGGATCCGGAGCGGTCACTGCGGTTCTATCGGGACGGGTTGCAGCTGTCCACCGACGGTGTCGAGGACGGGATCGTCCTTTTCGAGCTGCCGAACCTGTCGCTGTTCCTGATCGAGCGCGGCGAGTACGCGCGGTATGCCGAGCGCGCCGGATTCACCTCCAGCACCCCGGTCCCGGGCGCCCTCATCGTCTCGTGCGCGATCGGCAGCAAGGACGAACTGGACGACGTGCTGAGCCGAGTGGTCGCCGCGGGTGGGTCGGTCCCGCAGCCCGCCGATACCTACGACGGTTCGTACATGGGTTACTTCACCGATCCTGATGGCCATCTCTGGGAGCTGGTGTTCAACGCCCGGACGGAGTCGACCCCAGCTCCCGGCGCAGACGCCTGATCGGGAGGGGGATCGGCGCTCTCACGACAACGATGAGCCGAGCCCTCATTCAGCGCGATCGTTGACGCCCTGTTCCGGTGCGGGCCGCCATTGCGCCAATTTCCACTGCGAGTTGTAGATATGCGCATCTAACCATGTACTGCTCGCAGTTCCGGCACAGCTTCGGGTGTAGGGCAAGCGATTCGATCGCTGGGAGTGCGTGGCCTGTGGGCGGCGGGGTTGTCTGCGACGATGTCCGCCATGAGCACCACCGCCCGGCCGGGTGTGATCACGGCGAGCACGCTGGTTTTGTTGACGTCGCTGTATTTCGCGCAGGGGCTGCCGTTCGGGTTCTTCACCCAGGCGTTGCCGGTGGTGCTGCGGGAGTCGGGGTATTCGCTGGTGGCGATCAGTGCGTCGAGTGTGCTGTTTCTGCCGTGGGCGTTGAAGTTCCTCTGGGCGCCCTATGTCGACCGGTACAGCACGCGGCGCACCTGGCTGCTGGTGCTGCAGCTGGCGGCGGCCGCGGTGGCGATGGTGTTGGCGAGTCTGGACCTGTCGTCGTCGCTGCGGTGGCTGTTCGTCGGGATCGTGGTGGTGAATCTGCTCTCGGCGACGCAGGACGTGGCCACCGATGGTCTCGCTGTGCGGCTGCTGGGGCCGCGTGAGCGCGGGCTGGGCAACGGGATCCAGGTCGGCGCGTATCGCGTCGGCATGATCGTCGGTGGTGGCGCGCTGCTGTGGTTGTTCGCGCTGGCGGGCTGGCGAATGTTGTTCCTGGCCATGGCGATTCTGATCGTGCTCACCACCGTGCCGGTGTGGCTGCTGCGGGAGCCGGTCGCCGAGCGCCCGCCGCGCCCGCATCCGACACAGCTGCTCGGCGCCTGGTGGGCTCGCCTGCGTCGTCCCGGGATGCTCGCTTTCATCGCCCTGGTGGGCGCGTTCAAGTTCGGCGACTCGATGGCCGCGGCGCTCACTGGTCCGTTCATGTCCGACATGGGACTGGATCTCGGCCAGATCGCCCTCGTCAAGGGCGTGCTCTCCTCGGCGGGCGCGCTGGTCGGCGCGGCCTTCGGTGGCTGGCTCGCCTATCGTTTCGGCCGTCGCAACGCGCTGTTGATCGGTGGCGTCACGCAGACCATGAGCATCGCGCTGTATCTGTTCGTTTCCCTCGGCGTCGGCGGCTTCGAGCTGCTCGTGACCGCCAGCCTGGCCGAACACATCTTCGGCGGCGCCGCCACCGTCGCGGTCTTCGCGCTCATGATGGACGCCTCCGAACCGGAGCACGCGGGCAGCGACTACACCTTGTTCGCCTGCGCCATCGTCATCGTTCAGGGCGTGGCGGGGTTCGCCGCGGGAATCGTCGGCGATCTGTCCGGCTATCCCGCGATCTTCGTGATCGGTCTGGTGCTGTCCGGAGCGGGCTGTGCCGCACTGGTTCTCGGGCTCGCTCGCGGCCTCGGCCCGGCCAATCTCCATCGAGAACTCGGCGCGCAGGCTCGTCGGCGGGCCGAGGTGCGGTCGTAGTTCATGGAGTGGGCGTGCCGATCCGCAGCCGATTACCGTCCGGATCATGGAGCTCGATTTCGCGCGCCCACGGAGCCTCGACCGGCTGGACGCCGAACTCGCCCGCGATGGCGTCGACATCGCGCACCCGCAGATACACCAACGTATCCGGCCGGGCATCGCCGGAGTGCTCGGACAGGAACAGGCGCACGCGGCCACGGGCCACCTCGACGAACGCGGGAAACCCTGGCTCGAAACGATGCTCCCACTGCTGGGTGAAGCCGAGACGGCTGTACCAGGCGACCGCCTCAGCGGCATTCGCGACGTGCAGAATCGGGATGACTTCCTCGTCCATGTGGCCCGACTCTAGGTCACCTGCCCGCGACGCGGCGCTCCGTGGGGATGTGCGGGGCGGGTTCGCGGTGCGCGGCGAGCTCGGTCAAGATGTCCACCGCCTCGGCCAGCAGCGCGATCTGCTCGGCGGGGAGTTTGGCGAGCTGCGCGGTCAGCCACTCCTCCCTGGCATTGTCCTCGTCGGAGATCAACGCTTGACCGGATCGGGACGCCGCGATGACGATCTGGCGGCCGTCGGACGGGTGCGGCGAGCGATCGACGAGCTTGCGCTCGGTGAGCGTCGCGATGACCCGGGTCATCGACGGCGGCTGCACGCATTCCCGGCTCGCGAGCGTCCCCGGCGTCATCGCGCCATCCCGGACCAGGGTCGACAGCGCCGAGAGCTGCGTCAGCGAGATGTGCGGATCGGCCCGCCGCCCCCGCAGACGGCGAGCGAACCGCACGGCGGACAGGGACAGTTCACCGGCGAGGGCGCGAACATACGGCGATGGCATCGTCATGTTTCTGAACTTTACGAACAAAATGCCGTCGCCGGTAGCTGTTCACCACGCAGATCGTAATTCCCAGCATCCGAGCCGCCCCCGATGTGATTGCGTCACAACGCGAGCACAGGGGCGTTCAGGAAGTCGCGGATGGCGGACCAGGTGGTGGTGCGGGCTTCGGGGCCGGCGATGATGCCCAGGTGGCTGCCGTCGACCTCGACGAAGTGGACGGAGGGGGCGCCGGTGAGGACTTCGGTTCCGGCGGCGACGGAGGCGGCCGAGGCGAGTTTGTCGCGGGTGCCGCCGATGAGGAGGACGGGGACCGTGAGCTTTTCGAGTTCGATGGCGTGGTCGGGGTTCAGGTGCACTGTGCCCTGCCACATTTCGTTGCGCAGGATCAGCTGTCGGTAGACCTGCCGGTAGAAGCGGCCGGGGTAGCCGGGCATGTCGTCCATGAACCGGTCGACGGCCTGCATGCGGGCCAGCGCCTCGACGTCGTCGATGTTGCGGGCGATGTACCACGGCTTGGTCAGTTCCCGATCCAGGGACTGCGCCCGGAACCCCAGGCGTACAGCATGTTTCGGGATACCGCCGGCGAGCCGCACCGGCGCGGTGACGATCTGGTCCGCGGCGAGGCGGCCTAGTGAGCGGGCCAGGGCCATCGCTCCGTTGCGGCGCTGGTCGAACGGTGACCCGACCGCGGTGATGGAGGCGATCGGCAGGTCCGCGTGTCCGGCGGCGGTGAGCAGGCTGATCGTGCCACCGAACGACCAGCCGATGACGTCGACGGGGGCGTCGCCGTGGTCGGTACTCACCCGGGCGATGGCGGTGGGCACGATGTCGTCGACCCACTCCTCGAAACCGAGGTGGCGATCGGCGTAGCTGATCTCGCCGTAGTCCACGACGTAGACGTCGCGCCCCAGGTCCAGCAGGTATTCGACCAGGCTCTGGGTCGGCCGCAGGTCATAGCAGGCGATGGTCACGGCCAGCGGCGGGACCAGGAGCACGGGATTGCCGGTGCCCTCGGTCTCGCGGCGATAGCGCCGCAATTGCCGGTGCGGCTCGTCGTACACCACATCCGACGGGGTCGGCGCGTACGGCTCCACCCCGCTCCCGAACAGCGCGCCGACATTGCGCAAGGCGACATCCCATGCGACCACTTCATACCTCCACGAATGCCTACCGCGGCGCCATCGGGCCCGAGTAGCAGAACTCGCACCACCCCATAAGTTACCTGGACATCATGTCACGGATACCTCGCCGCTCGCACGGTGGGGCAGATATCGGCGGCGAGCTGCGAGAGGATGAGGCCATGGCCGAGCTGTTCGACTATGACGCTGAGCTGCGCCGTTACCATCGGCGACTGCTCGATGAGATGTTCGTCTCGCCCGACGACCATGTCCTCGACATCGGGTGCGGTGCCGGGCAGACGACCCGTGCGGCCGCCGGGCTCGCGGTCAGGGGCAGCGCGCTCGGCGTGGACGTGTCCCCGGCGATGGTGGCGCGCGCACGCAGGCTGAGCGCGGACGAGGGACTTCGCAATGTGCGATTCGAGGAGGCGGACGCGCAGGTTCACCCCTTCGCGCCGGCCCATTTCACTGTGGGGATCAGCCGATTCGGCACGATGTTCTTCGCCGATCCGATCGCGGCGTTCACCCATATCGGGCGAGCGCTGGCGCCCGGTGGGCGGTTCGTGCAACTGGTCTGGCAGGACAGTCGTCGACAGGAGTGGGCTACGGCGATCCACCACGCCCTCGTCGGCGACGATTCGCCGGTTCCCCGCGCGACTGAAAAGCCGTTCTCCCTGGCCGATCCCGCCACCGTCCACGGCATTCTGACCACCGCCGGATTCACCGACATCCAGATCATCGACGTGCGGGAGCCCATCTGCCTCGCCACGGACCCCGAGGTCGCTGTGGACACGGTGCGCGTGCTGCGCATGGTCGGCGACGAGCTCGCCCGACTCGACGCCGACGGGACCGAGCGCGCACTCGAACGCCTGCGAGAAGTGATGGCCGCACACAGCACCGGCGACGGCGTCTGGTTCGACTCCCGCGCCTGGCTGATCACCGCTCACCGCTAGCCGAGAACCGCCACCCCGACCCGGCGATCAGGGATGAGTGCGGTGGTGTCGGTGGGTTTCGGTAGCGTCGCATGCTGTGGAAACCGGTGAACGTATTCGAGAGCTCGCGGACCGTGTCGTGGTGCTGCGTGAGGCCTACTATCAGGGGTCGCCGCTGGTCGCCGATGCCGAGTACGACGGGATCGAGGACGAGCTGCGGGCGCTGATCGACGCGCATCCCGAGCTCACGCCGGACCCGAATCCGCTGGATCAGGTCGGGGCGCCGGGAGTCCTGCACGCACCGGTCCGGCACTCGCGGCCGATGCTCTCGCTCGAGAAGGCGACCAAACCCGAGCAGGTCGAGGCGTTCTTCGGCCGGTTCCCCGGACAGCCGGTGGTGGTGATGCCCAAGCTCGACGGGTTGTCGCTGGCGCTGGTTTTCGAGGACGGGCGGCTGATGCGCGCGGTGACCCGCGGTGACGGCACCACCGGCGATGACGTCACCCCACTGGTCCGCGCGCTGGTCGACGGTGTTCCCGAGCGGATCGACGTCGCGGGGCGGGTGGAGGTGCGCGGTGAGGCGGTCATGCTGCGGTCGACCTTTGTCGCCTACAACACCGCCCACCCGGACAAGCCACTGATCAATCCGCGCAATGCCGCGGCGGGCACGCTGCGGGCGAAGGACCCGGCCACGGTGTCCGAACGCCGGCTGCAGTTCTTCGGCTTCGACCTGGACACCTCCGCCGACGAAGCCGCCGACGACCTGGGGGAGGGCCTGCGCGCGCTCGGGGTCGCGGGTGCCCAGATGCGGGTCTGCGCCGATGCCGAGCAGGCGCAGGCGGCGATCACCGCGATCGAGCAGGGTCGCAACGACCTGGACTACGACATCGACGGCGCCGTCCTGCGGCTGGCCGACCGCGAGGCCTACGCCGCGGCCGGGACCCGTTCGAACTCCCCGCGCGGTGCGCTGGCCTTCAAATTCGCTGCCGAGGAGAAGACCACCCTGCTGCGCGAGGTGATCTGGGATGTCGGCAAGACGGGCAAGATCGTCCCGGTCGCCTGGCTCGAACCGGTGTTCGTCGGCGGCACCACGGTCACCAAGGCGACGCTGGCCAATCAGGAGGTGATCCGCGCCCGCGACATCAAGATCGGTGACACGGTGCTGGTGCGTCGCGCGGGCGATGTGATCCCGTTCGTCGCCGGCGTTCTCGACGCCGCCAAGCGCACCGGCGAGGAGCTCGAGATCGTCTCGCCGACCGCCTGTCCCTCGTGCGCGCAACCGGTGACCGAACAGGGCAACAGCCGAGAGCTGTTCTGCACCAATGTCTCCTGTCCCGCGCAGACGGTGCGCAGGCTCGTCCACTGGGCCTCGCGGGCCGCGGCCGACATCGACGCCATCGGACCGGTGTGGATCGAACGCCTGGCCGAGGCGGGCATCTTGGAGAACCCGTCGGACTTCTACACGCTCACCAAGGAGCGCCTGCTCGAATTCGACCGCGTCGGTGAGGTCTCGGCGGCCCGCATGATCGACTCGATCGATGCCAGCCGCCAGGTCGGGCTGCGGCGCGCGCTGATCGGTCTGGCCATTCCGATGGCCTCCGACGGCACCGCCGCGCGACTTGCCCGCGCGGGCTTCGGCTCGCTGGAGGAGGTCGCCGACGCGGGGGAGGAACGCCTGGTCGCGGTGGAGGACATCGGCCCGAAGGTCGCCGCCTCCCTGGTCGCGCACCTCCAGCGCCTGCGCCCGGAACTGGACCGGCTGCGCGAGCGGGGCGTCAGCCTGGACGTGCGGGCCGAGGATCTCCCACCGGTGATCGCGGCCGACGCGCCGTTGGCGGGCAAGTCGGTGGTGATCACCGGCGCCATCAGCGACCCGCGCTCCGGCGAGAAGGTCGCCCGACCGACCTTCCAACGCCTGTGCGAGAAGGCCGGCGCGACAGCCACCTCGTCGGTCTCGGCGAATACCGACCTGCTCATCACCGGCGCCGGCGTCGGCGACAGCAAGCTGACCAAGGCGGAGAAGCTCGGCGTGGAGGTCGTCGACCAGGGGGAGATCTGGAGCCTTCTGATCGCCGCCAAGGTCGTCTAGACCTCGGCGGCGACCGGCGCGTCAGTTCGCGCTGAGCATGCGCGCGAACGTGCCGTCCTGGCTCGCGAGTTCCTGGGGGGCACCGGATTCCACCACGCGGCCCTCGCGCAACACGATGACGTGATCGGCCGACATGATCGTGTGCAGGCGGTGCGCGGCGATGACGAGGGTCCGCTGTCCCGACATCGTCGCCAGCCACCGCTGCACCACGGCCTCCGAGATCGGGTCGAGTGCCGCCGTGGCCTCGTCGAGGACGACGATCGCCGGATCCTGCACCGCGATCCGGGTCAGGTGCACCCGCTGCTGCTCACCGCCGGACAGCCGCGCGCCCTGTGCTCCGACCACGGTGTCCCAGCCGTCGGGCAGCCGCTCGATGACTTCGTCGAGCCCGGAAAGCTGTGCGGCGGCAGCGAGTTCGGCATCGGTGGCGGCCGGGTTGGCCAGCCGCACATTGTCGGCGATCGTGCTGTCGAGCAGGACCACCTCGGCCAGGACACCGCTGACCCGCTCACGCAGGTTCTCGAACGGCACGTCACGAACATCGACGCCGCCGAGCTGGACCGCCCCTTCGGCCGGATCCGCGAAGCGCAGCAACAGGCGCAGCAGGGTGCTCTTGCCCGCGCCCGATTCGCCCACCAGCGCGACGGTCGACCGCGCGGGCACATCGAGCGAGATGTTGCGCAGCGTCGGTTCCGTGGCACCGGTGTACTGGAAGCTGACATCGTCGAGCCGGATGCCGAGCGCGCTGTCGGTGGGCAGCTCCTTCGCGACGGCGGGCTCGGGAAGTGGCCGGGTGCCGAGGAATTCGGTGGTGCGGCGAATCGTCGAGCGCGACGTCCGCAGCATCCGTGCCGTCGCGGCGACCGTATCGATCGGCTCGGTGAATCGCAGCGCCATGGTGAGCAGGGCGATGAGCACCACCAGATCGGTGGGGCTGCTGAGCAATTGGAACCCGATCACCACGACGAGGGCGGCGACCGTCAGATTGACCGCGGTGCCGAACGCCGCCCGCGCGGTGATCTCGGTGCCCACGCTGACCCGGGAGGTGCTGTCGAGATCGTCGAGCGCGTCCATCAGCAGCTTCTTGCCCAGGGTGTCGCGGTGGGCGGTCCGCAGGGTCGGTTGGGAGTCGGCGTATTCGATGATGCGCGCGGTCGCCTCGACATTGGCCGCGTGATCGGCCTGCTCGCCCGCCTCGAGCGTGCGGGTGGTGACGCGGTAGACCCCGTAGAGGATCGGCAGGGCGGCGAGCATCACCAGCGCCGCCTGCGCGCTGGCGAAGGCGGCGAAGACCAGCACGATCGCCGGGGTGAGGACACCACGCGCCAGCGCCGCGAGATTGAGCAGCACATTGCGCGTCGTGCTGATCGCACCCGGCCACAGCAGCGCGATGAGCTCGGCATTGTGCCGGGGCGAGAACCAGTCCAGCGGCACCTTGCGCAGGTGCGCGATCTCGAGTTCCTGGATCCCGGCCATCGCGTCGAAGGTCGCCCGCGTCGCCTTCTGCGTCGTCCAGGCATTGACGATCAACGTGGTCGCGGTGGCGATCGCCAGGGCGAGCAGCCACCAGAGCGCCGAGGACGAGCCGTGCAGAATCGCGGCGAGCGTGGGCAGGGTCAACCCGACGGTCACGCCCTCGAGCACGGCGTAGACGACCGCCCGGACGATCTGGTGGCGATAGTTGGCGACGGTCTTCTCGTCGAGTACCGACAGCAGGTCCTTGATCATTCGCGAACTCCCGCACTCGCCGTGGTGTGCACGTTCTTCATCGTGGCCTGCCACATGGTCTGGTAGGTGCCCGCCGTCGCCACGAGCTCGGCATGACTGCCGACCTGGGTGATGCGCCCCGACTCGACCAGCACGATCTGATCGGCGGCGGCGATCGAGCGCAGGTGGTGGGCGATGTAGACCACCGTCCGGTCCCGTGCGACCACGGTCAGCGCCTCGTGAATGGCCGCCGCCGATTCCGGGTCGATGTTGGCGGTCGGCTCGTCGAGCACGAGCACGGCCGGGTCGGTGATGACGGCGCGGGCCAGCGCGATCCGCTGTTGTTCGCCGGACGACAGCGCGATGTCCTCACCGACGATCGTGTCGTAGCCGTCGGGCAGCGCGCGGATCCGCTGGTCGATCTGGGCGATGCGGGCCGCGGCGAGCACGTCGTCGTCCGAGGCGTCCGGGCGCGCGAGCCGGATGTTGTCGGCGACGGTGGTGCGGAGCAGTATCGCCCGCTGGGGCAGCACGGTGATCCGCCGGTGGATCTCGGCCGGTTCGATCTCGCGGACATCGGTGCCGCCGAGGCGAACCGCGCCTGCGGTGACGTCGTGGTGGCGCGCGATCAACGCGGCGATCGTGGACTTGCCGGAGCCGGACGGCCCGACCACCGCGGTGAAGGACCCTTCCGGGATGTCGAGCGAGACGTTGGCGAGGACGGGTTCGTCGTCGTAGGCGAAGGTGACATCGGCCAGCGACACCGCGTTGTTCGCCGGTATCTGGGGCCGGTCCGGGACAGGTAGTGGTGCTTCGGCGAGGAATCCGTCGATGCTGGTGGCGGCATTGGCCGCGCCGACAACACCCCAGCGCGCGAGGGTGATCGCCGCGGGGGCGGCGGCCAGCAGCGGCGCGGCGATGACGAAGGGCACGAGGTCGGCCGGGGCGATGCTGTCCGCGCGCAGCAGGAGATAGCCGACGCCGAGCACGACCAGCAGCGTCAGCACCGGGTCGACGAGCGCCCCGATCCGGGTGCCGCGGGTCTCCTGCTCGCGATGGGAGTCGACGATCACCTGGTGCAGTCGCGAGTGCGCTTTCAGCAGCCGGGACGGGCGCGCACCGACGGCGGCCCCGAACCGCAGCGTGACGGCGTCACGGAGTTCTTCGTGCGCCGCGGCGAGCAGTTCCGCGATCGCCGGGCCCTGTTCGGAGTGGTACGCCATGGCCCGCTTGTAGATGCCCTGCTGGAGAACGTAATAGGTGGCGGTGGGGATCGCGATCGCCAGGGCGAGGCGCCAGTCGATCAGCAGCAGCCACAACCACACCGCCGCAGGCGCCACCGAGGCCTGGATCAGTTCCATGCGCCCGTGCGCGACCGCGCTGTGCAGGGTCTCCACATCGTTGCCGAGCACCGACAGCGACTTCTTGGACGCGTCCGAGGTGAACCAGCCCAGCGGCAGCCGCGCGATGTGCTCGGCGGCGAGGGTGCGGATGTGTTTGCGGACCCGCAGGTCGGCGACGTGGGTCAGGTAGTAGGCCAGCGACGTGGCGAGGAACCCGGCGACCACGGCGACGCAGACGATCACGATCCCGGTGACGACGGCCGATCGCGGATCGTGGGCGGGATCGCGATGCGCGTCGTAGGCGGCGCGCGCGATGACCCAGATGCCACCAAGCGTGGCGACGGTCAGCGCCGAGGCCACGATCTGGATGACCGTCGCGGCGCGCAGCAGCGTCGTGGCGGGCGTGGTGTGGCGGCGCAGCGCGGTCTTGTCGACCGCGGGTACGGCGTCGACCCGTCTCAGCCGAGACGCTGCGGCGCGTGCCCACCCGAGGACAGTGTTGTGCATATCAGCTCGAGTACCTTCTCTGTTGCTTCGAGATGCGGATGATGGCCGGTGTCGGGCAGCAACGCGAGCGAGGTCGGCCCGGCGGTGTGCTCGGCGATCAACTCCGGTTGGCGGGCGGTTCCGTACTTGTCGTGCTCGCCCTGGATCACCAGCTGTGGCGCGGTGATCCGGGGCAGACAGCCGGTGAGGTCGAAGTCCGCCTGGAACTCGTCCGAGAGCCAGACGTTCGACCAGCGGTCGAACAGCGCCTCGGCGGAGTCGTGGTGGAGTCGCAGCGACGGGGCGATCGCGTCGAAGTCGTGGGCGGTCTGCCGGATTCCTCGCAGGGTGACCTCCTCGACGACGATGTGCGGGGCGATGAGCACCAGTGCGCGCACCGGATACTCCGACGCGTACACCGTGGCGATGCTCGCTCCGTCACTGTGCCCGATGAGCACCGGCGGGGTCCGGACCTCGAGCTCGTCCAGGATCCACGGCAGCACCTCGCGCGCTTGCGTGTGCAAGTATCGCGTACCCGTCGGTCCGGTACCGCCGGAGCCGCCGTACCCGTGCCGGGAGTACACCAGCGTCGGGAGCCCGGTGCGCGCGGCGAAGGACGCGGGGACCATGCCCCACTGGCCGATCGACCCCAGACCCTCGTGCAGGAACACCACGGTCGGCCCCGGCGCTCGCCCTGGCCGGTGGACGTACTCGATCGCGCCGTCCGGATGATTCAGCAGCGGCATCGTCACCAATTCTGATTGCGGACGTCGAGCATGTTCTCGCCGAGCGACGCCTTACCGACATAGTCCAGGCAGTGATGCGGCTTCGCGGGCATGATCGCGCAGAACTGCACCTCGCGCAGCAGCCGCTGCATCGGTTTGTCGGCCGCCATCGCCGCCGATCCGATGAGGCGGACCGCGTCGGAGGCCAAGTGTTGCGCGGTCTGGCCGAGATGGTGTTTGGCGGCGTAGACGAGCTTGTTCGTCGAGGTCTGCGAGCGCCGGGTCACCACCGCCGCCGCGGCGCGCTGCACGAGGGAGCGCGTGGCCTCGAGCGCGACGACCATCTCACCGAACTGCGCCACGGCCGCCGAGTCCGTGCGCCGCCGCTGGTCGGCGTCCAGGTGTGCCCCCGCGACCTCGACGATGGCGGTGGCCAGCCCCAGGTAGGCACCCAGATAGCCGGCGGCCATCCAGTGCGGTTCGCGAATCGTCTTGAACAGCGACATGCCCTCGACACCGAGAAACAGGCGGTCGCGGGGAATCTCGGTCGACCGCATCGTCAGCTGCGCGGTCGATGTGCCGCGCAAGGCGATGCCGTTCCACTCGTCGGCGAAGCTCACCCCGGGATCCGAGGCGGCGACGACGAAGTGCGAGACCTCGAAGTCGTCACCGTCGGCCGGGCGCGCGGACACGACGTAGTAGTCGGCGACACCGGCCAGCGACACGAACGACTTGTGACCGTCGAGCACCACCCGATCGCCGACGTTGCGGTAGACGGTGGCGATCCCCTGCAACCTGGCACCGGTCGCCGGCTCGGAGACGCCCGAGGCGAACAGGGCGCCGCGCTCGACCACCTCGTGCACGACCCACTCCCGGAACGCGCGGCCCGCACCACCGAGATCGGCCGGATCGGCCTCGAACAGTGACCCGAGCGCGACATTGTGCATGTTGAAACCCAGTGCGGCCGAACCGTTCGCGCTGCCGAGAGCACACAGCATCGAGGTGTACTCGGCGAAGCTCAGTCCCATCCCGCCCCGATCGACCGGGACCAGCGCGGCCAGCAGACCGGACGCGCGAATCGTGTCGTAGACCAGCGCGGGCGCGCACTCGCCCTTGTCCACGGGATCGGCCAGCCTGCGGAGTTCCTGCTCGACCCCGGCCACGGCCGCGTGTGCCACGCTCGGCGCCGCCGAGTCCGGAAGTGCCTGTGCCATCTCAGTTCTCAACGGGAAGTCCTAGGTCTCGGGCGATACCGACGCGCAGCAGGTCGTTGGCCCCGGCGTAGATCGAGGCGGCGAGCGCGCTCGCGGTGGCCGCCGTGTGGCCGGAGCCCTCGATGACCGACCGCACGCCGAACAGCCGCCCCGCGGTCATCTCGAAGTCCATGAGGTCCTGCGCGCAGGAGATCTTCACCATGGCGGCCGGTGTCACGAAACTCGACACCGAGGCCGTTGGCGCGTCGATGCGCGCGGCGAGCCCGTGCACCGCGGTGCGCACCCGATGCACCGCGACTGCCATGTCGGCCACCCGCGACGCGACCAGCGGACTGGCCCCCAGTGCGCGGCCGAACTGGTGGCGAGACCGCGTCCAGTCCACCGCCCGATCGAGCGTGCGCTGCATGATGCCGACGGCATAGCTCATCAGCAGGGCGCGTTCCCAGGTGGTCGTCGTCGAGAGCAGGGCGAGCCCCGATCCCTCGGCGGCCACGAAATCCGCGGGCCCGACATCGACGCCGCCGAACTCGACCGCACCCATCGGCACTTCCGGAACCGCGAGCTTGTCGAACGGCTCCGACCGGCTGACTCCCGGACGATTCGCCGGGATCAGCAATGCGCTGAGCGCGAACGGATGTCGCCCCGGTGAGGTGCGCGCGAAGGTCAGGATGACATCGGCGCGCGGTGCCGCGGTGACGTAGGCCTTGCGTCCGGTCAGCTGCTGACCGTTCGCGCCGTCCTCGACGACGGTGCTCATCGAGAGCGGATCGCTGCCGCCCGCGTCCTCGGTGAGCGCGTGACACAGGATCAGCGACCCGTCCCGAATTCCGTCGAGGTAGGGCGCCAGCGGCCGGGAATCCAGTTCGGACAGTGGCCATTGGATACCGAACACCTGCGAGGTCAGCGCGTAGCAGAGCCCGGGCGGTACCCCGGCGAGCCCGACGCCCTCGAGCACCGAGACGGCGTCGAGGACGGCGCCCGCGCGGCGTTCGCGCAGCGAGGACTCCATCACCGACGCGACCGGCGGTGCCGCCAGCAGCACCTTCCACGCGTCCCGGAACGGCAGGCCCGCGAGATCGTCCGCGATGCCGTGCAACTGCGCCGCGGTGGCCCGCGCCGATTCCTCGGGCGTGGTCGAGACCGTCGCACCGGGGGTCATCGCGCCGCGCTCCCACAGGCATCGAGCACCGCGGCGTGCAGGGTGCTCGGGGTGCGGAAGTTGCGGGCGATCACGAAGCTCTCCGGCAGCTTGGTCTTGGTCCGCCGCTCCAGCTCGGCGACGACGTTGACCAGGGTCAGCGAGTCGATCAACCCGGTGATGAGCAATTCCGTGTCCGGTTCGACCTCGATGACGGTGTCGGAGTGTCGCTTGGTGACAGCGGTGTGCAGAATCGTGCAGATCTCGTCGATCTCGATAGAACCGACTTCGTCCTGGTCGGAGGTCATGTCCCTGCTCCCTCGGTTTCGTAGTGGTGGGGATGTGTCCCCCGGCGGGCGGCGATATCCGCGAGCTGTGACCTGTCGACCTTTCCTCGGACAGTGACGGGAAGGCTTGGCAGACAGACGATGTCGTCGGGCTGATGGGTGGCGGGCAGCTGGGCGCGGAGCGCGTCGGCGACCCGCGGGCGACCGGTCTCGGCATCGGTGTCGCCCAGGTCGAGGAACAGCGTGATCCGGTTCTCCGGCCCGGTGGCGACCGCGGCGGCCGCGTGGACGCCGTCGGTGGCACCGGCGATGGCGGCGATGCCGTCCAGTTCGATGCGGTAGCCGCGGCGTTTGACCTGACTGTCCGCGCGACCGAGCAGATAGAGGCGCCCGTCGCTCCCACGACGGGCCAGATCGCCGGTGCGATAGCTGCGTCTGGTCACCCCGTCCGGATACCGAACCGGCACCGTCGGATCGGTGAGCACGCCGCCCGACAGGTAGCCGGTGAGCAGTTGCGGGCCCGCGACGACGAGTTCGCCCTCGTCGCAGGGCATCAGCTCGGCGTCGACGGGGACCGCGTGCATGCCGTCGATGGGTGCGCCGATCGAGACCGCTTCACCCGGGTGCCAGTCGCGCGAGATGACCTCGGCGGTGCAGACATTCGTCTCCGTCGGGCCGTAGAAGTTGTGGATCTCGACCCCGGGCAGCGCGGCAGTGAGCTCGGCGAGCGCCGCTGCGGGATAGGGCTCACCGGCGTACACGACGGTGCGCAGGGTCGGCAGCCGACCCGATTCGGTATTCGGCAAATGCTGGGCAATTCCTCGTAGGAGCGTGGGAACTGCGTACATCGTGGTGATGGCGTTCGCGTTCAGCCAGTCGGCAATGTCGGAGGGAAAAGCCTTGAGCCAGTTGGGTAGCACCACGTGCGCCGCACCCGCGTGGGCGGCGGCGAAGAGATCGAAAGTGCTCAGGTCGAAGGTCAGTGCGGACTGGGCCGCGATGCGATCGGTATCGGTGAGTCCGACGCGGTCCGCGGCCCAGCGGATGAAATGGTGTACCGCGCTGTCGGACAGGAGTACGCCCTTCGGTGTTCCGGTGGATCCCGAGGTGGACAGCAGGTAGGCGGCTTCGCTCGCCTGCGCGGGCGGAATATGTCCGGTCTCCGACAATGTCAAGGATGAGATCATTGCGGTTTCATGATATTTCCACCCGGGCAGATCGGTGCTCGCGCGGTCCGTGAGGATATGGGAGATCGCCGAACTCTCGACGATGGCCGATGTGCGTGCCGGCGGATCGCCGGGTTCCAGTGGTGCCACAACGGCTTCGGTGATCACCACCGCATGGATTGCCACGACCGCATCGATCGACCTGTTCAGCTGGACGCCGACAACACTGTTCCGGTCGATACCACTGTCGCGCAGAGCTGTTGCCAGCTCGGAGGCCCTTTTCTGCAATTCCGAGTACGTCAGAGTCGTGCCGTCGGAGGAGATTGCACAATGATTGCCGAAACGTGTTGCCGCGCTGTCGATCAAGTCGGAGAGGGTTGCTTCGTTCGCTGAATGCGGGGGCGTTGACATTGTGCCCATGGCAATTTAGCTTAGCCTAAGCTAGTCAAACGTCAAGACGGTTCTCCACGACTTCCAGGGCGGGACGGTAAGCCCGCAGTACGGGCTGGTGTGATGTCAACCAAGTCGAAACATGTAGTGCTAGAAGACGATCAATCCCGAACCCCACTCGCCGACGCGGTCGCCGCGGTCGCGCACCGGACGGTGAACCTGCACGCGACCCCGTTGACGGGGCGTCCGATCATCACGCAGGAGGGCATACGCGCAGTTCAGGACCAACTTCTCGGGGATCGGGCACCCGCCGCTGACCAGTCCTTCGGTGCGCACGCGATCGACTCGTTCCACCATCCGCGCGGTGTCCTCGCGGATGCGCAGGCCTTGGCGGCCAAGGCATTCGGAGTAGCGCAGACCCAGTTCGTCACCGGCGGTTGCACGATGGCGAACACATCGCGATCGCCACGACACTGCCGCGCGGCGGACGTGCCCTCGTGGACGCTCGCGCGCACCAATCGGTGCACTTCGCGGTGGACGACCGAACCGCCTCGGTGACAGTGATTCCCGAGGTGGACGGCGTGATCGACGTGGGGCGGACAGCCGAGATCCTGCGGTCGGCGCACGAGCGCGGCCACCCGTTCGACGTGGTGGCCCTCGGGGCGTCGACCTACGACGGGCAGCGCCTGGATTGTTCGATGGTGTTGCCGGAGTTGGCGAGTGCCGATCCGCGTGTTCGCTTCGTGTTGGACGACGCGTGGTGTGCCATACATTGCTTTTCAAGTGGAAGTATGTATCCGGGACCGTTGGCGGCGCTTCCAGCATTACGTAGCCTAGGTTATGGAAACCCGGTCATCGTCACGCAGTCCGCGCACAAGACGATGCTGGCATTGCGCCAAGGTGCCTACATCCACGTGGATTCGGGGGCCGAATTCGAGATCGAGAAGCGGCTACGATCGAGCATCTTCCGATATCACACGACTTCGCCGTCCTGGTTGATTCTCGCGTCCTTGGATATCGCCCGCGCGCACGCGGTGTGTGATGGTGATCTTTCGATCCAGCGTTCTCTGGGATTGATCCAGCGCCTTTCCGATGGCCTCGAACGGCGAACGCCCGGTCGATTTCAGGTATTGGCCGCGGACGCGAAATATCCCTATCGAACCGATGCGCTGCGGGTGCACATCCGGGTTCCACCGGGCGGCGACGCCGTAGCGATCAGGGAAACGCTCTGGGGTGAGCACGGTATCCACATTCCGCGCGTGCAAGGCGACCGGTTGGTCGCCAGTGTGACCATCGGTGCGAGCGAGGACGCGATCGACCGGCTGGTCGCGGCATTGTCGGAGCTGACCGTGCCCACCGCCGTGGCGCCGCGTGCTCGGCGACCGGTCGAGTCCGAATTCGACGGATTCCTCATCGCCTATCCACCCGGTGTTCCCTTGCGACTGCCCTATTCCGGCCGCGGCGCCGCGATGGCGGACGACATCGAAGACGAAGTGACCAATGGTGCCGAGATATTCGAGATCGCCTCGAGTTGGCAGCCGCGGCCCACCTCCGTGGCGCCACGAGAAATGTAGACAGACGAGCGAAAGGCCATTCACGATGCCGACAACACAGCAGATTTCGACGGCTTGGCAATCGGACAGCTATCAGAAGGTCAACGCTCCTCAGACGGCGGCCAACCTGCGTGCCCTCGAACTCGTCGACGACCTCGTCACCACCGGTGCGCGGCTCGTCGACGTCGGATGTGGCACCGGTGAGGTCGCCAAGACCATGGCCGAACGCGGCCTGCGGGTGACCGCGATCGACGGGTCGCAATCGATGGTCGACGCGACCGCCGAGGCGTGCGCGGACCTCGGAGTCACGGCCGCGTGCCTGGATGCCAACGAGTTGGACCTGGAGGCAGCGGGTTTCGAGATCGTCCACTGTTCCTGGGTGCTGCATTGGCTGCGTGATCTGGATTCCGCGATCGCCGCGCTGGCGGGCGCGGTGGCACCCGGCGGCGCACTGGTGCTGCAGTGGAGCCGGGCGCTCGCGCCGGCGGAGGGCCGCGGTCAGGTCGGGGTGTTCGAGGACCTGGCCGCCGGTTCGGAGTGGGCGCCGAAGCTGCGCGATCTCGGTCCGTCGATCAACTACCAGTACCCCGTCGACGATGTCGTCGCCAGGGTGGGGGCGGCGGGGCTGGTCGTCGACCACATCGACACCGCACTGTGGGGGCCGATCCCCACCTCCGTAGAGCCCACCCCGGAGATCGTCGAGTCGGTGGTACAGCGGTTGCGCCACACCGGATTCGGCGTGCACGAGCAGCTGCTCGGCACCGAGGAACTGCTGCGCTTCCTGCGCGCCGGTGTCGTGGCCGCCCTCGACGCCGGACTGACCGACCCGCGCGACGTTCGCCTCATCGCCCGCCGGCCGTCGCTCACCCCCGCCGAGCCCCTCAGCTGAAGACGCGCGGCGGGTGCTGGCCCCGCCCTGACAACGAAGGATCCTCCATGGTGACCAACACCGAGACACCCACCGAGGCGGAGATTCGCGCGCTCGTCGCCGAACACGTCGTCGACGACATGTCGGAGATCGCCGTCGACGACGACCTCATCGAATGCGGCTTGAACTCGCTGGGCATGATCCACATCGCTTCGGTGTGGCGCGGCGAGGGGATCGGCGTGAACTTCGCCGAACTGGCGGTGGAGCCGACCATCCAGGCGTGGCAACGTCTGCTCACCGAGCGCGGCCGGACGGCGCAGTCGGCGGGAGCGGTGCTCGGCGCCGGGGACGCGCTGGCGCCGTTCGGGCTGGCGACGATGCAGCACGCGTACTGGATCGGTCGGCGCGCCGAGCAGTCGCTGGGCGGGGTGGCGGCGCACCTGTACGCCGAATTCGACGGTGCGGACGTCGATCCCGAGCGGCTGCGGATCGCGGTCGACGAGCTCGTCGCCCGCCACGACATGCTCCGCGCGCAGTTCCTGGAGAGCGGACAGCAGCTCGTTCCCGCGGCCCCGCTGGTCCCGGCCTGGTCGGTGCACGACCTGCGGGCGGCCGCGGACCCCGACGCCGAGCTCGACCGGATCCGGCACCTCAAGTCCCATCAGCTGCTCGACGCGGACGCCGGGCAGGTCTTCGATGTGGCACTGACCCTGTTGCCGCGGAACCGCACTCGACTGCACGTGGATGTCGACATGCTCGCCGCCGACGCCATGAGTTACCGGACCCTGCTGTCGGACCTGTCACGCCTGTACCGCGGCGAGGGCGCCGACCTTGCCCCGATCCGATACAGCTACCGGGACTATCTCGCGACGAAGGCCGAGGTGACCGCGGCCGAACGCGAACGCGAACAGCGGTGGTGGCGTGATCATCTCGGTGATCTGCCCGACCCGCCGGAACTGCCCCTGGTCCCCGAGGCGCAGCGCGCCGACCCGCACCTGACCACCCGTCGCAACTACCACGCCTCGCCCACGCAGAAGGCGGCACTGCTGCGCTGGTCGCACGAACGCGGCATCACCCCGGCGGTCGTGCTGGCGGCGGTGTTCGCCGAGGTGATCGGCCGGTGGTCCTCGGGCCAGCGGTTCCTGCTCAATCTCCCGCTGTTCAACCGGGAACCGGTACACGAGGACGTGCCGCTGCTCGTCGGCGATTTCAGCAGTTCGGTCATGGTCGCGGTCGACACCACCGACTCCGGCAGCTTCCTCGATCTGGCCAAGCGCCTGCAGCAGCGTCTGCACGCGAGCGCACTGCACTCGGCGTATCCGGGACTCGACGTCATCCGCGATCTGGGCAGATACCGGGGCGAGGCGGTGCTGGCGCCGATCGTCTACACCAGCGGGCTCGATCTCGGCGAACTGTTCGCCGACAGCGTGCTCGAGGACTTCGGCGATCCGGTGTGGATCGTCTCGCAGGGGCCGCAGGTCGTCCTCGACGCACAGGTGGTCGAACTGCGCGGCGGTCTGCTCGTCAACTGGGACGTGCGCGAACACGCGTTCCCGCCGGGTGTGGTGGACGAGATGTTCGGGCGCTACAGTGCCGCGCTGGACCGGCTGCTCGGCGACGTCGACGCCTGGGACCGTCCCATCGATCAGGAACTTCCTGCCCCGCAGGCACATCGGCGGCAATCGGCGAACTTCGTCGAACCCGTCGAGGCCGACACGCCCAGGGTCCTGCACAGCCGGTTCTTCGAACTCGCGCAGGCGAATCCGGACGCGGTGGCGGTCTGCTACGCCGGGGCCGACGGTGAATACACGCTGAGCTACGGCGAACTCGCGGGGCAGGCGTCGAAGGTCGCGGCCGCCCTGCGGGCACACGGTGTCGTACCGGGTGATGTGGTGTCGGTGCAGGTCCGCAAGGGGCCGCGCCAGATCGTCGCGGTGCTCGGCGCTCTGGCGGCCGGGGCCACCTATCTGCCGATCGGGATGGATCAACCCGATGCCCGGCGCTCGGAGATGTTGCGCATCGCCGGGGTCCGCGTGGCGCTGGTGGACGACGCCGACAGGGTGGCGGTCTCCGACGGCGTTCCCGCGGTGGCCCTGGACGACGCGCTGGCCCATGCCGCCGACGACACACCGCCCCACCTCGGTGCCGACACCGAGATCGCCTACGTGCTGTTCACCTCGGGCTCGACCGGCGTGCCCAAAGGCGTCGCGGTCTCGCACCGCGCGGTGCTCAACACGCTGCTGCGGTGCCGGGAGCTGTTCGACGTGCGCGCCGAGGACCGTTCGATCGCCCTGTCGGCGCTCGAGTTCGACCTGTCCATCCAGGACACGTTCGGGTTGTTCGAGGTGGGCGGCAGTGTCGTGGCGATCGACGAGGACGTCCGCCGCGACGGTCACCGGATCGCCGAGCTGATCGAGCGCTTCACCGTCACCCAGCTCTACTGCGTTCCCGGCATTCTCGACATGATCCTGAGCGCCGCCGAGGCCGGTGACGCGCTGCGGACGGTGCGCACGGTCGTGGTCGGCGGCGACCGGGTCGGTGTCGACCTGCCGCGGCGGGTGTTCGGTTCCGCCGCACCGGAGGTCGTGTTCGCCGGGCTCGGCGGCTGCACCGAGGCATCGATCCACCACACCGTGTGCGTCGTCCCGCGCGACATTCCCGCGGACTGGACCACCGTGCCCTTCGGCGTGCCCCTGGGCGGGGTGGGCGCGCGGGTGGTGGCCAGGGACAGTGGACTCGACTGCCCGGACTGGGTACCCGGCGAATTGTGGATCGGGGGAGCGGGACTGGCGCAGGGCTATCTGGCCGACGCCGGACCCGCCGGGACGCTGACGATCGACGCCGAGAAGACCGAGGACCGGTTCGTCCACCGGGACGGCAAGCGCTGGTACCGCACCGGCGACCTGGTCCGGTATCGCGACGACGGCCGGATCGAATTCCTGGGCCGGATCGACGGCCAGGTCAAACTCCGCGGCTACCGGATCGAACCGGGCGAGATCGAGAACGCCCTGCGAGCGGTGGACGGCGTCACCGATGCGGTCGTCGTCGCCGAACAGCGCGGTGGCGCAGCGCGTTTGGTGGCGATGGCGACGGTCGGCGACGACACCGATCCGGCGGTGCTGGCCGCGCACGCCCGCGCGGTCCTGCTCGATCGATTGCCGAGCTACATGGTCCCCGAGAAGATCCTCGTGCGGGACGCGTTGCCACTGACCGGCAACGGCAAGGTCGATCACCGGGCGATCCTGGCCGCCGCCGCTGCCGAGGACTCCGCACGGTCCTATGTCGCGCCGCGCACCTCCCTGGAACAGGCGCTGGCCTTGATCGTCGGCGAGGTGCTCGGGCTCGAGCAGGTCGGTGTCGAGGACGACTTCTTCGTCATCGGCGGCGATTCCGTGCGCGGGACCACCGCCGTGGCCCGCATCATGGAGGGCCTCGACACGACCGACATCACCGTCGGTGACCTGTTCGTCGGCCGCAATGTGGGCGGGCTCGCCGAGCGGATGCGGGAACGCTCGGCCGATCCGGACCGGCTCGAGGTGGTGGCCGAGATCTATGTCGAGGTCGTGTCCATGTCCGAGGACGAATTCAGTGAGGCCGCGGCGGAATTGGACCGGGCGGGCATGTCGGATGAGTGACCGTGGCCGTCTCGACCTGATCGCGACCCGGATCGCCGCGCGCGCCCCTCGGCCCGAGGGCGACTCGTCGGTGATCACCCGGCGCG
Source organism: Nocardia sp. NPDC058176 (assembly GCF_042883805.1). Taxonomy (NCBI): domain Bacteria; kingdom Bacillati; phylum Actinomycetota; class Actinomycetes; order Mycobacteriales; family Nocardiaceae; genus Nocardia; species Nocardia sp. NPDC058176. The sequence continues at coordinate 1,813,632 of NZ_JBHVVA010000001.1, read as the reverse complement.
CGGATCCGCGACGATCTCCGCTCTCGCCGCAGCAGCTGGCCGCCTGGCGCCATCAACGCGACCATCCGGACAGCACACTCAACAATCTCCCGCTCCGGTTGACCGTGCCGGGACCGGTGGATGTCGCGAAATTATTTGCGGCCGTGCGGGAGCTGGGTGTCCGCCACGAAATCCTCCAGACGACCTACCGGGTGGTCGACGGCGTGCCGGTCAGCACGGTGAACGACACGCTCGAGCCGCGCTGCGAGGTCGTCCGGCTGGGGAACCCGCCGCCGGCGGACCGCAGCCGGGTCGTCGACGACGCCATCCGAAGCCGAGCGCGGGAACCGTTCGCGCTCGACGCCGAGGCCCCGCTGCGGGTCACGGTCTTCGAACTCGAGGACGGGCCGACCGAAGTGCTGCTGCTGTTCCACCACATCGTGTGGGACAGCGGCACCTTCGCGGTCGTCACCGCAGAACTCGACCTGCTCTACGCGGGGGCGGTGCCACCACCGCAGACACTGCACTACGGAGATTTCACCGCCCACCTCGACGACCGTCGGCACCTCCAGCGCGACCTCGACTACTGGACGAACAGGCTCACGCCGCCACCGCGTCTGCCCTTTCGTCCACTCGGTGCACGACAACCGTTGCCGCTCACCGGGGATCGGCACGATCGGAGCATCACCGCATCATTGCGGAACGGGCTGACGGCGTGCGCGCGCCGCCACGCGACGAGCAAGTTCGTCGCCTTCACCGCGGCGCTGGCGACCGTCCTCGGCCGGATTCTCCCGGTCGAGGAGGTGACCGTCGGTGTGCTGACCAGCAGACGTGAACATCCCGCCACCGCCGACGCGGTCGGTGACTTCTCGAACCTGCTGACCCTGCGAATCGCGGCCACCGGTGACCTCGATCGCGTCGTCGGCGCCGTGGAGCGCGAGTTCCGCAATGCACTCGCGCATTCCTCGACGCACTACGAGACCCTGAGCGAGCAGCTTCCACAGCTGGGAAATGCCAGTGCGCCTGCGGCATTCGACATCATCGTGGTCTTCATCGAAGGTGACCTGACCGGACCGACTCTCGGGCACCCGACGACCACCTGGGCAAGGGCGGACAACGGGGGAATCCAGTTCCCGATGGTGCCGCTGGCGATCGAAGTGTTCCTGCGCGAGCGCGACCCGCAGATCCAGTTCACCTATTCCCCGAGCCTGGTCGACCGCGACCTGGTGCTCGCCATCGCGGACGCGCTCGAAACGACGGAAGGGCGCCAACCATGACAAGCTTGCACGATCGGCGCATGGCGCTGCTGCACAGCCGCCTCGCCGATTCCGGACTCCGGGACCGCCACGCGCGCAATCCCTTGGCGGTGACCCGCACCGACGGTGACAGCGGTCCGCTGGCGCCACTCCAGCACGGGATCTGGTACCACCAGCAATTCGATCCCACCGACTGGGACTACAACCACGCCTTCCTCCTGCTGCCGCGCCGTCCGCTCGATCGCGCGGCTCTTGCCCGCGCCGTCGATGCCGCCGTGCGCGTGCACGAGGTCTTCGTGACCCGGTACCCGGTCGACGGGGACGGGAACGCGGTGCAGCAGATCGATCACACACTCACGGCCCGCCACGACGATGTGGCCCTCCCGATCGGTGTCGAGCCCGCGGAATGGGCCGAGCGGGTCGCGCACCAGCGTCTCACCGAGCCGTTCGATCTGGCTCGCGACAACCCTCTGCGCATCACCTATCTGCACCATCCGGAACGCACCGACGAAGTCGTCGCCGTGGTGATGGTGCTGCACCACATCTCGGCCGACGGCATGTCCATCGGCGCGCTGTTCGAGACGGTGGCCGCCGGCCTCGTCACGCCCACGGAAGCGGATCCGCAGCGCGTTCGCTACCTGGACTACGCGCGGTGGCAGCAGGGCTACCTGGGCACGAGCGGGAGCCCGACGCCGACAGCACAGCGGCAATTGGCCTTCTGGGAACGGCAATTGGGTTCGCTGCCCACCCAACCCCCCGTGCCCACCTTGCCGCGCGACACCGAGGCAGCGGCGCGAGCCGACCAGGGCTGCCACCTCAGGTACCGGCTCCCGGACGGGATCACCGAGGAACTCGCGGACTACGCGCGCGGCGCCGGAGTCACGCCGAACATGCTGCTCATGGCCGCCGTCGGGTTCGCGATCGCGACGGCCACCGGTGCCGGGAACTTCGCCCTCGGCACGGTCGTCGACCTGCGCGGGCGGCCCGAACTGCGCGAGGTGGTCGGGTTCTTCGCCAATACCGTTGCCGTTGCGGTGGATACGACCGGTGACCCGACCTTCGCCGACTATGCCGCCAGGGTCGCGGTGTCGACGGCGGAGTCGCTGTCGCACCGGGATGTGCCGTTCGACGCGGTCGTGCGGGCCGCGAATCCCGCTCGCGCGGCGGGGGTCCGGAATCAGTTGATTCGCACGATGGTCAGCGCGGCGTCGGCCATCCCGGAGATCGAACTCGCCGGGATCCCGACGGTGATCCGTGAACCGGCGCCCGTGCAGGCGAAGTTCGACCTGGCCTTCCTGCTGCACGACTATCGCGACGGCGGACCGCTGGCGGTGTCGGTCACCTACGACCGGTCGCTGGTCGACACCGCGACGGCACGCTGCCTCCTCGATTCCGCTGTCGCGGTGTTGATTCAGGGACTCCGCCAACCGAGCACCCGGCTGTCGGATCTGGAGACCTTCCTGTCGGCGGTGTCGGCCGGTCCGGAGGACAGGATCGCTCAGCTGCTGTCCGACGCGGAGGGCCACGATCACCACGTGCTCCGCCTTGACTCGCCCCCGAGTCCGGACAGCATCGTGCGCGCGGCCCTGTCGGCCCTCGCCCGCTTCGACGTATTGCGGATCGCGACGAGCGATGGCCGGTGGCGGGTGCGAACGGTGCCGGAGGCGGTGGCGGAGACATCGCGGGTGTCCACCGGGGCGTTCCAGGTGTCGGATCATCCGGCCGGGGTCCAGGTGAGCGTCGTGCGCGGATCGCTGGATCTGCCCAGCACGGTCGCGCTGCTCGAGTTTCTGCGCGCCGAGTTCACCGGCGGCGTGGCGGGACTGCCGCCGCGCCGATCGAGCTTCTTCGACTACGCGGCGACGACCAGGGCCCTCGCCGACGACCCCCGGGTACTCGATGATTCCGGCGCGTGGCTCGACCTGTACGACTCGATCGCCGACGCGGCCGACCGCCCGGTGATCGGCCCTCGCCGACCCAGGACGGCGGTTCGGCATCCGCTGCGCGCGCATCCCGCCCTGTTCACCGAGCACACCGCGCGCTCACTGAGCACGGTGTACGTGGCCGCCGCTGCCTCCCAGTTGGCCCGCTCGGGTCGACGCGGTACGGCGCTGGTGGAGGTCGAGCATCCCCATCGAAAAGGCTCCGCCGTCGCCGACCACCCGTTCGGCCCGATCCGGTGCCGGTACCCCGTCGTGGTCGATCTGTCGCTCGCCGAAGGGGCGACCATCCTGCGCGAGCTGGTGAACGATCGCGGCTCGTCGGTGCCGTTGTGGCCCACGTGCGCATTGAGCCCGGACGCGCAGGGAGTGTTCGACGAGGTGCCCGAACCCGATCTGCGGATCCGGGTCGACCATGTCGCCGGTGCGCGGTCGGTCGTCGAGGACTGCCGCGATGACGATGTGCGGTCCGGTGATCTCGACATCGTGATCGTCGTCGACGGCGACACCGCCGCCGTCCTCGCCGACTCGGTCGTCCTCGACACCGACCACCTGCGCGGCTTCGCCGAAGCACTCGACGACCTGCTCGAACAGGCGCGCGACGACGGCGCGCTCCTGCGCCCGACCGAGGTGACCGACCTGCTCGGACTGACCGACGCCGAGCAACGAGCCCTCGCCGAACTCCGTGCCGAGATCGCCGATGTGCTCCCGCTGACCCCGCTGCAGGAGGGACTGCTGTTCCACCTGCTGGCCGATGCGGGTACCGACCGCACCCGGCCGAGCACCTACACGACCCAGAACGTCCTCACACTCACCGGCGCCGTCGACGTCGATCACCTGGCATCCGCAGTGCGCGAAGTGGTCACGGCCGCACCGAATCTCGCGGCCCGCCTCGTCTCGACCGGTACGCGCTATGTCCAGGTCGTCCCCGCCGACCCCCGGATCGAATTCCGGTTCGTCGACCTCACCGCACCCGCCGACCGCCGGGAACACCCCGCCGTGGACGCCGCCATCGCGGCCGACAAGGCGGCGGGCTTCACCAGCGACGGCGCGCTCGCACGGGTCACCCTGATCCGCGCCGACACCGACCGGTACCACCTGGTGCTGACCGCGGAGCACACCGTCCTCGACGGCTGGTCCATTCGTCTTGTGCTGCTGGGGATTCTGCGCCGATACCGCGGCGACCACCCCGCCGACATCATCGCCACCGGCGGATTGCGCCGATACCTGGAGTGGCTCGCCGGACAGGACCACCAGGCCGCTGTGCGGGGCTGGCTGGACCAGCTGCGCGAGATCGAGGGGCCCACCCTCCTGACCGAGTCGCTGGCGGGCTCGGAATTCCTCGTGCCGGGGGAGTCCGGCGAACACACCATCACGCTCGGCACCGAGGACACCGACGCGCTCACCGCGCTCGCGGGTTCGGCGGGCGTCTCCCTGGCCACCGTGCTCGAGCTCGGGTGGGCGGTGACACTGAGCACGCTCGTGAATTCCCCCGACGTGCTCTTCGGGACCGTGGTCTCCGGCCGACCCGAGGAACTCCACGACAGCGACACCGTGGTGGGGGTGCTGTTCAACACCGTCCCGCACCGTGTGCGACTCGACCCACGCGCGACCGTCGCCGAGCAGCTGGCCGCCCAGCGCGCCGCCGCGGTCACCCGGCTGCGCTACCCGTATGTGGGCTTGAGCGAACTGCACCGGGCCACCGGCGAACGGGCACTGTTCGACACCTTGTTCGTGGTGCAGAACCTGCCGGGCCGACCGGATGTCGAGGGATATCAGCGGCCGGGTGACCCCTTGTTGTCGGTGTCCGGCGACGAGATCCGCGACAGCACCCACTATCCCGTGAGCGTCGCGGTGATGCCGCGCGCGCACGGCCTCGACGTGCGCGTGATCCACCGGGGCGTCACCGCCGATCTCGGGCGGGCCTGCGCGGAACAGTTCGCCCACGTGTGCCGTGCCCTCGCCGCCGACCGCGACGCACCGATGCACCGCGTCGGCGCCACGGGCCCGCTGTTCCCTTCGGCCACCGACGACCTGGTCGACCTCGCCGCCGCCGACGATCCGGGCCTGCACGAGGTGACCGCGCTGCTCGCCGACACCGCGCGCCGCCTGCCCGAGGAGACCGCCCTGGTCGTGGGCGGGCATTCGTGGACCTTCCACGAGATCTGGTCGCAGGCCTGCCGGTTCGCCCACCTGCTGCACGATCTGGGCCTGGCACCCGAAGACCATGTAGCACTGGCGTTGCCTCGCGATCATCGGATGGTCTCGGCGATCTTCGGCTGCCTCGCCGCCGGTGTCGCCTATGTCCCCATCGATCCCGACTACCCCGCCGAGCGCGTCACGGTCATGCTCGACGACGCGGCGCCCCGTGCCCTGATCCTGTCGAGCGCGACGCGCGATGTCGTCGCCGATCCGGCCGCGCTGCCACCCGGCTGCCGACTGGTGGACCTGGACGACGCGGCGACGACGCGGCGGTGGGAGTTGCTCGCCGAAACGCTCCCGTCGACAGCGGATCTGCCGATCGACCGGCTGGCCTACCTGATGTACACCTCCGGATCCACCGGCACCCCGAAAGGAGTGGCGGTCCAGGCGGCGGGTCTGTCGAACATGTACGCCAATCACGCCGAGACGGTGTTCACCCACTTCCCGCCCGCCGAACCGGGCGCTCGCCGGGCCAGGATCTCGCTGACCACCACCTTCTCCTTCGACGCCTGCTGGGAACAGCTGCTGTGGCTGGTGGCCGGGCACGAGGTCCACATCATCGACACCGGGCTGCGCGCGGACGCGGCGGCGCTGCTGGGCTATTACGACCGCGCGGGCATCGACGGCTTCGATTCCACCCCCACCTTCGGGGAGGCCCTGATCGAATCCGGATTGCTGGACCGGGCGCGGCCACGCGGCGTGGACGGCATCGGCGTGAGCTTCATCTCGCTCGGCGGCGAGGCGGTGAACCAGGGGCTGTGGGACCGCGTCAGGGCCGCTCCGGGCCTGCACGCGTACAACTTCTACGGTCCGACCGAATGCACGATCAACGCGCTGGGCGCTCGTTTCACCGAGCACGAGTCACCCGTGATCGGACGGCCGATCCGCGGGACGCTCGGCTATGTCCTCGACCGGAACCTGCGGCCGACGGCGGCGGGTGTGGTCGGCGAGTTGTACCTCACCGGTCACGGGCTCAGTCGCGGATACCACGGTATGCCCGCACTCACCGCCCACCGCTATGTCGCGAACCCGTTCGGTCGCATCGGAACCCGGATGTATCGCACGGGCGACCTCGTCCGGCGCCGGAGTGACGGCGTCATGGAGTTCGTCGGCCGGGTCGACGAGCAGGTGAAGGTTCGTGGATTCCGCATCGAACTCGGTGATGTCGTCGCGGCCTTGCGCCGCTGCTCGGGTGTCGCGCGCGCGGAGGTCTTCGCCGACACCGCACCGGCGGGCGGAACCGCGCTGGTCGGATATCTCGTCGCCACCACGCCCGCCGACCCGCCCGACATCGGTGAGATCCGCGCGGCGATGCACCGCCTGGTGCCCGAGCACATGATTCCCACGTACCTGGTCTGGGTGCCCGACATCCCGTCGACGCTGGCCGGAAAGGTCGATCGCGCAAGGCTTCCCGCGGTCGCCACCTTGCTCGGCAACCGCACGGGGCGCGAACCCGAGGACGAGCGCGCGCGTCGCGTGTGCGCGGTCTACGCCGAGGTGCTCGGCGTGGACACCGTGTACCTCGACGACGACTTCTTCGAACTCGGCGGGCATTCGCTGCTCGTGGTCACCCTCGTGGCCCGGCTCGATGCCGTCGGCGTCAGCACCACGGTGCGCACCGTCTACAACTCGGGCACGCCCGCGAGGCTGCTCGACGGACTGGCAACGGATCAATCCCTGGCACCGGTGGCCACTCTCAGAGCAGGCGAGTCCACCACCGTCTGCTGCCTGCCGCCCGCGGGAGGAATCGGCTGGAGCTACTACGGGGCACTGCCGTTCATCGCCGCCGACGTGGGTGTCGTCGCACTACAGGACCCCGGGCTCGCGGCGGACGGCCCGCGAATCTCGATACTGGACGAGTTGGTGGAGCACTACACGCAGACGGTCCTGGCTGTCTCGCCGCGGCCGTCGGTGCTGCTGGGCTGGTCGTTCGGTGGGCAACTCGCACACCGGGTCGCCCAGCGGCTCGAGCACCGGCACGGGCTGCGGACCGACGTGATCGTGGTCGATTCGGGTGGCCCGCTCGGCGCGGGCCAGGACGAAGCCGGTATCGGCGAGGCCGAAACAATCGCCGAAGCCGGGCGATTCGTCGCCTCGCTGATCGCCAACGGGCTGCTCGACGCAGGCGATCGAGACGGTGCCGACGCGGTCCGCGAGACCTACCTGCGCAACAGCCGCACCATGGACGCCGCCGAGATCGCCGACACCCTGCCGCCGACCGGACGCGGTCTGCTCGTCTCGGCCACCGCCGACAAACCCGAGCACATCCTCGCCCGGCGGAACCGGGAGTGGGAAGCCGCATGGCACGGGATCGAGACCATCGAGGTCCCGGTCGGCCACCTCGAGGTCTGCACGGCCCGCGGGTGGCAGCTCACCGGAGCGCGGATCGGCGCGTTCATCGACGCGGCACGGGTCGGGGGAGTCGCGCGATGACCGAACACGGGGCGGCGACCGCGCACGCCCGGCGACTGGACCTGGTACGCCGTCGAATGGCGCAGCGCCACATCGACATCGAGCACGTCGACAGCGCGGATCGTCCGCTCGACGAACCGGTGGCACTGCATCCCGCCCAGCGACTGCTCTGGCTGCACCAGCAGCGACGGCCCGACAGCTGCGCCTACAACGTGACTTTCGTGTGCACGATCGACGGCGCCGTCGATGTCGAGCGTCTGCGTGACGCGGTGCGCGCCTGCTGCGAACGGCAACTGCTGACCGCGACGCGCTACGGTGCCGCCGAGGACGGCATGCCGAGACAACACGTGGTGCCCGACGCCGGGGCCGAGATCACGGTGATCGACGGCGCGACCGCCGAGGCGTTCACCGAACAGGTGGACCGGCACGCCGCCCAGCTGTCCGCGCGACCGTTCGATCTCGCGCGGGAATCCGCCCTGCGCGTGCACCTGATCGCCGCCGGCCAACGCTGCGCGCTGGTCGTCTCGGTCCACCACATCATGTGGGACGGTCCCAGCCTCCCAGCGTTCTTCGAGCAGATCTCGCACGAGTACCGAGGCGTGGGCGTCGCGATCCCGGTGCAATTGCGCGACCTGGTCCGCCCGGCGGACGAGCGGCAGCAGGGACACCGCGAACGGTCACTGCGGTACTGGATGACCATGCTGCGCACCCCGACCGCACTGGCGGCCCCGCAGGTGTCCGCGGTGCGCGCGGGCGAGCGGGTGGAGGCGGCGGCCACCTTCACCGTCGAACTCGGTCCGCGCACCGGCGCGCACCTGAACGACCTGTGCGCCCTGACCGGCGCGACGGAGTTCGCGGTCTTCACCGCGGCCCTGGAAATCGCCCTGTCCGCGCACGCCGACGCCGATTCGGTCGGCCTCGCCACCATGATGTCCTGGCGAACGACACCGGGCTCGGAGGGACTGTGGGCGAACCTCGGCCACACCGTCCGACTGCGCAGGCACCTGACCGGCGCCGAGACTTTCGCCGAGGTCGTCGGACGGGTCACGACCGACCTCGCCGCCACCGTCGGACATCTCGATGTGGCATTCGACGACATCGACGCGGCGGCACGCGATCGGCCGGACGTGGACACCCAGGTCTCCGGATTGGTTCTGTACCAGCGCTATGCCGGTGCCCTCGACCTGCCAGGGGCCGAATCCGACTGGCGGATAGTCCCTCCCGCCGATGTCGCCTACCCGTTCACCGTCCAGGGTGTGCGCCATGCGGACGCGCTGCACGTGTACTGCACCTACCAGCGTCACGTGATCGACGAACGCGACATCCGCGCGGTGATCGACCACCTCGCCGATCTCGTCTCGACCGCACCACCGACCGCCACCGTCGAGCAGCTCCGTCGATCGACCGCCCCCGTCGAAACCTGGGTCCCCGATCTCGAACAGACCGTCCTGGATCTGGTCGAACCGGTCTTCACCCACGCATCGGGTCCGGCGATCGTCGACGGTGAACACAGCCTCGACTACGCCGAACTCGACACCCGTTCCGCAGCGCTCGCCGGCACCCTGCGTAGCAACGGTGTCCAGGCCGAAGATGTTGTCGCCGTGCTACTTCCGCGATCCGCGGGCATCGCTGTCGCATTGCTGGCGATCCTGCGCGCGGGCGGCGCCTATGTCTTCGTACCCACAGACTTCCCGGACCAGCGGGTGGGGGAGATCCTGCGCAGCACCTCGCCGCGCGCGATACTGCTCGCCCCCGATGCGAAGAGGCCGGAGGTGTCGGGTGCCGCGATCATCGCCGTCGACAGCGATGGCGCCCACCAGCATTCGGGCGTGCCGATGCGGTCTCCCCGTCGATATCCGCGGCAACGCGCCGCCGTGTACTACACCTCCGGATCGACCGGACAGGCCAAAGCCGTCGACATGACCGACGCCGCACTCGCCGCGCGGGTGCGGTGGGGCGCCGCGCACTGGCCGGTCCGAACCGGCGAGGCGCGCCTGGCGAAGAGCAAGATGTCGTTCATCGACGGTGCCACCGAGATCCTCGAAGGACTGGTGTGCGGCGCCACGGTCGCGATCGCCGACGACCGCACCGGCAGGGACGCACAGCGACTCGCACAGTTCGCCACGCGGCACCGGGCCCGCCACATGATGGCCGTGCCGACACTGCTGCGCGCACTCCTGGAACTCGAGCAACGGCCCCTCGCCTTCGACAGCGTGGTCAGCACCGGCGAGCCACTGAGCACGGAACTCGTTGCCGCACTGCGCCACACGGCGCCGAACCTGCTGATCGAGAACTCCTACGGGTGCACCGAAACCGCGGGTGACGTGACCGTCGGCGTGGTCGACGACGCGACTCGACCCACGGTGGGCCGAGCCCCGGCCGGGGGCTCGGTGGTCGTGCTCAACCATCGGCTGCACCCTGCCCGACCGGGCGCCCTCGGTGAGGTCTACGTGCGCGGTCCCCAGGTCGTGCGCGGCTATCTGGCCGACCCTGGCCTGACCTCGACCCGGTTCGTCGCCGACCCCGACAACCCCGGCGGTCGCATGTATCGCACCGGCGACATCGGGCGGTTGCGCGACGACGGAAACCTCGACCTCGTCGGTCGCCGTGACGCGCAGGTCAAAGTACGTGGCCAGCGGGTCGACACCGGCGAAGTCGCGGCCGCGCTGCAAGGCGTCGTCGGGGCGGACGCCACCGTCGCGGTCATCGCCCGGGCACGGCAGGGGAGTACCGAACTCCTCGGCTACCTCGCCACGCGCGCGGAGGTCGACGAATTGTCCGTGCGGCGCGCGCTGAGTGCGGCCCTGCCGCCGTACATGGTCCCGGCGCGCATCGTGCGCGTCGAACGGATTCCCCTGCTGCCCAATGGAAAAGTCGACCGTGGTGCCCTGATCGAGATCGCCCCGCAGCAGGGGGACGGCCGTGACGACGGCGCGGAGAACGACGCAGAGAAGGCACTGCTCGACCTCGCGCGACAGCTCGCCGGTCGCCCCGATGTGGGCGTCACCGACAACCTGTTCGAGTACGGCATCGACAGCATCCGCGCGGTATCCCTCGTCCGCCGGGCACGGGCCGAAGCCGCACTCGGGTTCGATATCGACGACGTATTCCTGGAACCCACGGTTCGCGGGTTGGCCGCACTCGCGAAACCGCAACCCGGCAAGCCCGCGCGCCAACGGGAGTCGGTTGCCTTGCCGTGGCCCGCGGCCTTGCTTCGGCGGGGCGGTGTCGGCGTGGACGAAGCGTTCACCTTCGCTGTCGTGGGACTGCCGGACGACCTGCCCGTCGACGACATCGGTCCGCGCCTTTCCCGAGCTCTGCACGCCGAGCGTTTCGAACACCTGCGGCGGTGCTTCACGATCCGTGGCCGACTGTGGCGGACGCACCGGGGCGAGGAACCGAGAGAAGTGCCGGTGGTCGCCACGGACGATCTCGCCGAAACATCGTGGATGACAGCGAACATCGACCTCACACGTGGACAAACCGTCGCGGCGGCGCTCGTGACAGGACACGAACCCCGGCTTCTTCTCATCGCGGGCAGTGCGCTCGTCGCGACAGGATCGGATCTGACGGCGCTGGCGGCGAGCGTGGGTGGTTACCCGTGGAAGGCGCCTGGCCCGGCGGAATTCCCGGACGAACCCGCCGGCCGGGTCCTGGCCCTGCCGGAGGACACCACGCAACGTCCCGACCGGGTAGCGGTCACCCTACGACTGGCGGAACGTGTCGATGTGGCCACCGCGGTCACGGCCCTGTCCGACGTCCTCGCGGCCCGATTCGGCATCGATGTCCTCGACCTGGACCGCGGAACATCCAGCGGCACAGTCCCGTTCCCACGCGGCCGCACCGCCGAAGATCTCGACGAACTGCGTGACGACCGAATCGCCGCCGAGTACCGGGCGCGCTGGGCGGCGGCACCGCTCGGCTCGAGCGACGGGCACGCGAGCGCCCTGTTCCAAGAGAGCACCGCACCACCGATCCTCTCCTCGCGCGACGCGATCCCGTTCCCGCGCCGAGCCTCCGGCGTGGAACGCGTGTATCCGCTTGTCGCCCAGCACCATCCCGGCGACGACCACACCGTACTGGGCCTGGCGATGGATCCGCTGATCGCGCATTCGGCCGCCGCCGTACTGACCGACTGGGCGGAACGCCTCCGCAGCCGAGGCGACCGACCCGGGAAATCCACTCCGGAAACACCATCGGACACCGCGATCGAAGGAGAACAGGGTGCGTGAGAAGGTTCCATTCTGGCCGGACGAGTTCGCTCGACGCTACGACCGCGAGGGCCTCTGGGCGGGAAAGACATTCAGCCGGACGCTGGACGAACTGGCGGCCGAATTCGAGAACAGCGTCGCGGTCATCGACGGCGACCGTCAACTGACCTACCGTGAACTGGCCCGCCAAGCGGACCGATTGGCCCGGGGACTGCGTGGGCTCGGCATCGCCAAGGGCGACGCGGTCCTGCTGCAACTGCCCAACTGCCTGGAGTTCGTCACCACCTGGTTCGCCCTGCAGCGGCTCGGTGCCGTCCCCGTGCACACCCAACCCGGCCACCGGCACGCCGAGATCAACCACCTCGCCGCGGCCACCGGGGCCGTCGCCTACGTCACCACGGAGGTGTTCAACCGCTTCGACCACCGCGGCCTGGCCAAACAGGTCGCCGACACCCACGCGCACATCACCTCGGTCATCGTGGCCGGCAGCCTCGGCGAGTTCGCCCAGGACCACCGGTTCCACGAGCACAGCACACTGTTCGCCGCCGACGACACCCCGCTCGCGGACGGCACCGAACCCACCGACATCGCCCTGCTCCTGCTGTCGGGCGGCACCACCGGCATGCCGAAACTCATCGCCCGCACCCACGACGACTACCTCTACAACTCCCGCGCGGCCCGCGAACGAAGCCGGATGAACGCCGACACCGTGTACCTGGCGATCCTGCCGATCGCGTTCAACTACACCTGGAACTGCCCCGGCATCCTCGGCACCCTGACCGTCGGCGGGACCGTCGTGCTCGCGCAGAGCCCCGACCCGTCGGTGTGTTTCGACCTCATCGAACGCCACGGCGTCACCATGACCGCCATCAACCCGCAACTGGCCACCCCCTGGCTCGCCGAACGCGCCCACACCACCCGCGACATCTCCTCGCTCCGCATCCTCGAAATCGGTTCGGCCAGACTCGCCGACGAAGTCGCGCGCAAGATCATCGCGGAATTCGACTGCACGCTCCAGCAGATCCTCGGCATGTCCGAAGGACTGTTCTGCGCAACACATCTCGACGACGATCCGGAACTGATCTGCACCACCCAGGGTGTCCCGGTGTCGGCGGCCGACGAGATCCGGGTCGTCGACGACGCGGGCAACGAGGTCGCCGCCGGTGCGATCGGCGAACTCACCGTGCGCGGTCCCTACACACTGCGCGGCTACTTCGACGCCCCCGAACACAACAAGACCGCGTTCACCCCCGACGGCTTCTACCGCACCGGTGACCTGGTCCGACGCCTCGACAGCGGGCACCTCATCGTCGCGGGCCGGATCAAGGACCAGATCAATCGCGGTGGCGAGAAGATCGCGGCCACCGAGGTCGAGGGCTTCCTGATGGCCCATCCCGCCATCGAATCGGTGGCGCTCGTCGGCGAACCACACCCGACCCTCGGCGAGCGCTCGGTCGCGTTCGTGGTGACGCCCGCGGCGGACACCGCCCCCTCGCGCCGCGACCTGGCCAGGTTCCTCGCCGCGGCGGGCATCGCCGGATACAAAGCGCCCGATGTGATCCGGGTCGTCGACGCGATGCCGCTCACGCCGCTGGGCAAGATCGACAAGAACGCCCTGCGTCGATTGCTCGATCCGGTGTCCTCGTCGTGAAACGCGGCATCGAACCGTCGGATCCGGTGCGCCTGGACAAGGCCGAGGACACCCGGTGGACACCCCGGCAGCGCCTGGCGCTGTCGGTGGTCGTGCTCGCCTCCTCGCTGCTCGCCATCGACCTGACCGTCGTCGCGGTGGCCCTGCCCACCATCGGCGCCGACTTCGCCACCAGCAGTCTGGCGACGCTGGAATGGGTCATGGTGGGCTACGCCCTGATGTTCGGCTCGCTCGTGCAACCGGCCGGAGCCCTGTCCGACCGCATCGGCGGGCGGCGCATGTTCCTCACCGGCATGACCTTGCTGGTGGCCGCCTCGATCGGCTGCGCGGTGTCGCCGAACATCTGGACACTGCTCGGCTTCCGGGCGGGGCAGGGGCTCGCGGCGGCGGTCATGTTCGCCACCATGATCCCGCTGCTGGCCCGCACCTTCGACCAGGCCCAGCGGCCGATGGCGATCGCGATCTGGACGGCGGTCACCTCGATCGCGGGAATCATGGGCCCGCTGGTCGGCGGCGGTCTCGTCGAGGCGGGCGGCTGGCGGTGGATGTTCTGGATCAACATCCCGCTCGGCGCGGCGGCGCTCGCCCTGGCCGCGCGGGTCCTCGCGCCGGACCCGCCACCGGCGAAGGGGACCCGATTCGACTGGGTCGGCGCGGCACTGCTCGCGGTCTCCGTCGGCTCGCTCACCTACGCGTTCACCCTGGCCCACACCCGGGCCTGGCTGGACCCGGCCGTCCTGGCCACCCTCGCGGTGGCCGTCACCGGAATCGCGATCTTCCGCGCCTGGATCGGCACCCGGCCCGCGCCGGTGCTCGACAAGGCCCTGCTGCGCAATCCGCCGTTCGTCGGCGTCGCGATGCTGGCCGTGGTCAATCGGGTGGCGACCTTCGGCGCCACCATCTACTTCATGCTGTATCTGCACGACGGACACGGCTATTCGGCCCTGCAGGCGGCGACGCTGCTCGTGCCGCTCGGGATCGCGGGTATCGCCGGGGCCATCGCGGGCGGAAAGATCCAGAGCCGGGTCCGGTCGTGGCTGGTGCTCGCGGTCGGCAACGGCCTGCTCGCCGTCGCCGCCGCGATTCTCGTCTGGCAGATCTACGCCATGCAGAACCCGCTGTGGCTCATCCCGACACTCGCCGTGTGGGGCTTCGGCAACTCCCTGGCCAATGTGCCGATCATGAAGATCGCGACCGAATCCGTGCCCGCCGAACAGGTCGGCATGGCCACCGGCCTGATCAACAGCTTCTTCCCGCTCGGCGGATCACTGGGCGCGGTCGTGCTCGGGCTGGTGTTCAACGCGGTCGGTTCGGGCGAGCGCAGCGGGGTGTCGCTCGAGCGCCTCGGGCACGGCACCGCCGCCGTGTACGCCGTTGTCGCCGTGTGCTGTGTGGCCGGAGTCGCCGTCGCCGCGACGCTCGTGCGCGCGCGGCCATGAGAGGCTGCCGGATACGGTGGAGCCATGGGTTCCGGTAGCGAGCGGTTGGTCTCGCCACGATTGGGACGGCGGCCGACGACCTCGGTGCCCGACATCCTCGACGCCGCCGAGCGGGTCGGTCTCGACCAGCTGACCCGGGCGGCGGTGGCGCGCGAACTCGGCGTCTCGGACGCGACGATCCGCCACCACGTGCACTCGATCGACCGTCTCTACGCGCTCGCCTGCGCGCGCGTGTTCGACGGTCTGCGGCTCGACGCACCGGAGGAGCCGTCCTGGCAGGGATATCTGCGCGTGCTCGCCGATCGGTTCGCCGCGCTGCTGAAGGACTACCCGGGCCTGGAGGACTACGTGCTGCGCGGGCCCTACGAGCAGTCGACGCTGGGGGTGTTCGAACAGATCATGGACGAACTCATGCGCCGGGATTCGCGCCTCGACCGCAAGGCGGCGCACATCCTTGGCTCGCGCCTGCTCACTCTCACCGCCGCCCTGCGCCCGCCGCGCCGCAATCGCTACCCGAACGCGCAGTACCCGCGCACCGAACTGCACGAGGAACAGGTCAGGTGGACCATCGAGGCCTTCCTCCTCGGCGCGGACCAGCTCATCCTGGCCGGGCGACTGCCCGAGGCCGTCCCGACACCGGACGCGGCCTGGACCCATGTGGACTCCGCTGCTCCCGCCGATGGAACATAGGACACCCTTATTTATTATTGCTAGGGTAGCAATCGTGTCGCTCATCTCCCGCTCCAGACCGCTCGGCTTGCTGCTCGCGGCCGCCGTCAGCCTGCTCGTCGTCACCGGCTGCTCCTCCGACTCCGATCAGGCCGCAGGCGGGTCGGACGGTGCCGGGACCTACCCGATCACCGTCGCCACCGCCGCAGGCGAGACGACGATCGACCAGAAGCCCGAACGCGTTGTCACCCTGGGTAATCCCGCGTTCGAGAACGTCCTCGCCCTGGGTGTCGACCCGGTCGGCGCGAGCGTCGCCAATATCGAGAAGCTGCCGTACCTGGCCGACCACGTCGGGCACGAGGCGATCAACGACTCGCTCGCGGACGTGTACGCCAACGAGATCAACTACGAGGGCATCCTCGCGCTGAACCCGGATCTGATCGTCGCACCCGCCTGGCCCCAGTTCAACGACAAGACGGTGCTCACCAAGCTGAATCAGATCGCGCCGACGCTCGTGTTCGACATGCAGGACGCCAACAAGGACTGGCGGGTCGGCGTCCGCCAGGTCGCGCAGGCCTTCGACAAGGTCGACCAGGGCGAGCAGCTGATCACCGACGCCGTCGACGCGTTCGCCGCCGTGGGCGCCAAGCATCCCGCTCTCGCGACGAAGCCGTACTCGTTCGGGCTCTACTACAACTCCGACATCATGCTCGCCTCCGGCGGCAACATCCTGCGCCTGTTCGGGATGAAGCCCGCCGCCGATCAGACCGAGGTCGAAGACGCCGGGGCGCGCACCGTGTACTCGGGCGAGACGGCGGGCGACGTCAAGGGCGAGATCGTCCTGCTGCTCCCGTCGCCCCGCGACGCGATCGCCCAGCTCGAGGCCGCACCCGCCTGGGCCGGGAACCTCTCCGAGCGGGTCGTGTGGCTCAGCGACGCGCAGGGCGAGGCGATCAACAACGCCGGCATCCTCGGGAAGGCCTGGGCGCCACAGGATCTCGACGCCACGTTCGCCCGTCTTGGCTGATCCGCACCGGGTAACCCTGCAGAAGTCCGCCGGTGTCGTTGCCTCGCGACGACACCGGCGACCTGCGCTCCGGCGGCGTGGTGCGGCGGTACTGGTCGTCGTGGCCGGTCTGTGTCTGCTGATCGTCGTGAGCCTGTGCGTCGGTGCTCGCGACATCGCGCCGAGTGTCGTGTGGGACGCGCTGCACGGGATCGGTGCGGGGGAGGACTACCGGATCGTGCGAGACCTGCGGGTTCCGCGCACCGTCGCCGGTGTCCTGGTCGGGCTCGGCCTCGGTATCGCGGGCGCGATCATCCAGGCGTTGACCCGCAATCCCCTGGCGGATCCGGGTCTGCTCGGCGTGAATGCCGGTGCGGCGGTGGCGGTCACCATCGCGGTCGGGGCCTTCGGCCTCACGGCGCCGACCGCGTACGTGTGGTTCGCGCTGTGCGGCGCCGGGCTGATCGCGGCCTTGGTGTATCTCATCGGCTCGGCCGGTCGGGGCGGCGTCGACCCGGTCCGGCTGATTTTGGCCGGTGTCGCGCTCGCCGCGGTCCTCGGCGGGATAGTCACGGCGATCACCCTGCTGAACCCGGACGCGTTCGCGCAGATGCGCGCCTGGAACGCGGGCACCCTGGTCGGCCGGGACTTCGACGTACTGCGCGCCGCGGCGCCGTTCCTCGGCGTCGGCATCCTGATCGCCGCGCTGATCGGCCCCTCGTTGAGCGCGCTGGCCCTGGGCGACGACGCGGCGGCCGGACTCGGCGCGTCGGTGCGACGCACCCGGACCCTGTCGATCATCGCCATCACCCTGCTGGCCGGTGGCGCGACCGCCATCGCCGGGCCGATCGTCTTCGTCGGACTCATGGTCCCGCACGCCGCCCGCTGGCTGGTCGGCACCGATCAGCGCTGGATTCTGCTGCTCAGTGGTCTGCTCGCGCCGTCGCTGCTGTTGGTCGCCGATGTCCTCGGCCGTCTGGTCATGCGACCGGCCGAGGTGCCCGTCGGCATCGTGACCGCCGTGCTCGGCGGCCCGATGCTGATGATGCTGGTCCGGCGACGCAAGGTGGTGGGACTGTGACGGCACCGCCGGTCGCCCGGCCGCGGATCGGTCCGCGACGCCGGGCCATCCGCCCGCGCGCGATCGCGGTGTGCGCGCTGCTCGTGCTCGCCGTGTTCGCGGTGGGCGTCGTGACGCTCGGCACCGGCGACATCACCCTGTCACCGGCCGAGGTGATCTCCGCGCTGCTCGGCGGCGGTGAACGGTCCGACCGGATCGTGGTGCTCGACTGGCGTCTGCCACGGGTGCTGGCCGCCGTGGTCTTCGGCGCCGCGCTCGCGGTGAGCGGCGCGATCTTCCAGTCGCTGACCCGAAACCCGTTGGCCAGCCCCGACATCCTCGGCTTCTCCGCGGGCTCCTACACCGGGGCGCTCATCGTCATCATCGTCTTCGCCGGCGGCTACGGCGAAGTCGCCGCGGGCGCGCTGATCGGCGGGTTGCTCGCCGCGGCGCTCGTGTATGTCCTCAGCGTGCGCACCGGGCTGCACGGATTCCGGCTGATCGTCGTCGGCATCGCCCTGGCCGCCACCCTCGGCGCGATCAACACCTGGATGGTGTTGCGGGCCGATATCGAGGTCGCCGTGACGGCGGCCGCCTGGGAAGCCGGGTCGCTGAGCACCGTCACCTGGGAGCAGATCGTTCCCGCGATGGTCGCGATCGCGGCCCTGCTGGCGGTGCTGCGGCTGCTCGCGCCGCTGCTGGGCCACCTCGAACTCGGCGACGACGCCGCCAGGGCCCTCGGGCTGCGGGTGGAATCCGCCAAGCTGGCACTCGTCGTCGTCGGGGTCGCGCTGATCGCGATCGTCACCGCCGCGGCCGGACCGATCGCCTTCGTCGCCCTCGCCGCACCCCACATCGCCCGCCTGCTGCTGCGTGGCCGGGCGCTCATGATGACCGCCACCGCCCTCACCGGCGCGCTCGTGCTCACCACCGCCGACCTCGCCGCGCAGCACCTGTGGCGGACACCGCTGCCGGTCGGTGTCGCCACGGTCGTCATCGGCGGGGGATACCTGGTGTGGCTGCTCCTACACGAGATCTGGAGAACACGATCATGACCACCGCCGACGGCCGGGGGCGACTCAGCGTCGAGGAGGCGACCCTCGCCTACGACCGCCGCGTCATCTCGCGCGGGCTCAGCCTCACCATCCCCGACGGGTCGTTCACGGTCATCGTCGGACCCAACGGCTGCGGCAAATCGACCCTCCTGCGTTCGCTCGCCCGCCTGCTCGCCCCCGGCAACGGCGCTGTGCTCCTCGACGGCCGGACCGTCCAGTCCTATCCGTCGAAGGAATTCGCCCGCGCCGTCGGCTTCCTGCCCCAATCCGCGACCGCCCCCGACAACATCACCGTCGCCGACCTCGTCGCCCGCGGCCGCTTCCCCCATCAGGGCCCGCTGCACCGGTGGACACGTCGCGACGAGGACGCGCTCTGGGCGGCCATGACCGCCACCCGCACCGACGAACTCGCCGATCGGCCCGTCGAGGAACTCTCCGGCGGCCAGCGCCAGCGCGTCTGGATCGCCATGGCACTCGCCCAGGAAACCCCGATCCTGCTCCTGGACGAACCGACCACCTTCCTCGACATCGCCTTCCAGCTCGAGGTCCTCGACCTGCTCCACGACCTGCGCGAACAGGGCCGCACGATCGTCGCCGTCCTGCACGACCCCAACCACGCCGCCCAGTACGCCACCCATCTCATCGCGATGGCGGGCGGTGAGATCGTCGCCGAGGGCGACCCCCGCACGATCATCACCACCGAGCTCATCGCCCGGGTCTTCGGCATCGACAGCACGATCCTCACCGACCCCGTCGCCGGAACACCCCTGGTCATCCCGCGTGGCCGCCGGAACGGGTCCGCACCGGATCCGGCAGCACCAGCGGACGATTCGGGCGCGACAGTGCCACCCGCGCTGCGACCGTGAACACCGCCGCCAACCAGGTCGATCCCCCTCGCGTCGACGGCGGCGATCATCAGTCCTGTTCGCGGAGGAAGTGTCGGTAGGTGTCGAGGACGCCGTCGGCGAGCAGGGCTCTGGGCCGGAAGAGCCCGATGGTGAGTCCCACGAGTGCGGAGTCCTCGACGGCGGGTTTCGCCAGGGAGTGGGCGGCGTCGAAGTATTCGACGGTGAGGTCGTCGCCGAGGAGTTCCGTGTAGGTCGTGGCGGTTTCGGCGATGTCGACGTTGCGGTCGTGCTCGGCGAGCATGAGCAGCGTGGGGATGTGCTTGCTCGCTGTGGCTCGCAGGTTCGCGGTGGCGTCCGCGGTGTGGTTGCGTGCGACGAAACCCCACCGGTCGGCGGTCATCGGTGGGGAATCGTCGGTCTCGGTGAGGTAGGTGTCGTAGTCGGCGTGCCGGTCGAGTAGTGCGCGGGTGTGGTCGCTCGCCGCGATGGTCTCGGCCCGTCGGGTGGCGTCGGCGCCGTCGTGGTCGAGTTCGGCCAGCAGGTTGTAGCGACCTTGGCGCAGCCAGTTGACGGCCGGGCTGACGGTGACGACGGCGTCGATGTCGTCGCGGACCGCGGTGACCGCGGGCAGTACCCAGCCCGCTTGACTCGCGCCCCACAGTGCGATGGCGCCGGTGGGGATGTCGGCCCGGTCGCGGGCCCAGTCGATGACTGTCGAGACCTCCGCGGCACGGTCGTCCATGCTCTGCTCCAGCCAGTTGCCGCTGGAGGTTCCGATCCCGGGTTTGCTCCAGGAGAGCGTGGCGAAACCGGCGTCGGCCGCCGCTTCGAAGAAGGGCCGGTAGAGCCCGTCATGGGTCGCTTCGACCGGCCCGTCGCCGTGGACCGTCACCACCAATCCCCGTGCCGGACCGTCTTCGGGGCGGGCGAGCACGGCATCCAGGGCGCCGCCGGGGACCGGGATCGACAGACGTTCCTCGGTGATCCGGTAGTTGTTGCCGACCAGCGCCACCACCGTCCCGCCGAGTACGAGCACGAGCACGGCGGCGAGCACCCCGAGAAACCAGCGCCTACGGTTCATTCTGCTCACGTTCGTAGAATACTTGATAGATTCGGCGACATGGATGGGGTTCGAGAAGTGCGCGACGCCACGGCCGTGCCGATCACGCCACGGCGGGTGATCGAGGCGTTCCTGCCCGACAGCGGGGTGGCCCGGCTCGATCTGGTCTACGACACCGCCAATGCCGCGGGCGTCGCCGATCAGCCACTCCGGTTGGCGCTGCGGCGCATGGTCACCACCGGTGAGATCGTCCTGACCGGGCGCGGCCGGAGCGGCACCGCGCGGCTCACCGACATCGGCCGACGGCGCCTGGAGCGTGACCGCGTCGGCCTCCGGCTCGCTGTCGCACAAGACCAGGGGCAGGCCCCATGGGACCGGCAGTGGCGCATGCTGGCCGTGAGTGCCCCCGAATCCGACCGGGCCACCCGAGACGCGCTGCGCCGCCGCCTGACCGAGCTCGGCGCTGTCTCCGTCTCCACCGGCCTGTACCTGAGCCCCCACGATCTCGGCGAGTTGCTCGCGGATCTCGACCCGGTACACCTGGTGCGGGCGACCACGGGCGAACTGAATGTCCGCGGCGTCGTCGATGCGCACATCCTCACCGAGCAGCTGTGGCCCGCGGGGCCGATCATCGCGGGCTACACCATCGTGGAACAGGTACTGGCGGATGTCGAGGAGGCCACCGCGTCCGACCACGAGATGGCGGTTCTCGTACAGCAACTCCGGCTGGCGGAAGCGCTCGAACGAGCGATGAGAACAGATCCCCTGATCCCTGCCGAGCTGCGCGACGGACCCTGGCCACCCAGCCGGACTCGCCGTCGATGGCGTCGAACCTGGGCCGCCCTCACCGAACGCCTTCCGGGAGACCTCCTGTACCGAGGGTGGATGTAGGTCCACCGTCCGGTGGCTGTGTGAGTCGAATATGCATCAATAGTCGGCGATGGCGGTTGTGCAGTACTGCCACAGGCGATCACGGTCGGTGGGTGATTCGCGGGTGCGCCGCAGATAATGTTCGGGGCGGAGTTTGCGGTCGTGCCAGAACCGTCCGGACGGGAGATCGTTGGCCGCGGCGAGCCAGATGGCGGTGTCCGCGCCTTCGGCGGGGGAGCGGAGCAGCGGGCCGGTCAGGGCACGGAATCTCGGTAGTGAGGTGGCGACTCCCGGTGTATCCACCCAGCCGGGGTGCATGCTGTGGACCGAAACGCCCGCTCCGGCAAGATGTTCGGCCATGACCGGTGTCAGGACGACCTGCATCCGCTTCGACCGGGCGTACGCGGTGGCGCCGCGATAGCCGGCCGTGCGGTACTCGAGATCGTCGGGATGCAGGCCCTGGGTGTACATGCCGCCCGAGGACATCAGGATCACCCGGGCGGCGGACGTGCGGGCCATCGCGGGGGCGAGCAGTTCGGTGAGCAGCAGCGGTCCGAGGACGTGGGTGGACAGGCAGAGTTCGTGCCCCTGGGCGCTCTCGGCGCGCGCGGTGGGCATGACGCCCGCGTTGTGGACGAGCACATCGACTCGATCGGTCTTGCCCAGGAACTCGGTGGCGAACCTCCGCACATCCGCGAGATCGGCGACGTCGCACCGTTCGACACCCAGGACGGCACCGGGAACGGCCGCGGCGATCTCGGCCGCCGCCGCATCGCCGCGCGAGGTGCTACGCACCGCCAGGGTGACCGAGGCGCCGAGTCGCGCCAAGCCGATGGCGATCGCCTTACCGACGCCGGAGTTCGCGCCGGTGACCACGGCGCTGCGGCCGGCCAGGGCATGCGGCGGCAATGGTGGCCAGGCCCGGCTCCGCACCCGGAAGCCGATCCGGCTGTATCCGGGCGCGACGGCGCGGTCGGCGGCGGCATCGAGACGGGTCGGGTAGAAGCTCATCGCGGTCTCCGCCCAGTTCTGAACTGCCTCGAATGGATGCATCGGTTGTGCATCGTTTACATGATAGCCTCGGAAAGGTGAGCCGGTCAGTTCACCGGCTCGACCGACAGTCGGAGGTTGTTCATGGCCACCACCTCGTCCCGTGGACGTCGAAGTCTCACCGGCACATCGGCGCCCGCGGGCCGGCTGCTCGGCCGAGTGGAGCTCCGGTGGTGACCGGTGACGTGCGTCGGGTCGCGGTGATCGGCAGCGGCGTCGCCGGACTGACGGCCGCCTGGGAGCTGGCCCGCACCTGTGAAGTCGTCCTCTACGAAGCCGACGCACGACTGGGCGGCCACGCGCACACCCACCGGGTGAACGCCCGCGCCGACGGCACGGGGGAGTGGCTCGGCGTGGATTCGGGATTCATCGTGCACAACGATCGCACCTATCCCACCCTGCTGCGACTGTTCGACGAGCTGGGCGTGCGTACCCAGGACTCCGACATGTCGATGTCGATCCGCTGTGATGGCTGCGGCCTCGAGTACGCGGGCGCCAAGGGGCTGCGCGGACTCTTCCCGGCGCCGAGGACCATGGTCCGCGGCGCGTATCTGCGGATGCTCGGCGAGATCGTGCGCTGGCAGCGTCGCGCCCGTGCCGAACTGGACACCGAGGGCGACGACCTGCGCACGCTGGGCGAGTTCGTGCGCGACGGCCGGTTCTCGGCCTACTTCATCGCGCACTTCCTGGTCCCGCTGGTGGCGGCGGTCTGGTCGTGTCCACCGGAGCTCGCGCTGCGCTTCCCCGCCCGCTACCTGTTCACCTTCCTCGACCACCACGGCATGCTCACCGTGTTCGGCTCGCCCACCTGGCGGACCGTGTCCGGCGGCTCGGCGACCTACGTGCGGGCGATCGCGGCAAGTCTGCACGAGGTGCGGGCGGGCGTGCCGGTGCGGACGGTCCAGCGCGGCGAACACACGGTCGCGATTCGCGACGACGCCGACCGGGTCGACCGTTTCGACGCCGCGGTGATCGCCACCCATCCCGGCCAGGCCCTGCGGCTGCTCGAGACGCCGACCACCGCCGAGTCCGACATCCTCGCCGCGCTGACCTATTCGACCAACCACACGATCCTGCACACCGACGACTCGGTCCTGCCACGCCGAACCGGCGCCCGTGCCTCGTGGAACTACGTGCTGCCGCAGTGTGATTCGGCACCCGAGCACGTACTGGTGAGCTACGACCTGACCCGCCTGCAACGTCTGTCCGCCGACCGGCGGTTCGT
Source organism: Nocardia sp. NPDC058176 (assembly GCF_042883805.1). Lineage (NCBI taxonomy): Bacteria > Bacillati > Actinomycetota > Actinomycetes > Mycobacteriales > Nocardiaceae > Nocardia > Nocardia sp. NPDC058176. Next base: position 1,789,699 of record NZ_JBHVVA010000001.1, on the reverse strand, counting down.
GGTGACCCTCGGCGACGACAACCGGGTCGCACCCGAGGCGATCCTCGCCGGAATGACCTATGAACACCCGCAGTACACACCTCGCTCCATGGCGGCCCGGCGACGCCTGCCCGAGATCGGCGACCACACCGTGGCCTTCGCCGGTGCCTATCACGGGTGGGGATTCCATGAGGACGGCGCGCTGTCGGGACTGCGCGCCGCGCAGCGGATCAGCGGACATCGTGACCCGGTCGGCGCGCCCGTCGCCGCCGTCACACCGGGGCCGAGATGACCCGAGCCCGACTGGTGCGCACAGTGATTCGCCATTCGCGCCGCGAACCGAGGCGTCATCTGTTCGCGTACCGCAGCTACAGCTGGCTCGTCGACCTCGACGAGATGCCGAGCCTCCGGTGGCCGTTGCGCCTGTTCGCGGACTTCCGGACCGGCGACCATCTCGGCGATCCGTCGGCCACCCTGCGCGCCAACGTGGTCGACCACCTGGCCCGCCAGGGAATCGACCTGCGCGGCGGGCAGATCCTGATGCTCGCCAACGCCCGCGTATTCGGCTACGTCTTCAATCCGCTCACCGTGTTCTGGTGCCACGACCACACCGGCGCCCTGCGGTGCGTGATCGCCGAGGTGCACAACACCTACGGCGAACGGCACCGCTATCTCCTGCCGCCCGAAGCGAATCCCGTGGTCGCCAAGGAGTTCTACGTCTCGCCGTTCAACCCGGTGGCCGGGCACTACCGGCTGCGACTCCCGGTTCCCGGCACCCGGTTGCGGCTGGCGATCTCGCTCGAAGGACCGGACGGCCGCAGCACCTTCGACGCCACCGTCCGGGGACGCGTCCTGCCCGCGAACCGCCGGAATGTCACCCGCGCGATCCTGGCGCATCCGTTCGAAACCTGGCGCATCGCCGCGCGAATCCGGTTGCAGGGGCTTCGGCTGTGGCGCCGCGGCCTGCCGATCGTGCCCCGCACCCCGCATCTGTCCCAGGAGGCCCTGCCATGAACAGCTCCGCGTGCGGTGTCGAGACCGCGGCGGCCGCCCCGATCGCCGACCGTTGGGGGTCGGCCGAGGTGCCCCGGGGTGTCCGTGCCGGTGTCGGCCGGGTCGTGGCGTCGGCACTGTTCCGCCGGGCGGTGCGCCGGCTTCCGCTCCGTGTCGAACTCCCCGACGGCACGATGCTCGGCGGTGGCGTCGACGACCCGACCACCCCGCTGATGGTGCTGCACGACCCCGACGCCTTCGCCACCCGGGTCGGTGCGACCGGACTCATCGGATTCGGTGAGGCGTACATGGCGGGTGACTGGTCCGCCCCGGACCCGACGGCGGCGCTCACCGTGCTGGCCTCGAACATGGGCGGGCTCGTCCCGGGCCCGCTGCAAGCCCTGCGATCCCTCGTCCTCCCGCGACAACCCGCCCGTACCCGCGCCACCGCGACCGGCGCTCGCGGCAATGCCGCGCACCACTACGACCTGTCCAACGACTTCTTCGCCCTGTTCCTCGACGAGACGATCACCTACTCGGCGGCACTGTTCGATCGGCTCGATCCCGCTCCGGGATGGGACGACCTGGCCGCCGCCCAGCGCAACAAGATCGACCGGTTGCTCGACGCCACCGAGGTCGGTCCCGGCAGTTCGGTACTCGAAATCGGCACCGGCTGGGGCGAACTCGCCATCCGGGCCGCGCGCCGCGGCGCGACCGTCCGCTCCATCACGCTCTCGGCGCAACAGCAGCGGCTCGCCCGCGAACGCGTCACCGCGGCCGGGCTCGCCGACCAGGTGTCGATCGAACTGCTCGACTACCGCGACGTCGACGGCCGGTACGACGCCGTGGTCTCGGTGGAGATGATCGAGGCGGTCGGCTACGACTACCTGGCCGACTACCTGACCGTCCTCGAGCGGGTGCTCGCACCGGGCGGGCGCGTCGCCGTGCAGGTCATCACCATGCCGCACGACCGGATGCGGGCCGGCCGCACGACCCACACCTGGATCCAGCAGTACATCTTCCCCGGCGGCTTCCTCCCGTCGGAAGAACTGCTGGCACAGCTGCTTTCGCGACACACCGCCCTCGAGATCGTGGATCGGACCGCGATGGGCGAGCACTACGCGCACACCCTGCGCCTGTGGCAGGAACGGTTCGTTTCCGCGGACGACCAAGTCGGCGAACTCGGCTTCGACGAGGTGTTCCGGCGAATGTGGCGCCTGTACCTCGCCTACTCCGAGGCCGGATTCCGCTCCGGCTACCTCGACACGCTGCAACTGGTCCTGCGCCACCGGGACGAGCGACCTCCGCGGCCGTTCAGAACCGCGGGCCGGAGGATTTCTGTTCGGTGAACGCCCGACGCGACTCCTCGTGCAGGATCTCGAGGAGTTCCTCTTCCAGCGCGACGAATTCGGGCGCGGTGATGACGGACAACTCGCGCGGTCGCGGGAGATCGATGCGCAGTTCGTGGCGCACGGTGGCCGGGCGCGCCGACAGCACGATCACGCGATCCGACAGGTAGACGGCCTCGCGGATGTCGTGGGTGATCATCAGGACCATCCAGCGGTAGCGCTGCCACACCTCTTGGAGCCAGGACTGCATCTCGGTGCGGGTCAGCGAGTCGAGCGCGCCGAAAGGTTCGTCGAGCAGCAGTAGTTCGCGTTCCTGCACGACGGTCCGCAGCAGCGCGGCCCGCTGGCGCATGCCGCCCGACAGCTGGGACGGGCGGGCGTCCTCGAAGCCGGACAGGCCGAACACCGGGAACAGTTCGCGGGCCCGGCGGCGGGCTTCGGCCTTCGGCACGCCCTGCACCTGCAGGCCGAGGACGGTGTTGTCGAGGACGGTCCGCCAGGGGAACAGCAGGTCCTTCTGCGGCATGTAGGCGCTGTGCGATGCGGTGTCCTCGCCGTCGGCCGCGCGGAAACCGACGCTGCCGGAGTCGGGGGATTCGAGTCCGGCCAGCATGTTGAACACGGTGCTCTTGCCGCAGCCGCTGGGCCCGATGACGGTGACGAACTCACCCGATCGCACCGTGAACGACACCCCGCCGAGCACCGCGAGGTCCGGGGTGTTCCGTCCGGGCTGCGGGAACGACTTGGTGAGCTGGTCAACGACGATCCGGTCGCCTCCGGCCTCAGTCATGCCGGCTCCTGTTCTGCGCGCGTGACCACGGTGCGACGAGGCGTTCGATCGCGAACGTCGACAGGTACAGCGCGATACTCAGCAGCGCCGTCACCAGCACCGCCGCCAACACCAGGTCGGTGCGGAACGAATTCTTCTGCAGACTCATGTAGATACCGAGACCGACGCTCGCGCCCACATACTCGGCGAACACCGCGCCCACGACCGCGTAGGTGATCCCGATCCGCAACGCGGTGAAGAACCGGGGCACCGCCGAGGGCAGCCGCACATACCGGAACACCTGTACCCGGGAAGCGCCCATGCTGCGCAGCAACGCGCCCGCGTCCCGGTCGGCCGCGGCGAACCCCTCGATCAGGCCGATGGCCATCGGGAAGAAGGTGACCAGCGCGACCACCAGGATCTTCGGCAGCAGACCGAATCCGAACCAGATGATCATCAACGGCGCGATCGCCACGATCGGCACGGTCTGGGAGGCCACGAACAGTGGTACCAGCGCCCGACGCAACCACGGCGAGAAGTCCACGATCACCGCCAGCACCCACGCCAGGCTCAGCGACACCGCGAACCCGATCAGCGTCACCTGCAGGGTGGCGGCCGCGTGCGTACCGATCTCGTCCCGATGCGCCCAGCCCTGCTGGACGACCCGCACCGGCGAGGGCAGCACCTGCGGACGCACACCGCTGCTCGTGACATAGAGCTGCCAGATCACGACGAGCACCGCCACCGTGACGACCGACGGCACCGCCCACCGGATCCCCGCCCAGCGCGCGGTCCCGCCGTCGCCACCGGAGGAAACCGGCGGCGACGCGGCTACCGACAGCTCACGGGTTGGCGAGGTACTCATTGGTGAAATACGTCGACCAGTCGGGTTCGGTGGTCAGCGGCTTGCCGTCGGGTCCGGTCAGCAGACCGCCCCGGTACAGGAAGCCGGAATTCGCCGACCACTGCTCCACCGTCTGGGTGCCCACCTTGCCGTCGGCGTCCTTCATGAACTGCTCGGCCAGCATGCGCTGACTCTCGAAGACCAGCGACTCGTCGTTGAACGCGCCCGGATTGGCGTCGAGGAGGTCCCGGGCCGCCGCGTCCGGATCGTCCGCGGCGAACTGGTAGCCGCGTTGCAGGGCCTGCACGAATTTCGCGGCGCGGTCCGGGTTCTCGGCCAGCCAGCCCTCGTTGGCATCGATCACGATGGCGTAGGCATCGGGGAAACCGAAGTCGGTGTAGCGGAAGTACCGCATCGGGGTGCCGTGGTGTTCGGCCTCGATGCCCTCCCAGGCCAGGTACGAGACGGTGAAGTCCGCCTTGCCGCCGTAGACCGCTTCATACGCCGACGAACCGAGCACCACCGAGGTGAAATCGCCGGTGCCGCCGTCATTGCGGATGACCTGCTGCAGCGCCTCCCGCTCACCCGGATCGCCGAACCCGGCGTAGGTCTTGCCGTCGAGGTCCTTCGGGCTCGCGAGGTCGGCCCGATCGGCGCGCACCCCGATGCCCGTCGCCCAGTGCTGCAGCGGCGCGAGCACCGACTTCACCCGCGCACCCGACGCGCGCGCGAACGTCGACGAATTGTGCGTACTGATCCCGAATTCGGCGTTTCCGGCATCGACCACCGTGTCGACGGAGGTGTTGTTGTAGGGCAGCACCTGGACGTCCAGACCCGCGTCGGAGAAGTAGCCGCGCTGCAACGCGACGTAGAGCCCGACGTGGTTGGTGTTCGGCGTCCAGTCCAGTGCGAACCGGATGGTCTCATCGGAGCTGCCGCCCGAACCGCAGGCGGTGAGCAGCGACAGGGTCGCGACGGTGGTCGCCATGACCGCGAGCGCGCGGCGCAGACGCCCGGTCATGCGGCGGGCCAGGGCTGCGGGTGCAGGGCGGTGTCCCAGAACAGCAACTCGTAGCGCGTGGCGAGGACGAACGCCTGCTCCATCGCCTCCCGCTCCCGGTCACCCGCCGACTCGGCGGCCACGTCGACCAGCGCTCGCGCCGTGGCGGCGGACTGCTGGAACTCCTCGGCGCCGTAGGTGGTGACCCACTGGGCATACGGGTGGGCGGGGTCGGCGGCGATCACCTTCGCGGCGCTCTCGGCCAGGTCGCGGCCCACTTCGGCATAGATCCAGAAGCAGGGCAGCGCGGCGGCCGCGGCGACGGCGTAGGACTCGGTCGCGGCCGCGGCGATCAGGTAGGAGACATAGGCCAAGCAGGTCTGCGAAAGCTCCGGCTCACCCTGTCGCGGGGGCAGCGCGCCACCGGTGAGCAACTGCTCGTGCATGGCCGATTCGACAGCGGCGGCGTTCGCGGACGAGGTCGCCCAGAAGGCGGCGGTCTGCGGGTCCGGCGACTTGGCGGCGAGAATCGCCAGCGCCTTGGAGTATCCGGTGAGATACAGCGAATCCTGCTCGATGTAGGTGCGGAACACCTCGAGCGGCAAGGTGCCCTCGCCGAGCAGGCGCAGGAATTCCAGGTCGTCGATCGCGGTCCGGAGAGACTTCGTCCGGTCCCAGAGGTGATCGGTGAACTTGTTTGTGGTGTGGGCGTGCGACACCATGACATCCCTTCGTCAGCATTACCTGAACAGGTTCGGCGGGTCTGTTCTCAGCCTCGCGGTCGCGAGACACCCCGTGTCAGAACTCGACCGACCCTAGCAGCGACCGCCGACATGCGGGCAACGCCCGGTTCCGCGCGCAACCCCGGTCACGGTGGTATGTGTTCGGCCGCGGAACGGCACCCAGTAACTTGGCTGGCAAGGAAGCCGTCTTCCGCACCCGTCGGACCCGCCGAACGAAGAGAGCTGATCAATGTCGACCTCTACCGCGCGTGCGCAGATCGGTGTCACCGGCCTGGCCGTGATGGGCAGCAACATCGCCCGCAACTTCGCCAAGCACGGCTACACTGTCGCGCTGCACAACCGCTCCGTCGCCAAGACCGACGCGCTGCTCGCCGAGCACGGCGGTGACGGCGATTTCGTCCGCACCGAAACCGTCGAGGAATTCGTGGCGGCGCTGGAGAAGCCGCGGCGCGTGCTGATCATGGTCAAGGCGGGCGACGCGACCGACGCCGTCATCGAGGAACTGGCCGCCGCGATGGAGCCGGGCGACATCATCATCGACGGCGGCAACGCCCTCTACACCGACACCATCCGCCGCGAGGCCGCGCTGAGCGAGCGCGGCCTGAACTTCGTCGGTGCCGGGATCTCCGGTGGTGAGGAAGGCGCGCTCAACGGCCCGGCCATCATGCCCGGCGGACCCAAGGAGTCCTACGAGTCGCTCGGCCCGCTGCTCGAGTCGATCGCGGCCCAGGTCGACGGCGTCCCGTGCTGCACCCACATCGGCCCCGACGGTTCCGGGCACTTCGTCAAGATGGTGCACAACGGCATCGAATACGCCGACATGCAGCTGATCGGCGAGGCCTACCACCTGTTCCGCGACGCGCTCGGTTTCGACGCCGGGCAGATCGCGGAGGTGTTCACCCAGTGGAACTCCGGCGATCTGGAGAGCTACCTGGTCGAGATCACCGCCGAGGTGCTCGCCCAGATCGACGCCAAGACCGGCAAGCCGCTGGTCGACGTCATCGTCGACGCCGCCGAGCAGAAGGGCACCGGCCGCTGGACGGTCAAGTCCGCGCTCGATCTCGGCGTCCCGGTGACCGGCATCGCCGAGGCCGTCTTCGCCCGGGCGCTGTCGGGGTCGCGCGCCCAGCGCAAGGCCGCGGTCGGCCTGGCCTCGGGCACGCTCGCCGCCAAGCCCACCGATGTCGAGCAGTTCACCGAGGACATCCGGCAGGCGCTCTACGCCTCCAAGGTCGTCGCCTACGCACAGGGCTTCGACCAGATCGCCGCGGGCAGCGCCGAATACGACTGGGACCTGCACCCCGGTGACCTGGCGACGATCTGGCGCGGCGGCTGCATCATCCGCGCCCGCTTCCTGAACCGGATCAAGGACGCCTACGAGCAGGACCCGGCCCTGCCGAGCCTGATCCTGGCCCCCTACTTCCGCGAAGCCATCGAAACCGCCATCGACAGCTGGCGCCGCGTGGTCTCCACCGCCACCCTCCTCGGCATCCCCGTCCCCGCCTTCGCCTCCTCCCTGTCCTACTACGACGCCCTGCGCGCCGAACGCCTCCCCGCCGCCCTCACCCAGGGCCAGCGCGACTTCTTCGGCGCCCACACCTACGAGCGCATCGACGCCGACGGCAAGTTCCACACCCTGTGGAGCGGCGACCGCACCGAGGTCTCCGAGGGCTGAGTCGACCAGGGTGCGCCGGAGTGAGCCCGGCGCACCCTGTCAGCGCGCCGAGTAGGAACCCACCTTCCGCGCAATCGGGGCGCTCAGCCTCCCGAGCCTGGCAGCTTATTCAGCTATCTTTTGGTTACTGGCCTGACGTGGTCGATCGCGTCGAGTCACGAATCCTCCAACGAAAGGTAGCTCGGTGAAGTCGACTTTCGCGGTTCTGTTCGGACTCGTGGTGGCCGCGGCGGCTGTGACGGGGTGCTCCGGGGGCGAGGATTCGTCGCCGACGGTGTCGACCACCACGTCGGCGGTGAGCACCGCGCCCGCTCCCACGCCCACCCATGAGGATGGTCACCCCGGTGGCGACACCACCGCGCCCGTGCCCGGTCCGACCACCGGGCAGCGTGGTGCCGACGGTTCCACCGGCAACAACCTCAGTGACGAATACTGTGCCCGCAATCAGGATCCCGGCTGCCCGCTGGGCAGTTACATCGGTCCCGACGCCATCCCGAATCCGAACGGCGATGGAACCTGGGTCCCCTGTGAAGGCACCATCTGCACCAACCCCAACCACGGCGGCGGACCGACCACGCCCCCGCCTGCGCCGACCACCACGCCGGTCGACACCGGTCAGGTGGAGGGCGGTCCGTGCGGCGACGACGGTCTGGGCCGATGGACCCATCTGGACGGTGACAACGCGGGGCACTACGGCACCGAGTGGCTGTGCTCCTACAACTAGAAACGAGCGCCGACGCGATCCAGCCGATCTTCTGCTCCTGACCGCTGCCTGTCGGCAATCGAGTCCCGCCCGCGCTGGGAAGCACTGCGGGCGGGACTCGCGCGTTCGTGGGCTCGGGACCGCGATGGGCAATCTGGGAAAGGTGTCTTGTTCTAAACAAGAGTGCATGCTGTAATTGGCGTCACAGCCGGAGCCACAACGCTGTGGGCCAACGAAACGAGGAACGATGTTCGCATCAATCGCCCGATCCAGATGGGCGGTCGTGCCACTGGCGGCGATCTGCTTGACGGTGGCGGGCATCGGCGCCGCTGTCGGCGAGCCGTATCCGAGCTTCCCGCCGGATCAGAATCAGCTTCCTCAGCTGCCCACCGAGCCGCAGCTCTACGACCTGCTCCCGATCCCGGTGCCCGCCGAGGATCCCTGGTACGACGACCCCGCGGACCTTGGCTCCTACGCACCCGGTCAGATCGTCCGAACGCGCACGGTGCAGACCCGCCTGCTCGGCCTGCCGTTCCCGGTGCACACCGAACAGCTGCTGTATCGCACCAACGATGTGCACGACAATCCGATCGTGACCGCGACCTCGGTGATCATTCCCGGCATCCCGTGGTCGGGTAGTCCACGACCGGTGGTGTCGTTCCAGGAGGCGATCGACTCGACCGATTCGTCGTGCAACCCGTCCTACACGTTGCAGACGGGCACGATGAAAGAGGCCGCGCTGGCGGTGTATTGGCTTGCCCAGGGGTTCGCGATCAACGTCCCCGATTTCGACGGCAAGTTCAACACCTTCAACACCTATGACGAAGGCAAGATGGTGCTCGACAGTCTGCGTGCCATGAAGAATTCGGCGCTGGGCCTGACCGATTCCGGGATCGCGCTCTACGGTTACTCCGGCGGCGGTTCGGGCTCGATCCGCGCCGCCGAACTGCGCGAGAGCTACGCGCCCGATGTCCGATTGCTCGGCACCGCGGTCGGCGGTTTCCCCGCCGATCTCCAGGCACAAGCCCGCTACGCCATTGCCCAGCAGCCCGGCCTCACCGGTATCAGCAACTTCACCATGTGGCTCGGATTCGCCGCGCTGTCACGAGAATTCCCGGATCAGTTCGACGCGAAGGAACTGCTGACCCCGGAAGGGCAGGCCATCGTCGCGGACATGCAGAGCCGCTGCGTCTACACGATCGCCGCCGCAGGCGCCTACCGCCCGATCAGTGCCTATTTCCAGCCCGGCAAGTCGCTGGAAACGGCTCACGGCGTGATGGAGGTCCTGGCGGAGCAGAGTATCGGCCACCATATTCCGGACAGCCCGATCCTCTGGTGGCACGGAATCTGGGACGAGCTGATCCCGGCTTCGGTGGTGTTGCCGACGGTCAACGACTATTGGGATCGCGGCGCCGACCTGCGGTTCTACACGATGCCGTTGCCCGAACACGTCGTCAACGCCGTCGCGGGCTGGCCACCCGCCGTGGCCTGGATCAGCGCAATCCTGCGTGGACTGCCGCCGGGTGAGCGGTTCAAGGCGGACTTCGAACTGCCCAACTAGAGCTCCCCGTCCAGTGGCGTCGATGACCGCCACCCCGGCGCCCGATCTCGACTGAAAGTCGTCGCCGAATTGCCGCTGCGTCCCCCGGAATTCCGGGGGACGCAGTCGTGGTTCGGGCGGCAGGCAAGCGTGTGCCGACACCCCCGGAGTCACGAACCCGGGGATGAGACGACGATCACTGATAGTTTGCCGTGACGAATTCCTGCGCATCGGTGTCCATCAAGGAGCAGCGGAGGAGGTGCCGGTGTGACCACGACGTCGCCCGCACCCGAGGCAGCGCTGGACGACGCGACCCTGGCCGGTCGGGCGCGTGACGGCGATGTCCGGGCATATGAGCAGCTGGTGCTGCGCTACCAAGGACCGATGTTCCGGCTGGCCGCGAGGATGCTGGCCGACCGAGCCGAGGCCGAGGACGTGACACAGGAGGTCTTCCTCAAGGCCTGGCGCACGATCACCCACCTCAACGACGACGCCGCCTTCGCGGGCTGGCTCTACCGGATGACGACCAACCGGTGCCTCAACGTGCTGCGCGCACGACGGGTCCCCGCCGATGTGGACCCCGATACGACGGCATCGCCCCGCACCGACACCCGGCCCGAGCACGCGACCGAGGTGAGCAGCCAGATGGCCGCGCTCACCGACGCACTCCAGCAGCTGACGCCCGAACAGCGCGCGTGCTGGCTGCTGCGCGAGGTGCACGGCCGCTCCTATGACGAGATCGCCGAGATCGTCGGCGCCAACAGCACAGCGGTGCGCGGGCGGATAGCGCGCGCCCGAGCCCAACTGGCAGAGGTGATGAAGCCATGGCGGTGACCCACAGCACCGACAACGACTACCTGCTCCCGTGCGGACGCGGGCTCGAACAGGTCTGGGAGCGACTCGACGACCCGGAGGTCGACCGGCACGAAGCGTCGTGCCCGCACTGCGCCGCGGCCAGGGAGAGCCTGCTGACGCTGCGCACCGCGACCCGCGAACTCATCGATGAACCCGACCCACCACCTCCCGATCTGTTCGGCCGGATCATGTCCGCCGTGCGCGCCGACGTGCGCCGCGGCAACACCCTCACCCTCGACACACCGCACCCCGGTGCGATCCAGGTCAGTGAACAGGCCGTGGCCGTGGTGCTGCGGTTCGCCGCCGACACCGTCGACGGCGTGCGCGCCAGGGGCTGCCGGGTGCGCAGCAGCGAACCCGGTCCCGACGGCGAGCAGGTGATCACGGTCGACATGACCATCGCCGTGCGCGCCGACGCGCATTCGATCGACACCCTGGTCGCGGCGGTGCGGGAACGGGCGCGCGCCGCGGCCACCGCCCGCGTCGGGGTCACCCTCGGCAGGCTCGACGTCACCGTGGTCGACCTCTACGAGGCGGACCGGTGACCGGCACCGTCCCCGAGACCGAACTGGTCGTCGCGGACGCCGTGATCGCGAGCGTGGCCGCCAGGGCCGCCGCGCTGGTGCCGGGCGTGGCCCGGCTCGAACCGGGTGTGCTCGGGCTGGTCGGCCATCTCGCCCGCTCCGGGCGCCAGCTGTGGATCGGACAGGAACCGGCCGCCTCGGCCGGTGTTCGGGTGCGGCGCGCCGGTGGTCTGCTCGACATCCGGATCGACCTCGCGCTGACGGCATCGAGCAATGCCGTCGAGGTGGGCCGGGCCGTGCAGCGGGCGGTCTCGGGCGCCGTCACCGAATCCACCAGCACCGCAGTCGATTCGGTGACGGTGTGTGTCCTCCATATCGAACCGGGGCCGCCGTGAACACCGACGACGACCTGACCGACCGGATCATCGCCGCGATCGACGCCGTCGACGGCGCGCATCCCGCGGTTCCGATGGGTCTGCAGAACAGCCGCTGGCTGCCGTGGAACGCGGGCAGCGCCGCGGTCGACCTCGGCGCGTCGGCGGTGGAGGTCCGCGTGGTCGCGACCACCCTGCCGCTACCGCCCCTACTCGAGCAGCTGGACGCGGCGGTGCGGCCGGTCCTCGCCGGGACACGGTGGGCCGAGACGGGGCTGCGCGTGCACGTCGTCGACCTGCACGTCGACGTGTTCGAGGAAAGCGACGCAGATCACTCGCCGGGACCGTGACGATCCGCCGAGCGCGGTGTCCTAACCCATGACAGTTCGTCAGCCCTTGGAGCACAACACAATCGGGAGGATTTCATGTCCAGCACGACCACCACCGGGAACACCAAGGCCGCGGAGAAGACCGGCACCGCCTCCACCAGCGCTCTGGTGAGCGATCAGGGCACCACCACCATCGCCGACACCGTGGTGCAGAAGGTCGCGGGCCTGGCCGCGCGGGAAGTGCGCGGTGTGCACGCTCTGGGCGGCGGCACCACCCGGGCGATCGGCGCACTGCGCGACCGCATTCCGGGCGCGTCCTCGAGCATCGGCCAGGGCGTCTCGGTCGAGGTGGGCGAGACGCAGGCCGCGGTCGATCTCGAGATCGTCGTCGAGTACGGCGTGGCCATCGCGGAGCTGGCGATCGCGGTGCGCCGCAACGTGATCACGGCCATCGAGCAGATGACCGGGCTCGAGGTCGTCGAGGTGAACATCAACGTCAACGATGTCTACATCGAGGACGAGTCCGACGACCAGCAGGCACCGAGCCGCGACCGGGTGCAGTGACATGAACGCCACCACGATCTGCCTCGTCATGGGCTTGTCCCTCGGATTCGCCGCGGCCTTCGGCGGACTGGGCGCGTTCGCCGTCGTGCTGATCTTCGGTGGCCTCGGTCTGCTGATCGGGCGCTGGCTCGATGGTGAGGTCGACCTGTCCGGGCTGCTGCGCTCGGCACAGGATCGGGGCAGGCGGTGACCAGTGCCGCCGCCCGGCTGCCCGGCACGACCACGGTCGGCGAGCGCGCGGTGCGCCGCATCGCCGAGCGGGCCGCCACCGAGGTGGCCGGGGTCGAGCCGCAGGTGCAGGTGAGCGCGCAGGTCGTCGGGACCGGCGCGACCCTGCGCGTCCGGTTCCCCGTCCGCTATCCGCTGCCGGTCGGGCGGGTCACCGACGAGTGCCGCGCGCATCTGATCGCCCGGACCGAGGAGCTGACCGGCCTCACCGTGCCACGGGTCGACATCGAGGTCTCGGCACTGGTGCCGGAACCGCCCGAGAGGAGAGTGCGATGACACGCCGCCCACGCCGGGTCGTCCCGGCGGTCGTCGTCGCGGTGCTGCTGTGCGCCACCGCTGTGCTCGTCGTCGTATCGCTGATCCAGCGCCTCACCGGGACACGGGAGCTGATCTCCTACGACAGCGTCGCCACCCGCCTGCACGACACCGCGTGGGGGAGTGGGTGGGTGCTGGGGGTCGGCATCGCCGTCGCGGTGCTCGGCCTCGCCCTGCTGGCGGTGGCGGCCCTGCCCGGCAAGCCGGTCGTGCTCGCCCTGGAAGCCGGAGACGGGATGGACGCCGGGATCGCGCGGCGCAGTCTTCGCCACGCGCTCGCCGACGCGACGGGTGGTGTCGACGGTCTGGACAAGACGCGGGTGAAATTGCGCCGCAAGAAGATCCACGTCTCGGGGCACACCCACCACACCGTCGAACAGACCGCGGAGGACGTGCGCCTCGCCGTCGCCGACCGGCTCGATCGCATCAAACCGGCCGATGTCCCACGCTTGCGCACCAGCGTGCGCACGATCGGTCCAGGGAGGGCGCGATGACCAGTGCCAACCGGCCCGCCCGGCTGAATCGCGGCGTGCTCGGACTGCTGGGGATCGCGCTGGCCGCCGCGGGCGGACTGCTGATCGCCGCGCATTTCGGCGCCTTCCGCGTCGATTCCGACGCGCCACTGGTGCCGGGCACCGAGGAACCGCCGCGGTGGATCCTCTTCTGCGTGATCGCCGGCGCGGTGCTCCTCGCGCTGCTCGCCCTGCGCTGGCTGGCCGCCCAGATCGCCCGGCTGCCCAAGCGCACGGTGTGGGAGATCGGTACCGCGGGGGAGCAGGGCCGCACCCTGCTCGGGTCCGGTGCCGCCGCCGAGGCGGTGGCGGCCGACATCGAGACCTACGACGGAGTCCGTTCCGCGACAGCACGTCTGGCGGGCAGCGCGCTCGCCCCCGACCTGCATCTGCTGATCGACACCGACCCCGCCGCCGATCTGCCCGCCCTGCGCACACGGATACTCGAGCACGCCGTGCCGCGACTGCGCACGGCCCTCGAGCTCACCGCTGTCCCCGTGGAAGTGGAGTTCCGCATCGCCGATCGCGGCCGCACACAACGCACCCGCTGACCGTCGCTCACGGGAGGTCGGACAGGGACACGTCGTGGGCCACGGCGGTCACGTGCAGTCCCTCGGCGCCCGGCTGGATCTCGGTCAACCGGGCGCCGAGTGGCAGCTGCTCGAGCGGCACGACGAAAGTGAGCGTCTGGCGCAGCAGGGCCAGCGGGATCGTCGGACCGCCGATCGCGGGCTGCGCCGAGACCGGGGTGACCTCGATGCCGTCGGCGGTCGGCGTCACGGTGACGAAGACCGTCGCGGGGACCGGGATGCCCTGCACCGAGAAGGTGCCGGTGACACGCAGCCCCTCCGGACTGTCGGAGATCGACTCCACCCCTGAGGGCGCGAAGTTCTGCACGGTGTCGTAGGGAACCACCGCCGTCGCAGTCGCCGTGGCCGCGACCAGGCTCGAGGTCCGTCTGTCGATCACGTCGGCCAGCGGTGCGGAGACATCGCTCAGGGTGACGTCGAGGTCGTTGACGGTGGTGTCCCCGCCGGTCCAGTCCCCGACACCGACGTCGATGGTGCGATAGGTGCCCTCGACGGCCTGGGTCAGGAACGGGAAACCGCCGATGGCGACACTCGGCTGGTCCGGGAGATCGTATTCGGCGGCGATCGCGCGGGCGATCTCGTTCTGCGCCAACACCACCGCGACCCGATCGCCGGCGACGAGCGCGATCGCCAGAATCACGATCAGTATCAGCAACCCGCGCATGTACTCACCCTCTCGGTCATCCCACCATCATCCCGGTGGATCATGTCGCAGCGCCGGGCCCGAGGTGCGATGTCAGCCCCCGACGCGCCGTGCCCCACCCGCTGACCTGGGCGCACAGCCGGTGCGTATCCGGGGATTTACGGGGTAATCGCGACGCACATCTCTTTGTCGATGAACGGAGGCGTCATGAGTTACGTCGAAGAGAATGTCTCCACCGAGAAAGTCGGGCGGCTGCGGATTCCCCGCAGCCGGGGCGCGCTGGGCGGTCTGGCGGTATTGCTCCTGGGCGCCTGGGGCGCGCTCATCCCCTTCATCGGGCCGTATTTCAGCTTCGCCTTCACCCCGGACGATCCGTGGGTGTGGACGTCGGCCCGCGGTTGGCTGCAGGTACTGCCGGGTGTCGTCGCGATCATCGGCGGTCTGCTCATGCTCATGAGCAGAAACCGCGTCGTCGCGAGTTTCGGCGGCTGGCTCGCCGTCGCCGCGGGCGTGTGGTTCGTGATCGGGCCCTTCCTGGCCGACCTCCTCCGTCTCGGCAGCGTCGGCGAGCCGGTCGCCACCTCCGACCTGAAACGCGCCCTGTTGCACCTCACGTTCTTCTACGGCCTCGGCGCCCTGATCCTGTTCTTCGCCGCGACCTCCCTCGGCCGATTGTCGGTCCGCACCGAACGTGACATCGCCTTCGCCCGCCGCGAAGCGACCGTCGTGCCGGATCGGGCTGCCGTCGTCGACGACCGAGTGGTCGCCCCGGCTCCGGACCCGCGAGTCAGCGAACCCCTCCGCAAGCCCGACATCCGCCACCGTCCGGTGTGAGACTTATCCCTCACTGTTCCGAATATGTTGTAGGGCAACAATATTGGTACCTTGATCAACGGGCCGGGCGGCCGGACCGCAGACCGCGCCGCCCGCCCACCTGGACCCCCACTGGTCGCTCCCCGCGAGTTAGTATCACCTAACTTCGATTGTCGCTCGGGAGGGCCAATGCCAGACCACGCTGCCACCTTCGACCATCTCATCCACTGGGTGAGCGATCTCGAGGACGTCATGGCGTCCTATGACGCGCTCGGACTGCCGACGCATGCGGCGCTCACCATGCCCGGGTTCCGGAATGCCGCCTGGGGTGTCGATGACGAGCGATATGTCGAGCTGGCCGTGGTGGACGACTGGGATGCGGTGGCGACTTCCAAGTACGCGGACAGCTTGGAGATCCTGAAGCCCGCGATCGACACCCTGCGCGCACCCGGCCTCTTGACCTTCGCCGTCGACGTACCGGACGCGCGGGCGACCGCGGCGCGGTTGCGGGCGGCCGGTCGGGAAGTGGACGACATCGAGGTGCGTTTCGAGGACCGGAACGTGGGGTTCGTCGAGGTGTTCGTTCGCGACGCGCCCGCGTATTTCCCGTTCTTCATCACCTATGATCCGCCCCGCGCCGAGATCGGCCGTATGCGCGCCGAGTACCGGGCGAAGGAGGGCATCACGTTCGAGGGTCGTCCCGACCTGGTCGCGCTCCTAGTTCGCAGTGCCGAGCCCGAGGCCGATGCGCAGTTGCTCGCCGATTTCCTCGAGTGCCCCGTCAGCGGGTCCACGGTCGCGCTGCCCGGCGCCGAGGTGCGTTTCGAAGAAGGCGCCCCGAGCGGTCTGTACGGCATCGCGGTGCGTGGACTCGACCCGTCGACGGCGCCGACCGAGGTGGCCGGAATGACCGTGGTCGTCGACAGCTGACGGCAGCACGTCGCGGGCCGAACCCACCGTTCGGCCCGCGAACACGCGAAATCACCGGACTCGACGTCCGGTGATCTCATCGCGACGGTGATCCGCTCACCGCAGCAGCGAGGTGATGGTGGCGCGGCGTTCGTAGGCGATCCAGGCGAAGATCGCGGCCAGGACCAGCGGGAAGATCGCCATCGCGGGCTTGTCGGCGATGAAGGCCTGCGTCGCGGCGGCGAGCACGGTGAGCACCGACAGCCCGGCCGCGGCCAGGCCGCTGAGCCGCGGTACCAGCAGGCCGATACCGCCCGCCACCTCCACGACGCCGATGAAGATGAGCAGCCCGATCGGGATGGTCAGGTTCTCCGGCGGGTTCTCCATCAGGGTGTTCGGGATGACGAGCTTCGGTCCGCCCGAGGCGATGATGAAGAACAGGCCGAGCACGATCTGCAGCGTCCACAGGACGCGGTTGCGGACCTTGCCGGGCTGGTAGGTGGAGCCGTTGGCGATGTTCGCGGAGGGAGTGGAAGTGGTCATCGTCTTGTCCTTCGTGTCGTGCGCGCTGGGTGGGTGGCGCGGTCAACAGTTAGGACGGAGCGTCGCCGGAGAACTCATCGCTGCCGGTGCGATTGTTTCTCAGGCCGCCACGATCTCGGCGCTGCCGTGCAGCCGGGCGTAGCGTCCCCCGCCGTCGACCAGCGTCGCGTGGTCGCCGAGTTCGACGACCCGGCCGTGGTGGAGTACGGCGATCTGGTCGGCCTCGCGGATGGTGCTCAGCCGGTGCGCGATCGTGATGACCGTGCGGCCCTGGGCGACCACATCGATGGCGGCCTGCACCGCACGCTCGGTCTCGTTGTCGAGGGCGCTGGTCGCCTCGTCGAGCACCAGTACGCGCGGATCGCGCAACAGCGTGCGGGCCAGGGCGATGCGCTGCTTCTCGCCGCCGGAGAACCGGTGACCGCGCGATCCGACCACGGTGTCGTAGCCCTGGGGCAGCGAGGCGATCAGCTCGTGGATCTGGGCGGCCCGGGCCGCGCGCTCGATCTCGGCGTCGGTGGCGCCGGGCTTGGCGTAGCGGAGGTTCTCGCGAATGGTCGTGTGCAGCAGGTACGACTCCTGGGACACGACGCCGACGATGCGGGCGAGGGTGCCCAGCTCGAGGTCGCGCACATCGACGCCGTCGATGCTCACCCGACCGCCGGTCGCGTCGTGCAGCCGCGCGACCAGGGAGGCGAGAGTGGTCTTGCCGGAACCGGTTTCGCCGACGAGGGCGAGCGTCGAACCGGGGGGCACGACGAGGGAGACGTCGTCGAGGACATCAGGTCCGGCGGCGTCGTAGCGGAAACCGACGTGCTCGAACCGGACCTCACCGACGACATCGCGCGGGTCGAGGTCGATCGGCCGGGCGGGTTCGTCGATCTCGACCGGAAGATCGAGGTAACCGAAGATCCGGCTGAACAGCGCCATCGAGCTGGTGACTTCGACACCCACGTTGAGCAGGCTCATCAGCGGCCGGAAGAGCCCGGCCTGCAGGCTGGTGAAGGCCACCAGTGTGCCGATCGTCATGCCGCTGCTGGTCGCCGGGAGCCCGGCGGCGAGGTAGATGACGGCGGGGATGGCCGCGAAGACGATGTTCATCGTGGCCATCCGCCAACGACCGGCCAGGCGCGAGCGCACCTCGAGGCCGACCAGGTCGTGCGAGGTCTTCTCGAAGTGGGCCGAGGCCAGGGGGCCGGTGCCGAGCGTCTTGCCCAGCAGCACGCCGCTCACCGAGAGCCCCTCCTCGACCTGACCGTGCAGGTCGGCGAGGTGGCGCTGGCGCTCGGCGGTGATGTCTCGGCGAATCAGGGCGACCCGCCGGGTCAGCCAGATCGCCGGCGGCAGCACCACCAGCGACAGCAGCGACAGCCGCCACGACAACACGGCCATCGCGATGGCCGTGCCCGCCACGATGGTGACATTGCTGGCGATGGCGGTCGCGGTGCTGGTGACCACCGACTGCATGCCGCCGACATCATTGATCAGCCGGGACTGGACCTCGCCGCCGCGGGTGCGGGTGAAGAACGCCAGCGACTGCCGTTGCAGATGGCGGAAGACGTCGGTACGCAGGGCGTGCATGACCCGCTGTCCGACGGTGGTGGAGATGAGGGTCTGCCAGACACCGAGCACCGCGGTGAGCACGGCGACGGCGAGCATGCCGCCCACGGCCCAGAGCAGCAGCGCGACGTTCTGGTGCGGCAGCGCGTCATCGATCACCATCCGCAGCAGGAACGGCGAGGCGAGGCTGATCGTCGAGGCCGCCACGATCAGGACGGTCAGCATGATGAGCTGAAGCCGGAACGGCGCGAAGAGCGCGGCGATCCGGCGCAGGGACACGGGGGACTCGCGCAGTTGGGCGCGGTCGGCCGGGTCGGGGCGGCGGGTACGGCCGCCGCGGGGAGATTCTCGGTCTTCCATGTGCAACCCCCTTTGGGCTGTGCGTTATGCTGAGGTTACCTCACTATCTGGTTATGTAAACAAAAGGAGAGGCGAGTTTTATGCCCGACAACGAGAGCGACCTCGTGATGCAGGTGGCCAGGACGCTCCGTCGGCGCTGGGCGGCGGCGTACGCGCCGATGGGCCTGACCCCGCACCAGGCCCGCGCGCTGCGCGTGACCGGTGAACACGACGGCCTGCGCCTCTCGGCCGTCGCCGACGCGTTGCGCATCAGCCCCCGCTCGGCCACCGAGGTGGTGGACGCGCTGGAGAAGGCGGAACTGGTCACCCGCAAGCCGGACCCGACCGACCGCCGTGCGATTCTCGTGGCGGTGACCGCGCTGGGCGAGCGCACCCTCGGCACGCTGGCCGCGGCCAGGACGAAGGAAGCCGACGAATTCTTCGCCCGCCTCACCGACGACGAGCGCGCCGCCCTGCGAGACATCCTCGGCAAGCTCGTCCCCTGAAACGGGGTGCCGCGTGCCGGGCGTTCAACGGAACAGGTCGGCGTGCTCGCGCGCCCAGTCGTCGAAGCCGCGGAGTGGACGGCCGATGATCTCCGGCACGGATGGCCGCTGGTCGAGGGTCCACTGGGTGAGCTCGGCGAGCTGGGCGCCGTACTCGGCGAGGGCGTAGAGCGTCACCTCGATGCCGTCGTCGGGCCAGCCACGCCGCTGCCAATTCGCGCGACCGACCTCCGGGCTCACCTCGACCGCGGCGATCTCGCGGCCGATCGCCGCGGCGATACCGGCCACGCGCGACCGGGTGCTGATCGGCAGGCCGACCGCCTCCAGCACATCGCCCACGTAGTCGTCGACGCGCAGTGCCGCGACCGCGACGGCGGCCAGATCGTCCTCGTGGATGAAGGGATAGTGGCCGCCGTCGAGGAAGGGTTCCCGCACGCCGTGTCCGGCCCGGACCGTGTCCGGCCAGTCCGATCCCGTGGCCGGGTAGGTGCCCTCGATCACCGCACCCATCACCGCCGACGGGCGAACATGGGTCCACTCCATCCCCGACCGCTCGACGGCCCGTTCGATGGCGAGCCAGAACCACGTCTCCGGCGGATATTCCTGCTCGTACTCCGGCCCGTGCGAGGACAGCACGACAATCCGCCGCACCGCGGCAGCCCGGGCGGCCGCCAGCGCGTCCCGCACCGTGGTCGGCACCGCTCCGGCGAGGAAGACGCCCTCGACCCCGGTGAAGACCTCGGTGTACTCCAGCGGCCGGGTGATGGAGCCCTCGACGACCTCGACCCCTTCGGGCCAACCGGTCACCTGGCCCGGCTCGGCGAGCACACGTACCCGATCGCCTGCGGCCAGCAGCTGAGCGGCGACGCGCCGCCCGATGAGCCCCGTGGGGCTGCTGCCTGCCTGCTTCCTGGCTTCGACCGCGGTCAACAGATGCAGTGTGGGACGGGACGCGTTCGTGATTCGATCGATGTCACCCATGGCAAGACCCTCCAACGAGAAAGCGGAGATCTTGCGCCTCCTCCTGAAACAGGGAGGGCGGTTGCGGATCCGAGAACACCGACACTACCAGTGGTAGTTAGTTCCTCGTCGACTGTGTTCGTCAGTAGTCGAGGACGTGTTCCGGCTGGCAGACGTGCATCGGTGACGGCAGATACCGGACGATGGCATCCAGGAACGGGGCGATGTCGCTCCAGGGGGCCGCATCGCACAGGACGGGTACGACCTCGCCGAGGTGGGTGAGATGACGGACGCGGTCATACAACCGCGCGGGTGGGATTGCGCGCGAGCCGAGGGTTCGGTCCCACGGCTCGGCGTCCTGTTCCATCACCGCGTCCACGAGCACGCGGTACCACTTCTCGGCGGCTTGCCAGTGATCCCCGTAGAACTCGGCCGCCATCGGTTCGAGCGCCCACATCGGGATCAGATCGATGACGCCGTCGAATTCGGAGCCGGTGCCGTGCGGAATATGCAGCGTCAATGGCACCGCGCCGTGCGTGTCCGCGATCGTGCGGACGCAACGGTCGAAGTCCGCGCCGGGGTGGTCGAATCCGGTCACCAGGCACAGCCGGGCGACCTGGTGGTCGTCGGCGACGCGCAGGATCGTCTCGAGCCGGGGAGCGCGCCGCACCGCCGCGTTCATGACCGCGATCACCCCATCGGCCACCCTGATGGCACGTTCCAGCGTGGCGATGGGCGCGTGGCTCGACAGCACGGCGAGGCGAATCGTGTGATCGATGTGGTCCGTCGTCCACCGGATCGTGGCCGTGGTGTCGGCTGCGGTCTCGGCGAAACGGCCGGTCAGACGGTCGAGGACCCGTTTCGTCTCCTCGGGGTCCCCGACGATCGTGACGTTGCGAATCGCCTGTGGCTCAATGACTTCGGTGCCCATCGCGTCCTGGTACTCCAGCTCGACCCGAGGATGTCGTCGCCTCCTCGATTCGGTCTCACCGTACCCGTGCACCCGCGCCGATGACGCGGGTTTCCGCCCCAAAGTAGAACGTGTTCCTATAACGTCGGGCTCGTGCAGAAAGAACAACGCCCTGCCGTGGCCGACTGGTTCACCGCGGACGACGGCACGGTGCGCCTGCGGGGAAGTCGCTGTACTGCCTGCGGTACACCGTATTTCCCGCGGAACGCGCTGGCCTGCCGGAACCCGCAGTGCGCAGGTGCTCGAGACGGCTCCGAGCTCGTCGAGTACCTGTTCTCCACCCGCGGCCGGATCTGGTCGTACGCGGACGCCCGCTACAAGCCGCCCCCGCCCTATGTCTCGCCCGAGCCGTTCGTGCCGTATGTCGTCGCGGCGGTGGAGCTCGAGGTCGAGCAGATGGTGATTCTCGGGCAGGTCGTGCGCGGCCTGACGGTGGACGACCTGGCCGTCGGCATGCCCGTCGAACTGACCCTCGGCGTGCTGTACGAGGACGAGGAAGCGGAGCACACCGTGTGGATGTGGAGGCCCGTCGATGACCAGTGATCGCGATATCGCCGTACTCGGTGCAGGCATGCACCAGTGGGGTAAGTGGGGGCGCAACTTCGTCGAATACGGTCTGGTCGCCGCGCGTGCGGCACTGGCCGATGCCGGGGTGGACCACCGCGATGTCGGCTACATCGCCGGCGCCGACACGATCCGCAACGGCTACCCCGGTTTCGTCTCGGGCGCGACCTTCGCCCAGGCGCTGGGCTGGACGGGCGCGCGGATTTCGAGCAGCTACGCCGCCTGCGCCTCCGGTGCCCAGGCCATCGCCAACGCGCGCGCCCAGATCCTGGCCGGGTTGTGCGATGTGGCGCTGGTGGTCGGCGCGGACACCACTCCGAAGGGCTTCTTCCAGCCGGTCGGCGGCGAACGCCGCGACGATCCGGACTGGTTGCGTTTCCACCTGCTCGGCGCCACGAACCCCATCTATTTCGCGCTGTATGCCCGGCGGCGGATGGCGCTGCACGGTGCCACCCTCGACGATTTCGCCGCGGTCAAGGTCAAGAACGCCAAACATGGCCTGAACAACCCGTACGCCCGCTATCGCAAAGAGGTCTCGGCCGAGGAGGTCGCCGCCTCGGCGATCGTCTCCGACCCGCTGCGGCTGCTCGACATCTGCGCCACCAGCGACGGCGGTGCCGCCCTGGTGCTGACCTCGATGGACTACGCGAGGCGGCACGGCATCGCCGATCCGGTGCGCATCCGGGCGCTGTCGACGGTCACGCCGACGTTCCCGAAAACAGTGCTCGACCTACCGGATTTCGCGACGGACTCCGCGGTCGCCGTCGAACCGCCCTCGCGCGAGTTCCGTTCCGCCGTCGCCTACGCCGCCTACGAAGAGGCCGGTCTCAGCCCTTCCGACCTGTCCTTCGCCGAGGTCTATGACCTGTCCACGGCGCTGGAACTGGACTGGTACGAGGACATCGGGCTCTGCGAAAAGGGCGGCGCGGAAAAGCTCTTGCGCAGTGGCGCAACGACATTGGGCGGCCAGGTGCCGGTGAACCCCAGCGGCGGCCTCGCCTGCTTCGGTGAGGCGATCCCCGCGCAGGCGATCGCCCAGGTCTGTGAACTCACCTGGCAGCTGCGCGGCCAGGCGGAGGGCCGCCAGGTCGACGACGCGAGCGCGGGTATCGCGGTGAACCAGGGCCTGTTCGGCCACGGCTCGGCCATCATCGCCACCCGCTGAACCCCGGACTGCCCGCGCGGCCACCTTGTGGTGCGCGGGCAGGCGGGGCTACTCCGCGTATCGCGCGCGCATCTGCGCACCGGCGGCCGGCCCCGCGGTGAAGGCGAAACGTGGATCCGAGACGGCCAGTCCTGTGCCGGGGTCGATGACGGCGGGCTCCACTTCGCGGCCGGTCTCGGCGTCGACGAGGATCATCGCCCGCTCCCCGGGCGCGAGTTGTGCGTTGCGCCAGGCGGCCATGGCGACCAGGACGGGGCGCAGCGACCGTCCGAAATCGGTCAGCACGTACTCGTGTCGCACCGGACGCTCTTGATAGGCCCGCTTCGTGAGGATGCCGTTGTCCACCAATGCCTTCAGCCGGGTGGTGAGCATGCTCGAGGACAGGCCGATGTTCGCCTCGAACTGATCGAAGCGCGTGTACCCGTCGAAGCAGTCGTGCAGGATCAGGATCGTCCACCACTCGCCGACATACGACATCGCCGTCGACAACGGGCACTCGCGATCCTCGACCCGAACGCGTGCGGGCATGGGGAATCTCCTTGGTTTCGGCCGGTACGGTTACTGCTAAAATAGCAGTTATTTGACCGATGGGACCATGCCGAAGCATCCACAGAAGAGGGAGAAGCCATGACCGAGACCTTCCCCGAGTATCTCCCCGCCGCCTTGCCGGACGTGGTGACCGCGTATCTCGACGCCCGCGACGCGCAGCGCCATACCGACGCCACCGCTGTTTTCGCGACCGATGCGACTGTGCGCGACGACGGCAACACCTACGAGGGCATCGATGCGATCAGCACCTGGATCGCGCACTCGTCGACCGAGTACACCTACACCAGTACCCGCGTCGGACAGCGGATCATCGACGACACCCACACGACCGTCCAGGTGCGCCTCGACGGTGATTTCCCCGGCTCCACCGTGACCTTGCGCTACCAGTTCGAACACGTCGACGGCCTGATCACCCGCTTGGCGATCGAGGTCTGAAGCAGTTCGGCCTCGGCTCAGCGGGTCGGCTGCGGCACCTCTTCGTAGACCTCGCCGACCGCACCGGCGAGGAGCCGATCGGTCATCTCCTGTTTCAGGACGGTCAGTCGTTCCTCGTCTGCCGGGGTGCGGTCACGACGGGCACCGAGCTCGATGAATTCATCGGTGACGAACCCCGCGTCGCGCAACCGCAGCAGGACGGTGCGGTCGCGATAGCGGAATTCCCACACGTAGCGGGCCAGGGTGGTGCCGCGGTCGGTCGCGGTGAGTTCGGGAGCGACGACGAAGCGGTCGCCGGTGACGGCCCGCAAGACCATCTCGATCGCGTCCCGGCCGCCAGGGCCCGGAAAAGCGGTGCGAACGGTGACCTCGCGGCGCTCGACGGGACCGAGCAGCGCGACGGCGTGGCGCATCGCGCAGTACGCGTGCGCCACCCCGCCGGGGAAGTGCGGGCCGTGATACTTCATCAGGTCGGTGAACGAGAATTCGATCGGCGTGCCCGATTCGAGGACTGTCAGCATGTCTTCCTCCGGCCTGCGGTGGCCCAGTAGAGCGTGGAATAGAGCAGTTGCGTCGCACCGGGCATGAATCCGGACCCGTGGTGATACACCGGGTCCATGGTGGTGACCAGCAGGCGACCGGGCGTCGACTGCTCGTCGAGATAGAGGATCGAGCCGTCGCGGTCGCCGTCCTCGGTGTGCAGATCGACCAGGCTCACCGCGCCGGGCGGCGGCTCGAGCACACCGTGGTAGTGCCAGATCACGGCGCGCTCGGCGAAGAACCGCCAGGCGGGATGGTCCGGGGCACGGGTGCGCAGGCGGTGGTCCTCACCGGTCCGCCACCACCAGAACACCGTCGGGCGGCTCTCCAGCCGGACACCGGGCACCCATTCCTCCACGGCGTTCACGCCGAAGATCACCACGGTCGCGCCTCGATCGAGGGCGGCGAGGATCCCGGCGGTCCAGTGCCGCAACAGTTCCGGGCGCAGCCGGTCGGCGATCACGATCACCTCGGCGTGCGCGAGCTGATCGGGCGTGCCGGTTCGCAGATGGATCGGGCGGATCCGATACGGCGCCAGCGCCGGGTCGGCGAGCGTGGCGAGCTGCGCGTGGCTGCCGCCGTGCAACAGCACGATCGAGCAGGCGGCGGGGGAGTCAGTCATCGTGACCCTCCAGCCAGCGCACGAGCTGGGTGCGCAACCGCTCGGTCCCACGGGCGGCAGTGGCGAACTGCAGCAGATCGTTGCCGCCGTGCACCAGGACCCGCCCCGCACCGAGCGGGTAGTCGTAGTCGATCGGCGCGAAGGTGGTGCCGAGAGTGTGCACCACCCGTGCGCCTTCGGGGAGTCCCGCGTACCAGCCGCGCCCGTAGAAACCTGCCACGCCGATCCGTTCGAGTTCCTCGAACGGCACCGGTCCGGGTGTTCCGGTGCTGTACAGGAAGGACTTCGGATCGGTGCCCGACCACACGGGATGGTCCGTGACGCGAGTCAGCGCGAGATCACGGGGGTTGCGGAAGGCGAGCTTGCGCCAGATGGTCAGTCCGGCCAGGAATTTCCGCTGGACGTGTCCGTTGATCACGAGACGCCCGCCGCCGGTGACGAACGAATCCAGGAACGGCCGCTGCTCGAGCAGATACTCCTGATCGACATCACCGGTCAGATACACGCCGGTGACGGTGCTGTCGCAGGCGGTCGGCAGATCGTAGACATCGACTTCCCGAAAGCCGTCGACCGATTCGCCGTCGCGGGGGACCATCAGGGCCTTCAGCACCGTCACGCGATTCCCCGTCCGAAATCGGGCACGGTCAGGCGCCTTGTCGCACTGGGTGTTTCGATATCGGCGGTGACGATGGGCACCCCGTACATCTCGGAGAGCAGTTCACCCGTGAGCAACTCGCGCGTCGGGCCGATCCGCTGGTCGTCGGCGCTCACCATCAGCATCGACCGTTCGGCCACGTGCAGTGCGTGATCGGGGTGGTGGGTGGTCATCACCACCGCCATCCCGTCGTCGGCCAGCGCGCGGAGCACGGTCAGCACCCTAGCCTGATTGCGCAGGTCGAGGGCGGCGGCGGGCTCGTCGAGCACGATCGTGTCGCAGTCCGAGACCAGGGCACGCGCGATGAGCACCAGTTGACGTTCGCCGCCGCTGAGCCCGGTGTAGTCGCGGTCGGCCAGATGCGAAATGCCCACCCGGCGCAGCGACTCCCGCGCGGCCGCGCGATCGACCGTGGTCGGCGTGCTGTAGATCTTCACCGTCCTGGCCCGGCCCATGAGCACCATGTCGAGCACCGAGAACGAGAACACCACCGCATGGCTCTGCGGCACGTAGCCCACGGCGCCGGTCGTCGCGACCGAACCGGTCACCGGCCGGGTGATTCCGGCCAGGCATTTGAGCATCGTGGTCTTGCCGCGCGCGTTCGGTCCGAGCACCGCGAAGACCTGGCCCGCCTCGGCGCGGACCGAGACATCGCGAAAGATCCACGGTCCCTTGGCCGAATAGCGGAACGACAGCGAGTTCGCCTCAATCATCGGAACCCCACAGGCGGCGCCGGTTGCGGATCAGCAGCGCGACGAAGAACGGTGCGCCGATGATGGCGGTGAGGATGCCGATCGGGATCTCGGCCGTGCTGATCGTGCGCGAGAGGGTGTCGATCAGGGTGAGGTAGATGGCGCCGAGCAGGGCACTGGCCGGCAGCACGATCCGGTTGTCGGTGCCGACCATCATCCGCACCAGGTGCGGGACGACCAGTCCCACCCAGCCGATCACCCCGGCGACCGAGACCGATCCCGCGGTGATCAGCGCGACGCACACCAGCAGGAGGTTGCGCAGCCGCCGTGGCTTCAGCCCCAGCGCGGTGGCGTCCTCGTCGCCCATCGCGAGAATGTTCAGCCGCCAGCGCAGCGCGAGCACCACCAGTCCCGCCACGACGATCGGGATCGCCGCGGTCAGCACCTTCGTGTAGCTGGCCGTCGCCAGCGAACCCATGAGCCAGAAGACGATCGAGGGCAGTTCGCTGTAGGGGTCGGCGATATAGGTGATGAACGAGACCATCGCCTGGAACATCGCGCCGACCACGGTGCCGCCGAGCACGATCATCAACAGCGGCGCTCCCGGCACCGCCCGGGCGATCGTCACTACCAGCACCAGGGCCGCGACGCCGCCGAGGAACGCGCCGCCGACCAGCGCGGCGCCGCCGACGCCGGTGAGCAGCACCATGACGCCGCCGAACGAGGCGCCCGAGGACACCCCGAGCACCTGGGCGCTGGCGAGCGGATTGCGGAACACGGCCTGCATCACCGCACCGGTGAGCGCCAGCCCCGCCCCCAACAGGACCGACAACAGCACGCGCGGAAGTCGCACATCCAGCACCACCGTGCTCTCCTGCGGATACCAGGTCTGCGCGATCGGCAGGAACTGCCCCAGCAGGATGCGAATGATCTCGTTCGGCGGCACGGCGTAGCGGCCGACGGCCAGCGCGCCGATCGCCACGACGATCAACAGGACGAGGAAACCCGGAACCGCCAGCGTCCGCCGATCGAACCTCGTCCGTGGCGGCGCCGGATCCTCCGACGCCGCCACCCGGTCAACGGAGGAACTGGTCATACCCGGCGGCGTCCTTGTTCAGATCCAGACGCAGCACCTGGTCGATCTCGTCGTCGCTGATCCGGTAGCCGAACAGATCGTCGAACCCGGCGCGGATGTCCTCGCGCAGTTGCCCATCGCGCGCGCCCGGGTACAGGATCCGGTTCATCCAACCCCACATGAGCGGCGATTCGGCGCTGGGCACCTGCCACCGGTAGCCGCCGAGCGGGGTCTTGTAGACGCGCTTGTTCTGGACCGCGCTCACATTCGCCAGCCGAGGGTCGGCGTAGATGTCGGCGGGAGTGCTCTCGTCGAACCCACTGAGCATGATGACCTCGGGGTTCCAGGACAGGATCTGTTCCGGACCCACCTGCCCGGAGTCGGAGACGAAGCCCTTGGTGACCAGGTCCGCGCCGACCAGGTCGAACTGGAATCCGTCGTATCCCTTGGCGCTGGTGGTGCTGTAGGTGTCACCGGTGCGCGACAGGATCATCGCCCGCGGCCGCGGGCCCTGCTGCTCGGCCACCCGCGTGCGCATCTCGGCCTGCTCGGCGCGCTGCCAGTCGACCAGGTGCCGGCCACGGTCCGGCTTGCCCGCGATTTGCGCGAACAGGGTGATCCACTGTTCGAGGTCGTCCTGGGTTCCGTACTTCAGCCCCACCACCGGGAAGCCCGCCGACTCGATCGGCGCGATCACGTCGGAACCCCGGTCACCCCACTGGATCACGACATCGGGGTCGATGTGCAACAGCGTCTCGAGATTCGGAATGAAATCGCTGCCCGCGACAGTCGGTGACTCCGCCGAGCCGGGGAACATGGTCGCGAACATGCCACCCCGGTTGGCCACCAGCGTCGACTGATTGATCCCGACGATCCGGTCGTAGCTGCGGTCCACCGCGGCGAAGATCGAGGGTGCGGGCATCACGGTGAACGCCACCTTGTCGGCGGGCCCGTCCAGCGTGACGGTCTGCCCACGCTGGTCCACGAGAGTCAGCGCCCCCGCACCACCCACGGCCTCGGTCTGCGCCTCCCGGTTCGAGCACCCCACGGTCAGCGCGAGGGCTCCGATCACGCCGACGGCCGTCCATCGCCGGACCCGAAGACCCCGCTTCCGTTGCCATCCCTGTTGCGTCGTCGATGCCATGCGCTCTACCGCCCTACTCTGGACCATCATAAAGAAATCAAGTTAGCCTAACCTGTGTTTCTGATTTGCTGGAAGGTGTCCCTGTAGTCCATGACCTGCTGGGAAGTGCCGACAGCGCTCCGAGACGCGAAGCCGTTGAAAGGGATTGAAACTGAGCATGATTGGACGTCTTCCCGGGTGCGGGCAGACTCGGGCACGATGGGCGCCGGAATTCGATTGCGGTGAGGTCGGGGCGACCCGACGATGATCGGATGAGGTTGTGGACTGGACTAGCCGGGGCGGTGCACGTCGGAGTGGGATGAACTCCAGGTCACCATCCCTCTTCCGGATGGCGACGTAATGGACCGCGAGCCTCGGGTCGAGGCGTTATCCTGCGGCTCGTCGGCGGGAGGCCAACAGGATCGCCGCAGCAAGTGCCCAGCCGACGGCGTAGGCGATGGCGCGTACCGGATGCCAATTGTCGACCAACAGTGCCACACCGAGTGCGGCGAGACCGGCGAGGAGAGCAAACGTTCGCATCTGGATCGCCTTTCCGTCGGGGTACTCGGACCCTCGGTTGTCGAGGTTGCGACCGACCAGGTGCCAATTGTAGTGGGCTACAGCGCCGATCGACCGCTTGATCCGAAGGAATAGGACTCAGCGCTGTTCTATCTATCGGGGTGTGGCGACGAACGGGCTACCGTCGCTGATGTCCGGAGACCCTGCGCACAGGGACGGACTGAACCGAAAGATGGTGGCACCATGGGCAAACAGGAATTCGTCGACAGGGCCGCGGCCGAGCAGTTGCGGCTGCTCGGCGCCGATCCGGCGAACTGGGTGGTGCCGATTCCCGGCGTGGATCACGATGTCGCGGTGATCGGTGGTGGGCAGAGTGGGATCGCCATCGCGTTCGCGTTGCGCCGGGCCGGGATCACGAACGTGACGGTGCTCGACGCCGCGGACGACGAAACCTCCGCGGGCGTGTGGTCGACCCTGGCCAGGATGCGGACGTTGCGCACGCCGAAGGACCGGTCCGGACCCGAACTCGGCATCCCCGCGCTGGGTTTCCGCGCCTGGTACGAGGGTCTGCACGGCACCGAGGCGTTCGACGCGATCGGCCGGATCGCCCGGACCGACTGGGCCGAATACCTCGCGTGGTTCCGGCGGCAGACCGGGATCGAGGTGCGTTACCGCACCCGGCTGACCGACTTGGCGCGCGGCCGGGACGCCTTCGAGCTCACGCTGGTGGCCGACGGCGTCGAGCGGGTGGAAACCGCGCGCAAGGTGGTGTTCGCCACCGGTGTCGAAGGCAGCGGCGGACCGAATGTTCCGGCCATTTTCGACGCGCTGCCTGCCGGGCTCTACGCCCACACCGGGCAGGCCATCGACGCCGAGTCGCTGGCCGGTCGGACCGTGGGTGTGCTCGGGGCCGGTGCGTCGGCGCTCGACGCCGCGGCGGTCGCGCTCGAGGCGGGCGCCACCGAAGTGCACCTGTTCTCTCGCAGGTCGGAACTGGTCATCCAGCCGACGAAGGGCAGTCCGCCCGGTTTCGGCGCGGTGGAGAACTTCCACCTGCAGTCGGACGCGGTCCGCTGGAAGAGCCGGCTGGCGTTCGCGCGCAAGGGCGCGTCGAGCCCGTGGGACTCGGTGTCGCGAGTGCTCGAGTTCCCGAATTTCGCGCTGCATCTGGACGCGCCGTGGCAGGAACTGCGCGCCGAGGACGGGCGGGTGGTGGTGCGTGCCGCCGACGGTGTGCACACCTTCGACTTCGTGATCGCGGGCACCGGCTACCAGTACGACCCCGCGACCCGCACCGAACTGACCACGCTCGCACCGGAGATCGCGCTGTGGAGCGACATCTACGAGCCACCCGCCGAACAGCGTTCCGAAGCACAGGGCCGGGCCCCCTATCTGGGCCCGGGCTACGAACTGACGGCGAAGACACCGGGCCGGGCGCCGTGGCTCGCCGACATCCACGTGTTCGCCGCGTCCGCCGCGCAGAGCTTCGGTCGCCCTGTCGGTGACATTCCCAGCCTGGGCACCGGCGTTCCCCGGCTGGTCACCGCGATCGCCAGGGACCTGTACTTCGCCGGTGTCGCGACGCCGGGAACGGCCGCCGCGACGGAACCGGAATCCTTCTACGACAAGTACTCCCACAGCATCTGGCGCAGCGCCGAGTTGGCCGAGTCACCCGCGAGCTGACGTCGATCATCGCCCCCGGTCGGTGCCGCTCTCGGGCATCCCCAGTTGGGCGCAGGTCAGGAGGGCGACCTCGATGTCGAGCCTGCGCTCACCGAGGGGATGTCCGAGCAGCTCCTCGGCCTTGCGGACTCGGTAGTGGACGGTGTTCTTGTGGACGTGCAGCCGGGCAGCGGCATCGGTGTAACTGCCGCGAGCGTCGAGGAACACGCGGACCGTCTCGCGGAGCCGCGCGGTGCCCTCGTCCGGGCCGAGCAGTGCGCCGAGCACCCGCACCGCCCAGGCGTGCACCGTGGGGACTCGGTCGGTGAACAGGGCCGACAGCGCCACCTCGGAGTGGACGGTGAGTCCGCCTCGCGGTCCGGTCAGCGCGACGGCGCGAGCGAGCTGCGCGTCGCGGAAGGTCTGCCGGAAACCGTCGAGGCCGGTGGCCGGATCACCAAGGGCGATGGACAGATTCGGGTGCGAGCGGAGTTCGCGGGCGAGCTTGTCGGTATCGGGCGCCGGTCGGGCGACCGAGGAGATCCACACCCAGCGGTGGTGATCGTCGACCTCGACGGTCATCGGCGTCTTACCGGTCGCGGCGGCCAGCAGGGCGGTGCCCGCGCGCAGCGTGCCGCCGGGATCGCGCGTGCCCAGCGGTGTCCACAGCATCGCGAACTGGTGCCAGCCGCGCAGCGAGGTCGACAGCATCTGTTCGGCCGAGGGCACGTCCAGGTCGTCGGCGTCGAGCACGGCACGGACCTGGGCGGCGCGGGCGGCGTCGGTGCGCGCGTCCCACCGGCGGCGCTCGCTCTCGTAGATGTCGATCAGGCCCTCGATCACCTGGTCGATGTAGCTGTTGACGATGTCGGCGATGCGCGCCGCGGTGGCCAGGGCGACGTCGGTGGCGGGATTCTGTTCGGCCAGCAGCTGCATCGTCCACTGCACGAACATGTTCTCGCCGAGGCGGTAGGCGCGCAGCAGTGCCTCGAGCGGCAGGCCGTGCTGGGCGAAGCGGCGGGCGTACTCCGCGGCGGCAGGCGGGACGGTGATGTCGTCGATGCCGATGGCCAGGGTGAGCATGTCGATGATGGCGGTGAGGTTGGATTCGGTGCTGGCCACCATCAGCGCGCGCACTTCGTCGTCGTGCCGGAACTCGGGGATGACCTGGGTGAACATCGAGGTCATCGTGGGTGTCAGATGATGCAGATCCGCCTTGATCCGGCCTGCCACCGCACGCACGAGGGGATCGTTGTCGTGGGCCATGGCCGCAGACAGTACCCGCGGCGTGTCGGCGCGCGACACCGTTTGTGCTCGTGGCACAACACGGCCGCGCAACGCTGGGCTGCGGGCCCGTAGTCGGCCTCGGATCCGCGTCCTACCGTGAATTGTGTAACTCAGATCACATTCGTCACCGGTGAGGAATCATGCGACACATCGTCGAACTACCCGAGGTCAGAGCCACCGCCGATCCGTCCGGGCATGCCGTGGCCGACGACATCACCACCCTGTCGAACGCGCAGTTCCGCGCCCGGGTCGACGCCGCCGCCTCGGTCCTGCACCGGGCGGGCGTGCGGGCCGACGACGTGGTGGCGGTGGTACTGCCCAACCGGGTGGAGCTGGTGGTCGTCCTGTTCGCCGCCTGGCGGCTCGGGGCCGCGGTCACGCCGGTCAATCCGGGCCTGACCGAGGACGACATCCGCTACCAGGTCGAGGATTCGGGCGCCGCGGTGGTGATCGGCGAACCGGGCCGGGCCGCGGTCACCCTCGATGTCGCGGCCCTGGCCGAGTCCGCGGGTCCGGTCGCGTCGGCCGCGCCGAATGACGGTCTCGCCCTGATCATCTACACCAGCGGCACGACGGGCAGGCCGAAAGGTGTTCTGCTCGGCCACGACAACCTCGCCGCCATGTGCGCCATGATCATCGACGCGCTCGGCCTCGACGAGACCGACCACAGCCTGCTGATCCTGCCGCTGTTCCACGTCAACGGGATCGTGGTGAGCGTGTTGTCGCCGTTGCTGGCCGGCGGCCGCACCACGATCGCCGGAAAGTTCTCCGCCTCCGGATTCTTCGACACGGTCGCGGCGGTCCGCCCGACCTACTTCTCCGCGGTCCCCGCCATCTACGCGATGCTGGTGGCCCAGCCCGAAGGCCCGGACCATGACGTTTCGTCGCTGCGCCTGGCGATCTGTGGGGCGGCACCCATGCCCGCCGAGCTCATCGGCCGCTTCGAGCAGCGCTACGGCGTGCCGATCGTGGAGGGCTACGGACTGTCGGAGGGCACTTGCGCGTCGACCCTCAATCCGGTTGCCGGGCAACGGAAACCGGGCACGGTCGGGGTGCCGCTGCCCGGCCAGGCCGTGGCCATCATGGATGCCGACGGTGTGCGGGCGGCCCAGGGTGAACCCGGGGAAGTCGTGGTCCGCGGTCCCAACGTGATGCGCGGCTACCTCGGCAAGCCGGGGGAGACCGCCGAGACCGTGGTCGACGGCTGGCTGCGCACCGGCGACGTCGGCTACTTCGACGACGACGGCTACCTGGTCCTGGTCGACCGGATCAAGGACATGATCATCCGCGGCGGCGAGAACCTGTACCCCAAGGAGATCGAGAACGCGCTCTATCGGCACCCGGCCGTGCATGAAGCCGCGGTCGTCGGAGTGCCCGACCCCGTGCTGGGCGAGGTACCGGTCGCCCACGTGGTGGCCGCCCCGCAGTCCGCGGTCACCGTCGACGAACTCCTCGGCCACTGCCGCGCCGAGCTCGCCGCGTTCAAGGTGCCCGCCGCGATCGTGCTCGTGACGGAGCTGCCGCGCAATCCGGTCGGCAAGATCGACAAGAAGCGGCTGCGAGCGTTGGCCGCCTCCGTCTGAGCGGTAGTGCACCGCAACCCAATTCGAACGAAAGACAGACTTTCGGTCGCGGTCGTCCGCGCCCGTGAGCAGGGAAGAAAGGAACCGGGCCATGGGATTCAAGACAGGCGATTTCCCGCCGGTGGATACCGAGACATTCTTGGATCTACCACTGCGCGAACGCGTTCGGACGCTGGCATTGCACTGGGCCGAATACGGCTTCGGCACGCCCAAGATGATTCACACGATCTATCTCGTGAAACTGCTCGTGCTCTACATCTTCGGCGGTGTCCTGATCGCCACCGCGACCTCGGGTGCCGGGCCGTTCTGGGATGTGGCGCAGTGGTGGAACCAGCCGATCGTGTATCAGAAGCTGGTCCTCTGGACGGTGCTGCTCGAAGCGGTCGGTGTCGCGGGGTCCTGGGGCCCGCTGGCAGGCAAGTTCAAGCCGATGACCGGCGGTCTGCTGTACTTCGCCCGCCGGGGCAGCATCCGGCTTCGGCCCTGGTATCGCGTGCCGTTCACCAACGGTGACTCGCGCACGACGGTCGATGTCGTCCTGTATCTCGGCTTCCTCGCGTCGCTGGCGATCGCTCTGGTCGCACCGGGCCGCACCACCGCCGCGCTGCTGGAAGTGTTGCCGGACAACACCTCCGGACTCGTACGACCAGCGCTGCTGATCGCGCCGATCGTGCTGTACATCCTGTGCGGGCTGCGCGACAAGACGATCTTCCTGGCGGCCCGCGGGGAGCAGTATCTGCCCGCGCTGCTGTTCTTCGCGGTGCTGCCGTTCGCCGACATGATCATCGCGGCCAAATTACTGATCGTGATCGTGTGGGTCGGGGCGGGCATGTCGAAGTTCGGCAGGCACTTCTCGAATGTGGTGCCGCCGATGATGTCCAACAGTCCGTTCCTGCCGTTCCGCTCGATCAAGCGCGCCCACTACCGGGACTTTCCGCGCGACATCCGCCCGTCGCGAGTGGCCTCGTTCATGGCGCACGTCGGCGGCACCGCGGTCGAGGTGATCACGCCGATCGTGCTGCTGTTCTCGACGAATTACTGGCTGACCCTGGCCGGTGTCGTCATGATGGTGATCTTCCACCTGTTCATCACCTCCACCTTCCCGCTGGCGGTGCCGCTGGAATGGAACATCCTGTTCGCCTACCTGACCGTGTTCCTGTTCCTCGGCTTCCCGAACTCCGCGGGCTACGGCGTTTTCGACATGTCCTCGCCCTGGCTGACGGTGGCCGTCGTCGCCGGGCTCGCCTTCTTCCCGGTGCTGGGCAATCTGCGCCCGGACCTGGTCTCGTTCCTGCCATCCATGCGCCAGTACGCGGGCAACTGGGCCTCGGCGCTGTGGGCCTTCGCCCCGGGCGCGGAGGCGAAACTGAACACCATCGCGCACCGTCCCGCCGACAATCAGGTCGACCAGCTGCTGGCCATGGACTACCCACCGGCGGTCGCCGAGATCACCATGCAGCAGACCATCGCCTGGCGCTCCATGCACAGTCAGGGTCGTGGCCTGTTCTCCCTGCTGTACAAGCACCTTCCCGAGATCGACCGCTGGACGGTGCGCGAGGCCGAGTTCGCCTGCAACTCGCTGATCGGCTTCAACTTCGGCGACGGCCACCTGCACAATCTCGACCTCATCGACGCGGTGCAGGCGCGCGTCGGGTTCGCACCGGGAGAATGGATCGTGGTGTGGGTGGAATCGCAGCCGATCCACAAGAGCACGCAGGAGTACCTGGTGATCGACGCCGCGCTCGGCGTGCTCGAACGAGGGACCTGGGAGGTCGCCGATGCGGTGGAAGCACTGCCGTGGCTGCCGAACGGGCCCATCCCGCACCGGGTGACCTGGCGGCGTGAAGACGTCACCGGCGCGGTCGCGCCGAACCAGGACACCGTGGTCCAGCCCGCCGAATAGGGCTGTGCCACATCACATCGTGAACGAGAGGACGAGTCGATGACAACGGCGACAGTGGTCGGCAGTGGCCCCAACGGGCTGGCCGCGGCACTCACCCTGGCCAGGGCGGGCGTGGACGTGACCGTGCTGGAGGCCGCCGACACGATCGGTGGCGGCCTCCGCTCGAGCGAGGCCATCGTGCCGGGTCTCCTGCACGACCACTGCTCGGCCATCCACCCGATGGCCGTGGGATCGCCGTTCCTGCGCGGTGTCGATCTGGAACGGTACGGATTGCGCTGGGCATGGTCGGAACTCGACTGCGTCCATCCGCTCGACGACGGCACCGCGGGTGTGCTGCACCGCTCGGTCGCCGAGACCGCCGCGGGACTCGGTGCCGACGAACGCCTGTGGCGCACACTGTTCGAGCGTTCGGTCGCGGGCTACGACAAGACCGGGGCCGACATCATGCGCCCCCTGCTGCGGATTCCCCGCCATCCGATCCGGCTGGCGCGCTTCGGTATTCCGGCGACCGCGCCCGCCACCCTGCTCGCGCGTGCCTTCCGTACCGACGCGGGGCGGGCGCTGTTCGGCGGCGTCGCCGCGCACGCGTTCCAACCGCTCGAACGGCCGTTGAGCGCCAGCGTCGGCCTCGGCATCCTGACCGCGGGACACCGCTACGGCTGGGCGGTCGCGGTCGGCGGCTCCCAGCGGATCGCCGACTGCCTGGCCGCGGCGCTGGCCGATCACGGTGGAAAGATCGAAACCGGTGTCCGGGTGCGCTCGGTGGCCGACCTCCCGCCTTCGGACATCACCATCTGGGATGTCGCGCCGACCGCCGTCGCGGAGATCTTCGGTGACCAGCTGCCGTCGCGAATCGCCCGCGCCTATCGACGATTTCGCTACGGCCCCGGCGCTTTCAAAGTCGACTTCGCGGTCGAGGGCGGTGTCCCCTGGACCGTCGAAGCCGCGCACCGCGCAGGCACCGTGCACCTCGGCGGCTCCTTCGCCGAGATCGCCGCGGGCGAACGCGATATCCACGCGGGCCGGATGCCGCAGCACCCGTTCGTCCTGGTCGGCCAGCAATATCTCGCCGATCCCCAGCGTTCGGCCGGCTCGGTCCACCCGGTGTGGACCTACGCGCACGTCCCGAACGGCTACACCGGCGACGCCACCGAGGCGATCATCGCCCAGCTCGAACGCTTCGCCCCCGGCTTCCGTGATCGTGTGGTCGGCCAGACCACCCGCACCCCTGCGGGATTCGCCGACTACAACCCCAACTATGTCGGCGGCAACATCATGACCGGCGCCAAGGACATCCCGCAATTGATCTTCGGGCCGCGAAAGACCCTGCAGCCCTACGACATCGGCATCCCCGGCCACTACCTGTGCTCGGCGGCGACCCCACCCGGACCCGGCGCCCACGGCATGTGCGGCGCCAACGCGGCCGAACGGGCCCTGCGGCAGCTGCCCTGAGGACCCACACCACGTGCCCTCCGGCGTGCGCTGGCTCACCTTCGGCGGCCGCGGGGCCGAATGTGTGGCATGGTGGGTGTCGAGTACGAGTTGTTGCAGTGATCGCTCGGCTTTCAACAGGAAGTAATACAAAGTTCATGACGCAAGGCAGTGTTAAGTGGTTTAACGGCGAAAAGGGTTTCGGTTTCATCGCGCAGGATGCCGGTGGTCCCGACGTTTTCGTTCATTACTCCGAGATTTCCGGCTCCGGATTCAAGTCCCTCGAGGAGGGACAGCGCGTCGAGTTCGAAATCGGCGAAGGCCAGAAGGGCCCGCAGGCCCAGGGCGTCCGCGCCATCTAGGAGCAGACACACCGAAACCCGCGCCACGGCGCGGGTTTCTTTGTCTTCCGCCGGTGATGCACAATGTGTGGGTGAGCGTAGGACCTGAGACGAAGCCCGGGGTACCGGCCGCCGTGCGATCGGCGGCCGTCGCGACCCCTGTCCGCGGCTAGTTCGATGTCGGATCAGGAAGTCGGTACGGGGTCCGCGATGGAGTCTGGCGGAAGTCCCTACGACGCGGTGGAGCGCCTGCGTCGGAAGTGGGAAGAGTCGAAGGCGGCCGAGGGTGGTCCGGACGCGGCAACAGGTGGCGCGTCGAATGTCGTCCGGCTGCCGAGGCGGCCGCGGCGCGGCGGCGAGGACGTCGGCGACGCTCGGCGCCGGCCGTGGTCCCCGGAGGCGGTGTACGACCCGGCACCCACCCGTCCGGTGACTCGCGCGGAGTTGCAGGGCGAAACAGGCACCTGGCCGGTCGACGCGCCCGCGCCGGTGGACGGCACCACCGAGCAGGAACGCAATGTCATCGATCTGGGCGCGTCACGCCGGAAACGCGCGGACGCTTCGCCCGGGGGTTCTCGGCCGAAGGTGAAGCCGCGCAGAATCGGGCACGGCGAAAAGAAGCCCGGCAGCAGCGAATAATCGCGTTCTCCGATCGGCCGAGCAGGAACACCGCACGCTATTCCGCACAGGTCACTCCGGAGGTAGATTCGATGGGCGGACAGTAAGCGCGAAACCACACTGCGAGGTGGAGTTTCCGATGACACCCGATGAACTCATGGAAGAGGCGTGCAGACTGGCGAAAGAGTCGGTCGACAACGATTGGGGCGGCCCGTTCGGCGCCGTCATCGCCAAGGACGGCGAGATCATCGCACGCGGGCAGAACCGCGTGCTGCTCACCGGTGATGTCACCGCGCACGCCGAGATCGAGAGCATCCGCAGAGCGACCCAGATGCTCAACGGTGAAGCCCCGAGCATTGCCAAAGAACACCAGAACGAGTCGACGCTCGAATTGATCCCGCGGCCCGAGGGCTCGGTCGACAAGGTGCCGGAACGCGCGAAGATGTTGATGGGAATGGAGATCTTCATCAGCGGCGCTCCCTGTCCCATGTGCATGAGCGCGATCTATTGGGCGCGTCTGGACGCCGTGCATTTCGCGAGCGACCTGGCGGACACCAGCGAAATCGGCTTCGACGACGCCTATCAATACGAGGATTTCACCAAACCGCTGCCCGAGCGCCGGGTGCGAATCGAACAGTTCCGCAAGGATCTGGGCGCCGAAGCGTACAAGACCTGGGCGGAAAAACCCGACAAGCACCCGTACTGACATGTCGGCCGCGAACGCCGGATCGCCGAGGCCGGTGCCGGCGACGGTGGTCATCACGCAGCAGCTTCGAGCCGGTCGCGAGGCCGAGTTCCGGCGCTGGCAGGCGGAGGTGAACGAGGCCGCCGCGACCTTCCCTGGATTCCTCGGCGCCGACGTGACAGCACCAGGCGACCCGGAATCCGACTGGTCGGTCGTGTATCGATTCGACGACATCGGACACCTGAAACGGTGGCTCGACAGCGATACCCGAGGTGAGCTCATCGCGCGCGGAACCGGGCTCTTCGCACGGCCGTCGACCCAGCACGTACTGGTCGACGAACCGGACGACACCGTCGTGACGGTCGTCGTCTCGCATCCGGTGGCGGTAGACCGGGAAGCGGAATTCATCGCCTGGCAGGACCGCGTGACCGAGGTCGAGCGGACCTTTCGAGGGTTTCGTGGCTCGGAGCTGCACCGGCCGATTCCCGGTGTCCAGAACGAGTGGACGATCATCTACTCCTTCGCCTCGGCCGGCGACCTCGACGATTGGCTCGAGTCACCCCAGCGGCAGGCACTGCTCGCCGAAACCCCGGACTTCAGGGACTTCGAGGTCCATCGGATCGCCAACCCCTACGGTTCGTGGTTTCCGCCGACGACGACCGGCGAGCAGGGCGGTCCCGCATCGTGGAAGACGGCACTGTCGGTCCTGGTCGGGCTGTATCCGACGGTGGTGATCCTCACCGTGCTCATCGCCGAGATCTGGCCGGGTGCGCAACTGTGGATCAGCCTGCTGATCGGGAACATCCTGTCGGTCAGCCTGCTGACGTGGGTGGTGATGCCGCTGGTCACCCGCGCGCTCGGGTTCTGGATGCGACCGCGACCCCGGCGCGATCCCCGCATCGATGCGGTGGGACTCGCCTGCTCGGTGGGGTTCCTGACCGTCGCCGCGATCTTCTTCTACCTGGTGACCCGGGTGTTCTGGACGCTGCCGTGAGGTTCTCCGCGGGCGTTCCCGATGAGCGGGAGGACATGCGGGTGCCGCCGATGTCGCAGTCATACGGTGACGGACGGCGCGGCTCGGCGTCCGGTGAGAGAGGAATTCGTCATGGAGCTTTCGGACAAGGTGGTGCTGGTCACCGGTGGTGCGCGTGGGCTGGGTGCGGCCTTCGCACGGGGGATCGTCGCCGCGGGCGGCAGTGTGGTGATCGGTGACCTGCTCGACGAGGACGGCACCGCGGTCGCGAGCGAACTGGGGGAGCGTGCCCGGTTCGTGCACCTCGATGTCACCGACCCCGCCTCGTGGCAGCAGGCGGTCGACACCGCTGTCGAGGCGTTCGGGAAGCTGACAGGGTTGGTGAACAATGCCGGGGTGACGGCCTCGGGGGTGCCGCTGGTCGAGGAGCCACTGGAGACCTTCCAGCGGGTGATCCAGGTCAATCTGGTGTCGGTGAACATCGGCATCCACGCGGTGGTGCCCGCGCTGCGGTCGGCCGGTGGTGGATCCATCGTCAACATCTCCTCGGCCGCGGGATTGGTCGGCCTGGCGCACACGGGTGCCTATGGTGCCGCCAAGTGGGGCGTGCGCGGGCTCACCAAGGTGGCCGCGATCGAGCTGGCCGGCGACCGGATCCGGGTGAACTCGGTGCATCCGGGGATGGTGCTCACGCCCATGACCGCGCCGACCGGGATCGCCCTGGCCGAGGGTGGTTTTCCGAACGCGCCGCTGGGCCGGGTCGGTCGCCCCGAGGAACTCGCCGGAGCGATCGTGTACCTGCTCAGCGATGCCGCCTCGTATACCACCGGTGCCGAGCTGGCCGTGGACGGCGGCTGGACCGCCGGACCGCCGGTCGTGACGATGGGCTAACCCGTCGGCTCCCGCTGTGCGGGAACGGCCGATGCCGCGCGCGCTGTCGCGACGCTAGCTTTCCGCCATGATGCAGCTGACTCTTCTCGACGGTGTGACCTTGGTTTTCGGCGGCAGCGGTGGTCTGGGCCGCGGTGTCGCGACGGACTTCGCGCGCGCGGGCGGTGACGTCGCGATCTGCTATCGCAGCAAGCGCGAGGTCGCCGAGGCGACCGTGGCCGAACTGCGTGGACTGGGAGTCCGGGCGAGTGCCCACCAGGTCGACGTTCGCGATGCGGCCGCGGTCGACCGGGTGGTCGGCGAGGTGATCGCCGAATACGGGCGGATTCGCACGCTGGTCTGGGGTGCGGGGCCGGTCGTCGACCAGATCACCCTCGCCGAGACCGAACCCGCCCGCTACCGGGAGTCGATCGAGGTGGAGACGCTCGGCATGTTCACGGCCGTGCACGCCGTGCTGCCACACCTGCGCGAGCACGGCGGCGGTTCGGTGATCCACCTCGGCTCCGCGGGTGACCGGTGGTGGCCGCGGCTGGACGGGCTCTCGGTGCTGCCGAAGGCGGCGAACGAGGCGCTGGTGCGGGGGATCGCGAAAGAGGAAGGCGTGCACAACATCCGGGCGAATTCGGTGCTGGTCGGCGTCATCGAGGCGGGCATGTTCCTGGAATTGAAGGCCGCGGGCGTCGTCGACGAGGCGTGGGAGGCCGAGGCGCGTCGTTTCGTGCCGATGAAACGCTGGGGCAAGCCGGCCGATATCGGCGCGGCCTGCGTGTTCCTCGCGTCCGAGCAGGCCGGTTACATCACCGGCCAGCAACTGTCGGTCTCGGGCGGATTCGGCGTCTGATCGGGTCGGAAGGCCCACGCCGGCCCGCGGTCAGTACGGAAGTGGCTTGTTCGCCTCCGCCCAGCCGCGCTCGATGTCGCTGCCTGCGGCCGGCGGGAACATGCCCGCGATCATCCAGGTGTCCCTGGGGACCTCGGTGACGTTGAACTCCAGATGTAGTCCGCGATCGTGGGTGTAGGGCGCGATGAGGTCGTGCAGGCGCTCGGTCATCTGCCGACGCAGGTCCGGATCGTCGAGCTGTCGGGCCAGGTGGTCGATGGTGATGCGCACCGACGGCATCGATACCCCGCCCACGTAGCAGGAGTCCGCCGCGATCTCGTGGAACAGTGCCACCGCGTAGAAGGGTGGCAGTCCGAATCGGGTGTAGAAAGCGGTGATGTCGGTGGCGAAGTTCTGCTTGTCCTGGACAGTGAGGGTATCGGGGGTGTGGTGGATGTGCCACAGGGGCATGACGAATTCCTTTGGTAGAACGTGGGTTTCAGCGGGCGAATGACAGCGCCAGGTCCTCGACCGGGCCGGACAGCGAGGCCTTCACCTTTCGAGTGAACTCGTCCACGAGCACCTCGGTCGCGCCGGTCTCCAGCCCGTCGGCCATCGCCGCGGCGACCTCGGCCGGACTGATCTTGGGTGCCGAAACGGCCTTGACCATGTCGGTGTCCGCGAACCCGAGATGCACACCCACGACCTGTGTGCCCTGTCCCGCCAGTTCGATGCGCAGGGAATTGGTGATCGACCACAGTGCGGCCTTGGACGCCCCGTAGGCGGCTGCTCCGGAACTCCACGACAGCACCGAATGGATGTCCACCAGTGCCCCGCCGCCGTTCGACGCGAGGATCGGCGCGAAGGCTCGTGCGATCCGCAACGGCCCGAAGACGTTCGCCTCGAAGGTCTCCACCACACCCGCCATCTCGCCCAGCAGCAATGGCGCGGGCCGCAGGACGCCCGCGTTGTTGACCACGATGTCCACATCGCGTGCCCGCGTGGCGAGTGCCGCGATCGACTCCGGGTCGGTCACCTCCAGTTCGAGCGGCACGATTCGTGGATCGTCACTCGGGCGTGGTGCGCGGGCGGTCACATACACCTTCGCCGCGCCCCGGTTCAGGAACTCCTGTGCGAACGCGTGGCCGAGACCGCGCTGCCCGCCTGTCACCAGTGCGATCGAACCCTTGATGCTGGTCATATCTGCCTTCCTCCGTCGTTCACTATCTGACTATAGTGAACTATAGCCACATGGAGCGGATTGCGACAGTGCCGGAGATCTTCGAGTGATCGACTCGGCGCATCTCGCAATGTGCTTGCGCTGCGCCGAATCCACTGCGTGCGGCGATGCCGTTTCCGGCCGGTTCGAGCAGCGGGAAGCCGCCGCGCACTCAGTAGGGTGTGCCCAACTCGATACGTTCAGGAGGTCCCGCCGTGGCGGTTCGCACGCTCGCCCAACAGGTGGCTACGGCCGACGGTGTCGCCGATGCCTTCCTCGCCCATCCGGACGACGGCGCCCCGCACCCCGCGGTGCTGGTGTTCACCGACGCGTTCGGGCTGCGGCCGGTGGTCCGCCGTGACGCCGAACGTCTCGCGGGCCTGGGTTTCACGGTGCTCGTGCCGAATGTGCTGTACCGCAACGGTTCCGCACCGGTGGTCGACCTGCCCGACTTCATCGGTGCCGAAGACCGCGGCGAGATCTTCGGCACCCTGCGCCCGCTGCTGACCGCGTTGACACCCGAACTCGTCGTCGCCGACGCGGCGGCGTACCTGACATGGCTGGCGGATTCACCCCTGACCACCGGCGCCCCCGTGGGCCTGTCCGGCTACTGCATGGGCGTGCGCAACGCGCTGCACACCGCCGCCGCCCACCCCGACCGGGTGGCCGCGGTGGCGGGCTTCCACGGCGGACGCCTGGCGACCGATGACCCCACCAGCCCACACACCGTGGTCGACCGGATCACCGCCGAGGTCTACCTCGGTCACGCCGACGCCGACCCCGGCCTCCCCCCGGACCAGATCGAACGCCTCGACGCCGCCT
This sequence comes from Nocardia sp. NPDC058176, assembly GCF_042883805.1. Taxonomy (NCBI): domain Bacteria; kingdom Bacillati; phylum Actinomycetota; class Actinomycetes; order Mycobacteriales; family Nocardiaceae; genus Nocardia; species Nocardia sp. NPDC058176. The sequence goes on along the minus strand of NZ_JBHVVA010000001.1, from coordinate 1,746,396 downwards.
TCACCGCCGCCGAGACCACCTTCCGCACCGAGGTGTATTCCGGTGCAGGCCACGGCTTCACCCAATCCGACACCGACGTCTACAACCCGCAAGCCGACGCCCGCCACTGGACCGAACTGACCGCCCTCTTCACCCGCGTCCTGCACTGAACCGCTGGGAGTTCCAGCGTCGGCGCGCCGATATCCTCCTGCCCATGACGCAGAACTGGACGTCCGCATGGACGCCCTCACCGACGGTGACAAACCGGGTGTGGGTGTCGAAGGTTCCGGTGGGGGAGCGGCGTGTCGGTGATCACCGCTAGGCTCGACGGAATCAGCTCGGCCCACGAACCCAGGGGGAACACCATGATCGACCCGCAGTCGGGCTCCGCTGACAGCATGCCGGTGCCGCTGTTCAGCGCACCGCACCACAGCGACGCATCGTCGTCGACCACGGACCCGGTCCCCGGGAACGTCCTGCCGACCTTCCTGGCGGCTCCGCTCGCCTCGGACACCTCCGGACAGGATCGACCGTCCTGACCCTGCCGTTCTCGGTGATCGTCGGCGCCGAGGTGACAGGTGGCCGCTCAGTTCCCACCTGGAGTGGTCTCACGCCAGATAGCCGTCGGGGCGGATGAGGATGCGGTCGCCGGGGGCTGCGTCGTAGGCGGTGAAGGCGTGGCCGTCGATGTCGGTGAGGGAGCGGGCGGCGTTGTTCGCGCCACCGGATGTCGCGCAGCCGGAATCCGGTCGCAGGATCGTCCATGCGTGTGTTCGGGCTGTGGGCGCCGGGGGCTGGCAGTCGAAGCACAGGAGTGTGGCGTGCGGCCCGCGAAACAGGTCGAACAGCCGGGCCGGGCGGCCCGCGGCGTCGCGCAGTGGCGCGTCCGGTGCGCGGTCGCCGGTGGTGAGGCGAGCCGGGAGATCGGGGTCGCGGTAGCTGATATCGAGCTGCTGGGTTTCGGCGCCGCGGCGGTGGGCGTCGTCGGCGCCGTCGGCGTGCTTCCGGAGCAGCGCGGTGCTGATGCCGAGCACGCGCGCCGCCACCTGCCTACGCTCGGTCTCATAGGTGGCGAGCAGGTCCCGGCTGCCGTCGGCGAGCTTCCAACCGAGGTTGTAGGCGTCCTGGATGCCGGTGTTCAGTCCCTGCCCACCCGCGGGCGGATGGACGTGCGCGGCATCGCCGGCGAGGAAGACCCGGCGATCCGCGAAACGTTCCGCTAGCCGAGTGTTCGGCCGCCACACCGTGCTCCAGCCCAGGTCGTCGATGCGCAGATCCGTTCGGCCCGAATACTTGTCGAGGTAGCCCTGCAGGGTTGTGGCATTCGGTTCGACCTGTCCGGACAGGGGCGTCCCGAACTGGAAGTACCGCCCGCCGGGCAACGGTGACAGCACGATTCCTTCCCGCGGATTGTCCGGCGCCGCGAACCAGTAGCCGTATCCGTGGTCGAGGCCGGTGACCTGAACGTCGCCGAGCAGCATGCGGACGGATTCGTCGGTGGTGCCCTCGAAGGTGATGCCGAGCTGTTTACGGACGATGCTGGATGCCCCGTCGGCACCGACGAGATAGGCGGCTCGAACGGTTTCGCTGCCGTCGTCACTCGCGAGGGTGGCGGTGACCCCGTCGTCGTCCTGCACGAATCCGATGAGTTCGGTGCCCGATTCGACCTGAACGCCGAACTCTTCCAGGCGGTGGCGCAGCACGGCTTCGGTCTGCGACTGCCCGAGAACCCAGGGGTTCGGATAGGGCACGTCGGCGGTCGGATCCTTCGGATCGCTCATCCGTATCTCACGGATCTGGTGACCGCCCTGGAAGACCCGGAACACCGATTGTGGTGCACCCTGGGCGAGGACCGCGGGCAGCACGCCCAGATCGTCGAAGACCTCGAGCGTGCGCGGCTGGATGCCGTCACCGCGTGAGCCGTCGAAGTATTCGGTCGCCTTGTCGACGATGCGGACGGCGAGACCGCGGCGGGCGAGATCGATGGCGAGGGTGAGGCCGGTGGGTCCGGCACCGGCGATGAGGGTGTGGATCGGCATGGTGTGCTCTCCGGATCGGTTGGGGTTCGGGTCAGCCCGGGGTGACCAGGCCGATTTCGTAGGCGAAGATCGCGGCCTGGGTGCGGTCGCGCAGGTGGAGCTTGGCGAGAATGCGGCCGACATGGGTTTTCACGGTTTCCTCCGCGATGACCAGGTCGGTGGCGATCTCGGTATTGGAGCGGCCACGGGCGATGAGTTCGAGCACCTGTGTTTCGCGACCGGTCAGCTGATGCAATCGGGTGTCGTCCGGCCGGGGGCGGGCGCCGCCGAGCCGGGTGAACTCGTCGAGCAGCCTGCGGGTCACCGAGGGTGCGAGCATCGCCTCGCCCCTGGCCACGGTGCGGATGCCGTCGGCCAGGGCAGCGGCGGGAGTGTCCTTGAGCAGGAATCCGCTCGCTCCCGCCCGCAGGGCACGGAAGACGTACTCGTCGAGGTCGTAGGTGGTCAGCACGATCACCCGGGTCCGGCTTCCGGAATCGACGATGCGGGCGGTCGCGTCGAGCCCGTCCACACCCGGCATGCGGATATCCATGAGGACCACGTCGGGGTCGAAATCGGCGGTGAGTTGTTGTGCCGCCGCGCCGTCGGCGGCCTCGCCGACGACCTCGATGCCGGGTTGGGCGCCGAGCAGCACCGCGAGTCCGTCGCGGACCAGGGCTTGGTCGTCGGCGATCACCACTCGGATGGTCATGGTGCGGTCCGTTCTTCCAGGGGCAGCGCCGCGCGAACCCGGTAGCCGCCGTCCGGCTCCGGGGCCGCGGTGAATCGACCGCCCCAGAGCGCGACCCGTTCACGCATGCCGACGAGTCCGTGGCCACCGGCACAGGATGTGGCGGGAGTCGAACCCGGACCGTTGTGGACCTCGATCCGGAGTTCCTCGGTCCGATAGTGCAATTCGACGGAAATCGCGGAGCCGGGCGCATGCCGGAGCGCGTTGCTCAGCGCTTCCTGCACGATGCGATACGCCGACACCGCGATCCCGGAGGGCAGCTCGGCGGGTGTGCCGTGCCGGAGCAGGGTGATGTCGCGGCCGGCGCCGCGAATGCGGTCGACGAGTTCGTCCACCTCCTCGAGCTGTGGTTGCGGTTGGGTCGGGGACTCCCGATCGGCCCGCAGGACGCCGAGGATGCGGCGCATCTCGCCGAGCGCGGCCGCGGCACTGGTCCGGATGGCGGTCAGACTGTCGAGCAAGTCCTGTGGTGGGTCGGCTACCCGGTACTGCGCGGATTCGGCTTGGATCGCGACCACCGACATGTGGTGAGCGACCACATCGTGGAGTTCGCGCGCGATCCGGGTGCGTTCCTCGAGCAGCGCGTTGCGCTGTCGTTGCCGCTCGGTCTCCCTGGCCTGGGTGATGGCGTCGTGGCGGGCCTCGAACAGGGCGCGCAGGGCGGCTCCGGCGAGCAGCACGATGCCGGTGAGCAGAGTCGTGGCGACCACGTCGGCGAGCCCGCCCCCTGGTACCGCCGCGACGAGCGCGATCCCGGTGACGGCGGTGGCGGCGAGAACTCCGAATGTCCATCGCCACGGCACCAGCAGCGCGAAGATGCCGACGACGAGGAGGTAGCTGTTGAACATCGCGTCCACCCAGGGGGTTTCGCCCACGAGGAGAGCGGCGGCAACGACAGCGCCGAGGCTGATCGCCCAGCCGAGCAGGGGAAGCCGGATCTGCAGGACGATGGCCAAGGCCTGACCGAGCGCCAGTGCGGCCGCGGGCCGACCGCCGAGATCGGTGTCGGAGACCAGCGTGTGGCAGACGACGGCGAAGACGAACGCCGCCGTGACGACCAGGGCGGGCAGGCGCCAACGGTCCGCCTTCGTGATGCTCACATGTCCTCGCGTTCCAGGATCCGCCGGGCGATCATGATGGCGATCAGGGTGGTTCCGATGACGATCACCAGTCGTGGCCAGCCGCCCAGCGATCCCATGAGTTCGGCCGCGCCGTCCGAACTCTGTGACAGTTTCGCCACCACCGCGCTCGGTGCGAAGAGCGTCACGACCTTGTGCAGATCGCCGAACGCCTGCGCCGAGGACAGCTGCGGTAACAAGATGTGGGTCCCGACGACGGCCACCGCACCCACCGAACTGCGCAGCATCACCCCGGTCGCCAGTCCGAGCAACGCTACCGCCGGGAAGCAGGCATGAATGCCGAACATGCCGGGCAACGCCGTCCCGTGCGCGTACTGTCCGGCATCGATGGTGGCGCTGCCGACCAGATACGCGGACGTGGTCGTGAGCAGACCGATCACGGTGGCGACGAGGGTTACCACGATCGCCTTGGCCGCCAGGACGACGCCACGCTGCGGCGTGGCCGCCAGCACGGGACGGATGGTTCCCGAGGTGAACTCGGTGGAGATGACCAGGGCACCCCATGCGGCGACGACCGCCAGTGCCAGGGGGATCGCGGTGAGCGCGCCGCCGAGCACGGTGTCGTCGGCTTGGAGACTGCCGGTGTAGCCGACGAAGACCGCGGCCACCGGACCGAGGACGACGGCGATGATCGGCAGCAACGTCAACGAGCGCGCCGAGCGAATCTTGATGATCTCGGAACGCAACTGGTTGCGGAGATCGGCTCCTACGGTGCGGGAATCGGCCAGGGCGGTCATGCGGCGGTGCCCTTCGGCTCGGCGCCGTCGAGGTGGGGCGCGGTCGGCTCGCGATGACCGAACTGTTGATGGTCGGTGACGAGGCGGGTGAAGACCTCCTCCACGGATTCGTGCAGCGGGGTGAGTTCGTCGAGCACGACGCCGGATGCCACGGCGCGGCGGCTGATCTCGCGTGAGCCGATCCCGCGCACCGTGGCGGTGTCGCCGCGGACCTCGGCGCCCGGGCCCAGTCGGTCGAGCAGGGGTGCCAGTGCGGCACCTCGGATCCGGACGACCGGCTCGGTCCGGCTCTCGATGAACTGCGCGGTCGACTCGTCCGCGAGCAACCGGCCCGCGCCGATGACGAGGAGATGGTCGGCGACCAGCTGGGTTTCGCTCATCAGATGACTGGAGAGCAGGATTGTTCGACCTTCGTCGGCCATGGCTCGCAGCATGGTGCGGATCCAGCGGATGCCTTCGGTGTCGAGGCCGTTGACCGGCTCGTCCAGGATGAGGATCTCCGGGTCGCCGAGGACGGCGGCGGCGATGCCGAGCCGCTGCCGCATACCGAGGGAGAATCCCTTGACGCGTTGGTCGGCGACATCGGCGAGCCCGACCATCGCGAGTACCTCGTCCACTCGGCGGCGCGGAATGCCGTTGCTCGCCGCGAGGAACGCCAGATGCGCGGCGGCCGAGCGGGTCGGCAGAACGTCGCCCGCGTCGAGTAACGCGCCGATCGTGTGGAGTGGCCGCACCAGGTCACGGTATCGCTGACCGGCCACGGTGATCCGCCCGCTCGACGGAGTGTCGAGACCGAGCGCGAGCCGCATCGTGGTGGTCTTGCCCGAACCGTTGGGCCCGAGGAAGCCGGTGACCCGACCGGGCCGCACGGTGAACGTGAGCTCCTCGACGGCGCGGGTGCGGCCGTAGTACTTGGTCAGATCTCGTGCTTCGATCACATGTCGACGGTAGGACGCCGATTCCGCGATGCCATCCCGCTCGAGGGTGGTCTTGCCCGTAGCTCTCGAGAGGGATGGGTCCGCGTCGCCGGCGACGGGTGTCAGTGCTGGTTCACGCCCGCGCTGAGCCCGGCCGCCACGAATCCGGTCAGGTTGTCGATCCCGGCATCGGGATCGCCGTGCCAGGTCTGGATCATCGTCTCGGCGGTCGCCGCGATCATCGCCGCGGTGGTCGCCGGGTCCGTCGGCAGGTGCACCCCACGGTCGGCCAGCTCGGTGAGCCACGCGATCCACGGCTGCAGCTGTTCGGCGCGGAACGTCCGCATCCGTTCGGCGAAGACCGGATTGGCCAGCGCCGCCTGCTCGATCGCGGCGAACACGTCACGGTGGGCCGCGTAGGTGCGCCAGAAGACGGCGATGTGCCCGCGGGCGGAGTCGTGGATCGACACCGCACCGGATTCGGGCCGCGCATCCTGTGCGTCGCCGGCGATCTCGTCGGCCTCGGCGCCGAGATCGACTGCCAGCGCGGCAAGGATCTCCTCCTTGTTCTCGAAGTGGTTGTAGAACGAGCCCGCCGCCCTTCCCGCCTCGCGGGTGATGTCGACGATCTTGGTGTTGAGATACCCCTGACGTGCGAAGACGACTCGCGCCGCGGCCTTGAGATCTGCGGTCGTCTGAACAGCTTTGAGCTGTCGCATGGTCGGCCGGTTCACGGGGGTGTCGATGGCGATCACTCCTTGACAGTGTTCAGCAGGGGCGTACGATAATGAATCGTAGCTCACTGAATCGTCATTCATCGAAATTCTTCACAGGGGGACCCGTGAAAGCTGCGGTACTGCATCGATATGGTGTGCCGGAACTCGGGGATTTCGCCGCCCCCGACCCGGCTGCCTACCCTGACAGCGTGCTCGTCGAGGTCCGCGCGGCGACGATCAACGCGATCGACCGGGTCACCGCCGCGGGTCGGCACTATCTGAGTCCCACGACCTTTCCGGTCGTCGCCGGGATCGAGGGCGCGGGCGTGACCGCCGACAATCGGCGCGTCTATTTCGGAAGGCCGGTCAGTCCATTCGGCTCGATGGCCGAAAGTGCCGTCGTGCCCGCGGGATTCGTGATGCCCATTCCGGACAGCGTGGACTTTCCCGTCGCCGCCATTCTCGGCAACAGCGGAATGGCCGCACTCATGCCGCTCACCGATGCCGCGCGAATGAAGCTGGGCGACAACGTCGTTGTGCTCGGTGGCAGTGGTGTCGTCGGCAAGCTCGCGATCCAGGCCGCACGATTACTCGGCGCAGGCACGATCACCGTGGTCGGCCGCGACGAGGCCGCGCTGGCGGCCACGCTACCGCTGGGTGCTTCGGCGATCGTCTCGACCGAGGGACTCTCGGCGGTGCAGTTGACCGCGGCCATTCTCGAGGCATCCGGTGGCGTGGACGTCATCGTGGACTACACCTGGGGCGAGCCCGCGTCGGCCGCGCTCGCGGCGGGCAATCCCGGTGTGCACCTGGTTCAGGTGGGGGATCGGGCGGGTGCGACCGCGGTCCTGGCAGCCCAGCGGTTGCGATCGCTCGGCGGCTCGGTCACCGGTTTCATGCCGGTGCACCACGGGCCGGAATCCATGATCCGCGCCTATCGACAGCTGGTCGGATGGGCCGACCGCGGTGACCTGATCGTCGACTACGAGATGGTCCCCCTGGCCGACGTCGCCGCCGCCTGGGAACGCTCGGCCACTGTCCGGCACAAGCTGGTACTCGCTCCGTGAGCCACTCGGGGGTATGGATCGACCGCAGGCCGCTGGCGTACCCGGCGTTCCGTCGACTGTGGCTCAGCGGGGTCGTGTCGATCTCGGGTGCGCAGCTGACGGTGATCGCGGTGCCGTTGCAGGTCTACGCGATCACCGGATCGTCGGCGTATGTCGGCCTGGTCGGTGTTTTCACGCTGGGGCCGTTGATCGTGTTCGGGTTGTGGGGCGGTGCGCTGGCGGATGTGATCGACCGGCGTAAACTGCTACTCGGCAGCTCGTACGGAATGGTTCTCGCGACCGGTTTGCTTTTCGTTCAAGCGTTTCTGAGTTTGAACAATATCTGGCTGCTCTACGCGATCCTGGTATTGCAACAGGCGTGCATCGCGATCAATCAGCCGACCCGCAATGCGATCTTCCCGCGCATTCTTCCCGCCAAGCACATCGCTGCCGCCAATACGCTCGAGATGACCGTCATTCAGATCGGCGGCATCGTCGGCAGCATCGCGGCCGGAGTGTTCATCACGGTCGGCGGGCCCGCGCTGGCGTATCTGCTCGACTCGGCGGCCATGCTGGTCGCGGTCTGGGCCGCCTACAAGTTGCCGGCGCTGCCGCCGAGCGGTCAGGTGACGAAGTCGGGACTGCGGGAGATCTGGTTCGGCTTGGTCTACGTCTCGTCCCATCGCCTGATCATGGCGGTGTTCGTGATCGATCTGATCGCGATGGTCGCCGGTCTGCCACGGGCACTGTTCCCGGAGATGGCGGAGAAGAGCTTCCACGCGGGGCCCGGCGAGGGGAAGATGATCGTCGGCGTGTTGTTCGCGGCGATGGCGATCGGCTCGGTGCTGGGTGGTGTGTTCTCGGGCTGGGTGCCGAAGGTGCAGCGGCACGGGGTCGCGGTGATCGTCGGCGTCGTCATCTGGGGCGTCGGCATCACCGGATTCGGGCTCAGCGCCCTGCTCGGCAGTGGCGGGCTCGTCCTCGCGGTCTTCTTCCTCGCGATAGCCGGTGTGGGCGACCTGATCTCGGTGATCTTCCGCTCCACCATGATTCAGCAGATCGCCACCGACGACGTCCGTGGCCGCCTGCAAGGCTTGTTCAATGTCACGGTCGCGGGCGGTCAACGCCTGGGCGACTTCTCCCACGGCATCACCGCGGCACTGGTGGGCACCACCATCGCGGTGTCCGGCGGCGGTGTCCTCGTCGTCCTCGCCGCCATCCTGATCCTCCTGGTCGTCCCCATCACGTACCGCTACCGTTTCGACCCCACCCGCCCGATCGCCGAAACCCCGGCCCCCGACCGCGAGTCGGTGCCGGCCAAGGAGCCGTAAGGGCCACGACGGCCCAGCCGGCCGCGGCCATCGAATGGTGGCAGGTCGCAGGGTATTCCACGAACTCTCGCAGTGGGGTGCGCCGCCCGGTAGGTTGGGCCTCGATGACCGTACGACATGCCGTGAGCCTTCGACGACCAGCGATGCGTTCGAAGAGAGTTCTGGCCATCGGGCTGATCGGCGTGCTGCTGCTGGTGTTCAACGGGTTCGCGGCGCCGGCGGTGTGGGCGTTCACCGTCGGGCATCGGACCGAGGCGCAGATCGTCGACTGCACGCGCGGTACCAAACAACGGACGTGCGAGGGGGTCTGGACGACAGCCGACGGTGATCTCCGGCGGGACACCGTGCGCAGCGGCAGTGGTGGCCGGGTCGGCGAGCAGGTCGCGATCCGGATCGGCCCGTTCGGCGAGGCCTATCGGGACATCGTCGCGGGGTGGGGGAACCGCGTGTTCTTCGCGGTGGTCGTCGATGTGTCGGTTGTCGGCTCGCTGCTGTTCATGGCATTGATGTCCCTGCGCGCCCGCCGCCGTGCCGTGGAGTTCGCCGATGCCGCCGCCGGTGACGAGGTGCTGTGGCGGGTCGATGAGCACACGGTGACGGACCGTAGCGGGAAGCGAGTGTGGTCCGCCCAGCGTGTGGGGCGACGACTCGACGCCGTGCGGGCGGCCGACGGGGGAGCGGCGTACCCGGTGCACAGCTCGGAAGGTGCGCTGCGGATGGACCACCCGGCAGGTGGTTCGGTGGGAGGTATCCAGGTCCGGCGGGACGGTGGAAAGCGGCTGAGCTTCACCGTCTTCGACGGCGACGATGTGCCCTTCGCCGTCATCGCGAATGTGTCGGTCCTCGATTCTCGGTGGGCGGTCACCAGCACTGCCAGGGTGCGCTGTGCGGAGTTCGTCGTGGCGCCCGGTCATCACCGGATCGTGTTCGCGCCCACCGCACCCGCGCTGCTGTCTCCGCTCATGGCAGCCTTCCTGCTGGACTGCCGGCGCATGCTGCTCGAAGGCACACCTGGACCCTTCCAGCGGCGACGAGTGGTGTCGACTCCCTCGGACTCCCCTCGGCAGCCCGGACCCCGGCATGCCGGTGGGGCGAACAGGGTCACTCAGTCGATATGGTCCTGAGTTGGCGGTTCGGGCCACTCCTCGCCAACGCGCACTGCGTCGTGAGCGGACAGCCACCCCACCGAACATCCCAGCGCGCCCAGGCCGAACACGGTGGCGCCCGCCAGCTTTCCGAACCACCCGTCGTTGGCGACGAACGAGGCCGCGGTCAACGCGCCGAACAACGCGACACCGAGTCCGTAGTAGCGCGGTGCCTGACTACCCTTGCCCGACCCCGATCGACGGATGGCCGCTCTGCGTTGCATGGCCTGCTGCCACTGCTCAGGCGTCGGTGCCGGGCCCACCGCACCGGTGCGGGTGTGTGCCCGGGCACGCACCAGGTCCGCGATCGACTCGGCATCGTCGACCGGTAGCACCCACTCCTGACCCGAGCCGGTGATCCGCAGCCCGGGCCCCTCGGTGAGTGCCACGGCGGTGCCATTGGGCATTCGATGGAATTCGGGCACACCGGAGAGGTGGACGGGGCCGACCGATTCCACACGCGTGAACGGAATCGCCAGGGTGTTCAGTTCCTTGACCCGATTGTGCGCGGGATCGATCACCCGAGGCCGCAGGAGGCGGATCCGGTCCTCGGCCACGATCAACCGGGCGCCATTGCCGCGCAACCGAAACCGCAGGCGCACACCGGACTCGGCGACATCGAGGGCGAGCGGCCGGGTCAACACCCGCCCCGCCGCGGCGGCGAGCAGAAATCCCGCCGCGACCGTCAGGGCGCTCCACGCGGGCGCACCCGAGACCACCACCCGTTCGGTGCCGTGCAGGTACTTCGCGCCGATCGGTGGGAAGGCGGTGATCAGTGCCGTCGGCACCGTCGCCAGCAGCGAAACCCGCGCCCACAGTTGCGGACTGCGCCACAGCAACGCGAACGCCACCACGGCCCCGCCCGCCCACGGCAGCAGCAATTGCAGGGTCATCGGCGAGTCGACCAGTGTTCGCGAACGCCACCCCGGCCGCACCGCCGCGGTCAGGTCACCGGCGTGATCCGCCAGCCACAACCGACCCAGCACGATGGCGACGATCGACACCAGCAACAGTCCCGCCACCGACCAGCGCACCGACATTCCCGGGCCGGTCGGCGAATTCCCCGTCAACACAGGCGAACCCTACCGGGAACGGACGAACCGGGCAGTGGATGGCGGGTCGGGTCAGCGGGATTCGCGGGCGGCGATGGCGGCTTGGATTCGGCGAAGGGTGCGCAGGCCCTTCTTCGCGGCGACGCTCACCATGCCGTCGAAAACGGTCGAGCCCCGGTCCTGTGCCATGAGCCGTTCCAGCGTCGGCACGGCCCGATCGTCGCCGGTCGAACCGAGCGCGACGGCGGCCCAGTAGCGCTTGTCCGGGTCGTCGCTCTCGGCGGCCTCGCACAGTCGCGGGATGATGTCGGGGGTGAAGGTGGACAGCGCGCTGGCGATGTAGCCGATGCGGTAATAGCGGCGGTTCTCGAATTCGTCCCAGAGCGCGGCCAGGGCCGCGTCGCCGCCGATCTCGCCCAGCGCCTCGGCGGTCCGCTCGCGCATACCGGTGTTCGCGTCCCGCAGCAACGGTGCGAGCGCCGCGACCACCGATTCGTCGCCGAGCGTGCCCAGCGCGATCACCGCCTGCTCGCGCGCGATCTCCTGCGGGTGATCGAGCATCGCGACCAACCCCGGAACCGCCTCGTCGAAGCCGAGCGCCGCGCAGCCCATCGCGGCCCACGCCTGGCAGTTGTAGCGGGTGTCGGCCAGCGACGCGAGCAGCGGCGCCTTCAGCGAGTCGTCGCCGAAGACGGCCGCCCGGTTCAACGCCCGGCTGTACAGCGACCGGTGGTAGTCGGGATAGTCACGCACGAGGGCGCGCAGTGCTTCCTTGGCCGAGGTGTCGCCGTCGCCCGCCCGCTCGAACAGCAGCCGCAGATTGTGCTCGCGGGTTTCGAGATCGCCGTCTCTGAGGGCTCGCGCGTCAGCTGGATTCACCGCCCAACGGTACCCGGCGACGATCTCGTCCCCCCGGCTACGCCCGGTCTCGGGTCACCGCAGAGTGACCGTCGTCGGCAGCGCGGCGAACCCCCGGTTGTTGGACGAATGGATCCGCACCAGCCCCGCCGGGTCGATCTCGTAGTCGGCCACCGCCGCGACGATCTCCTGCAACGCCACCCGCAGCTCGAGCTGGGCGAGATTCGCGCCGAGGCAGTGGTGGCGACCGGTGCCGAAGGACAACGCGGCCGCGGTGTCGCGGTCCAGGTCGAAGACGTCGGGACGCTCGAAGACCGATTCGTCGCGGTGCGCCGAGCCGGTGAGCAGCAGGATCCGCGCGCCCGCCGGGAGCGGCACGTCGTGGAGCTCGATCGGCGTGGTCGTGGTGCGCAGTTGGGACTGGGTGGCCGGGTCGTAGCGCATGGACTCGGCGATCCACTCATCGATGCGCCCGCCGAAGGCCGCGCGGCGCTGGTCCGGATGCAGGGCGGCGCTGTGCCAGGCATTGCCCAGCGTCAGCATGACCGTCTCGATCCCGGCGCCGACCAGCAGGATCAGCACCCCGACGATCTCCTCCGGGGTGAGCCGGTCGTCACCGTCGGCGGCGTCGAGCAGGGCCGAGAGCAGATCACCGGTCCGGTGCTGGGCGCGGGCGATGGTCAGCTCGGTGTAGTAGCCGACGAGCGCGCCGATCGCCTGCATGGCCTCGGGCCGCAGGTCGGTCGATTCCGCGTCGGTGTACATGATCTCCATACCGAGTTTGCGCAGCAGCCCACGATCGGACTCCGGCACGCCGACCAGTTCGGAGATCACATCGGTCGGGTACGGGCCCGCGAAATCGGCGATCAGATCGAAACTGCCCCGCTCGAGCAGCGGCTCCAGCGTCGCGCGGGCGATCTCGCGCAACCGCGGTTCGAGCGTCTGCACCCGGCGCTGGGTGAACGCGCGCACGACGAGTTCCCGCATTCGGGTGTGCTTGGGTGGGTCCATGGCGACGAAGGAGAAGAACTTCTCGGCCTGCGGTCCCCAGAACGCCGGTTCCATCCGCAGCCCGTTGGCGCTGGAGAAACGGTCCGAGTCGCGCAACGCCGCGCGCACGTCCGCGTACCGCGACAGCGCCCAGAAGTCGTCGGTGTCGTTGCGGTAGACGGGGGACTCGGTCCGCAGCCTGGCATAGTACGGGTAGGGATCGGCGTGGACGTCGAAGTCATAGGGGCTGTATTGCAGGAGCATGGCCGTGCCTTTCGCGGCGGCGCGAAACGCGAACGCCGCCACCGGGTCTCGTATTCGGGCTGATGGAATCGACGGTAGTCGAGACAGGAGGGAAGGGCGCCTTGGATTTCGAATCCGCGGCTGACCGGGTGGATGTCACGCGACCACATCCGGCTCGCCGCTACGACTACTGGCTGGGCGGCAGTGCCAATTTCGAGGCCGACCGCCGATCGGCCGACGCCGTGGCCGCCGCGTTCCCCTCGATCCACTTCGCGGTACTGGAGAACCGCCGGTTCCTGCGCCGCGCCGTCGAGTACCTGGCCGCGACGGCGGGCATCCGTCAGTTCCTCGACATCGGCACCGGACTGCCGACCGCGGGCAACGTGCACGAGCTCGCGCAGCGGATCGCGCCGGAGTCCCGCGTGGTCTACGTGGACAACGACCCGATCGTGCTCTACCACGCCCGCGAGCTGCTCGACAGCACCCCGAGCGGCGCGACCGCCTACATCGACGGCGATCTGCGCGACCCCACCGCGATCCTGAACCACCCCGCCCTGACCGGCACCCTCGATCTCGACCAGCCGGTGGCCCTGATGTTGTGCGCGGTCCTGCACTTCCTCACCGACGAGATGCACCCCTACGACGTCATCCACACCCTCCGTGATGCCCTGCCCCCCGGCAGCTACATCACCCTGACCCACGCCACCAGCGACCACCTGTCCGTCGAAGACCTCGACGCCGCCGTCGAGGCCAACCAGCGCAGCGGAGTGCCGTTCCAGCTGCGCTCGACCGCCGAGTTCCACCGTTTCTTCGACGGATTCGACCTCGTACCCCCCGGCGTCACCTCGGTCATCGACTGGCACGAAACGGAATGGCGTCCCCACCCCCGCCGCGAAGCGGTGTCGATGCTCGGTGGCATGGGCAGGCTGGGCTGATCCGTCCGCCTGCCCGCCGGCATGCCCCTGGGCATGCCGGCGGGTTCGGTCAACGGTGGAAGGTGACGATATAGGCGGCGGCAGCAGGCAGGACGGGGTTGTCGCAACTCGGCTCGACACCGGTGCCCGCGACGGTGACGGAGGCGTCGGCGAAGCGGGTGCTGTCGGCGGTGACGGTGCCGGTGGCCAGGTAGGTGCGGTCGTCGGGGGAGATGTGGCCGGTGGTCTCGGTGACGGTCCGGGTGCCGTCGTCCCACTGGGTGGTGATCGAGGTGGTGCTGTCCCCGCAGGCGGATCCATCGATCTTCAGGTCCGAGTGGCCCGAGATCAAGGGCGTGCCCGAGGCATCGGTGCAGGTGATCGTGTCCTGGGCGGTGAACCCGGCCCCGAGGAGGTTCGGGACGACCGTTGTCTGGGCGGCGCACACGGCCTCGATGTCCGCGTCGGGAATCGGCTGGGCCGGGGCCGGTGCCGCGAACCCGGCACCGACGGCGAGCGCGATCCCCGCGCCGACACCGAGCCGCACCGTGCCACGGCCCGCGCCTGCCTCGGATCGGTGGGTGAACAGAGTGATGATCACAATCGTTCCTCTCATGGTCGTCTACGTGGATGGAACCGAACGCCGAACTGCCAGGTGGGGAGGAAAGAGTTCCGGGCTGTACACCTCGGTCAGGTGCAGCCGGGGCGTGCCGTCCGTACAGATCAGGTAGCACTTGCCCGCGGCGGGACCGGGCCCGCCACCGGGCCGACGGTGCTGCCCGGTGGACAGCACCCGCCGACGATGCGAGACATCGGCCGCCGCCATCGCGGGCCCGAGCGGCCGGGTCCGGTCGAAGCACAGCGGATACAGCGGATTGGCGGCCGTCGCGACGACCACCGCACGATTCCAGGAAACCGGGCGTCCACCGGGCGCCAGCAGGACCGAATGCCGCACCAGAACCCGGTCGACCCCGGAAAGCTCGAGCGCGCACCGCGGTTCGCGGGGGATCGCGGCGGCTCGCTGCTCGAACTGTTCCAGTACGTCGATGGTCACCGGTGCCCGCAACATCGCTTCCAGCAGCACGGTGGTCGAGCCGTCACACGCCAGGAGGGCCCGGGTGGTGGGGTCGGCGAAGTCCGAGACCGGGATCGGCACGGAGTCGAGCAGCGATTCCATGAGGCTCCTGGTCAGTAGGGGCTGTCGGGGATGCCGGCGTCCCTGGGGCCGTAGGGAATTCGGTCCAGCCACGCGCCGGCGGCCGCCGAACACCGGGCGGCGGTCGCGGCGGCGCGCTGCCGGGCACGGGTGGACAGGTCGGTGGCCAGCAGCTGGTGCAGTGCCTGAGCCGTGGCATCCCGGTTGCGTAGCGCCGCCGCGCGCCGGACGGTGTCGTACCGGGTGACCGCCTCGGCCCGGGTGACAGTGCCGGTGAGGCCGTCGGCCACGGCTTCGGCGGCAGCGGCCGCGTCGGCGATGCCGGAGTTGAGCCCGCGAGCACCGAAGGGGGCGAACAGATGCGCGGCCTCACCGGCGAGCAGCACCCGCCGCCCGGCGTCGACGAAGGTGTCGGCGACCGACTGATGGAACCGGTAGTGCGAGACCCAGGTGACGTCGACCGGTGTGGCGCTCGGCACGAGCGGTGCGACCCACGCCGCGGGGTCAGCGGTCAGTCCGGCGATGTCATCGGTGGGGCGGCATTGCAGATCCACGCGCAATCCACCCCGGAACGGCGCGGTCAGCACATGGCGGTATCCGGCTGCCGGATGCCGGTAGTGGAACACGCGCTCGCCCGGCGGGCCGGTGGGATCGTCGGCGAGGTCGACGACGATGAAGGAGGCGTCACTGCGCGTTCCGGTCAACCGGGTGCCGATCGCGGTGCGCACCGCGGACCGGGCACCATCGGCGCCGATCAGGAAACTCGCCCGATGCCCACTGCCGACTTCGACGTGACCGGGCCGCACCGTCACGGTCTCGACCGGGGTCTCCCAGGCCAGCCGAACCCCGGCAGCCAGACAGGCGCGCCGCAGCTCCATCTCGAGGTCCCGCTGCGAGAGACTGGTGAACGGCGGCGTCATCCCGCTCCGGGGCTGCGGATAGTTCTTGCGGTAGACCGTCCGGCCCGCCCAGAGCGTGTGCTTTCCGCTCCAGGTCAGACCCTGGTTCGAAAGGCGTTGTGCCAGTTCGAGGTCGGCCTTTCCGAGCGTGCGCAGGGTGGCGCCGTGCAGGAAGATCGCGCGGCTCCCGGCCCGCACCGCGGCCTCGGCTTCGGCCTCGAGCACCGTCACCACCAAACCCTGTGCGGCACAGAGCAGAGCCGTCGCCAACCCCACCGGGCCACCGCCCGCGACGAGCACATCACTGTGTTTCATGTCGGCGCCCCGACCGCGCGCGGCGCGGGCAGTTCCCGCCGCAACAGCTTCCCGGTACTGCTGAGCGGCAATTCGGGGACCACGACGATCTGGCGCGGCACCTTGTACCCGGCCAGGTGCGGGCGGCAGAACTCGGCGATCCGCGCGACGGTGAGCCGCGCCCCGGCGCGCGGCACGATCCAGGCACAGGTGATCTCGCCGCGCACAGGGTCGGGCAGCCCCGCGACAGCGACGTCCGCGACATCCGGGTGCCGCGCCACCACGCGCTCGACCTCGGCCGGATAGACGCTGAACCCGCCGCTGAGCACGATCTCCTTGGTGCGGCCCACGATTCGCACTAGCCCGTCGGCACCGATGCTGCCCAGATCGCCGGTGCGCAGCCAGCCGTCGCCGGTGACCGGGTCCGCGGCACCGAGGTGCCCCGGTGTCACCATCGGCCCGGCGACACACAGCTCGCCGGTGCCGGCGTCGCCGAACGGCCCATCGGTGTCCGCCCGCAGTCGCACTCCGGGTACGGCGGTGCCCACGGAACCGTGGCGGCCCGGCAGATCCGGTGCCGCCAGGGTCGCGAACCCGGCCAGTTCTGTCATGCCCCAGCCCTCCACGAACGCCCCGCCCATCGAACGTTCCCACTCCAGGGCCAGATCCGCTCCGGCGCTCTGCCCCGCCGACACCACGCACCGCAAGCTGGGCATCGACGCTGCCGGCCGGGCCAGGAGCCGTCGATACATCGTCGGCACCCCGGCCAGCACCGTCGCACCGCATCGGTGGGCCGTGTCGACGAAGTGCGCCTCGTCGAACCGGGGGAGCACCACCACCGTCGCGCCGGACACCAGGGCGGCATTGAGTACGTTCGTCCCGTAGGAGTGGGCGAGCGGCAGTGCGGTGAGCACGACATCGCCGGTGGTCAAACGCAACCGCTCCGCCATGCCGCGTCCGCCCAGGGTGACCGCCCGGCGGGTCTGCAGGACACCTCTGGGCCGTCCGGTTGTGCCGGACGTGTAGGCGATCGTCGCCACCTCGTCCGGACAATCCGGTCCGGGCGACATCCGGGCCTCCGTTGCCATCCCGTCCGGCCAGAACAGCCGATCCGGAAATCGGTCGGCCAGTACGGCCGCCATGGACGCGGGGACGAGGACCAACCGCGCACCGGAATCCTCGAGCACATGCGCGATCTCGTTGATCGCCGATCCCGCGTTCAACGGCACGCTCACCGCCCCGATCCGGGCGAGCGCGAGGTAAGCCGCCACCCACCGCACGTCATTGGGCAGGCACAGCACCACCGCGGTACCGGGACCGACCCCCGCGGCGGTGAATTCCGCGACGGCGTCGTCGATCAACTGCCCGACGACCTCGCTGTCATGGTGACCCGAGTCCGTCACCAGCACGAACAACCTCCTGCTGCCGCGTTCATCGATCGGGGGATCACAGCACGTAGGTCAGGAACGGTGCGCGTTCCGGGGTGGCCATGGCATCCCACAGCCGCACCTTCTCGCTGTCGCCGCGGATCTCCCCGGCCCGGAAGAGTCCGGCCGCCGATGTCCCGCCCAGCACGATCGCGCCCACGGCCGACACGTCGAGTTCCAGGTCCGGCTCGGTCGTGGTGCGATGGCACACGCCGACGCCCTTGCCGACCTCCAGGTGATAGGTGCCCGCCGCCCAGCCGCGCGCATCGTGCACGCGCACGGTCAGCGTGCCGTCCGCCGCCCACGACCGCGCGCCCAATATCGCCGGAATGTCCAACAGCCGCAGCCACATTCCGTCACGGCGTCGGCTGCGCAACCAGCGGGCATCGGTGACCCACCAGCGCAGCGGATCGTCCACCGGCAGCCGCGGTACCCGGATCTCGGCGACCATGTCGATCGAGAACAGGAAGCGCCACAGCGCACCCGCCGCCTCCGGGTCCACCGCCAGGAAATCCACCACGTGCACGACGCCGTCCGGGGCCTTGTCGGCGGACCACACGGGCGCGATGCGATACGAGACGAACCCGCGCCCGTCGAGGACGGCACACTGCCGCACGCCACCGCCGGGATCACCGAGCGTGCACAGCGCGTCCAGCGCGGGCGAGGCGGGATCGGTGACGAACCGGTCCCAGAAGCCGTCCGGCGGAATCAGTTCCCCCGGTGCGGAGTGCGACCTGCGGGTGAAGACATCGCGAGCGGTAGCGCGAGCATCGTTGCCCTCGACCCGGCGGAGCCGGATTCCCGCCCCCGGCACCTCATCTCGAAGACCGGCTCGACGGATATCGATGCGGACCGCGTCGTACCAGGCGGCGGGGCCGTGGCCGAACCGGCGATAGATCGGCCACTCCGAGGGCCAGTCGGCACAGGCCGCCTTGCCGTCGTCGACGGCTCGCTCGTAGATCCGGTCCAGCAGCCGGGTCATCAGACCGCGCCGGGTCTGCGTCGGATGACAGAACCCGCCGGTGCCGATGACAGCCGGAACCCGGGCGCCGCCGGGAAGTACGAGCTCGGTGTCGAGCGAAATATTGGTCGCCACCATGCCATCGGTATCCGCGATGGCCAGCCCGCGCTCCGCCGGGAAGGTTTTGCGGTAGAAATCGAGGACAGCGGGGTCCGTGCCGAGCGGTTCGGCGAGCGCGGTCAGCCAGCAGTTCAGCCACTCGGTATAGCGGTCTTCGGGGATCGGCTCGAGGTACTCGAAACCCGTCGGCAGTGCGTGCTTCACCGGCTGACCTCCATCGCTCGGGCGGGCAGAACATGGTTCGGCAGTGGCGGATAGCCGCAGAAATCGGTGGCCGTCGTACTCGCGCAGTACGCGCCGGTCGAGCCGATCAGCACCCGGTCACCCGGCGCCAGCGCCACCGGCAAGCGGTAGGGGGTCGCCACCCGGAGTTCGTCGAGCGGATCGCAGGTCGGTCCGCACAACCGCACCGGACGGTCCGGCGCGTTCGCGGGATGGTCGAGGGCGTGCACGGGATACTCCACGCCGCTGAGCAGGCATTCGACCAGCCCGGCATTCCAGATCCCGGCATCGAGCACGACAGCGACCCCGCCACCTCGTTCGAGCACCGACTTCACCCGCGCCACCGTGATTCCGGCCTCGGCGACCAGACTGCGTCCGGGCTCGACCACCACATCCACCTCGGCCGGGCCGAAGTGGTCGTCGACAGCGGCGAGAATCGTCGCGGTACAGGTCTCGACCGTCGGAACATCGCGGCGATAACGCGCGGGCACCCCGCCACCGACATTCAGCACACGCAGACCGTCGATCCCCGCCCGGCGAATCGCCGACCAGACCGCCGCGGCCTGTTCGATCGCCGTCCGCCACTGCGCCGGGTCGGTCTGCTGAGTGCCCACGTGCCAGGTCAGTCCCGCCACGTGGAGTCCGATCTCGTCGGCCAGCTGTGCCAACGCCACGGCTTCGGTTGCGTGACAACCGAAGCGCGGCAGCTCCGACCCGGCCGGTGCGCAGGTCAGCCGGAGCATCACCGACGCGCCGGGTGCCGCGCGACGCAACCGGGTGAGCTCGGCCGCCGAGTCGGCGCAGAACACCCGAACGCCGAGATCGAACGACTCGGCGATCTCACGTTCGTGCCGGAACACGTTGCTGTGCGAGAGGAGTTCCGGAGGACACTCCGCCGCCAGCGCCGCCCGTATCTCGTTGGTGGACGCGACATCGAGCCCCGCACCCCGGCGCACGAGTGCCTCGAGCAGTTGCGGTTCCGGTCGTGCCTTGACGGCGAACTGCACCCGCCCCCGGCCCGCCAGTGCGGTCAGGTATCGGTCGTAGGCATGCACGGCAACATCGACATCGAAAGCCGCATAAGGTGTTTCACGTTCTACCCGGGCGAAGCGACACAGCCGGTCACTCGGCATCCAGGGATCCCCTTCCGGTGAGCACAGCATCGGCAGGACAAACACGCTTGAGAAACCCCGACGCACACTACACGGCCCCCGGCACCGTTCAGGGAGCGGTCATCTCAGAAGGTCAGGTGCTGGCGGCCGGTGCCGGTGGGGCTGCCTCGACCTCGTCGGTGTCGTCCGGTTCGGTGTCGTCCGAGGGTGGTTCGGTGGCCGCGTCGATCTGTTCGCCGATGTAGCGGATGATCACCGCGACCATCGCGACGACCGGGACCGCGAGGAAGGCGCCGGTGATGCCGTAGAGGGAGGCGCCGCCGGTGACAGCGAGCAGGACGACGACGGCGTGCAGTTCCATGCTGCGGCTCTGCAGGACCGGTTGCAGCACATTGCCTTCCAGCTGCTGCACCGCGATGACGACGCCGAGCACGATCAGCGCCGTGGTGAACCCGTTGCCGACCAGCGCGACGAGCACGGCGAGCGCGCCGGCGACGAACGCGCCGACCATCGGGACGAATCCGCCGATGAAGGTGATCACCGCGAGTACCAGCGCCAGTGGGACATCGAGGATGAACAGTGCCGCGCCGATGAGGACGGCGTCGACCATGCTGACGATCGCCTGCGTGCGGATGAACCCGCCCAGGGTCGCCCAGACCCGTTCCAGGACCGCTTCGACGTGGCGGCCGCTGCGGCTGCCGAACACGGTGTGCATCCACGGCAGCAGCCTGCGGCCGTCCTTGAGGAAGAAGAACACCAGGACCAGCACCAGGAAGATGGTGATCAGGACCGAGGTCGCGGTGCTGACACCGGTGAACACGCCGTTGGCGATCTGGGTGCCGCTGGACTGCAGCCGGTCCACGATCGCCTCGACCGCGGAACCGAGCTGCTCGTCGCGAATGCGCAACGGTGGTCCCTGGACCCAGTCGCGGATCTGGTTGATCCCGGCGGTGGCCTTGTCGGCGAGCTGGGGTGCCTGCTCGGCCACCGAGGGCACGATCAGCGCCACGACCCCGGCCAGCAGCGCGAGGAACCCGAGCAGGGTGACCGACGCGGCCAGCGCGGGCGGGAACTTGTGGTCGGTCAGCCAGCGGGCAGGCGGCCACAGGATGGTGGCCACCACGATGGCCAGCGCGACGGGCAGCAGCACCACCCACAGTTTGGCCGCGACAAAACCGAGCACCCACGCTCCCGCCGCGATCGCGACGAGACACAGTGACCATTTGGCCAGCCACAGGAGCCCGTGTCCGATCACCTCCCCACGATCACGCCTCGGTTTCTCGTTCGGTTGCGCCCCACTGGGTTTCTTCGTCGACCCGCTCACGCTGCCAGTCTGGCACGCCCGGCCCGGAGTCGGCTGCCGCGGCGGACACGACGGATCGAGGAACCGGGCCCCGAACATGGCGCCGCGCCGCGGCCACCGGCCCTGATCGGGCAGGTCAGGCCGCGGGATACGCCACGGCGATGTCCAGGACCCAGGTGATACCGAAGCGGTCGGTGAGCTGGCCGTAGAGCGGAGCCCACTGCGCGGGCCCGAGCGGCTGGTTCACCTCGGCGCCGTCGGCGAGCTTGTCCCAGTAGCCCTGGAGTTCGGCGGGGTCGGTGCCGCGGACGGAGACGAAGAACGGGTCACGTCCCTGATCCCAGGCCAGGTGGGGGTAGGCGTCGTAGGCCATGACGCGGAAGCCGTTCTCGGCGACGACCTGGCCGTAGGCGACGTGGTCGGCGGTGGCGGGGTCGGGATTGCCCATGTCGGCGTAGCTGGCGATGGTCAGTTCGCCGCCGAACACGGTCCGGTAGAACTCCAGTGCCCGGCGGGCATCGCCGCGGAAGTTCAGGTGCGGGGTGACGCTGACGGTCATGTCCATGACTCCTTGTTCTCACTGTTGGCCCGGTGTTTCCGAGCCACATGTTCAGCCTCACAGCAGTACCGGTCATCCTTCGTCCGCTTCTCGGCGCAGAATGGTGCCATGGCCGGATCCCCGCAGCGGATGCTGACGCTGCTCTCGTTGTTGCAGACGCGGCGTGACTGGCCCGGCCGGGTGCTGTCCGAGCGGCTGGCGATCAGCGACCGCACCTTGCGCCGTGACATCGACCATCTGCGCGAGCTCGGCTATCGGATCACCGCGATCAAGGGCCCGGACGGCGGCTACCGCCTCGACGCCGGGTCGGAACTGCCGCCGTTGCTGTTCGACGACGACCAGGTCGTCGCGCTGGCGCTCGCGCTGCGGGGCGCCGCGGCCTCGGGTGCGGCCGACGCGGAAGCGTCACTGCGGGCGTTGGCGACCGTTCGTCAGGTGTTGCCGTCGCGGTTGCGTCACCGGATCGACGGTGCGACGTTCACGACGCTTCCCGCCGATTCTGCGGTGGTGGTCGACTCCGGCGTGCTCATGGGCGTCAACGCCGCGGTGCGGGCGCGCGAGGTCCTGCGCTTCGACTACGCCTCGGTCGGCGGCGACCCGGACACGACCCCGGCGGCGCGGCGGGCCGAGCCCCATCATGTGGTGTTCGGCAACGGGCGCTGGTATCTCGTTGCCTGGGATCTCGACGTCGACGACTGGCGGGTGTATCGACTCGATCGGCTCACGCCGCGCACCCCGACCGGCCCTCGCTTCAGTCCGCGCACGGTGCCCGGTGGGGACGTGAGCGACTTCCTCGCGGCTCGTTTCAAGGGGGCAGAGCGGGGGATCGGATGGCCGTGCGTGGGCGAGGTCGTGGTGGAACTGCCTGCACGCGAGGTGATTCCGTTCGTGCACGACGGAATCGTCGAGGAGCTCGACCGATGTCGGAGCCGGATCGTCGTCGGTTCGTGGTCCTGGGTGGCCTTGGCGGCGTCGATCGGCCGATTCGACGCGGCCGTCACCGACGTGGCGCCCCGTGAGCTCGCGGACGCCTTCGCCGTTCTCGCCCGCCGCTTCGCCGATGTCGCCGCGCCCGATCGCCCGCCGGGATGAAATCGGCCGATCCGCGGGTCAGGTGGTGCCGAGCTCGCGGACGGTGCGACGGATCTTCGTCGACAGGTCGATGAGGGTGTCCACCTCGTCGGGGGTCAATGCCTCGATGAGCGCCTCGCGGATGTGCCGGGCCCGGTGGATCTGGGCGTCACGGAAGGTGGACAGGCCGACGGAGGTGAGGGTGATGATCGTGCCGCGGCCGTCCTCGGGCGCGGGATGTTGTTCCAGAAAGCCGCGTGTGGTCATGCGGGCGGCGTGTTGATGCAGGCGGCTCTTGCTGAACTTGATCCGTTCGGCCAGATGGAAGGCGCGCAGGGAATGCCCGGGTGTGTTGCCGAGGATCTCGAGTACCTGCCAGTCGGCTTCGGACAGGCCGGTGTCGGCGCGCAGGCTGCGGCTGAGCCACTGCCACAATTCGGCCTCCATGGGGAAGAACGACGTCCACAGTGCCCATTCCTGCTCGGTGGCCTGGGGGAAGTCCCTGGCAGGGCGGCGTGGTGTTTCGGTCATGAGGCAACCGTCTGCGTGCGATCTCCGGCGCCGGGTTCACCGGACCAGAGGGTGGTGGGGCGTTCCGCGCGAAGGATCGGCGCGACCTCGGCGAAGAATCGCTCGAGATAGCCCTTCGTCGTGGCGAGTTCGGTCGTGTAGGTGGAGAAGAACCCTTCGACGCCGACCCCGAACACCTGGTTGCCGAAGGCGGTTTGGAGATCCAGCAGGCGCTCGGCCACCTGTTCGGCGGTGCCGACCAGCGCCGATCCGTTGGCGAGAAAGTCCTCGAGCGAGTCGAAGGGGAATCGGCCGCGGTCGGGGAAGTGATTCCGGACCGAGGCCTCGTAGAGCGGGCGGGCGATCGCCAGCGCATCCTGGGACCGGTCGGTGATGATCGGGGAGTGGACACCCACGGCGACGATCGCGGTGTCGGCATCGTGGCCGTGGAAGGCCGATCGTTCGCGATAGTGGCGAACCAGGTCGAGATAGGCCTGCACGCGGCCCAGCCCGTTCGCCGAGTACAGCGGATCGCCCCAGCGCGCCGCCAGTTCGGTGGACCTCGCGCTGGTGGCCGAGCCGTGCCACACCCGCGGCGCCGGCTGCTGCAACGGGCGCGGTTCGATGGTCGCCGCCGAGAGCGGGGGCCGAAATCGTCCCTGCCAGGTCACCGAATCTTCCCGCCACAGGCGGCGAAGCAGTTCGTAGGACTCCTCGAGGCGATCCCACAACTCCTCCGGCGGTACCTGAAAGACCGTGGGAGCCACCGGATCACCACCCTTGCCGATGATCAGATCGAGCCGGCCGTCGCTGAGGTGATCGAGTGTCGCGTAGTCCTCGGCGGCCCGCACCGGATCGGTCAGCGAGAGCACCGCGACGGTGGTGACGAGGCGGATCGTGCGGGTCCGCGCGGCGATGTGGGACAGGATGACCGCGGGCGAGGACGACAGCAGCGCCGGATTGTGCCGTTCGCCGACCCCGAACGCGTCGTAACCGATGTCCTCGGCCCATTGCGCCAGGTCGACGACCTCCTGGAACCGATCGCGGCGGCTCAACGGCCGCTGCGCGAGGCCGGTGCTGTGCTTGGGAACGAGAGTGCTCGCCAGGAACTTCATCCGCCGACCCCCGCCGAGATAGTAAACATGTAAACCACTTTAGCGATGATCGTCGACCGTCACGGTTGCGATACGAATACGGCCGGTGGGTCAGCGGACCTTGCTGGCTGTTTGCCGACCCGATAGTTTCGGCAACCGGCGGCGAACGGGTGGCATGTGCGATGGTCGTGCTGGCCGCCGTGGCGGAAGGTGGACCGAGTGGGCACCGAAGTGTTTCGCGCGAGGGCCGGAGTTGCCTTTGTGAGCGTGGCGTTGGCCGCGGGAACGGTCGCCGGGATCGGCGAGGCCGCGGCGCAGACGGGCGGGATTCAGCTCGCCGGTGTGGCGAACGACAACTGCACCGCGACGATCACCCTGACGAACTACACCAATTCGCGCTTCTTCCAACCTGATTGGTGGTTCGCGGAAGAGAACGACTTGGAGATGGTTGACGCGACTGGTCCGGTCGCGGACATGCCGCCGCCGTGGCGTGCGGTGCCGGATATCCCGTGGCCGATCGCCAGGTGGGTGGGCGATCCTCCGCTGCATTCGGGGGTTCCCCCGGAGGTGCCGTCCTTCCCGGACTCACCCTACAACCGCAACGCGCAGCCCGACGGCAACGTCACGCAGGCAACGATCGACCTGCGTGCCGTCGATGGCGCGCCCACGCCGTCGGCGGACGGGACCATGACGATCTACTTCCGGGTGAAGACGGGCCCGCAGACCGCGGATCGTCTGCCCAACCCGCAGGAACTCATAGTGGGCGGCTGCGCATCGAACGGCGGCGGATCGCATGGCAGCGGATCAGCCGACTGGGGTTCGTCGAATCTGGGGTCGACCATTCCCTAGAGCCGACGTGTATTCGACCGTGCGGACGGTCGGATCACCCGGCCAGATGGCGGCTGATGACCAGGCGTTGGATCTGGTTGGTGCCCTCGAAGATCTGGGTGATCTTGGCTTCGCGCATGTAGCGCTCGACGCGGAAGTCGCGGGTGTAGCCGTAGCCGCCGAGGACCTGGACCGCGTCGGTGGTGACCTTCATGGCGGCGTCGGTGGCGATGAGCTTGGCGACCGAGGCGTTGCGGGAATAGGGGAGGCCGGCGTCTCGTCGGCGCGCGGCGTCGAGGTAGGTCGCTCGCGCGGAGTCGACCGCGGCGGCCATGTCGGCGAGCAGGAACCCCAGGCCCTGGTGGTCGATGATCTTGCGGCCGAAGGCTGTTCGCTCCTGGGCGTAGGCGACGGCCTCGTCGAGCGCGGCCTGCGCGAGGCCAACGGCGACGGCCGCGATGCCGAGGCGTCCGGAATCGAGTGCGCTGAAAGCGATCTGCAAACCCTGGCCGTCGGTGCCGATCCGTCGCTCGGTGGGGAGGAAGGCATCGTCGTAGTGGGCTGAGGTGGTCGGTATGGCGTGCAGGCCCATCTTCTCCTCGGGCTTGCCGAAGCTCAGCCCGGCGGTGTCACCGGGCACCAGGAAGCAGGAGATTCCCTTGGAGCCTTCGCCGGTGCGGGCGAAGAGGTTGTAGAAGTCGGCGACGCCGCCATGGGTGATCCACGCCTTCGCGCCGGTGACGCGGTAGCCGCCCTCGACCGCGGTGGCCTTGCAGGTGAGCGCGGCGGCGTCGGAGCCCGCCTGCGGCTCGGACAGGCTGTAGGCGCCGATCGTGTTGCCGCCCAGCATGTCCGGCAGCCAGCGCTGCTGTTGCTCGTCGGTGCCGAACGCCATCAGCGGGTGACAGGCCAGGCTGTGCACGCTGACCGCGACCGCCACGGCGGCCCAGCGGGCGGCGATCTCCTCCAGCACCTGCAGGTACACCTCGTAGGGCTGACCGCCACCGCCCCACTCCGGCGGATACGGCAGGCTCAGCAGCCCGGCCTCGCCGAGCGTGGCGAAAACGCCCTCGGGGTAGGTCTCGGCCTTCTCGTGCTCGTCCACGATCGGCGTCAGCACCTTGTCGGCGATGTCGCGAGTCAGGTGGATGAGGTCGCGCGCCTCGTCGGTGGGGAGGAGGCGGTCGACTGCCACGGGGTTCTCCTTCGGCTGGTACGGGAAATAGTACTCTGTCACTCATGAAAGTACTGTCCGAGGATCAGTACCACAAGGGGTCGCGCAGTACTATCGCTGGCATGGAGCAGTCCTCGGTCTTCGCGACGGCCCGCCGAACCGAGCTGTTCGACGAGCTGGTCGACCTGTTCCTCGCCGAGGGATTCGCGCACCTGACGCTGGACACCATCGCGTCCCGGCTCCGCTGCTCGAAGTCGACCCTCTATACCCTCGCGCGCAGCAAGGAGCAGCTGGTCACCGCCGCGACTGTGCACTTCTTCAAACGCGCCACCGGCGATGTGGAGGCCGGTCTGGCCGCGACCACGGGCGCCAAGGAACGGGTTGCCGCGTACCTCACGGCCGTCGGGGCGGCACTCGCCGTCACCTCGCCGCAGTTCATGGCCGACCTGGACGCGTTCCCGCCCGCCCGCGCGGTCTACGAACGCAATACCCGCCTGGCTGCCCGGCGCGTGCAGGAGCTGATCGACGACGGTGTCGGCTCCGGCGAATTCCGTGGTGTGCACGCGGCTTTCGCCGCCGAACTGGCCACCACCATGATGGTGCGCATCCAGCAGGGCGGTGTCCGTGCCGGCACCGGATTGGATGACGCGAGTGCCTACCGTGAGCTCGCCTCCATCCTGACCCACGGCATCAGCGCGTAGACGGTGATCGACCCGCCACCGCGAACTAGCTCGTGCGTCTGCGTGGTGCGCCGATTCCGTTGAGCAGGGTGCGCACGGCGGCGTCGGCGATGGCGTGCGCGGGGATGCCGCCGCGCTGGGCGGTATCGGCGGACACGTAGATGTGGGCGTTGAACACGCCTTCGAGCCATTCGGCGGGGAGATCCGGATCGAGGTCCCCGTCGGTTTGGGCGGCGGTGATCAGCGTGCGCAGCGGGACGTCACCGGTGTCGGACCAGTGCGGGTTCCCGGTGAACCGGCCGGGATCGGCGAACAGGAAAACCACCCGGTCGCCCACTTCCACGAAGGATCGCAGCAGGTAGATGAGGTGGTCGAAGGCGGTGTCGGTGTTGTCGGCGGCGGCGCGCGCGATGCTGTCGAGTACGTGGAGGGATTCCAGCAGCAGGGCGTCGACGAGATCCTGGCGTTCGGGAAAGTATCGGTGCAGGGTGCTGCGGCTGACTTCGGCACGGGCGGCGATCTCGCTCAGTGGTGTGGCGAAGTCGCGGGACCAGAGGGCGAGCGCGGCGGCCATGATCGCGGTGCGGGTCCGGGTTCGCAGGCCACTCGGTACGGGTTTCGCTTCGTCGTCGAGCTTGTTGCGCACCATGGAGAAAAGGTACACCGAGCAGCGGTCATGAGATATTGGCGTAAATTGATGAGACATCGATGTCCTATTGTGGGTAGTGTCTGCACCGTTGAGAGGTTCGATGGGAGGTCGGGATGCGATCGAATGAAGATCCGGTCATGCCGATGGGTGATGCGCGGGTGGCGCGGCAACTGCCCGGCAGGTTGACGCATCCACTCACCGCCGCGCCGAAGACGATCCTGCGCCGAGGATCAGCGGACCGCAGCGACATCCCGGCCAAGCGGCGGATCATCTATACGGGACTGCTGGCGCTGCTGTGGTTTCCCGCGCTGGTCCTGGCATGTTTCATGGTCATCATGACGGTGCGCGGGCTCGGCTACGGGTTCGTCATCTCCGACGGCGGCTGGGTGGATGCGTGGGGTGGGCCGTCACTGGCCGGTGCCTGGATCGTGCACGCGATCGTGGGAGTGATCGGCACTGCGGTGGCCGCCGCGGGACTGCTCGGTCTGGGCGCGATGATCGATCGGGTCGATCGCCGGTATCTCGGTGCCGGTGGTCCGGTGTGGCCGATTCCGGTCGCGGTGGTGCTGGCCGCGGTGTCGGTGCTCTTTCTCCTCGCCTGGGTTCGCCAGATCTGACAGGAGGTGGGTCGATGTCGGCCACGGTCGAAGATCCGAGGTTCGAACCGGATTCGTCGGAAGCGGATTCGGCGCAGGCGGTCGCGCCGCGTCGCCGTCGTCGATGGCCGTGGGTAGTCGTCGGCCTGATGTCGCTGGTGCTGGTGGCGTGGCTGGTGGTGCGCGATACCACGCCGGTCGGCCATTTCACCTCGGCCGAGAACTATGACAGGTTCTTCACCGCCTACGACCGGGCGATGGACGACCTGCCCGATCCGGATGCGACGCTGGATCTGCGGACCGAGTACGGCGTGGTCCGGATGTACCGGTTCGACGGTGCGAATCCGGAACAGGCGCCCTTGGTACTGCTCCCGGGCCGGGCGGCGGCATCGCCGGTGTGGGCGGACAACCTGGCGTCGCTGCGCGACCTGCGGACCGTGTACACCATCGATCTGCTGGGTGAACCGGGTGCGAGCGTGCAGAGCCGCCCGATCACCGATGACCGGGATCAGGCGCGGTGGCTGCACCAGGCGTTGCGGCAGTTGCCGCACGAGTCCGTCGATCTGGTGGGGATGTCGATCGGTGGATGGACGGCGACGAATCTGGCGATTCACGAACCCGCCGGCATCGGCCGGGTGATCCTGCTGGATCCGGCGATGACGTTCGCGTCGATGCCGTGGGAGACGATCGTGCGCTCGATTCCGGCCTCGGTGCGATGGCTGCCGAAGAGCTGGCGCGACAGCTTCAACAGCTGGACCGCCGGTGGGGCACCGGTGGAGCAGGTGCCGGTCGCGGACATGATCGAGGCCGGTATGCAGACCTATGCGCTGAAATTGCCCCAGCCGACGCAGTTCGGTGCCGAGCAACTGGCGGGGTTACCGATGCCGGTGCTGGTGATCCTGGCCGGACGGTCGGTGATGCACGACAGCGCGGACGCCGCCCGCCACGCCCGCGAAACCCTGAGCGCGGGAACGGTTCTGGTGTATCCCGAGGCCTCGCATGCGATCAACGGCGAGTACCCGGACCGGATAGCGGCCGATATCGGCGAGTTCCTGCGGACATGACCTAGGGCCCGGACTGCCCGAACTCGATACCCGTGGCGGACAGGTCGTCGCGGAGGGTGTCGAGGTCGAGTAGTTCGTGGATCCAGGTTGGGGCGGTGATCGGGTGGTGTGCGGATTCCCGGACTGTGGCGGCGGCGACCGCGGCGGTGGCCAGGGACTGGCCGCGACCGGTCGCCCACCGTTGCGATCCGTTGGCGGTTCTGGCGAGGATCACCCAGCGGTCGGTGCCGGGTAGGTGCCGTGGGGCCACCGCGCGGAGTGCGGGCAGCCAGGTGAGGGCGGCCAGTCCGGCGGTGGCCAGGCGGGAGTCCAGGCGCAGGTAGGACCGGACGGGTACCGCGAGTTCCTCGGTGAGACGG
Organism: Nocardia sp. NPDC058176; assembly: GCF_042883805.1. NCBI lineage: Bacteria > Bacillati > Actinomycetota > Actinomycetes > Mycobacteriales > Nocardiaceae > Nocardia > Nocardia sp. NPDC058176. The sequence continues at coordinate 1,716,482 of NZ_JBHVVA010000001.1, read as the reverse complement.
TGCTGGTCGGCGAAGTCGGCGCGTACCGCGGGAAACGGTTTGTACTCGGCCTTTTCGGGAATCGTGAAGCGTGCCGGTCGGGTGAAGTTGCGGATGTCGGTGCCGTCGGGGTCGGGGAAGCGCCGCCCCAGCAGTTGGTAGGTCCAGGCCGTGGCGGCGGGGCCGTGGTGTTCACCGGACCCGAGGCCGATCATGATGTCGATCGGACCCGGGTCGCTCGCGAACGCGTCGACGGCGAGCAGGGTGGTCAGGCCGGGCGCCAAGCCGACTCCCAGAATGACCGGGCCCGCGACTGATTCCAAGGCTCGCACATAGCCGGATGTCGCCGAGATCTCGACGAAGACGATTCCGCGGCGGGCACACTCCTCGGCGACCCGGATGTCTTCGACGCCTGCGCAATTCACCACCATCGTGACTCCGGACAGGGCGGCGTCGAATCCGTCCGGCGCGGTGACATCGACGACGCGGTCGGCTCGAGCCGCGTCGCGTCCGGCCGCGAGCGCCGGGATGCCGTGCGCGCGGAGCAGTTGGACGAGGTGCGTGCCGACAGCCCCGTAGCCGCCCAGTACCAGTACATTCATCGGGCTGCCTCCGGTATGGGTGTTCCAGGCGCTTCCCCGTGTAGCGGTTGTGGCGGGAGCAATTGCAGGATGAGGGCATCGGCGGCCCAGGATTCCCACTCGGCGCCGGTCCAGCCGCGTTCGTGGACCAGCAGGTGGTACGTCTCGGGTGCGAGCACGGCGAGGGCGATGTCGGCGGCGCGGGCCGCGGTGTTGCCTGCTCGGAGTGGGGTTTTGGTGAGAAGGGCCTCGGCCAGGCGGAGCTGGACCAGGTGGCGCTGGGTGATGTTGGTCTGCCAGAGTTCGGCCAGTTCGGGATCGGTCGCCGCGGCCGCGCGGATCACCTCGAGGAGCGGGCCGACGCGCGCGTGGATCGTCGCGGCCGCGGCGACTTGGTGCCTGATCTGTTCGGCGGGATCGGGGTCGGCGACGGCCGCGGTGAACCAGGGACGGTCCATGGTGGCGACCGGTTCGGTGTCACCGGCGATCTCGACATCGAGGAGTTCGGACAGGATCGCGCGCTTGGTGGCGAAGGTGAAGTACAGCGTCTGCACCGCCATGCCCGCCTCGTCGGCAATGGCCTTCATCGTGGTCGGCGTGTACCCACGGGTGGTGAACAATTCCCGTGCCGCGGCCAGCATTTTCGCTCGATTGGCCGAGGTCCGGGCCGCCCGCACGCCGGTGTTCTTGGCTGCCATTCCCCGAGTGTACTTCACTGGAGTGAGACTCTAGTGAATCATTCGGATGGTGCGGACACCCGGCGCCGATCAGAACCAGCTCTCGTCGGTGTCGAGGGTGGTTCGGTCGAGCGCGGCGAGCAGGTCCAGTTGCGGTGTGGTCCTTGGCAGCTCGTAGCGGAAGTAGTAGCGCGCGGCTGCCCGCTTGCCGTGGTGGAAGTCGTCGTCCTTGCCGGTGGTCGCGAGTTCCTGCTCGAGCCAGATCCAGGCGATCACGATGTGCCCGAACGCTTCGAGGTAGACGGTGGCGTTGGCCATGGCCGCGGCGGTGTCGCCCGCGGCGAACATGGCGGCGGTGACGGCGAGCAGCCGCTGCCACGCGGTGTCGAGCTGCTCGGCGTGGTCGGCGGGCCTGCCGCCGGTCGCGCGAGCCGCGGTCACGGTCGCGGTGATCTGCTCGCCGAGCAGGGCCAGGGCGGCGCCGTTGTGCTGGATCACCTTGCGGCCGAGCAGGTCCAGGCCCTGGATGCCGTGCGTGCCCTCGTGGATCGGATTGAGCCGGTTGTCGCGGTAGTGCTGTTCGACGTCGTATTCGCGGGTGTAGCCGTAGCCGCCGTGCACCTGGATCGCCAGGCTGTTGGCTTCCAGACACCACTGCGAGGGCCAGCTCTTGGCGACGCCGGTGAGGATCTCCAGCAGCAGGGTGTGCTCGCGGGCGGCCTCGGCGTCGGCGGCGACGCGTTGCCGATCGATCAACCGGTTGCAGTACAGCAGCAGGGCGAGTGCTCCCTCGCTGTAGGCCTTCTGCGCCAGCAGCATTCGCTTCACATCGGGGTGCTCGATGATCGGGATCTGCGCGGTGGCCGGATCCCTGGTCGTGAGGGCGCGGCCCTGGTGGCGGGTTCTGGCGTACTCGACGGATTTGAGGTAGCCGGTGTAGCCGAGCGCGGTGGCACCGAGGCCGACGCCGAGGCGGGCCTCGTTCATCATCGTGAACATGTAGGACAGGCCGCGGTGTGGTTCGCCGACGAGGTAGCCGACCGCGCCGGGGGCACCCTCGGGTGTGTGCTTGCCCTCGCCGAAGTTGAGCACCGTGTTGGTGGTGCCCCGGTAGCCCATCTTGTGGTTGAGCCCGGCAAGCACGACATCGTTGCGTTCGCCGAGGGTTCCGTCGTCGGTGACGAGGAACTTCGGCACGATGAACAGCGAAATCCCTTTGGTGCCCGCGGGTCCGCCGGGGATCTTGGCCAGCACCAGGTGCACGATGTTCTCGGTCAGGTCGTGATCGCCGCCCGAGATCCACATCTTCGCGCCGAACAGGCGGTAGGTGCCGTCTTCCTGGGGTACGGCGCGGGTGACGATATCGGCCAGCGAGCTCCCGGCCTGCGGTTCGGACAGGCACATGGTGCCGGTCGCGGCGCCCTCGAGCATCGGCCGGACGAACCGCGCGATCTGGTCGGCGCTGCCGTGCGTGGCGATCAGGTTCGCGTTGCCGATGGTCAGGAACACATAGGCGGTGGTGCCGACATTGGCGGCCTGGAACCAGCTCATCCCCGCTGCCTGCACCGTCGCGGGCAGTTGGAGACCGCCGACGCCCTCGTCCATGCCCGCACCGATCAGGCCCGCCGCGGTGAACGCCTCGACCGCCGCGCCGACCTCCGGGATCAGGGTGACCTTCTCGCCGTCGAAGGTCGGCTCGTTGCTGTCGTTGCGCTTGTTGTGCGGGGCGAAGTAGCGGGTGGCGATGTCTTCGCACAGGTCGAGGAAGCCCTCGAAGGTCTGCCGCGAGTGCTCGGCGAACCGCGGGAACTCCGTGAGCTCCTCCACGCGCAGCCATTCGTAGAGCAGGAAGTCCAGATCACGGCGGGAGATCAGGGTCGAGCGCACGGTCGTCCTCTCCGGGGCCGCCGCCGCTCGGCGACGATCCCCTTCTGCTCGTACAAGTTACGCGCCGTCGCGGGCTGTTCCACGGTGATCCCTGTCGTGACGTGGCGATTTGTGGACCGGCACCGGGAGAACCGCACAGACGCAGGCAAGTGCGGGTGAGAAGTCCGTGATACCTGGGCAACTACGGGGATATTGAACAGAAATATCCGATTATGAGGATCTACTCATGGCCGGAGTCGATGGGTTGGAGCAGGTCGCGGGCGGTGCCGTCGGGACGGCGATGACCGCGGACGCGGTACCGGAGTGCGTGCCGCGGATCCCGGTTCCCGATCTCGCGATGGCGGTCCGTCGCGGACTGCGGCCGGTCGCGCCCACGACTCGTCCGCTCCGCGACGCGGTGGGTGCCACGCTGGCGCGACCGTTGCAGGCGCAGACCGCCGAGCCGCCCGTCGACGCCGCGACGCGCGATGGGTACGCCGTCAGCGGACCCGGTCCCTACTGGGTGGTCCGCGCGGGGAAGGTGAACTCGGCGACGCCGGCCCTGGCCGCGGGAGAAGCGGCGCGCATCATGGCCGGGACACCGACTCCGCTGGGCACCACCGCGGTGATCCGCGACGCCCACGTGGAGTTCGCGCGCGTTCTCGGTCAGGCGGTCCTGATGCGGGTGTCGGGGGCGCCGAAGTCCGATGACACCAGGGTCCGCGGCGCGCAGTGGCATGCGGGAATGGTGTTGGCCGCGGCGGGTGTCCGGGTCGGCCCGGCGGTGGTGTCGGTCGGATCGAGCGCGCAGGTCGACCACGCCGCGGTGCGGGGGCCGCTGTCGGCCGATGTGCTCGTCACCAGCGGTCGACTGGGTCGCGGCGGCACCCGGGGCGTGCGGTGGGCACCCGACGCGGTCGCTCCCGTGGTGTCGGACTTCCTGCGGTCCTGCGACATCCGGTCCGGGAAGGTGTGGCAGGTGAGCGACGGTGAACTGTTGCGCTCGTGGTTCACGCTGTCGGCCGATGCGGAGGTCGTCGTTGTCGTCGGCGCGCTCGACGAGGTTCGGTTCCTGCTGGCCGTCCGATCCCGCCGAAGCGATCGCCGCGCTCATGGTGACGGGGCGTTGTGTGCTGGAGGCGTTGACCGCGCGTGATCCGGTGGCGCCGCTGCTCGGGCGCCTGGTCGACCGCTGTGCCGCGACCGAGGACCTGACCGAGATCGTTCCGGTCGGGCAGGTGGGAGGTGGGATGTGGCGGGCCACCGGCCCGGTCGGCATCCCGCACCTGGCGCATCTGATCCACGCGCAAGCCCTCGCGTTGTTACCGCCGGGCGGCACCCGCGGTGCGCTCGCCGAGCTGATCCCGCTGCCGCGATGACCGGGCCGATCCGCACGGTCTGCTCCTACTGCGGTGTCGGCTGCGGCATCGCACTCGAGGTCGAGACCGGACCCGACGGTGCCAAGCGCGTCCGCAAAGCGCCCGGCGACAAACAACATCCGGCCAATGGCGGCCGCCTGTGCACCAAGGGCGGCAGTCACCTCGACCTGCTCGGGGTCGACGGCAGGCTCGAGTCGGCGCTGGTGCGCACCGAACGGGGTGCCGCGCCTGTCCCGCGACCGGTGGACGACGTCATCGCCGAGACCGCGCAGCGACTCCGGCGGCTGATCGACACGCACGGCCCCGACGCGGTGGCGCTGTATGTCTCGGGTCAGATGACCGTCGAGGCACAGTATCTGGCGAACAAGCTGGCGAAGGGGTTCATCGGAACCAACCAGATCGAGTCGAACTCGCGACTGTGCATGGCCAGCGCGGGGAGCGGCTACAAGCTGTCCCTCGGGTCGGACGGCCCGCCCGGCTCCTACGAGGATTTCGATCGCGCCGATGTGTTCTTCGTGATCGGCGCGAACATGGCCGACTGTCATCCGATCCTGTTCCTGCGCATGATGGATCGGGTCAAGGCCGGGGCGAAGCTGATCGTCGTCGATCCGCGCCGCACCGCGACCGCCGACAAGGCGGACCTGTTCCTCCAGGTCACCCCGGGCAGCGATCTGGCGCTGCTCAACGGACTGCTCCACCTGCTCGTCGAGGGCGGCCACCTCGACGAGGAGTTCATCGCCGAATTCACCGAGGGCTGGGACGGTATGCCCGAGTTCCTCGCCGACTACACCCCGGCGACGGTCGCCGCGCTCACCGGCATCGCCGCCGAGGATCTGCGGCGCGCCGCCGAGCTGATCGGCACGGCGGGGGAGTGGATGAGCTGCTGGACAATGGGATTGAACCAGTCCACCCACGGCACCTGGAACTCCAACGCCCTGATCAACCTGCATCTGGCGACCGGTGCGATCTGTCGTCCGGGCAGCGGGCCGTTCTCGCTGACGGGTCAGCCCAATGCCATGGGCGGGCGCGAGATGGGCTACATGGGTCCGGGACTGCCCGGGCAGCGTTCGGTGCTGGTCGACGCCGACCGCGCGTTCATCGAGAAGCTCTGGAAGGTGCCCGAGGGCACGTTGCGCACCGAGGTCGGCAGCGGAACCATCGACATGTTCGCCCGCATGGCCGCGGGTGAGATCAAGGCCTGCTGGATCATCTGCACCAATCCCGTGGCGACCGTGGCGAATCGCAAGACGGTGCTGGCCGGGCTGGAAGCCGCCGAGCTGGTGATCACCCAGGACGTGTTCGCCGAGACCGAGACCAACGCCTATGCCGACGTGATCCTGCCCGCGACGCTGTGGATCGAGGGCGAGGGCGTGATGATCAACTCCGAACGCAACCTCACCCTGGTCCCCAAGACCCTGCCCGCGCCGGGCGAGGCCATGCCGGACTGGCGGATCATCGCCCGAATCGCCTGCGCGATGGGCTATTCCGAAGCCTTCTCCTACGACAGTGCCGAGGAGATCTTCGAGGAGATCAAACAGACGTGGAATCCGCGCACCGGCTACGACCTGCGCGGCGCCACCTACGACCGGCTGCGCGAGGGATCGCTGCAGTGGCCGGTCGCGCCGGAGGGCCCGCGCCGCAACCCCATTCGCTACCGCAACGACGGCGTCAGCCAGGAACTGCGCACCCGCGAGGACGGGTCGACGCCGAGCCTGTGGTTCCCGACCCCGTCGGGGCGCGCGGTGTTCTTCGCCCGGCCGAATCTGGAACCGGCCGAACTGCCCGACGACGACTACCCGTTCGTCCTGAACACCGGTCGCGTGCAACACCAGTGGCACACCCTCACCAAGACCGGCAGGATCGCCAAGCTCAACAAGCTCAATCCGGGGCCGTTCGTCGAGGTCCACCCGGAGGACGCGGCCAGGCTCGAGGTGGGCGCCGGTGACTGGGTCGAGGTCGCGTCGCGGCGGGGCCGTGCGGTGCTGCCCGCGATCGTCACCGACCGGGTGCGGGTGGGTGATGTGTTCGCGCCGTTCCACTGGAACGACCTGTTCGGTGAATACCGCGCGGTCAACGCGGTGACCAATGACGCCATCGATCCGATTTCCCAACAGCCCGAGTTCAAGGTCTGCGCGGTGCGTCTGATGAAGGTGCCCGCGCCGATCGTGGTCGATCCCGTGGTCGAAGCACCGGTGGTCGATGCCGGAGCGGCCTCCGTCGCCACGACTTCGGTGGCCGTAGCCGGAGCGCCCGCCGGTGCGGTGTCGAACGCTGCCGCCGCACTCGGGCTGGGGGATTTGGGCGTTCCGCCCTTGTCGGAGACCGACCGGGCCTATCTGGCGGGATTCCTGTCCGGCATCGATCGACTCGAGTCAGCGGTGCTCCCCGTCCTGCCGGCGAACGCACCGTTGCCACCGCAGGCGGCGTCCTGGGTGAACGGGATGTTGGCCGGGGTGTTCGGGTCGCATCCCGGCGTGACCCGCGAGGTCGAGACCGGCGATCCTGTGCGGCAGGTCGAGGCAGGCCCGGCGCCCGCCGTGAGCGCGGTGCGTCCGCTGGTGGTGCTGTGGGCGTCGCAGACCGGAAATGCCGAAGACTTCGTCGCCACCGTCGCCATGCCCGCGCTCACCGGCACCGGTCGCGCGCCGGTGCTGCACGGTATGGACGAGATCACCGCGAGCGAGCTTCCTCCCGCCGCCGATCTGGTGGTCGTGTCGAGCACCTTCGGCGATGGCGACGCCCCCGACAACGGCGCCGCGTTCTGGGCGTCGCTGACCGAGGCGGGGGCGGGCGCACTGGCCGGTTCGCGGTTCGCGGTACTCGCCTTCGGCGACTCGAACTACGACGCGTTCTGCGGCCACGGCCGACGCCTGGACGAACGGCTCGCCGAGCTGGGTGCCGAGCGAATGCTGGACCGGGTCGACTGTGAGCCCGACTTCGAGGAGACGGCCCAGGCCTGGCTGGCCCAGCTACTGCCGGTGCTGCAGCAACCCCAACCCGAGGCAGCCCCTACGCAACCCGCCGCGACGGTCTCCGCCGACGTCCCCGGTTCCACCAGGACCGAGGTCCGTGCCGAGGCCCCGACCGGCCGCCTGGTCGGGAACCGGCTGCTGAGCCTGCCCGGTGCGCAGAAGGAGGTCCGCCAGTTCACCTACGACCTCACGGGTTCGGACCTTCGCTACGACGTCGGTGACGCCCTGGGCGTGCGCCCGGCCAACGACCTCGGCCTGGTGTGGGAGTTCCTCGCGGTCACCGGACTGGATCCGGCCGCCGTCGTCGAGGTGCCCAAGGCGGGAGCGATGCCGCTGTCGATCGCGCTCGAGGCCTATCTCGATCTCACCAGGACGACCACCGAGTTGCTGCGCTTCGTCGCCGAACAGACCGATGACCGCAACGTCAGATGGCTGCTGCGGCCCGACAACAAGGGTGAGCTCGCGAAGTGGCTGTGGGGACGTCAACCGGTGGACATCGCTGCCGAATTCGCCCTGTCCGCCGACCCGCAGCAGTGGGTGGGGCTGTTCAAACGCCTTCAGCCCCGGCTGTATTCGATCTCGTCGAGCCCGCTCGTCGACTCCACGATCGTGCGGACCACGGTGTCGGTGATCCGCTACGAGGGCCCGACCGGACGGCCACGCGGCGGGCTGTGTTCGGCCTACCTCGCCGACGCCGAACTCGAACAACCGCTGGTCCTGCACGTCCAATCGGCCCCACACTTCCGGCCACCCGACGATCCGGCCACCCCGGCGATCATGGTCGGTCCCGGCACCGGTGTCGCCCCGTTCGTCGGGTTCCTCGAACACCGCCGCGCCCGCGGCGATCAGGCCCCGAACTGGTTGCTCTTCGGCGAACAGCACGAAGCGACCGACTTCTACTACCGTGACGAACTGATCGAACTACAGGAACACGGTGTGCTGAGCCGCCTCGATGTCGCGTTCTCCCGCGACCAGCGCGCCAAGATCTACGTCCAGGACCGGATGCGCGAACACGGTGCGCACCTGTGGAACTGGCTGCGCGACGGCGCCCACTTCTACGTCTGCGGGGACGCGGCCCGCATGGCCAAGGACGTCGACGCCACACTGCGCGAGATCGTCTCCCACCACGGCGGCATGCCCGAGGAAGACGCCGACGCCTACGTCAAGAAACTCGCCGCCGACAAACGGTATGTCCGCGACGTGTACTGACCGGATCCGCGGTGTCGCGGATCTACGCTGATGGCCATGCGACTGAGCACACGAAACCAACTCGACGGCACCGTCATCTCGGTGACTCGCGGTGAAGCGATGGCCGTGGTCCGCGTCCGGCTCACCGGCGGCGACGAGATCACCTCCTCGATCACCCGCGACGCCGTCGACGACCTGGCCCTGGCCGAGGGATCGGTGGTGAAGGTCCTCATCAAGTCGACCGAAGTCACCCTCGGCATCGACTGATTCAGCTAGACGCCGAGGGGACGAGGGCCCTGTGCGGCGACGAGTGGTGTCGGGGTCGACGATTCGGGCCGAGGGTGTCCGCCGGCGAGGGCCGTGGCACCTGCGTAGCGCGCCTGCGTGCCGAGTTCGGTTTCGATCCGCAGGAGCCGGTTGTATTTGGCGGTGCGGTCCGATCGTGACAGGGAGCCGGTTTTGATCTGGCCGCAGCCGAAGGCGACGGCGAGGTCGGCGATGCTTGTGTCCTCGGTTTCGCCGGAACGGTGCGAGATGATCGACGAGTATCCGGCCCGGCGGGCGATGTCGGTGGTCTCGATGGTTTCGGTGAGTGTCCCGATCTGGTTGATCTTCACCAGGATCGAGTTTCCGATCCCGGCTCGGATGCCGTCGGTCAGCAGGGCGGGGTTGGTGCAGAAGACGTCGTCGCCGACGAGTTGGCAGCGCTCGCCGACAGCGGTGGTGAGCTGGGCCCAGCCCCGGTGGTCGTCTTGGGCGAGGGGATCTTCCATGGACACGATGGGATAGGCGTCGAGTAGCCGTACCAGGTAGTCGATGTGTTCCTCGACCGTCCGCACGGTGCCGTCCGCGCGGTAGTGATAGGCGCCGTCGGTGTAGAACTCCGAGGCGGCCGGGTCGAGCAGGAAGACGATGTCCTCGCCGGGGCGGTAACCGGTCTTCTCGACCGCCGCCACGATGTAGTCCAGGGCCTGCTCCGCCGAGCGCAGGTCGGGAGCGAAACCGCCCTCGTCGCCGACATTGGTGTTCTCACCGGCGGCGGCCAGGTCGGCTTTGAGGGTGTGGAACACTTCCGCGCCGATCCGCACCGCGTCCCGGAAGGTGTCGGCCCCGACCGGGGCGATCATGAATTCCTGGAAGTCGAGCAGGTTGTCCGCGTGGGCGCCCCCGTTGATGATGTTGAACATCGGCATCGGCAGCAGCCGGGCGGACGCCCCGCCGAGGTAGCGGTAGAGGGGGAGGCCGTGGGCCGTGGCGGCGGCCTTGGCGACGGCGAGCGAAACTCCCAGCGTGGCATTGGCGCCCAACCGGGACTTGTTCTCGGTGCCGTCCAGAGCGATCAGCGCGTGATCTATTGCCGCCTGGTCCTCGGCGTCCCGGCCGATCACGATCGGTGCGATCTCCGCGTTGACGTGTGCCACGGCGGTGAGCACGCCTCGACCGTGGAAGCGGGACCGGTCCCCGTCACGCAACTCGACCGCCTCCCGAGTGCCCGTCGACGCGCCCGAGGGCACGCTCGCCCGCCCGGTCGAACCGTCCTCGAGTACCACCGTGACCTCCACGGTGGGATTGCCCCGGCTGTCGAGGATCTCGTCTCCGACCACCTGCTGAATTCGCGTCACTTGCCGGTCCCTTCGTGTCCTGAACTGCGGGTGCCTGGCTGGCGTGATCAGTGTCTCGGGAGCGACCGTGCCTGCGGTAGAGCGTGTTTGCCCGGGTGCCCATAGGGTTGCCCTATGGGTTTGTCGTCGAGGGTCTCGGACCTGGGGCCGTACGAGCTGCTCGCCACGATCGCGGCGACCGGGAGCATCGGCGCCTGCGCCCGGCACCACGGGCTGTCCCAGCCCGCGGTCAGCACCCGCATCCGGGGCCTCGAACAGCGCCTGGGTTTGCGGCTGCTGGACCGTCATCCCCGGGGGACCACCGTGACCGAGACCGGCCAGTTGGTGTTGCGGTGGGCGCGCCCCGCGCTGGAGGCCACCGCCGATCTCGACCAGGCGCTCGACACCTTGACCGGAGTGTCACCAGCCCATCTGACGCTCGCGGCCAGCACCACCATCGCCGAGTTCTTCCTACCGACCTGGTTCGCCGCCCTGCGAAAACGGTTGCCCGGGACCAACATCAGCCTGCTGTGCCACAACAGCGCCGATACCGTCGCCCTGATTCGTCGCGGCGGTGCGGAACTGGGATTCGCCGAGGCGGGCCACATCTCCGCCGGGCTCGAACACCGCCCCGTCGTGCGTGACCGGCTCGTCGTCGTGGTCGCCCCGGACCACCCCTGGGCCGGGCGTGACGCGGTCACCGCCACCGATCTGGCCACCGCCCCGCTGATCCTGCGCGAACCCGGCTCGGCCACCAGATCGGTTCTCCACGACCGGCTCTCGACGCTGCCCGACCCGTTGACCGTGGTTCCCGCCATGGAGCTGACCTCGGCCACCGCGATCAAGAACGCCGCCGCGAGCGGTCTCGGCCCGGCGGTGCTGAGCGAGTTGACCGTTCGCGACGAGCTCGCCGCGGGCACCCTCGTCGAGGTGCCCGTCCCCGGCCTCACCCTGGAACGCAACCTGCACGCCTGCTGGCGACGTCACCACCGCTTCAGCGCACCGGCCCGCCACCTGCTCGAGATCGCCACCACCCACACCGACCGCCCACTCGCCACTACGCGGTGAGCGGGCCGCCCAGCTTCCAATAGCCGAGGAAGGCCACCTGGGGTTTGGGGATGTGGAGTTCGGCGGTGAGGTAGCGGCGAGTGCGCGTCACCATGCCGGATTCGCCCGCGATCCAGACGTACAGGTTCTCGTGGCCCGGTCGGGCGTCGCCCCAAGCGCGGACGGCGTGTTCGAGTCGCTCCCCAGGAACATCACCGGCCGGGACGACCTGTGCCGAGGGGACGAGCGCGTCGAGCGGATTCGTCGCCTCGACCAGGATCTCGACGTTCGTCCCCTCGGGCAGGCTCGCGTGGATGTTCCTGATCGCGGGATAGGCGGTTTCGTCGCCGATCAGCAGGAACCGGGTGGCATCGCCGGGCTTCCAGTGGATGCCGTATCCGGTGTCTCCGTTGCGGACATCGGGGCCGGTGATGACGAGCGGGTCGCCGGTTCGCGCCGCGAGTGCCCAGGCGGAGGCGGGTCCGGCGGGTTCGTGGATGAAGAAGTCGACATCGATCTCGTGCTGCTCCGGCCGGATGCCCGCGGGGGTGTAGGTGCGCAGGACATTGCGTTCGGTGTCAGGGAGTTCGCGCCATCGCGTGTACCAGTGCGAGGGGTGCGGGGTCGGCTCGTCGAGGAGGCCGAACTCGGCGATGCTGCCGTCGGGCCGAGGCAGAACGAGCTTGATCCGCTGGTCGACGCCCCACGGTGCGAAGTGGCGCAGATCCGGTCCGGTTAGGGTGATGCGGCGGAACCCCGGCGTGAGCGCTCGCACGGCACCGACGGTGACGCGGAAGGCACTGTATTCCCACGGGCGTTGTTGCTCAGGCACGGCGGCGGATCTCCTGGATGATGGTGACGACGAGGTAGATGCCGCCCACCGACACGGTGACGACACCCGCGGGCAGCGCGACGGGCAGCACATGCTGGGCGATCATGTCCGACCCCAGCAGCAGGACCGCGCCGAACAACGCCGACAGCGTGGGCGACAGATGCGGGGTGCGGGCGATGCGGCGCGCGATCTGGGGCGCGGCGAGGGCGACGAACGCGATCGGGCCGACCACCGCGGTGGCGATGGACACCAGCGCGACACCGAGGAGCAACGCCAGCGTGCGGACCCGATCCGGTCGCGCACCGGAGGCGGTGGCCATGTCGTCGCCGAGGTCGATCTGCTGCAGCGCGGGCGCCATCGCGCCGAGGACCAGCAGCAACGGCAGCGCGCAGAGCACGGCGCCGAGGACGGGGCCCGCCGTCACTCCGTTGAGCGAACCCGCGCCCCAGGCGGAGGCGAACATCGCGGTCTCGAGCTCGATCTGCAACAGCATCCACGTGTTCAGCGACGCGAGCATGGCGGAGATCCCGATGCCGACGATGATCAGCCGAAACCCCTGCACACCGCCCGTGCGGGCGAGGAACCAGATGGCGGCGGCGGCCGCCGCGCCCCCGGCGACGGCACCGAGCGTCATCACCGGCCAGCTCGCCGTGAAGACGACGACGGTGATCAGCATGCCGGTGAACGCGCCGTTGGAGAGTCCGAGAACATCCGGACTGGCGAGCGGATTGCGGGTGACGGTCTGGAACAGCGCGCCCGCGATGGCGAGCAGGCCGCCGAGAATGATCGCGGCCATGGCACGCGGCAGGCGCCATTCGTAGACGACGGTGCGGTCCAGTGCGCCACCACCGCCCAGCAAGACGCGCACCACTTCGGCCGGGGTGAGCGCGTAGGTGCCGAGGCCGAGCGTGAGCACCGTGAGTACCGCGAGCACGGCGACCGCGATCGTGCCGACGAGCACGCTGCGCCCGCGGACCGGGACGACGACGGGCCCGCACCGCAGGAACAGCCGACGATGGCCGACGTCCAGCGTCGTCGTGCTCATCCGAGTCCACTCGCCTTGCGTCGCCGCGCCAGCGCGATGAGCACGGGGGCGCCCACGAACGCGGTCACGATGCCGACCGGTACCTCGGCCGGTGCGATGATCACGCGCCCCAGCACGTCCGAGAACAGGATCACGACCGGTGCGAGCAGGACCGAGACCGCGATGATCACCCGCTGATCGACCCCGAACACCCAGCGCGCGATGTGCGGAACCATGAGTCCGATGAACGCGATCGGTCCGGCCAGCGCGGTCGCCGAGCCGGCGAGCAAGGTGACCGCCGCGATCACCGCCACCCTGATCCCGCGCACGTTCGCGCCCTGCGCGGTGGCCATGTCGTCGCCGAGGGCGAGCGAGTTCAACCCGGGCGCCACGACGAACGCGAGGATCAGCCCCACCACGATGAACGGCACCACGGGCAGCAGGACGTCATAGCCGCGGCCGAGCAGTGAACCGGCGTGCCAGCTGCGCATCGAGTCGAACGCGTCGGGATTGCTCAGGGCCAGCCCGGTCGTGATGCCGGAGAACACCGCGCCCAGCGCGACACCGGCGAGCGTCAGCCGAATCGGATCCGGGGCGCCGCGTCCCGACGACCCGATGAGGTACACCGCGACCGTCACCACCAGCGCGCCCGCGAAGCCGAGCCACACGAAACCCGAGATGTCGCGCATGCCGAAGAACGCCACACCCACCGCGACGGCGAACGCCGCCCCGGCGTTCACACCCAGGATTCCGGGGTCGGCGAGTGGGTTCCGGGTGAACGCCTGGATCAGCGCTCCCGCGACGCCCAGTGCGGCACCGGCCACGATGCCGGTCAGCGTCCGGGGTATCCGGAGTTCGTTGACGATGTAGCGCGCTTCGTCCGTGCCCGCACCGCGCAGCGTGTCGATCACGAGGTCCAGCGGCAGCGGGTTGGCTCCCACGGCGAGGGACAGCGTCACGGCGAGAACGAGCGCGGCGAGCAACCCGACGGCACCGACACGCCTTTTCAGGCGCGCGGCCGCCGGGCCGCCCGTGGCGACAACCGCCGTCACCGGTTGGCGTCGAGGAACTGCTCGATGTCGTCGAGCACCTTGTGCGCGCCCTTCGGGCCGACACCGGAGACCCAGTAGCTCGTGTCGACGAGCGTGACCGACCCGAACGCATCGGCGTTGTGCGTCACCGCCGCCGGGATCTTGGTCTTGTCGTTCACATCGGTGGCGGTCACGAACACCACGTCGGCGCTCGCCTTCCGGACGTTCTCCGGCGAGAGGTCGGCCTGGAGCCCGTCCACCCACTGCTGGTCCGGAATCGTGAAGCCGACGCACTCCAGGAGGCTGCCCGCGAACGAGGTCGGCCCGTACAGGCTCAGGGTCGTCTCGTCGCGCGGCCGGATCATCTGGACGGTCCGGCCGTCGACGGCGTGCTCGTCCGCGAGCTCGGCACATCGCGTGTCGACACCGTCGAGCAACTGCTGGGTCTGCTCCTGACGGTTCAGCGCCTTGCCGATGAGGAGCGCGTTCTGCCGCCACGGATCACTGTGGGTCGCCATGAACACCGTCGGCGCGATCGAGTTCAGCTGCTCGAACAGCTTCGAATGCCGGGACTCGGTCCCCAGGATCAGGTCCGGTCGCAAGGCGGCGATGGCCTCGAGGTCGGGTTCGGGCACCGTGCCGACCGGTTCGACACCCTCGACGCCGAGATAGGCGGGCATCTTGCTGACATTGCTCGCCACCGCGGCGCCCACCGGCGTCACGCCCAGCGCCACCGCCGTGTCCAGCTCCAAGGGCTCCAGCACGACGACTCGCTGCGGGTCCTCCGGCACCTGCGCGGTGCCGCGGGCATGCGCCACCTCGACCGTCCCCCCGGAACCCTGCGGCTGTTCCGGGTCCGCCGAGCACCCCACGAGCACCCCGACGAAAATGGCGGAAACCGCGGTACCTGCAACGGTCCGGCGTAGGACGGAAGACGAACGCATAGCAACCTCTCGACGACGCAAGGGCACCGGCGGAACCCGGAACGGCCCTGTCAGAGAGGGAAGCCTAGCCTAACGACTTGTGCGGATCTGCTGGGCGTTGCCACCCGCCTATTCGACGGTGACGCTCTTGGCGAGGTTGCGGGGCTTGTCGATGTCGCGGCCCAGCGCCAGGGCGGTGTGATAGGCGAGCAGCTGGAGCGGGATCGTCAGCAGCATGGGGTCGAGTTCCGGTGCGACCCTGGGGATTCGGATGACATCGTCGGCGACGTTCGCCGGGAGGTCGGCGTTGGTGACGGCGATGACCGGGCCGCCACGGGCCTTGATCTGCTCGATGGTGTTGATGTTCTTGGCCAGGAGTTCGTCGTCGGGGACGATCACCACGCTCGGCATCTCCGGGTCGATCAGCGCGAGGGGGCCGTGCTTGAGCTCGGAGGCCTGGTAGGCCTCGGCGTGGATGTAGCTGACCTCCTTGAGCTTCTGCGCCCCTTCCCGGGCGACCGGCCAGGCCCGCACCCGGCCGATGAAGAACATGCTGCGCGCCTTGGCATAGCGCTGGGCGATCTCGGCGATGGCCGGTTCGTCGGTGAGGACCTTGTCGATGGCATCGGGCAGGGCGCGCAGGCCGTCGACGACGCGCTGGCCATCGGCGGCGGAGAGATCGCGGACGCGGCCGAGCAGCAGGGCCAGCATGGTGAACGAGACCGACATGTTGGTCAGCGCCTTGGTCGAGGCGACCGAGATCTCCGGTCCGGCATGCAGGAACACCCCGGCGCCGCACTGGCGGGCGATCGCGCTGCCCACGGCATTGACGGCGCCGATGACGCGCCCGCCCTTGCGCTGGAGTTCCTGCACCGCGGCCAGGGTGTCGAGGGTTTCGCCGGACTGGCTGATCGCGACATAGAGCGCGTCGGGATCCACCACCGGATTGCGGTAGCGGAACTCCGACGCGGGCTCGGCTGTGGCGGGGATGCGCGCGAGTTCCTCGACCACCTGCGCACCGAGCTGGCCGGCGTAGTAGGCCGAACCGCAGCCCAGGAACACGACCTTGCTGATTCCGCGCAGCTCTCGCGCGTCCATGTTCAATCCGCCGAGGTGGGCGGTGGCGAAGCGATCGTCGAGGCGGCCGCGCAGCGCTCGGCGCACCGCCTCGCCCTGTTCGGCGATCTCCTTGCGCATGAAATCGGGGTGACCGCCCAGGGCGTAGTCCTCGGCCGCCATGTCGATGGTGGTCGGCACCTTGTCGGTCTGCTCGGAGTCGGCGCCCAGGGTGCTGGTGCGGAACTCGCTCGCCCGCAGGGTGGCGATCTCGCCGTCGTCGAGGAACACCACGCGCTGGGTGTGGTGGACCAGGGCGGCGACATCGGAGGCCACGAACATCTCGCCGTCGCCCACGCCGAGCACGATGGGGCTGCCGTTGCGCGCCACGACCAGTTCGGTGGGACGGCGCGCGTCGAGGACGAGCAGCCCGTAGGTGCCCTGGATCCGGTACAGCGCGGTGCGCACGGCGGCTTCCAGCGACTCGGCGTCGTCTAGCTCGCGGGCGATCAGGTGGGCGATGGCCTCGGTGTCGGTGTCGGAAACCAGCTCGACACCGCTCGCGGTCAGCTCGGCGCGCAGCTGTTCGGCGTTCTCGACGATCCCGTTGTGCACCACGGCGATCCGGCCGGTTCCATCCACGTGGGGGTGCGCGTTGGCGTCACTGGGTTCGCCATGGGTGGCCCAGCGGGTGTGCGCGATGCCGACCGTCCCGCGCAGCGTGGCGGTCTCGGCCTTGTCGCGCAGATCCTGTACCCGCCCTCGGGTTTTGGTGACCTTGAGCTTGCCGCGATGCGGCAGCGCGAGACCGGCCGAGTCGTAGCCGCGGTATTCGAGCCGGTGCAGTCCTTCGAGCAGGACCGGGACCGCCTGCCGGTGACCGATGTATCCGACGATTCCACACATGGCGCGAGGACTCCTTACCCGTAGACGATGCGACGCAGTTGCCGTTCGGTGAACTGGGGGGCGGCGACCGGCCGCTGCGCGAGCTCGCCGGCCAGCACCTGCCAGATCTCGGCATTGCGCACCTGCCGCGCCTGCAACTCGGTGTGGCGGCGCCGGACGAACTGCTCGGCCGTCTCGTCGAAGTAGCCGACGATATCGGCGATCACCCGCGCCGCCAGCCGCTCCGGCAGGCCCGTGGACACCGCCACGTAGCGGACCAGATCAGCCGATGCCCCGTCGTTCACCCGGATGATCCTGCCTGGCGAATCCGGTTTCACCAACTTCCCTGCCCGAAATCGGGCAGAATCACCGATCTACGTGGGGAGGCAGCCGCAGGATTCGGCGGGCTTCACCGCGATCGGCAGCGATGCGGGGTCGATGGCCGCCGGTTCGGGTGCGGTCGTGAGCAGCCGGTCGAGTGCTTGGCGGGTGATCGCCTCGATCGGTTGCTGCACCGAGGTCAGGGTGATCTGGCTGAAGTTCCGGGCGGCGCTCGCGTCGAAGCCGACGATGCGCACCTGGTCGGGAACCCGGAAACCCGCGTCGGTGATCGCGCGCACCGCGGCGTCTGCCTGGGCGTTGGTGCCGACGACCAGGCCGTGCGGTGGCCGGTCGCGGGTGGCGAGGTGGTCGGTCACGCCGCGGTACGCCCCCGCGGCGGTCAGGTCGGTCGGGATCGCGGTGGCGGTGTCGCCGACGACCGAGGCGAATCCCTGGAAGCGCTGCGCGACGGTCTCCCGGTCGCCGTAGCGAACGTCGTCGGCGGTGAATCCGCCGACGAAGACGATGTCGCGACAGCCGTGAACCTCGGTGAGGTGCTGGGCGGCGAGCCGACCCGCCGCCACATGATCGGCCCCGACGATCGGTGAGTCGACGGGGCTCCTGGTGTTGTGGACCCACACCACGGGCATCCGGGCCCGCGCGCAGATCCCACCGGTCCGGGTGGGGTCGACGGCGCCGACGATCATCAGCCCGTCGATGCCGACCTCGGTGAACGCCGTGGCGAACTCGAGTTCGCGTTCGGGGTCGTACCCGGTGTTGCCGATCATCGTGAGGTGGTCGCGTTCTCGCGCTTCGATCTCGACCCGGCCGACGAGAGCCGCGTAGAGCGGCATGGTCAGGTCGGGGACCAGGAGTCCGATCTGGCGCCAGCGGCGGGGCCTGCGCAGGGCCCGCGCGAGCCGGTCGGGGCGGTAGCGCAACTCGTCGGCCGCGGCGATCACCTTGGCGCGCAAGGTGTCCGAGACGGGCCGTGGGCCGTCGTTCAGGACGTAGCTCACCACCGCCGTGGAGACACCGGCGCGGGTCGCCACGTCGGCGAGGGTGGGGCGTTTAGCGGTCACATTCGGTCCAGTCTCGGGGTCGGTGCTGCGGTTCCGAAGGGTTTCGTTCATCGCGATTCCTACCCTATGCGCCGGTCCGATCCTGCCTACGCTAATCGATTAGATCAGTTACCGGCGCGACCCACGGCCGCAACAAACGACAGGTGAAGTAGACGACATGGCATACACACGACTCACCGGAGTCACCCACTTCGAACCCGAGAACGTCCACGACAGCCTCGTCCTGTTCACCGGCGCCGACTCGGTCACCCGTCTCATCGCCCTGGACGGCACGGTCGTCAAGGACTGGCCGCACGCGGGCGTTCCACCGCGCGTCATCGACCCCGCGCTCAACGGCGGCCGCCTCGGCGATCTCGGTGTGCAGCTGAGCGAGAGCGGCGACGGTCGCGGCGGGATCTACGCCAATGGCACTGTCGGACAACTCGATTGGTCGGGGGAGCGGGTGTGGGAGTGGGGTCGCGAGGCACCGGGCGGCGCGGCCCGCCAGAATCACGACTGGCAGTTGTTGCCCAACGGCAACCGGCTGCTGCTCGTCACCGTGCCCCGGGTGGTCGCGCAACTCGGCGTCACGGCGGAGGTCGGTGACCAGGGCCTGTACGAGGTGGCGCCGGACGGTGCGATCGTCTGGCAGTGGCTCGCCGGTGATCATCTCGACGAGTTCGGCTTCTCCGAGACCGGCAGGCAAGCGCTGCGCGAGACCGCCGCCCGTGATCCCGAGGACCCGTGGGGCTATCTGGAGATGAACAGCGCCACCCCGCTCGGCCCGAACCGGTGGCACGACGCGGACCCGGACAGCGTGTTCCACCCGGACAACATCATCGTCAGCTTCCGCAAGGCGAATGTGGTCGCGGTGATCGAGAAGGCATCGGGTGCGATCGTGTGGCGGCTCGGCCCGTACTTCGAGGCCGAGGCGGGGGCGCAGCATCAGCGGATCAATGTCCACAAGGTGCCGCGTCCGGTGGACCAGATCTCCGGCCAGCACAACCCGCACCTGATCCCCGAGGGGCTGCCGGGCGCGGGCAACATCCTGGTCTTCGACAACCAGGGCGGCGCCGGATATCCACCGGCCGCGCTGGGCATCTACGCGGGATCGCGGGTGCTCGAGATCGATCCGACGACGCGGCAGATCGTCTGGCAGTACACCGCGGAGGATTCCGGGCGCCCGTCGTGGACGTTCTTCAGTTCCTTCGTGAGCAACGCGCAGCGGCTGCCGAACGGCAACACCTTGATCACCGAGGGGATGCAGGGGCGGTTGTTCCAGGTGACGCCGCAGGGTGACGTCGTCTGGGAGTACCACAGCCCGTATGAGGGCTACGGCGTCGCGGGTGAGCCCGAGGTGCGCGAACCCCGGGTGCCCGGCGTCGACCGGCTCACCCTGACACCACTGGTCTACCGCGCCCAGGCGGTGCCCTTCGCGTGGGTTCCCGAGCAGGCGCGGGCGCGGGAAGGTGCGACGACATGACGAGTACGGTGCGCGCGACGACTGCCGACCCGCCGCGGATAGGGCCACTCCCCGGCCGCAGCCGGGTCCGGTCCTGGATCGCACGCGGCGGTTCCCTCGGCTGGACGCTCGCCGGGCTGACCCTGGCCGCTCTCGCCTGGACCCTCGTCGTCGCCTCGGGCCAGTTCCCCCGCGAACTGTTTCCCAGCGTCCCCGAGATCCTCGGCGCCGGACACGCACTCTGGCAGGAGGGCCTGCTCGCCGACGACGTCCTGGCCAGCCTGCGGCGGGCGCTCGGCGGATTCGCCCTCGGCGCGGTGGCCGGGATCGCCGCCGCGATCGTCACCGCGACCACCGCGCCAGGACGCAATCTCTTACAACCGGTCCTGCGCCTGCTCTCACCCATCCCGACCATCGGCCTCGTCCCGCTGGCCATCCTCTGGTTCGGGCTCGGCGAGAGCAGCAAGGCGCTGGTCATCGCCCTCGGCGTGTTCGTGCCGGTGTGGATCAACAGCCACGCCGGACTGGCGAGCACCCCGCGCGACTACCTGAAAGCGGCCCGCTGCCTCGGCGCGCGGCGGCGCCAGACGCTGTTCGAGATCGTGTTGCCGGAGGCGGCTCCCGACATCGTCGCCGGACTCCGGGTCGGCGCCGCGATGTCGTTCGTCCTCATCGTCGTCGCCGAGATGACCGGCACCACAGCGGGAATCGGCTACCGGCTCTATCAGGCCCAGCTGTTCTCCCAGGCGGATCAGCTGATCGCCTGCCTGATCGTGCTCGGCGTCCTCGGCGCGCTGGTCGATCTGATCCTCGCCGCGACCACCACACCGATGACCCGCTGGGCCGGCGAGGAGCACTGACATGGCCATCAGCACCGACGACCTCGTCGTCCACTTCCCCGGCAATCCGGCACCCACCCTCGACCGGATCACCCTGACCATCCCGGACGGTGCGTTCACCGTGCTCGTCGGTGCGTCGGGATCCGGGAAATCGACACTGCTGCACTGCCTGGCCGGACTGATCACCCCGACCTCGGGAACCGTCAGCGACAACGGCGAACCCGTCCGCGCGCCGGATCCGCGCCGCGGCGTGGCCTTTCAGCGCGACGTGCTCTTCCCGTGGATGAGCGTGGCCGACAACATCGGCTTCGCCCTGCGCGCCCGTGGCGTGGCCGCCGCCGAGCGGCCACGCCGGATCGCCGAACTGCTCGACGACGTCGAACTCGCCCGCACCGTCGGAACGCGACGGCCCAGCGAACTCTCCGGCGGCATGCGCCAACGGGTCAGCATCGCGCGCCTGCTCGCCGGGGAACCCGCGGTGATGCTGATGGACGAGCCCTTCGCCGCCCTGGACGCGCTGACCAGGTTGCGCATGCAGGACCTGCTCATCGACCTGTGGACCCGATCCGGGCGCACGATCGTGTTCGTCACCCACGACATCGACGAGGCGATCCGGCTCGCCGACACCGTCGATGTGCTCGACAACGGCCGGATCGCCGCGCGCCTCACCAATCCTGTCGACCGGCCCAGACCCGCCGACGCCCTCGCCGACCGGCCCGGCTACAGCGACATCCGCAAAGAACTGCACCACCGGCTCGGCATCGCCCATGCCGGTGGATGACCTTCCACCACACCGAGGAACACCACTGTGAAGACCACCATCACGCGGCTGCTCGCCGCCGCGCTCACCGTCACCACCCTGGCGATCACCGCCACTGCCTGCGGTTCCGACGACGACCCCGCCACCTTGACCGTCGGTTTCGTCGTCGACCCGTCCTGGGCACAGATCCCGGTCGCCGAGCAGGCGGGCTACTTCGAGAAACACGGTGTCGACGTCAAGGTCGTGAACTTCTCCTCCGGCGTCGAGGCCCTGCAGGCCGTCGCGGCCGGGCAGCTCGACGTGGCGACCGCGGCCGATGTGCCCACCGCCGCCGCCCTCACGAAGTCCCCGTCGCTGCGCGTGGTCGGCGACGGATCGCGCTGGGAGGGATCGCGGATCATCGCCCGGCGCAGCGCGGGCATCGCCGAGGTGGGCGATCTCGCGGGCAAGTCGATCGGCACGCCGATCGGGACGAGCGCCGCCTATTTCGTGGCGAACACCTTGGCGCACAACGATATCGAGGCGACCCTGGTCCAGGTGGCACCGTCGGCGATGGTGACCGCGGCGACGCAGCGCAATGTCGACGCCGTGTCCATCTTCCAGCCGTACCAGGCCCAGGTCGTCCAGGCGCTCGGTGACGATGCCGTCGAGCTCAGGGGCGGCACCTACCAGCAGCACAGCCTGTATCTGGCCTCGCAGAACGCGCTCACTGGCAAGTCCGAGGCGCTCACGGCGTTCTTCGCGGCACTCGACGAGGCCGGGCGGGATCTGCGCGATCTCACCGAGCCCGCGGTCGCCGCGGTCGCCGCCGCCACCCGGCTCCAGCCGGATCTGCTCCGAAACGTGCTGCCCCAGTTCGACTTCGCCCTCGAGCTGACCCCCGAGCTGGCGGTCAAGCTCGATGAGCTCGGCGCCTGGGCCAAGGACCAGGGAAAGATCGACGGCGGCACCGCCCTGCCTCGCTACGACGACTTCCTCGACACCCGATTCCTGCCGGCGAATCGGTGACACGGCACCGGCGGCGGGTGTGTCCGCGCGTCGCCGGTGCGGATCAGTCCGTCGATTCGAGCTGCCGGCGAAGAGTGCGCAGGGTGCGCCGGATGTTCTTGCGCTGGAATTCGGCGAAGGTGTCGCCACCGGTGGCCACACGGTCGAAGACGCCCGCGATCGCATCCGGCCATCGAGCGCGATCGTCGTGCCAGGTCTCGGTGACCCGGGTGCCGCCGTTCGCCGGCGCGAACCGGTACTCCCAGGTGGCGATCGGCGCGCGCAACACCGGACGGCCGACCCCGATCGCCTCCACCCGGAAGGCGAAGCGCTGCCCGGGATCCGCGGCGGTCACCACGCAGCGCGTCACCCAGCGGGCGAATCCCCGCTTGTTGAATCCGTCGAATTCCATTCCCACATAGGTGGACTCGCGCGGCTCGGCGACCTTCGCCCCACGATTCTCCGGGCTCCACCGGCCCATCAGGGTCGGATCGCTGACCTGCTGATAGACGGAGACCGGGTCGGCAGCGATGTCGATGCTGTCGAAGACCGTCATGGTGCGGCTCATGGGCTCGAACCTAGCCGATCGCCCACCCCCGGTCACCGGAGGATCTGTCGGCGACGCCCGGTGGAGAGGTGCCGGGGGCCGCGAGCGCGGATAATGGGAATGCCGACGTGCCCGGTGCGTCAGCGTTCGGCGTCGGTCGCGCACCGCGCGCGCAGGCCGGGGGTCGCGGTGTGCCGGACGAAGTCGGACTCGGCCAGGCGTTCGGCCGCGCCGAGAGCGACGGTGAGACTGGCGGATTCGGCGATCCGGTAGGGGCGACTGGCCAGCACCGAACCGAGGACGCGCCGCAGCCGGGAGACCTCGGCTCGGACGGCGACCGCATGGTCCGGGTCGCCGTAGAGCGCTTCGCTGAGCTGGAGCACCGTCATGCCGTGTCGACCGGACAGGTGCAGGAGCAGCAGGATCTCGGCGTGGCGGGCCGAGAGCGCGGTGCGCCAACCGGATTCGCCGCCGAGCGCGCGCAGCATCGGCGGACCGGACAGGTCGAGCTCCCACTGCGTGACGCGCGCGCGGGCATCCGGGCGCAGGAGCCAGCCGTCGCCGAACTGCTCGGCGACGCACACGCCGAGCCCGGGAAGGGTGATCGCGGCACCGGCGTGCGGCACGGCGACCCGGCGGGCGGCGGCGACGCCGACGGCGTGCGCGACCCAGCCGTCGTCGTCGACCACCACGGCCGGGCCGGTCACGGTCGCGAGCGCCGGACCGGCGGCCGTGCGCAGCCGGGCGAGGCGGTGCTCGTGATGACGCCACAGCTGGGCTTCGGCGAGCCGAACGCTGGTCGCCACCAGCGCGGTGACGGCGGGATGCAGGGTCAGCGCGGGACCACTGATGTCGACGATGCCGAGCAGGTCGCCGGTGCGCGGGTCGTGGATCGGGGCGGCGGTGCAGTGCCAGGGATGCTGGAACTGTTCGAAGTGTTCACCGGAGAACAACTGGACCGGGGCGGCCTCGGTGAGCGCGGTCCCGATGGCGTTCGTGCCTACCGCGTTCTCGGTCCAGCGCGCGCCCTCGCGGAAGCCGAGCGTGTCGGCCTGGTGGCGGACCTTGGCCGAGCCGTGCCGCCAGAGCACGACGCCCTCGGCATCGGCCACCACGAGCATCAGCTGGGCGGCGGTGTCGGCGAGGGAGGCGACCGCCTCGGTCAGATCCTCGACCACCGCGGTGAGCGTCGATTCCCGGCGACGGCGTTCGACATCGTCGACGGCGAGGACGGACCGGGTCCGCGGCTGATCCGGAACCAGCCCGGCGGCCAGCACCCGCGACCACGACCGGGCGACGAGCGGGCGCGGACGCAGTGGCGAGCGGCCACCGGCGATCACGGCGCCGTGCATGCGAATGAGTTCGCGCGCGTAGCCGGAGAGATCGGTGCCGGGCTCGACCGCGTTGAAACCGCCCACGATCCGCCCCTTCCTCCGTTCCGGCCGGCAGCGCCGCGTGCGTTGCAACGCACTGCAACGATTGTGCCACCCCACGGTCATGGCGTGTGCTCTAGGTCACAGATCGTTGAGGAGGATTCGATGACCCAGACACTCGACGCCGTCGTGGACGGACCGGGCGCGCTCGACCCGCAACAGCGCGTGGACACCTGGCTGGCCGCTTTCGAAGCGGCGCTGGCCGCGCGTGACGTCGACGCCGCGGCCGCCATGTTCGCCACCGACAGCTTCTGGCGCGACCTGATCGCGTTCACCTGGAACATCAAGACCGTCGAGGGCCGCGGCGGTGTCGCCGACATGCTCCGCGCGCAACTGGCCGACACCGACCCGTCCGGCTTCCACACCACCGAACCGCCGACCGAGGACGACGGCGTGATCAGCGCGTGGATCGGCTTCGAGACCGGTGCGGGCCGCGGTGTCGGGCACCTGCGGCTCACCGACGAGGGCGCCTGGACCTTGCTGACGAGCCTGCAGGAGCTCGCGGGTCATGAGGAGGGCAAGGGCGCGCGCAGGCCGAAGGGTGTGCACCACGGTGCCGACCGCGCCCGGGTGACCTGGTCCGAACAGCGCAGGCTCGAACAGAACGAGCTCGGCTACACCCGGCAGCCGTATGTGCTCATCGTCGGCGGGGGACAGGGCGGGATCGCCCTCGGCGCGCGGATGCGTCAGCTCGGGGTGCCCGCGCTCGTCGTCGACAAGCACGACCGGCCCGGCGACCAGTGGCGCAAGCGGTACAAGTCGCTGTGCCTGCACGACCCGGTCTGGTACGACCACCTGCCGTATCTGCCGTTCCCGGACAACTGGCCGGTGTTCGCGCCCAAGGACAAGATCGGCGACTGGCTCGAGATGTACACCAAGGTCATGGAGGTGCCGTACTGGTCCAAGACCACCTGCACCTCGGCCCGGTACGACGAGGCGAGCCGGACCTGGACGGTGGAGGTCGAACGCGACGGTGCGCCGGTGGAGTTGCGTCCCACGCACCTGGTGCTCGCGACCGGGATGTCGGGCAAACCCAATGTCCCGAATTTCCCTGGCATGGACCGCTTTCGGGGCGATCAGCATCACTCGAGCCTGCACCCGGGACCGGACCGGTACGCGGGCCAGCGGGCGGTGGTGATCGGAGCGAACAACTCCGCGCACGACATCTGCGCGGCGCTGTGGGAGGTGGGCGCGCAGGTCACCATGGTGCAGCGGTCATCGACGCACATCGTGAAATCGGATTCGCTGATGGAGATCGGGCTCGGCGATCTGTACTCCGAACGGGCGCTGGCCGCCGGAATCACCACGCACAAGGCCGATCTCACCTTCGCCTCGCTGCCGTACCGGATCATGCACCAGTTCCAGATCCCGGTCTACGACGCCATCCGGGAACGCGACGCTGACTTCTACGCCCGCCTCGAACGGGCCGGATTCGACCTCGACTGGGGCGACGACGGTTCCGGGCTGTTCATGAAGTACCTGCGCCGTGGCTCGGGCTACTACATCGATGTGGGCGCCGCCGAACTCGTCGCCAACGGTGACATCGCGCTGGCGCACGGACAGGTGCGCGAACTCACCGAGAACAGCGTGATTCTCGCCGACGGCACCGAGCTGCCCGCCGACCTCGTCGTCTACGCGACCGGATACGGCTCGATGAACGGCTGGGCCGCCGACCTCATCGGCCAGGACGTCGCCGACACGGTGGGCAAGTGCTGGGGTTTCGGTTCCGGCACCACCAAGGACCCCGGACCGTGGGAGGGCGAACTGCGCAACATGTGGAAGCCGACCCAGCAGGACGGATTGTGGTTCCACGGCGGCAATCTGCACCAGTCCCGGCACTATTCGCTGTATCTGGCCTTGCAGCTCAAAGCCCGTTTCGAGGGGATTCCGACGCCGGTCTACGGGAAACAGGAGGTCCATCACCTGAGCTGAGCGCGGGGCGGCTCCGCTGTGCACGGAGCCGCCCGACCAGTTCAGCCGGTGACGGCGCCGTGCGCGGCCGAGCTGACGAGCTTGCGGTACTTGGCCAGCACGCCCGAGGTGTACTTGGGCGGGAACGGCTCCCAGCCGACCTTGCGCGCGGCGAGCTCGTCGTCGTCGATCTCCACGTCGAGGCGGCGGTTGGCGACATCGAGGGTGATCGGGTCACCGTCGGCGACGAAGGCGATCGGGCCCCCGTCCACCGCCTCGGGTGCGACATGGCCGACGCACAAACCTGTTGTGCCACCGGAGAATCGGCCGTCGGTGAGCAGCAGGACATCCTTGCCGAGCCCGGCGCCCTTGATCGCGCCGGTGATGGCGAGCATCTCGCGCATACCGGGGCCGCCCTTGGGGCCCTCGTTGCGGATGACGACGACGTCACCGGCCACGATCGTGCCGTTCTCCAGCGCGTCCATCGCGGCGCGCTCGCCGTCGAACACCCGTGCCGTGCCGCGGAAGACGTCGGAGTCGAACCCGGCGCTCTTCACCACGGCGCCCTCGGGGGCGAGGGACCCGTGCAGGATGGTGAGCCCGCCCGACTTGTGGATCGGCCGATCGAGCTTCCGGATGACATCACCGTCGAGGCCCAGTTCGATCTGCGCCAGATTCTCGGCCATCGTCGCACCGGTCACGGTCATCACATCGCCGTGCATCAGACCCGCGTCGAGCAGGGCCTTCATCACGACGGGGATGCCGCCGACCCGGTCGACGTCGTTCATGACGTAGCGGCCGAACGGCTTGAGATCGGCCAGGTGCGGCACCTTGTCGCCGACCCGGTTGAAGTCGGCCAGCGTGAGCCCGACTCCCGCCTCCCTGGCGATGGCGAGCAGGTGCAGCACGGCATTGGTCGAGCCGCCCAGCGCCATGACCACCGTGATGGCGTTCTCGAACGCCTCCAGGGTCATGATGTCGCGGGCGGTGATGCCACGGCGCAGCAACTCGACGACGGCCTCGCCGGACCGGCGGGCGTACTCGTCGCGGCGCCGGTCGGGTGCGGGCGGGGCGGCCGAGCCGGGCAGGCTCATCCCGAGCGCCTCGGCCGCCGAGGCCATGGTGTTGGCCGTGTACATCCCGCCGCACGCGCCCTCACCCGGACAGATCGCCCGCTCGATGCGGTCGACCTCGTCGCGGGTGATCAGGCCCTTGATACAGGCGCCGACGGCCTCGAACGCGTCGATGATCGTGACGTCCTTGCCGTCGACATTGCCCGGCAGCGTCGACCCCGCGTAGAGGAACACACTCGACAGGTCCAGGCGGGCGGCGGCCATGAGCATGCCCGGCAGGCTCTTGTCGCACCCGGCCAACAGCACCGAGCCGTCGAGGCGCTCGGCCATCATCACGGTCTCCACCGAATCAGCGATGATCTCCCGGCTGACCAGCGAGAAATGCATCCCCTCGTGGCCCATCGAGATGCCGTCGGACACCGAGATCGTGCCGAACTCGAGCGGATAGCCACCGCCCGCGTGCACGCCCTCCTTGACCGCCTTGGCGAGCCGGTCCAGTGAGAGATTGCAGGGGGTGATCTCGTTCCAGCTCGAGGCGACGCCGATCTGCGGCTTGACCCAGTCCTCGTCGCCCATGCCGACCGCGCGGAGCATGCCGCGGGCGGCGGTCTTCTCGAGTCCGTCGGTGACGTCGCGCGAGCGCGGCTTGATGTCGATCGGCTGGTCGCTGTCGGATGCCATGCCCCAAGCCTACGAGCCGGACCTCATTCCGCTCGATCGGCACGAGCCAACGTGTCGCTGTATTCGTCGAGATCGATCTCCTCGGCCGTGACGGTCTTGGTGCCGTTGTAGACCTCCCGGTCGATCTCGTCGTCGGCATCGGCGACCAGCACGGCGACGAAGGTGTCGCCGTTGACATTGAGGAAGGTGCGGAAGATGCCGGCGAACCAGTCGACGGCGATCAGCAACCCGACCGCCTCCACCGGCAGATCCAGCGAGGCGGCCAGGAACATCGCCACGACCGGGAACCCGCCGGGCACCGTGATGGTGCCCATGTTGAGCAGGATCGCCAGACCCATCCCGAGCGCGATCTGGCCGATGCTCAGCTCGACGCCACCGGCCTGCGCCAGGAACATCACGACGATCATGTAGTTGAGGACCGCGCCGTAGGAGCCCATCGTCAACCCGATCGACAGGGTGAAGTTGGCGATCTGCTGGCTCACGCCGACCTTCTCGACGGTGTTCTTCAGCACCGTCGGGAAGGTGACCGCCGAGCTGGTCGTGGTGACCGCGATGGTGGTCTGCTCGGCGAGCTTGCCCGGCAGTTTCCGCGGGTCGAGGCGGGTACGGACGGTGACGACCACGACGAACAGCGCGAACAGGATCAACACGCCGAGCAGGGTGGTGCCCAGGTATTTCAGCGAGGTGGTGACGACGGCGAATCCGACGTCACCGGCGAGTGCGGCGAGCAGGCAGAAGACACCGATCGGCGCGAGCTTCATGACCAGCCGGATCATGGTGAGCACGATCTGCTGGATCTGATCGATGAAGGTGAGCACCGAGGTGTCACCGGTCCGGCTGATCTGCTCGCGCAGCGCGATCCCGAACAGCAGCGAGAACACGATGATCGGCACCATCGTCGCGGTCGACATCGCCTGGAAGACATTGGTGGAGACGAAGTTCAGCAGGGTGTCCTGCCAGCCGAGCGCCTGATCCGCGGAATCGCGCAGCCCCGAATCCAACTCGCCGTCGAACACCATGCCCGCACCCGGCCGCACCAGCACGCTCAGCACCCACGCCAGCACCGCCGCGACGACCGAGAAGCCGAGCATCCACTGGAAGGTGCGCAGAGCGACCTTGCCGGTGCCCGCGCCCGCCATGGACCCGGTCGCCACGATCACCGAGGCCATCACCAGCGGCACGATCGACATCTGGATGAGCCGGATGAAGATGTCGCCCACGAACTTCAGCTCGGCCGCCCAGTCACCGACGATCAGGCCGAACGCCAGTCCGCCGACGGCGCCGAGGCCGATCTGGAGCGCGGGGTTGGACAGAGCTTTCATGGAATCCTCCTCGACAGCGCCGTGTACCCCGGACGTCATCGAGTGCCCCGGGTCCGCACGGCAGAGTGTGCGCGGGGCGGGCTACCGGAGGGTGGCAGGCGGATTTCCTCGATGTATCCGCCGAGATATATCGGCCGAGGCCGCTGGCCGAATGGTCGTTCAGTCGCCGAGGGTGCTCGGCGCGTAGTCGTCCGCGGTCACCGAATCGCGGGTCCAGGTCGCGTGCAGCCGCGCGTAGCGGCCGTCCTCGTCGATCAGTTCGGCGTGGGTGCCGTCCTCGGCGATGACGCCGTCGTGGAAGAGCAGGACCCGGTCGGCGGTCTCGGCGGAGTGCATCCGGTGGGCGATGGTGATGGTGGTGCGGCCGTGGGTGAGTTCGGCCAGCGCGTGCTGGACGCGCACATCGGTGCCCGCGTCGACACCGCTGGTCGCCTCGTCGAGGACGAGCAGATCGGGGTTCACCAGCGCGGTGCGCGCGAGGGCGACGAGCTGGCGTTCGCCCGCGGAGAGCGCCTCGCCGCGCTGACCGACCCGGGTGTCGAGGCCGTGCGGGAGGCCGTGGACCCAGTCGGTGAGGCCCAGGCGCGCCAGCACGGCGAGCACGTCGGCGCGGGTGGCGCCGTCGTGACCGAGGGCGATGTTCTCCTCGACGGTACGGTCGAAGAGGAAGGCGTCCTGCGGGACGACGGCGACGCGGCGGGTGAGCGCTTCGTCGGCGATCTCGTCGATCGGGACACCCCACAGCGTGAGCGTGCCGGTGCCCGGCAGCAGCTGGCGGGTCACCAGTTTGGCGAAAGTGCTCTTGCCGGAACCGGTTTCGCCGACCACCGCGACGTGTTCGCCGGGCTCGATCCGCAGGTCGATCCCGCGCAGCGCGGGCTTGCCGGTGCGGTAGCTGAACCCGACACCGCGCAGGTCGACGGTGGCGGGCCCGGTGGGCAGCGCGGTGCGGACTCCGGGGACGGTCTCGTCCTCGTCGTCGAGGATCTCCAGCACCCGCCGCAATCCGGCTTCGGCATTGCGCGAATCGGCCAGGCTGCTCACGGCGAACTGCATCGGCCGGACGAAGAACGTCACCAGGAACAGGAACGCGACGACATCGCCCGCCGACAGATCGAGGTGCAGGCCGAGCGCGCCGACGCCCGCGGCGGTGCCGGCCACCAGCACCGAGGTGGTGATCAGTCCGCTGGCGACCTCGCCGATGGAGATGTTGAAACCGGTGGGCCACAGGGTGCGTCGCTGGGCGTCGCGCACCGCGTCGATCTGGGCGTCGGTGCGGGTGCGCATCCGCTCCTCGATGCCGTAGCCGCGGATGGTGTCGATGCCGACCAGGGTCTCGAGGAGCCTGGCGTAGAGCGTGCCGATCCCGCGGCGCACGGCATCGAACCGGCGCCCGACCCACCGTTGCAGGCTGCGCCCGGCGATCGGCACGCTGAGACCGATGAGCAGCACCAGCAGCGCGGGCGCCCAGGAATAGCTGAACATCACCGCCAGCGCCAGGATCATCTGCGCGATGTTCTGCACCAGGGTGATACCGCCGGACTGGGCGTAGAGGGTGACGACATCGACATCATTGGTCACCCTGGCCACCATGGCGGTACCGGAATCGGCGCGCGCGTCGGCGGGGGAGCGGCGCAGGATGCGCGTGAACGCGGCCACCCGTAGATCCAGGAGGGTCTGCTCGACGACCCGGATCATCTGGTGGTTCATCAGCGCCGACGCGATCATCGCCAGCACCACCGCGACCACACCGGCCACGACCGCAGTGGTGACGACGTGCGCGCGGGTGGCAGGATCGACCTCGGCGAGCAGTGCGTGATCGAGGGCGTACTGGATGGTCACCGGGATGACGATGCGACCGCTCGCGGCCACCGTGGCCAGCAACGCGATCACCACGAGGGCGCCGCGGGAGAGCGTGGTGTGCCTGCGGAGCCGGCGCAACACCGCGGTGGTGCCGTAAGCGCGGTGGGGCCGTGGGGATTTCGCGCTCATCACACGGCCTTCGCGGTGTCGGGGCGGTAGGCGCCGAGCAGGGCCCGATAGCCGGGTTCGGTGTCGAGCAGTTCGGCGTGCGGGCCGTGCGCGCGGACGCGTCCGTCGTCGAGGAAGACGACGGTGTCGGCCAGTGCGACGGTGGCGCCGCGATGCCCGACCAGAACGACGGTGGTGTGCCGGTCCTCGCCGGCGAACTCACCGCGCAGCCGCTCGACCACCGTGTGTTCGACGAGCGGATCGAGCGCGGAAGTGGTGTCGTCGAGCAACAGCAGGCCCGGCCGCCGGAACACTGCGCGCGCCAAGGCGAGTCGTTGCCGCTGCCCGCCGGAGAGCTGGGTGTTCTCGTCGAGCACGGTGTCGGCACCGTGGGGCAGCGTGGCGACGAACTCCGCGGCGTCGGCGATGTGCAGCGCGCGCTCGAGTTCGCCCGGGTCCGCGTCGACGCCGAGGGTGACGTTGGCGCGCACGGTGTCGCTGAACAGGAAACCGTTCTGCGTGACCAGCGCGGTCCTGCCGCGCATCGCCTCGGGTGCGAGCAATCGGGTGTCCACCCCGTCGACGGCGACCACACCCCGATCCGCCTCGATCAGATGGGCGAGCAGCGTGAGCAAGGTGGTCTTGCCCGACCCGGTCGCCCCCACCACGGCGACGACGGCACCGGGCCGGATCGTGAGGCTCACCTCGCGCACCGCGGCCCGTTCACCGTCGGGCGCGGCGTCACCGCGATAACCGAAGCCGACTCCGCTGACCGCCAGCGCGACCCCGTGCTCGTCCCGCGCCGGGCAGTACTGTCCGTGCGCGGGCTGCTCGGCGGCGGTGAGCACCTCCTCGACGCGGGTCGCGCCCGCCACCCCGAGCGGCAGGATGCCGAGGAACCGGGCGATCACATTGAGCGGGATGGCGGTGGTGATGAGCAGGTAGATCACCTCGACCAGCGCGCCGACGCCGAGGTGCCCCGCCTCGACCCGGGAGATGCCGATGGCCAGGATCACCAGTGCGGCCAGCGGTGGCAGGAGTTCGATGGTGGGATCGAAGACCGCGCTCGCATTGCCCATCCGCCGGTTCGCGGCCCGGGAGGAGTCGGCGGCCTCGGCGAAGCGGGCGATCTCGCCTTCGGTGATGCCGAGCGTGCGCACCACCTGCTGACCGGCGATCGCCTCGTGCGCGAGCCCGCTCACCACGGCCCGCTGATGCTGGGCCGCGCGCGCCCGCGGTGCCAGCACCCGCTGATAGAGCAGATTGGCGGCGAACACGAGCGGGATGAGGACCACGGCGACCAGCGCGAGCCACCAGTCGACATGGGCGATGTCGGCCAGTACCAGCAGCAACATGCCCGCCATCCCGATCGCGAACGGGAAGTGCTGCATGGGATCCCACATGGTCTCGGCATCGGAGACCGCGCGCGAGACCAGCTGCCCGGCCGAGCGGCGCCGGTGCCAGGAGACACCGAGCCGCAGGTAGGCGGCGACCACCGCCCGGCGGGTCTCGGCCTGATTCCGGTACTCCACGATCCCGGTCGCCACCCCGCGGGAGATGATGGTGACGATCCGCAGCAGCGACACCGCCAGCACGAACACCGCGCCCGCCGCGGCCGCGCCGGGCAGGAACCTGCCCTCGGCGAAACTGGCGACCACGACGTGCTCGGTGCTCCACCCGACGGCCTTCGCCGCCAGCACCATACAGACGGCATTGACCAGGCCGGACCCGATCGCCACCGCCGCCGCGCCCGGCGCGAGCACGCACCCGCGCGCCATGATCGCCAGACCGGTGCGCAGCGAATGCGTGTCGGTCCCGGTGTCGTCCCCCGCGAGCAACGCGCCTCTGCCGTAGCTCACGACCGGGATACCTCCTGTTGCTTTCGGACACACATGCCCGGACAACTCTTCGCCGAATTAACTACCCGGGGCAATGATCGAGATCATCGTGATCGGAATACCGGGCCCTGTTTCAAGCTGAACTTCAGCGATGCTTTAGAAAATCGACAATTGTCGCGCGGGCTCCCGGAATGTGTTCAGAAGAATCCGACACTGGGCAGCGGTGCGTCATTGACGACCGCGTCACCGATCGCGCGCGCCTTGAACGCGGTGGGATTGTGCGAGAACAGGGTCCGCAGATTGCGCCAGTGCCGGTCGAGGTGGGTCGGCTGCCGGATCGCGGACGCACCGCCGACACCGTAGAGTTCGCCCGCCGCGCGCAGCGCGATCTCCTCGACCCCCACCTTCACCCTGGCCGCCGCCAGCGAGGCCGCTCGTTCGAGCTCCTCGTCGACCCGGCCGTGCTCGTGCGCGGAGTCGAGGGCGCGGCCCAGCGCGTCGGCCGCGGCCAGCACCGCGGCTTCGACGACGAAGGCGGCCGAGGACAGCTCGCCGACGATCTGCAACAGCTGCGGATCATCCTGTGACTGTTCGGCATTGCCCCAGGCGTACGAGCGCGGCCGGTTGCGCAGCAGCTCGGCCGCGTCCGCGGTGACCGCGCGCAGGATGCCCGCGGCGATGGCGTGCAGGAGCAGTTGCGGCTGCGCGCCGCCGGGGCGGCGATCGGCACCGATGCGCCGGAACGGCAGCAGTTCGGCGGGCTCGACCAGCACATTGTCCAGGATGGTCGTGCCGGTTCCGGTGTGGCGCTGGCCGATGCCGTCCCAGTCGTCGACGTGCACCACACCGGCGCGGTCGGCCGGGATGAGGGCGCTGATCTGGCCGCCGTTCTCGTCGTCGGCGGTGATACGCAGGTAGTCCGAGTACAGGCTGCCGGTGCTGTAGAACTTGCGTCCGTCGAGCCGGAAGTTGTCGCCGTCGGGCACCAGTTTGGTGTCGAAGGTGTAGACGCCGACCCGGTTGCCCAGTTCGGAACTCGCCCCGCCGAACAGCTTTCCGGCGACCACCTCGCCCAGCCACGGCCGCTTCCGGTACTGCTCGGGGTCGCGCCGCAGCTCCTCGACGAACCCGTAGTGGATGCGCAGGATGTGCGGCACGTCGGGGTCGGCCTCGCCGAGCCGGATCAGCAGCTCGAACAGTTCTCTGGTGGTGTAGCCGCCACCGCCGTCGGCGGCCGGGACGCGCACCGCGCCGAGGCGATGCTCACGAACCAGGCGCAGGGCCAGGTCGGGTCGGGCGCCGGGGGTGTCGAGCCGCTGCCGCGCGTCCTGGGCGATCGCCTCGATCACCTCCCGCAGTTCCGGTGAGTCGAGGGCGGCGGGGCGGCGGGCGATGGTGGTCATGGCGTCCTTCGGGAGGGGTGCTCGACGGCTGGCCACGGCAGCTCTGCGAGTGCCATGACCCGGACAAGTATGTGACCGCGGGCGAACGGGAACAATGTTTTATTTCGCCGGTAATTCATTTGCCGACGCCGGGAATTCGTGTTCGGAACGGCGTGAGGAGAATGCTTCCCCGCGCTCGGGATGTGTCGTTACAGTCACCTCGAATATCTGGTTGTCGCGCGGTCCGATGAATTCGGGTGAGGAGGTCGGGCATGGCGCTTGTCGTCGGTGTGGAGATTTCGGACGGTGAGCTCGCCCGCGCGGTGGGCACCGGTTTCGACGAGGTGGCGGGACTGCTCGACGGGGCCGGGATCGGCTATGTCGTCCTCGGCGCCGACCGGGCGGACGGCGCGACCGAGTCGTTGAGTCCGGCGATCGCGGGGACGCTGTTCGCCCGGCGGACCCGGGGGCTCGGGATCGTCGCGGCGGCGTCCCCGCAGCGCGACCACCCCTACAACATCGCCCGGCGACTGGCCTCACTCGACCACCTCGCCCACGGCCGGGCCGGCTGGCTCGCGCTGCGCGAGGACCGGTCCACGACCTTGGGTCAGGTGGCCCGCGGCAGCTGGACGGGGCCCGAACCACTCGGAGCCGCCCCGCTGGCCGATGCGGTGACGGCGGCGCGGGCACTGTGGCGGACCTGGCCGATCGAAACGCTCACCGGCACCGATTCCTTTGTGCGCCATGCCGATCACACCGGGCAGTACTCGACCACCGGTCCGCTCAACGTCCCGACGACGCCGCAGGGGGAGCCGGTGGTGTGGTGGCGTTACGAACGCGGCGACGACCCCGGCCACGTGGGTGTCGCCGATGTGGCGATCGTCGCGCCCGGCGAGATCGACACCGCGCGTGCCGAGTTGCCGGAATCGGTGCACCGGCACGTGCGGATCGACAATGCCGACCTCGCGGGGCACACCGGCGACCGCGCCGACGTCCACGGCTCCGCGCTACCTGGCGGCCCGACGCTCGCCGACCTCGCGGCACGCGACGATGTGCACGGGGTCCTGATCCGACTCGACCTCGCCGCGCTGCCGGATTTCGCCGAACGAACCCTCCCCGCACTGGCCGCCGCCGGACTCGTACGTCTGCGTGTCAGCGGCGGAACATCCACTCTGCGTGACCATCTCGGCATCGCCCGCCGCACCGAACCCGACCTGAGTCGGCACCGGCTCGTCTTCGCCGCTTCCTGAAGGGACCACTTGCCATGAGCCGCGACCACGTCATCCTGAACGTGAATGTGCTCGACCTCGGAATCAGCGGGGCCGCCTGGGAACTGTCCGGACTACCGAAGGACACGGTGGTCTCCGGCGACTACTACGCCGAACTCGGCCGGATCGCCGAACGCGGCACACTCGACGCCTACTTCCTCGCCGACAACCCGGCCATCCGCGAAGATCCGCGGGTCAAACCGGGCCGCGCGCTGGAACCGACCACCATCCTCGCCACCGTCGCCGCCGCGACCACCCATCTCGGCCTCATCGGCACCCTGTCGACCACCTTCAACGATCCGGTCGAACTGGCCGAACGCCTGCTCAGCCTCGACCATCTCAGCGGGGGTCGCGCCGCCTGGAACGCGGTGACCACCTACAACCCCGCCGCGGGCGGCAACTTCGGGCTCACCTCGGTACCGAGCCGCGCCGACCGCTACTCGCGCGCCCACGAGTTCGTCGACGCGGTCGTCGCACTGTGGGAGGCGGCGGTGGATGGAATCGACATCGACCACCGCGGAGCGCATTTCACCATCGCCGGGCGGCTCCCACTCGGGCCGTCACCACAGGGGCACCCCCTGATCGTGCAGGCCGGTGGGTCGCCCCAGGGCCGGGAGCTGGCGGGGCGCACCGCGAACGCGGTGTTCAGCGCCGAGCTCTCCCTCCAGGCGGGGATCGAGCACTACGAACAGGTCAAGCAGGTCGCGGTCGCCCACGGTCGCGATCGTGACGAGGTGGCGATCCTGCCCGGCCTGATCACCATCATCGGCAGCACGCACGCCGAAGCCGTCGCCCGCTACGAACGAGCTCGCGAACTGCTCGGCCCCGTCCACGAACTCAACCGGCTCGGTGCGGTTCTCGCCCATGATCTGAAGCAGTACCACTTGGACGAGCCGTTCCCCGCGGACGTGCTCGCCGATCTGCCCGATCCCGAGGGGTTCACCGCCTCCCTCGGTTTCCGCGAATCGGTCGTTCGCGGCGTCGGCGACCGGATCACGGCCACCCGAGGGCGGTACACGCTGCGCGATGCCATCGCCGAATTCGGTGACGGCGGCCATCGCCGCATCATCGGCTCACCAGAGGAAGTCGCCGACACGATCGAACAGTGGTTCCGTGCGGGCGCCGCCGACGGATTCAACCTGATGCCCGACGCCTTCCCCTCCGGGCTGGAGATCTTCGTCGACGAGGTGGTCCCGATCCTGCGCCGCCGCGGCCTGTTCCGGCACGAATACGCCGAATCGACGCTGCGGGCCCGCTTCGGGCTCGCGCCGCGCCAGGCCCGGGTGGTCGTGGCATGACGCGTCCCAGGCTGTTGCTCAACGCCTTCACCATGAACACCGCCACCCACGTCTCCTACGGCACCTGGCGACGCGAGGACACCCGCCAGACCGAGTTCCACACCCTCGACCCGTGGCTCGAACTCGTCGGGATCCTCGAACGCGGCACCTTCGACTCGGTGTTCTTCGCCGATGTCGTCGGCCTCTACGACGACTTCGACGGCGGCTGGGACACCCACGTCACCGAGGGGCTGCAGATCCCCAATCATGATCCGTCCGCGCTGGTCTCGGCCCTGGCCGCGGCCACCGAGCACCTCGGCATCGTGATCACCAGCTCGGTGCTGCAGGATCACCCGTTCTCCTTCGCCCGCAAGATCTCCACCCTCGATCACCTCTCCGGCGGGCGGATCGGCTGGAACGTGGTCACCAGCGCGCTGCGCAATTCGGCGCGCAACTTCGGGCTGCCGGACCGGCTCGCCCACGACAGCCGCTACGAATGGGCCGAGGAATACACCGAGGTCGTCTACAAGCTGTGGGAGGGATCCTGGGACGACGGTGCGCTGATCCAGGACCGCGACCGCGGAATCCACGCCGACCCGGCCCGGATCCACAAGATCAATCACCGCAGTGCCCGGTACTCGGTGGAGGGCCCGCACCTGTCCGCGCCGTCACCGCAGCGCACCCCCGTGCTGTTCCAGGCCGGCACCTCCGCGGCGGGTCGCGCCTTCGCCGCCCGGCACGCCGAAGGGGTGTTCATCAGCCAGGGTTCACCGGAGGCGGCGGGCGAGGTCATCCGGCAGACCCGCGACCTGGCCGCCGCGGCCGGGCGCGCACGTGACGACATCAAGTTCTTCCAGGGCCTCACCGTCGTCGTCGGCTCCTCGGAATACGAGGCACGCCGCAAAGCCGCCGATCTGGACGAATCCTTCAGCGAGACAGGCCTGCTCGCGCACCGCAGCGGCAGCATCGGCATCGACTTCGGCGGCCTGCCGACCGACACCCCGATCGGTGAACTGGCCGGACAGGTCGACGGCACCCGCAGTGCCATCGAAGGGCTCATCCGCGCGGCGGGCGGGCGCACCGACGTCACCATCGCCGATTTCGTCCGGCACAAGCAGGAAGCCACCCGCATCGTCGGCACCCCCGAACAGATCGCCGACGAACTCGAACGCTGGCAGGACGCGGGCGTCGACGGCATCAACCTCCAATACCTGGTCACCCCGGGCAGTTTCGCCGATTTCGCCGACCACGTGGTCCCGGTCCTGCGCACCCGCGGCCTGGCCCAGCACGAGTACACCCCGGGCACCCTGCGTCACAAACTGACCGGCGCCGACGACACCCTCCCCGACTCTCACCCCGCCCGCGCCTGGCACGGCGCCTTCAGCGCACCGGCCGCCGTGCCGCGTTGACGTCAGGGTCAGCTGTCGTCCGTGGACGAAGGGGATCGACGACTGGTGCACGCGACGACGCCGACCGCGCCAAGCCACACCACCACCGCGCAGGTTCCGGCGATCACCGTTCCCCACAGCACGATGAACGGCCCGTACTCCGCCACGCGCGGCCAATATCCGCAGGGGCCCACATCCTGGGGAATGGTCGCGCATTCGGGGTGGCCGATGGCCGCGTAGGCCAGGGCCGCGAGTATCGGAATCACCACGGCCATACCGAGAACGACCGCCAGGCTGCCGATGAGCCGGGACAGAACTGCCATACCGTCAGCCTCTCATGCGTCGCTGACGCAGGCAGTCCGCGACTCGTCGGTCGGCGACCTGTGTTCGAGTCACGATGATCCGACCCGTTGTTCCGAGAAGTACGGGCGCACAGGATGTTCAGGTCGACAGGACCCGCGATCCGGCGGATTCTGCGCATCGGGGATGGATCGGACGGGGGATCATGGGGCGGCAGGTGGGGGATCCGCGCTGGCAGGTCGGGGCTTTGGCGCCGACGGCGGCCGCGGTGTTGTTCCGGGAGCGGTGGTCGTTGCTCACCCTGCTCGGTTCGGTGCCACGGGGCATCGTGGGTGGCTATGTGGCGGTCGCTCTGGTGTCCGTCGCCGCGCCCGTCGCGCTCGCGCTGGCGACCGCGGCGTTGATCGGTGATCTGCGCGGCGGTGCGGCGGTGGGGGAGTCGTTCTCGATTCCGGTGACGGCGATCGTGCTGGGTGTGGTGGTCGTGGTGGCGGAGTCGGCGATCGGGGTGCGGTCGGCGCTGCAGTGGCGACTGACCGAAGCGGTGGACGGGCACGTTCGCGCGGTGGTGCGGCGGGCGGCCGGCGGTGACACCCCGTTCGCGGTCGTCGCCTCGACAGCGTTCCAGGCCGATGTCGTGCGGGCGTGTGATCCCGGGGTGACGGCGCGTAATCGCACGGCGGGCGCGGCCTGTGCCGGTCAGCTGCTGCTGGTGTTCCGGTTCGCCGGAGCCGTGCTCGGCGCGGTGGTGCTCGCGGTGTTCGATCCGGTCCTGGCCGCGGGCGTGCTCGGCGCGGCGCTGGTCACCAGGATGCTGGTACGCAGACAGTGGATCCACCTGTCGAGAGTCCAGGACGACACCATCACCGAGGTCTACGAGCGGGACGCGTTCGCCACCGTGGTCACCGACGAACGCGCCGCGCGCGAGCTGCGGGTCTTCGGCCTCGGCGACTGGTTCATCGACCGCTGGACCGAGATCGCCGACCGGCATCGCGGGCGGTTCACGGTCGAGCATCTGCGGGTGGTTCGCCGCCAGATCGTCACCACCGCACTGGTTTTCGTCACGATCTTCGCGGGCTTCGGCATCCCCGGCTCGGCGGCGGCCGGTGGTGGGCTCGGTCTCGGTGCGCTGACCGCCTGCCTCGTCGCGGTGGCCGTGATCTTCCAGATCGCGGCCATGGGCTACGAGGCGTTCGACATCGACTACGGGCTCGTGGCACACCGTGCGTACCAGCGCATCCTCGCTACCCGCGCACCGGAACCGACGGCGGTGGTGCCGGATCCGTCGGCTTCCACCGCGCCGATCCGGTTCGAGGCGGTGAGCTTCTCCTACCCGGGTTCGTCGCGCCGGGTCCTGCGCGATCTGAACCTCGAGATCGGCGCGGGACAGACCCTCGGGCTCGTCGGGGTCAACGGTGCGGGCAAATCGACCCTGACCTCCCTGCTGACCGGCCTCTACCCGCCGACCGCCGGACAGATCACCCGGGCCGGACAGCCCTACCCGCCGGCTGGACGCGGCGAGGTCGCGGTGGTCACCCAGAACTTCCTGCGCTACCCGCTCTCGCTGCGGGAGAACATCCGGCTCGCGCTCACCGACGACCACGCCGACGACGACCTCGTGTGGCACTGCCTGGAGAAGGCGGGCCTGGCACCGCATCTGCGCGACCGCGGCATCGCCCTCGACGATCCGGTGTGGTCGGTGACCGGCGCGGCCCGGATCGGCCTGTCCGGCGGGCAATGGCAGCGACTGGCACTCGCGCGCGCCCTGTTCGCCGCCGCCACCGGCCACTCGCTGGTGGTGCTCGACGAACCGACCTCCCAGCTGGACGTGGACGCCGAACTCCGATTCCACGAGCAGGTGCTGTCGGCACTGGCGGAGGTGACGGTCGTGCTCATCACCCACCGGCTCTCGACCGTCCGGCACGTCGACCGCATCGTACTGCTCGACGGCGGCCACATCACCGAGGACGGCACCCACGACGAGCTGATGGCCGCGGACGGAACCTACGCGGACCTGTTCCGGTTGCAGGCGGATCGATTCGGGGCGGTCCGGGCATGAGCGTGGCGACCGAATGGCTGACCACACTGAAACTCGGGCACCGGGCCTCGCCGGGACTGTCCGTCCTCACCGCGGTCCTGATTCCGGGCGCGGCGGCGGGCACCGCACTGGCCGCCGTCGGTCAGCGCTGGGTGGTCGACAGCGCGGGTGCGGGCGTGGTGCGGAGCGTGCTGATCGGCGCGGCGCTGGCCGCGCTCGGACTGGGGGTGAGCGGGTCGATCGGGCGGGTGGTGACGAACCTGCGCAACCACCTCGGTCACGAGGCGGGGCGTCAGCTGACCCGCCGGGCCTTCCAGCTGATCTCCCGGCGCCGCGACTATCAGCTGCTGTCCGACACCGCCTACGCCGACGATGTCGAGGTGCTCCGCAAACACGCACTGGCACTGGGCAATATCGGGTGGACCGGGGTCACCATGGCGGCCCAGTGCGTGGGTGTCGTCGTCGCGCTGATCCTGCTGGTCGCCGTGCATCCGGTGCTCGGGATCGCCGCGGTGCTCGTGCTGCTACCGGTCGTGCTGTCGGTGTGGGCGCAGCGCCGCACCAGGGCCGCCGACGAGGCCGCGACCGCGCAGCTGCGCCAGGAACGCGAGATCCACGCCGACTGCACCCGCGCCGACCGGGTGGGTGAACCGCGCGTCTACGGCGCGGTGCC
Source organism: Nocardia sp. NPDC058176 (assembly GCF_042883805.1). NCBI lineage: Bacteria > Bacillati > Actinomycetota > Actinomycetes > Mycobacteriales > Nocardiaceae > Nocardia > Nocardia sp. NPDC058176. The sequence continues at coordinate 1,674,909 of NZ_JBHVVA010000001.1, read as the reverse complement.
GAACCTGGACGCCTACGCCACCCGGCTGTGGGACGAGGCGGCCGATCGGCGCGGTCACGCCCGCCTGCTTGGCGCCCTGGCGACGACGGCCGGGTGGCTGGGTTTCGGCGCGGGCCTGGTCATCGGACTCGCGGTGCTCGGCGGCGAGCTCGCCACCGGGTCGGCGAGCGTCGGTGACGTGATCCTGGTGATCGTCCTCACCACGGGGCTGCGCCTGGAACTGTCGTTCATCCTGCTCGAACTCGACATGTTCACCGACGGCGTCACCGCGGCCCGCGCCATGGTTCGGGTGCGCGCCGCCGCGGGTGGCACCAGCCCGACCCGGACCCCGCCCGCGCGGCTGGTGGACGCGATAACCGTCGAGAACGTGTCGTTCACCTACGCCACAGCGGACCATCCGGCGCTGGAACAGGTGAACCTGCGGATCCCGGCGGGCTCGGTGGTCGCGGTCATCGGGCTCAACGGCGCGGGCAAATCCACGCTGATCGACCTGCTGACCGGCGTGCTGACACCGACCAGCGGCCGCATCCTGTTCGACGGCGTCGATCTCACCGAACTCGACCTGCACGGCGAGCACCACCGGATCAGCGGCGCCTTCCAGGATTTCCTCCGGCCACCGGTCTCCCTCGGCGAAGCGGTCGGACTCGGCGAAATCACCCGGATCGCCGACGAACCCGCGATCCGGCGCGCCATCGACGCCGCCGGCGCGAGCGCACTGGTGACCTCGGCGCCCGACGGCCTGCACACCAAACTCACCGCGCATGACGGAACCGATCTGTCCCAGGGCCAATGGCAGAAGCTGGCCATCGCCCGCGCCTACATGAACAGCGCCCCCTTGCTCGTCGCCCTCGACGAACCGACCTCGGCTCTCGACCCGGCCGCCGAACACGACATGTTCACCACCGCCGTCACCCGCGCCCGCACGGTCGCCGACCGCAACGGAACGGTCACCCTCCTGGTCTCCCACCGCCTGGCCGCGGCCGCCCTGGCCGATCTGATCATCTCCGTCGACAACGGCCGCGTCGTCGAATTCGGCACGCACAGCGAACTCTTGGCCCGCCGCGGCCGCTACCACCGGCTCTACGAGGACCAGCGGGGCGCCTACCGCTGAGTAGACCTCGGTCGAAGGTCACCTCGACCGGCTGCTCACCGACACCATCGGAACCACGCCGCGGGACGTGACCGGTGTCGAAGCGGGCCCACTGGGCGGGATCGCCCGGTGCGCGACCGCCGACATGGACCTGGGGCCGACGTGACGGACACGAGCCGATCGTCATCGACCCGGGCGTCATGGCGTAAGCCGCTGTGCCACCCTACTTTCGGGGGCAAGCATTTCGAGGTCTGTCGGAAAGAGCAGTGATCTCGGTACCTTCGCTGCGATGGCCGACTCCCGGCCGCCCGAAAGGAACTGTCATGCGCAACAAGCTTCGTGTCGGCCTGCTCGCCGGTGTACTCCTGATGGCACCCTTGGCGACCGCGATCCCGGCCTCCGCCGCCGGCCTGCCGCTGCAGTCCGCCGAACCGACCGAACAGGTGGCCTCCCCGGGCTGCCCCGGTGGCGCGCCGCACTTGAGCTGCCTGCTGGAATCGCTGTCCGCCGGCGGCTCCACCGGCCAGTAGCACCCGCCACGCGAGAACGCCGCCGCGCGAACCGACCCGGTTCACGCGGCGCCGCCGTGACTCTCTCGGGTTCGGCGGTGCGGGGATTCGCGCGGTGCGATCCGATATCTGGCTGACGTATCGGCTTCGGAAATAGGCTCGTTCGTGACATTCGTGTCGAAGGTCCCGGAGTGACTGAAGGACGAGAACGTGACCGGAACGATCGTGTCGGACGGTGTCCGATGACCGCGGTGGATGTAGAGCCGAGCGCTCGGGGTGGGGATGCCGCGCCCACCGTCGCGGGGATCACCGCCGCCGTGCTTCCGATTCTGGAGCGGTTGCGTGAAAGTGCCGGTGCGCGTGAGGCGACGCGGGACTTCGCGTTCGACGACGTCGCCGAACTCGCCCGCCGCGGGGTCCTGCTCGTCGGTGTCCCGGTCGGGGACGGGGGCGCGGGTGGCAGTCTGCGCGATGTGCTCGATCTGGTGGTCACCATCGCGCGGCACGACTCCAATATCGCGCAGGCGTTGCGCGGCAGCTTCGGTACCGCCTTCGGGGTGGCGAACGATCCACGAGCCGAGGGCCGGGAGCGAACCCTCGCACGGATCCACGCCGGAGACCTGTTCGCGGGCACGGTCAACGAACGCACCGGCGGCCCCAGTGGCTCGGTGAACACCACCCTCCGCGGCGATGCGGACGGCTATGTCGTGGACGGCGAGAAGTACTACTCGACCGGCGGCCTCTACGCGTCGTGGTTCTCGACGACCGCCAAGGACGAGCAGGGCAGGACGGTGCGCTTCCAGGTGCCGCTGGACCGTGCCGGGGTCGAACGGGTCGACGACTTCGACGCGATCGGCCAGCGGCTCACTGCGAGCGGAACGACTCGCTTCACCGGGGTGCGCCTGGATGCCGACGAGGTCGACTTCTCCGGCACGGGAAAGCCACCGCTGAACCCGTGGGGCGGGCTCGGACACCTCTACCTGTGCGCGGTGCAGGCCGGAATCGCCTACAACGCGCTCGATGACGCGATCGCCTTCGTCCATGCGGCGGAGGACGGCGCGGGCCTGGACGATCCCTACATCCAGCAGGTCGTCGGGCGGATCGCCGCGAAGGCACACGCGGTGCGTTCGGCGGTGCTGATCGCCGCCGAGGAACTCGAGCGTGTCTGCGACCTGCCGGCAGAGCGGCAGCGCGCGGCCGGTGCGGCGGCATCGATCACGATCGCGCAGACCCAGGCGCTGGCAGCCGAACAGACCCTCGAGGCGGCGACGCTGCTGTTCGACCTCGGCCCCGGCACCGATCAGGCGCCCGGCTTCGACCGGCACTGGCGCAACTCGCGCACCATCGCCAATCACAATCCGCGGGATTGGAAGCTCGCGAAAGCAGGCGCCTACTTCCTCACCGGCGAGGAGCCACCGACCAGCGGCCTGTTCTGAGCCGCGGGCCGGTGGCCGCCGGTCAGCGGGACAGGGTGGCTCCCGGTACCGACTCCACGAGCCTGCGCGTGTACTCGTCGGTGGGCCGGTCGAGAATTTGTGCCGTCGTGCCGGATTCGATGACCCTGCCGTGGCGCATCACTGTGACGGTATCGGCGAGCAGCCGCACCACGCCGAGGTCGTGGGTGATGAACAGGTAGGTCAGCGAGTAGGCGGCCTGGAGGTCGACGAGCAGTTGCAGGATCTCGGCCTGCACCGACACGTCGAGCGCGGACACCGCCTCGTCGAGGATGACGATCTCGGGGTTGAGCGCGAGGGCGCGGGCGATCGCGACGCGCTGGGCCTGCCCGCCGGACAGCTCACCCGCCCGGCGGCCGACGTACTCGCGGGGCAGCCGCACCCCGTCGAGGAGTTCCTCGGCGATCGCGCGACGTTGCGCGCGCCCGATGTCCTTGCGGTGCACCCGCAGCGGCTCGGTGATCAGGTCGGCCACCGAAAGTCGCGGATTCAGCGAGGAATACGGGTTCTGGTAGACGAACTGCAGGTTCCGGCTCAATTCCTTGCGGTTCCACGTACCGGACCGGCCCAGCAGTGTCACCTCGCCCGAGTCGGGTGTGCGCAGGCCCGCGACGATGCGGGCGATCGTGGACTTGCCCGCACCGGACTCACCGACGAGTGAGTGTGTCGTGCCGGTCGCGACCCGGAACGAGACGTCATCGGCCGCGACGACGGGTTCGGCCTTGCTGTGGGCGGCGTGGAACGTCTTCGAGACCGCCGTCACCTCGATGGCGAATTCGGCGGTGCCGGTTCCGGTTTTCGGTGCGGCGTCCGCGCCGAGGGTGCCGACACGGATCGGGCGTGGGGTGAGAGTGGCGGTGTGCAGTCCGGGTGCGGCGTCGAGGAGCGTGCGCGTGTACGGATCGGCGGCGTGGTGCAGGAGCGTGGCGCTGTCGCCCTGCTCGACCACCTCGCCCGCGCGCATCACCACCACCCGGTCGGCGCGTTCGAGCGCCACCCCGAGATCGTGGGTGACGAGCAGGATGCCGATGCCGAGGTCGGCGCGGAGCCGGTCGAGATGGTCGAGGATCTGCTTCTGCACCGTCACGTCCAGCGCGCTGGTCGGTTCGTCGGCGATGAGCAGTTTCGGTTCGCCGGACAGCGCGATCGCGATGAGCACGCGTTGCTTCATCCCGCCGGAGAGCTCGTGCGGATACTTGGCGTAGATGCGTTCCGGGGTGGGCAGTCCGGCGAGCTCGAGGAAGTTCAGCGCCTGCGACTTGATCTGGTGTCGCCGCGCCGCGGACGTGAACGGCAGCCGACGACCGCGCCCCAGCCGATTGACGAGCGCGTCCTCGAGCTGCTTGCCGATCGGTTTGACGGGATTGAGCGAGACGCCGGGGTCCTGGGGCACGAAACCGACATAGCTGCCGCGCAGGCGCGCGAACCTGTTCTGCCGCCAGCCCGCGACATCGTTGCCGCCGAGCAGGATCCGGCCGCTGACCCGGCTGGTGCGCGGCAGCAGCCCGATCGAGGACCGGATGAGGGTGGACTTCCCCGAACCGGATTCACCGACGATCGCCACCAGCTCACCGGCCTCGATGGACAGGCTCACCCCGGACACCGCCTGCGTCGGTGCCCGGCCGCGACCGGTGTACCAGATGTCGATGGAGTCGAAGGACAGCAGACTCATCGCAGACCTCCTTCGCTGTGCAGTTCACGGCTGATGCGATTGCTGGCCAGCACGACCGCCAGGATCACCGCGCCCGGCAGCAGCGAGATCCACGGGGCGATGGCGAGCAGGTCGCGGCCCTCGGAGACGAGCAGGCCCCACTCCGGTTGCGGTGGCGGAGCACCGAACCCGAGGAAACCGAGCGCCGCGATCGACAGGATCGCGGCGCCGAACTGCAGCGGCACCAGTGCGACCACGGAGCTGAGCGAGTTCGGCAGGACGTGGCGCCACAGGATCGCCAGGCGATGGGTGCCGATGCTGGCCGCGGCTTCGACATAGTCGGTCTGGACGACGCGCAGCACCTCCGCGCGCATCACCCTGGCGAAGTTCGCGACCGCGGAGACGCCGACGGCGATGGCCACATTCGTCGTCCCGTACCCGAGCGCGGACACGACCACCATGGTCAGCAGCAGCCCCGGCACCGACAGCAGCACGTCGACGACCCGCATGATCACCAATTCGACCGGGCCGCCGACGAATCCGGCGACGAGCCCGAGCGCGGTCCCGACGAAGAACGCGATCGACACCGCGAGCAGGGTCGCGCTGAGGGTGATCACCGCGCCGTGCACGGTCCGCGAGTAGATGTCGCGCCCGAGCCGGTCGGTCCCGAACGGGTGCTCCGCGCTCGGACTCAGCAGGATGGCCGAGGAATCCGGCGCGTAGGGGTCGATCCAGGTGAACAGCCCGGGGACGAAGCACCACGCCACCGCGGTCGCGACGATCAGGACGGCGAGGACGAGCCCGGGGCGCGCGAGCACGGGAGCGAGCGGCCCGAAACGCCTGCGCGGCAATGCCGCCGGCGTCGGGGCGGGCCGCTTGTCGTAGTCGACCGGATCCGGGGCGAGGGGTGGGGCGAGTGCGAGATCGTTGTTGATCGTCATGTGGTGCGGACCCCTTCACGGCTGGCCGAGAGGCGTGGATCGATGAGCGGGTAGGCGACGTCGACGACGAAATTGACGATGACGAAGCTGAGGGCGACGAACATGACGACGCCCTGGACGACGGGAACGTCCTGGGCGCGCACCGCCTGCTCGGTGAGGCGCCCGATCCCGGCCCTGGAGAAGATCGTCTCGACGATGACGGCGCCGGCGAGCAGCTCACCGACGACGATGCCGCCCTGGGTGAGCGCGGGCAGGCTGGCATTGCGCAGCACGTCGCCGCTGATCACCGAGCCCTTGCGCAGCCCCTTGCTGAACGAGGTGAGCACATACGGCGAGCCGTACTCGGTGGAGAAGTTGCGCAGCAGCAGCTGCGCGATCGGACCCGCCACAGGAATCGCCAGCGCGAAGGCGGGCAGCACGAGACCGTGTAATCCGTCGCGACTGATCGACGGGAACCAGCCGAGCTGGAACGAGAAGACGCGAATGATGATGAGGCCGAGCAGGAAGCTGGGGAACGACACCAGCAGCGGGGGGAAACTCGCGATGAGATTGCGCAGCCACGGGGATTCGAGATAGGTGGCGGTCCACGCGATGGTGAGCGCGATGATCGCCGCCAGCACCAGGGCCGCGGAGGCCAGGACGAGGGTGTTCGGTAGTGCTTCCGCGATCGCGGTGACGACCGGCTTGCCGGTCTGCACCGAGCTGCCGAAGTCGAAATGCAGTGCGGCCCAGAGCCGGTCGAGGTACTGGACCACGACCGGCTGGTCGAAGCCGTACTGCCGCTCGATCTGCGCGTAGGCCTCCGGGGGAATGTCGGCGCGCTCCTCCGGGGAGAAGAGCAGTTCGATCGGGCTCGCGGGCAGCAGGTACAGCAGGATGAAGGAGGCGGTGAACGCGCCCCACACCACCACCAGACCGCGTCCCAGCTTCAGCAGGATGTAGCGGGTCATCGAAATCCTTGGGGGGTTCTTGCGGGTACCCCGGGTCCGTCCGGTCGGGACGGACCCGGGGTGGTGAGCCGAGGTCAGCTCTGGTCGATCCAGGTGCGCAGGAAGTGCAGGCGGCTGGTCGCATCGAGGTCGATGCCGTACACGTTCTTGGACGCGGCCACCTGGGAGGGCTCGAACACCGGGTTGAACAGCGCGAACTCACCGTGGATGAGTTCCTGTGCCGCCCTGGCGAGTTCGGCGCGCTTGTCCGGATCGAGGGTGGAGTCCAGTGCCTCGAGCGTGTCGATGATGCGCTGGCGCTCGGGGAAGTTCTCCGGGATCCGGGCGCCGTTGGTCCGCGACGGGTTGAAGTTGACGTTGAGCATCGCGGCGTCGTTGCGGCTGCGGTTGGTGTTGATCAGGTGGTACTCGGCCTGGATCTGCGCGGTCGGCACATTGGCCGCGTTGAACAGGAAGTCGAGTTCGATGCCGACCTCCTTGAGCGCGGCCTGGGTCGCCTCGTAGACGTAGCGGCTGTTGGGGACCAGGTGGTGCCCGGTGCCTTTGAGCTGCAACCGCTTTCCGTCCTTCACCCGGATGCCGTCGGGGCCGACCTTCCACCCGGCCGCGTCGAGCAGCCGCTTGGACTCCTCGGGGTCGTAGCGCAGCGCGTCGTCGGTCAGGTCGACCGAGCCCTGCACGTGACCGGCCAGCGCCGAGGTCGCCTCGCCCTCGGACGGTGCCAGGATCGTCTTCTTGAACCCGGCCCGGTCGGTGGCGTGCACGATCGCCCGGCGGACGTTGATGTCGTTGGTCGGCTCGAGGCCGGTGTTGATGTTCCAGCCGAGGTTCACCCCGGCGATCCGCCGGGAGGTGATGTCGAAGCCCTGTCGCTCGAGCACCGCCTCGTCGGTCGGCAGGATGTCGAACGCGGCCTGGACCTCACCGGCCTGCAGCGCCCCGGTGCGCACGCTCGCCTCGGGGATCGTGATGAACTCGATGGCGTCCAGATAGGCCGGACCCTCGTGCTTCAGGCCGGGCGGCGCCCAGTTGTAGTCCGCGCGCTTGGTGAGGACCGTCTTCTCGTTGGGGACGTACTCGCTGACGACGAACGGGCCGGTGCCGACGACGTTGGCCGGGTCGAGCCGCTGTTCGGCATTGGCGCGCAGGGTCTTCTCGCCGATGATGCCGGGCTGGTTGTTGCCGGAGTACGAGACGAACTGCAGGAAGCTCGCCGACGGGGTCGAGAAGTTGATCTTGACGACATCCTCGGCCAGCACCTCACTGCCGGTATAGGACCGCAGGTGGGTGGCCCCGTTGGGCTTGATGCCCAGCGCGGGGTCACCGTTCACGTACTGGTCGAAGTTCTGCTTCACGATGTCCGCGTCGAGCGGAGTGCCATCGCTGAAGGTGACGCCGTCACGCAGCGTGAAGGTGAACTCGGTGTAGGTGCTGTTGGTCTCCCAGGACTTCGCGAGCCAGGGGCCGATCTCACCGGTCTCCGGGTCCTGCCAGGTCAGCTTGTCGAAGACGCTGTTGCCGTAGTTGCTGGCGGCGAACGAGGTGTTCAGATGCGGATCGAGCGATTCGGTGGAGCCGAGCAGCGCGAACTTCAGCACGCCACCGTGCTGCGGTTCGCCGCCACCGTTGCCTGCGCCGGTGTTCGCGGAGTTGGCGCACCCGGCCAAGACGAGCGCTGCGGTGACCGCGAGGGCGCCGAACGCGCCGGTGAATCTCTTGCGCCGCAGCCACAACGAGTCTCGAGCAGGGGTTTTCGTTTTCATGGCCCTGAATGTAAGGCCGCACGAAGAAGCGGTCACTCTATCAGACCGCGATGAGTCGAACTACCGATAGTGGCCGAAAACAACGACTTCCAGGCCGAAGACCTCGGCGGGTCTTCGGCCTGGACGATGCCGGCGAACTCAGGCCGGCGACGCGAAATCGTGCAGCAGCAGGGCGATGTCGAAGCCACGGCGCTGCAGCCAGTGCGCGACCACCGAGGCACGGGCGGCGGTGCGATCGTCGATCAGGACCACACGGGCGCCACGCACGGCGATGGTCCGGTAGGAGACACCGAGCAGCTGCCCGCCTTCGGCATTGATCGATCCGGGCAGGTGCTCCTGGGCGAATTCTTCCGGCGTGCGTACGTCGAGGAGATAGGTGGTGCGGTCGGGATCGGCCGCCCACGCGTGTGCGGTCGCCAGATCGACGCGGTCGAACTGGTCGTCGGCCGAGATCGCCTCGACCCGCTCGGTGACGCGCTCACGGGCGGCATCGTCGACCGGGCCGTAGAGGGCGGTCGCGCCGGTCTCGAGCTCGAGGTTCTCCTGCTTCCACGCCTTCGTGCCGTCGTGCAGGTAGGACACCTTGTTCGGCACACCCGCGTCGATCAGGGTCTGCGCGCCGATGATCGCGCGGGGCAGCCCGGCGCACGACACGACGATGTGGGTGTCGGGGGAGGGGACCACATCGGCGAATCGCAGCAGCAACTCCGCGCCAGGAACGCCGACCGCGCCGGGTACGTGACCGGCGGTGAACTCGGGAACCGTGCGGGTGTCGATGACGACGACATCGGCGCCGGAGTCCTTGAGCGTCTTGAGTTCGGCCGCGGTGACCGAGGGCGTCGCGCGCTCGTCCCGGATACCGAGGGAGAACGCCTGGCCGGGGATGTCGAAGGTCGGCAGGTCCTCGACGCCGTCGCGGGTCCACTCCGGGATACCGCCGGTCAGGGCGTAGACCTCGGTGCGTCCGGCGGCGGCCAGCGCGTTCGCGAGCGGCTCGGCGACGCCGTCGCCCGCGTCGACCAGGACGGTCCGCACGGGCTTGCGCGGCACGAAACGGTCGATCTCGGCCTCGACGCGGTCGGCGGGCAGGTTCGTGGCGAACAGCGGCGACGCGTAGCCGACCACCTCGCTGGGGCGGATGTCGAGTACGGCGAGTTCGTCACCGTCGGCCAGCCAGCGGCGCAGGGTGTCGGAATCGACGGTCTTCGTGGTGCTCTCGGTGGCGGAGCTGTGCTCGATCGATGATGTGCTCACGGGTGGTCCACCTTCGGGGGAGGGGCGTGGGAGGAGCCGGGCGCGATTGCCACGGGGACCACACGGTAAACCCGGATTTCGCCATCCCGGCCGGCGTCCGATCAGGACCGGGAGCGGGAGGTGGCACTGAGCTGCGTCGACGCCACGCGGCGGCGTTCGGATCACGATGGTTCGAGTGTCGGCGGTCGAGGAGGCACCGCCGCGGGGTTTCTACCACGGCGAATCGTATTCATTGACGGACATCCGGCGAGTCAGTAGGAGATTAAGGGGTACGGAACTCGCCGCCGCCGCGGCGCCGCCGCACAGTGAAGCGTTTCAACGATTTCGAGCGTCACCCGTCGCACAGTTCGTGCGCGGAGCCTCGTTCACCGAACAGGAGCCGCCCATGAGCCCGGCAACCGAACCCGCCCCGCGAGGGCCACAGCGCAGGCTGACCCTCGCCGCGTCCATCGTCGGATCCGGCGCCTCGGCCAAGGCATGGAACTGGCCGGGCACCAAGTGGAATCGCTTCGCGGATTTCGAGCACTACCGTCGCTCGGCGGAGATCGCGCGGTCGGGGAACCTCGACGCGGTGTTCGTCTCCGATCATCCGGCGCTGCAGCGCGATGCCCGGCACGGACCGGGTCACCTGTTCGACCCGATCGTGCTGTTCGCGGCGATCGCGGCCGCCGTCCCGGACATCGGCTTCGTGCTGACGGCCTCGACCAGCTACAACTCGCCGTACAACCTGGCCCGGCGGCTGGCGAGCCTGGACACGATCTCCGGCGGCCGGGTGATCTTCAACGCGGTCGCCAACTTCAACCCCGACATCGCCGCGAACTTCACCGCCGACGGGCTGCTCGATCGCGAGGACCGCTACCGCAAGGCCGACGAGTTCCTCCAGGTGGTCAAGAAGCTGTGGCTGTCCTGGGACGCGCCGACCGGACCGGAGCCCGATGGACCGCTGTGGGACGAGACCACCGCGCGGGTGATCGATCACCACGGCGAATTCTTCGATGTGCGTGGACCTCTCAACGTGCCGGTGGGTCCACAGGGGCACCCGGTCATCTCGCAGGCCGGTGCCTCCGAGCACGGCATCGACTTCGCGGGCAAGCACGCCGAGATCGTGTACGCGGCCCTGCTGGAGAAACAGTCCGCGCTCGACTTCGCCGCGAAACTCGACGCCGCGGCGCAACGGCACGGTCGTCCGGCCGACAGCATCCGGCTGTTCCCCGGCGTGAACGTGTATCTCGGTGACACCAGGGCCGAGGCACTACGCCGCCACGAGGTGTTCAGCGGCGCCGACAACGAAGACGACCTGATCGGGAACTTCCTGCACCAGCAGCGCGCACTGAACCCGGCCTTCCCGAAGCAACTCGACGCCGATACGGCCCTGAAGCCGGAATGGTTCGAGCCACAGGAGGACCAGACCCGGCCGATCGGATTCAGCAGGGCGCTGCAGGATCTGGTCCGGAACGAGGAACCGACCACCCGCCAGATCATCCGCCGGGTCGGTGGCGCCGGTGGCCATCGGCTCGTGATCGGCACCCCGAAGGAGGTCGCCGACGCGCTCATCGACTGGTGGGCCGACGGCGCCGTCGCCGGATACAACGCGCACTTCCCGCTGCTGCACGACGATCTGGCGCGTTTCGTCGAGCAGGTGGTGCCGATCCTGCAGACCGAGGGCGTGTTCCCGACCGGCTACGACGCACCGACCATCCGTGGCCGATTCGGTCTCCCCGAACCGAGCACGAACACCACCGAGGAGGCCGCATGACCACCGCACCACTGACCGAAGCCGGACCCACCGACGCGGAACTGCTCGCGAAATACCGTCCGGTGTTCGCGCGCATCGCCGAGGGCGCCCTCGAACGGGAGACCAGCGGGCGCCTGGCCCTCGAGGAAGCCGGGTGGTTGCGCGAGGCCGGATTCCCGGCGATCCGGGTGCCCCGCGAATTCGGCGGTGACGGTGCCAGCCTGCGTCAGGTGTACCTGCTCGTCGTCGAACTCGCCGCGGCGGAATCCAATCTGCCCCATGCCCTGCGGGTACACCTGCGGTTCGTCGAGGACCGCTGGCGCGAACGGCACACCCCACGTGGGCAGGAATGGCTGCGCCGCATCGGTGACGGGCTCGTGTTCGGCACCGCAGTCAGCGAACGCGAGGGCGCCTTCGGCAAGCCCGCCACCACACTGCGCACCGTGGACGGTCGGCTGCTGCTGAACGGGAAGAAGTACTACAGCACCGGCGCGCTCTACGGCGACCACCTGACCGTCGCGGCGCTCGACGACAACGGCGAACGGGTCACCGCCGTGGTGCGGGCCGACGCACCCGGTGTCGAACGGATCGACGACTGGGCGGGTTTCGGGCAGCGCGCCAGCGCGAGCGGGACCACGATCTTCACCGATGTGGAAGTGGAAGGCCCCGAAGCGATCTTCCCGCCACCGGGCGGAACCGCCGGGCACCTGGCCCACTTCCAGCTGACCCACCTGGCGACCATCGCGGGCATCGTGCGCAGGGCCACCGACGACATCGCGGAGTTCGTGCGGCGCAGGCACCGCACCTACCCGGCGGCCAAAGCCCCTGTGGCAGCGGATGATCCGCTGATCCAGCAGGTAGTCGGGCGCACCGACGCCGCCGCGTACGCGTTGCGGGCGATCGTGATCGACGCCGCGGAATCGCTGAACGCGGCCGCCGAACTCGGCTACGCGTTCCGCGTGACGCCCGAGGCGGAGCGCACACCGGAGGCCGAAGCCGAACTCGCGGCCGCGGAGCTGAAGGCGGAATTGGACGCCTTCCGCGCCCAGTCCGTCGTCCTCGACCTCGGTTTGAAGGCGACCACCGAGATCTTCGAGGTGGGCGGCGCGTCCGCGCTCGATCGCAAGTACCAGTTCGACCGGCACTGGCGCAATGTCCGCACCTTGGCCTCCCACAACCCGCTGATCTACCGCGAACAGCAGCTCGGTGACTACGTGCTCAACGACACCCCGCCGAGGTTCCTGTCACCGGAAGGCGCCTCGGTGCTCACGGGTGCGTCCGAATCATCCACTGCGGCAACGGAGGTCGTGGCGAGCTGAGAGAGTGCTCAGGACAGTGCGAGCTCGTAGACGGCCCGGGTCCGACCGGGCCCCTTGTAATCGGTGACCGCCGAGATGTCCCCGAAGGACCGATCGCCGACGACATTGCGGAACCCGAGCGCCGTCCAGGCCGCATGCGCGGTCTGATTACCCGGCTCCGACGTCAGATACAGCCGCCGACACCCCCACTCGCGCCCGCGCCCGGCCACGGTGTCGAGCAGGGCCCGGGTGATGCCCTGACGCCGGTGCCCGGGATCGGTGACGACATCCTGCACGTAGATGTCACCGGGCTCGTCCTGACTACGAAACGCCACCACCGAACCCACCACCCGAGCGCCGACAATAGCGAGCGGACAGGTCGAGGAGAACAACGTCGCATAGGCCCAGTAGTCCGACCAGGTCCGCGGCGTCAGATAGGGCGCCCCGGTACTCACCAGGTCGATGACCTCACCGATCCTGCCGATCGACAACGGTTCGATGTCCATACCAGCACGGTAGCCCCGCCGGCGCCCGCGCAGGGACTGAGGCGTCCATGCGATGCCATCACCGAATCCCACCGACCCGGGCACGAGCGGCCAGCCGATTGTCGTCGTCCTCGCTGGGATCCTCGGCAAGGTGATCGAGCCGCTGACGGACACCAGGGACCCCGATGTCCACACAGGCGATGGCCACCGCCCTCGTCCCGGATTCGCAGTCGTCGAGACACTCGACCGCCCGACCGGCTCCGAACTCCGTGGACAGGCGGCTCAATGCCTCGGCACACTGTCGGCGCAGGTATGAATAGACGGTCGTGTCGAAGATCTCCTCGATGATCGGTACCGCGGCGACATGCTCGAGTGGCGCGAGTGCGGAGACCAGGGTGCACTGATCCACGATGTGGTCGTTGCCCCGGGCGAGCGCTTCGGTGAGGAGTTCGAGCAGCGCGGGGGCATCCGCCGGTGTGGCTGTCGACGACAGTATCGACAGCGCCCAATAGCCCAGGTCGCTGTCGAGATCGACGTTGGCCCTGGCCCATTCCGACGCGGACGGCGAATTCAGTTGTCGCAGGCATCGGCGTAGGGCGATCTGCTCCCGTCGCGTCCAACCGATATCCGCGCCGTACGAATAGTCCGTCGCGACGGTGAGAAGTGTTGTCTCCCACTGCTCGGCGGAGAGGTCGAGCGTACTCGGCGCGGCGACGACCTTTGCGGCCACCGCGGCTCGCAGCACGAGTTCCCGATCCGAGGGGCCCCGATCGCGGGCCAGCCGAGCATGCTGCGCACGGACGAGCTCTGCCGCACGGACAGTTCGGTCGATGCGCGCACTCTCGCGCCGCCACTGCGGCCAGGGCGGCAACGCCAGCTCAGCGGGCGAGCAGAAGCCGACGCAGTCCAGCAGCTGGTCGTTGTCGTACACCTGGAGGATGTCATCGAGCAGACCCTGTGCCTCGGGATGGTCCACGAACGGAATCAGCCGGTCCAGAGCGATATTCAGGTCACGGCCCGAGCGCAGGTAGTGCCGAAGCTCCGCAATGCTTCCCGCTGTACCGCGCGCGGCGAGGTGCCCCAGCACGCCAAGGGTGAGCCAGGCGTCCGAGTCACCGGTGGGATCCAGCGGGCCCGCGTAGGCCGGGCGGAACCGAATCGGATCGATCCCGAGGTCGACGACGAGATTCGCATACAGCCAGCCGCGTGACTCGACCTGGTGGTCCCATCGGGGATCGCCGACGATGCAGTCGACCACGAGCTCACGGGCGATCGTCGGCTGGGCCAACGCCGCGGGCCGGCAAGCGCCGCGTCCGCGCTGGATCATCCCGAGAAGGGTGTCCGGGCCCGCCAAGGGCGTGTCGGTGGACTCCGCATGGTCGTCAATGGTCACAGGCGGCCTGCGGGACGGCCGGTAAAGGATTTCGATCTGTTTGCACGGCAGGACCGTAGCCCTGTCTTCGGTGGTGGCCAATCGAATTATCGGACAGGCACTTCGGACCTGGCTCGGTGGGCCTGGAAATTGGAGTGCGTGGCGGATGGTGCCGGGCGTAGCGTCCCGGGGCTATGAGCGATGCGGTGGACGCGGGTGGGTCGGTCGGCGAGTGGGCGGACGACCCGGCGGACGGGTGGTTTCCGGAGAGTGTGGCCGCGCGGTACGACGGGCCGGGGGGTGCGAATGCGCCGGAGGCGGTGACTCCCGCGGTGGATGTTCTGGCGGGCCTCGCCGATGGGCCGGTGCTGGAGTTCGCGGTGGGGACCGGGCGGATCGCGGCACCGTTGGCGGCGCGGGGCGTGCGGGTCAGCGGTATCGAGTTGAGCCGGGCCATGGCGGGGCGGGCCGCGGGGAAGCCGGGCGGTGCGGCGGTCGAGGTCACGATCGGCGACATGACCTCGACGCGGGTGGCCGGGAAGTTCTCGCTGGTCTTCCTGGTGTTCAACACGATCAGCAATGTGGTGACGCAGGACGGGCAGGTGGCGGTCTTCCGGAATGCCGCGGCGCATCTGCGGCCGGGGGGATTGTTCCTGGTCGAGGTGGGCCTGCCGGATCTGCGTCGGCTGCCGCCGGGTCAGGACACCGTTCCGTTCACGGTGGCGCACGGCGACGACGGCGGCGGATATGTGGGGTTCGACCAGTACGACGTCGTCACCCAGGAATTCACGTCGAACCACGTCACCGTGGCACCGGACGGGACGGGCCGTTTCCGCCGCGTCCCGTTCCGCTATGCCTGGCCCGCCGAGCTGGACCTCATGGCGCGCATCGCGGGGATGCGCCTGAAACACCGCTGGGCGGATTGGGACGGTTCGGCGTTGACGGCGGAGAGCACCAAGCACATCTCGATCTGGGAGAAGTGACTGACCATTTCGGTATGAATCGACCAGGTTGGCCGTGGATTCTGTCAACTCCACATGACGAAGGTGGGTGACGAAGGCTCCGTAAATTCGGGGGATTCTGGCTCTGACAGGCGAAAATGTTTGCCCACGTGTTCGTGATGGCTTACAAGGCCGTGCGTGTTCGGAAAAGCGCTCATGCGCGACCACGTCCCTGTTAAGTTACTACTCATTCCAGCAGATTCGACCGACGCGCGGCAATAGTCCTCGGCGCGATCGGTGATCTGTTCGTGCTCGATGAGGAGTGACACCATGGATGGACTCACCAGGCGTGACGCGTTGAAAGCGGGCGGGGTTCTAGGCGTTGTCGGCGCCGTGGGATCGACCGCCGTGGCCCGGGCGCAACCATGGACGTGGTCGCCACACGGGTCGGTGGCCGGCACCGGTTCCGGTGCCGACCCGATGACGGTGTGGGACCCCGAAGCGGACGAATTGGTCGCTGGACTGATCGACCGGGGAGAGGTCCCCCGGGTCAACGAATTGTTGCGGACCTGGACAACGAACGGCCAACCCCTGCCCGGCGGATTGCCCCCGCAACTACGGGATTTCATGGAATACGCCCGCCGCTTGCCGCAGTGGACCGACCCGCGTCAGCTGGATCTGGCGATCGAGTTCAACAAGAAGCGCGGACTGTATCTCGGCGTGCTCTACGGATTCGCCAGCGGCATGATGAGCACCGTCATCCCGAAGGAAGCGCGAGCGGTCTACTACTCCAAAGGCGGTCACGACCTCAAGGACCGCATCTCCAAGACCGCCAAACTCGGCTACGACATCGGCAGCGCGAATGCCTACGCCCCCGGCGGGGAAATGGTCGTCACCTGTGTGAAGACCCGATTGGTGCACGCCGCGGTACGCCATTTGCTGCCGCAGTCCCCGCACTGGGTGCATTCGGCCGAAGAAGACATTCCGATCAGCCAGAACGACATCATGGTCACCTGGCACAGCCTGCCAACGACCGTCATGAAACACCTGCGGTCCTGGAACGTGCCGATCCCCGAGCGCGAATCGACGGCATTCCTGCACTCGTGGCAGGTGGCCGCGCACCTGCTCGGCGTGCGCGACGAATACATCCCCCGGTCGTGGCCCGACGCCGATGCCCAAGCGGCGCAGGTCCTCGACCCGATCATCGCGGCGACCCCGGAGGGCGCGAAACTGGCCGATCGACTGCTCGGCCTGGGCGCCAATATCGACTTCGCGCTGTTGAGCAAGCCGATTCTCGGCGCGTTCACCCGATTCCTGCTCGGCGACGCCATCGCCGACGGGCTGGCCATTCCCCGGGAACCGGTCTGGGATCCACTGCTCCGATTCAGTTGGGGCCCGTTCATCGCGGTGCGCGAGGGCCTGCTCACCGCGGTGCCGCCCCTCGGTGACCCCTACTGGTTGCTCGACGAATTCCTCCGCAAGGCCGCCCTGATCTATCTGGCCGAACTGCGCATGCCGATCAGCATCGAAATTCCGACGATGAACCGCGACATGAGCGTGCCGCCCCGGTGATCTCCGGGCGCGAATTCACCGACCATTCTCCAGTGAGGAAAGCGACCATGCGTACCACCCGGAATCTTCTCGCCGCCGCGGTGGCGGCGGTATGCCTCGTCGGCACCGCGGCGACCGCCACGGCCGACACCGGCTCCTCGGCGGTCGACGCCGGATCGGCGGCAGCCCACTCGGCCGGGGTGTTCCTCGGGCACGGCGACCTCATCGGCCTCGTCGTGCTGCTCGGCGTCGCCCCGTTCCAGATCCTGACCAGCGGCATCTGTGACCTGGCGACGATGTCGTCGCTGCCGAATCCGTGCGCGCCGGGCAGCCATCGATACGAGGCCGCGACGGTGCCGTGAGCCGCGGATCTCACCCGATTCGGGTGACGCGGGCCCGGCGCCCGGCGCGAACAATCGCGGCATGCGGACATCATCGGTACTTGGCCCTGTCGAGCTGATCGTGCTGACCTTCCCCGGCACGCGCGTCGACGCCGCGGTCACGCGGGCACTGGCGGAGATCGTCGAGCGCGGCACGGTGACCGTGCTGGACCTGATCGTGCTGGCCATGGACGAATCCGGCACGATCACCGAATTCGAAGTCGACGACGACATCGCCGAACTCGGCATCTCCGGGCTGACCGCCGCGGACCTCGATCTGGTCGCCGACGCCGATCTCGACGTGGTGCGGGCATCCATGGAACCGAACTCCACCGCGGTGGTCCTGGCCTTCGAGGAGACCTGGGCCAAGCAACTGGCCGACGCCGTCCGCGCCGCGGACGGCGAGGTGGCACTGCACGTCCAGGTGCCCCGCGACGCCGTCGACGCCGCGGTGGCCGCCGCGTCGACCACCTAGGCAAAGGAGCAGAGCATGCCACTACGCAGAGGCCGCGTCGGGCGCCCCGGCTTGCTGGGGACCGTCGCGCGGACCGCGGTCGTCGCGGGAACCGCGACCGCGACATCGAACGCCGTCAACAATCGGGCCCGCCGCCGCGGCGCCGAGCAGCAGGCCTATGCCGAGCAACAGCAGGCTTACGCGCAGCAGCCTGCCGCGCCCGCCTATGCCGCCCCGGCGCCACCGGCCGCGCCCGAACCGGAGGACATGGTGTCGAAACTGGCGACGCTGAGCCAGCTGCACAGCTCGGGCGCCTTGTCGGACGCCGAGTTCGCCGCCGCCAAAGCCCAATTGCTCGGTTGACCGGCTAGCTCGGCCGAACCTCCCCTGGGTCCACCAGCACGCCGATCGCGACTATTTCTAGAACACGTTATAGTCGGGCGATCGGCGACGATGCCGGTGGTACATCCGCCCGGAAGGTGGTCAGAGTGCGGGCCTGGGACAGTTCAGCCGATGTCGTGGTGGTCGGATACGGCGGGGCGGGTGTGGCCGCGGCACTGGCGGCGCGCGAAGCCGGTGCCGACGTCCTCGCGATCGACCGCTATCTCGGCGGCGGCGCGACGGCACTGTCCGGCGGCATCGTGTACGCGGGCGGTGGCACCTCGGTGCAGCGCGCGGCGGGCATCGACGACGACGTCGAGAACATGCTCGCCTACCTGCGCGCGGAGGTCGGCGACGCGGTGAGCGAGCAGACGCTGCGCCGATTCTGCGAGGAATCCCCGGCGCTGATCGACTGGCTCACCGGGCACGGAGTGCCGTTCGAGCCGTCGGTGTGCCCGTACAAGACGTCCTACCCGACCGACGACTACTACCTCTACTACTCGGGCAGCGAGAACTCCGGCGGGTACCGGGATCTCGCGCGACCGCGACAGCGCGGTCACCGCGCGCACGGCCCCGGTGTGTCCGGCAAGGCACTGTTCGGGCCGTTGGCGGCGTCGGCGGCCGAACGCGGTGTCCGCGTCCGACCCGGGACCAGGGCAACGCGTCTCGTGGTCGAGGACGGGCGGGTGACGGGCATCGAAGCCGTCTCGATCGCGCACGCGCCCGCCGGGGTGCGCCGGCGTTTCGCCGCGCTCGCCCGCATCTCCGCGAAACCCGGTGTGTACCACCCGGGCCTGCGGCGGGCGATGCAGCTGCTGCTCGACCGCATCGAGCGCAAACACGGTGTGCCGGTGCGCATCCAGGCGAAGTCCGCGGTGGTGCTCACCACGGGCGGGTTCATCGCCAACCAGCAGATGGTCGCCCGGCACGCGCCCGCGTACCCGTGGTCGCAGGGGCTGCCGCTGGGCACCGCGGGCGACGACGGCAGCGGCATCACCATGGCGCAGGACATCGGCGCGGCCAGCGGCAAGATGGACGCGATGTCGACGTGGCGGTTCATCGCACCGCCCAGCGCCCTGTTCGGGTCGATCGCCGTGGATGTGCGCGGCGAGCGCCTGATCGACGAATCCCGCTACGGCGCGGCACTGGGCGCGGCGATCGCGGCCGCTCCCGGCCACCGGGCCTGGCTACTCGTCGATGCGGCACTGGAGGCCGATGCCCGCAAACAGATCGGCACGCAGTCGGTGTGGTTCCAGCGCATGCAGACCGAGCGACTGCTGCGGTTCGGCCGGGTCGACGGGCGCACCGTCGAAGAGGCCGCCACCCGCGCGGGCATCGACCCGGCCGCGCTGCGCGCCACCGTCGCCGCGCACAACCAGGCCATCGAGCACGACACCCCCGACCCGCTCGGCAAGCCCGACGACATCCGCCGCCCGATTCGCACGGGACCCTTTGCCCTGCTGGACATCTCGTTCGCGGCCAGGCTCACCTACCCGATGCCCATGCTCACCCTCGGCGGTCTGCTGGTGGACGAGGACACCGGCGCCGTCCGCGCCGAAGCCGGTGGCGTGATTCCCGGCCTCTTCGCGGCGGGCCGTGCGGCGGTCGGTGTCTGCTCGAACTCCTATGTCAGCGGCCTGTCGCTGGCCGACTGCGTGTTCTCCGGGCGCCGCGCGGGCACCTACGGGGCCAAGCCGTGACCTATCGAGGCTTGCCGCTGATCACCCAGAGGTGCCCGAACGGGTCACGCACCCGGCCCTGACGTTTGCCGTACGGACGATCCTCGACCGGGATCACGAGTGCGGCGCCGTGCTCGACCAGCCGATCCGCCGTCGCGTCGGGGTCGGCGACGGTGAGTACGAGCAGAACCGGTGAGCCGCCCACGGATTCGGGATCGTGCCAGCCCCACTCCGCGACACTCTGCGCCAGCGCGAAACCGACCGCTCCGAGGGTGAGTTCGGCGTGATTCACCACGCCGTCGTCATCGGCGATCCGGCGGCGCACCTCGGCGCCGAGGGCACGGGTGTAGAAGGCGATCGCGGCATCGGCGTCGGCGACAAGCAGTTTGGGTTCCAGTGCGGTGGTCATGCCTCGATCATCACGGGGCAGGGAGCCGCCTGCCTTGTAGATTTCGGCCCTCTTCGGCCAGCCACGCGGTCGGTGTCGTGTGCATGAGGTCGTGGAAGTCGTGCACGAGATGACTGTGATCGTGGTAGCCGGATTCGGCCGCCACCTGCGTCCAGGAGTCCGCGCCCGCCCGGGCGCGACGCACCGCCGAGGCCAGCCGCGCGACCCGGGAGGCGAACTTGGGCGTGATGCCGAGGGACTGTCGCATCAGGAACCGCAGCCGTCGCGGGCTCAGGTGCGCGGCGCGGGCCAGTTCCGCCACCGGCACGGTCCCGGCGCCGGCGCCGATCAGGTGCAGTGCGCGCAGGGCATCCTCGGATTCGGTGCGGTAGTCGGCTCGGGACAGCTGCTCGAGCAGTCGGACTCGCAGGAGACGCTCGCGGTCGCCGCCCGGATGATCCACCAGTTCCTCGGCAAGGGTGTCGATCCACGGCAGGGTGGCATCGGCGCTGACTCCGCCCGCGTCGAACTCGCTCAGTGGCACGCCGGTGAGCCGCCGCAACGTCGATGGCGCCAACTCGACGTAGGCGATCGGCTGGTGTGCCCGCAGCGTCATCGACGGCGTCGCCACCCCGGGGCGCATCAGCCCGGTCGTCACCGCCGGTGAACACCGCGTCTGCCCGTCGTAGTGCACCGTGATCGGGGCGCCGAGGCCGACGACCAGCCGGGTCGACAGGGACGGAACAGCGCGATGCACGCGCGGTCGACCATCGTGTGCGCTGACATTCACCACACCGATCCCCGCGGCACGACATGCCCGATCCAGGTCCACCCTCGCATTGTCCCGCACGACCACGAGGTGGGTCGACGACGGGAATCAGGGATTGCCCTGATGTATCCGTGCCGCGAATCCTCCACCATTAAGAGACGCATTCGTTTCTTAAAGGGGTTGGTATGTCGCGTAGTCTCCGCCACCTGCTGGTGTGGCTGCACGTGGTCTCGTCGGTCAGCTGGCTCAGTCAAGCGATCGCCTTGACCGTACTGCTGCTGGTCAGCGCGTTCTCGCCACCGGGGGATCGCAAGACGGGAGCCGCGGCGACCGCCGAGCTGCTCGATCAGACCGTGCTGGTCCACTCGGCCAACACCTCCGCGTTCACGGGCCTGATCCTGGCGGCGGTCACCGCGTGGGGCTACCTCCACTACTGGTGGGTCGGGCTGAAGTTCGTCCTCACGCTCGGTCAGCTGTATCTGGGGATCTTCGTCCTCTCCGCGGCGATGCACGAGACCGTGGCGGCCACCGAGCAGGGCTCCGACGGTCTGGCGCTGTCGCTGGCCGTCGCCTCCGGGGTGATGGTCGTCGGGCTGGCCTTTCAGGTGTGGCTGTCGGTGGCCAAACCGTGGGGGCGGACGCCCCTGGGTGAACGCGCTCGCGCTCGTCCGGTTCCCGCGCCCGCCTGGCTGTACGCACTCGGTGTGCTCGCGCCGCTGGGCGACGTCGCAACCGGTGTGGCACTGGGCAATCCGGCGCCGATTCTGTCGCTCGTGACGTTGATCCTCGCACTGGTCACCCGGGCACGCCGCACGCGGAAGGCCGCGGTGCCCGTCGCTCTAGATCAGGACACCCGGACCGGCGTGATCGACCGCGTCACCCGGCTCACCCCCGAGGTCGTGGCCGTGCGCATCGCCTGCGAGGCCGGACCGTGGGAACCGGGAGCCCACATCGATCTGGTCCTGCCCTCGGGCAAGACCAGGCAGTACTCGCTGTGTGGCGACCCCGCCGACCGGACCGGCTACGAGATCGCGGTCCTGCGCGAGGACGAGGGGCGCGGCGCGTCCCGCGAGATCCACGCGCTGACCTCGGGCGACACCGTGCGAATCGGCGGTCCCCGCAACAACTTCCCCCTCGTCGACGCGCCCGCGTACCTGTTCGTCGCGGGCGGGATCGGGGTCACCCCCTTCCTGCCCATGATCGCCCGGCTGACCGCCGAGGGCCGCCCGTGGCAGCTGATCCATCGCGGCCGATCCCGCGACCGGATGCCCTTCACCGACGACCTCGAGCGCGCCTACGGCCACCGGGTACGGGTCCTGCCGTCGGACACCACCCCGCGCCCCGACTTCGCGGCCCTGCTCGCCGAACAGCCCGACGGCACCGCCGTCTACTGCTGCGGTCCCGAAAGCCTGATGCGGGCTCTGTCCGAACATGCCGGTCCCACACTGCATCTGGAACGCTTCGCCGCCACCGACCGCAGCGACGCGCCGGCACCGGCCTTCGATCTCTACCTCTCGCGGACCCACCGCGTCGTGCGGGTGCCCGAGTCGGTGAGCGCCCTGGACGCCCTGCGCACCGCCCTGCCCACCGCCCCGGGCTCCTGCGAGAACGGACTGTGCGGCAGCTGCGTCCTGCGCGTGGAGGCCGGGCATCCCGACCATCGCACCGAGGTCGCGCGGGATTCCGCGACGGTCTTCCACCCGTGCGTCTCCCGCTCCCGGGGGCCGTTGCTGGTGGTCGACGCCTGATGGTGCGCGGCTACGCTGAGGCGGATGGATCCCGCACAGCGTGTCCGCACCCGGCGCCGGGGCGAGGATCTGCTGCGCGCGATCCACGCCGCGGTCCTGGCCGAACTCGCCGACGTGGGGTACGGCGCCCTGACGATGGAGGGCGTCGCGGCCAGAGCGGGCACCGGCAAGGCGCCGCTGTACCGCCGCTGGAAGAACAAGGACGACATGGTGCTCGACGCGGTGCGCCACGGGTTTCCGCTCCGTCCGGGACCGGAGTACTCGGGCCACCTCCGCGAGGACCTGCTCGCCCTCCTGCGCGGCCTGGCGTTCGGTCTCGCCGGGCCGTTCGGCAGCATTCTGCGCGCGATTCTCAGCGAAACCCATCGCCGCCCGGCCCTGATGGCGGCGCTGCACGCATCGATCTTCGACCCGCGGGCCGCCGAACTGCGCACCATGCTGCGTGCGGCGGCCGCCGCCGGGGAGATCCGCGCCGACGCCGTCGACTCGACCGGTGCCACCCTCGGCCCGGAACTGGTGGTGTTCCGGTTCCTGACCGAGGGCGCGCCGGTGCCCGACGCGACGATCACCGGGATCGTCGACGATGTCATCCTGCCGCTGCTGTCGTGAGGATCTCGACGTATCCGTCCGTGCCGTTCACCCGGATGCGCTGCCCGTCACGGATCAGCTCGGTGGCGTGTTCGACACCGACGACGGCGGGCAGCCCGTATTCGCGGGCGATCACCGCGCCGTGCGTCATCAGACCGCCGACCTCGGTCACCAGTCCCGCGATCGCGACGAACAGCGGCGTCCAGCTCGGATCGGTGTAGGCGGTGACCAGGATGTCGCCCGCCGCGAGATCGGCCTGCGCGATATCGGTGATCACGCGAGCGCGCCCCTCGATGATCCCGGCCGACACCGCCATCCCGGGCAGCGCGCCCGCGGGCAGGTCCTCGCGCCGGTACGTTCCGGTGACGGCCTCGCCGTCGGAGGTGAGCACCCGTGGCGCGGTGAGCGTCTCGTACGTGCGGAACGCTGCCTTGCGCTCGTCGATGAGTTCCGCATCCGCGCGGCGCGTACGGACCACCTCGTCGAGTTCGTCGAACCGGAGGTAGAAGATGTCCTCGGGCTCGCGCAGGACCCCGGCCTCGACCAGCCGCGCGGCCTCGGCCGACAGGGCCTGCTTGTAGACGAAATAGCGGCTCACCATGCCGTATTTCGGATACTCCCGATACCCGGAGAACGTGCGGACCCGGTCGATCATCGCCGCGGTCTCCTCGGCCTTGCGTTCGCCGTCTGGCAGGGCATGGAGTCGTTGCAGGAGTTGGTGTTTCGTCTCCTCGGCGTCGCGGAGACCGTCGGCGAAGCGCTGTCTGCCCGCGCCGGGCCCGAAGTTCTTGATATTGCTCAGGATCGTCGGCACGAGGGTGGCGGGGCTTTCGCTCCAGCGCGGCCGGGTGATGTCGATCTCGCCGACACAGCGCATGCCGTACCTGTCGAGGAAGTCCTCGATCGCGGCCCGCGCCTCATCCCCTCCTTGGCATTCGGCCAGCTCGCCCAGGAAATCCGATCCTGTCGGCCCCGCCTCCTCGACCTGCCGCAGATAGGCCACCACCTGCGGGTGCGGGCGGAGCGCATCGGCGACGTCCAGCAGCGCAAGGCCCATCTCCGAGGTCACGTTCCCCGGCACCGACTGGGTGAGCGCGTCGGCGGCGTTCTTCTCGCCCAACCACTCCCACAGTTGGACATTGAGCCACTCCGCGGCATCCATCCCGGCCGTGATCACCTCCAGCCCGCGGGGCGCGAACAGCACGCGCCGCAACTCCTCGATATCGGCTCGGATGAAGTCGATCAGCGCCGGTCCGGACTCGGCGCGGATGTCTCGTTTCAGCGCCGCGAGGGAGACCTCGCTCTCCGTGATGAGCTCGGTGACGATGCCGGGATCGGTCTCGATCGGCTCGGGTCCACCCCCTTGCAGCGCGGTCGGTGTGCCACCGGAAACCGGCTGCGGCACTTGGCGGATGAAGTCACCGCGGTCGATGACGGTCTGCAACGCGTCGCCGATGAGCGGATCGGACTTGCCCAGCGCCTCGATCAGGCCGGTGCAGGTCGTCGGCGAGGACAGCGCCGGGGTGACATCGACGAACAGCCGCCCGCCCGCATCGCGCATGGGCGCGCGACTCGTCAACTGCCACAGCGAGATACCCAGCGGCTTCATCGCGTCGGTCATCATCTGCTGATGGCCGACCGACACGTAGACGCGGTTCTGCTCGTCGGCGGCGACGGGAATCGGAAACAGCGTGGTGATCGGCCTGCTCTGCACGATGCGGATATCGGCACCGTCGAGGCACCATTCGATGTCCTGCGGGCTGCCGAAATGCGCCTCGATGCGGCGGCCCTCGTCGGCGAGCCGGAGCACTTCGGCCTCGGTCAGAACCGGCTCGTCGCGGCGGTTCTCGGCGATCTCGCGCACCTGCGTTCCACCGGTCGGCACCGGCTCGACGGCGAGCTTCTTGGTGGCTGTCGTCGCGCCGATGATCGCGCCGTCGCGTACCCGGTACACATCGGCGTTCACGAGACCCGACACCAGGGCCTCGCCGAGGCCGAAACCCGCGTCGATGGACACGACGGTCCGGTCGGAGGTGACGGGGTCGGCGGTGACCAGGATGCCCGAGGCGCGCGGGAACACCATCCGCTGCACCACCACCGCCATCCGAATCGACCTGTGGCCGAAACCATTACGCAGCCGATAGGTGACCGCTCGCTCGGTGAACAGCGAACCCCAACAGCGACGCACGTGCTCGAGGATCGCCGCGGAGCCGAGCACATTGAGAAAGGTGTCCTGCTGGCCCGCGAAGGACGCGGTGGGCAGATCCTCGGCCGTGGCACTGGACCGGACGGCATAGGCGCCGTCGACGCCGAGCCGGGCGTGCGCGGCGACGATCTCGGCCGCCACATCATCGGGAACGGCGAGTTCTTCGACCGCGCGCCGGATCCGCGCGCTGAGCTCGGTGATCGCCGACCGGTCGTCCGGTGCGAGGCGGGCGAGTTCGTCGAGCCGGTCGTCGATGGACGGCACGCCCGCCACCGTGCGCGCGAAGGCATCCGTCGTCACACAGAAGCCGTCCGGCACCGCGACGCCGTCGATGCGCGACAGTTCACCGAGGTTCGCGCCCTTGCCGCCCACGATCGCGACCTGTGTCCGATCGATCTCCCCGAAGCCGAGCACATAAGCCATCCCGATACTCCTCACCTGGTGTTTTGGGTATATCGCGAGCGATTATGGACCACGGATCGGCGCCTCATGAGGGCACGGAATCGTGTATACAGTGAAAGGGGGAAGGGTTGCGGCGGAGCGTGTCGGTTTCGTCCAAGACAGCGCCTGCGGGGATTCCTAAGCTGACGAGCGAGAAGTTGATGCTCGTATCCAGGAGGAATTGATGGCACGCGAACTCGTCTACACAGGCTTCATGTCGCTGGACGGCGTCGTCGACTCGCCCGGTGGCACCGTCGAGGGCCACCGCAGCGGCGGTTGGGTGCTCGACCCCGAGTTCGTGCCCGAGGCCTTCTCGCTCAAAGGCGAGGAACTGGCCGACACCACCGCGCTGCTGTTCGGGCGTCGCAGCTACGAGGCGTTCGCGCCGATCTGGCGGGACTCCGAGGATCACGCCGCCTACAAGGACCTGCCGAAGTACGTCGTCTCCACCACCCTGGCCGAGGACGCGCTGCTCGACGGATGGGGCGAGACCACGATTCTGCGCTCGACCGAGGATGTCGCGAAGCTGAAGCAGACCGACGGCGGCGCCGTCTTCGTTCACGGCAGTGCCGAGCTGGCCAGGAACCTGGCGGCGGCGGACCTGATCGACCGGTACAACCTGCTGGTGTTCCCGGTCCTGCTCGGCGCGGGCAAGGGCCTGTTCGACCGGTCCGACCGTGCCAAGCGGTCGCTGCGGCTGCGCGAGTCGGCGACCTACTCCAACGGCGTGGCCAAGCTCGTCTACGACGTCGTCGACTGAGCGGGGTCGAGCGCGAGCGTGCCGCCGGTCCCGGCCCGCAGCTGTCCGGCCGTCCGCCCGACGAAGCGGCGCAGCGCGCGAGCCAGATGCGGCTCGTCGTAGTACCCGAGCTTGTCGACCACGTCGCCCGGGAGTGCACCCGCCGTCAGCAGGAGCGCGGCGGTGCGGGCGCGCCCGATCTGCCGCACCGCGCCGTGGGTGAGTCCCGTGGCCGCCCGGAACCGTCGCTCCAGCGTGCGTTCGGCCACCTGCGGCGGGGAACCTCGCAGGGTGGCCGCGACCAGCGGGTCACTGACCACGGCCCCCTCCCGGACCAGCCGGTCGACCAGCGACTCGGCGTCATCGGGTCGCGGGATCTCCCGGTGGGCGCCGTCGAGCCAGAAGGTCCGGTCGGTCACATCCGGAAGCACGACCCCACCGTCCACGAGTGACGGCGTGGCCATGGCCCGCAGTGAGGTACCGACCGTGAACTGGATTCCGACGAAATCCGCCCCCTCGGGCACCGGCGCCGTCCCGGTCCGCGTCTCCGGCCCGGTGACCGCCGCGAACGTCCGCCCCTCCTGCCCCCAGAACACCAACCCCCACGTCTCGGTCGCGACCGACGTCATCGTCGAGACATCCTCGCTCCGACACGTCCACACCGACTCGACCCACGGCGAATCCGACGCCCGCGTACCGAACTGCAGTCCCACCACCGCATCCTAAATCGACAACACATCCGTCGGTCACCCGCCGGAACGAGTACCTGGTCCGGTGGCAGCCGCTCGCCACGAGCCCGACCCGGACCCGGATCATCGGCCTGTCGATGCGGCGATACGGTCGAGACGCTCGTACTGGTGGTCGGTGAGTTCCACACGGGCTGCCGCGAGGTTCTCGGTGAGGTGGCTGGGTGAGGCGGTGCCCGGGATGGGCACGACGACGCGCGAGCGGCGCAGCAGCCAGGCGAGGACGACCTGGGTGGCGGTGGCGTCGAGCTCACGAGCGACCGTGGCGATCACGGCAGTCGCACCCGCAGTACCGGCGACCACCGGCCGCCACGGCAGGAAAGCGATACCGGCTTGTTCGCAGGCATCGACGACCTGGTCGTATTCGCGGTCGAGGATGTTGTAGCGGTTCTGCACACTCACGATGTCCACGGTTTCGCGTGCCTCGGCGAGCTGCGCGGCGGAGACCTCCGAGAGGCCGATGTGGCCGATCTTTCCCTCCGCACACAGATCGCCCAGCACTCCGACCTGGTCGGCGAGCGGAATGGCCGGGTCGACGCGGTGCAGTTGCATGAGGGCGATCCGGTCCACCCGCAGCCGACGCAGCGCATCGTCGACCTGACGGCGCAGGAAACGTTCACTGCCGTTGTACACCGCCCCGTCGGGGTGGTCGGGGCGGCGCTCGACGCCGAGTTTGGTCGCCACCAGGAGCCCGTCGGGATAGGGATGAAGGGCCTCGGCGACGAGTTCCTCGTTGGCGCCCCAACCGTAGAGATGCGCCGTGTCGATCAACGTGACACCCAGTTCGACAGCCCTGCGCAGCAACCCGATCGAAGCGGAGCGGGCATCATCGGGTTCGGCGGACAGCCGCATCGCACCGAAGCCCAGACGATGCACGCGAAATCCGGCAAGGTCGAGGGTGAGAGTCGTCATGAGTCGCCACCCTATCCACTGCACCTACCCGGTCAGCTGGTCCAACTGGCCACGACGAGCCCACGGTCGTGGGAAGCCGAATCGGATACCAGCTGCCCCTCGAGTTCTCGCCCCTCGGCCGCACCGGCCAGAACCTGCCATGACGCCCGTCCGGTTGCTTTCAGCGTCCGCGATTCCACGGGATCGAGTTGGCTCAGAGCGGCGGTGTCCACGTGCGCGAGGGCTCGCGTGAGGGCGCTGTTGTAGGCCGCTGCCCTGTTCACTGTGTCAGAGGACAGCTGTCCACCCGGCGCCGCTTCGCCGACGACGAGCATGGCAACCCTGTCTTCCTGCGCTGCCAACTCCTTCCCGAGTGCCACACACTCGTGCGGTAGCGCGTCGAACGAAACCGATTGATAGGCGAATCGTTTGATGAACAACCCCTCCGGGCCGTGGGCAGTGGCGAGCCATAGCCCGACCGACAACGACAGCGGAAGTGGCAGCGAACCCAGCTCGCCTCGGCACCAAGCGAAATCCCAGTCCCAGTCGATGCCGTAACGCCGAAGGCTGCCGAATGTGTTGGCCGACTCGTATGCCGTTGTCGTGTCGTCGCACCCAACGATCACCAACAGGTCGGGCGAAGTCGGATCGGAGAGGAACTCCTCGGACCGACCGATGGCCCAACCGTCGGCTTCGTTGCCGAACTTGGGCATCCTCAGCCGACGGATCGATTCGATACACGCGGCGCGTAACCCATCCAGTTCAGCGGACGCGGTACCTGCCACCGCGGGTATCAACGCGGGCGGGTGTGGGCAGACAGCGGCTGAGACCAGTGGCACGGATCCTCCTGAAGATCTTGGTCACAACCACTGTGGCACAACGGCCGACACCGAGCTCGCGTCCTTACGCCCGGCCGTACCGGGGGCAGTCCAGTGCAAGCACCCATCCGGAACCGCTGTCAGTCGAGGCGAGTCAGCAGGTCGGCGGCGACTCGGTCGGGGATTTCCAGGTGGGGGCAGTGGCCCGCGTCTTCGTAGCGGACCAGGTCGGCGTGTGGGGCGCGCTGGGTGATCGCGGTGGCGACCTGGGCGCCCGCGACCGGGTCGCGCATGCCCCACAGGAAGGAGACCGGGACGTCGGTGCCGAAGATCGCCTGTTCGAGGCGGTCTCGGTGGGCGGCGCGTTCGGGGATGTAGGCGAGCAGGCGGCGGTGTACGTCGCCGTCGGGGTCGTTCGCGCGCAGGGCGCGGTAGTGGACGGCGGCGAGCTCGCGGTCGAGGGGGTGGTCGGGGGAGAAGATCTCGTTCCAGCTGCGGATGAACACCGGCTCGGTGAACGCGCGCGCCAGCAGTCGGCCGACCACCGGCAGCAACAGCACACGCTGCGCCAGGCGCGGGCGATACTGGTCCGCGATCAGCCCGCCATTGAGGAAAGTCGCACCGGTGAGCTGGAATCCGGCGTCGGCACCGCGTGCGAGGAGCTCGCTCGACACGATTCCGCCGTAGTCGTAGGCCACGACATGGGCCTGGGTGATTCCGTGCGCGGCGAGCACGGCCGCGACGAGATCGGCCTGCTCGAACACGCTGTACCGGTGCCCCGGCGGCTTCTCGCTGGCGCCGTAGCCGAGGAAGTCCAGAGTCACCACGGTGTGCTCGGCCGCCAGCGCCGGTTCGATCGCGGCCCACTCCAGCGAGGAGGCCGGAAACCCGTGCAGGAGAACGACAACCGGCCCCGACCCCACCGCACGGACGAACACCCGCCGCGACCGGCCACCCACCGCGACCTCGATCACCTCACCGCCGGCCTGCCACTGCGCCCAGATATCCGCCATCGCCCCTCCTGGTCTCATTTTGAGACCACTATAGCCGACGGTGGCCACGCCGCGCCGTGTGCGGAAATCAGTTGGCCATCGCGTCCGGTGTTCTGCATGATCGGGCGGTGGAACGGACTTTCGACGACCTGGTGGACGAGGCGGCCGCGGCGCCGGTGGACGGATGGGAGTTCTCCTGGCTCGACGGACGGGCGACCGAGGAACGCCCGTCCTGGGGTTATCAGCGGCTGATCGGCGAGCGGCTCGCCCTGGCGAGCGCCGCCCTCGACATCCAGACCGGCGGCGGGGAGGTGCTGGGCGGCGTCGCGCACCTACCGCCGGTCACCGCCGCGACCGAGGCGTGGCCGCCGAACGTCGCCAAGGCCACGGCCCTGCTGCGCCCCCGTGGCGTGGTGGTGGTGGCCGACGACGACGAACCACCGCTCCCGTTCGCCGACGGTGCCTTCGACCTGGTGACCAGCCGGCATCCGGTGACCGTGCACTGGACCGAGATCGCCCGCGTCCTCGAACCGGCGGGCGTCTACCTCGCCCAGCACGTCGGCCCGGCGAGCGTCTTCGAACTGTGCGAGTTCTTCCTCGGTCCACAGCCCGAGGCGGTACGGAACCGCCGCCATCCCGACCTCGCCCGGGCGGGCGCCGAAGCCGCGGGTCTCGTGGTGACCGACCTGCGAGCCGAGCGGCTGCGCATGGAATTCCACGACATCGGCGCGGTGATCTACTTCCTGCGCAAGGTGATCTGGATCGTGCCGGGCTTCTCCGTCGACGCCTACCGCGACCGCCTGCGCGAACTCCACGAGCGGATCGTCACCGAGGGCCCCTTCGTCGCCCACTCGGCGCGCTACCTCATCGAGGCCCGCAAACAGCCGTGACGCGCCGTCCAGGCGATCTCAGACGATCGCGGGCACCAGCTCGTGGGGAACCGGCGGCGCCGGGGGAGTGCCCTCACCGAACGGGCGTCCGCCCAGTTCCTCTCGGTGGTGCGGGGTGAGCCAGTTCGACAGGTCAGGGCCCGCCGGGACGATCCCCGTGGGGTTGATGTCGCGGTGCACCACGTAGTAGTGCTCCTTGATCTGGCCGAAATCGACGGTGTCACCGAAACCAGGAGTCTGGAACAGGTCGCGGGCATAGGCCCACAGGACCGGCATCTCGCTGAGTTTGCTGCGGTTGCACTTGAAATGACCGTGATAGACCGGATCGAAGCGCGCCAGGGTGGTGAACAGCCGCACATCGGCCTCGGTGATGGTGTCACCGACCAGATAGCGCTGGGTGCGCAGGCGCTCGGTGAGTCGATCGAGAGCGGCGAACAGGCGGTCGTACGCGGCGTCGTAGGCGTCCTGCGCGCCGGCGAAACCGCAGCGGTAGACCCCGTTGTTGACGTCGCGGAACACCTCCCGATTGATCTCGTCGATCTGCTCGCGCAGCGGTTCGGGATAGAGCTGCGGTGCGCCGGGCCGGTGGTAGTCGGTCCATT
The DNA here is from genome assembly GCF_042883805.1 of Nocardia sp. NPDC058176. Lineage (NCBI taxonomy): Bacteria > Bacillati > Actinomycetota > Actinomycetes > Mycobacteriales > Nocardiaceae > Nocardia > Nocardia sp. NPDC058176. The sequence continues at coordinate 1,643,203 of NZ_JBHVVA010000001.1, read as the reverse complement.
CGGTGGAGAAGTCGAGCGTGATCTGGGCGTAGTCGTTGGTGACGACCTGGCCGGTCGGGATGTCGACGACGGCGGGCACGGTGATGCCGCGCGGGTAGTCGGGGAACCGGGCCAGATAGGCGTCACGCAGGTAATGGATGCCCAGGACCGGGTCGACCTCGCCGGGGTCCAGATCGAAAGTCCAGCTGAGTTTGTCGTGCGTCGGCCCGCACAGGCCCAGCGAGAGCACGGGTTCGAGGCCGAGCAGTCGGCGCACGATCAGGGTGCGGTTGGCCCACGGGCAGGCGCGGGCCGCGACGAGGCGATAGCGGCCGGGTTCGACGGGATAGCCGTCGCGACCGTCGGCGGTGATCCGCGTGGTGATGTAGTTGGTGTCGCGGCGGAACTCCCCGGCCTCGACGTAGCTGCCCGTACCCGCATCGGTATCGCTCACCACCCCAGTCTGGCAGATCCCGCCACTGGTGAGCGCGGACCGGACTCGCGGAATCGGGGTCGGAAATACCAGGTGTCGAGGGTGTCGTACGGCAGGATGTCGCCATGCGGACATTTGCCCGGGTGTTGCACGCTGTTGTCGCTGGGGTCGTCATCGCCGTCGCGGCCGGTCACGGAGTCGCGGCCGCGGTGCCCGCCGGAAGCTCCGATGGTCTGCTGCCCTGGGCGGCGCGCGGGCCGGACGGCCTCCAGGCGACGGGCGCGGCGCTGGCGGACGGACTCACCGGAACGGTGCTGTGGTCCCGGGAGGCGAACACGCCGGTCCCCATCGCGAGTATCGCGAAGGTGATGACGGCGGTGGTCGTCATCGTCGATGGTGATCTCGAACGGCCGGTCACCATCCCGGGGGAGGTCGTCGGCTACTGCGCGCAACACAATGGCAGCACCGCCGGGCTCGCACCCGGCGAGGTCCTCACCGCGCGCCAGCTGCTGTACGCGCTGCTGCTGCCGTCCGGCTGCGACGCGGCGTATGCGCTCGCGGAGTCCTTCGGTCCCGGCCAGGGCGGTTTCCTGGCCAGAATGAACGACACCGCGCGGTTCATGGGTCTCGGGGGAACGCATTTCACCGACCCCAGCGGGCTGCCCAACCCGGGCGACTACACCACGCACTCCACCCCGGCGAATCTGGTCACCCTCGCCGTGCGCGCGATGAGCCTGCCGGTGTTCCGCGAGATCGTCGGTGCCAGGGACTTTTACGTGCCCGCGGGCCCGGGCAACCGTGAGCGCCTCTGGAAGACGACGAACCGGCTGCTGCAGGAGTACCCCGGCACGATCGGCATCAAGACCGGCAACACCAATGCCGCCGGACACTGCCTGCTGTTCGAGACTGTCCGTGCGGGCATCCCGCTGATCGGCGTGGTCCTGCACAGCTCCGACCACAGCAGCGCCGCGGCCAAGGACGACGCCGTGCGCATGCTGAACTGGGCCTACGATCCGATCCTGCGTGTCCTGGAACCTGCCGCGGGCTGAACACCGCGTGGCGCAGCGACGTTCGCGCAGCCGCCGTGATGATCTTGCCGCTACCCTGTGCCGGTGAGACCGATGGCCAAAGCCCCGGGTGCGCCGGGACGGCCGGGCATCGCACTGAGCGCAGTCGTGATCGTGGTGTTCGTGACCTTCTTGGACACCACCGTCGTGAGCGTGGCGCTCGGCGATATCCGGAGCGAGCTGAGTACCGATGTCACCCTGCTGCAGTGGGTGGTCAACTCCTACACGGTGGTCTTCGCCGGGTTGATGTTGGCGGGCGGCTCGCTCGGTGACCGCTTCGGCCGCAAGCGGGTCATGATCATCGGCCTGGTGATCTTCTGCGTCGGCTCGGTGGTCTGCGCGGCCGCGAGCAGTGTCGCGATGCTCATCGCCGGTCGCGCGATCATGGGCCTCGGTGCGGCAGCCTCGGAACCGGGGACGCTGTCGGTGCTGCGCCACGTCTTCCCCGACGGCCGCACCCGCGCCAAGGCGATCGGTGTGTGGGCGGCGGTGTCGGGCCTGGCGCTGGCGGCGGGGCCGGTGCTCGGCGGTGTGCTGGTGCACGCCTACGGGTGGCGGTCGATCTTCTGGTTCAACCTGGTGGTCGCCGGGGTGGCGCTGATCGCCGCGCTGTGGTCGGTGCCGGAGAGCTCCGATCCCAGCGACGCGCCCGTCGACTGGGTCGGCGCCCTGCTGGCCGCAACGGCTTTCGGCTCGGTCGTCTATGCCGCGACCGTCGGCCAGGACTGGGGGTACACCTCGCCGTCGGTGCTCGCGCTGTTCGCGATCGGCGCGGTGGCCCTCGTCGCGTTCATCACCGTGGAGCGACGAGCGCGCGCACCCATGCTCGACCTGCGCTATCTGCGGCTGCCCGCCGTGCGCGGGGCGCTGGTGGTCGCCTTCGCCGTCTACTTCGGCATCTTCTCGATCTTCTTCTTCACCGCGCTGTATCTGCAAGTGATGCAGGGCTATTCGGGGTCGCGCACCGCCACCGTGTTCGCGCCGATGGCCGCCGCGATCGTGGTCGGGTCACTTGCCGCGGGCTACTGGGTGGCACGGCGCGGCGCGCGGGTTCCGATGGTCCTCGGCTGTGTCCTCGGCGCGGGCGGGATCCTGTTGACGCGCTACGAGCTGGCCGGAGAACTGCACGATCCCTCACTGTCGGCCGCGATGGCGGTGGCGGGCTTCGGCTTCGGGATCGCGGTGGTGCCGCTGACCTCGGCCGTCATGTCGGGTGTCCCGCCGGAACACTCGGGCATGGCCGCCGCGGTGACCAATACGATGCGGCAGGTCGGTTCGGCCTTCGGCGTGGCGATCCTCGGGGCACTGGTGAGCGCGTTCCTGTCCTCGGATCTGAAGGCGCGCATGGACGAAGTGGGCCTGCCGACCACCCTGCAGCCCGATGCCATTCAGGCGGTCGAACGCGGGCGTATCCCGGAGGGCACCAACATCACGCCGTATCTGCAGTATCTGTCGAAGGTCAACGAGGCGATCGAGGCCGGAAAGGTCGCGTTCCATCACGGCCTCGATGTGGCTCTGCTGGTCTCGGCCTGCCTGATCCTCGCCGCCGCGGCGTTCACCGCGATCGACTCGGCGCGCCACCCCGCGAAGACGACCTGAGGATCACCCGTGGCGGCGGAAATCCGGTAGCCGCCAGGTGCCGTCGAAGGCCGGACCGTCGGGGCCGTAGATGCGGAAGTAGGTGAACCAGCCTGTGCCCGGGACGGTTTGGATCCAGTGGTCGGTGGAGGTGTTCGCCGGTGGGGTCGGCCCGAAGTAGAGCGTGAGCGGGGCGGTGTCGTCGATGTCGGCGAGTTCGTACAGCGAGCGCAGAGCCGCTCGGTTCTGGGGCGCCTTCAGCTCGCTGCGGGTGCGCGCGTCATAGGCGGTGATGGACCAGAACAGGGTCGCCGGAACCGGCTGCGGCACGGTGAGGCTGTAGTAACCCGCGCCCTCGAGATAGATACCGGCGCTGTCGCGCAGGCCGAGCCAGTACAGCGAGCCCGCGCCCGGCTCGCGGGCGAACATGGCGGGGGATTCGATCTGGGCCTGATAGAACCACTTCTCCCGCGCGTAGAGATCGGTGTAGCCCTCGGCGTCGAAGGTCCCGTTCTCCGGGCGGAGCACGGCCCACTCCCAGCGGCTGTCGGGCCAGACGAACCGGTCCGGGCGGCGGTCGGCGAAGGACTGGACACACAGGTGCAGATGGCCGCGCCGGGCCGCGTCGGTGAGAATCGCCGTCATCCGCCGGTCGGGTGCGAACGGTGCGCCGCGCACGATGCCGAGGGCGGCGAGTTCGCCGTACTGGTACCGGTAGGCCGGGGCGGGCGGTTCGGTCTGCAGGATCTCGTGCAGGACCCGCCAGTAGTCGAGGCCGCGCTCCCAGCGCACCGGCGAGAAGTCCAGCCCCTTCTGCACCGACAGGTCCACCCAGTCCAGGGGATTCGAATCGGCTTCGGCACCGAGCGGGTACACCTTCACCTGCTGCATCAGGGCGATGGCGGCGTCGGTGTCGGTGCCGTGCGGCAGTGCGCGCACGAGTACGAGAACCCGATCGGTCGTTGCCGTTCCGGTGAAGTACCCGTCGGGGACCGGCCCGTCATGGCCCGGTGGCAGGAGCAGGTGCTTACCGCCCTCGGCGCCGGCGGGACCGGGCAGGCCGAGGTCGAGGACCCAGAGCTGGTTGAGATCGTTGGCCGTGCCCATGAGCGTGCCGGGCGGCACCTCCACCACCATCGGCCCCTCGGACAGATCGATGGTCAGTCCCGAATAGGGCGTGTCGGAATTGGCGGTGAACACGTACTGGTCGGGGGTGCCGACCAGCAGTGCCATCACCCTGTTGGGCACCGCCCCGGCGGCGAGGTTCTCCCGCCACGTCGCCTCCAGCGACACGGTGGGGTAGAAGAACCGGTACATCGCCAGCGCCCGGTGGTAGTCGAGCTCGTCGTAGGCGCGCCGTACGGCCACACTGGTCGGAAAGCCCCCAAGGATGTCCTGCGGTGCAGTCATTGCCCGACCTCTCCTCGAACAGGGTTCAGCCCGTCCTGGGCGAGGCTAGGCGGCCTGTGGGCCGGGCGACTTCACCCGAAACGGATGAGATGCGTCCGTTCGATCGTCGGCATGCTCAGGGCATTTCGACGGTCTCGGCCCTGGCGATCTCGGCGACGGCGTGCTCGACGATGCGCTGCGCCGGGACCCGGGCCCGGGTGGCGAGGTGATCGATGAGCAGGATCGCCGCGGGCTGAGGATTGGTGCGGGGACGATCCGGTTCGTCGGGGTCGTCGACACCGAGTGCGCCGGTCAGGATGCTGACGACCGTGGCGGGGTCGAGGGTGGGGAGCCAGGTGATCGAGCGGCGCACGACCGCATCCAGGACGGTTCGGATGTCGTCGCCGGTGAGTCCGTCCGGGTGCGCGATCTCCAGCAGTTCGCGCACCATCGTCGACAAGACCGAACCCACCTGATAGGCGGGGAGCGCGGCGAGGTCGGTGACCGCGGTGGTGAACTCGGATTCGTCGGCTGCCTGCGCGGCGATGACAGCCGATTCGATCGTGGTCGCGATCGCGCGGGCTGGCGTCGGCCAGTCGGACGGCCACATGGGCGCGGTTTCTCCTCACAGATCGGGACAGGCACACCGTCGTGCGCCGCTGCCAGCCTAGCGAGCGGAGATCCGGGGGAGCAGAGGGACAGGTCAGGGGTGCGGGTGGTCGGCGTGGGGTGGTTCGCCCAGCACCAGGGGTAGGGCGGGGTCGGCGGTCCATGCGGTCAGGGATCCGTCGTAGACGGCGACGTCGTCGCGACCGGCCAGGGCCAACGCGTGGGCTACGCCGGTTGCCGCGACTCCGCCGCCGCAGTAGGTGACGGGCGTGATTGTCGGGTCGAGCAGGCCGACGTCGGCGAACAGGGAACGCAGTTCCTCGACGGGGCGCAGGGTGCCGGTTGCGGGGTTGCGGATCTGGTCGATGGGCAGGTTGATGCTGCCGGGGATGTGGCCGGGGCGGGGGAAGGGGCTGGTGTCGCCGCGGTAGGTGGCGGGGTCGAGGACGGCGACGAGCACGGTGTTGTCGTCGCCGATCGCTGTCAGCACCTCGTCGGTGGAGCGGAGCAGTGCCGAGCGGCGGCGGGTGGTGAAGGTGGTGGGGGCGGGTGCCGTCGGGGAATCCGAGATCTCGGCGCCCGCCGCCTGCCATGCGGGAAGTCCGCCGTCGAGGACCGCGACGTCGTCGAATCCCTCCAGGCGCAGCTGCCACCAGAAGCGGGTGGCCCAGATTCCGTCACGCTGGTCGTAGACGACGACCCGTACCCCGTCGCCGATGCCGATCGCGCCCGCCGCCGCGGCGAAACGTGGTGAAGACGGTGCGGTACACGGTTGGTCGGACGACGGGTCGGCGAAGTCGGTCAGCAGATCGGCGAACACCGCGCCGGGAATGTGCGCGTCGCGATAGGCGGCCCGGCCGGGCGTGAGGGTGAATTCCCCGTCCTCGGCCACGAACTCGACGCTCGAGTCCACGACGAGCAGACCGGGCTCGCCCAGGTGCTCACGGAGCCAGGTCACCGACACGGAATCCGCACTGTCCTGCCCCATGAGCACCTCCGAATCATGCGCGCGTGCACTACCTCTCGAATCTAGAGAGTCGTGCCCGGCCACGACCAGAGCACCGATCGCCGTGAGCGCAATTCGCTACTGAGGGCCGAGGATTCCCGCGTGCGGGTCCGCGGCGTAGAGCTCGTCGATCTCGGCGGCGTATTTGGTGACGATGACACGGCGCTTGAGTTTCAGCGTGAGGGTGACCTCGTCGCCGCCCGCTTCCCAGAAGGTCGGCAGGATGCGGAAGCGCTTGAGCTGCTCCACGCGCGAGAGTGCGCTGTTGCCCTGGGCCACCCCGGCGCTGATCGCGGCGATCACGCCCGGATCGGTGGACAGGGCGGCCGGCGAGGCATCGGGGAGGCCGTGTGCGCGGGCGTAGGGTTCGACCGATTCGGCGTCGAGCACGATCAGCGCGGTGTTGTAGGGCCTTCCGTCGCCGATCACCGCCATGGCGCCGATCAGGGGAGTGGCGGCCTTGATCGCGTTCTCGATATTGGTCGGGGACATGTTCTTGCCCGCCGCGTTGATGATCATCTCCTTCTTGCGGTCGACGACGGTGAGATAGCCGTCGGCGTCGATGCTGATGATGTCGCCGGTGCGCAGCCAGCCCTCGGCGTCGACGGCCTCGGCGGTCTGCTCGGGTTGACCGCGATAGCCCTTCATCACCAGCGGTCCGCGTACCAGGAGTTCACCGTCGTCGGCGACCCGGGACTCCATGCCGGGCAACAACTTTCCGACCGCACCCAGCTTCGCGTCGCGCGGGTGGCTCACACTGCAGATGCAGGCCAGCTCGGACATACCCCAGATCTCGGCGATGGGAATGCCGAGCCCGGCGAAGAAGGCCAGGGTCTGCGGCGGGATCGGGGCCGCGCCGGACAGCGCCCAGCGCACCCGGTCGAGGCCGAGCGCGGCGCGCAACTTGCTCAGCACCAGCTCGTCGGCGCGCGCCCACTCGGCGGCCAACTCCGCGGGGACGGGTTCCCCCGCGAGCTGATGGCGGCTGCGGGCCGCGGCCACCGACAGCGCCCACTGCATCCCCTGCCGCCGGGTCTCGTCGGGCTCGGCGGCGACCTTGAATTCGATGGCGGCCTTGAGCTTCTCCCACACCCGCGGCACCGCGCCCCACACGGTCGGGCGCAGGTCGGCCAGCGCGGCGGCGATCTGCTTGGCATCGCCCACACTGGTCACCTGGGTGCCGAGCACCTCCTGCACGTAGAGCGCGGTGAGCCGGTCGGCGATGTGGGCGGTCGGCATGAACGAGGTGATGGTGTCACCGAATTCGATACCGAGGACATCGGCGATGCCGTGCACCTGGAACAGCAGGGCGGCATGGGTGGTCTCCACGCCCTTCGGGGCGCCGGTGGTGCCGGAGGTGTAGATCAGCGTGGCGACATCGTCGGGGCCGACCGCGCGCCAGGTGGCGTCGAAATCGAAGCCGGACGGCGCGGCGGCGAGCAGCTCGGGCACCGACAGCGTCCCCTCGGGCGCGTCGTCGACGCACACGATGTGCTCGAGCTCCACCCCCGACGAGGCGATCAGCTTCGCGTACTGCGGCTCACAGATCACCACGCGGGTGCCGGCATTGCCCAGCACATAGGCGAGCTGTTCGGGGGAGAGCGTGTTGTACACCGAGAACGAGGTGGCGCCGACGTGCTGGGCGCCGACCTCGAGCGGATAGAACTCCACGCGGTTGCTCATCATCAAGGCGACGGTGTCGCCGCGGCGCACCCCGAGCCCGGCCAGGCCTGCGGCGACCGCGCGCACCCGGTCGGCGTAGTCGCGCCAGCTGATGGTCTGCGTGTCACCGGGGGTGCGCAGGGCGACGGCGTCGGGATCGATCGCGGCGGTGTGCTGGAAGGCGGCGGGCAGGGTGTCGAAACGGGGAGTGCTCACGAGGCAGCGACTTTCTGGGTGATGACCGCCGGGGCGGTGCCGAGATGGGAGGCGACGAAACGCGCCGCCGCGCGATAGGCCGTCCTGGATTCGGGAACCATGACGGGCAGGGTCTGGAAGGCGTGCATCTGATCCGGCCACACCCGCAACTCGCACCGCGCCCCGGTGGCCCGCCAGCGGCGCGCCAGTTCCGTCGCATCGGCCCCGAAGTACTCGGTGTCGCTGGCATGGATCAGCGTGGGCGGCAGGCACATTCCCGGTTCGGGCCGCAGATCGAACGGCGCGTCGGTGAAGTGCGCGATGGCCCGGCGGGCGAGCCGGGTGGACAGCAGCCCGTCCCGGTCGGCATTGCGGTGCCCGACGGCCAGCACCAGGCTCAGATCGGTCATGGGGGAGAACAGCACCAGCGCCGCCGGGGGCGCCAGACCCGCGCGAGCGTTCTCGACGGCGAGGTGAGCGGCGAGAAACCCACCGGCCGAATCCCCGGCGACCACGACCCGGTCCGGTCCGAACCGGGCGGCCAGCCATCGGAACGCCGCGGCCACATCCACCGGTGCGGCCGGAAAGGGATGTTCGGGTGCGAGCCGATAGTCCAGGTTGAACACGATCAGCTCAGTTGCGGTCGACAAACGGGAGGCGACTCCGCGATACCCGAGCGCCGACCCGGCGACGAATCCGCCGCCATGGACATAGAGGACAACCGCGTCGGTGCGGTCGGCCCGTGGCCCCCGCACCCACTCCCCACGAATCCCGTGCTCGGCGACCGCATCGTGCGCGATCGCATGCGCTGCCACCGACTCGCCTGTGGCCGCGCGTGCCGCCGGCGACTCGCCTGCGGTCTTGCGTGCCGCCGGCGTCTCGCCTGCGGTCGTGTGTTCGGCCGGTGATTCGGCCGCGGTCCTGCGCTCTGCCACTGATTCGCCTGCCGTCCCCTGCCCCGCCTCGACCTCGGCCGCTGTTCCGTGCTCCGCTGCCGGCACGGTCGTGGTTCGGCGCCCAGTCACCCACTCGGCCGCGGACCTGTGCACGGTCGCCGCCGGGGCTGCCGTCGTGCGCTCTGTCACCGCCACTGCCGTTGTCCCGCGCAACGGTGGCGCCGCCGCCCGCAGCGCTTGCTCGACCAGCAGGCGCGCGGTGGGCAGCGTGTAGGCGTTGACGGGGGTGAGTTCGGCGATCCGCGCGGCCGTGAGGGCGGAGACCTGCCGGACCGTGCGGGCTCGCAGCGACCCGCGTTCGGCGGTCATCGTCGCTGCTCGATCGCGTGGACGAGGCGGTGCACGGTCGAGTCGGTTGCCAAGTGCCGGTCCAGCACCACGTTCACCACTCCGCGCAGCAATGCGTAGGGCTCCCAGCCGCTGGGTGCGATGGTGCGCGGCGCGCGGCGGGCGATGCCGTCGGCGATGGTGCGGGCCGCCTGCTCGGCGGTGATCCGGACACTGAGCGGCCAGGGCAGCAGGGCGTCGAGCCGGCGGCCGAGCTCGTCGGCGTCGAGCATGTCGTGGGTCATGGACGTCTCGACGATGCCGAAGTACGCCACCCCGGCACTGGCCCCGCTCGCGGCGAGCTCCACCCGCAGCGCCCGGCCGAACTGTTCGACCGCGGCCTTGCTCACCATGTACGGCGAACCGCCCATGCCGGGTGCGAACGCGGCGCACGAGGACACCACGACCACATGCCCGTGCGCGGCGACGATGTGGTCCAGGGCCGGGTGCACGGTGTTGAACACCCCGGTCAGGTTGATGTTGAGCACCCGGTCGAAATCCGCGGGGTCCATGGTGCGCACGGTCGAGGGCACCGGCGTGACACCCGCATTGGCCACGACCACATCGAGACGACCGAACCGCTCCACCACCTCCGCGACCACCTCGCCCATCCGGGCCCGGTCGGTGACATCGGCGCCGAAGGCGTGCGCCCGCGTCCACAGGTCGGCGGCGGTGCGGCGGGCCGCCTCGGCGTCGACATCGACCACGACGACGATCGCGCCGCGGCGGTGCAGGAGGGCGACGAGTTCGCGACCGATCCCCTGACCCGCACCGGTGACCAGGACGACCTTGTCGCGCACGTCGTAGGTGGGCGCGAACCAGGACGCCGGATCGAGATCGGGCAGCCGAATCATGCCGACACCTCATAGGACTCGATGTCGAATCGCCTTGTGCGCCGCCGGTATTCGAAACTCCAGTTCGGATACAGTCCGGCATTGCCGCCATCGGGCGTGGTGTAGTAGCTCTCGCAGCCGCCGGTCAACCAGACGGTGTCGGCGCTGCGGCGCCGCATCTCCTCGACGAAGTCGTCCTGCACCTGCCCGCGGACCTCGACCCGGCGTTCGCCGCGAGCACGCAGCGTGGTGAGCGCGTCGACGATGTAGGCGATCTGCGATTCGAGCATGAAGATCGCCGACTGGTTCCCGGCCGCGCCGAACGGGCCGAGGGTGCAGAAGAAGTTGGGGAACCCGGCGACCGCCGCGCCGAGGTAGGTCTGCGGGCGCTGGTGGTAGAGCTGGGCGATCGAGACCCCGTCACGGCCCACGATGCGGTCGAACGCGGTGGGGATCGAGGTGAACCCGGTGCCGAAGATGATGGTGTCCACCGGGATCTCGGCACCGGAGTGGGTGATGATCGAGTGCGGGCGCACCTCGGCGACACCGTCGGTCACCACCTCGACATTGTCCTGGTCGAGGGCGGGCAGGTAGGCATCGGAGAAGATGGCGCGTTTGCAGCCGATCATGTAGTCCGGGGTCACCTTGGCGCGCAGTCCGCGGTCGCGGATCTGGCGGCGCAACTGGATCCGGCCCAGCAGCTCGTAGGGGTGGCGGAAGCGGTTGTCGACGAAACCGACGAGGCCGAAGCCTTCGATCAGGGTGTACCAGGTGCCGCGAACAGCCTTCTGCGCCAACGGGATCTGTCGCAGCAGGAGGCGTTCGAGGCCGAGCGTCGGACGGTCCAGGCGCGGCACGATCCACGGCGCCGAACGCTGGAACACCGTCAGCGCCTCGACCTTCGGCTGGATCTCCGGCACGAACTGGACCGCGGAGGCGCCGGTGCCGATCACCGCGACCCGCTCGCCGGTCAGATCGTGGTCGTGGTCCCAGTGCAGGGAGTGGAACGAGCGGCCCGCGAAGGTGTCCAGGCCCGGCAGCGACGGATACTTGGCCTCGGCGAAAACACCTGCGGCGGAGATGAAGTAGTCCGCGGTGAGCTCGCCGCGCGAGGTCTCGATCCGCCACAGCGCGTGCTCGTCGTCCCAGCGGGCGTCGAGCAGTTCGGTGCCCAGGCGCAGGTGCCGGAGCACGTCGTGACGCTCGGCGACGGTGCGCAGGTAGTCGAGGATCTCGGGCTGTTTGCCGTAGGTGCGTGACCACTCCGGGTTCGGGGCGAAGGAGAAGCTGTAGAGCTGAGACGGCACGTCGCAGGCACAGCCGGGGTAGGTGTTGGCCTGCCAGGTGCCACCGAGATCGTCGGCACGCTCGAGCACCACGATGTCGTCGAAACCGGCCTCCCGCAGCTTGACCGTCAGCCCGATGCCGCCGAAACCGGCGCCGAGCACGGCGATGTGCGTGTGTTCTGTGGGCATGGGTCAGCCGATCCTTCCGTGCAGCACCGACACCAGGCGATCGACGGCACTGTCGATCGCGGCGCTGCGGGTGAATGTCGTGAGGGCCAGCGGCGAGGGGAACCGTTGCCGGGTGGTCGCTTTGGCGTAGGTGAACTCGCGCAGGCCGTCGGGGCCGTGCACGCGGCCGAAGCCGGAGGCACCGACCCCGCCCAGCGGCAGGGTCGGGATGGTGGCGTGCGCGACGAACGCGTTGATCGAGGTACCGCCGGACTCGATCCGGTCGGCGATCGCCTGGCCGTGCCTGCGAGCGAAGACCGTGGCACCGAGCCCGTAGTCGGAGTCGTTGACCCGCTCGACCGCCTCGTCCATGGTGGCGACCCGGGTGACGACCAGCGTCGGCCCGAAGGTCTCCTCGGTGACCGCGGCCGAGTCCTCGGGCACGTCGACGAGGATCGTGGGCTGCACGAACTGGCCCTCGATGGCGTCGAGCCCGCCGAGCAGGGCGCGGCCACCGCGGGCGATGGCGTCGTCGATGTGGCGGCGGATCACCTCGAGCTGCTTGGGCATGGTGATCGGGCCGATCTTCGCGTCGCCGGACCCGGCACGCAGTTCGCGGGTCTGGTCGAGGAGTTCGGTGAGGAATGCGTCGTAGACATCGGTGTGCACGTAGACGCGCTCCACGCCGAGGCAGGTCTGCCCGGCATTGGACATCCCGCCCCACAGCGCGGCATCGGCGGCCGCGCGCAGGTCGGCGTCCGCGTCGACGATCAGCGCGTCCTTGCCACCGCACTCCATCAGCACCGGAGTGAGCCGCTGCGCGCAGGCCGCCAGCACCCGCTTGCCGGTCTCGGTGGACCCGGTGAACCCGATCTTGCCGACCCGGCTGCGGCACAGTGCCGCCCCGGTGTCACCACCACCCGTGACCACCTGCAGCACAGGATGTTCCGGCACCGCGCGGGCGAAGGCGTCGGCCAGCCAGACCCCGACGCCGGTGCTGTACTCGCTGGGTTTGAACACCACCGTGTTCCCGGCCGCCAGCGCGAACGAGATCGAACTGAGCGGGGTGAACACCGGATAGTTCCACGGGCCGATCACCCCGACCACGCCGAACGGCCGGTATTCGACTCGGCAGGCGTGATTGAGGGTGAGCAGGCTCGGCGTGACCGAGCGCGGGCCGAGCACCTTCTCGGCATGGCGGGCGGCCCATTTCAGGTGTTCGAGGGCCATCACGATCTCGAGCTTGGCGTCGGAGCGCGGCTTGCCCATCTCGGCGTGCACGAGATCGGCCAGCTCGTCGCGGCCACGGGTGATCTCGGCGCGCCAGCGATCGAGGCGGCGGGCGCGTTCGGCGAAACCCGCTGTCCGCCACCAGGTCGCCGCACCGTGGGCGCGGTCGACCGCGGCCTCGACGGCGAGCTCGTCGTGGCTGGGATAGGTCCCGACGACCGTGCCGGTCGCGGGGCTGTGGACGTCGAAGGTGGTCGGGCGGTCGACAGTGAGTGAGGTCATGGGACCGTGCCTTTCGCGGTCAGAGGTCCAGCGTGAGAACGCCACCGGCGGACCGGGACACGCAGGTGAGCAGGTGATCGGGGCGCTCGGCCGGGGTGAGCAGCCGGTCGCGGTGGTCGACCTCGCCGGCCAGTACGCGGGTCTTGCAGGTGCCGCAGAAGCCCTGCCTGCAGGAGAAGACGACATCGGGTCGCACCCGGCGCAGAGCGTCGAGCGCGGTCTCGGTGCTGCCGACGCGCACGGTCCTGCCGCTGCGGGCCAGGACCACGTCGAACTCCCTGCCATCGGTGACCGGGCGGGCCGAGAACAGTTCGGTATGCAGCGAGGCGGTGGGATTCAGTGCGAACAAGGTGCGTTGCGCGAGGTCGAGCACCGGGGGCGGGCCGCACACATAGACCGCCGCGCCCGGCGCCGCCGTGGCGAGCAGGGCGGGGATGTCGGCGGCACCGGCCTCGTCGTCGGGCCGGATCTCGGTGTCGCCGGGCACCTCGTCCAGGAACGGCATGGTGTCGCGGGACCGCCCCAGATACACCAGGCGCCCGCGCGTACCCGCCGCACGGGCCATCGGCAGGAGCGGGGTGATCCCGATGCCCGCGGCGACGAACAGATACGACGGTGCGGTCTCGACGAAGGTGAACGCGTTGCGCGGGCCGCGGATGCGCAGCCGGTCACCGGCCCGCAGCGTGTGCATCTCGCGGGAGCCGCCGTCACCGTCGGCGATGCGGCGCACCGCGATGCGGTACCGATACCGGTCGCGCGGGTCACCGCACAGCGAGTACTGGCGCTGGCGACCGGATTCCAGGAACACATCGATGTGCGAGCCGGGACGCCAGCTCGGCAGCGACTCGCCGCCGGGGCGGGTCAGGACCAGGCTCACCACATCCGTGGCCTCGGCGCGCACCGATTCGACCGTCACATCGAGATCGAAACCGCTGTGCCGCACCGGATGCGGCGGCGAGATGGCAGGACGGGTGAAGACCTTCTTGTAGACGTCGACGGCGACAGCGATCGCCCGCAGGCTCGGTGTCGCGACGTCGGCCGCAGTGCTCACCCGCGCGCCGCCGGGGAGTGCGCCAGATACCGCAGGGCATTGTCCATCGAGCCCAGCTGGGAGGGATGGAAGCGCGGGTTCAGATAGCGCGGCATCTCGGTGACGAACGTGGTGAAACTCGGAATCACGCCCCGCGCGGTCGCGCTCACGAACTGCCTGGCCCACGAGCGGCCCTTGTCGGTGCTCGGGTCCTTGCGATACAGGTAGGCCGTGGAGATCACGAACAGCGGCAGCAGCGCGCCGCTGGCGAGCAGCCCGGTGCGCGCGCGGCGGGCGTAACCGCCGTCGACATGCATGTACGCGTCGAACACCACGCTGCGGTGCTCGACCTCCTCGGCCCCGTGCCAGCGCACCAGATCGAGCATGGTCGGATCCATTCCGGCCTCGCTCAGCGTTTCCGACTCCAGCAGCCATTCGCCGATGACGGCGGTGAAGTGCTCCATCCCGGCGAACAGGCCCAGCCGTTCCTTGAGCCACTCCTCCTTGGCCCGGCCGGTCAGGCCCTGATCACCGAGGACCCGGTCGACCAGCCAGGCGATCTTGGCGACATAGGACTCGACGTCGAGTCCGATCGACTGCAGATGCCGCCGCGCGCCTTCGTGACTGCTCGCGTGCATCGACTCCTGACCGATGAATCCGGTGACCTCCTCCCGCAATCGCTCGTCCTCGATGTGCGGAAGGGCCTCGGCCAGGCAGTTGGCCATCGCCCGTTCGCCCTCGGGGAGGACCAGGTGCATCACGTTGGTGACGTGGGTGGCCAGCACCTCCCCGGGGATGTAATGCATCGGCACCGAGGAGAAGTCGAAATGCACATCTCGTGCCTGGATCGCGTGCGCTTCTTCCTGATAGGAGCGCGTCGTTGCACTGTTATCAGCCATGTTCCGACCGTACAGTGCAACAAATAACATCGCAATGTTGCAGAGAGAATTGGTCCGCGATGTCCGGTGCTCCCCGCCGTGCCTGCTACCGTCGAGGCGTGCTCTCCACCGCCGCGACCTCGGGAAACCCGCCCACAGCCGACTCCGTCGAAGAACGGATCATCGATGCCGCCCTCGTGCAGTTCGAACGGGTGGGCGTGCGGAAGACGACGATCGAGGACATCGCCAGGGCGGCCGACGTCGACCGGGCCACTGTCTACCGCCGGATCGGTTCGCGCGACGATGTCGTCAACGCGGCCTTCGAGCGGGAGGTGCGCAGGCTGCTGGCGGATCTGAGCGAGATCCCCGCCCGCCACGACACTTTCGACGCGATCGTCGCCGACGTCTTCACCACGGTGATCATCCGGTGGCGGACCCATCCGCTGGTCGAGCGGCTGCTGACGCTCGAGGCCGACCGCATCCTGCCGCAGCTCACGGTCGACGGTGCGTCGTTCTTCCTGCTCTCGGTGACCGCGTCCACCGAGGTGCTGCGCAAAGCGCTGGCGGACAACCGGTTTCCCGACATCCCCGACCTCGCCGCGCGCATGGAAGTGGCCTGCCGGGTCGTGCACTCGCTGATCCTGCAGCCGGTCGGCACCATCGACACCTCCGACGAGCGGGCGCTCGCGGAGTTCGCCCGCACCTACGTGGTCCCGATCCTGACTCGGTGAACCGCCGACGGGCGCGGGCGATCCGGGCTCAGAGGAAGCGGGCGATGAGATCCTTCATGACCTCGTTGGCGCCCGCGTAGATGCGGGCGATGCGGCCGTCGGCCCACATCCGCGCGATCGGATACTCCTCCATGTAGCCGTAGCCACCGTGTAGCTGGACGCACCGGTCGATCACCTGGGACTGCTGATCGGTGGTCCAGTACTTGACCATCGCAGCGGTCTTCACATCCAGCGCGCCGCGCAGATGCTTCTCGACGGCGGAGTCGACGAAGGTGCGCACCACCTCGGCGATCGTCGCGCACTCGGCCATCTCGAAGCGGGTGTTCTGCATGGCGAACAATGGTTTGCCGAATGCGTTGCGCTGCTTGACATAGGCCAGCGTTTCGTCGACGGCAGCCTCGATCGCCGCGGCGGCGGCGACGCCACAGATCAGCCGCTCCTGTGGCAGCTGCTGCATCAGCTGGATGAAGCCCTGGCCCTCGGCGGTGCCGAGCAGATTGGCCTGTGGCACGCGCAGTTCGTCGAAGAACAGCTCGGTGGTGTCCTGGCCCTTCTGACCGATCTTCTTCAGCAGCCTGCCGCGTTCGAAACCGGGGGTGTCGTCGGCGACCTCGGCGACCACCAGCGAGACGCCCTTGGCGCCCTGGTTCGGGTCGGTCTTCACCGCGATGATCAGCAGATCGCAGTTGCGGCCGTTGGAGATGAAGGTCTTGGCACCGGTGATCAGGTAGTCGTCGCCGTCCTTGATCGCCTTGGTGGCGATGTTCTGCAGGTCCGAGCCGGTGCCCGGCTCGGTCATGGCGATCGCGCCGATCCACTCGCCGGAGGCCAGCTTGGGCAGCCAGCGCTTCTTGTTCTCCTCCGAGGCGTAGGCGAGCAGGTAGTGCGGGACGATGCCGGTGTGCACGCCGAGCTGCATCGAGGAGTCGCCGCCCTTGACCTGCTCGGTGAACAGCACGGCCTCGTGGGCGAAGGTGCCGCCACCGCCGCCGTATTCCTCGGGCACCGACATGCACAGCAGGCCCAGCTCGCCGGCCTGGCGGTAGACCTCGCGGCTGGGAAAGCCTTGTTCGGCGAACTCCTCGCGCCGCGGCGCGACCGTGTTCGCGAAGAAGTTGCGGGCCAGCTCGGACAGGCCCTGCAGTTCCGACTCGGCGTCGATGTCGACTGTGCTCATCGAGTTGTTCTCCTCGTTGTCGATGGACTGCGCTCAGCGTGACCACTCTGTTGGCGATATGTCAATAGTAGTTCCAGACTGTTGACATATCGCCAATAGGGGTGTCATCGTTCACGTGATCGGACATCCGACTAATGGATCACCTCCGACCTCCCCATCGACTCGCGCACCCGCTCGACGACCAGACGAGGAAACATGACCGAGGCATTCATCTACGAAGCGATCCGCACTCCACGGGGGCGCGGGAAGAAGGCCGGCTCGCTCCACGGTGTGAAGCCGCTGGACCTGGTGGTGGGGCTCATCGACGAGCTGAAGGCTCGGCACCCGGGCCTGGACCCGCGGCTGATCGACGACATCGTGCTCGGTGTCGTCTCACCGGTGGGCGATCAGGGCGCCGACATCGCCAAGACGGCAGCGCTCGCCGCCGGACTGCCCGACACCGTCGCCGGTGTGCAGCTCAACCGGTTCTGCGGCTCGGGCCTGGAAGCGGTGAACACGGCGGCGCAGAAGGTGCGCTCGGGCTGGGAGCAGCTGGTGATCGCCGGTGGCGTGGAGTCGATGTCGCGGGTGCCGCTCGGGTCCGACGGCGGTGCGTGGGCGATGGACCCGATCACCAACTACGAGTCCTACTTCGTCCCGCAGGGCATCGGCGCCGACCTGATCGCCACCATCGAGGGGTTCTCCCGCGAGGATGTCGACGCGTTCGCGGTGCGCTCGCAGCAGAAGGCGGCCGCGGCCTGGGCCGGTGGCTACTTCGCCAAGTCGGTGGTCCCGGTGACCGACATCAACGGCGCCGTCGTCCTCGACCACGACGAGTTCATGCGACCGAACACCACCGTGGAAAGCCTTGCCGGACTTGCCCCGTCGTTCGCGGCGATGGGAGAGATGGGCGGCTTCGACGCCGTGGCGCTGCAGCGCTATCACCACGTGGAGAAGATCGACCACGTGCACCACGCGGGCAATTCCTCCGGCATCGTCGACGGCTCCGCCCTGGTGCTGGTCGGCAGCGCGGAAGCCGGGCGGGCCGCCGGGCTGACCCCGCGGGCGCGGGTCGTGGCCTCGGCGGTCAGCGGCAGCGACGCCACGATCATGCTCACCGGCCCGATCCCGGCGACGGAAAAGGTCCTGGCGCTGGCCGGGCTCACCGTCGACGACATCGACCTGTTCGAGCTCAACGAGGCGTTCGCCTCGGTGGTGCTCAACTACCAGAAGAAGCTGTCCATCCCCGACGAGAAGCTCAACGTCAACGGCGGCGCCATCGCGATGGGCCATCCGCTGGGCGCCACCGGCGCGATGATCACCGGCACCATGGTCGACGAGCTGGAACGCCGGGGAGCGCGCCGCGCGCTGATCACGCTGTGCATCGGCGGCGGCATGGGTATCGCCACCATCATCGAGAGGGTCTGACATGACCACGATTTCCTGGGACCTCGGCGCGGACCGCGTGCTCGTCCTCACCATCGACGACCCGAGCCAGTCCACCAACACCATGACCGAGGCGTTCGCCCGCGATCTCACCGCGACCGTCGACCGGCTCGAAGCCGAGATCGACACCTTCGACGGCGTCATCCTCACCTCGGGCAAGGACACCTTCTTCGCCGGTGGCGACCTGAACCTGCTGATGAACGCCACCCCGGAGACCGCGCCGCAGATCGCGCTGGGCCTCGACACCTACAAGGTCGCGTTCCGCAGGCTGGAGCGACTGGGCAAGCCCGTCGTCGCGGCGATCAACGGGACCGCGCTCGGCGGCGGCTTCGAGGTCGCCCTGGCCACCCATCACCGGATCGCCCTGGACGCCAAGGGAAGTCTGCTCGGCCTGCCCGAGGTGACCTTCGGTCTGCTGCCCGGCGCGGGCGGTGTCACCCGAACCGTGCGGCTGCTCGGTGTCACGAGCGCGGTGCTCAACGTGGTCGGGCAGGGCCAGCGGATGAAGCCGGCCAAGGCGTTGCAGGTCGGCATCATCGACGAAGTGGTGGCGACCCGCGAGGAGCTGTTCGACAAGGCCCGTGCCTGGATCGCGGCCAATCCCGAGGCGGCCCAGCCCTGGGATGTGAAGGGCTACAAGATCCCCGGTGGCACCCCGTCGAGCCCGGCGCTGGCGGCCAACCTGCCCGCCTTCCCGGCGAATGTGCGCAAGCAGCTCAAGGGCGCGCCGATGCCCGCGCCGGTTGCGGTGCTGGCGACGGCGGTCGAGGGCGCGCAGGTCGACATCGACACCGCCTTCGCGATCGAGACCCGCTACTGCACCAACCTGATCTGCGGTCAGGTCTCGACCAACATGATCAAGTCGCTGTTCTTCGACCTCGGCACGATCAACAAGGGCGGCAGCCGCCCCGACGGGTTCCCCGTGCGCACGCCGGAGAAGGTCCTCGTGCTCGGCGCGGGCATGATGGGCGCGGGCATCGCCTACGTGCAGGCCCGGGCGGGCATGCAGGTGGTGCTGAAGGACGTCACCATCGAGGCCGCCGAGCGCGGCAAGGACCACTCGCGCAAGCTGCTCGACAAGGCACTGCGCAAGGGCGCGATCACCCAGGAAAAGTACGACGAGATCCTCGGCCGCATCCATCCCAGCGCCGATCCCGCCGACGCCGCGGGCTGCGATTTCGTCGTGGAGGCGGTGTTCGAGGACCCGGGCCTGAAGAAGAAGGTGTTCGGCGAGATCGAGGCGCTGGTGAACCCGGACGCCCTGCTCGGCTCCAACACCTCCACCCTCCCGATCACCGACCTCGCCACCGGGGTGGGGCGCCCGGCCGACTTCATCGGCCTGCACTTCTTCTCGCCGGTGGACAAGATGCCGCTGGTGGAGATCATCGTCGGCGAGCAGACCAGCGACGCGGCGATCGCGCGCGCCATCGACTACACCCTCGCCATCAAGAAGACCCCGATCGTGGTGAACGACAGCCGCGGCTTCTTCACCAGCCGTGTCATCGGCCAGTTCATGGACGAGGCGATCGCGCTGGTCGCCGAGGGTGTGCACCCGGCCTCGGTCGAACAGGCCGCCACCCAGGCGGGCTACCCGGTCGGGGCGTTGGCGCTGGCCGACGAGATCAATCTGAAGCTGGCCCAGAAGATCCGGCGCAGCCTGAAGGAGAACCTCCTGGCGGAGGGACGCCGCTGGACCGAATCGAAGGCCTACCCGCTCGTGGACGCCATGGTCGACGACTTCGACCGCCCCGGCCGGCTCGAGGGCCGCGGCTTCTACGAGTACGACGCCGACGGCAAGAAGCTCGGCCTGTGGCCCGGCCTGGCCGAGAAGTACACCCGCGACGACCACGGCATCCCGTTCGTCGACATGCAGGAGCGGATGCTGTTCGCCGAATCCCTCGACACCGTGCGGTGTTTCGACGAGAACGTGCTGCGCACGGTGCCGGACGCCAACATCGGGTCGATCTTCGGCATCGGCTTCCCGGCCTGGACCGGCGGTGTCGTGCAGTACATCAACCAGTACGCGGGTGGTCTCGCCGGATTCGTCGCGCGGGCCGACGAACTGCGCGCCGCCTACGGCGACCGGTTCGAGGTCCCGGCGTCGTTGCGGGCCAAGGCCGCCGCCGGGGAAACCCTCGACTGAGTTGTCGCCCATGACGATGACGCACAGCGACATCCGGCATCCGGTGAACCCGGATGCCGGATGTGCGGCCGTGGGCCCGGCACACGATGTCCGCGGCCCCGGCCTGCGCGCGCACCGGCGCCGCACGGCCATGGCGGCGGCGCGCGAGGTGTTCGTCGCGCACGGGTATCACGGCGCGCGAATGGACGAGATCAGCGCACTGGCCGGGATGAGCAAACCGACGCTCTACAGCTATTTCCCCGGCAAACTCGACCTGTATCTCGCGGTGCTGCAGCACTATCTGGACTGGATGGTGGCCGGAGTCCGCGATGCCCTCGCCGCCGATGTCGGGCATCGGGAGCGGGTCCACCGTGCGGTCGCGGTGTACTTCGACTTCGTCGACGAGGACGCGGGCGGGCACGTGCTGGTCTTCGAATCGCCGGTGCCGAGCGAACCCTGTGTCGAGTGGCGGGTGCGCAACGCGATGAACGAATGCGCGGTCCTGGTCGGTGCGCAGCTGCGTGCCGCGGGCGCGGCGGGGTTCACCGCGGACGCCTGCGCGTGGGGTCTGGTCGGGGCGAGTCACCTCGCCGCGCGCCACTGGCTCGACGCGGGGCGGCCGATCCCCAAGAACGAGGCGGTCGACACCGCGGTGGCGTTGTGCTGGAACGGCTTGTCCGCCGTGGATCGGGTCAGCTCGTCTCCGACTCGTCGGTCGGCGTGACGTCGGGACCGTGGGCGGGTGCCTTCTCGGCGCGTTTGCGGCGGGGGATGGTCTGGTCGATCCGCGAATCCTCGGTCACCGCATAGTGTTTGACGTATTCGGACAGGAACGCCTGCACGGTCGCCGTGGCCGGAATGGCCAGCAGGGCACCGACCGCGCCGAAGAGCGCGCCGCCCGCCAGCACCGACAGCAGGGCGACGGCGGCGTTCACGTCGACCGTGCGCGCGGTGATCCGCGGTTGCAGCAGATAGTCCTGGAACCACTGGTAGGCCACCGCGAAGATGATGATCCACACCGCGTCGAGCGGGTCGACGGTCAGCGCGACGAACACGGGCAGGATGGCCGCCAGATAGGTACCGACCGTCGGAATGAACGCGGAGATCACCCCGAACCACACGCCGAGGGCGATCGGGTTGGGGAGCCCGAGGATCGCCAGGAACGCGCCGTGCACGATCGCGGAGATGATGGCGAGCAGCACCCGTGAGTACAGGTAGCCGCCGGTCTTGTCGATGGCCAGGTCCCACGCGTGCAGGAAGGTCTGCTGCCGGGCGGGCGGCAGCAGCGAACACACGGTGCGCCGCACCTTGGGCCCGCCCGCGGTGAGATAGACGCTGAACAGCGCGATCGTCAGGACCTGGGCGAGTCCGCCGAGCACCGTCGTCGACACACCCCAGGCATTGTTGGCCGCGGTGTGCGCGTACCCCTCGATCAGGCTCGATTCGTGCAGCAGCCGCTGGCTCAGATCGTGCATCGTGAAGTGCTGACCGAAGGTGCGATTGATCCAGTCGACACCCTCGTCGAGCAACCGCGGCGTCTCGTGGGCCAGATTCGTCGCGGTCTCCACCAGCAGCGTCACCAATGCGCCGAGAAAGGCCAGCACACAGGCGAAGGTGCCGACGAACACCAGACCGGTGGCCAGACCACGGCGCACGCCGTGACGCACCAGCGCCGCGACCGCCGGTTCCATCGCCAGCGAGATGAAGAAGGCGACCACCAGGACGATCAGCAGGCCGATCAGCCGGTGGAACGCCCAGTCGGCCAGCAGGAACAGCCCGAAGAACACCAGGGCCAGCACCATCGCCTTCGGCAACCACGGCGGCATCCTGGTACGGGTGCTGACCTGCGGAGCATTGTCCGGGGAATCGGTGTCCACGGTTCCCAGTGTCGCCCCGAACGGGCCCGCTCCCCGGCACCGACGCGGCCGAGTGTGCGACCGGGCCTGCGCCTCGGGCGCGACCATCTCGCTGGTGGCGGTGCGTACTCGGCTGTGCTCGGTACTTTGGTCGTCATGAAATCTCGCGCACCCCAGGGCATTCCCGTCGACAACGCTTCGGAAATGCTGCGGCGGATCCACCTGCTCCGCGAGCGAACGGAAACCGTCGACGATCGCCTGGCGGCCATCGAAGTCCAGCTGTCCGCGGGGGTCGAGGATTTCGACTACCGCTACGACGGTGGCGGCTACATCTACGACGGTGGCGGCGGACTCGACCTGCCCGCGGGACGCGAACTCACCGACCTGCCCGCCGCACTCGTTCGGCTGTACGCCGAAACCGATGGCGCCACGTTCGGCCGCGTCGAGCTGTCCCGCGCCGCCGACTTCCGCGCGGTCACCGCGGTGGACTCGCTCGGTGAATCCGCCTACGACGGACCGCTGCTCGAGATCGGCGACTGTCTGGAGAACAAGATCTTTCTCGACACCGACACCGGCGCCGTCTTCGTCTACGACGACCTGTACTTCAAGTGGGGCCTCGCCACGGGCTTCCTGCTGGAATGCGCCGATGTCGCGGAGTTCGTCGCCACCGTCGCCCTTGGCCCTCGCTACACCGAACTCCTCGGCACCACGAACGTCGACGAGACCTGGTGGCGCACCGACGCCTGGTACCACTATCTCGCCGAACTCGGCCTCTGCCCACCGGTGCGATGAACCGGCTCGCCCGGGCGCCCCGGCAGCGCTGTCGAGGCCGCACCGAGCGGTCGGCGCACCGACAGCGGCCACGGGTTCTTCCGCCCCCGACGGTCGCGCGCCGCGGCCGTGCGTGTCGGACCCCGGTGTCAGACTCTGGGGCGTGCGATGGGCCGTGGCGGAGTCGGGGGATGGGGGTGCGCGGCTGTGCCCGCTCGATGCGGAGGGTCGGCCCGCGGGCGCGGTGATCGAGGAGAGCTCGCTGGTCGAGGCGATACGGTCGCGACCGCAGGTGCAGCGGTGGGTGTGGCGGTCGACGGCGGAGATCTCCCGGACGTTGCTGGCGGCCGGGGTGCGGGTCGAACGCTGCTATGACGTGCAGGCCGCGGAGGCGCTGCTGATCGGCTACGAGGAGGGGCAGTCGGGCCAGGCCCGTTCGCTCCCGGCGGCCTGGGCTCGCCTGCGCGATCTGCCCGTGCCGTCCGACGCGCCCGCGCGGGCCGCCGATACCCAGCCCTCGCTGTTCGAGTCGGCGCCGGTGCCATTGCCCTCGGGCACCGATGAGTTCACCGCGCTGGTCGAGGTCTACGCGGGACAGCTCGCCCGCACGGCGCGGACCGAGCACCCGGACCGTATGCGACTGCTCATCGCGGCGGAGTCGGCGGGCATGCTGGTCGCCGCGGAGATGTCGCGGTCGGGAATTCCCTGGCGTGCCGATGTGCACCGCGAACTGCTGGACACGATGCTGGGTGAGCGTTTCGCGGGCGGGTCCGAACCGCGCAGGCTGGCGGAGCTGGCCGATGATGTGTCGCGGGCGTTCGGCGGCGTGCGGGTGCGGCCGGACCTGCCCAACGAGATCGTCAGAGCCTTCGCCCGCGCGGGAATCCTGGTGTCCTCCACCCGGAAATGGGAGCTCCAGCAGATCGATCATCCGGCGGTGGCGCCGCTGCTGGAGTACAAGTCGCTGTATCGTCTGTACACCGCGCACGGCTGGTCGTGGCTCGAACAGTGGGTACACGGCGGCCGGTTCCGTCCCGAATACCTGCCCGGCGGCACGGTATCCGGTCGCTGGACCACCAATGGTGGTGGCGCCCTGCAGATTCCGAAGGTGATCCGGCAAGCGATCCGCGCGGACCCGGGCTGGACCCTGGTCGTCGCCGACGCCGCCCAGATGGAGCCGCGCGTGCTCGCCGCCGTCTCGCGCGATCCGGGGCTGATGGAGGTCGCCGCCCGGGACGCGGATCTGTACGCGGACCTGGCGGTTCGTGGTGTCGGCGGTGACCGCGCCCAAGCCAAACTCGCGCTGCTGGGTGCCATCTACGGACAGACCTCGGGTGACGCGTTGACGCACATGGCCGGTCTGCGGCGGCGTTATCCGGTCGCGATGGCCTTCGTCGACGATGCGGCGCGCGCGGGAGAGGAAGGCAGGCTGGTGCGGACCCGGCTGGGCCGGACCTGCACCCCGGTCTCGGTCGACGCGCCGGATCAGACCGACCTCAGCGGGTATGCCGGAACCGCCGCGTCGCGCGCTCGCGGACGCTTCACCCGGAACTTCGTGGTGCAGGGCAGTGCCGCGGACTGGGCGCTGCTGCTGCTCGCGGGCGTGCGCCACGCGATCGCGCGTGCCGGACTGCGCGCCGAGCTGGTCTTCTTCCAGCACGACGAAGTGATCGTGCACTGTCCGGTGGACGAAGCCGCCGAGGTCGCCGCGGCGATCACGGCCGCCGCTGACACCGCGGGCCGGCTCGCGTTCGGCCCGACGCCGGTGCGGTTCCCGTTCACCACCGCGGTGGTGGACTGCTACGGGGACGCCAAGTAGGCCACCACCGACCGGCGATCATCCTGCGCGCTCTGGCCAGCCGGACACGCCACCGGCGGATCCGGCGCCTGCCCCGGACCGCTCGGGCAACCCGGACACGCCACCGGCCGATCGGGCACCGGACCCGGACCACTCGACTATCTTGAACCGGATGTGTTCGCCCGAGATCGTCCGTCGCGCCCGTGACGGTGTGCCGCAACCGAGTCGACGGGCCCTGTTCGGCCTGGCCGGTATCACCGCCCTGGCCGCGGTGTCCCCGGCGCCCGCGCTCGCCGCGCCCCGGCCCGGTGCCGTCGTCGATCTCACCCACACGCTCACCCCGCAGCTGCCGGTCTGGCCGGGGAATCCGCCGATCGCCATGGTCCCGGTCGCCTGGCATGCCTCGGGCGGGTTCGGGCAGCTCGCGCTGGGATATTGGGAACACACCGGCACCCATCTCGACGCGCCTGCCCATCGGATTCCCGGCGGTGCCACGACCGAGGCCCTCGCGGTCGAGGATCTCCTCGCGCCGCTCGTCGTCATCGACATCAGCGCCAAGGCCGCCGTCGACGCCGACGCCGTGGTGACCGTCGCCGATCTCGACCGCTGGCGCGCGCGGCACGGTGAGATCCCCGAGCGGGCCTTCGTCGCCATGTACTCGGGGTGGGAGCGGCGCATCGCCGAACCGTCGACCTTCCTCAATCTCGACCCGCAGGGCAGGCCGCACGCACCCGGCTTCTCGGGGGAAGCCGCGGAATACCTCGTCGCGCAGTGCGGGATCGTCGGCGTGGGCGTCGACACCCTCAGCCTCGATTGCGGCGCCGACCCCGATTACGGCGCGCACACCGCCGTCCTCGGCGCCGGGCGCTACGGCGTGGAGATGCTCGCCAATCTCGCGACGGTGCCGCCCATCGGTGCCCGCGTAGTCGTGGGTGCGCCGAAACACGCGGGCGGCACCGGCGGACCGTGCCGGGTGCTCGCACTCACCTGAGGCCAGCTCACCAATCCGGCCGACCGATCGAAAGCTGGTGCGCGAAGGCGTTTCCCGGGTCCCATTCGGCTTTGATCCGGCGCAGGCGCGGGTAGTTGTCGCCGTAGTAGAAGGCGTGCCACGGCAGACCCGAGGTGTTCCAGTCGGCATCGGCCAGATCGGGATCGGGATAGTTGATGTAACTCCCGCCGTACGCCTCGTTCGGCACCGGAACCCCGCCGGTCTCGGCATGCACCTCGCGATACATCTCGCGGGCCCACCGCACATACCGGTCGTCGTCGGCGGGTGAGCGCCAGGCCGCGTGGATGAGCATCTTCATGAACGAATCCCGGGCCGGCATGGCCGTGGCGTCGGGCGCGACGGCGTTGATCGCGCCGCCGAACGGCAGGAATTCGAGCTGGGAATCGCCGAGGAAACCGAGATCGGTGATGTAGCGGTAGAAGATCCGGAGCTGCGCGGGCGAGTACGCCTTGCGCAGGTAGGTGGCCTTCACCTTGACCCGCAGGGCACTCTCGGCCTTGGCGTAGTAGGTGCGGTCGACGGTGTCCTGATAGGACAGCCGCTCGACCGGCAGCAGGACCGGCGGTGGGAACACGCCCTCGCTCACCGTGGCCACGAACTCATCGAATCGCGTTCGGGCATCGGGGGAATCGGCATCGGAGAGGATCAGCAACTCGGCCGCGGCGGTCCCGGTCGTCCGGATCATCAGCGGTGCGTACAGACCGGCGAAGTCATTGCCCGGCGCGCTGTGTCGTTCGAAGAACCCGAGGTAGTTTCCGAGGAACCGGACGAACGAATCCTCCGTGGCGACAGGCAGGATCAGGCGGGCGTTGAGCATGTCGGCGGGCGGTTTCGGCAGGGCGCGGGTGGGATCGGTGCCGTCGGCATCGGGGGAGCGGAACAGGAACCGCGTCACCACACCGAAATTGCCGCCACCGCCACCGGTGTGCGCCCACCACAGGTCGTGGTCGGGTCCGTCCTTGGTCGCGAGGACGATCTTCGCGACGCCGTCGGCGTCGACGGTCACCAGCTCCACCCCGGCCAGATGATCGGCGACCAGCCCGAAGCGCCGCGACAGAGGTCCGTAGCCGCCGCCCGGGACGTGGCCACCCATCCCGACGCCCCGGCAGATCCCACCGGGCACGGTGACGCCCCACCGGTGCAGGGCTTCGTACACCGTGCCGATATCGGCGCCCGCGTCGACCGAGAAGGCGCGCTGATGCTCATCCCAGTAGACAGAGTTCAGACGGCCGAGGTCGATGATCGACCGGGTGCGCGCGTTGTCGACGAAGTCGTCGAAGCAATGCCCGCCCGAACGGGCCGCGATGGCCGAATCCTCGGCGACCGCCGCGGCGACCGCACGTCGGACCTCCTCGGCGCTGGTCGGCACGTAGATCTTGTCCGGCCGGGCGAGAAAGCGCCGGTTGTAGCCACGCCGGGCGAGCGCCTGGAACTCGGCATCGCCTGCGCCGAGTACCCGCTCGCCGGCCCGGGCGGACGGCATACCGAGTGCGGCGACCGCACCACCGATCGTGGCCGCGGTGATCAACCGTCGACGGGAGAGCGGCACCGGAACTCCTCTCGCTCACCACAGATCCGAACGAATCTGTTCGGACAGTAGCGGAATCACCGGTGCGATGCGCCCACCTCGGCCGCGACGGAGGAGAGCAGAAGAAGATGGCGGGAACGGGGTGTTCGAGTCCCGCGGGACGAAGCTTCCCGATGGTGTGGTGAACGGCTGGTCAGGCCGCTTGGATGGTGACCGTGGTGTCGGAGCTGGGGTAGTGGAGAACGCGCAGGCGTCCGCTGGCGACGTCGACCGCGTCGGCGACCACGGCGCCCGTCTCCGGTGTCTCACCGGCGAAGCTCGTGCTGATCACCCGGTAGCTGCGCCCGGTCTGGAGCACGATGTCGCCCGATCTGAGTTCGCCGGCCGGGGTGGGCGCGCCGTCACACTCGTCGACAGTGCCGTTGCGTCGGATGACACCGATCAAACTCAGCATTCTCTTCTCCACCTGTGCAGCGTCGCGAATCCGCGTCCCGTTTGCCGGATGCGCGAACGGGTATACGAGGGTCTTTTACCCGCGATCGCCGCGTTCGAACCCTCGAATTCTCGAGTCGGCTCGAATCCGGTCCACCGGCGCGAGGTGGTCTCCGGCGCCGGTGCGCGGAAACCACCTCGCGGTGCGCCGAGGATCAGGGCTTGCGGGCGACGGCTCCGTAGGCCGAGATCGGCTGGATCTCGCCCACCTCGACGCCGTCGGGCTGCCACTGGGTGATCGACACGAAGCCGGGATCGACCAGCTCCAGGCCGTCGAACACGGCCCGGATCTGCGCCTGGGTGCGCGGGATGTAAGGGGTGCCGCCGGTCCCGGTGTAGTTCTCGCACAGGGTGACGTAGGCCTGGCTGTCGTCGCTGCCGTCCCACATGATCAGGTGGCTGCCCGAGGGCACCTCGGCGAGCACGGTGCGCACGATCCGCAGCAGGTCGTCATAGGTCTTGGCGTGGCCGAGCACGCCCATGAACATCACCGCGATCGGCTCGTTGAAGTTCAGCACATTGCGGGCGTCGGCGACGATCCGCTCGGGATCGTGGAAGTCGGCGTCGATGTAGGTGGTGACGCCCTCGGGGGTGGTACTGGTCAGCAGCGCCCGCGCGTGGGTGAGCACCAGCGGATCGTTGTCCACGTACACGATGCGGGCATCGGGGGTGACGCCCTGGGCGACCTCGTGGGTGTTCTGCATCGTCGGCAGCCCGGTGCCGATGTCGAGGAACTGCCGGATACCGCGCTCGCGGGCCAGGAAGCGCACGGCCCTGATCAGGAACTGGCGCGACTGCACGGCCATGGTGGAGATGTCCGGGTCCACGGCCAGGCCCGCGTCACCGGCGATCTTGTCGATCTCGTAGTGGTCCTTGCCACCCATCCAGTAGTTCCAGATCCGCGCCGAATGCGGGATGTCGGTCCGGATCACCGGGGTGTGCACGTCGGTCATGAGCCCTCGCTCCTCTGCAAAATTTTGACAGCGGTGGTACCCACCCTGGGCAGGAGCCACCAGCGGCACAGCATCTGATCTGTTTGCGACAGTACAAGATTCATGCCGCCGAGGGGTGCTGGATGAAGCATGCGGATCAGCGACGATCAGCGCGGGGAACGGTCGGGAGCGAGACCGGCTCAGGACGGCCGATCGCCGGGGCGCCGGTTCACGGCATGTTCGGCGACGAGGTTGTTGTAGAGCACGCTCAGATCGAGCGAATCGGCCGGGCCCGATCTGGCGTGCGCGCCACGGTCGACCTGGCGGTGCAGTGCTTCCATCTTCTCGTCGAGCTGGGTGGCGACCTCGGCGGCCTGGGCCAGGTCGGCGCGCAGATTCGGCGGGACCTCACCGCGGTACTTGTAGTAGATCTTGTGCTCGAGGCTGGCCCAGAAGTCCATCGCGATCGTGCGGATCTGGATCTCCACCGGAATCCGCTCGGTGCGGTCGGAGCGGAACACCGGGATCTGCACGATCAGGTGCAGGCTCTGGTAGCCGTTCGGCTTGCGGTGGGTGATGTAGTCGCGCTCCTCGAGGACGGTGATGTCCTCCTGACCGGCCAGCATGTCCCGGATCGCGCCGATATCGGAGATGAAGCTGCAGACCACCCTGACCCCGGCGATGTCGAGCACGTTCTCGCGGATGGCGGCCAGGTTCATCGCGTAGTTCTTGCGCTGAACCTTCTCCAGCACGCTCTCGGGAGATTTGAGTCGCGAGCCGACGTGCTCGATCGGGTTGTACTCGTGGGTGTTGTTGAAGTCCTCGCGCAGGATGTTGATCTTGGTGGTGACCTCGTCGATCGCGAACTTGTAGCCGAGCATGAAATCGACGAACTGCTCTCTGAGTACCCGGAGGTCGTCGACGGCGATCTGCTCGCCGTTGCCGAACGGGCCTTCGGTGCTGTGGTCGAGCTGCCAGGGTCTCATCGACCTCCATTGTGCCTTTCCCGTTCCGCGGGCTGCCGTGGTGCTGGTCACGGCGGTGATCCAGGCCACGACCGGCCGGTGTCTACCATGGTCGGATGCTTGCCGCGGTCCTGTCGTTCACCCTCGCGTCGATCGTCCTGGTCCTGCTCCCCGGACCGGACACGCTCGTCGTGATCCGGAGCCTGGTGCGGGGCGGGCGCGGTGCCGGGATCCGGACGGCCGCGGGCGTGCTGTGCGGGCTGGCGGTCTGGGTGGGCGCGGCGGTCCTGGGCCTGTCCGCCCTGCTGCGCGCCAGCGAGATCGGCTACGACGTGCTCAAGGTGGTCGGCGCCTGCTACCTGGTGTGGCTCGGTGTCCAGTCGCTGCGCGCGCTGCGACAGCCTGCCACCTACATCGAGGTGGGGCCGACGGCGCCGATGGACCGGCTCGGCAATTTCGGCGCCGGCTTCCTGACCGACATCCTGAATCCGAAGATCGGCGTCCTGTTCGTCAGCTTCCTACCCGGCTTCGTCCCCGACGGCTACTCCCCGGTCTGGACCACCCTCGGCCTCGGCGCGCTCTACATTGCCCTGACCGCGCTGTACTGCGCCGCGCTCGTCGTCGCCTCCGGGTCGATCTCCACCTGGATGCGGACCACCCGCATCCGCCGCCGCATCGACGCCGTCACCGGTCTGGTCCTCGTCGGCTTCGGCGTCCGCCTGGCCACCGAGTCTTGAACCTGGTCCCGGACTTTCCCGGCCCGCCACCTTCTGGCGTGGCTAGGGTGGTGTTCGTCGCCCGTCGTGAGTTCGTGCGCCGCCGGGCGAGCGCTACCCGTCCAGCAAGCTCGAAGGGATTGGTTCAGTTGACTACACCCACAGGCTCGCGCTCGATCTGTTTCACGGCGATCGGCGCGGTGTCGGCCGCGATGGTCTTCACCGCACCCCTCGCCGCCGCCGAACCGCAGGCCTCGGCAGACAAGTTGTGCGACTTCATCTATCCGACACCCGACGACTTCGAGGTGATCGCCAACAGCACGGCGATCGCGGTGTCGAACGCCGATGGCGCGGTGCATCTGGAACTGCACACCGACGCCAATTCCGAGACCCCGTACGAGCAGCGCTTCTCGGTCATCTGGGCCAATCTCGACACCGGTCGCAACGGGTCCGAGCAGGTGACCGCCACGGTCCAGGGGCCGGACAACGTGCTGTCGATTCCGCGGGTGGTGACCGAACCGGGCCGCATCGCCTTCGTGCTCGCCGCCGCCAACCACGGTTCGGACCAGAACTACACCAACGGTGACTGCAGCGCGGAATACACCGTCCGCTGACCGGTCCGCCGCGGCCGTTCGTCAGCGGCCGCGGCGGGGTGTGGGACGGTCGGCGCGGCCGAGCAGTCCGCACGCCTGGTCGCGGTTCAGGACGGGCCGATCAGCCGCGACACGATTCTGTCGAAGCGGGCCGATGAACAGGGTTCGACGGCGAGCAGGCCGCGTCCGTAGCGGTACACATATCGGCCGTCGCCCTCGGCGTCGAACCAACTCAGATACCGCCGTGCCGGGTCGTCGCCGTGGTGTCCTCGCACGACCTCGATGTGCCCCTGTCCTGAGCGAGGAGTCGTCAGCAATTCGTGCATCCGGTCCGTGGTCGACACCTCGCCGTAGTCGAGGCCGAGCGCCTGGGCGGGGGAGTGCAGCACGTCGACCGATTCCGTCATCTTGGGTGTGGAACCGGCCGGGCGGTCGCCGGCGAATCTGGCCACCCAGGAGACGACCGATTCCGCTGTGCCGGTACGGATCACCACGTTTCCGCCGACTTCGGCGGTCGAGCCCGGCATCTGGGCGAGCGCCACCGCGCTCTGCTGTATCACCGCGCAATACAAGCGAATCGGGTCGCCTCGGGTGCCGATCACGGTGATCGCGGTGTCGGGGCTTGCTGCCAGGTGCAACACCGCGGACAGATCCGGATCGTCGCGCACCGACAGGTGCTGCCGCAGGTTCGCGACGAGTGCGTCCCATTCGTCTCGCCAGCGCACCGACGGAACCACCACCAGTGGCGCCGGAATCCGATCGGCGCCGATCTCACCCCACACGTACATGAACTCGTCGGGGGTGAATTCCCATCGCACTATCTGCGCTCCCGATCCGAACGCGCGGGTCGCTCCGGTACAGCCCCGATGACCGGAGGCACAGTTCCCTGCGGGGGACCGACCAGGTCGTGGCGGTTCCGAGGATGCATCAGCAGCTCGGAGCGCCCGTGATGCTCGTCGTCGTCCTTCTTTCCCTGACGTGCCGCGCCCGGTGCACCCGCCATGCCCGGCATTCCGTGCGCTCCCGCCGCCCGAACGCCGGAACCGCCGACCTGCGCGGGAGTGCTGCCGGACCCCGGCGTCCCACCCCGCAGTGCACCGCCCGGACCCGGACCCCGACCAGCCTGTCCGCCGGGCGAGCCCACCGGTACACCTGTGCCGCCTGTTCCGGGCCCACCTACGCCGGGGCCGCCGACGTTCGGCGAGCCCGAACCGGTCGGAGCGCCGGGCTGGGACGCGGTGGGCGTTCCCGCCGCCGGTTGCCCCGCAGCGGCAGCGGTCGTTCCGGTGCCCTCGGACTGCGCACCGGAACTGGCGCCATCTCCGGAACCGGTTCCCTGCTCAGCTGAGCCCGCACCAACCGAGTCACCGCCCGGGCCCGGCTGAACGGAGTTCGGGGTGCTCGCTGTTTCGGATTCCGTCCCGGAATCGTTCCCGGCACCGGGGCCACCCGAGACCGGTGTGCCCGTGGTACCGGTTCCGCCCGGAATGTCGTTGTGCCCCAGGCCCGTCGCGGTCGGAAACACCGGAACATCCTGCCCTGCAGGCTCATAGGTGGGTACGTAGTTGTTGCGCATCGTCCAGATCGCGGCCTGCCACGCATCCGAGGCCGCTTTCGCCGCGTCGATCGCATCGATCGGATTCTCGGCACCCGGAATCAGAGGTCCGGTCGACGAGGTCGGGGGCGGCTGTATCTGCGCTTTCACGACTTCGGCACCGTGTGCGACGGCATGGACCCTGTACCCCACACCCTGCGCGACGTTCTGCACCTCGGACAACAACTCCGTCATCGCCCGGGTCGCGGCCAGGATGGCCTCGCCCGTCTGCCCTTCCCAGCCGCGCGCGATCGTCCCGTTCACCTTCGCGTTGAGCCCGATCATGTTGGCGGTGAGCGAGGTACTGATCGTCTCCCACCGCTCGGCCACCTGGCTCAGCACGCCGGGCTGCATCTGCTGCGCCTTGGCATAGAGGTCCGCGTGCGGCATGCTCGCGAACTCCTCCATCATCTGGATGTAGGCGGGATCGGCACCGGCCGCCCCGGCCGCGAGCTCGGCCGCCTTGCGCTGCGCGGCGGTGGCGGCGTCGAACGTCGCGGCAGTCTCCGTGGATGACGCCGGCTGTTGGGCGACCACCACCCCGAGCACGCCTGGTATCAGTGGATTCTCACCTGTCACTGTCCCCGCCCGTCATCACTTCGGCCATGTCAGTTACCGGCGCCGATCACGGGCTCGAGGCCCCGCGCGAATTCGATCGCCTTGTCGCAGGGTGCGATCGCGCCGGGCTCCGCCGCGAACTCGAGTGCGGCTTCGACCCCGAAGTAGCCGACGGAGGTCCTCATGTCCACCGCGCACGTCGCATCACCGTTCTTCACGGTCATGACCGATGGGCGGCCGTTGACATCGATGTTCTCGAACCGGCCCTCGTACTTCTGGCGAACCTCATCCAGTGAAACGTTGCCCGAATCGATCTGAACGGTCCACAGTGCCTGCGTCGGCGCGCTCGCGAAGCCACACGTGAGGAAGGTGTATTCGGCGACGAGGTCGGTCCCGCGTTTGCGGGTCGCGGGGTCGAGCCCGAGCCCGCTGATCGTATCGTCGGGTATCCATGTACAGGGATCGACGAGAACCCTCGGACGTCCCCCCGCATTCGTGTATCGGTTGTCCTGCTCCGGCGGTTGCAGCTTCGCGTCGGTAAGTGTCGGACGAACAGTCACCGATGTGGGCGACCCGACTCCGTTCGAGGGGCCAGCTGATGGTGTCGGCGCGGGGTCGCCGCTGCCACAGCCCGTCACCAGCGAGAACGCCACCAGCCCGGCCAGGGCGTGCCATACGATGCTCTGCCGGTTCATGACACCTTCTCGGCATGATGGATCATCGCGGCCGCGGTGGTCAGGTCCTGCTCGGCGAGCAAGCCTCCGGCGCGGAGGACGGCGGCCTGCAACTCTCGACACGTCTGCCGGGCACCGGTCAAGGCGTCGACGGCTTGCTGGGCCTTGCCCTCGAACCCGCCCTGTAGCTGTTGCGCGGAGTCGAACCCGCCGAATCCTGACAGCCTGTTGAGCTCCCGGGCTTCACCGATCCGCGCCGTCAGCTCTTCGGCGATCCAGCCGTAGTGCGCTGCACACTCCCGTGCCGCATCGGCCTCGAGCCGGAATCGACCGTCACCAGCCGCCTGCCACAGACCTGTCGGCGAGGTGTCATCGATTGTCATGGTGTGACTCCGAATCGTCGATGAACCAGAACCGTCGGTCGAACCGCGGCCGTTCGCTGCTGACCTCACTCATCGCGTCGGCTCCACCGACGAACTCAGTGCCGCGGCGGGCAGATGGCAGCCGATGTCCAGGATGAGGTACGTCACGTCGGCCGACTGTGCTGTTCGATTGGTCTTGAGCAGGATTCGAAGATCGCCATCGGGGGTCTCGAATTGGATCCGATTGGCGGCGGGCTCGCTCACGACCAACTCGATGCCGAGTTCCCCAGCGGCGGCCAAAGATTGATCCCGCAGCGCGGCCCATTGATCCTCTGGGAACGGGCTGTTGCCGCGATAGTCGCGCCCATCGACTTTTCTGCCGTCCGTGATGCTGAACGGCCCGTCGCAGTGGGTGATCGAACTGGCCTCCGGCGGTCGGAACTGAAAGCCGGGGACGAGCTCACCGGCAACGCCGCGCAGTCGCTCGACCAGTTGCTCGCCCCTGGCCTCGGCGTCCTCGAGCGAACTTCGTGTGCGCAGCTCGGCGTCCGCCTTCGCGGCGTCTTCCGGACTGATGATCTGGGACTCGTATCCGCTGTCGCGGGCTGCCCAGCCCCACAGGAGAATCGCGACGACCCACAAGGCGATGAACGCGGCGACACCCAACACGACCGTCAGTACGAGCACCTCCACCGTGGATGCACCCTTGCGACCCGTTCTGCTCACCGGACCGTCCTCGGGTCGGTGGCGTTCTCGGGTAGTCCGGCGACGATGGCGGCGAGGTTGTAGCCGGAGCGGTGCAGATTGTTGGTGGCGCCGTCGGTGCGGCCGTACTCGGAGTGCCCGCTCGCGCCCGAATAGTGCTGGCCGTCGACAGTGATCGGGTCGGTGCTGAGATGGGTGACCCAATCCATCTGGTGTGGGCTCCGCCCGAATCCGTCGAGGTCGGCGACCGGGTCGTCACGTTCGGTCATCTCGTAGACGTGTCCGGGCCGTAGGCCGAGGTCCTCGGCACTGGTGACCGCGTCGTTGACCCCGAGTTCGGTGATGAATCCGCCGTTGGGAGCGAAGTGCGGAATGTTGGGCAGATCGGGCACGTTGCGCCCCAGACCGGGGGAGCCGTAGAACACGGCATCGTCGACGACACCTGACTGCTCCTGCAGGGCGAGGCTGGTGGTCAACGAGCCATAGGAGTGTCCGAGTGCGGTGATGTGCGGATCGCTGGTCTCATTGGCGACGTCGAGTCCGGTGAAGAACGAGGCCAGCGGCTGTGCGCCCTCTTGCGCACGACCCTGGAAACCGACGTTCGACATGTCCGCCTCGAGATCGGACAGGCTCCCCAAACCGCCCTGTGGCGGGTCGTAGCCGAACCACGCGATCGCGGCGATCTCCTCGCCTGATCTGCCGTCGACCCCCTCGAGTTGCCGCGTCGAGGTGGCGATCAGTTGCTCGGCTTCGCCCAGCATGCCGCCCTTCGGATTCTTCGGATCTCCGCCACCGAGCAACGTGGATTCCAGATTCGATCCGAGCCCGGGGGTGGTGACCGCGATGTGATCCGCGGTATCCGGATTGCCGACCGAGACCGCGGCACGGCCCTGCCGACCCGACTGCATGTCCAAAGCCATCAACATCCGTGGTGGTTTGCTGTCCGCGTTGACGGCTGTCTCCACCACCGACAGGTCGGCCAGTTTCTGTCGCGTCCGGTCGAGGCTGGTCTGCGCATCGCTCAGTGCCACGGAATCCCGCGTGGTGGCGGCGGCCGCCACCACGGCGGTCAAGGTGGCTTCATCCGCTTCGAGCCTGGCGCGTTCGATCGGGATCATCGCCCGGTTCGCTGTGTCCCGCACGTCGGCGGGCAGCCCATCGAGGTTGCCGATCGAGCCGGGGGAGTTCGACGCGATCTCATCGCGTTGGGCCGTGGTGAGCGAGTCCCACCATGCCCGGTTCTCCTGTGGCGTACCACCTTTCGGTGGCTGCGGAGTGACGGTCGCCGACGTGGTCGCGTTCCCGAACGAATCCGGTGTCGGGAGGTTCGCGAACGCCGCCTCGATCGCCTTCTTTGCGCCGGTGTCGGCGTCGGCGGCGCCGTTGAGCGCGGACTTCACCGCGATCGTGTGCGTGTTCGCCTCGACCTGCAAGGCCGCGATGCCCACGGCGTATTTGTCGGCGATGGTGGCCGCGTTGTTGTCGCCGACCGAGGCGGCGACCGAGGAGTACAGGCGTTGCTTGGTCGTCTCGCTGATCACGCAGGTGCCGTCATCGCGGACTTCGAGCCCTTTGCCGATCGCCTCGGTCTTCTTCGTCACCAGGAATCGCTGCGCCGAACCGACCGACGATTCTGCCGATGTGGCGGCGTCGCGCCCGCGTTCGAGCGCGTCGGCGATGATCAACGCCTTCTGGTGCACTTCGTCGTATCGGGCGCGCATCGCGTTGCCGGTCTCGCGGCGGAAGGTGTCCCGCGATCCGTCGACGGCGCGGTGCTGGCCATCGACGGCCGTTCGCAGCTCGCCTGCCTGCCGGGTGAATTCGAGTGCCTGCGCGCCGAACGCGGCCGGTTTCCACGCTTCGACCAGCGGAACCGTCAGATGCCCGCTCATCGTTCGCCGATCGCCTGCAACTCGGCCGCGCGCCGCTCGTCCTGCTGCCCGAAGGTGATGACAGCCGCGACGGTCTTGCCGCTGAGCTCGGTCAAGGCGGTTCCCACGGCGCCCATCGCCTTGTCGGCCGCGCGCGCCGCGACCTGATACGCCTTCGGGGTGTCCCCGTTGGGCATGCACTCGAAGACGCCGTCGGCGAGCGCCCCGCCCTTCCCGATGAGCTGGATGTCCTGTCCCGCGGTCCCCATCCCGGCGGCGAGCGCGCGCACCGCGTCGGGGTCGAGATCGAACACTTCGGTACCCGGTGTCGGACTCAACGGATTCCTTCCCCCGTGGTGGTGCCGCGCCCCTACGCGATCGCCTGCCGTGCCAACTATAGCTGTCATGACATCTATAGTTGGCATGAGCACCGTCGCGGCGATCGAACAGGGGGAACTGTCATGACCGGCGCACTCGACCCGCTTCCGGCCACCACCGACCAGCTCCACGCCGGTCTGCACGGGCCCGCGTCCGCCGCGCAGGCAGGGGAGGTCGCCGCCGTGCGGGTCGGTGTCGACGGAACCCTCGAATCGATCACGCTGACCGAGGCCGGTCGTCGGCTCGACCCCGACGCTCTCGTCGACGCGATCGTGCGCCTGCACGTGGCCGCGATGGCGCAGTCGCGTCGAGCCGTCGCCGACGCGGTGGCGCGCCTCGAGCAGGATCCTCGGCTACTGGCAGTCCGGGAACGCTACGTCGACGCCCTTCAGCAACCGCATCCGGCCGCCGAGCCACCCGGACAGTCCCAGCCGGTTCCACACCAGCAGCCCCAGCACACCGAGCAGCAGGTGGGCTGGGGCACCTCGTATCGCGAGCCGACCGACGAGGACGACGAAGCCGACGACGAGTACTTCCAGCGCGATACCTGGCTCGAGTACTGATGCCTCGGTCCGCGCTCGGCGATCCCCGGAGCCGTCAGGCGGCGGCGGGGTGCGGTGCGGTCAATGACGTCAGCAGGGTGCTGCGCAATTCGTAGAAGGCCTGGTCGCGGTTGAGTTCGGCCTGGTCGCGCGGGCGTGGGAAGGTGACGGGGATGTCCTCGGACACCGTCGCCGCCGGACCGTGCGACATCACCAGGATCCGATCGGACAGCACGATGGCCTCGTCGACATCATGGGTCACCAGGACGACGGTGCGCCGTTCGGACTCCCACAGGCGCAGCAACTCGCCCTGCAGGTCGACGCGGGTGAGCGCGTCGAGGGCGCCGAAGGGCTCGTCGAGCAGCAGCACCTTGGGTTGCAGGGCGAAGGCGCGCGCGATACCCACCCGCTGCTGCATGCCGCCGGAGAGTTCCCTCGGCTTCTTGTCCTTGTGCTTGCCCAGTTTCACCGTGTCGAGGTAGTGGTCGGCCAGGTCGGCGCGCTCGGTTTTCGACAGCTCGCCCCTGGCACAGTTCAGCGCGAACAGCACGTTCTCCCGCGCCGTCAGCCAGGGCAGCAGCACATGCTGCTGGAACACCATCCCACGGTCGCTCCCCGGACCGGTGATCGGTTGACGGTCGAGCCAGAGGATGCCGCCGTCGGGTTCGGTGAGCCCCGCGATCATCGACAGCACCGTGGATTTGCCGCAGCCCGACGGACCGATCAGCGTCACGAACTGGCCCTCCTCGATGGAGATCGTGGTGGGCGCGATGACCTGATTCCAGCCCGTTTTCGCCGGATACCATTTCTCGACGTTCTCGAGGACCAGTGAGCCGCTGCGCACGTCGTCCGAATCATTCTGTGTGGCCATGGTTTTCACTTCCTGTTCGCAAAGAGGTCGGTGGGTCAGCCGTGCGGGATCTTCGTCGCGCCCCACACCACGAGCCGGTCGAGCGCGAATCCCACCGCGCCGATCAGCAGGATCGCGACGAGAATGGCGGGCACCGACAGCCGATTCCACTGGTTCCACACGAAATAACCCATGCCCCGGCTGCCGACGAGCATCTCCGCGGCGATGATCACCAGCCACGCCGTCGACAGCGACAACCGCAGACCCGTGAGGATCGACGGCAGCGCGGCGGGCAGCTGGATGGTGCGGATCACCTGCGCGCGTGAGGCTTCCAGCGTGCGCGCGAGCTGCATGTACAGCGGATCGACCTTCTGCACGCCCTCGATGGTGTTGAGCAGCATCGGCCACAGCGAGGCCATCACGATGACGAAGATCGCCGTGTTCTCGGCATCGCGCAGCAGCGCCAGACCCAGGGGCAGCCAGGCCAGTGGCGAGACCGGGCGCAGCACCTGGACGAAAGGCTCCACCGCCCAGCGGATCCGGGTCGCGTTCCCGAGGACGAAGCCGAGCGGGACCGCGATCACCGCCGCGATGAGGAATCCGGTGAGCACCCGCTGCAAACTGGCCACCAGATGCCAGAAGATTCCGACACTCGCCGGGCCGGAGACATAGAAGGGGTCGCGGAGGATGGTCACCAGCTGATCCCAGGTTCCGCCCGGGGTCGGAGCGAGTCCGTCGGCGCCCTGGTCGGCGGTCATCACCGACCAGATCCCGAGGCCGAGCACGCAGATCACCACGAACAGCAGGACCGCGCCGGCCACCCGTGCGCGGCGCGCGGCCCGGTCGGCGGCGGTTTTCGCGGCCAGACCCAGGGAGATCTCGCGCGGTTGGGTGCTCGTGGGCGCCGGGCCCGGCGGTACGGTCGGTTCTTGTACTCGGGTCATGTCGTCGATACCTGCTTCGCGGTCCAGTGCAGAAAGTTGTCGGGTTCGAATCGGCGGCCGTTGATGTCGAGGCCGGTCGCCGGTGCGGGGAGTGGGGCGCCGAGCGCGTCGAACGCCGCGCGCGATGCCTCGGCGTCGAAGACCGCGCCGACGGTGTCGCGATACTGCTGTGGTGTCGCCCAGCGGTCGGCCCCGGCCAGGCCCCACCGCTGGAACTGGGTGAGCATCCAGAGGCCGAACGCCTCCTGCGGGTAGGGCTGGAACCGGACTCGATCGGGCACCCGCCGCGGGATGCCGGTGCCGTCCTGGTACTCCCCGGTGAGGATGGATTCGAGCAGCGCCGGTTGCTGGTTGAGGAACTGCTCGGGTGCCATGGACCGGGCGGCCGTCGAACGGTTGTGCGCCTGGTCGCTCCACAGCGCCGCGTCGTGGATCGCGCGGGTGAGGGCCTGATAGGTGACCGGGTTCTCCCGGGCGAACTCGTCGTTCACCCCGAAACTGCAGCAGGGATGCCCGTTCCACAGATCGCGGGTGAGCGTGAACAGGTACCCGGCGCCGGTCGCCACCGCCCGCTGATTGAACGGGTCGGGTCCGAGGAAGCCGTCGATGCCGCCGGTGAGCAGATTGGCGACCATGTCCGGCGGGCGCAGAATCCGCAGTTCCACATCGACATCGGGATCGAGCCCGCCCATCGACAGGTAGTCCCGGAGCAACAGATTGTGCACCGAGTAGTCGAACGGGATGGCCAGCCGGAAACCGGCGAAGTCCGCGGGTTCGCGCACCCTGCCGAGATGCTTGCGATGCAGCGTGATCGCCTGACCGTTGGTATTGGTGATCAGCGGCAAGCGGGTGCGCATCCGGCTTGAGGCCAGCCCCTGGTCGATGGCCAATGGCATCGGCGCCAGCATGTGCGAGGCGTCGATCTCGCCGGTGGCGTAGGCGGCCCAGACCTCGGCCCAGCCGGAGAACTTCTTCAACGTGACATCGAGGCCGTGCTTGGCGTAGATCCCCAGCGCCTTGGCGTTGACGATGGGCGACGAGCAGGTGATCGGAATGAAGCCGACGGTGATCTTCGGCTTCTCGATGCCGGGCAGCGGTCCGACGGTCGCGCCGGGCGCGGCGGCCGCGCTCGACGGGGCGGCCGCGGGCGGAGCGGGCGCCAGTGGTGCGCAGGCGGTCGCGGCGAGCGCCCCGGCGACGCCCGCACCGGCGCCCAGCAGTCGCCGACGGCTGATTTCGGCCATCCTCGGGTTCCTCTCGGTGAATCGTGCGGTCAGAACCGGTAGTCGAGGAATTTGCCGTCGAATGTCACGACCACGCGATCGCCATCCGGATCGGGCCGGCGGTCGACGGTCAGCGTGAAATTGATGGCGCTCATGATGCCGTCCCCGAATTCCTCGTGGATCATTTCTTTGATGGCGGGTCCGTAGACGGTGAGCGCCTCGTAGAACCGATAGATCGTGGGATCGCTGGGAATCGGATTGTCGAAGGTGCCGCGATAGGGCTGGGTTCGCAGCGACTCGATCACGGCCTCGTCGAGGTCGAGCAGGGCGCCGACGCCGCGCGCGTCCGCCTCCGGCATCGGGTGCTGACCGTGCAGGGCCGCGATGGTCCAGGCCAGCGGTTTGCCGATCTCTTCGGCGATCTCGCGCCAGGTGAGCTTCTTCCTGATCCGCTGCGACACAATGTGTTTCGTCGCCTCGGACTTGTCCATGATGGCGGTCATCGGCACTCCTTCGTCACTGGCGCCGCTCGATGTCCGAGCGGCGCGCTCGCTCGTTCAGTCGACCATTTCCGGGATGGCGCGCAGAAGCGAAAAGGGCGCACGAGAAGGGGGCAATTCGCGCGTGAATCACCCTTCCTGGACCGATTAACGGCCACGTAACCGGTCGCGGCCGGGGACGTAACAATGCCGTACCTACACTGGGATTTTCCGGGACGGAAGCGCGACGACAGATGAGTACAGCCGCCATTGCCGTGGCACGGCAGGTGATCGGGTCGATGGATCAGGCCGCCTGGGTCATCGACCCCACCGGACGCATCGTGATGATCAACCGCTCGGCACTGTCGGTGCTCGGGTACCGCACCGATGACGACGTGGTCGGCTGCTGTAGCCACGCCGCGTTCCATCATCACCACATCGACGGCGAGCCCTACGAGCCGTCCAGCTGCCCGATCCTGCACGCCACCCGGCGCCCGCTGCGCTATCGCGGTGGTACCGAATGGATGATCCGCCGCACCGGCACGGCGCTCCCGGTGTCCTGGTCGGCCTCGGAACTCCAGCTCGACGCGGCGAAACTCATGCTGGTCACCCTCACGGTGCTCGACCGGTTGGACGACGAACCCTTCGCCGTCCGTGAGCGGGCCTCGGCGCTCGAGCGGCGCGCACTCTACGAGAAGGCCTGCGATCTGATCGCCGTCCAGGCCGGCGATCCCGATCTTGCACCGAATGCCATCGCGCATCAACTGCACGTATCGCTGCGCCACCTGCAGACCGCGTTCGCCGAAGCGGGCACCTCACCCGCCCGCAGCATCCGTATCGCCCGCCTGACGAGGGCGGCGAACCTGCTCGAATCCGGATTGACCGTCACCGAGGTCATCGATCAGTCGGGCTTCGCCGACCCCTCCACCTTCCGGCGTGCTTTCCGGCGCCACTTCGGCACGCCACCGACCGCATTGCGGGCCACGACGGTCCTCGGGCGTACGGCTCCCTGACGCGCCGGGAGATCACTGGTCGAAGACGATGTCGAGGGTGTCGCTGCGCGGCTCGGATTGGCAGGCGAGGCGGGTGCCGCGCGCGAGATCGTGCTGGTCGAGGGT
Source organism: Nocardia sp. NPDC058176 (assembly GCF_042883805.1). Classification (NCBI taxonomy): domain Bacteria; kingdom Bacillati; phylum Actinomycetota; class Actinomycetes; order Mycobacteriales; family Nocardiaceae; genus Nocardia; species Nocardia sp. NPDC058176. The sequence continues at coordinate 1,600,879 of NZ_JBHVVA010000001.1, read as the reverse complement.
GTGGTTCTCGCGCATGTGGACCTCACCTCGGCGCAGCGTGAACGCGCAGCCGCCACAGGTTCCCTCGCGACACACGTAGGGCGCGTCCAATCCCTCGGCGAGCAGGACGTCGAGGAGCACGGTGTCATCGGGCCAAGTGATGGAATGGGTCTCGTCGTCGAGTTCCACCGTCGCCGTGGCGGTCGTGGCGCTTTCGCTGATCACGGGTGCGGGGGCGGCGCTGAACGGGTCGGTGGTCAGCGACGTGAAGACCTCGGCGTGAAGATGTGCCGCGTCGAGGCCGTTGGCCTCCAGGGCGGTGCGGGCGGCTGCCATGAACGGCGCCGGTCCGCAGAGATAGGCGTGTGATCGCGGCGCGGCGGTGAGCCAGGACCGCAGTGCCGCCGCGGTGGGCCGCCCGGATTCGGACTCCAGCCAGTGCGTGACGGTGAGTCGATCGGGGTGATCGCGGGCCAGTGCGTCCAGTTCGCGGGTGAAGATGACGGAGGCGGCGTCGCGGTTGGCGTAGGCGAGCGTGATCGGATTGTCGTGGATGGCCAGCGCTGTCCGCAGAATCGACATGATCGGGGTGATTCCGCTGCCCCCGGCCACCAGGAGGAACGGCGCGCTCCAGTCCCGCGGGACGAAGCCGCCCGAGGGCAGAAGAACATCGAAAACGCTACCGGGAGAGGCATTGTCGCAAATCCAGTTGGACGCGCGACCGTCGGGAACGCGTTTGACCGTGATGGTCGGTGGCGTGTCCGAGTGCGGGGAGCTGGACAACGAGTAGCAGCGGGTGAGTGGCCCGTCCTGGCACGGCACGCGCAGCGTGAGGAACTGCCCCGGCCGGTAGTCGAACGAGGCCGTCGGGCCGGTCGCGGCGTCCAGGGTCAACGACACCGCATCCGCTGTCTCCTGGATGACATCGCGGACTTTCACCTGGTAGGCGAGCCGGTGGAGATCGGTGGCTGACATCGTCGGACAAACTCCCTCATCGTGGGTGGCGCTCTCTCCAGAGTGTGGACCATGAATGTGCCATTGACAACTGGCACATACCGTGGTGACACTGTGGTCATGACAACAACTAGGTCAACGGCGACCTCACGGTTGGCGACCCCGGTGCCGGTGACACCCACCCGGCGATCACGGCTCGCGCTGACAGCGGGTCGCGCTGTACTCCGTCCGATCAACTGCGCGCTGCCGCACAATCGGCTCGGCATCGCGGCAGCCCGGGGAATGGTCGCGGCGATCATGGCCGCGGGTGGCCCCGTCCCGCCGGGAACCCGGGTGACGCCGGTGCGCTCGGGATCGGTGCGCGGGGAATGGGTTCGCGCCGCGGGTGTCGAGTTCTGTGACCGGGCCGTCTATTTCGTGCACGGGAGTGGCTATGTACTCTGCTCGGCGCGCACGCACCGCGGGCTGGCCGCGCGGTTGTCACGTGACACAGGTCTGCCGGTGTTCGTGGTCGACTATCGCCTCGCGCCCGAACATCTGTTCCCCGCCGCGGCCGACGATGTCGTGGCCGGCTACCGGTGGTTGCTCGGAAACGGCTATCGGGCCGCGGATGTGGTGATCGGGGGAGACTCCGCCGGTGGTCATCTGGCCATGGATCTCCTGCTGGAGAATGCCAGGACCGGGACCCCGCAACCCGCCGGTGCCGTGCTGTTCTCGCCGCTCATCGACCTGTCGTTCGCCTTGGCCGAGTACCACGAACGCCACGGCACCGAGGCCATGGCGTCGGCGCGGGTCGGCCGTCGCGCGGCGGAGCTCTATATCGACCAGGCACCGGCCGACTCGCCGCGTCTGCGCTTGACCGTGCCGCCGGGCACGGCGCTCCCGCCGCTGTTCGTGCAGGCCAGTGACGCGGAGATGCTGGCCGGTGACGCCCTGCACCTGCGCGACATGGTGGTGGCCGCGGGCGGTTCCTGCGAGCTCGAGCTGTGGCCCGGGCAGGTCCACGTCTTCCAGGCGCTGCCCCTGCTGGTGCCCGAGGCGGCACCGGCCCTGCGCCGCGCGGCCCGCTTCCTCGCCGACGCGCTGGCGACATCCGATGCCTCGACCCGAGAGCGAGTGAGCTGATCATGGGAATTCTGGACAATCTGCTGGGCAACAGCCGCCGGTCCTACGGCGCGAAGGCCGTGGTCACCGGCGCCGGGAGTGGTATCGGACGGGCGTTCGCGCTCGAGCTGGCCGCTCGCGGCGGACAGGTGGTCTGCGCCGATGTCGACAAGGAACGCGCCGACGAGACGGTGCGCCTGATCGCCCGGGTGCACGGCGCGACCGCGCACGCGCTGTTCTGCGATGTCGCCGACCGTGGCGACATGGAGAGCTTGGCGCTGCACACCGAACTGCTCCTCGGCGGCCCGCCCACCCTGGTGATCAACAACGCGGGCGTCGGCATCGGTGGCAGTCCGGTGGGCGCCGTCGGTCTCGACGACTGGCAGTGGGCGCTCGGCATCAACCTGTGGGGCGTCGTCCACGGCTGCGAACTGTTCACCCCGCAACTGCGGGCCCGCGGCAGCGGCGGCATCATCAATGTCGCCTCGGCGGCGGCCTTCACCGCCGCCCCGACCATGGGGCCCTACAACGTCTCCAAGGCGGCGGTCCTGTCGCTGTCGGAAACCCTGGCCGCCGAGCTGTCCGGCAGCGGTGTCGCGGTCACCGTGCTGTGCCCGACCTTCGTCAAGACCAATGTCGCCCGCGACGGCCGGATCGACGCCGCCGCGATGAACCTGGCCGAGACGCTGATGCGCTGGACCGGCTATTCGCCCGAGCGCGTCGTCCGGATGACCCTCGACGCCAACGACCGCGGTCGGCTCTACGTGCTGCCCCAGCTCGACGCGCAGCTGATCTGGCTGCTCAAGCGGCAATTCCCCACGCTGTACACCCGCGGCCTCGGTGCTCTCAATCGTCTGCTCCCGGAGAGCGATTCGACCCCGAGTGCCACCGCGACCATCGACACCGAGAAGACAGGAGTCTGAGATGTCCTTCGACTTCGACGACATGCTCGCCAAGATCAAGGCCCGCCAGTGGGCACTGGCCGACATCGACTGGGACGCACCGGGTGCCGAACTCATCGACCCCGAACTGCACGCCAAGCTCAAGCCGTTCATGGCCGATCTGATGTGGATCGAGAACGTCGGCGCCCGCGGTTTCGCGGCCATGGCGCAGAAGGCGCCCACCGAGACCCTGAGCGAGATCTACCGCTACTTCCACGCCGAGGAGCAGCGCCACGCCAATGCCGAATTGGCGCTCATGCGCCGCTGGGGCATGCTCGACGGCGACGAGATCCCCGAGCCGAACATCAACGTCAAACTGGTGATCGACTTCCTGGACAAGTACGCCGACGGCATGTCGCTGTCGTTCCTCGGCACGGTCATCCCGATGCTCGAGGTCGCCCTCGACGGCGCGCTGATCAAGTTCATCACCGACGAGATCACCGACCCCGTCGCGCAGGAGGCGTTCAAGAAGATCAATGCCGACGAATCACGGCACCTGGCCACCGATTACGCCGTCATGGAGCTGCTCGGCCACTCCACCGCCCGTAAACTGTTCATCGATCTGGTGGGCGGCTGGATCAAGCCGTCGCTGCTGATCGGCGTGCTCAGTTACGTGCCCCTGCTGAACAAGATGCGCGACAACGTCGTGGAGATGGGCGTCGACGAGGAGCGCCTCTACGCGGCCATGCGGCGCTTCAAGGCCGTCGGCGAACGCAATCCGATCGCCAATCGCGTGCCCATGTACCGGATCGTCAAGATGCACGCCAACTGGGTGATCAACCGCGACCACCCGTACCACCTGCTCGCCGACGCACTGGTGAAGATCACCGCGCGCGTTCCCGATCGCTTCCTCGGACCGCAGCCGACCTGGTCCAAGGAACTCACCTACGAGCCCGTCGCGTGAGCGCCGTCGAGCCACTGGATGTGGCGATCATCGGTGCGGGCTTCGCCGGTATCGGCGCCGCGATCCGCCTGCGGCAGAAGGGGATCACCGACTTCGCGATCTTCGAACGTGGGACCGAGGTGGGTGGCACCTGGCGCGACAACACCTATCCCGGCGCCGCGTGTGACATTCCGTCGCGGCTGTATTCCTACAGTTTCGCGCCGAATCCGGACTGGTCGCACACCTACTCCGGCAGCCGGGAGATCCTCCACTACATCGAGTCGATGGTCGCCGAATTCGGGCTCCGCGGTCGGATCAGGTTCGGGCACAACGTCTCCGGTGTGGTGTTCGACGAGACGGACGCGCTGTGGAACATCACCCTGGACGGTCGCGACACGGTGCGGGCGCGCACCGTGGTCCTGGCCTCCGGGCCACTGGCCAATGCCAGTTTCCCGAAGATTCCCGGGATCGACGACTACCAGGGCCACAAGATCCACAGTGCCCGGTGGGATCACGACTACGACTTCACCGGCAAGCGGGTCGCCGTGGTGGGCACCGGTGCCAGCGCCGTGCAGATCGTGCCCGAACTCGTGCGGCGGGCCGCGGCGGTGAAGGTCTTCCAGCGCACGCCCGGCTGGGTGCTGCCCCGGATGAACCGGCCGACGAGCCGGCTCACCAAGCAGATCTACCGGCAGCTGCCCGTCACCCAGAGCCTCGCCCGCCAAGGCTGGTTCTGGGGACACGAATCGGTGGCGCTCGGCGTCGTCTGGAACACGCCGCTGACCAGGGTCGTGGAGTCGGTGGCCAAGCTGCACCTGCGCACCCAGGTGCGTGACCCGTGGCTGCGCCGCCAGCTCACCCCCGGGTTCCGGGCGGGCTGCAAACGCCTGCTGATGACCAGCGACTACTACCCGGCGCTGCAGCGCGACAACTGCACCCTGGTCACCTGGCCGATCGCCCGTCTCAGCGAACAGGGCATCCGCACCGCCGAGGGCATCGAGCACCGTTTCGACTGCATCGTGTTCGCCACCGGGTTCGACGTGTCCAAGACCGGCAGCCCGATCCCGGTGACCGGCCGTGATGGCCGGGTGCTCGCCGACGAGTGGAGCAAGGGTGCCTACGCGTACAAGAGCGTCGCGGTGGCGGGGTACCCGAATCTGTTCTTGACCTTCGGACCCAACTCGGGGCCCGGCCACAATTCGGCGCTGGTGTACATGGAGGCGCAGATCGACTACCTGACCGATGCCATCGGCATGATCCTGCGCCAGAACCTGCGCACGCTCGAGGTGCGCCGCGACAAACAGGACCGGTACAACGAGCGGCTACAGCAGCGGCTGACCGCCACGACATGGAATTCCGGCTGCCGCAGTTGGTATCTCACCGAGGACGGCTTCAACGCCACCATGTTCCCCGGTTTCGGCACCCAGTACGTCCGGCAGCTGGCCGCCGTCGACACCGACGACTACCTGCTCACCCCGGCCGACACGACAGCGGCGATCGGTACCGGCGACCATGCCGTGGTCCCGCTCGGCTAGTCTCGACACAGACCGCCGCGTCCCCGCCCCGGAGGCCGACACCTCCGGGGCAGGGACACAGCACGAGCCGTGGCCGCGAGACGAACAGGAGCGAGACGGGGTGTCGGAGTACCGCATCGACGATCTCGCCCGCGCCGCCGGGACCACCACCCGCAACGTGCGCTCCTATCAGGAACGCGGGCTGCTGCCGGTGCCGACCACCCGGTCCGGGCGCGCGCTGATCTACGACGATTCCCACCTCGAGCGGCTCAAGCTCATCGACGCGCTGCTCCAGCGCGGCTTCACGACCGCGCACATCTCCGACTTCATCACCAGCTGGGAAACCGGCAAGGACCTCATCGACGTCCTCGGGCTGCCGCGCAGCGCCACCACCGACCGCGAGACCGCCTCGCTGGAGGTCCCGCTCGAACTGGTCGAATCCTTCCTCGGTGCCGAGGCGATCGATCCGGCCATGCTGGCTCGCCTCGGCGAACTCGGCCTGCTCCGAGTTCGCGGGGAGACCGTGGAGTTCACCGATCCGCAGCTGCTGGAGACCTTCGCCGACCTGCACGGATACCGGTTCGACCTGCGCCGCCTCGCCGACCTGCAAGCGGTGGTCAAACATCATCTCGACGACATCGCGCACCAGATGTTCACCGTCACCAGGGACCATCTCGTCGAACTGCACGGGGAAGGCTGGCTGCCGACCACCGACGCCGAGATCGCCGAGACCACCACGATGATCAATCATCTCCGCGACGTCGCCGTCGCCGCCGTCCAGCACACCCTGGTCCAAGCCCTCGACCGCGCCCTCACCCAGGATCTGAGCGAATACCTCGCCGAAACCGCCGAAAAGCATTCGGTGCGTCGGGGACAGGCGACCCGCGACGAGACGAGCGATCAGTAGCGGGTGCTCGGTCCGGCTCGTCTGGGCGAGACACCGGCACGTATCCATCGACAACCCTACGGTTGCAGGCGATTCGACGCGCGGCGCGAACCTGACCGGCGCATCGCCGCCGAGGTGTGTCGAAGTGATGATGTTTTTCCGGTATGACCGCTGGTGGGTTCCCAGTGGGGCCGACCCGATGTGAAAATGATCTCGGACCGAGATCCGGTCCGGCAGAGGATGTTCCGCCTCGGGTGGCGGGCAGACTGGAGGGGCAAGATGACTTTCGCGTCTCGAACACGTTCTGGTGCACGGCGATGGGGTTCGGTCGCCGTGCTCACCGCGGGGGCCCTCGGCCTCGCGGCCACTGTCGCACAGGCCGAACCAGCGACGGCCGTTCCGGCCGTGCAGGGGATCGAGAAGGGGGTGGCGTTCACGGCCGGCCCGCTCGCCGACGGTTCCGGGGTCACCGCCTCGGTCGCCGACGGCGTCTTCCGGCTCGACGGGGGAGCGGTCACCCTCGCTGATCGCGACGGCCGGGTCGTCGCGTCGGTGCCGACCCGAATCGCCACTGGCGCAGGGGTATTCGACCTGGCCGCGGGCGTCTCCGCCGACGGTCGTTCGGTGACCCTGAGCCCGGTCGCCGCACCGGCCGTCGTCACCGAGAACCTGGCGAGCTTCGTCGACGAAGCCGCCGACACCCAGGCCCGCAAGCAACACAACGCGGGCATCGGCGCCCTCGTCGGCGCGGGCATCGGCGCCGTACTCGGCTTCTTCCTCGGCGGCGTCGGCGCCCTGATCACCATCCCCATCGGTGCGGGCATCGGCGCCCTCATCGGCTACTCGACGCCGTAACGGATCGTGTGGTGGCCGACGAAACAGCCGGCCACCACACGAGTCGGCCCACCGTCAGCGAAACGAACTCAGTGTCGGCGGACCGGTTCGACGGAGCTGAGGTCAGTGGGTGTGGGCGCGTACTCGGAGATCGCGGGCGAGGTGGTCGCGTTGTTCGATCACCAGGCGGCGTAGGGCGGCTGGGGCGTTGGGGTTGGTGGTGAGCCAGGTGTCGACCTGGTCGAGTGAATCGGTGGCGGGGAAGAGGCCGAGGACGATGCGGCGGGCGATTTCGATGCTGCGCTGTTCCCATACGGGGCGCAGGGCGGTGAAGTACTCCTCGTCGTAGCGGGCGATCAGGTCGCGGTGGCCGCCAGCGCGGAAGCCGTCGATGACGGCGTCGAGGTGGTCGTTGGTGAGGGTGGTGTCGGTGAGTGCCGCGGTCCAGGCCGCCGCCTTCACCTCGGGGTCGGGACGGGCCGACAGTGCCCGGCGGTGCGCGGTGCGGCCCGAGGCGGTGGCGTCTCGGCCGAGTTCGGCGTCCATGTCGGCGGCTTCGGCGGCACCGGTGGCCGCGAGCGCCGTCCAGAGGGCCCAGCGCAGGTCCGGATCGAGGGCGAGGCCCGTCGGTGGCGGTGTCTCGCCGAGCAGGATCTGCCGGATGTCGGCGGCTCGGCCGGGGTCGACGGTGGCGGCGGATGCTGTCGCCCGCGCCCACGCCAGTTGCGCACCGGAGCCGGGTTCCGACGAATGCAGTGTGGCCCAGCAGGATTCGAGCCACTCGCCGCGCCACCGGTCACGCGCGGCTGCGGGCAGGTAGTGGTTGATGGCGAAGGACGCGTTCGCCAGTACCGCGGTGAGCAGTGCCATGTTCGACTCGGTGGGCGCGAAGTCACGTGCCATCCGCAGATAGCGGTCGACCTCGAGCTCGCCGTCGCGCGCCGCGTTCCATAGCGCCGACCAGATCAACCCGCGTGCCAGCGGATCGGTCACCCGGTCGAGCGAACGCTCCACCGTCGCCAGCGAATCCGGGTCGAGCCGGACCTTCGCATAGGTGAGGTCGCCGTCGTTGAGCAGGCGCAGGGGAGCGGGCGGGAGGTCGACCGGCGTGCGCTCGGCGACGAGGTCGAGCTCCACCCGCTCGCGGCGGACCAGATCGCCCGCGTCGTCGAAGTCGTAGAGGCCGACGGCGAGCCGGTGCGGTCGCGGATCGGTCTGCACGATCTCGTCGCTGTCGAAGGTGAGCGTCGAGACCCCGGACGTCTGCAGCCAGGAGCGCGCCCAGCCCGCCAGATCCCGCCCGGATTCGGCGGACAACTCGGTCAGCAGGTCGGCGAGGGTCGTGTTGCCGAACGCGTGTGTCCGGAAGTACCGGCGGGCACCGGCGAAGAACTCGTCCCGCCCGACATAGGTGACCAGCTGCTTGAGCACGCTGGCACCCTTGGCGTAGGTGATGCCGTCGAAGTTGAGCTTGGCGGCTTCCAGATCGGTGATGTCGGCGACGATCGGGTGCGTCGTCGGCAGCTGGTCCTGCAGGTACGCCCAGGCCTTGCGCCGATTCGCGAAGGCCACCCAGGCATCGGTCCACTCGGTCGCCTCGGAGCCGGCCAGTGCGCCCATGTAGTCGGCGAAGGACTCCTTGAGCCACAGGTCGTCCCACCACACCATCGTCACGAGATCGCCGAACCACATGTGCGCCATCTCGTGCAGGATCGTGTTGGCCCTGCCCTCGTACTGGGCGGCCGTCGCCGCGCCGCGGAACACATAGGCCTCGGTGAAGGTGACCAGGCCCGGGTTCTCCATGGCTCCGAGGTTGTACTCGGGGACGAAGACCTGGTCGTACTTGCCCCACGGGTACGGGTAGTCGAACTGCTCGGCGAAGAAGTCGAGTCCCTGCTCGGTCACTGTGAGGATCGTGTCCGCGTCCAGGTAGCGGGCGAGCGAGGCCCGGCACAGCACACCGAGCGGAACGGTGAGTTCTGCTCGTGTCCAGGAGGATTCGACCCGGAAGTACGGTCCGGCCGCGATCGCGGTGATGTAGGTGGAGATCGGCAGGGTGGGGGAGAACTCGACCCGCTGCAGGCCCCCATCGGTCTCGACCGCGGCGACCGGCCGGTTCGAGACGACCTCCCATTCCGACGGCGCCGTGACCACGAAGGTGAACGGCGCCTTCATGTCCGGCTGTTCGAAGCACGCGAACACCCGGCGCGCGTCGGCGGGCTCGTACTGGGTGTAGAGGTAGGTCTGCCCGTCGACCGGGTCGAGAAACCGATGCAGACCCTCACCCGAACGGCTGTAAGCACCCCGCGCCCGGACGACGACCACATTCGACTCGGCCAGGCCACGGAGCGTGAGCCGCGCACCGTCGTACTCCACGTCGACCTCGGCGCCGTTGACCGTCACCGACTCCACCGACAGGCCGAGGAAATCGAGCCACGTCTGCTCGGCGGTGGCATCGAACTCGACGGTCGTCGTGGTGGGGAAGCCGTCGACGGATTGCTCTGGGGCGCCGGACAAATCGAGTTCGACGCGGTAGGCGCGGACGGTGACCGCGGCCGAACGCGCGGCGGTCTCGGAGCGGGTCAGGTTCGCGGTGGACACGCCGTCGATCCTGCCAGCTCGGCTGTTCTCCGACGCCCCGGGTTCCTGCTGCAGGCAGATGCCGATACGCAGATATGCGCATTAAAACATGTATGCGTCAAACGATCCGACGGCCATGACGAAACATGGACCAAAAGAAGCTGAGGACGGCAGGGGGCCACCACGAAATCGCCATGTGCGCCGCGCGAAATCCGTTGGCAGGATGGAGCGGATCTGATCAACGACGGAGGGGTGTAGATGACGATTCTCGTAACAGGCGCTACCGGAAACATCGGACGGAAGGTCGTCGACCAGCTGCTCGCTCGGGGCGCCACCGATGTTCGCGCGCTCACCAACAACCCGGGTAAGGCGGCATTACCCGCCGGCGTCGAGGTGGCGGAGGGATATCTGGGGCGGCTGGACAGCCTGCCCCCGGCATTCGCGGGAGTGGACCGGATGTACCTGGCGCCCGCGCCGGGCAATGTCTCCGAGGTGCTCGCGTTGGCGCGGGAAGCGGGCGTGCGGCACGTGGTCGATCTGTCCGGTGAACCGGAGAGCTGGTGGGGGAGCGTGTGTACCGCCGTCGAGGGCAGTGGCTTGGCGTGGACCCATCTGTGGCCTGCGGACTTCATGGAGAACACGCTGATGTGGGCCCCGCAGATCCGGGAGACCGGCAGTGTCCGCGAGCCGAGGCCCGAGAGCGCGAGCGCGCCCATCGCCATGATCGACATCGCCGCCGTCGCCGCGACCGCCCTGCTGTCCGACGGGCACCTCGGTCGCGCCTATTCGCTCGGCGGGCCCGAAGTCCTTTCCCGCACCGCCCTCGTCGGCCACCTCGCCACCGCGCTCGGCCGCGACATCACCTTCATCGAGTCCAGTCGCGACGAGACCATCGAGGCGCTGCGGTCGGCCATGGGCGACCGGGCGATCTGGTATGTCGACAACGTCCTGACCGACTTCGATCCGGATCCCGAATCCCTGCCCATCACCAGCGTCGCGGACATCACCGGCCGCCCCGCGACCACCTTCGCCGAGTGGGCGACCGACAACGCCGCACTCTTCACCGCCGACTGAGCACGGCGACGGCCGGATTGCGTTCGGCCTGAGCGCAATCCTGGTCGTTAGCCGAGGCATCGGGTTGGATCGATGCATGGCTACACAGGCAACGCCGGTCACCGACGCGGACACCTTCACCGCCGAGTGGCAGGAATGGCATCGGCGACAGGAAGCGCACCTGTCGGATCGGCACGGATTCCTCGCCATCACGAGCCTGCACTGGCTCTCCGAGACCCCCGAGCGTTTCGATGACGCGCCGGGCGCCTGGTCGACCGGGTCCGAGGGCGTGGTCGTCGTGCTCGACGAGGGTGAGGAGATCGTCATCGACGGCGAGCCCGTGCGGGGCCGCCACGAGTTCGGTGTGATCGCCGAGCGTGACAGCGTGAACGTCGCCTGGGGTGACGCGGTGATCGAGGTCGCCAAGCGCGGTGGCAACGACATCGTGCGCCCCCGGCACCCGGACAACCCCCTGCGGACCGCCTTCCACGGCACCCCGGCCTTTGCGCCCGATCCGAAGTGGGTGGTGTCCGGTCGCTATGTGCTGTTCGCCGAGCCGCGCCCGACCACGGTCGGCGCCTCGGTCGAGGGGCTCGAGCACGTCTACGACGCGCCGGGCCAGGTCGAGTTCGAGGTCGACGGTCAGCGGTTGCGCCTGACCGCGTTCCCCGGCAAGAACCCCGGGGATCTGTCGGTGCTGTTCACCGACGCGACCTCCGGGGTCACCACCTACGCGGCGAACCGTGTCGTGCAGGTGCCGACGCCCGCGGCCGACGGCACGGTCGTGCTCGACTTCAACCGCGCGGTGAATCTGCCGTGCGCGTACACGGATCTGGCGACCTGCCCGCTGCCGCCCGCGGAGAATCGGCTGCCGATCGCGGTCGAGGCGGGCGAGAAGATCCCGTACGAGCGCCAGGGATGAGCGCTGATGCCCCGCGGATCAGCACCCTCGCCTTCCTGACCCCGGGCAACTACCTCGACGACGATCCCTACACCGGTCTCGAGGAGACGCTGCAGCTGTTCGAATACGGCGAGCGCCTCGGATTCGACGGCGCGTGGGTGCGGCAGCGGCACCTCGAGCACGGCGTGGGCTCGGCGGCGGTCTTCCTGGCCGCCGCGGCGCAGCGCACCAGCCGGGTGGAACTCGGCTCGGCCGTGATCCCGATCGGCTACGAGAGCCCGTTCCGGCTCGCCGAGGACCTCTCCCTGGCCGATGTGCTGTCGAAGGGCCGGTTGCAGCCGGGTTTCAGCGCGGGCACACCACCACACGCCGACCTGATCGGCGACCTGGTCTTCGACGGTGACTGGCGCTCCTTCGACCTCGGCTACGGCCGGGTGGCCCGGCTGGTCGAGAACCTGCGCGGCAACTACCTGGGCGATCCCGACACCGTCATCCACTCACCGGGCAATACGCAGCGCCCACGGCTCCAACCGCACAGCCCCGGCCTGGCCGACCGCGTCTGGTACGGCGGCGCGAGCCCCCGATCGGTGCGCTGGGCGGCGGAGAGCGAGCTGAATCTGCTCACCGGCAATATCGTCTCCGGTGAGCGCAGCGACGATTTCACGACCGCCCAACTCGGCCTGATCAGCGACTACCGCGCCCTGATCGATCCGACGCGGCCCGCGCGAGTAGCGGTCGGTCGCGTGATCGTCCCGTTCGACAGCGCCGATCGCGCGACCCGCGAGCGGTACCGGGCTTATGCCGCGAGCCGCTACGAACGCACCCTCGGCCCGCAGGGCGAGCGACGGGTGCTGTTCGCCCCGGATGTCGTCGGAACCGCCGAACAGATCCTGGAACAGCTGCGGGCCGACCCGGTCCTCGCCCAGACCACCGAGCTGCGCCTGGAACTGCCCTACGAATTCCAGCGCGCGGACTACGAACAGATCCTGCACGACACGGTGGAGCTGATCGCGCCCGAGCTGGGGTGGAAGCCCGCGCTGGTCTAGGTGGCGGCGAAGTGCCTGCCCTCGGCGAACTCCTCGACGATCGCGGCGCAGAAGGCGGGCAGATCGTCGGGGTCGCGGCTGGAGACCAGGCCGTTGTCGACGACGACCTCCTGATCGACCACGGTGCCTCCGGCATTGCGGATGTCGGTGCGCACGCTCGGGTAGGAGGTCAGCGTGCGGCCGCGGACCGCATCGGCCTCGACGAGCGTCCACGGTCCGTGGCAGATCACGCCGATCGGTTTGCCGGTCGCGGCGAAGTCCTTGACGAAGCGGACAGCGGCGGGGTCCTGGCGGAGTTTGTCGGGATTGGTGGTGCCGCCGGGCAGGATCAGCGCGTCGAAATCGTCGGGACCGGATTCGGCGACGAGTGCTTCGACGGCGAAGACGTCGCCCTTCTCCACGTCGTGGTTCATGGCCTGGATGCTGCCGGATGCCAGGGAGAGCAGCGCGGTGCGCGCGCCCGCGTCCTCCACCGCCGCGCGAGGCCGGACGAGCTCGACCTGTTCCACACCGTCGGTGGCGAGAATGGCGACCCGCTTGCCTTTCAGTGGCTGTTCGGTCATCGTCGGCTCCTTCCTGTCAGGCGCCGAGCAGGCGGATGTCGGTGTCGAGCACGGCGGCTTGTTCGGCGAGACGGCGTTCGTCGCCAGGGTCGCCGAGGCGGTCGATCAGGTCGGCGCGGGTGATGACAAGCATTCCGCCGCCTGCGTCGTCGCTGCCGGAGTGGATGCCGACCTTGCCTTCGGAGAGCACCAGGCGGGCGTCGGGGGCGGCGGCGTCGAGGAGCCGCCGGAGGTCGGCTTTGGTGATGATCGCGTGTTCGTTCGATTCGTCCACGAGTTTCTCCTCTGCTCCGGCCGGGATGACCGTTGTCTTCCTGGCGGTACCGCGGATTCGGCGTCCTAAACAGGATCGCGGCAGGTGGGCAGTGGCGAATTCGTGTGCTCTGATGGAGAGACGGCCGCCACCACCCAGTTCGGGGAGGTACCAGCAATGGCTGATGACGTCGACAAGCCTGGAAACGACGAGCAGAGTTTTCGGCAGGCAGTGACCTACGGCCTGTCGGTGATCGCGGTCGCCGCCGTGATCGGTGTGCTCACGACCGTATGGGCGGCGAATCGCAGTGCGTGCGTGGCGGCCGACACCCGGCTGTGTGACGACGCGGCCAAGACCGCGGTGCTGTTCGGCCCGGCGGTGATCCTGTTGGCCGGCGGTATCGGCGCGTTCGTGCTCGCTTTCCGGCGGTTCCGCGCGGGACGGAACTGGCGGACCTGGCAGGGCGCGGGCTGGTTTCTGTTCGTCCTGATGACCGCCTACCTGGTGATCGGCGCCGGTTCGCTCGCGCGGTGACCGCTGCTGTGGGCGTTGCGGCCGCCCACAGCAGCGGTGCGTTTCAGGCGTCGGCGGGGACGGCGGCCGAGCCGACCCGAGGCAGCCCGAGGTTGTCGCGCAGCGTGGTCCCGGTGTACTCGGTGCGCAGCGCGCCGCGATCCTGCAGCAGCGGCACCACCCGGTCGACGAATTCGTCCAGGCCGGTCGGCACCAGGTGCGAGCCGATGATGAACCCGTCGGAGCCGTCCTCGGTGACGAAGCTGTCGATCTTCTCCGCGACCTGGGCGGGCGTGCCGACGATCGGGCCGCGCTCGAACTGATCGATCACGACCTCGCGCAGGGTGAGCTTCTTGGCCTCGGCGATCTCGCGCAGCTTCTTGACCGTCGCGAAACGATCCTGGTGCAGGAACGCGCGGCCCTGGATGATCGGCGGCGCGTCCGGATCGGGCTCGATGTCGGGCACCGGGCCTTCGGGGTCGTAGGCCGACAGGTCGCGGTTCCAGATCTGTTCGAGCAGGATCAGCGCGGTCTGCCCGGTGACCTGCTCGTCGCGGATCGCACGGTACTTCTCGATCGCGTCCGCCTCGCTGTCACCAAGGACGAAACTGGCCGACGGCAGGATCTTGATGTCGTCGGCGGAGCGCCCGGCCGCCACCGCGCGGGCCTTGACGTCGCGGTAGAACTCGGCGGCTTCGGGGAGCTTGCCGAACGGGGAGAAGATCGCGTCGGCGTTGGCGGCGGCGAAATCGCGGCCCTGCGGCGAGACACCGGCCTGCAGGATCACCGGTCGCCCCTGCGGGCTGCGCGGCACGGTGAACCGGCCGGCGATGTCGAACTGCTGACCGGCGAACTCGAAGGCCCCCGCGTCGGGACGGGCCAGATACCGGCCGCTCACCTTGTCGGCGACGATGTCGTCCTCGCGCCACGAATCCCACAGGGCGCGTACGGCATTGAGCGTTTCCTCGGCGCGGACATAGCGGTCGGCGGGGTCGAGGAAACCGCCGCGGCGGAAGTTCTGTCCGGTGAACGCGTCGAAGGAGGTGACCACGTTCCAGGCCGCGCGCCCGCCGGAGAGGTGATCGAGGCTGGCGAACTGGCGGGCCAGTTCGTAGGGCTCGTTGAAGGTGGCGTTGATGGTGCCCGCCAAGCCCAGATGTTCGGTGACCGCGGCGATCGCGGCCAGTACACCGAAGTTGTCGGGGCGGCCGATGATGTCCTGATCGAAGATCTGGCCCGCGCGTTCGCGCAGGATCAGGCCCTCGGCGAGGAAGAAGAAGTCGAACTTGCCGCGTTCGGCGGTGCGCGCGGTGTGCTCGAAGGAGCTGAACTCGATCTGGCTGCCCGCCTCGGGATGCCACCAGGCGGTGTGGTGGTTGACCCCACCGAGGTAGGCGCCGAGGATGACCTGCTTACGGGGTGTACTCATCGGTGGACCTCACACGCTCGCGAAACGATTGGGGACGGTGGTCGGCAGGCCGAGCAGCCCGCGCAGCGGACCCTCGGGGTAGCTGGTGCGGAACAGCTCGCGGCGCTGCAGGACCGGGACGAGACGGTCGGTGATTGCGGTGAGGTCGTCGACGGCGACGCCGGGCCGCAGCCGGAATCCGTCGACACCCTGCGCGCTCCAGTCGGCGAGCAGATCGGCGAGTTCCTCGGCGCTGCCGGTGAAAATGGTGGCGTCGGAGGTGAATTCGGCGCCGGAGAGTTCGTCGAGCCGGGCCAGGCGGTCGGCGCCGGTGGCCGTGTCGGTGTCGAGGAAGACGACGAGATCGGCGTAGACCCGCAGCCGTTCACCCACCCGGTTCGCGCTCGCGGCCGCGACCTGGCGCAGGATCTCGGCGGGCCCGGCGGCGCGGGCGGGCGTGACGAAGACCAGATCCGCGGCGGCAGCGGCGAATTCGTAGACACGCGGCGCGTGGGCCAGCGCCGTGACGATCGGCTGACCCTGCGGCGGGCGCGGCGTGATGGAGGGACCGCGCACGCTGAAGTGGCGACCTTCGAAGTCGATGTAGTGCAGTTTGTCGCGGTCGATGAAGCGGCGGGTGGCGACATCGCGGATCTCGGCGTCGTCCTCCCAGCTGTCCCACAGCCGCCGCACCACCTCGACCGCGTCGGCGGCCTCCTCGAACAGGACCTCGGCGTACTCGGGAAGGGTGCCGGTCGCGATGATCTCGGCGAATTCGGCCGGGGTCGGTTCGGTGATCGCGCGGCGACCGAAGTGCTGGGCTTCCTCGGTGGAGGCCGAGACCCTGGCTTGCCAGCCCGCGCGGCCGCCGGAGGTGTAGTCGAGCGTGGCGAGGGCGGTGGAGACGTGGAACGGCTCGGTGTGGGTGGTCGTCACCGTGGGGATGAGCCCGATGTGGCGGGTGATCGGCGCCAGCCGCGCGGCGACGAGATGCGCGTCGAGGCGGGCGCGGACCTGGTCGACGGCCTCGTCGGTGCGGGTGTGCAGCGGACCGGGGACGCGCAGACTGTCCTCGATGGTGACGAAGTCGAGCAGGCCGCGCTCGGCGGTGGCGACCAGATCGGTCCAGTAGGGGGCGCTGAACAGTTCGGTGGGCCGCGAGTCGGGTGCTCGCCAGGCCGCCGGATGCCAGCCCGCGCCGTCGAGCGCGACGCCCAGGTGCAGTGGGTTCGGTGCCATCGTCTGCCATTTCTGTGGTTCGGTGAACGGTCTCCGATGCAACGCCCGATTCGTAGACAGCGGCGAAGGCCGACGCTGGCGAACAGTCAGCGGCTAGGCGGTGGCCCAGGGGTAGCGGGCGTGGCCAGCGGTGCGAGGCACCTTCGCGGTCGGCGACGCCGGTGTCAACCGTTGGATTCAGCTCGATCGGGGGGAAATAGCCTGTCGCGCAGCGCGTATTGAACGCAGCGTGCACCTACTCGACTTCGCCTACCGGGCGTTCCCCTGAGCGCCGTCGCCGCGCCACCACGGCGCGCACGCCTGGAAGTACTGGTCTGCGTCGGCGCGGGCTTCGCCACCCTGCTCGACTCGGCCGCGCTCGGCATCGCGATCCCCGCCATCCGCACGGCCCTGGGCGCGGACGCCGTGCAGACGCAGTGGATTCTGGCGGGCTACTCCCTGAGCTTCGGGGTGGCGCTGGTGCCCGCGGGCCGTCTCGGTGACGTCCTGGGCAGGCGCAGGCTGTTCCTGGTCGGACTCGTCGTCTTCGCGGGGTCGTCGGTGCTCTCGGCGGTGGCGGGCGACGCGTGGTCGGTGGTGGCCGCGCGGCTGTGTCAGGGCGCGGCCGCGGGGGTGATCAGTTCGCAGGTGCTCGGGGTGATCTCGGACCGGTTCACCGGGGTCGAGCGGGCGAAGGCACTGGGCGGCTACGGGGTGGCCGCTGGCCTGTCCGGGTTGGTCGGTCCGCTGGCGGCGGGCACGATGCTGACCGCGTTTCCGGATTGGGGCTGGCGGCTGGTGCTGCTGATGAACCTGCCCTTCGCACTGGTCACCGTGATCGCAGGCGCGGTGGTGTTGCGCCGGGATCGCACGGTGCGTGGCAGTGCGCGATTCGACATCGTCGGGCTGGGGCTGCTGACCGCGGCGACTCTGCTGTTGCTGCTGCCGATGGTGTCCGCGCTCGGCGTGGCGGGGTCGGCCGCGAGTGTGCTCGGGTCGGTGGCGGCGCTGGTGGGGTTCTGGTGGTGGGAGCGCGGCTACCACCGTCGCGGTGGCACGCCGGTGCTGCTGCCCGCGCTGGTGCGGTCCCGCGGCTACACCCTCGGCACGGCGGTGGCGATGTTCTGGTTCGGGGCGATCGTCTCGATCAACACGGTGCTGTGCTGGTACCTGATCGACGGCCTCGGGCTCGGCGCACTGCAGGCCGCGCTGGTGATGGTGGGCGGTTCCACCGCGATGGCGGTGGTGTCGGGCGTGGGCTGGCGGGTGGTGGCCCGGTTCGGCCGGGTGACCGTGGTGTGCGCGCTGAGCGTGCAGTGCGCGGTGATCACCGGCTACATCGTCGTGGTCGAGACGATGACGACCTCGGCGGTGTTCTTCGTGATCGCGGGGCTGGCGGTGACCTCGGGGGCCGTCGGCGGCTTCGTCGACGCGCCGAACCGCGCCATGACCCTCGAGTACGCGCCGGTGGGCGCGAACGGCGTCGCCGCCGGATTCCTGCAACTCGCGCAACGTCTTTCGGCGACCGTGGTGTTGACCGCGGTCGCGGGCCTGTACCTCACGGCGCCGGTCGGCCGCCACGGGGTGGCGGCCGGACTCGGCGTGTGCCTGGTGCTGATCGTGCTCGCGCTGGCGTGCGCGGTCGCCGATCTGCGCCGCCGGTCAGTAGAAGACGGGCCCGGGGACGCCGCCACCTGCCGCGACGGCGTCGCCGGTGATGGCGACACTGCGGGGTGAGGCGAGGAAGGTGACCACGTCGGCGACCTCGCTCGCGTCGATCACCCGGTGCAGGGAGTTCTTCACCAGCCGCCGTTCGAGTTCGGCGATCTCGGTGCCGGACTCGGCGGCCTGCGCGGTGAGCCGATCGGTGAGGCGCTCGGTGCGGGTCAGGCCGGGGTGCACGACGGTCACGTTCACCCCGTGCGGGCCGAGCTCGTCGGCGAGGTTCTTGGTCAGTGCCGAGACGCTGACGTTGCGGATCGTCTGGCCGATCGAATTCGCCTGGCGCGCACCGAGTCCGCTGATGTTGATGATCCGCCCCCAGCCCTGGGCGAGGAAATGCGGTGCGACGGCACGCGCGGTGCGCAGATAACCGAGGACCTTGATCTCGACCTCCCGGCGCACGATGTCGTCGGTGGTGGCCTGCAGATCCGTGCTCGCCCCCGCGCTCCACGGCGTGGCCGCGGAGTTGACCAGGATGTCCACTCCGCCGAGTTCGGCGACGGTCCGCGCGACGAGCTGTTTGACCTGCTCGTCGTCCCCGGTGTCGGTCGGCACCGCGAGGACCCGGCGACCGGTGTCACGGGCGAGTCCCTCGGCCGCGGCGCGCAGTGGCTCGGCCGTCCGCGCCGCGATCACCACATCCACGCCCTCGGCCGCCAGCCCACGCGCCACGGCGAGCCCGATTCCCTTGCTCGCGCCGGTCACGATCGCGCGCTTTCCCTGCAGTCTCAGATCCACGAACCCGACGCTAACAAGCCCGGTCACCGCCGAGAGCGCTCCCGCTCGAGCTGATCGCAACCGCCGAACGGAAAACGGGCCCCGATCCGAGGATCGGGGCCCGCTTCGGTGGTCAGTCGCGGAACGCGTCCTTGACCTTTTCGCCCGCGTCCTTGAGGTTGGACTTGACCTGGTCGCCACGGCCCTCGTTCTCGAGGTCCTTGTCGTCGGTGGCGCTGCCCACCGCCTCCTTGGCCTTGCCGGCGAGCTCCTCGGCCTTGTTCTTCGCCTTGTCCGCGATGCTCATGCTTGTTCCTTCCAGACAGTTCGCTCGGCCATCAGGTGACCGTGGGCCGTCCGTTGGACCCACCGACCGCCTACCCGGGCAGGCGCGGTGCAAACAGCTAGGGGCGATATGGCCCGATCATTCTGGTGGTCGCCATGATCGCGGCGGCCAGTCCCGCGGCGCCGAGCGTCGCGAGGGGGAACGATCCGGTGAGGGTCGCCAGGCCGAACAGAAAGAACACGCAGGTGGCCAGCATGATGGCGGTGCTGGTCAGATCCATGCTCGTCGTACTCGTTGTCCGATTACGTGAGTTGGTCATGTATTCATGAGTAGCCCGCGTGAATGGTTATCAAACCGTGATTGGCGAAAAGGGTGTCGATGGACACCGTATCGACGTGTTTACCTCGCAATCGAGGTGGGTACAGTGCGCAATCCGGACACATTGTCGGTGGCAATTGTATGACCGGCCGATATGTATGGTGAATATATGACACTGCGAAGGAACGTCGCCGCTACGATGTTGGCCGCCGCGGCGGCGGCCGTGTTGAGCGCCGGGTGCACTCAGGTTGAGGAAGCCGTCAACAAGGGCGGCGACACCCCGTGCAGCGAGTACACGGACCAGGACGCGGACAAGAAGCGCATCACCGTCACGAAGTACCTCGACGAGGACCGCGACGGCTCGCCCGAACGCGAGACCGTCGACCTCGCCATCGCGGCCATCGACCTGATGTGCGGCGCCCAGGCCAATCCCGACACCCCGATCCGGGAAGCCGATCTCTCCGGCATCCTGGTCCCGAAGTAGCCGCCGCACCGGCCGTTCAGGTCACTTCTGCTGATCCGCGGACCGGATGACGATCAGCGGGCAGTCGGCGCCGTGCAGGACGGCCTGGGCCACCGACCCCAGCGCCATACCGGCGAATCCGCCGCGGCCACGGCTGCCGACCACCACCAGCTGGGCCTTCTCGGCCGCGCCGAGGATCGCGCGGGCGGGCCGGTCCTCGGTGACGACGCGATCGACCCGCACATCGGGGTACTTCTCGCTGTATCCGGCGAGGCTTTCCGCGAGCACGGCCTCGGCCTGCGTCTGCATCGTGGCGCGCGAGTCGTAGTGGTAGAACTCCGACCAGGTGTGGACCGCGATCAGGCGTGCGTTCCGGTGCGCGGCCTCGTCGAAGGCCGTGGCGACGGCGGCGATACTGCACTCGGAGCCGTCGACCCCGACGACCACCGGCCCGTCGGCCGCGTACTCCTGCTCCGGGATCACCGCGACCGGACAGGTCGCGCGCCGGGCCAGTGACGAGCTGACCGAACCGAGCAGGGTCCGGCGGAAGGCGCCGAGGCCCCGGCTGCCGACGACCAGCAGGCGGGCCGACTTGCTGTACTCGAGCAGCGCCAGCACCGGGGCGCCCTCGGTGATGGTGGTCGTGATCTCGGTGTCGGTGATCGTGCCTGCCCGGCTCGTCGCCGACACCAGCAGGGATTCGGCGTGCTTGCGCAGTGCCTCGTGGTCGAACAGCGGTGCGGAGACGCCGGGACCGTAGTCCATCGGCACGTCGATGACGCAGATCAGCCGCAGCGGCGCGCGGTGTTGCGCGGCGAACGTGGCGGCCCAGCTCAGTGCGGTGCGGGACTGTTCGGAGCCGTCGATGCCGACGACCACCGGCGGATTCGGATTCACAGGGAGAGACATGATGTGTGCCTTTCTGTCCCTGTCCACTGTCCTCCACGGACGCCCCCGGCGGCAGGGCCGCACGGCCCGCGCGGCGGGGTCCTAAGTCGTCAGCTCAGGGCAGCGGCGCCGCCCAGCGCAGCAGGGTGCCGCCCTCGGGCCGGTTCTCGATGGTGAAGGTGCCGCCCGCCTGGTCGGCGCGGGCGGCCAGATTCGCCAGGCCGCTGTGGCGGGTGAGATCACCGTGGAGGCCGATGCCGTTGTCGCCGACCTCGATGGTGACGTCGTCGCGGATCACCAGTTCGACCGAGACGGTGGTGGCGCGGGCGTGGCGCACCACATTGCTCACCGCTTCCCGCAACACCGCCTCGACATCGTCGGACAGCGGCGGTTCGAGCACGGTGACCGGACCGGCCAGCCGGATGGTGGTGCGGATGCCGGTGTCGGCGGTCATGTCGAGGATGATGCCGTGCAGGTGCTTGCGGTATTTCGCCGAATCGGCGGAGGTGTTGGATTGCAGGTCGAAGATGGAGTGGCGGATGTCCTGCACGATGGCCTGGATGTCGTCGATCGTCTCGGTCAGCCGGGTCCGCACCTCGGGCGCGCGGGCGCGCTGCATCGTGCCCTGCAGCGACAGGCCGACGGCGAAGAGCCGCTGGATGACGTGATCGTGCAGCCCGCGGGCGATCCGGTCGCGATCGGAGAGGACGTCGAGTTCGCGGCGGCGCTGCTGGGTGTCGGCCAGTTGCAGTGCCAGGGCCGCCTGATCGGCGAAGGAGGCCATCATCGACTGCGCCGCGGCGGTCAGGGGCGGTGCGCCCGCGGGCAGCACGGTGGTGAGGACACCGGTGACGGATTGTCCGGCGCGCAGCGGAAGGATCAGTGCCGCACCGAATTCGGTGGCCGAACCGGCGATCGGATCGTCGGCCAGCTGGTCGACCGAGACCGGGCTGCCGGAGCGGAACGCCGCACCGGCCTCCGAATCCGCCAGCGAAAGACGCTGCCCCACCAGATGTTCCGCGTCGACGCCGGCCCCGGCGACGATGAGCAGTTCGGTGATCTCGTCGGCGTCGGCATCGGGATCCTCGGGCAGCGCGAGGAAGGTGCGGGCGGACCCGGTCAGCGCCAGGCCGCGCTGGGCGACCAACTCCAGCACCTGATTCGGTTCGCTGCCCGCCAGCAACTCGGTCGCGACCTCACCGGTGGCCTCGAGCCACTGCTGGCGGATGCGCGACTGCTCGTAGAGGCGCGCGTTCTCGACGGCGATCCCGGCCGCGGCGGCCAGCGCCTGCACGACCACCTCGTCGTCCTCGGTGAATTCGAGGCCGTTGGCCTTCTCGGTGAGATAGAGGTTGCCGAACACCTCGTCGCGCACCTGGATCGGGACGCCGAGGAAGGTGTCCATGGGCGGGTGGTGTGCCGGAAAGCCCACCGAGGCGGGGTGGTCGGACAGGCGTGAGAGCCGCAGCGGTTTCGGGTCGGCGATCAGCAGGCCGAGAACCCCGTGGCCGCGGGGCAGGTCACCGATCATCACCCGGGTGCGGTCGTCGATGCCCTCGTAGACGAATTCGGCGAGCTGGCTGCTCGCCTCATCGGTTTCGCGGACGCCGAGCGCGCCGTAGCGGGAGTCGACGAGTTCGATCGCGGTGTGCACGATCGAGCGCAGCGTGTTGTCCAGGTCGAGGCCGGCGGTGACGATCAGCATCGCCTCGATCAGCCGGTCCATCCGATCGCGCACGTCGACGATCTGCGCGATCCGGTCCTGCACCTCGGTCAGCAGCTCACGCAGGCGTAGCTGGGACAGCGTCTCGGTCACCGGAGGAGGACCGCTCGCCGCCGAGCGCGGAGCCTGGTTGTCCATGGCGGCATTCTCCCATGGTGCGAGTCCTAATCCAGCTCCGCGGGGCGGTCGAGTTTGGAGGCGAGGACGGCGGCCTGGGTGCGCCGTTCGACGCCGAGTTTGGTCAGCAGGCGGGAGACGTAATTCTTGACGGTCTTCTCGGCCAGGAACATCCGGGCCGCGATCTGCCGATTGGTCAGTCCCTCCCCGAGCAGCGCCAGCAGGGTGCGTTCCTGGGGCGTCAACGTCGAGAGCGGACCGGTCTCGGCCTCGGCCTCCGAGCGCAGTTTGGCCATCAGCGCCGCGGCCGCGCGGTTGTCGAGCATCGATCTGCCCGCGCCGACCTCGCGCACGGCGGTGATCAGTTCGAGGCTCTTGATGTCCTTGACCACGTAGCCCGCGGCGCCGGCGAGAATGGCGTTGAGCATGGCCTGTTCGTCGGTGAACGAGGTCAGGATCAGGCAGCGCAGGCCCGGTTCGGCCGAGAGCAGTTCCCGGCACAGTTCGATGCCGTTGCCGTCGGGTAGTCGCACGTCGAGGACCACCACGTCGGGGCGCAGCGCGGGGATGCGCGCCATGGCCTCGGCGTAGGTGCCCGCCTCGCCGATCACCTCGAGGTCGGATTCGAAGGAGATGAGGTCACCGACGCCGCGCCGGACGATCTCGTGATCGTCGACCAGGAACACCGTGGTCATCGTGTCGCTCCCTCGGTCGGGCCACGGCGTCGGCGCGTCGCGGCGGGTCTGCGCTCCATTGTCCGCGCCGGGTTCGGGGTGTTCACAGCCGGGCGCGTTCGTCGAGCAGGGCCATTCCCAGCGCCACGACGGCGATGGCGGCGAGGATGCAGACCGGTTGGAGCCAGCTGAGTTCGCGCAGCACCACGATCTGGGCCAGGATCCAGGCGACCAGCGCGAATCCGGCGGCGATCGCGGCGCGGGCGCAACGCCGATCGCCCTGCGCGGCGAGGACGGCGACCACGGCCATCGGTGCGGCCACGACCAGCGCCAGCCCGATCGCCGCGAGCGAAAGACTCTGCCAGGGCAGTCGACGTTCGGCCGCGGCGCCGAGGGAGAGCGCTCCGGTGGCCAGCCCGAGCGCGCCCGCGGCCGCCCAGATCGCCACCATGCCGCTGATCAGGCACAACACCGACCGATGCGAGGTCATCCGGTGCAGGTAGGTGCTGATCATGGATCAATTTTCGTCGGTCGACCGCGTATGGGGCAGGGTCCAATGTCCCCGAGTCGAGGGCCCTAGGTCGTCGCCGCGGGGCCCACGGGCGGACAATGTCGGAACGGAACCGACACGATTTCTGCCCGGACTGCGGCAGTTCGATGGTTACCAGCGCGCGTGGCTACGGCCCGACGTGGTCGCCGGTGTCACCGTGGCCGCGTACCTGATTCCGCAGGTCATGGCCTATGCGACGGTCGCCGGTCTGCCGCCGGTGGTCGGCCTGTGGGCCGCGATCGGTCCGCTGGCGGTGTATCTGCTGTTGGCGACCTCGCGTCAGCTCTCGGTCGGGCCGGAATCCACCACGGCACTGCTCACCGCCGTCGCGCTCGCCCCGCTGGCTGCCGGTGATCCCGGGCGCTATGCCGCGCTCGCCGCGGTGCTCGCGCTGCTGGTCGGCGCGGTGTGTGGCATCGCCGCGCTGGCCCGGCTGGGGGTGCTGGCCGATCTGCTGTCCAAACCGGTCCTCGTCGGCTATCTGGCGGGAACCGCGGGCATCATGATCGTCGGACAGCTGGGCCGGGTCACCGGTGTGCCGGTCGAGGGGGAGTCCGTGCTCGCGCAACTGCGGTCGTTCGGCGCGCACGCGGGCCAGTGGCACCTGCCGACCTGTCTGCTGGCCGCCGCGGTGCTCGCGGGACTGTTGCTGTCGGCGTGGCGGATGCCGCGCCTGCCGTGCCCACTGCTCGCGGTGCTGGCCGCGGCGGGGGCGGTGTGGGTGTTCTCGTTGGACCGCTTCGGAATTCAGGTCGTCGGCGCCATTCCCGCCGGTCTGCCGGTGCCGGGGCTGACGGGTGTCTCGGCCGCCGAGGTGGGGCAGCTGATCCTGCCCGCGATCGGCATCGCGGTGGTCGGTTTCTCCGACAATGTGCTCACCGCGCGGGCCTTCGCGGCCCGCCACGGCAGGCAGATCGACGCCAACACCGAACTGGCGGCGCTCGGCGCGACGAATGTGGCCGCCGGGCTGACGCACGGTTTCCCGGTCAGCTGCAGCGGCAGCCGCACGACGATCGCCGATTCCATGGGCGCGCGCACCCAGCTGTACTCCCTGGTCACGCTGCTGTGTGTGCTGGTCGTGCTGTTCGGCGCGCGCGGGGTGCTCGCGGCGTTTCCGACCGCGGCGCTCGGCGCGCTGGTCATCTACGCGGCCTTGCGGTTGATCGACGTCCCGGAGTTCCGGCGGATCGCCCGATTCCGGCGCAGCGAGCTGGCACTGGCGCTGGTGACGGTGGCCGCGGTGCTGGTGCTCGGCGTGCTCTACGGGGTGCTGGTGGCGATCGCACTGTCGATCTTCGACCTGCTGCGGCGCATCGCCCGCGCGCACGACGCGGTCCTCGGGTTCGCGCCCGGCGTGGCGGGCATGCACGACGTGGACGACTATCCCACCGCGAAACCCGTTGCCGGACTGGTGATCTACCGCTACGACGCACCGCTGTGCTTCGCCAATGCCGAGGACTTCCGACGTCGTGCGCTGGCCGCCGTCGACTGGTCGGCCGAACACGGCGGCGAGCCAGTGCGCTGGTTCGTCCTCAGCGCGGAGGCGAACGTGGAGGTCGACCTCACCGCGCTCGACGCCGTCGAACAGTTGCGCGCGGATCTGGCCGGGCGCGGCATCGTCTTCGCGATGGCGCGGGTGAAACACGATCTGCGCGACGATCTCGACGCGTCCGGGCTCACCGAGCGGATCGGTGCCGACCACCTCTATCCGACCCTGCCCACCGCGCTCGAGGCCTACCGGGCCGCCCGCGAGCACGGGCCGCCCACCGGTTGAGCGGCGTGCGCGCTATGCTTTCTCCTGGCGATGGATCTCCGCCGAGACAACCCCGTGGGATTGTCTGAACCGCCCCGCACCGGGGCTGATGGTTCCTTCCCCCTCGAGGAAGGAGTCTGTCCATGTTCGGTCGCCACGATCCCGATGCCGCGCTGCCGGTCGATCCCGATGCCGACACACCCGTACCCACCGCGCTGCACGTGCGCCCCTCGTCGATCGCGGCGGTGGCCCTCGGTGGTCTGCTCGGTGCCCCCGCCCGGTACGGGCTCGGTGTCGCGTTCCCCGAGACCGCCGGGCAGTGGCCGTTCACGACCTTCGCCATCAATGTGGCCGGTGCGTTCCTGCTGGGCGGACTGCTCGAGGCGCTGACCCGCTCCGGCCCGGACAGCGGGTGGCGGCTGCGGATTCGGCTCGGCGTCGGTACAGGCGTGCTCGGCGCGTTCACCACCTACAGCACACTCGCCGTCGACACCGATCTGCTGCTGCGCGCCGACGAGTACTGGGCGGCGATCACCTACGCGTTCGGCAGTGTGCTGGCGGGGCTGGTCGCCACCGTGCTTGGCATCGCCGCGGGCGCGTGGATGGCGGCCAGGTCCACCGGGGAGCCGACATGATGACGCTGTGGGTCGCGCTGGCCGGGAGCGCGGGCGCGGTCGCCCGGTTCGTCCTCGACGGGATGATCCGCTCCCGGCGCGCCACCGACTTCCCGTGGGGGACGGTGATCATCAATGTGACCGGCTCGCTGCTGCTCGGCTTCGTCGTCGGCCTCGTGCTGTTCCGCGGCGCGCCGAGCGAGGTGCAGACGATCGTCGGCGTCGGATTCTGCGGTGGATACACCACTTTCAGCACCGCCAGCGTCGAAACCGTTCGCCTGATCCAGCGCCGGCGCTACCTGGCCGGAGCGACCAACGCCCTCGCGACACTGGTGGTGACCGTCATCGCCGGTGCGATCGGCCTCGCACTGGCGGGGCTATGAGCGGAATCCCCAACGGTCTCAGGGATGTTCGGTGAACACCTCCGTCAGCGGATGACGCGGCGTCGCCGGCGGACGATCGTTCTCGGGAGCGGTACCGACGCGCAGCAGGACCTGCGGGTTGCCCCGGTTGGTGGTGAATCCCTGGAGCAGGGCACGGCCGGCCGAGGTCTCGGTGATGTGGGTGAGCGGACAGGTGGCCCACCCCGCGACGGTGCATTCGAGCAGGATCGCCGAGAGCGCCTCGCCGGTGCGCAACCACTGCAGGGGTGATTCCTCGGCCGTGCTCAACAGGATCAGGTAGGACTGGTCGATCGCCTCGGCGCGGTGCGCCGGGTGCCGGACCGGCGGGAACGACCGGGCCACACCCACGCGTGCGAGTTCGGTCTCGGTGGGCAGCGCGGCGGGCGGGATGCCGTCGGCGGGCCGGTCGTGACCGGTCCACCAGCGCAGTTCGGTCTGATACTCCATGTCGTAGCGGTGCAGCGCGGCCGACTGCTCGGAGGCGGTGGCCAGGCGGGCGCGGGCGCTGTCGGGCAGCATGTCCAGGTCGACGTCGTGGGTCGCGGCCATCTCGCGCAGCACCACCGGCGTCATCGCGTCCCAGCGCTCGGGGATCAGCATCGGCAGCCGGTCGGTATAGCGACGTTCGATGGCCGCGGCGTGCACGGTGGAGCCGGTGGCCGGGTCCTCCCACAGGCGGAACTCGATGGTCGCCAGAAGGTCGGGATGGTCCGGGTCGGGCAGGCGCACGACATCGGTGTGCCAGCCGAGCGCGGCGAAGATCGTCCGCACGTGATCGAGGACGGCGCCGCAACTGATCACGAGCTGACGGCCCTCCGGGTCGGCGACCGGCAACTGCCGTTCGGGATCGCTGAACAGGTGTAGGCGCGCGCCGTCGAAGAACCACCGCCACGGTTGCGAATTGTGGACCGAGGGGGCACGGCAGCCGCGGAGCAGCGCGGCCCGCATCGTCGGTTCGTCGGGCGTGGTGGGTGCCGAAGAGTTGCCGAGGACTGTCATGTGGTCAGTCTCGTCCGCGAACGGCCGGGCGGAAATGGTCTTTGAGCACCATCGTGAGGGACCTCCGGCCCCTGCTTGCTGTCCTTGCGCGGACCGGGCCGGTGGGTGGTCGTGGCTGCCGGGGGATTGTGCGTTGCCGAACCGTGTCGCGATCCGCATCTACGTCGAATATGCTCATCCGGTGTCGAATCTGCGGATCAGTGAAGTAGCCGCCCTCATGGGTGTCAGCGATGACACCGTGCGGCGCTACATCGACCAGGGCCGGCTGACCGCCGTCCAGCTCGACAACGGCCGCAAGGGGGTGGACGGGCGCGAGGTCGCGGAGTTCCTGCGGGCAGGCGCGGACCGTCCCGAGCCGGGTGTCACGATCGCGACCTCGGCACGCAACCGGATGACCGGGATCGTCACCCGCGTCGTGAAGGACACCGTGATGGCCCAGGTCGAGATGCAGGCCGGTCCGTTCCGCCTGGTGTCACTGATGAGCCGGGACTCCGTCGACGAACTCGGCCTCGAGGTCGGCAGCGTCGCGGTCGCCTCGGTCAAATCGACGCACGTCGTAGTAGAAATCCCGGAAAGTTGATGAGGTCGAACATGATTCGTACAGTGCGCGCGGTAGCCCTCGCGGGGGCCATCGCCGTGGCCGCGGTGGGCTGCGGGAACGACACCACCGAGCCCGCGGCGGGCGAGGAGCTCGGCGGCACGGTGACGGTGTTCGCGGCCGCCTCGCTGACCGAGACGTTCACCGAGCTGGGCAAGCAGTTCGAAGCCGCGCATCCCGGGACGAAGGTGGTCTACAGCTTCGGTGCCAGTTCGGCCCTGGCCGAGCAGATCAAGCAGGGCGCACCGGCCGACGTGTTCGCCTCGGCGGCGCCGCGGAACATGCAGCAGGTCGTCGACGCGGGCGAGGTCACCGCGACTCCGGTGACTTTCGTGCGCAACCGCCTCGAAATCGTGGTGCCGCAGGGCAATCCGGGCAACATCACCGGCCTGGCCGATTTCGGCAAGACCGAACCCAAGATCGCGCTGTGCGCCGAGCAGGTGCCCTGCGGCGCGGCGGCCAAGACGGTGTTCGAGGTGGCCGGGGTCGACCCGCAGCCCGACACCAGGGAAGCCGATGTGAAAGCGGTGCTGACGAAGGTCACCCTCGGCGAGGTCGACGCGGCGCTGGTCTACCGCACCGATGTGCAGGCCGCGGGCGACAAGGTCGAGGGCATCGAGTTCCCGGAGGCGGACAAAGCGATCAACGACTACCCCGTCGCGCCGTTGGCCAAGGCGCCCAATGCGGCTGCCGCGGCGGCGTTCGTCGAGTTCATCGGGTCCGAGCAGGCCCGCACGGTGTTCGGTCAGGCGGGATTCGACACTCCGTGACCCGGGTCGCGCGACGGCGGGCGGTGCGTGGACGGCGACCGCTGATCCTGGTGCTGCCCGCCGTGTGCGGTCTGGCGTTTCTGATCCTGCCGCTGCTCGGCCTGCTGCTGCGCGCGCCGTGGCGGAGTCTGCCCGAACGGCTGTCGAGTCCCGAAGTCGGTGAGGCGCTGCGGCTTTCGCTGGTGTGCGCGACCGCGGCGACGGTGGTGTGTCTGGTGTTCGGCATTCCGTTGGCGTGGTTGCTGGCGCGCGGTGACCTGCCAGGGCTCGGGTTCGTTCGCGCGTTGGTGACGGTGCCGCTGGTGCTGCCGCCGGTGGTGGGCGGTGTGGCGCTGCTGCTGGTGCTGGGGCGGCGGGGGATCATCGGGCGCCACCTCGAGGAGTGGTTCGGGTTCTCGCTGCCGTTCACCACGCCCGGGGTGATCGTGGCGGAAGCCTTTGTCGCGATGCCGTTCCTGGTGATCGCGGTCGAGGGCGCCTTGCGCGGGGCGGACCCCCGCTACGAGGAAGCCGCCGCGACCCTCGGCGCGTCACGCTGGTTGACCTTCCGGCGTGTCACTCTGCCCTCGATCATGCCGGGCGTCGTCGCGGGCGCGGTGCTGTGCTGGGCGCGGGCGCTCGGAGAATTCGGGGCGACGATCACCTTCGCCGGCAACTTCCCCGGGACCACGACCACCATGCCGCTGGCGGTGTACATGGCGTTGGAAACCAACCCGGAGGACGCGATCGTGCTCAGCCTGGTGCTGCTCGCGGTGTCGGTGATCGTGCTGACTGCGCTGCGTGATCGATGGACGCGGGGGCCGATGTGACCTTGGATGCCGCGATCCGCGTTCGCCGCGCGGAGTTCGAACTCGATATCGCGTTCACCGTCGCGCCCGGGGAGGTGGTGGCGCTGCTCGGGCCCAATGGCGCGGGCAAGACCACCGCGTTGCGCGCACTGGCCGGGTTGACGCCACTGACCGACGGCCGGATCCGGCTCGACGAGCATCGGTGGGACGAGCCGCCGGGGTGTTTCGTGCCCGCGGATCGGCGTTCGGTCGGGGTCGTGTTCCAGGACTATCTGCTGTTCGCGCACCTGAGCGCCAAGGAGAATGTCGCGTTCGGGCTGCGGGCGCGCGGTGCGCATCGCCGGGAGGCTCGGCAGCGGGCCGCGGGTTGGTTGAAGCGGGTCGGTCTCGGTGAGCATCTCGAGGCGAAGCCGCGGTCGCTGTCCGGTGGGCAGGCACAGCGGGTCGCCCTGGCGCGGGCGCTGGCCACCGATCCGGACCTGCTCCTGCTGGACGAACCGCTGGCCGCGCTCGACGCGGGCACCCGGCTGCAGGTCCGTGCGGAACTGGCGAGTCATCTCCGGGACTACCCCGGCCACACCGTGCTGGTCACCCATGATCCGCTCGACGCGATGGTGCTGGCCGACCGGCTGATCATCATCGAGAAGGGCGCGATCGTGCAGGAGGGCGCCCCCGCCGATGTCGCCCGCCACCCGCGCACCGACTACGTCGCCGACCTGGTCGGCCTGAACCTGTATCGGGGCACCGCCGAAGGCACCACCGTCGACCTCGGCGACGGCGCCCGCCTCACCATCGCCGAACCCGCCGACGGCGCCGTCCATCTCGCCTTCGCGCCGAATGCGGTCAGCCTGTATCCCGAACGGCCCGAAGGCAGTCCGCGCAACACCTGGCAGGCCACCGTCGTCGGCCTCGAACAACACGCCCACACCACCCGCGTCCGCCTCGACGGCGCCCCCTCGGTCCTCGCCGAAGTCACCCCCGCCACCGTCGCCGAACTCCGCCTGCACACCGGCGCCCGCCTCTGGGCAACCGTCAAGGCCACCGAAATCCGTACCTACCCGGCATGATCCGCGCCGTTCCGCGGCACGCCGTCCAACCACCGCCGAACCTCGCTCGCTGATTCCAGGCGCACGATGTCGACAGCCGGAAAGCGGGCGATTCTTTGTGCGGTGCGTTCCCGCCGTGCTTGGTGTTGGCTCCAGGCCCAGCGAATCGGATGGTCCGGTTTCGGCCAGTCACGAAAGGACTCGCGGTTGCCGTTCCACAGCTCGCGGCGGTCGATCGCGCGCGTGAACGAGCGCCGGACGACGCGGGTCATGACGGTGGGTTTCGGCAGATCGAGCCAGATGACGGTGTCGGCCCTGGTCCACAGCAGATCGCCGAGCAGGCGCTGGTATTGGTCCTCGGTGACCCATCGCGACCCCGCGGCGAACCGCTCGACATCGTCCTCGAACTCGGGGCGCTTCACCCAGCCCGGGCCGTGGTGCAGGGCATCGAGTTCGTAGCGGGGGAGTCCCAATCGATCGGCCAATGTGGTTGCCAGCGTGGTCTTTCCGGCTCCCGAGATGCCGCTGATCAGAATCCGTTCCACCCGAATACTCTAAGTGAGGCCTCCCGAGTGGAGTTCGAAGGCTGACATCGAGCTGCTCGGTCTGGCGCCGCGTGGCACGGAATATCGGGACAACGGGAGGGTTTCGCCGTGACGGAGACGATGGCGCCGCCAGCGCGCGCGGCTCGGGTGATCACCGAGCTCGGAGCGCCCTGGGTGATCAACATCGTGACCGGGACGATCGCCGGGTTCGCTGTTGGTGCTCCTGGCTGGGGGCTGTTCGTCGCCGCGATCACGGGCGGGATCCCGATGATCATCATCCTGGCCGGTGTGCGGCGCGGCATCGCGAGCGATCACCATGTGACCGACATCGACGGCCGACGCTGGGTGATCCCGGCGATTCTCGGCATCGTGGGTGTCGGCCTGATCATCGAGATCGTGCAGGGCGCCCCGCGCGCGCTGATCGCCTGGACGGTGGCCGGGCTGGTCGTCCTGTTCGGCATCGGCGTCGTGACCGTGCTCGGCAACTGGAAGGTCAGCGTCCACACCGCCGTGAGCGCGGGAACAACGGTCCTCCTGGCCTTGATCGCCTCACCGTGGTTCCTCGCCGCACTCCCACTGACCGCCGTCAACGGCTGGTCCCGGGTATGGCTGGGTGACCACACCCGCGGCCAGGTCGTCGCCGGCTCCATCATCGGCGCGACGCTCGCGACAGTGGCCTACTTACTGATGGCCTGAGCTCGCGAGTTCGTTGCGCGGCTCCGGCAAGATGGACTCGTGAACCGCGACCGCACCCTTCCGCGCATTCCGGCAGGTTCGGGGGATCCCGTGATCACTGTCCGCCCCAGAACCGCCGATGATCTCCCCTCCTGCATCACGGCTCTTCGCGCGGTGCACGAGGCCGACGGCTATCCGGCAGGGTGGCCTGAGGATCCCGCGGCCTGGTTGAGCCCGTCGAAACAGCTCGACGCCCGCGTCGCCGAAGCCGACGGTGCGATAGTCGGCCAAGTCGGGATCGGCACGAGCGCCCTGCCCCCACAGGTCCGCGCCGCCGCACCCGAGAGCACCCTCGCCTCGGTGATCCGCCTGTTCGTCACGCCGCCCCACCGCCGCCGAGGAACAGGCCGCCACCTCCTCACCGCCGCGGTGACCATGGCCCACGGGCGCGGATACCGCGCGATCCTCGACGTGGAAGTCGGCGCCACCGCCGCCCGGTCCCTTTACGAATCGGCAGGTTGGACCCGAATCCATACCGCACCCGGCAACTGGACCACCACCGATGGCCGCCCAGCAACCCTGCTCTACTACCTGAGCCCTTGAGCGGTCCCGGCCGAGTCGATCGTGGGCCGCGGAAATTGTTGTGTGGGTGCCGGAATCGTCGCGGTAGTGTGACCGCGGTGAGGGGCGACAGGTTGCGGGTTCGACGGCATCCTGCGGCGAGGTCGGTCGAGGAGGCGCTGGAAGCGCTGGATGATGCGTTCGCCACGGTCGCGCCACCCTCGGTCATCGACGTGTGCCCCTGCTGCCGTCGCGCGGAGGACTACACCCAGCTCTTGACCCGGCCGCGCCACCAGCTGACCGGTGCCGACCTCGGCGACTACACGGTCCGCGTGCTGGGCACGGTCGGATCCGCTGCCGACCTGCGCTATCTCACCGGACGAATGCTCCAGCTCCTACACGCGGGTGACGGCGACATGCCCGCCATGGAACTGGTTTACAGCAAGCTGCATCGAGCGGGCTGGCGATCGTGGCCGCAGGCCGAGGCCATCAATGTGGTGCTCGATGCGCTGTGGGTCGATGTGCTCACGAATGCCGTCTCGCGGGAGAGCATCGACAGCGTGCTGTGCGTCCTGGGAACGATGGAGCCAACAATCGCGTCGCGCTTGGATGAGTTCGGCGATCCCGCCGGGAGCCGGCGACTGCACGAGTTCGCCGTTTACCACTGTCGAGTCGAGAACGGTCTGTTGATTCCCGGTAATGCCTACTGGGACAGGGTATCTCCCACCTACGACGAGTTGACCACCTGGTTGAACGACGGCTCGGCGCTCGATGCCGTCACCACCGCTTTCGATCGAGTCGATGATCCGGAGCTGCTGGAGCTGATCGCCGAAACTCACAGTGTGCTCACCCGATTCGGATGACGTTCGCCCTTACGTGTTCTTGGACAGGGGGAGTCCGGTGGGGGCGGGGATCTGGTCGACGGTGAGGCGTTGGCGGAAGACCCAGTAGGTCCAGCCCTGGTAGAGGAGGACGACCGGGGTGGCGAGGACGGCGGCCCAGCTCATGACCTTGAGGGTGTAGGGGGTGGAGGAGGCGTTGTCGATGGTGAGGTCGAAGGCGGGATCGATGGTGGAGGGGAGGACGTTGGGGTAGAGGGAGCCGACCAGCAGGGCGGTGGCGGCGGCGACGGTGAGGGTCGTACCGAGGAAGGCCCAGCCGTCGCGGGAGACAGCGGTGGATCCGGCGGCGACGACGAGGCCGAGGACCGCGGCGCCCAGGGCGATCCAGGTCCACCAGGTGCCGTAGGCGAGTTGGGTCCACAGGCCGAATCCGCCGACGATCAGCACGGTCGGGATCAACAGGAGACGGGCGGCGCGCTGGGCGTCGTCGCGGACCTCGCCGCCGGTCTTGAGGACCAGGAAGATCGCGCCGTGCAGCGCGAACAGCACGCCGGTCGCCAGCCCGCCCAGCAGCGCGTAGGGACTGAGCAGATCCCACACCGACCCGACGATCTGCTTCTTCTCGTTCAACGGCACCCCGCGCACGATGTTGGCGAACACCCAGCCCCACGCCAGTGCCGGTATCCACGAACCGATCCCGATCCCGACATCACACCAGGCCCGCCATTTCGGATCGTTGATCTTGGCCCGGTACTCGATCGCGCAGATCCGCAGGATCAACGCCACCAGCAACAGCAGCAGCGCCAGATAGAACCCGGAGAACAGGCTCGCGTACCACTCGGGAAACGCCGCGAACATGGCACCGCCCGCGGTGATCAACCAGACCTCGTTGCCGTCCCACACCGGCCCGATCGTGTTGAGCACGACGCGTCTGCGCCGATCGGACCCGCGGCCGAGGATCGGCATGAGCATGCCAACCCCGAAATCGAAGCCCTCGAGCACGAAGTAGCCCGTGAACAGCACACCGATCAGCACGAACCAGAACAGTTGCAGAGTCATCGCAGGCTCCTAGTACGCGAACGACAGCGGTTCGACGGGCGGCTCCTCGGGCTTACGGTGCCTGCCGCCGCCACCCTCGTCATCAGGACCGGACTCGTCCTCGGTGACCGCGCCCGGACCCGGCTCCGGCCCGGCGACGGTGTAGCGATGGATCAGGTAGTACCAGACCACCGCAAGCGCACCGTAGAGCAGCGTGAACACCACCAGCGAGAACACGACGGTGGCCGGCGCGTGATCGGAGACGCCCTGCGCCACGGTCATCCGCACCTCCTGGTCACCGGTGGGATTGGGCACGACCACCCACGGCTGGCGCCCCATCTCGGTGAAGACCCAGCCCGCGCTGTTGGCCAGGAATGGCGTCGGGATGGCCAGCAGGCTGAGCCACGAGAACCAGCGCTGGTCGGGCACCCGCCCGCGCCGCGTCAGCCAGAGCCCGGCCAGCAGCAACAGCACCGGACCGGCGAGCAGACCGATCATCACGCGGAACGACCAGTAGGTGACGAACAGATTGGGTCGGTAGTCGCCCGGCCCGAACTTCTCCACCGCGGCGCGTTGCAGATCCTCGACACCCTGCAGGGTGACGCCGGTGAACTGGCCCTCGGCCAGGTACGGCAGCACATAGGGCACCTCGATCAGGTGGTCGACGCTGTCGCAGTTGTTGTGCGTGCCGACGGTCAGGATCGAGAACTTCGGGTCGGTCTGGGTGTGGCACAACGATTCCGCCGAGGCCATCTTCATCGGCTGCTGCTGGAACATGAGCTTGCCCTGGATGTCACCGGTGATCGCGACCACGACGACCGAGATCGCGATCACGAGCATCGACAACCGCGCCGCCGGGCGCCACATGGTCTTCGCCTCGGCGATCTTGGTGGCATCGCCACTGCGCGCGTTGCGCACCATGTACCAGCCCGCGATCCCGGCCATGAAGGTGGCCGCGGTGAGGAACGAGCCTGCGATCACGTGCGGAAACGCGGCCAGGGTGGTGTTGTTGGTGAGCAGTGTCCAGATACTGTCCAGTTCGGCGCGCCCGCTCTCGGGATTGAAACGCGCGCCCACCGGATGCTGCATGAACGAGTTCGCGGCGATGATGAAGTACGCGGAGGCGTTGACCCCGAACGCGACGATCCAGATCGTGGCCAGATGCACGAGTTTGGGCAATCGCGTCCAGCCGAATATCCACAGCCCGATGAACGTCGACTCCAGGAAGAACGCGACCAGCGCCTCCAAAGCCAGTGGCGCGCCGAAGATGTCACCGACGAAACGGGAGTATTCGCTCCAGTTCATCCCGAACTGGAACTCCTGCACAATGCCGGTGGCCACCCCGATCGCGAAATTGATCAGGAACAGCTTGCCGAAGAATTTGGTGAGCCGATACCAGTGTTCCTTACCGGTGACGACCCAGGCGGTCTGCATCATGGCGATCAGTGGGGCGAGCCCGATGGTGAGCGGAACGAAGATGAAGTGATAGACCGTCGTGATCCCGAACTGCCACCGCGAGATGTCGAGAGTGCTCATCGCCAGCGTGCTCATCGTCGGGCCTCCTGCGGTCGCGGTGATCGAGTCATCGAGCGGATGCGGGAAAGGTGACGCCGTAATCGCGATTGATCGTAAATGCCCGCAGGTCAGGGCCGGTGAATATCGAACCTTCGGTGCGTCGACTGCTATTCGAGACCGGCGAGCGCTTTCGCCCGCGACAGGACATTCTCGAGCATGAGCGGAGTGAGACGGCCGGTGAAAGTATTGTGTGGGCTCACGTGATAACAGCCGAGCACGGTGACCGTTCGCCCATCGGGATGGGACAGGGTGATTTCCGCGCCGTGTCCGAAACGCGGACGTGGGCGGGGAATGGTCCAGCCACCCTCGGCCAGCACGGTGAACAATGCCTGCCAGCCGAATCCGCCGAGCACCATGATGACCTTCAACGACGGCCTGAGCAGTTCCAGTTCACGGCTCAGAAAAGGCGCGCACCGGTGCCGTTCTTCCGCCGTCGGTTTGTTCTCCGGTGGCGCGCAATGCACGGGCGCGGTGAGCCGGGTGCCGATCATCTCGATGCCGTCCCCGGCGCTGACCGGATGCGCCCCGGTCGCCAGCCCGACCGCGTGCAAACCGGCGAACAGGACATCACCGCTGTGGTCACCGGTGAACATCCGCCCGGTCCGGTTGCCGCCGTGCGCGGCCGGGGCGAGTCCGACGAGGAGCAGGGCGGCGTCGTCGGGACCGAATCCGGGCACCGGGCGGGCCCAGTAGTCCTCGTCTCGAAACGCGGCCCGCTTGACTCGGGCGACCTCTTCGCGCCAGGCCACCAGGCGCGGGCAGGCGAAGCAGGACGAGACCAGACGGTCGAGTTCGGCGATGCTGTGCACGGTTCCCGCCGCCAGAGGCGCCTTCTCCGGGCCGTCGGGGAGGAGGTCGGTAGGTTCGCAACGCCCGTCGCCCGCCATCGTCCCAGCGTAGTCGTCGTGACACGCCAGTTCCGGATCCGTGCAGGCGGTTAGCCGGGCGAACCTCCTGCGCGGTACCGGCGGTACCACGTACTGTGAGGACATGGTGTCCACCGAGATCGTGACCGCCGACGGAGTCGTGCGCGGTCGTGCGGGCAGTCGAGTGGTGCGCTGGCGCGCGCTGCCCTATGCCGCCGCACCCACAGGAGATTCGCGGCTGCGTGCGCCGCAACCGGTCCAGCCGTGGAAGGGAGTGCGCGAGGCGACCGAGTTCGCCTTCGCCGCCGTGCAGAACCCCGGCGGTGCGCGCACCGGGCCGCGCACCTGGCAACCCACCGGCGAGGACTGCCTGACCCTCAATGTGACCGCGCCGGTGACACCGTCGGCGACGCCGCGACCGGTGCTGGTGTTCATCCACGGCGGCGGATATCTGCTCGGCACGTCGAGCATGTATTCCGGCGCCCGGCTGGCGCTGCGCGGTGACGTGATCGTGGTGTCGGTGAACTACCGGCTCGGCGCGTTCGGCTATGTCGACTTCAGCGAATTCTCCACTGCGGAAAGGTCATTCGACTCGAACCTCGGTCTGCGGGATCAGGTCGCGGCACTGGAGTGGGTGCGGGGCAATATCGCCGCGTTCGGCGGCGACCCCGACAATGTCACCATCTTCGGCGAATCGGCGGGCGCCCACGCCGTGATCACCCTGCTGGCCACGCCCGCCGCGCGCGGCCTGTTCCACCGGGCCATCGCCCAGAGCGCCCCCGCCGACTGGACGATGCGGCCCGAAGAAGCCGGTCGGTTCGCACACCGCGTCCTCGACCGGCTCGGCGCCGACCCCGCCGATGCCACGACCGTGCTGAGCAGTGTGCCCGCGAGCGAACTCGGCCGCGCGGGGGACCGGGCGCTGGGCCGCGCCCTGCGCGACGAACCGGGCAGCTTCCCCTACGCTCCGGTGGTCGACGGCGACTACCTGCCCGAGGCGCCCCTGGACGCGATCGCCGCGGGCCGCGCGCACCCGGTGCCGCTGATCATCGGCACCAACCGCGACGAGGTGACGCTGTTCCAGCGCTTCGCCAAGTCGGTCCCGCACACCCCGCCGCAGCTCACCGCGGCCTTCGCGCGGTACGAACCGGGCACCGAGCAGCGGGTGACCAGCCGCTATCCCGGCTATCCGGCGGCCAGAACCGCGGTCCGCGTCGGCAGCGACTTGATGTTCCTGCGCCCGACCCTGGCGGTGCTCGAAGGCCACAGCCGCCACGCCCCGACCTATGCCTACCGCTTGGATTTCGCGCCGCGCGCGCTGCGGCTGGCCGGTCTCGGCGCCACCCACGCGCTCGACCTCGTTCCCGTCTTCGGCTGGGTCGACGGCCCGGTCGGCCGGGCCATGACCGCCGCCGGTGGCAGGCGCGGATTCCGCGCGGTCCAGGACTTCATGCAGGACAACTGGACGAGCTTCGCCCGCACCGGCCGCCCGCGGTCGAGCTGGCCGGCCTACACCGCCGAACGCCGAGCCACCTGCATCATCGACCACCCACCGCGCGTGCTCATCGACCCGGACTCCGCGCAGCGCGAAGCCTGGCAGGGCATTCGGCTCGTCGAGACCGCCACGGATCGGAAGAACGAGGCATGAGCGTCGATGGCGGGCGCCTGGCGCACCGCATCAAGGAGCTCTACGCCAACGACGCCCAGATCCAGGCGGCCCGGCCCGACGACGCGGTACACGCTGCTGTGACCTCGCCCGGGCTGCCGCTCGCGCGCATCGTCGCGACCGCGATGACGGGCTATGCCGAGCGCCCGGCACTCGGTGCCCGGCGGACCGAACTGGCCCGCGACCCAGTGACCGGCCGCGCCACCCGGCGGCTGCTGCCGGAATTCGAGCTGCTGAGCTACGGCGAAGCATGGGAGCGGGCCCGTGCGCTCGCGGCCGCGTGGCATGCCGATGGATTCGGTGCGGGCGATTTCGTCACCATGCTCGGGTTCACCGGAGTCGACTACACGGTGCTGGATCTGGCCGCCATCCACCTCGGCGCGGTCGCGGTGCCCCTGCAATCGGGCGCGGGCCTGGCCCAGCTGCGCTCCATCCTCGACGAGACCGCGCCGCGGATCTTCGCCGTCGACACCGCCCACCTCGGCATCGCCGTCGACGCGATACTCGCCGGGGCGACACCACGCACCCTGGTCGTGTTCGACCACCACACCGACGACGACGACCACCGCGACGCCCTCGCCGCCGCCCGCACCCGGCTCGGCGTCGCCGGGTCCGGCGTCGTGCTGCACACGCTCACCGACCTCGTCGACCACGGCAGGCACGCCCCGGCCGCCCCACTGTCCGAGCCCGCCGAGGGCGAGGATCCCCTAGCCCTGCTGATCTACACCTCGGGCAGCACCGGCACACCCAAGGGCGCGATGTACACCCAGCGGCTGGTCGCGGTGGGCTGGCAGCCGCCGCGTCCGCTGGCCGCGATCAATGTCAACTTCCTGCCGATGAGCCACATCGCCGCCCGGCTCACCCTCAACAGCGCGCTGGCCCGCGGCGGCACCGCCTATTTCGCCGCGGCACCGGACATGTCGACCCTGTTCGAGGACATCACGCTGGTGCGGCCCACCGAGATCTTCCTCGTGCCCCGCGTGTGCGACCTGATCCAGCAACGGTTCCGGCACGAGGTCGAACAGCGCGGTGGCGTCGACAGCGAGGCGCTCGCCGAACAGGTGCGGACCGAATTGCGCGAACAGTTCCTGGGTGGCCGCCTGCTGTCGGTGCTGTGCGGCAGCGCGCCGATCGCGCCCGACCTGCGCGTCTTCGTCGAATCGGTACTGCAACTGCGCCTGCACGACGGATACGGCTCCACCGAGACCGGCGGCGGGGTCATCTTCGACACCAAGGTGATGCGCCCGCCGGTGCTGGACTACAAGCTCGTCGACGTGCCCGAACTCGGCTACTTCGGCACCGACAAGCCGTATCCGCGCGGGGAACTGCTGCTCAAGACCACCACCATGATCGCCGGGTACTACCGCCGTCCCGAGGTGACCGCCGAGGTGTTCGACGCCGACGGGTTCTGCCGCACCGGTGATGTGGTGGCCGAGCTCGCGCCGGACCGGCTGGCCTATGTCGACCGGCGCAACAATGTCCTCAAGCTCTCCCAAGGCGAGTTCGTGACGGTGTCGCGGCTGGAAGCGATCTACGCCGGGGCCGATCTGGTGCATCAGATCTATGTCTACGGCAGCAGTGAGCGCGCGTACCTGCTCGCGGTGGTCGTGCCGACCGCGGCCGCGCTGGCACTGCCCGCCGCGGAACGGCGTGGCGCGGTGCGGGCCTCGCTGCACCGTGCCGCCACCGTGGCAGAACTCGAATCGTTCGAGATCCCGCGTGATTTCCTGCTCGAACCCGAACCGTTCACGGTCGCCAACGGTCTGCTCTCCGGCGTCGGGAAACTGTTGCGGCCCAAGCTGAAACAGCATTACGGCGAGCGCCTCGAAGAGCTCTACGCCGAGGTGGCGCGCGATCAGGATGACGAACTCCAGCGCCTGCGCCGCGACGCACCCGGCCTGTCCGTCTACGAGACCGTCGCCCGGGCGGCCCGCGCCGTGCTCGGTTGCGCCGCCGAGGACCTGCGCCCCGACGCGCGGCTCGCCGACCTGGGCGGGGATTCCCTTGCAGCACTGTCGTATTCGACGCTGCTGCGCGAACTGCTCGCCGTCGAGGTCCCGGTGAACGTGCTGCTCGGCCCGGACAGCGACCTGGCCCGCATCGCCGACTACATCCGGCTGGAGCGCGAACCCGGCTCGCGCAGAATCGATGTCGACGCCGTCCACGGTGCCGGCGCCACCGAGATCAGGGCCACCGACCTGGTGTTGGAGAAGTTCCTCGACGCCACGACTCTCGCAGCGGCGGCCGAGCTGCCCGCGGTCACCACGGTGAACACCGTCCTGATCACCGGCGCGAACGGCTATCTCGGCCGGTTCCTGCTGCTGAGCTGGCTCGAACGACTCGCACCACACGGCGGCACGGTGATCTGTGTGGTGCGCGGTGCCGATGCCGCCGCGGCCCGTGCCCGCCTCGACGCGGCCTTCGCCACCGACGACGAGCTGAGCGAGGAATTCCGGCTCCTGGCGAAACAGGCACTGGAAGTGCTGCCCGGCGACATCGGCGAACCGGAACTCGGTCTGCCGCAACCGGTGTGGCGGCGGTTGGCCGACCAGGTCGACCTGATCGTGCACTCGGCGGCGCTGGTGAACCACGTGCTGCCCTACCCGCAACTGTTCGGCCCGAATGTCGTCGGCACCGCCGAGGTCCTGCGGCTGGCCTTGACGGCGAAACGTAAACCGGTGAGCTATCTGTCGACCGTGGCTGTCGCGGCGCAGGGGGAGTCCTTCGCCGAGGACGGCGACGTGCGGGTGATGAGCCCGGTGCGGCGCATCGATGAGAGCTATGCGAACGGGTACGGCAACAGCAAATGGGCCGGTGAGGTCCTGCTACGGGAGGCCGCGCAGCGGTTCGGGCTGCCGGTGGCGGTGTTCCGTTCGGACATGATCCTGGCGCATTCGCGCTATCGCGGGCAGCTCAATGTGCCCGATGTGTTCACCCGGCTGCTGCTGAGCGTGCTCGTCACCGGGCTGGCGCCGAAGTCGTTCTACCGCACCGGCTCCGACGGTGAACGTCAGCGCGCACACTACGACGGTCTGCCCGCCGACTTCGTCGCCGCCGCGATCACCGAACTCGGCGCCGCGGCGACCAGCGGCTACCGGACCCACGACGTCCTCAATCCGCACGACGACGGCATCAGCCTCGATGTCTTAGTCGACTGGCTGATCGCGGCGGGCCACCGCATCGACCGCATCGACGACTACGACGACTGGTTCGCCCGCCTCGACGCCGCGTTGCGCGCACTGCCGGATCGGCAACGCAAACACACCCTGCTGCCGCTGCTGCACGCCTACCGGCGACCGGGCCGAGCGCTGCCCGGTTCGGCGCTGCCCGCCGAGGGATTCCGGGCCGCGGTGCGCGCGGCGCGGATCGGCGCCGACCGGGACATCCCGCACCTCGGCCCGGAACTGATCGACAAATACGTCCGCGACCTCACCGAACTCGGCCTGATCGACCCTTGATCGTTCAGCCGTCAAGCAGGTGTGGCAGCCCGGCCCGGAACCGGTCGGCGTCGATCGCCTTGGCGGCGTCGAAGACGGGCAGCGAGACCAGCGGCAGGATCGGTACGCGCGGGGCGGGATCGTCGGCGGCGTCGAGGATCGCGTTGGCGACGGCCCGCCCGGATTCGTTGGCGCCCTCCATGGTCGCCAGGTCGATGTGGCTGCGCACGTGGTCGCCGCCGAAGAACAGGTTCGGGATCGCGCAGTGGGCGTCGGGCCGGTTGTCGTAGGAGCCGACGGTGTTCACCAGCAGCGGGGTGGCGTTGTGGATCGCGCCGCCGGACCAGGTGATTCCGGGGTCGAGGTGCCAGGAGTGGATGTCCTCCTTGCGCAGCCAGCCGGTTCCGGTGTTGAGCCAGGCTTGCAGTTGCGCCCAGACCTCGGTGGCGATCTCCTGCGCGGTGCACTCTTTCGCGGTGCGGCCGTAGCGGATTCCGGGGGTGTCCCAGTCGGAGATGTCGACGGAGAGGCATTCCACCACCGAACCGTCGCCATAGGTGGCCGCGAAATCGCCGACCCACATGGGCGCCTGGCGCAGGGCGGTGATGGCCCAGGGCGAGCCGAGCGCGGCGATGTGGCCCTCGGGGATGTCGGTCGGGCGGCGCAGGAAGTACTGGATGCCGACCATCCAGTCGGTGTGCAGGTGGCGGATGCCGTCCAGGCGGGGGTCGGCGTCGAGGATCGCGCCGCTGAGCAGCGGTGCGGCCCGGTCGACCGGCATCGCGCACACATAGTGGTCGGCGGTGACGGTGCTGGTGCCCGCCGTGCCGGATACGGTGGCCGAGGCGATCCGGCCGCCGCTGAGGTGCAGTGCGCTCGCACCCTGGCCGAGGACGAATCGCACGCCGAGCGCGCGCAGATGCTCGACCCACGGATCGATCCACGCGGCATTGGTCGGGCGATTGAGGATCCGGTCGACCCCGCCGGAGAATTCGGGCACCACCCCGCTGCCCGCCAGGACCAGGGCCTCACCGATCGTGCCGATGGTGCGCGCGGAACTGGTCTGCGGTTTCGCGGCGACGGTGATCCGGGTCAGCGCGTTGACCAGGTACTTGCGATAGGCGGGCGACTTGCCCTCGGCGCGCATGATCTGCTCCCACGTCACGTACTCCCACTGCCCGAAACGGCGTTCGGTGCTCGAGGTGAACCAGACGAGCATCTGCTTGGCGAAGAACGCCAGCTCGTGCGGGGGCAGCTCCGGGACGAAGCCGAGCGTGCCGATGAGGTTGTTCTGCAACACCTCCGGGGTGAGCTGCCGCAATCCGCCGGGTTCGACGGGCAGGAAGATCGGTGGCAGATCCTGGAACCCGGCGATCGTGCCCTCCACCCGCACGAGATTGTCCAGGACGCCGTTCGGGTTGCCGGGGAACGGGATTCGGTTCATGGTGTCGGGCACATTGCGATAGCAGCCGGGGAAGAAGCGGAAGCCGTGCTCGCCGGGCAGGTCCTGTCGGCCCCCGGCGGCGGTGCCGGCCACTCCGAGACTGCGGGCCTTGCCGCCGAGGAAGGCGGGCTCGTAGACCGTCACCTGATAGCCGCGTTCGACCAGTTCGTGCGCGGCGCTGAGTCCGGCCATCCCGCCGCCGAAGATCGCGACGGTCTTGCCGCCGGTGCGGAGCAGCGGGGACCGGCGGGCCGCGCTCGCGACGGTCGGGGTGGTGATGGCGAGCGCGGCGCCCGCGGCGAGTCCGGCCCGCAGCGCGGTGCGACGGGTGATCGAGGGCAGTGGGTCAGACATGCTGTTCTCCCGGAGCGGTGGAGCGCGCCGAGCGAGCCTCGGGCGGTGTGCTGACGGGCGCGAGCGAGCCGCGCAATGTCGTTCGCGCGGTGCGCCATTCGTGCGCCGCGCCGCGGATCTCACTGCCGATGTCGGTGAGCACGGCCGCGGTCGGCTGCCGGCGGAGCGCGCTGAGCGCCAGGCCCGCGGCGCGCACCGGGGTGGACAGCTCGGCGGGGCGACGGGTGCGGGAGAAGATGCCCGTGGTGATCTCGGCGAGCTCCGGGTCGGTGGCGGCCCGGCGATAGAGCTCGATCTCCATGGGGCGCAGTGGTTCTCCGCGCGCCAGCCGGTTGGTCCAGTGGAAGATCTCGCGGCATTCGATGATGCGCCGTCGCTCCCAGGCGGCCAGCGCCAGGTCCAGTGCGGGCGGATCATCGAGGACCTCGGCGACCGATTCGGCCAGCAGGCGTCCGTAGTGCAGGGCGTCGCGAATGCCCTGGGCGGTGACGGGATCCTTGAAATGTCCGGCGTCACCAGGCAGCGCCCAGCCCGGGCCGGTGGAGCGACGG
This sequence comes from Nocardia sp. NPDC058176, assembly GCF_042883805.1. NCBI lineage: Bacteria > Bacillati > Actinomycetota > Actinomycetes > Mycobacteriales > Nocardiaceae > Nocardia > Nocardia sp. NPDC058176. The sequence goes on along the minus strand of NZ_JBHVVA010000001.1, from coordinate 1,556,265 downwards.
AAGTAGGAGGAGAGGTGGGTCGCCGCGCGGACGCGCCCCACCCGCTCACACCCGCGTAGTCGCTCGGCCAGCGCCGGAATCCGCGCCACCGCTTCGGTATAGCGCCGCTCCGCCGCGGCCGGACCCGGCCGGTCGTCGGTGGCGGGTGGTTGCACCAGGCTCAGCAGGAGGCCGTCGTCGCAGGGAAACGCCGTGCCGAGATCGGCGCCCGCGCGCCACTGGGCGGCGATGTGGCGGGCGCCGTCGACGGTGTCGCGCCAGTAGGCGAAGTAGCAGTCGCGTCCGCTGGGCACCGACAGGAACGGCTGCTCGGCGCCCACCGCGCGGGCGACGGTGCTGCGCCGGCCGTCCGCGCCGACGACCAGTGCCGCCCTGAGCTCGACCACCGCGCCGGTGCTGTCGGTGTAGCGCACGCCGACGCACCGATCGTCTTCCCACACCAGGGATTCGACGCGACACCGCTGCCGCACCTCGGCGCCCGCGGCGATCGCGGTGCGGGCGAGAACGCCGTCGAGGCCGGTGCGCCGCACACACAGCGCGTAGTCGATGCCGTCCACGGCGGGAAACGCGGTGCCGATACCGAAACCGGCCGCCTCGGCGTAGGCCCGCGTCAGCCGGGGCGCGCCCAGGGCGGTGACCTCGTCCAGAGCGCCGAGGCGTTGCAGCTCGGCGACTCCGGCGGGCCAGAGCAGGTGCGTGGACAGCGTGTCCGACGGCAAGGCGGCGGCATCGAGGACGACCACGTCACGGCCCGCCTTCGCCAGGGTGACGGCGGTGGCGGAACCCGCGCAGCGGGCGCCGACCACGACCACATCGGCCCACTCGATCGCGGTGACGGGGGAATCATCCATGGGAACCGCCTCGGTCATCGAGTCTCGGACAGTGTGTCCGATTCGATGATGAGGTGACGGCGGTCACATGTCAATACCGCACCGCGCCAACGGGATTGCCGTGGCCGACACCCCGCGGACGCGGGGCGGGCACAATGTGGGCATGGTCAACGCCCTCCCGACCTCGGTGCCGGGTCACCGATGCCCTCGCTGACCCGGGTCCCGCGCTCGGCACGCAAACCCGCCGAGGACCGGCGGGTCGACTTCGAACGCCGGGTCCTGCGCGCGGTGGAAGACCTACTCGCCGAGGGCATTCCGTTCACCGAACTCGCCGTGCAGAAGATCGCCGCCGCCTCCGGCTCGGCCAGATCGACCTTCTACCGGTACTTCCCGGACAAGAGCAGCCTGCTCATCCGGATGGCGGAGCTGGCCACCACCGACCTCTTCGCCGCCGCCGAACAGTGGTGGAGTGCCGAACACACCGATCGCCGCGCCGGTGTCGTGCGGGCGATCGGCGCGATGATCGACGGGTTCCGCGCGCACCGCTATCTGCTGCTGGCGCTGAGCGAGGTGGCCACCTACGACCGTGAGGTCGGCGCCTACTGGCAGTCGCGCGTCGCGACTTTCGCGGCACTGGTACACACCCGCCTCGACACCGACCGCGCCGCGGGCCGCCTCGCCGAGGACCTCGACCCGCGGGCGACCGCGCTGGTCCTGACCTCCATGGTCGAGCGCACGATCACCGTCGCCTGCGGCCTCGACACCGGGCTCACCGACGAGGAGGTGGCCGAAGCGCTCGGTCGCGCCATCTGGCTCGTCGTCTACGGCGACGCGCCCTAGTTCACACGCTGGTGCGCGAACGGAAGGCGACGTCCGGGGTGAACGAGGTGAGGCCGACATCGCGGTAGCGGGTGACCAGCCGCTGGTAGGCCCGGCGATTGCGGGCCATGGGGGAGTCGGTCAGGTACGTCGGCAGGCGGTCGAAGGCGACGCGCAGCACCGCGGTGATCGCCTGGAACTCCCGATCGTGGCGGCGCGTCCAGGTGTAGGGCATCCGGGCACGCACATCGGGATGCATGATGCCGCAGCCGAGGACCATCACCACATGGGACAGCGCGGGCGAACCCACGCGCCACAGCGGTCCGGTGAGCGCGGGCAGGAAGTCCGGGCGCGGCGCGTGGCGGATCGCGCTGGTCGCGGCCTGCAGCGCGGGCGTCTCGCGCAGTTCCTCGGCGGCCATCCGCTCGTAGTGGGCGACCAGGTCGGGGTAGTGCCGGATCGGGCTGGACTGGCCGGGCAGGTGCAGGCCCTCGGTCTTGTGGCGGTAGTGGTCCCAGATCGCCTGGTTCTCGGCCGCGGTCGGTTCGGTGCCGGTCAGCGCGATGTAGGCGCCGCGCTGGACGAAGAACGCCGAGTACAGGATCCAGTTCCACGCTTGGGGGTTCAGTGCGGAGTACCGCTGCCCGTCCGGGCCGACGCCTTTGACATCGCGGTGCAGCAGCATCAGGCGGTGCGCCTCGGCCGCGCGATCGTCGTCTTCCCCGTGGTAGATCAGCTGGTCGGCGGCCGCGGTGCGGATCGCCCTGGCCCAGGGCTGATACCGCGAGCGACCGGTCGCCTCGAGCGCCGCCGAGACCGGCGGCAGCATCGGCTGATCGAACAGGCCGACGGCGAACAGGCCGAACAGGACCGAACCGCCGACCCGCTCGAAGCGTTCGACCGCGGCGGAAACGTGGTGTGGCGGTGCGAATTCGGTGGGAAGCGTCTGCTGGTGCGGCACGGGACAGGTCATCGGTGAACTCCTTTGTTCCAGCGTCGGGACCGTGCCGGCCCCGACGCCCTTCCGCAATTCTGGTGCAATGCGACACCAGAAGTTTGTATGGTGTCAGGGTGCACCAGAATGGGGAGATGGTCAAGAGTCCGCACCCCGACGTAGCTCCGCGCGCCTACGGCGGTGTGACCGCCGACGAGCGCCGATCCCGGCGTCGCGCCGCCCTGCTGGACGCCGCACTCGACCTGCTCGCCGAGGACGGGGCACCAGCGGTCACCAAACGCGCGGTCTGCGCCCGAGCCCGCCTCAACGACCGGTACTTCTACGACCAGTTCGCCGATCGCGACGCGCTGCTGGTGGCACTGGCGGAGGAGCTCACGGCCCAGGGCATCGCCGCCGTCGTGACCGCCACCCACGCGGCCGCTCCCGATGTCCGCAGCCAGGTCCACGCCGCCGCCGACGCCGCGCTCGGCTTCCTCCTCGCCGACCCGCGCCGCCACGCCCTACTGATCGACGCGCACAGCACCGCGGCGCTGCAGACCGCGCGTCTGGCCACCCAGCACGCCATCGCCGATGCCATGACCGCTGTCGGCCGGGAGCTGCGCCCCGACCCAGACGATGACCCGACCTACGCCGCGATGAACGCCTACGCCCTGGTCAGCGGCGCCCTCGAACTCGTCGCCGCCTGGATGCGCGGAGAATTCGACACCACCCGCGCTCAGCTGACCGACCTCATCGCCCGCCAGTTGCTGCAGGCCGCCGATCAGCCCCGGTCCGGCGGGTTCGCCTCACGGGTGGGCGATCCAGTCCCGCCAGCCGCCGTCGAGGACTAGATCGGCCAGGCGCCGATAGCCGCCGCTGCCCGGGTGGGCGCCATCGCCTGCCCGCACCTCCTCGACCCAGACGGGGTCGTCGGCCAAAAGTTTTGTGATGTCGATGAATCGGACATCGAGGGAACGGCACAGCGTCGACATCGCCTCCGCCAGTTCCGTCGTTCTACATAGGTGCTCCTCGCCCGCGTCGACCACCGGGGGTGGGCCGATGACCAGGGGATGGATCGCGCGGTGCCGGGCCTCGGTGAGAAGCGCGGACAGATTGTCGAGAGTGCGCGCGTGCGTCACACGCACAGCGCCGTTCTCCTCGACTGCGTCATTGCTGCCGAAGGAGAGGACGAGTCGATTGTCGGCCCCGGGCAGGAATCGAGGACCCACCTCGGACCAGCAGCGGCGGCGGACATCATCGGAGGTGTTGCGTCGGATGCCCAGATTGAAGCCCGTGATCTCGGCACCGGAGTCCGCGAGGACCCGACCGACCCAACCCCGGTACTCCGGGTCGCCGATGCCCTGAACAAAGGAATCGCCGACGAAACAGATACGTAGATCTCCGCTCACCCCAGAAACCTAACAGGAGCTCGCGGCACCGATCCGGGGTGTGCCGACCCCGTTCGACTGTCGCCGAACAGTGTCGCGGGGCAGAATGAGCCAGGTAACCGACTGCAGTGCTTCGCTTTTGGGGAGGAGGCGCGGTGAGCACCATACTTCTCGCCGTCCACGACGGAATCGGCACCGTGCTGGCACAGGAACCGACCACACCGGTGTTCGCACCGGAGGCCCCGCCACTGTCGGACAAGTACCTGCAACTGGTCAGGTACTTGACCTGGTTCCTGGTCCTGCTGATCCCGGTGGTCGTGGTCATCCTCGTGATCGTCCTGGTACGCGCGTCCCGCCGCCGCTCCACCGAACCGGGAAGCCACCTGAACTGGACCCCACAGAATCCCGGTGCGGGAGTCGACCCATCACACCCGAACTCCGAGCCGCCCGGATCCGCTGACATCACGCCGGAACCCGAAGCCGCACAACCCGATCCGGTGTTCCGCCAGAACCCACAGGGAGTCCCCCACAACCCCACCCCCGCCCGCCACATCCCAGGCGCCGTCCACCGCACCGCCGGCACCCCACCGCCCAACCCGATCGTCCCGCCACCGGGCTCGGCACCCACCCACGAAATTCCCGGCCCCGACGGGTGGGGACCGCCGGATCCCACGGTGTGGGGACGACCGAACCAGCGCTGATCCGCTGGCGCGTCACGACAGGCTTGCGAATGCTGTCCGTGTGGACGCTTGATTGGTCATGAAGTCGGCACACCGTTTCCGCAGGTTCCCGAAGGTGCCCGACTCTTCCCATGATTTCCCTGTCTTCGCAGGTAGATGACTATCTGGCAGCCCTGACGCTTCCCATCGCTTCCAGCAAGACTCGATGCAAACCCGTCTGCAAATCGTAGAAGAATCGTAGAAACACCGGCGATGGAAGCTGGTAGCCCGTTACCGGAATGAGGGATTGCGGTACACCAGCATCCAACCAGAGTCATTGGTGAGCGCTTGAAATCCTGGGTCTATCGGGTGTCGCGAGAGGCGGCGAAAGGTGATCGAGATGGTGCGCCCGGACGTTCGGGTGACTGGTTCTGTTCCGGCGATGCTAGAGACACTGTCGGAATTGGAGTTCACTGGTCGGTTTGTTCCGCAGCCCGAAGGAGCTGCGCCGCGAGGTTGTGGTCGTGGTGCTGGTACCGCTCCTCATCTTCAAACCGGGCAGCACATACGTGGGGTAGTTGGGCTTGGATCTCTGCGACCAGCCTCTCGAGAGGGAGCCACGGCGGCACGTCGCGAATGTGAGTGGCGATGGTCGCCGCTTCACCAGTAGTGGAGTGGCGTTCGATCCATGTCGCCGCAGCGTTGAACACTGCATGGAGCAGACCTGGTTCACGGTCGAGGGCGTCGGTGATCGTGGCGGCTAGGTTCTGTCTCGAAGTGAGTGACGGGGTGGCCCCGCGTAGCAGTGCCACCCCCATCAGCAACTTTGACTGAAGCTGTTGCCCGCGTTGGCATATAGGTGAGGTCTCCGGTATTCGGATTAGCGACCAAGCAAATCTGAACAGCCCCGGAGACCTCGTGACCAGCCTAGCGGTGGCGGGGCGAGCGGACCTGACCGATGCCCAATGGGCCCGGCTGGAACCGCTGCTGCCTCGACCGAAGAAGGCGGGACGCCCGCCGAAATGGACGAAACGGCAGCTCATCGACGGGATCCGATGGCGGTGTCGTGCCGGAGTGCCGTGGCGGGACGTGCCAGCCGAGTACGGGTCCTGGCAAGCGGCATACGGGCTGTTCCGCCGCTGGCAACGAGCCGGGGCATGGGCCGCGATCGTGACCGCGCTGCAGGTCCTGGCCGACGCGGGTGGGGTCATCGACTGGCAGGTCAGCGTGGATTCCATGATCACCCGAGCCCACCCGCATGCCGCCGGTGCCCGCCGCGAGGGCGGCGGGCAAGCCGAATCACCGGCCGGCCCTGGTCAGTGCGAGCCGGCCGATCGCGGGCTGGGACGGTCACGGGGCGGGTGGACCAGCAAGCTGCATCTGGCGTGTGACCAGGGCTGCCGAGTGTTGTCGGTACTTGTCACCGCAGGTCAGGCCGGTGACAGTCCGCAGTTTCAGGCAGTGCTCGATGGCATCGCGGTGCCCAGACTCGGTGGCGGGCGAGCGCGAGTGCGGCCGGAGCGGGTGCTGGCCGATAAGGCCAGCGCTTTGAACAGCCTCGACAGCCTACTCAAAGCGACTGGGCGGCTCGGCAAACTCAAGAAGCCCGATAGCTCTTGAATGTAGTGCACACGCTGGTGGTGTCTGGTTGGGATACACCCCAACCAGACACTCGCGGCGGACCTGTTTCCGGTTGGAGGGCGCTGTAGTCGACGTTGGGCATTGCGGGTGCCCCGCTGACGTCTGACGACGAGCGGAATAGATCGTCGGGGCGGGTCGCTCGAGCGCTAGTATTTCTTGCCGCCCGGGTGGTGAACGGCAGTCCGGGAGTGGGCGCGAGCACTCTATCGTGTGGTGTTGGAGGGGAGTGGATGTGTGGTGAGTTCGGGATCCGAGGTGCGGCTGCGGGACATTCGTGTGCATGAGGGTGATCAAGCGCGCGCGTGGGAAGAACTCGTCTACCAATTGCGCCCGCCGGTCGGCGGTGGCCATGTCGAGACTCGTAAGACTCGGGCGCCCGATGGCGGGGTGGAGTGGTATGAGCTCTACGACGACGGCCATCACGAGGGCTTCCAGGCCAAGTTCAACGCGACGCTGGCCGACGCGCTGGGCGGCATGCGGGAATCGGTGAAGGCTGTTGCGAGCAAGCGGCCGCAGATGACTCGCCTCACCTTTATTGTGCCCTACGATTTCACCGACGCAGCATCGGTCAGATCCAAATCCGACCAGGATCGTTGGGATGATGCCGTCAAGGGCTGGAAAGCCGATATCTGCGGGGCCGATCGTCTCACCTTTGCCGTGATACGTGCAGGTGATGTGCTCGATACGCTGATGCGGCCCGAGCACGTCGGTCGCCGCACGTACTGGTTCGGGGCGCTCGAACTGACGGATGACTGGTTCTCGCAGCGGTGGGCGGAAGCCTGCAGCGTCGCCGGTGACCGCTATACCCCGGAAGCCGATGTGGCGTCGAGGATCCAGCAGGTCCTCGACGCCGTGTCTGGGGCCGAACCGTTCCTGGCCACTCTGGATTCGCTCATTTCGAAGACCGTCGCCGCGTGCCTGCTTGACCGCGGAGTGTGGGACGGCGGTTTCCCAGAAGTGCAACAGTATGTCGGTGCCTTGCAGGCTGCACGCGAGAAGTGTCTTGGGTCGGTCGGTAGCGAACCAACACATCTTGCGAGCTCCGACGTCGACTTCGCGCAGATACTTGAGTCCGCGCAAAGCCTCATCTCGCTCGCACACGATCATTGGCCTCATTCCGGCCTCGATGACACCCACCAGCATCGCCGCATCATGTCGGCGCTGGACGCACTGGTTGCGTTTTCGACGAGTCGGTCGCGCGAGGTGTACGAGGCCCGCGCTGTGGCGATCGAGGGCGCCGCAGGGCAGGGCAAGACACATGCGTTGGTGCACGCGGCGAAGGTCTTGCTAGACCACGGTGTGCCAGCGATCGCGATTATGGGGCCCCGAGTCCGGGATACGAACTGGTGGACTGCATTCAAAGATGTCCTTGGTGGCGTACCGGTTACCTGTGACGAGTTCCTTCAGGCGCTGGATTCGCTGGCCGAGGCCAGGGCGTGTCGCGCGGTGATTCTGGTCGATGCCCTCAACGAGGTGCAGCGCCCGCGAATGTGGCGCGAGGAACTGCCGGCGCTGCTGACTCAGGTAGGCAAGTACGCGCATATCGCGCTGATCGTGTCCTATCGCACGGACTACCGAGAGATCGTCGCGCCGCCGCCGTACCTGCGACGTGTGGTTCATCCCGGGCTGGCCGGTCATGAAGACGAAGCGTTGGCGGCCTATTGTGCGTTGTACGAGATCCCGGTGCCAGCCCACGCGCAGCTCGATCCGGCGTTCAGCAACGGCCTGTTTCTGCGCATGTACTGTGCGGTCGCCGCGGACGGTGCCGGCGCGATGGCAGAGCTGCCCACGCGCACGTCTCTATTCGCGCGTTTCGCCGAGATGCAGTCCCGCAGAGTGCGTGACCACTTGGGCTTGCCGCCGATTTCGGGGGTGGTATCCGAGGCGCTGGATCTGGTGGCCGACCGGTTGCTGGCCAACGATGGGCAGGCGGTACTTCGTAGTGATCTTGAGCCCGCCGTGGATGAATTGGCCCCTGGGCGGCACTGGCCCGAGACCTTGTTCGCTCGGCTGGTCAGCGAAGGACTTCTCGAAATGCGGCCCGGCTACGATGGAATCGAGTCGGTAGCATTTCCGTTCCAGGCCTACTCGGAGCAGCTGCTTGCGGCGCGAATACTGACAGTGCTCGACGCACATCGCCCGTCGTGGGTGGCGCGAGTTCTGCGCCGCGAGGGCAGCTACCGGAGACTCTCTCTCGTGCGGCGCCTGCGTGACGCTCCATGGTTGTGGTCCGCGATGAGCGTGTTGCTTCCCGAGCGGCGCGAGGTCGAGCTGATAGATCTGCTCCCGGACCTCGCCGACGAATATCTTCTGGGCGAGGCGATCCGGGCGAGCCTGATCGATCGCACGACCGCGTCGTTCGGACCGCGGGCGCTGTCGCTTCTCGAGGTCGGTATCGATACCCGCGAGCCCGAGTGGATGGACGCGGAGCTGTCGTTGGCGCCCCGGGTGGGCCATCCGGCCAACGCCGATTGGCTCCACCAGCGATTGGTATCGGTTCCCATGGCCGAACGCGATGCGTCCTGGTCCATCGACACCTTCACTGTTGACGACGATTCCGCGGCGTTTGAGCGTCTTGCCGTGTGGGCGGAGAACGGAGCTGCTGGGGCGAGGACTGAGCAGGTACGGCTGGCCGGGCTCACTTTGATGTGGCTATTGACCTCACCAAACCGGTTTCTGCGTGACCGGGCGAGTAAAGCCCTGGCCGCGCTGTTGTCACGCAAACTGACTGCGGCGGTGCCGCTGCTTGCCGCCGCCCGAGAGGTCGATGACCTCTATGTCCAGGAACGGATGTTGACCTGCGTCTATGGCGCGGTGATCGTAGGAGGTGACGGCGACCTCGACGCAGTCACACGGATCGTCGAGGTGCTGAATGGCTGGCTCGATACCGGGCTTCCTGTCCATGTCTTGGCTCGTGACTCGGCCCGGGGAATTGTGGCGTGGGCTTACAGCCGGGGCCGGGCGTACGCGGGTTTGGTAGAGCGTTTCGTACCGCCCTACGGCGCCGAGGCTCCTATCGAACCGCCCACCGCCGACGAACTCGAGGAGAGACACGGCCGGATCAAGGACAGCGCCGGCACCCGCGGCGACGGGCGCGCGCAGACGATCTTGATGTCCTGCTTGGACTGGCTTGGCGACTTCAACAAGTACGTCGTCAAATCCGACGTTGGGTTTTTCAGCGACCACCCATTGTCAGGACCTGCGCCCACGGAGAGGAGGTACAGCGACCCCGAAGGCGTCGTCGATGCCGATTGGGCTGGACGGTGGATCGCAAGTCGCGCGATCGAGCTCGGATGGACGGCCGAGCGTTTCGCCGAGTTCGAGAAGCGTCACGATCTGCGGAAAGGCAGGGAGGCACACAAAGCCGAACGATTCGGAAAGAAGTATCAGTGGCTCGCACTGCACGAACTACTCGCACGCCTGGCAGACAACCGTCACCCCGCCTACGAGGCCTGGAACCCCGACCCGATGACCTATCAGGGCCCCTGGAATTGGTCCGGCCGTGACTTCGACCCAACTCTCCCGCCGAGTGTCCGCCAGGACGAGACGAGCATATGCCCAGTCCCGCGACGCGACCGCGACCGATGGGCGGCCTTGAGCCCGCCCATCTTCGACCTGTCGCGACCGGGGGACGAGTGGATAGCTGACCTCGGCGATCTACCCGCCGCTGGTACCCTCTTCGCGCCAACTGATATCGGGGGGCGCGAATGGATCGCGCTGCAACGCCACTCCAGCTGGCATCGTGACAACGCCCTCCGGCGAGGGACCACACAGCGAGAACGCGACCTCTTCTTTCTCCAGTTCTCCTGGCTCACGCCCCGCAATCAAGGGAGCCCGGTCTACGACTACCTGGCCGAGCGGGGGCTGGGCGGGCGCTGGATGCCCAATCCCAAGAGCCGCCCCTACACTCAATACCTCGGCGAGCAGCGCTGGGCGCCGGTCGTGTACGCGTCTGCTGCCGAAGATAGCGATCACGACATCCCGCGCGAACTGCGCGAGCGTGACCTACAGGTGCGGCCAGCGATCGAACAGTACGTGTGGGAGGGCACCGCTCTGGACTGCTCACTCGACGAATCTGTGAATTTCTATCTCCCGACAGCAGAACTGCTAGGTTCCGCGGTATGGGTAGCCAATACCGCCGAATGGCGCGAGGGAAACGCTGTTATAGCCAAGACAGTTCGCATCGAGGATGGCGAGAACGGGCAAGACGTCCTACTCGCGGATCCGGATTGGCTCGACAAGCGTCTGCGTGAACTCGATGCCGATCTGATCATCGGCACGTTGAGTGAAAAGCTCGCGCAAATGGGAGACGACAACGACCGGGTCGTCTACTCGACCATCTGGTACGTCGCCCGGATGGCGCCAGCGGAATCACTCAACTGCACCGGTCCGCACCTTCAGGTGCCCGACCCCGGCGAGGCGCTCACGAAGCTACACACCGAACCACCGGCCGACGCTACGGCACCCGCCTCGACCATCGAAGACGCCACCAACTGTGAACGCGAGTAGACCCGGAAGGACGGGAGCGCCCGCTACTCGATCAACCCGTACTTGGCTTGCAGCGAGGGCAATCCAGGCTCATGACCGCCCGCGAGGTCCCGATCAGATCAATATCTGGCAGACAGGCCCAGTGTCATACGCATCGGACGACACAGCCAACAGCTGATCGTGCCCGACCTCCGATAGCGCCAAGATGGGCGCCTTTGCCGAGTTCGAGCGTTCCTTGATCCTGGACGCCAACGCGCAGGCATCGCCCCGGCCAAGACCCGGCGGCGCCTCATCCTGTTCCGCTCGACCGACTGAGCCTCGTCGAGGCCTTCGCTCGCCCGTTTGCGGCAGCGGTACCTCGGTGCCGACTGCGTGCTATAAGAACAGGGTGGATGTTGCCGCGCTTGTGATTTCGTTTCTCGCCCTGGCCGTATCAGGCTACTTCGCCTGGCAGGCGGTGAAACTTTCGCGGCAGGCAAATGCCAGTCGAGTACTGATCGACTTGTTCACAGAACATCGCTCGGAACGTCTCGCCAAGGCGCGGCACTTCGTGCATAACGAACTGCGGCCCTACGATCCGCGAGACGGACTGGACGCGCTGCCACCTGACAAGCGGGCGCTCGTCCAGGATCTGGCGTGGTACTACGACAACCTGGGTGTCCTGGTCCATCACAAGGTTGTCGACATCAAACCGATCTCCGGCTACTTGGGCGGGTCGGTTCTGGACGTCTGGCCAAAACTCAAGCCATTCATCGATGCCGAGCGAGAAAAGCGACGAGTCGCTGGTACTGCCCACCCTGGGCGGTGGCAGATCTACTTCGAAATCTTGCACCAGCGCGTCCAAGAGCAGCCGCCAGAGAAGGTGCTTCCGCACGCTTCTCGATAGTGCTCACCCTGTTCAAGAAGCACGCGGCCTCGGCGCGCTCTGCGGCAGTAAGGCCGCCGCGTCACTGCCGACCTGCTGGCTCTGGACTTTGACGAGGCACCGTGGTAACGCGTTCGCGTCGTTTCTGGCTACCTGAGGTGTGGTCGCGGAACCAGCTGCTGCATCGCGGCAATGCAGTGGTTGGCGGTGACGGGTAGGCGTTGGAATCTGACTGTGTGGCCGATGGTGGTGATCCATGGGCCGAGTCCTTCTGCTCGCGAGATAGCGGTCTGCCCAGGGAAATCGACGTAGGCCAGCATGCCCAGCGGGAGTGGTGCGCTGGCGTGTGTGCCCAGGTAAGCGTTGATCTGGTACAGGTCTTCACGTACGACACCGACGGGGTCGACCAGGCGCTTGTATTTTGCGTCGACGATTGCCCACGGGTGTCGGAGTGGGCCGATGACGACGTCAGGGTAGAGCCGTCCCAGTGTGCGAGCGGGGTTGTCGATGGCGTGCAGGAGTGCGCCCGAGTTGGTGAGCCGGGTGCCGTGAGTGACGTGCGCTGACCCGTACGCGCGGCGGGCGCAGTGCAGGACGAATAGTTCCCATAGTTCGGCGACGTCGATGAGGAGCCCGCTGTCGGTGTGGTCGGCGGCGTTGGCGAGCAAACCTCGGTGGCGTGCGATGCGCCAAGACAGTTCGGCGGCGCCACGATAGGGCAGCGTGATGGGGGTGTAGCGCACGCGGGCGAGACTGCGCTGTGTGGGGAGGGCGGGTCGGCTGCCGACCGCGGCTTTGAGTTGTGGCAGCAGTTCATCGATGCGTTGCCCCCGCCATCCTGTGCGGTGCAGTGCGCGATCGAGTACGCGGTCGGCGAGCACGATTGTCGAGGAGATCGGGTTGTCGAGTTGTTTGGGCCTGCTCGTCGAGACCACATTCGGGCTACGCGCCGACCTCAACGCCAGTGTCGCTGGTAGGTCCAATCGCCCACGGACGTGGGGCGATACGTGACGCACTGGTGCACGGAGTGCGGGTGGTCCGTGGCGTGCGGCGCTGGTGACGGTGGCACGCCAGGCGGCGGCGAGTAGTTCGGCGACAAAACTGGGGGAGTGTGCGTGTTCGGCGGCATCGGGCACGATGCGCACGTTCAACGCCGCACCTGCCCATGCTGCGATTGTCTCGATTCCCAGTCGGGGCCGGATTTCGAGGACGCGGCCGTCTCGGTAGATCTCGCCGATGTACCGTCCGGCCCGCCATATTCCGTCTGGTCCACACTGCACGACGGGCTCTGGAGTACTGGCAGTGATCGATTGTCCGAAATCGATGACGTAGTCGCTGGTTGTGGTGTCCTGGGCCAGTTCTTCGAGCCACCGGCGCTCGTCCTCGGACGGGGTGGTGTCCAGAGGTGCAAGGTCGTGGATGACGATCCTGTTGCTCATGGTCGGCCGAGGAATGCTTCGGCGAAGCGGCTGATTTCGTCGGTCCGCAGGTCCGATCCCGCGAGGTATTGGTGCAACAGCGGCTCCAGGGATCGCTGCCACAGATCGGTCAGTGGAGGTTGGGGGTTGCCTCGGCTGTTCCACAAGTACGTGCCGTTGGGCGGTCGGTTTCTACGGCCTTCTGTCCAGGTGCCGACGAAGAAGGTGATGTCGGCGAAGTAGGTGTGGCCGATCTGATAGTGGCGGCCGAGCTCGGCAGAGTTCTCGATCTCGGCGTTGAGTGCTTCTGCCCGGTCGGCCAGCATGTGGACTTGCTCGATCGCGGCCTCGTCGAGACCGAACCGCGCGGTGATGTCTTGGGACCAGCGGCTGGAGATGATCTCGATCAACGCGTCACGATCGAAAGGGCATTCGCGCCACAGGAATCGGCGGCGCAGAGCGAAGTCGAGACTTTCCACCGAGTGATCGATCTCGTTCATCGTGGCGATCACATACAGATCCTCGGGGATTACCAGGACATCCGGTTGTTGGCCCTCGTCGAAGCCAGGCAGCTGGACCGGTTTGCCGCGCTGGTCGCGTTCGAGCAGGCTGAAGGCCTCGCCCAGCATCTCCGAGACGTTGGTGCGGTTGATCTCGTCGAGAATCAGAACTCCGGGCAGTGACGCCAGCCCGTCTGGATGGTGCTGGGCTTCGAGCTGAGTGACAACCCAGGGCAGATATCCAGGGCGATACCGGGTGACATTGCCCTCGAGGCGCAAACCGCGGATGAACTGCTCGTAGCCGATCCCGGGGTGGAGCTGCAGCCGGAACACGTTGTCCTCGACGGCCTTATCCAGCGCCTGAGCATGGGTGAAGAACTGCTTGGCACCCCACCGTTTCATCGCTTCCTGCCGGATGAGGGTTTCGGCGAGCTTGCCGGCCTGCCAGGTCTTGCTGGTTCCGGGAGGGCCGTAGAGCACCAACTGTTTCTTCCACAGCAGAGTTTCGATGTCGGCTACCCCGTCACTCGATCCAGATGACGTGGTGCCCCATACAGCGTGCAACGGCTGATGATAGAAGTCGATGGAGCTGCGGCCGTCGTGGGTGTTGCCGTCGGGCAGAAAGCTCTGTAGGCGCTGGCGGATTGCGAAGAGCCGTTCATCGACGTCAACGGGTGCGTCGGTGTCGAGGAACCCAGCGAATGCTTTGGCGATCTGGCGTTTGTGTGCTCCGCTGGAGATCCGCTCGAACTCGTCGGGACACAGCAGATGTAGAAGGATGTGTCGCATCTCGTTGGTCGACCATCGGGTGTCGTCAGCGAAGTCCCTGAGTTGCCAGGGGTTTTCCAGCAGTTCGATCCTCTCGTCGAGAGGTTGCTGTTTGAGCCGGAGTACGAACTCGATGAAGTAGCCGAGCTGTAGATCGCGCCGGAGGTTGAACCGCATCCCGGGATCGCCGATACCCTCGCCCAGTGCGGCATCCACCGAGGCGGGCAAGCTGACTCCCGAGTCCTGCATGGTGCGTTCGATCGTCCGCCGCTTGCCCGCGGTGGTCATGGCGCTGGAGAACAGCAGATGCACGAGCATGGCTTCGGCGGTGAGGAGCCGCACCTCGACCGATGCGGTGGACAGCTGTTCGTCGAGCTTGGTGAAGAACCGCCCACCAGCGGCCTCGCCAGCGAGGGGGTTGTCGTTGAAGAGTCGGTGTAGTTCCTGCAGCCTGTCTACCGACCACAGACCGGGGAAGTCCGCGAAGACGAGTGGCTCATCGCCGAGCAGGCACTGCGACTTCCACCGGTGCACAGTCTGATCGAGCTGTCCGCGTTGATGCTCGGTGTACCGGGCCACCACACCTCCTGAAGTACATGCCCCACTGACTCATCCGTCGTCGAGAATCCTAGAGCGGGAAGCGCATTGGCCAGCACACGTAGTGCCGCGCGGCCAGAGACAACGCCTCGGTGATATCGACGTGTCCCAAACTCTCAGGTGCCGTCGGTGTTCGTGGTGGTTATGGCCTGAGGAGCTGCACCGCGGACTGATCTCGCATAGCCGCGTTCACGCCACTGATCGGACCGGGCGGACGACGGGCCCGGATTCCGGGCGGTGCCGGGTAGCCGGGGCGTCAGCGGCCAGTGCGGGGCACGGTTGGTCCGGCGTCACGGCGTCCGTCTCCAGTGCCAACGTCTTCTCCGGTTGGCTACTCAATCGTGGCAGGTTCGCTGATCTCGGCGGAGTCGGTCGCCCTCTGTCAAACCTCGCCCCTCCCGCTTCTCACCTGCGATTCGGGAATACAGATAGGTGATACACGTGTTGGAAATCCTGGGTAAATCGTAGAAAGCAGGGGTGGGCCCCAAAGATGACCAGGTCAGCGGTGGTATAGGCTTTGTCGGTCATGAAGTCGGCGCAGTGTTTCCGCAGGTTCCCGAAATTGCTCGACTCTTCCCGGTAGCACCTTGTCTGTGCTGGCAGATAGCTATTCAGGCTCCCTGAAACTACGGACAACAGCGAATCTCGTGTGGTCACAGTCATCGCATCGACTCCAAGCAGGCCGCTATGGCTTCGAGTGCGGCGCTGGTCGTCGGTGGCTGCGGACTCGACGGTTGGGACCACCCGGTCACGCCGATCTGCGACTGCGCCCGCCACCGGGGACGTCAGGCCGATACGCGCACCGGAGGTGCGAGATCGCTATGCGGTTGGACAGCAACCAGGTGGCGAAGGGCCGACCACTCGACGATCCGGCCCGGCTCGGTGATCACGGCGGTCACGGCGTCGACCTCGCATGGACGCTAGCGAGATGCCCGAGCGGATACTTTCCGGACGACTTCCAGGGCAGCGCGTTGGCCTGATTCGGCGGCACCGTCCATGGCTCCCACCCAGGTGGTGGCGGTTTCGGCACCGGCCCAGTGCAGAGGGCCGATCGGTGCACGCAGGGCGTGACCGAAGCGGGTCAGTGTTCCAGGCGTGGTGAAGGAGTGGTAGCAACCGCCGCTGTATTCCTCGGCGGCCCAGTCACGTTCGATGTATTCGATGTAGTTCTGCGCTGCGGGCCCGAAGTAGCCGACCAGGTCGCTGATCACACTGGCGCGACGCTCGTCGAAGCTCATTCGGGCGCAGGTGTCGGCGTCTTTGCCGTCGACGAAGCCCACCAGAACTCCCGTCGAGCTGTCCAGGGGCGTGTTGTCCATGACGGTGCTGACCAGTCGGCGGTCGCTGTTTGCCAGTCCGCTGAGACCGCTCGCACGCCAGAACGGTTTCTCGTAGGCGACATTGACCTTGATCACCCGGCCCGAGGCCATCCGTTGCACGAGTTGTTCGCGGTCACCGGGCAGGCCGGGTGCGAAACGGATGCGCCCGGTCAGCGGGGGCGGCATGGCGATCACCGCACGCTGCGCGCGCACGGTCGTGCCTCCGGCGACGACACGCACGCCCTGCTCGCTCCAGTCGATGTCGGTCACCGCTGCATTGAGCAGGATTCGTTCGTCGAGCTGTTCGGCCAGAGCCAGCGCGATGCGCTGAGAGCCGCCGACGATGCGGTCTTGCTGCGCGCCACCTGCGAAGCTGATCAGTGGATCCAGACCACCTGCGCCACCGATGTAGAACGCGGCCCACAGAGCTGAGAAGTCCTCCGGCTCGGCTGCGAACACGACCTCGGTGATCGTGCGGAAGAACGAGTATCCGCTCGCGGTGTAGGCGGCCTGCCGGAGCCAGGTCGCGAAGGTCTGGCCGTCGAGCTCCTCGGCGCGGGCGCCGTCCCACGGATCGGCGGCCGCGACCTGGCGTGCCATTCGATCCAGCCGCCACTGGATCTGGCCGATATCGGCCAGGACCAGCGGGTTCATCTTGGGGACTTTGCCGGTGTACTGCGAGCGCGTTTCGCCGATCTCGGCGATGTTGCGGCCTGCGGTATGGGTGGGATAGGTCTGCAGGCCCAGTTCCTCGATGAGGGCATGGATCCGGTGCTGACCCGGTCCTACCCATTCACCACCCACCTCGATGGGCTCGCCTCCTGGAAGTTTCTCGTTCAGGATGCGCCCACCCACCCGGTCACGCGACTCGAGCACGAGCACCTCGAGGCCCGCATGTACCAGGTCGCGGGCGGCCACCAGGCCCGAGATCCCGGCACCGACAACGACGACATCCACTGAGCGTTCCACTTCGACTCCGATCTATACAGCATGTATCAGATATACAGAGTGTATATGGTATCCATGGGGTGTGGAATCGCTTCGGGACAAGTACACCGAGAACACCCGCCAAGCCCTGCTCGACACCGGGTTGAGGTTGTTCGTCGAGCGTGGCTACGACAAGGTCTCGGCCGAGGTGCTGGTTCGGGCCGCCGGTCTGTCCCGCGGTGCGCTGTACGGTCACTTCGGGGGGAAGAGCGGGCTTTTCGAGGCGATCTTCAACGATCTCGAAAGCCATGCGGCGCAACGTATCCGAGCCGCGATCGACGCGGTGTCCGACCCTTTCGAGCGTGTCGATCGCGGTGTCGCGGTGTTTCTCGACGTCTGCGGGGAGAACGACTACCGCCAGATCGTGATGGTGCAAGGCCCCATCGCGCTGGGCTGGGAGCGCTGGCGCGAGCTCGACAAGCACCACCTCGGCAGCCTCTTGCTCGCGGCCGTGGACACGCTGCGCGAGTCCGGACTGGTCAAGCCCTATCCGGCCGACCTGATCGCCCGCGCCTTCTTCGGCAGCCTGACCGAACTGTGCTTGGGCATGGCCGAGGCCGAGGACCCTGTGCTCGCCCGCAGGCAGGCGGCGGATCTCATCCACGATCTGATCGGCGGATTGATGATTTCCGATCGGCCGTGATCTGCGAATCGGGGGTCGCGCGATTCGAGAGAGGTTGACCAAGCTCGACGAAATGGCCCGGGGGTAGCTACCGTCGTGCGGGAGGCACCTGGTTGCTGTTCCAAGATGGGAACGCAGGCGACCTGGGAGATTGCTCTGGCCAACTGGTTGTCGAGGCGGATTTCTCCCTGGGCTGACAGAGGGTGCGGTGCTCCTCGGACCAGCCCGCCGGTTCCCGCATTCGAGTGAACCCGGAGCGGGGCACGATCGACCGCGCGGGCAGTGTTGATCGCGCGATTCTGCACCATGCACCACCGTGTCGTTTGTCGGCTAGGGGGTCCGGTCGTCGGGGCCGCTCCGCCAATGTCGGATCTCCAGCGCCATCCCGATGTTCAGCGCATTGTCTTCGAGGGGGTGGGGCAGTAGCTCATTCGCGCGCTTGATGCGCCGCAGCACCGTGTTCCGGTGAGTGAACAGCCGGTCCGCCGTGTTGGACACGTTGCACAGTTCACTCAGGTACACGCGCATCGTGTCTCGCAGTTCCGGATAGTTGTCCAGCGGCCCGAGCGTCGACGCGACAAACCTGTCTGCCAGATCGGGTGAGGCCGTCAGCAGCAGGACACCTTCGACATCACCGAAGGTCGCGACGCCGCGACCGGTGTCCAGGCGCGCCATCATCCGCTGCGTCCTGACAGCGTCCAGGTGCGACGTGCGAAATCCGTCGATTCCATGTCCTGTCGACCCGACGGCGACCTGGCAGTGGGGCCGCGCACCGACGATGCTCTCGATAGAGCTCAACTGGTCCGTGTCGATTTCGCCGAGCCAGGCCCAGATGGTGCCCGCGCTGGCGACGGCGCGCACCACACTCGTCGCTCGCAGATGGCGTGCTACCTGGTTGACCACGCGGTCCAGTTCGGACAGCTGCGGCGCTGCGTCGGTGGTCCACACCACGACCGCTGTGTGTGCCTGATCGAGCCGATAGCCGAGGGCGCGCTCGATGGAAGCAACGTTGGCCCCGCCGCCACCGATGACCAGCGATACCGCCTCCAGCCTGGCGGCGTCTTGGCCGCGGAGCAGCTGCTCGCGTTCGGCGGCGATCCCGGCAGCGAGCGCGGTGATGGTCTCATCGATGAAGGTTCCCATCGACTCCGCGGTGATATCCAGCATGTCGCGCAAGTCATCGGTATTCGTCGTCAGATCGAAGGCGATGTTCATCCAGCGTCGCCACGCGACGTTGTGCCCGAGGCGATACGCATCGACGCTGGCCTCGGTGTGGCCTCGAAAGACGAGGCTCCTGGCGATCATTTCGACATCGTCGACGAAGGCCGGGACGGGGCGTCCGGGATCTCTCATGTTGGCGGCCACCCAATGCTGCACATGGGCGTGTATGTCCCGCAGAAAGAGCTCCCGAACCTCCGGGTCGGCCGAGAAGGGTGCGATGTCGGCAGCCGAGAACGCCGCCTCGTCGACCTCGGCGATCCATTCCGCCGATCCCGCGGACACTATTGCGGCTGCTCGACGTATCAACTCGGCCACCGCGGGCCTGATTCTGGCCGATTCCATGGACCGAGCATAGAGGTGCGGTGCATAGTGCACAAAGCTGCTGCCAGATTGGTGTGGTTGCCCCTTCCGTAGGCGAGGGTGTGGCGCGCATCATCGAATCAGCCCAACGTGCCAACGTCGGCCCGGGGTGGAGGAGTCCAGAAATGCGTCGATGTCGAGTTTCCCTGGGGCACACCGGTTTGGCCTTACCGTCATGGACGGACGCAGGACAGCATGAAAGGAGTCAGGAAGCCTGATGGGCACCGCACCACTGCACACTCCGATTCGTATCGGCAAGCTCGACATCGGCGGTCGCCTTTTCAAGTCGGCCACGCACGAAACGCGTGCCACCGAGGATGGCGCTGTGACGGACGAACTACTCGATTTCTATCGCCCGATGGTGGAAGCCGGCACCCCCCTTATCGTCACCGGCAACATGTTCGTGTCATGGCAGGGCAAGTCGGCCTACCGGCAGGCCGGCATCCACTCGGACCAGATGCTTCCGGGGCTGAAGGAGTGGGCCGATCTTGCCCATTCCGGTGGGTCGAAGTTGTTCGCCCAGCTCAACCACGGTGGCCGGCAGATGGTGCGACCAGCACCAGGCGTTCCCGAGGCCATCTCGGCCTCGGCCAGGCGGGAGAAGGCACAGGGAACAATGCCGCGACCGCTACGACTCGACGAATTCCCCGCACTCATCGAGTCCTTCGCTGCCGCTGCGGCTCGAGCCCAGAACGCCGGTATGGACGGTGTCCAGATTCAGATGTCACACGGCTACATGCTCAGCCAGTTCCTCAGCCCGGAATCCAACCGCCGAACGGATGCGTACGGCGGCAATGCCCGCAGTCGCATGCAGCTTCCGCTCGAGATCTATCGAGCCGTGCGTCAGCGGGTCGGCCCCGACTTTGCCGTGATCATCAAGCTGAACGGCACGGACACGATCCCCATCGGGGGTGTGCGACTCGACGATCAGATCGAGCTCGCCCTTCGCCTACAGGACGAAGGGCTCGACGGGGTCGAGGTCACACGCGGGCATTTCGCGTCTTTCCCGAGCACAACCTCCGGGCACTTTCGCGGGTACGTCACGGCACAGCTGACGAAAGGGGCGATGCAGGAAGCGTCGATGCTCCGGCGGCTGACCTTTCGCGCATTGGCACCCGTCATCGAGTTCGGCCTGGAACGTGCCTTTCCATACCGCGAGGGGTACAACCTTCCCCAGGCGCAAGAGTTCACGAAGGCCCTCGACATCCCGGTGATCACGGTCGGAGGCTTCCAGACACCAGCCGCGATGGCCCAGGCGATCCGTTCGGGTGCGACCGACGCGGTCGCTTCCGCACGCGGCCTCATCGCCAACCCCTACCTCTACCGGGACCTCGACAAACCCCGAACCGAGGTTCCCGCCTGCACCTACTGCAACAAATGCATCGGCGTCGCCGGCGGCCTCCCGATCGCCTGCTACGACCAGACCGTGGGCTCCCCGCTCGCCCGCACCCTCTAGGAGTCACGATGCCCACACCCGGTACCCCGCTGCGGATCGGCACGATGGAAGTGACGGGACGGCTCTACAAGTCGGCCACCAGCGAGACCCGTGCCAGCGACGACGGCTACGTCACAAACGACCTGCTCGACTTCTATCGACCGATGGTCGCGGCAGGCACGCCCCTCATCGTGACCGGCAACCTCTTCGTTTCCCGCCAGGGCAAGTCGGCAGGACGACAAGCAGGTATCGACACCGACGAGAAGATCGTCGGGTTGGCCGCATGGGCACGTCTGGCGCACAGTGGCGGGACGAAACTGGTGGCTCAGCTCAACCACGGTGGCCGACAGGTGGCCAAGGCTGCGCCCGGCGAGCGTATCGTCTCTGCCTCGGACGTCCGGGAGCCGATGTACGGCTGTAAGCCCAGCCCCCTGCGGCGCGACGAGCTGCCCGGCATCGTCGACTCCTTCGTGCGGGCAGCGGGCCGAGCGGTAGCGGCGGGAATGGACGGACTGCAGATCCACGCCGCTCATGGCTACCTACTGAGCCAGTTTCTCACGCCACACACCAACAGACGAAACGACGATTACGGTGGCTCGCTCGAGAATCGAGCACGCCTCTTGCTCGACGTGATGGCCGCGGTTCGTGCCGAAGTCGGCGACCGTTTCCCGATTCTGGTGAAGATGAACGGGACCGATGACCTGCCGTATCGCCGAGCCTGCACGACCTCCGAACTCATCCGGGTCGCACGCTGGCTCCAAGATTTCGGCGCCGACGCGATCGAGATATCACGCGGCCACTACGAATCATGGCCCGGAATGGTGCAGGGAAACTACCGAGGATTCGTCTACAACAGTGTGACCCGGGGGCCGCTCGCGTCGTCCTCCCGCGTTCGCAAAGCAGCGATGCTCGCTGTCGGACCAGTCATGGAGCGTGTGGCCGGCCGACTGCGGCCGCCAACCGAAGGCTTCAACCTCGACAGCGCCGCCCAATTCACCGAGGTACTCTCCATCCCGGTGATCTGTGTCGGCGGATTCCACACCAAGCAGGGTATCGAGCAGGCGATCGGCAGCGGCAAAGTCGACGCAGTATCGGCAGCTCGCGCTTTCATCGCCGACCCCCACCTTTACCGCAACGTGGTATCTCATCCGACTCGAGATCGCCCGGTCTGCGGATACTGCAATATCTGTATCGCGTCTTTCAGCACTACACGGATCGACTGCGGCAGCGAGGACATTCGCACATTCCGCGACGCGAACGTCCGTCGGCTCAGCGCCGACGAACTGAGCATTACTCCGGCAGACCGCGTACCCACCGCGCCATCCTGATCATCACCGGCCGAACATGGAATCGCCCACAGCCCAGTTCGCGGACAGTCTTCGTCCTGGCTATGACGGTCCGGGCTGTGGCCCGGTGCGGTCGATCCTTCTACATGGTCACAGACGAGACGGTAACCCTGTGGTCATCGTGGGTGCCTACAGGCTATAACTCCGGGCCGATCTACCTGTACCCGCTCTCGTGAGGAAGCGGGTACGGGTAAAGCGGGACGAGTTGTGCGGATCGAGCGGGGGCTATCCGACGCCGATTGTGGTTCGGAACGGTCGCTGTTCGGTGTGGATTGCCCAGAGTTGTTCGGCGAGAGCTTCGGGTGCGTACTGTGGGTCGCCGCCGCCGATGGTGCCGGGGATGATCACCTGCCCGACCCGGATATTGCGTGGCTCGAGTGCTTCGTGGAGCATCGCGCCGTAGGCGGATTCGCCCGCGAATGCGATCGAGGTGCCCGCGACGTTGGTGTTGGGTTGAGTTGCGCTGGAGCCGTTGACGAACAGGATCGTGCCTCGGCCGAGTTCGGTCATTCCGAGTACGTGCTCGACGGCGGTGGCGGGTCCGAGGATGGAGAATTCGGTCGCGGCGGCCAGGGCTGGCCGGTTCTGCACATCGGTGGCATACCCGGCAGCGGTGATGCGGTCCTGGGCCAGTTCGTCGACAAGCCGGTCGAGTTTGTCCCGAGTGCGCGAGATCAGCGCAGGTTGGTCTGGAAGAACGAGGTCAGCTTGTCGAAGGGGATGAGCTCGGTGCGGTCGTAGAGGTCGACGTGTCCGGCGCCGGGGACGATGACGAGTTCCTTGGCGGTCCCGGCGCGCTGGTAGGCGTCTTCGCTGAACTCGCGGGAGTGGGCGTTCTCGCCGGTGACGAACAGCATCGGGCGCGGGGAGATGGTTTCGATGTCGTTGAAGGGGTAGAAGTTCAGGAACTTGACGTTGCTGGACAGGGTGGGGTGGGTGGTGGTTTCCGGGGTCGCGCCTTCGGGAGTGACCGCGCCGCGCTGGGTGCGGTAGAAGTCGTAGAACTCGCGCTCGATCGGGGTCGATTCGGCGGTGAGTTCGTGGACGGTGCCGCTCGTGTATTCGGTGGGGCCGCCGGTGAATTCGATGTCGCGCTGGTCGGCAGCGGCGTCGATCATGGTGCGGCGCTGGTCGAGGGTGACCGAGTGGTTGAGCCCGTTGCGGGCGGCGGCACCCATGTCGTACATGCTCACCGTGGCGACGGCCTTGATGCGTGGGTCGATCTTGGCGGCCGAGATTACGAAGCTGCCGGAACCGCAGATGCCGAGCGCGCCGATGCGTTCGGGATCGACGGTGTCCTGGGTGCGTAGGTAGTCGACACCGGCGGAGAACGCTTCGGCGTAGAGGTCCGGTGCCACGGCGTTGCGGGGTTCGCCTTCGCTGCCGCCCCAGAACGGCAGGTCGATCGAGAGGGTGACGAAGCCCTGCTCGGCCATTTTCGTGGCGTAGAGGTCGGCGCTTTGTTCCTTGACCGCGCCCATCGGGTGGCCGACGACCATGGCCGGTGCGCGGGTGCCGGTCGCGAGGTTGTTCGGGACGAACAGGTTGCCCGCCAACTCCATCCGGTACTGGTTCTGGAAGGTCACCGGTTGCCGGGTGACCTGGTCGCTGGTGTAGAAGTTGTCCGCGCCGTGGGACAGGTCGCCGGTGGCCAGGTTCGCCACCGGGGAGATCGGGGCGGAGCTGGTGGTGGTGTCGGCACCGGAGCAGGCGTCCGCGGCGAGTACCGCCAGGGTGGTGATTCCGGCTCCGGTCAGCTTCCGCAGGCGGTGGCTGCCGGTTGTGGGAGAAAGATTGGGACGCATGGTGATGACTCCTCGATCGTGTGGAAGTGGTGGAAGAGGTTTCGGGGCTGGGTCGTTATCGGGCGAGGGCGAGCTCGTGAGTTCCGGGTAGTGCGGGGAGCTGGCGGGGGCGCGCGGCGGCGAGGAAGGCGAGTGGGATCAGCGCCGATGCGGTCAGTCCCGCCCCGAGTACCGCGGGCCCTACTACGCCCAGCGTGGTGGTCAAGGTGGTCGCGGCCACAGCCGATCCTGCGGCGGTGCCGAGGTTGAACGCGGCGGTGGCCAGCGACGACGCGAGCGTCGAACCGGGTGCGGCGTGGCGCATGGTGTGCGCGATGAGCACCGGATTGGCGCCCAGACCGGTCGCGCCGAGCACCACGACCACCGCGACAACGATCAGCGAGTGCGACGCGGTCGCTGCCAGGACGAGTAGCAACGTGGCGGTGGCGGTGATCGCGGCGGCGATGACCGGCAGCGGGAACCGGTCGCCGAGGCGGCCCCCGAGGGCTGTACCGCCGGCCGCGCCGATCCCGAAACCGACCAGCACCAGCGGAACCAGCGTGGTGGCGATGCCCGCGCGGTCGGTGAGCAGTGGGCTGATGTAGCTGTAGGCGCCGA
Organism: Nocardia sp. NPDC058176; assembly: GCF_042883805.1. Classification (NCBI taxonomy): domain Bacteria; kingdom Bacillati; phylum Actinomycetota; class Actinomycetes; order Mycobacteriales; family Nocardiaceae; genus Nocardia; species Nocardia sp. NPDC058176. The sequence continues at coordinate 1,531,666 of NZ_JBHVVA010000001.1, read as the reverse complement.
GGAACCCGGCTTGGGCCAGCGTGATCACCGCGAGCACCAGCCACATCCGCCACGGCCGCACTGCCGCTACCTCGGCCGACAGCTGCGTCCGCAGCGACAGACCTGCGGTGTCGGCGTTGTCAGCGGGGGCCAGCTTGGCGACCGCCGCGATCGTCGCGAAGGACAGGATCGCGAGGAGCCAGAACGACCCGCGCCAGCCGATGAGCTGCCCAGCGAGGGTCCCCAGCGGGACACCGGCGACCACGGCCAGGCTCAACCCACCCGACATGACCGCCAGCGCTCGCGCCCGGCCCGGCGGCGCGAGCTGCCGTCACGGCCCCGACGGCCCAGAACGTGCCGGTCGCCAGCGCGGTGACCACGCGCGAGACCGTGACGACAGTGAACGAGTCACTCACCGCACCGAGGACGTGGCCGAGCCCGAAGACCGCGAGGGCTCCGATCAGGGTGGCCTTGGCCGGGAGCCGGACGGTGGCCAGCGCCATCACCGGCGGGCCGATGATCATCCCGACCGCGAACGCGGTGATCAGCAGTCCGGCCTGGCCGATGTCGACGCCGAGGTCGCCGGCCACCTCGGGCAACAGGCCCGCGAGCATGAACTCGGTGGTGCCCATGAGGAAGATGCCTGCCCCGAGCACGTAGACCACGCTGGGTAGCCGGGTTGCCTGCGTTGTCACTGCCGCCTCTTTCGTCGCTGCTGGTTCGCTGTCCGGAATCCATGCAACGCCGGAAGCGGCGTGGGTGGGAGGTGAGGACCAGAGGGGTGCCGGCAACACCCCCCTCGCAGCACCTGGCACCGGTGGTGAGCTGGGCCGTAGCCTCGCAGACATGGACAGCCAGCAACGCGCGGCCCAGATCGGGGAGTTCCTCGCGTCCCGGCGCGCCAAGATCACCCCCGAACAGGTCGGATTGCCGGTCTATGACGCCACCAAGCGCCGGGTGAAAGGTTTGCGCCGCCAAGAGGTCGCCACCTTGGCCGGATTGTCGGTGGACTACTACACCCAGATCGAACGCGGCAAGGTCACCGGTGTCTCCGAGCAGGTCCTCGACGCGATCGCCCGCGCCCTCGAACTCGACGAAGCCGAACGCTCTCACCTGTTCGACCTGCACCGCGCGATCACCACCGGCCCGCAACGCGCCCGGCCCCGCCGCACCAAGACCACCCGTCCGATAGTGCAGCGCCTGCTCGACGCCTCGACGGTGCCCGCGTTCGTGCGCAATGCCCGCCAGGACCTGGTGTGCGCGAACCAGCTCGCCTACGCCTTCTACGCGCCGATGTACCCCGACCCGGACCGGCCCGACATCGCCACGCCGGTGAACTTCGTGCGGTTCTGCTTCCTGGACCCGAAAGCCCACGAGTTCTACCCCGACTGGGATCAGGCCGCCGACAACGCGGTCAACCTGCTGCGCACCGACGCGGGCCGCGATCCGTATGACCGCACCATCTCCGACCTGGTCGGTGAACTATCCACGCGCAGCGACGAATTCCGGGTCCGCTGGGCCAAACACAATGTGCGCCTGCACTACACCGGCACCAAACGTTTCCACCACCCGGTGGTGGGCGAGCTCGAGGTCGCCTACGAAACGATGCCGCTGCCCGCCGAGCCCGGTCTGGTCCTCACCTTCTACAGCCCCGAACCCGGCAGTCCGTCGGCTGATGCCCTCTCACTGCTGGCCAGCTGGAGCGCGACCAATCTCGCCGCCCCCACACCGGGGCAATCCGCACGGATCGTCCCGCACTGACTCAGCCGATCCAACCCCCGTATTCCGAGGAGGACTGATGTCTCACCACACGCACTGGCCGAGGGTGAAGGCCGCAGCGACTACCGCGAGGACGGGTTCCGTATTCCGAGCCCCGGGATCGTCATGATCGGCGAGATCGAGACCGGCCTCGACGCCATCCTCACCGCGGCCACAGATCAGCCCCTCACCATCACCACCGACTGAGCTCATTCACCGCCAACGACCGAGAGGCTCAACGTCATGCGTGGAGTAGTGATGTACGCGCCCGGCGACGTGCGCGTCGTCGACCGCGAGGGCCCGAAGGTCATCGACCCGACCGATGCCGTCATCCGGATCACCGCGACCTGTATCTGCGGGTCGGACCTGTGGCCCTACCGGGGTGTCGAGCCGGTGGACCACACGCTGATGGGCCACGAATACGTCGGGATCGTGGAGGAGATCGGCGCAGATGTGCTGATGTTGAAGGTCGGTGACTTCGTCGTCGGATCGTTCTGCATCTCCGACAACACCTGCCCGATCTGCCGTGACGGCTACCAATCCCGGTGTGTACACGGCTCTTTCGTCGCCGGAGCGATCGGCACCCAGGCCGAGAAGGCGCGCATCCCCTACGCCGACGGCACCCTCGTGGCCACTCCCGCACAGCCCGACGAAGACCTAATCCCGTCCCTGCTCGCGGCCTCCGACGTCCTCGGCACCGGCTGGTTCGCCGCCGTCGCCGCCGCCGCGGGCCCCGGCAAGACCGTCGCCGTGGTCGGTGACGGAGCCGTCGGTCTCATGGGCGTACTGGCCGCGAAACAGCTCGGCGCCGAACGCATCATCGCGATGTCGCGCCACGCCGACCGACAGGCCCTGGCCCGCGAATTCGGCGCCACCGACATCGTGGAAACCCGTGGAGACGAGGGCATCGCCGCCATCAAGGATCTCACCGACGGCCTCGGCGCCCACAGCGTCATCGAAGCCGTCGGCACCCGCGAATCGATGATGCAGGCCATCGGCTCGACCCGCCCCGGCGGCCACATCGGCTACGTCGGCGTCGCCCACGACGTCGCCCTGCCCCTGGACAACCTCTTCTTCGCCGAAGTCCACCTCCTCGGCGGCCCCGCCCCCGTGCGCCGGTTCCTTCCCGAACTGATCGACCTCATCTGGAACCGAAAGATCGACCCCGGCAAGGTTTTCGACCAGGTTCTTCCCCTGGACCAAGTGGCTGAGGGCTACCGTTCCATGGACGAGCGCAAGGCGATCAAGACGTTGCTCACCTTCTGACCGACAGGGGCGACGCTGCCTTTCCAACTCGCGAATGGATGCGCTCACTGTTGGAACCCAACTGGCCAGGGGAAAAGCATTTCGCAGGCAGGACGCGCACCGAGGTCGCGTACCGGAGGTGCCCGTGCGGGTGACGGTGTGACTCCGGCACAGTGTTGCCATGGGTTCGGCTGATTCTCTCACTGTCGCCACGTTCAACGTGAACGGGATTCGCGCGGCACGTCGTCGTGGTTTCGACCAGTGGTTGCGGGCGCGGTCGGTCGATGTGGTCGCGTTGCAGGAGTTGCGTTGTCCCGCATCTGAGGTGGGCACGTTCCCGGGCTATTCGGCGGCGGTGGACGTGGGTTCGGTGGCCGGTCGTAACGGTGTGGCCGTACTGACGAGGGTTCCCGCCGCTGCCGTGCGGACGTGGGTGACCCACCCTCCCAGGGCCCGCGGACTCGGTGAGTTCGCCGCACAGGGACGCTATATCGAGGTCGATTTGGCCGACCGGCCGGTGACGGTGGGCTGTCTCTATTTGCCCAAGGGTGGTCTGCCCGCGCATCTGCAGCGTCCGGGGTCGATGCGTGAACAGCCCGATGGTGGGGTCAAGTATGAACGGAAGCAGAGGTTCCTCGCGGCGTTCGCCCGTGAAGTGCATCGGAACCGGCTCGCGGCGCTGAGTGCGGGACGTGAGTTCGTGCTCACCGGGGATCTGAACATCGCGCACACCCGCCATGATGTGACCAACTGGCGTGCCGCTCGCACGATGGACGGGTTCCTGCCTGTCGACCGTGAGTGGTTCAGTTCGGTTCTCGGCACGCGTCGGCTCGTCGATGTGGTGCGACAGGTGCACGGTGATCGTCCGGGTCCGCTCACGTGGTGGAGTTGGGCGGGTCGATCGTTCGCCAAGGATGTGGGTTGGCGGGTGGACCACCAGCTCGCGACACCCGGTCTCGCCCGCCTGGCCACGTCTGTCGTCGTCGACAAGGAACCGTCGCCCGCCGAGCGGCTCTCCGATCATGCTCCACTCGTGGTGACCTACTCGGCAATGCCCGACCGAGAAGTTCTGGTGCCCTCGGCGGGGTCAGGCGCCGACGCATCGCGTCGGATGTCACGTACGTGATGCGCCGTGAGGCTTCGCGAGGCGGGGCGCAGGGCCCACGAGATCAGTACGCACAGCGCGAACGTTGCCGGCCACCAGAGGTGTTCGACGGCTGATCCGGCCGCGATGTGGGAAGCGAATGCGCCGGCGAAGTTATAGAACGCTCCCGCGTATGCCCATTCCTTCAGGCGTCCGAGGCGGGGCGCGAGAATCACCAGGGCTCCCAGTATCTTCCAAACTCCGAGCATGGTGATGAAATACGTGGGGTAACCCAGCTCCAGCATTCCCGCGACCGTCGCACCGCGTCCCAGCAGATCGGCCATGCCACCGCTGAAGAGGACGATGGCCACGACGCCGGTCGTCGCCCAGAAGCCGACGGTAGCCGCCGATCTCGGTGTGCCGCTGGAGTCGGTTCGTCCTGGTGTCCATGATCCGGTTGCGATGGTCCTGCGGTCCCGGGGACGGGTTGCCCACGACAGACAAGTCATCGTGGCGAAACCGAGCGGACCCGCTGCGGCGGCATCGCCCTGGACGGCCAGTGAAATCGCCGCCCCGAGATAGACGAAAAGGACACCCGCATAGACCCATTCCTTCAGACGGGGCAGCCGCGGCGCCACCAGCACGAAGGCTCCGGGGATCTTGGCGACTCCCAGAATCACCAGGATGTAGGGCGGATATCCGAGCTGATCGACGGCTACGTCGCGGACGATATCGATCTGCAGAATGTCCCAAATACCGCCCATCACGGATTCGAACGCGACGATCGCGGTGGTTATCCAGTAGACAAAGCTGCGGGAGCGGCTGTTCGCTGCGGTGCGCAGGATCTCGGTCATATCGGTCCTCGAAAAGTGTTCCGCCGACCACGGCGGATTCCATTGACACCGATCTGACCGAGCGGACAGCCCCGATGTGACAGGCGGGCGCGGCCTGGTGACGGCGGAGCCGATCGCCGTCACCAGTCGGACAGAGCCATGCCGACGATCCTTTCCGGATCGCCGATCATCTCGATGCCGACGATCTTCGAGTCCAGGATCGCGAACGTGAAGACGATGCGCGGGCGGCCGCCGACCGTCCAGATCGCACCCGGCTCCCGGTCGATCAGAGCCGGTCGGGCGCCCTGTGCGCGGCCGGTGAAGGTTCGGGCCACGGCGTCGGCGCCGATGACTTCCGCCGCGGCTCCGGCCGCGACGACGGTGTTGTCCGCACGCACCACCACATCGGGGTCGAGGAGTTCGAGGAGGGTGTCGAACCGGCCCGTTCGTGCGGCACGTAAGAATGCGTCGACGATCTGACTCCGCTGCGCGATGTCGATCGCCGCGGGTTGATCGATTCCCTGGACCCGGCGTCGGGCGCGGCTGGCGAGTTGACGCGTCGCTGTGGGGGAACGGCCGACGATCGCGGCGATCTCGTCGAACGGGACAGCGAACATGTCGTGCAATACGAACGCGAGTCGTTCGGCCGGGGACAGGGTATCGAGGACGACCAGGAGCGCCGAGCCGACCGAATCGGCCATCATCGTCTCTTGCTCGGGGGAGATCGTGGTGGCTCGTTCGGCCCTGTCGTCGACCACGTCGGTGCCGGAAAGCTGTTCTCGGCGGCTCTTGCGGCGCTGCAGCTCGTTCAGCGAAACCCGCGAGACCACTGTGGTGAGCCAGCCGGCCAGGTTGTCGACGTCGGAGACGTCGGTTCTGCTCAGTCGTATCCATGCCTCCTGCACCGCGTCCTCGGCGTCGGCGACCGACCCCAGCATCCGGTACGCCACCGCGCGCAGGTGCGTTCTGTTGGCCTCGATTCTTTGCTGAGCCATTCGGTGTGGTCCATCGGTCACATTCCTCCCGGGAGATCTGTCAGTACCTTTGACCGGCCCGACCGAGCCGGTGTGACAGCGATACACAAAGGAGGTACCTCGCCAGTGAACATTCTGATGTACCCGGTGATGGACGAGCCGTACCACGTCCAGTTCGAGCTGGGTGGCCAACAGGCCGGGCTCGATCCCAAGGGGCTGACCGGCGCCGCCCCTTCTGCACATCTGGAGGAATGAAATGCTGAAACGCCGCACTGTGCCGACCTGGTTGCGTACCGGCTTCTATTGGTTCCTGGCTTTCGAGTTCTTCGTCGGGTTCGCGACCAAATTCTGGCCGGGGGAGACCTTCTTCGGGCCCGCCTACTCCGAGAAGTTCGCCGACTGGGGCTTCGACCCGAATATGCGTTACCTGGTCGGGGCGATGGAGCTGGTGTGCGCGATTCTGTTGGTTGTTCCGCGCCGGCAGTCCAGATTCCTCGGCGCCGCGGGGTTGGTGCTGCTGCTCACCGGCGCGGTGACAACGCATGTCATCGATGATGCGCCGGTCTACGAAGAGGTATCGGCGCCACTGCATCTGGTGATCATGTTGTGTGTCGCGGCCGTGAACTGGCCCGCCGACCCACACGAACTGATCCGGTGGCGATCCGCACCCGCCCTGCACAAGCGGTCGACGAGTCCCGCCCCGCAGCGGAGCTGACCGTACAACTACCCCTCTCCGAGTACGACCTACCGAAATCGAGGAGAAGCCGATGCCGCCCGCCACGGAGAACACCAACAAGGAGATCGTCAGGCGATTTCACGAAGTCGTGAACACCGGTGACCACCAGGTGATCTCACGCACAATCCGTGAGATCGCCTGGTCCGACGTCATGCTGTGGACTCCACTGCCGACTCCGGAGACTGGGGTGGCCGCTGTCGAGCAGGTGTGGGCAAACCTCCTGCGGGTCTTCCCTGACGTTCATGTCGAGCTCGAGGATATGGTCGCCGAAGACGACAAGGTCGTCGGTCGGTCCACGGTAACGGGCACCCACCGCGGAGAGTTCATGGGTATCGCAGCGACCGGCAAACGCGTCGAATACAACGAGATGTTCATGTTCCACTTCGTGAACGGTCGGATCGCGCAGATATGGGGGGTTGTCGACATCTTCTCCCTGCTACGGCAGCTGGGCGCATATCCACACTGAGTCGTCGCCGCGATCATTCATCTCCCACTGCAGGCACGGGACTGCCCCCCCTGTTCGGTTGACTCCTGCCCTGTGAGGAACGTTGACGCGGATCGCGAAGGATTTCGGGATCTCGCAAAGCTGCGTGAAGACGCAACGGTTGAAGCGCGGCTGGCTGCGGGACTCCGCGAGTTCAACGAACTCGTCCACCGCGATCGGGACTTCTTCGCCGAAGATGCTCTCGAGCACAGGCAGCGAGATGATCGAGAGCGGCCCCCGCGCCTCGAGTTCCCACGCCCGAAATGGTGAGCGCGCAACTGCTGCGATGGAATGCGATCGGCGGGTAGGCACTGGCCGAAGGGCTGGTCGGCCGGCTCGAGCCCGTTCCTACCCGTTCAGTGCCCCACCCGGCCGGTGTCGTAGGCCCACATCGCGATCTCGACCCTGTTCCGGGCGCCGAGCTTGGTCAGCAGGCTGGCGACGTGGGTTTTGGCGGTGGTCAAACCGATGAACAGTTCGGTGGCGATCTCGGCGTTCGTGCGGCCGATGGCGACCAGTTTCAGGACTTCTTCCTCGCGTTGGGTGAGCGGGGTGGTCGGTTGGGGACGGGGTTTCGATGGGGTCCCCGTGGCGAGGGTCGCCAGCAGTCGGCGGGTGATGTTCGGCGCGATCAGGGCATCGCCGACGGCGGCGGCGTGGACGGCCTGCACCAGGAGTTCGGGCCCGGCGTCCTTGAGGAGGAATCCTCGGGCGCCGGCTCGAAGCGCGCCGTGGACGTACTCGTCCAGGTCGAAGGTCGTGATCACGACCACCGCGATCGGGTCCAGGACATCCCGTCCCGCAAGGAGTTCGGTCACCTCGATGCCGTCCAGCCCGGGCATCCGAATGTCGACCAGGCACACGTCGGGGCGGAGCTGACGTGCCAGTTCGACGGCGGTCTTGCCGTCGGCGGCTTGGCCGACGACCTCGATGTCGGGCTCGGCGTCGAGGATCATCGACAGGCCGGTGCGCACCAGGTCTTGGTCGTCGGCCACCAGCACGCGCACTGTCATCGGGGTGTCTCCGTCGGTAGCTCGGCGTCGACCGCCCACCCGCCCCCGGGCATCGGCCCGGCGCGCAGCGTGCCGCCGAGCAGCCGCACACGCTCGGTCATTCCGAGCAGTCCGAAGCCGTGAGTCGTCGGCCGCGCCGGGTCGATCCGGCCGTCGTCGGTCACGCGGATCCGCAGCCTTCCCGCGCTCTCGGCGACCTGGATCTCCACCCGTGAGGCGTTTCGGGCGTGCCGTAGCGCGTTGGTCAGTGACTCCTGCGCTATCCGGTACACGGCTGCGTCGACCTGGGTCCGTAGTCCGGCAAGATCACCGGCCAACTCGACGTCGACGACGGGGTCCGGGTCGCGGCGGGCGAGGGACACCAGGTCGGCGACGCCGGGTTGGGGAGCGTACTCCGCCGGTGCTCCGTCGCGCAGCACCCGGACCATCGCCCGCATCTCCGCCAGCGCCCGCGACGCTTCGCCTTCGATGACCGAAAGCGCCTCGAGTGCCGCTTCAGGTCGCTTCCTTGCCATCGCCCGGCCGGCCTGCGCTTGCACGGTGATCGCCGAGACGTGGTGGGCGACCGAGTCGTGCAGTTCGCGCGCGAGGCCGACGCGCTCCTGGCTGCGGACCTGGTCGAGCGCCCGGCGCCAGCTCTCGGCGCGATAGCGGAACGCCGCTCCTCCCGCCGCCACCGCCGCCAGGACGGCGAGCCCGCCGAAGAGCTCGGTCGGCCCGGTGTAGTCGGTCGCGATGCTCACTGCCGCACCGACCGCCACCACCGCCAGCCCGATCACGATCTGACGCCCCGAACCCCAGCGGACCAGCGCGTAGACGAGCACCAGGATGAAGCTCATCGTGTGCAGGCCCACACCCGGGATTCCGGCCAGCTGGCTCGCCAGTGCCAACGCCATGCCGGTGCCGAAGCCCACCACGACGCAGACCAACGGATGGGTCCGCCGCCACAGCAGCACCGGCGCGAGTCCGACCGTCACGATCGTCACGAGCGGTCGCCAGGTGACGTCCTCGCGGAAGGTTCCTTCGAGCAGCGCCGTCACCATCACCACGCCGACCAGCACCCAGTCGCGCCACGTCTGTTCAGGCGGGTCGGCGGCGCGGGGCTCGTCCCAGAGCGAGCGCAGGGCGGTGGGGATCACCCACTCAGCGTAGGGACTGCCGAGGCGTCTGAGACCCTCCGGAAGAACGAGACGCCGCCTCGTCCCATGGGCGGGGCGGATCCGGCCTCGACGCCGATGTGGCGGGAGTCGGTAGGGGCGAGGCTTCTACTCATGATCACCGTCGACCACCTGACCAAGAGTTATCGCGGCGTGACCGCCGTCGACAACGTCTCGTTCACCGCCCGACCGGGCCGCGTGACCGGCTTCCTCGGCCCCAACGGGGCAGGCAAGTCGACCACGATGCGGATCATGGTCGGCCTGAGCCCAGCCACCTCCGGCCACGCGGAGGTGCTCGGCAGCCGGTACGCCGACCTGCCGAACCCGGGCAGGGAGATCGGCGTACTCCTCGATGCCTCGGCCCAGCACGCCGGCCGCACCGGCCGCGAGGTGCTCACCGTCGCGGCCCGCACCATGGGGCTGCCGACCAGCCGGGTGCCCGAGATGTTGCGCCGGGTGTCGCTGACGGAGAAGGAGGGCGACAGCAGGATCCGCAACTACTCCCTCGGCATGCGGCAGCGGCTCGGCATCGCGACCGCGCTCCTCGGCGACCCCACCGTCCTGGTCCTCGACGAGCCCGCCAACGGACTCGACCCCGCGGGCATCCGCTGGATGCGTGACCTGTTACGCGAGTTCGCCGATCAGGGCGGCACGGTGCTGTTGTCCTCGCACCTGCTGCACGAGATCGAGGTCATCGCCGACGACCTGGTCGTGATCGGGAACGGCCGGATCGTCGCCGCGGGGACCAAGCAGGATCTGCTGTCGACCGCCGGGACGGTCGTCTCGTCCGCGGACAACACCCGGCTGGCCGGCGCCCTCGCGGACGCGGGCATCGGCGCCTCGTCCCCGGGCGGCGGCTCGCTCCACACTCACGCGGACCCCCACCACGTCGGCCGGGTCGCGTTCGCGGCCGGTATCGCCCTGACCGAACTGCGCGCTGCGGACGGCGCCGGTCTGGAGGAGATGTTCCTCGAGCTCACCGCGGAATCCCAGCGCGACAACAACATTCCCGAAGGGGGAGCAGCAGCATGACCACCCAGACCATCCGGACCACCACGTCCGCCGACCGCGCCATACCTCCGATCCCGACCAGCCGGCTCACCGCCGTCGAGCTGCGCAAGATGTTCGACACACGCTCGGGCTTCTGGCTGCTCACGAGCATCGGCATCCTCTCGGTCGTGGCGACCGCGGCCGCCGTCATCTTCGCGCCCGAGCTCAGCTACGAGACCCTCGCCACCGCGCTCGGCTTCCCGATGACGCTGATCCTGCCCATGATCGCGATCCTCGCGGTCACCAGCGAGTGGAGTCAGCGCAGCGGACTGACGACGTTCACACTCGTACCCAGCCGGGGGCGAGTCATCGGCGCCAAGGCGATCGCGACCGTCATCGTCGGAATCGTCTCCATGCTGGTGGCGTTCACGATCGGAGCCGTCGGCAACTCGGTCGGCTCCGCCCTCGCCGGAGCCGACACGGTGTGGAACATCGGACCGGCGCACGCGGTTCAGATCGTCCTGGGCAACCTGATGGGGATGGCCATCGGATTCACCCTGGGCGTGGTGCTGCGCAACTCCGCGGCCGCCATCGTCGGCTACTTCGCGCTGTCGTTCGTGCTCTCCGGCATCCTGGTGCTGTTGGCCCGGGTGCGGGAATGGTTCACCGACCTCCAGCCCTGGATCGACTGGAACCACACGCAGATCGCACTGTTCGAGGGTCGAACCGCCTCGGCACAGGAGTGGGCACAGCTCGGATCGACCACGATGATCTGGATCATCATCCCGCTCGCCATCGGCCTGGTGCTGCTGCGCCGCTCCGAGGTGAAATAGCCCGGTTCACCCTCGGGTTGGGGCGCTCCAACCCTGGGGTGGGTTTCGGACAGTCGCTTGCTGCGGGATCGTTGACGTCACACCGGAAACGGTGTCGGAGAGGATCGATCGAGGGAATCGGTCCCCCTGCTCGAGATCAGAGGCAACACGATGTCCGTACGCCGAATTCAGTTGCGTGCCAAGGTGGTAGTGGTGAGCTTGGCGCTCGCGGTTCTCGGTGCCGCGGTCGCGGGATGCGACCCGGCAACCGAGCCCCGCAGCGCCGACGTCACCAAGGCCCGCACCGTCGACGCCGAGATCAGCGCCGACGACGCGTCGTTCCTCGAGGAGATCAGGATCAACGACGCGGTCCTGCCGGGGAAGACGGAGGAGGAGATGGTCGCCGCGGGCCACGCGACGTGTAAACGCCTGCGTGCCGGCGTGTCCGTGCTCGACGAGACTTCCGCGATCGAGGAGAGCTACCAGTTCGATCAGGGCACGCTGTTCGTCAGCGCGGCGACCACGAATCTGTGCCCGAATTTCGGCTCGTGACCACGGTCTCGTCATCGACACGGTCACGAGGAGATGTGCCAGTATTCGGCGTATCGGTGTCGCAGTGAGTGGAATACGTCGAGGACGGATGGTGGGTGGTGGCCGAGGACGCCGGAGGCGATGCGGCTGTCGGCGAGTTCGAGCGGCAGCGGTCACGGATCTTCGGGCTGGCGTACCGGATGCTCGGCTCTGCCACGGACGCCGAGGACATCGTTCAAGACGCGTTTCTGCGATGGCACGGCACCGAACCCGGCATGGTCCGGGATCCGGCCGCGTGGTTGGTGAAGGTCACCACCAACCTGTGCTGGAACCGGCTGGGTTCGGCGGCCGGTCGGCGTGAACGGTATGTCGGGCAGTGGTTGCCGGAACCGGTGATGACCTCGGACAGTGCGCTGGGACCTGTGGAAGCGGTCGAGCAGCGCGACACCGTTTCGCTCGGCTTTCTCGTGCTCGCCGAGCGGCTCACGCCGCAGGAGCGGGCAGTGTTCGTGCTGCGTGAGGCCTTCGGGTACAGCCATCGTGAGGTGGCCGAGCTGATCGAGCTGTCGGCGGCGAACTGCCGTCAGTTGCACAGTCGTGCCCGCAAGCGGGTCGCTGCCGCCGACCTGCCACGGGAGAACGCCGACTCCGCCGACACCAGGGCCCTGGTCGAACGGTTCCTCGACGCCGCCCGCGGCGGTGACCTCACGGGTCTGGAGCGCATGCTGGCCGACGATGTCATCTCGGTGGCCGACGGCGGTGGCGCCGCGGCTGTCGCCCGGCTGCCGGTCCGTGGTGCCGACAGGGTGGCCAGGTACCTTGCCACCGCCGCGCGCCGGTTCGGCGAGGGTCTCGCCCTGGCGGTGCGGGAAGTGAACGGCGTGCCCGCGGTGTTGGCCCAGGACGGGTCGACGCTGGTCGGAGTGTTGGTTCCGGAGATCGTGGACGGCCGGATCAGCTGTATCCGGATCATCGCCAACCCGGACAAGCTCCGGTTCCTCGGTGCGCAGGTGGATCGGCTGTCACATTCGGGGGAGCTGTTCGGTTCCTAGTGGTGCAAGGCTCTTCAGCCACAACGGAGGAACAGATGACGAAGCGGATATTGGTCACCGGCGGCACCGGTCGGCTCGGGCGCGCGCTGGTGCCACAGCTGCTCGATGTGGGCGATGATGTGCGGGTGTTGACCCGCTCGGAACGTGCGTCGGCGGCGCACCCCTGGATGGTCGGCGACCTGCGCACCGGCAGCGGGCTGGCAGAAGCGGTCGACGGTGTCGATCTGGTCATCCATTTGGCCACGACCAATGGGCGCGGTGATGTGACCGCGACCCGTGCCTTGATCGAGGCCGCGCAGGCGTCGGGCCGGCCGCACCTGGTGTACCTGTCGATCGTCGGTATCGACGGCCACGCGCTCGGCTATTACCGCGCGAAAGTGGAGTGCGAAGCCCTGATTCAGCGATCCGGGCTGCCGTGGACCATCCTACGGACCACGCAATTCCACGATCTGATCGCCGAGATCTGCGACGCCCAGCGGAAATTGCCGTTCACCGTCATGCCGTCGAAGGTGTCCTTCCAGCCGATCGACGTCACCGACGTGGCCGGTCGGCTCGTCGCGACCACGGAGGGTCCCGCGAGAGGCCGCCTACCGGATCTGGGCGGCCCGCAGATACACGCGGCCACCGACCTGGCCCGGATGTACCTGCGGGCCGTCGGCCGCCGCAGACCGGTGTGGGCGGTTCCTTTGCCCGGCAAGGTGATCCGGGACTTCCGCGCGGGCAAGCAGCTCACGCCGGAGCGCGCGGACGGGCGGATCACCTTCGAGGAGTTTCTCGCCGCGCGGGAAGGGGCCCGGTGATGTACGGGTGGCTTCGTGCGGGCCTGGGGTTCCTCACCGTGTCCCAGCTGGTTGTCGGCGTGTGGGCGCTGTTCTTCCCGGCGAGTTTCTTCGCGCTCGAAGTGGTCGGCATGGGTATGGCCTACAACGAGCATCTGATGCGCGACTACGGCGCGATGACGCTGGCCAGCGCCGTGGTCCTCGGCGCGGCCACCATCCGGATGAGTCCCTGGTTGACCCGCACCGCGCTGGTCATGTACTCGGTTTGGGCCGTCCCGCACTTCCTCGTCCACGTCGCCATGGTCGATCACCTCGCGCCCCGGACCGCCGCGATCCTGCTCGCGCTGCTCGGCCTCGCGGTCCTGCTGCCAGCAGGTCTGCTCGTGCTCGCGCTGCGGTCCGCGTCGCCCTCACGGACCTGGGGTGGAGTCGGCCGCTCGGCTCGGACCGAGGAGATTCACCCCGATTCGTGCCCGCTGCTTCTTCCGTGGTCAGCGATGGAACTGGAGTTCGTCGGGCCCGCTGCCCGTACTCACCGCCAGTGCCAGCCAGTCAGCACCCGCACCTTGCAGCCAGCCGACATGCCGATCGATTTCGCGACCCGTTTCGCGGTCGTAGATGATCGTGGTCGGTCGGCCGGCGTATTCGCCGGTCCGAATCGGGCCGCCCACGACAACACGATCGCCGACCAGAAAAGTCGTCCGGTCGCTCGGGTAGGGGGCGAATCCCGGATCGGGTACCGACCACTTCGTCTTCCCGGTCTCGAGATCCAGGAGTGACAAGGCGCCCTGGTCGGCGAATTCGCTGACCAGAAGCGATCGTTCGTCACCGTCCAGGGGAGTGCCGCGATCGGAGGCCGTCCAGACCGTGGAACCCGTTGTCAGATCGAACAGTTGAGGAGTTCCGTCAGCGGTGACGGCCGCGATCCTCGAGCCGGTGCCGATTACCGGGGTGAGCTCCGACCCGCTCAGCCTCTTCTGGCATTCGTTGTTCTCTTTGCGTCGGCCGCCGTGTACAGATGCGGACCACTGTCGGGTTCCGGTCGAGCCGTTGATCGCCTCCAGGGCGATTTCGCAGCGGTCCTCGTTCCGGTCGTGGTCGGTGTTGATGAGCAGCTCGCCGACGCTGAAGGCGTACCAGGCGTGATTGGCGCTGCGTCCAGGGAGAACGTGACCGGTGGCGGTCGCTACCGAGGCCCACGGCCGGTCTTCGGGACCCGCCGGCGATGACCCCACCCAGATGGGTAGATGCTCGGATTCCGGTGGAGCCTGCTGGTGCCAGGTTCCGATCTTGTCATCGCCGAGTGTGCCGTCCGCGGGGCGCGGCCACGTCGCCTTTCCATCGGCGATGTCGTGTCGCATCGTCGTGCACTGCACGTCGGACGTACCCATTGCCGTGCACTGGGTCTGGTACACCGCGTCACCATAGACGTTCAGGTAATTCGCACTGGCCTGCCACCGGGTGCGGCCGGTGGCCACCTCGATCACTTCGAACAAGGTGGGGTCGCTGGATGCGGCTCGACGCTCGGAGAGCACGACCAGCTCGCCGCTGATCCGATACTCGAATCCCACTCCGTTGGTGATCTTCTGATCTCGGCGCCACCGCTCACGGCCGGAGGCACGGTCCACCGCGATGAAGGAGCTCTTGCGCGGAGTGATGACCACGTCGCCCACCACGGCGACCTCTGCTGCGCCGAGATCGAAGTCGATCGACCACACGGCAGGCCGGTTCACGGGCGTTGTGGTCGTGGTTGGCGCCGACGATGAGGATGGGACGGGGGTGGGATGACCCTGCTGCTCTGTGGCACATGCTGAGACGCTCAACGCCGCTACGACAACCCCAGCAGTAGCCAACCTGCGCAACTTCGCCCCCTGATACTCGCGTGCCGTATCCCTTGCCACGGCCGATCGAGCGTATCAAGCCTGACCTCAGCAATAGCCAGCGTACGAAACCTTTGCTCTCCCATCGTCTGTCAGTTCAGCGGGTGCGGGTGAACTTGCCCCGAGTTTGCCTTGGTTGCAGTGGAATGAGGCTGCACTCCCAGGCCCCCGGCTGGGCAGCCCGATGCACGGCAGCAGCCGTGCGCATCGAAGGAGTCGGGTGGCGGGGAGCAGGTCCAAGGTGTCGGGCACCATGAAGTCGCGTACCGGTGCTGCCCGTGCGGGTGACGGGGGACTCCGGCACAGTGTTGCCATGGGTTCGTCGGTCGCTGATTCTCTCACTGTCGCCACGTTCAACGTGAATGGAATCCGCGCGGCACGTCGTCGTGGTTTCGACCAGTGGTTGCGGGCGCGGTCGGTCGATGTGGTCGCGTTGCAGGAGTTGCGTTGTCCCGCAGCTGAGTTGGGCGCCTTCCCGGGGTATTCGGCGGCGGTGGATGTGGGTTCGGTGGCCGGTCGTAACGGTGTGGCCGTACTGACGAGGGTTCCCGCCGCTGCCGTGCGGACGTGGGTGACCCACCCTCCCAGGGCCCGCGGACTCGGTGAGTTCGCCGCACAGGGACGCTATATCGAGGTCGATTTGGCCGACCGGCCGGTGACGGTGGGCTGTCTCTATTTGCCCAAGGGTGGTCTGCCCGCGCATCTGCAGCGTCCGGGGTCGATGCGTGAACAGCCCGATGGTGGGGTCAAGTATGAACGGAAGCAGAGGTTCCTCGCGGCGTTCGCCCGTGAAGTGCATCGGAACCGGCTCGCGGCGCTGAGTGCGGGACGTGAGTTCGTGCTCACCGGGGATCTGAACATCGCGCACACCCGCCATGATGTGACCAACTGGCGTGCCGCTCGCACGATGGACGGGTTCCTGCCTGTCGACCGTGAGTGGTTCAGTTCGGTTCTCGGCACGCGTCGGCTCGTCGATGTGGTGCGACAGGTGCACGGTGATCGTCCGGGTCCGCTCACGTGGTGGAGTTGGGCGGGTCGATCGTTCGCCAAGGATGTGGGTTGGCGGGTGGACCACCAGCTCGCGACACCCGGTCTCGCCCGCCTGGCCACGTCTGTCGTCGTCGACAAGGAACCGTCGCCCGCCGAGCGGCTCTCCGATCATGCTCCACTCGTGGTGACCTACTCGGCAATGCCCGACCGAGAAGTTCTGGTGCCCTCGGCGGGGCATATCGAAGATGGGAACGCGGGTGACCTGGGGATCAACTCCGGGCCGTCAGCGCGTGTTGTGGGTTCATAACGGGAATCAGCGACGGCGCTTGGCTCTCGAGGGTGCTCGGTGCAGCCGAGGCATTCGAACGGGCCGAGATCGGTGCTCGGAAGATGGATCAGGTCGGTGGCCTCGACGTGTCTCGACCTTCCGCCACGTTCGAGCTGGTCAGGGCGTCGTGACGGTCGGGGCGCTGCCCTACCCGTGATCTGCCGGGGTCGAGATGGTGCGCAGGAGGAGTGCGCGGGTCTGCGGCCAGTCGACGCCGCTCGACGGTGCCGTGGGCAGCGACGCGACGACGACCAGGCCCCGCATGGTCGCCACGCAGGTGAGGACCCAGTCGGTGAAGTCGGGTCGGGCGGCGAGATCGGGGAGTGCCTGCTCGACCATCGCGATGGTCAGGGCGTGGGCGGTGTCGACGCCCGCGGTGATGGTGGCGCGCAGGTCGGTGTCGGTGCGCGCGGCCACGAGCAGTTCGGTGATGACGTGGGCGATGGGCAGATTGTGGATCTCCCAGAGCATGTCGAGCACTTCCTCACCACGCTGCGGCTGGGCATCGGGGAGCGTGAGCATGCGCTTCTGGGCCTGCTCGAACAATCGCGCCGCGAGCTGGAGCAACGCGGCCTCCACCAGCACTGTCCTGGTGGGGAAATGATGCTGCAGCGCGCCCTGGCTCACCCCGGCCCTGCGGGCGACCGCGCGCACGGAGATGCCCGCGTACCCGTGTTCGGCCAGGGAGTCCACGGTCGCGTCGAGAATCGCGTCGCGCGCCACGGTGGGCGTCGTCGCCTTGCGGCTCATCGCGACGCTTTCGGAATGGTCTCCATACCCGCGAGCATAGGTAATCACCCAGTGCCAAGTCACTGACTTGACCGAGTCGGGGAGTGGTCCGTACATTCCAAGTCATCGACTTGCCGTGATGGCGGTCACTGACAGCGAGAAGGAATTGATGTGGCTGATTCGATCGTGGACGCCGTTGTCCTGATCACCGGCGCGGGCCAGGGGATCGGCGCCGACGTGGCCCGCAAACTCGTCGCCCGCGGCGCCCGGGTCGCGCTGGTCGACCGGGTCGCCGACACCGTCGACGCGCTGGCCGCCGAACTCGGCGGTGCGTCGGCGGCCTTCGTCGCCGACGTGTCCGACGAGGCGGCGATCACCGCCGCTGTCGCCGCGGCGGCCGAACACTTCGGACGACTGGATGTGGTCGTCGCCAACGCGGGTGTGATGGACCCGTCGGCGACCGTCGCACAGACGACATCGAAGCAGTTCGCCCGGTTGCTCGAGGTGAATGTGCTCGGCGTGTTCCACACCGTGCACGCGGCGCTGCCGTACCTGGCCGAGTCCAGGGGCTACGTGCTGTGCGTGTCATCGGTGGCCGGGCTCGTCCCGGTGCCGACGATCGCGTCGTATGTGGCGAGCAAGCACGCGGTCGACGGATTCGCGCGCAGCTTACGGATCGAACTCGCGCCGACGGGTATCGCGGTCGGTGTCGCGTACTTCGGCGTGATCGATACGCCCATGGCGCACAACGCGATCGCCCACGTCGCCGACATCTGGGCGGCGATGCCGGGCCCGATCGGCCGTCCTGCTCCCGTCGACGCGGCGGGCAAGGCCATCGTCGAGGGCATCGCCCGCCGATCGTCGTCGGTGTATGCGCCGAGTTGGCTGGCCGGTGCCCTCGCCACCACCCGCGGCGCCGCGGGAATCTACGAGAAAGTGTCCGGGCTGCACCCGGCGGTGCGCGCGCTGGTGCGCGGAAAAGGAAACAACTGATGTCGAACACCACCATCGCGCTGACCGATGCGCTCGCACTGCCCTGCGGTGCGTCCCTGCCCAACCGGATCATGAAATCGGCGATGAGCGAGGCGCTCGCCGACGCCGGCCACGGTCCGACCCCCGCGCTCGAACAGCTCTACCGGCGGTGGGCGAGCGGTGGCTTCGGCCTGGTGGTGACCGGCAATGTGATGGTCGACCGAGGCCATCTCGGCGAGCCGGGCAACATGGTCATCGAAGACGACCGGCACCTCGAACAGCTCCGCCGTGTGGCGTCCGCGTTCGACCGCGTCGACACCGCGTGCTGGGTGCAGCTCAATCATCCAGGGCGTCAGTCGAACCCGCTCGCTCGCACCACTCCTGTCGCACCGAGCGCGATCGCGCTCGATGTCCCCGGCGCGACCCGGCCGCGGGCGCTGACCGGACCGGAGATCGAGGAGATCGTCACCCGGTTCGCCGACGCGGCCGCCGTGTGCGAGGCCGCGGGCTTCGCCGGTGTGCAGATCCATGCCGCGCACGGCTACTTGATCACCCAGTTCCTCTCGCCATCGACCAACCAGCGCGACGACGAATGGGGTGGCGATCCGGTGCGACGGCGCCGGTTCCTGCTCGAGATCGTGCGCGCGGTCCGGTCTCGGGTGAATCCGGGGTTCGCCGTTGGCGTGAAACTGAATTCGGCCGACTTCCAGCGGGGCGGCTGCACCGAGGACGAGTCCCGCGATGTGGTGTCGGCGCTGGTCGCCGAGGGAATCGACCTGCTCGAGATCAGCGGGGGTTCCTACGAGAGTCCCGCGATGATGGGTCCGGTCACGGCGTCGGCCTCGGCCAGGGAGGCGTACTTCCTCGACTACGCGCGCACCGTCGCCGAGCTGGCGGGTTCGGTCCCGGTCGCGGTCACCGGCGGCTTCCGGACGGTGACGGCGATGCGGGAAGCGGTCGCCTCTGGTGATTGCGACATGGTCGGACTGGGTCGGCCCACCTGTCTCGACCCCGATGCGGGCGACACCGTGCTGCGGGAACGTCGCACTCGACTGGCCGAGGGCAGGGTCCGGGTACCGTTCGCGACCGCGTCACGGATCCGCCCACTGCAGAGCCTCGTCGAATTGCAGTGGCACACCGATCAACTGCATCGACTGGGCAACGGACACGACCCCGACCTGAAGCGTGCCTGGTGGCAGACCGCGGCGAGCGCGCTACGACGCAACGGCGCCGACCTCCTGCGACCGAAACGCGGTGGCCGCAGCTAGTGCCGATGCCTCGCTTCTACCCGCATGTGCTCACGCCTCGCGGGTGAAAGTCACGTGGACCACGCCGCTGGGTGAGCTGACGGACTCGACGTGGAATCGGTCTTCGATGGCTTCGAGGCCGTCCCAGAGTCGTTCGCCGCGTCCCAGCACGATCGGTACGACGGCCAGGTGGAGGTGGTCGATCAGGTCCGCGGCCAGGAACTCCCGCACGGTGGTCGGTCCGCCGCCGATTCGGACGTCGTCGCCGAGATCGTCGCGTTCGGCGGCGAATTGGCGGGCTGCCGCGAGGGCGTCGGCCGGGGAGGCGTCGAGGAAGTGGAAGACGGTGCCGTTGGCGAACTCGATGCTGGGTCGTGGGTGGTGGGTGAGCACCACGACGGGGGTGCCGAAGGGCGGTTCGTCGCCCCACCAGCCCCGCCATTCGTGGTCGGTCCAGGGGCCGCGGTGGGGCGCGAACTTGTTGCGGCCCATGATCTCGACGCCGATTCCGGGCTGCCACTGCTCGACGTAGGCGTCGTCCACCGTGCGCAGGCCCCCGGACTCGCCGTGGATGCGTCGCCCGAATCTGGTGCCGTCGATCATCCAGTCGAGCAGTCGTGTCCCGGCATGACCGAAGGGTTCATCCAGCGACTGGCCCTCGCCGGTCGCGTAGCCGTCCAGCGAGATCCCCATGTTGTGTACCCGTACCGCCGACATGTCCACTTCCTCCAAGTGATTGTGATCTGCAACTACTTCAGGCACGCTACGCTGTAGTGGTTGCGATTCGCAAGTACTTGGAAGGAGCCGGATGCGCACGAAGGGACCACGCAGTGGTTGCGCGATCAATGCCACGGTGGAGGCGCTCGGCGATCCGTGGAGTCTGATCGTGCTGCGCGATGTGATCTTCGGTAATCGGCGCAGCTTCCGGGACCTGCTCACCCACTCCGAGGAGGGGATCGCCTCCAACATTCTCAGCAGCAGGCTGCGGTCGCTCGTCGAGGCCGGGCTGCTCACCAAGGCCGAGGCCGTCCGGGGTCAGCGCGGCTCCTATTCACTCACCGAGGCGGGCATCCAGACCTTGCCCATCCTGGTCGCACTCGGGACATGGGGCCTTGCGCACCGGGACGGTACCGAAGAGCTGCGGGTCCGCGTCGAGCTGCTGCGCGACGGGGGGCCGGAACTGGTGGACGGGCTGATGGACGAGTTGCGTGAGCTCCACCTGGGCATCCCGCGGCCTGATCCGTGGGCTCCCCGCGCTTCCGCGCAACTGCAAGCGGCGTACGAGGCGGCGCTGAACCGATAGCGCAGTCCAGGGCGGCCGCCATGGAAGCTGTGCGCCCTGGCCAGCCTCGCTTCACCGGTAAGGGATCGACTTGTCCGGCCGGACGCCCGAGGGCTCTACGGGGAC
Source organism: Nocardia sp. NPDC058176 (assembly GCF_042883805.1). Lineage (NCBI taxonomy): Bacteria > Bacillati > Actinomycetota > Actinomycetes > Mycobacteriales > Nocardiaceae > Nocardia > Nocardia sp. NPDC058176. The sequence goes on along the minus strand of NZ_JBHVVA010000001.1, from coordinate 1,510,685 downwards.
ATGTACCTGGATGCCCACGCGGCGGTGATCGGGGTCGACGGCATCGCGCATTCTGTCCCCGCCGACGCTCGGTTGATGTCGATCCGGGCGACTCGTCCGCCGCTGGTGACGATGTCGATGATCGCGAGCAGGTGACCGCCCGGAGCGATGACCTGGGCCCATCGATCGTCGACGAGCATCGGTGTGCTCGCTCTGATGCGGTCGGCGAATCGGGTCGTCTCCTCGGCGACCGCGGCGGCGCCGGAGACGATCGAGGGTGTGCCGGGTGGGAGGAGGGCCGGATCGGCGGTTCGGACACAGTCCGCGGTCATCAGCGACAGCATTCGGTCGATGTCGCCGCCGGCCGCCGCGGCGAGGAAGGCATCGATGACCGCGTGGTCGGTGGGCGGGGCGGTGGCGTGCTGGGCGGGGGTGGTCCGGGTGATTCGGGCGCGTGCGCGGCTGGCGTGCTTCTTGGCACTGTCCGGGCTGGTGCCGAGCGTCTCCGCCACCGCATGGAACGGGATGTCGAACAGATCGTGGAGAACGTAGGCGACGCGCTGTGGCGGCGTCAGCTGATGCAGGACCACCATCAGCGCTCGGCCGACGCGTTCCTGTCGCAGATAGTGCTCGTCGGCCGCGAGCGCCTCGGCGGGGATCAGGTCGGCGAGCAGGGGTTCTTCCCGTCGGCGCTGCCGTGCCCTGAGCTGGTCGAGGCAGATGCGGGTCACGACGGTGGTCAGCCAGGCCGCGGGGTTCCTGAGCTCACCGGGGTCGCCGGTCGATGCTTTGAGCCAGGTGGCCTGCACGGCGTCTTCCGCGTCGTGGATCGAGCCGAGCAGACGGAACGCGATCGCGGTCAATCGCGGGCGTTCTGTTTCGAATTCGGCAGCTGTAACCACCGGGTGTCACCTTTCCGGAGTGCGGGACGTCGGGATGGACGAGACCACCATCTCGATTCCGATGCTCGACGCCACCAGAGGAGGCACCCCGCCGATGACCCTACAAAACGCCCTACTCGTCGCCACGATCGCGTGCATCGCGGCCAACGCGTTCATCGCCGTCGCCGACTATGCCAAGGCGGAGTTCGTGGTGAAGAACTCCGGCGAAGTCCACCTTCCCGCGAGCACTCTGCCCTACCTCGCGACCGCGAAACTGGCCGGTGCGCTCGGTCTCGTCGTCGGAGCGACCGTGATCCCGTGGCTGGGCGTAGCGGCCGGGGCGGGTTTGATCCTGTTCTTCGTCGGCGCCGTGATCGCGCATCTGCGAGCGCGCGTGCTCTACAAGATCGCCTTCCCTGGCCTGTTCCTGCTGCTCGCCGTCGCCGCGACCGCCTACATGATCGACCTCGCGACCGGATCCTGACGCGGGCTAGGGGGCCGTGATGCGTTGGGCGGCAAGGACTGTCGCCGCTCGCTGGGCGGCCAGCTGATCGCCGCCGGAGTGTTCGGCGGCGAGGCGGGCGCGGGTGGCGGTGGTGCGGGCGAGGTCGGTGAGCATGCGCAACAGCAGGGGGGCGGCGATGTCGGCGGTGATCAGGCCCGCGCGCTGGCCGCGGCGCAGTTCGGCGTGTTTGGTCTCGAGCGTGGCGCGCAGTGCCTGGGCGATGTGGTCGCCGGAGGGTTCCAGATCGGCCCAGGCCTGGAGGCGGGCATTGTCGGGGTGGGCGATGAAGTGGTCGAACAGCCGGCCGACGTAGGCGGGCACGTCCTCGGCGCTGAGCGCGGTCTCGGCGCTGGCCTCACCGGTCCAGCGCTCGGTGACCGCGGCGTAGAGTTCGTTCTTCCCGGGAAAATAGGCGTAGAGACGGTCCTTGCTGGCGCGCGCCGCCGCCGCGATCCGGTTGATCCGGGCGCCCGCGATACCATACCGCGCGAACTCCGCCTTCGCCGCGGCCAGTATTCGTTCCCTGGTCGCCGCCCCTGCCGCACGCATGGCCGAATGGTACCCCTTGCCGAACCATCTGGTTCGGAACTATGGTCGATTCGCGAACCGCATGGTTGGCGATCGGTGAGACGAGGACACGATGGGCGCGGACAAGCCACGCTGGCAACAACTCCGGGAACAGGCCGAGGGGGTCTCGACCACCGAACTGGACGACCTGTGGACCCGGCTACGCCCGGCCCGCGCCGAAGAGATCCTCGGCTCCTGGCACGGTGACGCCTTCCAGACCGGTCATCCGCTGTGCCGGGCCCTGCCCGCGAGCCGGTGGTACGGCAAGGACTTCCTCGCCGTCGACGATGCCAAGCCGCTGATCTGTCGCGCCGAGGACGGCACGCTGTTCTCGAATGTCGAACTGGGACAGGGCGAGGCGACGCTGTGGAACATCGAGTTCCGCGGCGAGGTCACCGCGACCATGGTCTACGACGGCCGCGCCGTGTTCGACCACTTCAAATGGCTCGACGCCACCACGCTGATGGGCATCATGAACGGGCGCGCCGAGCTGGTCCTGTCCCGCGGCGAGCACTTCTACTTCCTGCTGGAACGGGTGTCCTGATGCGCACCACGGCAGTGCTGTCCCGCGATCCGAAGGCGGAGTTCTCGATCGAGCCGGTCGAGATCGACGAACCCCGAGCGGGGGAGATCCTGGTGCGGATCACCGCCGCCGGGATCTGCCACACCGACTTGGCGACCCGCCGCGCCGGCGCCGCCGACCGGCCGATCCTGCTCGGGCACGAGGGCGCGGGCGTGGTCGAGGCGGTCGGACCCGAGGTGCGTACCGCGCGTCCCGGCGACCATGTGGTGCTGACGTTCCGGCACTGCGGCGCCTGCGCCAACTGCACCGCCGGACGCCCGGCCTACTGCCATCGGTCCGTCGCGCTCAACCAGTTCGGCCGCCGCGGCCACGACTTCCCCCGGCTGACCGTTGACGGCGCGCCGATCCTGGACGGATTCTTCGGCCAGTCCAGCTTCGCCGGCTACGCCCTGACCACCCAGGACAACACCATCGTGGTCGACCCCGCGGTGGACCTGGCGCTGGCGGCGCCGTTCGGCTGCGGCTTCCAGACCGGCGCGGGCGCGGTGCTCAACGCATTGCGTCCCGAGCCGGGCGCGTGGCTCGCCGTGTACGGGGCGGGCGCGGTCGGCATGGCCGCGCTGCTGGCCGCCCGCACCATCGCCGGGGTCCAGGTGGTCGTCGTCGAAACGTCCTCCGCGCGTCGGGAACTCGCGCTCGAACTGGGCGCCGAAGCCGCGCTCGACCCCGCCGACGGAGAGACCGTGGCGCGCATCCGCGAACTCACCGGTGGCGGCGCAACCCACGCGCTGGACACCACCGGCATCCCGGCCGTGCTCGGGGACGCGGTGGCCGCGCTCGGCATCGGTGCCACGGTGGTCGCCGTCGGCCTCGGACTCGGTACCCCGCCGATCGACGTCAGCGATATCGTGCTGCGCGGCAAGACGATTCGTGGCTGCCTCGAAGGCGACAGCGTCCCGGCCGCGTTCGTTCCGCATCTGCTCGACCTGCACGCCGAGGGCCGGTTCCCGGTGGAGCGGCTCATCACGCGCTACCCGCACGCCGAGATCGCCACGGCGCTGGCCGACCAGCGCGCGGGCCGAGTGGTCAAGCCGGTGCTGACATGGTGAGCATCCTGCCCGGCGACACCCGGGCCGAAGCCGCCCGGGCCGAACGACGCCGGATCGTGCTCACCGCCGCCAGGGAGATCTTCGTGGTGTACGGCTATCACGGCGCGAGCATGGACGACATCAGCACCAGGGCCGGGATGAGCAAACCGGTGCTGTACACGCACTTTCCGAGCAAGCTGGACCTCTATCTGGCCGTGCTGCAGATCTATCTGGACCGGATGGTCGATGGCACTCGCGAGGCGCTGAACTGCCCGCCGGGGGAGCAGAAGGTGCGGCGCGCCGTGCTGTCCTACTTCGACTTCGTCGACCAGGACGCGGGCGGGCACACCCTGGTCTTCGAATCGGCGGTGCCCAGCGAACCGGTGGTGCGGTGGCGGGTGCGCAACGCGATGGCCGAATGCGCGGTGCTGGTCAGCGCCGAGTTGCGCGCGCGGGGAATGCCGGACGCACGGGCCTACACCTGCGCGTTCGGCCTGGTCGGGGCCAGTCACGCGGCCGCGCGCCACTGGCTCGACGCCGGGCGGCCGATTCCGAAGGACGACGCGGTCGACACCACGGTCGCGCTGTACTGGACCGGCCTGTCCGGAATCCGGCAGGCGGCCGCTCAGTTCGCGGCGGCGGGCAACGGGGAACCGTCGAGCAACTCGTCGCTGGGGAGCTGACCCACCAGCACCGCCAGCGCGCGCTTCCAGCGCCGCACGACGGCCTCGCGTTCACCGAGGGTGCCGGTGAGCATGGCCGTCATCGACAGGCCGGTCAGCAGGTCGATGGTGAACTCGACCAGGATCTCCGCGCGTGGGTCGGAGGCATAGGGCTCGCCGAGCACCTCGACGTAGAGCCTGCGCATCTCGGTGAAGACCCGCCGCTCCTCGTGCACGAGCCGTTCGCGCAGTTCGGCGTCGGTGCGCGCGGCGACCCACAGATCCAGCGCGGTGAAGAAGGCCGGGCTGTTGAGATCGCGCCAGGCCAGATCGACGACGGACTGCAGCCGGTCGCGGCCGGGCGGGAGCAGTTCGGCCTCGTGCCGGAATCGCGCCAGCCGGATGTCGACGACCTCGGTGGTCGCCGCGATGAGCAGTTCTGCCCTGGTGGGGAAGTGGTGCTGCACGGTGCCGCGGGCGAGTCCGGCCCGCTCCTGCACCGCGCTCACGGTGGTGGCCGCGTAGCCGCGTTCGAGCAGGCATTCCGCGGTGCAGGCCAAGATTCTGGCCCTGGTCGAGGCCCGGCGCTCGGCCTGGGTGCGGCGGGGTCGTTGCACGGTCACCCGAGAAATCGTACGCCCTGACGGTTGTTTGCGGGATACTGTGACGGCGGTCTCGGCCTCGGACCGAAGACATCCACTATTGACGACGAGCGTCCGAGCTGATGCAATCAACAAACCGTACGCAGTAACTGTTTCCTGGACGAAGGGCTGCGATGACGCAGATCTCCTACAGTCGCCGAGGTAGCGGCTCGCCGATCGTGCTCGTGCACGGTCTCGGCAGCCGCTGGCAGGTGTTCACGCCGATCCTGGACCGACTCGCCGAACAGCACGAGGTGATCGCGGTCGATCTCCCCGGCTTCGGCGAATCCCCGGCGCTGGACGGGGTGCGACCCGGTCCGCGCGGCTACGCCGACTGGCTCACCCGATGGCTGTCCGACAACGACATCCGCCGCCCGCACGTGGTCGGCAGTTCGATGGGCGGTGGCATCGCGATCGAACTCGGCCGTTCCGGGCTGGCCTCGGCGGTCACCGCCTTCTCGCCGATCGGCTTCTACGGCACCGCCGGACGGCGCTGGACCCAGGGGCTGCTCACCGGCATGCGCGGTGCCGCCCGTCTGGCCGGTCCCGTCCTCGGCCGGGCGGTCGACCACCGGATCGGACGGTTCGCGCTGCTCTCGTCCATGTTCGGCAAACCCGACCGCGTCACCCCCGAGGCGGCGCGCATGGACCTGGCCGGACTCGCGGGCGCCACGGCGTTCACCGCGGCCCGCGACGACTTCGACAACTACACGCTGAACCCGGGTGAGGATTTCGGTGCGCTGCGCGAGATCCCGGTGACCATCGCCTGGGGCACCCGCGATGTCGTGCTGATCCATCGCACGCAGAGCGCACGCGCCCGCGTGGTGCTGCCGTTCGCGCGGCACGTCGATCTGCCCGGCTGTGGGCACCTGCCCTTCAGTGACGAACCGGACGGGTGCGCGCGCCTGGTCCTCGAGAACGTGAGGCAGATGTGAAGCCCTCCATCGCGGTCATCGGTAGCGGTTTCGGCGGTCTGGCCGCCGTCATCGAGTTGAAGAAGCAGGGCTTCGAGGACATCGTGGTGTTCGAGAAGGCCGACGAGGTCGGCGGTGTGTGGCGGGAGAACACCTATCCCGGCGCGGCCTGCGATGTGCCCTCGCCGTTCTACTCCTATTCCTTCGAGCCGAATCCGCGCTGGCCGCACCGTTTCTCGCGGCAGCCGGTGATTCTCGACTACATCCGGCACGTGACCGACAAGTACGACGTGCGCCGCCACATCCGCTTCGGCACCGAGGTCGTGGGCGCCGCCTTCGACGAGGCGGCGGGGAAGTGGACCGTCGAGCTGAGCACGGGGGAGCCGGTGGTCGTCGACGTGCTGGTCTCGGCGGTCGGTCAGCTGTCGCGGCCCGCACTGCCCGCCATCGAGGGCCGGGACTCCTTCGCGGGCACCAGTTTCCACTCCGCGCAGTGGGATCACGATGTCGATTTGGCGGGCAAGCGGGTCGCGGTGATCGGCACCGGGGCCAGCGCGATCCAGTTCGTGCCCGAGATCCAGCCGAAGGTGGAGACGCTGACGCTGTTCCAGCGGACCGCGCCCTACATCATCCCGCGCCCGGATCGCGAGTTCTCCGCACGCCACCACCGGGTGTTCGAGAAGCTGCCGGTGACCGAATTGGCCGAGCGCGGCACCTGGTACGGCGTGGTCGAAGGGCTCAGCCTGGCCTGGGTCTACGCCAAGCCGCTCGCCGCCGCGATCCGTGGCGTGTCCAAGTGGCACATGCGCAGGCAGACCAAGGCCAAGCCCGGCCTGTTCGAGAAGGTGTGGCCGGACTACCCGATCGGCTGCAAGCGAATCCTGTTCTCCGACAACTATCTTCCCGCGCTCGCGGAGCCGAATGTCGACGTGGTGACCGAGCGGATCGACCGGATCACGCCGTCAGGGGTGCGCACCGCCGACGGGCGCGAGCACGAGGTCGACGTGATCATCTGGGGGACCGGGTTCAAGACGACCGAATTCCTCGCGCCGATGTCGATCACCGGCGTCGGGGGTCATCCGCTGACCGAGGAATGGCGCGAGGGCGCGCACGCCTACTTCGGCATGACCGTGCCGCAGTTTCCGAATCTGTTCCTGATGTACGGCCCCAACACCAATACCGGTGGCGGGTCGATCATCTACTTCCTGGAGGCGCAGGCGAAGTACCTGGGCCGCTACGTCGCCCACCTCGCCGCGACCGGCAAGGCGCTGACCGTGCGCCGTGACGTCGAGAAGGCCTACGACGCGCGCATCCAGGCAGAGCTCACCAACAGCGTGTGGAGCCAGTGTTCGTCGTGGTATCGCCAGGCCGACGGCCGGATCACCACCAACTGGCCGCTGCTGGGCATCCAGTACAAGAAGCAGGCGCGGTTCGACCCCGCCGATTACGAGGTGATGGCTCGATGAGTACCTACGACTACGACGTGATCGTCGTCGGTTCCGGCTTCGGCGGGAGCGTGAGCGCGCTGCGCCTGACCGAGAAGGGCTACCGGGTCGGCGTTCTCGAATCCGGGCGCCGCTGGGACGCCGACACCTACCCGAAGACCAACTGGAACATCCCCAAGGCGATCTGGGCGCCGCGACTCGGCCTGACCGGTCCGCAGCGGATCAGCGCGCTGGGCAAGTGCCTGGTGTTCAGCGGAGCGGGTGTCGGCGGTGGCTCGCTGATCTACGGCAACACGCTCTACGAGCCGCTGCCGGAGTTCTATCGCGACAACGCCTGGGCGCACATCACCGACTGGAAGACCGAGCTCGCGCCGTACTACGACCAGGCCAAACGGATGCTCGGGGTCGTCGAGAACCCGCGGCTGGGCCCGAAAGACGAAGTGCTGCTGCAGGTCGCGCGCACCCTCGATGTCGCCGACACCTTCCACCGCACCCACGTGGGCGTCTTCTTCAACGAGGGCAAGGAAGGCGTGGAGGTCGACGATCCGTACTTCGGTGGGGTCGGCCCGCGCCGGGCCGGGTGCATCCACTGCTCGGAATGCTTCACCGGCTGCAAGCACAACGCCAAGAACACCACCACGCTCAACTACCTGCACCTGGCGGAAAGCAAAGGCGCGCAGGTACATCCGCTGACCACGGTGACCTCGGTGGCACCGGACGGGCGGGGTGGTTACCGGGTGGAGACCGTGCAGTCCAACGGCTGGCTGCGCAAGGAACGTCGCACGTTCACCGCCGAGCAGGTGGTCTTCGCCGCGGCCGCTCTCGGCACCCAGAAGCTGCTGCACAAGCTGCGCGGAGACGGCACGCTGCCCGCGCTGTCGCCGCGACTCGGGGAACTGACCCGCAGCAATTCCGAGGCGATCATCGGCGTCACCAGCAAGTCGCGCCGCGACTTCGCCCAGGGCGTCGCGATCACCTCCTCGATCCACCCGGAACCGCAGACCCACGTCGAGGTGTGCACCTACGGCAAGGGCCAGAACGCGCTGTTCCTGCAGACCGTGCCGATGGTCGACGGTGGCGCGTTCCGGTTCCTGCGGCTGCTGCTGACCATCCTGTTGCACCCGATCCAGTTCCTGCGCTCGCAGAACGCGCACGGCGCCTCGGATCGATCGGTGATCCTGCTGGTCATGCAGTCGCTGGACAACTCGCTGACCTCGTACCTGAAGGGGCGACGGCTGGTCACCAAACAGGGCAGCGGACAACCCAATCCCGAATGGATCCCACAGGCGCACGACATCGCCCGCCGCTACGCCGCCGAATCCGACGCCATCACCGGCAACATCGCCACCGACATCTTCAACATCCCCGCCACCGCCCACTACATCGGCGGCTGCACCATCGGCGACTCCCGCGAGACCGGGGTGATCGACGGCTACCAGCGCGTCTTCGGCTACCCGGGCCTGCACATCGCCGACGGGAGCGCGATCACCGCCAATCTCGGCGTGAACCCCTCGCTCACCATCACCGCCCAGGCCGAACGCGCGATGGCGTACTGGCCCAACAAGGGCGAGCCGGACCCGCGGCCCGAACTCGGCAAGGCCTACCAGCGGATCAGTCCCGTGGTCCCGGGCCGCCCGGTCGTGCCCGAGTCCGCGCCCGGCGCCCTGCGCCTGCCCGTCTGAACCCCTCGGAGGACTTCGTGACCGCGACCGATCAACTCACCGGGCTCGAGCCCGCCTGCACCCGCGAGGACGCCCTCGCCTTCTTCGACAGCCTGCCGCCGGTGCCCGTCACCGACCTGACCGGTCGCTGGCACGGCCGCGAACTGGCCACCGGCCACCGGCTCGACGGGCTGCTCGAGGCCTCGGGCTGGTACGGCAAACAATTCGACGACGCCGAGCGCGTGCACCCGCTGCTGTTCCGCGATCCGGGCGGCGACATCTTCGCCGTCGACCCCAAGCGGGTTCCGCTCGGCGTCGCCGACAAGGTGCCCGCCGCGCTCGTCGACCGGGGACGCGGCCTGCTCGGCGTGCTCAAACCGGCACTGCGCACCCGCAGGTACCGGGCGCGCCTGCGGTCGGTGGAACACCGCGGGGTGGTGACCACGGCGATGGTCTACGACCACCTGCCGATCATCGACGTGTTCCGGCGCGTCGACGCCGACACCGTGCTCGGCGTCATGGACTTCCGCGACATTCCCGAACCGTATTTCTTCGTCCTCGCCCGGGACTGAGCGGGCGATTCGGGGTTGTCCCTGATGTGGTGGCCGCGTCCGCGCGCCAGACTGGGCAGAAGTCGGTCGGCGAGAGGGAGCGGATGAGACAACCCAGTGGTGCGGAGATCGCGGCGATCTACGACAAGAACGCGGCGGCCTACGACCAGCAGATCGGCTGGTTCGAGCGGGTCGTACTCGGCGACGCGCGCCACTGGGTCACCGCGCGAGCCACCGGGAAGGTGGTGGAGTTCGCGGTCGGCACCGGGTTGAATCTGCCGAACTACGGCGCCGAGGTTCGCCAGGTCATCGGGATCGACCTGTCCTCACGCATGCTCGGCATCGCGGGTGAACGTGTGCGCCGCCTCGGCCTGACCCACGTCCAGCTGCGCCACGGCGACGTGCAGGACGTCGACCTGCCCGACGGTGTGGTCGACACCGTCGTGTCGACCTTCAGCTTCTGCACCGTCCCCGACCCGGACCGCGCCGCCGCGGAGGCCTTCCGCCTGCTCACTCCTGGTGGCCGATTCGTGCTGGCCGAGCACGGCCCGGCCACCTCGGCACCGTGGCGCACCGTGCTGCGCCTGGCTCAGCCGCTGGCGCTACGTTTCAGTGCCGACCACCTGCTCCGCGATCCGATCCCGTACCTCACCGCCGCCGGATTCGTCATCGAGGAATCCCACCGTGGCGGCCGCGGCGGCATCACCTTCCGCGTGCTCGCCCGCAAACCGGCACTGCTCGCCGGCCCCGATCCCGAGTAGGCTGCGAGTAGGGAAAATCACCGAAAGGACGGTCGGCCATGAACGCCACCAGCCTTCCCCACGAGCACCATTTCCCCGACAACGACCGCACCACCCGATCGCACGTCGGAGAATCGATCGAGGACTATCTGAACTGGCCGGGCCTGCTCCTGGTCGGTATCGGCATCGTCGCCCTCGCCGCCACGCTCACCGCGGCAGGCTACGGTTTCGCGGGCTGGGCGTTGATCGCCGGAATCACCAGCGCCGTCTGCCTGCTCGCCGGCATCTCGATCGTGCTGGCCGAACACAGCCGAATAAAGGCGCTCGAAGGACTACGCCTGCGCGATCCCTGCGGGCACTGACCGCAGCGCTCGTCCGTCCTCGCCGCTGATCGCCCCGCGGGAACCGCCCCTCGGTTCCGGTGCGATCGAAGCGGCCCGCCGCGACGCGCGACGGTGACCGTGGAATGATCGGCCGCATGAGTGGACCGACGAGCACCAAACGACTGCTGGGTCTGTTCGCCGGCGTCGCGATCATCATGCTGCTCGCCAATTGGAGCCCGATGCGGGCGGTCGCGTTCGCGGTGATCTGGTCGATCGCGGCGGCGGTGCTGCTGCTGCGCGACCGGCGCCGGGCGGCGGATTCCCCGGCGACGAATAGCTCGGCCACGGACGGGTAACCTCCGACCACGATCGGTGGAGGTGAACGAGGGAGGTGGCATGCGGGCTGACGATCGCGACATCGCACCCCGGTCGGCTTCCGTCGGTTTCCAGGTTCCCGCCCACCTCGACCAGCTGACCATGGTGCACGCGCTCGCCGAGACCGTCCTGCTCGTCGGCGGATTCGCGCTCGACGAGGTCACCGACCTGCTGCTCGCCGTGGACGAGGTGGTCACCGCACTGGTCCTGGTCGCGGCCCCCGATTCGCGCATCGACTGCTCGTTCACCGGTGGCGACGGCGCGCTCGGCGCCCGCGTCACCGCGGTGTCGACCACCGATTCCCCGATCGACGAACACGCCTTCGGCTGGCACGTGGTGGCCACCCTCACCGATGCTCTCCGCACCGAATGCGCCCCCTTCGACCAGGACCGCAACGGGTATCCGACCACGGTCGAATTCGGCTGGATCCGCCGCTCGCACGGCCCCTCCGCACCCTGATCGCCGCCCCGGACATCGGGCCGGGGGGAGTATTCTCGGTAGCGATCGGGTACCCCTCGTACATCCGAAGCCACCGAATGGAGGCACATGGTGATTACCGGGGAAGCTACGACATCCCAGATTTCGACGGCACGGCGTTCGCATTCGCGCGGCGACAGCTACGACAACATCGAGCCGTGGTTCGAGAAGCTGCGCGACCTGCCACCCGACGATCCGCACTACGACGACGTCCGCGAAGAGGTGATCCGGCGGTGTCTGCCGCTGGCCGATCACATCGCGCGCAAGTTCACCGGGCGCGGCGAGCTGTTCGACGATCTGGAGCAGACGGCACGGGTCGGCCTGGTCCTCGCGGTCGACCGCTACGACGTGAGCCGTGGTTCCTCGTTCCTGTCGTTCGCGATTCCGACGATCATGGGTGAGGTGCGCAGGCACTTCCGCGATCACACGTGGGCGGTGCGCGTCCCGCGCCGGCTCAAGGAGATCCAGCTCAGGATCGGACCGGCCACCGAGGAGCTGTCCCAGCGCCTCGGCAGGCTGCCCAACGCCCGGGAGCTCGCCGACGAGCTGGAGGTCGACCTGATCGAGGTCACCCGCACGCTGGTCGCGGGCAACGGCTATCAGACCAACTCGATCGACGGTGTCACCCAGGACGATCGGGACAACTCCTCGCAACCCATCGCCGACACCCTCGGTGTCGAGGAGCCCTGCTATCAGCTCACCGAGGACGCGATGGCGGTGCGCCCGCTGATCGCCGCGCTGCCCGCCGAGGAGCGGCAGGTGCTGATCATGCGGTTCTACGAGGCCAAGACGCAGAACCAGATCGCCGAGGCGCTCGGCGTCTCCCAGATGCAGGTGTCGCGCATCCTGGCGCGCACGCTGCACTCGTTGCGCGAGCAGGCGCTGGAGGAACACTCTTCCGTGTCGTGACAGCGGCGGTTCCACGTGCCAGACTTGGTGCAGGTTGAGACTTCCAGCCGACCCCCGGTTCACGTGCGCGACATCCGGACAGTCGGTCAGACCTGTCGGCACGCACGAATCGGGATCCCTGTCGCACAGGAGGTTCTATGTCTGTCGTCACGGATCGCAGGCGTTCCAGCCGGCTCCGCTGGTACGGCGGATCCTCGCCGCACGACGAAGCCTCGCTGCGCATCGACGAACCCGGTAGACACGGTTGCTGGGTGTTGCGGGCGGGGAGCGAACTCGACGCGGCGCGTCAGCCGCAGTTCTCGGCGCTGTTGGCCCGTTCGATGCGTTCGGGCGCGCACGTGGTGGTGCTCGATCTGCGCGGCACCGATTTCCTGAGCATCCGGGTGGCCGCGCTGCTGGGTCAGGCCAAATCCGACGCCTGGCGCCTCGGCGTGGAATTGCGGCTGCTCACCGGGAGCAGGGAAGTCGAGCGGGCGCTGCAGCTGGCCGGGGTGCGGCCGCTGTTCCGGTACTACCTGTCGGTCGACGACGCGACGTGCTCAGAAACCGGCCAGCGCTGAGGCCAGGTCGGGCACCTCGAGGATCTGGATCGCCTGCTCGCGCAATTCGGGACAGTGCTGGCTGGTCACCGTGTCGACCACGGCCCGGTTGCGGGCCACCGCGGCATTGATGCCGCCGCTGCGCGCCGCCCAGTTGTGCACCGTGCCGTTGAACGACACCCTGGCCACGGCCGTGCCCTGGGTGCGCCAGTTGTCGAGTTCGGGCGCGATCATGTCGCACAGGTGCTGACCGGCCGCGTCGGAGACCTCGGGGGAGTCGGCCGGTACGGGCGGAAGGCCGGGGTCGGGGGCTTCGGTGCTCGTCGCGCACCCGGCGACGGCGAGAACGCCGATCAGGACGGCACCCGTTAGACGTGTGATCATGGCGCGATCAGCTCCGTTCGCCGTAGTTGCCCTGCGACGGGCGAGTGCCCCGTCCCGGCTCGGCCAAACGGCGTTTGGCCGACGGTATCGAGGGTAGGCGCTGGGTGACCCACTCCGGCGGAATTCGATCATCCTGGGAGGAGGCACGCCGTGGTCTCGAGCGAGCGGATCGTCGCGGATTCACGACACTCGGCCTCGGTCCACGTCCGGATCGGGGCCGAACTCGAGCAGCTGGTGCTGGTGCGCGCCATCACCGAAACAGCCGCTCTCCTCGCCGATTTCACCCTCGACGAGGTTGCCGACATCCGGATGGCACTCGACGAGGCGGCGACCTGCCTGATTCTGGCCGCCGTGCCCGGCTCGCAGATCCGGTGCGACCTCACCGCCGACGGCTTCCGCCTGCGGATCACCGTGCGCGCGGTGTGCGCCGAGCCCGACCCCGTCGACGAGTCCGGGTTCGGCTGGAATGTGCTGCATTCGATCACCGATCATCTGGCGGTCGAGTACGCGCCCTACGACGCGGTTCGCGGCGGTTGGCCCGTGGTCGTGACGTTCAGCCGCGTGCGGCGGGTGCGCCGGTGACCGGCCCGGCCTGGCGCAGCGAGCTCCGGTCCGCGCGCCAACAGCTCAGTACGTGCTCGGCGAAGCGGTCCTCGAGCAGCGTGGTCGCCTGGATGCCGAACACGATCGGTGCGACCGAATCGGGCTCGGCGGCAAGCAGTTCGGCGATCACCTCACGGCGCATCACCTGCTCGTGCACGGCGTCGGCCTCGATGTGCTCGGTGTAGAAGTGCGCGCACGCCGGATGCGGGAGCAGCGTGCGCGCCAGGGCGGCGAGACGGCGCGAGGCGGGCGAGGAGGTGATCTCGGTGGCGGCGAAATGGCCGACCGAGGCGGCGCGTAACCCGCGGTGCAGCCCGAACAGCGACATCATGTCGACCAGGGCGAGCATGGGCGCGGGGACGACGTCGAGGTAGTGCAGGTAGCCCGGCGCGAGGTCGGCGCCGGCGAGCAGGTCGGCGAACAGCCGCGCGTGCACGCGCTCGCCACGACCGCCGCCGAACTCGTCGAACTCCACCGCGACCAGCGCCGCTTTCGCCTGACCGCGCAGCCGGGGGATGACCCACGCGTACGGGTCGGCTTCGATGTGGTGGTAGATCGACCGGTGCACGAAGTATTCGCGGAGGTGATCGGGGGTGCCGTGCTCGGCGAGGAATCCGGCGATGCCGTCGGTGTCGCGGGTCGGCTCCAGCAGCCGGTCGAGTTCGGCGTCGACATCGTCGCCGCCGGGTACGTCGGCGCGCAGGGCATCGAGGAATCGCTGTTCCAGATCGCGGCGCAGGCGCAGGAGTCCGGGGTCCCACTCCCAGTTCTCGTCGACCTCGGCGAAGCCCTGGTAGTGCAGTTCGTAGCAGGTGTGCAGGGCCAGCAGCAGGTCCTCGCCGTACGGATCGGCGTCGGTGACGGTCGGGGCAGCCGAACCCGGTGGGCGAGTGAGCAATTCGGCGACGGCGGCGGAGAGCTCGCCGCGCGGGACGGGCAGGCGGCGGGTGTCGACGGTGCTGGTCATCGGTCGGTGCTTCCGGGTGCGCGGCGGCGTGCGCGGCGGTGGCTGGTGTCGCAGAGCGGGTAGTTCGCCGAGCGGCGGCACAGACACAGCGCCACCCGGAACCGGTCGCAGTGCAGCACCGTGCCGTCGGCGGTGACGAGGTCGATCGGGCCGTCGACGAGGGCGGGGCCGTCGTCGGTGAGCACGATACGCCTGCGGTCAGGCGGGGTCGGCGACGACGGGGGACGGGGTTCGGTCGGCACGGATCACCACCAGTCGCTCATCGTCCTGCCCGGGTGCGATGAGGCCGCGGGCGGCCAGCCAGCGGGCGCGGGCCCGCAGTACCGGGCCGAACGGCACGTTACCCGCGGCGATCACGGATGCTCGCGTCCCACGGTCACGCAATTGGGCGAGGCTGCGATCAGCATCGCTGATCGCCGAGTGCACGATCAACCCTACGCCGCGGTCGGTGAGCAGGTCCGGCAGTGTCGCGCACAGCCGGTCGAGCACGCTACGCCCGTCCGGGCCCGCGTCCCAGGCGAGTGCGGGCCCGCCACCGCGATCGTGCTCGGCGGGCACATACGGCGGATTGGCCAGCACCACGTCGAAGCGCGGCAGGCGCAGGGCGGCGGCGAAATCGCCGTGCAGCAACTGCACCGAGACCCCGCGCAACCGGCAGTTCAGCCACGTCGACATCAACGCGTTGCGCGACAGGTCGACCGCGGTGACGGTGTGGGCCCCCGCCCTGGCCGCAGCCAGGGTCACCACCCCTGTACCGGCGCACACCTCGAGCACTCGGCCGCCGCGCAGTCCGGGGAGCTCACGCAGCGCGCGGGCCAGCAGCCAGGTGTCGGCCTGGGGCCGGTAGACACCAGGTGCCCGGAAGACGATCACCTCACTGGGCTCTCACCCGGCGATGCTCGGCCACTACGATGCCGATGCCGCCGAGCAGGCACACCGCGCACAGGATGCCGGCGACCACCGCCCAGCCCGCGAAGCCGTAGCCCGCGGCCGTGAGGGTCAGCGCGAGCAGCACCAGGCCGACCGCGGCGAGGGCGAAGCCGGGCCAGTTGCGCGCGTCCTCGATGGATTCACCCGCATGGGGGCGGGTGGTCCTGGCATCGTCGGGGAAGTTGTGGTCGGGCTGGTTCATCAGGCGTGTTCCTTTCGCTGCTGCGACACGGTCCTGTTGTCCGCATGCCCCGAAAGCGGCGAACCAATCAGCGACCACGATCGGATGGACCGCGGACGCCGGGCGAACCTAGGATCGGCGGGATCGTGTCCTGGTCGAGGGGGATTGTTGTGTCATCGGTGTGGCCCGAGCCGGAGACGCCGGTGTCCAGGGCGGAGAAGCTCTGGACAGCGCTGGCCAGGCCCGCGGTGTTGATCGTGGTCGTGAGCTGGCTGATCGCACTGGTGTCGATGCTGCTGCCACCCGTGCGGTGGCGCTGGCTGACCATCGGGGTCGGGATCATGGCGCCGCTGTGGTTCGGGTGGCTCTACCTGCGGGCCGAGACGATCTTCCCCGCCGGATACGCGCGGCGGCGACTGCGGGCACGTCCGATCGCGCTGGCCGCCGCGGCGCTGATGGTCGTGGTCGGCTGGGGTCCCGCGTACTGGGGACGGACCGCACCGGTCGACGCCGGTGACGTGCGGACGGGATACTTCGCGCTCCTCGTCGCGTGCGCGGTGGCGTGTCTGGGCCATGCCGTGGTGCAGGTGGGCCGCCTGCGATCGGCCGCGGACGAGTTCGACGCGGCCGAGCACGGTGAGAGTCTGTACCTGCGCGGGTACGGCTGGATCCTGTTCGTCCTGCCGATCACCCTGCTGTTCGGCTGGATCGTCGGCTTCTTCGCGTTCCAGCCCGCGGCCAAGTGGGCGGCCGTCGCGATCGTCACGGTGCTCGTCCTGACCTTCTTGCTCGAGGCCGCGGCGGTGAAGATCGTCACGAAAGTCCATGGCTCCATGGACATCCCGATCATCGTGTTCTTTACGATCGGGGTCGGCGCGTTGCTGGTGTGGTCGGTGCTCCGCCTCGGCGCGGCTCCGCTGCGGCTGTGACGCGTCCCGAGTTCGCCACCCGACCGAAGGTTGCCATGACCCCAGCCACCGACCGACCGCCGACGATCACCTGCGGCGGGCGCGTCCGCCGTCAATCCGACGCCCATCACCGGGCGGGCCTGCTCGCCACCGCGCTGCTGGGCGCCGGGGTCGAACGCGGGGAACGGGTCGCGGTGATGGCGCGCAACGACATCGAGTTCCTCGAGGTCTCCCTCGCCATCGCCTCGGCCGGGGCCAACCCGGTGCCGGTGAACACCCGCTGGCGCGCGGGTGAGGTGGCGCACGTGCTGGCCGACTGCGCGCCGCGAATCGTCTTCGCGCACACCGAATTCGTGCCGATCGTCGAGGACGCGCTGACCCGGGCCGGTATCGACGCGCCCGTCGTCGAGATCGCCATGCCGAAGGAGACGCTCGTCGAGGCCGGTCTCGACCTGGCACTGGCGACACCGACGGGACGCCACCGGCTCTACGAGGACTGGATCACGGACCAGGACACCCCGGTCGGCTACCTCGAGGGCGCCGTGGCCGACTCGATGGGCCTGATCTACACCTCGGGCACCACCGGCGCGCCCAAAGGTGTGCTGCGCGAACGGATGACACCGCACCAGCTGCTCTCGATCGCGGGCGGCATCGCGCAGCGAATGGGCTTGGCACCGGGCGGGCGGATGCTGGTGGCCGGGCCGATGTATCACACCTCGCCGAACGCGGTCGCCGTGCTCGCGCTGCGAATGGGCACCGACATCGTCATCATGCCGCGCTGGGACAGCGAACGGTTCCTGCACCTGGTCGCCGAGCACGGCATCCAGCAGGCCAAGATCGTGCCGACCATGCTCTCCCGGCTGCTGTCGCTGCCCGAGGAGGTCCGGCACCGCTACGACGTCTCCTCGCTGACCCATCTGATCCATTCCGCGGCCCCGTGCCCACCGGCGATCAAACGCGCCGCCATCGACTGGTTCGGCGAGGCGGTCATCGAGTACTTCGGCTCCACCGAGACCGGCACGATCACCTGGATCGGGGCGCGGGAGTGGCTGGCGCATCCGGGCAGTGTTGGCCGACCGGTGGACGGGTCCGCCGTGGCGATCCTCGACGACGAAGGCAACGCGCTGCCCGCCGGACAGACCGGGCGCGTCTACGTGCGCGGGGCCGACTACTGGCCCGCTTTCCGCTACCTGCACCGCGACGGCGCGGTGACCGCGCACGACGACCTGATCTGGGTCGGCGACACCGGCCACCTCGACGCCGACGGATTCCTGTATCTCACCGGGCGCTCCAGTGAGAGCGTGATCCGCGGTGGGGTCAACATCTATCCCGCCGAGATCGAGAACGCCGTGATGGCGATCCCGGCGGTCGAGGATGTCGCGGTGTTCGGCGTGCCCGCCGACGACGATCTGGGAGAGGCCCTGGTGGCGTATGTGGTGGCGCGGCCCGGATTCGCGCTGGACGCCGACGCGGTGCGCACGGCGCTGACCGGTGAACTGGCGAACTACAAACTGCCGTCACAGATCCGGATCGTCGACACCGTGCCGCGCGACGACTCGGGCAAGATCTACAAGCGCGAGCTGCGCGAAGCCCACCGCTGACCACGCCGGCGCCGCGCGGGGAACGAAATCGGGGTGAGCGCAACCGGTGACCGGCGCTCGTGTGCCTGGCTAACGTCTCTGTATCGGATTCGCTGGCTGGAGGAGAATGCGTTGACCATCGAGTCGATCATCGACGTCGATACCGCACTGCATCCACTGGACGACCCGGTGCGCAGCTCCCTGCGGGGTGAGCACCACCGGTTCGCCGACTGGGTGGGCCGGATCGGACGGTACGACCCGGAGGTCGCCAAGTTCGTCGGCCACCCGCCCGCGCTCGATGAACAGGACTGGCGGGACCTGGCCACGGTGGTCGGTCCGGGTGGTATCACGGGACTGCGGGGTTTCGGCCACGTGCCACCGCCGGGCTGGACGGTGATCGAGGAGTTCCGGAGCGTACAGCTGGACGGTACCGGGCTGCGCGTCGCGACCGATCCCGAGCTCGAAATCCTCAC
This sequence comes from Nocardia sp. NPDC058176, assembly GCF_042883805.1. NCBI lineage: Bacteria > Bacillati > Actinomycetota > Actinomycetes > Mycobacteriales > Nocardiaceae > Nocardia > Nocardia sp. NPDC058176. The sequence continues at coordinate 1,491,879 of NZ_JBHVVA010000001.1, read as the reverse complement.
CGCCGCCGATGTTCCCGAGATTCTGGAACTGATCGCGCGCACCGAGCCGGGACCGTTCGCGCCGCGCACCATCGAGATGGGCACCTATCTGGGCCTGCGGGTGGACGGACGGCTGGTCGCGATGGCGGGGGAGCGGATGCATCCGCCGGGGTGGACCGAGATCAGCGCGGTGTGCACCGACGCGGAGTTCCGGGGACGCGGGTTCGCCGGTCGGCTGGTGCGCGCGGTCGGCGCCGGGATCAGGGCGCGCGGCGAGACACCGTTCCTGCACGCGGTCGCGTACAACACCACGGCGATCAGCCTCTACGAGACGCTGGGCTTCACCCTGCGCAAGAAGTCCGTCGTGACGCTGGTGCAGGCGCCCTAGATCCGCGGCGCGGCGGTTGTAATCACCGTGCAGGAAAGTGTTCCGGATTCGGTCCGGTTCGATGATCGTCGTACCTATGAGCGTCTTCGCCTTGGGCATCGAACTGGACGGCGAGGGATTCCACCCCGCCGCCTGGCGTCGAGCCGGACACGAGCCCGATCAGCTGCTGACCGCCCGCACACTGCGCGAACGAGTCGCCGCGGCCGAGAACGCGGGGTTCACCTTCGCCACTTTCGACGACTCGATCCTGCCGCCCGCGACCGGACCCGCCGGACGCATCGACGGGCCGACCCGCGCCGCGTTCGTCGCACCCATCACCAGCACCATCGGCCTGGTCCCGACCGTGGCCACCACCTACGCCGAGCCGTTCCACACCACCTCGCAGCTGGCCACCCTCGACTACGCCTCGCGCGGGCGGGCGGGCTGGCTCGCCACCCAGGACCCCGCGGCCGCGCGGACCTGGGGACGACCGGCGGTCACCGGACCCGACGCGCTGGTCACCGAGCAGCGTGATTCGGTGGAAGTGGCGCGGCGGCTGTGGGATTCGTGGGAAGACGACGCCGTCGTGCGCGACTACACCACCGGCCGGTTCCTGGACCGGGACAAGCTGCACTACGCGGACTTCGTCGGCCAGACCTTCTCGGTCAAGGGCCCGTCGATCGTGCCGCGACCGCCGCAGGGCCAGATCGTCGTCTTCGCCGGGGACACCACGACCGACGCGGACGTGGTGCTGGTGAACGCCGAACTGGTGCAGGAGGTGATCGATGCCCTCGACGCGGCCCGATCCGCCAGTGGCGCACTGGTTGTCGCCGAGGTCGAGGTGGTGCTCGACACCCCTGACGTCTCGGCGAGCGAACGGCTCGCCGCGCTGGAGGCCGACGAGACCGCGGAATCCCGTGGCCGCCTGCGCTTCTCGGGATCGGCCAACGATCTGGTCGCGCTGCTGACCCAACTGGCACAGCATGCCGACGGAGTGCGTCTGCATCCGGCCGTACTCGACGAGGACCTGCCGGTGCTGGCCCGCGCGGTCGTCCCGGCCCTGCTGCGCGCCGGTATCGCGCACCGTCCCGTGCCCGGCTCGACACTGCGCTCGAACCTTGGCCTGCACCGCCCGAGCAACCGCTACGCGAAGGATCAGCACTGATGACCGAGGTCCCGTTCCCCGCTGCCGAGGTGCATTTCGGGGTGTTCCAGCAGGGTGTCAACCACAGCACGATCTGGTCGGACGCGCGCAGCGGTTCCCAGATCGACTTCGAGACGTTCCGGCGCGTGGCGACCACCGCCGAACGCGGACTGTTCGACGCGTACTTCCTCGGCGAGGGACTGCGCCTGCGCGAGCAGGACGGCAAGATCCTCGACCTCGACATCGCGGGCCGCCCCGACGCGATCACCGAGCTCGCCGCCCTGGCCGCGGTCACCGAACGCATCGGCCTGGTCGCCACCCAGAACACCACCTACAACGAGCCCGCCGACCTCGCCCGGAAACTGGCCGGCCTGGACCTGCTCTCGGGTGGGCGTGCCGGGTGGAACGCGGTCACCACCGACAACGCCTGGACCGGCGAGAACTTCCGCCGCGGCGGATTCCTCGACCACGCCCAGCGCTACGAGCGGGCGGGGGAGTTCCTGCGCACGGCGCGCGAGATCTGGAACTCCTGGTCCGACAACGCGATTGCCCGCTCGCGGACCGACACCGGGTGGCTGGCGCCGGACGCGGTGCGCACGGTCACCCGCGACAACGAGCACTTCCAGGTGTCGGTGACCCCGACCCTGCCGCGCAGCCCGCAGGGGCATCCGGTGATCTTCCAGGCCGGTGACTCCCCGGCGGGCCGCGAGTTCGCCGCCGCGCACGCCGACGTGATCTTCTCCCGCCACGGCACCCATTTCGACGACGCGCTGGCCTTCGCCATCGACATCAGGTCGCGACTGCGCGCCGCGGGCCGCCCCGAGGACGACATCAAGATCCTGCCCGGCACCCAGATCGTATTGGCGGAGAAGGAATCCGAGGTCGAGGAGAAGGCGCGCTGGGTGCAGGAGAACCAGTTCACAGGCGCGACGACCCTGTCGCTGGCCGGTGAGGTGTGGGGCCGCGACCTGTCCGGGCTCGACCCCGACGGCCCGCTGCCCGCCGATGACCCGGTACCGACCAAGATCTCGGGCGCGCGCGGTGCGCAGCGGGACGGGCAGGACCGGGTCGCGCTCGCCAAGGAGTGGCGTGAACTCGCCGAGGCGAAGGGGCTCTCGCTGCGCCAGGTCGTCATCGCGAAGACCCAGCGCTCCGGTTTCGCCGGCACGCCCGGCCAGGTCGCCGACGAGCTGACCCGCTGGGTCCGCCACGGCGCCTCGCACGGCTTCAACGTCACCCCGTACCTGGTGCCCACCGGCCTGGACGAGATCGTCGACTGGCTCGTCCCCGAACTGCAGGAACGCGGTTCCTACCGCACCGAATACACCGGCACCACCCTGCGTGAACACCTGGGCCTGCGCCCCGCCCGGACATCCTGACCGGCCACGCTCACCCGAGCGTGGCCAGCAGGGCGGGCAGCGCGGTCCCGATCGGCTCGCGGATCACCTCGTCGGCCAGCTCGTCATAGGGCGTGGGCTCGGCATTGACGATGATCAGCCGCGCGCCGTGGTCGGCGGCGACACCGGCCAGCGACGCGGCGGGCTGAACCTGCAGGCTGGTGCCGACGGCGACGAAGACGGTGCACGCCTGCGCGATCGCCATGGCGTGCCCGAGTACCTCGGGGTCGAGGGCCTGCCCGAACATGACGGTGGCCGTCTTCAGGATCCCGCCACAGCGCAGGCAGGCCGGGTCGTCCTCGCCCGCCGCGATCCGGTCCAGCGCCTGCTCGGTGGTGGTGCGGTCCGCACACGCCGTGCACACCACGGCGCGGGCAGTGCCGTGCAGCTCGAGGACCTTGCGGTCGGGCAGTCCGGCCAGCTGGTGCAGCCCGTCGACATTCTGGGTGATCACCCGCACCGCGACCCCGCTCGCGGCCAGCGCGGTGACGGCGCGGTGGGCGGCATTGGGCTCGGCGCGCCAGGCCGGGTGCTCGGCGCGCATGAGCCAGGACCGGCGGCGGATGTCGGGGTCGCGCATGTAGTAGTCGTAGGTGACCAGCTTCTCGGCGTCGGGGTCGCGTTGCCACAGGCCGTTCGGGCCGCGATAGTCGGGAATGCCGCTGTCGGTGGAGACACCGGCGCCGGACAGGATCGCGACCAGGGGCTGGTTCATGCGGTTCAGGGTAGGGCGCGACGGTGCCCGCGGGCGACGGTGTTTCGGCGAACCCTGCCCAATCTGACTATTGGACGCTAAAGTCTGCTGGGATCGGACGTACAGCGGAAGGTGGCAGACGATGACGGCGGCAGCGGTCAAACAGCAGGTGCTCGAACTCGGCGGGGCGTTCATGCTCTCGCGCGAGGTCCGGCAGTTCGGGGCCGATATCGGGGTGCCCGGCTTCCACGGCACCTACACGCGCGGCCGGGGTGGGGTGCTCGGTGAAGTGGACGCCGATGTCATCGTGGCGGCCTTCGGCTTCTTCGAACCCGAATGTGTCCGCACGGCATGGGAATCGGTGCCGCTGCCCGCCGACAAGGCCGCCGAGGCCTACCTGAACGCCTGCCGGGAGTTCGGTCGGCGCAAACTGGCCGCCTTCGAGGAGGCCGACCGGCTGGCCGAGCTGCTGGGGCGCGTGGTCGCGGCTGCCTCGCCGGTCGGCGTGCCGTTGTTCGCGGGATGGCGGGCGATGCCGGTCGCCGAGGACGGACGCGCGGCGGTCGCGCAGTTGACCCACGTGCTGCGCGAACTGCGCGGCGGCCTGCACCTGCTCGCCGTCACCGCGCAGGGACTGACCCCGTTGCAGGCCGTGCTGATCGCCGGATCACCGGTCTCCGACGGCCCGACCCACGCACGCCTGCTGGGCTGGAACGAGCCGTTCGAGCCGACCACCGACGACCAGCGGGCCCGTTGGACGGCCGCGGAAGCGGTGACCGAAGCCCTCATCGCCCCCAGCTTCGAGGTCCTCGACGCCGACGAGAGCGCCGAACTGGTCACCCTGATGACCGCCGCGCACCGAGCCGCCCTGGTGCGCTAGACGTCGGCCGAGAAGGCCATCAGTTCGGCCACCAGGAAGTCCGGCCGCTCCTCGGCGATGTAGTGACCGCTGCCCGGAACGGCGATGACGCGCACATCGATGCCCTTGTCGGCCATCTGCTCGCGCAGGATCCCGGCAGTGTCCTCGGCCGCGAGGGTCAGGATCGGCACTGTCACCGGTGCGTAGGTGGCCAGATCGGCGACGTCCTGGCGCATCGTCTGATACCAGCGGTTGCCGGCCCGAATGGCTTCCGGTGAGTCGTAGGCGTGTGCGTAGATACGGCGCGTGTCCTCGTCCACGGCCGCCTGGTCGGCGAGCATGTGACCGTAGAGCCAGTCGATCAGCAGCCGGAATCGGCCGTCGAGCAGCTGTTCTGGGAGCTGCGGCAATTGGTTGAGGGAGAACCACCAGGGGTACCCGCCGCGGCCATGGGCGAGTGCGGCAGTCTGTTCGTCGGTGGCGGGGAGCATCGGGATGCTCAGCCACGAGGCGTCGGGAACACCCAGGTCGAGGGTGACCAGGCGGCGCACGGCCGAGGGGAAATTGGCGCTCAGGTGGTAGGCGACCGATGCTCCGATGTCGTGGCCGACGACGAAGGCCGACTCGTGGCCGAGGTGGCCGATCAGCGCATGGATGTCGGCCGCCATGGTCTTCTTGTCGTAGCCGGAGTCCGGCTTCGCGGAGCCGCCCATCCCGCGCAGGTCGACGGCGGTCACTTCGAATGCACGAGCGAGTGGGGCCATGACCTTGCGGAACTGCCACCAGGTCTGCGGCCAGCCGCCGAGCAGAATCAGCGGCGCGCCGACACCGCCGGTGACGTAATGCAGGCGGGTGCCGTTCACTGCGGCGTGGGCGCTGGTGAAATCACCATCCAGGGTGGCGGCCAGTTCGGCATCGGTGGGAACTGCGGTTGTCGAGACCATCGACAGAACTCCTTTATTGGAATGAACAGTCAAGAAATGGGGCAGGAAAAGGTGCAGGGGTGTTCGGACTGCTCCGTCAGTCGAAGACGCTGAGTGCCTGGGCGACGGTGTCGTCGAGGAAGCGTCGACGGATCGATGTCTTGCCGACCACGCGAATGCCTTGGAGGACGGTCACCAGAAAGCGGGCCAGCGCCACGGGATCGCGGTCCGCGGGTAGCTCGCCTTCGCTTCGGGCTCGCATGAGGGCGGCCGTCAGAACGGTCTCCATGTCCTCGAGGCTCGAAGTGACGAGGCGGCCGGCGTCACGATCCTCGGGCACCTCCACCGCCGTGTTGGTCATGAAGCAGCCTTTGCGCTGTTCATCGTCGGAAGCGGTCTGGGCGTACCAGCGGACGAGCGACTTGACGGCGTCCAGTGACGAGCCGGGGGCGGAGAGCTGATCCAGCAGGCCGGCGCGTGCGTCGTCCACGTAGCGCTCGAAGGCTCGCAGGAACAGGTCGTGCTTGCCGCCGAAGGTGGCGTAGATGCTGCCCCGTCCGAGGCCGAGATGGTCGACCAGGTCCTGCATCGACGTGGCCTCGTAGCCTTGACGCCAGAACAGATCCATCGCCGCCCGCAGTGCGACGTCCGGATCGAACTCCTTCACCCTGCCCATGGCTCGAACGCTACGCTATTCGGACCGATCGTTCAAATAAACCGCTCAGGACCCCAGGACGTCGCGACCCCGGCCCACGATGAGTGGGTCGGCGGCGCGGACGATCTCGTCGTCCTTGTTCTCGTAGTCGAAGCGCTCGAGCACGTGGCGCATCGCGTTGAGCCGGGCGCGCTTCTTGTCGTTGCTCTTGACCACGATCCACGGCGCGTAGTCGGTGTCGGTGTGCTCGAAGTTCTCTTCCTTGGCCGCGGTGTACTGGTCCCACTTGTCCAGTGAGGCCAGGTCCATCGGTGAGAGCTTCCACTGCCGGACCGGGTCGACCTGGCGGATGGCGAAGCGGGTGCGCTGTTCCAGCGGGGACACCGAGAACCAGAACTTCACCAGGTCGATGCCGTCGTCGACGAGCATGCGCTCGAACAGCGGCGCCTGGGCCAGGAACCGGCGATGCTGTTCGGGCGTGCAGAAGCCCATCACCCGTTCGACCCCGGCGCGGTTGTACCAGGACCGGTCGAACAACACGAGCTCACCGGCGGCGGGCAGATGCTCGACATAGCGCTGGAAATACCACTGGGTGGACTCGCGCGCCGACGGCTTCTCCAGTGCCACCACCCGCGCGCCACGCGGATTCAGGTGTTCCATGAAGCGTTTGATGGTGCCGCCCTTGCCCGCGGCATCGCGTCCTTCGAAGACGATGACGATGCGGCGCCCGGTCGCCTTCACCCAGTTCTGCAGTTTCAGCAGCTCGATCTGCAGCAACCGCTTGTCGGCCTCGTACTCCAGCCGCGAGAGGCGCTCGTCGTACGGGTAGCCCTCCCGCCAGGTGTCGACGATCAGGCCGCCGGGCTCGGTGAGCAGGATCGGATCGTCGTCGTCGGTGTCGTCGACGGAGAACGCGGTGGTGTCGGCGAGATCCACCGCGGTCGCGAGATCGGCGATCTCGCTGATCGCGCGCGGGATCGTGCGTGTCTCGAGCTCGGTCATCCAGCGGACGCTAAACGACCAGCGTGACCGGCCGGTGAACGCACGGTGTGCACGAATTCCGCGCCCCGGCCGGTTCGAACTGAACGTTTGTCCAAGTTGGTCGAGTGTTCACTTGAACGGCACCTTTTCGGAAACTGTGGGGTCTTAGGTTCGGATCGCCCGTTCCCCCGTTCGAGCCGGAGATCACCGCGCATGCGCTTGCCCCTGTCCCGACTGACCGCGTCCTGCGCGGGCGGTCTCACCGCACTCGCCCTGGTCGCGGGTCTACTGCTAGCGCCGGGCGTGCACGCCGAACCCACCGCTGAGACGCTCGCCTCGACCCCGGTCGTCGACGTGCCGGAGCTGTGCGTCGGTGGCGCACCGACATTCGACGATGTGGTGACCGCCGCGGCTTCCGTCGTCCGCGGCGTCGTCGGGCCCGCCGAACTCGCGGCCTACGACCACCGGGTCGCCGAGGTGCGTGCGGCGCTGGCCGCGACGCGGGTCCACCGCGACGGGCTGCCGATGCGACCGGAGCTGGTCGGCACCCGCCCGGCCGAGCTCGACGATCCGATCGTCACCTACCTCGTGAACGGCCTCGACGCGGTGCGTACCGGCCGGATCGACGAGACCATGTCGGTGTCGCAGCTGACCATCAGCGACGCGATCGAGGTGTTCGTCCTCGCGACCGGCATCGTCAAGATCCCGGCCAAGCTGGCCGCGGGCATGGTGCCCACGGTCGGCTTCTTCCTGAAACCGGTTGTCGGCGCCGCGTTCTCCGGGACGAAGGCGCTGGCCCGCGCGGTGCAGAACTCGATCGAGGCCGGTTGTGTCGCCCCGAACGTGTATCCGCCGCTGGTGCTCGACGAACCCGTGGTCGAGCCGGTCGCGGTGCCCCAGCCGATCCGCGACCTCGCCGCACTGGTGATGACCGCCGACGGCACCTGCACACCGGTCGCCGAACTCACCCTGGCGACCGTGGTCGAGCGCACCCGCGCCTTCCTCGACAGCGGTGCGGTCGACGTCGACCGGGTCGCGATGAACGACGCCGCCGACGCGCTGCAGGACTTCCTCGCGGCCAACCGGGTGGCCAAGGTGATGCTGATGCGCCGCGCCGACGATCTCGGCCCGCTGGTCGAGGCGCTGGACATGGGCCCGGTGACCTTCCTGGCCAATCTGGGCGCCGACCTCGCCGAGGGCTCGGCACTCGACACCGTGCCGCTCGCGCAGGTCAGGGTCGAGAACGCCTACGATCTGGCAACGCTGAGCCTCGACGTCGCCAGCCTGCTGTTCTCGGCGGGCACCTCGATCGCCGGGTTCGCCGGAGTCGCCGAGACGATCACCACCCCGCTGTCGATCGTGCAGAAGCTGGTGTTCGCGCCGACCGACTACGGCGCCCCGATCGTCCGAGGCGTCATGCAGTCGATGTGCGCGATCTAGGTCCGCGCGGGGCGCGCGGGTGTCATTGTGTTTCGATCAGGTCAGTTGTCCAGTAGTCCTCCCAGTCAGAAGGTGAGCATGCACGAGCAGAACCCGACCGGTATCGGCCGTCGTGAAGTCCTCGCGGGCACGGCGGGCGTCCTCGCCGGTCTCACCCTGGTCGGCCTCACGCCCGCGGCGGCGGTGCCCGCCGAGGTGCCGAAGTTCCAGCCGAAGGCCGGGCGCAATGTGCGCGTACTGATCACCGGCGACGCGGGCACCGGCACCCGCACCCAGTGGGCCGTCGCCGACGCGGCGCGGGAATTCCATGCGCGCGAACCGTTCTCGCTGGCGGTGGGTCTGGGCGACAACATCTACGAATCGGGCCCCGACGGCCCCGACGACATCCAGTTCGCCACGAAGTTCGAAGACCCCAACGCGGGCCTGGACTTCCCGTGGGCCATGGTGCTCGGCAACCACGACACCAGCGCGATCTTCCCCGGCGACGGCGGCTGGCTCGCGCGCGGCAATCACGAGGTGGCCTATCACGCCAAGTCCTCGCGCTGGTGGATGCCGAGCCGCTACTACTCGGTGCGTGTGCCCGAGGAGAACCCGGTCGTGGAGTTCTTCGTCCTCGACATCAACCCCCTGGCCGCCTACATCCCGCCGCTGCTCGACCCCTACTGGGCCGTCGACGGTCCCTATATGAACGAACAGCGCGCCTGGCTCGACCGCGCGCTGGCCGAATCACCGGCCGAGTGGAAGATCGCCTGCACCCACCAGCCCTACCTGAGCAACGGCCCGCACGGCGACGCGGGCAACTACGAGAACCTGCCGATCGAGCCGATCAACGGCGTGCACGCCAAGCGCTTCTTCGAAGACCATGTGCTGGGCAAGGTCTCGTTCCTGCTGTCGGGCCACGATCACACCCTGCAAGCCCTCGAGCCGACCACGGCGTCCAAGGGCACCCGCCAGATCGTCTCCGGCGCCGCGGGCAAGACCGCGCGCGGGCACGGCCCGGCCAGCGGATCGTCGGACTCCGGCCACCCCGCCCTGGTCGACATCCAGGACGAACTCGGCTTCATGGTCATGGACCTGACGCCGGGTTCGGCGAACCTGCGCGTGGTGACCGTCGACCTCGCCTCGGGCGCCGGCACCGTGGTGTTCGACCGACGCCTGGCCTGACGGTCGAACACCGGGCGGCTCAGTTCTCGTCGGGACGTGCCCGCCGCAGCACCTCGTCCTCGGTGAGGGCGCTGGGCGGATGGTGGGTCAGGCACATCGGGGTGCCGAGCTTGCCGAACCCCGCGCCCTCGGTGGCCCCGTAGAAGCTGCCCGCCGGGAGCCGGGCGACGTCGTCGATCCGGCCGCCCTTGGCCCTGGCCAGCTCGGCGGCGGCCTGGATCTGCACGGGCGCGTTGAGCAGACCGAAGAACTGGGTAGCCGCGTTCCCGGTCACCAAGTTGTGCAACGCTTTCGGTGCCTGGGTGGCGTACACCATCCCGAGCCCGTACTTGCGGGCCTGGGTGGCCAGCTTCAGCGTGCTCTCGGTGGAGGCGGTGCTGCCGCGGGCCGGGACGAAGGTCTGCGCCTCGTCGAGCACCAGCAGCCCGCCCAGCGGCCGATCACCGGCGGGATGCCGTTTGATCCAGGCGAACAGCGCCAATTGCAGCTGGTTGACGAAAGTCTGGCGCTGCTCGTCGGTGGGCAGTCCGATACAGCTGATCACCGAGACGCGGGCGCGTTTGCCCGGCGCGGGGGTGAGCAGCATGCCGGGATCGAGGCGTACGCCCGCGCCGCCGAAGACGGGATCGTTGATCATCGCCGCCTTGAGCTCCTCGGCCATGCCCTCCGCGAGCCGGTGCGCGTCCCTGATGGTGCTGATCCCCTCGGGCAGATCACCCAGCAGCGTGACGAACTCACCGAGATCGCTGCCGCCCCGCTTGGCGAAATGGGTCAGTGCCTCGGTGAGTACCGCCTTGCCGGTGGCGATCCGGCGGGTGGTGAGGCCGGACCTCGGTACCAGGCCCGCGACGGAGGCGTCGATCGAGGTGCGGAACTCGTCGGGGTCGTCGAGCACACCGCTGAAGTCCGGCAGCGGATTCAGCGCGAGGGGCCGGCCCGCTTCCCGGCGCGGGGTCCAGACCACCACGTCGGTGCCGGCGAAGTACTGGTCGGCGCGGGCCACGTCGCCGGGGCTCCAGCCCTGAGGCGGTGCGGGCCACGGGTCGCCCAGGCGCGCGAGATCGTTGTTGCTGTCGATGAGGATCGAGGACACGCCGTGGATCGCGGCCTCTTCGACCAGCCTGCGCAAAAGCACGGTCTTACCCGAGCCGCTGCCCGCGAATACCGCGGTGTGCTTGCGCAGCAGCACCAGCGGGACGGTGAACGGTGCGCCGGTGCCGGTGCGATGCCCGAGCAGGACCGAGGCCGCGCCGTCGCCGTCGGTAGATCCGTTGATCGGTGGTGCGATGGGGGATGGGACCACGAGTGCGCCGGAATCGGTGTTGCCGCCTACCCCGGCCGGTGGGGCGATGGCCGGTGGGACCGGCCGCTCGGCGGATCCGGTGTCGCCGTCCACCCCGACGGACGGGGTGATGGCGGGCGGGACTACCGGCACGGCGGATCCGGTGTCGCCGTTCATCCCGACCGCCGGGGCGGTGACGGGTTGGATCTCCCGCGCGGCGGGATCGGTGTCGCCGTCCACTCCGGCCGTCGGGGCGACGACCGGTGGCACCGGCACCTTGGACCGTAGCTGCACGCGATCCTCGGTTCTGTTGCGCGAGAGGGCCACCCGGCCCAGCACCTCGCTGAGCAGCCGGGACCGGCTGGCCGGGCGCCGGACCGCCAGCCAGTTCAGGAACCCCGGTGCGGCGGCGGTCGACATGGCGGTCAGCGCGGCGAAGGTCCTGACGTCGTCCTCGCAGAGCGGCACCGCCACCCCGTGTGCCGCTTCGAATTCGGTGAGAGTGGCCTTGGTGACCGGACCGCCGGAGAACGGCGTGTTCCGCAGTACCACCAGGTGCCGTTTCGGCGCCCGCTCGTGCAGACCCGCCTCCAGGCCGGCCGAACGCAATCGGGTGAGCACGGCGCGATGGTGCGGATGGCCGATGGCGCGGAAACTCCAGTGCTCCTCGGCTTCGCTGGCCTCGTCGAGGGTGCGGCGCAGGCGGGCGTGCAGGGCTGGTCGCATCGTCGCGGCCCGGTCGACCGTGAAGTCGAAGCCGTCGAGGCGCTGCTCCACGGCATAGACGGTGAGCGCGGCGTTGAGCAGTGTGAACATCTGCTCGTCCTCGTGCTGCGGGTCGAACGGCGAGACGGTGTCGGCGGCCGCGCGCAGTCGCGCGAATTCGGCGTCGAGGTCGGACAGTTCGCGCGCCGCGGGCACGACGGCGACGCCGCGATCGCCGCTGACGGTCTGGAAGTCGGTGAGCTCGGTGACCTCGTCGGCGGCCAGGCAGTCGCGCACGTGCTCCTCCACGCGCTGCAGCAGGCGCCGGGGCGTGAAGTCCGCGATATCGGGGTCCTGGAACGCCACCGGCGACACCGGCCAAGTCGGATACGGCGGCGTGAAACCGATCTCGCCGTACAGGCTGCCGAGGTGGCCCTCGATGATGGCGGTCGCCACCTCGACCCCGGGCAGCTTGGTGGACAGTTCGAGCACCGTGAACCGGTCGGCCGCGGAGTTCACCGCACGGGTCTTGACGAGCTCCCACGACTTGGGGATGCAGGCCGCCACGATGATGGTGCGGGTGGTCTCCTCCCGCATCGACATCAATCCGTCGGCGAGCCGGTTCGCGAGGGAGTCCTCGTCGATCTCGTCGGACTGGGCGATCACGCTGTCGATCTGGTCGATGGCGAGCACCACCGGACCGGTGAGGGCGAACAGCCGCGACAGGTGCTGGAAGATCAACTGCGGCACGCAGTTCCGTTCGCGGAATCCCCAGGCGAGGCGCTCGGTGTCCTCGATGCCGTCGGCCAGGACCAGGAAACTGTGCCCGATCTCGCGCAGCGCGCCCTTCGCCTGATACAGCACCAGCGCGCGCAGGGTGTCCTGACACTGCTGGATCACCTGGACGTCGAGATCCTCGACCCGCTCCAGGAATTCGTCGAGATGGGCGCGGGTGACCGGCAGCGTTCCGCGCAATCGCATCCGCAGCTCGTCCCCGCAGCCGCTGCGCTCGGCGAGCACGCCGAGCATGTGGCCCAACTGGCCACCGTCGGCGCCGAGCAGCTGACTGACCACCCCGTGCACCGCGCCCGCCCAGAACGACTTGCCGTCGATGAGCTTCGGCATGAAGAACGCGCCGCCGCTGTCCTGCACGTGCTGACGCAGCCAGCCGAGCATGTGGGTCTTGCCGACACCGCGTTCACCGCTGAGCACCAGGCCGGTCGGGGTACTGCGCGGCCGGGCGACCGCCGCGCGCACCGCACGGGTGATCTCGGCGACCGCACGCGGGTGCAGGCCGTCGACGTGGTGGTTCAGCGGACTCCAGATCTCGTCGGGTCCGAGCGCGCTGCTGAACTGGATCGACGCGAGAGCGAGGTGGTGTTCCTCGTTCACCGCGACGCCTCGATCGTGAGCAGATGTCGTGGCGTGCCGCCCAGCACGATCGCCGCGTCGAGGTCGGCCTCGGTGAGAGTCTTCTGATCGGCCTCGGAGCGGACGTGGACCCCCTCGCGACGCGACAGCAACCCCAGCGCCCGGTCGAACTCGCCGCGCGGCAGCCCGTCGAGACGCTCGCGCAGCACGGCCAACCGCACGGGTGCGCCGGTGCCCTTGGTGACATGGGCGTAGGCGGCTTCGACCTGACCGGCGATGTCGGGTGGGAAGAGATCGGCGAGGGCGTGGCCGGAATCGGCGAGGTAGCGGCCCAATCCGGCCAGCACGGCGTAGAGCGCGCCACCCGCTGGGCCGGAGCGGTCCGGGCGTTCGGCGCCGAGTTCGGCGACGCATCGGACGGCACCCCGGTCGGTGAGCTCGTGTACGAAGGCGCCGTTGATCCGTGGGCTGTTGACCAGGCCGAGATCGTTGAGGTTGCGGCGGTACTTTCCGTCGAGCTTGAGACCCGAGATCGCGTACAGCTCGGCATTGGTGAGCTCGCGCGCCTCGGCCAGCAAGACGAGCAGCACACTGCGCTCGGTCAGCGTCAATCGGTCATCGGACATGGCTGTTCCCGTTTCTTTCCAGAGGTGGTGGTCATGGGTGGTCGTGCACGGTGAAACCGTCTGCCGCCGCGACGATTCCGGTCGATCGCGCGATGCGGGCGATCGGTCCGTGGACGCCGACCGGGTGACCGTCACGATGGGCGGCCAGCGCGGCGGCGTAGTCCTCGGCCCCGGCCAGTCGCACCGGGACCTGGCGTTGCCGGTCCTCGGTGACGCCGTCGACCGCGAGCGTGCCGCGCACTCCGATGCGCCAGCGGTCGCCGTCGTCGTCGACGAGGCTGGTGATCTGGCCTCGCACGCTACCGAGGCCGAGGGGTAGCTGATCCACGCGTTTGCCCACTGCGCGGAGTCGCTCACCCGAACCGGGCGGGAACGCCACGGATTCCTCGGCGCGGGGGAGCCGGCGCGACCAGCGGAAGTGCAGGTCGAAGGCGGACGCGCCGCCGAGGTCGGCCAGCGCGGTCACCGAGGCGGACACGTCGATTCGCCGCAGGTCGGCGATCGTGTCGGCGCCGGGGGAGACCACGGCGTGCCGTGCGGTCACCGATAGGTCGAACACGTGCAGCGAGACAGTGCGGGCGAAGGTGTCGTCCTCGGTGATCGGCAGTGCCACGTCGAGGCCGAAGGTCTGCTCGGGAAGCGACAGCATCGACTGTTCGAGGAGCGCGCGGGCGGCATCGGACGCGGTGGTCGTCTCGTCGGCGACGGCACGGGCGCTGCCCGCGAGCAGGTCGCGCAGAGCCCGCACCGCACGCATCCCGGCCGGAAGGGAGACCTCCTCCGGCGCGGGTCGCGGACGATAGCTGATCACGTCGAGCTCGGGTGCGGCCATCTCGCGGCGCACCACCCGCGGTGTGCGCCCCTCGGCTGCCGCCACGCACAGCACCAGCTCGCGCAGGCGAATCCCGGTGTCGGCCAGCGCATCATCCGGTGGCACCAGCACGTCGTAGTCCTCGCGGGACCACACCTGCGCCGCCCGCCAGGTACCACTGACGGTCCAGCCGGTGGCGGTCAGGTAGCTGGTCACGTCCTCGGTGCGCAATGGTCGTGTCATCGTGGTCAGCCGACCGGGAGCACGGAGCTGCCGGTGACGAGTCCGCGCAGGCTCGCGGCGGTGAGCACATTGCTCACCGGGATCTTCACGCGCACGCGCCGACGGGTATCGCGCGGGGACAGGCGCGATTCGGTGCGCAGCGAGGTGTAGTAGCCGATGTGGCGCAGCAGCAGACCCGCGGTGCGCAGGTCGGCGAAATCGCCGGTGCGGGGCACGTGGATGACGAACAGGTAGCGCGGGACGGTGTAGTCGTCGCCCGCCAGCTTGTCGAACTGGGCGTGGTGCAGGCCGTCGTAGGCCAGGAGACCGTGTCGCACTTCCAGTTTCGAGGCGGTCTTCACCTGGACGTCGATTCTGGGGGAGAAGCCGCGGGGTGTGCGGCCCGGCATCTTCAGGCACAGGTCGATCCCGTCGAGGTCGACATCGTCCTCGCTCCAGATCAGGCCCGCGGCGGAGGCGAGCACGCGGACGTAGTCGGCGCCGAACTTGCCCTGGTGGTTACGTGTGTCGAGCAACGAATCCCCCTACGAGCAGCGCGCAGACCCCGCGTGACGAGAACACTGTAGCCAAATCTCGAGCGGCAGTTGGCGTTTCGGCATCAAGCTTTTCGGGTAGTGCACGAGAGGGTGCTGTGGGCCGGGGCAGGATAGGCCCGTCTGACGCGTTCCACCCGCGTTCACCTCAGGCCGAGTGCAAGGGTGTCGGGGACGCCGCGGTGACGATAGCGTCCGGCCATGACGAGTCAGCTGGCGAATCTGAACGCGATCTCCGAGGCCACCGCGCAGGCGGTGGCGACCGATCCGGCCAAGGCACAGGTGGTGTTCCGCGCGTCCGGGACGCCGACCGGCACGGTGGGCAGCGTGATCACCGCGCGCTCGCACACGGTGCGCGTCGACGAACCGCCGACCCTCGGTGGCGCGGACACCGACGCCAATCCGGTGGAGGTGTACCTGGCCGCGTTGATCTCCTGCCAGGTGGTGACCTACCGGTTCTGGGCCCAGCGGTTGGGCGTGACCGTCGACGACATCGCGATCACCGCCGAGGGCGACCTCGACGTGCGCGGGTTCTTCGGAATCGACGAGTCGGTGCGCCCCGGATTCCAGGCCGTGCGAGTGCACGTGCGGATCACCGGGCCCGAGTCCGCCGAGCGCTACGCCGAACTGCAGCGCGCTGTCGACGCCCACTGCCCGGTGCTGGACCTGTCGACCGGTGTCACCCCGGTGAACACGACGCTCGAACTCGCCTGAGGCGTGGCGTAGCCGACGCCCACATCCAAGTCCGGTTCGGACGGTGTCTACCGCGAGCGTGGCCGTACTCTGTTGAGAGCCTGCATGTTTGGTGGCCGTAGCCCGTACTGGATGGAGCCTGATGGACCCCACGGACCCTTACCCCCGACCCGTTCCGTTCACCGTGCCGAAGCTACTCGTGGGTTTGGGGTCGCTACTGGTCGTCGCCGCGGCGATCGCGTCGTTCACCTTCACCTCCACCTTCGCCAGGGCGGCGGGGATCCCGGCGGACCTGACCTGGTTGTGGCCGGTGGTGTCGGGCCTCACCGTCGCGCTCGTGGCGTGCACGTTCATCACGCTGGTGGGGATCCGCGACGACCGGGCGACATCGCTGGTGCGGGTCTACGAGCTGCTGCTCATCGCCGCCGTGCTGGCGAGCGTCGGCGGGAACATGCTCGCACTCACCCGGGACCCGATCGTCCTGGGCACGATCGAGACCGCGACCGTGGTCGCGATCCCGCCGCTGTGCCTGATGGTCTGCGTCGCCAACTACCTGCTGCTCACCGCGGTCGTGCCCGTCCGCATCGTGGCCTCGATCCGCGAGGACGACTGGCGGTTGCGTGTCCTCGGCATTCCCAGCTCCTCGCCGCCGTCGAAGGACCCGGTGGCGGCCTCGCGCGGCGACAGCGCCGCCTGGTGGGACCAGCACCGCGGCGAGGCCAGGACACCGCCCGCCGCACCGAAGACCCGCACCTGAGCAGCCGATGCGGTGGGCGGAGCCCGCTCGATGCGGGATCGACCGGTTCGTCGGGTGTCACCGATGACCGAAACAGTCCTCACGCTGGGAGCCTCCGTCGGTGGGCTCGCCGCCATCGCCGCGCTCGCCGATCCGGCTGTCGCGCAACGCGTTGCGGGCCTGGTGCTCGTCGATGTCGTTCCGGAGCCCGAGCCGGACCGGGTGCGCGCGTGGCTCGGTGACCAGGGGCTGGGCGATCAGCGAGCCGATCTCGTCGAGGACATCCTCGCCAGCGGCTCCGAGTTGCACGCGACCGCCGCGGCCTTGGATCTGCCGATCGTGCTGGTGCGCGCCGGTCGGTCCCCGATCGGCGATGCCGATGTCGACCGGTTCCTCGCGGCCAACCGCCGCGTCACCAGCACCGTCCTGCCGGATGTCGGTCATCTCGTGGCCAAGGAGGCGCCGACGGAGCTGGCGCGCATCGTGTCGGCTTTCGCGACCACGTGGCTGACTGGTCGCCACTCGTCATGAACTCTGGAGGTCAGCTGCCCACCCGGGCAGGGCTTCGCGGGCCGACAGCCATGACTCCGGAACCCCGCGGATCGCGCCGTGCGTACCGGTTCCGGTGTGTGCCGCCACTATTCCGCCGACGATCGCGGCGGTGGTGTCGACATCACCGCCCGCTTCGACACAGGCCGTGATGGCCGCGGGATAGTCGGCGAGGAAAGTGGCCGAGACCCACAGGGTGAACGGGACCGTGTCCTGGGCGCTGACCGACGCGCCGTTGCCGAGGGTGTAGGCCGCCTCGGCGACGGAGCGTCCGAGCAGTCGCCGGGCGTGCCGGATTCCCTCCGAGGTCCGGCCGTCCACCAGGTAGGGGTCGACCGCGTCGAGCAATTCCGCTGGTGCGCAGTGTCTTCCGCGGGTAGCGGCCGCGTGGCTCGCCGCGACGGCGACCGCCATGGCGCCGATGATGGCTTCCGGGTGACGGTGGGTGACCTCGGCGGACGACGCGGCTTCGGCGGCCGCGCGATTCGGATCACCGGCGAAGTGGGCGCCGAGCGGGGGCACCCGCATCGCGGCGCCGTTGCCCCAGGAGCCACGGCCGTCGAATGCCGCCCCCGCGGCCTCGGACCAGGGGCGGCCGTCGCGGATCTCGTGCAGCACCACCACGGTGCCACCGCCGTAGCCGCGGTAGGGCTCGCAGCGATCGGCGAACACGGCGGCCAGGGTGTCGCGGTCGATGTGACCGCGGAGCCGGAGCTGCTCGTGGACCGAGCAGGCCATTTCGGTGTCGTCGGTCCACGGCCACGGGGCAGCGGGTGGGCGGCCGTCACGGAGTTCGGGGAACGAGCGACCGGGGACGAAGAACTGTGCTCCTAGCGCATCTCCGACGGAGAGACCGTCGAGGCTGTCGCGAGCGATATCGGGAACCGGCGTCATACGGTGTCGAATGATGCCAGGCCGCGGCGGCCCGGCGCAACGCGTGTCGGCGTGCTCGCTGAGCTCGCTCGCGGCTGTAGCGACAGCTCGACCGGGGAACGCGTCGGAATCCGTTCCAGGACACCACCGGCGAACACGTCGTAGAGGGGCAGGGTCTCGAGGTGGACATAGCCGATGTGACAGTCGCACACCGTGAGCGGGCAGGAACGGGGTGTGAGGGCGGCGCGGTAGGTGCCGTCGTAGAGATTGCCCAGTGGGGTGGGGACGAAATGGCAGCGGCGGACGGTGCCTTCGCCGTCGACCGAGATCACCGAAGAGCCGGTGCGGCACGGGGCTCCGGCCGAGCGGTGGGGGTGGCGGCTGAACGGAAACAGGTCGTCGATGGCGGTCCATTCGGCGGCCTGGTCATCGGTGTAGGTGTGCCCTTCGGCCGCGTTGACCCAGAGATAGATGTGGTCCGGGAGGTCGGCGCGCAGGCGGCGGGCGTGCTCGAGGTGCTCGGGCAGCCCGACGATCCCGACACTGAACCGGATGCCCTGGGCGGCAAGGCGTTCGGCCTTGTCCAGGAATCGCCGATACGGCGTCTGGCCGGGGTGATAGGTGCACCAGAGCGCGAGAGTGTCGGGGTCGGCGTCGGCGGTCCACTCGATCCGGCCGCTGAGGTTGGTCTGAATGGCGACGCGGTCGACGTGCGGTTGTCGTGACAGGTCGACCATCGCCTTGCGATACCAAGACCGCACGAGACCTTCCCCCCACGGCGTGAACAGCACCGAGAGCCGGTCGTCGGTCTGCGCGTGTGCCCAGTCGGTGAAGCGCTGCAGCGCGGCGCGATCGGCGCGCAACTGCTCGGTGCTGTCCCGGCGTTTGGCGAAGGGGCAGTACGGGCAGTCGTAGTCGCAGGAGGACAGCGGGCCGCGGTAGAGGATCGTCAGGTCCATCAGCGCAGCTCGTAGGCGGCCATGGCGGCCCGCACGTCGGCGGAGAAGAAGTCGGGGCCGATGGCGTCGGAGTAGGCGAGGCCGGTGGCGGACAGCCGCAACAGTTCGGCGCCGGTGTCGGCGAGCCAGCCGCGCTCGGCGAGGGCGTGCAGTTGCGCACCGAAGTCGTCCCAGGGGTCGGCGCCGAAGCGTCGACGGTAGTCGGCGACGGGTAGGCCGTCGGCCTGCAACAGCGACTGGAGCAGGTGCCTGCGTGCGGCTTCGTCGCCGTCGATCACCCGGCCGTGCACGGCCGAGCCGAAATCCGTGGTGGCGACGTAGTTGTCGATGATGCCGCGTACTTCGCGCAGGTCGACGGCATAGTCGAACGAGTAGTGCAGGCTCGAGGTGTAGGAACGCGCCCCGCAGCCGAGGCCGATCATGCCGTCGGTCTGGCAGGCGTAGTCGTCCGGCCCCTGGGGCGGGGCGTCGCGGCGGCGGAACATCCGCATGGACACCTGCTCGTATCCCTCGGCGAGGAGGTGATCGCGGCCCTGGGCGTAGCGGGCGAGCCGCTCGCGGTCCCAATCCTGTTCGGCGACATCGGGATCGGCGTGCCGGGCCAGCCCGGTGAGCGGGCGCACGTAGAGCGGGTAGAGGTAGATCTCCTCCGGACGCCAGGCCAGCGCCGCGTCGAGGGAGTGCCGCCAGCTCGCGGCGGTCTGGCCGTCGATGCCGTAGATGAGGTCGATGTTGAGCACCGGAATCCTCGCGTCGCGGATCCGGCCCAGTGCCGCTTCGACATCGGCGCGCCGTTGCGGTCGCACGGCCGCGCGGGCCTCCTCGTCGATGAAGCTCTGCACACCCAGGCTCAGGCGGGTCGCGCCGCGCTCGGCGAGCACGGCCAGCCGGTCGGCGGTGGAAGTCGACGGTGACGCCTCGACCGAGAGCGGGATCGTGCGCAGATCAGCGCCCATGATCTCTTCGGCGATATCGCAGAGCCGGGTCAGCTCGCCCGCGTCGAGGAAGGTCGGTGTGCCGCCACCGAAGGCCGCGTTGGCGAAGCGCGGTGCTTCGGCCTCACCCAATGCCTCGCGGACGGCGGTGGCCTGGCGGGCGAGGGCGTCGAGATAGCGGCCCGTCAGGTCGCCCGGTGCGCCGACCCTGGTGAACAGATTGCAGAAGCCGCAGCGCACCTCACAGAACGGGATGTGCAGATACAGCGAGAGTGCCGAACGGGATTCGCCCGCCCACACGCGCGAGAGCGCGGGCCGATCGGGCAGCGGACGGTAGGCGGTCTTGTGCGGGTAGGCGTAGACGTAGTTCTGATACGGCCGGGGTAGGACGGTGTCGATCATGCGGACGGCTCCAGGAAGAAGTGGCTGTAGGGGACCGTCCACACGCTCTCGTGGCCGAGCCGGTGACCGGTGTAGCCGTCGTCGCCATAGGCGGTGCCGTGGTCGGAGCACACGATCGCGAAGCAGCGGCGACGCGACCGCATGGCCGCGAACAGGCGCCCGACGTGGGCGTCGATGTATTCGAGCGCGGCCGCGTGGGTCTCGCGGCTGTCGCCCGCCGCGCGGGTGGCGCCGGGCAGATGGAACCAGTTCGGCTGGTGCAGCGCGGAGGCGTTGACGAACAGGAAGATCCGTTGCTCGGCGGGCAGGGCGGCGATCGCCCGTTCGGCGCACGCCACCTGGGCCTCGAAAGAAGTCGGCGAGGCCACGGAGAACTCCGGCTCCCAATGACTCTCGGTGAACAGGCCGGGGAGCACGCTGCCGAGCGCGCCCTGTTTGTTGAAGAAGCCGACACCGCCGATACAGACGGTGTGATAGCCGCGGCCGGCCAGCGCGGTCACCAGATCGGGTTCGTCGAAGACGAAGGTGCCGTCGGCGGTGGTCTCGCTGCCGGCGAAGCGGGCGGCGAACAGCCTCGGGTGCGGGCCCGGCGCGGCCGGGGTGGGCAGGAATCCGGCGAAGATGGCTTGGTGGGAAGCGTAGGTGAAACTGCCGGGCGCGTGCCTGCGCTGCCAGCGGCCCTCGGGCAGGTGCGCCGAGAGGGTGGGCAGACGGCCCGCCGCCGCGAGCTCGACGGCGACGTCGTAGCGGAGGGTGTCGAGGGTGAGCAGGAGCAGGTCGTCGCGGCCGATGACCTCGGTCATGTCCGGGCGTGGCAGCGTGGGTTGGGTCATCGAGGAGTTCCGATCGTGGCCGGTCGCGGTGTGGCGGCGGCGAAGTGGGCGGCGGCGGACACCTGGGTCGCGTAGGTGTCGAGCCCCTCGGCGGGCGTGCCGGGGAGCCCGGTGAGACCGGGGAGCAGGTCACCGAAGGCATTGACCTCGCCGACGGTGAACCGGCGCCATCCGACACCGGGCAGGAGGTCGACGCCCACACAGAGGGTGTCGGGGAAGCACGCAGCGGCGCGTTCAGAGATCGCCATGGCCTCGGCCCACCGGTCACCCGCCGCGGCACGGACCGCGTCGAGGTCACCGCGCGAGCCGCCCAGGTGCAGATTGGTCATGGGCGAGCGGCTGGTGCGGACGACCACGTGGGTGGCGCGGCCTGCGACGACGACCACCCGCAGATCGGCGGCCCGTCCGCCGAGGGTGGCCTTGGGAATCCAGCGCTCGAGATGCAGCCCGTCGGGGGCGAGCCGGTCGACGATCGCGGCGATCTCGCGTTCGTCGCGATAGCGCCGCACGCGCAGGGAATTGTGCAGCGCGCCCTCGTGATCCACCTCGACCGACGTGGTCGCCTGCCAGCGTCCCGAGCTGGTCGACTCGACGGCGAGCACGCCCGAGGCCGACGATCCGTGCGCGAGCTTGACGAAGACCCGCGACATCCCGGCCGCGCGCATGCGCTCCCGCACCTCGGTCCAGCCGCGCAGCGGACCTGTTCCCGGCGCGGGTGGTACCGGGACGCCCGCCGCGGTGAGTCGCGCGTGGCA
This sequence comes from Nocardia sp. NPDC058176, assembly GCF_042883805.1. Taxonomy (NCBI): domain Bacteria; kingdom Bacillati; phylum Actinomycetota; class Actinomycetes; order Mycobacteriales; family Nocardiaceae; genus Nocardia; species Nocardia sp. NPDC058176. Next base: position 1,469,970 of record NZ_JBHVVA010000001.1, on the reverse strand, counting down.
GCGTCGTTTGTCGAACAGCACCGCGAGATCGTCCGGATCGTCGAACCGCTGCCCACCACGCAGGGAGGTGACGGCGGCGAGAAAGTTCGTGTACCAGCGCGCCGAACCCTCCACGCGGGTCGGTGCGTGCATTCCGCGCAACAGTGCGTCGACTGCCGGATTCTCACCGGGGGAGTCCAAGCGGACGAGCTCGTCCTCGGCGAAGTCGTGACCACCCTCGGTCAGCACCGTCTGCCACGGGACGACCCGGGGCGCGGCGTGTCCGGCGGCCAGTACCGCGTCGGTGAACAGCCGGACCCGCCGGTTCTCGGGGTTACCGACCACCACCCAGCGCATGTCGGATCACTCGCCGACCGCGACGAAACGCCAGTCGTCGTCCTCGTCCTGGTCGGCGTCGTCGACATCCAGATCCAGCTCCACACCCGCCGCGGCGAGGGTGTCGGCGAGCCTTGCGCCGATTTCGGGGCTCACGTAGTTGTGGTGCAGGTCCAGCGAGGTCAGGTGGGTCAGCGGCTGGCCGCCGAGCAGGGCCGCGACCCCGTCGTCGGTGAGCACACCCATCGACAGGTCGAGTTCGTCGAGCCGCGCGACGACCGGCGCCGAGGCCACCGCCGCGCAGATGGCGTCCTGGATCTCGCTGTTGCGCAGGGCCAGTCGCTCCAGGCTCGGCAACCGCTCACCGGACAGGATCGGGGCGAGATCGTCGACATCGCTGTTACCGCCGTATTCGGAGGTACCGAGCCACAATTCGAGATCGACCAGGGCGGGCAGTTCGCTGGCCGCGACACCGCGCACCACCTCGACGGGCAGACCGCCCGCCTCCACCGTCAGCGTGCGCAGGTTCTCGTGCCGGATCGCACGGAACTCGAGGCTGTCCCCGCCGCGCACGCCGAGTTCCTCGAGCGCGGGGAACGCCTCGAGCAGACGGGTCACCTCGCCCTGTTTGATCCAGGAGATCTCACACTCCTCGCCGATGATGTCGCCCACGAACACCGCACGCAGCGCCGGAAGCTGTTCGCGGGCGGCCACGATGGCCTCGAACACGGCATCGGGACGATTCTCGTAGGCGTCCGACCAGGGACCGACGATGATGGACCGCACCGCACCGGGGTCGACCGTGTCGAGGAACCGGGCGAAGGCGTCCTCCCAGGATTCGGGCGCTTCGTAGGAATCGACCGCGATCCGCCATGCCACCGCATCCGCGGCGGGCAGCGAACGCACCGCCGCCGCCTGCTTCTCGGGATCCTTCTCCAGATCGGGGAAGGTGTAGGCGGGCAGGTCGCCCCACTCGCTCAGATGATCTCCGATGGTCATGTGTTCCCGCCCCTTCTGGCGTCGTGCCGTGTCTCGACAGGTGCGTTTCTACCAAGGACCGCCGACAATTTCCGCGCCGGGCCGACTTGTCGGGCCCTGCCGCTACCGTTCTGGCCAACGGCGGCGAAACGCGGGCCGTGACGGGAGGAAATCATGTATCGACAAGGCGATGTGCTCATCGTCGGGCTGGCCGAGCACGCGGTGCCCGAGCACGCGCGTGACGCGATGGGGGAGAAGCGCGACGGCCGGGGCCGGTTGGTCCTCGCGCTCGGCGAGGTGACCGGGCACGCGCACGCGATCGCCGGACCCGGCCGCTTGATCAGGGAGGCCGGTGCGTTCGGCCCGATGCTGCTGCATCTGCCCGAAGGCGGACGGGTCGTGCACGAGGAACACGCGGCGATCGGACTGCCGAAAGGCTGGTACCGGGTGGTCCGCCAGCGCGAGTACATCCCCGGCTCGGTGCGGGTGGTGGCCGACTGATGACGCATAACCCTTCGGCGACAACGGAAACGAGCACCGAGATGACCCAGCGGGACTGGCGTGCGGTGGCGGCCGCGACGGGCGGCGGTGACCGCGCGGCGGCGGAGGCCGGCGTGCGCCTGGCCTACGCGCGTGCCGGGCTGGCCGAACCGGAGCGGATCGTGTGGGCCGCTTCGCCCCTGGCGGCTGTCGAACTGCTGACCTCGGGCGATCTCGAGCCGGGCGCACCCGTGCGGGAGGCCGTGCGCAACGGTCCATGGGCCGCCGAACGGGCGCGCCTGCACACCGAACTCGGCGCGAACGGCTACAGCGCGCACTGGCGAGCCACCGGCGCGGACCTGTGGAACCTGACGAACTCCGTCGTCGAGCGCATCCGGACCGGTGTCGTCGAGACGGCGGCCGGTGATCGCAAGCAGGAGCGGCAGATCCGGGTCCTGCTGCTCGACGCCGTGCTCGGCCAGCACGAGGCGGCCTGGCTCAGCGCCTACGACACCGCGCCCGGCCATCCGCTCGACGGTGTCGCCGCCGTGGCCGCGGAGGCAGGCTGGTGGTGGCCCTACGAGAAGGTCGCGGTGCTCACCGAACGACCGCTCGAGCTGCACCGCGACGAAGCGGGACGACTCGACCGCGGCGACGGCCCCGCCCTGGCCTACGCCGACGGCTTCGCCCTGTACGCCTGGCGTGGCATGCCGGTCCCCGCCGAGTTCCTCGACAGCCTCCGCGCGCTGACCCCCGCACGGATCCGCGAGGAGGAGAACGCCGAACTGCGCCGGGTGATGCTCGAGTACTACGGCTACGACCGCTATCTCACCGAGTCCGACGCCCGGCCCCTGCACCGCGACGAAACCGGCATCCTGTGGCGAATCGCGCTCGACGGCGACGAGGACGTGGTGATGGTCGAGGTGGTCAACTCCACCCCCGAACCGGACGGCACGCACCGCACCTACTGGTTGCGCGTCCCACCCACCACCCGCACTGCCCGCGAAGGCGTCGCGTGGACGTTCGGTTTGGGCGCCGAGGTCTACGAACCCCTCCAGCAGACCTGAACCGCAGCCGCTATCGTCACCTCGTGAACGCGCACGTGGACGGCCCCGTTCCGGCCGAGCTCAGCTACGGACCTGCTGGTGCGACAACACCGGGCGAGGCGCACTGGGGCGAGTCGGCGCCAGAATTTCGGCGGTTCGAACAGACGGTGGTGCTCGGTCGTGGCGACGAAACCTGGGCTCGGGTTCGCGCGGCAGTCCTGGAATGGGAGATCAAGCGCCGCAGCGGGTTCCGCGTGCTACCGCGAGGCGGCGCGGGACAACTGGTGGCGGTGGATTCGGAATACCGCATCGTGGCCGGGTGGGGGCCGGTGACTGTTCACGAACCGGTGCGGGTGGTGGCCGTGGTCGACACCGCAGACCGCTGCGGGTTCGCCTATGGCACCCTGCCCGGACATCCGGTCTCGGGTGAGGAGGCGTTCGTGGTGCACCGCGCCGCCGACGGGACTGTGTCGTTGACACTGCGCTCGCTCACCCGGGCCGCACCGGATGGCCTGTGGCGAAGAGCGTTTCCCGCCCTGCTCCTGGCACAACGGTTCTTCCGGCGTCGATACCTGCGCGCGCTGGTTCGATGACGCGACCCGCGAGCGTCAACGCTGTGCGCGATCGGCCGTGGTGGTGGTGAGGAATTCGGTGACGGCCGCCGCGACGGCGGTGGGCTGGTCGAGCATGGACAGGACGTAGGCGTCGTCGATTTCGACCAGGCGGGCGTGGGGGAGCAGGGCGGCGAGGCGGTGACCGTGTTCGCGGGGCATGACCTTGCCTGCGCTGGACCAGAGGATCAGCGCCTCGCCGCGGAAGTGCCGCAGCGCTTCGGTGTTGGCGACGAGGTCGGGTTTGTGGAAGCCCGAGCGGGTGTAGGCGAGCAGGTCGGTGCGGATGCCGCGGTGACGCAGGCCGGGTTCGGTCCAGCCGTGGACGAGATCGTCGGGGATCGGGAACTTGGCCATCCAGCCGAACATCAGCGGGGTGCGCCGCAGCCAGGGGATGCGCAGTTGGCGCAGGGCGAGCGCGATGCCGCCGGGCAGGTACGAGGCCAGGGCCGAGGTCTTGCCCGGCAGCCCGGGCGGGAAATTGTCGAAGGCCTCGCTCGGGAACACGATCAGGCGACCGACCCGCTCGTCGAGACCATGGGCGGTGAGGAACAACGCGCCACCCCAGTCGGAGTGGACGAGGGTGACCTCGCGCAGGTCGAGGGCCGCGAGGAAATCGGCGACGAGGTGATTGAGACCGCGCAGGCTCAGGTCGGTGCCGGGACGCAGCGGCTCGGGATGGGCGCCGAGCGGCAGGTCGGGCAGGACGTAGCGGAATCCGGTGGGGAGCAGATCGATCACCGAGTCCCACACCGTGTGGTTCATCAGCAAACCGTGCAGCAGGACGACCGGTGGCCCTTCGCCGCGTTCGCGGTAGTGGATGCGGCCTGCGGGTAGTTCGACGGTCGGCACGATGTCCTCCTCGCGGTAGAGCGTTCGCTCTAGTGCATTTGCTCTAGTCTGGAACGGTGAGCGAGAAGATGTCAACGTCCACCCGGGACCGCCTGGTCGTCGCGGTCGCCGAGTTGATGCGCACGCAGGGCTACAGCGCGATCACCGTCAAACAGATCACCGCGGCCGCGGGAGCTCCCATGGGCTCGCTCTACCACCATTTCCCGCACGGCAAGGTGCAGATCGCCGCCGAGGCGCTCCGCAGCACCGGCGCGGCCTACATCCAGCTGCTACCGCTGCTGATGGATCCGCACGAGGACCTGCGCACGGCGGTGCCCGCCGCGTTCGACGAAGCCGCCCGCACGCTCGAGGAATCCGGCTGGATGAACATGTGCCCGGTCGGCACGGTCGCCGGGGAGATCGCCGACAGCGAACCGGCACTGCGCGGGGCGGCCGCCGAGGTCGCGCGGGACTGGATCGACAGGGGCACCGCGTATTTCGTCGGACGTGGCCTCGGCGAGCCGGCGGCACGGGAGCTGATCCTGGCGATCCTGTGTGCCCTGGAAGGCGCGTTCATCCTCGGCCGAACGCTGCGGTCCACCGAACCACTGCACGCGGCGGGCCGAGCGATGGCCGCCCGAGTCGACGCACTCCTCGCCGGATCGGAACCGTCACTGCCGCGCGACAGGGGCGCTCCGGCCGACTACTGAGTCCAGCGCCGCCCGGGTCTGCGCTACCGCCCGACTCGCGGCACGACGATCCGTGCGATCAGGGCCCGGTGATCGGCACCCGGCAGATCGACGGTCTCGACAGCGGTCGCACGAGCATCGGCGAGAAGGAAATGGTCGATGCCGACGAGCGGCGGAAAACGTTTGTCGGTGGGATAGGTACGCAGATGACCCGCGCCCGCCTGGGCGGCGGCATCGGCGAACCGGCCGGCGGCCATGGCACGGAACCGTGCGTGATCATGGGTGGCATTGAAGTCCCCACCGACGATGACCGGGCGATCGGTGGGCGCGCGACGCAGGATCGCGTGCAGGCGAGCGAGTTCGGAGGCCCAGACCCCGCTGTCATAGATCGGCGGGACCGGGTGGAAGGCGTAGACCGCGACCGGTCCGATCTCGGGGACCTGGGCGGTGGCCGAGATCTGATTGAGCACGAAACCGTCGTACTCGACCGTGTCCTGGAGCGGATACCTGCTCCAGATCCCGGTACCGCTGGCGGTCCGGCCGGGCGCGAGGTAGCGGTGCGGCAGGAGCTGGTCGAGACCGGCACGAGACAGGTCGTCGACGGCGGTTCGCGTGAGTTCGTTGACCGTGATCAGCGCGATGTCGCGCGCACGCACCTGCGAGACCAGCGCGGACGGATCGGCACCGTCGAACAACAGGTTCGCCTGCATGGCCACGATCGGGTACCCGTCCCCGCCACCATCGGCGACATACAGCGGCGCCTGCGTCGCCACCCCGACCGCGGTCACGAGCACCGCGACCCCCGTCGCGACCCACTGCCGCATCGCCGCGAACCCGACCACACCGAGCACCGCACCCGCCATCAGATACGGCGCGCCCGAGGCGGCCAGCACCAGCGGCTCCACCGGCCACCGCAGAAAATGCAGGGCGATCCCGACGACTCCGGCGAGCGTCGCCGCGGCGGCCGACCCGACGATCCAGATTCGAACTACCCGCGCGCTCATCGGGCCAGCCAAGCACGTGACCCGGCTCGCGCACGAATGCGGCGGGAATTCCGCTCAGCCCGAGTCGGAATCGTGTGGGGGCGGCGAGCAGCGCGGAATCGGCGCGAGTCAGGGGAGGTGGCACGGGGTGGGCGCGCGGAGTGGTAGGAAGGGGAACGTGTCGGCATCTGGCGAGAGTTCTGGTTCGAACGTACGGTCGCGCGCGGTGGACGAGGTGGTGGAGCTGGTCAGCGCGCTGATCCGGTTCGACACCTCCAACACCGGCGAGCTGGCGACCACCAAGGGCGAACGCGAATGCGCCGAATGGGTGGCCCAGCAGCTCCAGGAAGTCGGATACGAGACCGAGTACGTCGAGTCGGGCGCGCCCGGCCGCGGCAATGTGTTCGCGCGGCTGAAGGGTGCCGACCCGACCCGCGGCGCGCTGATGATCCACGGCCACCTCGACGTGGTCCCCGCCGAGGCCGCCGACTGGAGCGTGCACCCGTTCTCCGGCGCGGTGCAGGACGGCTACGTGTGGGGTCGCGGCGCGATCGACATGAAGGACATGGTCGGCATGACGCTGGCCCTGGCCCGCCAGTTCAAGGCCGAGGGCACGGTGCCGCCGCGCGATCTGGTGTTCGCGTTCCTGGCCGACGAGGAGAACGGCGGCAAATGGGGTTCGCAGTGGCTGGCCGACAACCGGCCCGACCTGTTCGAGGGCGTCACCGAGGCGGTCGGTGAGGTCGGCGGGTTCTCGCTGACCGTCCCGCGCCCCGACGGCACCGAACGCAGGCTCTACCTGGTGGAGACCGCCGAGAAGGGCCTCGGCTGGATGCGATTGCGCGCCAAGGCCCGCGCCGGGCATGGCTCGTTCCTGCACGACGACAACGCGGTGACCATCCTGGCCGAGGCCGTCGCTCGCCTGGGCAGGCACACCTTCCCGGTGGTGCTCTCGGATTCGGTGGCCGAATTCCTCGCCGCCGTCAGCGAGGAGAGCGGACTGGCCTTCGACCCGCACGGCCCCGACATCGAGGGCCAGCTGGCCAAGCTCGGCACCATCTCCCGCATCATCGGCGCCACGCTGCGCGACACCGCGAACCCGACGATGCTGCAGGCCGGCTACAAGGCCAATGTCATCCCGCAGACCGCCGAGGCCGTGGTCGACTGCCGCGTCGTGCCGGGGCGTCAGGCGGCGTTCGAACGCGAGGTCGACGAGCTGATCGGCCCCGATGTCGAGCGCGAGTGGATCACCAAACTCGACTCCTACGAGACCACCTTCGACGGTCACCTCGTCGACGCGATGAACGACGCCGTGCTCGCCCACGACGCCAACGGCCGCACCGTGCCGTACATGCTCTCCGGCGGCACCGACGCGAAAGCGTTCGCGCGCTTGGGTATTCGCTGCTTCGGCTTCGCGCCGCTGCAGCTGCCGCCCGACCTGGACTTCACCGCTCTGTTCCACGGCGTGGACGAGCGGGTACCGGTGCAATCACTGGAATTCGGCACCAAGGTGCTGGAACACTTCCTGCTGCACAGCTGATCGCCGAGCAACCGACCACGAATCGGAGAGGTCTACATGAGCCACAACCCCTATGACGCCCTGCCCCAGGTTCCCTCGTTCACCGTCACCTCCACCGACGTCACCGATGGTCAGCAGCTGGCCAACGACCAGGTTTCCGGAGTGTTCGGGTCGGGCGGCAAGGACATCTCACCGCAGCTGAGCTGGTCCGGCTTCCCGGAAGGCACCCAGAGCTTCGCGGTGACGGTGTTCGATCCCGACGCGCCGACCGCCTCCGGGTTCTGGCACTGGGCCGTGGCGAACATTCCGGCGTCGGTGACCTCGCTCGACACCGGTGCGGGCAGTGAGGGCGGTACCTTGCCCGCGGGTGCGGTGACGCTGCGCAACGACGGTGGCTTCCCCGGCTTCGTCGGCGCTTCCCCGCCCAAAGGCCATGGCCCGCACCGCTATTTCGTGGTGGTGCACGCCGTGGACGTCCCCGAACTCGAGGTCGGGCCGGACGCGGCTCCCGCGTTCCTCGGCTTCAACCTGTTCTTCCACACACTCGGCCGGGCGACCCTGATCGGTACCTACGAAGAGCGCTGAGCCGTCGACACAACGGTGGCCCCGGGGAGATGTCCCCGAGGCCACCGTTGTTCTCGGACCTACTTGACGTTCGTGACGTGCTCCGGCGGCGTCGCCGCGTAGAGCTCCTCGATGGTGGTGGCGTACTTGTTCGCGATCGGGGTGCGCTTGAGCGACATCTTCGGGGTCAGCTCGTCGCCGCCCGGCTCCCACAGCGTCTCCACGATGACGAAGCGCTTGATCTGCTCCACCCGTGAGAGCTTGCGGTTGCCTGCCTGCACCGCTTCGGTGACCTCGTCGACGATCTCCTTGCGCCGGGCGAGCTCGGCGTGGGTGGCGTCGGTGGCGCCGAACTCCTTGGCGCGCAACGCCGCCACATCGGGGTCGAGCATGATCAGCGCGGTGATGTAGGGGCGGGCGTCGCCGATCGCGACGGCCTGGCCGATCATCGAGGAGGCCGCCTTCATGGCGTTCTCGATGTTGGAGGGGGCGATGTTCTTGCCCGCCTCGCTGATGATCAGCTCCTTCTTGCGGTCGACGATGCGCAGGTAGCCGTCGGCGTCGAGAGTGCCGATGTCACCGGTGTGCAGCCAGCCCGCGTCGTCGATCGCCTCGGCGGTCTTCTCCGGCATGTTGCGGTAGCCGGGGGTGATGATCGGACCGCGGATGAGCACCTCACCGTCGGCGTCGAGGCGCAGTTCCACCCCGTCCATCACGCGACCGACCGAGCCGGGGCGCGGCTTGTCGATCTCGGTGAAGGTGCCGACACCGGTGGTCTCGGACATGCCCCACACCTCGCTGACCGCGAAGCCGAGACCGAGGAAGTACTCGAGGGTCTCCGGCGGCACCGGCGCCGCGCCCGACGCGGCGACCTTGAGCTCGTCGAACCCGAGTGCCGTGCGCAGCTTCGACAGCACCAGCGTGTCGGCGATCTTGTGCTGCACGCCGAGCAGCAGCGAGGAACCCTCACCGGCCAGCTTCGCCTTCGCCTGGGTGACGCCGACCCCGATTGACCAGTTGGCCAGCGCCTTCTTGACCGGGCTCGGCTCGACCGCGAGCTTGTTCTCGATGCCTGCCTTGATCTTCTGCCACACCCGCGGCACACCGAAGAACACGGTGGGGCGGGCATCGGGCAGCGCGGCCGCGATCTCGCGCGGGTCGGGCACGGTGGTGATCTGGATGCCGGTGAGCAGGCTCATCGCGTGCGCGGAGATGCGATCGGCGACGTGCGCGGCGGGCAGGTACGACACGGCTCGGTCGTCGAAACCGACCGGGAGCGGACCCTGCACCAGGCCGACGACCTGGGCGATCACATTGCTCTGGGTGAGCTCGACGCCCTTGGACGGGCCGGTGGTGCCCGAGGTGTAGATCAGGGTGGCCAGATCGGTGGACTTCACCGCCTGCCAGGCCGCGTCGAAGTCGAAATCGGGCGCCGGGTCCGACTCGAGGTCGGCCAGGGTGATCGTGCCCTCGGCGGTGCCGTCGACCAGGACGGTGTGCTCGGTGTCGGCACCGGCCTCCCGGATGACATCGAGGAACGCCTGCTCGGTGACGACCAGCTTGTTGCCCGCGTTGGCGAACACGTGCGCGATCTGCTCGGCGGAGCTGGTGTTGTACACCGAGAACGGCGTGGCGCCCAGGTGCAGGGCGGCGGTGTCGATGAGGTTGAACTCGGGGCGGTTGGTGAGCATGATGCCGACCGCGTCACCGTGGCCCACACCGAGTTTCGCCAACCCGGCGGCCAGCGCTCGCACCCGCGTCGCGTACTCGGCCCAGGTGATCTCCTGGGTGCCGCCGACGGTGCGCAAGGCGATCTGGTCGGGCCGCAAGGCGGCAGTCTGCTGGAAGGCGGCGGGCACGGTGTGCACCGTGACGCCGGAAGCGTGCGCGAAACCGATGTCTGTCATATCCCTGTTCCCGAATTAGGCCGTGCGGACACCGAGCCAATGCGAGAAGAACTGTCTCATCGTCTCGAGCGATGGGCATCACAGTGGCGCGGCTCACTCATCGTAACCGGACATACGGGATTGTGGCGGTGGTTACCGTCGACCGCCGAAACGCGGCCACCTGCGCCACCACGGCCGATCCGGCGCCACAGGGGGTGTTTCGGCGGCCGGGGCGAGGGTCTCCTGCGGCGCCCACGGCGCGAAATCACGGGGGATCATGTGCTTGCGACGGCGCACTTTGGCGTCGAGATAGCGGCGTCCCCGCTCGGTGTCGAGCCGGATCGCCAGCGGGATCACCTCGACGGCGATGCCCTGCTCGGTCAGCGCGCGGACCTTGTCGGGATTGTTGGTCAGCAGGCGCACCTGATGCAGCCCGAGGTCGAGCAGGGCCTTGGCGACGAGTTCGTAGCGGCGGGTATCGGGCTCGAGGCCGAGGCGCTCGTAGCTGTCGAAGGTGTCGATGTCGAAACGCTCACTGGTCCGGTAGCCGATCGCCTTCCAGATCAGGCCGGCGCCGCGCCCCTCCTGCTCGAGGTAGACCAGGACACCGGCACCCTCGGCCTGGATCAGGTCCATCGACCGGGCCAGCTCCGGGCCGCAGTCGCAGTCGTCGGAGCCGAGCGCGTCACCGTAGAGACAGCGCGAGTGCACGCGGACCAGCGGCTTGGGGCCGGGCTCGCCGAAGACCAGGACGTAGCCACCGTCGGTGGGGTCGTCAATGGTGTGCACCTGCACGCCGATCTGTTCGCCGTTGCGGCTGAACAGGTGTTCCGGGCGGAGATCGTCTGCGCCTCGTCCGGTCGCCGCACCTGGCGTGACCTGGACGGACTCGATGATCGTCAAGCGCTCCTCCGAGAATGTTGCGCACCGGGCGAACCCGCTGCGAGGACCGTATGGGCGGGGCAACGGCGCGACTCTACTCCGGGTCCGATGCCGGACACATCAACTGCCTGTCGCGGTGATGTTACGAGTGTCGCCGTCCTCGGGCGCGTGCAGCGCGACGATCCGTTCGATCTCGGCGCGCGGCGGCAGCGAATCGGAGAACGCCACGAGCTTCTGCGTCGGGACCATCGCGGCGGTGGCGAACTCGAAATCGGCTGCGGTGAGCGGGCCTTCGGCCTGCACGACGCGGAAGGCGAGCGCGCCCGCGAACGCGGCGGCGGCACCCGCCGAGGCCTTGAGGACCTGGGGGAAGCGATCGATGACGATGCCACCGTCGTCGGAATACGCCGTGCACTGGAAGCCGTCGACGGCGCACACGGTGGAAACGCCGAGCCCGCGCAGGCGCAGGGCGGTGTCGGCGGGGGAGTCGGTGTCGACTTCGGGAAGCAGGGCATCGAGTTCGACCGTGCTGCCGATCAGGTAGTCGATGACATCCAGATACCGGTAAAGCCCCTGTGGCACAGCCATACTCGGCGTGGGACAGACGATGACCCGTGGCCGGTCGGGCAGTTCGCGGATCAATGCCAGCACCTGCTCGACGATCGAGGACCGCTCGAAGGTGAGGATGACGACGGCGGCCGACGCCAGCGCGGCGCGGATATCGGGCCTGCGCAGGTCGTCCTCGCGCAATTGGACTCGTGGATCATGGCAACCGATCAGGCGCACCTCGCCACTTCGGTTCCGGATGACGGCGGTGACCAGGGTCGGCGCGTCCGGCACGACACGGACCAGATCGGTGCGTACACCGCTGTCGCTGAGCACCTTCAGCACCCGTGCGCCGTCGGCGTCCTTGCCGATGGCCGAGATCAGCCGGACATCGAGGCCGAGAACCGCGGCGGCCACCGCGCGATTGAGGCCCTTGCCCCCGGGCGCGCCGACGAAGCTGGCCTCGACCGGGGACTGGTCGGCGGGGAAGCTCTCGACTTCGTAGATGTGGTCGATCACCGCGTCACCCACGACGGTGACGGTCCCCCCGCGCGGCGACGAGGGCGGCGCGGGCGGCACCGGTGGGTGCGCACCACCGCGCGGATCGGCGCTCAGCGCGGCGGCCAGTGCGGTGAGCGCCGCGTGTTCGGAGTAGGTGCGCAGGCGTTTGACCGTGGGCGCCTCGATCTCGGGCACGGCGCCGATCTCGGCGTGCAGCGCCGCCCAGTGTTGGGCGAGATAGTCACGGCGGGCGCCGAGGACGGCGGCGTAGAGCTGATCGGGGTCGATCTCGGTCGCCGTGCCGTCGCGCAGCAGGCCCAGGGCGAGGATCGCGTCGACGATGAGCAGCTCCGCCGGTGGCAATTGCCGCGCCTGGTCGCGCAGCACCGGCAGGATCGCGTCTTCGCGCGGAACGCCGGTGCGTTCGGCGTAGCGGGCGATGACCGGCAGGTCGAGCAGCGAGTCCACGTCGATCTCGGTGTGGCGCAGTCGATCTGCGCTGAGCCCGGCGAACTTGCCCAGCCGCGCGAGGATGCCGCGCACGACGTCGGTCCGTGGGTCCTGCGGAACCATCGGCACGCGATCGACCTCCAAAAGTCGGACGAAGGTGGTTTATCCACCGGCTCCTCGGGCAATTACCAATTTACAACGGCAATTGACCGCAGTGAAGGGCAAATGCCACACTGGAATTGGCGAAACCCTCGCCCACCAGACCGGCCCGGGAAGTCTGGTGCAGACGACTTCCGGCTCGTCCGCCGGACACCGTCTGATTCCCCTACGCGACGAGTTCGCCCCGTATCCGGCGGGCTCTAGGTGCAGAAGGCGCCACCGCCGATGCGCTTGCCGAACGCGACACGCTCAGCCGTGCGGCGTTCCGCATCCCAGGAACCGGGAGCAGCGGCTCCCCTTCGTGGAATCGGAGAATCCGATGACCATTCACCTCACCCCGGACGACATGCGCAGCACGCGCACCCCCGAATACGCCGTGCGCACCGGCGCCGACCCCGAGGTCTGGCAGCTCAGCTGGCTGCCCGGCCGCACCCTCACCCGCAAGCAGGCCTTCGCCGGAATGCAGCTCGACGAGCTGCTCAGCGACCTGAACGCCGTGCACGACAAGCGAGCCCACGCCCAGATCGAGTTCTGCGCGGCCGCGCTCGGCATCGCCTGGACGCAGGCCGCGGGCCAGCTGTTCATCCGGATGCTCGATCGTCTCGACGCCGACCCCGAGGAGGTGGCCCGGCCCCGGCCGACGGGTCGGCCGCGCACCGCGACCTGGCTGTTCGCGCATCCCGACGCGACCCGGCGCGTAGTACTGGGCTGAGAACCTCAGGCCGAGTGCGTGCGGTGCTCGGCGCCGACCGCGTCGGCCAGGGAGGCGAAGCCGCCCGCGCGCAGGTTGGCGGCGATGCCGCGATGAATGCGGGTGGTCCAGAAGGGTCCGCCGTAGATGAAGCCGGTGTAGCCCTGCAGCAGGGTGGCACCGGCGAGAATGCGCTGCCAGGCCTGCTCGGGGGTTTCGATGCCGCCCACCGAGATCAGCACGACCTGGTCACCGACGCGGGCGTAGAGGCGGCGCAGGACTTCGAGGGATCGCTCGGCGACCGGGGCGCCGGACAGCCCGCCCGCGCCCATCGACTCGACCTCGGCGGCGGGAGTCCGCAGGCCGGTGCGCCGGATGGTGGTGTTGGTGGCCACAATGCCGGCCAGACCCAGTTCGACCGCGAGATCGGCCACGGCGTCGATGTCGTCGTCGGAGAGGTCGGGGGCGATTTTGACCAGCACCGGCACCGAGACGGAGTCGAGGACGGCCTGCAGGATCGGGCGCAGCGACTCGACCGCCTGCAGATCGCGCAGACCGGGCGTATTGGGGGAGGAGACGTTGACGACGACGAAATCGGCCAGCGGACCGAGCAGCCGCGCGCTGGTCGCGTAATCGCCTGCGGCGTCCTCGGGTTCGACGACCTTGGTCTTGCCGATGTTCGCGCCGATCGGCACGCTCGGACGCGCGCCGTGTAGTCGGGCCGCGGCCGCGGCGGCGCCGTGGTTGTTGAATCCCATGCGGTTGATCAGACCGTGGTCGGCGGGCAGCCGGAACAGGCGCGGGGCCGGATTGCCGGGCTGGGCGTGCGCGGTGACGGTGCCGATCTCGGCGAAACCGAATCCCAGCGAGCCCCAGGCGTTCGCGCCGTCGGCGTTCTTGTCGAAACCGGCGGCCAGGCCGAGCGGGGCGGGGAACTCGACACCGAACGCGGTGGTCGCCAGGATCGGATCCTCGGCGACGGTCAGCTTGCGGGCCAGCCAGCGGGTCGGCGGGAACCAGGTGGCGAAGCGCAGGGCGCTGAAGACCAGGTGATGCACCCGCTCCGGCGGGATCAGGAACATCAGGCGTAATAGCAGGGCGTACATGGTCGGCTCACAATCCGGGTTCGGGCACAGGCAGGACGGCGTTCTTGCGGCGGCGCAACAACACCCGGCGGCTGCCGTCGGTGTAGGCGCGCACGCGCGACAACTCCCAGCCACCGAATTCGGCCTGGATGGCCAGCCGCATCGATGCGGTGACCCGGGTGACCTCGGGTGGCAGCCGCAGCGGCACGTACTCGTAGTCGTCGTTGCTGGTCTCCCAGCTCGGCGGAACCGCCGAGCGCGAACCGTGAGATCTGGCTGCCATCACTGCCCTCTCTTCCGTTCGTCCGCGCCGATCCGCTGCAGACCATCGCCGGTGGCCGAGGCCACGAACAGGTCGCCGGTGCGTTCATCGACGGTCACCGCGTCGGGCTGGCGCAGGGTCGGGAACCGTCCCACCTCGACGCCGATCCCGGTCGACAGGTCGTAGCCGAGGACCTCGTTGGTCTGCGTGCAGGTCACCCACACCGTGTCCGAGCGCGGATCGTAGGCGAGCGCGTAAGGCGATGATGCTACCGGGAAACGCTGCCGCAGGACGAGCGGACCGGCCGTGTAGACCAGCAGTTCCCCGCCCGCGGTGTCGGTGACGATGATGCGGCCCTGCGTGTCGGACAGGGCGTTGACGGCGCCGTCACCGGCACGCAGCATCAGGCCGAGCGCGTCCTCGCGCACGCCGACGACGGCGGTCTGCTTGCGGTCGAGCACGGTGATGTCGTCGCCGGTCAGCGCGATCGCGTCGACCGAGACCAGGCCGGTGATGGTGCGCGCGACGCTGCCGTCGGTGTTCAGTTCGCGGACCGTGCCGTCGGCGGTGCCGACGATGAGGGTGCCGTCGCTGCGGGTTTGCACGCTCTGCACGTCGCCGTCGACCGGGGTCTCGGTGACCGTGCCGCTGATGGCGTCGATGCGCAACACCCGGTTCGGGGCGGCGACGAGGACTTCGCCGGGCAGGCCCTGGGCGAGCGCGACGCCCGCGGCGGGCAGGGTGACCGTGCGCGCATCGGTGACTGCGGCCGGATCGGTCAGGGTCAGCGCGGTCCCCGCGGGGTCGAGCGCGGCCAGGCGACCGGTCTCGCGTTCGGCGAGCAGCGCTTTCGTCGCGGCGGCCGGATAGACCTGCCCCGCGGGTGCGACGGTGGTCGCGGGGGAGACGGCCGCGGTGGCCGGTTCCCTCGTCGGCACATTGGGGCCGCTGTCCTCACCGGAGCATCCGGTCAGCACCACCAGTGCCGCCACGCCGACCAACGCTGAGGCGACCGAGCCGCGAGGGCGCATGCACCGAACTCCTTTAACTCCGCACGAGATGACCGCTGATCACCATCTGACCATGATGACTCACCGGTAGCTCCGACCGGGTGGGCGCGTCGGGACCGTCGGTACCACAGGTTACTGTTGACGCGTCGACAATTGATCGCCAGGCAGCGGCAGGAGATCCGAACGATGACCGACCGGACACCAGTGGGTTTCGGTATCGACGACATCTCGGTCGGTCCGTTCGCCCACGGCTTCGGCACCACCGACGACGGTCACCCCTTCGCCTTCCGCACCCGCCGTGCCACCCTCACCGTGGAGATCTACCGCGCCGACCTGGGCGATGCCGTGCCCGAAGCCGAGGACGTGGTGGCCCAGGCGCAGGCCCAGGTGACCGATATCGACCTCGGTGACGAACGCAGCGTCGCCGCCTTCGTCCGCGATCTGCTGCCCGACGCGACCCCGGTTCCGGCGGCCGCGAGCAGGGACACCACGACCGTGCGCGGCATCCTGGGCCGGATCAGTGCCGTCATTGATGGTATGTAGATGGTGATGTCTTCCACACTTTTCGCCAGGGCCGCTGCGGCCACCGCCTGCCTCACGGCCCTCGTCGTCCTCACCGCCTGCGGTGGTGGTGCCGACGAGGCCTCGGTCGACGCCGCACGGTCCTCGGCCAACGCCTCCCTCGCCTCCTCGGTCGCGGTCTCGGCCAGCAAGGCCAATGTGCCGCTGCCGACCGCCGCCGAACTCGACGCGCAGATCAAGAGTGCGCTCGACCCGAACCTGCCCGATGTCGAGCGCACCGACCTGATCGAGGACGGTGCCGCGTTCTCCGACGCCATCCCCGACATGTACAAGGCGCTGCGGGACAATCCGCACGCGGTCTACGGGGTCGTCGACCCGGTCTTCGACAACCGTGACGGCACCCTGACCGCCACCATGCGCCTGGACAAGGACGGTTCGGGTACCAATATCCGCACCACGATCGTGCATTTCGTGCTGCTCGACGGGAAGTGGAAGATCTCGCGCACCGATCTGTGCGGCATCCTGCGCTCGGCCGACTACCGCACCGCCGCCTGCGGCTGAGCATGCGGGAATCGCGATCGATGCGGTGGGGCCGGTTCGTCCACCGCCACCGCTTCCTGGTGCTCGGCCTGTTCGTGTTCACCGTGCTGGTCTCGGGCTGGTTCGGCCGTGACCTGGCCGGTCGCTACACCCAGGAGGGCTGGTTCGACGAGAGCAGCCAGTCGGTGGCGGCGTCGAAACTGGCCGACGACACCTTCGGCCGCGACACCGACGGCGACCTGATCGTCATCTACACCGCCCCGCCGGGCACCACCGTCGACGATGCCGGTGTGCGCGGGCCGGTCATGGCGGCGCTCGAGGAGTTGCGCGCCGACCACGGCGAGCGCATCCACAAGATCGACAGCTACTGGGACAGCCCCTTCTCGGCGAACGCCTCGGACGCGAGCAAAGAGCATGCCTTCGCCAGCATCGGGCTGGCCGGGGGCGGCGGTACCGCGACGGTGGAGAACTATCTGGCGCTGAAACCGCACCTGAACGCCGGTGTGCCCGGCGCCGGGCCCGGCGGGACGACGGTGCAGCTGGCCGGCCTGCAGCCGGTCGTCGAGGGCATCAACATCGGCATGCAGCACGACATCCGGCGTGCCGAGATGATCGCGCTGCCGATCGTGGCCGTGCTGCTGTACTTCGTGTTCGGCGGGTTGATCGGCGCCCTGCTGCCAGTGCTGATCGGCGGGCTCACGATTCTCGGCACGTCCGGGATCCTGCGGGTGCTCACCGCCCACATCGAGGTCAACGTGTTCGCCGCGGCGGTGATGACGTTGGTCGCGCTGGGTCTGGCGATCGACTACGGGCTGTTCACGGTGACCAGATTCCGGGAGGAACTGGCGGCGGGTCGCAGTGTGGAGGAGGCGACCGCCCGCACTGTCGCCACCGCGGGCCGCACGGTGCTGTTCTCGGCGGGCATCATCGCGATCAGCCTCGGCGCGCTGTTCATCTTCCCGAACGGTGTCCTGCGCTCGGTGCCCTATGGCGGCATCTCGGCGGTCATGCTGGCGGCGCTGCTGTCGGTGACCGCGCTGCCCGCCGCGCTGAGCATCGTCGGGCGGCGGATCGACTGGCTGGGCTGGAAACGGTTCTCCCGCAGCAAGACCGAGGCGCAGATCGATGCCGGGTTCTTCTCCCGGCTCGCGCAGTGGGCGATGCGACGGCCGTGGGCGGTGGTCATCCCGATCGTGCTGGGTCTGCTCGCGCTGAGTATTCCGTTGCGCCACATCGAGTTCGGCGGGATCAGCGAGAAATACCTCGCCGCCGACAACCCGGCGCGGGTGGCGCAGGAGGACTTCGACCACCTGTTCCCGGGGTTCCGTACCGAACCGTTGAAGCTGGTCGTGGTCGGGGCCTCCCCACAGCAACTCGGCGACATCCGGTACGAGGCCAATCAGATCCCCGGTCTCACCGGCCGCTTCGAGCCCGCCGCGCCGACGAAGAACGACGTCAACGTCCTCTCGGCCGGACTCGACGACAAACGCGACGCCGACCGGGTGATCGACGCGCTGCGTGACCTCCCGGAACCACCGGGCGTGCAGATCATGGTCGCCGGCATCCCCGCGCTCGAACGCGACAGCATCAACGGCCTGATCGACGGGCTCCCGCTGCTGCTGGCGATTCTGATCGCGGCGGCACTGGCCTTGATGATCGTGGCGTTCCGGTCGGTGATCCTGGCGGTGAAGGCCGTGGCGATGAGCGCGCTGAGCCTGGTGTCGACGCTGGGCGTGCTGACCTGGATCTTCGTGCAGGGACACGGATCGGAGCTCTTCGCGTTCACACCGGGGCCACTGATGTTCGCGGTGGTGGCGCTGATCGTCACCGTGATCTTCGGCTTGTCCACCGACTATGAGGTGTTCCTGCTGTCCCGGATCGCGGAGAAGCGCGCCGCCGGAGCCGACGCGCCCGAGTCGATCCGCTACGGCGTCGCCCATACGGGCGGCGTGATCACCTCTGCCGCGGCGATCCTGATCGTGGTGACCGGCGCGTTCGGCTTCTCCGATCTGGTCCTGATGAAATACATCGCCTACGGCATGATCGTGGCCCTGATCATCGATGCCACCATCATCCGCATGGTGCTCACGCCGGCCCTGCTGAAGATCATCTGGAAGTAGCCGCGCCTTCGGCGTATTCGACGTCGAAGGCGCTCGCACCGAGTGCCGTGCGGGCCCTGGCGGTGATCCGATCGACGTCGAAGCGTTCCGCCGGGGGGAGCGGGGCGCCCACCGTGCGGCGGGCGGCATCGGCGGCGCCGAGGAGGCGAGCCGCCGTGGCGGGTTCGCCGAGCAGTGAGTGGGCGCCCGCGAGCCCTTCCAGGGTGAGTGCGAGTGCGCGTGGGGCCGCGCCCGTGGCCAGCGCGAGGCGGTGAGCTTCGGCATGCTTCTCGTGTGCCGCCGGGCCGTCACCACGCATGTCGGCGAGGAAACCGAGTTCGGCCAGCGGGGTGAGGGCGGCGAAGGACTTCGGGTGGTCTTCGGTGAGCCAGGTCAGCAGGATGCGTTCAGCGGTGTCGAGATCGCCGCGTCGGCGGGCGGTGAGCGCCAGCCCGAACTCCGCGAAGCCGACCAGGGCGATATTGCCCTGGTCCAGCGCCAGGCGCCGGGCCCGCTCGTGCAGGTCGGTGGAGGCGTCCAGATCGCCGGTCAGCATGACCACCCGGCCCAGACCCGACAGTCTGCCCGCGATTTCGGGCCACAGCGCCAGATCCTCGGCCATGCGCAGTCCGGTGGTTTGCCGCCGGATGGCCTCGCCGTACTCCCCGGCGACCTCGGCGACCCCCGCCAAGGTGTCCAGCGCCTGCACCCGGCCCCACCGATCGCCGAGGGCGGTGAACAACTCGTCGGCGCGGTGCGCGTCGCGCCTGGCGCCGTCCAGGTCGTCGCGCAGCAGGGCATAGGACGCGCGGATCGCCAGCACGGCCGCCGATCCCCAGTCGTCGCCGGCCGCGCGGAAACCCGCCAGCGCGGTCTCCGCCCACGCGAGCGGCACCGCCACATCCCCGAAACCCCAGTGTGCGAACGACATCAACCAGTGCGCGCGGGCCCGGTGCGGACTGTCCGGTGACACCGCGGCGAGGGCGGCGGCACCGTGATCGGCGGCTGCTGTCTCGGCGCGCGACCACAGCGCGAGACCGGTGCGCCACACGCGCACCTCGGCACGCAGGTGGTCGTCGCCGCCGGGTTCGGCCAGTACCGCGTCGGCGGCGTCGATCGCGATTCCCGGTCTGCCCCGCAGGAACCAGTACCAGGACAGCGCGGACACCAGCCGCAATCCCTGGTCGGCCGAGGCGGCACACAGCGCGGCGCGCATGTTCGGGTCCTCGGCATCGAGCGCGGCCAGCCATGCGCGCTGCTCCTGGCTGCGCAGATGTACGTCGGCGGACTCGGCGAGCGTCAGGTGGAACTCGACATGGCGGCCTCGGATCCGCTCGGCCTCGCCCGCGTCCGCCAGCCGCTCGGCGGCGTAGGCGGACACCGATTCGAGCATCCGGAACCGTCTGTCGGATCCGCGCACCACCAGTGACCGGTCGACCAATCCGGCGATCACTTCGGCCACTCCGACCTCCGCACCGGCCTGGTGCGTGGCCGGGCCCGGCGCCACTTCGCCGCGTCGGCTCCGACGATCGGGGTGCCGCGCCGGGGCCCGATCATCGACGTCGCCGCAGACGTACTCGGCCGCCGCCATGGTCGTTCCACCGGCGAAGACCGAAAACCTGCGCAACACAATGCGTTCGGATTCGGTCAGTAGTGCCCAGCTCCAGTCGATCGTGGCGCGCAGGGTCTGCTGGCGGGCCGGTACGCCGGGTCGGCGTGCCGAGAGCACCCGGAACCGGTCGTCGAGCCGAGCGGACAATTCGGCCACGCCGAGCGAACGCACACTGGCCGCGGCGAGTTCCAGTGCCAGTGGGATCCCGTCCAGGCGCAGGCAGATCGTGCGGACGTCGGCTTCGGTGCTCGCGTCGAGGACGAAGTCCGGATCGGCCGCCACGGCGCGTGCGGCGAACAACTCGACCGCCGAACCGTCCGCCGGGAGCGGTGGTACCGGATGTAGCGCCTCACCGGCGAGCGAGAGGGGTTCCCGGCTGGTCGCGAGCACGCTCGCCGCCGGTGCCGCGGCGAGCAGCCCAGCCACCAGCGTCGCCACCGAGCCGATCACGTGCTCACAGTTGTCCAGCACGAGCACGCCGTGGAAGTCGCGCGCGAACTCGGTGAGCATCGCGACGGGATCCGCGGTGGGCGCGGCGGCCGCGCTCGCGACTGCCTTCACCCCGACCGCCGCGCAGATGACTTCGGCGACGGCGGCGACCGCTGCCGCACCGCTTTCGGTCCCGGTGGTCGGCAACCGATCCAGTTCGACGAAGCGGGCACCATCGCGCCGACGGCCATCGAGTTCGAGCGCCACCGCCAGCGCGAGCCTGGTCTTGCCGACGCCGCCGATACCGGTCAGTGTGACCAGCCGATGGCGGTCGAACAGTGCACGTACCCGAGCCGAATCCGCTGCGCGACCGATCAGTTCGGTCAGGGGAGTGGGCAGGGCTACCCGAGGCCGGGCCGGTTCGGTGACCGGTGGGCGCAGCCGGGGACTGTGCTCGAGCAGGTCCCGATGCAGGTCGGCCAGCTCCGGACCGGGATCGGCGCCGAGTTCGGTGCGTAGTCGGCGCCGCAGCTCGTCGAAGACCGTCAGCGCTTCGTTGGCCCGGCCCGACCGGTACAGCGCGCGCATCTGCGTGGCCCGCAGTCGTTCTCGCAGGGGATGTTCGGCCGCGAGCTGTGCGAGTTCACCGGCGACGGTCAGATGCTCACCCAGTTCCAGCAGCGCCTCGGCGCGATCCTCGAGCGCGGTGAGGCGCTGCTCGGTGAGTCGGCCGATCACGGGTTGCGCGGCCGGTGCCTCGGCCACGTCCGCGAACGCCGGGCCCCGCCACAGGGCGAGTGCCTCGTCGAGCAGCGACACCCTGGCCCGCGGGGTGGACTCCGCGCGCGCCCGGCTCAGGAGGTCGGTGAAGCGGTCGGAATCGAGCGCGAGCTCCCCCAGGCGTAACCGGTAGCCCGCCGGATCGGTCACCACCAGGTCGCGTCCGTTCGGTTCCGCATCGCCGAGCGCGCGCCGTAGCTGGGAGACCTTCGCCTGCAGCGCGCCCCTGGGATCGGAGGGTGGTTGTTCGCCCCACAGCTGGTCGGTGAGCTGATCGGCCGATATCGGTTCACCACCGCGCAGCAGCAGGTGGGCGAGGAGTAGCCGAACCTTGAGCTCTGGCACCCGCACCGGATCGCCGCGCTCGGTACGCACTTCGATCGCGCCAAGGACCCCGAACCGCACGGAACCGACGTTACCGGAGGTGGGCGCCATTTCGACCTACCTCGTACGACACCGAACACCTCGGGAGCCTCTGCCGAGACCGCCACGGGCCGCGGGGCGGTGGTTCAGTCGCGACCGGTGGCACGTCATCCATCAGGCCGAGGTGGACCCGAGGCGCATCCGCAGTGGATCCGAACCGGTGCGGCCGATGATCGGACCGCGTGACCGAAGACAGGTCGCGCAGACGACAACTCGGTAGGAGCCGTCATGTCGGAGGATCGGAAACCGCTCGCAGTCACCGTCGGCAGCGGTCATCACCCGTGGCGATCGGCGGCCCGCCGATGACCGCCCCGGAATTCGCGCCGAAAGCAGGCCGACGGGAATGGTGCGGACTGGCACTGCTCACGCTGCCGCTGCTTGTCCTGGCCTTCGACGTGAGCGTCCTGTACCTGGCCGCGCCGCAGCTGACCGCCGACCTCGCGCCGACGGCCGTCCAGCAGCTGTGGATCCTGGACATCTACGGGTTCCTGATCGCGGGCTTCCTCGTCACCATGGGGTCGCTCGGTGACCGGATCGGGCGGCGCAGGCTCCTGCTGATCGGCGGTGCCGCCTTCGCGGCCGCGTCGATCCTCGCCGCCTTCGCGCCCTCGGCGGAACTGCTGATCGCCGCGCGGGCGCTACTCGGCGTCGCGGGCGCGACCCTGATGCCGTCGACCTTGGCCCTGATCAGCACCATGTTCGTCGATCCGCATCAGCGCCGGTTCGCCATCGCGGTCTGGATGACGGTGTTCTCCGCCGGGGTCGCGGTCGGCCCGGTGGTCGGCGGGGTGATGCTGGAGCTGTTCTGGTGGGGATCGGTGTTCCTGCTCGCGGTGCCCGTCATGGGGCTGCTCGTCGCGCTGGGGCCGATCCTGCTGCCCGAGCATCGGGGACAGGGCGCGGGCGGATGGATCGACCTGCCCAGCTCGGCGCTTTCCCTGGCGACGATGCTGCCGCTGGTCTACGGCTTCAAAGAGTCGGTGGCGAACGGTATCTCGGCCTCGTCAATGCTCGCGCTGGCCCTCGGTGCGTGCGCCGGTGTGCTGTTCGTGCGCAGGCAGCGCCGCCTGTCCGATCCGATGCTCGACGTCTCGCTGTTCACGCGGCGGGTGTTCGTCGGCGCGGTCGCGCTGATGCTGCTCGGCACGATCGCGATCAATGGGGTGTTCTTCCTCGTGCCGCAATATCTCCAACTCGTGCGCGGTATCTCGGCGTTGGCCGCGGGTCTGTGGATGATCCCGATCGCCGCGGTCTCGGTCCTCGCCTCGCTGCTCACACCCCGCCTGGCGCGACAGTTCGGGCGCCGTGCCCTGCTGGCCGGTGCGGGGACGCTGGCCGCGGCCGGCTGTCTCGCGCTCACCTTTCTCGAAGTCGATACGGCGCTGCCCTTCCTGCTGGTCTGTGTGTCGCTCGCTGTGCTCGGCAATACGCCGACCGGGGTGCTCGGCACCGACCTGGTGGTGAGTTCCGCGCCACCCGAGCGCGCCGGTTCGGCCGCGGCGATCACGGAGACTGCCGGAGAAATGGGTGTCGGCATCGGCGTCGCGCTCACCGGCACACTGGTCGCCGCCGTCTTTCGGTCCCGGATGGCTGACGACCTCCCCGCCGGCGTACCCGCCGATGCCGCGTCGGCCGCGAACGAGGGTGTGGCCGCTGCGGAGGCGGCAGCACGCGCGTTGCCCGCCGAGGTCGGCGCCGAGCTGGTCGACACCGCCCGCACCGCCTTCACCGCCGGATTCGCCACCGCGGGCTACCTCGGGACGGCGCTCGTGGCGTGCATCGTCGGCCTGGTGCTGCTGGTCGTCCCCTCGGATCGAGACGACGACCATGACGAATCCGGTTCCCCGGGTGCGGAATCCGGGATGAGCCTCGGGAAGCCGACCAGCTGACCGGTCAGCTCGGCCAGGTGAACTCGGGGTCCGCGAGGTAGTCCTGGCGGCGCGCGTCCAGGGCCATGGCGACCATCTGATGGGCGCCGGGACCGATGATCTTGCGCAGCGGCGGGTTCGGGTCGTCGACGAGCGCGAGCAGGCCCACGGCGGCAACCTCCGGCGCAGGCTCGATCCAGGCGTTCTCGGCGGCGTTCTCGGCAGTCGATTCGGTCGGCGCCTCGACCGAGGGCTGGGCCGAGGCGTCCGGGTATTCCGGCATTCCGAGGATCGCCTCGCGGGTGGCGGAATAGGCCGGGATGCCCGGTGCGAACTGCATGCTCGACTTGGCCCAGTCGGTGTCGAAGCCGCCCATCTGGGCGAGGGTGACCTTGATACCGAAGGGCCGCACTTCGTCGGCGAGAGAGGCGCTGAAGCCTTCGAGCGCCCACTTGCTGGCGTTGTACAGGCCGAACAGCGGCAGCGACCCGACCGCGCCGACCGTCGAGATCTGCACGATGTGGCCCGAGCCCTGAGCACGCAGGTGGGGGAGTGCGGCCTGGGAGACCCACAGCGCGCCATAGAAGTTGGTGTCCATCTGGTCCCGGATCTGTGCTTCGGTCAGCTCCTCGATCGCACCCACGAGACCGTAACCGGCATTGTTGACGAGGACGTCGATGCGCCCGGTGACGTCGAATGCCTTGGCCACCGTGGCGGTTACCTGCTCGCGGTCACGCACGTCCAGCGGCAGCACCGTGAGTCGTTCATCGGCGAGGTCGGACATGGTGTGCGGATCGCGGGCGGTCGCGACCACGGTGTCGCCGACAGCGAGCGCCGCCACGGTGAACGCCCGGCCGAGGCCGCGGTTGGCGCCGGTGATGAACCAGGTTCTGGTCAATGGAGATTCCTTTCGCCTTCTTCACTTCTGAACCGAGACGCTGCGTCTCGTTCACGAATAGATCATTGCGCCGATTCGGGAGATTGTCAAGACGAGACGTTGCGTCTAGTTATGGCGATGCGGGGACCCTGGGGAAGTGGGGGAGGGGTGCCTTGCCGACCCTTTGCGGCGCGGGCAGTGAGCTGTGCCGTGCTGGCGGATTGGTGGCGGTCGGGGTAGCCGGTGCCCTGGGGGTGAATGGGTCAGGACGGTTGCGAGTAGCGGTAATTAATAGTGATAATCAGATATGCGCATCTAACAATGATTTCTCATTCCTCCAACATCGCCAACCCGAAGGCGTCAGCTTCAAAACCAACAAGGACGGGCGGGGGTTGGGGCAACCCCCGTGAGCCGGGTGATCAGGCTTTGGGGCGTTCCGGCAGAACGAGTTGGGCACCGGTGGTGGGGTGATCGAAGACGTCGACCGGGTGCCGGTAGATGTCGGTGAGCAACTCATGGGTGAGGACGTCGCGAGGTGGGCCGTCGGCGGCGACCCGACCGGCGTCCAGGACGGTGACGCGGTCGGCATAGGCCGCGGCGACGCCGAGATCGTGGACGACCACGACCACCGCGGCACCCTCGGCGGCCCGGGCGGCGGCCAGGCGCAGGACGGCTTCCTGGTGACCGATGTCGAGCGCGGCGGTGGGCTCGTCGAGCAGCACCGTGGCGGTGTCCTGCGCCAGGACGCGGGCCAGCGCGACCCGGGCGCGTTCACCGCCGGACAGCGTGGGGAAGATCCGGGCGGCCAGGTGAGCGACATCGGTGGCGTCGAGAGCGGCGTCGATGAGCTCGTCGTCGCGGGCAGCCGCCGGGGTGTGCAGCCAGGGCGAGCGTCCCATGGCGACGACCTCGCGCGCGGTGAACGGGAAGCCGACGCTGTGCGCCTGGGGGAGTACGGCACGGCGGCGGGCCATGTCGGCGTGCGTCCAGTGCGAGAGCGCGTGGCCTTCGAGCTTCACGGTGCCCGCGGTGGGTTCGAGCTCACCGGCGAGGGCGGCCAGCAGGCTCGATTTGCCCGCCCCGTTCGGGCCGACCAGGGCGACGATCTCACCGGCCGCGACCTGGAAGTCGACATCGGCCAGCACGGTCCGGCTGCCACGGCGCACGGTCAGGTCCGCGGCGCGGAGTGTGACGGTGCCGAGGTCCGGTCGTGCCGGGACATCGGGGGTACGCGCGAAGAGCGACCGCCACGAGGCGGGTGCCCGCCGTCTGGTTCCGGTGTCGGTCATCCCCAGCCTCCTGCCCTCGCCCTGGCGCGGCGCAGCAGCCAGAAGAAGAACGGCCCGCCGATCAGCGAGGTGAGCATGCCCAGCGGCAGATCGGCGTTGTGTACGAGCGTGCGGGCGGCGACGTCGGCACCGAGCAGGACGACGGCGCCGACGATCGCGCTGAGCGGGACGAGCACCCGATGCCCCGGGCCGACGAGCATGCGCACCAGATGGGGCACGATCAGCCCGACGAACAGGATGATGCCGCTGAACGCCACCCCGGCCGCGGTCAGTACGGCGACCATCACGATCACCTGACGGCGCAGGCGCTCGACATCGATGCCGAGATGCCTGGCCGCGGAATCGCCGAGGGACAGCAGATCCAACCGTGGTGCGATGGCCACGGCCGCCATGATTCCGATCGAGGCCAGGGACGCGACGATCGCCACCGACGGCCAGGTGGCGCCGTTGAGGCTGCCGAGCTGCCAGAAGACGATCTGGTCGCGCGCGGCGGGGGAGGCCACGAACAGCAGGAAGGCGATCAGGCCACCGGCGAAGGCGTTGATGGCGACACCGGTGAGGATCAGGGTGACCACCTCGGTGCGCCCACCCGAGCGCGACAGCACGTAGACGAGGGTGGTGGTGATCAGTCCGGCGAGGAACGCGGCGGCCGCGATCGACCAGGCCGCGACGAACGCGCCGCCGATCACGATGACGGTGCCCGCACCGACCGCCGCACCGGCCGAGACCCCGATGACGCCGGGTTCGGCGAGCGGATTGGCGAACACGCCCTGCAGCAGCGCGCCCGCGGTCGCCAGCGAGGCCCCGACGAGGATCGCCAGCGCGACCCGGGGGAACCGGACCTGCCACAGCGTGACCTCACCGGCGGGGTGGGCGGGCAGCGGTCCGAGATCGAGCCCGATCTTGTGCGCGATGCTGCCCAGCACCTCGGCGGCGGTGGTCGGGACCTGCCCGAGTACCGCCGACACGATGGCCAGGATCACCAGCGCCGCCAGCGCGCCGGCGAACACCAGGGTGACCCGGGTCTTGCGGTGCCGGATGTGGGGCAGCGGGTCGAGTGTCGCGTCGTTGATGCGCGGCTTGTCCGTGGTTTTCGTCAGGTTTGGTGCTTCGCTCATGAGGGGGTGCCGTAGACGGCGGCGGACAGGGCCGCGATGACGCGGCCGGTGTTGGGTCCGAAGCTGAGCAGCACCGAGTCGTCCATGTCGACCACGCGGCGGTTGATCCCGGCCGGGGTCTGGGCGATGCCGGGGATCTTCGCCAGCCCGTCGACGCCGTCGACCGATTTGAGTCCGCCGGACATGACCAGCAGCACGTCGGGGGCGGCGGCGATCATCGCTTCGCTGGTGATCGCGATGAACGGCTCGCTCACGCCGGCGGCGGTGCCCGCGTCGACGCCGCCGATGGCGGTGATGAGGGAATCGGCGCCGGAGCCGGGCCCGGCGATCATGGTGATCGAGGTGCTGCGCAGGTACAGGAACGCGATCTTGGGTTGCGGGTCCTGCTTCGGGACCGCGGCGACGGCGGCGGCGATCTCGTCGTTGGTGCGCTGCCCGAGCTGTTTGCCCGCGTCGGGCACGCCGAGCGCGGCGGCGACGGCTTCGATCTGCGGGACCACGCCGTCCATGGTGCGCTGCGGGTCGAAGTAGACGACGGTGACCCCGGCCGCGCGCAGCTGTTCGCGGACGGCCGGGGTGGTGCTGGTGGTGTCGGTGAGGAAGACCGACGGGCGCTGCGCGAGGACCGCTTCGATGCTGAGGGCGCCGTTGCCGCCCGCGACGTTCGGTACGTGCAGGACGGCGGGGAACGCGGCCGTGGTGCTGCGGCCGACGAGGTTGTCGCCGAGTCCGAGCGCCCACACGGTCTGGGCGATGGTGCCGTAGCGGTCGACGGCGATGATCCGGGAGGCGTCGGTGACGGTGACCTCGGTGCCGTCGAAGGACCGCACGGTCGTCGGCAGTCGCGGGGCCGGCGCGGGACCGACCGGGACCGGGTCCAGGTCGGTGAACTGTGCCGTCGCGGGGCCGGTCGTTGCAGTCGATGCAGGATTGCTTTCGGTGCAGGCGACGACGCCGGTCAGTACCGTCACCGCGACCATCGCCGTCAGCACACCACGCAGTTTCATGAAGGTAAGGCTAGCCATCATTCGGAACGGGCGCTCACATCGTCCAGTGCCGCGGCGATCGCGCGCGGCAATTCGAGGGTTTCGGCGGCCAGCACGCCGGTGAGCTGACCGATGTCGCGGGCGCCGACGATCATGCTCGCGATCCCGGGGCGATCGCGAATCCAGGCGAGGGCGACCGCCAGCGGCGAGGTGCCGAGTCCGTCGGCGGCGGTGACCAGCGCGTCGACCACCCTGGTCGCGCGGTCGTCATCGAGTCGGCGCCGGATCTCGGCCGCGGTGGCCTCGTCCGCACCACGCGAGTCGGCGGGCACACCGTTGCGGTACTTGCCGGTCAGGATGCCGCCCGCCAGCGGCGCCGAGGCGATGATGCCGACGCCGTGATGGCGGGCGGCGGGAATCACATCGTTCTCGGTACCGCGCGCGAGCAGCGAGTACGGGCTCTGCGCGGCGGCGATCGGGGCGATCGCGGCGAGACTGGCCAGTTGCCAGGCCGCGAAGCCACGCACGCCCGCGTACCGGGTGCGCCCGGTGCGCACCGCGGTCTCGAGGGTCGCGGCGACCTCGTCGAGTGGGGTGTAGGGGTCCCAGGCGGCGATGCTCCAGATGTCGAGATGGTCGGTGCCCAGTTCGAGCAGGGTGCGGTCGAGTTGTTTGAGCAGGGTCCGGCGCGAGGCGTCGACCACCGGGCCGGTCGCCGCGGGGGCGGGCACGCTGTCGCCGACGCCGGCACCGGGCGGATGCAGCACGACGCCCG
This sequence comes from Nocardia sp. NPDC058176, assembly GCF_042883805.1. NCBI lineage: Bacteria > Bacillati > Actinomycetota > Actinomycetes > Mycobacteriales > Nocardiaceae > Nocardia > Nocardia sp. NPDC058176. Next base: position 1,441,164 of record NZ_JBHVVA010000001.1, on the reverse strand, counting down.
CGCTGCCGCTGAGCACCAGATCGTCACGGGCGACCAGGTCGCCGAGCAGATCGGCGAGGATGCGCTGGGCCGCGCCGTCGCCGTAGACGGGGGAGAGGTCGACGAGCGTGCCACCGGCCTCGGTGAACGCTGTCAACTGCACCGATGCCTCGTCGGCGTCGGTATGTGTCCCCCAGGTATGGGTCGCCAAGCCGATTCGCGACACCCGAAGGCCGCTGCGTCCCACCGTCCGCTGTTCCATCACCGCGCCCGCGCTTTCGTCACGGCGACAGCCTAATGGGCGCACCCGTCGGCCCTGCTCCGACGACCCGTCGCCGCACCGGTGTGAATCCGATCGCACGGTCGCGGGCGGCGGTCGTGGGCGGCGACGGGTAGGGTCGCTGCGTGATCGCGGCCGGTATCGGCCGCAGGTGAGGCAAAAGCCCAGGAGGACGCGGTCTTTCGGGCGTGAGGCAGCAGGAGGACGCGGTGGGCGAGTCGATGACCTGGCTCCAGGCATTGATACTCGGACTGGTGCAGGGGCTCACCGAGTTCCTGCCGATCTCCTCCTCCGGACACCTGCGGATCGTGTCGGGCGTGTTCTTCGGTGACGACGCGGGCGCTTCGTTCACCGCCGTCACCCAGCTCGGCACCGAGCTCGCGGTCCTGGTGTACTTCGCCAAGGACATCAAACGCATCGTCATCGCCTGGTTCACCACGCTCGCCATGCGCTGGCGGGAACGTTCGCAGCGTGAGGTCGCCGTCGGTGACCGGGTCACCACGAAGCTGCCGGTGATGGATCGCAGCGCCCGCGACGCCCACGAACGCGATTCGCAGCGCGAGCTGGACTATCGCATCGGCTGGTACGTGATCATCGCCACCATCCCGATCGGCGTGGTCGGTTTCCTGTTCAAGGACGAGATCCGTACCGGTGCCCGCAACCTGTGGCTGGTGTCGTTCATGCTGATCGCGTTCGCGCTCGTGATCGCCGCCGGTGAGTACTACGGCAGCAAGACGCGGCCGATCGAGAAGCTGACCACTCGCGACGGGCTGGTCATGGGTCTGGCGCAGTGCCTGGCGCTGATTCCGGGTGTCTCCCGGTCCGGCGCCACCTCCTCCGCGGGCCTGTTCCTCGGGTTGAAGCGTGAGGCCGCGGTCCGGTTCTCGTTCCTGCTGGCCATTCCGGCGGTCACGGCGTCGGGGCTGTTCAGCCTGCCCGACGCGTTCGAACCGGCCGGTGAGGGCCTCAATGCCAGTGGCCCGCAGTTGCTGGTCGCCACGATCCTGGCGTTCGTCGTCGGCTACGCCTCGATCGCCTGGCTGTTGAAGTTCGTCAGCAACCATTCGATGTACTGGTTCGTGGGCTACCGGATCATCGTCGGCCTGATCGTGATGGGCCTGCTCGCCGCGGGCGTCGTCTCGGCGACCTGAGCGCGGTGCGCACTGATGGCTAGGCTGGTCTCATGACGGTGATCCTGCTCCGGCACGGAGTGTCCACCTCCAACACGGCGCGCACCCTGGCGGGCCGCGCACCCGGAGTCGAGCTGACCGAACGCGGGACCGAACAGGCGGCCGCGGTCGCCGACCGGCTCGCGACGCTGCCGATCGAGCACATCGCCAGTTCGCCGCTGCTGCGCTGTCAGCGCACCGTGGCGCCGCTGGCCGACAAGCTCGGACTGGAACCGGACTGCGACGAGCGGCTGATCGAGGTCGACTACGGCGACTGGACGGGCCGTCCGATCACCGAGCTGCTGAGCGAGCCGCTGTGGCAGGTCGTGCAGCGGCACGCCTCCGGTGCGGTGTTCCCCGGCGGGGAAGGGCTCGCGCAGGTGCAGCAGCGGGCGGTGGCCGCGGTGCGCGAGATCGAACGGACGCTGTCCGAGCGCGCGGGCCGGGATGTGCTGTGGCTGGCGTGCGCGCACGGAGATGTCATCAAATCGATCCTGGCCGACGCGCTCGGCCTGCATCTGGACAGTTTCCAGCGGATCGCGGTGGAGCCCGCCTCGATCAGCGTCGTGCGCTACACCACGCATGGACCGGCGGTGTGGAAGTTCAACGACACCGGCGCCGATCTGTCCGCGCTGGCCGCCGCCGCACCCGCGTCGGCGACGCCCGGTGGAGAGGTGCCGGGGGCCGCGAGCGCGGATAATGGGAATGCGAGGCACCGCGATTCTCCTTAGAGGGAGGGTGTTCGTGTGTGTCGATCAGGGTCACGTATCAGGAGGTGCATGTGTCACGCGCAATCCATGTATTCCGCACCCCCGATCGTTTCGTCGCCGGGACCGTGGGCGAGCCGGGCGATCGTTCGTTCTACCTGCAGGCCGTGCAGGAACCGCGCGTGGTCAGCGTGCTGCTGGAGAAGCAGCAGGTGAAGGTGCTCGCCGACCGGATGGGCCTGCTGCTCGACGAGGTGGCGCGCCGCTTCAACGCCGAGGTGCCGCCCGAGGGTGAGGACGTGCACGATGTGGCGCCACTGGTCACCCCCATAGACACCGAATTCCGGGTCGGCACCATGGGTCTGGGCTGGGACGCCGACGCCAATGCCGTGGTGGTGGAACTGCTGGCGATCACCGAGACCGAGGTCGACGAATCGGTGGTGCTCGACGACACCGACGAGGGCCCCGACGCGGTCCGGGTGTTCCTGACCCCGATCCAGGCGCGGGAGTTCGCGTTGCGGTCGGCGCGGGTGATCGCGGCGGGCCGTCCGCCGTGTCCGCTGTGTGGGGAGCCGCTGTCGGCGCGCGGGCACATGTGTGTGCGCACCAACGGGTACAAGCGCGGCGAGATCTTCGGCGCGGCCGAGCTCGAAGAGGAGTGACCGGGTGTCGGTGATCACCGAGGGCGAGTTGGACATCGTCGGGCGGGTGGGTGTGGCCAGCAATCTGACGCTGGTGTGCGAGATCGCCGCACCCGAACCCGACGGTGCCCCGCTGCGGGTGGTCTACAAACCGGTGCGTGGCGAGCGTCCGCTGTGGGATTTCCCCGATGGCACGCTGGCCGGACGCGAGGTGGCGTCGTATCTGATCTCCGAGCAGCTCGGCTGGGGTGTGATTCCCGAAACGGTGTTGCGCGACGGGCCGTTCGGGCCGGGCATGGTGCAGCGCTGGGTGACCTCGGTGGACAATCACACCGATGCCAGGCAGCGGCACGACCTGGTGGATCTGTGCACGCCCGGTACCGTTCCGGCCGGATTCTGCGAGGTGCTGCGCGCTCTCGACGGCGACGGCAACGAGGTCTCGCTCATCCATGCCGACGATCCCAGGCTGCAGCGGATGGCGGTGCTGGATCTGTTGCTCAACAACGCCGATCGCAAGGGCGGGCACGCGCTCGAGGGTGTCGACGGGCAGGTGTACGGGGTCGATCACGGCATCTGCCTGCACAGTGAGCCGAAGCTGCGGACCGTGCTGTGGGGATGGGCGGGGCACGAGGTGCACGAGTCGCTGATCACCGACATCACGACCTTCGCCGCGAATCTGCCCGGCGCGGTGGCGGATTCGCTGGCCGTGCACATCACCGACGCCGAGATCACCGCGTTGACCGAGCGCACGAAGGCGCTGCTGGAGCATCCGGTGATGCCGGTGCCGAACTCCGCGCGCCCGATTCCCTGGCCCGCGTTCTGAGTCGGCACCGGCATCAGCGACCGGCGGTGCGGTCACCTCACCCGACGGCGGTTCCCTCCAGTTCGATGAGCTGACCGGGGATCGCCAGGCGTGTCACGCCGAGCATCGTGGTGGTCGGTGCGACGCCGGCGGCGCCCAATCGTGCGGCGAGCACGCCGTAGTGCTGGAAGAGCAGGTCGACGTCGGTGGTGTAGACGTTGAGCCGCACGAGGTTCGCCAGTGACATCTGCGCCGCGCCGAGGACTGCCTCGAGGTTGTCGAGGCTGAGCGCCACCTGCGCCGCCATGTCACCGTCGTGTTCGGGCTTGCCCTCGGAGTTCGTCGCGGTCTGCCCGGAGCAGTACAGGGTTCGGGTGTGTCCGGAAACGACCTCGCCCTGGTTGAATCCCAGCTCCTGCGACCACGTCACCGGGTTGACCGCGGTTCGTTCGATTGTCACTTCTGCTCCGTTTCGCTGTGTGTCGATGGCCGTCGTCGTCGACGGGTGAGCACGAGCCTGCCCACAAATCACGACATCCTCGGTCAGGTATTCCGATAAAGTTCTGGGATGCGTGCCGATCGCCTGGTCTCGCTGGTGCTGTTGCTGCGTCAGCGCGGTCGCCTGACCGCGGACACGCTGGCCCGTGAGCTCGAGGTGTCGACCCGCACCGTGCTGCGCGACATCGAGGCGTTGTCCGCGGCGGGCGTCCCGGTCTATGCCGAACGTGGCAGGCACGGCGGTTTCGCGCTGCTGCCCGGGTTCCGGACCGAGCTGACCGGACTGAATCACGACGAGGCACTGGCCTTGCTGACCGCGGGGTCGGGTCGCGGCGAGCAGGTGTTCGGTCTCGGCTCGGCGCTGGCTTCGGCGATGCGCAAGGTGGTCGACGCGTTGCCGGAAAGTCATCGGGCCAGCACCAGCGATGCGGCGCAACGGCTTCTCGTCGATCCGGAGACCGATCTGCTGGCCCGGCGTACGGTCACCGAGGAGGTGTCGGGTGCGGCGATGATCGAGGTGCGTCGCGCGGTGCTCGCCGGGCACAAGCTGCGCATCCACTACGCGGCCACCGATCAGCCGCCGAAGTGGCGCACGGTGGACCCGATCGGCCTGGTGACGGTGCGTGAGCGCGCCTATCTGCTGGCCACGAGGTCGGGTGTGGACCGCACCTATCGCCTCTCGCGGGTCGTGGCCGCGCAGGAGCTCCCCGAACCCGCCCAGCGGCCGAGTCAGGTGGATCTGGACCGGATCTGGCGGGAACGCAGTACGCGGTTCCGGTCCGGGGGCGATCAGATCGCGGTGGTGGTGCGGGTGAATCCCGCTCGGCGGGAGGAGCTGCTGAACACCGCGGTGGCTGTCCTGGTGGAAGTGCCCGACGCGGATGGCTGGTTGCGCTTGGAGCTGACTTTTCAGGATTCCCGACATGCCGAATGGGCGCTGTGGCAGCTCGGATCGGATGCCGAAGCGCTGTCCCCGCCGCAGTTGCGCGTCGCCCTGCACGACCGCGCGACCGCGCTCGCCGCCCGCTACGCCTGACTCCACCGCTGGTGTTCGTTCGTCTTCACAGACCCGGCGAATGTCGGATCGTGCCTGCACACGGCGGTTTCGGTCGGCCTTCGCAGGCTTCGCCAATTGTGCTGTTTTCCCCGTCACGGCCGGTGTTAATGTGCTCCAAGCACTTTCGTACCGACCGTTAGATCAGAGGAAACCTATGTCGACCCGTTCGATCGTCACCACCTCCGCCGCCGCGCTGCTGCTCACCGGCGCGGTCGCCGCCGTCGCCGCGCCCGCCCAGGCGTTCCCGGCCGGCTGGTGGAAGGAGAAGACCTTCGTGTGCACCGCCACCGACCGCAACACCGGTGCGCCGCTGCCCGATGTCACCGTGCAGGCGCCCGATCAGGTCGGTGCCGCCTACTACGCGCTGCCGCACTTCGGCGCGGACGCCGACACTCTCAACGTGCAGTGCTACGCCCAGGCGTGATCGGCTGAGTGAGGTGTCGCCGCTCCCGACGCGCGGCGACACCTTTCTCGTTCAGTGTCGTAAAGCGTTGTCCTGCAAGAACTCCCGAATCGGAACGGTCTGCCCGAGCAGTGCGTGACCGGCACCGGGAAGCAGGCGCACCTCGCCGCGCGTGAATCCGCCGCGGGCGAGTTCGGCGGTGCGCGCGGAGTCGAACAGCGCGTCCTTCTCACCGACGATTACCAGAACCGGGATGTCCACATCCCGTAGTTGCTCCTGGCGGAATCGGGGCAGTCGTCCCGACCGGGGCGAGAAGTGGGTGAACGTCAATTCGATCTCGTCGAGGATCTCCTCGGCCGCCGCGTCGTCGGGGCCGAGTCCGAGACCGACACGTGCCACGTCGCGCACGGAGTGCCTGCCGAGCAGTCGCAGGCCGATCGCCTTCACCAGCCACCCGTACCGGTGCTTGCCGAGCCCGCCGGGGCACAGCAGGACCAGGCTCGTGACACGCCCCGGCCGGCGCAGCACATAGTCGAGCGCGGTCCATCCGCCCAGTGACATCCCCACGAGCGCGATGGTGTCGAGTCCGAGCCCGTCGAGGACCTCGTCGAGCCAGCTCGCGGTCGCGTCGGTGGTCAGGTCGAGCCGGGTGGGCACGCTGAAGCCGGGCTCGCCGGGCAGGTCCACCGCGTAGACGCGGTAGTGCGCCGACCAGTCGGTGATGTCGCCGCGCCAGGTGCCTGCATTGGCGCCCGAACCGTGCAGCAGGACCAGTGGAGGCGCGTCTGCCGGTCCGGAGGCGACGACGAAGGTCTCCCCGGCGGCGGTGGGGACGCGGAGTTCCTCGCGCGGCACCGGCCAGGCGTCCAAGCGGGCCCGGTAGCGCTCTTCGATGGCTCGGCGGCCGGTGTCGGATTTGTAGATGCCGGTCATGAGGTGAGGACTCCGTCCATGTAGTCGAGCAGGCGCGCGGTGTCGGCGAGGCCGCCGAGCACGATGACCTTCAGCCGGGCGCGAGCCGGGTCGTAGCTCGTCTCCACGCGCAGGGCCTGTCCGCCGGGACCGCGGGTGGTGGCGGTCGCGGTGAGCAGGGTGGTGATCCGGTCGGCCATCGTGCGGTCGATGTCGTCGATCTCGACGATGCACGAGGCCTCGGCGTGGCGGGTGCCGCCCGGCGCCGCGGGGGTGGTGATCGGCAGGCCGGTGAACGCTTCGAGGTCGTCGTGGGCGATCCGGTACTGCTTGCCGATGCGGGCCGCGGGCAGTTTGCCGTCGCGGACGTAGCTGCGCACGGTGCGAACGTGCAGTCCGAGCAGTTCGGCGACCTGTTCCACCGAATAGAAGCGATCCGTCATGTAAACAACCCTAAATGAACATACGTATAGGGAGCAATAGGGAATTATAAGGAGTATGTGACTGTGAGAATGGTCGCGGCGCTCGCGATTGGGCAACCGTTCGCCCAGCTCACGCGCCGCGTCGCACCCGATCACGCCCGATTCGACCGATAACGCCGCGACCAGGGGTTCTGCGTGAGCCGAATCCTTGACGGTGTCCCCGGAACACGTTTGTGTGCAGGTAGCGGGCCGCGCGCCGTCACCGTGAGCAACCGTCTGGACCGGGCCGCGGGCCGAGCACCCGCGCGGGGGCTCTACCCTCGAATCATGCAGTCCTGGTCCGATATCGCCCTACCTACCGTCCCCGGAACCGGGCCGCCGTTGCGGTTGTTCGACACCGCCGATCGCCAGGTCCGCCCGGTCACCCCTGGCGCGACCGCGAAGATGTACGTCTGCGGCATCACTCCCTACGACGCCACCCACCTCGGGCACGCCGCCACCTACCTGACGTTCGACCTGATCAACCGGCAGTGGCGCGACGCGGGCCACGACGTGCACTACGTGCAGAACGTCACCGATGTCGACGACCCGCTGTTCGAACGCGCAGCCCGTGACGGCATCGACTGGCGCGATCTGGGCGACTCCGAGGTCGCGCTGTTCCGCGAGGACATGACCGCGCTGCAGGTGCTGCCCCCGCGCGACTACATCGGCGCCATCGAATCGGTGGAAGAGGTGGTGGAGCTGGTGCAGAAGCTGCTCGCCGCGGGCGCCGCCTACATCGTCGACGACGCCGAATACCCCGACATCTACTTCCGCACCGACGCCACCGAGCAGTTCGGCTACGAGTCCGGCTACGACCGCGCCACCATGGAGACCCTGTTCGCCGAACGCGGCGGCGACCCCGACCGGGTCGGTAAGCGCGACACCATCGACGCACTGCTGTGGCGGGCCGCACGCGAGGGCGAGCCGTCGTGGGAGGCGCCGTTCGGTGCGGGCCGTCCCGGCTGGCACATCGAGTGTTCGGCGATCGCGCTCAACCGCATCGGCACCGAGTTCGACATCCAGGGCGGTGGCTCGGACCTGATCTACCCCCACCACGAGTACTCCGCGGCGCACGCCGAGGCCATCACCGGCGCGCGCCGCTTCGCCCGCCACTACGTGCACGCCGGGCTGATCGGCCTCGACGGCGAGAAGATGTCGAAGTCGCGCGGCAATCTGGTGCTGGTCTCGAAGCTGCGCCGCTCCGGGGTCGACCCGGCCGCGATCCGCGCGGGCCTGTTCGCCGGGCACTACCGCAGCGACCGCATGTGGGACGACGACGTGCTCGCCGCCGCGCAGACCCGGCTGGCCCGCTGGCGGGAAGCGGTCTCCCTGACCGCGGGCCCGGCCGCCGCAGACACGATCGCCCGGCTGCGCCAGCACCTGGCCGACGACCTCGACACCCCGAAGGCGCTCGACGCCGTCGACAACTGGGCCGAACAAGCCATCGCCTACGGCGGCACCGACACCGACGCGCCCGCACTGGTCCGCACCGCCGTGGACGCGCTGCTCGGCATCGCACTCTGAGGACGCCCGCGACCTGCGCCGATCCGAGACCGTTGCCCGGTACAGTCGCGATGAGGTGAGGCGCTCGTCGCTGTCGCGTCGTGCGTTCGGCGGGCGACGGGAGCGGCGATGGGCGACACGACGAACAGCCCCACCCCGGCCACGACGGTCCTGCACGTCGGCGGCCAACTCCGGGCGAGTTCCCACGGAGTCCTGACGGCCGGTCTGCGTCACCGTCCCGGGGTGCTCGCGGTCGAGGCCAATCCGGTTGCCCAGACCGCCACGGTCACCTACGACCCGACGCGCACCTCGGTCGCCGACCTGCGCGCCTGGGTTCGCGACTGTGGTTACCACTGTTCGGGCCGGTCGGTGCCAGGGCATCTGTGCGATCCGATGAGCGAGCCGCGTGCCCATCGACGCGTCGGCGGTTCTGACAGCGACCCGTCGGCGCATCCTCACAGCGCCGCCCCACACGCCGACGAGGCTCCGATCGCGCCCGACTCGCGTTCCGAGCACCCATCGACGCCCGCACCACGTTCCGAGCACGCACCTCACGCGCACCCCGAACGCACACGCGGCGACGCCGACACCGTCGTCCGGTCACGTGCCCAGGACTCCGGCACACACCACGGCGGCCACGATCACGCGTCCATGTCCATGGACTCGATGGCCCGCGACATGCGCAACCGGTTCCTGGTCGCGCTCGTCTTCTCCACCCTGGTGATGCTGTGGTCGCCGATGGCCACGCACATGCTCGGCCTGCACCTGCCGGTCCCGTTCGGGATGCGCGCCGACATCTGGATGCTGCTGCTGAGCCTGCCGGTGATCTTCTACTCCTCGACGATCTTCTTCACCGGTGCGGTGCGGGCGTTGAAGGCGCACACCCTCGACATGATGGTGCTGGTCTCGGTCGGTATCGGCACCGGCTGGCTGTATTCGCTGTACATCACGCTGACCGGCGGCGGCGAGGTGTTCTACGAGGCCGCCACCATGCTGGCCACCTTCGTGCTGCTCGGGCACTGGTTCGAGATGCGGGCGCGCAGCGGTGCGGGCGACGCGGTCACCTCCCTGCTCGATCTGTCGCCACCGAAGGCGGTCGTGCTGCGCGACGGCGAGGAAGTGGAGGTGCCGACCGCCGAGGTCGCGGTCGGTGATGTGCTGCTGGTGCGGCCCGGGTCCAAGATCGCGGTCGACGGCACGGTGCTCGACGGGTCGAGCGAGGTCGACGAGTCGATGGTGACCGGCGAGAGCCTGCCGGTGCGCAAGGAGCCCGGTTCGGCGGTGATCGGCGCGACCATCAACACCACCGGCAGTCTGCGGGTCGAGGCCACCAAGGTCGGTTCCGACACCGCGCTGGCCCAGATCGTCGAACTGGTGCAGCAGGCACAGGGTTCCAAAGCGCCCGGACAACGACTGGCGGACCGGGCCGCGTTCTGGCTGACCTTGGTCGCGCTTCTCGGCAGTGTCACCACGCTGGTGGTGTGGCTGCTGCTCGGGGCGTCGGTGAGCAAGGCGCTGCTGTTCGCGATCACCGTCGTCGTCGTGACCTGTCCCGACGCGCTCGGCCTCGCGACGCCGACGGCGATCATGGTCGGCACGGGTCTCGGCGCCAAACGCGGGGTGCTGTTCAAGAACGCGACCGCGCTCGAGGACGCGGCCCGTATCGATGTGGTGGTGCTGGACAAGACCGGCACCCTCACCAAGGGCAAGCCCGAGGTGACCGATGTGGTGGCCGCGCATGGTGTCGACACCGACCGGGTTCTCGCGTTGGCCGCGGCGGTGGAGCTCGAATCCGAGCATCCCCTCGCTCAGGCGATCGTCGAGTACGCGAAAAACCATGACGTGCACGTGCTTTCGGCGAAGGAGTTCCAGAATGTGCCGGGCAGGGGAGCCGTCGCCACCGTGGACGGGCAGCGTGTGCTCGTCGGCAACCGCGGCTTGCTCGACCATGAACACGTCGACCTGGGCGAGCTCGCGACCCAGCGCGACACCCTCGCCGCCGCGGGCCACACCGCGGTCCTGGTCGCCGTCGACGGCACCGCGGCCGCGGTGATCGCCCTGGCCGACGCCCCGCGCCCGACCTCCGCCGACGCGGTCTCCGCCCTGCACGAACTCGGTGTCGGGGTCGTGATGCTGACCGGCGACAACCGGGCCACCGCCGAACGCATCGCCGCCGACCTCGGTATCGATACCGTGATCGCCGACGTGCTGCCCGCCGACAAGGCCGACCGCGTGGCCGAACTCCAACGCTCCGGCAAGAAGGTCGCCATGGTCGGTGACGGTGTCAACGACGCACCCGCCCTGGCTCGCGCGGACCTCGGCATCGCGATCGGCGCGGGCACCGATGTCGCCATCCAGACCGCCGATGTCGTCCTGATGCGCTCGGACCCGTTCACCGTGTCGACGGCATTGCGGATCGGGCGCGGCACCGTTCGCAAGGAGCGCCAGAACCTGTTCTGGGCGGTCGGCTACAACGGCATCGCCCTGCCGATCGCGGCCGGTGTGTTCGCGCCGTGGGGTCTGACGATGCGCCCGGAGATCGCCGCGATGGCCATGTCGGGGTCGAGCCTGATCGTCGCGCTCAACGCCTTGCACCTCAAGCGCCTGTCACTGCCGACCGCGCCGACCAGTGAGCGCGGGGAGGGAGTTCGGCATCGGGAACCCAGCCTGGACGGCAGCGTCGGCGGGACAGCCGATTGACACCGAGCCGCCCGGTCACACAGAAGGGAACAGACAGTGGACATCGCGGTATGGATCGTCACGGGAATCATCGCCCTGATTTTCGGTGGGGCCGGCGTGAACAAGCTGGTCCAGTCGAAGGGGAAGATTCTCGAGAACCCCAATATGGGATGGGCCAACGATTTCAGTCAGTCCTCGATCAGGCTCATCGGCCTCGCCGAGGTCGCCGGCGCACTCGGACTCGTCCTGCCGTGGGCCCTGGATGTGCTTCCGGCCCTCACCCCAATCGCCGGATACGCCCTGGCCGCACTGATGGTCGGAGCCGGGATCGTGCACGCCCGGCGTGGTGAGTACAAGGCGCTCCCGGTCGTGGCGCTGCTGGTCGCCGGAGCACTGTTCGTCGCCATCGCTCGATCAGTCGCGCTCTGAACGAGCGCGCCAGAGCCGGGGCCGGAAACCGCACTATGCTCGGTGGCATAGCAGTCGAGGAGAGGATCTGTCACCGATGGGAGCGCGCTCGGGTACCCGGGACAAAATGCTCGTCGCCGCCGTGGAGCTGATGCGCGAGCGTGGCGCCGGGAGTGTCACCGTCGATGCCGTGCTGGCCCGCAGCCAGACGCCCCGGGGCTCGGTGTATCACCACTTTCCCGGCGGCCGCGCCGAACTGGTCCGTGCGGCACTCGTTCGGGCCGGTGACACCATCGGCGCCATCATCGAGGACGCCGCCGTGCGCGGCCCCCTCGGCGCGCTGCACTTCTTCGGTGAGTTCTGGACCGCGATGCTGCGCGCCTCCGACTTCACCGCGGGCTGCCCCGTCGTCTCGGTCGCTGTCGGCGGTTCCCCCGACGACGACGCGCTGCGCCCCGTCGTCGCCGCCATCTTCGAGCGCTGGCACGCCGGCCTGGTCGCCACGATGACCGCCGAGAACCTGCCACGCGCCCAAGCCGAAAGCTTCGCCACCCTGGCCGTCGCCGCCATCGAAGGCGCGGTAATCCTTTGCCGCACAGAACAATCCACCGCCCCCCTCGACACCATCATCGAGGAACTGGAACACCTGTTCACCACCCGGCTCGCCGCCGTCACCCAACCGGCGGTCTGACCCGCTCCCGGCGCGAGACCCAGGATGTCCTCGCGCAACGCGGCCGAACCGCTGCGCCCGTCGTGGTCAGGGCTTACCTTCGGAGCATGGACAGTATCGAGATCGCCTCACCGGCAGGGAAACTCGACGTGCTGTTGGTTCGGCCGACAGGGGAGGGCCCGTGGCCGGGGGTGGTGGTTGTGCACGACGGGCTCGGTGTCACCGATGATCTGCGCGGTCAACTAGAACACCTCGCCGCCAACGGGTATCTGGCGATCGCGCCGAATCTGTTCACCCGAGGTCGTGCCCGGTGCATCAAAGAGATCTACCGTTCGTTGTTGTTCACCGGCGAGGGTCCGGCTGTCGGTGAGATTCTGGCCGCGCGTGATCGATTGGCCGCCGAGCCCGACTGCACCGGCCGCATCGCCGTGCTCGGCTTCTGCATGGGCGGCGGTTTCGCCCTGCTGAGCGCACCCGCGGGCTTCGCCGCCGCCGCACCCTTCTACGCCTCGCTCTACGGCGACTACAAAGCCCTGCTCGACGGTGCCTGCCCGGTGGTTGCCAGCTACGCCACCCGTGACCCGTTCCTGCGCGACGGCGCGACCAGACTCCAACAGGCACTCACCGTCAACGGTGTCGAACACGACATCAAGACCTACTCCGCCACGCACGGCTTCGCCAACGTGTTTCCCGGAAACTCGGTGCTCGAACGCATCGGGCTCGGCCACGACGTGGCCGCCTCGGCGGATGCCTGGCAACGCGTCTTCGATTTCTTCGACCGGCACCTGCGCACGGACACCGCGTGATCGCGTCCCGGTTGCCGGTGGTGTGCGGCGCTTATACTGTGCCCAATCGCAGCTGATCTGCTCATCGTCCGATCGGAGAGCGTCCAATGGGGTTCTACCAGCGCATCGTGGTGGGGACCGACGGCTCCGAGGACGCGCAGGTCGCGTTGGCGGTGGCCGGTGAGATGGCGGCGCGGTGGGAGATCCCGGTCACGGCGTTGGCGGTGTGGAAGGACTCCGCGCGCAAGGCGGCGATCGGACCCGAATCCGCCGAGGAGATCACCGCGGCGGCCGCCGAGATCCTGGTCGAAGCGGGGGCGGCGGAGGTGACGCGGCTGGAACTGCCGGGCGCGGCGAGCACCGTGCTGCTGGAGGCGGTCGAACAGCAACCGGACGCGCTGCTGGTGATCGGCGGCCGCGGGCTCGGCAGCTCGAAGGCCCGGCTGACCGGGTCGACCGCCAACCACGTGTCCCATCACAGCCCGACCGATGTGCTGTTCACCCACAACGTCCCCAAACGCTGGACCACGATCGGGCTGGCCACCGACGGATCCCCGAGTTCGATCCTGGCGGTGCGCCGCGGCTACGAGGTCGCCGTCGCCATGGGCGCGCGCCCGTTCCTGGTGACCGCCGCCAAGACCGACGACGAGGGCGCACAGACCCTCCTGGAGGTCGAGGCCGCCGCCGCGGTCGAGGATCCCGACCTGTTCGGCCGCGATGTCCTCACCGGCGTCCCCGCCGCCGAGGCCCTGTGCAACGCGGCGTGGAAGTACGACATGGTCGTCATCGGCAACCGTGGCATGAGCGGCCCGGCCCGGCTGCTCGGCTCGGTGGCCAACAAGGTCACCCACGACATCGACACCAACCTGCTGCTGGTGAACACGACCCCGTGACCACCCGGAGTTGACTGTGCCCCAAGGGCATGGTTTCCACTGGTGTCGGCAGCACACGGGAAGGGCCGATGATGGCGTGGAGTACGCGGCAGCTCGCCGAGCTGGCCGGCACGACGGTGAAGACGGTCCGGCACTATCACCAGATCGGACTGCTCGACGAACCCGAACGCGCGGCGAACGGCTACAAGCAGTACCGCACCGAGCATCTGGTGCGGCTGCTGCAGATCAAACGGCTCAGCGATCTCGAGGTGCCGTTGGCGCAGATCGCGGCGATGGGCCGCGCGGACGAGGACCCCGACGAGGCGATCCGGGTGCTCGACGCCGAGCTCGCGGGGACCATCGAACGGTTGCAGCGGATCCGTGCGGAACTGGCGGTCATCCTGCGGCATCGGGCACCGGTCGATGTCCCGGCCGGCTTCGGCCACCTCGCCCGTGACCTGTCCGCCGCGGACCGGTCGATCATCATGATCTACTCCCGGCTCTTCACCCCCGAGGCCATGGCGCAGCTGACCGAGATGATGGCGCACCAGGATCCCACCGACGCCGAGTTCGAACAGTTGCCCGCCGACGCCGACGACGAAACGATCGCGGACCTGGCCCGGCGGATGGCGCCGGTGATCCGTGAGCTGCGGCAAGGGCATCCGTGGGCCGCCGATCCCGCCGCGTACGCCAAGGAAGGCGCCGAACTCACCCGGGAGACCATGACCCAGATGCTGCGCGATCTGTATCACCCGGCGCAGCTGCGAGTGCTGCGGCGCGTCCATTCGATCGTCGCCGAATCGGCCGACGATCCGCACCGACCCTGAGGAGTCGCACATGACGACATCGACGAGCCAGGGCCCGCCCGAACTGATCGACATCGAGGAGTTCTTCGCCGACCCGGAGTTCTCCGGGGCGTCGATCTCACCGGACGGCACCCGCATCGCCTACCGCGCCCCCGCGCACGGGCGCCGCAACATCTGGGTGCGCGGGATCGACGAGGACCACGCGGACGCGGTGTGCGTCACCCACGACGCGCGCCGCGGCATCACCACCTACTACTGGACCGACGACCCGCGCTGGCTGCTGTACCTGCAGGACACCGACGGCAACGAGGACTGGCACCTGTTCCGCGTCGACCTCGACGCACCCGACGAGCCCGCCGTAGACCTGACACCCCTGGCGCCCGGCTCACGGGTGTTCGGCGCCGAACCCTCCGCCGAGGTCCCGGGAACCGTGCTGGTGTGGATGAACCAGCGGCCGATGTTCATCGACACGTTCCGCATCGATGTCGCCGACGGGTCGACAACACTGCATCTGGAGCAGACCGAACCGGGCGAGACCGTCCTGCTCGACCGGCACGACCGGCCCGCCTTCGGCGCGCGGCTGGCCGAGGACGGCGCCTTCGAGTTCTCCGCGATCGACCCCGGCACCGGGGACACACGCCTGCTGCACCGAGTGGGCGGCGCCGAGCATCCGATGGGCGCGCAACCACAGCTGGCCACACCGGACGGACAGGGCCTGCTCGTGGGCTCCTACCAGGATTCCGACGATCTGCGCCTGGTCCGGATCGACCGCGAGACCGGGCAGGAGACCGTCGTCGCCGCGGTACCGGGGCACAGCCTCGACATCAAGGGCACGATGGCACCGGACGTGCTGCCGCCGACGGTGTTCCTGAGCCGGCGCACCGGCGAGGTCCTCGCGGCCCGCTTCGTCGGTGACCGGCCCCGGATCGAGGTGATCGACCCGCACTTCGCCGAGGTCTACGCCCGTCTCGCACAGCTGTCCGACGGCGTCCTGGGCACCCTGTCCTCCGATGAGTCCGAGCAACGCTGGGTGGCGACCTTCCTGCACGACCGGGACCCCGCGGTGGCCTGGTTCTACGATCACGTGACGGGAGAGAGCCGACAGTTGTTCCGTGCCTACCCGCGCCTGGACCCGGCCGCGCTGGCCCCGATGACCGCGATCGAATTCCCGGCACGCGACGGGTTGCCGTTGCACGCTCTCCAAACCCTGCCGGTGGGGGTCGAGCCCCGGAACCTGCCGCTGGTGCTGCTGGTGCACGGCGGGCCGTGGTCGCACGACACCTGGGGCTACGACCCGCTGGTGCAATTCCTCGCCAATCGCGGCTGCGCGGTCCTGCAGGTCAACTTCCGTGGTTCGACCGGCTACGGCAAACGCCACACCACCGCCGCCATCGGCGAATTCGCCGCCGCCATGCACGACGACCTCATCGACGCCGCCGACCATCTGGTGGCCGAGGGCATCGCCGACCCGGCCCGGATCGGCATCATGGGCGGCTCCTACGGCGGTTACGCGGCACTGGTCGGCGTCACCGTCACCCCCGACTACTTCGCCGCCGCGGTCGACTACGTCGGCATCTCCGACCTGGCCAACTTCCTGCGGACCCTGCCACCGTTCACCCGGCCCTACAACGTCAACAACTGGTACCTCTACGTCGGCGACCCCGAAGACCCCGCCCAGGAAGCCGACATGCTCGCCCGCTCACCGCTGACCATGGCCGATCGCATCCGCACCCCGCTGCTGGTCGCCCAGGGCGCCAACGACGTTCGGGTGGTGCAGGCCGAATCCGACAACATCGTCGCCTCCCTGCGCGAGCGGGGCGTCCCGGTCGAGTACCTGCTCGCCGCCGACGAAGGCCACGGTTTCGTCAACCCGGAGAACCAGATCCGGCTCTATCGCGCCGTCGAACAGCATTTCGCCCGGCATCTGGGCGCCTATATCAGGTTTGCTCCGGTTTAGCGGGTAACCGTCGAACATGCCCGAAACGGGCCTATCGGTCACCTATGATGACCGAACGCGCGCGGTTCGGAACACGACGGAGTGGACGCCGGATGAATGCTGGGATCGAGGCGGCCGGTTTCTTCGGCCTGCTGGACTGGGAAGAACTCACCGGGCTGAACCGTTTCTGGCTCGACATGATCAGCATTCCGATCTTCAGCGCGGTGGCCGGTCTGATCACCAACTGGACCGGGGTGATCATGTTGTTCGCGCCGGTGCGGTTCACCGGCTTCTACGTACCCGGCCTGAAGACGATCTTCCCGTTCCTGCCGCGCAAGGTGCAGATCCTGCCCACCTTCGCCCCCGGCGGCATCCTCGGCTTCCAGGGGTTCATCCCGGCCCGTGCGGAGAAGATGGCCAGCCTGATGGTCGACAACGCCGTCGCCAAGATCGGCACCGCCAAGGACTTCTTCGACCAGATGGACCCGCGCAAGATCTCCGCGCAGGTCGCCCACGTCGCGCTGCCCAATGTGCGCTCGATGGTGGACAACATCATGGTCACCGAACATCCGCAGCTGTGGGCCGACATGCCGCCGCGCGCACGCGAAGCCATCTACGCGCGGGTCGAGGCCGAACTGCCCGCGATCACCGATCGCGCCTTCGACTTCATCGGCGCCAACATCGACCAGCTGCTGGATGTGAAGCTGATGGTCGTCGGCTATCTGCGGCGCCGCCCGGAACTGCTCAAGGACGTCATCTACGGACTCGGCGCGCCGGAACTGCGTTTCATGACCCGCATCGGGGTGATCGGGTTCCCGTTCGGGGTGGTGCTGGCACTGTGGTTGTCGTTGCTGCACTACAGCACTCCCCATGGTGACACCCCCGCGGTGATCGAACTGCCCGGCTGGCTCTACACGATCCTGCATCTGCTGCCGGCATGGGCGTGGGTGGTCCTGGGCGCCGCGACGATCGGGGTGGTGGTCAACATCATCGCGATCAAGGTGGTGTTCGAACCGGCCTCGCCGCAGCCGCGCTACAAATACCCGTGGCGGGTCGCGAAATTCGCCAAACGCCAGCATCAGGCGGCCGCCGACCTCGGGCACGCCATCGGCTACCAGATCGTCACCCTCGACGTCGTCACCGAGCAACTGCTCGACGGGCCCAGCGGCGACAAGACCCGCGCGGTCATCGCGCACTTCCTCAAAGCCGAGATCGACCGGGTGCTCGGGCCGCTGCGGTCGGTGACCCGGCTCGCGGTGGGGCCGCGCCAATTCGACGCCATCCAGGCCACCGCGGGGGTGAACCTGGCCGCGGAGATGAAGCCGTGGCTGGCCGACGACGTCGACTTCTCCCAGACCACCGCGGCCAGCGTCGACCGCCTGGCCACCGAGAAACTGCGCGAACTGCCGCCCGAGGAGTTCGTCGAAATGCTCTACACCGCCATCGAACAGGACGCCTGGCTGCTGTACGCGCACGGTGGCGCGCTCGGTGTGCTCGTCGGCGTCGCGCATCTGCTGATCTTCGGAGTGTGAGTCATGGACGAGCCGCGCAAAGAACCCGAACCCGATCCCGGGATCCCGACCGACCTGGTCGGGCTGGCCCGCATCGCCGGATTGTCGTTGCGCCACATCGTCGGCGCGGTCACCAAGGGCGCGCTGCACACCGCCACCGACCTCGTCGACGACATCCGCGCGGGCGAACCGATGTCGCAGATCATCGACGAGCGCGTGGACATGCTGCGCCGCACCGCCCTGGGCGCGCTGGGGCTGACGAGCACCGCCAACGGCGTGTACGGGCCGATCGAACCCGGTGCCGCCGCCGAGGATCTCAAGACCATGGGCGATGCGATGATCACCGAGGGCTGGGATTCGGCGCAGCAGCCGCGCGATGTGCATCCCTCGTTCATCCCGATCCTGCACGACCTGACCCCCGACGAGGCCCGCATCCTGCGGTTCCTCGCCGTGGCCGGTCCGCAACCGGCGATCGACATCCGGACCAGGACACCGTTCGGGATCGGCTCGCAGCGACTCGCCGACGGCATCAACATGATCGCCTACATGGCCGGGTGCGCGATTCCCGACCGCGACCACCACTATCTGGGCAACCTCAGCCGCCTCGGACTCGTTCGGTTCTCCACCGAACCGGTCGCCGACTTCCGCCGCTACGCCTTCCTCGAGGCACAGCCCTCGGCGCAGGTCGCCTACAAGTCGGTGAACATGCGCGCGATCAGCCAGTACCGCAGCATCTACCTGTCGGTGTTCGGCAGGCAGTTCTGCGACGCGTGTTTCGTGTTGGACGACTACACCGGGGGCGGTTGGGCCAGCGACGATCGCGGCGACGTCTATCTGGGCAAGGGCCCCCGGCTGCCGTGATCAGTCCTTGCCACGCAGCGCGTCGAGCACGCGCGCGAACATCACCGACTTGATGGCGGTCATCGTCGCCTGATCCTTGCCGGTGTACGGGGTCACCAGATCCACCGCGGTGGTGAGGACTTCGTTCTCGGCGGCGGTCGCGTCGACCAGGTCGACCGCCTGCGCGTCGGATCCGCCGAAGCGACGGCCCGTGGTCATGGCGGCGATCGCCGTCTTCGGGGGCACCTTGGCCTGGATGAGCGCGGCCATCCCGTTGGTGAACGGAATGCGGATATCGGCCTCGGGGAAGCAGAAGAAGCCGCGATCGGCGCGCATCACCCGGTAGTCGTGGGCGATGGCCAGCATCGCGCCCGCACCGAAGGCGTGGCCGCCGATCGCGGCGACGGTGGGCATCGGCAGGGTCAGGACGCGGCCGAACAGGGTGTGCACGGCTTCGACGTACTGGGTGGCGCTCTCGCCGTTGGCCGCCAGCCAGTCCAGGTCCAGGCCGTTGGAGTAGAACTTGCCGGTGGCGGTGGTCACCAGGGCGCCGGCGCCCGCGGCGACGACGGCGTCGAGGTGGGCGTGGACCTCGTCGAGGAAGTCGGGGGAGAAGCGGTTCTCGCCGTCGCCGAGATCGAGCACGGCGATCGAATCCTGGTGGGTCAGTGTGGGCATGGTGGTTTCCTTCCGGTGGGAATCAGTGGGGGCCGAGCTCGAGCACGGCACGGACGGCGGCGCGCAGGTGGGCGCGGGCCAGGGGATCGGTGAGCCGGTCGCGGCGCAGCAGCAGGGCGGTCGGCAGGTCGACCAGGCAGGTGGTGACGGTGGCGACACCGCGCCGGTCGGCGCGGCCCCACAGGGCGCGGGCCAGCCGGCTCAGGGTGGCCAGCAGCGCCTTCTCGGTGTCGGTGATCTCCTTGGCCAGGGCGGGCGGCAGGTCACCGGCGAGCAGCTCGGCCCGGTCGACGAGCAGCAGCAGCCGCGCCGAGCCGGGGTGACGCTCGGCCAGGCGCGCCGGCGTCTCGGCGGCATCGATCACCGCGTCGATCCTGGCGGCATGCCCGGTGGCGGCCAATGCCGGCGCGACCGCCTCGGATTGCAGGTCCAGGAATCGGTGCGCGGCGCGTAACCAGGTGCGCGCCAGCACTTCCTGGCGTGAGCCGAAGGTGTGATACAGCGCCCCGTTCGAGACTCCGGTGGCGGCGGCGACGGCGCGCACGGTGACCGCGGCCGGACCCGAAGCGGCGGCGAGGTTCTCGGCGGCGTCCAGGACGGTCTGCGGGTCGTGCGTGCGGGGTCTCGGCATGAACAATAGTTTACAGAGCGTCTGCTCTGTTACTGCGTTCGGGTGGGTTCATATCGGCGTTGTTCCTGGATGTCGTTCCAGCGCTTGATATTTCGTCGACGGTTCGACGCTTCGGGCCAAAACATAGACTTCGTTATGCTTCCCCGGGGACTCGATACGATGGGGTACTGTTCGCATTCTTCGGCCCCTGCCCGCACGAACAGAACGGCATCGCGATGTCCCGAGTGGTCACCAAGGAGCAGTACTTCGACACCGCCGTCGCGGTGCTCGCCGAGTTCGGCTTCAAAGGCCTCAACATCGGTGTGCTGTGCCGTCGGCTCGGGGTGACCAGTGGTTCCTTCTACCACCACTTCGGTTCCTGGCAGGGCTTCGTCGACACGCTGCTCGAGCACTGGGAGAACCGGCAGATGCTCGAACTACGCGCCCTCGATGTCGGCCACGGCGACCCCGACGCCGACGTGCGCGCGATGTCGGAGCTGGCCAGCGGTCTCGAACACGGCGCCGAAGCCGCCCTGCGCGCCTGGGCCGCCAACGACGAATCGGTACACGTCACCGTCAAACGGGTCGATGCCTCGCGGCGGCGCACCGTGCACCGCGTGATCGACGGCGTCGTGGGCGACGAGGCCACCTCGACCGTGGTCACCGAGTTCGGGATGGCCATGCTGATCGGCTACCAGCAGCTCGCCGCCGCGGGCGAACCCACCGAACTCGACCGGCTGCTGGCCGAATACGCCCGCCTGATCTACTCGCACCGGCACTAGCCGAGCAGTTCGTCCACATAGCACCAGCGCCACACCTCACCGGGTTCGACACTGCGCATCACCGGATGCGCGCTCGCCCGGAAATGAGCCACCGCGTGGTTGCCGATCGAGGACTCACAGCAGCCGATGTGCCCGCAGGCGGTGCACATCCGCAGATGCACCCAGCGCAACCCCTCGCGCACGCACTCCGGGCAGACGTGCTCGCCGACGGGTTCGCGCAGCAGCGGCGCCTGCGCGAGATGGACGCAGCCGTCGGCCGGTGCCGCACCGGAGAGCGGTTCCTCGGGCGACTCGTCGTCGGCCTCGTCGAACCGGTCGATCATCGACTCCTCGAGATCGAGGCGCGACAGCACGTGTTGGAGCACCTCGTAGTCGACCGCACCCGAATCGCGCACGCGCAGGACCGCATCGCGTTCGGCCGCCAGCATCGCCAGCCGCAGCCGCCGGTACTCCGCGGTCGGTGTCGCCAGTTCGGCTTCGGGGCGGCCGAGCCGTTCCCAGGCCGCGTTGGTGCGCCAGATCAGGCGCTGGCGCAGTGACTCGATCACCGGTTCCGGCGTGTTCGGGCCGATCCGGCGGTCCAGCTCGGCCAGGCCCGCGCTCGAAGCCTGTTGCAGCAGGTCGGCTTTGGCCAGCGCGTCCTCGGCGCGACTGGGGCCACGCAGGCGCAGCAGCCGCACCAGCCACGGCAGCGAGGTCCCCTGCACGAGCAGCGTGCCACCGACGACGACCAGCGCCAGCAGTTCCAGCACCGGCAACTGCGGTGTCGAATCGGGCAGAAGCAACACCGCCGCCAGCGTCACCACCCCGCGCATCCCCGCCCACGACACCACCGCGGCATGGCTCAACGGCACGCTCGGTCGACCCGTCAGCCGGGCCACCAGCACCGGGGTGAACACCCAGATCGGACGGGCCAGCATCACCGCCGCCAGGACCGCGAGTGCGGTGAGGATCAGCGTGTGATGGTCGAGGCCGCTGTGCCAGGCGCCGTCGACGATCCAGCGCACCTGCAGCCCGATGATCAAGAACACCGTGCTCTCCAGAACGAACTGGATCGTGCGCCAATTCGTCATCTCCGCCACCCGCGAGGCCGCGCCCTGCCAGCGTTGCGCACCGTGGCCGAGGATCATCCCGCACGTCACCACCGCGATCACGCCGGAACCGTGCAGGTGCTCGGCGGGCAGATACGCCACGAACGGCCCGAGCAGCGACACCGTGGTGTCGAGCACCGGATCGGTGATCCGCCTGCGCAGCAGCACCATCGCCGCCGCGACCAGCGCGCCGACCGCGACACCACCGCCCGCGGCGACCACGAAGTCACCACCGATCTGCCACACCGTCACCGCACCCGCCATCGCCGCGATCGCCGAGCGCAGCGCCACCAGCGCGGTGGCGTCGTTGAACAGCGACTCGTCCTCGAGCACCGTGACGATGCTGCGCGGCATCCCCGTGCGCCGCGCGACCGCGGTCGCCGCCACCGCGTCCGGGGGAGCGACCACCGCGCCCATCGCCACGGCCGCCGCGAACGGCACCGGCAGCAGCCACCACACCACCAGCGCCACCGCGAAGGTGCTGAACAGCACCAGCCCCACCGACAGCGACGCGATCGTGCGCAGATTCGTCCGGAAATCGACCAGCGAGGTCCGCAGCGCCGCGGTGTAGAGCAGCGGCGGTAGCAGGCCGAGCAGCACCACTTCGGGCTCGAGATGCACCACCGGCACCGCGGGCACATACGAGGCCGCCAGTCCGGCCAGGGTCAGCACCAGCGGCTCGGAGATCCCGAACCGTCGCGCCAGCGCCGCCAGCGCGGTCGCCGACCCCACGAGCACCACCAAGCCGATCGCGATACCCATCAGCGCATTCCTCCACTCACCGACCTACTCGGTCGAGGCCGCGAACCCGTGCCGTGCCACCACCGACCACAGATACACCCCGAGGCTCGCGCCGACACCGAGGCCGACGCACACCGCGCCCGCCTGCACGAAATAGCCGATCCCCGACACCTGATACACCGACAGGATCAACCCCTGGCACACGATCAGACCCGGCAGCAACGCACCGGTGATCCCGACCAGCACCAGCGCCGACATCGGCACCCGCAACCGCTCCGCCGAGGCCGCGGCGAGGAAACCCAGCACGACCGCCGCGATCGGGCCCGCCCACGCCGCGGGCATGTTCCCGAGGTGGATCAGCGCCTGGTTCACCGAAGCGGTCACCAGCCCGGCCACCGCCGCGGGCGCCAGCAGGCGGGGACCGCCCACATTGAACAGCGCGTTACCGATCGCGCCGAGCACCGCGAAGCAGATCCCCAGCCAGACCGGCAGCACGGGCAGCACCGCGTTCGCGGCGACCCCCAGATCGAAGCGCCACGACAGCGACAGGATCAGCACGCCGCCGAGCGCGATCCCGCCGATGATCAGCGCCGCGCCCAGCGCCCGGGCCAGTGCGGTGAGGCTGTCCGCGCTCACCATGTCGATCGCGGTCGAGATCAGTTGGGGCAGTGGCGCGATGAGCACCCAGGTCGTGGCAACCAGGGTCGCGGCCTGGGCCACCGTCAGCCATCCGGCCAGATGGAAGGTCCCGCCGAAGGCGCCCGCCACCGTCGCCTGCACGACGACCGTGAAGAACCTCGGCACCCCGTGCCCGCCGAGCCCGCGTCCGGTCAGGTTCACCACCAGCTGGGTGGCCGCGGCCAGGCTCGCCGCCAGGGCGGTGCCGCCGATCTGCAGGCAGATACAGAACGCCAGCAACATGCCACCGGCCTGCAGCGCCCACCACGGAAACGGCTGCGGACCGGCGTCGGCGGCCGTCAGCTCACGGCAGGCGGTTTCGGGATCGAGCCGGTCGACCACCTGCCGCCGGGCCACGGCCTTGATCCGGCGCATCCGGTCGCAGTCGAACGCGTCCAGCGTCGCGGCCTGTGCCTGACGGGTGTGGATGTGCCCGTGCTCGTCGACGTACTGCACCGTCACCGTCCGGCCGATCCCGGTGACCAGCACCTCCGACATGCCCCACGCGGCCGCACACGTGGTGACCATGAGCATCATCGCCTCGGTGGCGTACCCGGATTCCAGTGTCGAGGTGCCCAATTCGGCCAGGAACCGCAGCTCGGCCTCGACGTGCTGTCGATCGGTGTCCTGGTTCGACATAGCGTCGAATGTAACGGCCGCCCACGGCCCGATCCGGCGACACGCGCGGTCAACCGGCCTGCTCGTCGGCGCGCAGATGGTCCACCGCACCCCACACCCGCAACCGCAGCAGCGGACCTTCGCGCCGCCACTGCGACACCGAGGCGTTGGGGACCGGTTCGAGCGAGTCCGGCACCGGTGCGCCGAGACCATCGAGGATGTAGCGCAGCGAGACCACCACCGCGTCGTGGGTCACCAGCAGCACCTGCTCGCCTGCGGCGACGGTATCGAGTTCGTCGAGGAAGCTGCGCACCCGCAGCGCCACATCGGCCAGCGATTCCCCGCCGGGCGGGCGATACACCCAGTTGCCCACGCGGGCGCGCCGCGCCGCTTCCTCCCGTGCGCGGCGCTGGATCGCCTTGTGCGGGTGCAGTTCGAACACGCCCATCTCGCGGTCGCGCAAGCGCTCGTCGACGAGGGTGCGGATCGGGCGCAGGTGTCGATGGCGTCCGGCTGCGGCCTCGGCCATCATCGCCCAGGTGAGCCGGGTGCGCAGGTAGGGGGAACAGACCACCAGGCCGGGGCGCTGCACCCCGGCCAGCGAACCGAGCCAGTCACCGAGGCGCTGGGTCTGCCAGTGCCCGTGGGCGGTGAGCTCCACCGCGGCGTCGGTGCCCGGCATCGGCCGCTGCTCGGTGGCCGGGTCGGCGAACCAGGCATTGGCCTCGCTCTGGGCGTGCCGGATCGCCCACAAACCACCCAGCGCGCGGGGCGCGGCCAGTCCCTCGGGCACCTGCAGCCACCCCTTTCGCTGATCGAACGTCATCGAGAAGTTCCTTCGTGCTCGTCCTGTCGTGCCCGGACGCGCCGGGGGAATACCGGCCTCGTCGCCGATGTTGCACCCCCAAGACTTTGAACGCTTGTCCAGATCGTGCCGGAGGAGGCCCCCGTGACTACCAGAGTAGAGATCTGGACCGACATCAACTGCCCGTTCTGCTACCTGGGCAAAGCCCGCTTCGAAGAAGCGCTTTCGCGTTTCGAGCACCGCGGCGACGTCGAGGTGGTGCATCGCTCCTTCGAACTCGATCCCGGCCTGCCCGCCGACGAGACCGGCCCGGTCATCCCGCGCATCGCCGCCAAATACGGCATCCCCGTCGAGCAGGCGGCCGCCAACGAACGCGCGATCGGCGCCCAGGCCGCCGAACTCGGGCTGCCCTACCTGACCAGCGGCCGCGATTTCGGCAACAGCTTCGACATGCATCGCCTGCTGCACTTCGCCCTCGACAAGGGCCGCCAGGACGCCATGATCGACGCGCTCTACGCGGGCAACTTCGCCGAGCCCGAACCGGTCTTCGCCGACCCCGAACGCCTCGTCGCCCTGGCGGTGCGCGCCGGGCTCGACGAGACCGAAGTCCGTGCCGTACTGAATGATCCGAACGCCTACGCCGATGCCGTGCGAGCCGACGAACGCGAGGCCGCCCAGCTGGGCGCGACCGGTGTGCCGTTCTTCGTCTTCGACGACAAGTACGCGGTCTCCGGCGCCCAGCCCGTCGAGGTGTTCACCCAGGCACTGACCACCGCATGGAACGACCGTCCGGCGCCGCTGGTGCTCGCCGATTCCGATGCCTGCGGCCCCGATGGCTGCGCGCTACCCGGTCCGGCCTAGTCACCGGTGCCGCTGACCGTGATCGGCGGCGTCGTCGCCTCGGTGCTGCCCAGATAGGTGATGCGGTAGGTCCCCGGCGCGCCCGCCACCCAGGTCACCGCGGCGCCGAAGCGTAGGCGCAGGTCACGATGCCAGGTGATCGTGGTGGTGGTCGAGGCGTCATCGGCGACCACCTGCCAGGCGTCACCCTGCTGTCGTTCCACCCGGAAATAGGTCGGTCGCAGGACCGCGTTGGGGTGGTCGGCATCGAACCGCACGGTCACGGTCTGTCCGCTGCGCGCGGATGTGGGCGCGTCGCGGACCGCCACCGGCCGCTGGCGCGCGAACCGCGGTGAGCCGGTGGGGCCGATGAGTCGCAGCCGGTGCGGACGGGGCGGGGTCCCTGGTTCGACGGCACGGCCCTCGCGCAGCGCGGACGCGAGCTCCACGAAGGCATTCCGCAGCGCGTCGAGCTCGTTGCGGCCGAAGACGGTCGCACCGCCCTCGTACAACTGTTCGTCGTACTCCTCGGGCGTGGTGACGTAGTGCCCGTAGCCGTTGGCATAACCTTGCACCACCACCAGGTCGAGCTCGACTCCGAGTTCGGTGGCCACCGCGCGCCGCATCCGCAACCCGGCCACGATCGTGAGCTCGAACGGTAGGCAGATCAGATACAGCTGACCCCAGCGAACCAGCTGCAGCAGATAGGTTTCCTGCGCCCAGCGCATCGGGCCGATCGGCAAGAACAGGTCTTTGGGCGCCTGCGCGCGGGCCAATCCTGGCAGCAGCCGGTAGAGCGCCTTCGTGATCAGCTCGGGGACCGGGTTGCGCTTGCCCTCGTCGAACAGCGGCGAGCCCGGCCCGTCGGTCAGCTTGCCCGCGGCGAAACTGGCACCCAGGATCGCGCGTCCGGTCGGCCCGGCGGGCGTCGGCTGCCCGGCGACCCGCAGGTAGCGGTGCCGCACATCGATGAGCGCCGTGAGCTCCGCCCCGACCTGCTCGGCCAGTTCGCGGGCGGCGTCGAGCTGGCGCGCGCCGATGATCGCGGTGTTGGCCACTTCGTCGTCGGTCGGGCCCCTGCCCGGCCGCAGCTCCAGATTGGGCGACAGGTCGCCGCTGTTGGTCTGCGCGAACGCCGTCACCAATTCGGGCGCGCTGCCCTGCGGGTCGGCGCCGCGCCGCTCCCACGAGTAGGCCGCCCATCCCTTGTTGTCGGCACTGATCAGGCGGTTGCTGTTGGTCATCGAGGTGTTGTGCACCGCGAACCAGTTGATCGCACCCACCAGCCTGCCCGCGCGCTCGAAGCGCAGCAGCAGCGTGGCCGGGTCGATGGCGTCGGGGAAGACCGCGCGCTCCTCGGCCGGATCCCGGTCGAACGCCGAACGTGCGCGGTTCGCGCTCGCGGTGTGCAAGGTGGCGCGGGTCAGGATCGCGGTGCTCGGAGCGAGGTCGGCGTCGGCCCGGGCGATCGCCTCGACCACGCCGTCCACCAGGCGGGCGAAGGTGCGGGAGTGATGGCCCGCGGTGGTGATGTTGTAGAGCACGTCGTGGCCGTGACCGCCTGGGCCGCAATGGGTGTGGGTGGCGGTGAGCACGACGTTGCCCGGCCCGTAGGTGCCGGCAAAACGCTGCCCGAGCCGTTCATGGATGGCCGCGACACCGGCCTGGAAGAACATGCCGATGTCGGCGACCACGAACGCCACCCGACGGTCGCCGTCATCGAGCACGAAGGCCCGCGCGAACTGCCGCGAGATGATGCCGTTGGTCCGTTGATGCGGCATCCCGTAGCCCATCATGCCCACGCCCCACGGTTCGCCCGTCACATCGGCGATGCCGCGCCCGACCAGCCACTGGTTGCCCATTCCGGCGGTCATTTCAGGCCGGCCTCGATCTCGCCGTAGGCGATCCCGCCGTGGACGTAGGTCGGCACCACCGGCCAGAACCGCTTCCACGGCGCTAGTTCGGTGCTGGGAAGAATCTGCAGCCACCGCGGGTCGTTGCGGCACGGGTCGGCCATGGTCTTCTCCTTGATCATGGAGTCGTACTGATCGAGGGAGTCCTCGAGGGTGTTGGCGTTCGGGCAGATCTCGCGACCGAACTGCTCGTGATACCTGCGCACGCCGGGGATCTTCGACAGCTCCGGCTGCCAGTTGTCCAGGGAGATACCGTTTTCCGAGGAGACCCAGACGCCGTCGGGGGTGTTGATGACCAGCGAGTGGTTGCCGTCGGTGTGCCCGGGTGTCCATAGCAGCGCGATGCCGGGGCCGAGTTCGATGTCGCCGTCGAAGGTCACGAACTTGCCCGGATCGACACCGTCGAGCCCACCGTCGACGTACCACGCCCACTGCATCGGGTGCAGCGACCGCAGGGTGGCGAGTTCGCGGCTGTGGACCAGCATCCTGGCATCGCCGAACAGCGCTCGACGCGGCCGCGGCTCGCCGTCGATGACCTCGGTGGAGCCGAGGATCATGCGCGGGTCCTGCACATGCAGGTGGTCGAAGGTGCAGAAGTCGATGTCCTCGGCGCGCAACCCCACTGTCGCGAGCACGTCGCCGGGCTCGTTGTAGTACTCGAGGATCACCTTCTCGAGCAGGTGACCGCCGGGGATCTTGCCCGTGAGTTTCTTCAGGTTGCGATAGAACGGTGCCTCGGCCGACCCCGCGGGCACCGTCGGCTCGAAGACCAGCGTGCGCGGGGTGCCGTTCCAGTCGTCGTACTGGACGACGAGCATCCGGTTGATCATCGAGATCAGCGGCAACGTCGGCACCGACACCGCGTTGTCGAACGCGAATTTCACCGGGTAGGGCGCCGCGGCGATGTCCACCGACCGCACCGCCCGGATCCGGCCCTGCGCGGTGAAGCGTTCCTTGTACGCCGCCGCGGACTCCCGCACGGCCCGCAGCCGCTCACCACGGGGCCACACTTCGTGCACGCCCTCGAACTCGGGAATCACGCGAGCGCCGATCGCCGCCAGATCGGTGTCGTCGGTTCGGTGTGCCTGCTGCACCATCAATCGCTCCTCGTGGGTCGTACGTGCCCTTCAGGATGCCGCCGCACCGGGAGCAATACTTGTTTCAGTGCGACAAATCCGCTCGGCTGCCGCGCCGCAGATCCCGGGGACTCACGCCGTACCAGCGCCGCACGGCGTGGCTCAGCGTCGACTGCTCGGTGAATCCGAGCCGCGTCGCGACCTGGCCCAGGGGCAGATCGGTCGTGGTGAGGTAGCGATGTGCCGCGTCACGCCGGACATCGTCGAGGACCGTTTCGAACGTGGTCTGCTCCGCGGCCAGTTGTCGCTGCAGTGTCCGCGGATGCACGGCGAGCAGGCGGGCGACCCGCCCGATCGTCGGGGGTGCGCTGCCGAGACTCTTCGACAGCGCTCGCCGGACCTGCGTGGACACCTTGCGAGTCGGGTCGGGGTAGTTGCCTGCCAGGTACTGCAGCGCCAGCCGGCGGATCGCTTCGTTGGCGGTGGCGAACCGGTCGTCGAGCCGATCACGCTGCACGCGCAGCGCCGCCGCCGGACGGCCGAATGCCACGCCGGCACCGAAGAATTCGGTGTAGCGCGCAACGGGCGACAGCGGCCGATGGGGGATCTCCACCGACAGCAGACCTTCCCGATTGCCCATCAGCATCACGGCGACCTGATAGAACACCCCGAGCCCCAGTTCGATCGCCTGCGGGGAATA
The DNA here is from genome assembly GCF_042883805.1 of Nocardia sp. NPDC058176. Classification (NCBI taxonomy): domain Bacteria; kingdom Bacillati; phylum Actinomycetota; class Actinomycetes; order Mycobacteriales; family Nocardiaceae; genus Nocardia; species Nocardia sp. NPDC058176. The sequence goes on along the minus strand of NZ_JBHVVA010000001.1, from coordinate 1,411,710 downwards.
GGGCGACTCGTGCAGCTCTTTCCGATAGGTCAGCGCCGCGATCCCGCGGCGCCCCCGCGGATCGGGCTCGACCCCGATGCTCAGCGCCGGGCTGTGCACGAACATGTACTTCGACGCGAAGACCAGCGCCTCGGCCGCCGTCGACGACGCCTCGATCACCACCGCCAGCGGGCCGAGGATCGACACGTCCTGCGCCTCGGCCAGGCGCAGCCCCAGGTCCGGACAGCCGAGCTCGGCCGCTGCCGCGTCGAGCACGAGATCGTTGGCGGTGATCGAGATCAGGCCCTCGTCGGAGTCCAGATCGCCACGCGCTAGGCCGAATCGGGCGAGCAGCCGATCGGCGTCGCCACCGAGTTGTTCGACCAGGGGCACGAACCCGCGCAGACTGGCGGCCCGGATCATCGGACCCATGATCGTCAGTGTAGGACCGCCCGGTCCTAGAGGTCGATGACGACCTTGATGTCGCCGCGATCACCCGGATCGAAGGCTTCCAGGGCTCGCTCCAACGGCAGCCGGCGGGTGATCAGCCGTTCCAGCCACGCCTTGTCGGCCTTGGCCAGGGCTTCGGCACCCTGCTCGTAGTGGTGTCGGTTCGCGTTCACCGAACCGAACACGACGGCGTTGTCGAGCACGATGTTGCGATTGAGTTCGCCCACATCGACTCCGGTGTCCACGCCGGGGGAGGAGACCCCGGTCAGGCAGATGATCACGCCCGGGTTGTCGACCTCCATCGCCTGCAGTGCCACCGCGGGCGCGCCGGTCGCCTCGATCACGATGTCGGGTTTGACCTGCACGGCCACCGCCCCGGCGGTGCCGGTGTGGAAGGTGGCGCCGAGGTCCTCGACCAGCTGTTGTTTGATCCCGCCGGTGGCGCGGTCGAGCACGTGCACATCGAGGCTGCGCTGGGCCCCGAGCAGTGCCGCGAGCAACCCGATCGGTCCCGCGCCGGTGACCAGCACGGTCCGCGGATCGAACCAGGCGCGCTTGTTGATCTTCTCGATCTGGTCCCACGCCTTGGTCACCACCGTGGTCGGTTCCAGCAGCACGCCCACCTTCTCCAGAGAGGCGTCGAGTTTGACCGTGTAGTCGGCGCGCACCGACCACGCCGTCGACCCGTAACCGTCGATCTCCTTGATCCCGCGTTCGACGTACATGCCGTTGCGGCACATGTCGAATTCGCCGCGCGCGCACGCCCCGCACGGCACCGGGTCGGGCCTGCGTACGATCCCGACCACGAGATCGCCGGGCGCGAAACCACTTCCGTCGGGCGCGGTGCGCACCCGGCCCAGCGATTCGTGCCCGAGCACCATCCGTTCCCGGCCCGGCGGCGCCCAGCCATAACTGCCGTCCGCGATCTCGCGGTCGGTGCCGCAGATCCCGAGGGAGATCCCGTCGACAAGCAATTCCCCCGGTGCGAGCACCGGGTCGGGTACCTCCTCGATCCGTAAGCTCTTCGCCTGCAGGGGAACGACTGTCAACGCGCGCATCTCGGTTTCCCTTCCGCCCGGACCGGGCCACGACCTGTCGGAACTGCACCACTACGGCCACGACATGCGGGGGAAGAGCAACCCCGTCGCGAACTCGCCACGAACACGGACCACCTGCGTCAACGGTACGCGAGCGATGCTGCCGAACGCAGGCGACGGACCGATCGCGAACATCCGGCACCCACACATTGACGCATGCCGGGGCGCACTGCCACGATCGACAGGTTCGGTCTGTCCCGGGTCATCGTCGACGTGAGGGGTCACCATGAAGGCTGTCCAGTATCGAACACCCGGTTCCGCTCCCGAGGTGGTCACGGTGCCCGACCCCGAACCCGGTCCCGGTCAGGTGCTGCTGAAGGTCGCCGCCGCCGGGGTGTGCCACTCCGACATCGCCGTCATGAGCCTGCCCGCCGACGCGCTCGGCTTCCCGCTGCCGCTGACCCTCGGCCACGAGGGCGCGGGCTCGGTCGCCGCCCTCGGGGCCGGTGTCGAAGGCATCGAGGTAGGCGAGATGGTCGCCGTCTACGGGCCGTGGGGGTGCGGGCGGTGCCGTCAGTGCACGAAAGGCCAGGAGAACTACTGCCTGCGGGCCCGCGAGCTCGGGATCTTCCCGCCCGGGCTCGGCGCGCCCGGCGCCATGGCCGAGTACATGATCGTCGACGACGCCCGTCACCTGGTTCCGCTGCGCGGGCTCGACCCCGTGCGGAACGTCTCGCTCACCGACGCGGGCCTGACCCCGTATCACGCGATCACCCTGTCGCTGCCCAAACTCGTTCCCGGCTCCACCACTGTGGTGATCGGCGCGGGCGGGCTCGGCCACGTCGCCATCCAGCTGCTTCGGGCGATGACCGCCACCCGCATCATCGCCCTCGATCTGTCCGAGGAACGCCTCGAACTGGCTCGCACGGTCGGCGCGCACGAGACCGTCATCTCCGACGCGCAGGCCGCCGACCGGATCAAGGCCCTCACCGGTGGTGAAGGCGCGCAGGTGATCCTGGACTTCGTCGGCGCCCCGCCCACCACGGCGACCGCCGCGGCCGCGGCGGGCATCAACGCCGACATCACCGTGGTCGGTCTCGGCGGCGGCTCGGTGCCCGTCGGCTTCGGGTCACCGCCCTACGAAACCACCGTCACCTCGCCGTACTGGGGCAGCCGGACCGAACTGATCGAAGTGTTCGAACTGGCCCACCTGGGCGAGGTCGACGTGCACGTCGAGACGTTCGGCATCGACGAGGCCCCGCTCGCCTACGAACGCCTGCACGCCGGAAAGATCACGGGCCGGGCCGTCATCGTGCCCACCAGCTGAGCGGCTCGGCTACGGTGGAGTCCGCTCGCACCGATCTGCTGGAGGCGTCTTGCGCATCATCGTCCGGATCCTGCTCGTGCTCGCCACCTTCCTCGTCGCGGGCGCACCGGCACTGGCCGCGCCGACCGTCGACGACGCGACCGGGCGCAAGATCGACGAACTGCTCGCGGTGCGCGCCGAAGCCGGCGACATTCCCCGGGCCGAGCTGATCGAACGGCTCTCCGCCCGCCTGCTCGGCACCCCCTACGGCGCGAACATGCTGATCGGTTCGGCCACCGAACCCGAGCAGCTCGTGATCGACCTGCGCCGCGTCGACTGCTTCACCTACCTGGACTACCTCGACGCCGCCTCCCGCTCCGCCGACCGCGAAGAGTTCACCACCAACCTGATCGCCACCCGCTACACCGAGGGCCGGGTCGAATTCGCCCAGCGCAAGCACTTCTTCACCGACTGGGCCACCACCCCGCGCATCGCCGCCACCGACATCACCGCCGACCTGAGCTCCGCCGCCGTCACGGTGACCAAACACCTCAATGCCAAGGCCGACGGCAGCACCTATCTACCCGGCATCCCGGTCGTCGACCGCGCGATCACCCACATCCCCTCGGCCGCCGTCGACGGTGCAGTGCGCGAACGCCTGCGCACCGGCGACTACCTCGGCGCCTACACCCCCGACGCGGGCCTCGACGTCACCCACGTCGGCATCATCGTGCAGACCCCCTCCGGCCCGGTCTTCCGCAACGCGTCCTCACTGGCCGACTACCAGGTCCTCGACACACCACTGGCCGACTACCTGCGCACCGTCCCCGGGATCGTCGTCCTGCGCCCCACCCCCTGACCTCGAGTCGACCTGAACAGCCACCGTGGTCGTATGGCCACCTTCGGCTACGACCGCCGCGCGACCCGCCTCCTCGACCGGTCGCACCCCGGATAGTCGAAAAGCCTCCAACGTGCGACGATGTCGGATGTGACCAGTACGCCCGGGCAACCACAGCACCTGCGCGACCTCACACTGCTGCGCCGCGTGCGCGACCGGATCGACCGCGAGTACGCCCAGCCACTCGATGTCGAAGCGCTCGCCCGCGGGGTCCACGTCTCCGCCGGGCACCTGAGCCGCCAGTTCCGCCTCGCCTACGGCGAATCGCCGTATTCCTACCTGATGACCCGCCGCATCGAACGGGCCATGGCGCTGCTGCGGCGCGGCGATCTGAGCGTGACCGAGGTGTGCTTCGAAGTCGGCTGCTCCTCGCTGGGCACCTTCAGTACCCGCTTCACCGAACTCGTCGGCGTACCGCCCAGTGTCTACCGTCAGCAGCAGACCGGGTCCACCGAGGGAATGCCGTCGTGCGTGGTCAAGAAGGTGACCAGACCGATCAGGAATCGAGAAGCTCCCGCCTCGCCGGGCAATTAGCGTGGTCGCCATGACGATCACCATTCATCAGAGCTACCTGCCCCACGACGACGCCGACGCGGCCCTGGCCTTCTACCGCGACAAGCTCGGCTTCGAAGTCCGCAACGACGTCGGCTACAACGGTCTGCGCTGGATCACCGTCGGCCCGGCCGGCCAGCCCGACACCTCCATCGTGCTCACCCCACCGGCCGCCGACCCCGGGATCACCGACGACGAACGCCGTGTGATCTCCGAGATGATGGCCAAGGGCACCTATGCGGGGGTCAACCTCGCCACCGACGATCTCGACGGCCTGTTCGAGAAGCTGCAGGCGGGCGATACCGATGTGGTGCAGGAACCCACCGACCAGCCCTACGGCATCCGCGACTGCGCCTTCCGCGATCCTGCGGGCAACCTGATCCGCATTCAGCAGCTCAAATAGGTCAGACCCCGTCGATACGATGACCACCGACGCCGACTGACCGAGGAGACCCATGAGCACGGCCACGAAGACCGGCACGACCCCGACGGTGGAACCCGCCGACAGCCACGATCTGATCCGCGTGCACGGCGCCCGGGTCAACAACCTGCGAGATGTCAGCGTCGAGCTGCCCAAGCGCAGGCTCACGGTCTTCACCGGTGTCTCCGGCTCCGGCAAGAGCTCGCTGGTGTTCGGCACGATCGCCGCCGAATCCCAGCGGCTGATCAACGAGACCTACAGCGCGTTCGTGCAGGGTTTCATGCCCACCCAGGCGCGTCCCGATGTCGACGTGCTCGACGGGCTCACCACCGCGATCCTGGTCGACCAGTCCCGCCTCGGCGCCGACCCGCGCTCCACCGTCGGCACGGTCACCGATGCCAACGCCATGCTGCGCATCCTGTTCAGCCGCCTCGGCGACCCGCACATCGGGTCGGCGCAGGCGTTCTCGTTCAATGTGGCCTCGATCAGCGGGTCGGGTGCGGTCGCGGTGGAAAAGCACGGTGTCACCGTGAAGGAGCGCCGCAGTTTCTCCGTCACCGGCGGTATGTGTCCGACCTGTGAGGGCAAGGGTCACGTCAACGACATCGATCTCACCCAGCTCTACGACGAGAACAAGTCCCTCGACGAGGGCCCGTTCACCATCCCCGGCTACAGCATGGACGGCTGGATGGGCCGCATCTACAAGGGCAGCGGCTTCTTCGACCCGGCCAAACCGATCAAGAACTACACCAAGAAGCAGCTCGCCGACCTGCTCTACAAGGAACCCACCAAGATCAAGGTCGAGGGCATCAACCTCACTTACGAGGGCCTGATCCCCAAGATCCGCAAGTCCATGCTGTCCAAGGACGTCGAAGCCCTGCAGCCGCACGTGCGCGCCTTCGTCGAGCGCGCCGTCACCTTCGGCACCTGCCCGGACTGCGACGGCACGCGGCTGAGCGCCGAGGCGCGCTCGTCCAAGATCGACGGCATCTCCATCGCCGACGCGTGCGCCATGCAGATCAGCGACCTGGCCGAATGGGTCAAGGGCGTCGACGACCCCACCGTGGCGCCGCTGCTGGACTCGCTGCGCCAGACCCTGGATTCGTTCGTCGAGATCGGCCTGGGCTACCTGTCGCTGTCGCGGCCCTCGGGCACGCTGTCCGGTGGTGAGGCCCAGCGCGTCAAGATGATCCGGCACCTGGGTTCCTCGCTCACCGATGTCACCTATGTGTTCGACGAGCCGACCGCGGGCCTGCACCCGCACGACATCCAGCGCATGAACGACCTGCTGTTGCGCCTGCGCGACAAGGGCAACACCGTGCTGGTCGTCGAGCACAAGCCCGAGACGATCGCCATCGCCGACCACATCGTCGACATCGGTCCGGCCGCCGGGTCCAAGGGCGGCACCATCTGCTTCGAGGGCACCGTCGATGGCTTGCGCGGCAGCGACACCGTCACCGGGCGGCACTTCGACGACCGCGCCTCGGTCAAGGATTCGGTCCGGGAGTCCACGGGCGCGTTGAAGATTCGGGGCGCCACCGCCAACAACCTGGAGAACGTCGACGTCGACATTCCGCTCGGTGTGCTGGTAGCGGTCACCGGTGTCGCGGGTTCGGGCAAGAGCTCGCTCGTGCACGGCTCGATCCCGATCGACGAGGGCGTCATCTCCATCGACCAGGCCCCGATCAAGGGTTCGCGCCGCAGCAATCCCGCCACCTACACCGGTCTGCTCGACCACATCCGCAAGGCTTTCGCCAAGGCCACCGGCGCCAAACCAGCTCTGTTCAGCGCCAATTCCGAGGGTGCGTGCCCGAACTGCAACGGCGCGGGCGTGGTCTACACCGACCTGGCGATGATGGCCGGGGTCTCGACGGTGTGTGAAGTGTGTGAGGGCAAGCGTTTTCAGGCCGAGGTGCTCGAATACACCTTCGCGGGCAAGAACATCAGCGAAGTGCTGTCCATGCCGGTCGACGAGGCGCGCGAGTACTTCGGCGAGGGCGAGGCCCGTACCCCCGCCGCGCACAAGATCCTCACCCACCTCACCGAGGTCGGCCTCGGCTACCTCACCATCGGCCAGCCACTGACCACGCTGTCCGGCGGTGAACGGCAACGGTTGAAGCTGGCCACGCACATGTCCGACAAGGGCGGGGTCTACATCCTCGACGAACCCACCACCGGCCTGCACCTGGCCGATGTCGAACAGCTCCTCGGCCTGCTCGATCGCCTCGTCGACGCCGGTAAATCCGTCATCGTGGTCGAACACCACCAGGCCGTCATGGCCCACGCCGACTGGATCATCGACCTCGGCCCCGGCGCGGGCCACGACGGTGGCCACATCGTCTTCGAAGGCACCCCCGCCGAGCTGGTCAAAGCGCGCTCCACGCTCACCGCTCAGCACCTCGCCGATTACGTGGGCGCCTGAGTTCCCGCCGGTGCTCTCCTCGACGGGGGAGCACCGGCGTGCTATCGCGCGTCGTCGGAGGACCGCTGTGCGCCGGGGCGCACATGTGCGCGCGTTCCGTGCGGGCCGAACAGGATCAGCAATTCGACCGCACCCCCGTCGGCGCTGCCCAGCCAGTGCGGCAGGGACGTATCGAATTCGGCGGCCTCACCGGCAGGCAAGGTCAGGTCACGGTCGCCCAGGATCAGCCGCAGCCGGCCGTTGAGGACGTACAGCCATTCGAAGCCGTCGTGTGTCTGCGGTGTGGGTTCGAGCGGTCGCGACCGGGCCGAAATCATCATCTTGAACGCCTGCACCCCACCCGGACGCCGGGTGAGCGGGATGTAGACCATGCCGGATCGCTGGATCGGCTTCAGGTGGATCCGGGGATCGCCGGTGCGCGGGGCGCCGACGAGATCGTCGAGTGGCACATCGTAGATACGCGCCAGCGGGAGCAGCAATTCCAGGCTGGCCCGGCGTTGCCCGCTTTCGAGCCGAGACAGCGTGCTCTCGGAGATGCCGGTCTTTTCCGTCAGGTCGGCGAGGGTGATGCCACGCTCACCGCGCAGCGCGCGCAACCGCGAACCCACCACATCGAGTACTTCTTCTGTCTCTCGGTCCACCCCGGCATCTTGCCGGAACAGCAAGACTTCGTGCCAGGTGGCGGCACGGTCGGTGACACTGAACCGGCCCTGCAACCAGAACGGACCACGATGACCACCCCACCCAGGCCACCCGCGCGGCGGACCCGGCTCATGGCGGCGGCCGCCGCACTCGCCTGCCTGTTCACGATCAGTACCGCGGCGTGCGGCGCGCCGACCGCCGCCGAGAATCCCCCTCATGCTGCGGCCACTCACCAAGACCCCGACTTCGAAGGCACCTTCCGCCATGAGTTCGCCGATGTCGACGGTGTCCGCATGCACTACGTGACCGGCGGGAGCGGTACACCGGTGGTCCTGATCCACGGCTGGCCGCAGACCTGGTACGGCTGGTGGCCCATCATGCCCGAACTCGCCGAACACCACACCGTGTACGCCGTCGACCTGCCCGGGCTGGGTGACAGCACCGGATCGCCGACCGGCTACGACAAAGCCACCCTCGCCCGGTACATCCACACCTTGATCGCCGAGCGGCTCGGGGTGCGCGACGCACGCGTCGTCGGACATGATTTCGGTGCGGCGGTGGCCTTCCACTACGCCGCCCAGTTCCCCGACGACACCGCACGACTCGGTTACTTCGATCTTCCGCTGCCCGGTCCCGCGATCGATGCCGACACCTACCGGACGATGAGCTGGCACATCGCCTTCCATTCCCAGCGCCGGGTTCCCGAGGCGGTGGTCGACGACGACGTCCGGGAATACCTCGCCCTGTTCTACCCCCAGGTCGCTTTCGGCGGAACAGCTTTCGGCGGCACGTCGACCCGCTCGCCGTTCACCGATGCCGAGATCGACGAGTACGCCCGGACATACGCCCGCCCCGAGGCGCTGACCGGTGGCTTCGAGCTGTACCGCAGCCTCGACCTGGACGTCCGCGCCACCGTCTCGGCCGCACCCGTCCGGGTCCCGACCCTGCTGCTGACCGCCCAGGGACAACTCGAGCCGGTCCGCGCCACCGTGGCCCCACGGATGACCGACATCGTCCGGGCAGCGGAGGTACCGAACGCCGGGCACTGGCTCATCGTGGAGAATCCCCAGTTCGTCACCGCGGAGCTGCTGGGTTTCCTCGACGGCTGAGGCTGAACTCCCGAGGTAGAGGTCGGGTTGGACACCGCCTCGGCTTCATCCCGGTCACCGTCAAAGGCTGCAGCGGGCGCCGGTGGGCGGGGTTTCTAGGTCGAGGAGATACGCGTCGACCACGTCGTCGACGCACTCGCTGCCGCCGAGCAGGTAGGCGCCGTGCTGCTTGCCCTCGACGGTGAGCAGGCTCGCGCCCAGCGCGTCGGCCATCGCGATGCCGCCCTCGTGTGGCGTCACGGGATCGCCGGTGACCGACACCACGAGGGTCGCGGGCAGGTCGTCGATATCGGTGAGCCAAGCTTCCTCGCGTGTGGGCGGTGCGGGCCATGCCTCGCACTCGCTGTGGTAGTCGCCTGCTGTGAACACGTCGAGGTCGAACATCGGCGCCACGTTCCCGATCTCGCGGGCGAGCGCGGTGTGTTCCTCGGGTGTGCGGCGGGGCCAGTCCATGCAGCGCACGGCGATGTTCGTGTCGAGGTCGAGCGTGTAGACGCCGTCCGCGGCGCGGCCGTAGAACGTGTCGCGCAGGGCGAGCATCTCCTCGGCCCGGCCTGCCTCGAGGGCAGTCAGCGCGGCGATCACGTCGGGCCACTTCGCCTCCGCGTACAGGCCGCCGGAGATGCCGATGTAGACATCCCAGACACTTACCGCTCTGCCGTCGGCGGTCGGCGGTGTCTCGACGAGCGGTTCGACGATCTGGTGCAGGCGATCGTTCGCCACGGTGGGATCGGTGCCGAGTACGCAATCGGGTGATTCGGCGCAGAACGCGGCGAGGTCGTCGAATCGCGCCTGCAGGCCGGCGAACTGGGACAGGCGGAACTCCCGTGCGGTCAGGTCGGGCGCGACGGCCCCGTCGAGCACGATCGCGCGGACCTTCTCGGGATAGGACGCGGCATACATGGCGCCCAGCTCGGAGCCATAGCTGTAGCCGAGATAGGTCAGCCGGTCGTCGCCGAGGGCCTCGCGCAGGATGTCCATGTCACGCACGACATTCGTCGACCCGGCATTCACCAGGTTGGCGACCCCGCCGGAACCGTCGGCGCAGCGTTGTGCGAGTTCGGCGGCCTGCTCGGCGCTGGTGATGTCGTGCACGACGCCGAACCGTGCCGCGCTGCCCGCGTCGTATTCCTGGTCGGTGTAGCAGTCGAGGGCCGGTGTCGACGAGCCGGTCCCGCGCGGATCGAAGCCGACGATGTCGAAGCGCTCGGCGACGGGGTTGGCCTGCCACAGCGAGACGGTCGCTGCGACCAAGCTGGTGCCGGAGCCGCCGGGACCTCCCGGGTCGATCAGCACGGAACCCTCGGCAGCGCCGCTGGCGGGCAGGCGCAGGAGAGCGATGTGGGCGGTGTCGCCCTTCGGGTTGTCGTAGTCGAGCGGCACCTCCACCGAGGCGCATTCGAGCGCGGGGTTCGCGAACAGTTCGGCGTCCGCCGCGCTCGTCGCGGTGTCCGCGCACCCGCTCCAGTCGAGTTCTTGTCCCAGGTAGGCGCCGAGGTCCGGGCCGGAGACCGGGGATGCGGGCGTGCAGCCTACGAGCAGGAGCGTGGCGGCCGCGGCGAGCCCGGACGTGAAGCGGAGTGGTCGAGGACGTGATCGCATGCGTTTCCTTTGTCGAGCCGCAGGGGAGCCGCGGCGGTTGAGTTGGGCGACCTGGACCGGCCGGTTCGGGGAACTCAGCTCCCGATCCCGTCGGTCTCGGCATCCAGGAGCCGGTGATGGCGGAAGGTGAGCGCTCGTTCGATGCCCGCGAGGGCCGCGGTGACGGTGAGAGTCGTGTTCGCCCATGTCGGCAAGTCGATGGGGGAGACGAACGGGCTGAAACGGTCGGCCCAGACCGGCAGGTGGGTGACCAGCTCGAGCAGCTGCGGCGCGAGGAGGATCAGATTGACCGTCAGCACGATGACGGCGCAGACGGCCAGCGCGCGCCCGATCCGGGGGCGCCGCTGGGAGAGCTGGGCGCGCCAGTGCTCGGGGGTTCCCGGCGCCGGATCGAGACGTCGCTCGCTGCCGTCCGCGCCGATCAGGTGGATCCGCTGCATGCCGTATCTGCTCGCGGCGACCACGATGGTTTCCGATCCGAGCGGGAACCGGACCGGCATGTCGGAGGTCCGCACGTGCCGGTCGTTCCGATAGAGCGACGCCCGCCCCGACAGGTGATCGACATCGACCGTCGCCGTCGACGCATCGGGAAGGTCGATCGCGAATCGCGTGCGCTGCAGCGAAAGTGAGCGGCGGAACGGTGGCAACGGCGCTCCCGGCTCCGGATCGGGCCTCGACCACGCTTCCGCGTCGTCGAGGCCGTCGTCGTACGAGTCCTGCCACGCCGCACCGTCCCAAGGGTCGCGCCAGTCGCTCATGTCCGGTCCTGTCCGAGGTCTTTCTAGCATGGTCATGCTAGAAAAATAGCATGCAAATGCTAGAAGCGCTAAGGTGATGTTCGTGCCCAAGAGAATCGACCCGGATGTCCGCCGGGAACAGGTCGCCGACGCCGTGATCGACGAGATCGCCGAGCACGGGCTCCGCTCGGTGACCCTCGCCCGCATCGCCGCCCGCACCGGCTTGGCCATCGGGAGCATCCGGCACTACTTCGGCGACACCGTCCGCGAGGTCATGCGCTTCACCCTGGGCGTCCTCACACAGCGCGCCGTCGACCGCGCCACCACGATGTCCGACGACCCGGTGACCCGGATCGTGGACGTCATCGCCTTCGCCGCACCCACCAGCGAGCAGGAGCGCAAGGAGAACGTCGCCATGGTCGAATACCGCGTCATGGCGCGCACGGATCCCGAGCTCGCGGCCGACATCGCCGCGACCTCCCTCGCCGGCGCGGAGGTGATCCGCGCGCTGCTGCGCGACGCGCTGGCCGACCGCGCGATCGACGAGGACGCGCTGTACCGCGAGGCGCTCCTGCTGTTCGCCCTGGTCGAGGGCTTCTCGCTCAGCTCGGCACTGTTCTCGGCCCCCTTGCGCGAGACCGACATCCGCACCGTCGTGACGGCGACCATCGACCGCCTCCGCGGCGCCTATCCGCCTTCCGAACAAGCCGACGAGGAATCGGCTGCAGAATGACCAGGGTGATCGACTACAAGAGCCCTGGGCCACTGACGAACCTGCGCGACATCGATTCCGCGGTCCTAGCGCCGATCCCCACCGGCATCGTCGACATCTGTCGCCTCGCTCCCGGCCTGGTCTTACAGCCCACCGATGCCAAGACCCTCGACATCCCGGCAGATCGCTTCTCGGAGAACCAGATTCGTCCCGCCGCCGAGCTGATCGGCGCGCTACTGGCCCTGGATCCGGCGCCCGTGACTGTCGCGAGGGAACCCGCCCATCGCGTGATCGGCACCTGCCGCCACTTCGCGGTGATCACCTGCGCGTTGCTGCGCTACCGCGGAATCGCCGCCCGCGTCCGCTGCGGCTTCGCCACCTACTTCCAGCCGGGGCAGGGTCTCGATCACTGGATCACCGAGTACTGGCACGACGGTGAAAGCCGTTGGGTGCGCATCGACAGCGAGATCCTGGGGCAGACGATTCTGGAACGCCCGGAAGATCTCCGACCCGGTGAGTTCCTCAGCGGCGGTGAAGCATGGATCGCCTTCCGTGCAGGCCGCCTCGATGCCACGACGTTCGGCGTCTGCGGCACCGACAACTGGGGACCCGCCGAGATACGCGGCAACGCGATCAAGGATCTCGCCGCGCTGAACAAGATCGAGATGCTGCCGTGGGACGAATGGGGTCGGATGACCGCGTCCTACAACGGCGAGACCGGCCCCGACTACGACTCGTTCCTCGACACGATCGCGCTCACCTCCACCAGCGACGACCTCGCCGCGATCGCCGAACTCTACGCACACGAGGACCTCAGGGTCGTGTGAGCAGCGCTCGCGCCACCCGGATTTCGGGGATGCCGATCGCTCGGGCCGCCAGGAGGAAGACCACACATCCGGCCGCGGCTCCGGTGGCGAGGACGGCGAGTTGTTCGACGGTGGGTGGGCCGATCACGGATCGGGTGAGGGTGGTCGCGGCCAGGCAGGCGGCTCCGGCGAACGCGGTGGCCCACATGACGCGGTGGACGGTGGTGGCGACGGCGGTGAAGCCGAGTGGGCCGTAGCGGCGGCGCAGCAGGATGTGGCCGGTCAGCGCGCCGAGGAGGTAGGCGAACGAGCTCGCGACACCGATCATGACGATCACCGCGTGGTCGGGCAGGACGGTCGCGGCCAGCACCAGGATCGATACCTTCGTCACCACCATCACGACATTGATCAGCGTGGGTGTGCGCGTGTCGTTGTAGGCGTAGAACACTCGCATCTGCAGCATGACCAGGGCGAAGGGCGCGAGCCCGAAGGCCGAACACGCGACCGCGGTGCCGATCAACCTCGCCGCCTCGGCATCGACACGTCCGGTGAACACCAGCGCGGCGAATCCGGGGCCGAGCAGGCACATGGCCATGGTCACCGGGAGCAGGACGGTGGACAGGTAGCGGGCGCCGCGCGCGAGATCGGCGATCACCGCGCGATGGTCACCGAGGGCCGCGGCGCGCGAGATCCGCGGCATGAGCACCGTGAGGACCGAGGCCGCGAGAATGCCGTAGGGAACCTGGAACAGCAGTTCGGCGTAGGTGTAGATGGAGACGCCGCCGTGGTCGAAGGCGATCCGCATCGTGACCGCGACACCGACCTGGCTGATCGCGGCATAGATCAGCAGCCACCCCAGGATGGGCAGTCCCGAGCGGACCGGGCGCCACGTGTAGGGCAGCGGCCGCACCCGCCAGCTCCACGCGAAACCATTGCGCCGCAGGGCGATGACGACCCAGGCGGTCTGCCCCACGATCCCCACGGTCGTGCCGATGCCGATCGCCAGGATCTGCGCGGTGGTCATCGACGCGGGCGTCAAGGTGACCGGTCCGGGAAGCAGCACGAAGATCCCGCACGTCAGCAGCACGATCACGTTGTTGACCACGGGCGCCCACGCCGCGGCCGCGAAACTGTCGCGAACATTGAGCACCGCGCCGACGAGCACGGACACCCCGTAGAAGAAGATCTGCGGCAACAGCAGATACGCCAGCACGGTCGCCAGCCGACGCTGCTCGGTGTCCACCACGAACAGCCGGACGATGACCGGCGCGCCCACCACCGTGAGCACGGTGACCGCGGCCAGTACCAGCACTGCCGCCACCAGCACGCGCTGGGTGAACTCGCGAGAGCGCCTGCGCCCGTTGCGCCGAGCCCTGGCCAGCAACGGGATGACGGCACTGGCGAGCACACTGCCGAGCAACAGCTCGTACAGCATGTTGGGCATGTTGTTCGCCCCGTTGTAGGCGTCCCCGACCGCCGCGGTCCCGAGCACCGCCGCCAGCACGATCGTGCGAACGAACCCCGTCGCGCGACTCACCACACCGGCGACAGCCATCTGCCTGCCCGCCCTGGCGATCCCCGCACCACCGCCGACGCCTTTCAACTCGGCCGGATCGACCGTGCCTCGCCCGCGTCGCCGAATCGGCAACGGTTGCGTCGGAAAGCTCCCGTAGTCGTTCACGCTGTCCCCTCGGCGCGAAAAGTCATGAGCTCCAACGTACCCAGAGGCGCACGGAGCGCGAATGCTCGTCAGCGGTGCAGGGTGAAGTACATCAAGCGGCGTCGGCCGATGGACATGGCGCCGAGGTAGACGGCAGGGCCGAGCTGGGTGAGTTCGCCGGTGATCCGGCGCAGGGGGCGGGGGTTGGTGGGGTGGTCGTAGTCGAGCGGGATCGCCTCGGCGCGGGGCGTGCCGGGGACGAAGGTGCCGAAGGAGCGGTGGGTGAGCCAGAGGTTGGTGCCGGTGTCGGCGGTGAAGCGTTTTCCGCGCCAGAGGGGCCGGCCGAGCAGGGCGAGAGTTCGGGTGAGCGGGATGCGGAACGGGCGGGGGAGCCGGTGGAGGCCGATGACGGCAACGATGGTGCCGGTGTAGTCACCGTTCGGGGAGGTGATGAGGGGTGGCGCGTCGGCCATGCGGGCGGCCAGGTCGGTGAAATCCCGTCCTTCGCACGGTCTCGGCACGGAGTTCGTGGCCGACTGTGCGGCGTGGCTGTCGTTCGTGGTCATGGATGCTCCTCGGGTGGGTCAGCGGTCGGCGATGAGCGCAGCCTGGCGTTCGGCGAACGCGGCGATGGTCATCGACGGGGGAATGCCGGGTGCGGCGGGCAGGACGGAGCCGTCGGCGACGAACAGGCCGGGGTGGCCGTGGACCTCGCCGACATGGTCGACGACGCCGTCCTCGGGTCCGGTCGAGACCCGGGCACCGCCGAGAGGATGCACGGTGAACAGACCTCGGCCCCGGAACGGGACATTGGTGGTCACGCCACCGGCGTTGTAACCCTTGCCGATTCCGATCGCGTGCTCGCGTGCCCGGTCGAAGAAATCCGGGTCGTCGTCCCGGCTGGTGGTGATGCGCAGGTCGCGCCCGTTGTAGTCGACGTCGGTGGCGATGTGGTCGGCGCCCATGCTGAACAGCGCCGTCACGGCGGGCAGGAACGGGCTTCCGGCGCGGGGAAACGGGAACCGCGGCAGCGGGAAACCGACCTCAGCCGTGAGGAGTTCGCGCCCGCCCAGCGTGTCGGCACGGTAGGCGCTGATCGGCGGGCGCCCGCCGCGGGTCCGGCCGCTGCTCGCGCGCACGAGACCGATCGTGTCGCCGTTCGGGGTGAACCCGCGGCCGAGACCCGGTCCGAGACCGGTGAGGGTGCGGTGTCGATCGCGCGCGGCGAACAGCAGGCGCAGGGTGCCGAGAGTGCCTGCGGCCAGGACCAGGCGCGGCGCGGATTCGATCCTGGTGCGACCGGTTTCGAGATCACGACAGCGGACTCGCCAGGCACGGTGGGACCGGTCGATCGCCGTGACCTCGGTCAAGGCGCGCACCGTGGCGCCGTGTCGCACCGCGAGCGGAAGATGGGTGGTGTCCAGGGTGGTTCGCCGGTAGGCACCGCCGTCGAACGACGCCGCCAGATCAGGCCGCCGCAACCCATCGTGCCCGGCGCGCCTCGCGGCCTGCTCGAATGCCCGGACCTCCGACGAGACCACCGAAACCGGTGCGGGCGACAGCATCTCGCGCACCTTGTCGAAGTACGGTCGCATATGCGCACCGGTGATCTCGGCCGGCCACGCCTCGAAACAGTGATCCGGGGGCTGAACCTGCACGTCGGTGTACACCAGCGACCCACCGCCCACCCCACTGGCGACCACGCAGGTGAGATGGTCGAACTGGTTGACCTCGTAGAGACCACCTCGCCGCACACGCAGCGACCGCGCCCTCGAACCGACCGAATACCGCACGCCACGCAGCGCCTGGCCGACACCGCGCACGGCACCGGTGCCGCGATCCCACCACGCGCCCCGCTCCAGGACGAGCACCGTGAGCCCGCGTTCGGCGAGGCGCCCGGCCGCGACCGCGCCGCCGAAACCCGAGCCGACGACGATGGCATCCCACGCGGTCATCGTGCCGACGCCGCACCGTCGAAGGCACGGAACTCCCGCAGGATTCGCCGCGGCGACACCCGGCGCTGCGCGGCGGTCCGGGCGGCCGGCACGACCGAGCCGAGCAGATATCCGCCACCGATCGTCACTTCGTCGCCGAGGCGACTGCCCGGCACCGTGTGTCCACGCAGGCGGCGAAGCAGCGCCTCGGCGGTGTTGCCGGCGATGTTGGCCAGTGTCATGACCCGCACGACGGTGTCGAGATCGAGCAGTTCGGCGGCGGTGTAGCGCTGCCGCATCGCGGCTTCGAGTGCGTCGTCGGCCGGGCCGAGGGCGGCGTGCGTGCGGCTCTGGGCCCACAGGATCGTCAGGAGTCGGTCGTCGTCGGCCTGGTCCGGATCCAGACCGACCAACCGCGCCAGCGATGCCCGGTCGGCGCCCTCGGCGATCGCGGCGGCGTCGTGGACGTAGGCGCAGAACTTGCAGTCGTTGACCATCGCGACCGCGAACATCATCTGCTCGCGCAGCAGGGGATCGACGCTGTTCGGGCGCCACGGCCGCACGACCGCGCCCCGCCGCCGCACCACCGTGAGGAGGTCGGCGCCGAAGCGCGGCAGCGTGTACACGCGTTTGCGGAAGGTGGTCGGATCTGCGGTGTGGGTCATGATTGCTCCCTGCTGCACAAAAGTGATCAGTGATTACTAAGTGATCGTTGATCGCAGAGTAGGCGGTGGTCGCGTAGAGTGTCAACGGTCCGGGAACCATCGACGAGCGGAAACGGAATGCCAGAGTCGACATCTCCTGCCGAACCGTCGCGGCGTGAGCTCAAGCGGCAGCAGACCGTCGAGGAGATCAAGACCAGGGCTCGCCGACAGCTGGTCGAGGACGGACCGGGTGGACTGTCGCTGCGCGCCGTCGCCCGCGACATGCGCATGTCCTCGGCGGCGATCTACCGGTACTTCGCGAATCAACCGGAACTGGTCGGCGCGCTGTGCGTCGACGCCTACAACGCCCTGGCCGACAGCCTCGAAGCGGCGCGCGACGCACACGCCGCCGACGGCCCGACCCGGCAGTGGTGGGCGATCGGACAGGCGATCCGGGACTGGTCACTGCGCAGCGGCGCCGATTTCGCCCTCATCTTCGGCACGCCGGTCACCGGCTACCACGCCCCCGAATCGGTCACCGGTCCCGCCGCCGCCCGCTCCATCCTGATCGCCCTCGGAACCTATTCCGCCGCACTGGATTCCGGCGCCGCCGACCTCGACCGGTGCATCCTGCCCGAGAAGATCGAAGGCGGCGAACTGGGCACCTACCTACTCGCGGCCGCCCACCTGGACCCCACCGACGAAGCCGCCACGACACGCCTGGCCGGCATGGCCGCCGCAGCCCTCAACGCCTGGGCCTCCATCCTGGGATTCCTCATCTCCGAACAATTCGGCAACCTCCCCCGCCTCATCGCCAACACCGACGACCTCTACGCCGCCCACCTGCGCACCATCATGATCGGCCTCGGCTTCCCCCCCGAGGCGGTCGCACAACTCTGACCGCCACCGCACGCCTCATCAGACGAGCAGCTCGGCGAGCTGATCCGTCGCCTGGATCGCCCAGTCGGGCTCGTCGTACTGTCGACCCCACAGCGCCGATCGCACGGCCCGCACCTGTGCCCAACGGCGCGCCCGCGTCCGGTCGATCCGGGCCGCTTCACAGAACAGGTCGAGGCCGCGCAGCACGCCGGGCGCGGGATCGGGGGTGAACAGCAGGGGTGCGAAGCGGTAGCTGCGAATCACGGTGATCGTGTCGTAAGCGGGATCGCCGACATATCCCTTGGGGTCGATCGCGAGCCAGGGTTCGCGATCACCGGCGAGGACATTGGCGTCGTGCAGGTCCCCGTGGACGAGCGTGTCGGGCTGATCAGGGCCCAGCTCTCGCAGTGTGGCCACGGCCGCGTCGAGAACTCTGCGGGGCAGCGGATCCCCGAGTTCGGCGGCGGTGGCGCGGATCTCGGACTCCCAGTCGGCGACCAGGTCGCTGAGCCGAGGCAGGTCGGTCGGCCCGGGAATGGCCAGACGGTGTGAGAGTTCGCCGAGCGCAACGACCGCGGTGTCGAAGTCGGTGACGGCGGCGAGCGTGCCGCGCTCGGTCCGCTCCAGCAGCATCGCGAACCGGTCGTCGTCGCGGTCGAGCAGTCGCACGGCCCCGCGCCCGTTCCAGGCGGCGAACGCGTGGGGTTCGAAGACATTGCCCGGGTGCGGAAACGACACCTTGATGACAGCCGGTGGCAGGTCCGGACCGCGCACCGGCACGACCACTCCGATGTTGCCGTGCAGCACCGGCCCCTCCGGCATGCAGGACCAGCGTTGCAAGAGTTCGTCCAGGAGGCGGGGCAGTGCGGCGATCCAGGTTCGGCCCGGTGTTCCTTCGCGCTGGACGGTCTCGCGGGCGAAGGGTTCGGGAATCGCGATCACGCCGCGACTCTAGGTGCGGTGCCGGGATTTTCACACCGTCGGCGGAGGCTCACAGGAGGTGGCGCACGGCTTCGACGATGGCGCGGCGGCGGGCGTCGGTGCTCTCTGTTTCGGTCACGGAGGTAGGCATGCTGGTGGCGTTGGTCGGGTTCCAGGCGAGAGCGATGCTCAGGACGAAGCTCAGCAGCGCTGTGGGGGAGAAGTCGGAGCCCGGGCCGCCCTGCTTCTGCACTGCGGCAAGCGCTTTCAGCTTTGTCTCGTGCGCTGTCCGGAGCGTGCCGGTCGGGTCCTGGTCGGCACGCTCCAGGCGGTGCCAGGTGGCCAGGCGGATGACTTCGGGGTGCTGCTGGCAGTAGTCGAAGATCCGCCCCGCGTATTCGGGGAGGTCGTCGGGGGTGAAGGGGACCGAGTCCAGGCCGTGGGTGACGTGGGCGTCGAGGACCGCGTCGAAGAGTTGCTCCTTGCTGCAGAAATAGACGTAGATGAGGTTCTTGTTGGCTGCCGCTGTCTTGGCGATCCGGTCCACCCGGGCTCCGGCGATTCCGTAGGTGGCGAATTCGTCGGCGGCGGCCTGGAGGATGCGGGCCTTGGTGGCGTCAGCTCGGGACATAGAGGCCATCGTAATTCGGACTAACCGGTTGGTTGAGTGCTCGTGGGCGGCCCGTCAGTCGATCCCGAAGACGGCGAAGGCCGCATCCGACGCGAAGAGCAGCACCGTGCACCACAGGACGATCCCGGCCATCAGCCAGCGGATCAGCCGCCAGCGGGGGATGCCCAGCGCGGCACCGAGCAGGGCAGAGCCCCAGGTGCCGAAGAGGGCGGGTCCCGCGATGCCGAAGCCGATGACGCCGTACCGGTCGAGGACTCGCCGTGCCCGGCGCCCCGAGCCGCCCGAGAGACGGGCGTCGTCGGCGGGCGTCCCACCGGTGGCGAGCGCACCGCCCGCACCGTGCGCCGAACCGGCTGGCACCGCGGCCGAATTCCGGCGGCCTCGCCACGACCGCCAGTGCAGCCGAACGCGTTCCATGGCGAACACCGCGAAGACGACACAGCAGGCCGCCCCCAGCAGCACCGCGAGCAGCGCGACCGGGCCGGGCAGGGAGAGCGAGAGGCCGATGGGGACCGCGGGGGTGCCGAGTGCGAAACCTGCGAGCAGGGTCCAAACGAACCGCCCCATGCGAATTCCCTTCCACTGCACCGTGCGCACCGCCGAGCGGCGCCAACGACCACGCTGTTAACTAACTGGTTAGTATTCTTGCATGGAACACATCGACACGGTGCTGAGCGAGCTGGCGACCGGCAAATATCTGCTCCTCACGACGTTCCGCCGGGACGGCAGGGCGGTCCCCACTCCGGTCTGGGTGATGCGCGACGGTCAGGCGCTGGCGGTGTGGAGCGCGGCGGACACCGGCAAGGTGAAGCGGATCCGCAACGGAGGCCGGGTGACGGTCGCCCCCTGCGACTGGCGCGGCAAGCCGCTCGGCGCCGCGGTGCCCGGATTCGCCGAGGTGCTGGCGCCGGACGCGAGTGCGCACTTCGTCGTTCTGATGAAGCGCAAGTACGGGCTGGCCGCTCGGGTCGGGTTGCTGGGCGGCGCATTGCGCGGGGGCTCCGAGCGCATGGCGGGCATTCGGATCCGGCTGGACGGGTGAGCGAGCCCCGCGCGACCTCGGGTCAGCAGACCTGACGAGGTTGCCAGGTGTGCCCGACGGTCCGGGTCCGCGGCGACCTCACCGCCGGGGGAGCAGGCCGAGGGTGAGGTGGTGGACCAGGTCGTCGAGGAGTTGTTCGGAGTCGTAGTCGGCGGTGTAGCCGGAGCCGATGAAGGTGGCCAGGCCCTGGAGGGCGGCCAAGGCAGTCAGGCCGAGGCGTTTGGGGTCGCCTGGGACGATCTCGCCCGCGGCTTGGCCTTCGGCGATCAGGGCGATGGGGACGGCGAAGGCCCGGTCGACGACTTCCTGGATGTCGTCGGCGGTGGAGTTGTTGCGGCGCACGAACATCAGGGGGAGCAGTTCGGGGTTGTCGACGGCGAAGCGAAGGTAGGCGCGGGCGACCGTTTGCAGGCGGGTCGTGATCGGCCCTTCGGTGACTGCCTGTGCGAAGCGGTCGCCGAGGCGTTCGAAGCCGGTGACGGCCAAGGCGTCCAGCAGTGCTTGCTTGTCACGGAAATGCCGGCTCGGAGCGGCGTGGCTGACGCCGGTGTCACGGGCGAGCTGACGCAGTGACAGCCCGTCCACCCCGACCTCGCGCAGCGTCGCCTCGGCGCGCGTCAGCAGTGCGGCGCGGAGGTCTCCGTGGTGATAGGGGGTGTGCAGGGACATGGTACGAGCAGGATATCTGACATCCGCCAAATGTTTGCATTGACTACTTTGTTGTCGCTGACTACATTGGCGTTGCCATGACTGACAACAGCGCGCCAACGCCGGGAGCGGGCGAACCCCCGGTGGCCGATTCGAAGCCGCACCGCAAGCACGCCATGCCGATCCGAGAGTGGCTGGCCCCGATCACGCTGGTCACCGTCCTGGCGGCCCTGCTCGGCATCATGTACCTCGGCTACACCGCCGACCCCGAAAAGCACCTGCACGACTTCCCGATCGCCCTGGTCAACCAGGACGTCGGCGACACCCTCGGCGGCAAGCCGACCAATATCGGCGACCAGATCACCACGGCGCTGGGCGAGAACATCCCCGCCGACAAGATCGACCTGCGCACGGTCGGCCTCAACGAGGCCCAGCGGCAGCTGCAGAACGGTG
Organism: Nocardia sp. NPDC058176; assembly: GCF_042883805.1. Taxonomy (NCBI): domain Bacteria; kingdom Bacillati; phylum Actinomycetota; class Actinomycetes; order Mycobacteriales; family Nocardiaceae; genus Nocardia; species Nocardia sp. NPDC058176. Next base: position 1,390,225 of record NZ_JBHVVA010000001.1, on the reverse strand, counting down.
AGGTCTACGGCGCCATCGTGATTCCCGGCGACTTCACCAAGCGCGTCGCCATCCTCGGCACCGCCTCGGTGGTCCCCGGCGAGATCGAACAGCCGATCATCTCCGTGCTCACCAACCCGCGCGCCGGCACCCTCGCCGCCCAGATCATGCAGACCATCGCCGACCAGGCCATGGTCCAGGTCAACAGCACCGTCGGCACCCAGCTCACCGACCAGGTGCACGCCGCGGTCGGCGACACGCCACTGAGCGGCGCGGCCCAACTGCAGCTCACCAAGCCGATCGACGTCATCGTCACCCCCTACCACCCGCTGCCCGCGGGCACCGGCCAGGGCCTGGCCGCGTTCTTCTACACCCTGGTCCTGCTGATCGTCGGTTTCAGCGGCGCGATGATGATCAACTCCCTGGTCGACGCCTCGCTCGGCTTCATCCCGGCCGAGTACGGGCCCTGGCACAAGCCGACCCCGCCCGCCCCGATCAGCCGGTGGCGCACCCTGCTCATCAAATGGGGGATCGCGGCGATCAGCGCACCGATCGCCTCGGGGGTGTTCCTCGGGATCGGCGCCGCGCTGAACATGTCCATCGAGCGACCGTTGCTGCTGTTCCTCTATGGCACACTGGCCATCGCCGCCATCGCGATCACCGGCCTGTCGGTGATGGCAGCCTTCGGCACGGCGGGCCTGATGATCAATCTGATCGTGTTCGTGGTGCTCGGCATCCCGTCGTCCTCGGGCACCATCCCGCTCGAGGCAACGCCGCGCTGGATCGCCGACATGGCCACCTTCGAACCCATGCACCAGATCTACCTGGCCGTGCGCGCCATCCTGTTCTTCGACGGACACCTCGAAGCGGGTATGGGCCAGGGACTGTGGATGACCTTCGGCGGACTGGCCATCGGACTGATCCTCGGCGCCGTCGCCACCCACACCTACGACCTGCGCGGCATGCACCGCCTCGGTATCGAACACCGCGGGCAACCCGCACCCGCCGAATAGCGCAACATCTCCGACCGATCGACCCACCTGGAAGGGCACTGATGCGAGAGTTCGAAGCCCCGGCTTCTTACACCATTCCGGAACACGCGAACAATTCCGACAGCGTGTTCCGGCACGCGGAGCACTCGCCCCGCACAGTGCTGTTCAACGTCACCGACGGCAGCGGCGGCGTCACCGATGTGACCGCCGCCGAGTTCGCGAAAACCGTCACCGCCGTGGCCAAGGGCCTGCTCGCCTCGGGCATCGAACTCGGTGACCGGGTGGCCATCATGGCCCCCACCCGCTACGAGTGGGTCGTGCTCGACCACGCGATCTGGGCCACCGGCGCCTGCACCGTGGCCATCTACGACAGCTCCGCGGCCGAACAGGCGAAATGGATCCTTCAGGACTCCGCGACCAAGCTGCTCATCGTCGACAGCGACAAACACCGCGAGGTCGTCGAGCAGATCGACCCCGACGCACTGCCGAGCCTGAGCGAGACCCTGCAGATCGACAAGGGCGTCATCGCGGAGCTGACCGCACGCGGCGCCGACCTCGACGACGCCGCCGTCCACACCCGCCGCGCCCAGGTCACCGCGGCCTCCCCGGCGACACTGATCTACACCTCCGGCACCACCGGCCGCCCCAAGGGCGTGATCCTCTCGCACGCCAACCTCTACGCCGAGTCCAAGTCCGACCGGATCGCGTTGAGCGCGTTCGTCGCCGAGGGCAACAAGACGCTGATGTTCCTGCCGCTGGCGCACGTGTTCGCCCGCGCGGTCACCCTGGCCGCTCTCGACGCGAAGGTGATCGTCGCGTTCAGCTCCGATTGGTCCACCCTCGTCGACCAATTCGGCAGCTACCGGCCGCATTTCATCCTCGCGGTGCCGCGCGTGTTCGAGAAGGTTTTCAACGGCGCCAAGCAGAAGGCGCACGACGGCGGCAAGGGCAAGATCTTCGACCTGGCCGCTGATACGGCGGTCGCCTGGAGCGAGTCGCGCGACAACGGCGGCCCCGGGATCGTGTTGAAGGCGAAGCACGCACTGTTCGACAAGCTGGTCTACCGCACCTTGCGAGCCGCGCTCGGCGGGCAGTGCTCGGCCGCGGTGTCCGGCGGCGGACCGCTGGGCGCGCGCCTCGGCCACTTCTTCCGTGGTATCGGCATCACCATCTACGAGGGCTACGGCCTCACCGAGACCACCGCCGCGATCACCGTGAACACCCCGACCGGCACCCGTGTGGGCACCGTCGGCCGCCCGATCGAGGGCCACGCGATCAAGATCGCCGACGACGGCGAACTGCTGCTGCGCGGCTCGGTGGTGTTCGAACAGTACTGGGGCAACCCCGAAGCCACCGCGGACGCCTTCGCCGACGGCTGGTTCAAGACCGGCGACCTCGGCGCCATCGACGGCGACGGCTACCTCACCATCACCGGCCGCAAGAAAGAGATCATCGTGACCGCGGGCGGCAAGAACGTCTCCCCGGGCCTGATGGAGGACGCCCTGCGCCAGCACCCGCTGATCAGCCAGGCGATGGTGGTGGGCGATGGCCGCCCCTTCGTCGGCGCCCTGATCACCCTCGACCCCGAGATGCTCCCACGCTGGAAACAGGACCACGACGTGCCCGCCGACACCCCGATCGAGACGGTTCTCGCCAACCCCGCGCTCGTCGCCGACATCGATGCCGCCGTCGCCGACACCAACAAACTCGTGTCCCACGCCGAAGCCATCAAGAAGATCCGCATCCTGCCCGTGGACTGGACCGAGGCCACCGGCGAACTGACCCCGAAGATGTCGCTCAAGCGCGCGGCGGTGATGAAGAAGTACGCCGCGGAGGTGGACGCGATCTACGGCTGATCGGCGACCGCGCGGTCCGGCGCCGCCGAGCTTGATCGTGCGCAAGGTGACCGAGCATTCGGCGCTAACCAGCCGCCAGTCGACCCTTACCCGGATTGATCGGGAGGTCCAGCGTCGTCTTCAATCCCGGCGCCGCGGCCACGACGGCGGGGATCGCGTTCACGATTCGCAGGGCGGTGCCGACCAGGCTCGCGTGATTGTGGTCGCCGTTGTCGCTGAACATCGCGAGATCGAGGTCATAGTGCGGCTCACCGGTGATCCGAACCCGATAGGAGCCGCCGGTCCGAGCGGGTTGCGGCCACTCCGGTGCGAGATCCTCACGCAGCCGGGTGACATGCTCGAGCACCGCGACAGCACGGCCGTCGACCATGCCGCGCACTTCGAAACGCAATGCCGCCGCCGTGCCTTCGGCGATCTCACCGGAAGCGATGGTGAACGTTTCGTGTGCGGGCAGACGCTCGTAGGTCTCGGTCACCTCGTCGAGCTCGACACCCATTCCCGCAGCGAGCTGACGCACCACACTGCCCCACGCCAGCGACAACACCCCCGGCTGCAACAGCAGCGGAATCTCGGCCAGCGGTGCACCGAACCCCATGATGTCGAACATCACCGCACGGTTGTCATAGGTGGAGTAGTCCACGATTTCCATACAGCGGACCTGATCGATCCGCTCGCAGGTACTCATCAGCGCGAACGGGATGAGGTCGTTGGCGAAACCGGGATCGATCCCGTTGACATACAACGACACCCCGCCCTCGGCGGCCGCCGCCTCGATGGGTCCGGACAGCTCCGGGGGCACCACATCCCATGGGTACTGCAGGAACACCGGCCCACTGGCGACCACGTTGATCCCCGCGGCCAGGATCACCCGCAGATCCTCGAGCGCCTCCATCAGCCGGTTGTCGGCCATCGCGGTGTAGACGACGCAATCCGGGCGCAGCGCCACGATCGCCGCGGTATCGGTGGTCGCCGCGACGCCACTGGACCCGGGCAGTCCGGCGAGCTCACACGCGTCCAGCCCGGCCTTGGCCGCACTCGACACGCGCACACCCACCAAGTCCAGTCCCGGATCACTCAAAACCCCACGCAGGGCCAGCTTTCCGACGTTTCCGGTTCCCCAGACGACGATTCGATGATTCATGGCGGAGCCTTTCACAGGTCGGGGATGGGCAGATCGAGATTCGGGCTGATGAGTCCACCATCGGGTTCGAGCACCTTCCCCGTCATGAAACTGCCCGCATCCGAGGCCAGGAACAGCGCGGTGGCCGCGACATCGAGGGGAACACCCAGGCGGCGCAGCGGGGTCTTCCGCTCGAGCTCGGACCGGAACTTCTCATCGGCGGCGACCACTTCCAGTGCCGAGGTCAGAATCGAACCCGGGGCGATGGCATTGACCCGGATCCTGGGGGAGAGGTCGAGCGCCGCCAACCGGGTGTAATGCGCGAACGCCGCCTTCGCCGTGCCGTACGCGAGAAAAGCACGACCGGGCAGGCGGCCCATCGTCGAGGTGATGTTGATGATCGACTTCCCGCCCGGCGTCTCGAGCAACCTCGGCACCGCCGCCTGGATGAGCCGGTGCGCGGCCGTGACATTGAAGGCGAACGCGTCATCGAGACTCGCGGCGGTCGCTTGCAGGAACGGCGTCGGCATCGCACCGCCGACATTGTTGACCACCACGTCGAGTCTGCCGAACTGCTCGATCGCGCCCTCGACCAGCACGGCCGGATCGTCCTCGGCCAGATCCGACACCACGATGTGGGCGCGCCGGCCGGCCGCCTCGATCGCCGTTCCCACCTCCGTCAACTCCGAACGAGTGCGGGACGTGATCACCACATCGGCGCCCGCTTCCGCGAAGGCGATCGCCATCGCCCTGCCGAGACCGCGACCCGCGCCGGTCACGATCGCCACCCGGTCATCGAGCCGGAACTGATCGAGAATCATCGCACTCCTCCGCTCCCATGTGACGAATATTCGTCACTGAGCTGGCAAATAGTCGCGCTACTGTAGACGTCCGGATAACGAAGGACAAGAGGAGAGCCAGTGCGCGAACCCGCCGATTCCGGCGCGTCACCGCCGACCTGGCGCGTGATCGCGGTCATGGAACTGCTGGCCCGACTCGACAAAGGACTGACGGTGTCGCAGATCGCCCAGCGACTGTCGGTCCCACGCGCCACGATCGCCTCGATCACCCGCGAACTACACGCCGCACGCTGGGTGCAGCGCGACGAACGCCTGCGCTACCGAATCGGCCCCGCCGCACTGGAACTGGGCGCGGGCCGGACCGGAGACGAGATCACCCGGGCCGCCGAACCCATCCTCACCCGCCTCGCCCGCGACACCGGTTGCGGCGCCACCCTGTCCCGGATCGCGCCCGGCACCCTGACCGTGGTGGCCAAGCGATACCCCGAAACCGGCCGCGTGATCCCGGGATTCTCCCTCGGCCAGCCCATTCCGCTCGGCTACCCCGCCGGCGCCGCGGTGATGCCATGGCGCGAGCGCGCCGAACAGGACGCGTGGATGGCCACCGCGCAGACCGCCGGCAGGCAGGGACGTCAGCTGATCCGCTTCGTCGCCGAGCACGGGTTCGCCATGTTCCGGCCCGGCGACGGCAATGGTCACCTCGTCGAGGTGCTCGTCGACCTGCTCACCGCCAGCGGATCCGCCGGTGTCGAACGTTCGGCACGCGAGACGGCCCTGCGCCAGATCGCGCGGCTGACCTCCCACCCCTGCACCATCACCGAGATCACCGACACGCCCGCCCTGCCGGTCAGCTACCTCTCGGCCCCGATCGTCCGCGACGGCCGCGCCGAATACGAACTCCAGCTCGGCATCCTGGCTGCCGCCACCGAGCCCGCCCAACGCCGGCGATACATCCAGCTCGTGCGCAGCTGCGCCGACCAGCTCGCCGAAATGCTCGCCGATCAGCCCCACGCGCGCCGCGACCCCGGCATGTCGACACCACCCTGAGCATCCGGCACCACGCCGAGCACCTGATGGATACCGAGCCCGCCGTCCTCGAAACCCAACGCCGACGCCGCCATGTAGAGCCGCCAGATCCGGGCCCGCCCGGCACTGGACAGCGCGACCGCCTGGTCCCATCCGCCTTCGAGATTGGCGACCCACCGGCGCAACGTCAGCGCGTAGTGCTCGCGCAGCGCCTCCACATCCCGTACCTCGAATCCGGCGCGCTGCATCGCCAGCACCACCTCACCGACATCGATCAGCTCCCCGTCCGGGAAGACATAGCGGCCGATGAACGAGCGGCCGGTCATCGTGGACCCGCCGGGGGAGGAGATCGCGTGATTGAGCAGGCGCCCGCCAGGAGGAAGTAGCGCACGCAACGTCTCGAAGTACTCCGCGGCGCGCTCGGTACCGACGTGCTCGAACATCCCGATCGAGGAGATGACGTCGAACTCCTCACCGCGCAGCTCCCGATAATCCGCCAGCCGGATCTCGACCTGCCCGCTCAACCCCACCTCGTCGACTCGCCTGCGCGCCAGCTCGGCCTGCTCCCGACTGATCGTCACCCCGACAACCCGCGCGCCGTACACAGCCGCGGCGTGCATCGCCATCGACCCCCATCCGCACCCCACATCGAGCAGCCGCGTCCCCGGCCGCTCGGCCACACCCAGCTTGCGGCAGATCAGATCGTGCTTGGCGGCCTGGGCGTCCTCGAGCGTGAGCGAACCGTCGGCCGGGGCATGACCGTCGTCGTCGGTGGCGACGAACCGTGCGCACGAGTACGTCATGCTCGGGCCGAGCACCAGTCGATAGAAGTCGTTGCCCACGTCGTAGTGATGACTGATCGCCGCCGCGTCCCGGCGCCTGGTGTGCAGCCGTCCACGCCGCGGACGTGCTTCCTCCGGGGGCGGCGTCGGCCGATGCGTCAGCGCACCGAGCTGCCGCGCCGCACCCATGGCCTTCCACGCTGCATCGAGGCCGAGCCGGGCGTCGTCCGATGCCGTCAATTGCAGCGACCGAAGAATTTTGAAGATGTCGCCGTCCAGATCCACATTCCCAGACACATAGGCACGGGCCAGCCCGAGCTCACCCGGCGCCCACACCATGTAGCTCAACGCGTCCTTCGACCGCACCCGCATCGTGCCGGAACACACCCCGGCCGGCTCGATCGCGCTACCGTCCCAGAACTCGAATCGCACCGAGGACTCGGACCCCAACGCGGCCCGCATCAAAGGTTCGAACACCGCCGCGATGGTGCTGTCATTGCCCATCCGACCACTATCACCCGCGACCACCGACCCGAATGCCAACGACGCGGATCAGCCGCGAGGTTTCCCCTTCACGCACCCGATTCCGGGAGGGCCGAGAAACCCACGGCCATCGGCCAGCCTCTCCCCATGCATCAATTCGTCACAGTGACGAATTGATGCATGGGGAAGGTGGAGGGGGAGTGCTACACCAACTCGACGCGACTCTCGGTTTCGCCCATACCTGGGGCCTGGGAGCCTGTTTCTGGCGCATTCGCCAATGATCACCAGCCGACCCAAACGGTCCCGAAATCACCAATCCGGCCGAATCCCACATTCCGGATGAACCCAGGCGGTGGGCACAGAATGGAACGAACACGTCGCAGACGTCCGGAAGAGCCTGTAACCCACGGGAGTGCGCGCACCACGGCACCCAGCGCAACAATGCACACGCTGCCAAAACTCACGAAAAACACTTCCGACCGGCCGCGTTAAAACGCCGATAATGCACATTATGACAAGTAAACCCTGTGCCGCGGCGATCACTAACGGTCAGCGTTGGGGTGTCAGGGTGATGGCGCCGATCACAACGTCGCCGAAGAACGCCGGGCCCTCGTATCCCCCGTGGCCGTCGCTGTTCAGGATGACCCGGTGGCCGGGAAACAAGTCCAGGTAGCCACCGTCGGGCGTCGGCTGAATCGGATAACGCCCGATCAGGACGAGTTCGCCGCCCTCGACGCGGGCGTCGCGTTGTAGGAGCACGATGCCCGATGACCACGTCGTGGATGTGTAGGCGCCGGGTTCGACGTCGGCGAATGCGTGACCGCTCGTGCCGCACAGCGTGGCACCACCCACGGCCACGGCGACGACGGCGGTCCGCATGATCGTTGTCCTGGCGCGTATGGACATCGTCGACTCCTGTTGCCTCGGGCGATCAACTCTACGCCTCGGGATGGTGGAGGCCGATGATTCAGCTAGCGGCGGCCTGCATGGCGACTCCGTCGACGTAGGAATGCTTTTCCTTGACCGCGCCGTCCTCGATCAGGACATAGTCCGCCAGGTCGACGAGCACGGCTTTACCGGTGACCGAGGTGCCGGTGAGCTGCCACTGCACTACCCAGAAGTCCTCGCCCACACGCAAGGAGATCAGGTGAAAGGTCAGGTCCGGGACGAGGGCCAGTAGCTGGGTCGCGGACTGGTGGATCGCGTCGCGGCCGCGGGCGGGTTCCTGGCCGGAATGCAGGTGGAACAGTGAGTCGGCGGTGTGGAGTTCGACGATACGGTCGGGGTCGCGGGCAGCCCAGCAGGCGTGGTAGCGCTCGAACAGTTCCCGGGTGGCGGTGGTCATGACAGTGGACTCCGATCGTTGGCCTCTCCCCCGTGACCGGGGGAAATCCAGTGTGTCCGAGGCGATCCCGTGGTGGCGAGGGGCGGGCGCCGCGAGTTCTGTCATCGTCGTTGGGCATGGGCACAACGGCTGATACCTTGGGGCCGGTGACCCAGGACACCCGGATCGTCGGTCCGCGCCTGCTGCGGGAACTGCGGGCGGATCTGGCGGCGATCTCGGAGCTCGTGACCGCCCGGATCAATCACGACGACGCCGACTACGAGGACGCGGCGCTGAGCCGCGACGAGCTGGCCGAACTGGTCGCCGACAGCCTCGCGGCCCTGGTCGATGCCATCGCCGGAGTGCCCTATTCGCTCGAGCCCGCTCGTCACGCCGGACGTCTGAAGGCCGAACGCGACATTCCGCTCGACAGCTTGCTGCACGCGTTCCGGGTGGCGGGCATGGCGTTCTGGGAGGTCATCGTCGAACGGGCCGATGCCGACGACCAGCCAGCACTCGCCCGAATGTCCACGCGGGTGTGGGCGACGATCGACGAGTACTCGGTCGTGGCGGCCGAGGAGTACCGGCGAGTGGTCGTCGTCGGGAACGAACAGCCCGATCAACGGTTGCTGCGGGCGCTGCTCGATCAGGATCTGCCCGCGGTACAGCGTGCGACCGTGGCCGCCCGGATGCGCCTGCCCGCCCACAGCACGTTCGTCGTCCTGTTCGGCGAGCTCCGTCTGACGGTGACCGGCGTGCGCACCGTCGATACCCTGCTCGACGACGGACCGGTGACCCTGGCCGCGGCGGACTCCCCCGCCCTGCTCGATCGCGCACTCGGTGCCGTCGCGGCGCGCGCCGGTGCCAGCAGGCCCTTCACCGACCTCACCGCCGCGTCGACCGCGCTCGGCCAGGCGCGCCTGGCGTTCGGCTGTCTCGGCCCGGCGGACGGGGGAATCCACCGGTACGGCACGTCCTCGGTGCGGGTGATGATCGCGGCGAACCCGGATCTGGCCGCGGAAGTCTTCGCGGACGCGCTGACCGCGTTCGACCGGCTTCATCCCGATGATGCGACGGCGCTCGCGCAGACCGCCCTGGCCTGGTTCGACCTCGGTGGTTCGACCTCGGCGGTCGGAGCGCACCTGCATCTGCACCGGAACACGGTGCTGCACCGGCTCAAACGGATGGAGCGGCTCACCGGTTGGACGTTCGCGGCCCCGGCGGAGGCGGCCACGTTGTATCTGGCACTGCAGGTGTGGTTGCTCAGGAGTCGGCGGGCTGGTGGAGACCGGTGAGCTTGTCGGGGTTGACCTGGAAGCGGATGTTCTCGATGTGCCCGTCGCGGATGTCGTAGGTGAGGGCGCCGACGAGGTAGTCGCCGATGAGGCCGATGATGCCGAGTTCGCCGTTGATGGTGGCCGGTTGCAGGCGGATGCCTGCGGAGGTCGGTTTGGCCATGACGCCGAGCATCCACCGGGCGACGTGGTCGGGGCCGTGCATCGGGCGGCGGGCGGCGGTGACCTTGCCGCCGCCGTCGTTCCACAGGGTCACCTCGGGGGCGAGGATTTCCATCAGCGCGTTGAGGTCTCCCCCGTGGCAGGCGGCCATGAACTTCTCGGTGACCTCCTGGCGGGAGGTGTCGTCGGTGTCGAAGCGGGGGCGGCGGGACTGCATGTGTGAGCGGGCGCGGTGGGAGATCTGGCGGATGGTGGGCTCGGGGCGATCGAGGAAGCCGCCGATTTCGGCGTGTGAGTACCCGAAGACCTCGCGCAGTACGAACACGGCTCGTTCGACGGGGCTGAGGGTTTCGAGGAGGACCAGCATGGCGGTGGAGACAGTGTCCGCCTTTTCGGTCTCCTCGGCGATGTCGGGCGTGGTGATCAGCGGTTCGGGCAGCCACGGGCCGACGTAGGTTTCGCGGGTGACCCGGGCGGAGGTGAGGCGGTTCAGGGCGAGGTTGGTGACCGCGCGGACCAGGTAGGACTTGGGGTGCTGGACCGAATTCTGGTCGACGGCATGCCATTTCAGCCAGGCGTCCTGGAGGATGTCCTCGGCGTCGACGACGCTGCCCAGCATCTGATAGGCGGTACTGAAGAGCAGGCGGCGGTGCTCGGCGAAGGGATCGGCCGAGGTGGCGTCGGCAGTCGGAGCGCTGGTTCTGGCCGGGTCCCGCATGGAATACATGCCTACCGGTATCGCCGGGACGGTGCCACCGGACGGCCGCATGTTCGCTGGAACGGTCCGGCCGTCGGAGTCGGCTCACTGGGTCGCACGGGTGGCGCGGCCGCCGTTGGTCATCTTGACCGGCAGTTTCACGACCTTGCTCATCTTGTATGCCATCGGCGGGGTCTTGCTGACCGATTCCTTGTAGGCGACGGCGGCTTTGCCCTTCAGGTACCACCGGGTCGGGGTGTCATCGGCCTTGGTGAACTGGATGACCGCGTCCTCGCGCCCCAGGCTCACCGGCTGGTGGAAGTAGCCGATGCGGAACGGCTTGACCTTCTTGCCCTTCAGCAGTCGCGTGATGACGCCGACGGCGTGGGCGGCCGAGGCCACGCCGGTCTGGCAGGTGCCGTGCACCTCCCCCCAGGCCTGCCGGATCACCGCCGCGTCGCCGATGGCGTGGATCTCCGGGTGCGAGACCGAGCGCAGGGTCGGGTCGGTGTCGATGCGGCCCTGTTCGTCGGTGGCGATTCCGGACTGGGCGGCCAGCGGGGAGACCCGAACGCCGGTGGTCCACAGGGTCAGGTCCGAGGCGAGCGTGTCGCGGGTGTCGAGGTGCACGGCGTCGGGCAGTACCTTGCCGACCTTGACGCCGACCCTGCGCTGCACGCCCAGCCGGTCGAAGACGCGGTTCACGTGCGCGCGGGCCTTGTCCCCCATCATCGCTCCGGGTTCGGTGGCGCTGACCAGGGTGACGGTCAGGTCCGGATGAGCCTCGGCGATCTCGGCTGCGGCTTCGATGCCGGTGAGGCCGCCGCCGCAGACGGTGACGGTGCCGCGGTCGGCGGCGATCTCGGTGAGTCGCTGCGAGAATCGGTGTGCCAGGCGGGGATCGTTCAAGGTCCAGGCGTGCTCGGTGGCGCCGGGGACAAGGCTGGTGTCGGTGGCGCTGCCGAGGGCGTAGATCAGGCGGTCGTAGTGCAGGGTCGCGCCGTCGTCGAGGGTGACGGTCCGGGCGGCGGTGTCGATGGCGGTGGCGGCGGCCTGCCGGAAGTTCACCCCCGAGCCGTCGAGCAGGGTGGGGATGTCGAAGTGGGCCAGTTCCTGCCCGGCCGCGACCTGGTGCATGCGCAGCCGCTCGGTGAAGCGGGGCGACGGGTTCACCAGGGTGATGTCGACGTTCATCTTCCGGGTGTCGCGGGCCAGGTAGGTGGTGGCGATCATGCCGGTGTAGCCGGCGCCGAGGACGACGATCTTGTGGGTGTCGGTGGAATTCATCGTGTGCTCCGAGGTCTTGTCCCGTTGTGGTCGACCATGGGACAGGGCAGCCCTCGTGAACGTGACAGGTCATCATTGTGACCTGCGTCACCACATACTCGCTCCTCAATAGTCACTATGACAGACTTCATAGAACGCGACCGACAACCGAGGAGCGCAATGCCCCAGGACTCCGTGGCCACCGACGACGCGACACACCGGCCGGACGGTGGGCAGTGGCGCAAGACGGCGTGCATCCTCTGCGAGTGCAACTGCGGCCTGGAGGTTCTGGTCGAGGACGGAGCCCTGACCAAGATCCGCGGCGACAAGCAACATCCCGGCTCGGCGGGCTACACCTGTGAGAAGCCGCTGCGGCTGGACAAGTACCAGAACGGGCCGCACCGGCTCGACACTCCCCTGCGCCGCCGACCCAACGGCAGCTACGAGCAGATCGATTGGGACACCGCGCTCACCGCCATCCGCGGCCGCCACGGCGGGGACAAGATCTTCTTCTACGGTGGCGGCGGTCAGGGCAACCACCTCGGCGGCGCCTATGGCCGCGCCCTGTTCCACGCGGTGGGCGCGAAGTACATGTCCAACGCGCTGGCCCAGGAGAAGACCGGGGAGAGCTGGGTCGACAAGCAGCTCTACGGCAACCACACCACCGGCGACTTCGAACACACCGAGGTCGCGATCTTCGTCGGCAAGAACCCGTGGCAGTCGCACGGCATCGCCCGTGCCCGACCGGTACTGCGGGAGCTCTCGCGTGATCCGGGCCGGGCGATCATCGTGATCGACCCACGTCGCTCGGAGACCGCCGACATCGCCGACTTCCACCTCCAGATCAAACCGGGTACCGACGCCTGGTGTGTGTCCGCGCTCGTGGCGACCCTGGTCCAGGAGGATCTGCACGATGTCGCGTGGCTGGCCGCGCACACCACCGGCAGCGAACAGGTGCTCGACGCACTGCGCGGGATCGATGTCGCCGACCACGCACGCCGCTGCGGTGTGGACGAGCAGTTGATCCGGAGTGCGGCGCGCCGGATCGCCGCGGCCGAGAGTGCCGCCACCTACGAAGACCTCGGCGTGCAGCAATCGCCCAACTCCACGCTGGTCGCGTACCTGAACAAGATGATCTGGATGCTCACCGGAAATTTCGCCAAACCCGGTGGCATGCATATTCATTCGTGGATGTTCCCGCTGGCGGGCAGTTGGTTCCCGGTGCCTTCGCAGCGGCACCCGGTGCGGGCGCCGCGTTCGCGTCGGGCGGTCGGCGGCACGGCGATGCGGCTGGGTGCGGCACCGCTGCGCCGTGTCATCGCCGGTGCGGCGGGCTCGGCCGTGGCGACGCGGGCCGCGAACCTCGTCTCCGACGTCGCGCTACAGGCGTTCTTCGATGCCGTGGCCGTGCCCACCGCGCGCATCATGGCCTCGGCGCTCGGCCGCTTGGAGGAGGCGGGAACCACCCCGGTGTCGGGTGCGACCATCATCGGTGGTCTCATCCCGTGCAATGCGATCACCGAGGAGATCCTCACCGAGCATCCGGATCGTTTGCGCGCGCTGTGGGTCGATTCGTCCAATCCGGCGCACTCGCTGCCGGATTCGGGGCGGTTCCGGCGGGCGATGCGGGAGCTGGAGTTGAGCGTCGTCGTCGACGTGGCGTTCACCGAGACCGCCCAGCACGCCGATTACGTGCTGCCTGCGGCGAGTCAGTTCGAGAAGGTCGAGAGTTCGTTCTTCACGCTGCACTTCCCCCACAATTCCTTCCAGGTGCGGCGTCCGGTCACCGCGGCGTTGCCGGGCACGCGCAGTGAGCCGCAGATCTACGCCGAGGTCATCGACCGGCTCGGTGTCGTCGAGCCCGCGCTGCTCGACCAGTTGCGCACGGCCGCGGGGATCGGGCGTGAGGCGTTCGCCCTCGCCTTCTTCTCCACCATCGCCAACCGGCCCGAACTGGCCGGCCTGGTCCCGTATCTGCTGTATCGGACGCTGGGCGACACCTTCGCCGAATCGGAGCGATCGTTGGCGCTGATCTGGGGGCTGGCGCATCTGGGTGCGATCTCCCAGCCCGACGCGGTCGCGCGCGCCGGGTTCGATGCCCGCGGTTTCGCGCGAGGTGAGCAGCTGTTCGAGGCGCTGCGCGACCGGCGCGAAGGGGTGACGTTCGCCGAGGATCGCTACGAGGACGCCTGGAACTACATCCAGCATCCCGACGGCCGTATGCACCTGGCGATTCCCCGGCTGCTCGACGAGCTCGAACGGATCAAGAACACCGAACCGCTCTATACGACACCGGAATTCCCGTTCGTGCTGTCCGCCGGTGAGCGGCGCGCGTTCACCGCGAACGTGATCATCCGCGATCCCCGGTGGCGTCGCCGTGACGCGCAGGGAGCGCTGCGGATCAGTGCCGCCGACGCCGAATCGCTGGGGCTCGAGTCCGGTTCGGGGGTGCGGGTGGTGACCGAGTCCGGTTCGGCGCAGACCGTGGTCGAGGTCAGCGACATGATGCAGGCCGGCCACATTTCGCTGCCCAACGGTTTCGGTGTGAGCTATCCCGGCGAGGACGGTGTGGTCGGTGTGGCGTTGAACGGTCTCACCAGTTCCACGCGCCGTGACGAGTTCTCCGGTTCGCCCTGGCACAAGAACGTTCCGGCCAGGATCGAACCACTCCTCTAGGTGGCGTTCGCCGGCGTGCTGCCGATGGCGGCGACGATGGGCCGGAGCGCGTCGAGGGTGCGGTCGAGGGGGGTTGTGCTGCGGTGGGCGCGGCAGAGGATGGTGGCGCCTTCGAGGCTCGCGATCACCAGATTCGCCACGCTGACCGCTTGCGTGGTGGGAGCGCCCGCGGACTCGAGGACGGCGGTCATCAGCGTCTGCCAGTTCGTGAAGGTCCGCTCGACCAGCTCCCCCGCGCCGGGAAGGTCCGCGCGCGAGTCGACCACCAGGGCGACCATCGGGCACCCGCGCTCGTAGTCACCGGATTCCAGGGTCGCTCGCCAGAATTCGCCGAGCCCGTCCAGTGCCCGCAGCGGGTCGCCGTCGCGGCAGGCGTCGGTCACCACTGTCGTGAGGTAGTCCGCCGCGGTGCGCCCGGCGGTCAGGAGCAGTTCGTCGCGGCCACCGGGAAAGTGGTGGTAGATCGATCCTCGTGGTGCGTTGCTGGCCGACAGGACGGCGTCGAGGGTCACCGCTGTCGCGCCGTGCGCGCAGAGCAGCTCGATCGCGCTGCGCACCATGCGTGCCTTCGTGTCACCGCGGGCCATGTCTGCATCCTCACCGGGAAAATGACGCTATGTCATAGGTCAGATTACAGTTCACCGATCGGCCGACAGCACTGCCGCGAGTCCGTCCTGGAGGTCCTTGACGAAGTACTCGGGAACCTCCAGAGACGGGAAGTGTCCCCCGGTTTCGGGTTCGGTCCATCGGACGATCCGGCGGTATCGCTCCTTGGCCCAGGGGCGCGGGCACTTCTCGACGTCGCGGGGGTACATGGTGAGGGCTGACGGGACGTCGACCCGCAGGTCGGGGTCGAGTGAGTTGTGGCTTTCGTAGTAGATGCGGGCCGCCGAGGCGCCGGTCCGGGTCAGCCAGTACAGGGTGACGTCGTCCAGAACGCGGTCTCGGGAAAGCGTCTCGAACGGGCTGTCTTCGGTGTCTGTCCATTCGGCGAACTTGTCGAGGATCCAGGCGAGAAGTCCGACCGGTGAGTCGACGAGTGAGTAGCCGATGGTCTGCGGTCGGGTCGCCTGCTGTTTCGCGTAGGCCGCGCGGTGGCGCCAGAAATGGTGGGTTTCCTCGGTCCATTCGCGCTCGGCCGCCGTCAGGCCCTCGGTGGTCAACCCGGGCGGTGCCGCCGCGAACGTCGTGTGGATGCCGAGAACGTGCGCGGGGAACCTGCCGCCGAGGACGGTGGTGATATTGCCTCCCCAGTCGCCGCCGTGGGCGGCGAACTCGCGGTAGCCGAGCCGTCCCATCAGTTCCACCCATGCGGCCGCGATCTTTTCGGTTCCCCACCCGGTGGTGGCCGGTTTGTCGCTGTAGCCGAAGCCCGGTAGCGACGGGACCACGACGTGGAACGCGGGTGCGTCTGCCTCTTTCGGATCTGCCAGCTCGTCGACGACATCGATGAATCGGGCGATGCTGTCCGGCCAGCCGTGCGTCAAGATCAGCGGAGTGGCGTCCGCGCGCGGGGATCGGCGGTGCAGGAAGTGGATTCCGAGATCGTCGATGGTCGTGCGGAACTGGCCGATCCGGTTGAGACGGTCTTCGAACGTCCGCCAGTTGTACTCGGTGCGCCAGTAGTGCACGAGATCGACGAGGTCGGCGAGTGGTACGCCCTGTTCCCATCGTCGACGGCCGGGCGCGGTGTGGTGGACCGTCTCGGCTTCGGGCAGGCGTGCCGCGGCCAGTCGCGCGCGCAGATCGTCGAGGTCGGCGTCGGCCGCCTGGGCTTCGAATGGTTGCACGTCGGTGGTTGGGCGGGGCATGAGACCTCCTGGCCATCGCGGGATCGACTGGGCGATTCGAGAACCGTCTAAGACGGTTCTAACACGCATCCGTTCCCGTGTGCAACCGGCTAAGGTGGTTCCATGCCTGCTGTGTTCCCCGACTTCCGCCTCGGCACTGTCCTGGCGACCAGCTTCACGGCGACACTGACGGAGCGGCAAGGCGATGCCGTGGAGCGCATCCCCACACCGCAGCGACTGCTCGACTGGCTGGCCGTGAGCGGTTTGGCCGTGGACTCCTGCACCACCGCCCAGCTCGAACTCGCTCGGGAACTGCGGGAGTCGATTCACGCCGCCGCGACCGCGGCCGCGATCCACGACACTCCCCCGGCGTCCGCCGTCGAGGTGATCAATGACCGCAGCATTCAGGGCCGAGCCTCGGCCGTCCTGACGGCCGACGGCAATCGGCAATGGTGGCTCGGCTCGCCGTCCTGCGTGGAAGATGCCCTCGGCGTGATCGCCGCCGACGCGATCAGCATCATCGCCGGGGAACGGGACGGACGACTGGCCCTGTGCGCATCGCCGACCTGCCGCGCCGCCTTCTTCGACACCAGCCAGAGCCGCACCCGCAAATGGTGCGACATGAACACGTGCGGAAATCGCCAGAAGAAGGCACGCTTCCTCGCCAATCAGCGGAAAGCCGCACACCAGTAGCCGCAGGCGCCGCTGTCCCGATGTTCTACCGTGGGATTCGTGGAGATCTCCGAGGGCTGGGACAGTGTCGCGACGGTGGTCGAGGATCGTTGGATCGAGCGTCGGCCGCGTCGACCGGAGGTGGCTGATCAGCTGCTGCGCGAAGTTCGGCTGATGCCCTGGCTGGCGCCACTGCTGCCGTTGGCGGTGCCGGTCCCCTGGGTCGTGAGCGATGATCCACTCATCGTGCGGCACACCCTGGTTCCCGGCCGAGCGATCGACGCACCCGGTGTCGAGCACGGGCGTGTGGTCGGCGCGTTTCTGCGCGCACTGCACGACAGTCCCCCCGCCGACGCGATCCAGCGTGGATTGCCGTCGGCAGAAGTGACCAGAAGGACCCGGGATGCGGAGATCGGCCGGTTCCGGACCGAGGTGATCCCCCTGCTCCCTGTCGCCCACCAGGATTCGGCGACGGCGATCCTCGATGCCGTGCGAGAGTTCCCGGCGGACACGGTGGTCCACGGCGACCTCGGTCCCGAGCACGTCCTGGTGAACGACGGGTCCGTCGCCGGGGTGATCGACTTCGGCGACATGCACCTCGGCGATCCCGCCAACGACCTCGCCTGGCCCCTGTTCGGTACCCCGGCACCTTTCGCGACCGCGGTGGCCGACGCCTACGGTCTCACCGACGAGCTACACCGCCGCGCTCTCGTCTGGCATCGCCTCGGCCCCTGGTACGAAGTCACCTACGGCCTCGACATCGACGACCCCGCGACGGTCCGCAGCGGCATCGCGGGACTGCTCGACAGGCTGGCATCCCCGGCCGGGTAGTGCCGCTGTCGGACGGGAACGACTGTCGTGGTGGCGATCTCGAACGCCGACGTTCATGATTGAAAGGAAGTGTTCACGGTGACCGCGCCGGGCGACGACTCGTCCGAGGTCAGCGCGGGGGGCTCACCACGAGTGAGATGAAGGTAGAAATGAACAAGAAGTTCTTCGCGGCCGCTGCGGCGCTGTCGGCCAGTGTCATCGCATTGACGGGGTGTTCGAGTGACGCCGACGTCGTCTCCAAGAATCTGTCGAAGGAATCGGACCAGTTCAAGATCGACCGCCGGGTCGTGTTCTTCAACGGCATCACCGACAAGTACCTGCTCTCGATCGAGGGCAAGTGCTCGATCAACGACGACGGCAACCAGCTCGAGGTCACCTGCAAGACGGGCGAGGACGAGTACAAGAAGCACTTCCTCGGCCTCTCCGACAATGTCAGCTACTTCGTCGAGCAGCTCGAATCCGCCGAGGTCAGCCGCTACCACTACAAGGTGATCTTCAAGCCCGAGACCATCATCGCCGACGTCGACCGCCCCTGACCGGGTTCCGCTAGCGACTGTCCGGAACCGCTGTCCCTGCAGGGATTTCAGGCTCGGGCGATGAGTTCGTGTTGCCGGCCGGGGTGAAGCGTGCGCGGACTCCTGGATGGTCGAGGAGATGGGCCGGGTACCCGGGCCCGGTCCGTACCTCGACGTCGCGATGATGCAGCGTCTCACCGCAGGCCGAGCAGACGACACGGGCGTGTGTGTCATGGTCGCAGGCGGTGTGGTGCATGAGCACCGGCACACCTTCGTCGTCGCTGAGCCACCGGTCGCCCCAGGCATTGAGCGCGGCCAGGACGCCGAAGAAGTCGCTGCCCTTGTCGGTGAGCAGGTATTCATGACGGACCGGTTCGCGCTGATAGGCGCGCCGCGTCACGATGCCGGCCTCCTCGAGTCGGCGCAGTCGGTCGGTGAGGGTGTTGCGGGCGATGCCGAGGGTGGCGATGAAGCCGTCGAAGCGTGACTCGCCGTAGAACAGTTCGCGCAGCACCAGCAGTGTCCAGGCATCGCCGAGGGTGCCCACCGTGCGGGCGATCGAGCAGGGCCACCGATCGAATGCTGTCCGTCTCACGGCGTCCACCATATCAGTCTCGTTTTCAGATGCACTTGCGTCCAGCGGTGCGATGTCGCTAGCCTCCTGCTGAGTCTAGAAATGAAACTTAGGAGGATGGATGGGTGTCATGCCCGCAGACCCGGTCACAGTCACTGTCGAACGCGACGGGCACGTGCTGTTGATGGGATTGAACCGGCCTGCCAAGCGCAACGCGTTCACCCGGCAGATGATCGGCGAACTCTCGGCCGCGTACGGTCTGCTCGAGTCCGACGATGATCTGTGGTGTGGAGTGTTGTTCGCCCACGGCGAGCACTTCACCGGCGGCCTCGACATGCTCGATGTCGGCGCCGAGCTGGCCTCCGGGCACTTCACCGGCGCCGAAGGCGGTCGGGATCCGTGGCGGCTGGACGGAACCTGGTCCAAGCCCGTCGTCGCGGCCGCGCAGGGCTGGGTGATGACCCTTGGCATCGAGCTGCTGCTCGCTGCCGACATCCGGGTGGCCGCCCGCGATGCCCGGTTCAGCCAGTACGAGATCCGCCGCGGAATCTACCCCTTCGGCGGCGCCACGCTCCGGTTCCCGCGTGAGGCGGGCTGGGGCAACGCGATGCGTTGGATCCTGACCGGTGAGGAGTTCGACGCCCCCGAGGCCCACCGCATCGGCCTGGTCCAGGAACTCGTGCCCGACGCCGACGCGGCCCGCGCACGGGCCATCGAGATCGCGCGGGCAATCGCGGAACGGTCCGCGCCACTGGGGGTACGCACCACCCTGGCCTCGGCCCACCGGGCCCGTGACCACGGCGACGCCGCGGCCATCGCCGAATTGCGTCCCGATGTCGCCCGCCTGTTCGCCACCGCCGACGGCGCCGAGGGCTTGCAGTCGTTCGTCGAACGCCGCGACGCGGTGTTCACCGGCCGCTGACCCGGCCACCCAACCACTGCCCGAGGAGAAACTTGTTGTGACCACCGTGAATACGGCCCCCTCGCTGTTCGCCTTGCCACCCCAGATTGCCGAGGCAGGTGTCTGGGCGCACGACTTCGCCACCAAATACGTACGCCCGGTCGCCGCCGAGTACGACGCCCGCGAGGCCACACCGTGGCCGGTACTCGAGGAAGCCGCCAAGGCCGGCCTCTACACCCCCGACTTCGCGCGCGAGATGTTCACCGAACCCACCGGGCTGCTGCAGCCGGTGGTCGCCGAGGAGATCTTCTGGGGCGACGGCGGTATGGGACAGGCACTGCTGGGCACCTTCCTGCCCGCCGCGGCCCTGTTCGGCACCGCCACCGCCGAGCAGATCGACACCTGGCTACCCGAATTCTTCGGCACCCCCGGCGATCTCGCGGTCGCGGCACTGTGTGCCAGTGAACCCGATGCCGGCAGCGACGCCGCCGCCATCCGCACCACCGCCCGCTACGACGAAGCCACCAGCGAATGGGTGCTCAACGGGACCAAGACCTGGGCAACCAACGGCGGCATCGCCCGCGTCCACGTCGTCAACGCGATCACCGACCCCGCCCTCGGCGCCCGCGGGCACGCCCTGTTCCTCATTCCCCCCGGTACCGCCGGGCTCAGCCAGGGCCAGAAGTTCGCCAAACACGGCCTGCGCGCTTCCCATACCGCCGAGGTCGTACTCGACGATGTGCGCATTCCCGCCGATCTGGTTCTCGGCGGCAAAGATGCCCTCGACCAACGCCTGGCCGCCGCCCGTGCGGGCACTCGCGTGCGAGTGCCCGCGGCGATGGCGACCTTCGAGATGACCCGGCCCGCGATCGGTGCGATGGCTCTCGGAGTAGCCCGCGCCTCCTACGAGTACGCCCTGGAATACGCCGGGGTGCGTGAGCAGTTCGGCCATCCGATCATCGACAACCAGGCCATCGCGTTCATGCTGGCCGATATGGCGACCGAGATCGATGCCGCCCGCCTGCTGGTCTGGCGAGCCGCCCACCAGGCTCGCAGCGGCAAGCGATTCCTGCGGGGTGAAGGCAGCATGGCCAAGCTCAAGGCCAGTGAGGTTGCCGTGCGCACGAGCGAACAGGCCCTGCAGATCCTCGGCGGCAACGGCTACACCCGCGACTACCCCGTCGAGCGGTGGGCACGTGACGCCAAGATCTTCACCATCTACGAAGGCACCAGCGAGATCCAGCGCCTGATGATCGGCAGCGCGATCTCCGGACGGAGGATTCGATGAACACCGAGGCAAAGCCCTTGGCGGGCAAGACCGTCGTCGTGACCGGTGGCGGGCGCGGTATCGGCCGCATGATCAGCGAGGGCCTGCTGCGCGCGGGCGCGACCGTGTACATCAGCAGCCGCAAGCAGGACGAACTCGACGCCGCCGCCGCAGAACTCGCCGCGCTGGGCGCCGTCCGCGCGGTGCCCGCCGATCTGGGTACCGAGCAGGGCATCGCGACATTGGTGGCGGCGGTGCGCGCGGACACCGACCGGTTGCACGCACTGATCAACAATGCCGGCGCGAACTGGGGCGCACCGTTCGAGGAATTCCCCGCAGCGGCGTGGGACCGGGTGCTGGCGGTCAACCTCACCGGTGTGTTCGGGCTGACTCAGGCACTGGCCCCGCTGCTGCGCGCGGCATCCACTGCCACCGATCCCGCCCGGGTGGTCAACATCGGCAGCATCGACGGTCTGCGAGCCCCCGGACGTGGGTTCAACAACTTCTCCTACAGCGCCAGCAAAGCAGGCGTACACATCCTCACCCAGCAGCTCGCCGCCGAACTCGCGCCCGATGTGCTGGTCAACGCGGTCGCACCAGGCCTGTTCCCCTCGAAAATGACCGCCGGGCTGCTGCGTGGTGGCGAAGACGCGATCGCCGCCGGGATCCCGGTGCGCCGGATAGGACGACCCGACGACATCGCCGGAGTCATCGAATTCCTGCTCGGACCCGCCTCCACCTACATCGCCGGCGCGGTGATCCCGGTCGACGGCGGCGTCAACGCCACCCGATAGGTGCCCACAGCGGACCGGGCCGCACCCGCGGCCCGGTCTCGCCATGGGCGCAGTGGCGCCGACCGCACCCGATACCCTGAGTCGAAGGACGATCAGATGCCCGACAACATGCCGGCCCCCGAGCTCGAATCCGGTCCTGACGGGGCCGAACCATTCACCGCGACCTACCGTGTCCGCGGCGACGACATCGATCAGACGATGCGCGTTCGGCTCGATGCCGTCGCCCGCTACGTACAGGACATCTCGGCCGACATGATCGAAGACTCGCCGTTCTTCGAAACCGACCCGTACTGGATCCTGCGGCGCACGATCATCGATGTGCGCGCACCCATGTCATGGCCAGGAAATGTGAGCGTGAACCGGTGGTGTTCGGCGACCGCCTCACGCTGGGTCGCCATGCGTCAGACCCTGCGGGGAGCCCCGGAATCCTCGCCGTTCAACCCCGCGACCCGCTCCCCGGGCCTGGTGGAGACCGAATCGTTCTGCATCAAGGTCAACGCGGATGGCTTCCCGTCCCGCATCAGCGACCAGGCCCTGGACCATCTGAGCCGCGGCGTGTCCGACACCCGGCTTCGTTGGCGCGCCCTCAACGACGCGCCAACACCGGCGGAATCCGGCGCTGACACCGTGTTCGCGCCCCGGGCCAGCGACGTGGACCAGTTCGCCCACGTCAACAACGTGATCCATTGGCAGATCGTCGAGAGCGCGCTCACCTCACGCCCGGACCTTCTCGCCCACCCCTATCGCGGCATCCTCGAATACCTACGGCCCGTGCCGCCGGACACCCCGATCACCGTGCGCCGGTGCGACGAGCGCGACCGGCTCCTGCTGTGGATGCTGATCGACCAGGAAACCGTCGCCGCGACCGCCTCGGTCACTCGGCGATAGCACCACGCGACACAGGCTGCTACCGCAGCGAGATGTCGGCGAAGAGCAGGAGGGGCCAGGCGACCACCTCGCCGATCATCGAGAACACCTTGTCGATGCCGTGTTGGTCGGCGAGGTGTTCGCGGTGGCCGAGTAGCCAGAGGATGCCGACGACGAGGTAGGGGACGCCGAGGAGTGCGGTGGTGGTCACCGCCAGGTGCAGGAGTTGGCGCAGGCTCAGGGTGCGATCGAGCAGGTCGTTCATCGCGGTGTCGCTTTCGTGCGCGCTCAGGCGGTTTCGCCGAGGATGGGGCGGGATTCGATGATGCCCTCGTCGCTGGGCTGCTCCCCGGCGTTCAGGACGCGGTCGCGCTGACGTTGGCGCAGTTCCAGGTGTGCCTGTCTCGGCACGGCGTAGCCGAAGCGTTCCTGGGCTTGCCGCGGTGTGGTCGTCACCGGGTGCTGTGGTGCGATGCCCAGCAGCACGGGGGCCGCCACGTCCACGGTCGTGGGTGAGATCAGGCGCAGGAGGATCAATTCGAGCCGGGCGCTGAAACTCACCAGCGTGTAGGCGGCGCTGAGCGGGGGCACGACGAGCAGGTCGAGCAGGCGCCCGGTCGGCAGTCCCGCGGTCTGGCGCATCCAGCGCGGCATGGTCGCCAGGGTCCCGCGCCGCAGGAAGGCGGTGACGACGTAGAAGAACGGTCGCAACGGCCACGGCATCGGCGGCAGCATGACGTCGGCGCGCAGCAGGTGCCGCATCGCCTTCTTCGCGATGTCGGAACCCAGCAGCTGGGGCCGCATGTCGTCGAAGTAGGCGCGCACGCCTTCTCGGGTGCGCGGGATGTCGTCGGGATGGCAGGTCTGCAGTTCGGCGGCGCGGGCGCATTCGTCCCAGTAGCGCGCCTCCTCCTCGGGCGAGAGGCGGCCGGGTCCGTACTTCTCGTAGGCGAGGAGGATGGAGTGCCAGGCCGTGAGGTGGATCCACAGCTGCGAATGCGGGTCGTTGGCGTCGTAGACCAGTCCGGTGACCGGGTCGATGCCGACGGCCTTGGAGTGGATCTTCACCAGCACGTCGGCTGCTTTGGTCGTCGATCGGCTGTCGCCGAACATCACCATGGCGAAGTAGCGCAGCGTGCGGTCGTAGCGGGTGCGCGGCCGGGTGTAGATGGCCTGGGTCTTGTCGACCGCGGCGATGAGTGCCGGGTCGAGTTCCTCGATGACGACCGCCCGCTGGAATCCGATGGTCAGGCTGGTGGGGTAACTCCACACCCGCCAGGTGATCGAGTCGGGGCCGAAGAACCCGTAGTCCTCGGCCGGTTCGACTACCGGCAACGACAGCCAGTCCCGTATCGCTCCCATGCCCACTCCCCTAGATCTACTTTGGCGTAGTTTCACTTCTACGCGTGCGTAGAAAAGTATGTGATGGCGATGCGGCGACGTCAATACTTCAGGCTGCGATCAGCTCTGCGGATCAGGCGTGGGCAGGGTGCGAACCAGTGCGCGCACAGCCGATTCGAGCCGCTCCGGCGGAAACCGATCGGCATCGCCGATGACCAACCGCGCGAGCACCTCGACGAGACCGAGCATCACGTAGCCGACGAGTTCGGTATCGGCGTTGTCCGGGCCGCCACGCAGTTCGAACCCAGTCTCGAGCAGTTCGATCAACCGGTTCACGATGTTCTCGCGCGCCACGAACAGCAGTTCCTTGTAGTCGGCGGGCGCGCCGTCGGCGTGGGTGAGAATCAACCGCCACCGCACCGGATCGCGCTGCACCGCACGCAGGAACGCCATCACCGACGCGGTGTACTCGGCGTCGGGATCGGAGCCGTCCAGATCGGCGGGCAGCGATTCGCGCACCTGCCGCATACCGCGCGCATGCTCGCGCTGCAGCAGTGCCGCGACCAGTTCGGGCGCCGAGCGATACACCGCGTACAGCACCGGTTTGGCGACTCCGGCCTTCTTTGCGACCGCCTGCATGGTGAGCCCGGCCAGGCCGTTCGCCGCCACGACATCGAAGGCGGCATCGAGCAGCTGCTCTCGGCGTTCGTCCAGCGGCAGTCGCGGACCGTTGCGCCGACCGGTCTTTCGACCGCCGGCCGCGGGCGAGACCCGCCAGACTCCCGAGGCTTCCTCCGCGACACTCACCTGCGGATTCTCTCAAACACCGCGCCCGTTGCGAACCCCCGCCCCGGAACCGCCCCATAAGCCCAGATTATGAGGTGGTAGGCAACCGCCCACTACCCGGCGCCGCGGGCACGCCGAAGGATGGTGGACAGCCCGGTTCGCGGGGTGGAGACGGCGGAGGAGAACAGTGTGACGTTCGTGATCGGCGCCGCGTGTGTGGACGTGCTGGACCGGGCCTGTGTGGACGAGTGCCCGATCGACTGCATCTTCGAGGGTAACCGGATGGCCTACATCCAGCCCGACGACTGCATCGACTGTGGCGCTTGCGAACCGGCGTGCCCGGTGGAGGCGATCTACTTCGAGGACGATCTTCCGGCGGGGCAGGAAGAGTTCATCGCCGAGAACGCCCGGTTCTTCGCCGAGCCGCTGCCGGGGCGGTCCGCGCCACTGGGCCAGCCGGGCAGCGCCTCGACGGTCGGCGTGCTGGGCGTCGACACCGCGTTCGTACAGGAGTACCAGCCGTGAACGCGGTACTCCCCTAGCCGTCGGCGAGCAGCTTCAGGAAGAACTCCCGGATGTCGCCGGCGAGCAGGTCCGGCACCTCCATGGCGGCGAAGTGCCCGCCGCGATCGAACTCCGACCAGTGCCGGATGTCGTAGACCCGTTCGGCCAACGGACGTACCGACTGGGTGATGTCGTGGGCGAACACCGCGACGCCCAGTGGCACCGGGCACGGTTCGGTGCGGCGCGCGGCGTCGTGGTGCAGGCGCGCCGAGGAGGCGGCGGTGGCGGTGAACCAGTACAGGGAGATGTCGGTGAGCATGCGGTCCTCGTCGACCGGTGTGCGCGGGTCGGTCCACTGGGCGAAGCGTTCGGCGATCCAGGCCAGCTGGCCCACCGGCGAATCGGTCAGGGCGTAGCCGATGGTCTGCGGTGTGGCGGCCTGAAGCGCCTGGTAGGGCGGACGATTCGCCATGAGTTGCTTGACCTTGTCCAGCCGAGCCACCTCGATGTCGGTCAGGGCGATGTCGGCGGTGGGGTCGGGCCGGGTCGGCAGGTAGTTCACGTGGACGCCGACGACATGGTCGGGCGCGACCGCGCCGAGTGCGGTGGAGATGCCGGAGCCGAAGTCGCCGCCCTGGGCGCCGTAGCGCTGGTAGCCGAGCCGGTGCATGAGTTCGGCCCAGGCGCGGGCGATGCGGTCGATGTCCCAGCCGCGTTCGTGGGTCGGGCCGGAGAACCCGTAGCCGGGGATGGACGGGATCACCAGGTGGAAATCGCGCGAGAGCGGCTCGATCACGTCGAGGAACTCCAGGAACGATCCGGGCCAGCCGTGGGTGAGCACGAGGGCGAGGGCGTCCGGTTTCGGTGCTCGGACGTGGACGAAATGGATGTTCTGGCCGTCGATCTCGGTGGTGAAGTGCTCGAGTTCGTTGAGTTCGGCTTCGTGGGCGCGCCAGTCGTAGCCGGTGCGCCAGTGGTCGGCCAGTTCTCGCAGTCGCGCGAGGGGGAAACCGTAGTCCCATCCGGCGTCGGTGACCTCGTTGGGCCATCGCGTGCGGGCGAGTCGGTCATCGAGATCGTCGAGGTCGGACTGGGGGATGTCGATGCGGAACGGCTTGATCATGGTCTGCACTCCCGGTATTCGTTTAAACAGTAAACGTTTGTCTCATAAACGTTTAGTTTACGAACGATAGCATAATCGTTGGTCGGCCGAACGATCAGTTACGCTGGCCCCATGGAGAACCCATCCGAGCAATCACCCCCCAGCTGGGCGAATCTGCCCAGCTGGCTGCTCACCCAGACCGCCGACCACGCGCATCGCCTGGTGACCGAAGGGTTCTCGGCCGCCGGCGCCCGCGGCTACCACTACCGCCTGCTGGCCACGCTGGCCGAGCTCGGCCCGGCCAGCCAGGCCACCCTGGGCCGTCGCAGCGGCATCCACCTCAGCGACATGGTCGCGGCGATCAACGAACTCGCCGAGCGAGACCTCGTCGAACGCGCACCCGACCCCGCCGACCGGCGACGCAACATCGTCTCGCTCACCACCGCGGGCAAACGACAGCTGCGCAGACTGGAGAAGGGGCTGGCCGAATCCCAGGACGAACTACTGGCTCCGCTGTCCGCCGAGCAGCGTCGGCAGCTGACCGACCTGCTGACACTGCTGCTGAACCACCACTCCGGGCAGGCGGACGCCCCCGCCGAAGCGTGGCAATAACGAACTGGTCGCCCGATACTGTGCGCGGTGCACAAAATGAACGAAAATCGCGCTGTGCGGCAGGGTGATTCAGACCGCCGACGTCAGCACATGGCGGTGCCAACGGCACACACCCAGGGCGAAACGCACCTCGAAGCTGTCGGTGTCGACGCCGATTCCGTACCGGCCGGTGACCTGCTGAATGCGGTACTGGACGGTGTTGCGATGCACGCGCAGCACCCGCGCGGTGCGGGTGTAGCTGCCGTCCTGGGCCAGGAACACATCGAGAGTGTGGCGCAGCAGCTCCGCCTTCGCGCTGTCGGCGGCCAATCGCCCCAGGACGCGCTGCACGAATCCGGCGAGCTCGTCGGGATCGTCGGTCAGCAGCGCGAATGGGGCGACGGCATCGAAATCCACGACCACCGGCGCGTCCGGCCCGGCGGACACGACCAGGGCCTTCGCCCTGGCCGCACTGCGCGCGGAGCGCCGGAATCCGGGCAGACCCTCCCCCACCGGCCCGAGCGCGACGCGCACCGGCAGCCCGGCGGCCTCGATCTGCTCGGTGAGCGTGTCGGGCCCGACCCGTTGGCCGTCGACCGGGAACCAGATCCGCATATCGCGCGCGCCGGTCGCCGACACCAGCTCGGTACCGTCCGCGCCCATCGCCGTCGACAGCAGCTGACGCGTCTGCTCGAAGGCCCGGGCGGCATCGGCTCCGCTGGTGGTCGGTGTCGTCCACAGTTCCGCGGCGAGGTGGCGCCGGTCGAGGCGGTAGTCCAGGGCCGCCTCGGCGGCGGGCACGTCGGGGTCGTCGTTGTCGAGCAGCCGGGCGATCCACTGCTGGCGGGCCGCCTGACGGCTGCTGAGCCAGCGATCCCGCTCTGCCTCGTAGATCCGGCCCATCGAGGAGTTGAGGCGATCGAGGTAGCGGCCGGCGAACTCGAGCAGCTCGGCGATCCTGGCGGGCTGGTCGGGGCCGGGGACGGCGAGGATCAGCCCGATGGCGGCGTCGAGCAACCGGTACTGGCCCAGCCCGTAGGCCCGCAGCAGCACCGTCAGCGGCACACCGCGCCGGGCCAGCCGCTGGGCGTAGGCCGTGGCGGCGGCGGATGGGCTGACCGTGGCGGGGTCGATGTTGTTGGCCAGGACGTACTGCACGACGGCGACGTTCTCGGCGATACTGGCGGCCCGCATGTCGGCCAGGTCGAAGGCGATGTCGGTCACCGGGATCATCTGCTCGGTGACCCGGATGAGTTCCTCGGTGATCGCGCCGGTGAGCGGACCCAGCGCCTGGCCGACCCAGACCAGTGATCCGTAGGCCGCCACCGGCTCCTCCGTCCGTTGAACAAAAACTGTCGCCGACATTGTGCCATCAGCACAATTTTTGCCATCGGCGTGCGGTCGGCACGGTCGTAGCTGCCCCTTGTGTGGTCGTGACGCCGTGACCTGTGATGTCATGTTCGCTGAACGCCCCGATATCGACTCCTTCTTGCTTGTTCGACACTGGTCCACCGCTCGGTAGGCCCAGAATCCGACAGGGTTCGTGGGTCATCGCAGAGCCGTGGGCCGGACAGATGAAGGATGTAGTACTCGGATGGGTGAAGGTCGTCGTGCGCCGCGCGGTCGAGGCAATCGCAAGTCGAGCACTCCCCTGTTCGCCCAGTTGCTCACCGCCGCCGTCGACACCGCGGGCGATACGGTCGCGGTCTCCTGCGCCGACGGAGACCTCCGCCGCGAACTCACCTACACCGAGCTCGACGCGTACTCGTCACAGCTGGCCAGGGAGCTGATCGCGCGCGGCGTCGGTCCCGGCGACGTCATCGCCCTCGGTGTCACCCGCTCGGTCGATTCGGTGGCTGCGGTGTGGGCGGTGGCCAAGACCGGCGCCGCGTACGTGCCAGTCGACCCGGCCCTGCCCGCCGAGCGGATCGCCTATCTGCTCGCCGACTCCGGAGCAACGCTCGGCCTGACCTGCTCGCCGCATCTGCCGGCACTGGGCGAGACGGTGCAGTGGCTCGCCCTCGACACCGCGGCGGAGCGGATCATGGCGCACCCTGCCCACCCGATCTCCTATCTGGACCGGGTCCGCCCGCTGACCGATCAGCATCCGGCCTACCTGATCTACACCTCGGGCTCGACCGGTCGCCCCAAGGGCGTCGTCGTCACCCACACCGGCCTGGGCTCGCTGGTCGCGGCGGCGCGGGAACGCTATGAGGTCGACGCGGACGCCCGGGTCCTGCACGTGTGCTCACCGAACTTCGATGTCTCGGTGCTCGAGCTGCTGCTGACGTTCAATTCCGGTGCCACGCTGGTGATCTCGCCCCCCACGGTGTTCGGCGGCCCCGAACTGGCCGCGCTGCTGCGCCGGGAACGGGTGACGCACATGCTGATCACCCCCGCGGCACTGGAGTCGGTCGACGCGCGGGACCTGGACGCCTTGCGGGTGGTCGTCGTCGCGGGCGACGCGTTCGGTCCGACGCTGGTCGAGCGCTGGGCCGTGGACGGTCGCGCGTTCTACAACGGCTACGGACCGACCGAGGCCACCATTCTCGCGACCGGCACCACCCGCCTGCTCCCGGGTGAGCCGATCACGATCGGTGCGGCCTTCGCCGGTGTCGGTGTGCTGGTGCTGGATTCGCGGCTGCGGCCGGTGCCCGCCGGTGTCGCCGGTGAGCTGTATCTGTCCGGTCCGGCCTTGGCGCAGAGCTATCTGGGCAGGCCGGGGCTCACCGCGGACCGTTTCGTCGCCGCGACCTTCGCGGGTGCGGCGGGTGCGCGCATGTACCGGACCGGTGACCTGGTCCGCCGCACGTCCGAGGGCGAGCTCGAGTATCTGGGCCGCTCCGATTTCCAGGTGAAGATCCGTGGGTTCCGCGTCGAGCTCGGCGAGATCGATGCCGCGCTGACCGCCCATCCCGACCTCGAGTACGCCGTCACCCTCGGTGTGACCGCCGGTTCCGGTGCGACGGTGCTGGTGTCGTATGTCCTGGCGCGGCAGGGCGTCGCGATCGACACCGAGGAGGTGGCTCGTTTCGTCGGCACTTCGCTGCCCGCGCACATGGTGCCCACCCTCGTCATCGCCCTGGACGAGATCCCGCTGACGCCGAACGGGAAGCTCGATCGTGCCGCGCTGCCCGCACCGGTATTCGGTGCCGCCGGGTCGCGGGCACCGGAAGGCCCGGTGGAGACCCGTATCGCCGAGCTGTTCACCCAGGTGCTCGGGGTGCGCGAGATCGGCGCGGAGGATTCGTTCTTCGCCGCGGGTGGGGACAGCATTCTGTCGATCCAGCTGGTGTCGCGGGCGCGCTCGGCCGGGATCTCGTTCACCCCGCAGCAGGTGTTCGAGCATCGGACGGTGGCCGGGCTGGCACGGGTCGCGGTGCTCGGCGGTGAGTCGGTGCCGACCCTGGCGGAGCTGCCCGCTGGCGGTGTGGGCGAGGTGCCGTTGACGCCGGTGCTGGCGGCCGCGGTGGCCGGTGGCCGCTTCTTCGGCCGGTTCAGTCAGCAGATGGTGCTTGCCCTGCCCGAGAACATCGACCGGACCGCGATGGTGGACGTGCTCACCGCGGTGCTCGATCACCACGACATGCTCCGTGCCGGGGCCGAACAGGTCGACGGACACTGGCAGCTGCGGACGCTGCCGCCCGGCGCGGTGACGGTCGGCGACCTGCTCACCCGCATCGACGTTCCGGCGGGTCGCGGTACCGACGAACTCGCCGACATCGCCGACGCGGCCATGGATTCCGCGCTCGCCGCGCTCGACCCGCAGTCCGCCCGGATGATCGCCTTCGCCTGGCTGTGCCGCGCAGACGGTCCAGACGGTTTGGTCGTCGCGGCCAATCACGCGGTGATCGACGGTGTGTCCTGGCGAATCCTGTTGTCGGACCTGGTCACCGCGTGGGCGCAGTACGCGGCCAGGCAGCGGATCGCGCTCCCCGCGGTCGGGACGTCGTTCCGGCGGTGGGCACACGGCCTGACCGAGACGGCGAACAGCCGCCGCGACGAACTCGACCATTGGCAGCGCACCTTGGCGGTGCCCGACCCACTGCTGGGCGACCGCCCGCTCGACCCCACCGTCGACACCGCCTCGACAGTACGGACATTCACCGTCACAGTGCCCGTCGAAGTAACCCGGGCGGTATTGACCGACCTGCCGACCAGGTACCGAGCCGGTGCCGAGGACGGCCTGCTTGCCGCCCTGGCGCTGGCCGTGCGCACCTGGCGTGCACGCCGCGGCGTGGCCGCACCCGCGACCCGTGTCCGGCTCGAAGGCCACGGCCGTGAGGCCTCCGCGCTCGACGGCGCCGATCTGACCCGCACGGTCGGCTGGTTCACCAGCATGTATCCCGTCGCCCTCGACCTGGGCGAGATCGATGTCTGGCGGGGCGGCGCGGCGACGGCCGCACTGGTCAAGGCGGTGAAGGAACAGCTGCTCGCGGTCCCGCACAAGGGCATCGGCTTCGGGATGCTGCTCCACCTGGACCCCGAATCGGCTCCGCTGCTCGACGGCGCGCTCGGCCAGGTCGGCTTCAACTATCTGGGCCGCCTGTCCGCGAGCGATGTATCGGACACGCTCACCGACCACAGCTGGCTGCCCACCGCCGACTGGGGCGAACCGACCGCCGCCCAGGACCCCGCCCTGCCCGCCGCGGCCGTGATCGACATCAACGCACTGGCCGCCGACACCGAAGACGGTGTGCGCCTGCGGGCCTCGTTCTCCTACGCCTCGCGGCTCATCGACGAAGTGTCGGTGCGGGAACTGGCGGACTGCTGGACCGAGGCACTCACGCTGCTCGCCGACCATCTCCAGGATCCGGCGGCGGGCGGGTTGTCGCCCGCCGATGTAGCGCTGGTGTCGGTGACCCAGACCGAACTCGACACCTGGCACGCCGAGCGCCCCGGTCTCAGTGACGTGGTGCCGCTCGCGCCGCTGCAGCTGGGTTTGATGTTCCTGGCCCAGGTCTCGCCCGAGGACCCGTACCTGGTCCAGCTGGCCGTCGAGCTGGCGGGCGAGGTCGACACCGAGCGGCTGCGGCGCGCGGCACAGGCAGTCCTGGACCGGCACGCGATCCTGCGCACGGCCTTCGGCACGGCGGCGACGGGTTCGCCGGTCGGGTTCGTGGCCGAGGGTGTCACGGTTCCGTGGCACGTCGTGGAGACCACCGAGGCCGATGCCGAGGCGCTCCTCGCGGCGGAAGCGCGGACCGGCTTCGATTTGGCGACCGCGCCGCTGCTGCGGTTCACGGTCTACCGCCGCTCCTCCGGCATGCATCTGGTGTTGACCGCGCACCACCTGCTGGTGGACGGCTGGTCGATGCCGTTGCTGATGAAGGAACTGCTCGTCTGCTACGCCGGTGCCGAAGCGATGCTCCCGCGCGTGCGCCCCTACCGCGACTACCTCGCGTGGCTCGCTCGCCAGGACCGATCTGCCGCCCTGCGGGCCTGGTCGGACGCTCTCGACGGGCACACACCCACCGTGCTGGCCGCCGCGATCCCGCCTGCCGAGCGGGAAACCGGTTACGGCACCTGCGCTGTCGAGCTGTCCGCGGCGGAGGCCGAGTTGCTCGCGACGTGCGCGGCGGCCCACGATGTCACGCTCAACACGCTGTTCCAGGCCGCGTGGGGTCTGGTGTTGGCCGGGGTCGTCGGTCGCCGTGATGTGCTGTTCGGTGCGGTGGTGTCGGGGCGGCCGCCGCAACTGGACGGCGTCGACGGCATGGTCGGCCTGTTCGCGAACACCATTCCGGTGCGGGTCCGGGTCGAGGCCGACGCGCCGCTACGAACCCTGCTGACGCGAGTGCAGACCGAACAAGTCGCACTGCTCGGCGGTCACCATCTGGGACTGGCCGACATCCAGCGCTCGGCGGGCGCGGGCGAGCTGTTCGACACGCTCATGGCCTACGAGTCCTACCCCGTGGACACCGAGGGAATGCGCGGCGCCATCGACGGTTTGGACATCGTCGCGGTCGAGGCCGCCAACGCCACCCACTATCCGGTCGCGGTCGGTGTCGAGGTAGGCGACGGCATTCGCATCGGCGTGCAACACCGCCTCGACACGGTCGGTCACCCGGTCGCACAGGCACTCACCCAGCGACTGCGCACCATCCTCGACGCCTTCGTCACGACGCCCCACCGTCCCGCCGCCGAACTCCTCGAAACCCTGCTCGCACTCGACGATCCGATCGCGCGGACCGCGTACTGGCGAACGGTACTCACCGACCCTCCCCAGCTGAGCCTCCCGACCGACCGGCCGCGCCCCGCCGCTCCCGTCATCGCGGACGACCACGTCACCTTCGACATCCCCGCGAACCTGCACCAGCGAATCCAGGACTTCGCCCACGCACGCGACACCACAGTGTTCACGGTCATCCACGCCGTCTACGCCACGCTGCTGGCCCGATTGTCGGGCACCGAGGACATCACGATCGACGTGCCGTCCCCACAGGATGCCCGAACCCGCGTGCTCCGACTACCCGCGCCGGGCGGCATCTGCTTCGACGAACTCCTCGCCGACGCGGCCGAGGTCACCCGGCAAGCCTTCGCCCGCCCGGGCCTGTCCGCCACCGAACTGACCGCCCTGCGCACCCGGCACCCGGCTACGCGAGTGCTCCTCTTCGTTGACACGCCAACCGCTGATCCGGAGCACTGCGATCTCTCTCTGCGCGTTCGCACGACATCTACCGCACGTGCGGTAGACCGCGATCACGCATCGACAGTTCCGGCTGACGAGATGGCCGAGAACGCAGATCTGGATCTGGTCGCCACTCCGCCACACGTTCGCACAGCACAGAGCCAACTCGGTTCGCCTCAGGTCATGGCCCCACCACACGACCTCACCCCGCACCGGCCCGCGGATCTGGCTGACGAGCTGCCCGTGCCCCCGCGCGCAGGGGACGACAGCGACCGTCCCGCAGAGGGTCTGATCGCTGAGTTCGGCTACCCCAGTTCCCTGTTCGACCGGAATACGGTCTCCACGTTCGCCGAACGGTTGGTCCGCCTGCTGGCGGCCGCGACCGAACACCCGCTGACCCCCATCGGTGACCTGCCGGTACTCGGCGCGGAAGAGCACGCGACCATCACCGCCCGCCTCGCCGACCGCACCATCTCCACGGCGCTATTCCCCGACCTGGTGTCCCGCGGCCTGGAACTGGGCG
The DNA here is from genome assembly GCF_042883805.1 of Nocardia sp. NPDC058176. Lineage (NCBI taxonomy): Bacteria > Bacillati > Actinomycetota > Actinomycetes > Mycobacteriales > Nocardiaceae > Nocardia > Nocardia sp. NPDC058176. Next base: position 1,356,078 of record NZ_JBHVVA010000001.1, on the reverse strand, counting down.
CGGACCGCATCGCCATCCGGCACCGAGACCACTCGATCACCTACGGCGAGCTCGACGCGCAGACCTCACGCCTGGCCCGCGAACTGATCGCCCGCGGAGTCGGTCCCGAAATCGCTGTTGCCGTGGCCCTTCCGCGATCCGCCGACATGGTCGTGGCGGCGCTGGCGATCGCCAAGGCCGGTGGCGTCTACGTACCGATGGACCCCACCTACCCCGCTGCCCGGCTGCAACACCTGGTCACCGACTCGGGCGCCGTCCTCGGCATCACCGCGAGCACCCATCTGGACCGTGTACCCGATGGCGTGGATACGCACCCACCGTTCTGGCTGACCCTCGACGACCCCGCCCTGGCCCGTTCGTGCGCCACCCACTCGTCCGCCCCGGTCACCGACGCCGACCGCCGCGCACCCCTGCGCATTCAGCACCCCGCCTACCTCATCTACACCTCCGGCTCCACCGGCCTGCCCAAGGGCGTCACGGTGACCCACGCGGGCCTGAATCCCCTGCTGGAGGAAGCGGTCGACCGCTACCGCCTCGAGTCGCAGCACCGTTTCCTGCACATCTGCTCGCCGTGGTTCGACCCGTCGATCCTCGAATGGCTGTGCGCGTTCTCCACCGGCGCGACGCTGGTCGTGGTGCCCGCCGACATCATCGGCGGTGTCGAACTCACCGAGCTGCTGGCCACCGAGTCCGTCACCCACGCGATCATCACCCCCGCCGTCCTGGGCACCCTCGATCCCACGGGCCTGGACAGCCTCGAGCTGCTGTCGGTCGGCGGCGACGTGACCACCCCGCAGCTCCTGGCGACCTGGCAACCTGGCCGCCGCTACCTCAACGGGTACGGCCCCACCGAGACCACGATCATCTCCTCCTACGCCGAACTCACTGCCGGACAGCACATCTCGATCGGCACCCCGGTCACCGGCACCTCCGCGATGATCTTGGACGCCCGCCTGAACCCCGTGCCACCGGGTGTCACAGGTGAGCTCTACCTGGCCGGCCCCGGACTCGCGCGCGGCTACCGCGATCAACCGGGCACCACCTCGACCCGATTCGTCGCCGACCCCTGGGGCGCACCGGGCGCACGCCTGTACCGCACCGGCGACCTCGTGCGCAGCACCGCGACCGGGAATCTCGGGTATGTCGGCCGCGTCGACACCCAGCTGAAGGTGCGCGGATTCCGGATCGAGCCCGGTGAGGTCGACGCCGTCCTCACCGCCCATCAGAACGTCGGTACCGCCGTGACGGTGGGCCGCCCGACCGCGACCGGCGCCATCACCCTGGTGTCCTATGTCGTTGCGGCACAGGGCCATACCGCCGATCCCGCCGCACTACTCGACCGCGCCGCGAACCACCTGCCCGCCCACCTGGTGCCCTCCGCGATCGTGGTGCTCGACGCGATGCCGTTGACCTCCAACGGCAAACTCGACCGCACGGCCCTCCCGGAACCCGTCGCCGTCACCGAACCGGCCCGTGCACCGCTGGGCACCATGGAGACCCGCCTGGCCGAACTGTTCGCGCAGGTTCTGGGCCTGCCATCGGTCGGCGTGAACGACTCCTTCTTCGCACTCGGCGGCGACAGCATCCTGTCGATCCAGCTGGTCTCGCTCGCCCGCGCGGCGGGCCTCACCTTCACCACCCGTGCGGTGTTCGAGCACCGCACCGTGGCGAAACTGGCCGCGATCGCCGCCGTCGAGGACGATTCGGCACCCGAACTGCTGGCGGAGCTCCCCGGCGGCGGCGTCGGCGAGGTCCCGCTGACCCCGGTCCTGGCCGAGTTCCTGACCAGAGGTTCCAGCGACCGGTTCGCCCAGACCATGGTGCTCGCCCTGCCCGACGACATCGACCGGGCCGGTCTGCGCACCACCCTGGACGCGGTTCTACGCCACCACGACATGCTGCGCTCCCGCCTGCGCCACGACGGCACCGGCTGGCAGTTCGAGGTCCTCGCCCCCGGCGCCGTCACCGCCGACCCCCTGATCACCGAACTCGACGCGGACGGCGACGATCTCACCCGAATCGGCACGGCCGCCATGGATTCCGCCCTCTCGGCCCTGAATCCCGCTGCGGCCCGCATGATCGCCTTCACCTGGATCCGCAGGCACGGCGACCGCGACCTCCTCGCGGTCGCCGCCCACCACTACGCGATCGACGGCGTCTCCTGGCGCATCCTGCTGCCCGACCTGATCCTGGCCTGGGCCCAGCACACCGCCGGTCAGCCGATCGCGCTCCCGCCCGTCGCCACCTCGTTCCGTCGCTGGGCCCACGCCCTGACCATCACCGACCGCACCGCCGAACACGCCTACTGGCAGCAGGCACTGGCCACCCCCGACCCGCTGCTGGGCGCCCGCGCTCTCGACCCCACCCTCGACACCGAAGCGAGCATGCGCTCGATCACCGTGGAGATTCCGGTCGAGGTCACCGACCCGCTGCTGACGACCCTGCCCGCCCAGTACCGGGCAGGCGCCGACCACGCCCTGCTCGCTGCCCTGGCCCTGGCCGTCCGCAGCTGGCGCGCCCGCCGCTACATCGACGCCCCCACTCTGCGAGTCCGGCTCGAAGGCCACGGCCGCGAAGAACAGATCGTCCCCGGCGCGGACCTGACCCGCACCGTCGGCTGGTTCACCAGCGTCTACCCGGTCGTCCTCGACCTCACCGACATCGCGACCACCCGTGACGACAACACCCTCGCGGCCACGGTCCGCACCGTGAAGGAACAGCTGCTCGCCGTCCCCGACAACGGCATCGGCTTCGGCTTGCTGCGCCACCACGAGACAGCGGCACCCCTGACCGGCGGCCTCGGCCAGATCGGCTTCAACTACCTCGGCCGCGCGACCACCACCTCCCAGCCCGAGGACACCGCCTGGCTCCCCACGGCCGACCTCGGCGACATCGCCGTCGACTACGACCCCACCCTGCCCGCCAACGCCGTCCTCGACATCAACGCGATCGCCGTACCCACCGGGACCGGTCCGCGACTACAGGCCGACTTCCGCTACGCCACCGGCATCCTCGACGAATCCGCGGTCCGTGAACTCGCCGAGGAGTGGACGAGCTGGCTCACCGCACTCGCCGAACACACCCGGCATCCGAGCGCGGGCGGGCTGACACCGTCCGACGTGGCCCTCGTGCAGGTCACCCAATCCGACCTCGACACCTGGCGAGAAACCCACCCCGGCCTGTTGGACGTGCTCCCGCTGTCCCCACTGCAGCAGTCCCTGCTGGCCCTGGGCGAACTCCTCGACGAATCGGTGCACGCCTACCTCATCCAGCTCGTCGCCGAACTCTCCGGCACCCTCGACACCGACCGGCTACGCCGCGCCGCCGCGACCGTCCTCGACCGGCACGCCAACCTGCGCTCGGCCTTCGTCACCACACCCGACGGAACCCCGGTCCAGCTCGTCGCCGACACCATCGAACCGCCACTGCGCATAGTGGCCGTCACCGAGACCGAACTCCCCGACCTCCTGGCCGCCGATCAGCAGACCGGTTTCGATCCCGAAATCGCCCCCCTGCTCCGATTCACCGTGTACACCACCGGTTCCGGCCGCAGCCACCTCGTCCTGACCGGGCACCACATCCTGCTCGACGGCTGGTCCATGCCGCTGCTGATGAAGGAACTGCTCGTCCTCTACGCCACCGACGGCGACGCGACGGTCCTGCCCCCGGTCCGCCCCTACCGCGACTACCTCGCCTGGCTGGCCCGCCAGGACCGCGCCGCCGCCGAACACGCGTGGTCACACGTGCTGGCCGACGTGCGCCCGACCGTCCTCGCCCCGGAACTGACCTGGCCGCCCGCGACCGGAACCGGTTTCGGCCTGTGCGAGTTCACCTTCGACACCGCCCGCACCAGCGAACTCACCGCCTTCGCCGCCGCGACCGAGGTCACCGCCAACACCGTGTTCCAGACGGCATGGGGCCTGGTCCTGGCCGCGAGCACCGGCCGCGACGATGTCGTGTTCGGCGCCACCGTCTCGGGCCGTCCCCCGCAGCTCGACGGTGTCGGCGACATGATCGGCCTGTTCGTCGACGCGGTCCCGGTGCGGGTGCGCCTCGAATCCACCGGCACCGTCGGGGATCTCGTCCGCGCGGTTCAGGTCGAGCAGGCCTCCGTCCTCGACCACCACCATCTCGGCCTCGGCGCGATCCAGCGCGTGGCGGGCCTGGGTGAACTGTTCGACACCATGCTGGCCTTCGAGTCCTACCCGGTCGACGCCGAAGGACTCCAGCAGGCGGGCGGTGCGCTCGACAATCTCAGCATCGACGACCTGCGCGGCGCCGACCACACCCACTACCCGATCACCATCCTGGTCTTCCTCGGCGCCCACACCCAGGTCCAGATCAAATACCGGCGCGATCTCGTCGCCGACACCACCGCCCAGGCGATCACCGACCGACTCCGCACCGCCCTCGACGACCTCATCACCACCCCGACAGCCACGACATCCGGTATCACGCACCGGCTCGCGTCAGCTCCCGACCAGATTGCCCGATCGGCGTTCTGGCGGCGAACACTGGCCGACCTTCCTGGCCGCCTCGTCCTTCCCAGCGACTCCCGCTTCGGTGAAACCGACGCCACGTCGACTGCCTCGCCGACGCGCCACCACACCGATCGCCTCCGCACGGTCATCCCGCCCGAAACCAGGGGTCACGCACGATTCCCGGTTCCGGCCGCGGTGCACCAGGATCTGCGCCTGCTCGCCGAGACCGCGGGCGTGACCTGGTCGACGGTGGTCCGCACCGCCCTGGCCGTCCTGCTGTCCAGGCTCACCGCCACCGACGACATCGTCATCGAGTCCACCGACCTCCTCCTGCGCACCGAGGTCGACCCGGCCACCCGAGTCCTCGACCTGCTCCGCCGAGCCGATCGCACCGAATCCGAGGCACAGGAGCACGCGGGAATCCCCGTCGCCGACCTCCCTGCCCTCCTCGGCATCGAGAACCTCGCCCAGGTGTCCCTGAACATCGACCACCCACCGACCACCCACCACGACCTCGCCCTGGCAGTCCTCGAGGACACAACCGGCCTCGCCATCGAGATGTCCTTCGCCCGAACACTTCTCGACGACACCACCGCCGACGCCTTCGGTCGACGATTCGTCCGGCTCCTCACCGCCCTGCGACCGGAAACACCGGTCGGCGACCTACCCCTGACCGACCGCGACGAGCACACCTTCCTCACCCACCTCGGCGACAGCACCACCCCGCGAGCGACCGCGACCCTGCCCGACCTGCTGGTGCGCGGCACCGGCTACGGCCAGCACCGCATCGCGGTCCGCGACAACGGCCGCACCATCACCTACGGCACCCTCGACGCGGACTCCTCCCGCCTGGCCCGCCTGCTCATCGCCGACGGCATCGGCCCCGAAACCGTCGTCGCCTCGGCGATCCCCCGCTCCTACGAGGCGATCCTGACCCTGTGGGCGATCGCGAAAGCGGGCGCGGTCTACCTGCCGGTCGACCCGAGCTACCCGCCGGACCGCGTCCGGCACATGCTCGACGACTCCGGCGCCACGATCGGTATCACCGTGGGCGAGCGTGCCACCGGCCTGACCACCTCGGTGCGCTGGCTGGTCTTGGACGATCCGGCCGTGCGCGCCCGCATCTCCGACCACTCGGCGACCACGGTCCGCAACCGCGACCGCACCACACCCCTGCGTCCCGCCCACGCCGCCTACGTCATCTACACCTCCGGCTCCACCGGCACACCCAAGGGCGTCACCGTCACCCACGCCGGGCTCGGCGCCCTCGTCACCCACTCGGCGGCCCTGCTGGAGCTGCGCCACGACCACCGGATGCTGCACGTCTGCTCCCCGAGCTTCGACCAGTCCATCGAGGAGATCAGCACCGCCTTCCACCGGGGCGCCACCCTGGTGATCGCGCCACCCGACACCGTCGGCGGCACCGAACTCACCGACCTGCTGCGCGCCGAACTCGTGACCCACACGATCATCACCCCCGCACTGCTGAGCACCCTGGACCCGGCCCAACTGCCGGACCTGGTGTGTGTCTCGGCCGGCGGTGAGGCGTGCACCCCCGACCTGCTGGCCGACTGGCAGCCCGGCCGCCGCTTCCTCAACGGCTACGGCCCCACCGAAGCCACGATCGGCGCGACCTACACCGCACTACGAGCCGGTGACCGGGTCACCATCGGTCGCCCGGTGCCGGGCCTGCGCGCGGTGGTCCTCGACGCCCGGTTACATCCGGTGCCCGTCGGCGTCACCGGCGAGCTGTACCTGGCCGGCCCCGCGCTGGCGCGCGGGTATCGCGGCCGCGCCGCGGCGACCGCCGACCGGTTCGTCGCCAGCCCGTGGAGTACCGGGGAACGCATGTACCGCACCGGCGACCTGGTCCGCTGGGTGCGTGGCGCGAACGACGACTACGAACTGGAATACCTGGGCCGCACCGACTTCCAGATCAAGATCCGCGGCTTCCGGATCGAACCCGGCGAGATCGACGCCGTCCTCACCCGGCACCCGCGCGTCACCTTCGCGCTGACCCTGGGCACCGAGAACCCGGCCGGTGCGGCCGTGCTGGTGTCGTATGTGACCGGTCGCGACATCGATCCCGGCGCGCTCACGCGGTGGGCGTCGTCGATGCTGCCCGCGCACATGGTGCCCGCTGCCGTCGTCGTGCTGGACCGGGTGCCGCTGTCGGCAGCGGGCAAACTCGACCGAAAGGCCCTGCCCGCACCGGAATTCGCGGCCCGCCCGTTCCGTGCACCCGCGGCCGGGCTGGAACGCACCGTCGCCGAGGTCTTCGCCGAGATCCTCGGTGTCGACCGGGTCGGCGCCGACGACAACTTCTTCGACCGCGGCGGCAACTCACTGCTCGCCACCCGCCTGACCGCCCGGCTCGGTGCCGCCGTCGACCTGCGGGTGCCGGTGCGGGTGCTGTTCGCCGCCCCCACCGTCGCCCAGTGCGCGGCCGAGCTCGCCCGGCTGACCCGCGCGGACCGCCGCCCCGCCCTGCGCGCCCACCCGCGCCCCGATCGCGTCCCGCTCTCACCCGCCCAGCAGCGCATGTGGTTCCTCAACCGATTTGACACCGGGACCGCCGCCTACAACATTCCCGTGGTCCTGCGCCTGACCGGCGCACTCGACCCGACCGCGATGGGCCACGCGTTCACCGATGTCGTGGCCCGCCACGAGATCCTGCGCACGGTGTACCCGGCGCTCGAGCACACCCCGGTACAGCTCGTGCTCCCACCGGAGCACCCGGATGTGCCGCGCCTCGAGCTCCGCACGGTGACCGAGGCCGAACCCGGCGTGGCCCAGCTGGTGTCGACGATCTTCGACGTCACCGCCGAGGTGCCGTTGCGCGCCACCCTGCTCGAACTCGGTCCCGAGGAGTTCGTGCTGGCGATGGCGGTTCACCACATCGCCGGTGACGGCTTCTCCGGCGGCCCGCTCACCCGCGACCTGGTCACCGCCTACACCGCCCGCACGCACGGCGCCGCACCCAGCTGGGAACCGCTGGCCGTGCAGTACGCCGATTACGCGCTGTGGCAACAGCACCTGCTCGGCGCGGAGACCGACCCCGCCTCGATGGCCGCCGAACAGATCACCTACTGGCGCCAGGCTCTCGTCGAGCTGCCCGACCAGCTCGACCTACCCCGCGACCGCCCCCGCCCGGCGGTCCAGTCCTACGCGGGCGGACGAGCCCCGCTGACCCTCGACGCCACCACCCACGCCGCACTGGTCGAACTGTCCCGCACCCACGGCGCGACCCTGTTCATGACCGTGCACACCGCACTGGCGGTCCTGCTGGCGGGCCTGTCGGGCACCACCGACATCACCATCGGCACCCCCGTCGCCGGACGAGGCGAGGCCGAACTCGACGATCTGATCGGCATGTTCGTCAACACCCTGGTCTTCCGCACCCGGGTCGACAGCGGCGTGAGCTTCGCCGAACTGCTCACCCGCCAACGCGAGATCGACCTGCACGCCTTCGCCAACGCCGACATCCCGTTCGAACGACTCGTCGAGGTGCTCAACCCCACCCGGTCCACCGCGCGCCACCCCCTGTTCCAGGTGGGCCTGTCGTTCCAGAACCTCGCCGAAGTCGCCATGGATCTGCCCGGCATCAGCGTCACCTCGGTGGAGCTGGACCGCGCGCTGTCCCAGTTCGACCTGCACCTGATCCTGGCCGACCGCTACACCCCCGACGGCGCCCCCGCCGGCATCAGCGGCCACTGCACTTTCGCCACCGACCTGTTCGACGAGGCCACGGTCCGTGGTTTCCTCGACCGGTTCACCCGGCTCGTCACCGCGATCGTCACCGCTCCCGGGGCACCACTGCACACCATCGATCTGCTCGCCCCGGCCGAACGTGTCCGGATCCTCGACACCTGGAATCGCACTGCGCGGCCGACAGATCCCACGGCCACGCTGGTCTCGATGCTCGACGCCACGGTGTCCGCGAACCCGAGTGCGGTGGCCCTGGTCGCCGACGACGAGCGCGTGAGTTTCGCCGAGCTCGATGCCAGGGTGAACCGCCTGGCCAGGTATCTCCTCGCGGCGGGCGTGCGACCGGAGACCCGGGTGGCGCTGGCCATGCGGCGCTCGATCGACCTGGTCGTCGCCATGTACGCCGTCGCCACCGCGGGCGGGGCGTATGTCCCGATCGACCCCGATCAGCCCGCGGCCCGCACCCACCACATCCTCGACACGGCCGCACCGCTGCTCGTGCTCACCACCGCCGACACCGGGTTCATCGCCCCCGGAAACCGGGTCGTTTCCCTCGACCACCTCGACCACCTCGACCTCTCGGCCCACAGTCCCGCCCCGGTCACCGACCTCGATCGCCGCAGCCGTCTGCGCGCCGCGAACACCGCCTACGTCATCTTCACCTCCGGCTCGACCGGCCGCCCGAAGGGTGTCGCGGTCTCCCATGCCGCCATCGTCAACCAGTTGCGGTGGAAGACAGAGGAATTCGGTCTCAGCGTCGATGACGTCGTCCTACTGAAGACAGCGGCGACGTTCGATCTGTCGGTGTGGGAGTTCTGGACCACCGCCGCCAGCGGTGCCCGCCTGGTCCTGGCCGCCCCCGACGGCCACCGCGACCCGGCCTACCTCGCCGAGCTGATGCACCGCGAGCAGGTCACCACCCTGCATGCCGTGCCCTCCATGCTCGACGCCCTGCTCACCACGACCCTGCCGACCTCCTTGCGCCGCGTCCTGGCCATCGGCGAGACCCTCCCGGTCGCCTTGGCCCGCCGATTCGCCGCCGCGGCACCCGGCACCGCGCTGTTCAACGTCTACGGCCCCACCGAGGCCGCCGTCTCGATCACCAGCCACCCGGTCGAGGACACCGACACGGTGACCGTTCCGATCGGCAAGCCCGTGTGGAACAGTCAGGTCTATGTGCTCGACGCACGCCTGCGCCCGGTCCCGGCGGGCGTGCCGGGCGAGTTGTACCTGGCCGGAACACAATTGGCCGCGGGCTACCTCGACCGTCCCGACCTGACCGCCGAACGTTTCGTGGCCAACCCGTTCCGCATGGGCACCCGCCTGTACCGCACCGGCGACCTGGCGGCATGGAACACCGACGGCGAACTCGAATACCGCGGACGCACCGACTTCCAGCTCAAGATCCGTGGTTTCCGCATCGAACTCGAGGAGATCGACGCGGTCCTGGCCGGCCATCCCACGGTCGGCTTCGCCGTCACGGTCGGACGCGAAAACCAGTCCGGGGCAATGGTGCTGGTCTCCTATGTCGTCGCCGAGCGAGGAGAAGAGCCCGACGCGGACACCCTGCGCGAGTGGGCCGGTCACCACCTGCCCTCGCACATGGTGCCCGCCACGATCATGATCCTCGACCAGGTCCCCCTGACCCACGTCGGCAAACTCGACCGCGCCGCCCTGCCCGCACCCGAACTCGCCACCCGCACCTACCGACCACCCACCACGCCCATCGAACACACGGTTTGCGACATCTTCGCCGAAGTCCTGCGCCTGGACCGCGTCGGCACCGACGACCACTTCTTCGAACTGGGCGGCACCTCGCTGAGCGCCACCCGCCTGTCCGCCCAGCTCGGCGAGGCGCTGGCCCGGCCCGTGCCGGTCACCTGGATCTTCACCGCACCCACCCCGGCCGGTATCGTCGCGGCCTTGCGCGCCGACGGTGCCGACGGCGCGGGCACCGATGCCGCCTTCGACATCCTGCTGCCGCTGCGCCCCACCGGCACCCGCGAACCACTGTTCTGCGTGCACCCCATCAGCGGTGTCGCCTGGTCGTTCAGCGGCCTGGCCGCCCACCTCGACCCCGACCGTCCCCTCTACGGCCTGCAATCACCCGCGCTGAGTTCGGCCGAGCCGCTCCCGGATTCGATCGAGGAATGGGCCCTGCTCTACCTCAAGCAGATCCGCGCGATCCAACCCGAAGGGCCCTACCACCTGCTCGGCTGGTCCCTCGGCGGTGTGCTCGCCCACGCGATGGCCGTCCAGCTCCAGGAGGACGGCGAACAGGTCGCTCTGCTGGCCATGCTCGACAGCACCCTCTCGACCGCCGCACCGGCCCTCGCGACCACGGTCACCGCCGCCGACCTACTCGGCGGATTCGCCGGTGATCAGGCCGCCGACCTCGCCCAGCACACCGATCCCCGCGAGCTGGCCCGCACCCTCGTCGAGCAGGCCGCGCCCGGATCATCCCTCGACCCCGCCCGCATCGACCGCATCGTCGACGCGGCCATCACCTCGGCCGACCTCGACGCCGCCTACCGTCCCCGCCCCTACGACGGCGACCTCGCCTACTTCACCGCGGCCGCCGACGACCCCACCGCAACCACCGCGGCCTCCTCCTGGACCACCGCGATCACCGGCTCGATCCACAACCACCCGGTCGACGCGACCCACTGGCGGATGACCGACCCCACCGCCCTCGCCGCGATCGCGGCGGTCCTGCGGGAGTGGCTGTGACCCGAGAGGACTCGCGGTACATTTGCTGAACGTTCGCCGGAAACGGGATTGTTCGACGAAGGGACTGTGATGAGCGCAGAGGTACCCGGATCGGGATCACCGTCGTCGGCCCGGGTGCGGGCCATGCCGGTGACCGACCACGACGCCGATGCCGGTCGCGCCGCCAGGACCCGCGCACCCCGACGCGCCGCCGGTGAATGGGATCCGAGCACCCGGACCATCTCGGCTCTGGACCGCTTGCGCGCCCAGGAATCCGTGCGCGATCAGCAGTTGCTGCCCCTGCGCTACGCCCGGATGGCGTCCTCACCGTGGGCATACCTGCGGGGCGCGGCCGCGGTCATGGCCGCCGACCTGGGCGCACGCCAACACTCCGGACTCACCGCGCAGATGTGCGGGGACGCCCACATCCTCAACTTCGGACTGTGGGCCTCCCCGGAGCGCCAACTCCTCTTCGACGCCCGCGATTTCGACGAAACCCTGCCCGGCCCCTTCGAATGGGACCTCAAACGCCTCACCACCAGCGTCTTCGTCCTCGCCGAGACCGAGGGCATCGGCCGCTCGACCGCCGAGGACGCCGCCACCGCCGCCGTGAACGGCTACCGCACCGCGATGCGCCGCTACGCCCGCTCCGGCGAGCTCGAGATCTGGTACGACCGCTTCACCGCCGACATGCCCCTGGAACACCTCACCTCGGCCTTCGCCAAGGAGGCCAAGCACACGATCGACAAGCAGGCCGCCAAGCGTTCCCAGGAGGGCACGGCACGCCAGCTCGTCACCGTGGTCGACGGGCAGCGCCGCATCAGCGACGACCCGCTCAAGCGCCGCCATTTCCAGCTCAGCGACGAGGAGGAGATCAGCGTCTACGAGCAGATCTTCGACACCTACCTGGCCTCGATCCCACCGCACCTGGCCCGGCTCGTCGGCCGGTTCACCCGCATCGACACCGTTCAGCAGGTCGTCGGCGTCGGCAGTGTCGGCATGCGCGTCTACCTGCACCTGATGGAGGGCGACAGTCAACGCCAGTCGGTGTTCTTCCAGGTCAAACAGGCGACCTCTTCGGTGTACGAGGAATTCCTCGGCCCGAGCGTCTACGACAACCACGGCGAACGTGTCGTGGTCGGTCAGCGGTTGATGCAGTCGGCCAGCGACATCTTCCTCGGGTACGTGCGCGTCGACGAGAACGACTACTACGTCCGCCAGTTCCGCGACATGAAGATCATTCCCAGCGGCCGCGAAATAGCCGGCTACCTCCCGCAATTCGCCTCCGCCTGCGGCGCCGCCCTGGCCAAGTCACACGCCCGCAGCGGCGAGCCCGAAGCCATCGCCGCCTACATCGGCAAGGGCGAGGCCTTCGCCGCCGGCATCCTCGACTTCGCCCGCGCCTACGCCGCCCAAACCGACACCGACCACGCCGACCTGGTCACCGCCATCGCCGCCGGTGACGTGGAGGCGGCCGAACGCGGCTGGTGAACGCGCTACTCGAAGTCGACCAGTGTGATCGAGGGGCGCGCGTTCTTCAGGACCGGGGCGTTGGCCAGGAGCTTCATCGCGCGGCTGCCCCACGGTCCACGTCCCGCCGCGATGTCGACATCGGTGACCGCACGCAGCCGCGGGATCCGGATCGGCAGCTCGGCGGCCTCGGCGACCGACAGGTGGAACGGCATCGGCGGGGCCTGATAATCACTGCCGCGCGCCAGGGTCATCCCCTTCATGGTCCTGTTGCTGAACCACGCCGGAATGCTGTCGAAGATCAGCTGCCCGCCGGGGAACCGCGCGGCGCAGTCGCGGATCAGCGAGTACACCTCCGCCGGCGGCAGGTACATGAACAGTCCCTCGGCACTGATGAACACCCCGGCGTCAGGGTCGACATCGTCCATCCAGGAGCGATCCAGCGCCGACACCGCGACGTGCCGCAACCGCTCCTCGGCGGGAAAAACCCGCTCACGCACCGCGATCATCTCCGGCAGATCAACCGAGATCCACTGCGCGACCGGCACACCCACCCGCCAGAAGCTCGTCTGCAGACCTTCCCCGAGCGCGACGACGGTCGCGCCGGGATGCGCGCCGACGTAGTCGCGAATCGCGCGATCGAAGGTCACCGCGCGCAGCGGATGCGATTGGCTCGCCGGCCCGAAATCACCGTACGGATAGTCGATCCGCTCGTAGAGTTCGACGGCCATCGGATCCTCGTAGTCGGAATCGGCCCTGGCGGCCTCCACCGCGCGATTGCGCAGCGTCCACAGTGCCGTGGCGGGCACGCCGCGCAAGGTTGTGCCGTCGAGCCTGTCCTCAGCCATCGAGATCCTCCCGTCGCCGTCGGACTCACTGTAGGCAACCGGACGCGTCGATGGGGTTCGCTCGATTTCACCCGGTTCGGGTGAGGTGGACGCCCCCGCGGCGGCGCTAGCCTCGGGCGAACGCCACCGGGTGGCGTCTTCCCTCCGAGCCGATCGAGGTGCGTCATGTCGTTCTGGGATGTCGTGTGGCTGATCATCGTCAGCTTCGGGTTCGTCGCCTATCTGCTGCTGCTGTTCTTCATTCTCGGCGACCTGTTCCGCGACAAGCACACCTCCGGGTGGATCAAGGCGATCTGGATCGTGTTCTTGCTGTTCATCCCCGTGCTGACCTCGCTGGTCTACCTCATCACCCGCGGCAGCGGCATGCAGGAACGCGCGCAACTCGAGGCCGAACAGCAGCAGAAGGCCGCCGACAGCTACATCCGCACCACCGCGGGCACCAACCCCGCCGCCCAGATCGCCGACGCCAAACGCCTGCTCGCCGAAGGCACCATCACCCAGGCCGAATTCGACCAGCTCAAGGCCAAAGCACTGTCCTGACCGGCTCGGTCCCAGGCTGCCTGGTCGGGCACCGCCGTCGACGTCGTTCACACCCGTTCGACGGCGGGCAGGCGGTAGGTGCCGTCGAGGAAGGCCGGGCGTGGAATGTAGGCGCGGGCATTGAGATAGAAGCGCCCGGCGGGGGCGGGCAGCCAGTTCGGTGCGTCCTCGGCGGAAGGTGATTCGTGCTGGATGTGGATTGTCAGTGAGCCGTCGGCGCCGTAGGTGAGGCCGGGGGTGCGGTCACCGATGGAGTAGCGGTCGACGGCATTGTCGACCATCAACCGGGACGCGGAATCGTAGAGGGTGATCGACCAGAACGCCTCGACGGGCGGCAACTGTCCGGGTGCGAACCGCAGCACATACCGGTGTGCCCCGGACAGCGGTTCGCCGTCGGCGTCGGTCTCGGCGATCGGGTAGAGCGCCTCTTCGGGTGAATTGGTGTAGATGAACTTCCACGCGACCGCCGACCGGAACAGATAGTCCTCGCCGTAGTCGCCCATCGGCGGAATGTCCTGCCACCCCTGCACGACCGTGCCGAGGTTGTTGCCCCGGTCCTCGATCCGCTGGTGCGCGATGCGCGTCCCGTCCCCGATCGCGGCCCGCACCGCCGGATCGAAGGAATCCAGGTCGAATTCGGCACCGGGTCCGATCCCGAGCGGGGCGAGCCGACACAGCAGCGCCGTCTCGGGTTCGGACACGGTGTGGAACCGGAGCAGGAAGTTCAGCAGAGCGAACAGTCTCGGGGACCCGTACAGGTCGGCGGTGTAGGGCGGAAAGTCGATGTCGGCGGGCGGCTGCGGCGCCGGTCGGGCCAGGACTTCGCTGAGCGGCCGGATCCGCAGCCGCTCCTGGATCGCGATCACCGCGTCCAGATCGGCGCGACCCTCGATCGCGGTGCGGGTCGCGAGGGCGACGAACTGGCTGGGCGAAATGATCACCCGCGCGGGCGCACCGGTAGGCAGCGCGCCCTTGTATCGCGGTCCGACCAGGAGAAAATCGCCCCCGTCACCGCCGGTGGCACGGGTGCCGACATAGGCGAAATTGTCGGTGCCCATGTCCACCAGCTGGATGACGAAGTACCGGTACCCGGTGGCAGGCACGCTGAGCACGATCGGTTCGGCGCGCAGATCGGCGAAGGTCGTGGAGTACAGCGTGTCGTTGTTGGCGTTGACCACCGTGTCATAACTCGAGTCGAACAGGGCGCGCCCGTGCCGAAAGGTGTTGAAGCCGGAGTACTGCGGCGAATCCGGCCAGACGCACATTCCCCACATCGCCCGATAGTTCTCCACGATCGCGAAACCGTAGAGATAGGCCTGTTCGGCGAGTGCGCGGGCGGTCGCGGCGGTCAACGGGGACGACGTCATCTTCGGCGTTCCTTCCGGCGAGCAGGTCATCCCCCGAGCGGTCCTGCCAGTATCGCCGACAAGACCGCCTCGACACCCGTACCGACCCTGGCGTTTCGGGCGCTCGCGCTCAGCGCAGTGGGCGGAAGAACTCCCGCACGTCCTCGATCAACAGGTCAGGGGTTTCCATCGCCGCGAAATGCCCACCGCGGTCGAATTCGGTCCAGCGCACCAGGTTGTTCTGCTTTTCGGCGATGCCGCGGATCGTGGTGTCGCCGGGGAACACCGCGACCGCGGTGGGCACACCGGAGCTGGGCAGGTCCGCACCCCACTGCTGGGATTCCTTGTACAGGCGCATCGAGGAGCCGATGGTCCCGGTGAACCACAGGACCGAGATCTCGGTGAGCAGGGCGTCGCGGTCGATGGAGTCCTCGGGCAGTGCGGCGGCCGGGTCCTTGTAGGTGTTGACCACGTCCACGACCCAACCCAGCAGTCCGGCAGGCGAATCGGTGACCGCGTGGGCCAGGCTCTGGGGGCGGGTGCTGTGCACGCTCGCGTAGGCGGAGGTGTCGTTGGCGTTCCAGTCCTGCAGGGCGGCCAGCTTGGCCTGGTCCTCCTCGGAGTAGCCGGCACCGTCGTCGTCCCAGCCGGGGATGGTGATCGCGGCATTGAGGTGCACACCGGCGACATGCTCGGTGTCGACGCGACCCAGCTGCGGTGCGATGAACGAACCCGCGTCCGAGCCCTGCGCGCCGTAGCGGGTGTAGCCGAGGCGGCCCATCAACTGCGCGATCAGCTCGGCGGAACGTTCGGTGGCGGCCTGACCGGGCTCGTGGGTGGTTCCGGAGAAGCCGAAACCGGGCAGGGTCGGAATCACCAGGTCGAACGCGTCACGCGGGTCGCCGCCGTGTGCGCGCGGATCGGTCAGCGGCCCGATGGTCTCGCCGAAATCGGTGAACGGCCAACCGTGCACGAGCACCAGCGGCAAGGCGTCGGGCTCGGGCGAGCGGACGTGGGTGAAGTGGACGCGCTGCCCGTCGATCTCGGTGACGAACTGCGGGTGGGCATTGCGTGCGGCTTCGGCGGCCCGCCAATCGAATCCGCTGCGCCAGTACTCGGCGAGATCACGCAGGTAGGTGGTCGGCAGCCCATAGGACCAGCCGGTGCCGGGCAGGTCATCGGCCCAGCGGGTGCGGGCCAGGCGCTCGTGCAGGTCGTCGAGGTCGGACTGCGGGACATCGATCCGGAAGGGGTGGATTTCGCTCATAAACACCACGCTAGAAGCCACTTAGGCCAGGATCGGTCCTAAGAATGCGGCATGCTGGAGTCATGTCGGAAACCTCGGCTCGCCTGTTGCGTCTGCTGTCGCTGCTGCAGACCCACCGTGCGTGGTCGGGGGCCGAACTGGCCGACAAGCTCGAGGTCACCCCCCGCACGGTGCGTCGCGATGTCGAACGGTTGCGTGGCCTCGGCTACCCGGTACAGGCCCTGCAGGGCACCGCGGGCTACCGGCTGGGCGCGGGCGCCTCGATGCCGCCGCTGCTGCTCGACGACGAGGAAGCGGTCGCGGTGGCGGTCGGCCTGCGGACCACCTCCGGCGGTACCGTCACCGGCATCGAGGACGCCTCACTGCGCGCCCTGGCCAAACTCGAACAGGTGCTGCCCTCGCGGCTGCGTCACCGCCTCACCACGCTGCAGAAGTCGATGGTGCGCGTGAGCGCCGAGTCACCGCGCGTCGCGTCCGAGACCCTGCTGACCATCGCCGAGACCTGCCTGCGCCGTGAACGACTGCGTTTCGACTACACCGATCACGCGGGCCGGGTGTCGCGTCGCGATGTCGAACCGGATTCGCTGGTCAACGTCAGCAGGCACTGGTACCTGGTCGCCTGGGATGTCGACCGCGGCGACTGGCGTTCCTTCCGCGTCGACCGCCTCGAACCCCGCATCCCGACCGGCCCACGCTTCACGCCGCGTCCCCTCCCCGAAGGCGACGCGGCTGCCTACATGGCGCGCAGGCTCTCGTCCGCGTCGTGGCCGTGGCGCACCGTGATCACCCTGCACGGCTCGGCCACCGAGCTGGCCGAGCGTGTCTGGCCGGGCATGGGTGTCCTCGAAGCCGTCGACGACACCCACTGCCTGCTCCACCTCGGCGCCGACACCCCCGCATCGCTGGCCTGGATGATCACCGCGCTCGACACCGATTTCACCGTCACCGGCCCACCGGAACTACTCACCGCCCTGGAGACCCTGGCCACCCGCTGCCGCACCGCGATCGTGGCAGCCGATGCGGAATCGCACTCGCTGCCACCTGATCGGTGACGCGCGGAACCCGGCCCACCGGCATCAACTCCGGCGGAACCACAGGGACTCACGGCGCGTCGAGCACCTGCTGCAGCCGGGTCGCGAACGCGACGGGATCGTCGACGAACCCGGTGTGATCGCCGGGGAACACCACCGGCTCCACACCGAGCGAGGCGGCCAGTTCCCGGGAGGTGTGATCGCAGAGCTGGCCGGTCGACTCCGCCCCGATCCCGACGATCACCCGCGTCGGAATCGACCGCAGCAGCGGCGGGTCCGGCACCCACGCGGTGGTGTGGCGCAGTTCGTGCTCGAACCAGTAGCGCTCGGTGGCGACCTGTTCGGGATCGCGTTCACCGCCGAACATCTGCGCCAGCACCGGTTCGGGGATCCCGATGTTCGCCTGTGCGAAGAACTTCCGCCACGCACCGACCACATCACCGGTGGCGAAGGTGGCGATGATCTCCTCGGTGACCGCGCGCTGGGCCTCGGCATCGGGCAGCAGTTCGCGCAGTGGCGGCTCGTGCGCGACGATCGTGGTGACCAGGTCGGGATTGGTCTGGGCCAGCGCCAGCGCGCTGACCGCGCCGCCGCTGGAACCGAACACCACCGCCGGTCCCACGTCGAGGTGGGTGATGAGCCGGGCCAGGTCGTCGGCGCGGGCGCGCACCGTCGAATCCTGGCGCGGATCGTCGAGGGGGCTGGCCGCATGCCCGCGCGGGTCGGTGGTGAGCACGGTGTTGGTGGCGGCGAGCTGTTGGGCCGTCGAGGCGAAGGCGGCCGCGTTCATCGGCGCCCCGACCAGCACGAGCAGCGGTCCCGCCCCGCGGACCTCGTAATACAGGCGGGCGTCGGGCACCACGAGGGTGCCGGTGGTGACGGCGGAACTGGCGGTCATGAGACTCTCCCGGAGCTCGGCGACAGGTAGCACTCATAGAGACGGCGCCCGCCGCGAGAACTCATCGCCGCCCGCGAAATTTCTTTCACCACCATCGATTCCCCAGGTCACGGCACTGCCGTAGGACTCACCCGCCGACGCCGGAGTCCGGCCGCCAGCAGATCCCGAGCAGCACCACGGCCGACAGCACACCGAGCCCACCCGCGATCGCGGGCCCCGCTGGCCCGTTCACCGCGACACCGAGCACGTGATCGAGCGACCACCGACCTGCTCCGAGTGTCGCGGTGGCCACGGCGGTGGCGGCGAGCACCGCCGTGTACTCCCAGCCCTGCCCTGGCCGAAAGATGAAGAACCCGTTGCGCCGATGCGCGGTGATCGCCGCGACCACCATCGTCGAGACGACCGCGGCCGCGGCGAACGGCGTGCCCAGACCGAGCACGAGCAAGACGCCCGCGGTGATCTCGGTGGCCGTGGCGAGGACGGCGTGCACCCGGCCCGGTCGCAGCCCGATCGAGGCGAACCACCCCGCCGTGCCCGCGAGCTTGCCGCCGCCCCACGCGTGGTTGACACCGTGGGCGAGCACGACGCCGCCCACGGTGACGCGCAGGATCAGCGCGGCGAGGTCGACCGAGTTCACGCCGCCTGCTTCTTGCGTGCCTCGACCGCGGACTCGCGCGGCTGCCAGCCCGGCGGGGCGAAGATGTAGCCGAGCCGGTCGCGCCACCGCTTCGCACCCCGGACATCCCGAATGATGTTGCCGTACTCGTGGTATTGCAGTTTCAGCAGGTTGTAGGTGCCGACGGGCGTGGTGAGACCGTAGGTGGGGGTGTGCAGTTCGGGCTGGAACGTGCCGAACATCCGGTCCCAGATGATCAGGATGCCGCCGTAGTTGCGGTCCAGGTAGATCGGGTCACTGCCGTGGTGCACGCGGTGATGCGACGGGGTGTTGAACACGAATTCGATCGGGCGCCACAGCCTGCCGATGGTCTCGGTGTGGGTGAAGAACTGGTAGATCAGGTTCAGCGCGAACGCGACGTAGATCGTCCACGGCGCGAAACCCAGCAGGGGCAGCGGCGCCCAGAAGATCGCCTCCGACCACGGATTCCACTTCTGCCGCAGCGCGGTCCCGAGATTGAAGTACTCACTCGAGTGATGTGCCTGGTGCGCGGCCCAGCCGATGCGCACCCGGTGGGAGAACCGGTGATTGCAGTACCAGGCGATGTCGATGACCACCATCAGCAGCAGCCAGTACCACCAGGTGTCGGTCGGTAGCTGCCACGGCGCGAGCTCGACGTAGAGGATCACGAACAAGACCAGCGTGAGCAGCTTGAACAGCGCCATCGCCACCACCGAACCCATGCCCATGCTGATGCTGGTGCGGCTGTCGATCGCCGAGTAGGCGCGCGGGGTGTCCTCGTGCCCGGCGTGGCGCAGACTCACCGCCTCGATCGCGATGAACACCGCGAAGAACGGTATCGCGTACAACAGCGGGTTGTTGATCTGCTCCCACAGCGAGGACAGCATGCCGACTCCTAATATAGACGTGTGGGTAATTTACGAAATAGTCAATTCACTGTCAACGGCTGTCCCCGCTGATGGTTGGATAAGGGGGTGAGCACAGCCGGAACCAAGGGCGTCCCGCGCGCCGAGCGCGAGCAGTTGATCCTCGATGCCGCCGTGTCCGAGATCGGCCGGCTCGGCTACGCCGGTCTCTCACTCGCCGGTGTCGCCCTGCGCGCCGAGGTGTCGAAGCCGCTGGTGTACACCTATTTCCAGTCCAAGGACACGGTGTACATCGCGTGCGTGGAGCGCGCCGCGGCGATCCTCTACGACGCGATCGAGTCGGCCATCGCCGGGGACGACCTGACCAGGGCCCAGCGCACCCTCGACGCCCTCTTCGTCGCCCTCGAACCCCGACCGCACGACTGGACCGTCGTCTTCGACCGTTCCCACCCCGACGAGGGCCCGGCCGCCGAGGCCGCCCGCACGGCCCGGCGCCGCATCGCCGCCCAGGCCGCCCGCGGCGTCGCCGATGTCGTCGCCGCCGTCGACCTCACCGATCCGAGCGATCTGTCCGCGCTCACCGACGTCTGGATGGGCACGGTCACCTCACTGGTCCTGTGGTGGCTACGGCACCCGGACCAGACCGCCGCCCAGATGAGCGCCCGCAGCCACCGCCTGATCGCGGCCCTCGTCGCCGCCCGCTGACCGGGTCGAGGCGACCTCAGTTGTAGGAGTTCGCGACCCCGTCGAGCAGCCGTTCGAGCGTGTCGTAGGCGGGCACGTCGACGACATCGATCAGGTCCGCGGCCACCGGCACATCATGGGCGGCGGCGACGGCGGTGAACTGGGCGTTGTCGCCGGTGCGGAAGCCGTGTTCGGCGGCTAGACGGCGTAGTTCGGGGTTGTCGGTGAGCAGTCGGCCGATCGTGTCGCCGGGGCGGGTCAGCGGGACCAGGGTGTGGTTCGACAGTACGGTCGGGGTCGGATAGGTCAGCACCATGTCCGGGGTGATCCGGCCCGCGGCCGCCGCTCCGATGAACTGGGCCTCGTAGATGCACACCAGCGGCGTCGGGCCCATCCCGTTGGTGAGGTACTGGTTGAACGGCCCCTCACTGCTGTTGTCGGTGTAGCCCTGGGCGAGAAACAGTTTCGACAGCGCGGGCAGCACATGTGCCTCGGCGGTGGCGCCACGCACGATGGTGTGATCGTTGGCGACATAGCTGGCGATCGACAGGTACATGGCCGCGGAATTGGAGCTGCGCGGATCGGTGGTCGAGACCAGGATGTTCTTGGCCACCGGATAGGTCGTGTTGCCGGGCAGGTCGTCCCACTGCACCCCACCGGCGGCCAACTCCAGGTACCGGTTCATGTCGAAGCTCGCCACCGGCCCCGGTGTGATCACCCCGGCCGCGGTCAACAGCTCGGCGATGGGTCGGTAGGTGGCGATGGCGATCGGCGAGGAGAACGGTGTGTACTTGGCCGTGACACCGCGAGCACGCTGGATGCGTTCGGCGGCGGGACTGCTCGACGGGAACGCGAAGTCGTAGCGGTCCAGGTCGACCGAGGTCGCGATCTGCCGCGATCCGGCGGGCTCGACCTCGACGGTGATCCCGTTGTCGGCCAGCACCTCGACGACGCGCTCGTCGGCGAAGAACGCCATCTTCTCTGACCCGACCACCCCGCGCACCACCGTCGCCGCGGCCACGGGTGCGGCCGCAGGCGTCTCCGCCCCGCCGGGAAGCAGGACGACCCCGGCGACGACAGCGGCCACCACGACGACAGCGCCGAGCGACAGCGGCACCACCGCACGCCGGCTCACCACCCGCCGCGTCCCCGAAGCCTCCTGGCGCGCCACCGGCGCCGGAACCGCAGCGCGACCCGACGGCGCCGGTACACGCACCGTCGGGTCGGGATCGGCGAGTTCGCTGCGCACGATCCGCTCGACCAGGATGGGCACGAACTCCCGGATCGGCTTGCCCGCGAAGCGATCGTGCGCGGCACCCACCGCCGAGGTCACCTGGTCGACGGGGACGTTCTCGGACAGATCTTCGACCAGACTCTCGGTCATCCGCCGCATCGCCTGCGCTTCACGCTGGACGACATCGGCGCCGGGGTTCACGCGCGACACCACTTCTCTCCTGGGCTCACATTCGGGGCAGACGGACGCGGCGCGCCGTCCGGGCCCTCCCGTGCGCACGCCGCGGGCCACGCTACCGGCGCAAAGCACACGGACCCGCACTGCGACGGCCCGGGCACGCAGAGTTCAACACCCGCTCCCCTGCCCGCCATGTCATGTTGTCCACGAGTTCGCGCTGACACCGAAAATCGCTCTGCCGGTGCAGGTTTCGTGATCAGCGTTCGGCGACGGGCCGCACGTCACCCACCACGGCGCCACTCGCGGCGGGCTCACCGGCCCGCAGCGCGGCCCGCAACAACCCACCGGTCAGCAGGTCGAGGACACCGATCACCACCAGCGCGCCCCCGGCCGCCGTCGCCAGCCCCGTGACGGTCTTGAACGTGATCGCGATGAGCGCGATCCCGATCGCGAGCGTCACCCACCCACTGATCTCGTGCAGCCAACCATCGCTGATCTGCTCGTCCCACACCCCCACCAACGCCTGCACGGCCCCGCGCACCGCCCACCCGAGCCCGATCCACCACGCGAGCAACTCGATGCTCCCGCCCCCGAAACTCAGTACCGCCAGCACCGCGGTCAGCGCCGCGCTGACCAGCACCAGCAGCCGCAACACGAGCGCGATCCGCGACCGAAACCCCAGATAGGCTTGCACTCCCGCGCTCACCAGCAGCGAGACCCCGAACAGCAGGGACAGGGTCGACTCGTCGCGCCCCGGCCACAACAGCGTCGCCACCCCGAGCACGAACGACGCGCCGCCCGCGATCGCCAACGCCTGCCGGGTCCGCTGCCCCGCCGACTCGTTCATGCGATCCGCTCCGCCAGATACGGCGCGGTCCGGCTGTCCGGATCGGCCGCCACCTGTTCCGGTGTCCCCTGTGCCACGATCCGCCCACCTTGCGCGCCGCCGCCCGGCCCCATGTCGATCACGTGATCGGCCCGCGCGACCACGGTCATGTCGTGTTCGACGACCACCACGCTCGCCCCCGAGTCGACGAGTGAATCCAGTTGCCGCAGCAGCACATCGGTGTCGGCGGGATGCAGTCCGGTGGTGGGTTCGTCGAGTAGATACACCGTACTCGCGCGCCGTGCCCGCTGCAGTTCGGTCGCGAGTTTCACCCGCTGTGCCTCACCGCCGGACAGTTCGGTCGCCGGTTGCCCGAGCCGCAGATAGCCGAGCCCGACATCGGCGAGGGTGCGCAGGGCGCGCGCGACCACCGCCACGTCGGCGAGGAATTCGGTGGCCTGGTCGACCGTCATGTCCAGCACCTGCGCGATCGTGGTGTCGCGGTAGGTGATCTCGAGGGTCTCGGGGTTGTAGCGGGCGCCGTGACAGTCCGGGCATGGACTGTAGGTGCTGGGCAGGAACAGCAGCTCGACGGTGATGTACCCCTCGCCCTGACACGTCGGGCAGCGCCCCTCGGCGACATTGAACGAGAACCGCCCGACCCCGTAGCCGCGGGCCCGCGCGGCAGCGGTGTCGGCGAACAGTTTGCGCACGGTGTCGAACAGCCCGGTGTAGGTGGCCAGGTTCGAGCGTGGGGTCCGTCCGATCGGCGCCTGGTCGACCTCGACGACCCGCACGATCGCCGTATCGGCCTCGGCGGCGACCGAGATCGCGTGCAGCAGCGTCGATTTGCCCGAGCCCGAGACGCCGGTGATCGCGGTGAACACGCTCAGCGGGATATCGGCATCGAGGTCGCGCAGATTGTGGCTGGTCACTGCCCGCAATCGCAGCGTTCCGTCCGGGGTGCGGTCGGCGCGCGGTGGACGGGTGATCTCGTCGAACAGATACGGCCGGGTCACCGATTCGGTCACCGCGCGCAGTCCGTCGACCTCGCCGCTGTAGAGCACCCGCCCGCCGTGCACCCCCGCACCGGGCCCGATGTCGATGAGCCAGTCCGCGTGCCGCACGACATCGAGATCGTGTTCGACCAGGAACACGCTGTTGCCGGATCTCTTGAGCCTGCCGAGCACCTCGGTCAGTGCGACGGTGTCGGCCGGATGCAGTCCCGCCGACGGCTCGTCGAGGATGTAGACCACCCCGAACAGCCCCGACCGCAACTGGCCGGCCAAGCGCAGCCGTTGCAGTTCACCACCGGACAGGGTCGGGCTCTCCCGATCCACGCTGAGATAGCCGAGGCCGAGTTCGATCAGCACGTCGATGCGGGAGGTCAGGTCCTGGGTGAGCACCGCCGCCGCGCTCGTGCCGTGGGTGTAGGGGCGCAGGACGTCGACGAGTTCGCGCAGCGGCAGGTCGGCGAGTTCAGTGATGTTGTGGCCGGCGAAGGTCACCGCCAGCGACTCGGGTTTGAGGCGCCGTCCGTCACAGAGCGGGCAGGTCGCGGTGTGCAGGAACTCCGCGGCGCGCGCCCGCGTCGTCTCGCTCTTGGACTCGGCGTGCGAACGCAGCAGCAGCCGTTCGGCGCTGGTGTAGGTGCCCTGGTAGGGGCGGTGGATGCGGTCGGGGTCCCGCTGGGGATGCACGGTGACCACCGGCTTCTCGTCGGTGAACAGGATCCAGGTGCGGGCGGCGGGCGAGAGTTCGCGCCACGGCCGGTCGATGTCGTAGCCGAGCGCGGCCAGCACATCGCGCAGGTTCTTGCCCTGCCAGGCCCCCGGCCAGGAGGCGATCGCGCCGTCGCGGATGCTGCGCGACGGGTCGGGGACCATCGAGGCCTCGGTGGCTTCGTGCACGACGCCCTGACCGTGACAGCGCGGGCACGCCCCCTCGACGGTGTTGGGCGAGAACGCGTCGGAATACAAGCGATTGGTGCCCTCGGGATAGTGACCGGCCCCGGTTCGGGCCGGGCCATCCGGATAGTCGCCCTCGCGCGACATGAGCATGCGCAGGGTGTTCGAGATGGCGGTGACGGTGCCGACCGTCGAACGCGAGGACGGGGCGGAGCGGCGCTGGGCCAGCGCGACGGTCGGCGGCAGCCCGGTCACGGTATCGACATCGGGCGCCTCGACCTGGTGCAGCAATCTTCGGGCATACGGTGCCACCGACTCCAGATACCGGCGCTGCGATTCCGCGTAGAGGGTGCCGAACGCCAGCGAAGACTTCCCCGAACCCGAAACTCCGGTGAACGCGACCAGGGCGTTTCGTGGCATGTCCGCGTCGACATCGCGCAGATTGTGGACCCGGGCGCCACGCACCCGAACCGAAGGATCGACCTCGTGCGAATCCACAGCTACCGAGGCTACCCGCCGTGGCGCGGTCCCCGTCGCCGTACACGCAGACGTCTTCGGCGGCGGGGATCGGTCTGTCGGGCTAGAAGAACCAGCCGAGTTCGGGTGCGCGATCGGTCGTGAACGCCTCGTCGACTGCCCGCAGCGCCGCGGTGTCCTCGACGCTGATCCGGTGGGCGGCCGCCAATCTGCCGGCCCGGTGGGCTCCGAAGTAGAGCGCGCCGAGCACATTGATGTCGAAGGCGAGATCCGCGGGCCGGGTCGTGGGTTCGCACTCGGCCACGCCGTCGCGCACGCGCAGGGCGAACCGGCCGCCCGCGGACCGGAACGGATCGTGCACGGCCACCACCGTGTCCACATCGTGGCGGTAGGTGCGTGCGGTGAGCGCGGCGGGGACATCCATCACGCGCGCCCACAGCGAGTCGCCGCGGCGGATCACCCGCGCCGCACGGGAATCGGTGAGCAGGTAGGGCAGCGGATCATCGTCGGCGATCTCGGCTTCGATCGTATCGACGAGGTCCATGCCGAGCAGCACCCGCCACAGCGCCGGGTGCGCTTCCGGGGTGGCCGCGCGCAGTTCCGACACCGCGACAACGGACCGGTTGTCGGCGTAGCGGCGCCGGTACAGGGCATAGCCGTCGGGATGAACCAGCACGAACAGCGAAGTCGCGGCGGCGCGGTGCCGTTCGACATCGGCGAAGACCAGCGCCCACTTCTCCTCCGGTCGCGCCTGGGCGCCCGGCACCTGCCGCTGCCAGCGGTCGTAGACCTCCCGGATGTGCGGGGCGGCCTCGGCCAGGCTCGCCAGTTCGACGCCGCCGGGATCCGGTGTGGTCGGCCGGAATTCGGCCCGGCGCCGATCGATGGCGATCGCGGTGTCGAGGATGGTGGGGTCGTAGCCGAAGCGGCCGTAGATGGTGGCCTCGCTGGCGGTGAAGATCGTCAGCGGCAGTCCGTCGGCTTCGGTGCGCGCGTGCTGGGCGGTGTACAGCTCCCGCAGGATGCCGCGTCGTCGATGGGTCGGCGACACCGCCACCCCGGACACACCCGCAGCGCGCACGGTGCGCTGCCCCGGCACGGTCACCGTCATGGTGATGTCGGTGGTGTGGCCGACGACCCGCCCGTTGTCGACCGCGACCAACGCACGCTCGACCGGCCACAACTCGTGTTGCAGGCCCTGCTCGTCCGCCCCGTACCGCATCCCGAATCCGGTCTCCTGCAGGCCGACGATCGCGGGCCGGTCCTGCTCGGTCGCCGACCGCACCGTGACACTCTTCGCCGAAGTCATCCCCGAACAATGCCACGCGCCCCCACCCCCGCACACCCGGTTTTCCGCCGGGCAGCGGTAGTTGGACCGTTGATCACCACGCTCTCAGGTGAGTATCGGCCGAGAAGCGAACGCCACCAGAGCGTGGTGATCAACAGTCCAGATCGGGCATGTCCCGGGACGAGGGGTGAGAGGCTTCAGCTGCCGAGGACGCTGACCAACTCGACGGTGCGGACCGGTCCGCTGTCGGGTGTGTGCGGCGCGATCACCGATCCCCGTGTCCCCGGCTGGTGTGCTGCGGGCAGGCGATGGAATCGGACGGCGGCCGTGCCGATGGGGACATCGGTGTGGGTGTCGCCGTCGACCGCGACACCGCTCTCGCCACCGGCCGAGACCAACTCGACGCCGGCCACGACCACCGAGGAATCGACGGTGTCGCTGTCGTTCTGCGCCTGCGCGGCCGTCCGTCCGGCCAGCAGATCCAGCACCGCCGCGACGGCGACCGGGTCGCGGGTGGCGTCGTAGATCCACCGGCGGCCGAGCGTGCCGTGTTCGGCGGTGCCGAGCAGCGCGTTCTCGGCGCCGGGTAGCGGGGCGCCGCGATAGGTCAGCGGCACCTGATAGAGCTGTGGTTCGGGTGTCGAATCATCCAACAGCAGCAGGAATTCGATCCCGACCGCACCATCGGGATCGTCGAGCCGGAAACCACCGGCCTTGCGCAGTCGCGGCACCGTTCCCCGATACCACTGCCGCCCCGGCAGCCATGCCGCGACGAGGTCGGTCTTGCCGGGAACCAGGCTGGTGCGATGGATGACTGCCATACCGCAGGCTAACCCCGCGCGAGCATGGCGCGCAGATCAGGCAGTGCGCCGATGCGCTGGGTGACGGGTCGTCCGGGTGCGGCGGTCTGGGCGGAACCGGTCGCGCGCAGCAGGGCCCGGATCTCCGCCGGGCCCTCACGACCAGCACCGTTCGCCCGAATCCCTTGGTAGGCGGCCACCGCGCCGACGACGATCGGCGACGCGCTGGAGGTGCCGCTGAACTCATCGGTGTACCAGAGATCTTCGTCGGCCCCACCCTGCAGATCGCCGTAACCGGTCGTGGTGACCTCGCGGCCCCAGCCCTGCGCGTCCAGGCGGGCACCGTGATTGGAGAACGCCAGCCGCGACCGCGCCGGACCGTGCTCTCGCCCGTGCAGACCCGGTGGCGGCGCACCCGCACCGACCAGGACCGCGCCGGAATCCGCACCGCCGAACGGGTTACGCCACTCGGCGGGAAAGTCCGCGGGCCGGGCGGCGTACACGGCGTCGTCGAGGTTCTCCCCGCCATTGCCCGCCGCTTCCACGACGATGATGCCCCGTCCGGTGGCGTACCGGATGGCGGCGAAATCGTCGGGCCACCATTCCACGGCGATGTAGCCGCGCTGATCCGGCGTCGCCCGGTAGTCGTATCGCGGTCCGGGACGGTGCAGTTCGATGAGCACGATGTCGCCGGGGTCGAGGGCGTCGGCCGCGGAACGGATGGCGGCGGCCGAGCCGATCCCGAAGATCGAGATCGCCCTGATGTGGGCGTCGGGCGCGATCCCGGTGATCCCGAACTCGTTGACGTCGCCGCTGATCTCACCGGCCACCGCGGTCCCGTGATTGCGCCAGCCCAGATCCGGCGAGGAGCTGCCGCCGATCACCCCACCCTGGTTCTGGCGCAGGTCCTCGTGGGTGAACCGCCACGCGCCCTCCACGTCGATCACCCGCACCCCGGTGCCGAGACCGCCGGGCTGCGTGTGCGCCCACACCGCGTCGATCCCGTGCGGCGCCGACTCCAGATAGCCCTGCCGGGAACGGAAATCGGGGGTGACCGCCGGTGCCTCCGGCGCGATGGTGTTCTCGGCCAACGGCGCGAGCGGCGGTTCGGCGGCGGGCTTGACGTAGGCGGCGGCCACGGTGTCGTCCGCGCGGAGGCGATCCGCGAGCTCGTCGAGGTCACCGACCTCGCCGCGCACGCTGTAGTAACTCAGATACGCCCCGGCCACCGGTGCCTGTGGGGTGTCGGCCAGGCGCGCGGCGAGCCGGTTGTCCGGGCCGAAGATCGGTACCAGGTGCGCGGTGGCAGGCAGCAACTCGTCGACCCGCGAGCGCACGGAGCGGTTCTCCCGCAGGGCGATCGGGGTGATCGCGGGACCGGTCGGCGCGGTGACGACGATCAGTTCGGCGGGCGAGACCGCGGGGCCGGGCACCCCCGGTCGCCGCTGCCTGCTGGGTCGAGCGGTGGAGGCCATGGCTACAGTGAACCGTGCGCGGCCGCGGCCCGCCACCGTTGGCCCGAGATCGCCGTCCGCGACACGCCGAGGCCACATCCCGCGCCCGGCACACGACGCCCGGTCAGCGCCATGGATCGACGAATCCCGGTGCGCCGGAAAATCTTTCACCTACCATGGGTGCCGGGTGATCCCAGGTCACCCTGGGTACCGATTCCGGGTGCCTGCGTCACCCTGCCGCCGCAGCGCGGTGTTCGAGCGTGAAACCATTCCATCGGATACGCAGTCATGCAGGGGGTCAAACATGTCTACAGCTGTCGATTTCGCCGCCAGGCTCATCGATCCGCGCGCCATCGCCGCCGCGGGGCATTCCGCGGTGCTGGCCTATGTCTCGCCCAGCAGACCCGGCGCGAATTTCGGGGCCAAACCGATCACCGCCGACTACGCGCGCGCCCTCACCGCCGCCGGGCTCGACATCGTCTCGATCTGGCAGTACGGCAAACCCGGCGACCCCACCCCCTCGGATTGGACCACCGGTTTCGAGGGTGGTCGCCGGATGGCCGAACAGGCACTGGCCACGCACCTGAGTCTGGGCGCGCCGCAGCGGGCGCCGATCTTCTTCGCCGTCGACGAGGACATCTCCCTCGCCCAGTGGAACCGCACCGCCGTGGAGTTCTTCCGCGGCGTCAACGCGGTGCTCGGCACGGCGTGGACCGGTATCTACGGGCATTCGCGGGTGTGCGCGTGGGCCATCGAGGACGGCGTGATCGGCCGTCACGGTGACGTCAGCTGGGCGTGGCAGACGCGCGCGTGGTCCGGGGGCGAACGCGAACCGCGGGCGGTGCTGTATCAGCGGATCATCGACACCCCGTCCGAACCCGGTCCGCTCATCGACGGCACCCGCGTCGACGTCAACGACATCCTCGCCGCCGATTTCGGGCAGTGGAGCATCGACCGCGGGACCGCGATCCCGCCGTTCACCGAACTCGACCGGCTCGGCCCCTCGCACTCCCCGCGCGACGGTGCCCGCATCACGAATTTCCTGCTGCACACCCAGGAGGGCAACGGCACCGCCGAATCCCTGGCCGCCTACCTGAACAACCCGGCCAACGGCGTCTCCTACCACTACACGCTGCGTGACGCGGTGGTCGTGCGGGTGGTGCCGGAAGAACTCGCGTCCTGGTCGGTGCTCTCGGCGAACCGGTTCACGGTGAACCTGTGCTTCGCCGGCAGCCGCGTCGCCTGGTCGCGCGCGGACTGGCTGGCCATCGACGCCGACCTGCGTATCGCGGCCTATCTGGCAGTCCGCAGCGCGCACCGGCACGGGTACTCGACCGAGGTGATCGCCCCGCCCTACCGGGTGGCCGACGGCATCGCCGACCACCAGTACGTGACCAGGGCGCTGGGCATCGGCACCCACACCGATGTCGGCCCGAACTTCCCCTGGGATGTGTTCGCCGCCCACGTCGCGAGCTTCACCCACACCGGACACTCCGCCATCGACGCCCGCGCCGCGGCCACACCGTGGCTGGGCGCACGCCGCACCGACGGCGAACTCCCCACCCCGGACCGGCTCGGCCGCTTCGCCGAATTCGAACACGGCTACGTCTACTGGCACCCGAGCACCGCCGCACACGCCATCCCGACCGCGATCATGACCAAGTTCGCCGAATTGGGCTGGGAGACAGGCCCCCTGGGATACCCCACCGCCGAACACACCGAACTCCCCGACCCGCGCGGCACCGCCCCCGGACTCGCGCAAGCCTTCCAGGGTGGCACCGTCTACCGCCGCGCCGAGCAACCCGCACACTGGATCCACGGTGCGATCGGCACCCGCTGGGCGGCATCGGGCTTCGAGAACGGCCAGCTCGGTTGGCCCGCCTCCGACGAGATCACCCACGACGACGGCGTCTACCAGGAGTTCGAGTTCGGCCGCATCTACTGGGTCCCCGACCAGATCGTCGCCCTCCGCAACTCCGGCGACCCCGACACACCCCTGGCCCGCCCGGCTTAGACGGTGAGAACCCGACTCGGGAGTGCCCCGGCCGGCGCCGAGTCGGCTCCACCGATCCATGACAGGGTGACTGTCCGAGCAGGCCCGTGACCTGCTCGGTTCAGCGAGCCTGTGGTCCCCCTGGTCAGCCCAGGAGGAGTGCGAGGGTGGTGGCGCCGACACCGAGGACCAGCGCGGCGATCACGACGATCGCGATCAGTCGGGTGCGGGACGAGGGACCGGAGTAGGTCTCTTCGTCGTTCAAGATGTCGTCGATGTCGACGGCGGCGAACTCGCGGGTGGTTTCCAGAGGGCCGGGCTGCTCGGTCATGAACCCTGACGCTAGTCGAGGGCGCGCTCCGCCGTACCGGATACCCCCACTCAGGTCTGCGGTATCGCGGTGCGGCTGGTGGCCACCAGTTCGTCGAGTTGTCGTTCGGCGCGTTCGGCCCTGGCCAGGGTCTGCGCGCGTGCGTCGTCGAGGGCGGCGAGCCGCTCGGTGGCATCGGCGCGCGCCTGCTCCAGTTCCGCGGCTGCCGCCACCCGCCGCTGTTCGGCTTCCGCGCTCGCGCTGCGACGCAACTCGGCCAGTTCGGCCCGGGTTCGATCGAGTTCGGTGCGCACGTTGTCGAGTTCGGCGCGTGCGCGCCGCCATTCCTCACGGGCCTCGGCGGCCGCTTCCACCCGTTCGGCGGTGGCCTTTTCGGCACGTTCGGTGGCGCGGTCCGCATCGGCGGCACGCTGGTTGGCCAGGTCGCGATCGGCGTGCGCGGCAGCGATCCTGGCGTCGGCATCACGCCGCTGGTGCGCGATATCGGCGTCGGCCCGCTGTTCGGCGCGGGCGATGGCATCCGCCGATTCCTGTTTGATCGCCTCGATCTCCTCGGCCGCACGCTGTTGTGCCGCACGAATCTCGGCTTCGGCGTCGCTGCGCGCGGCGAACACGTCATCGGCGGCCTGCTTGGTGACTCGCTCCACCTCCGCCAGCGCCTCGTCCCGTGCGGTGTGCGCCGCGCCGATGGCCTGCTCGGCCTCCTCCGCCGACGCGACCGCGTCCTGGGTCACCGATTCCGCCAGCGTCCGAGCCTCTTCGGCCTCGCGCCGCGCCTGCTCGGCGGTCACCGTCGCCATCTCCGCCTCGGCGATCCGGCGGGCCGCATCCGCCTGCACCGCCTGGACCTGCGCCTCGGCGACCGACGGATCCCCGAGCGTCTGCATCTCGGCAACCGCCGCCGTGAGCGTGGTGCCCAATTGTTCAGCCAGCCCACGGAACTGCCCGAGCAGCTCATCGGCCCGCAACCGCGCCACGGTCACCGGTCCTTGCGTCGTCACAGTGACGGAACTGACCTCAACCTCCGACTCCTGCTGCTGCCGTTGCCTTTCCCGCCACGCCCGCCATCGCGTGTGATCTGGGTGATCACAGTATTCGGAAGGTCGCCCGGGTCCCCCGGCACGAGTAATGGGACGGGCACATCCTGGGTAGTTGCAGACGCTCGACACAGGAGAATCGTAGCGTTGGTTCCGTCATTCGGTTACGTATTACACGAAACGAAATCCGTGTCGCCCGTTCGGGACTCGATCCCAGACCCCTCCATCCTGGCCACCGATAAGTGAACATTATCGGTGGTCAGGATCCCACCTCCTTCCAAACTATCTGGAACTATTTACGTTTCCGTTTGGTTGGTACCAACGCTACGTATTCGCAACGGAACGCCGCGAAAACTGTGCTCGGTAGGACGGGCGTACCGAGTCGGCTCACACCCCGGCATGGTGACGATGTCTAGGCTTGGCGGGTGAGATCGCCGAAAGAGTTGAAGCAGCAGTGGTTGACAGAGCTGGTGTGGCTGTTCGCCCGGCCCGAGATGTATGCCTGCAGCGGGCGGGAGATGCAATCGGTCGTGGATCGGCGACTGCAGGATCTGTGCTTCCTCGATGATCGGGACGACGACCACACCCGAATCCGGGAAGCCGTCAGCAGCTTCGGCAAGCTCGGTGTCGACGGACCGTTCGCGGCGATCTTCGGTGAGGAACACCGCTATACCGCCGAAGTTGCCTCCGTGTACGCCGAGTTCTATCACCAGCTCGGATACCTGCCCGTAGACCGGCTGCTCAGTCCAGCCGAGTGGTCACCGCTGCTACGCCTGCCGGAATGGGTGGCCGACCGCGACTTCCGCCGCAGCGAAGTCGAGGCCACCTTCGGACCGCCCAGCCTGCGAGTAGGAAAGCGACTGCTGTGCTACGCCCCGGCGGACGCTGGACGATGGGTGTTCTTCGATTGCTGGGGCGATCTACCGCGGCGGTACGAACCCGGTCAAGGCTGTTTCACCGGAGGGTTCGACACCGATCCCCTGGTCCGTGACATTCGCATTCCCGCAGCCAGTTTCGAGGACGGCCTCATCTTGACCCTGTACGGAAAGGTACTGCGCTGGGGACCGGGCTGGTGGATTCACCACCCCAGCCCGACGGCCACCGCGGAGCAGCGGGCGATCGCCGCTCAACTGCGGCGTGTCGAATCCACGGACCCCTCGCAGGCGCTGAAGAGCCGAACTCGCGATTCGTGCGATCCACAGTGAGCGGACCTGGGCCGATGAGACTGGTCAGTTCGAGTGCACATCATAGATACGGTTCATTGCTTGCAGGGTTTCGATGAGTTCCTTTCGGAGGTTCTCGGGTCCGATGATTTCTACGTCGGCGCCGAGCTTGAGGAGTTCGGGTACGGCCGCTTCGACCGACTCGATGGGAACCACGACCTCGGTCCAGCCTGCTGGGTCCGGTCCGGCCGCTGTTTGCTGGGCGGCGACAACCATGGCCGGTTCCAGCAGGCTGGGCAGTCGGTCGATGGCGCGGCGAGAGAGCCGAAGGACAGCTGTGTCCCTGTGACAGCGCTGGTCGAAATCGTTGAGGTAGCTGTTCCAGTGGGCGCCCAGGTCAAAGCCTTCGGAGCGGTCGAACGGTTGGGGAAGAACCTCCACGTCGAGGATGCGGGACACCCGGTAGGTACGCAGCTGTCCCTGGTTGCGAGCCACGAGGTACCAGTCTCCGGCCTTGAGGACGAGGCAGTGCGGCTCGACGGTTCGGGTGATTTCGTGCGGCTCTGCCCAGCGCAGGTAGCGGATCTGCACGGCGTGCTGGTTCCAGGTGGCATCCGCGATCGAAACCAGATGGGGTACGTGCTCCGTGTCGCCGTACCAGGGTGGGGAGTCGAGGTGGAACCGATCGGCAATGCGGCTGGCGCGGTCGCGCAGGTCGGCGGGCAGCGCGACCTCGAGTTTGAGCTGCGCGGTGGTCACTGCGGCGGTCAGGCCCAGTTGGGCGGCAGCCGCCGGCAGCCCGGCCAGGAAAAGCGCCTCGGCCTCGGCCGCGGTGAGACCGGTCAGCCGGGTCCGGTAACCGCCGAGTAGGCGGTAGCCGCCCTCGTGCCCAGGCTCTCCGTACACCGGCACGCCTGCGATGCTGAGCGATTCCACATCCCGGTAGATCGTCCGCACCGATACCTCCAGGATGTCCGCCAGCTCCTGGGCGGTCATCCGGTCTCGGGATTGCAGCAGTAAAAGCAGAGACACCAGACGAGCCGCGCGCATGCCCACAAGACTGCCAAAGTTCACTGACAGAAGGTGTCAGGGAAGCATCGTTAGCGTCTTGGCCATGACCTTGACAACGGATATCGACTCCCTGACCAGCCGCTACACAGCCGTGTGGAACGAGCCGGACCCTACTCGGCGGCGCAAGGCCATCGCCGAGCTGTGGACCGAGGACGGAGTGGAGTACACCGAAGCCGGTGAGTACCAAGGGCCTGAGGCCATCGAAGCCCGAGTCACCAGCGCGTACGAGCAGTTCGTCGCGACAGGAGGATTCGTCTTCGTCCCTGCGGAGGACGCCGTGACCCACAACAACGCAGTCATGTTCTCGACCCAGATGGTTCCCGCAGCGGGCGGCATTCCCGTCTGGAGCGGCGCCGTCTTCATGCTTCTCGACCAGGACGGACGAATCCGGCACGACTACCAGTTCACCGGCAAGGACGCGGGCACCCGTGCTGTCGTGGCCGAGTTCCTCAGCCGCTTGACGGAAGGCGATCCGAACCGGATCGCTGACCTGTTCGCCGATCCGGTCGACTGGCAGCTCGACTGGCCCGATGCTGGGCATCCCGCCGTGCCCTGGATCCGACAGCGATCGACTCGCCCCGACGTCGCCGACCACTTTCGGGCCCTGAACGACTTCCACATCCCCGAGAAGCGGGGCGGGGCGACTCCCACGATCCTGGTCGACGGCCCGGATGCTGTGGTGCTCGGCGATATTCGCCAGACGGTGAAGGCCACCGGCAGGGCGTACAGCGCTCGCTGTGCACTGCACCTCACTGTCGAAGATGGTGTGATCACCCGTTACCACGTCTACGAAGACAGCCTCACCGTCGCGCAAGCACTCACCGACAACGGCCCCGCCCACTGAGTGTCAACATGGCAGAGGGGCGCGAAACAACACGGTGGTGGCTGCGTAGACGTCAACCTTCCGAGACGAGGACCAGGAACAGGAAGGCCAGAAAGCGGGGGTCGTCCCTTTCCTCGAAGAACTCTGGGAACTGATCCAGTGCCGCCGGGGCGGGGCCGGGTTCGTCGAGGTGAGTCACTCGAAAACCGGTGTCGAAGAAGGTCTTGAACATCGTCGACAGTGACCGGTCCCAGAACGTCAGGTCGGCGGCCTGTCCTGCCATGTCCGTCTCATGACGAGGCCGTGTGGCGAAGTAGTTCGTCGTATCGCCTGCTTGCAGGGCGGCGAACCAGATGACAAGCGGATGCTCCACGGAGAGGATCAGGCGGCCTCCCGGTTTCAGAACTCGTCGGATCTCCGTCAGTGGGGAGTGCCAGTCCTCCAGGTAGTGCAGCGTGAGAGAGCAAACCACGTCGTCGAAGGTGGAGTCGTCGAATGGCAACGGGTCAGCTAGATCCGCGACGTACAGCTCCGGGCCGCTGCCGACGCGGTCCCGGGCGATGTCGATCAATGCCTTGCTGCCGTCGACTCCGACAACAGTGGCTCCGCCCTCGAGCAAGTCGGCAAGTGTTGGGCCGGAGCCACAGCCGACGTCCAGCACGTGCTTACCGGACACGTCGCCGAGCAGATCACGGATCGCGGGCCTGTTGTAGTACTCGTTGAGGAGGCTGGTCGCGTTCTCAGCAGCGTAAGCGTCCGCAATCGGGTCGTATGCCGCAGCACGGCCGGAGTCGCTCGAAGGTGTCGAAGTGTCCATACATCGAAGCTAGCAGCGGCCTTGTAGCCCGGTCCTTGACCCGATTCACCTCCCGCCATGATCATCTCGCCGAATGAACACCAGCTGTCGATGACCGAACGGCCGACGGACCCGGCATCAAACAATATGTACCGCAGGCGATTCGCGGTGCGACAGGAACCTCGGCGAGGTCGCAGCATTGCGGCCCTTGGTCAGCACGATGGATCGATGATGGAAGCGCGTTCCAGGGTCCGTCTCGCCGGGCGTGGCCAGGATTACCGAACGCCTTCCTACGGTGTGCAAGCATCGGCGATGGCGGCGGTATCCCAGTAGAACGGGCGGATCTCGCTGATCCGTCCGGCGTCGACGGTGACCGTCTGCAGGATGGGGAAAGCGAGTTCGCGGCCGGTGGACCGGGTGCGGGCTCGCACGTGAGTGAGGACCACCAGTGGGCTCGTTTCGGCGAGATAGGTCTGCTCGACCATCTCGAAACGATCCCACACCCCGCTCATCGCGACGAAGAATCGTTCCAAACCCTCGTGCCCACGCCACGTTCCGCCGTAGGGCAGATTGTCGGCCTGGTACAGCACGACGTCGGTGGCGAAGTACGGCGCGAGCAGGGAGAACGACGAGAAACCGGGGCCGCCGCCGGCCAGGTACCGCGCCTCGGCTTCGTACATGTTCTCCAGGACGGACTTGGCTGTCATCGATGATGCTGTCATGACGATCATGGTGGGTCCGGGCAGCACCGTGTGCTGGCGGGAATCCGCCGTCGCATGCGCGCTCGGAGGCTGACCCGACAGGCCTCCCGGTCTGCGTCACCGAGGGGAACCGACCCTCAGGTGCGCAAGAGCGCGGTCTGCACCTGACGCAACCGTTCCACATCACCACGGAATCCGGCGACCGCGTCGTTGTAGAGGAACGCCTCCCACAACCGGACCAGCGCATAGGCGAGGGTGTCGCGCTCGATGGGCGGCTGGTAGCCCTGGTCTTCGGCGCGGGCGATGAGTTCCCCGACGACGGCGACCGCGGCCTGATGGACGGGTCCGTCGCTGCGGGTGATCGTGCGCAGGGCCACGGTGGATTCGTTGTCGAAATAGCTGCGCAGTGAATCGTCGTCGACGATCCAGTGGATGGTGCGGTCGAGGATTTCGTCGAGTCTGGCCCCGCCGGTGCTGGTGCAGCGGCGTTCGGCGTGGGCGACCATGCGTTCGAGCTGGTGGGCGATGGCGGCGCCGAGCAGGCCTTCGCGGGAGCCGAACCAGCGGTAGATGCTGGTCCGGCCCAGGCCGAGTTGTGCGGCGATGGCGTTGACGTCGACGCGCTGACCGGTCAGGAAGACCTCGATTGTCGTCTCGAGCACGTCTTCGCGGCTGGCCGCGGCCGGTCGGCCCGGTGCTCTGGTCCCTTCTGCCCGTGTCACCCGCTCAGCATAGGCGCCCGCGGCCTATTTGAAACATATCGATCTCTGTGTAACATACTCGACCATGCAACTGGCACTCACCGAGGACGAGCTCGCCTTCCGCGACGAGCTGCGCGCCTTCTTCCGGCGCGAGATCCCCACCGACATCCGCAATCGCGCCCGGCACATGTCCGAACTGTCCAAGGACGATTTCGTCACCACCCAGCGCATCCTCAACGCCCACGACCTCGCGGTCCCGCACTGGCCCGTGGCCTGGGGCGGCCGCGACTGGACCCCGGTCCAGCACCATCTCTGGCACACCGAGATGCAGCTGGCGTCGGTGCCCGAGCCGCTGACCTTCAACACGAACATGATCGGACCGGTCATCGCCCAGTTCGGTTCCGAGGAGCTCAAGGCGCGCTTCCTGCCCGCGACGGCGAATCTCGACATCTGGTGGTGCCAGGGCTTCTCCGAACCCGACGCCGGCTCCGACCTGGCCTCCCTGCGCACCGTCGCGGTCCGCGACGGCGACGACTATGTCATCAACGGCCAGAAGACCTGGACCACCGCCGCCCAGAGCGCGGACTGGATGTTCTGCCTGGCCCGCACCGACCCGGACGCGCCCAAGAAGCAGGCGGGCATCTCGCTGCTGCTGTTCCCGCTGGACTCCCCCGGCGTGACCGTGCGGCCGATCGAACTCATCGACGGCGGTTTCGAGGTCAACGAGGTGTTCCTGGAGAACGTGCGCGTCCCGGCGAATCAGCTCGTCGGCCAGGAGAACCAGGGCTGGACCTACGCGAAGTTCCTGCTCGGCAACGAGCGCACCGGCATCGCCGCGGTCGGTCAGACCAAGGTGCGGCTGTGGCTGGCCAAGGAATACGCCAAGCAGACCCGCCTGGACTCCGGCACGCTGCTCGGCGACCCGACCTTCGCCACGCGCATCACCGAACTCGAAAACGAGCTGCTCGCACTGGAACTCGTCCAGCTGCGGGTCGCGGCCGGTTCCGCCGACGGCGCACCCAACCCGGTGTCGTCGATTCTCAAGCTGCGCGGCACCGAGCTGCAGCAGGCCGTCACCGAACTGCTCGTCGACATCGCGGGCCCGGAATCGATCGCCCGCGAGGACGACACCCACGACTGGGCACGCCGCAGCACCGCCACCTACCTCAACTACCGCAAAACATCGATCTACGGGGGATCCAACGAGGTGCAGCGCAGCATCATCGCTTCGACGATCCTCGGATTGTGAGACACCATCATGGATTTCGAACTCACCACCGAACAGGACCTGCTGCGCGAGACCGTGCGCAACGTGCTCACCCGCCACTACACGCCCGAACGCCGCCGCGAGGTCATCGACGGTGAACTCGGCTGGGACCCGCGGGTGTGGTCGACCTTCGCCGAGATCGGGCTGCTCGGCCTGACGATCTCCGAGGAAGACGGCGGAATGGGCGCCGGACCCATCGAAACGATGCTGGTCATGGAGGAACTCGGTCGCGCGCTGGCCCCCGAGCCCGTGCTGGACTGCGCGCTGCTGCCCGCGATGGTCATCTCCCGTGCCGGAACGTCGACGCAGCGCAAGGAGCTGTTGACGCGGATCGCCGAGGGCGAGTTGCGGGTGGCGATCGCGCACGGCGAGCCGGGAGTGCGTCGGCCGTCGACGCAGGTCGGTACCAGGGCCGTCGAGCAGGGCGGCAGGTGGCAGCTGACCGGTCGCAAACATCCGGTGCCGCACGGTGACAGCGCGGATCGATTGATCGTCAGCGCGGCACTGCCCGATGGCGGGACCGGACTGTTCCTGGTCGACCCGGACGACACCGGGGTGAGCAGAGTCGGCTTCCGTACCTACGACGGACACCGCGGTGCCGACATCACCTTCGAGGGCGCTTCCGCCGAGCCGCTCGGCGACGCCGTCGACGTCTCCCCCGTCATCACCGAGTCCATCGTCACCGCCCAGGCCGCGCTGGGCGCCGAAGCGATCGGCGCGATGTCGGAGGCACTGCGTCTGACCACCGACTACCTGCAGACCCGCAAGCAGTTCGGTGTTCCCCTGCGCACGTTCCAAACCCTGACCCACCGCGCCGCCGACATGTACGTCGCACTCGAACTGGCCCGCAGCATGAGCCTCTACGCGTCGATGGCACTGGCCGACGGCATCACCGACCCGGTCGTCGCGGCCCGCGCCAAACTGCGAATCGGCCGCTCCGGCAGGCACATCGGCCAGGAGGCGATCCAGCTGCACGGCGGCATCGGCATGACCGCCGAATACCCCGTCGGCCACTACACCGCCCGCCTCACCGCCATCGAACACACCCTCGGCGACACCACCGACCACCTCCGCTACCTGACCAGCCACCTCGGCGACCACCAGATGGTCGAGATCTGACCCGCCACCGTGTCACCGCGGCCTTGCAGACGCGGTGACACGGTGGGCTCACCTCACCAGGTCCAAGCTGTCGAACTCGACTGCTTCCCAGAGGCGCCGCGAACGCTCTTCCGGGTAGGACAGAGTCGTCGGTTCGGCGGTGTAGACGCGAGTGGGTCGGGTGTGCGAGTCGTAGGCCGTCCAGCCCGGTGTGCCGGTGGTCGCGAAGTTCACCCAGTCGGCGCGCATGTGCCGGGCGACGTCGATGACCTCGTCGGCCGCATTCGGGTAGGCAGTGACGCGGCTGCGTATCTCGTCGGGAGCGAGGGTGCTGAACACGAGCAGGACGTCGAGGCTGTGCGAGGCGTCCTGTTCCCGGTCGAAGGCCCAGCACAGTTCGTACATCCACGTCGAGCTGCCACCGGCGTGATGGGCGTCGGCCAGGTGCACGCTGGGCATCCGGAACAACCAGTCCGCATGGACGATCTCGCACAGCTGCACTGGGGTCGCCTCCGGGTAAGCGGCGCGATACCGACCGGCGTCGATGGCGGGGGCGAGACGCGCGACGGTCTCGCTCACGTCGTCATCGGTGACATGTTCGGCGAGATGTCCTGCGAATAAACGATATTCGTCGCGGGTGTGCCCGACGAGCAGGTCGATGTCTCGCGCGGCGCCGTCAGCGAGTGCGCGCCACGGGGATCGTGGGAGGCGATCGCCGTCGATCACCGGTGAGAACGGAGTCGGCGTCGAGGTCATCGGCCCCCAATCGTCGGCGAACCGCGGCAGCTTCGCGATGACCGTCTCGGTCGCATCGACCAGCGCCTGCGCAGGGATGTCGGTCAGATCCGCGACGGTGGCCCGGACACCGACTTCCGCGGTGATCCTCGTCGAGATCGCACTGGCCAGCTGCGGGGTGAAGAACGTGCAGGGGATGCTCTGCACTATCGCGCGACGAAACAGTCCGGCCGCCAATGGCATCGACGCCAGGGCCGCGACACAACCCGCCCCGGCGGACTGACCGAAGACGGTCACCGTGCCCGCATCGCCGCCGAATCCGCCGATGTTCTCCTGCACCCAGCGCAACGCGGCAGCCTGATCGAGGAGGCCGCGATTGTCGGGTTCACCGGCGAGATGGGCGAAGCCGTCGAATCCGGTCCGGTAGTTCACGCTCACCACCACCACGCCACCGGCCGCCAAGATCGCGCCGTCGCAGTGCGGGTTCGCGGAGTCACCTTCCAGGTAGGCACCGCCGTGGATCCACACCATCACCGGAAGCCTGGCATCGCCGGGATCCGGAGTCCATACCGAGAGCGACAGGCAGTCGTCCGAGCCGTCATCGACCGTGCCCGTCACCGAGGTCATCACCGACCCGGTATGCCCTGCCTGCGGAACCGCGGGCCCGAACTCGTAGGCGTTTCGGACGCCAGCCCACGCCGACGTGGCGACCGGCGCACGAAACCGCCGCACCCCCACCGGCGGCCGCGCGTACGGGATACCACGAAACACGGCGATGCCCTTCTCCCACCGCCCGCGCACAACCCCTGCCGCTGTACGAACTTCAGGCCCGCTACGCACACTCACCCCCGCAATTACGCACCACCACAGTGGAATTCACACGCTTTGGCGTTCACCGCCCCTCATGGGAACGCACCTCTCACGCCGATTATCGCGTGGTGGTCGCTGGATCGGCGGTGTTGCCGTGAGGCGGGCGGTGATCGAGGAGGGCGGCGTCCATTTACCACCGGTGAACCTCGAGACCGGCCCGAACCTCACTCGACGACCGCCGTGGACCATGCATGAGCCGCCGGGCCGGTGAGCGTCGCGTCGAGTTCAATGGCACGGTGAACCAACTGCTGCACCGTCTTCCCGACATCGCGACCCTGCGTGACCGATGCCGGGCGATGGCCATGATCGATGCCGTCCTCAGCCCCGATTGGGAGTCTCGCTACTACTCGTTCAACAGTGCCTGGGGCGAGAGCGAGGAGCTGGCTTCCATGCGCAACGGCTCCGGTGACGACTGGTTCATCGTCTTCTCCGCTGCCGGCGTCTACGGTCGCGGGTTCGACCACGAGTCACCGAATGCCCCGCACGTGCTCGATGCTGTACCCGCCGCCTTCGGCGCCTTCGTCACGGAGCCGGCGTTCGCCGATCACGACGGTTCCCCCCTCGCCACCGTGTGCTTCTGGCGCGGCCATGACGACACCGAGTGGAGTGTCTCGACCGCCGACCATGGCGGTCGGGCACTGTTCGAGTTGGTCATCGAGGGGACCCCGGAGGCATACCGGGACTGGGCGCAGGATTACTACGAGACCGAGGTGAGTCTGAGCGCGGTGCATCATGTGTTCGCGCTGCGGCCGCTGACACCGGAGGTGGTGGGTGAGCTCAATCCTGATGTCGCGTTCGGCGATCTCGCGGGCGACCTGGTCGAGATCGGCTACCCCGATGAAAGTGCCTGCGCGACACCGTCGAGTGGTCCCGCGTAGGCCAGGTAGCCATCGGGGCGGATGAGGTAGGCGGCGGTGTCCGGGGAGTATCCGCGGGCGAAATCACCTGCGCTGTCGTGGATCACGGTCAAGGTGGTGTCGGCGGGGGTGTCCGGGGCCAGCACGAGGTAGACGTCGAGTTCGCCCGGGGCCAGGCGACGCGCCTGCTCGGCCGCGTGTTCGAGTGCCAGGTAGTTCGGGGTGCCGCTCTCGTGGATCAACAGGGTGTGGCCGGGTCCGGTGAGCAGGGAGAACAGGCGCAGGGGGAACTGGACGAGATCGCGGGTCAGTCCGGCGGCGTCGGGGGCGCGTCTGCCCGCGGCGACCGCACCGACCGCCGAGGGTGTGATGATCGGGCTCCGGCCGTAGTCCACGAGCAGCTGTGCCTCACGACGCAGGATCTGTTCGGGATCGGTGAGGTCGGCGCCGATTCCCTCGCGGGCGGCGCGGACGGTGCGATCGACGACTTCCGCGCCGACCGGCCGACGTTCGGCGTCGTAGCTGTCCAGAAGCTCGGGGGCGGCCGAGCCCGCGGTGACGAGCGCGAGTTTCCACGCCAGGTTGTGCGCGTCCTGGATGCCGGTGTTCATGCCCTGCGCACCGGTGGGCGGGTGGATGTGGGCGGCGTCGCCCGCCACGAAGGCCCGGCCCTTGCCGTACCGGTCGACGATGCGGTGGCTGATCCGAAAGACCGAGGACCAGCGCATTTCCCGCGCGGTGACCGGTTGCGGGGACAGCCGGTCCAGCACGGCCTGGATGTGGTGCAGTTCCGGCGCACGCGATCCTTCGAGTCCGTGTGCCACATCGCCGGATTTCGGGGCGGCGACAGCGAGTTCGTCGGGCGCCGACATCGACACCCGGTAGCGGCGGTGTCCGGGCAGCGGTATGCAGACGAGGACGTCGTCACCGCGACTGGACCGCACGCCGTACCCGGTCGGCATGGTCCAGTCCAGCTCCACGTCGCCGAGCATGTACTGCTCGGCGAAGGCCGCGCCCTCGAAGGTGAGACCGAGCTGTTTGCGGACCGTGCTGTGCGCGCCGTCGGCGCCGACGAGATAGCCGGTGCGCACCGTCTGCTCGCCGTCGGCATCGCGCAGCACGGCGGTGACACCGGTGTCGTCCTGCGCGAAAGATGACAGGGTGACACCGTATTCGACGCGCACACCGGTCCGGGCGAGCTGTTCGGCGAGCACCCGCTCGGTCTCGTACTGCGGCAGCGCCGCGAAGCCATAGGGCACGTCGGGTGGCAGTTCCAGGACGATCCGGGTGACTTCGACACCATCGGCGTAGGCGATTTGCCCGCGGATCGGCACGGCCGCGTCCAGCACGGCGCGCAGCACACCCATCCCCTGGAAAACCTCCAGCGTCCGCGGCTGCACGCCGACGGCCTTGGCATACCGGGGCCGCACACCGAGCTGCTCGATCACCCGGCACCGCGCCCCGCGCCGTGCCAGTTCCAGTGCCGTCGTCAGCCCGACCGGGCCCGCGCCGACGACGAGGACTCCCGGATCGATCATCCGACCTCGCCTCCTCGTGGAGTGATCCGGCCAGTTTACGTCCACCGAAACCGGCAATGGCACACTTCCAGCAAACCAGGATTCCTGGGCGGTGGACAACCGAACCGGGACACGCGTGCGCCGGTCGCTCAGCGGGTCGGTCGCGGTCCGATGATGGAGGCGCGTTCCACGATTCGGGTCTGGGGCCAGTAGTCGCTGGCGGCGTAGTGCTGGACGGCGCGGTTGTCCCAGAAGGCGACGGTGTCGGGTCGCCATTTCAGGCGGACCTGGTGTTCGGGGTAGTCGGCCTGGCGGGCGAGGCGGTCGATCAGGGCGCGGCTGCGGTCCTCGTCGTAGCCGACGATGTGGTCGGTGAAGATGCGGTTCACGTAGAGGTGTTTGCGGCCGGTCACGGCGTGGGTGGCGACGACCGGATGCCGGACCGAGGGGTTGCGGCGACGCAACTCGGCCTGCTGTTCGGCGGAGGCGTGGCGGCCGAAGGCGCGGGTGAAATCGTGGACGGCGTCGAGGGTGTCGATCTCGGCGCGGGTGTCGGCATCGAGTGACTCGTAGGCGGCGTACATGTCGGCGAACAGGGTGTCGCCACCGATCTCGGGCACGGCCACCGCGTGCAGGATCGCGCCGAGCGAGGGGTGTTCACGCCAGGTGACGTCGTGGTGCCAGGCGTTCTCGACGCCGACCATCTGCGCGCCCTTCTCGAAGCGCACCAATTCCGGCTCGTCGGCGCTGGCGGCGAGTGCCGGGTGGATCTCGAGCTCGCCGAACCGCTTGGCGAAGCCGACATGCTGGGCCGAGGTGAGCGGCTGGTCGCGGAAGAACAGCACCTTGTAGTCGTGCAG
Organism: Nocardia sp. NPDC058176; assembly: GCF_042883805.1. Taxonomy (NCBI): domain Bacteria; kingdom Bacillati; phylum Actinomycetota; class Actinomycetes; order Mycobacteriales; family Nocardiaceae; genus Nocardia; species Nocardia sp. NPDC058176. The sequence goes on along the minus strand of NZ_JBHVVA010000001.1, from coordinate 1,311,610 downwards.
GGCGCGGCGGATGTCGTCGATCACCGCCTGCGGCTGCTCGACGGTCAGGTCGATGCCGCTGATCTCCGCACCGAGGGTCGTGCCCACCTGTTCGGCGTCGAAGTGCTGCCACCGCAGCGCGGCAAGCCGCTCGCGTTCGGCCCGCAGGTGGGAGAAGGGTCCGGCGAGCAGGGGGTAGCCCGGCAGCGGGAACGGCCGCACGGCGGGTTCGGCGCGATTCTCCGGCGTGGCGACCGCTGTTGATTCGGACACTCGGCTCTCCTTCACTCGTGTAGTCATCCGACTACAGCGCTACCGTAGTCGGATGACTACAGAGGCGGCGACGGATCGGATCGCACAGATTCCAATTCCCACCGGCCGTGACGCGGTGCGCGCGGCAGTGCTGCGGCACGCGGCACAGCTGTTCGCCGAACGCGGCCCGACAGCCACCTCGGTTCGCGACATCGCCGAACGCGCGGGGATCAACCACGGGCTGATCTTCCGGCACTTCGGCGCCAAGGAGAACCTGGTCGCCGCCGTCCTGGATCACCTGGGCGCCGAGCACGGTCCCGAGGTCGATCTCACCGGCCGCAATCCCGTCGACCCTGCGATCCGCCTGCACCTGACGGTGCTCGCGCGCTGCCTGCTCGACGGCTACCCGGTCGGGCAGCTCCAGCAACGATTCCCGATCATGGCGGCACTGGTCGATCGCGCGAAATCCGCCGGCGCCGACCCGCACGACGCCGCGCTGGCCGCCGCCAATGCCGCGGCGCTGATGGTCGGCTGGGAACTGTTCGGCCCGTTCCTGCGCGCCGCGACGGGCCTCGACGACGTTCCCGAGGCCGAGCTGCGACGGGATGCCAGCTCCAGGGCCGCCCAGATGCTGGACTCCGGCCGGACCACCGGGTAGCGAAATCGGGGATGAGGACGTCGCTGGAGTGGACCGTCGGCGGCGACGCGCGATCGGGGGTTTGTGGGGTCGTGGCGAACGATCACCTCGACCCCACAACCAACGGCCGGATGATCAGTCCGGCACGGGCGTCCACTGTTCGGCCGGCGGTCGGCCGGGCAGCGGTTGCCCGAGGAGGGCGAGCGGGACGAAGAAGTTCACCTGGCCGATGACCATCGCGAGCGTGGCCAGGGCTTTGTCGTCGTAGTGCTCGGTGGCGAGGGCGTAGAGCTCGTCCGGCACCCGCTCACCGCGCGGCGCCGCTTGGAGGACGGCATCGACCAGGGCGAGCGCGACGCGTTCGGCGTCGTTGAAGTAGGGGGCGTCGCGCCATGTCGCCACCGCGGCGATCCGCTCCTCGGACTCCCCCGCCGCGCGCAGATTGCCCGCGTGCAGGATGGCCAGGTAGGTGCTGGCGACGAGCTGACCGGCGCGCAACTGCACCAAGCCGATCGTGGTCCGCGGGATCGCACCGTTGCCGGTCGCGGCGAACAGGGCGGCACCGACCGCGCCGAGCTCGGGGACGAGCTGCTGGGGGTTGGGCAGCCGGGAGCCGGTGCGCTGGTGATTCGGAGTGTGCATGGTGGTTCCTTTCGATGGGGTGAAACTCTGTGCGGGTCAGGCAGTTCGGGGGCGACGCCAGGTGGTGCCGACGGCGCGCAGCGCGGCGGTGGTGGAACCGCCGCGGGGCAGCCAGGCCCGCGCGGCGAAGGTGGCGGCGGCGAAGAACAGCGGCATCGCCCACTTGTCGGGGCCGTCACCCACGGCCAGGTGCGAGGTGACGGCACCGCCGTAGACGAAGACCAGTCCGGCGTAGGCCCATTCCTTGGTGGGGATGGCCCGGGGTCAGGATCGCGGCGAGGGCGGCGGTCTTGGCCACGCCGAGGACGGTCGCGAAGTACAGCGGGTAGCCGAGGTGGTCGAATGCCGCGCGGACGTAGGAGATCCGGGCCAGGTCCCAGTACGCGCCGACCGCGGTTTCGGCCAGCACGGCGGCCACGGGGACCCAGCGCGCGATTTCCAGGCCGCGGGAGCGGATCAGTGAGGTTGTGCGAGTGGACATTTCGTGGTTCTCCTTCAGGCGGTCGCGGCGCGGTGCAGGGCGGCGGCCAGTCGGGTGTTCTCGGGGGCGGCGAAGGCGAAGGCGGCGCGGCGGCGGGTGTAGCCGTAGGTGAGGCCGCTGTGCGGGTCGGCGAATCCGTCCGAACCCGCGGAGCCGGTGTGCCCGAACGCGTGGACGCCGAGGAACGGGTACAGCAGGCTCTTGGCTTCGAAACCCACGGTGTAGGGCGCCTGCGCGCCGCGCACCAGATCCGCTCCGCTGGAATGGATCGTGGAGATGGTGGCGATGGTGTCCAGCGTGAGCAGCGGTGGCCGGCCGTCGACACCGGTGACGGCCGCCGCGTACATGCGCGCGAGGCCGCGCGCACTGCCGACACCGCCCGCCGAACCCGGCCCGAGACGGCGCAGGGCCGGGTCGTTGGGCAGTGCCATGACGTCGGCGGCGGTGAAGCCGCGCGCGTTGAGGTTGTAGGAGATTCCGGCCACCCCGTGCGGGTTGGGCGAGTTCGCGGCGAAGGCCGCCGTCATCTCCGGCGTGGCCCGCCACGGTGTGATCGGCAGGTAGCGGTGCTCCAGTTCCTCGGGCAGGCCCAGGTACACATCCAGGCCGTAGGGGGCGCGGACGCGCTGTTCGAACAGTTCCTGCACGGTGGCGCCGGTGACCGCGCGGACCACCTGACCGAGGATCGCGTACATGACGAACCCGCCGTACCCGTGCACGGCGCCCGGGGCGAAGTAGGGCCGCTGCCCCACCAGCCGTTCGGCGACGAGCTGCTCATCGGCCAGCTCGGCAATGGTGAAACCACCGTCGGCGCCGACGATCCCGGCCCGGTGCACCAGCACGTCGCGCACGGTGATGTGGTCCTTGCCCGCGGCGGCGAACCGCGGCCAATAGTGGGCGACCGCCCGGTCGATGTCGAGCGCACCGTCCTGGATCAGCAGTGCCATCACCAAGCCCGCGGCGCCTTTGCTCGACGAGTGCAGCCCGGTCAGCGTGGTCGCGGTGACCTCGGGTCCCGCCCACAGGTCCACCACCTGCCGGCCCCGCACGAAGGCCGCCAGCTGTGCCCCTGATTCGCCGTCTTCCTCGGCGACGACCGCGGCGAACTCGGCGCGCACCTGGTCATAGCCGGCGGCGACGGCGCCGTGCACTTCGATCGCATTCACGTTGTTGATCCCTTCGGCTGCGGTTCGTGTTCTGGTGCACTGACGAACGGCGGTGCGCGGACGTGACCGCGGCACGAAAAACTGCAGGTAGGGGCTTCGGGGTCACAATTCGCATCGGCGCTTCGTCATCAGTACGGGACGAGCAGAGGAGGATCCCGTGCACGATGCGCAGTTCCTGGCCGAGGAGTTCGAGGACCACCGCACCCACCTGCGCTCGGTCGCCTACCGGATGCTCGGTTCATCCACCGAGGCCGACGACGCGGTGCAGGAGGCGTGGCTACGCCTGGCCCGCACCGACACCACCGGCGTCGGCAATCTCGGCGGCTGGCTGACCACGGTCGTCGGACGGGTCTGCCTGGACATGCTGCGCACTCGCCAACGCCGCGACGAGCAGTCGCTCGACATCGCACACCTGCCCGACCCGGTGATCGTCAGCGCGACCACCCCCGACCCGGAACACGAAGCGCTGCTCGCCGATTCGGTGGGATTGGCACTGCTGGTGGTGCTGGAATCGCTGAGCCCGGCGCAGCGGCTCGCGTTCGTCCTGCACGACATCTTCGCCATGCCCTACGAGCAGATCGCGCCCATCGTGGACCGCACCCCGCAAACCACCAAGAAACTGGCCAGCCAAGCGCGCCGCCGGGTCCAGGGCGCGACTCCTGGACCCGATCCGGATCTGCCGCGGCAACGTCGCGTCGTGGACGCCTTCCTTCTCGCCGCACGCGGCGGCGACTTCGACGAACTGGTTCGCATGCTCGATCCCGAGGTGGTGTTGCGGGCCGACGCCGGCGCGGCGATGCGGGTGATCCGCGGCGCGGCCGCCGTCGCCGGACAGGCCGAGACGTTCCAGCGCATGGCCACCCGCTGCACCGTGCACCCCGCGGTGGTCAACGGCAGGGCGGGACTGGTCAACACCGTCGACGGCACCCCGTTCTCGGTCATCGGGTTCACCGTGGTCGAGGACCGCATCACCGCGATCGACATCCTCTCCGACCACGACCGACTCGCCGGGCTGGACCTGACCGCGGTCCTCGGGTGAGCGCCTGTACGCCCGCAAACCTGTTCGCGATCGGTGTTCGGGCATGGCACGATCGCCGTCATGTCCGCCCCGATGACCACTGAGCACTTGGCCGCCAGAACCGCTCGCGCCGTCGCGGCCGCGGTGGCCGCCGGACGGGAGCGGGGGCTCACGGTGGACGAACCGGTCGTCCTGCACGACGTGTTCTCCGTCGTCGTGCATCTCGCGCCGGCGCCGGTGGTGGTGCGGGTGCCGACGGTGCTCGCGCCGGGCATGGATCTCGACGGGCTCGCCGAACGGCAGCGCACCGAGCTCGCGGTGGTGGCGTGGCTGGCCGGACAGGGCGCCCCGGTGATCGCACCGAGTCCGCTCGTCGTTGCCGAACCGGTGCGTCACGACGGTTTCTCGATGACGTTCTGGCAGTACGTCGACCGCGATACCGGTGCCGAGCCGGACTATGTGCGCAATGCCGCCCTGGTCGCCGACCTGCACATGGCCCTGCGCGACTATCCCGGTGAGCTGCCGTTCCTCTCGGCGGCCGAACCGCCGACCCTCACCGCGAGCTTCGCGGTGCTGGCCGAGCGCCCCGATCTCATCACCCCCGCCGACCTCGCTCGCGCGCGTCGCGAATGGGAACTGCTCGAACCGCTGGTGTCCTCGCGTGCCGCCTTCGACGCCGCGTTCCCCGGTGCGAACGTGCAGCCGATCCACGGCGACGCCCCGGCCTACAACATCGTGCCCACCGCGAACGGCGCACTGTATGCCGACTTCGAGCTGACCACGCTGGGTCCGGTCGAGTGGGACCTCGCCGCGTTCGGACCCGAGGCCGCCGACGTCTACGACGCCGCCGCGGTCGAGCTCGGCTTGCGTCCCCTGGACCGGCGGGTGCTCCGGTTCGTCGAAGCGGTCGGGATGGCACGGACCATCGCCTGCCTGGCCCTGGTCGACGAGTTGCCGATCCTGCGGGAGGGGATCGCGCCCGCGATCGAGCAGTGGCGCTCGCAGCCGGCTTCCTGGGATGTTCCCGTCGACCGGTAGCGCGGCGAACGATCTTGGCCGATTCAGGGTGACCGGTGAGTGGCTCGTTGCAGACTGGGTTCCGTGAAACTGGTTGTCGCCAACAGGGGTGAGATCGCGGTGCGGATCCTGCGCACCGCACGCGAGCGCGGGTATACGACGTTCGCGTTGTGCACCGACGAGGAGCGCGGCGGCTTGCCTGCCCGGCTCGCCGATGAGGTCGTCGTACTGCCGGGAACCGGCGCGGCCGCCTATCTGGCAGTCGATGCGGTCGTGCAGGCCGTGCGGCAGGCGGGCGACGGTGCGCTGGTGCATCCCGGGTACGGGTTCCTCAGCGAGAACGCCGAGTTCGCGGCCGCGTGTGCGGCGGCGGGCGCGGTGTTCGTCGGTCCGAGCCCGCAGACCCTGCGAGTCCTCGGCGACAAGCTCGCGGCACGCCGCGCCGCACAGGAGGCCGGGCTGACGGTGCTGCCCGCCACCACCGGCGGCCCCACCGAGATCGCCGCCTTGCTCGCCGAACATCCGGCCGGGGTGATGATCAAAGCCGTCCACGGTGGTGGCGGGCGTGGGCAGCGGATCGTGCGCGACCCTGCATCGCTCGTCGACGCCTATGACCGCTGTCGTTCCGAGGCGCTGGCCGGTTTCGGCGACGATGCCGTCTATGCCGAGGTCCTCGCGCCCGAGGCCAGGCACATCGAGGTCCAGGTGATCGGGGACGGTGCTCGCGCGGTCGCGGTGGGCGATCGTGATTGCAGCGTGCAGCGGCGGCGCCAGAAGCTGATCGAGATCGCACCGGCGCCCGAGCTGCCCGACGCGCTGCGGAGTCGGCTGCATCGGGAGGCGGTGCGGATCGCGGAGTCAGTGTCGTGCCGTGGTTTGGCGACCGTCGAGTTTCTCGTCGCGGGCGCGGACGCCTGGTTCCTCGAGGTGAATCCGCGCCTGCAGGTCGAGCACACGGTGACCGAGATGACCACCGGGCTGGATCTGGTCGCCGTGCAGATCGACCTGGCCCACGGCCGCACGCTCGACGACCTCGACCTACCGAGTGGCGGTCCGCGCGGGTTCGCCGTGCAGGCGCGGATCAATGCCGAGCTGGTCACGCCGGGTGGTGAGATCCTGCCCAGCAGTGGTGTGCTGGCGCATTTCGCCGGGCCGACCGGGGTGGGCGTGCGCGTCGATACGGCCGCGCGGCCGGGTACGCGGATCGGTCCGCATTTCGATTCGTTGCTGGCGAAGGTGATCGCGGGCGGCCCGTCCTATCCCGCCGCGCTGCGGCGGTGCGCGGATGCGCTGGCGGAGACGGTGATCGGTGGTGTCGAGACGAATGTGGCGCTGCTGGGCGCGGTCGTCGAGGAACTCGTGGCGACGGGGCCGGTGACCACCGTCTGGTTCGAGAATCAGGTCGACAAGCTCTCGGCCTCGATCGCCACCGAGCATGCGACGGCGGACGATTTCACGTCGGCGACCACGATCCGCGACGGCGAGCAGCTGGTGCGATCGCCGATGGGCGGGACCGTGGTCAGCATCGCCGCGGCGGACACCATCGTCGCGCCGGGCGGCGAAGTCGCGGTGCTCGAGGCCATGAAGATGGAGCACGTGATCCGCGCGGAATCCGCCTTGCGCGTGACCGGCACCTTCGTCGAGCGCGGAACCGTCGTCGACCCACAGGCACCACTGCTGACCTGGACCGACACCGACCATGACGAAACCACCGGCGAGACAACCGAGATCGACCTCGACGCGATCCGCCCCGACCTGGCCGACGCCCGCGAGCGTCACCGCGTCGGACAGGATGCCGCCCGCCCCGAAGCCGTCGCCAAACGCCACCGCCTGCACCGCAGAACCGCCCGCGAGAACATCGCCGATCTGGTCGACGAGGGCAGCTTCCGCGAGTACGGGGCACTCGCGGTCGCCGCGCAACGACGTCACCGCAACGACGAGGACCTGATCGCGAACACCCCCGCCGACGGCCTGATCACCGGCATCGCGACCGTCGACGCGGTCCGCACAGCGGTGCTGTCCTACGACTACACCGTCCTCGCGGGCACCCAGGGTTTCCGCAACCACACCAAAACCGATCGTCTGCTCGCGATCGCGCACGAGCAACGCCTGCCGGTCGTGTTCTTCACCGAGGGCGGGGGCGGTCGGCCCGGCGACACCGACTACACCGGCGTCTCGGGACTCGAGGTCACCACCTTCCGCGCCATGGGCGCCCTGTCGGGTCGCGTTCCGCTGATCGGCATCGTCTCCGGCCGCTGCTTCGCGGGGAACGCCGCACTGCTCGGCATGTGTGACGTGGTGATCGCGACGCCGGACGCCAACATCGGGATGGGCGGCCCGGCGATGATCGAGGGCGGCGGGCTCGGCGTGTACGCGCCCGAGGACATCGGGCCGGTCGAGATCCAGCGCCGCAACGGCGTGGTGCACCTGGTCGCCGACGACGAAGCGCACGCCGTCGCCCTGGCCCGGCGTTGCCTGTCCTACTTCCGTGGAACCGTCACCGACTGGACCGCACCCGATCCGCGCCTGGCCCGACATGTGGTGCCCGAGAACCGGTTACGCGCCTACGACATCCGAGCTGCGATCGCCGCTGTGGTCGATGTCGACTCGATGCTGGAGTTGCGTGCCGACTGGGGTGCCGGGATCGTCACCGCACTGGTTCGCGTCGAGGGCCGCCCGCTCGGGCTCGTCGCGAACAACGGTCACCACCTCGGCGGCGCGATCGACGCTCCCGCCGCCGACAAGTACAGCGCCTTCCTGCGCCTGTGCGACACCCATGGCCTCCCCGTCCTCGCCCTCTGCGACACCCCGGGGTTCATGGTCGGTCCCGAGGTGGAGCGCGACGCGGTGGTCACCAAATTCGCGCGCCTGTTCATCGACGCCGCCGCCCTGTCGGTCCCGTTCGGCACCGTCGTCCTGCGCAAGGGCTACGGTCTGGGCGCCCAGGCGATGGCCGCCGGTTCCTTCCGCAGCCCCCGCTTCGTCGTCGCCTGGCCGACCGGCGAGATCGGCGGCATGGGCCTGGAAGGCGCGGTCCGCCTCGGTTTCCGCAAACAACTCGAAGCGATCACCGACCCGGCCGAACGCCAGTCCACCTTCGACGCCATGGTGCAATTCGCCTACGCCAACAGCAAGGCCCTCAACGCCGCCGCCGTCTTCGAACTCGACGACGTCATCGACCCCGCCGACACCAGACACTGGATCACGACCTTGACGACCTGAGCAGGCGCTCAGTGCGGCGGGCCGGGGACGGCGACGTGGTCGTCGGGACGCAGGATGTAGGCGGCGTAGTTGTAGTCGCCGCCGTGTTCAGTGCGCAGCGAGATCTCCTCTCGCACTGCGCCGAGTGCCTGGGACATGCCGGGGCGGTCGGCATCGACCTGGGTCATTCGCTCGGTGAGTGGGGTGTAGTACTCCTGCCACCAGTCGCTTTCCGGTAGAGGCCAGTGCGCGTGCAGGCGGTATCCCGCCGACCGCGCCGCGTCGATGTTGGCGCGGTGGGTGCGCAGCGGATATGCCGCATCCCAGTAGGCGCGTACCGCGGGGTCGGGATGGTCGGTGGTCCATTCGATTTCGGTGATGGCGAGTGCGCCGCCCGGAGCCAGCAGGCGCCGCCACGCGCGCAGGGCCGGATCGAAGCCGATGGTGTAGATCGAGCCTTCGGCCCAGATCAGGTCGAAGCTCTGATCGGGGAACGGCAGCTGGTCCATCGAGCGATTGAGCACCGACACCTGGGCGCTCGAGCCTCGGCGTGCGGCAGATTCCTTCGATGGGAGACCCTGGTGGTCCCATGGGGAGGTGCCCCGGGACTCGACGCGAATGTGCGAACGAGTCCCGGGACAACTGGAAGTGACCGAAGGTCAGATGTCGCCGAAGGCGGCCGCGTACCGGATGGTGCCGGTGGGCAGCGGTTCATCGGTCAGACTCAGCACCATCAGTGCGTCGTCGGGGACGTCGACCTTCATGGTGACGCCGTGCAGACCGGCACGGGTGAAGCCGAACCGCGGGTAGTACTCGGGGTGCCCGAGGACGGTCACGAAGTGCTCGCCCGCCTGTGCGGCGGCGTCGAGCGCGGAGCGGATCGCGGCCGATCCCGCGCCGGACTTCTGGTACCGCGGCAGAACCGCGCACGGTGCCAGGCACAGTGCGGGGGTGTCGCCGATGTGGGCGCGGGTCAGCAGTGCGTGGCCGACCAGGGCGCCGGTGTCGTCGAGCGTGACGATCGACAGGCCCGCGATCCAGGCGGGGTCCCGGCGAAGCGCGTCGACGAGATCGGCTTCCTCGGCGGTCTCGAAGGCCGCGAGGTTGATCTCGCGGATCGCGGAGATGTCGGTGGTGGTCTCGGCGCGAGTGGTCCACTCGGTGGTCATATCGGTCTACTTTCGTTGTGAAAGCCCCGTCCGAACACAGAAGTACACCGAAGACAGCGCGTCGGGAAGCCGACGCGCGCGTACAGGGGGTGTCGTTCAGACCGGGGCAAGGGACGTGCGGATGGTCCGGGCGCTGCGCAGGGCAGCGGTCATCACCGCAATCATCAACTCCACCTCCCTTTCTCTCCAGGTCGAACACGGACGAGCGAAGCTAACACGGGCCCAACCGACGGCGCCAGTGAATATCCGGCGCATTGTCCACCGTCTACTGACAGTAAACGGCGCGATACCATGCAGCCATGAGTGAGCAGGCGCGATCAGTGCACCGTGACTCCGGCGATCCGGCACCGGTGCAGCGTGAGATCGCGCCGGATGCCCCGACCGGGGTCGATCTGGAGCGGGTGATCGGGCAGCAGGTGCGCAGTCTGCGGCTGGCCAGCAGGCTGTCGGTGGGCGAGATGGCGACGAAGGTCGGGATCTCCAAGGCGATGCTGTCCAAGATCGAGAACGCGCAGACCTCGTGCAGTCTGTCGACGCTGGCACGGCTGGCCGCTGGGCTCGACGTGCCGGTGACCTCGCTGTTCCGCGGCGCCGACACCGCGCGCGAGGCGGTGTATGTGGCGGCCGGCCACGGTGCGGTGATCGTCGGGCGCGGTACGCGGGTCGGGCATCAGTACGAGATGCTCGGCGCGCTGCGGGGCCAGCACAAGCGGCTGGAGCCGGTGCTGGTGACGCTGACCGAGGGCAGCGAGACGTTCCCGCTGTTCCAGCACGCGGGCACCGAGCTGCTCTACATGCTCGAAGGGGTCATGGTCTACGGCCACGGCGACTCCGAATACACACTGCGGCCGGGCGATTCGCTCCTGCTCGACGGCGAGGGCCCGCACGGTCCGCACGAACTGGTGCGGCTGCCGATCCGGTTCCTCGCGGTCACCGCCTATCCGGACAATCACGTGGAGAATTGAGAACGCGCCGGGCGCAACCACGTGTGGTCGCACCCGGCGCGCGGGGTAGAGCGCCGCGAATTACGTGGTCGCAGGCGCCTTTTCGGGTTCGGGGACCGTCTCGGGTTCGGGTTCGGCCTTGCCGTTGGTGGCGGAGCCATTGGTGACCGGGCCGATGATGTCGATCAGGTACGCGGTCTCGCCGTGCACGGTGCTGTCGAGGCCCTCGGCTTCACTGTCGGGCGCCACCCGCAGGCCGCGCACGAGGTGGATCGCCTTGGCGATGAGCCAGGTGACGGCGAAGGTGTAGGCCACCACCGCGAGTACCGCGACCGCCTGGCGCCAGAGGGTGTCGAGGCCACCGCCGTAGAACAGCCCGGTCGCACCGTTGGGGGCGGCGGGATCGGCGATCAGGCCGATGAGCAGGGTACCGATGACGCCGCCGACGAGGTGGATGCCGACCACATCGAGCGAATCGTCGAGCCCGACCCGGTATTTCACCGAAACGGCCAGGCAGCACAGCGCACCGCAGGCCGCGCCGACGATCAGCGCGCCCAGCGGCGAGACCGCGCCACAGGCCGGGGTGATACCGACGAGCGCGGCGATCAGGCCCGAGCTGGCGCCCAGCGAGGTCGCGCGACCCTCACGCCACTTCTCGACCAGCAACCACGCGCTGATGCCGGCGCACGCGGCGGCGACGGTGTTGAGGATGACCACCGCGGCGGTGTTGTCCGCGGCCAGGGCCGAGCCGCCGTTGAAGCCGAACCAGCCGAAGAACAGGATGCCCGCGCCGAGCATGGTCAGTGGCAGGTTGTGCGGGCGCGGCGGGTTCGGGAACGAGCTGCGCTTGCCCAGGACCAGGGCAAGGGCCAGCGCGGCGACACCGGCGTTGATGTGGACCGCGGTGCCGCCGGCGAAGTCGACCGCGCCGAGGGTGTTGGCGATCCAGCCGCCGGTGACCGTGCCGTCCTCGCTGTCGAAGGCGAAGACCCAGTGGGCGACGGGGAAGTAGACCAGCAGCGCCCAGATGCCGGCGAAGGCCATCCACGCGCCGAATTTCATCCGGTCGGCGATGGCGCCGGCGATGAGGGCGACGGTGATGGCAGCGAACAAGAGCTGGAAGGCGGAGAAGACCGCGGGTGGGAGCGCGTCGGTGGGGGCGGTGAGCAGCTTCGAGGAGCCGAAGTACTCGAAGGGGTTGCCCAGCAGGCCGAGCCCGCCCACGGAGTCACCGAAGGCGGCGGAGTAGCCGACGATGACCCAGAGCACGCCGACAACGGCCAGCGCCCCGAAGATCATCATGGCCATGTTCAAGGTATTGCGCACGCTGACCATGCCGCCATAGAACAACGCGAGCCCGGGCACCATGAGTGCCACGAGCGCGAAAGCGGCGAGCACCCATGCGGTGTCGGCTGCAGCCTGATTCATCGACATCACCTGTAATTCGAGAAGGAATTCGATCCCGGCGCCCTGTAGTCAGGAATCACCGTTCACTCATAGTGAACCTCGCCGTTCGTTGCCGCTGAGCGCTCGCGCGTGAACGAATGGTTACAGAGCCGCACAGCCTCTACTGGATCCACGGTTGACGACACGTCGAAGTGACGTCGACGTAATCGCGCCGTCACGCCCGGATGGTTTCTTGTCAATCAACAGTGATTCATGACAGAAGACACTCCCGTTTCGGCACGACCTCGAGGACGCACGATGATCGAAACCACCGAATACCTGATCGTCGGCGGCGGCCTGGAAGGGCTTGCCGTCGCCTGGTCGCTGGCCGATCGCGGCGCCACCGATGTGCTGGTGCTGGAACGGAATTCGCTGTGCTCGGGGATGACCGGCAAGTCCAGCGGTGTCGTGCGCTGCCACTACGGCACCCCGTCCCTGGCCGCCATGTCCTGGTACGGCGTCGGCGTCTTCCAGCGGGCCACCGAGATCTTCGGTGACGACATGGGTTTCCGGCCGTGCGGATACGTCGTCGGGGTCGGCGAGGACAACATCGCCCCGTTGAAGGCCAATGTGGCGATGCAGCAGCAGCTCGGGATCGATGTCGACTTCATCGACCACGACGAGATGGCCGCGCTGTGGCCAGGGCTGGGCCTGCAGGACTTCGCGGCGTTCGCCTACGAACCGCAGGGCGGGCGCGGCGAGGCCTACATGACCGGGATGGCGTTCGGTGCCTCGGCGCGGGCGCTCGGGGTGCGGATTCGGCAGGGCGCCACCGTCACCGGCCTGCTGCAGCATCCCGACGGCACCGTGTTCGGCGCGGTACTGGCCGATGGCACCGAGGTGCACGCCGCGACGGTGATCCTGGCGGCCGGACCGTGGACTCCCGCGCTGGCGGCCACGGCCGGCGTGGACGTCCCGGTGCGGGCCCAGCGTGCCCAGCTGGTGCTGGTCGATCAGGGCGAGCCGACGCCGCCGGTGCCGGTGCTGTCGGATCTGGCCGGATTGCAGTACCTGTGCCGGGAACCGAACGGGGAACTGCTGGTGGGCAACAGCGATCACGCGGCACCGGAGTACCTCGACCCCGACGACTACCGCAACCGCGCCGACGACACCACCGTCGACAAGGTCATCGACCGGCTCGGCCGCCGGCTCCCCCACATGCCCGACCCGCGCGTCACCGGCAGCTATGTCGGCGCCTACGACGTGACACCGGACTACAACCCGATCATCGGCCCCGCACCCGCCGACGGACTGTTCCTGGCGACAGGGTTCTCCGGGCACGGTTTCAAGATCTCGCCCGCGGTCGGGCGCCTGGTCGCCGACCTGCTCCTCGACGGGCACACCGGCCTGCCCCACGTCGACCCCGCCGACTTCCGGTACTCGCGATTCGCCGAGGGCCGACCACTTCTCAGCCCGCATCCGTACGCGGGAGCGGGCGAAATGCGCTGACAACAAAGGAGATCCACCATGGCCCTCGACACCGCCGAAGCCACCGCCACCGCACCGTCCCTGTCCGAGCTCGCCCGCGCCGCGGGCACCGAATTCATCCTCGCCCTGTTCGTCACTCTGTCCGGGAAACCGTGCGCGAAACTCGTTCCGGTCGAGGCCGTCGAGCTGTTGGCCGGGGACGGCGTGGGATTCGCCGGGTACGCGGCGGGGATGATGGGCCAGCAGCCCAGCGATCCCGATCTGGTCGCGATCCCCGACGTGCGCACCTTCACCCCGATCCCGTTCCTGCGCCCCGGGCTGGCCCTGGTGCACTGCACCCCGCACGTGATGGGCAAGCCGTGGCCGTTCGCGCCGCGGGTGATCCTGGAACGCACACTCGAAGCGGCCGCAGCGCGGGGGTTCACCGTCAATGTCGGTGCCGAGATCGAGTATTTCCTGCTCGGGCGCACCGCCGACGGCGAACTCATTACCGCCGACATCGCCGACCGCAGTCATCAACCCTGTTACGACGCGCGCGATGTCACCCGCATGTACGACCATCTCACCGAGGTCTCCACCGCGATGAACTCCCTGGGCTGGGGCAACTACGCCAGCGACCACGAGGACGGCAACGGCCAGTTCGAGCAGAACTTCGACTACGCCGACGCGTTGACCACCGCGGACCGGGTGATCACCGCCCGCTATCTGCTCTCGATGATCGCCGAGAAGCGCGGTATGCAGGCGACGTTCATGCCGAAACCGTTCACCGATCGCACCGGAACCGGGATGCACCTGCATCTGTCGCTGTGGAACGGCGACACCCCGGTGTTCCCCGATGCCGCCGACCCGCGCGGGCTCGGGTTGTCGGCCACCGCGTACGCGTTCATCGCGGGCATCCTCGACCACGCGTGCGCACTGCAAGGGGTGATCGCGCCGACGGTCAACTCCTACAAGCGAATCGGTGCCACCTCGACCACCAGCGGCGCCACCTGGTCACCCCGGCACGCCACCTACGGCGGCAACGACCGCACGCACTTCCTGCGGGTGCCCGACCGCAACCGGGTCGAACTGCGCGGTTCCGACGGTTCGGCGAACCCGTATCTGGCGGCGGCCGCGACCATCTCGGCCGGGCTCGACGGCATCGACCGCGCCCTCGATCCCGGCGAACCCGGCGGCAAGGGTGATCGCCTCCTGCCGATGACCCTCGTGCACGCCATGGACGCCTTCGACGCCGACCCGGTGCTCACCGCCGCCCTCGACATCGCGGGCCCCGGTGTGGCCGAGTACTTCGCCCAGCGCAAACGCGAGGAGTTCTTCGCCTGGCACAACACGGTCTCGCCCTGGGAGATCGACCACTACCTGACCGCCTTCTGACTCACAGGAGTTCTCCATGTGTGGAATCGTCGGATTACACCTGCGCGACCCCGCGCTCTACCCGCACTTGGGCGAGCTGCTCACCGGCATGCTCGCCCAGATGTGTGACCGTGGACCCGATTCGGCCGGGATGGCCGTCTACGGTGACCCGGTCTGGTCCCCGCCCGGGCACGCGACCGTGTCCCTGCTCGACAATCCGTTGCCGGTGCGCGAGCTGGCCGAGGCGCTCACTCGCACCACTGGTGTCACGATCACCGGACACGACCTCGCGCCGACCACCGTCGTGCACGGCCCGCTCGACGCCGAGGCCCTGGTGGACGCCGTGCGCGTGGCGACACCGCAGGCGCGGATCATCGGCTTCGGCGCCGATCTCACCGTGCTCAAGGGCGTCGGCGACCCGGCCGCGCTCGCCCGCGATTTCGGTCTGCCTGCCGCACAGGGCTGGCAGGGCATCGGGCACACCCGCATGGCCACCGAATCCGCGGTGACCGCCGAGGGCTCGCACCCGTTCTCGGTCGGCGCTGGGCAGTGCCTGGTGCACAACGGGTCCTTCGCCAATCACATGAGCATCCGCCACGAGCTGGCACGTCACGGCACCGTGTTCGACAGCGACAACGACACCGAGGTCGGCGCGCGATTCGTCGCGCGGGAACTGGCCGAGGGCGCCGATCTGGAGAAGGCGCTGCTGCGGCTCAACGACGTCTTCGACGGCTTCTACACCCTGCTCGTCGCCACCAGCGATTCCTTCGCCGTGGTCCGCGACCCCATCGCCTGCAAACCGGCGGTGATCGCCGAAACCGACCACTGGGTGGCCATGGCCTCGGAATACCGGGCCCTGGCCGATCTGCCCGGCGTGGCCGACGCCCGCATCTTCGAGCCCGAACCGGAAGAGGTCTACCTATGGCGCCGACAGTGACCACCGAACCCACCACCACGCAGGTCCTCGACCTGGCCGCCGCCGGGCTGCGCACGGTCAACGAAACACTTATGGCGTTGCCCGCGGCGTCCTCGGCGACCGTGCTGCGACCGCGCGGCGCCCACGCACTGGCCTGCGGTTTGAACACCGAGGTCGAGGTGAACGTCGACGGGCACGTCGGCTACTACTGCGCCGGGATGAATCAGCGCGCCACCGTCACCGTGCACGGCAATGCCGGGGTCGGGGTGGCGGAGAACATGATGTCGGGGACTGTGCGGGTGCGTGGCGACGCCTCGCAGTCGGCCGGGGCCACCGCGCACGGCGGGTTGCTCGTCATCGAGGGCAATGCGTCCGCGCGGTGCGGGATCTCGATGAAGGGTGTCGACATCGTGGTGGGCGGCGATATCGGCCACATGAGTGCCTTCATGGGGCAGGCCGGGCGGCTGGTCGTGTGCGGTGACGCCGGTGAGGCGTTGGGCGACTCGCTCTACGAGGCACGCATCTATGTGCGCGGCAGCGTCGCCTCGCTCGGTGCGGACTGCCTCCGCAAACCGATGCGCCCCGAGCATCTCGAGGAACTGCGCGAGCTCCTCGACGCCGCGGGATTCGACGCCGACCCGGCCGAGTTCACCCGCTACGGCTCCGGCCGCACCCTCTACAACTTCCACGTCGACAACGCCGGCGCGTACTAGAAGGCAGGCAGCATGAGCATCGACAACCCGGCCCTGCGCGAATCGGCGACCTTCGACCGTCGCGTCATCGCCGAGATCCAGCGCGCCGCCGACACCGGCATCTACGACATCCGCGGCTGGGGCGCCAAACGCGCACTCCCGCACTTCGACGATCTGCTGTTCCTGGGCGCCTCCATGTCGCGCTACCCGCTCGAGGGGTACCGCGAACGCTGCGACACCGATGTGGTGCTCGGTGACCGGCACGCGAAACATCCACTGCACCTCGACATTCCGATCACCATCGCCGGGATGAGCTTCGGTGCGCTGTCCGGGCAGGCCAAGGAGGCGCTCGGGCGGGGCGCCAGTGCGGTCGGCACGTCGACCACGACCGGGGACGGCGGGATGACGCCCGAGGAGCGCGGGCAGTCCAAACACCTTGTCTACCAATACCTGCCGTCACGGTACGGAATGAATCCCGATGATCTGCGTCAGGCCGACGCGATCGAGATCGTGCTCGGCCAGGGTGCCAAACCCGGTGGTGGCGGCATGCTGCTCGGGCAGAAGATCACCGACCGGGTCGCCGGGATGCGCACGCTGCCCGCGGGAGTCGATCAGCGCAGTGCGTGCCGTCATCCGGACTGGACCGGGCCCGATGACCTGGCGATCAAGATCCTCGAACTGCGCGAGATCACCCGGTGGGAGAAGCCGATCTACATCAAGGTCGGTGCGACCCGCACCTATTACGACGTCAAGCTCGCGGTGAAGGCCGGGGCCGATGTGGTGGTGGTCGACGGGATGCAGGGCGGCACCGCCGCGACCCAGGAGGTGTTCATCGAACACGTCGGGATTCCGACACTGGCTGCCATTCCGCAGGCGGTGCAGGCATTGCAGGAGCTCGATGTGCATCGCAAGGTGCAGTTGATCGTCTCCGGCGGGATCCGGTCCGGCGCCGATGTGGCCAAGGCGATGGCCTTGGGTGCCGACGCGGTCGCCATCGGGACCGCGGCGCTCATCGCCCTCGGTGACAACAGTCCGCGTTTCGCCGCGCAGTACGAGGCGCTCGGGTCCGCGGCGGGCAGCTACGACGACTTCCAAGCCGGGCGGGATCCGGCCGGGATCACCACCCAGGACCCGGAACTGGCCCGCAACCTCGATCCGGTCGAGGGCGGCAGGCGGCTGGCAAACTATCTGCGGGTGCTGACGATGGAGGCCCAGACCTTGGCTCGCGCGTGCGGGAAATCGCATCTGCGCAATCTCGAACGCGAGGATCTGGTGGCGCTCACGATCGAGGCCGCCGCCATGGCCAGGGTGCCGTTGGCGGGCACCGGCTGGATTCCCGGTGATGCGAAGTGAAGGCGTTCGACGAGCTGTGGGCGTCGATTCTCGAGGTGGGGCGTGATCGCCACACCAACGGCTATCGGCGATTCGCCTGGGGCGATGCGGATCTGACGTTGCGGGAGTGGTTCAGCGACAGTGCTGCCCGTCGCGGCATGGATGTCGAGGAGGACCGCAACGGCAACCTGTGGGCGTGGTGGTTGCCGCCGGGGTATCGCGGGGAACCGCGCGAGGCGTTCGTCACCGGGTCGCATCTGGATTCGGTGCCCGATGGTGGGGCGTTCGACGGGCCGCTCGGGGTGGTGTCGGCGTTCGCGGCGATCGATGTCGTGCGGGAACGCGGGATCGTTCCGGATCGGCCGATCGCGGTCACCGCGTTCTCCGACGAGGAAGGTGCCCGGTTCGGGGTGGCCTGCATCGGGTCACAGCTCAGCACGGGTGCGCTGGCGCCGGGGCGGGCGCTGTCGTTGCGTGATCATGACGGGATCACTTTGGCCGAGGCCATGACTCGTGCCGGGCGTGACCCTGTGCATCTCGGTGCTGATCCCGCACTCGCCGCACGGGTGGGGGTGTTCGTGGAGCTGCATGTCGAACAGGGGCGCGCACTCGATCTGATCGACGCTCCGGTCGCGGTGGCCTCGTCTATCTGGCCGCACGGACGCTGGGAGTTCCTGTTCACCGGGGAGGCCAACCACGCCGGGGCGACCCGGTTGGTCGACCGCCGCGACCCGATGCTGTCCTTCGCCTCCGCGGTGCACCTCGCCCGCGCTGCAGCACTCTCGCACGAAGCAGTGGCGACCTTCGGCAAGGTCCAGGTGCTGCCCAACGGCACCAATGCCATCGCCTCGGAGGTTCGCGCCTGGCTCGACGCCCGCGCTGCCGACGAACCGACCCTCACCCGCCTGGTCGCCCAGATCCAGGCCGAGGCAGCCGCCCGAGCCCACGCCGACCGCATCGACCTCACCGTGACGGCCGAATCGGTCGCCCCGATCGTCGAATTCCCCGCCGAGGTCCGCGACCGGCTACTGCGCAGCCTCGCGATGCTCGGTGAGGTGCCGATCCTGCCGACCGCCGCCGGGCACGACGCGGGCATCCTGTCCGAAAAGGTCCCCACCGCCATGCTGTTCGTCCGCAACCCCACCGGGGTCTCCCACTCCCCCGCCGAATTCGCCGAACCCACCGACTGTCATCACGGCGTGCGGGCCCTCGCCCAGGTGATGACCGACTGGGTCACCGCACCCGTGACTACCTGACGCACACCAGCATCTCGTGCGCACCTGCCTGGAACTCGTAGTCCACCGGCACGATTCGGCTCTCGATCCCGTTCTCCCCGAGGTCGTCGAGCAACTCGTCGAGCCGCGCGTACCGCACCGACGACCCCACCGGGACCAGCGGAAACAGCCGGACCTCATTACCCGCGACCCGCACCAGTTCGGTGATCGCGGCACGATGGAAGTCGTAGTCGAGGTCGTCGGCGTAACTGAACAACAGGTGCGAACTCAGGACGAGATCGAAACTGTTGTCGGCGAAGGGAAGTGCAGGCAGGCGGGCGGCGCGATAGCGGTCCGGCGCGGCCATGCTGTGGGCGGCGAAATCGGCGGCCGAGCGGCAGCGCGCGTGGAGGTGGTCGTCGGGGTCGGTGAAGAAGCTCCAGCGGAAGGACTCGACACGCTCACGCACGAACCGGTTACCGCGCTCGGCCTCGGCCACTGCGGAGGCCGCCACCCGCGCGATTCCACCGTCGGCATAGGCGACATCGCACGCCGTGACATCACCGCCGCGCCGACACACTTCCGCGGTGAACCCCGCTGCCCCACCGGGACAGTCCAGTATCCGGCGCCGCAGATCGGCATCGGTGAGCGCGAACATCGCCCGGTACTCGTCGAGGGAGCGAGAACTGACGAGTATCTCGCCGATCCCACCGGTGCCCTTGTTGCCGTTCAAGATGGTCCTTCCGGTCAGGGACGCCCCCGACCGGCCGAAACAGACATAGTCACTGGCCGCTCACGAGGGCGGCCGTGCACAACGAGACAGCCGCTAGGAGAGCGGCCACCACTGCTGCGCGTACATCGTCACGCACCGATTAGACCACAGCCCCTTATGATCCCGCCGTGCCCCAGACCGCCCCCACCAACGTGCACCGCTTCGCTCCGGTCCCCGATCCCCGCCCGATCTAGACGTCCTGCCCGCGCTCAGCTCGGCGGGGAGTGCTGTTCCGGCGACGAGCCGTTGCCGTCGGCGGCCTTGTCACCGGTCCGTTCGGCGATATGCATGGCCCAGGAGTACAGCCGTTCCGGGTCGCCCAGGGTCGCGCACACCGCGGGTGGGACCAGGGAACCGCTCGCGGCGCTCAGCAGGTCGAACAGGCCCAGGTGCACCCACTCCCACAGCATGCTGTCGAAGTTGTAGGCGACCATCGCCGGTTGGACGCGGCGGCGGATCTCGATGACCTCGGCCAGCGACAGGCCCGCCCGCTCCAACCGCTGTTCGGTGGCACGGCTGTGCTCCTGGCCGAACGAGGTGTCGAGGAATGGTTCGAGTAGGTCGGACCAGATATCGGGGCGCCGTTGGACGGGGATGGCGTTGCGGCGGCGGAACTCGTCTAGTTCCGGTTGACACACCGACGGCAGGAACAGTGTTTCCCCGTGCACGGTGCGAACCTCCGGCGGCATGGCACGTGGATCGATGTCTCGGATCTCCGGCACCGGCACCACTCCACCGGGATACACGGTGGCGCCGGGAAACTCATAGTTCGCGAAGCGGATCTCCGTCTCGGCGATGACGACCTCCATCCGTCCATAGTGGACCTCTGGCGGCCTGGTCAAACCCATCATGACCCGCCGGGATCAAAACGTGGCGGTAATCACTGTCGGGCCTATCGTGTTGGCAACGACTGTAACCAAAACGTTAGGGTTCAGGCATGGTACGTACCGGAGCAGCAACCACCGACCCGGACGAACCGAATGTTCCTCTCTCCCAGCAGCATCCGGCACGTCTCGAACTCGTCGGCGATACGCCCGACCCCACCGAAACCCTCTCCGAGCCGATCGACGACCACTTCCCGCGACTCGGCGACACCAGTTACCTCACCGGCGCGGCACGTCATCGGCTCGCCGCCTACATCCACACTCAGCTCGCCGAACTCGAAGAGCTGCCGTGACCTGGTGATCGGTCCACGACCGCGTCGAAGTACGGCCAGCCGTCCAGCTCGACGGGCTCACCGGTCCAGTGGCCGGTGGCAGCGTCCAACAGGCGACGCACCGTCGCGGGCTCGTACAGGTTGAGGTAGTCGCGGTCCGGCAGGCGGATCAGGGCTCCGGAATCGAACGAGGTGTTGGCGATGATTCTGTCCGGCCCGGGACGGAAGACCAGCACCAGACCAGCGCGGACCCCCTCGGGGCGGAGGGTGAGTGTGGTGCTGCACGCCGCGTAGGTGGGCCGCACCCGCTGCCGGACCGTCCAGTACCACTTCGCCTCATCCACGACCAGGCAGCGCAGGCGGCGGTCGTTCCTCACGGTGACACCGTAGGACGGCTGGGAATCGTTCGTCTAGGCTCGATCGCCAGGAGTCGTCGGCGACAGACCGATTCACGCGAGGAGCGGCCAGGTGAGCGGCAGCGAGGCGGTCGTACTGCCCGAACAGGTGCGCACCGAACTGCGCAGAGGCGTGCGCAGCGTCCTCGTCGACACCGCCGCCCTGCGCCTGGTCCGCGAACGCTTCGACGACACCCAGGCGGGCGCGCTGCGCCGCTATCTCGAGGCCTCCCAGTCGGCCAACACCCTGCGCGCCTACCGCACCGACTGGATCGCCTGGGCGGGATGGTGTGCGACCGAGCGGCGCCAGGCCCTGCCCGCCGACCCCCTCGACGTCGCCGTCTATCTGGCCGCAGCCGCCGACGCCCGCCGCGACAGTGGCGCATGGGCGTTCAGCCCCGCGACCCTCGACCGCAAGTCCGCGGCCATCGCCGCCGTGCACGCCGCCAACGGACTGCCCTCACCCACCCGTTCCGACGTCGTCCGCCTCACCCTGCGTGGTATCCGGCGCACCCGGCGCACGCCACCCACCCGCAAACGACCGGTGCTGCTGCACACCCTCGACCAGTTGCTCGCCCAGCTCCCCGAGCCCGGCTGGCCCACCGAACCCGCCCGCCGCCGCGACGCGCTGGCCCTGCTGGTCGGCTTCGCCGGCGCCCTGCGCCGCAGTGAACTGGCCGGTCTGCGCGTCAGCGACGTGCACGTGCGCACCGATCACACCACCGGTGAACCACTGCTCGTCGTGCACCTGCCGACCACCAAGACCGACCAGACCGGCATCGCCGAACAACGCGTCGCCCTGCCGCGCGGACAGCACCCGCACACCTGCCCGGTCTGCGCGTTCGCCGACTGGGTCCAGCTGCTGGAGATCCACGCAGCCACCGGCGACCGGGGCACCCGCGCCTGGACCACCGAACATCCGGCGACCGACCCCGCGATCCACCGCTGCCACGGCTTCACCGGCACACCACTCGGCAACGACCCCGATCGACCGCTGTTCCCCACGATCACCCGCCACGGCGGCATCGCCCCCACCGCCCTGTCCGGCCGCGCCGTCGCCGAACTGGTCAAGCGCTACGCCGCGCGCGCCGGCCTCGACCCCACCCTCTTCTCCGGCCACTCCCTGCGCGCGGGCTTCGCCACCCAGGCCGCTCTCGGCGGTGCCAGTGACCGCGAGATCATGCGCCAGGGCCGCTGGTCCAACCCCCGCACGGTGCACAACTACATCCGCACCGCCAACCCCCTCGAGGACAACGCCGTCACCAAACTCGGCCTCTGAGCCCTCGCCCTAGACGCGCCATCCGACCCGGCGCGCCCAGGCGTCCTGCTCGGCCCGGTGCCGTGCGAGATCGGAAGGTGCCGAGTCGCCGGGGCGGGACTCTCGCATCGTGGTGATGGCTTCGGCCATCGAGGGCAGACCCAGCTCGGCACGCCGCTGGTCGACCTCGTCAGGGGTTTCGATCGGGAGTGGGCTGAGGTCGCCGTTGTCGTCCCAGTCGAATTGCGTTCCGTACTGCTGAGACCGCCCCTCGAAGCACCGGATCCGGTCCTCCAGCATGGCCACACGGGCCGGGTCCTGATCCGGCACCGTCCTGAGCATTTCCAGACCGCGGCGCATGAGGCCGGGATGGCTGATCGCGTGCTGGACGACGAGCCACGCCGATTCGGTGCCGTCCTCGCCGACCAGCTCCCGACCCGGCCACCCGTGGGTGTCCAGGATCTGTTCGAGCCGGACGGCATTGCCGATGTGCACCCGCTCCATCTCGGGGTGATATCCGTCGAACAGGCTGCCGTCGGCGGCCAGACGGTCCCGGACGGACTCATCCTCCCTTGCCATGGCCAGCAATTCGTCTCGCAAGGACTCATCCATGAGTGCATTCTCGCCCGGTCCTCCGGACCGTGGGGTGCCGCTGTGCGCGGTGCGAAGTCACCTTGACCTCAACCCGGCTTCTGGTTGGAGGATGCGGTGGATGGAGCGAACGCCGACCGCGGAGGATGCATGATGAGCGAGCTGGAGATCGGGGTCGCACTGCCGACCATGGAGGAGATCACCGCACTCGGACGGGACGGCATCGTGGCCGTGGCCCGGCACGCGGAGGCGGTCGGGCTCGATTCCGTCGGCGCGGCCGATGTGCTGATCGGTGACGGCACCCTCGCGCTGGAGAGCATGGTGGTGCTGTCCACCGCCGCTGCGGTCACCGAGCGGATCGCGCTGAGTTTCGGCGTCCTGTCGGTACCGACGCGACCGCTGGCGATGCTCGCGGCTCAGGTGCAGACCCTGCAATATCTGTCCGGGGGCAGGGTTCGGCTCGGTCTGGGGATCGGTGGATTCCCCGGCTCACCGTTCTGGCACGCGCTCGACGCGCCCGAACGGCGGCGCGGCAACCTCCTGGATCTCGCGCTCGACAAACTACCCGGACTGATCGCGGGTGAGCCGACATCCCTGCCCGGATCGGCCGAGACGGTTTCGCTGCGGCTCGCTCCGGCGGCCACCGTGCCACCGCTGTATGTCGGCGGTGGGACCAGTGAGGTGGTTTTGCGGCGGATCGCCACCAGGGCCGACGGTTGGCTGCCGTCCTTTCTGACACCGGCCGAGCTGTCCAGCGCCGTCACCCGGCTGCGTGAGCTGGCCGCCGAGGCGGGAAGACCGGCTCCGCGCGTCGAACTCGGCATGCACGGGGTGCTCGGTGACCGCCCGGAGGATCGCGCCGACCGGGAGCAGATGCTCGCGAAACTCGGCGACTTCGCGGGCATGAGCCGGGATCGGATCGCCGCCGTCACCCTCACCGGCGGGCCCGAGGAAGCCGCCGATCGCCTCGCCGAGTTCGCCGAAGCCGGCGCCGACGAAATCGGGATCGGCTTCGACAGCCGAGATCACCTGCGCCAGCTCGACCTCCTCGGCGAGGCCCGCGTTCAGGCAGCGAGGTAGCGCAGCATCACCGCGGTGTCGAAGTGCCTGGTCTCGGCCAATCGAAGCCCGATACGGTCCGTCACGGCGGGGAACACCGGTGTGCCGCCGCCGAGTATCACCGGTGAGATGAACAGCTGGTACTCGTCGATCAGTCCGTGCGGGATCAGCGAGGCCGCCAGATTCGCACCGCCGACCTCTATGACACCGTCACCTCCGGCTTTGAGCCTGCGGACTTCCTCGACCGCGTTCTCGCTGACCAGGGTGCTGTTCCAGTGAACTTCGGTGAGCGTCCGCGAGAACACGACCTTGGGTTTGTTCGTCCAGAGTTCGCCGAACTCCCGCTGGATGGGCGGCGCGTCCTCGGCCACGTGCGGCCAATAGTCGGCCATCAGCTCGTACAGTCGGCGGCCGTGCAGCGACATCTCGAGCTCGCGGTAGCGGTCGTTGTGGAATTGGTGCAGTTCATCGTCCGGATCGGTCCAGTCGATCTTGCCGTCGCGGTCGTTGATGTATCCGTCCAGGGACACACCGATCCCATAGATCAGTTTCCTCATGACTGAGTAGACCTCCTCCACACCCGAAACTCATCGGTGCCCGCCGACCCTCACCCTAGAACGCCCCAGCCCCCTCACCTGCCATACGGAGTTCGTCACCGCCACCGCGCCGCCTCAACGGCAGCAGCCGCATCTCCTTCGAGGACACCGCCGTCGCATTGCTCGCCGAGATCGAGACCCCGCGTTTCGTCCAGCGGCGTCTCACCATCGGCTACTGAACTTCGCCTACGATCCAGTATTTCCTGAATACAGATTTGGATGTATTGTCATCGGCATGGAGACCGTCCTGCACACCGATGCGCTGGCTCGATTCGGGCATGCGCTGTCCGATACCACCCGGACGCGGGTCCTGCTCGAACTGCGGGGTGGGCCCGCGTATCCGGCCGAGTTGGCGGACAAGATCGGGGTGTCTCGGCAGATTCTGTCCAATCATCTGGCCTGTTTGCGGGGGTGTGGGCTGGTGGTGGCGGTGCCGGAGGGGCGGCGGTCGCGGTATGAGCTGGCCGATGCCCGGATCGGGGCGGCGCTGGGGGATCTGCTCGGGCTGGTGCTCGCGGTGGACCCGGCGTGCTGCGCCGACTCCGAGACCGAGGGGTGCTGCTGATGGCATCGCTCGGGTTGCCCGCGCTGGTTCCGATCGGGCCGGATCCGGCGCGGAAAGCGTTGCTGGTGCGGCGGATTCAGTGGTTCGTTGCCGCGACCATCACCTACAACGTGATCGAGGCGGTCATCGCGCTCACCGAAGGCGCGCGGGTGTCGTCGACCGCGCTGATCGGGTTCGGGCTGGACTCGGTGATCGAGGTGTCCTCCGCGGCCGCGGTCGCCTGGCAGTTCGCCGGGCGCGATCCGGCGAAGCGGGAGAAGATCGCGCTGCGGGTCATCGCGTTTTCCTTCTTCGCCCTCGCCGCCTATGTCACCGTCGACTCCATACGGGCACTGCTCGGGATCGGCGAAGCCGAACATTCCACGATCGGCATCGCCTTGGCCGCGGTCAGTCTCGCCATCATGCCGGTGCTCTCGGCCGCTCAGCGCCGGGCCGGTCGTGAGCTGGGGTCTGCGTCGGCGGTGGCCGATTCCAAGCAGACACTGCTGTGCACGTATCTCTCGGCGGTGCTGCTGGTGGGACTGCTGCTCAACAGCGTGTTCGGCTGGTCGTGGGCCGATCCGGTCGCCGCGCTGGTGATCGCGGTGATCGCTGTCAAGGAAGGCCGCAATGCTTGGAAGGGCGAAACATGCTGCCCGACAACACCATTCGGTAGCACCACCACTGACGCCTGCGAAGACAGCTGCTGCGACACAGGGAAGGACCACTGACGCCTCACCTTCCGCTACCGCCAGGCACCATCCCACTACCGCCGCCGGATCCGGATTCCCGAAGGCCTCGACATCTCACTCCACCAGACCGTCGAGACCCCCTGCAACAGCCAGTACTTCACCGCCTCTGCGCGGAGTATCGGTGGAACGCCAGTTGTGATGCGCGGGAAACCGTGCCGAGTCATCCGGTCGCCGATGGACGAGAATCCGGCCCTCGACATCCCAGCACACGACCGTCGCCACCCGATGCAACCATCGCGCCCCGATCGCCTCGTCCCGGTCGACCACACCCAGCACCCGGTCATGCTCGTCGGCACGTTCCACGCGCTCACTCACCTCTCCACGATGCCCGCAGCGACCCTGCGCGCACAGAGTCCGCGACCCGACCCAGCACGACAGGAGTTCGCGAACTACGGTGGAACACCGACGACGGTGACGGGACGGGTGGGTAATGCGGTTCGGGTTCATCTCCCATGTTGTCGGCGACGAAGACTCCGCGGCAGCTTTGCGGGACGCCGTGGAACTGGCGGTCCACGCCGAGGAATGCGGATTCGATTCGTTCTGGGTCGCCCAGCACCACTTCGGGGCACAGCGGGCACACTGTCCCTCGCCGCTGGTGCTGCTCGCGGCGATCGCGCAGCGCACCAGCCGGATCCGGTTGGGG
The DNA here is from genome assembly GCF_042883805.1 of Nocardia sp. NPDC058176. NCBI lineage: Bacteria > Bacillati > Actinomycetota > Actinomycetes > Mycobacteriales > Nocardiaceae > Nocardia > Nocardia sp. NPDC058176. The sequence continues at coordinate 1,284,957 of NZ_JBHVVA010000001.1, read as the reverse complement.
ACCGCGGTGGTGGTCGGGTCACTGGAGGATCCGATCCGGCTGGCCGAGGACGCCGCCACCGTGGACGCGCTCAGCGGCGGCCGGCTCGAACTCGGCCTCGGCGCCGGGGCCGACGCGCGGACCGCCGAACGATTCGGCCGGGCGCACGAACAACGCCACGAACGATTCATCGAGACCCTCCACCAGCTGCGCGAACTGCTCGGGCCGGGCAGCGACCTGGTGCCGAATGCCGCGGGACTGCGCGACCGGCTCTGGATCGGCACCGCATCCGAATCGGGATTCGAACTCGCCGCCGAACTCGACCTCGGCGTACTCACCGGACGCAACTCCTCACCCCAGGGCCCACGCGACGAGCTCGCCGCCGAGCGCGTCGCGAAATACCGTGCCGCGCAAGACGCCGCCGGACGCACACCGCGCGTCGGCGTCTCCCGATCGGTGCTGTGCGCCGACACCGCCGCGACCGCGTTCGAGCACATGAAGCCGGGCATCGAACGCTGGGTGACGACCTCGATCATCGCGGGCCGTTTTCCGCCCGGATTCACCGCCCGCGACTACATCGACACCGGTCACGGCTACCTCGGCACCGCCACCGAGGTCGACACCGCCATCCGCCGCGACCTCGTCCTGCCCGACGCCACCGACTTCCTGTGCAACGTCCAACCGGCCGGACCCGCACCGGAGGCCATCCGCACCAGCATGCGGCTGTTCGCCGACACCGTCATCGCCCAGTGGGACGTTCCTGCGTCGCATCGACCCTGACCACCGTGTCGGCGAGCTCGCGCAGGGTGCGCTCGGCATGCGAGACGATCACGATGGCCAGTCCCCCGTCGGCGAGCTCACGCAGGATCTCGAAGATCCGCGCGGAGGACGCCTCGTCCAGGGACGCGGTCGGCTCGTCCGCCAGCAGCAATCGCACATCACCGACCAGCGCCCGCGCGATCGCCACCCGCTGGGCCTGACCACCGGAGAGCTCCCGCGGGAAACGACCAGGGTCGATATCGGCCAGACCGACCCGCGCCAATGCCGTCGACGTGACGGCCAGGGCGTCGGCCCGGCTCAGACGGCTGCGTAGTCGGGGCTTCAACGGCTCGGTGATGCTGCGGTAGATCGGCCTGCGCGGATCGAGACTGCCCACCGCGTTCTGGAACACCACCCCGACCTCGCCCGGCGACGGCGGACCATCACGCCCGTCCCAGACCAGCCGACCCGCACTGGGCGCCTCGACTCCGGAGAGGACCCGCAGCAACGTGCTCTTACCCGCCCCTGACGGCCCGGCGAGCCCGACGATCTCGCCACGACGAACCTCGAGGTCGGTCGCCGCCAGCCCACCGCCGGTCGAATACCGTTTCGCGACACCGTGTGCCCGCAGAATCGGCGGCGCGGCCGGCACCGCCTTGCGCGTCGAAACAGCTTCCGCGACAACCGGAGCCGATGAGGACGACTCGACGACCGTGCCGTCCTCGACCACATACACCCGGTCGGCGTACTTCTCGACCAGCCGCCGATCATGGCTGACGATCAGCAACGCCGAATCCCCGGCCGTCAACGCCGCCATCACCCGATGCGCGTTCGCCTCGTCCAGCGCCGAGGTCGGCTCGTCGGCCAGCACCAGCGCCGGATCCAGTGCCCGCGCGGTCGTCACCGAACCGCGTTGCAGCATTCCGCCCGACCAAGTGAACGGCCGCTCGCGGATCCGTGACGCCGCGTCGACGATGTCGACCGCCGTCAGATCGGCGACGATCCGGCCCTCGGGAACGGGCTTCCGCTTGATCCGCCATGCCTGCGCGATGTTCGCGCCCACCGACATGATCGGATCCATCGCACCGAACGGGTCCTGGCTCACATAGCCGAGCACAGTGCCCCGCAATGCCGCGAAATCCCGACCCGCCACCTCGACACCATCGACGAGAATCGTGCCGGAGACCCGGGCAGCCGAGAGCGTCCCGAGCAACGCGCGGATGATGCTGGTCTTGCCGCTCCCGCTCGGCCCGACCACCGCCACCGTCTCCCCACGACCCACGGACAGGCAGACATCGCGCAGCACCGGAGCGCCCCCGGCATAGGCCACCGTCAACCCACGAATCTCCACGATCGGCGCACTCATTCGCGTCCCCCGCTGTCCCGACGATCCCGCATACCCTCGGCGATGAGATTCGCCGCGGCCGCCATCGCCAGAATCACCACCGACGGCGCGATGAGCAACCACGGTGCGGCAGTGAGGAATCGGCGCGCGTCACCGAGCATCGCACCGAGCTCGGCCTCCGGCATCTGCACACCCAGTCCCAGGAACGACAACCCCGCGAGCGCGACCACGATGCCACCGAGCCGCAAGGTGGCCACGATCAGGAACGGACCGAGCACCGCGGGCAGCAGATGCCGCACGCCGATCGCCGGTCTGCTCACCCCGGCCACCCGCGCCGCGACCACATACGGCCGCGTCCGCGCCTCCAAGGTCAGTGCCCGCGCGACTCTCGCATCCGCCGCCCAGCTCGCGGTCACCAGCGCCAGCAGCAGATTCAGATACCCGGGGCCGAGCAGGCCGACCACGGCCAGCGCCAACACCAAGCCCGGGATGGCGAGCACGACATCGATCACCCGCGAGACCGCCCGGTCGAGCCTGCCACCGTAAAGCCCGGCACCCAACCCGACCAGCAGGCTGATCGTCGCCGACCCCGCCAGCACGATGAACGCCGACAGCAGCGACAACCGCAGCCCGTTCAGCACGCGGGAGAACTGATCCCGGCCGTACTGGTCGGTCCCCAACCAGAACTCGGCATTCGGCGCGACCAGCTTGTCGCCGTAGTGCGGCTCGTTCGGCGGGAACTGCGCCACCCACGGGCCCACGATCGCCAACAACACCAGCACGCCCAGCAGGACCCCGCCGACGCGCACCGACGACGGCAACCCGGTCCGCAACACTCGAACTGTCACGCGTCCACCGCGATTCTGCGGTCGATCATCGCGGACAGCAGATCCGCGACCACGCTGGTGACCACATAGCTCAGAGTCGCGAAGATCGTGAACGCCTGGATCACCGGCAGATCCCGCGTCTTCACCGACTCCACCACATACGAGCCCAGACCCGGCCAGGTGAACACGGTCTCGACCACCGTCGCCCCACCGATCAACACCGCGGTGCCGACAGCGAGGGCGTGCAGCGACGGCACCGCGCTGTTGGGCACACCGTGCCGCCACAGGATCCGCCACCGCGACGCACCCCTCGCCCGCAACACCGCCGCGGTCGGCGAATCCAGGAACCCGAGCAGATTCGCCCGCAACAACCGGGACCAGGTATCGGACAGGCCGATCGCCAGACACACCGCGGGCAGCCACACCTGCCGCCAGGTCCCGTCGAGCGCGGCCTTACCGAAACCCAACCCGACGACGAACACCTGGATCAGCAACAACGCCACGATGAACCCCGGCACCGACGCGAACACCAGCGCCAGCCACCGGGTCCCGTGATCCGGCCACCGGCGCGGATACCGCGCCGCCACCACACCCAGCGCCACCGACAACACCAGCGCGAGCACCAGCGACGCCGAGGCCAGGGTCAGCGTGGCGGGCAGTCGTTCGGAGAACTCGCCCGAGACCGGGCGACCCGACACGAACGACAACCCGAAATCACCGCGCACCACACCCCACACCCAGTGCGCGTACTGCGCGAGGATCGGCTGATCCACATGCAACGTGCGGTCGAGCGCGCTGATCTGCTCCGGCGTCGGCTCCGGGACACCCTGCGCGACCAGGATCATTCGCGCGGGATCGCCCGGGGCCAACGGCATCAAGGCCCAGATCAGCACGCTCGCACCCAGCAGCGTGAGTACCGCCTCCACCACCCGGCGACGGGCGAGGACGAGAAAACGCATCGCCGAAGCTGCGCTACTTGCCGGTCTGGCTGGTGATGTGCCTGCGCACGCTCGACACCTGGTAATCGGCCCACTCCGGACCGGCCACCACGGTGAAGTACTTGAACGTCCCGGCCACCACATAGGCCTCGTCGCGCACCAGAATCGCCTGCGCCCGCTCGAGCAGCGCGTCACGGCGCGCGGTGTCGAACTCGCCGCGCAGCTCCTCGCCGATCGCATCGATCTCCGGATTCGCCACACCCTGCGCGTTCGCCGAACCACCGGTGGTCCAGCGCACCAGATACGGCTGGATCGGATCAGCGGTGCCCGACAGCGATCCACTCAGCGCCACCGACGACTCCCACGCGGCCGGGTCCTTCTTCACCGCGGCGGAATCCTCGGCATTGTCGATCCGCAGATCGAAACCGGCGCGCGCGACCTGGTCCTTCATCGCGATGGCGACATCGTTGGTCTCCGGGCCCTGCGCCTGGGTCACGAACCGCACCACCAGCTTCCGGCCGTCCTTGGCCCGGATCCCGTCACCACCGGGCACCCAGCCCGCGGCGTCGAGCAGGCGCTTGGCCTCGTCCAGATCGTGGACCTGGTTGTCCACCGCGAACGACAGCGAGTCCGGGTAGAGGCTCTTCGCGGCAGCGAACTGGCCGTTGCCGACATCGGCGGCGATGCCCTCGTAATCGATCGCCGCGGTGAATGCCTTGCGCACAGCGGTATCGGTGAAGATGCCCGCCTTCAGATTCATCTCCACCAGCAGCGACTGCAGCGCCAGCTCCGAGGACAGCACGTGGACGTCCTTGTCGCCCTGCAACTCCAGCTTGGCGGAGGTGGACGGGTAGAACGCCATGTCGGCTTCACCGCTGCGCACCCCGGCCAGGCGCGCCTGCTCGTCGGGCACCACGCGCACCGTGACCCCCTTCAGCGGCGGCGTGCCCTCCCAGTGGTTCGCGTACGGGGCGAGGACCAGGTTGTCCGGGGTCCACGCGGTGATCGCGTACGGGCCCGAATAGGCACCGGCGCCGACGATCTTCGCCGAGTCGCCGCCGGCCGCTTCCATCGCGGCGACGTCGTAGATCTGCAGCGAATTGTCGCGCGCGGCCAGCGCGGCGGGCACCATCGCGTTCGGCTTCGGCGTCGTGAGGACCACCTTGTCGCCGTCGACGGTCGCCGTGGTCGCGGGATCCAGATACACCTGGGCCGCCGTGGACTTGGCGATCTGCCTGGTCAACGCCGCCGCGACCGCCGCCGCGTCGACGGGCTTGCCGTTCTGGAAGGTGACGCCGTCGCGCAGCGTCACGATCCAGCGGGTGTCACCGTCGCGGGTCACCGATTCGGCGAGCCACGGTTCGACCTCGCCCTCGTCGGTGATCTGCAGCAGGTTCTCCGCGATACCCCAGTCGAACAGCCAGTTCGTGCCGGTGCCGATCGGGTCGAGGCCGGCGATCTTGTAGGAGTTGTAGATCGTCAGCTCGCCGTCACCGGACTCGCGCAGCGACTTGGCCGAGGCCGCCGCGCCACCCTCGGTCTCGCTCGACGCGCAACCGGTGAAGACCATCGCCACCGCGAGCAGCCCGGCCATGGTGACCGCTGCCTTCGACCGGCGACGTCGCGTCGTACCGGGAGCATGGTCGGGTAGCCGCGCGGCAGTGTGCCCGCGGCGAGTGAACACTCGCATCTTCATCCTCGTGAAACTCGGTCCTGAAAGGGCGCAGGTATCCTGGCTCCCGGATCAACGCTCGCCTTCGGCCTTCCAACCCAGGGAGGTCGTGGCCATCGGATGAAGGTCTGCTACTCGGTGACAGTTGCGGGACAGCCCCGGAATCGCACCGGTGTTCCCTGCGGAAGTGAACCTAGCATCACGAGGGTTGTGCGCGGTTCAGTCGGTGATCCGATCCAGCCGGAAGATCCGGAATTCGCGGCCACCCGAACGCTGGAACTCCATCTCGTAGCCGGGCCAGAACTCGACCACCTGGTCCCAGACGCGCTTGCGATCGACGCCGGCGATCTCGGTGACCGTCACCGGGAACGCGGAGCTGCCGTCGAAGCGCACCGACGCCGTACGGGCCGCGCGTAGATTCGCCGACCATGCCGGATGCTCGGGCTTGCCCCAGTTCGAACCGACGAGATAGAAGCCGTCCCCGTCGGGCACACACAGCAGCGAGGTCGTCCGCGGCTGCCCCGACTTCCGGCCCACCACCGTCACCTCGATCGACGGCAGGCCGGCCAGATCGAGCACACCCCATCGGCCACCGCTGAGCCTGCGCAACAGCCGCTCGGCCGGAAGTACGACAACGCCCCCACGCATCACCCAGGGTTGTTCCGCGAACACGCGCGCGACGCGCGGCAAGGGATTCCACACCATCCACGAATCCTGGCTCGAGCGAACTCGATCCACCCACTCACAACGGCCCGCTGAGAGACAACTCACTCGCACCGCCGGAGCGCCGCCGCGACATGCTGGACGACGCACCCTCGCGCGGCGCACCATGGACGTCATGGACGACGCAGCACGTCGCGCCGCCGCCGAAGCCGTCCTCGGTGAGCACGGACGACTGATCCGCAGCGCCCGCGACGGTAAGCGGCTCAGCGCCGCCATGCTGCCCTTCTTCCGGCTCCGCGCCCCACGCGGCTACGGCGTCCTCACCACCACCGGCCGCAAGACGGGTCTGCCCCGGCCGAAGTGCGTGCGGGTCCTGCGCGAGGGCGATCGCGCGTATCTCGTGCAGCTGATGCCACCCAACATCACCATCGAACAGCCGGACGCGGTCAATGCCTGGCTGCTCAACGTCCGCGCCGATCCGCGCGTGACGCTGGAACTGCGCGGCGGTACCCATGGCGGGACGGCCAGGGAGATCACCGATCCGGCGGAACTCGACACCGCGCGCGACCTGCTGTGCGACACCGTCGTCCCGCTCGACTTCGGCGAATGCGCCATCCACCTGCGGGGTCTCCCGACCCGGTCGAAGATCCGCGAGCTGCACTCCTATTGGTTCCGCACCGGGCGAGCCGTCGCGATCGACCTCGACACCTGAGCCGGACCTACGTCCCCAATCCACCCCTCCCCTTCCTTGCGAATTGCGCCGGTTAGGTGTGGACATGTGTCGAAGTGTTGGCTGGTAGGTTCAGGAGGGCTATTCATTAGTAGATGCGCATATCTACGTAAGAACATGAGTATTTCTCTTTGTTGGGCCGGCGATATGGCACACCGGAAGATTTCCCCCGCTGACCGGGCCCGATGTCGCACACTGAGCGCACTCCCCTCTCCTCCCTAGCTCCAGGAGCGCCATGCACTCCCCCAGCGGACGCCGACTCCTCGCCACCCTCGCCCTCACCGTCGCGGCACTGCTCACGGCCAGCACCTCCCCCGCACTCGCCCGGCCACCCGCACCGGACCGGATAGCACCGGTCGGGCCCGAATTCCTCTGGGGCGTGGCGGCATCCGGATTCCAGGCCGAAGGCGATGCGCCCGACAGCAATTGGCGCCGCTACGCCGAATCCGGCGCCACCGACGACCCGTATCTCGACTCCGTCGACTTCCGGAACCGCTACCGCTCCGACATCGCGCTGGCCGCGGATCTCGGTGTGCGCGTGTACCGCATCGGCATCGAGTGGGCGCGGCTGCAACCGCAGCCGGGTGCCTGGGACGAGGCGGGTTTCGCCTTCTACGACGACGTGGTCGAGGCGATCGTCGAGGCGGGAATGCGGCCGATGCTCACCCTGGACCACTGGGTGTTCCCGGGCTGGGCCGTGGACCGCGGCGGTTGGCGCGATCCCGAGATCGTGGCGAACTGGCTGGCCAATGCCCGCCGGGTGGTCGATCGTTACGGCGCGGCGGATCCACTCTGGGTGACCTTCAACGAACCGACGATCTATCTGGTCAACGAACTGCGCCACGGCGGCATCGGCGCCGCCGATGTCCTGACCATGGGCGAGCGGATCACCCAGGCGCACAACAGCATCTACGACTACATCCATCAGGTGCGCCCGGGCGCGCAGGTCACCAGCAATGTCGCCTACATCCCCGCGGTCGACGACGCGGTGAGCGGTCCGATCCTCGACCGGATCGCGGATCGTCTCGACTACATCGGCATCGACTACTACTACGGCTACTCCCCCACCAACCTGCAGGTGCCCGACCTCGAACGGCTCTGGACGATGCCGCTACAGGCCGAGGGCATCTACTACGCGCTCGACCACTACGCGCGGCGCTTCCCCGGCCGCCCGCTCTACATCGTCGAGAACGGCATCCCCACCGAGAACGGCCTGCCGCGCCCGGACGGCTACACCCGCGCCGATTCGCTGCGCGACACCGTCTACTGGGTGCAACGTGCGGTGGCCGACGGCATCCCGGTGCTGGGCTACAACTACTGGAGTCTCACCGACAACTACGAATGGGGTTCCTACACACCACGTTTCGGCCTCTACACGGTCGACGTGCTGACCGACCCGACCCTCACCCGCCGACCGACCGACGCGGTGGCCGCCTACCGCGAGATCGCCACGACGGGCGGTGTCGCCGCCGACTATCGGCCGACGCGGCCGCCCGCCGCGTGTTCGCTGGTCGACCTGCCCGCGAGCTGCACCGACCCGGTGTCGGTCCCTCGGTAGCGGATTCGGACAAGCCCGGGTGCTCTACACTCGGGCGGGTGTCGAGCGCAACGTCACGCCCCTCCAGCGCCGTGAGCGGCAGACAAGCCCGATGGCAACCGCACAACGACAGCCGCCGGGAGCGGATCGTGCTGTCGGCGATCGAGTTGCTCGAGCAGTCGGAGACCGGTGTCGAGGTGCCGATCGTGCAGATCGCCGAGCACGCCGGGCTCGCGAAATCGGTGGTGTATCGCCAGTTCGCAGGGCGCGACGAGCTGGATCGCCGGATCAGGAGCGAGATCGCCGACCGGTTCGTCGCCGACATCGAGGACTCACTCGACATCGGCGAGGGCTCCATCCACGAGATCCTCGTGCGCACCGTGGGCGGTGTGGTGACGTGGATCCAGGAGCACCCCCGATTACACGATTTCCTGCGTACCGGGCCCTCCGAGGCCGATTCCGACGTCGACGCGATGAGCGCGCTCATCGCCACGATCGCGGCCTCGACCAGGGCGCTGGTCACCGGCCTCGCGGGCGTGGTCGGTGTCGCCGACGACGGCTCGGCCGACGCGATGACCTTCGCCATCGTCTCGATGACCGAGGCCACCGTCACCCGCTGGGCCAATGATCCGAATCCGGTGCTGACCAGGGATCAGCTGATCGAAGAGGTCGCCTCCTACGCCTGGCACGTGGTCGACGGCGTCGCCCGCCGCCACGGCCTCACCCTCGATCCCGAGCAGCAACTCACGGCGGTCATCACCCAGCTGGCCGCCGGTGGCGGCTGAACCACCGCCACCGGGGCACCCTCAGGCGCTGTGGCGCGCGCTGCGTTCGGGCTCGCTGCGATAGCGCGACTTGGGCCCGTCGACGCCGAGCCGCTTCCACAGCTGCTTGGCGGCCGGGTTCATCAGGCCGAGGTCGTCGGCCAGGCGGCGCATGTCGCCGAAGTAGCCCGACAGAATCTTCTTGGAGTGCTCGGACTTCCAGAACGCCTGCTCGATCACTTCCGGCGGAATACCGAACTCGGGACCGAACGAGCGCGGCGGCGCCATGATCTCGTTCGCGAGCCAGCGCATGGCGATCGGGAAGGCCACCGAACACACGCCACGGTTGAACTTGCCCATCCGGCCGACGTGCGCGGTGAGGAAATCACCGGCGAAGGAGATGTGGCGCGCCTCCTCGGCGATGTGGATCTCCATGGTGCGCAACACCATCGGCGGCATGCTCTCGCCCTCGCGGATCACGGCCTTCTGGTAGTGATCGATCGGCTCCTCGCCGCCGAGGATGCCGATGAACAGGATCGCGTAGGCGTACCCGCCCGCGACGCCGATCAGCGGCGAGAGCGCCCGGAACATCGGGCGCATGCCGGGCACGTCGACGCCGATGCGGTTCACCAGCTCCTGGAACATCTGGATGTGGTTGCACTCTTCGGTCATCTCGTGCAAGCAGTACCGGAACTCGGGCGAGCCGTTGGGCAGCTTCATGATGTACTGCATCATTCCGCGGATCAGGATGCTCTCGAAGGCAGCGCCGACCTTGATCACATTGGCGGTGCGCCACTTGCCGATCGCGATCTGCTTGTCGAGCGGCTGGTCGCGATACCACTGGGTCGCGCCGAGCGGATCGACGTTCGGTGAGAGCACCCACCGCACATCGTTCGGGTCAAGGGCGAGCTCGGGCGAATCCCAGTCGATGTCGAGGTAGGGATCGAAATGCCGGTCGACAGAACCCTGCGACAGGGTTGCCAACGCATCTCGGTACTCCTCGCTGATGAGTCCGCCACGGCTCGATTCGGTCAGCGTCATCGGTGCCTCCTCGGTTCGCATCCGGCCGCCCAGCGCTGTAAGCGCCGTCACACCGGTTGATCCGAGAATAACTGAGACTCACGGTCCCAGACAACCCCCGCGGCCCCGCGAGTCCGAAATCGAGACCTTGCCCGATTCAGTCCTTTCGGCCGGTGAACGCGAGGGAGGCACCGAGACCGATCATGGCCAGGCCACCGGTCCCACCGAGTGCGGCCAGGCGGCGTGGAGTTCGCGCGAACCAGGTGCGGGTGGTGTCGGCGGCGAACGCCCAGATCGAGTCACAGATCAGGCCGAAGGCGGGAATGCACAGACCGAGCAGCAACATCTGCTGCGGAACGGCACCCCGGGCGGTGTCGACGAACTGCGGAAGCAGCGCGGCGAGGAACACGATCGTCTTCGGGTTGGCGAAACCGACGACGAATCCGTCGCGCAGGGCGGCCGCGGTGGAGAAGGTCCGCGTCACCGCGCCCGGCTCGATCGCCCTGGCCAAGTCCGCGCGATGTCGGATCGCCTGCACACCCAGATAGACCAGATAGATCGCCCCGGCGAGTTTCACCGCGGTGAAGACCGTCGCCGAGGTGGCGACCAGCGCGCCGAGACCGAACGCGACCGCCACGACCTGCGCGTACACGCCCGCGGCATTGCCGACCACCGTCAACAGGGCCACGCGCCGTCCGACCGTGAGCGCTCGGCTGATGGTGAACAGCACGCTCGGACCGGGAATCAGCACCAACAGGAACGACAGCCCCGCGAAAGACAGCAGGTGAGCCCAGGAGACCATGCAGCCGGACGCTAGCGGCGAACGACTGCGCTCGCAACGGGTTTCCACCGCCGGGTGGCACCCCGCTATTCGACAAGCAGAACCACCAGTTGGCGGGACAGGCCGGTGTCGCCGGGGCCGCCGAGCCAGACGAGGGGACGGCGGGGGTCGAGGCGGTCGAGGGCGTCGGGGAGGGAACCGTAGACGCGGTCGGCGCGGACGACGCACACCTGCGGGACGGATTCGGAGACGCCGGGGGCGCCGTCGACGTCGAGGGCGAGCGAGCCGGTGGAGGCATCGCCGGCCACGGCGTCACGCACGACCGCGTCGCCCGCGTCCACCGAGGCGGTGCCGCCGTGCAGGACGCGGTGGCCGGGTGCGCTGGCCCAGTGGTCGAGCCAGGCGGGGCCGGGCTCGACCGCGGCCAGGACCGACTGCACGCTCATCCCGTAGAGGACGTCGGCGACCGCGGCGGGCAGGCCGGCCAGGTCGACATTGCGAACCAGCGAGCCGTGCTCGCGCAACCGCTCGGCGAATCGAGCGAGGACGGCGGCGTGCTCGGCCGGATCGGCGGTCTCGCCGGTGCCCGTGGAGCGGCGCATCGGCACCCGACGCTCGTCGTCGGGGAGGTCGAGCAGCCCGTCACGGACTCGGCGCAAGATTTCCTCGCGAGAATTCAATCGGGTACTCCCGTTCGTTGGCGAGGCCCTCGGGCATCGCCGTTCACACAGTTCTCACCCCACATACCGCGGGAACCACCTAGATCGCTACCGTACCGATCGGTCCGTGGAAACCGGACGCGGCACGGCGAAGCCGAGCGAGCCGAGTAGCTGCTCGATCTGGAGGTCGAAGATCTCGGCCCGGTCGGTGAAGGTGTCGCGGCCGTACATGTCGAACACGTCGAAGTTCACGGCGCCGAACAGGGTGGTCCAGGCGCCGAGCGCGGCGGCGAACAGCCAGTCCGGGGTGGCCAGGTCGAACTCCTCGCGAATCGCCGTGAAATCGGCGGCGGTGCGGGCGGAGATCGCGGGTTCGGCACCGGGCGGGGTGAGCAGTCCGGCACGGTACGCACCGTCGATGACGCGGAGCATGGTCGAGATCACACGCTCCCCCGGCGCGCTGGTGTCCTCGGCGGGGGCGTCGTAGCCGGGCACCGGGGTGCCGTACAGCAACCCGTACCAGGCCGGTTCGGCCAGTGCCCATTCCCGCACGGTCCGCGCGAGGATCCGGAACCGGGTCGCGGGGTCGTCGGGTGCGTCGGTCAGGGCCGTGTCGACCGCGTCGCCGAGTGCGTTGTAGCCGTCGACCACCAGCATGGTCAGCAATTCGTCGCGGCTGCTCACGTACCGGTACACCGCCGAGGACACCATGCCCAGGTCACGGGCCACGGCCCGCAGGGACAGCGCGGCGGCGCCCTGGGAGGTCAGGTGCTCGCGGCCGATGCGTTTGATCTCGGCGATCGTCTGCGCGCGGGCGCGGGCCCGCGGACCGAGCTGATCGGAACTCATCCTCCGATCATCGCCCACCGGCGGCGTCGTGCAGATCGGGGTGTCCGACCGTGTCCTCGACCGGGCGGTCCGCCGCGGCGGCGCGTTCGATCTCGGCGGCGAAGGTGGCGCCGCCGACCTCCCAGGCCACCGCCAGCATCCGGTCACGGAACCGGCTCAGGTCGACGGCGACGTCCTCCCCGCCATAGGCGGTGCCCGCCGCGTCGCGCACGGTGCGGACCACCTCGTCGGCCAACTCGGCGAGGCGCGAGCTGATCAGGGTGCGCAGCACACCGCTCAGCGTCACGTCGAAGCCGACGTCGTAGAGCACCAGCGCGGCCTTGAACATGGCCCGGTCCGGAACCGCCCACCGGTCGCCGTCGCGTTCGAGATAGCCCGCGGCGATCAGCTCGGCGAGCACATCGGCGTCGCGCTCGCCGAGCAGCTCGGCGAGTTCGGCGTCGTCGACGGCGTCGGCGCGCTCCCCCGCCCTCGGGTCGAACAGCGTGCGCCAGTCACCGGCCTGCGGTTCGGCGTCGAACACCTCGCGGATGGCCTCGAGGCGCAGCCCGCGCGCCTGCATGGCGACGATGTCGCGTAGCCGGTCCAGATGCTGGTCGGAGTACACCACCTCCTTGCCGGCGCGGCCGGGTTTCGGCAGGACGCCGAGGGAGTGGTAGTAGCGGATGGTGCGCGCCGCGACACCACTGACGTCGGCGAGTTCGGCGCGGGTGTATCGGGGCACGCGACCAGCATAGGGCCAGCCATGCCTAACTTTGACAGCTCTGGCTGTCGACGTTAGCGTTACCCACGTCACTGTTGACACCGATCGAGGAGCTCCCGCATGCCCGAGCGCACCACCGACTTCGACGTCCTGATCGTCGGTTCCGGCTTCGGCGGCAGCGTCACCGCCCTGCGCCTGGTCGAGAAGGGCTACACGGTCGGTGTCATCGAGGCCGGTCGCCGTTTCGCCGACGACGAGTTGCCCAGGACCAGCTGGGACCTGCGCAAGTTCATCTGGGCGCCCAAGCTCGGCTGCTTCGGCATCCAGCGCATCCACCCGCTGCGCGACGTCCTGATCCTGGGCGGCGCCGGCGTCGGCGGTGGCTCGCTGAACTACGCCAACACCCTCTACGTGCCGCCGGAGCCGTTCTTCCAGGACCCGCAGTGGCGCGAGATCACCGACTGGCGCTCCGAGCTGACCCCGTACTACGAGCGGGCCAAGAAGATGCTCGGCGTGGTGCAGAACCCGCACATGACGCCCGCCGACGAGATCTTCAAGGCCGTCGCCGAGGACATGGGCGTCGGTGACACCTTCGTGCAGACCCCCGTCGGTGTGTTCTTCGGCGAGCCGGGCGAGACCGTGGCCGACCCCTACTTCGGTGGTGTCGGTCCGCAGCGCACCGGCTGTGTCGAGTGCGGTGACTGCATGGTCGGCTGCAAGTTCGGTGCCAAGAACACCCTCGTCAAGAACTACCTGTACCTCGCGGAACAGGCTGGCGCGCAGGTCATTCCGATGACGACGGTGTCGGCGCTGCGGCCGCTGCCCGACGGCAGCTGGGATGTCGCCACCGAGCGCACCGGCGCCTGGGTGCGCAAGGCCCCCAAGACCTACACCGCCAAGCACGTGGTGCTGGCCGCGGGCACGCTCGGCACGCAGAAGCTGCTGCACGCCATGCGCGATCAGGGTGCGCTGCCGAAACTCTCGGACAAGCTGGGCCTGCTGACCCGCACCAATTCCGAGTCGATCGTCGGCGCGGCGACCAAGACGCTGGCGCCGGGCCAGGACTTCACCAAGGGTGTCGCGATCACGTCCTCGATCCACCCCACCCCCGACACCCACGTCGAGCCGGTGCGTTACGGCAAGGGTTCCAACTCGATGGGCTTGATGCAGACGCTGATGGTCGACGGTGGCGGCAAGATCCCGCGCTGGCTGCGGTTCCTCGGGGTCGTGATCCTGCATCCGCTGCTGATGCTGCGCTTCCTCAGCGTGAAGAACTGGAGCGAGCGCACCATCATCTCGCTGGTCATGCAGCACCTGGACAATTCGATCACCACCTACACCAAGCGCGGCCTGTTCGGTCGTCGCAAGCTGACCTCCAAACAGGGCCACGGCCAACCGAATCCGACGTGGATCCCGGCGGGCAACGATGTCACCCGGCGGGTGGCGGAGAAGATCGGCGGTGTCGCGGGCGGCACCTGGGGCGAGGTGTTCAACGTTCCGCTGACCGCGCACTTCCTCGGCGGGGCGGCCATCGGCGCCGATCCCGAGCACGGCGTGATCGACGCCTATCACCGGGTTTTCGGTTACCCGACGCTCAGTGTGGTCGACGGTGCGGCGGTCTCGGCGAATCTCGGTGTGAACCCCTCGCTCACCATCACCGCCCAGGCCGAGCGCGCGGCCGCCTACTGGCCGAACAAGGGTGAGGTGGACACCCGGCCCGAGCAGAGTGCCGGGTACTCGCGGATCGCGCCGGTCGCGCCCGTCCAGCCGGTGGTGCCCGAGGGCGCGCCCGCCGCGCTGGTGCTGCCGATCGTGGAGATCCGCGGCAAGGAGAAGACCGCGGGCTGAGTCTCGAAAGACGGCCCCGGACTTGTGGTTTCGCCGCGAGTCCGGGGCCGTTCTCGCGTCAGAGTGCGTTGACGCGAGCCAGCGCTTCGAAGGCCAGGTCGGCCGCCTGCCACAGTGCCGTCACCTCGGCGCGAACCGCAGGTGCGAGCGCGGGGTCCTGGAGGGCGAGACCGTTGGCGAAGATGACCGTGTTCGCACCGAGGTCGGCGGCGATGAGCAGTTGCTCGGTGGCGACACCTTCGCCGAAGAGCTGATCCAAACCCTCGCCCACGAAGTAGAACCGCCACAGCGGCCCGAGGTCGGCGTCGTAGACGGCCTTGGTGCGCTCGATGATGACGTCACCCGCCGCGGCGATCGCGGCGACGATCTTGAAGTAGTCCGGCGCGTTCTCCGGTCTGGTGCCGATCGCGGCCACCGAATAGGTCAGGTCCACGGTCAGGTGCGCGTTGTATCCGGCCATGGCCGTTCTGGCGCGGGACACCTCACAGTCCTTGGTCAGCGCGAAGTAGTGCGCCCACTGCGGTTCGGCGATGCCGCCGGTGAATTCGGCGTGCAGGTTGTCGAGGAACCGGCTCAGCAGCTCGAGGCTGATCGCGTGCGCGTAGGCGCGGTTCTGGAAGGCGCCTGGGTCACGCTGTAGCGGCATGACGGCGGCGTATTCGACGCCGTCGAGCCCGATCGCGAACAGCCCGCGCAGGTCTCGGTGCTCGACGAGGATCGCGGTGATGCGGTGGTGCCGCGCGACCGCGTCCTCGAGCCGGGCCAGATCGTCGGTGCCGCTGAGGGCCGAGGTGTCGGACAGGCGTGCGACCTCGGCGATGTCGGTCGCCGACAGGGTCGAGCCGCAGGCCGTGTCGGAGACCGCGCCGGTCGCCGGTCCGGCGCCGACCAGTGGCAGGGACATGATCAGTGTCGCGGCGACGGCAGCCGCCCCGCTCGAAACCCGCATCCGCAGATCTCACCATGTTCGTGCCGATCCGGCTCATCGACGCGCCAGCGCGGTGGTACCTCAGGTGGCGTGGACCGGCTCGGCCTGTGCGGCTTCGGTTCTCGCGGGCACGGTCGGCCACCAGACCCGGTCGCCGAGCAGGGCGAACAGCGCGGGAACGACCAGGGTCCGCACGACGAAGGTGTCGAGCAGGATGCCGATTCCGACGACGATGCCGAGCTGGGTGAGCGTGATCAGCGGCAGGACACCGAGCACACAGAACACCGCGGCGAGAACCACACCGGCGCTGGTGATGACCGCTCCGGTCGAGGCGACGGCCCGCACCATTCCTCTGGTCGTGCCGTAGGTATCGGCCTCCTCGCGCGCCCTGGTCACCAGGAAGATCGTGTAGTCCACTCCCAGGGCGACCAGGAACAGGAAGCCGAACAGTGGCACGTTGGTGTCCAGTGCCGGGAACCCGAACACCGTGCCGCTGATCCAGCTGCCCGCGCCGAGCGCGGCGAGCGCGCTGAGCACCGTCACACTGACGAGCAGCACCGCGGCCGGAACCGCCCGCAACAGCGCAAGTAGGACCAGGAGTACGACCACCAGGATCAGCGGGATGACCAGGGCCTGGTCCCGGCGGGCGGCATCGCGGATGTCGAGCGCCTCGGCGTCGGATCCGCCGATGAGTGCCTCCGCGCCAGGCACCGCGCCGACCGCCGCTCGCATCGCTTCGATGGTGGTGAACGCCTCGGCCGAGCCCGGTTCCGCGTCCAGCACGACCGACCAGCGGGTGGCGCCGTCGAAGGCTCCGTTCACGGTCGCGCGCGAAACCCCCTGCACGCCATCCAGTTCCCGCTGCACGGCGGCCTCGGCGTCGGTTCGCGCGATTACCACGGCCGGGTCGGAGGAGCCGGACGGGAAGTGCTTGGCCATGGTCGCGAGCCCGTCGACCGATTCGGCCTGGACCCGGAACTGCTCGGTGCGTGAGAGTCCGATATCGGTGGTCGCGAGCCCGGTTGCCAGCAGCACCAGGATCACCGACGCGATACCGGCGACCACTCCGGGGCGTCGGACCACGCGCGTGGCCACGGCGGACCAGACGCCGTGTTCGGCGGTGTCGCGGCCGTCGGCCTGCGGCACGAACGGCCAGAAGACCCGTCGTCCACACAGCGCCAGGGCGGGCGGCAGGGCCGCGAGCACGAAGATCAGCGCCACGACCAGTCCGGCCGCGGCGAAGGCGCCGAGACTGCGGGTGTTGGGGAGCAGGGCGAGCAGCAGGGTCAGCAGCGCGAGGACGACGGTGACATTGCTGGCGACGATCGCGGGCGCCGCGTGGCGCACCGCGGCGCGCAGGGCCACGCGATGGTCGGGGTGCCGGTGCAGTTCGTCGCGGTAGCGCGATACCAGCAGCAGGGCGTAGTTGGTGCCCGCGCCGAACACCAGGACGCTGGTGATGCCGGAGGTGGAACCGTCGAAGGTGAGGCCGGTGAGCTGGGCCAGCGCGGTGTCCACGCTGATCGCGACGCGGTCGGCCAGGCCGACGATCGTGAGCGGGACCAGCCACAGGATCGGTGATCGGTAGGTGACGATCAGCAGCAGCATCACCACGAGCGCGGTGACGATCAGCAGCAAGGCGTTCGCCCCGGAGAACGAGTCGGCGATGTCGGCGCCGAAGGCCGGGCCGCCGGTCACCTGCACCCGCAGCGGTTCGGGCAGGTCGGTGGCGAGGGCGCCGCGCAGCTCCGCGATCCGGTCGGTGAGCGCGAAGCCGTTCAGTTCCGCGGGCACCGGGATCTGGGCGATGACGGCGAGTCCGTCGGGCGCGGGCGCGAGGCGAGGTCCCTCGGGTGTGGGCACGCCTGCCCGGGTGAGCGCGGCATCGAGCGCGGTGAGGTCCGGCGGGGTCAATGCGGCGCCGTCGGTGCGGGTGGCCACCATGATCGCGGTGGCGGTCCCCGCATCCGGGAATCGCGCGGCAGCCTCGGCGGCCAGCGCGGATTCGGCCGACGAGGGCAGCGATACCGGGGCCTCCCCCGCGCTGTCGTTGCCGCCTGCCAACCCCATCACGGCCACCGCGGCCACGAGAACGGCCAGCAGCACCGCCCACGATCGCCGTCCGGTGACCAGCCCGGCGAACCGGTCCCATCCATTTCCGTCGCTCACTCGCACGCCGAAACTATTTCAGAAACTTAACTACTGAGCAACACCCACCCGGACCAGACGCTAAGCTCGCAGCCGAACAGCGAGAGGAGACAGCGCGTGGGCGAGGACACCGCGAACACCGATCCGGCCGTCGACCGGTCAGCGCTGCAAACCGAGATCGCTCGGGACCTGCGCGCACTGACCGCGATCTCCGAACAGATCGGCCATGTCTTCGCCAGGTCGAACAACTTGCGCCCGAACGACTTCCGCGCGCTGATGCACGTAGCGACCGCGGATGCCGAGGGCGCGCCGGTGACGGCCGGCCAGCTGAGCAAACTCATGGGTGTCTCCGCGCCCGCGGTGACCTACCTGGTCGAGCGGATGATCGAATCCGGCCATCTCGAGCGAGTACCCGACGCCACAGATCGGCGCCGCGTCCACCTCGGCTACACCGACCACGGCATGTCCGTGGCGGCAGGATTCTTCGGCCCACTCAGCGCCCGCACCAAGGCAGCACTGAGCGAGCTCCCCGACAGCGACCTGGCCGCCGCCCATCGCGTACTCGTCGGCGTCACAGCCGCGCTGCGGGAGTTCTACGCCGAACTGCCCGAGCCCGGACAGGTCGCCGACTAGGACTGGCCGGAGTTCGACTCGACCACGTCGAGGCTCGGCAGTGCCAGACCGAACCTCCTTGTGCACCGCCACACCTGCCGCCAGCACCTCGGCGGCCCGTCGGTCGTTTACACCAGGCGCAGGCTGGTGATCATCTTCTTGGCCTCGGCGGCGGTCAGTTCGCCGGTGGCGTTGCGGTCGGCCAGGATCGTCAGCGCCAGCACCTGGCCCGCGGCATTCTGGAAGGCGAAGGTGTAGACCGAGTACGCGTTGACGGTGCAGCCTGCGACCCTGGGCGTCCACGGGCCGGAGGTCTCGACGAACTGGCCGGTCAGGCCGCTCTGGGTGGTCAGGGAGGTGGGTGTGGTGAGCTTGCCGCCGGTGGAGTCGGAGTAGCCGGATTCCGCGGAGATCTTGGCCACGGCGGTCGCGGCGGCGGCCGGGTCGGATTCGGTGCTGGTGCCGACGCCCGCCAGCGCGCGGTAGGCGGAGCCGGGGCAGAAGCTGGCGCCCTCGAAGGTCTTGCCGCGTCCGGCGAAGGTTCCGGTGCGACCGGTCAGCGAGACGCTCGCGTACTCGGAGTCGATCGTCCACGCCGTCGGAACGTCATAGGCGACGCGATACTCGGGAATGAGCACACCCTGCGCACCCGGCGAGACCGGCGCCGTCGACGTGCCGGTCAGTGGGCCGGTCGGGGTCACCGAAGTGGTCGCGGACGCCGCGGTCGAACTGTCGTCGAACGCGCCTGCCGCGTAGGCGAGGGCCACCGCCCCGCCGATGACGACCACCGCGATCAGCGCCACCACCGCGACGATCGTCCCCGAACCACCGTTGCGGCGCGGTGGGCCCGGATACGCCTGGGGCGCATACCCATACGGTTGCTGGGCGTACCCGGGCTGCTGCTGGTACGGCTGCTGCCCGGCGTACTGCGGCGGGTACTGCTGTTGCGGATAGGCATACGGCTGCGAGATCGCGGGCTGCGAGTACTGGCCCGAACCAGGCGGCGGGGTGGTTC
Source organism: Nocardia sp. NPDC058176 (assembly GCF_042883805.1). Taxonomy (NCBI): domain Bacteria; kingdom Bacillati; phylum Actinomycetota; class Actinomycetes; order Mycobacteriales; family Nocardiaceae; genus Nocardia; species Nocardia sp. NPDC058176. The sequence goes on along the minus strand of NZ_JBHVVA010000001.1, from coordinate 1,265,180 downwards.
CCGGGGGCGCGGCGAACTGTCCCCCGGCGAGGATCGTCGGATCCGCGACAGGCTGCTGAGCTCCGCCATAGCCGCCCGCCAGGATCGTCGGGTCCGCCACGGGTGGTTGCGCCATGGTCGGCTGCGAGATCGCGGGCTGGGAGTAGGGCCCTGTGCCCGGTGGGGTCGCACCGGGATAGCCCGGCGGAGCGGCAGGCGGTGGAGTTCCCCCGGAGCCGCTGGCGAGGATCGTCGGATCCGCTACCGGCGCAGTGCCATACGGCTGGCCGACGGCGGGTTGGGAGTAGGGCCCCGTACCCGGTGGGGTCACACCAGGCTGTCCTGGAGCGGCAGGCTGCGGGCTTCCGCCCGAGCCGCCTGCCAGGAGTGTCGGGTCCGCTACGGGTGGTTGTTGGCCCGCGTTCGGATCCGACATTCCTGGCGCCTCCCACCACCGATCGCTGTCGTTCGCCACGTCCCCGTCCCTCCTCGCCACCTGTCACCGCGACCGTCCGTCGGGTCGTACCGCGTCAGGCTTCCCTGACAGGGTAATGGCGAACGGCACGCGGCGACACGCGAGTCCCGGCCGGGCCGACCCCGTTCCGGGAGCTCAACACGCGCGCGGCGCCGCACCACCGAACACCGCGGCGAAAGCGAGCTCATCGCTGCGGGCCTCGACGCCACCGATGTCGCCTACGCTCGCCGGTGCGCACCCGATCGCGCGCAGCAATACGGTGGCCTACAGCAGGTGCAGCAACGTGGCCATCTGCAGCGGATTGCGGCCAGCGGCACGTTCGACCGCGCTACCGGACTCGATGTCGTCCCGCACCCGTCACGATGGTCGGGTCGAGGCCGGGTTGCCCGGCGGCAGATCGCAGCGTCAGCCTTCGTCCGCACCGCCGTTCGTGATCCGGTCGGCGGCCGCCACGGTGGCCGCGCCGAGGTCGTTCAGCTCCTGAGCCGACAAACGCGTGTCCGGGCAGCTGACGACCGCGGCCACCACCGCGCCGCCGCGATCCCGGATGGGGGCTGCGAGGGTGACCACCGCGTTCTCGGCACCCAGTTCGTCGGGCAGGTAGTCGATGGTGATCAGTTCGGTGATGACGGACCCGAGTTGGGCGCGCAAGGCGGCGGTGATCGGCGAATCACGCAAGCCCGCAAGGGCTTCCAGCATCGGGGTCGAGTCGTCGACGAGGCGTTCCACGGAGTAGCCGCGGGTGCGGATCTCGGCGAGGACGCGGGTGAGCCGGTCGCGATGGGCGGGATCGGCGGTGGCGAGCCAGGCGGTGCGCGCGGATTCCGGGGCCCAGGCGATGAATTCGCGGCAGACCGGCGGCGCGAGCGGCAGCCGACGTCCCGGCCGGATCCAGCTGGCCGACGGGTTCCCGACGACCTCGGTGACCACGATGTTCTCGCCGTCACGCTCGGCGAGGAACACCGGCACACCGGCCTGCTCGGACAGCGCGCGCAGGTGCGGTATCGCGGTGCGACGCAAGGGGAAAGCCGCCTCGGCGCGGCGCGCGACCGTCAGCAGGCGCAGGCCGATGCCGTAGCAGCCGTCGTCGTCGCGCACGGTCCAGCCGTCGGCGGTGAGCTGGGCGAGCACGGCGTGCGCGGTGGCACGCGAGAGGCCCGCTTCGCGGACGATACGGGCCAGGGAGAGGCGTTCGGTCGCGTGCCGGGACAGCAGTTCGAGCACCCGCACCACCCGGTGCGTCGGCGGCGAGGGGGCACCGGAAACTTCGGCATCGCGGGCCGGATCCGGAATCGCCTCTTGACCGGCGTCCACGGCCCGGCTTATCGTCGGTGTCACAATATCGAACAATAGCGTCGAATATTCGACACCGCAACTCGTCGGCGGATTTCCGCCCGACGACAGCGCAGGAACGAAGTGGGTGAACAGTGCAGGCGGGGTACGAATTGACGCACCTGGCGGCTCTCGAGGCCGAGTCGGTGCACATCTTCCGGGAGGTGGCCGCCACCTTCGAACGGCCGGTGCTGCTGTTCTCCGGCGGCAAGGATTCGGCGGTGCTGCTGCACCTGGCTCGACGGGCCTTCTGGCCCGCGCCCCTGCCGTTTCCGCTGCTGCACGTGGACACCGGCCACAATTTCGACGAGGTGATCGAGTTCCGCGATCGCACCGCCGATCGCACCGGGGCCAGGCTGCTCGTCGCGCGGGTGCAGGACGACATCGACGCCGGTCGCGCGGTCGAACGCGCCGGTGGCACACGCAATCCGCTGCAGACCACCACATTGCTACGCGCGATCGGTGAGCACCGCTTCGACGCGGTGTTCGGCGGCGCGCGCCGCGACGAGGAGAAGGCGCGGGCCAAGGAGCGGGTGTTCAGCTTCCGCAACCGATTCGGTGAGTGGGATCCGCGGGCGCAGCGGCCCGAGGTGTGGAACCTCTACAACGGACGGCATCAGGCGGGTGAGCACATCCGGGTGTTCCCGCTGTCGAACTGGACCGAACTCGACATCTGGGAGTACATCGACCGGGAGGCCGTCGAACTGCCGACGCTGTACTACGCGCATCGGCGCACCGTCGTCGAACGCGATGGCATGCTGCTGTCCGCGACCCGGTTCATCACCCCCTCCGCCGAGGAGCGGACCTTCGAGGCGACCGTGCGGTTCCGCACGGTCGGCGACGCGACCTGCACCGGGTGCGTGGAAAGCGCCGCCGACACCCCGGCGAAGGTGATCGCCGAGACCGCGGCCACCCGCCTCACCGAGCGCGGCGCCACCCGCGCCGACGACCGGATCTCCGAGACCGGGATGGAAGATCGCAAGCGAGAGGGCTACTTCTGATGCGCCGCAATCTGTTGCGCCTGGCGACCGCGGGCAGCGTCGACGACGGCAAGTCGACGCTCATCGGCCGGCTGCTCTACGACTCCAAGTCGCTGTTCGACGATCAGCTGGCCGCCATCGAACGGCTGAGCACCGAACGCGGCGGTGCCGGTGCGGATCTCGCGCTGGTGACCGACGGGCTGCGCGCCGAACGCGAGCAGGGCATCACCATCGATGTCGCCTACCGCTACGTGACGACCCCGCGCCGCAAGTTCGTCATCGCCGATACGCCAGGGCATGTGCAGTACACCCGCAACATGGTCACCGGGGCGTCCACCGCCGATCTGGCGCTGATCCTGGTCGACGCCCGCACCGGCGTCTCCGAGCAGACCCGCCGCCACGCCTTCCTGGCGACGCTGCTGGGTGTGCCGCACCTGGTGGTGTGTGTGAACAAGATGGACCTGGTGGACTGGTCGCAGGAGCGGTTCGAGGAGATCCGCACCGAATTCGCCACGTTCGCCGCCAAATTGACGGTCGGTGACCTGAGTTTCGTGCCGGTCTCGGCGCTGCTCGGCGACAATGTGGTCGACGGGTCCGAGCACATGGACTGGTATCCGGGGCCGCCGCTGCTGCGCCAGCTCGAGGACGTCCACATCGCCTCGGACCGCAATCTCATCGACGCCCGGCTGCCCGTCCAGTACGTCATCCGGGCGCAGGAGGGGCTCGATCATCGCAGCTACGCGGGCACCGTCGCGGGTGGCATCTTCAAACCCGGTGACGAAGTGGTCGTCCTGCCCGCCGGGCGCACCTCGCACGTGCGTGAGATCTGGGGGCCGGGCGGCAGCAAGGTCGACGAGGCGTTCACCGGGATGGCGATCTCGCTGACGCTCGACGACGACATCGATGTCGGCCGCGGTGACCTGCTGGCCCGGCCGGGCAATCGTCCCCAGCTCGGGACCGATCTGGACGCGATGGTGTGCTGGTTCGCCGAGGACGCGCAGTTGCGCGAGGGCGCCCAGTATCTGGTGCGCACCGCCGCGCAGACCGCGCCCGCGGAGGTCACCGCCATCGACTACCGGCTCGATGTGAACACCCTGCACCGCGTCGAGGACGTGGAGACGTTGGCGCTCAACGACATCGCCCGCATCCATCTGCGCAGCCGACGACCGCTGCTCTCGGATCCGTACCGGGAGAATCGGCGCACGGGCAGCTTCATCCTCATCGATCCGGTGACCGATCAGACGGTCGCCGCGGGAATGATCACCGGCCGTGACACCGGCGCCGGGCACATCGAGCATGCCGAGGAATCACTCTCGCCACGGCCCGTTGTCTGGCACCGTTCGGCGGTGGAACGCACCGACCGCACCCACCAGGGCACCACGCTCTGGCTGACCGGCCTGTCCGGGTCGGGCAAGTCCACGATCGCGGTCGAGCTGGAACGTCGACTCGTCGCCGCGGGCCGTCCCGCCTACCTGCTCGACGGTGACAATCTGCGTCACGGCCTCAACGCGGGCCTGGGCTTCTCCGCCGCCGACCGCGACGAGAACGTGCGCCGCGTCGCCGAGGTCGCCGCCCTGTTCGCCGATTCCGGTGCGATCGCGATCGTCTCGGTGATCAGCCCGTACGCCGCTCAGCGCACGCGCGCCCGCACCACGCACGCCGATCGGGAGCTGCCGTTCCACGAGATCTTCGTCGACACCCCGCTGGCCGAATGCGAGCGCCGCGATTCCAAGGGCCTCTACGCCAAGGCCCGTGCGGGTGAGCTGCCCGGTTTCACCGGCATCGGATCGCCCTACGAGCGCCCCGAGCACGCCGACCTCGTCATCACCCCTGACCTCGGCTCCCCCGCCGAGATCGCCGCCCATATCCTCCGAGAGCTAGGGATCGCAGACCGTTGACCCACTCCAGTACCGCCACCGAAGCCGGTAGCACCGCCCCACCGGGACCGCTCACCGCGCCGTTCCTCGCCGCCGTCGCCGAAGCCGAGAAGCTCATCGCCGGTGCGGAATTCGTCCGCGACGAGCAGGATCTCGCCGAGGGCTACGACTATCTCGCCGCGAGTGCCGCCGCCTGCCTGCGGCTCTCGGGCGCTCACGGCACCAGTCACCCGTATTTCGTGTCCTCGACCGGGCCCTACGCCAAGATGGGCCTGGACAATCCGGACACGCTCTACTACCACGCGAACATCGAGCCCGGGGCCGAGTACGTGGTCAGCGGGGTGCGTGGCAGCACCGTCGACCTGAGTTTCCAGGTGCTCAAAGGCGATTACACCGCCACCGACGTGCCCGGTGGTGAAGACGCCTTCGACGACCGCCGGATTCCGATCGCGCCCGACGGCAGCTTCTCGATCCGGTTCGGACCGGCGAAACCCGATGCCGGGCCCGGCTACTTCGCACTCGGCGAGGGGGCGTCGATGCTGGCGGTGCGCGAGGTCTACAGCGACTGGACCGAGCGCAAGGGCTCGATCCGGATCGAACGAGTCGACACCATCGGCACCGCGCCCGTGGAACCCGATCTGGCGCGGCTGCGCAAGCGGTACGGTGCCGCCGCGAAGATGCTGCTCACGCGAGTGCACACCTGGTTCAACTTCCCGAAGTGGTTCTATCTGGATCTGCCGGTGAACACCCTCACCGCGCCCCGGCTGACCCCGGGCGGGTTGAGCACCCAGTACTCCTCGGTCGGGCATTTCGATCTCGCCGACGATCAGGCGCTGGTGATCACCGTGCCGAAATCGGATGCGCCGTATCAGGGGTTCCAGCTGGGCAGTCTCTGGTACATCTCGCTGGACTACGTCAACCATCAGACCAGCCTCAATCACGCGCAGGCGCAGGTGGATCCGGACGGGTTGATCCGGCTGGTGGTGAGCGAGCGCGATCCGGGGATCACGAACTGGATCGAGACCACCGGCCGCACCCGCGGCATTCTGCAATTCCGGTGGCAGCGCACCGATCGGCCGATGACCGAGGCCGACGGGCCCACCGCCGCGGTGGTGGCGATCGACGAAGTCGCGCAACACCTTCCGTACTTCGAGGACAACCGGATCGACGCCGCGGGCTGGCGTGATCGGATCGCGGCCCGGCAGCGGGCCTTCGCAGAGAGGATGCTCGGATGAGCGGGGCACTGTTGGACGGGAAGGTCGTCGTCGTATCCGGGGTCGGGCCCGGGCTCGGCCGGTCGATCTGTCTGGAGGCCGCCGCGGCGGGCGCGACGGTCGTGCTGGCGGCGCGGACCGAATCGCGGCTGCTGGAGGTGGCCGCCGAGATCGAGGCCGCCGGTGGCGCGACGCTGAGCGTGCCGACCGACATCACCGACGACGCGGCGGTGGCGAATCTGGTCACGCGGACCGTCGACACGTTCGGGCGGGTCGACGCGCTGGTCAACAACGCGTTCTCGACACCATCGATGAAGCCGCTCGAGCGCACCGATTTCGACCACATCCGGTCGAGCCTTGACATGACGGTGCTGGGCGGGCTGCGGATGACGCAGGCGTTCACCCCCGCGCTCGCCGAGGCCAAGGGTGCGGTGGTGATGATCAATTCGATGGTCGTGCGGCATTCCGAACCGCGCTACGGCAGTTACAAACTCACCAAGGCGGCCCTGCTGGCCATGTCGCAGACCCTGGCCACCGAGCTGGGCGGCAAGGGCGTGCGGGTCAACAGTGTGCTGCCCGGCTACATCTGGACCGACCAGCTGAAGTGGTATTTCGGCGAGATCGCCGGCAAGTACGGCATCACCGCCGAACAGGTCTACGACCAGACCGCCGCGAAGTCCGATCTCGCGCGCCTGCCCGAACCCGCCGAAGTGGCCCGCGCCGTGGTGTTCCTGGCCTCGGACTGGGCCAGCGCGATCACCGGTCAGACCCTCGACGTCAACTGCGGCGAATACCACAACTGAGCTAGGAGATCCCCCGCATGACCGTGCGCACCGATGTCGGCACCGTCGCCGACCTGCACGCCTCGGCCACCAAACTCACCGGCCTCACCGATTTCGGCACCGACGACTACACCGAGGCGCTGCAGGTGCTGCTCGACTCCTATCGCGAGGAGGCCGGGCTCACCGAACTCGGCAGCAAGATGTCGCGATTCTTCCTGCGCGGCAGCCTGATCGCGCGCGCCTTGAGCGAAGCGGCGTGGAAGGCCAATCCCGGGTACGCCGACACACCGGTCACCCGACCGATTTTCGTCACCGGACTCCCCCGCACCGGCACCACCGCCCTGCACCGGCTGCTGGCCGCTGATCCCGCCAACCAGGGGCTCGAGATGTGGTTGACGGATTTCCCGCAGCCACGTCCACCGCGTGACACCTGGTCGGAGAATCCCGCCTATCAGCAGATCGACGCGGGACTGCGTCAGCACCAGGTACAGAATCCGGAATTCATGGGCCTGCACTACATGAGCGCCTCCGATGTCGAGGAGTGCTGGCAGCTGCTGCGTCAGTCGCTCACCTCGCACTCCTACGAGTGCCTGGCCTACGTGCCCAGTTACGCGCGGTGGCTCTCGACGCAGGACTGGACGCCCGCCTACGCGCGTCACCGCAGGAACCTGCAGCTCATCGGCATGAACGACACCCGCCGCTGGGTGTTGAAGAACCCCAGCCACCTGCTGTGCCTCGACGCGCTGCTCGCGGTGTACCCGGACGCGATCGTCATCCAGACCCACCGCGACCCCGCCACCATCATCCCGTCGGTCTGCAGCCTCAACGAACACGCCACCCGTGGCTGGTCGACGGTCTTCACCGGCGAGACCATCGGCCGCACCCAGCTCGAGCTGTGGTCCCGCGGCTTGCGCGAGTTCACCGCGGCCCGCGCCCGCCACCCCGAGGCCACCTTCCTCGACATCGACTTCGACGACCTGCGCACCGACCCGTTCGCCGTCGTCGAAGGCATCTACCGCACGATCGGCATCGACCTGAGTGAGGAAGCCCGCACCGCCATCACCGCTCTCGACAACGAAAGCCGCACCGGCGCACGCAAACCCACCCACCACTACTCCCTCGCCGACTACGGCCTCACCGAGGAGCTGGTCGCCGAACATTTCGCGCACTGACACAACACCGGCCACGGTGGGCGCCATCCGCGCTCGCCGTGGCCGTCTGCTCGCACCGATCGCTTCCCTTGCCAGGTGCTGGTCGTCCTGGGTGTCTCGTCGGCTACCAGGTCACCGGTAGCCGACCTACGCCGGAGATACCCAAACTGTCTGGGCGCATGGTGATTTCGCGTGCCGGAACGGCGAGGCGGAGGGTGGGGAATCGGGACAGCAGGGCGGGTAGGGCTGTTCGTAGTTCGAGTCGGGCGAGGTGGTGGCCGAGGCAGTGGTGGATGCCGTGGCCGAAGCTCAGGTGCCCGTGGGTGTTTCGGTCCGGGTCGAAGGTGTCGGGGTTGGTGAAGGCAGCGGGGTCGTGGTTGGCGGCCTGCAGTGAGAGCGCCACCGATTCGCCGGCTTCGATTGTGTGACCGGCCAGTTCGACGTCTTCGAGGGCGGAGCGGGTGAGGGTGTGGACGGGGGTCAGGTAGCGGATCAGCTCCTCGACGGTCCGGTCGGGATGGGCGTGTAGGGCGGGCACGAGTTCGGGATGGCGCAGGAGTGTGTGGGTGCCGAGGGCGAGGGTGTTGGCGGTGGTTTCGTAGCCGCCGATCAGCAGGAGGACGCCGATTCCGGTGAGTTCACTGCTCGCGAGGTCGGTGGTGGTCAGGTCGCCGAGGAGGTCGTCGGTCGGTGCGGATCGTTTGGCGGCGACCAGGTCGCGCATGTATTCCTGGGTTTCCTCGAGCGCGGCGATGCCCTGGTCGAGGGGCGTGTCCGGGTCGTTCAGCACGGCGACGAGGGTGGTCACCAGGTGCTGGAAACGATCGCGGTCAGTTTCGGGGACGCCGAGCAGTTCGCAGATCGTCAGGGCTGGGATCGGTTGGGCGAAAGAGGTAACCAGGTCGAGCGGGCCGCCGTGTCGTTCCATGGCGTCGAGGCATTCGGTGCTGAGCTGTGCCACGCGCTCGGTGAGCAGCTGTATCCGGCGGGCGGTGAATCTGCCGGACAACAGCTTTCGGTAGCGGGTGTGTTCGGGCGCGTCGAGGTGGAGGAAGCTGCCGGGCGATGCCGGGGGCAGTGGGCCGAGATCTGCCAGCGGGGAGTGCAGGAGCTCGGTGCGCGCGCTGAAGCGTGAATCGGCCAGGATCGCGCGGACGGTGGCATGGCCGGTCGCCAGCCAACCGTGATGACCATCGGGAAACACTCTGCGCGACAGTTCATTTCGTGGGTGCGCGGGGTCGGGCGCCGGATCGATGACTCCGGGACGTGGGGTCGGCATCGAGAAGGCGGTTGTCAGCGGTTCGGTCATGGGATCCCTTTGACGCTGGGGTTCAGGATTTGCCGAACGCTAGGTTGCCTTCAGGGATCACTCAACGCACTGACAGCCGCTACTCACAATAATGGCAGGTGACAGCGATTTCACCATTGCAATGGCCCTGCCGCCGAACGCAACAGCAGACATCCGTCATGCAATGAGGTGCCGCTGAACGAATACTGGATCCGCCCGATGACCCGAAGGAGAACCGCACCGATGCCCGGAGGCAGACTCACCCTGCACGAGCGGGAATGCATCGCAGCGGGACTGGCCGACGGGCTCGGCTACACCGACATCGGGCGTCAGCTCGACCGGCCCGCTTCGACGGTCAGCCGGGAAGTGACCCGCAACGGCGGCCCCGGTCGCTACCGTGCCGACCGCGCCCATCGAGCCACTGCGGCGCGAGCCCGGCGGAGCAGCGCGACCGCACTCCCACCTCCGCCAGATCCGATCGAGGACGAGGCGATTCGTGATTTCGCGGCACATTTCACCGAACTGTTCGTCTACGACGGCATGCCCCGGATGCAGGCGCGCGTCCTGACCTGCCTGCACCTCACCGATTCCGGCAGCCTCACCGCCGCCGAACTGGCCCGCCGCCTCGACGTGAGCCCCGCGTCGATCTCCACCGCCGTCAACGCCTTGGAAACCCGGGATCTCCTGCGCCGCAAACGTGATTCGCGCCGCCGCGACCACTACTACATCGACGGTGACACCTGGTACCGCACCACACTCAACCTGGCCCGCGCTGCCGAAGAACGAGTCAAGGCCGCCCGCCACGGCGCCGAACTCCTCGGCGTCAGCACTCCCGCCGGCGCCCGCCTGGCCGAAATCGGCAGCTACCTCGACTACCTCGGCAAGCAGATGGTCCAAGTCGTCGAACGCTGGCATCGCCCCTGACCAAGAGCGCGAGCGGCCAGCGCTTCCGGACCTTTCGATGTCGACGCGGGTGACGACCCGATTGCGCGGAAACTCCCGATTGCCCAGCGCATCACGTTGCTCATACCCCTCGGCGTCGAGACTCGGCCAATTCGGTGAACCAGGTGAGCAGCGTCGGGTCGTCGACGGTGTTGGGGTCGATGGCTCGGGCGGAGGTGGCACCTTGGAGGAGTCGTTTGATGGGCACTTCGAGCTTCTTGCCTGTGCGGGTTCTGGGGATGCCCGGGGCGGGAATGATCTCGTCGGGAACGTGGCGCGGGGAGGTGTGGGTGCGGACGGTGGATCGGATGTGGGTGGCGAGGTCTTCGGTCAGGGTGGTGCCGGGCGTGAGGACGACGAACAGGGGCATCCAGTAGCCACCGTCGGGTTGGTCCGCACCGATCACCAGGGAATCGGTGATCTCGGGGAGTTGTTCCACCGCCTGGTAGATCTCGGCGCTGCCCATGCGGATGCCGTGGCGATTGAGGGTGGCGTCGGAGCGGCCGTGGACGATCACACTGTCGTGGTCGGTGCGGGTGATCCAGTCACCGTGCCGCCAGACACCCGGACAGTCGCGGAAATAGGCGTCGCGGTAGCGGGTTCGGTCCGGGTCGTTCCAGAAGCCCACCGGCATGGACGGCATCGGCCGCGTGACGACGAGTTCACCGACCGTGCCCCGGACCGGTTCACCGTGTTCGTCCCACGCCTCGAGCGCGACGCCCAGGTAGGGCGCGGACAGTTCACCGGGCCGGACCGGCACCGTCGGCACGCCACCGGCGAAGGCCGACACGACATCGGTCCCGCCGCTGATCGAGGACACCGGCGCACCGACATTGTCGGCCAACCAGATCGACGACGACGCGGGCAGCGCCGACCCGGTGACGCCGACCAGCCGGAGCGCACCCAGATCGTGATCCCGTTTCGGCACCGACCCGGCCTTCACACAGGCCAGAACATAGCCGGGGCTGGTACCGAGGACGGTCGCCCGTACTCGGGACGCGATGTCCCACAGCGCATCCGGGTGCGGATGAGCGGGGCTGCCCGCGTAGCAGACGATGGTCGCGCCCACCAGCAACCCCGCGACCTGGAAGTTCCACATCATCCAGCTGGGGCTGGTGTACCAGAAGAAGGTGTCGTCGGGACCGAGATCGGACTGCAGCGCCAGCGCTTTCAGATGCTCGAGCAGCACCCCGCCGTGACCGTGGACGATGCCCTTGGGCGGACCGGTGGTGCCCGAGGAGTACAGGACCCACAGCGGGTGCTCGAAGTCGACCGGCTCCGTCGGCAGGCCGGGTTCGTCGTCGATGCTCACCGCAGCCCAGTCGAGCGTGCCGGGGATGTCGAGGCCGAGCCGAGACACCAGCACGGTCGCCGCGAGCCCGGGCAGCTCGGCACGGAGCGCGGCGATGTCGTCGATCTTGCGATGTTCGCGTCCGCCGTACCGGTAGCCGTCCGCGGTCACCAGGACGACGGGATCGAGCTGGCCGAGGCGGGCCCGCGCGGCCTCGGCGGAGTAGTCCTGTCCGCAGGCGCTCCACACCGCACCGAGGCTCGCGGTCGCGAGGAAGGCGATGACCGCTTCGGGAATGTTGGGCAGGTACCCGACGACGCGATCGCCGGGGCGGACTCCCAACCCACGCAACGTGCGAGCGAAAGCGCCCACCCTGGCGAGCATCTCCGCCCACGACATCTCGACGCGGCTGCCGTCCTCGTCCACCGTCACGATCGCGGGACGATCGGGACGAGCCTGCCGAACCACCTGGTCGACGTAGTTCAGCCGCACGCCCGGAAACCATTGCGCTCCTGGCATTTCCGTCCCGGCCAGCACCTCCGCGGGCGCCGGGCCGAGGTCGAAGTACTCCCACACCGCACCCCAGAACCCCGACAGGTCATCGACCGACCACTGCCACAGCGCGTGATAGTCGGCCACCGAGACCCCGTGCCGCGCTTCCACGAACCGCGCGAACGCCGTCACCCGCGCCTGCGCGATGTGCTGTTCGCTCGGCACCCACTGCGCCGCCACCGTCATCGCGCGCTCCACCCGCCGTCCATCACGTAGGAGGTGCCCGTGACCATGCCCGCGGCGTCGGAGGCCAGCCACCCGACCAAGGCCGCGACCTCCTCGGGTTCGATCAGTCGTTTGATCGCGCTCTCGGTCAGCAGGACCTGCTCGAGCACCTCCTGCTCGGCGATGCCGTGCGCGGCGGCCTGCTCGGCGATCTGCTTGTCCACCAGCGGTGTTCGCACATAGCCGGGGTTCACGCAGTTGCTGGTGACGCCGTGGGCTCCCCCTTCGAGAGCTGTCACCTTCGACAGCCCTTCCAGGCCGTGCTTGGCGGTCACATAGGCGACCTTGTACTGCGATGCGCGCAGCCCGTGCACCGACGAGATGTTCACGATCCGGCCGAATCCCCGCGCGTACATGTGCGGCAGCGCCGCGCGGATGAGCAGGAAGGGCGCCTCGACCATCAGGGTCTGCATGGCGCGGAACTGCTCGGGGTCGAAGGACTCGATCGGGCTGACGCGCTGGACTCCGGCGTTGTTCACCAGGATGTCCACGTCCAGGCGCAGGGCGGCCAGGGCGTCGACCTCGAGCAGGTCGACGGTCCAGGCGTGCCCGCCGATCTCCTCGGCGACCGTCTTCGCGCCGACGCCGTCGACATCGGCCACGGTCACCTCGGCACCGCGCGCGGCCAGGTCACGGGCACACGCCGCGCCGATCCCGCTCGCGGCGCCGGTGACCAGTGCTGTGCGTCCGGTGAGTTCGCTCATGCCGCAACGCCTTTCGCCTCGGTGGCGGCGTCGGCCAGGTCGACCGATTCGAGGTCGATACCGCGCGTCTCCCTGGCACAGATCACCGCGACCACGGTGACCGCCGCCGCCGCGGCCAGGTACCAGGCGATCGGGACCGAGGACCCGTAGACGTCGAGCAGGCGGACCGCGATGATCGGCGCCAGCGAGCCCGCGACGATCGAGGTCACCTGATAGCCCATCGACACACCGGAATACCGCATCCTGGTCGGGAACATCTCCGCCATGATGGCGGGCTGACCGGCGTACATGAGGCCGTGGAAGACCAGCCCGATGATGATCGCGAACAGGATGACCGCGCTGTGCCCGCTGTCCATCATCGGGAACGCGAAGAAGCCCCAGGTGCCCGCGGCGACCGCGCCGACCAGATACACCGGCCGCCGTCCGAACCGGTCGCCCAGATACCCGGCCAGCGGAATCACCAGGCAGTGCACGGCATGTGCGGCGAGCAGCCACCACAGGATGGTCGCGGTGTCGGCCTGCACGTGCACCTTCAGGTAGGTGATCGAGAAGGTGACGACCAGGTAGTACATGATGTTCTCGCCGAACCGCAGGCCCATCGCGGTGAACACGCCACGCGGGTACTTGCGCAGCACCTCGAACGGGCTGAACGCGGTCGCCTTCGACTGCTCCCTGGCCTGCTGCGCATCGAGGAAGATCGGGGCGTCGGTGACCTTGGTGCGCACGTAGTAGCCCACGAGCACGACCACCGCCGAGAGCCAGAACGCCACGCGCCAGCCCCAACTCAGGAAGGCCGCGTCCGACAGCGTCGAGGTCAGCACCAGCAGGACGACGGTGGCGAGCAGGTTGCCCATCGGCACGCCCGCCTGCGGCCAGCTCGACCAGAAGGCGCGGCTGCGGCTGGGACTGTGCTCGGCCACCAGCAGGACCGCGCCGCCCCATTCGCCGCCGATCGCGAAGCCCTGGATGAAGCGCAGGGTCACCAGCAGCGCGGGTGCCCAGTAGCCGATCTGGTTGAAGGTCGGCAGACAGCCCATCAGGAAGGTCGCGCCGCCGACGAGCACCAGGCTCACCTGCAACAGCTGCTTGCGACCGTATCGGTCGCCGAAGTAGCCGAACACGATGCCGCCGAGCGGGCGGGCCGCGAAGCCGACGGCGTAGGTGACGAACGCGGCCAGGATCGCGTCGAGCTCGCTGGTGCCCTGGGCGAAGAACACCTTCGAGAACACCAGCGTCGCGGCGGTGCCGTAGAGGAAGAACTCGTACCATTCGACGACGGTGCCCGCCATCGAGGCGGCCACCACCCGCCGCAGGCCCGAGGGGGCTTTGTCCGGCTCGTCCCCGGCCGGTCGGACCGCGCTGCGCACGCTCATCGGATCACTCCTTCAATGCTCCACATCACATCCGAGTCGAATTGTGATGTGACCCACATGTTCTGCGAGGAGTATTCGTGCAGATCCTTCTCGGCCGCAATGGTCAGTTTCGCACCAGCATTCTGCAAGAATGCAGATCATGAGCCCGTCTCCTTCGTCACCAGGGCGTAGACCGAGTGCCGACGATTTGCTGGTGCTGCTCGCCGTCGGCCGGTCGGGGCGCTACACCACCGCCGCCGACGAACTCGGCATCAACCACACGACGATCTCCCGGCGCATCGCGGCGCTCGAGCACGCCATCGGCGGGCGGGTGCTGACCCGCGTGACCGGCGGCTGGGAGCTCACCGAACTGGGCCGGGAAGCCCTCGCGGCGGCCGAAGCCGTGGAGGCCGCGGTCCGCACGCTCGGTTCGGCCGCGGGCGAGCGCACCCTCGAAGGTGTCGTCCGGCTCTCGGCCACCGATGGTTTCAGCGCGTATCTGGCCGCGCCGACGGCCGCGCGGGTCCAGCGCAGGCATCCGGGCGTGGCCGTCGAGATCATCGCCACCACCCGCCGGGCATCCACCCAGCGAACCGGGCTCGACATCGAAGTGGTGGTCGGCCGACCCCAGGTCCACCGCGCCGAGGCGATCGAACTCGGCGACTACTGCCTCGGCCTCTACGCCGCCCGCGACTACCTCGCCGAGCGCGGCACACCGTCGAGCGTCAGGGACCTCGCCGCCCATCCGCTGGTCTACTTCATCGAATCCATGCTCCAGGTCGACGACCTCGACATCGCCGCCGCCTTCGCCCCCGCCATGCGCCAGTCCGTCTCCTCCACCAACGTCTTCGTCCACGTGGAGGCCACCCGCGCCGCCGCGGGCCTCGGCCTGCTCCCCTGCTTCATGGCCGACCGCCACCCCGACCTGATCCGCGTCCTCCCGGCCGAGGTCAGCGTCCAACTCACCTACTGGCTCGTCACCCGCCCCGAAACCCTGCGTCGCCCCGAGGTGGCCGCGGTCATCGAGGCCCTCCGGACCACGGTCCGCGACCGCCGCGACGAACTCCTCGGCAGTCAGCCGGGCTAGCGGCTCAGTACCGGGGGCCATTTCCAGTTCGATCGCGCCGACATCTCCGAAACTGCGGTCGGTGCCGTCGAGTGCGGCAGCAAGGACGATCCGCGCACAGTGCTCGTCACATCGAGCCCGGCCGCCTCGGCGCGTGCGACCAGTTCGCATCGGCGACCATCGCCCGCAGAACCTGGGCCAGCACACGGGTGTCATCGAGCGCATCGTGAGCCTTGTGTTGTGGCACACCGTAATACGAGGCGAGAGTGCCCAGTTTGTAGTCGGGGGTCGGTGGCGCAACGCGACGCGCGAGAGCCAGCGTGCACATGCGGCGGTCCACCGGCAGCCGCGTACCGGTTCTGGCGAATTCGCGCGCGAGGAAGCCGTAGTCGAACAGCGCGTTGTGCGCCACCAGCATTCGACCCGCGAGCAGGCCTGACAGCTGGGCGCAGACCTGTACGAATTCCGGTGCACCGCGCAGTATCTCGGCTGTGCCCGTAGCGAAATAGGTTGATGGATGGAAACCTATTGGCCTAGAGTAACCATTGTGAACGAACTGTCCCCGCAAGATCAGCTCGACGTCGCTGCCTCGGTCACCCTGCGAGCCCGGACCGCGACGCCTATGCCCAGGTGGGTTCCACCCGTGGCAGCGCTACTGGGAGCCTCCAGCCTTATCGTGGTGGGCCTTGCTCGTCCCGAGTCCGACGATGCGGACTTCTGGACCGTCATGTCCCTCGGCGGCGCACTGTTCTGCGCATTCGTCGCCCTGATGAGCTGGATATGGCGCAGGGAACGCAACAGCGGAGTCGTTCCACGGTACTTGCTCGACCTGCCTCAGCGGCGCTGGCAGCGGGTTTCGCTGCTTCTGCTGGTCGTGCTGATTCCCGGCGTGGTGCAAGGGTTCCTCGACGGGTGGGCTCATGTCGTCTGTGCCGTGCTCCTCGGCGGCATCGGGTGGTGGGTGCTGGAACGGCAGCGGCGGGCTACATGCCCGAGCTGAGCGATGTGCTGGGCTCGCTGCCACGGTTGAAGCTGGTCGCGTTCCTGGACGGCTGCAAGCAGGCCGAGTTCGGCACCGTCGCGGACCTGTGCGTTCTGAACAAGTCCACGCTGTCGAAAGCGATGACCGTGCTCGAGGACGCCGGTTACGTCGAGGTTCGCAAGGGATATCTAGGGCGCAGGCCGAAAACCTGGCTCGCGCTGACCGATCACGGTCGGCTGGCCTATCGCGAACACCAAGCCGCTCTGGCAGCCCTCACCTCCATGGCAGAACGGGCCGAAGCCTCGACCCGGCCACCACCTCCCGAGGCGTGAAACCCGCCTGAACCCGACTCGCGCCGAGGTACGGCCCGCATTGCCAACCCGGTGGGAGGCCGATGATCGCTTGATACATCATATTCCGGTGGATCTAGATCAAATCAGGGCGCAGACCGACGAACTCGCGTCGAGGTTCGGTGTGCGGGCTCCGCGGATCGAGCTGGGCAAGGACTCGAACTGGTGCGTGGACGGGGTGCGTCCACGCTTGCGGGGCAACCGGTCGGTCCTGATCATCGGCCCCGCGTACGACAAGCTTTCACCAGCCGAGAAGCAAGGTGCACTCGCCGAAGCCGTTGTGCACGTGGACATGCAGCGGGCAGGTCGATGGAAGGCCGCCATGGTCGTCTTGTTCGTGGTTGGTGTGCCCTTCCTGACGTTGAGCTACCTCGCCGGGTACGCCACCGGCCGTGGCATCCTGCCCGAGATCGCCGGGTGGCAGGTGGGAGTGCTGAGTTTGCTGGCGTACGCGGCAGCGGTCATCACGGTGAACGCTGTCTGGGCTCGACGAATCCTCTATCAACTCGATCGTCGGATGCTGGACGTGCTGGGCGCAGAGATGGTGGCCTTGATACTGGATCTGGACGAGCGCAGTCGGATTCGCGCCCGCGGTGTGGTCGGCATTTTCGTCAAGCTCGTGTTGCCCAGCAAGGCTCGTCGTGCGCGGCGACTCGACAGCGACCTCCTGGCCGGGGTTGCGTGATCCGCACTAGGTCCCCTCGTTCGCATCGACCACGGAATCCAGTGCGTTGGTGTGCCATTGGCCGTCCGGGTAGGTGATGTAGAGCGGGCCCAGGTTGCAGGGGTTGAGACAGCCGGTGGGGGTGACCAGCGCGTCGGGATTGTCTTGGCGGAGAGTGCGGTGGAGTTCGGCCGCGCCGAAGACGGTGCAGCGCGGGCCGCGGCAGACCAGGATGTGTTCGGTGTGCTCGGGGATGTGGGACCAGGCTGGGCTGCGGAAGGCGCGGGGGCTCGCGGTGACGGGCGTGCCGCCCTCGGCCATCCTGGTGCGTACCACGTCGACGAAACCGGTTGCGGTGTCGATTCCTTCGGTGACCCGCACGTCGAGTTCGCGGCCGCGGGTCTCCTTCCAGTTGGCGACCGCGCGGGCGATCCAGGTCTCCAGGTAGCGGTCGCGCGGCACGGCCAGCGGGATCAGGGTGACCGGGATGTCGTCGCGGGCGGCCTCGTCGAGGGTGTCGTGGATGGTCGGTTCGCCCTGGTCGAGGAGCGCGTAGCCGATTCCGCAGGCCTCGGCGAGCGCGCCGACGGCGGTGAGGTCGACACCGGACGGGGTGGGCCGGGCGACGAAGACGTGACGGCGGGTCATGCGGTACGCACCGTTCGGCCGGCCGGAACCACCAGGGGCGTCCCGGTCATCGGATCGTCGATCACCGCGCACTCCACACCGAACACCTCGGCGACGAGTTCCGGGCGCACGATCTCGGCGGGCGAACCCTGCGCGACCACCCGGCCGTCCTTCATGGCGACGAGGTGATCGGCGTAGCGGGCCGCCAGGTTCAGATCGTGCAGCACGGCGATGATGGTGCGCGGCAGCAGGTTCCGCAGGACGTCGAGGATGTCGAGCTGGTGGGCGAGGTCGAGGAAGGTGGTCGGCTCGTCCAGCAGCATCACCTCCGGGTCCTGGGCCATCGCGAGCGCCAGCCACACCCGCTGCTTCTGTCCGCCGGAGAGCTGGTCGAGGGTGCGGTCGACCAGGTCGAGGGTGTCGGTGGCGGTCAGCGCCGCCCGGACCGCGTCCTCGTCGTCGGCCGACCACTGCCGGAACCATCGCTGATGCGGGTGACGGCCGCGCCCGACGAGATCGCCGACGGTGATGCCGTCGGGGGCGACGGGCTGCTGGGGCAGCATCCCCACCCGGCGCGCCACCGTCCGCGCCGGCTGCGGTGCGATGTCGGCACCGTCGAGCAGCACCGCGCCCGCGCTGGGAGCGGTCAGCCGGGCGAGGCCGCGCAGCAGGGTCGACTTGCCGCAACCGTTGCGGCCGACGATGACGGTGATCCGGCCGGGCGGGAAGTCGACGGTGGCATCGGAGACGATCGTGGTGTCGCCGTAGGCGAGTGCGAGTCCCTCGGTGGTGAGATGTGCGGTCATCCAGCATGTCCGATTCGGGTTGCGCGGGCGAGAAGGTAGACGAGAACGGGGGCGCCGAGCAGCGCGGTCACCACCCCGACGGGCAGTTCCGCCGGAAACAGCCTGCGCGCGGCCAGGTCGGCGGCGACGACCAGCAGCGCGCCCGCCGCCGCGGCCGGGGCGAGGCAGGCGCCGCGTTCGGCGAGCAGCCTGCGCACGATCTGCGGTGCCACCAGCGCCACGAAGGCGATCGGCCCCGCCGCTGCCGTGGCCAGCGCGGCGGCGGCCGAGGCGAGCACGATCAGGATGGTGCGGTGCGGGCCGCGTCTGCCTGCCAGCGAGTTGGCCAGCTCGTCGCCCAGTTCGAGCAGCGGCAGTGAGCGAGCGAACACGATCAGCGGCGGCACGACCACGGCGAGCGCCGCGACCGCGAACCAGACGTGCAGCCAGTCGCGATTGGCGAGACTGCCGGTGAGCCACATGGCGGCCGTATGCGCCTGGTAGACATTGGCTCTGGTGAGGATGAACGCGATGGCCGAGGACAACATGGCCGTCACCCCGATCCCGACCAGCACGAGCCGGTAGCCGTCGAGGCCGTCCTTCGTCGCCACCAGCACGATCAGCGCCATCGCCACGAACGCACCGGCCAACGCACCGCCGACCAGGCCGAGGCCGGTACCGCCGAGCAGCACACTCACCACCAGCGCGCCGAGCGAGGCGCCCGCGTTGATGCCGATGATCTCCGGGCTGACGAGGGGGTTCGTCGCGATCCGCTGCAGGATCGCGCCGGAGAGGGCGAAGGCGGCGCCGGTGGCGAGCCCGGTGAGCACGCGTGGCAGCCGGTCGGCGACGACGACGTCGTATTCGATGAGCGTGCCGCCACCGCTCAGGACCCGGAGCACGTCGGCGGTGGTGAGCGGATAGTGGCCGACAGTGAGCGACCAGGCCGCGATGGCCAGTGCCACCACTGTGAGCAGCACAGTGAGAAGCAGGGATCGCCGATGGACTCGGATGACGATCCGGCGGCCAGGCGAGCGCACCAGGAGGGTGCCGTCGGGGAGCACACTGCGTTCGGAGCGCGCCGGCTGCGGCCGCGTCCGCTGGGTGGACGTCACAGTGTCGCCACCTTCCGGTTGCGCACGAGATAGAGGAAGAACGGCGCACCGGCGAACGCGGTGATGATGCCGACCTGGATCTCCTGCGGCCGCGCGACGATCCGGCCGAGGATGTCGGCGAGCAGCAGCAGCGTCGGCCCGAGCACCGCCGACCAGACCAGCACCCACCGGTAGTCGTGTCCGACGAGCGCACGCGCGATGTGCGGGATCACCAGGCCGACGAACGCGATCGGCCCGGCGATCGCCACCGCCGACCCCGCGAGCAGCACCACACCGGCCGCGCCGGTCGCGCGCACCGCGACCAGGCGGGTACCGAGCGTGCGGGCCAGGTCGTCACCGATGGCGATGGCGTTCAGCGGCCGCGTCACCGCGACGGCCAGCACCGCGCCGACCGCGATGAACGGCGCTATCGCCCAGACGGATTCGGTGTCGGCCCGGCTCAGGGAGCCGACCACCCAGAATCGGAAGTTGTCGAAGGTGGTCCGGTCCAACAGCGTGATGGCCGTGGTGATGGACCCGCACAGCGCGGTGAACGCGGCACCGGCCAGCGCCAGCTTCACCGGTGTCGCACCGCCGAAGCCGAGCGAACCGAGCACGTAGACGAACACGGCCGCGACGGCGGCGCCGAGGAAGGCGAACCAGACGAAGCCCGCCGGGTCGGTCAGACTCAGCGCGCCCATCGCGAGCACGATCGCCAGCGAGGCACCGGCATTGATCCCGAGCAGGCCGGGCCCGGCGAGCGGGTTACGGGTGAGGCCCTGCATGACCACACCCGCCAGCGCGAGCGCGACACCGGCGAGCAGCCCGGCCAGCGTGCGCGGCAGCCGGATGTAGCGCACGACCCGGTCGCTGTCGGTGCCCTGGAAGTCGGTGAACGCCGCGAACGCCTGGTCGAGGGTGAGCGGGTGCGAGCCGATCAGGATCGAGGCCACGCAGACAGCGGCGAGCGCCGCACCGGCCAGGATCAGGCCGGTGCCGCGAACGGCGAGCGTCACCGTCCGAACAGATCGGGGTGGATCAGCTCGGCGACCAGTTCGGTGGCGTGCGCGATCCGCACACCGGCGGCGCGATCGGCGAACAGGAACGGATGCACGACGCCGTTGCGGACCGCGGTCAGGTTCGCGAAGGCCGGATTGCCGACGAGCTTGTCGACCTGGGGCTGTCCGTCGGCGCGGGTGTAGGTGGCCTTGCAGCAGGCGCTGGTGAGAATGATGTCGGGGTCGCGGGCGATGAGCTCCTCGGCGCCGATCTGGACGTTGCGGCGCTCGGTGAGGTCGGCGAAGGCGTTCACCCCGCCCGCCGCCTCGATGATCTGGGTGATGAAGTCGATGCCACCGGCGGCGGTGTAGGTGCCGTCGTCCTTGGGCGTGATCACCGCGACCCTCGGCTTCGGCGCGTCCGCCACCTTCGCGCCGACCGCGGCGATCCGCGCGCTCAGCTCCGTGACCACGTCCTCGGCCCGGTCTGAGACACCCCAGAGTGCTCCGAGGTCACGCAGATCCGCGTACACGTTCTCGAACCGCACGGTCTTGGGGTCGATCGCCTCGTCGGCGAGTCCGTCGGCGCTCGGGCACAGCGGGCTCACGACCCAGGTCTGTACGCCCAGCTCGTGCAGGCTCGCGCGGGTGCCGACGCTGTTCTGCGCCGACTTGGCGAACACGCCGTTGAACCCCGACAGCACGAAATCGGGCTTCTGGGAGAGCAATTCGTCGCGACTCGGCAGCTTCTCGACATAGGCCGACTTCGCCTGCGCGTCCTGGTATTCGGGCAGTACCGTGGAGTCGAGGAACGCGGTGCCGACGAGCCGGTCGGTGACACCGAGCGCGTGCGCGATCTCGATCGAGGGCTGGTAGGCGGCGTAGATGCGCTGCGGCGGTGCGCCGACGGTGATGTCGATCCCGCAGTTCGCGCGGGTCACGGCGTTCGCGCCGGTGGCTTCGGATTCGGGCTGCACACCACAACCGGCGACGACGACCGCACAAGCGATCAGCGCACCGGTACGTAGGCGCGCGACAACAGACAGGGTCACGGTGACGGCCTTCCAGGTCCTCGTGGAACGGTTACTGCGTAGCCGTGGCCGGTCTCCTGGCTGACGGGGATTCGCGCGACGGATCCACCTTCCCAGGGCACACGTGCCCCAGTGGCTCCGGACGACAACAGCCGTCCGGATCGATCCGTCGCTCCCGATCACAGTGGCGAGGGCCGCACCGGTTTCACACCGATTTCCCGAACACCACGGCTCGGGGACTGTACCAAGATCACTACTGGACGGTCGACTTCCCCCGGGTCATCGCGCGATCAGCGGGCGTCGGGGCAGCGGCCGGAGTAGGTGCTCAGACCCAGACCGTTGCTCTTCTTGCTGCGACCGACGGGGCCGTTCTTCGCGGAACGGACCCAATTGCCCGCGGTGTCGAGGACAGGCATGCGCTCGCTGAAGGCCCGGCTGTACTGGACGGTGCCATCGACGGTGAGGATGCCCTCGCGGACGTCGATGTGGGCGACGGTGGCCCAGAAGGAGTTCTTGCCGTTGCCGATCACGACGGTGATCTGGTCGGCGTCGGGACCCGGCAGGCCGTCGGGACCGGGGCGGCCGTAGCGGACGCGCACGCGCGGGTTGCCGAACTTGTCGATGGCGCCCGCGCCGTTGTCGACGGACTGGTAGACGTTGAGCAGCAGGTCGCCGTTCTCGGTGGGGCGCACGATCACTTGCTCGGTGGCGGGCAGGTTGTTGGCGCCGGGGCCGCGGCTGTCGCCCTGGTGGTGCATGAACGGCCAGGTGTTCAGGTCACCCTGGTGCCCCTTCTCACCGCTGATCACGACGTAGTCGCCGGTGACCTCGTTGCGGCAGAAGAAGTACACGTCGAGGTCACCGACCCCGAACTGGGTGACGCGGCCGTGCTGGTCGTATTTCGCACCGCGCCCGTCCCATTCGAGGCCGACGGTGAGGACGTAGCCCGGGTCACCCTTGCGCAGGTCGATGCTGGCGCGGCGGCTCGGCGAATCCTTGGTGAGGACGACGTCGACCTTGCGGAGGTCGATCGCGGGTCCTGAGGCGGGCGGAACCTGTTGTGGCGCACCGGCAGGCGTCGCGAAGGGGGCTTGCTGCTGGCCGTATTGGGGCGGCGCGGCAGGGTGCGGCTGCCCGGGAAACTGCGGCGCACCGGCAGGCTGGGGCGGCGCGAAAGACTGCGGCGGTGCGGGGTACTGCGGTGCGCCAGGCTGCGGCGGCACGGGGAACTGTGGCGCACCAGCAGGCTGCGGCGGCGCGAAAGACTGCGGCGGCGCGGGGTGTTGCGGCGCAACGGGTTGCGGCGCGGCGGGTTCCTCGTCGACGGAGATCCCGTGCTCGGTCGCGAAGGCCGCGAGCCCGGCGCTGTATCCCTGCCCGACCGCGTCGAGCCGCCACCCGCTCCCCCGGCGATACAGCGCGACGGCCTGCAACACCGTCTCGCTGTCCAGACCCGGCGGCACGAAGGTCAACGACTGACTCGCACCGGCGATCGAGATCCGCAACCCGGTGACCTCACCGAACCGAATCTCCTGTGCCTCGGTGCTGCCCGCGATCACGACCCGATGGATGTCGGCGGGCAATGCCGAAAGGTCCACCGACACAACAGCATCGGATTCCAGCTGCACGCCGGGCGCCGAGGGATTGTTGAAGAAGACGAAATCGGCGTCGGAGCGCACCTTGCCGTCGGCGGTCACCAGCACCGCGGACACATCCACCGCCCCCGCCGGGCTGTCGAGGTCGATGCGCACGGTGTAGCGCCCGTCGACCAGATCGGTCTTCGACCCCTTGGACACCTCGCCGACGGTTGCCGCGGTCCCACTCATGTCGTGCTCCTACCCCATCCGTGCGCCGACCGTCGCGCCCGATCGAGGTGATCGGCGCGACTCCGCTCCCACCGTACCTGCCGGGCGCCGGTGCCACGGCGGGTCGCGCACGAGGTGATCACCCCGGCGCGGTGTTCACCCTTGTCCCGCTCGATAGCGCCGCCGGTTCGCGCGTTGGCTTCGATCACAGCGTCCCGGAACATCGGTCGCGGACGCGGCCGCTGTGTCGTTCACTGGAGGCCATGGACGTCCGTGCGCTGATCGACCGCAAGCTGGGTCGCCGGGTCTCGGTGATCGTCCCCGCCCACGACGACGAGGACACCGTGGCCG
The DNA here is from genome assembly GCF_042883805.1 of Nocardia sp. NPDC058176. NCBI lineage: Bacteria > Bacillati > Actinomycetota > Actinomycetes > Mycobacteriales > Nocardiaceae > Nocardia > Nocardia sp. NPDC058176. Next base: position 1,241,283 of record NZ_JBHVVA010000001.1, on the reverse strand, counting down.
GGGTGATCGCCTCCCTGCGACCGCTGCTCGGCGGACTCGTCGACGAACTGCTCGTGCTCGACGGCGGCTCCACCGACCGCACGGTGGCTCGCGCCCGGGCAGCGGGCGCCGCCGTCTACACCAGGGAGGAGGCGCTGCCCGAGATCTCGCCGCGCCCCGGCAAGGGTGAGGTGCTGTGGCGCTCGCTGGCGGTGTCAACGGGTGACGTGCTGGTGTTCCTGGACGCGGACCTGGTCGAACCCGATCCGATGTTCGTGCCGATGCTGGTCGAACCGCTGCTCGCCGATCCCGAGCTCGCCCTGGTCAAGGGCTACTACCGGCGTCCGATGACCAGCGGCCCCGGCTTCGACGCCGACGGCGGCGGCCGGGTCACCCAGTTGGTCGCGCGTCCCCTGCTCACCGCGCTCGCGCCCGCCCTGGCCGAGATCGTGCAACCACTCGGCGGGGAGTACGCCGCCACCCGTGCGCTGCTCGGCGAGATCTCGGTCGCCAGCGGCTACGGCGCCGAGATCGGGATCCTGCTCGATTGCTGGCAGCGCCACGGCCTCGCGGCCATCGCCCAGGTCGATCTGGGTGTGCGCGTGCACCGCAACCGGCCGACCCACGAGTTGGCGGTGATGAGCAGGCAGGTCGTCGCCACCCTGCTCGACCGGCTCGGCATCCGGGATTCCGGGATCGGGCTGGTGCAGTTCCTGCCGGGCGAGACGGGTTGGCAGCGCACGCCTTCGGAGGTGAGTCTCACCGACCGCCCGCCGATGACCCAGGTGATGGCGGCCCGGCGCGAGATCGCCTGACCGGGCACGCACGACGGGCGCCGGCTCGGCTCCATGGCCGGACCAGCGCCCGTTCGCTCGCGAATTACGCGGAGACCATGCCGAAGTCGAGCTTCACCAGCTGGTCGGCGCAGCCGAAGTAGCGGTCGTCGTGGGTGATCACGATGACCGTCTTCCCGCGGCGCTTCAGGTCGCTGAGGATCTCGTGATAGAAGACGTCGCGGAAGCGCGGCTCCTGATCGGCGGCCCATTCGTCGAAGACGTAGATCTGGCGGTCCTCGAGCAGCGCGGTGAGCAGCGCCAGGCGCTTACGCTGTCCCTGCGACAGATCCACGGTCGACAGGCGCCCGTCCCGCACGGTCACCTTGTGCGCGATCTGCAATTCCTCGAGATACCGCTGGACCTCGTCGTCGATCCCGGGGCGGTCGAAGCCCAGGTAGTCCTCGAACAGGTGGAAATCGGTGAACACCGCCGACGAGTTCTGCCGGTACCACTCGATGTTGTCGTGGTCGATCCGCTCCCCGTTGAGCGACAACGACCCCGTGCGCGGCACGTACAGACCGGTGATCAGCTTGGCCAGCGTCGACTTCCCGCTGCCGTTGCCGCCGACGATGAACGTGATCTGCCCCGGTTCGAAGACCAGGTCGATCGGACCGAGCCGGAAACCCGAGTCCGTGGACTCGTCGAGCCCGGGCGGCGGACCCAGCGGCACCGGCCGCACATCGGTCGCACCGTGATCGACCCACTTCTTGCCGTTCACATCCGGTTGGGCGGAGCCGGGATTCGCGCCGGGATGGGCGGGATGGCGTCCGCCCGGACCGGGATGGCCGTTGCGCGGCGGCATGCCGGGACGCGGCGGCGGACCACCGTGCCCGGGCGGACCACCCGGATGCGTACCGGGCGGCGGCGGCACCGGCGACGGCGCCTCGGACCGGTACACGTAGCTGACATCGGTCAGTTCCAGCTTGGCCTCTCCCGCCGCCGGACGATCCGAGTAGGGCAGCAGTTCCTCGTCGTGCAGGGTCTCCATGGACAGGTTCATCGCCCGGATCTTGGCCAGCGCCACGTCACCGCGCAGCAGGTCGGGGATGCGGTGCATGAAGTTCTGCATCGGCATCGCCAGGAACGTGGTGACCAGCACGTAGCCGACCATGGTCTCGCGCGGCAGTTCCAGCGCCACGGCGATGACGAACAGGATCAGCGCCATCGTCGTCAGCTGCAGTGCCTGGCCGAAGCCCTGCGCGTAGGAGAACTTCGAGCCCGCGTCGGTGTTCTGATCGCGCAGCGTGCCCGCCGAACCGAGCAGGTGCCGGTCCATGAAATCCTGCCGACGGCCGCGGTGCAGCTTCAGTTCCTTGATGCCGAGGGTGACGGCCTGGAACGAGCGCAGCAGCGCGTCCTCGTTCTCGCGGGCCTCGCGGTAGATCCCGCGCACCCGCTTGAGCACCATCTCGACACACGCGATGCCGACGAGTGTGCCCGCCACCGTCACCGCGAAGATCGGTCCCGACACGATGAAAAGGAACACGAAGCAGCCGACGATGGTCGCTACGTCGACGCAGATCGACGGGATGGCGGTCACCGCCTGCGACAGCGAGCGCACGTCCTCGGTCAGCGTCGCCATCAGGCGATGCATGCCGAGCCGTTCGAGGTGTTCCAGTGGCGCGGAGACGATTCCGGAGCTCAGGTCGCTGCGCAACCGGTAGATGGCCTCCTGTGAGAGCCGGATCAGCAGCACCTGCGAGAGCACGCCGCTGACCAGGATCACCAGCCCGGTGAACCCGAACCGCAGCAGCAGGTTGTCCGGCTGCGGGCGGGGTGAGACGACCGCGTTGATCAGCGTCACCAGGTAGGTGTTGGCCACGCCGCAGATCAGGCCCGCGGCGACCACGGCCGCGATCCTGGCCGGTGACAGCGCGGCGAGAAAACGGAGCAATTGCATGACTTACGCTCTCAGCTGCGGATGACATCGAAGACGATGCCCTCGAGGGTGACACCGGGCGCGAACGAGAACGCCACCCCGGTGGAGATCGGCGCCGCCGCCTGCGCGTCGCGGATCATCCGCTCCAGCACGAAGATCAGCGACACACTGAGCATGTTGCCGTGCTCGGCGAGCACCGCCCAGCTCGGCGCGGCGGCCTCGGCGGGGATGCCGAGCGAGCGCGCCGACTCCTCGATGATGCGCGGACCACCGGGGTGGATCGCCCACAGATCGACGGTCGACTTGTCCAAACCGTTGCGCGCCAGCACTTCCGAGACGACCGGGTCGACGCCGCGGTAGATGTAGTCGGGCAGGCTGGAGGCCAGTTCGCAGGTGATGCCCGCGTCCTGCACGCCGAGCACGATGCCGTCCTCGGCGTCGTCGAACAGGTGGCTGAAGCTGTCGCGGATCACCACGCTGCCCGCGGCGAGTGGCTGCTGCACCTGGTTGGCGCCGATCACCACCGCGCCGCAACCGTCGCCGAAGAGGCTGTGGGTGATCACGTCGTTGACGTCGTCGTCGAACACCGCGTTCACCGAACTCAACTCGATGCACAGCACCATCGACTTCTTGTCCGGGTGCGCCCGCACGTAGTCGACGGCGGTGCGGATGCCGTTCATCGCGGCGGCACAGCCCATGAAGTTGACGATCATCCGGTTGACCGTCGGCGCGAGGCCGAGCTGCTTGACCACGGCCACATCGACGCCGGGGGCGATGAATCCGGTACTGGTCACGAAGATCAGCTGCCCGATCTCCTCGGCCGGATCGGCCAGGCCCTCGACCGCGCGGCGGGCGACGTCGACGGCCAGCGGCACCGCGTGCTCGAAGAACAGGTTCATCCGCTCCCGGATGGTGGCGGGCTTACGGCTGAACTCGAGGAACTCCGGATCGAGCGGGTCGATCGCGAGGTGGCGGGTGTCGATCCTGGTCTTCTGGTAGATCCGCGGGATGCGCTGGCGCTGAGCGGGATCGGAGAACAGTTCGGCAACACGGCCGGCGTTGACGGTCTGTTCGACCACCCGCCGCGGCGAGCCCGTGGCGACCGCTTCGATCACGCCGACGGTGGTCGGCGGGGTGGGCGGTAGCAGGTCGTGTCCTCGCTCGACGTCGGCACTCCGGTGGGGGCCGTGGGGTCGGCGCGTACCTTCATCAAGGGAAACAGACACGGGTACAAATCCTTTCGAAACAGATATGACGTGACAGCGGAGCTCAGACGGTTCCGATGCCGGAGAAGCCCTGCGCGGTGTACACGACACAGGTCTTCAGCGCTGAGGGCGCGCAGTGCTCGCGCACGAAACCCCACTTGTTCTCCACGGCCTCGTTCGAGGGTGCGAGCAGGTAGGTCCGGCACAGCTTGGGGAAACGGTCACCGAAGAAGCTCTTGGCGGGCAGCCATTCCACGCCGAACTTCGCGGCTTCCTCGCGCACCACATTCTCGGTGGCGATATTGGCGAATCCGCTGCGCTGGAACGGAAGTACGTGATGCACGCGGTGCGAGCTCAGGCCCGCGGAGAGGAAGCAGTCGACGTACTTGTTGCCGACCACGGTCAGGTCGTAGGCCTGCTCGAGCTGGTTGACCGCCCAGTCCTCGGTGTCGCCGTGCGGCAGTTCCTCGGTCGGGATCTCGAAGTCGTGGCTGGCGACCACCATGAAGGTGCTGATCCACAGCGTGATCACGAATTGCAGGGCCCAGGCCCAGAAATCGCCCGCGATCGTGAAGACGACGAATTCGGCCACCAGCAGGAACCGGACACCGAACGAGCCGATGAAGTGCGGCAGCGCGCCTTTCCAGGTGCCGTACATGTCCTTGATGCCCACCTTGCGGGTGAGGCGGCAGACATCGAGCAGGCGAATGATCATGCCGGTGAGCAGGTGGCCGAATTTGTGCACGGTGTGCACGGGCACCCGGTACAGGCGCGGCACCTGCATCATCATCGTGAAGACGTTCTTCTTGATGTCGACTTCACTCTGGGTGTGCGGGTGGTGCAGCAGGGCATGACCGTCCGCGGTGACGAAAGACAGTGCGACATAATTCATGTCGAACGCGTTGACCGCGTATTTGTTGAGGCCCTTCTGCGCGCGATGGATCGCGTAATGGCCGAAACCGGCCAGTGAACTGCGCAGCAGCACCATCGCGATCACGAAGGCGGGCAACGGCATCCAGCTGGTGTCGTAGAGGCGCAGACCTTGCACCGCGAAATAGGCGACGATCAGGACACCGACGACGATGTCGAAGATTCGGTCCATGCGCTTCAGGCGGGCGGCGAGCTCGGGTTCCTTCAGCCGCGCCTTCACCTTGTGCAGCAGGTCGTTCTTGTCGTCGAACTTGTATTTCGGGGTGTCGTCCCAGCTGTTGAAGCCTTCCTTGAACAGGAAGTCGGGCGCGTTGTTCTTCGGGTGGATGTCCTCGGGAACGGCGTTGCGATCGAGGCTGTAGCGCTCGAGCATGCGCGCGATCTTTTCCGGGTCACGGTGGTAGGAACCGATGATCGAGGTGATGTCACGGTTCTTCGTGCGGCCGATGAAGAATTCCCCGCCGGGATGCTTGGAGATCCATTCGCTCAGGTCGTAGGCTCTGCCGTTGTAGACCCAGACGTTGTTGACGGGCGGCCGGCCCCCCGGACCCGGTGGTGGCGGGAGCTCCCGCTCCGCTTCATCAGGTCGATCATCGATCGTCATTGCTTTCTTCCTCCGTGTCCGATCGGCGTCGATGCGTCTTGCCTGCCGACCAGCGTCCCGACACGAATAGTCCTTGTGGCGCCTTGCATCTCGCTGAACAATCTCTTATTGGATACACACCCAGACGACACACGGCCCGGGGCCGCGCACGGCACGCTCGGTGCCGGACACGCGGTCCCCGGACCGGTGTGGGTAGGTGCTGCTCGGATCAGCCCGCGGGCTTGACGATGTTGACCGGCTTGGCCCAGTTGGACAGGCCGACGGTGACCTCGCCCTGGTCCTTCTTCACCACGGCGCGAACGAGATTCGGACCCTCACCGGTGGAGGCGGCCTCCGACGGCTTGGTCGAATCCGAGGCGGGCGGTGCCACGTCCTGGATCCACAGCGTGATCGGCAGGGTGCCCGCCTCCGCACCGATCCGCGGCACGATCGGGTCGATCACGGCGCCGTCGATGGTGCCGGTGATCTTGACGGTGGCGATGCCGTCGATGGTCTCGCGGGCCTCGGCCTTCGGGTTCTGCACGTTGGCGATGACGTTCGCGATGCCGAGGTCCTTGTCCAGGATGACGCCCGGATCGTAGACCTTCTCCGCCGGACCGGCGGGCACGTAGCGGCCACCGTTCTGGGTGTAGAGCACCTTGTCCACCACGAGGAACTTCGCCTCGGTGAACGGGTCGTCCGGGGTGAGCTTGACCTTCGCCTCGCCCATCGCCGCACCCGAGCCCTGGGTCTCGTTGGTGACATCGGCCGACACGGTCTCCACCGGCAGATCCGGCAGGTTCTCCACGTCGATCTTCAGGTGCACGGTGCGCAGGGTCTGGGTGGTCTTGGCCGACTCCGCCACGATCTGCGCGCCGTCGGGCAGTTCGGCCGGCGGCGGCGCGGTGGCGGTGGTCGAATCATCGGACGAGCAGCCGGTCACGAGGGCCGCGCCCAGCGCCGCCGCCGCGAAGACCGCGGTGATGCCGGAACGCCGCGCGAAACGGCGCCGGGGAGTGGGGTGCGAAGTGTTGTCGATCAAGATTCATCCCCTGGAGATGGTCGTATATCGCTTGGTTGAGGCAGCCGTAGCTGCCGCGTGCCTGCGACATGTTAAGCAGACCATCGGACATCTCGTGCTCCCCCGTCGGCGATAGTACCCGAGGTTTTCGATTTGCGAGTTGTCTGCGCGCACTATCGATTTCACACCACGTCCCCACCCTTGGCGAACCCCATCACCGCAGATCAGACCGGGGCCGACCGGTCCGGGGAGCTCAAACGACGATCCGCAACGGGGATTCGATTCGCTCTTTCAGGTTGGCCAGGAATTGGGCAGCCACCGCGCCGTCGATCGCACGGTGGTCTGCGGACAAGGTCACCCGAAGGATCGTGCGGGCGACCACTTCGTCGCCATCCAGACGTAGTTCCTCGGTCGCCGCACCGACCGCGAGGATCGCGGACTCCGGTGGATTGATGACCGCGGTGAACTGCTCGACGCCGAACATGCCGAGGTTCGAGAGGGTGAACGTGCCGCCGGTCATCTCGTCCGCGCGAAGTTTGCGGGCGCGGGCCCGGGTTGCCTTGTCCCGGATCTCGGCCGCGATCTCCGAGACACTCTTTCGGTCCGCGTCGCGGATCACCGGCACCAGCAGACCGACCGGTGTCGCTACCGCGATGCCGAGATTGATTCCGTTGTGACGCAGCAGTTTGTCGCCGGCGAAGCTGACGTTCACCGAGCGATCATCACGCAGGGCGCCGGCCACGGCCTTGACGAGCAGATCGTTGACGCTGATCTTGCTGTCCGCGGTATCTCCCTGCGTCTGGTTGACCCGGGCACGGAAGACGAGCAGGTCGGTCACATCGATCGCACTGGTCAGGTAGATGTGCGGTGCCTGTTGCTTGCTCTCGACGAGACGGGCCGCCGAGACCTGCTGGACCGAGGTGAGCGGCACCTCTTCGTAGTCGGCGGCAGCCGGACTCGCCTGCGCCACAGCCACACTCGGCATGGGCTGCCCGGCGGAGGCGGCAATGGGGACGGTCGGCACAGCGATCGCCCCGTGGGCGGCCTCGACGTCCTGCTTGGTGATGCGGCCACCTGGGCCGGTACCTTCCACGGTGACAAGGTCCACGCCCAGCTCGCGCGCGACCTTGCGGGCCAGCGGAGAGGTCTTCTGCCGGGCGGCGGAACTCGATTCCGCGGCGCCACCGGCAGACACCGAACCCCCCAGTCCGTCCCCGATGACAGCGATCGGTTCACCGATCGGGATGCGAGCGCCGGGCTCGGCCAGAATCCGTTCGAGTACGCCGTCGTCGTAGGCCTCGAGCTCCATGAGTGCTTTGTCGGTCTCGATCTCGGCGACGATCTCCCCGCGGGTGATCCGATCGCCGACCTGCTTCAACCACGAGGAGACGACACCGTCTTCCATGGTGTCCGAAAGCCTGGGCATGATGATGTCGGGCATTGCTTCTGTCCTTCGTCTTCCCGGTTCTCAGCGCCGTCGACCGACAGCAGCGAGGGTTTCGGTGGCCGCGGTGTAGAGGGAATCCGCGGACGGCAGTGCCAGTTTCTCCAGCGGTTTGGCGTATGGGAGTGGCACTTCGGCCATCGCGACCCGACGGACGGGGGCATCCAGGTAGTCGAACGCTCCGTCCGAGATCGAGGCGGCGATCTCCGCACCGATGCCATAGGTGAGCCAGTCGTCTTCACCGACGACCGCGCAGCCCGTCTTGCGAACGGACGCCACCACGGTGTCGCGATCGAGCGGACGCAGACTGCGCAGGTCGATCACCTCGGCGGAGATGCCCTCCGCGGCCAGGCGTTCAGCGACCTGGGTGGCGACGGTGGCCATGCGGGAGTAACCGATCAACGTGATGTCGGCGCCTTCCCTGGTGACCGCCGCCTTGCCGATCTGGATGGGCGGAAGATCTTCGGGTACTTCACCTTTGGTGTTGTAGAGGGCGAGATTCTCCAGGAACAGGACTGGATCGTCGTCTTCGATCGCGGCCTTGAGCAGTGCCCGCGCATCGGCAGGTGTGCTGGGCGCGACCACCTTCAACCCCGGCACGAAGGCGTAGTACAGCTCGATGTTCTGTGAGTGCGTGGCACCGAGTTGCTGGCCGCCACCACCCGGGGTTCGGATCACCATCGGTACGTTGGTCTGCCCGCCGAACATGCCATAGATCTTGGCGGCGTGATTCACGATCTGATCGAGCGCCAGCAGCGAGAAGTTGATCGTCATGATCTCGACGACCGGGCGCAGGCCCAGCATGGCCGCACCGATCGCGGCGCCGACAAAACCCTCCTCGGCGATCGGGGTGTCGCGAACTCGCTTCTCCCCGAACTCCGTGAGCAGGCCGGCGGTGATCTTGTAGGAGCCTTCGAAGACGCCGATCTCCTCACCGATCAGGAAGATGTCGTCGTCGCGCCGCATCTCTTCGCGCAGGGTTTCGCGCAGCGCATCGCGATAGGTCATGACAGGCACAGGGCAGTCCTCAGTGAGTGAAGAGCGGGTCGGCGGGCAGCCGGTGCGAGTCGCCCGGCACCGGGGTGGCGTAGTTGTAGTCGAACAGGGTGGCGGGATCGGGATGCGGGCTCGACTCGGCGAATTCGACGGCGGCGGCGACACCCGCGGTGACGTCGCGCTCGATGGTCGCGAGGGCATGGTCGGTCAGTACTCCGGCTTCCCGCAGGCGGTTCTGCCACAGCACGACGGGATCGTTGGCCTGTGCGAGGGCGACCGCGCCGCCGGCACGGTATTTCGCGGGGTCAACCACGGAGTGCCCCTTGAGCCGATGGCTCACCGCTTCGAGCAACGCGGGCCTTCCTTCGCGGCGCGCGTCCTCGATGAGCTCGCTCGCGAGGTCGCGCACGGCCAGCACATCCGTGCCGTCCACCCGCTCACCGCGCATGCGGTAGGCGGCGGCGCGCTTCCACAGATCCGGCTCGGCGGAGGACTTCTCGACCGTCGTACCCATCCCGGTGTGGTTGTTGATCACCAGGAACACGACCGGAAGCCGCCACAGCGCGGCGATGTTGAGCGACTCGTGAAAGGCGCCGATGTTCGTGGTGCCCTCCCCCATCTGGCAGACGACGACGTCGTCGCCGCCCTGGTAGTCGATGGCGAGCGCCGCTCCGATGGCGAGGGGAATCTGGCCACCGACGATGGCGTAGCCACCCAGTAGCCGGGTTGCGGTGTCATACATGTGCATCGATCCACCCCAGCCCTTCGAGGTCCCCGTCGAGCGACCATAGAGCTCCGCCATGACCCGGCCGGGTTCGATGCCCTTGGCCAGCGCGTAGCCGTGTTCGCGGTAGTTGGTGAACAGGTAGTCGGTGGGGCGCATCGCCGCGCCCACGCCGACCACGGTGGCTTCCTCGCCCAGATTGAGGTGGCAGTAGCCACCGATCCGGGCCTGCTGGTAGCTCTGCGCGGTACGTTCTTCGAAGCGCCGCACGAACAGCATGTCGCGGTAGAGCTTGCGGAGAGTGTCGGGATCGGCTGCGGCAATGGCAGATTCGGTCGTGGCTGGCACGGTCATCGGTCGAACTCCTCAGCGTTTGCGCGGGGCGATGTGCACCGGCAGCCCCAGACCGGCCATCGCGGTCTCCATGCCGATTTCGCCCAGGGTGGGGTGGGCGTGAATGGTGTCGGCCAGTTCGTCGAGGGTGGCCTCCAGCGAGATCGCCAGTGCGCCCTCGGCGATCAGATCGCTGGCCGACGGGCCGATGATGTGGACCCCGAGCACTTCTCCGTGGGTCCGGCCTGCGACGATCTTGACGAATCCCTCGGTCTCACCGAACGTCCTGGCCCGGCCGAGTGCCGCGAAGGGAAACTTCGCGACCGTCACCTGGTGGCCAGCTGCGAGCGCGGCTGCCTCGGTGAGGCCGACACTCGCCATCTCCGGGTGGGTGAACGTCGCCGCGGGGATCACCGAATAGTCGATGCGAGCATCGTGTCCGGCGATCACGTCCGCGGCGGTGAGCCCCTGGTGTGAGGCGACATGGGCCAGCAATGCCCGTCCGGTCACGTCCCCGATGGCGGACACGTGCTCGACACCGGTTCGCAGTCGATCGTCGACCTCGATGAAACCTCTGGTGTCGGTGGCGATTCCCGCGATGTCGAGACCGAGCTGTCCGGTGTTGGGCTTTCGCCCGACCCCGACGAGTACCACGTCAGCGGCCAGATCCCCGGCCTGCGGACCGCTCACCGACACCCGCAGCGGAGACCCGTCGGCGATGGCGGTGACAGTGGCGCCCGTGAGTACGGTGATGCCACGCTCGGTGAACGACCGACCGAGCGCCCGACCGATCTCCTCGTCCTCCGCGGGAACCAGTCGATCCCGCATCTCCACCACAGTGACCTGGCTGCCGAAGGCCGCGAACAGGCTCGCCCATTCCGCTCCGACCGCACTGCCGCCGATGACCACCAGCTTCTGCGGCACCTCGGTCAGGCCGAAGGCTCCGTCGGAGGTGACGACACCGGGCAGGTCGGCACCCGGAATCGGTAGGTCGGCCGGCACCGAACCGGTGGCGACGATGACGTCGCGCGCACTCACCTCGCGGACCCGGGTTCCCGGCGCGGCGGCGTATCGGGGGCCGCCGTCGAACACCGGCGAGGCGCCGACCTCGAGTACTTCCACCGTGGTCGGCCCGGTGAAACGCGCGTGTCCCTCGATCACCGTCACTCCATTGGCCCGCAGCAAGCTCGCGACACCATCGGTCAATTCCTTGACGATGGCGTCCTTGCGGGCGCGCACGGCGGCGAAGTCGTAGCGGACGTTCTCGGCGTGTATTCCGAATTCGGCCGCGGTGGTGACGGTCTGAAATACCTCTGCCGAACGGAGCATCGCCTTGGTGGGGATGCAACCCCAGTTCAGGCAGACACCGCCGGGCCGCTCCTTCTCCACCACGCACACCCGCAGGCCACGTTGCGCGGCCCGGATCGCGGCGACATATCCGCCCGGCCCGCCACCGATCACCAAGAGATCGAATTCCGGCACTCGTGGTGCTCCTCAGCTCGACGTTCACATCGACCCGGCCGGATGCGGCGGGCCATCAATCGAGTCTCGCGATCGGTCGATGCCCGAACAATCTGCCGACAGCCCAGAATTCGATGCCGGGAAATGGGCGCAGCGCCCAATCAGTCCGGCGTCGTCGCGACCAGGTCCATGGCAGCCAGCGCGAGGGAGAGTTCCAGATAGGACCGCTGCCCCTCCAGGCTCCGGCCCAGCAGCGCCGAGACCCGCTGCAACCGGTTGATCACGGTGTTTCGATGGCAGTGCAGCCGCGGCGCCGCGTTGGCCGCGGACCGGTTCTCCGCCAACCAGACCGCCAGCGTGTGCAACAGCACCTCGCGTTCCTTCGCGGGCAGCTCCAGCACCGGGCCGAGCGTGTCCTCGGTCATCGACCTGGTCAGGTCCGGAGATCGCAGCAGCAGGGCCTCGGGGTACCGCTGGTCCAGCGACACCAAGCCCTGTTCTGTCGAAGTCAAGGTGTCGAGGGTGAGCTCGGCCAGTGCGTACGCGGTGTCGATGTCGGCGAGTCCCGCCGCGACCGGCGACACTCCCGCTCGACCTCGAACCCGCTTCCGAACATGTTCCAGCACAGGGGTGCTGTCGCGTTGCTCCAAGGCGATCAAGCCGACGACGGTTCCTACCCGGTCGTGCCACACCGACCGAATGCCGACGGCCGCCAATGCCGCCTCGGTGCCGAACTCCACTGTCGTATCGTCGCCGCATACGACCACCAGGTAGCCACCGTGAGCCGGCAGATTCAGCTCGCGCGTGGCCCGTGCCGCGACCGCCGCTTCCTGCGCGCGACCCGCCAGCAAGTCCTCGATCAGCGCCTGGCGGAGCCGCTCGTCGTGCCGGACCCGCTCGAGTTCGGTGGTGCGAAAGGACGTGACGAGCGTCGAGGACATCCGGTCGATCACCGACCAGGTCGCCACCCCGACCTCGCGGAACTCCGCCGGAGGCAGCTCACTGCCTTTGTCGAGCATCGCCTCCCAGACCACCTGACCACCGAGGCGGAAGGTCCGCAGCATGACCTCCAACGGCACACCCTGCACCGCGCGGTTGCGACCGATGGCCGCCGCGACGTCGTCGCGGTCGAGCAGGGTGACGTCATCGGCCAGCAGATCCAGCACCCGGCCCAGATAGCGGCGGCACGCGGTGTCCAGATCGTCGCGGCTGACCGGCGAGTAGTCCGTCCACTCCGGCACGTCGGTGAAGATCGCGGCCAGCAGGCGCCGCGTCAACGTCGGGAGTTCCGTTCGGCACTGCGCCGCCAGGTGTCGGGTGCGCACCGAGGGACCGGCACGCTCGGGTGTCGTCACCCTACGGTCATCAGCGGGCATGGGGAAGGTCCTTGCGAATCGGCACTGGAATCGGAGTCATTATCCGGCGAAGCCTGGCCGATGCGAAACGCCCGGATGGCGAATCTCGACGGTGCGGTCGTGCCGGAATGTCCTTTGACTTGGGAAGATGCGACTTCCGCCGTCGAGAGCGCGATGCCGGATCGCCACCGACGGCCGGGCCCTGAGGTGAGTCGTCTGTCACATTTCCGCCGGAAATTTGATCGATTCCAGAAACGCAGGCAGCCCTTATTGGCTAGCACTATCAATCAATGAGCCAGTTTTGATTAGTTCTATCAATGAACGGTCGATAGCTTCGGAACCGACAACCCACCACCGTTCGGAATGAGGCCAGTTCATGTCGCTGATCAACAAGAGGATCAAGCCCTTCGCCGCGGAGGCGTTCAAAAACGGCGCCTTCGTGACGGTTTCCGACGAGGACATCAAGGGCAAGTGGGCGATCTTCTTCTTCTATCCCGCCGACTTCACCTTCGTCTGCCCGACCGAGCTCGGCGATCTCGCCGATCACTACCAGGAGCTGCAGCGTCTGGGCGTCGAGGTCTTCTCCGTCTCCACCGACACCCACTTCACCCACAAGGCGTGGCACGCGTCCTCCGACACCATCGGCAAGATCGAGTACGCGATGATCGGCGACCCGACCCTGCGGATCAGCACCGACTTCGAGGTGCTGCGCGAGGACGAGGGCCTCGCCGACCGCGGTACCTTCCTGGTCGACCCGGACGGCGTCATCCAGTTCACCGAGGTCACCGCCGAGGGCATCGGCCGTAACGCCGCCGAACTGCTCCGCAAGGTCAAGGCCGCGCAGTACGTGCGCTCGCACCCGGGCGAGGTCTGCCCGGCGAAGTGGGAGGAAGGCGACGACACCCTCGCCCCGTCGCTCGAGCTCGTCGGCAAGATCTGACTCGCATGCTCGAGACCGCGCTCGCACGCCAATTGAAGACACTGCTCGAGAAGCTGACTCAGCCGATCGAGCTGGTATCCACCCTCGACGACCGCGCCAAGTCCACCGAACTCGCCGAACTCCTCGACGAGATCGCGGGCCTGTCGGATCTGGTCACGCACGAGCGGACCGGCAGTGACCCGCGCCGGCCGTCGTTCGTCATCCGTCGCACCGGCACCGACATCGAGGTGCGCTTCGCAGGCGTCCCGCTCGGACACGAGTTCTCCTCCCTGGTCCTCGCGCTGCTCCAGGTCGGCGGCCACCCCTCCAAGGAGGCGGCGGAGCTGCTCGCGCAGGTGCGCGATCTCGAAGGGCACTACTCCTTCGAAACCTACTTCTCGCTGTCCTGCCAGAACTGCCCGGACGTCGTGCAGGCACTGAACCTGATGTGCGTGCTGAACCCCAACATCGAGCACATCGCGATCGATGGCGCCCTGTTCCCCGACGAGGTCGAAAGCCGTCAGGTCATGGCAGTGCCGACGGTGTTCCTCAACGGTGAGCCGTTCGACTCCGGACGGATGACGCTCGAGCAGATCGTCGGCCGGCTCGACACCGGGTCGGCCGAACGCACCGCCGCCGCGATCTCGCAGAAGGATCCCTTCGACGTCCTCGTCGTCGGCGGCGGACCGGCCGGCGCCACCGCGGCGATCTACGCGGCCAGGAAGGGAATTCGCACCGGCGTCGTGGCGGAGCGCTTCGGTGGCCAGACGCTCGACACCATGGGCATCGAGAACTTCGCGTCGGTCCCCTACACCGAGGGCCCGAAGTTCGCCGCCGAGCTGGAGAACCATGTTCGCCAGTACGACGTCGACATCATGAACACGCAGAACGCCGCGAAACTGACCCCCGCCGCCACGGCGCAGGGCTTGGTGGAGGTGGAGCTCGCGAGCGGTGCGCGGCTGCTCTCGCGCAGCGTGATCGTGTCCACCGGAGCGCGGTGGCGGTCGATGAACGTTCCCGGCGAGACCGAGTACCGGAACAAGGGCGTCACCTACTGCCCGCACTGCGACGGCCCCCTGTTCAAGGGCAAGCGGGTCGCGGTGGTCGGCGGCGGCAACTCCGGTGTGGAAGCCGCCATCGACCTCGCCGGAATCGTCGCCCACGTGACCCTGGTCGAATTCGACGCCGAGTTGCGCGCCGACGAGGTCCTGCAACGCAAGCTCCGCAGCCTGCCCAACGTCGAGATCCTGCTCAGCGCGCAGACGACCGAGGTCGTCGGTGACGGCGCGAAAGTCACCGGCCTGACCTACGCCGACCGCACGACCGAGACCTGGCACTCCGTCGCGGTGGACGGCGTCTTCGTGCAGATCGGCCTGCTGCCCAACACCGAATGGCTCTCCGGCACCGTCGATCTCACCCCCCGAGGCGAGATCGTCATCGACGATCACGGGCGCACGTCCGCCTCCGGCGTGTTCGCGGCGGGCGACTGCACCACGGCCCCGTTCAAACAGATCATCGTCGCCGCGGGAGCCGGAGCGACAGCGGCGCTCGGCGCGTTCGACCATCTGATCCGCACCTCGACGCCGGATGAGGAGAACAGCCAGGGCGAGCCTGCCGCGCGGTCGAAGGTTGCCGTTCTGCCATAGCGCGGGAGGCACCGGCCGAGGCCGTGCGCACGATGGACCGCATCGTGCGCACGGCAACCTTTCATCGTGCCCGAGGTGAACCCTGCGGGAACCTCGGTGACAGCCCGTCCAGGACGCGCTCCAGCCCGTACCCGAACGTGGCGGCCCGGATCTCGGCCTGTCCACGCGCCGAGATCGACTCCCCGGTTGGGTGATTCGATCCGGCGGAACAGTCGAGCCGCGATCTCGCCCGATCGACCAACTGCTGCTCCGAACAACCACTGCGCGCAACCTGCGCCAGCCGGCCGGTCTCGGCGACCGCCATGCCGACGACGTATCCGAGCACGGTCGAGATGGCGCTGTCGATCTCGTCGGCCGGGAATCCAGCGGCGTCGCAGACCGCGATCAACTCATCGACGAGGCGCCGGACATTCGGGCCAGGACAGTGCAGTCCCACACCGGGTAGCGCGGTCGCGATCCAGCTGTGCGCCAGCACCATCGCGCGCATGCTCCACGCACACGCGCTCATCGCGTCCCGCCACTGCGCGGGTCCGTCGCAGCCGGGAACGTGAACCTCGCCGTAGACCCGATCCACCGCCAGCTCGAGCAGTTCCTGCCGGTTGGCGATGTGCCGGTACATCGAAGTCGTCCCCGCCCCCAGCCGCCGCCCGAGCGCCCGCATGGTCAGGGCGTCGGCACCGTCGGCGTCCATGAGCGCGATCGCTTCGTCCACGATGCGCTCCGCCTTCGGTGCCGGCCGCACCCGAGTCGACGGTCGAGCCCACGCCGTCGAAACCGCTGGCGTATCAGCCATTCCGGGACAACCTCCTGCTGGCCGGCGGACATAGGGGCAAGACGCGCAATGGGCCGCGGACATCGTCCGCGGCCCATGAACCACTGCCCGGCTCAGACCGGACTGTGCTGCGCCACGATGGCGGCAGCGGCTGCCTTGCCCATGCGGACCGCGCCGTCGACGTGCTGGAAGCCATCGCCGATGAGGTCTGAACAGGCGAAGTGCATGGGCCCGATCGGGTCGCGGTGATCGTGGCCGTAGCGGGTCAGGCCGCCGAAGTCGAAGCTGACACCGTAGGCGCCGCGCGTCCATTCCTCCGAGCCCCAGTCGGATTCGTAGAAGACGACCGGGTCGGCGGCCTCGGGGCCCAGGTAGCGAACCAGGCAGTCGAGCGCGGCCCGCTTGCGTTCGGCGGGACCCATGGCGAAGTAGGCGTCGGCCTGCTCGTGGGCGATGAAGCCGACCATGGCGCCGTTGTCCATGCCGTGGTTGGTGTTGTCGTACACCTCCGAGACCATGTCGGTGTCGCTGAAACCGGTGCCGGACAGACCCTTCGCGCGCCAGAAGGGGGTCTCGTACACCGCGTGCACCTTCACCACGAAGCCGAAGGACATGTGCTGATACATCTGATGGCGGCGGCGCGGCAGCGGCGGATCGAAACTGATGCCCGCGTACAGGTTCGGCGGCACTGCCAGCACCAGGCGACCCGCGCGCACCTCGATGTCGCCGTCGGCGAAGACGGACACCCCCGAGTCGGACCACTGGATACGGCGGACCGGTGCGTTCAGATGCACGTCCTCGCCGAGGGCTGCGGCCAGACGCTGCGAAACCTGCTGCATTCCGCCGATGACCCGCTTGTCGAGCATGAAGGTGTCGGTGGCCAACGCGGTGTAGGAGCCCTGCGCGGCGGCCATGTGCAGGGCCTGCAGGGCGGAGAAGGTGTGCGCGGGCTTGGTCAGCATGGCGCCGGCGACGTAGAACGACACGGTCTCGCGCGCGTACTCGTTGTCGGACTGACGCTCGAGCCAGATGCTGAACGGCACCGAATCCAGTTCCGCCGCTTGCGGATGCGCCCAGGGGTCTTGCGGGCCCACCTCGGCCGCCAGCTCGTCGAGCAGCGTGATCAGCCGGGCGATCTCGTCGGCGGTCTCGGCGGGGGCGGGGAAGACGTCGCCGACGAATTGCTGCCGGGTGCCGTCCGCGGCCAGGTAGACCGATTCGCCCTCGCGGTACCGGGAGAACGTCTCCAGCCCCAGTTCCCGCACCATCTCCAGCGCGGCGGTGTGGTGCGGGGACAGCCACTGTCCGCCGATCTCGATCATCGCGCCATCGATGTCGCCGGTCCAGGTGCGGCCGCCGACCCGATCGCGGGCCTCCAGTACCGACACCGTCAGGCCGGACTTCCGCAGTTCCGCCGCAGCGGTGAGGCCGGATGGTCCAGCACCCACGATCACGACGTCACGAGTGATGACAGCCACGAGAGCTCCTTAACCGGTTATTCGAGGGTCTCCGGATAGCCCGGAGGTTGCTGTTCCAGTATGTGGGCCCGATCACGATCGCACCCGTGCCATTTCGGCACATGCCCCCTCCCGTCGATCGCCAGTTCGGCGGGAGGGGTCGGAATACCGAATTCTATCTTGACTAATTTTTTAGTTAGTGTGACGATCCTCTCATGACTCCGATCTCGAAGAGCCAGAACGAACCCATCACCCACCCTTCGACTCCCTGGCGGATGCCTGCCGAATGGGCACCCCACGAGCGAACCCTCATGGCGTGGCCGACCCGCGAAAGCCTGTGGGGCCCCTACTTCGCCGAGGCGAAGGCGGAGTACGCGGCCACGGCCAACGCGATCAGCAACTTCGAGCCCGTCCTCATGATCACCAACCCCGGCCAGGCCGACGAGGTCCGCGCGGCGTGCAACAGCGCGGTGGAGATCATGGAGCTGGGCATCGACGACTCCTGGATTCGGGACTCCGGTCCGCTCACCGTCCTCGACCAGGGCGGGCGGCGTGCCGCGGCGGATTTCCGCTTCAACTCGTGGGGCGAGCGGTTCCTGCCGTACGACCAGGACGCATCGATCGGTGCCAGGGTGCTTGCGGCACTCGGGATCGAGCGGCGGGCATCGGACATGATCCTCGAGGGCGGGGCGATCACGGTCGACGGTGAGGGGACGCTGATCACGACCGAGCAGTGCCTGCTCAATCCGAACCGCAACCCCTCGATGTCGCGCGCGGACATCGAGGACGAGCTGCGGCGCCGGCTGGGCATCGAGAAGGTGATCTGGCTTCCGTACGGCCACTTCGACGACACCCACACCGACGGGCACGTCGACGGCGTCTGCACCTACGTGCGGCCCGGCGTCGTCATCGCCCAGACCTGTGAGGATCCGTCCCTGCCCGACTTCGACCGGATGGCCGCCAACCTGAAGGTGCTGCGCGACTCCACCGATGCCGCCGGCCGCCGGTTCGAGATTCTCGAACTCCCCGAGTTCCCGGTCCAGACCCTGCCGGACGGCACCGAGACGATGGTGGCCTACGCCAACTTCTACATCGTGAACGGTGGCGTGATCGTGCCGATCGCGGAGCACGAGCTCGACGACCTCGCCCTGGCGACCTTGCGGCGGGCCTTCCCCGATCGCGAAGTGGTCGGCGTGCCCGGCAATGTCGTCGCCTACGGCGGCGGCGGCGTGCACTGCATCACCCAGCAGGTCGTGGCGGCCGGCACCGAAGGGGTGAACCGATGAGCGAGACCCACGTCGACGGCGCGCTCGGTCAGCGGGTCGAGTTCGACGGTGAGTTCGTGATCGCCACCGCGATCGACGCACCGCTGCCCTCCCCCGCTCGCGTGGAACCCGGGACGAGGACCCCGATCCGGGTCGGCGCCGTGCAGACCTCCTGGCACGCCGATCCGGACGAGCACCGCGCCGTACTCGCATCCGGCATCGCTCGCGCGGCGGCGCTGGGCGCCCAGGTGGTGTGTCTGCAGGAGCTGACCTTGAGCCCCTACTTCGCGACCGTCCCCGACAACCCCGACGCGGCCAACCATCGGGAACCGATTCCCGGTGGACCGACGACGGAGTTCGCGCGGGAGCTCGCGGCCCGGCACAACGTCCACGTCCACGCCTCGCTCTACGAACACAGCGACACCGGCCGCGGGTACAACACGGCGATCCTCGTCTCCCCCGCCGGCGATGTGCTCGCCCGCACGCGCAAACTGCACATCCCCGAATTCCCCGGCTATCACGAAGACCGGTACTTCGATTCGGCCGACAGCGGGTTCCCGGTGGTGACCGCCGCAGAAGGGCGATTCGGATTCCCCACCTGCTGGGATCAGTGGTTCCCCGAACTGGCCCGGGTCTACTCGCTGCACGGCGCGGAGATTCTCGTCTATCCGACGGCCATCGGCAGCGACCCCGACCTGAAGGAATTCGACACCCAGCCGATGTGGCACCAGATGATCGCGGGTAACGGTCTCGCCAACGCCACCTTCATGGTCGCGGTGAACCGAATCGGGCACGAGGACGGCATCACCTTCTACGGTTCGTCCTTCATCTCCGACCCGTACGGGCGGACGATCGTCCAAGCACCCCGTGACCGCGACACCGTGCTCGTGGCGGATCTCGACCTCGATCAGCGCCGGGACTGGCTCACGTTCGGCTTGCTCGACACTCGGCAGCCGACCAGCTACACCGCCCTGACCGCCAGTTCCACCGAGGCCTGACAAGCCACTCATCCACCCCCGGCGGCTCGCACGAGCTCACCGAGAAAGCCCATCCATCCCGAGGGACGAAAATGCACAGCACCACAAAGAAGGCCGTGGCTCTCGCTGCCGCGTGTACGACGGCAGTACTGGCGGGGTGTGGCGGACGGCCGGAAACAGCCGTGACCACCATATCCAGCGCACAGTTCCTAGACCTTCCCTCGATGACCGATGCGGCCGCCGGGCCGGTGGACAGCGTGACCTGGGCGCTGTACCGGGATCCGACCACCGTCGATCCGGCCACCGCGTTCGACTATCCCGAGAACACCGTCGTCTCGACGATGTGCGAAGCACTGCTGCGCCAGGAGCCGGACGGCACCATCGGGCCCGGACTGGCCAGTGAGTACCACTTCGCGACACCGACCACCCTGGTCATGAAGCTCCGCAGCGGCGTCACGTTCTGGGACGGACAGCCGTTGACCGCCGCCGATGTCGCCTTCAGCCTGGAACGCAACCTGGATCCGGCGACGGGAGGCTTCTACGCCACCGTCCTCGACCGGGTCACCTCGATCGAGATCGACGGATCCGACACGATCACCCTGAATCTCAGCAGTCCCGACTACTGGCTCCCTGGCGAACTGTCCTCGATGGCCGGCATGGTCATCCAGGAACGGTATGCCCGTGAGAAGGGACAGGCCTACGGCACGCCGGCCGGCGGGGCGATGTGCACCGGCCCGTACGAACTGGCGGAGTGGACACCCGGAAAACCTTTGCGGGTCACGCAGAACCCCGACTATTGGGATCCGTCGCTGAAACCGCTCACCCAGCAACTCGAATTCCGCGGGATCTCCAGCACCGCCACCCTGACCACCGGGCTGTCGACCGGTGAGATCGACGGATCCTGGCTGACCGACACCTCGACGCTTCGGCAGTTGCAGCAGACGGGCAACGTCGCCATCCATCTCGGCCCGTCGCTCGAGACCCAGTTCTTCATTCCCGCCGACCTCACCGGCGTTCTCGGCGACCTGCGGGTTCGCCAGGCACTGTCACTGGCATTCGACAGGAACAGCTTCAACAACGCGGTCTACGGCGGCAATGCCGTCAGTCCGCGGATGTCCACGAATCCGGGAACGTGGGGATTCGGCAAGGAGACCTTCACCGCGGCGTGGAACAACGCGGCCGATCCGACGCCCGACCTCGAGAAGGCCAAGGAACTCATCCGCGAAGCAGGCGCCGAAGGCAAGTCACTGGTCATCGGCACCTCCACCGGACTCGCGACGGTCAACACCGTGTCCAACGCGTGGATGCAAGCGGCCAACTCGATCGGGTTGCAGGCGAGCCTGCACAACGTGTCCCCGCAGAACTACATCGACTTCTTCACCGACCCCGAGGCCAGGAAGGACGTCGACGCCTTCAGCACCACGACCTACGGGGACTACGCCGATCCGGCCGCACTCATCGCCAGCTATGTGGAGCCCGCCGGCGTGCAGAACTACTCCGGCTACAGCAATCCAGAACTCTCCGCGACCCTCGAGCGGGCCCGGACGCAGGCCGATCCCGCGCTGCGGGCCGCGGCCACGGTCGAGGCCGACCAGCTGGTCATGCAGGACCTGCCGTGGATTCCGGTGGTCCATCCGCCCACGTTCCTGACACTCGACCGCACGCTGACCGGTGCTCCCTCCTCGTTCGGCTACATGCAGGCACCGTGGCTGGCCAGGCTCGGGCGGGGGGAATGACATGGGACGTTTCCTCCTCCGCCGCGGCGCGCTCCTGTTCGCCACGCTGTTCGTCTCGAGCATCGTGATCTATGCCGCCATGTACCTCGCGCCCGGTGACCCCATCGCCGTGCTCACAGGCGGACGGCAGATCACCCCGGAAGCGCGGGCGATCCTGACCGAGCGCTATCGCCTCGACGATCCGTTGCCGGTGCGCTACTGGCACTGGCTGACCTCCGCCCTGCAGGGCGACCTCGGATACTCCATCGGGACCAGGCAGGACGTGTCGACGCTGATCGCCGAACGCACACCGACGACCATCTCCCTGGTGGTGTACACCTCGCTGATCATCGTGATCGTCGGGGTCGGCATCGGTGTTCTGAGCGCACTGAAGCCCGGTTGGGTCGACACCTCGGCGCTGCTGGCGACCACCCTGCTGGCCGCGATTCCCTCGTTCGTGGCGGCGCTCGCCCTGATCAGTGTCTTCGCGGTCCAACTGCAGTGGTTTCCGGCGCTCGGCGAAGGCACCGGGTTCGTCGGTCAGCTCGAGCATCTGACGCTGCCCGCCATCGCCCTGGCGTGCTCGTCGCTGGCACTCGTCGCGCGGATCACCCGCACCTCGGTCCGGGCGGAGTCCAAACGCGAGCACGTGCAGACCGCGATCAGCCGCGGTCTGCCACCGGCGATCGTGTTACGCAGGCACATCCTGCGCAATGCCGCCATCCCGGTCACCACGGTCACCGGCCTGACCATCGCCTCGCTGATCGTCTTGGTCTCGATCGTGGAACAGGCGTTCAACCTCAACGGGCTGGGTTCATCGTTGGTGACCGCCGCACAGAACAGGGATTTCGCAGTGGTGCAGGCTATTTCGCTGCTCATGGTGGTGGCGTTCGTGATCGTCAACAGTATCGTCGATCTTCTCTACGCGGTGCTCGACCCCCGGGTCAGCCTCGGAACGGCCGCGGCATGACCGCCGCGACCGGGCATGCCCCGGTTCCGAGCACGGTCGTCACGGCCACCCCGCGGACGCGCCGATGGCAGGCGCTGAGCCTGCGCGGTGTCGGGTGGATCGGCTACACGAGCGCGGCGATCATCGCGGTGGCGACCTTGCTCGCGATCTTCGGACCACTGCTCGCACCGTTTCCCCCGAACCAGAGCGACCTCTCGCACGCGTTCGTCGGACCGACTCCCGCGCATCCACTGGGCTTCGACTCCCAGGGCCGAGATCTGCTGTCTCGGTTGCTGGTCGGTGCGCGCTCATCGATGCTCGGCGCGCTCATCGTCGTCGTGGTGTCGATCACCGCGGGAACGGCGCTCGCCGTGATCGCGGCGTGGCGGCGCGGATGGGTCGACAGCGTCATCTCGTCGGGGTCGAATCTGGTCTTCGCCTTCCCCGGGCTGCTCCTGGCGGTCCTCGCGGCCGCGGTCTTCGGCCCGAGTCAGTGGTCGGCCGCGCTGGCCTTGTCCGTCGCCTACACACCGTATGTCGCCAGGCTCATGCGAGGCGTGGCGTTGGCCGAACGGTCGCTGCCTTATATCGAGGCACTCGAAGTGCAGGGCAGTAGCGCCTGGTCCATCGGCGTCCGGCACCTCCTACCCAACATCGCGCCGTTGCTCGTCGCCCAGGCCACCATCCTGTTCGGTTGGGCCGCACTCGATCTCGCTGCGGTCTCCTTCCTCGGATTGGGAGTCACGCCGCCGCAGGCGGACTGGGGCGTCATGGTGTCGGAGGGCCAAACCGGTGTCCTCCAGGGTTTTCCCGCCGAAGCACTGATCGCCGGCACAGCCCTGGTCCTGGTCATCATCTCGTTCAACATCCTCGGCGAACGCCTCAACGACAGGCAGGACAGGCAACGCTCATGATCACCTCAGTACCCCACGCCGGGGTCAACCTGGCCACCAGGAGTCCGCTCGAGTACAGCGGGCCGCTCGTCGAGGTCGACGGGCTGAACCTGACACTGGAGGTCAACGGCGCCAAGCGGCAAGTGCTGCGCGATGTTTCGCTGACGATCGAGCGAGGCGAAGCGCTCGCGCTGGTCGGTGAGTCCGGTGCCGGAAAATCGATGACGGCGCGCACCATCGCCCAGCTTCTCCCCGATCGGGCCACCGCCACCGGCACCATCCGGTTCGACGGCCACGACCTGCTCGGACTGCGCGGTGAATCGTTGCGCCGCGTCCGCTCCGAGATGGCTGTGATCTTCCAGGATCCCCGCGCCTACATCAATCCGGTGCGCCGGATCGGTGACTTCCTCACCGAACAGTTGCGCACTGTCGGCCATGTCGACCGGCAGCAGGCGACCCAACGCGCACAGCAGATGCTCTCCGAGGTCGGTATCACCGACACCGCGCGCAGAATGCGCCAGTACCCGGGCGACCTGTCCGGCGGAATGCTGCAGCGGGTGATGATCGCCGCGGCCCTGCTCGGCGAGCCCAAGCTCATCCTCGCGGATGAGCCGACAACCGCCCTCGACGTGACGACGCAGTCGGAGGTGATGGCGATCCTCGACGAACTGCGGCACGCCGCCGGCGTCGCACTGTTGTTCATCACCCACGATCTGGATCTCGCCGCCGCGGTCTGCGACCGCACGACGGTGATGTACGCGGGTCAGATCGTCGAATCGCAGGAATCCGTGGCGTTGCACCACGATCCGCGCCACCCCTACACCGCCGCACTCGCCGCCGCCCGCCCCGATCTCGAGCGACCGAAGTCGAGACTCGCCGCGATTCCGGGCCACCCCATCGGGGCCTGGGAAGCGGCTGACACCTGCGCATTCGGACCACGGTGCCCGTTCCAGCAATCGAGCTGCACGGCATCTGGACCGGTGCCCCTGACCATCGAGTCCAGCTACGCGGTGCGGTGCCTGCGCGCCGACGAGCTCGGGCCGCGCCTGCGAGGAGACGTCGAATGACCGAGCCAGCCCTGCGGGTCTCCGGCCTGCGCAAGACCTTCGGTACGTTCACCGCGGTCGAGGACGTGTCCTTCGAACTCGCCGCCGGGTCCTCGATCGGGATCGTCGGTGAATCGGGCTCCGGAAAAACGACGGTGGCCCGCATGATCATCGGATTGGAGCAGCCGACAGCGGGCCGCATAGTCTGCTGCGGCAACGATCGGTCACGGCCTTCCCACTCGACCCGCGCCCGACGCGCGCGGGCACGCGAGGCCCAGATCGTGTTCCAGGACCCGTACACGAGTCTCGACCCGCACCGGACAGTGCTGCAGACACTCACCGAAGCTGTTCGCCTGCACGCGTCCGCGGCGATGTCTGGTATCGACCGGATCCAGCAACTGGCCGACATGGTTTCCCTCGATGCCCGCCTGCTCGCGTCCATGCCCGGGCACCTGTCCGGTGGCCAACGCCAGCGCGTCGCCATCGCCCGCGCCCTGGCCGCCAATCCCCGGGTGCTCGTGCTCGACGAGGCCGTCGCGGCCTTGGATGTCTCCATCCAGGCACAGATTCTCAATCTGCTGGACGACATTCGGGACACCACCGGGATCTCGTACCTGTTCATCACCCACGACCTGGGCGTCGTTCGGCAGGTGACCGACTCGTGCCTGGTCATGCAGGGCGGACGCGTCGTCGAGAGCGGCGACACCGACACCCTGCTCCGGGATCCGGCACATCCCTACACGTGCGCGCTGCTCGACAGCGTGCCCCGCCAGGGGTGGACTCCGCGACGCAGGCCCGCGCCCGAGACCAACTGACCTCCACCGACCAGCGCCGGCCACCGATGAGGGGGTGGCCGGCGCTGGCGCATGTCGGGCCCGATGAGGTCGGGCCTTCCGTCAGTGCTCCAGGTTCAAACTCGGTGGCGGGCGGCGGAATCCGCGAGTCAGGACGCCCAGGATCGCGAGACCCGCAGCGAGCCAACCGATGCCGATGACCAAGGCGGTCGCCGACAGGCTCGTCCACAGCCAGACGGTGAGCGCGAAACCGATGGTCGGCAGGATGCCGTACAGGACGATGTCGTTGCGGCCCTTGCGCTGACGGTCGATGACGTAGTGCTTGATCACCGACAGGTTGACCGCGGAGAAGGCGGCGAGTGCGCCGAAGCTGATCATGGACGCCAACGTCGTCAGATCGAGAACGAGCGCGAACAGCGAGATCACCGAGACGATGAGCACAGCGATCACCGGCGTCCCGAAGCGCATCGAGATGCGGCCGAACACATTGCGCGGAAGCACACCCTCCCGTCCCATGGAGTAGAGGATGCGCGACACCGATGCCTGCGCCGTGAGCGCGGATCCGAGTGAGCCCGCGATATAGGCAGCGGTGAAGAACACCGCCAAGAAGTTGCCGCCCGCGCTGGTCATCACGTCCAGCGAACCGGAGTCGACATCCGCGAACTCGTGGCTCGGAAACACGAGGTGACCGACGTAGGACAGCGACACGAAGATCAGACCGGCGATGACCGTGGTGGCCATGATCGCCCGCGGGATGTTGCGGGTCGGGTCGCGCGTCTCCTCCGCGAGCGTGGACACGGCGTCGAAACCGAGGAAGGACAAGCACAGAATCGCGGCGCCCGCGAAGAGCGGCGCCCACTCGCCACCGGCCCCGGTGAACGGTGCCAGCAGATCGGGACCGCCTCGGCGCATGATCGTGGCGATGGAGATCGCGATGAACACGACGACGAAGATCGCCTGGACGGTAACGATCAGCCCGCTGGCCTTCGCGACGCTGCTGATGCCCACGACGTTGAGAATCGTGACGACAGCGATCGCCGCGAGCACGAAGACCCATGCGGGCACGGCGGGGAACTGCGCGTTGAGGTAGAGACCGATGAGCAGGTAGTTGATCATCGGCAGGAAGAGGTAGTCGAGCAGCAGCGACCACCCCGCGGCGAAGCCCGCGCTGCCACCGAAGGACTTGCTCGTGTAGCTGTAGGCCGACCCGGCCAGTGGGTAGGCCCTGGCCATCGCACCGTAGGACCACGCGGTGAAGAGCATGGCGACCAGGGTGATCAGGTAGGTGGTCGGCAGTCGGCCACCCGTCAGGTCGGTGATCAGTCCGTACGTGGTGAAGATGGTGAGCGGCACCATGTAGACCAGGCCGAACAGGACCAAGGACGGCAATCCGAGCACTCGCCGCAAGTGGGCACCACCGGAGTGGTTGTCGCCGGGGACCGGGGTCGCGTTCCCGCGTAACGTTTCAGATGCGGACATCGTCGTAACTCACTCTCAGTGGCGAAGCAGCGTGCTGTGATGCGGGTCACCGTGTGGCCCGGGACAATTGTGTGAGCCCACCGCATCCGGCCGCACCAGCCAGAGTGTCGAAATCTCGCACCGGGATTCCGCCGGTCCGTACAGGTTCACAGCGCTCAGGACAGCGCCGGCTCGCCGATGTTCGACTCCTCGACAACGGGGTTGGTGAGCGTCCCCAGTCCATCGATCGAGACCGACACGACCATTCCCTCCCGCAGCGTTCGCCGGCCCGCGGGACTTCCGGTCAGAATCAGATCTCCCGGCTCCAGGCGGAAGGACCGGGAGACGTGGGCGACCAACTCGGGCACGCCGATGCGCATCTCCGCGGTGTTTCCCCGCTGCACGAGGTCGCCGTCGATCACGGTGGTGATGCCGACGGCGGTCGGGTCGAAGTCGGTATCGATCCAGGGGCCGAGGGGGCAGAACGAGTCGTAGCCCTTGGCACGTGACCACTGGCCGTCATCGACCATCAGATCGCGGGCCGAGACGTCGTTGGCGACCGTGTAGCCGAAGATGTACCGCGACGAGTCCGCGGCCGGGATCCGGCGGCCCCGCGCCCCGATGACCACCGCGAGCTCGCCCTCGGCCTCACAATGCGCGCTCTCGGGCGGCAGGCAGATCGGATCTCCGGGCCCGACGATCGATGATGGCGGCTTGAGGAACACCACGGGCTGTTCACCGGCGTGCCAACCCATTTCGGCCACGTGCGACGCGTAGTTCCGCCCGAGTGCCACCACCTTCGATGGTCGCGCCAGCGGTGCGAGCAGCCGCACAGCGGCAGTCGGCACGCGGCCGGCGCCCTGGACGGGCCCCACCAACGGGTCGCCGTCGAGTACGAAGATGTCTCCCCCGACGAGATGACCCCATCTCGGGGTCCTGGTGTCGGCGGTGGAAAAACGTACGATCTTCAATTTCGCTGTTCCGTCCTGCGTGGAGGCGTCGGCTCGAGCGGCGACCGGTGGCATCTCGCCGCCGGTCGCCGCTCGAGGTGGAGGTTTCGCCGGATCCGGTACGGGTGAACGCGCAACCGATCATAGCTTGACTAATATTTTAGTCAAGACTCGACAAACGTCGAATACACGGCCGATGCCAGCACACCGCGCAGTGCCTCAGCTGGACCTCGGCTGATGCTGGGTGATGCAGTGGATTCCACCGCCGCGCGCGAAGATCGGCCGGGCGTCGACCGTGACGACCTCGCGGCCGGGGTAGGCCGCCGCCAGCACATCGCGGGCCTCGTCGTCGTTCGGGTCGTCGAAGCCGCAGGCGATGACGCCACCGTTGACCACGAGGTGGTTGACGTAGCTGTAGTCCACCCAGCCCTCCGTGTCGCGCAAGGTGACCGGCGCCGGGATCTCCAGCACCTCCCACCGGCCACCACCGGAGTCGACACTCGCCGACAGCACCTCGAGGATCTCGCGGCTCACGGCGTGATCGGGATGCGCGGGATCGCGTTGGACGTGGACGAGCACCACGCCGGGCGCAGGGATGGTGGCGACGATGTCGACATGCCCGCGGGTACCGAGCTTCTCCGAGTCACGCGTCAGTCCACGCGGCAGCCAGATGACGTTGTCGGCGCCGATGGTGCGCGCCAACTCGGCCTCGACGTCGGCCTTGGACATCGTGGGATTGCGGAACGGGTCGAGCTGCACGGTCTCGGTGACCAGTACAGTGCCCCGTCCGTCGACGTGGATCCCGCCGCCCTCGTTGACCATCGACGACGACACCGCATCCGCCCCGGACCAGCGGGTGACCGCCGCGCCGATCGCCTGATCCTTTCCCCAGGTGGCCCAGTCCTGCTGCCCCCAACCGTTGAAGACCCAATCCACCGCGCCGAGCCGGCCGTCCTCGCCGAGCACGAACGTCGGCCCGATGTCGCGCATCCACGCGTCGTCGAGCGGCGCCTCGACGAGGTCGATGTGCGCGGACAGGTAGCGGCGGGCCACCGCGGCGTCGGCGGGGTCGACGACCATCGTCACCGGTTCGAACTCGGCGACGGCGTGCGCGACGCTCGACCATGTGGTGCGGGCCTCGTGCGCGTCCTCGGCGGTCTCGCTGATCGAGGAACCCAGCGGCGGGAACGCCATCCACACGCGCTCCTGTGGATCGGTCTCGCTCGGCATCCGCCACGTCATGAGCGGACCATCGCCGACGACAGGGCGGGAAGTTCGCCGTAGGGACGCTCGTGCTCGACCGGCTCGGTGAGGCGGCCGTAGGTGTCCGGGCGACGGGTGGTCAGGAACGGGAACAGGTCGAGCCAGTCCTTCCGTTGCTCCAGGTCGAGGTCGGCGACGAGGACGGTCTCCTCGTCGCGGGGTGCCGAGACGAGTACCCGGCCGTACGGATCGGAGATGAACGACGACCCGTAGAAGTGCACGCCGCCCTCGTCACCGCAGCGGTTCGGCACCACCATGAACGTGCCGTTGGTAATGCCGTTGGCGACGATCACCTTCTGCCACAGCGGCTGCGTGTCGAAGTCGGGGACGCTGGGTTCGGATCCGATGGCGGTCGGGTAGGCGAGGATCTCGGCGCCACCGAGGGAGTACATCCGGGCGACCTCGGGGAACCACTCGTCCCAGCAGGTCGGCAGCCCGAGGGCCGCGCCGTCCAGCTCAGCGGGTCGATACACCGGGTACGCCTCGTCGGCGTGGCCGCCACGGAAGTAGGTGTCCTCGTAGTAGCCGGCGCTGACCGGGATGTGCAGCTTGCGCGTGCGGCCGAGCAACTCGCCTGCCGGCGACACCAGGATCGCGGTGTTGAACCCCAGCCCGTCCGGGCCGTCGGCGCGCTCGTACAGCGAGGCGTGCACGGCCACGCCGTGTTCCTTCGCCGCCGCCGCCGCGAAGGCGAAGGTGGGGCCGGTCAGCAGGTCCTCGGCGTGCTCGCCCGGCGTGCCGGTGGCCCGCACGTCGGCGGGGTATCGCGAGAGCGTGAGCTCGGGCAGGAACACCACCCGGGCGCCGTGCTCGGCAGCCTGTGCGATGCCGCCGGCCAACGCCGCCCGCAGCGCGCCGGGATCGGGCAGCCACCGGTGCTGCACCAGAGCGACCCGCAGTGGCGGGCGGGTTCGGTCGACGAAGCGGGCAGGGGACGGCGGCGCGGTGAGAGCGGTCGACACCTTCATCGGTCGTGTGATCATCGATCTTCCTTCTGTGTGTGAATTTCTGAGCAGGTAACGGACATGACGGAGGGGCCCGGTCGGCGCACCGGGGACGGCATCACCATCCCGACGGCATCGAGCACGAGGGCGCGGGCCTCGTCGGCGCTGAGCTCGCCGCACAACCAGCGCCCGGACAAACCCTCGACCAGCGCCGTCATCGTGACCGCCGAGCGGTGCGGATCGATCGTGGCCACGACGTCACCCGCGGCCTGTGCCCGCGACACCGCGTCGGCGATCTCGGAGACCCAGGCCCGCGTGGTTCGGGCGAGCGGGCCGCGCAACGCCTCCTCGTAGACGGCGCACGCACGCACCTCGTTCCACGCGAGCGAGTTCTCGACCACATCGGGTCGCTCCTGGATCTCACCGAGCAGGGCGTGCAGCAATCTGTCGCGCGCTGAGTCGGCGGGCACGTCACTGGCGCTGCGATAGTCGCGGGCACGGTCGTTGATGTGGATCAGCGCGGCTTCGAGCAGCCCGATCCGGTCCTTGAAGTGGTAGTAGAGCAGCCCTGGTGACACGCCGGCCACCTCGGCCACATCGTGCACGCGCAGTCCCCGGATACCGCGTTCGGCGATCGCCTTCGCACTGGCCCGCAGGATCGCCTCCCGGCGCGCACTCATCGGGGATCTCCGGTCAGCCAGTCGGTCCTGCGCGGGTGTACCGGAGCGATACGTTCGGGCCAGAGCTTCAGGGCGAGAAGATATCCGGCCACCGCGATGACCACAGGCCCGAGCAGGCTGACGTCCACCCCTCCGGCGATGTCCGCGAAAGGTCCAGTGAACAGGGTGGTTTGGACGGTACAGATGCCGAACACCGAGGCCACCGCCCAGGGGATCACGGCTCGGGCGTTCCAGCCACCGGTGAACCAGTAGCGTCCGCCCCGCCGGCCCTCGTTGAAGACCTGGAGGTCCACCGGGTCGTACTGCCCACGGCGCGCGACCAGGAATCCGACGACGTTGATGGCCACCCACGGAGCCGCGGCGCCGTTGAGCACCAGGGTCATCGCGGTGATCGAATCCACGGCATCGACGACGAAGACGCCGAGATACAGCAGGACAACCGCCATCAGGGACGTGATCAGTGTGGTTTGCACCCGGCGCAGCCGCGGGATCAACGCCTCCAGGTCCAACCCACTGGCGTACACGTTCATGACGCCTTGTCCCAGTCCGCCCGCGAGCGCGATGACGACGATCGGGAGGACGTACCACCCCGGGGACGCGGAGACGAGATCGCTCACGTACGAGCCGGTCGGATCGGTGAAGGTGGACGCGGTGAACGAACCGAACGTCGCGGTCGCGAAGAGGCCGAAGAAGATACCGGCCGTTGTCGCGGCCAGGATCGACCGGTCGCTGTACTTCGTGTGGGAGATGCGGCGGCTGTAGTCGCCCAGGGTCGGCGCGTAGGAGAGCGGACCCCCGATCGCCAGGGCCACGACGAGAAGCCAGGTGGGCCAGAAGCCGCCGAGGAGGTAGTCGCCACCCGCGGCACCCGGATCGAACTCCCCGCCGAACGCGAACACCCCGAGCAGTAGCAGCACGCCCACCACGGGAAGGACGAACTTCTGCATGGTGACCACGGTGCCGTGGCCGAACAACGCCACGACGACGATCTCTGTCGCGATCACGCCGTAGCCCAGTGCGAGCATCGCATCGCTGGTCGGCGTTCCCAGGAGGCGGTGGGCGGCGGCCACGAGCGCGTCACCCGATGTCCACACCGCGATCGCCGCGTACGCCAGCGCGAACAGCAGGGTGAGCAGCGACCCGATCATCCGGCCGTTGACACCGAAGTGCGCCCCGCTCGAGACGGTGTTGCTGGTTCCGGTGCGCGGCCCGAGCAGCGACATCGGCGAGATGAGCAGCGTGCCGACAGCGAGTCCGACGGCACTCGCGGCGACCGCGCTCGGCCAGCTGAGGCCGAAGGTGATCGGGAGCCAGCCGAACACGATCACCGAGAACGCGAGATTGCCGCCGAAGTACACCGCGAGCATGTTCAGCGGTCGTGAATCACGTTGCGACTCGGGGATGTACTCCACCCCGACGGACTCGACATGGCCGAATCGGTCCCTGGTCGACGCGTCGGTGTGGTGATCGGAGTTCGCCCCCGGATCGGGTGTGCGCACGGTGTTGCGGGCGCTGCGCCTGACGAGCACGGCGGGCCTCCTGATTCGGATTCGTGGGATTCGATGTCGGTGATGGGCATCACACGCTCTGATACGAACGGTAGCTTCGACTGAATTTTCAGTCAAGCCCGGAGCCAAAAGGGAGCGCCCGGCTTCCGCTCGTGCACCGTTTTGGCGAGTGTGGTGGCGGTCTCATCCGAACAGACTCGTTCTCATCACACGATCTGCAACGAGGTAGGGACTATCGATGAGGCACATCGCCACGGCCGCCGGTCGAGATGGCACCGTATTGGACATCCGATCTGGCACCCTGACGCCGTCGCCGAACCGCGGGCGGCCGACACTGGAGTTCGACGCGATCGACCCGCAGGGCGACGGCGCCCTCGAAGCCACCCTCGCCTGGCCGACAGGTACTCCCCTGCTCGCCGATCTCGTGGAGACCTTCGCCCACATGGGCCTGTGCGTCGCCGCACACGAGCTGGTGTACGCGAGCGGGTCGGACGTCGACTTCTCGACCCTGCACCGATTCACGTTCTGCCCCACCGAGTTCGCCTGGGACGCAACCAGCGCGGACCTGGTGTCGCAGGCGTTCACCGCCGCGGTGTCCGGCGCCGCGGAGGTCGACGGCTTCATCCGGCTCGTGGCCGCCGCCCGGCTGCCCTGGTCGGAGGTGGTCCTCGTCCGGGCCGCAGGCCGCTACGTGCGACAGGCGGGACTCGAGCTGTCCGAATCCACCATCACCGACATCCTCTCCGCGCAGCCCACTTTCGTCGGTGCCCTCATCGACCTGTTCCGCGCGCGATTCACCCCGGATCTCACGGATCGTGACGAACGCGTCGCCGACGCCGACTCGGCATTGACCCGCAGTGTCGAGGCGACCTCCACTCTCGACGAGGACCGGTTGCTGCGGGGCATGTGGTCCTTCGTCTCGGCGACCTTGCGTACCAATTGGTTCCAGCGCGACCGCCGGCCGGACGCTCCGGTGGCCTTCAAGATCGACCCGTCACGAGTGAGTCCGCAGGCCGCGATCGTGCCTCATCGTGAAATCTTCGTGCACGCGCCGAATGTCGAAGGCAGTCACCTGCGCGGCGGACCCATCTCCCGAGGTGGTCTTCGCTGGTCCGACCGGCGAGATGACTTCCGGACCGAGGTACTCGGGCTGATGAAGACGCAGATCGTGAAGAACTCGCTGATCGTGCCCATGGGCGCCAAAGGCGCCTTCGTGGTCCGCAGCGCGGCGGAACCGACCCAGGACCAGGTCCGCCGCGCGTACTCCGACTTCATCGGGGCACTGCTCGACGTGACCGACAACATCGTCGAGGGCGCCATCGTGCACCCGCCCGACACCATGGTCTACGACGGTCCCGATCCCTACCTGGTGGTCGCCGCCGACAAGGGCACCGCGCGATTCTCCGACCTTGCCAACGGCATCGCGGCCGCCCGTGGCTTCTGGCTCGGGGACGGCTTCGCCTCCGGCGGTTCGGCCGGCTACGACCACAAGAAGATGGGTATCACCGCGCGCGGGGCATGGGGCTCGGTCCGGCGGCATCTCGCCGAGATCGGGCTCGACATCGACACCGACCCCTGCTCCGTCGTCGGGATCGGCGACATGTCCGGCGACGTGTTCGGCAACGGCATGCTGCTCTCCCCGCGGATCCGCCTGATCGGGGCCTTCGATCACCGCCACATCTTTCTCGACCCCGACCCCGATCCCGGCGCATCGCACCGCGAACGCGAACGCCTCTCCGCGCTGGCCCGCAGCAGCTGGGACGACTACGACCGCGCGGCGATCTCGCCCGGCGGTGGCGTGTGGCCGCGGACCTCGAAGTCGATCTCGTTGTCGCCCCAGGTACGCGAGCGACTCGGCGTCGAGGCTGCCGAGTTGCCGCCGCACCAGGTGATCCAGGCCCTGCTGCGCGCCGAGGTCGACCTGTTGTGGAACGGTGGCGTCGGCACCTATGTCAAGGCATCCACCGACACCAACGCCCAGGCCGCCGATCCGGCCAACGACGGCGTTCGCGTCGATGCCGACACCCTGCGGTGCCGATCGGTCGGCGAAGGCGGCAATCTCGGATTCACCCAACGCGCCAGGGTGGAGTTCGCGCTCGCGGGCGGCAAGATCAACGCCGACTTCATCGACAACGCGGCCGGGGTGGCCACCTCCGATCGCGAGGTCAATCTCAAGATCGCGCTCGACGCCCAGGTCCGCTCGGGCCGACTGGCCACCGCCGATCGCGATCGGCTGCTCGCCGATCTGGAGGCGCACGTCGCCGCCTCGGTACTCGCCGATTGCGATCGGCAGACACTGGCCATCAGCCTCGCCGAGGTCCACGCGCCGTTCCTGCTCAGCCGCCACGAACGGTTGATCGAGAACCTCGAGGAAGCCACCGGAATGAACCGAGCCGCGGAGGTGCTGCCCTCGGCGGGCGAGCTCGCGGCCCGGCAGCGTGCCGGTGCCGGCCTGGTGCGGCCGGAAATCGCGGTCCTGCTGGCGATGTCGAAGAATCTGGTCCGCAGTGAGCTCCTCGACTCCTCGGCCATCGACGATCCGGTGTTCGCCGACGTCCTGCTGGAGTACTTTCCCGCGCAGCTACACGACCGTTTCGACGCGGACCTGCGGGGTCACCGGGTAGCCCGCGAGATCGTCGCGGTCGTGCTGGCGAACGAGGTCATCGACCGCGTCGGCCCCGGGTTCATCCACCGGCTCGAGGAGCGGCTCGGGGTCAGCACCCCGGAGATCGTCGTCGCCTACTCCGTGGTCCGCGCGGTCTTCGACGTCGATCGCCTGTGGGCGCAAGCTCTGTCGCTGCCCGACATCGGCCAGCGGACACGCCTGGCTCTGCTGTTCGGCATCCACGACCTGATCGAGCGGGCCACCTCCTGGTTGCTGCGCCACACCGATCCGGCTGCTGATCCACGCGCCGAGATCGCCCGTCTCACACCGACGCTCACCGGCCTCACCGACGGACTGCCGCAGCTGACCGGCAGGCTCGACACCGACCTCGACACACTGCGGGTGCTCTCCCAGGCACTCGCCCTCGGCGAAACAGCTCACCGTGTCGGCCTGCCGATTCCCCAGGTCGGACAGGCCTACCGCGAGATCGGACGGGTGTTCGGGCTCGACTGGGTGGCCGAGGCGTCCCAGTCCGCTGTCGGCGCGGGATACTGGGAAACCATGGCCGCCGCCGTCATCGAGGACGAGCTGCATGAGAACTGGCATGCGCTGGCCGCGGTCGTCCTGCACGGTGCGGACCCCGACACCGAGGCCGAGGCGGCCATCGCCACGTGGCGATCCGACAACCCGACCAGCTCGGCCCGTCTCGAACATCTGCTCGGCGACCTGCGGCGCACGGGGTCGATCGACAGCGCGCGAGGTTGCGTGGTCAATGCCGAGCTCGCCCTCGCCGTGCGCGGGTCGCGGATCAGCGCCGGCGGGAGATGATCGCCAGGAGCAGCTCGGCGCGCACCCGGGCGATGTCCATGTCGCAGCCCAGGATCGTCTCGATGCGCGCGATCCGGCTGCGCAAGGTGTGGCGGTGCACGCCGAGGGTCGCCGCGGCCGACTCCCAGTGCCCGTTCGCCTCCAGGTAGGCGTGCAGGGAGGCCAGCAGCTCGGTGCCGTGGTTCGCGTCGTGGTCGGCCAGTGGCGTGATCATCATGTCGGCCACGGCATCGAGCACTCGCCGGGACTCCGGGAAGGTCAGCAAGGCGCTCCCGGCGAGTTCGGCGAACTCGACAGGCCGACCGCCGAACTCGGCCGCCGAGGCGGTGAGCCGGGACTGTTCGACCGCGGTCACGAGGTCGTCCACGCCATGGGCGCCACTCAGGCCGACGCGCAGAACCTTCAACTCGGTGGGAAGCAGACCGTGCAACAACCGCTGCGCGAAGTCGACGTCGTCGGCGCCCTGCAACAGCACAGTCAGACGGGTGTCGTCGCGACGGACGAACAGCTGCCGGGCGGCCGCGTTCATCTGCTCGTCCACCGCCGATTCCACTCTCGACATGATGTCGGCGGCCTCGCAGTGCACGGTCATCACCCGCAACCGCCCTCGGTCGTCGGCGGCCTGACCGACCTGGCTGCGGGCCGGTCCCAGATCCGACTCCGCGGACAACAGCAGCCCCAATGCCTCACTGTTGAGCCGATTCTGCATCGACCGGAGGCGAAGCGGCTTCTCGAACTCCAGGGCGAGCAGGGAATTCGCGTGTCCCAGCAGGATCTGGTCGACGTGTCCGAGCTGGGTCGGGCTCACCGCCGCCAGATAGCCGTGGACGACACTGCCGATGCCGATCCGCTGCACCGCGATGGTGGCGCCCGTACTACCGCCGGCCACACTGCTCACCGCCGACGTCGACCCACCGGCGGCGAGCGCCGCGACCTCGGCCAGTATCGCGCTGTCCACCGCGGCCGGGTGAACCTCGATCACCTGGGCCGACGCGTCGAGAAGGACCACCGTCACCGACGACGCTGCCGCCAACTCACGGATCGTGGCACTGGCGCCACGCTGGATCGCAGCGCGGGTCATCTTCGGCTGTGCCCGCGAAGCACGCAGCACCGCCTCGTACTCCTGTTCCGCGAGACGACCCATCACCTTCTTGGCCACCGCGGCGAACGGCGTCGGCAACGGCACCTCGAACAAGGGCAACGCGACCTCTTCCGCCGCCGCGATCAGACCGTCGGGCACCGACGCGTACGACAGGCCGGTGCCGAACCCGATGGCCGCGACCCCGCACTCGTCGAGATCACGCACGTACCGCAGGCGCTCGGCAGCGCCCTGCGGCAGACCGATGCCGGTGGTCAAGAGCAGTTCGCCGCCGGAGAGCCAGCGCGACGGATCGCTCAGCTCCGTGGTCAGGACGAAGGTGATGTCGCGACCGAGGCCTGCCGCTCCCGCCCGGAGCTCGAGGCCGAGCTCTGGCTGCGACAACAACCAACGGGCGGGCAGGTTCATCCGATACTCCAGTCCAATTTCCAGCCGACATCGAATGTGTCCCGAGCTCATCGACGGGCTCCACCCGACACTACATTCGCCGATCCGGTGATTGAACACCTCCCACGCGCGCCATTTCGGCAGATGACGTGTTCTGTGAGGCGGAGCACATTGTAAGAGCTGGCACGGCACGGCCGAAGCAGCGGAACACACCCCG
This sequence comes from Nocardia sp. NPDC058176, assembly GCF_042883805.1. Taxonomy (NCBI): domain Bacteria; kingdom Bacillati; phylum Actinomycetota; class Actinomycetes; order Mycobacteriales; family Nocardiaceae; genus Nocardia; species Nocardia sp. NPDC058176. The sequence goes on along the minus strand of NZ_JBHVVA010000001.1, from coordinate 1,204,165 downwards.
ACGGAGAGGACCGAACACCATGACGACGACCGAGCGCCTGCAGAACTATATCGACGGCGCGTTCGTCGACTCCGCGTCGAGCGAGGTGATCGACCTGATCAACCCCGTCGACGAGACCGTCGTCGGCAAGTCCCCCGTCTCCGTCGCGGCGGACGTCGACGCCGCCGTCGCCGCGGCGCGACGTGCGTTCGAGACGTGGGGCCGGACGACGCCGGGTCAGCGCCAGGCGGCGTTGCTGGCGCTGGCCGACGCGGTCGAGGCACACAGCGACGAGTTGGTCGAGGCGCAGTGCCGAAACACCGGACAGCCCAAGGCCGTGGTCGCCGCCGAGGAGGTCAAGGTCGGCGCGGACCAGCTGCGGTTCTTCGCGGGCGCGGCCAGGCTGCTCGAGGGCAAGTCGGCCGGCGAGTACATGGAGGGCTTCACCTCGTACGTGCGGCGCGAGCCCGTGGGCGTGGTCGGCCAGGTGACACCGTGGAACTACCCGCTCATGATGGCGATCTGGAAGATCGGGCCCGCGCTGGCCGCGGGAAACACCATCGTGCTCAAGCCCAGCGACACCACCCCCGAGAGCACACTGGTGCTGGCCGGGCTGACGAAGGGGATTCTGCCGGACGGCGTCCTCAATGTCGTGCTCGGCAACGCGCAGACCGGCGCGACCCTGGTCGAGCACCCGGCCCTCGGCCTGGTGTCGATCACCGGGTCGGTGCGCGCCGGAATCGCGGTGGCGGTGGCGGCCGCCAAACAGCTCAAGCGCGCGCATCTCGAACTGGGCGGCAAGGCGCCCGCGGTGGTGTTCGGCGATGCCGACATCGAGAAGGCCGCCGGAGGGATCGCGCAGGCGGCGTTCTTCAACGGCGGGCAGGACTGCACCGCGGCGACCCGGGTGCTGGTGCACGAATCGATCCACGATGCCTTCGTCGACGCCCTCGTCGCCAAGGCCGAGGACATCCGCCCTGGCCTGCCCAGTGACCCCGACGCGTTCTACGGACCGCTCAACAACGCCGGCCACTTCGCGCGCGTGTCCGAGAAGATCGCCGCGCTGCCGTCGTCCGCCACGATCCGCACCGGCGGCACCCGCGTCGGCGATACCGGGTACTTCTTCGCGCCCACCGTCATCACCGGCGTCGACCAGCACGACCCGATCGTGCAGGAGGAGACCTTCGGTCCCGTCCTGACCGTGCAGGCGTTCGCCGACGAACGCCAGGCCGTCGACCTCGCCAACGACGTCGACTACGGCCTGGCGGCCAGCGTCTGGACGCGCGATCACGGAACCGTGCAGCGCGTGTCGGCCGCGCTCGACGCCGGCGCGGTGTGGGTGAACTGCCACATCCCGCTGGTGGCGGAGATGCCGCACGGCGGCTTCAAGCAGTCCGGTTACGGCAAGGACCTCTCGGCCTACGGGGTCGAGGACTACACCCGGCTCAAGCACGTCATGAGCTCACACGACTGAGTCACACCGCGTATCCACCCAGGAACCACCACCCGAAGGACTTTCTGAAATGACCACCCTCTCCTACCGTCTCCCCCAGAAGCGCGCCCTGGTCACCGAGCTGCCCGGCCCCAAGTCGAGCGAACTCGGCGCCCGCCGCCGCGCCGCGGTCGCCGCCGGAGTCGGCTCCAGCGTCCCGGTCTACGCCGCGGACGCCGACGGTGGGGTCATCGTCGACGTGGACGGCAACTCGCTCATCGACCTCGGCGCCGGGATCGCGGTCACCAGCGTCGGAGCCTCCGATCCCCGGGTCGCTCGCGCCGTCGCCGAGCAGGCCGCCCACTTCACCCACACCTGCTTCATGGTCACCCCGTACGAGGCCTACATCCGCGTCGCGGAGGAACTCGCGGCACTGACCCCCGGTGACCACGACAAGCGCACGGTGCTGTTCAACTCCGGCGCCGAGGCGGTCGAGAACGCGGTCAAGGTCGCCCGCCTGGCCACCGGACGGACAGCGGTCGTCGCCTTCGACCACGCCTACCACGGACGCACCAACCTCACAATGGCCCTCACCGCGAAATCGATGCCCTACAAGACCCATTTCGGGCCGTTCGCGCCCGAGGTCTACCGGATGCCGATGTCGTACCCGTACCGTGACGAAACCGGCCTGACCGGTGAGCAGGCCGCCCAGCGCGCCATCACCGCGATCGAGAAGCAGATCGGCGCCGATTCCGTGGCCGCGATCATTCTCGAACCGATCCAGGGCGAGGGTGGGTTCATCGTTCCGGCACCGGGATTCCTGCCCACCCTGGTCGCCTGGGCTCGCCGGCACGGCGTGGTGTTCATCGCCGACGAAGTCCAGACCGGCTTCGCCCGGACCGGCTCCTGGTTCGCGTGCGACGACGAGGGCATCGTCCCCGACATCATCACCATGGCCAAAGGCATCGCCGGTGGTCTTCCCCTGTCGGCGATCACCGGCCGCGCCGAACTGCTCGACGCCGTGCATCCCGGCGGACTCGGCGGTACCTACGGTGGCAACCCGATCGCCTGCGCCGCCGCCCTCGCCGCGCTCGAGACCATGCGCGAGCACGACCTGCCCGCTCGGGCGCGCGAGATCGGCGAGACCGTCACCACCCGGCTGCGTGCGCTCGCCGCGGACGTCCCCGCCATCGGCGAGGTCCGCGGGCGGGGCGCGATGGTGGCGATCGAACTGGTCGAGGCCGGCACCACCGAACCCGACCCCGACCTGACCAAGGCCATCGCCGCCCGCGCCCTCGAACAGGGCGTGATCGTGCTGACCTGCGGCACCTACGGCAACGTCATCCGGCTGCTCCCGCCGCTGGTCATCGACGACGAGCTGCTCGACGACGCGCTCACCGTCCTCGAGCACGCCATCCGCACTTGCGCCTCCTGATCTCATCCCACCCACCGGTTACCCGAGGAACGACATGAGCACCATCGACCACCTTCTCGCCGCCGTACCCACCCGGCTCTGGATCGACGGCGAGGCCACCGATCCCGCCGACGGCGGGAGCTTCTCCGTCGTCGACCCCGCCACCGGCGCTGTCGTCGCCGAGGTCGCGAACGCCAGCGGCAAGGACGCGATCCGCGCGCTCGACGCGGCGTGCCGGGCGCAGCGTGACTGGGCCGCGACCCCGCCACGGCAGCGGTCGGTGATTCTGCGCCGGGCGTGGGAGCTGGTGATCGAGCGCACCGAGGACCTGGCGCTGCTGATGACCGTCGAGATGGGCAAGACGCTCACCGAGAGCGTGGGCGAAGTCGCCTACGGCGCCGAGTTCCTCCGCTGGTTCAGCGAGGAGGCGGTGCGGATCGGCGGCCGCTACACCGAGGCGCCGGCCGGGAACGGACGCATCCTGGTCACCAAGGAACCGGTGGGGCCGTGCCTGGCGATCACGCCGTGGAACTTCCCGCTGGCGATGGGCACGCGCAAGATCGGCGCCGCCCTGGCCGCGGGCTGCACGATGATCGTCAAACCCGCCGAGGACACCCCGCTCACCATGCTGTTGCTCGCCGAGATCTTCGCCGAGGCGGGGCTGCCCGCCGGGGTTCTCTCGGTGCTGCCCACCGCCGACGCAGCCGCGGTCACCGAGCCGTTGATCGCCGACCCGCGGCTGCGCAAGGTCACCTTCACCGGGTCGACCCGGGTGGGCAAGCTGCTCATCGAACAGTCCGCGCGGCAGGTGCAGCGCACGTCGATGGAGCTGGGTGGCAACGCCCCGTTCATCGTCTTCGACGACGCCGACCTCGAAGCCGCCGTGGCAGGCGCGATGGCGGCGAAGATGCGCAACGGCGGCGAGGCGTGCACCGCGGCCAACCGGTTCCTGGTGCACAACGCGGTGCGCGAGGAGTTCACCGCCGCGCTCACCGCGCGGATCGGCGCGCTGCGCGTCGGTCCCGGCTACGAGGCCGACACCGACCTCGGACCGCTGATCAACGAACGCCAGCGAGCCTCGGTGGCGGGCTTGGTCGCGGACGCGGTGGCCGGGGGCGCCCGCGTCCGCACCGGCGGACACGCCGTGGCGGGCCCGGGATTCTTCTTCGAACCGACCGTGCTCGACGAGATCCCGGCGGACGCGCGAATCCTGCGCGAGGAGATCTTCGGCCCGGTCGCGGCCATCACCGGATTCGACACCGAGGACGAGGCGGTCGCCGCGGCGAACTCCACCGAGTACGGGCTTGCTGCCTATTTCTACACCCGCGACCTCGACCGCGCACTGCGCGTGGCCGACGCGCTCGAGTCCGGAATGGTCGGCGTCAACCGCGGCGTGATCTCCGACCCCGCTGCCCCGTTCGGGGGCGTCAAACAGTCCGGTCTCGGCAGTGAGGGCGGCACCGAGGGCATCGAGGAATACCTCGTCACCAAGTACATCGCCCTGACCAACTGAACCAGCACCTCCACAATCACACCCAGGACACCCATGTTGACCATCACCTCCCTGACAGTGCCGAGTTCACCTGCCCGAGTGCGGGATTCGGCCCGGCCACCCCTTCGGGTCGCCCTGGTCCAGCACCGCTGGCAGGCCGACCGGGACGCCCTGCACGCCGAGCTGTTCGCGGGCATCGCCGAGGCCGCGAAGCTCGGCGCCCGGGTCGTGTTCCTGCCCGAGCTGACCCTCAGCCGCTACCCGGCCGCCACCCCGGGTGGTGCCAACCCCGGCGATCAGGCGGAGGACCTGCTCACCGGCCCCACCTTCACCTTCGCCGCCAAGGCCGCCGCCGAGCACGGCGTCCTGGTGCACGCCTCGCTCTACGAGCGCGACAGCGCTGCGAACGGCACCAGCCACGCCGATGGGCTGGGTTTCAACACGGCGATCCTCGTCGCACCGAACGGCCGACTCGTCGGCCGCACTCGCAAACTGCACATTCCGGTGACCGCCGGCTACTACGAGGACACCTACTTCCGTGGCGGTCCCGCCGACGACGCCTACCCGGTACACACCGTCGATCTGCTCGACGGCGCCCGCATCGGCATGCCGACCTGCTGGGACGAATGGTTCCCCGAGGTCGCGCGGCTGTACTCGCTCCGCGGTGCCGAGATCATCGCCTACCCCACCGCTATCGGCTCCGAACCGGACCACCCCGATTTCGACACCCAGCCGTTGTGGCAGCACGTGATCGTCGGCAACGGCATCGCGAACGGCACCTTCATGGTCGTCCCCAACCGGTATGGCCAGGAGGGCTCCCTGACCTTCTACGGCTCGTCGTTCATCTCCGATCCATACGGGCGGATCCTGGCGCAGGCCCCGCGAGACGAGTCCGCCGTCCTGGTGGCAGATCTCGACCTCGACCAGCGCGGCGACTGGCTGACACTGTTCCCGTTCCTCGCCACCCGACGCCCGGACACCTACGGCCAGCTCACCGCGCCGGTGGCGGCCACGCACCCTCTGGGATAACCGACCCGCGACCCTGCGACGGCCCGATCAGCGGTGCGAGACCGCCGATCGGGCCGTCGCGGATCGCGTCTGAACCTCCGTGTTAGGATTTGACTAATATTTTAGTCAATCACGGCAACGGCGTGATCCGTCCAACAGGAGAAGTCACGTGGAGGCAGTCAGGTTCGGACGCTACGAGCTCCAGGCGCTGATCGGCGAAGGCGGCATGGGGCAGGTCTACCGGGCCTACGACACCGAGACCGATCGCCGTGTGGCCCTCAAGGTGCTCCACGCGCACTCAGCCGCCGACCCTCGGTTCCGGGAGCGGTTTCGCCGGGAAGCGCACGCGGCGGCCAATCTGCACGACCCCCATATCGTCCCGATCCACCACTACGGGGAAATCGACGGGCGGCTGTACGTCGACATGCGCCTCATCGGGGGCGTCGATCTCCACACGCTGCTGGCGCGATCGGGCCAGATGAACCCGGATCTGGCCGTGTCGATCGTCGACCAGATCGCCGCCGCGCTGGACGCTGCCCACGCGAGCGGGGTCGTACACCGCGACATCAAGCCCGCCAACATCTTGATCGGCGCGCGAGATTTCGTGTACCTCATCGACTTCGGCATCGCCCACGCGTCCGGAGACAGCCCGCTCACCGATACCGGGTCGACGATGGGCACCTTCACCTATATGGCGCCGGAACGTTTCACCACGGGCGATTCCAGCGCCCGATCCGACGTCTACGCCCTGACCTGCGTGCTGTACGAATGCCTCACCGGCGTGCTGCCGTTCCCCGGAACCAGCCTCGAGCAGCAGATCAGTGGACATCTGGTCGCGCCTCCCCCACGACCGAGCATCGTGTGGCCCGGCGTGCCGTTCGGATTCGACGCGGTGATCGCCCGCGGAATGGCGAAGGACCCCGACGATCGCTATCGCACGGCAGGCGAACTCGCCACCGCGGCCCGGGACGCGCTCGTCGCCGGTCCGGACACCGAGCAGGCGACCGCGAAACTGGCCGGTCCCCTTCTCGCTTTCACGACGGCGCCGAATTCCCCGACCGCGACGACCGCGATCGCCGAGACGAAATCTGTTCGACCACCGGCCGCGGCCTCGCACCGAGCACGCACGCTGTGGACCGCGTGCCTGCTCGCGGCGACCATGGTGCTCATCATCGTCGGTGCGGTCTACTTGCTGACCGAATCCGAATCCAACCCGAGCCCCGCATCGGTACCGCGATCCACGACCAGCACGACACCTCCACCCCGGATCCCGACCACGACCGCCCCCTACGACTACTACGACGTACTGCCCCCCACCGTGCCGGAGTACGGCGACACGACAGACCCGTACGACACCACAGACCCCTATTACCAGTAACTTCAGCACCCGAGACCGTGGTCCGCGTCCGCGGCCCAGCCCGCCAGCCCGTAGAGTAGGAACCCGTGTCCGACCGTCAAACTCAGATTCTGGAAGCCGCGATTCGAGTCATTGCCCAGGATGGGGTTCGAGGGCTTCGCATCGAGAAGCTCGCCGCGGAGGCCGGGGTCTCCACCGCGTTGATCTACTACCACTTCAACGACCGGGCAGGGGTCCTGCACAGCGCCCTCGAGTTCATCAACAGCCAGGCTCAGCGCTACACCGACAACGGCACCTCGCCCGCGGATCCCCGCGCCGAGCTCGAGAAGACCCTCATGCTCGAGATCCAGGACAACCCCGACGTCCGCAACAACAGCATCGCGTGGGGGGAACTCCGGGCCAGTGCCGTCTTTTCGGACAACCTGCGCGAACAGCTGCGCACCACGACAGAGTCCTGGGTTGATGAGGTCACAACACTCATCAACCAGGCACGGGATGCCGAATTGACGCACCCCGACATCGACGCCACCGCGGCAGCCGAACGCCTCACCGCGCTCGTCGAGGGCTTGAGTGAGCGCTGGCTGAGTGGATCGATCACCGTGGAGCGGGCCAGAGAGCTTGTCTCCGGCGCGATCGTCGCCGAACTCGGCCGAATCTGAGCCGACCACCATCACATTGCAGCGACCGCGGCGCGGTCGGTCCGGAGTCGATGTCCGGACCGACCGCGCCGCACACGTCCAGCCGACGGCCTACGCCGCGGGCTCCTGCTGGGTGGTGCAGTGGATACCGCCGCCGCCCGCCGCGATTCCGTCGATGTCGATCTGCACGATCTCGCGGTCCGGGAACAGTCGTTCCAGCGTTTCCCGTGCCGCCGAATCCGCTTCGGGGTCACCGAATTCCGGCGCGATGACGGCGCCGTTGCAGACATAGAAGTTGATGTAGCCCGCGGCGAAGTCCGTGTGCTCCTCGTACTCCGGCCGAATCTCGGAGGGACCCTCCATCACCTCGATCTGCAGGGCGTTGCCGTGCACATCCGTTGCGCCCTCCAGGATTTCCAGGTGGCGGCGAGTGACGTCGTAGTCATAGGAATCCGGATCGTTGTCGAGTCCGGCCACCACCACCCCCGGCCCGGCGAAACGCGCGTAGAAGTCGGTGTGACCGTCCGTGATGTCCGCACCCGCGATGCCCGGCAACCAGATGATCTTCTCGAGTCCGAGCAGATACCCGAGTTCTTCTTCGACGGCGTCCTTGCTCCAGCCGGGGTTGCGATTGTTGTTCAGGATGCAGCTTTCGGTGATGATGGCGGTCCCCTCACCATCCACCTCGACGCCGCCGCCTTCGAAGACGAGGTCGGTGCGCAGTGTCTCCACGCCGGCGCGACCGGTGATGAACTGCGCCACCTTCGCGTCGTCGGTGTGCTCCTGCTTGTTGCCCCACCCGTTGAAATTGAAGTCGACGCCGGCGATCGTCCCGTTGTCCCTGACGAAAACCGGCCCGGTGTCGCGCATCCACAGATCGTCGAGTGGTGCCGCGATGAGTTCCACGTCGGCGCCGCCGATCAAGCCACGCGCCAGGTCCATGTCACTGGGTGGCACCAGCATGGACACCGGTTCGAACCGAGCGATGGACTGCGCGATCGTGGCCAGATTGCGCTGCACCACGGGCACCAGGTCATCGCCCCAGATCGCCGCGTTGGCCGCGAAGGCCATCCAGGTCCGGGTGTGTGGATCGCCTTCCTCTGGCATCACCCACAGGCGCCCGTCGCGCTGGATCCGTCCCGGGCCGGGATTGTTCCGGTTCTCGCTGCCCTCGTTGCCCTCGTTCGTGTCGTCGCACGCGGCAAGCAACAAACCGCCTGCCACCGCCATGCTCACCTGAAAGAATCGCCGCCGCTGCATTACACACTCCTCGATTGATTTGTTTGTCGACGTGTTGGCAATCCACGCCGGATTCAGCCGTCCTCGATTTCCCGACCCGAAACCGGGCTGGACGGAAGCCGGAGGTGAACGATGAACCCCCCTTCTGCCGTCGGCCCCGCGGTGAACTCACCGTTCAAATACTCGGCACGCTCAGCGATACCGCGAAGTCCGTATCGGGCGCTCGGCAGCCGAGATACCGGTCCGGATCCGGGGGTGTTGCGCACAACGGTCTCGATGTTCCCGCCGACGCAGCGGATTCCGATCGAGACCCGCGCACCCGGCGCATGCTTGCGCACGTTGGTCAACGATTCCTGCACCGTGCGGTAGATCGTCCGCTCGACCGCGGCCGGCAACGCTTCCACCCCGATCTCCAGCACCGCGTCGATTCCGCTGCGGTGCACCAACGAGGGCAGGTCGCCCAGGCCGGGTTGCGGTGCGAGGTCGGTGGAACCACCACCCGCCGCGCGTAACACGCCAACCATCTGCCGCAGTTCGTCGAGTGTCTGCCTGCACAACGTACGGATCACTCGCGCGCGGTCACGATCGTCCGGATCGGCCAGGGTGACCTGCATCGCTCCGGACTGCACGGCGATCAGGCTGACCTGGTGGGAGACGACATCGTGCATCTCACGCGCCAGGTGCGCCCGTTCACGCGCCAGTGCGGCAGCGACGAGCAACTCGTTCTCGCGCTGCTGCGTGCGCTGGACGGTCCGCAGCAGCGCCGCCCGTCGCTCTCTGCTGCGAGCGAGCAACCCCAGCACCGCTGGAGCAGCGGCGAACGCCGCCGACGAAACCAGCCAGTTGATGTTCTGCAGCCCTGTTTCGGCGCTGTCCCAATTCTCGGGCTCCCACCAACGAACGACCTTCCCGTAACCGAACAGCGTATTCAGCACGAAGACCACTGCGAAACAAGCGCAGATCCGCCGCATGGTCGCGGAGTTCGCCCGCGCCACCGAATAGAGCGCCACCGCGGCGGGCACGATCGCGGAGAACACCAGCGCCGGCAGAGTGAGAAAGAAAGCCGTTCCAGGATAGCGCCGCCGAAAGAGAACCGCGATGATCGCCACGGCGACAGTTGCCACGACAATCGGGCTGACGTATTCCAGATCCCAGGTGTAGCCGGAACCTTCGTCCTGTTCGAGTACTTCGGCGTCGAGAACTCCGCCCCACATGACCGCCTGCATGGCATCTGCCAACAGCACAACGATCAGCAGACTCTCGAAAGCGACGCGCCGAGGGGTGGTCATCGCCGTTATGGAGCCGGTTCTTGCTGTGTCGTGCAATGAATCCCGCCGCCACCGGCAGCGATCGCATCGATGTTGATCTGGACGATCTCCCGTCCGGGGAACAAGCGCCGCAGAGTCGCTTCGGCCGCACGATCGGCGTTCCAGTCACCGAATTCGGGAGCGATCACCGCACCATTGCACACATAGAAATTGATGTACCCCGCGGCGAAATCGTCCGACTCGAATCGCGGTCGCACCTCGGCGGGGGCCTCGAGCACTTCGATACGCAGCGAACGACCGTGCGCGTCGGTCGCGCCGCGCAGCATGTCCAGGTGCCGGCGTGTCACCTTGTGATCGAAGGACTTCGGATCCGGGTCGTAGCCGGCGACCACCACACCCGGCTCGGCGAAGCGCGCATAGAAGTCGGTGTGGCCGTCGGTGATGTCCATCCCGGCGATCCCGGGCAACCAGATGATCTTCTCGAGACCGAGCAGGTAGGCGAGTTCTTCTTCAACGTCCCGCTTCTTCCAGCCCGGATTGCGGTTGCGGTTGAGGACGCAGCTCTCGGTGATGATCGCCGTACCCTGGCCGTCGACCTCGATGCCACCGCCCTCGAGAACGAGATCTGTCTGCAGCCGCTCGACACCCGCCCGGTCGGCGAGGAGCTCGGCGACCCGAGCGTCGTGTCGATGCTTCTGTTTGTCGCCCCAACCGTTGAAGTTGAAGTCGACGGCCGCGTTGACACCTTCGCCGCGCACGAACACAGCGCCGGTGTCGCGCATCCACAGGTCGTCGAGCTGCGCGGGAACGAGCTCGACCGCATGGCCGACCAGGCTGTACGCCAGATCCATCTCGTCCGGTCGGACGAGCATCGACACCGGCTCGAATCGGGAAATGGTGGTGGCGATGGTCGCGAGGTCACGCTGCGCCTGTGGCAGCAGCTCCCGGCCCCACACACCGGCGCTCGCCCCGAACGCCATCCAGGTCCGCGCGTGCGGTTCCCCTTCGTCCGGCATCGACCATCGGCGGCCGTCGTCTTCGTTGTCGCCGACGCCGAGCAGCGCACCCAGTTCACCGGCAAAGCGCCTGAATCCCATCTTCTTCCCTTTCCCTCTCTTGACCGAGGATACATACTGACTGAAATTTTAGTCGAATCCTGTCCCGGAACGACGTCGGGTCCTGTCCGGCGCGCCGGACAGGACCCTCCGGAGATCGACCGCCGTCAGGCGTGCGCCCAGAACATCACGACCACCTGGTCATAGGGGTCAGGATCGACGCACACGATCGGAGTGCCCCAGGGATCGTTGTCACGCGCACCCACGACGCCGCACGCGTCACCGATCCGGTGCGCCGTGGGGTCGAAAAAGGCGGACGCCGGAGCGGCCAGGCCCACTGCGGCCGTCGAGACACCGACACCCACAACGAGAGCGGCGAGCATGTTCTTCTTCATCGTCATTCTTCCTTCGGATCAGTTGTCTGGAGCGATTTCCAAGCTATTGCGAATCCCGGAACCGCCGCATCCTCCGTAATGCCGACTTCACCGCGCCGAGCGGATGGTCTCCGCCAGCCGATGACGGAACAACTGTCGGGCGAATTCGCCGTTGCGACCGCGAATGCCACCGACACCGCAGGAGACACCCCCGCCGAAAGTCGGATCGATTCCCGTCGATCGGCCGTATCCGCACGTACCGCCGGCTGCCTACGCTGCTACCTCATGATCAACCGCAAAAGGCCGGCCCCGCGCCGGCCCGATTCATCGGCCATCGGCCGGTGCAGCGGTAGCCTCCGCTCTGGCGCCGGCGATCACGGTGGCGATGAGGCAGAAGGCGATGATCGCCTCCGCCCACAGAAACGCGACGTAATCCAACAGCGAGCCGATGGGCGGGGAACCCGGCGCGGTGTTTCGGAACGCCGCGAGCGCGAACAGGGTCGCGGCCATCCACCCCAGCGCCGCCCACACCAGCCCGAGACGACGGGTGATCAGGAACCGACTCCCGATCACGACCGCGATGGCCAATGCCCACATCGCGGCCATCATGAGTATCGCGAAGATCAATACGCCATTGGAGCGGCTCACGCTCACCTCGAATCCGGCGACCCCACCGTCGGAATAGGCTTCGACGGCGGGATGGAACAGCGCGTCGCTGTTGGCGAAACTCACTCGCACCGGAACCGGTTGGCCGCCCTGTACTGCGGCGAACTCGATATCGGTGGCGTACTTGTCGAACGGATAGTCGGTGATGGTGCCACCGGTGAGCGCCACCGGGACATCGACCGACGAGATTCGGGATTCCGCGCGAAAGACCAAGTCCTGCTGAATATTCGACGATGTCAGCAATATCAGATCCGCCGACGGGGAAAGTCCACCGTCGTCACTCAGCGCGCCGCGCGGCGTGGCCCGCACCCGCAGGGTGAGTTCGCGCCCGGCAGCATCGACGCGCTGAACGGAGGCGTCGATATCGATGCGGTCGGCGCTCTCGGACGTCGCGACGACGGTGGTCGTCTCCAAATCGAGCCGCTCCCCGACTTGCACCCAGATTCCCACCCCGATCGCGGCGATCGCGGCGATTATCGCGACAGGAAGAAAGGCGGGACGACGCTGGGCGATTGAACGCTTCGTTGTCACTCGATCCTCACCAGATTTCGATTCGGCGCCCGACATCGCGTCGGCGAGACCCATTCTCACCGACGCCCCACGAGGGGGAAAGCACCCGATGTCGAGGCGGTGTTTCCAATATTTCAGTCAATCATCCCCGAACGGAGAAACGATGAGTGAATTCAGCCGAAGGACGATGCTCCGGAACAGCGCCATGGCGGCTGCGGGCGGCGCGGCACTGCTGGGCCTCACCACAAACAACCCCGCCGGACTCATGGCCGTCGGCTCGGCCGCTCCCGGCAGCTCCAGCGGACAGTGGTTCATGCCCGCCGAGACCGCCCGGCACGCTCGCACTTTCATGGCCTGGCCACCGCTCGGCTCGGTGTGGACCGGCGAGGACGGACCGGCTGTCCAGGACGACATCGCGGCCATCGCCAGGGCCATCGCCGACTTCGAGCCGGTCGTCATCCTCGCCGAACCCGCCGAGGTCGATGCCGCCCAGCAGGCGTGCGGTTCCGGGGTCGAGGTCGTCCCGATTCCCACCGACGACCTGTGGATGCGCGACACCGGTCCGACTTTCGTCCTCGGCCCCGGCGGCCTGGCCGGTGTGGATCTGCACTTCAACGGATGGGGCAACAAACAGCCACACGGTCGCGACGGCCTGGTCGCGAGCTCACTCCTCGCCAGGATGGGCACTGCGCGCATCGACGCCGCGATCGTCGGCGAGGGCGGTTCGATCGAGGTGGACGGCGAGGGCACGCTGATGGCGACCGAGAGCTCGCTGGTCAACGCCAACCGCAATCCCGGAAAGTCCCGCGACGAAATCGAGCGCGCACTGAAGGACTGCACCGGCGCATCGAAGGTCATCTGGGTCAAAGGTGTGGCGGGACAGGACATCACCGACTTCCACATCGACGCTCTCGCCCGCTTCGCCGAGCATGGCGTCGTGCTGATGAGTCAGCCACCAGAAGGCGACAACGTGTGGACGCGCGCCTATGACCAAGCCCTCGGCGTGTTCCAGAACGAGACGGATGCCCGTGGTCGGCGCCTCGAGATCATCGACCTGCCCGAGCCGGACCCGCGCAACCTCGGCGACCGCGGCGAGGACTTCCTCGGGTCGTATGTGAACTACTACGTCGTCAACGGCGGCGTGATCATGCCCCGCTTCGGCGACCGCGCCGCGGACGACGTAGCCAAGGGAATCGTGGCGGATCTGCATCCCGGCCGCACCGTCGTCCAGATGGATATCGACACGATCGCCGAGGGCGGTGGCGGGATCCACTGCGCCACGCAACAGGAACCCGCTGTCTGAGCCGCCGTCGGCGGACCCACGAACGATCGCGGGTCCGCCGACGGGATCCGGCACGGAAGGTCACCGCCGTTTCGTCACATCCCCACCGAGCAGTCCGGCACGCTGAGCGACCAGCGCTGCCTGGACACGACTGTTCACTCCCAACTTGGCGAGAATCGCGCTCACATGATCTTTCACCGTCCCGATGCTGAGATAGATCCGCTGGCTGATCTCGCTGTTGGACAACCCCTCCGCCACCAGCACGAGGACTGCGCGCTCACGCTCGGTCACGGTTTCGAGTCGGGCGAGCTCTGCCTCGCTGGCAGCCGAACCGCTCAGATCAATGGCGCCTTCGAGCAGCGATGTCGCGGCTCTCGGCGACAGGACCACGCCCCCCGCGGCCAGTGTCCGGATCAGTTGCGCCATCTGCTCCGGGTCGGTGTCCTTCAGCAGAAAGCCCGCGGCGCCCGCACGCAAGGCGGCGATCACGTATTCGTCGGTATCGAAGGTCGTCAGCATCGCGACCACCGGCGGATCCGGCAGCGCACACACTCCGCCCAGCACCGTCAGCCCGTCGACATCGGGCATCCGGATGTCGAGCAGCACCACATCCGGACATGCCGTCTCGACGACTTCCACAGCCCCGGCACCGGAGCTGACGCCCACAACCTCTATGCCAGGGTCGACGTTCAGGATCATCTGGAATCCAGAACGCACCAATGCCTCGTCATCGACGATGACCACTCGAATCACAGTAACCCGCTTCAGTCCACGAATTGCAAGAACCACGGTACAGCACTGACCAAATATTCAATCAACGCACGACTCCCCTGCGGTTCCCACGGGGCGGCGGAGGTTCACCACCACGATTCCGACGTGCACCGGGACTCGCGCGCCGAACCACGTCACCCGGCTCACGCCACGCATCGACACCACTCAGCCGATCGCGTGCACCCACTGCCGGTGTTCGATCAGCGGGCGGAGACGATCCTCGTCGGTCATCGCGAGCAGCCCGGACAGCCGCCCACCCGCCACCTCGCCGGCCGGGGTGAAGACCTGCACCCAGGCGTCCGGCAGCACCGGCAGCGACATGCTCGTCAACTGCATGGCGATCGTGCCGACCACCAGATGCCGTATCGCCTTGACCACATTCACCGGCAAAACCGGGGAACAGCACGATAGGCGTCGTTGTGGGTCAGCACATCGTATTTCGCGGTCAACAGCGCCGCGGGCAGCGGAGACACCTGCTCCAGAATCATCGGCAGCCCAGGCGGCATGGCCCACTGCCCCGCCGAACTCGGCACGGCCGGCACATCGGCCAGCCGGTACAGATGCGCCTTCTCCACCGAATCGAGACACAGTGTGCGAGCGACGGCGTCGAGCACCTGAACGCTGGTATTGATCGGCCTGCCTTGTTCGAGCCAGGTGCACCAGGTGACGCCGACACCGGCCACATGTGCACCCTATGTACTCACGTTGCCTGAGCAGTGCAAAGGACACCTAAGAATGTCTCGGCCCAGTTCCATCACCGACCCGGTCAGCCGGGCTGTACTCAGGCGGCAATGTGGTGCAGGGAGAGGCTTGCCAAGTCGCGCGCTCAGCGCATTACCCGCACACTTGTGCTGACTAAAGTCAGTGCTGATCAGTCTGTTCTGAAACGTCTTGCGCTGATGAGGGTGCATGGGTCGCCGACCAAAGCGCGAGCGGATAGAAGTCTCCCGGCGACCTGCAACCCAGGTCCGCAGTCAGCCGCGGGTCAGGACCAACCCGCCACAGACGCAGCTCGGCACAACAGCTGCGCACCTTCCGCGACTCGCCCCTGACGAATCATCAATCTCGCCATCACATCGATGCTGTTGCCGAGACGGAAACCCGGTTCCACTACCGCAATCGCCTCGTCGAGCCGACCGACCGAGACCAGCAAATCGGACAGATACGCTGCACCCTCCGGTTCCCCGACTTCAGGACGAACCCGCAACTCCGCGATCGCCTGCGCGGTGTGGCCGCAGCAGTCGAGCAGCCCGGCGCGCTCGACCAGTAGCTCCCACGTCATGCCGCCCGCTATGACGGCGCAATCATCGATCAGCGCCAAGGCTTCGTCCGGACGCCCCAGGTCGAGAAGCAGCGTCCAAAAGAACTGCAGAGAAACAGCATCCAGAGGATCCACAGCTTTGCGCAGCTCTGCCAGCCCCTCCCCGACCCGGCCCGCACGGAGAAGCAACTGTCCCAGTGCCGCGTTTGGATGGTATGCCGCATGACAATTCTCGGGGTCGGGCATCGCACGGATAGCCGAAGCCACTCGATCCGCGTCCACATCTTCGGGCAGGTGCTCGACCACATGGCAGATCTCTCGAGCATCGGCGCGTTCTGCCAGCAGTTCACCCAACTCCTCGTAACGCTCATGGCGGATCAGCACCGTGATCAACTGTTCAATGATGTTGCTGGAAAACTGGTTCTCGCTCAGCAGGACGACGGCCGCATCAACTAGTCCTTGCCGCTCGAGCACCACCGCCAACAGCTCGACGTGCAAGACAATTCCGTCGAATCCCGCACCTGGCCGCCGAAGCCGGTCGATGGCCTGGCGCAACAACCGGGTGATTTCTTCGTCGCGACCCAACCCCTCACTGATCTCAACCAGCGTCCGCACATGAACCCAATCATGGACACCAGGCCGCAGCAGATCGACTGCCTCACCGGCGCGCCCGGCGTCGGCCAGCAGCCTCGCCGAATACTCGATGGCGTCGCGATCACCGCTCACGACCTTGGAACGACACAGCGCAAGAGCCTCGTCCGTGCGACTGCAGTCGGCCAATATCGTGGCGACGGCCTTCATCGCTGTCCACCAGCCGGTCTGGGCGAACGGCCGCAACACCTCGATCGCCGCGGCGTGCTGACCGTTCTGGTGTTGCACGGCCGCCAGACCGTGTGCGCAGAACCAGTCACCTTGCCCGGCCCGCCGCGTGACCTCCTCGACATGCCCGAGCTCGATCAGCAGCGACACATCCGACTCGTGCAGCCACCCGTCATACCAACGTCGACGCCGATCCAGTTCGGCTGCATCCTTCACCGTCGCAACGGTATCGGTCACGTCCAGTGATGCAAGCTGAGCTACTTCCTGGACCTATAAGGTACGCCGGCCGCACGGGTCGCGGCATGAGCCCGTTGGCGATGGCCCTGGCCCACCCGGACAAGACGACCGTCGCCACCGAGAACCTGCGATGCGGGCTGCGGGGTCAGTGGCTACCACGGACTCGATCTGCACCACGGAAACTCCAGCGTTTCCTCGATGCGACGGTGGAATCCCTACCGCGAGCCGGCGACGGCGCTGGTATGGGCGCTCACCGAGCGCCCGGTCGGCGATCCGGACAGCGGCGGGGTCGTCGACCTGCACAATCGGCTCCACGCGCGGCTGCGAGCTCCGCAGCTGTTGGTCGTTCTCGAACAGATGCGGCAATTGTCCCCACACTGTTCGGACCGAACACCTACCCGATCGCGGCTCAGGAGCGAGTCGTCTACGACGACGGGCTGATCGTCGTTGATGGGGAGCAGCGGCACCGTGGCACCTTCCTGCGACCGTCCGCCCTCACCGACCCCGACGTGCTGAGCCGAACCCTGCGCATCTGCGCGGACCACCGCGCGACAGACCTGGCGCATGCGATCCGGTGCGAGCAAACCCTGGTGACCGGCCTACCCGCTTCATCGAACGCGCCACCACGACGCCCGTCGCCCCGGGTCGTTACGAGGCGGACCCGCGACCGAGCGTCCCCGACCTGGTCGAACAGGTCTCGACGTGTGCCTCGGTGTGAGTCCGGACGCGGTGGCCCTGTATCTGCAGCTACTGACGCTCGCCCGCCCCACCGACCGCGCCGTGCGTTGCTTCAACGACTGGACTCCGGCCCGGCACAAGAAGATTCAAGCCGAGCTCGTCGCCGAGCGATCGGTCGTCGAAGACAAGCGTGCCCGGGCCGGACGCACGGCGTTCATCCCCGGACCGTGGACCTCGACGGTGCAGGCACCACACCTGCCGCTCGAGACCGCGAAGCTCCAGCGACACCTTGGTGCGCGTCGACGACAAGACCACCGTCGGCCCGTACACGGCGATTCTTCCCCCTCGCCCGCTCCACGAGATGTTCGCCGACGCTTGGGACTCCCGGAATGCCTGATCACGGCCGTGAGAGTTGTCGGCGTCGGGCAGAGGCGGTTCCGCGACAGTCGTGCTTGTTTCGGAGACGCGCTGGGTCCACGTAGAGTTCGGCGATGCGGTGGTTGTTCACGGTCCTGATCCTTTCTGCTACTTGTCTTTCGGTGGCACCAACGGCTTCGGCGGACCCGTTCGACGGCGAGCCAGTGAAGACCGTGCAGTTGGTCTACAACTTCGGCCGCTGCGACACGGACCTGCTCGTCTTCTCGAGTGATGTACCGGTGCGACTGGATCTCACGGTGCGCAATCAATTCGACCCGGAGGCGCGGATGCGGATTCCGCTCTTTCTCTGGTCCCATGACCTGCCGGTGACCATCGATCCGGTGACCCATTCGGTGAAGTTCATGGCGCGTGCGGGCGAATACGCGTTCGATGTCGTGACCGGGCCCGACGACCGCCCACTGTGCGAGGGCACGCTCATCGCCTTGTGAGCCCACGCTGGGCGCAGCACACCAAGCAGCAGGTAGAAGAGATCGAGCGACTTGGCGGTGAACTCGGCAAGGCGACGGATACGATGGAGCGGCTCAATACGACAGTGCGCAAGCAGAGTGCGTCGATCGACGCGGTGGAATCAGACCTGAAGGACTCCAAGGCCGACCTGTCGCTTGGAGCAGGGCAAGGTCGAGGAAGGCAAGCGCCAAAGGCCCGTGATGCCGAAACCTTCGAGAACGATCGGTCGCTGATCGAAGAGGTCATCGGCCAGCGCGACCAGCACGGCGGGGCGGCCTCCGCTCTGAAAACCCAACTCAAAACCGAGCGCGAAGCGCACAACCGCACCGAGGCCGCGTTGGTTTGGCGCGCGAGGCTGTTGAAGGTCATGCTCGCCGTCTGTCTCGTGCTGGCGGTTCTCGTTCTGCTCAGCAGCTATCGATCTCGAGGCATCAACGCCAAGAAAGCCTGGACCGGTCAGGAGCACCGAATGCGACTGAAAATGCAGCTGAATCAGTTCGGCGCGTTGTACAAACGGGATCGACCACACTCGGCCTGATCGCGCAGCCACCCGGCGTACCGTTGGACTGATGCTGTCGGTCGGGAGAGATTGGTGGAAGTCGCGACCATCCGCTCGATGCCCGCACCGGCACGCTGTGGTCAACACACGAACGAGCTAGTGCTCGCAGTCGCCCCGTGTGGGCTGTACATGGTCATTCCGCAGGCGAGGAAGGTGTGCGTGCGGTGGTACGCGGGGGTTGAGGAGTGTGTAACCGACGTCTCACCCCGGAAAGTGGTTCCACCTCTACACCACCTATCGCCTGAGCTGCGGAAATGCGCTAGCTGCGCCCGCTTGCTCGGGGGAGCACGGCGGGATGGGTACGCCTGCCCTGGTTGTGGCTCCTGAACGATCGCCATGCTTCGATCGAGGCTGCGCTCGTAGAGGAGTGAGACCCGTTGGTGCAGAACACTTCCTGACAAATGCCGCCCGGCAATGCAGCACGATGGCCGTAGACCAGCCCTGATCCCGCGCGCAGCGGGAGTCAGTTGGGGGAGCAATGACGGCAGCATTCTTCGCCGCGTTGGCCGGCTTGGTCGGCGTCATGATCGGGCGGCTGTGGGATATACGATCCGAATCGACTCGCTGGCGCCGCGATCAGAAGACCGCCAGCTATCAACGCGTCATCGAACAGTTCCAAGCCACCTACGAAGCGATTCGTGTAGTCGCCCTGACCGATACCGACGCAGCAGCATTTCACGCCCTGATCGAGCACACCCGTTCGGGCGGCTTCGCGGCCTGGGACAGCGCGGTAGCCGCCGTGTGGCTCCACGGGTCGACTGACGTCGTCATCGCGGTCACTGAACTCGACGAAGCACTCGGGGCCTTGTTCTCCGCCGCAACTGACCGGCAGATTCAAAACCGCGCCGAGTGGGAGCAGGCGCGCCAGCCAGCAGGGGCTGTTTTCAAACAGTTCGTCAACGCGGCGCGTAGGGAACTCGACCTTCCCCCAGCCCCTGTAAGAGTGTTCCACTCTGCACAGATACTCCCGACAACCGGGCACGACTCGGCCGCAATCACCGAACAGCGACGGGGCTCCTGATGACTGCCGCGCTACTGGCAGCGTGCGCTGCCGTCCTCGGCATCGTGATCGGCCGCTTCTGGGACCATCGCACCGAAGCAACCCGCTGGCGGCGGGGGTCATCTAAGAATGCGGGCGCACAGCGTGGTCGTCGTAGAGAATGACATCGGGCCTGTCTGGTAGATGGTGATGACGGCATCGGCGTCCGGGAAGTCCAGTTGGCACCAGTTCAACGAGCCGATTCCCACCACCTCGACCTGAGCTTTCGGATCGGTGCACGGCGTCAGTTCGAGGTCGGGGCGTGCGTCGTCGATCCAGGTTTCGGACTTCGCGTTGTACAGACATTCCCCGACGGTGGCGCTGCCCACCCACCGGGTCGGTGGTGCTGAGGTCGTAGTCGGTCCGAGAGCCCACGCGGGGATCGGGGTTGCAGGCGGCGCGGGCAGCGTCGGCGGATTGACAGCGCTGTAGATCATCAACGCCACCAGTGCCGCTGCGGCGATCGGGACTGCGAAGCCGACCACCTGCCAGCGTCGATAGAGCGGCTTCCCCGGCGACATCGGCGGCCACGGGTGATCCTCGGGCGCTCCGAGCCCACCGATCCTGATCCGGTGATACAGATTCGCGAGCATCATGGCGGGATTGATCAGCAGCGAGAATTTTCCCCACCATCCGCGCCACAGGCTGTCCGCGGTGAGATCGCGATACGTCGTCAGCCCACAGTCACGACAGAACGGACCGTCGACCTTGATGTTCTGTGATGTGAGGACCATGCCGCGGTGGCCGCGGAGAACCGCCCGCACGGCCGGGACCGCGCCGCAATGACGGCAGCGAACCGGGTTGTGGAGATGGCGAAACCTGTTTGAGGACAACGGGACCCGATCTGCGAATGGAGGAACTGGGTCCGCCGCGACATGCATGACGAAGCGATCGTAGCGCCATGTCCCAACCGCAAGTGAGACCGAGCGGGGGTCGGTGGGCTGACGCTGCACGGCGGTTTTCGCTTCGAGGGAAGAGATCTCGAAGCGGATCGGCGGCCTCGTGCACGGTGGGCGCAGATGAATAGGATCAGTGCGGTGCGGGGTGGGTTGAAGGGCAGAGGCGAGGACCGGACGTCGACGGTGATCGCGGCGGCAGGGGCCGGAGATGTGGTCCAGTTGACGCAGTTGCTGGACGAGTGGCCGGGTCTGGTGAACGCCAGAGGGTGGATGGATACCACCCCGCTGATCGAGGCGACGTGGCAGGCAGAGTCGTTTGCCGCGGTACAACTTCTGCTGGGCCGTGGCGCGGATCCGTTGGCGACGCGCGTGCACGGGGACAACGCTCTGCATTTCGCGACCAGCGGCCCGATCGCCGAACTGCTCGCCGAAGTAGCCGGACCGCGGGGACTGGCAGCGCGATATCTGTTCGAATCGACACCGCTGCACGTCGCTGTGAAGAAGAACCGGCGCGATGTCGTCGCCGCTTTCCTGACCGCGGGGGCTGATCCAGCGCTGACGGCCACTCGGGCCGCCGACGACAATCGGGTCACCGCCTTGGACCTCACGGACGACCCCGAGATCGCGCGCCTGTTGATCGACGCCAGCGCCCCGGTACAGACACCGCAACCGCACACTCCGCTACACCGTGCCTGTGCACTGGCCGCGGATCTGTCGTGGGCCGAGGTCGCCGAACTCCTGCTAGCACGCGGTGCCGATCCGGGACAGCGGGACGAATTCGGCGACACCGCAATCGACATCCTGAATCCCGATGCACCAGAGGCGCTGCGCGCCGCAATGATCGACATTCTGCATGCCGCGAACCGAACGCTCGAGCTCGAACTCCATGATGTCGTGGTCGGTGCGCACGAGGACTTGGCGATCCATCCTTCGCTCCCGGAAGCGTTGAGCAGTATGTACTCGGGCGCCTACCTGGTGCACTGGCGATTGACACCGGACCTCAAGCCGGTACGGATCATCAGAGTCCCTGGACGTCAGAAGATCCGTGGGCCCTACGGATCGACGAAAGGCATGCGAACGGCCTTTCTCGCGGACGAATCGGTGCTGTTGCGGGACTGGCGCGACCTCGACATCGTCGACGTACTCCCCGCTGAACTGTGTCCCCGGCGTGTGCAGGGATACGCGGCGTGGTCGCCGAACGGCCGGCTCCTCGCTCTCACTGGCGGTGAGGAGTTGGTGGTCGTCGACACCGAACACGGTCTGCGGCACGACGCCGACGATGACGAGGAGATCGTGCTGGGTGATTGGAGTATCACACCGCAGTTCTCTCCCGACGGGCGTCGTCTTGCCATCGGCAACTGCATGCAGGGGACAGCGTGGCTGAGTTTGATCGACGTCTCGGAACAAGGCGGCCTCTCCCACCGCTACGAACGCGAAGACCTGCCACGGACTGACCACTCCAACCTGGTTGGGTCAGTAACGTTCAGCCCGGACGGGCACCGATTCGCCGCCTGGATTCGACCGGACCACGGACAGAATCGACCGAACGGCTACCGCGGTCTCGTCGTGGTCGTAGACACAGCGACCGGCGACCCGGTGTGGCATCTTCGCATCGACAACGACGTGACCGGCGTTGACGGCGGGGTCTGGTCGGCATCGCTGTGCTTCGCTGCCTGCGGCAACTGGGTCGCGGTCGGTCTCGATACCGGTGTGCTCTGGTTGAACGCGGAGACAGGAGCACCTGCAACTCAACTCACGTCGATCGGCGCGGTGCGAACCCTGGCGGGCGCCGCCCACATCGGGGTTGTGGCGGCGACAGCGCGGGGTCTACACCGCGTTCCACCTCCACCACCCCTATCTCGATAACCTGCTGACATGGCGGAAAACAGGGCTCAGGTCGATTCGTCGCATTCCGGGGGCTTCCGATGACGCGTTTCCCGGATCGCCTTGCTCAGTGGCGAGGGGTCAGGTGTGAGCAGGTGCAGGCAGTCGAGTACGAGACGCCGTCGACCGAGTTGATCTTCTCGGTTGACACCACCATCGATTTCAGTGACGGGACGGGGTTATCTGCCCAATTTTGGAGGTTGACAAAGAAGGGCCGACCGGAGGTGAGCATCTTTGATCATCGTCGTCAGTACGGCTTGCCGGCGCCGATCGACGCCTTGAGCATTCTGCGTCATGAGCTTGTCGGCAGGACGTTGCTGGTAGCAGAGCTGGACCAAACCACGGCGGACTTGAGGTTCATGTTCGAAGGTGAACTGAGGCTGGAGGTCTTCAACTTCACCGGCTTCGAAATATGGGAGTTGACGTTCCCCGACGGCACTGGCGAGTTGTCGAACTATGCGCTCGAGGATTGACGGAAAGACCGCCGCCGCGTGGTTTCGGTACCTGGACGTGTGGATGCCCTCCCACCGGATCAGACTTCCCTGCGGTTTGGGTACCGGGTTCCATCAGATGCACTACGCTCGGCCGCGAACTAGAACAGGTTCTCGGGGTGGGAGTTTGGCGATGCGGGCGGAGAACGCGACACTGCGGGTGGCAGTGGTCGGTGCGGTTTTCGCGCTGATCGCGGCGTGCGCGGGTTGGGCTGTGGCTGTGCCGCTGCCGGAACAGGATCCGTTCTACGCCGAGGCCGCTGGTCTCGCGGACCTACCCAACGGGAGCGTGCTCGCGTCTCGGGCGATCGAACCGAAGTCGTTCCTGCAGCCGTTGCCCGCGGAGGCGTGGCAGGTGCAGTACAAGACGATCGACAATCATGGGGCGCCCCGGGCCTACGTCACGACAATTCTTGTGCCGCATCGGGAATGGACTGGCGGCGGTCCGCGTCCGTTGTTGTCGTACCAGGTCGCCGAAGATGGTGTCGGGTCGAAGTGCGCGCCCTCGTATGCGCTGCGCGGCGGGATCGATGCCGGGCCGAGCAATGCGTTTTCCGAGACCGGTGTGGTTCGTCTCGCCCTGGAACAGGGTTGGGCTGTGGTCGTGCCGGACTACCAGGGGCCCGACTCCGATTTCTTCGGTGCTGACGGCTATGCGCGCGGCGTGCTGGACAGCATTCGTGCCGCCAGGGCGTTCGCGCCCGCGGCCGTCGACCCCGCGGCGCCGATCGGCATGTGGGGATACTCCGGCGGGGCGCAGGCCACTGCGATCGCGGCCCAAGCGCAGAGCACCTACGCCCCGGATCTGCGATTGAACGGTGTGGTGCTGGGCGGGGTCGTCGCGGATCCGGAGGCCACCCTGTCCGGGTTCAGCGGTGGATTCGTCGGAGGGGCAGCTGTGGTCGGACTGGTGGGGTTGAACCGGTCCTATCCGGATGCCGGTGTGGCACAGTATCTCAACGAATCCGGCCGCGCGATGTTGGCGGTGAGCCAGGCCGATTGCCTGCATGACGCCGCTCTCGCGTATCCCTTTCTCGACGTGGCGGCACTGGAGGCTTGGCCCGGATCGATCACGGACAACCCCGAATTGAGCAAGGTTGTACGGAGGGCCAGTCCCTTGTTCTATCCGGGCATCCCCGCCGCGCCGGTGCTGGTCCATCACGCAGTCGGTGATCAGTTCGCGCCCATCGACGGGGCTCGGGCGCTCGCCGAAAAGTACTGTGCTGGCGGGATTGCGGTGCAGCGAGTCGAGAATCCGTTCGGCGAGCACGCTTCCGAAGCCGTGGTGGGATCATCGACGGCCATGGCCTATCTGGCCGACCGATTCGCGGCGAAGCCGGCGTCGAGCACCTGCTGATCAAGTGGGGCTTGCGCCCGTCACCCCTCCGGCCAGTCGTGTTCGAGGGCGGAGATGATGAAGCGCACCTTGACGTCGGTGCTCCCCCGGCCCGTCCACGATTCCTGGGGCTGGAGCACGGAGGTGTTGTCGCCCAGGGCTTCTCGGACGCGGTCGAGGCCGCTGGTTCCGGCGGGGTCGAGGGAGCGCATGGCCTGGACGCCGAGGTGACAGGCGAAGACGGTGTCGCCGAGGAAGTCCAGGGCGAACATGGCTTGGGCGGGGGTGATGCCCTGGGGGGTGAGGCTCGCGGCGTAGGCCTCGAGGATGTGGGCGATGCGGGTGAAGGACGGGGGGAAGGCGTAGACCACGCGGGGCAGGCCGGGGTTTTCCTCGCAGACGCGCCAGCATTCGTCGGCCCATCGGTGGAGGGTGTCCTGCCAGGTGGCGTCGGGGTCGGGGTGGCGGATCGTGGCGGCGATGGTGTCGAGGCAGGCGATGACGATGTCGTCGCGGGAGGCGAAGAGCCGGTAGATCGCGGTGGTGACGACGCCGATCCGGTCGGCGACGGCGGCGAGGGTGAACTTGTCGATGCCCTCGTCCATCGCCGCCCGGATCACGTCCTGCTCGGTGAAGGCGGGTTTGCGACCCACCTTCTTGCCCGCCGCCCATCCAGATCCGCTCATGCGCACAGGCTAATGGTTCGTCAGTTGCCACCCCTGGGAGCTGTGCAGGTGCTGCCAGAATCGGGCGTAGGTGCCCTCGGCCGCGAGGAGCTCGTCGTGGGTGCCCTGGGCGGCCACGGTGCCGTCGCTGTCGAACTGGATGATGTGATCGGCGCGGGCGATGGTGTCGAGGCGGTGCGCGATCACGATGACGGTGGCCTGTTCGCGCAGTTTCTCGACGGCGGCGACGATGTGGGCCTCGTTCTCCACGTCGAGGGCCGAGGTCGCCTCGTCGAGCAGGACGATGGGTGCGCGCTTGAGCAGTGCCCGGGCGATCGCCACGCGCTGGCGCTCACCGCCCGACAGCGCCCGACCGCCCTCGCCGACCCGCGTCTTCCAGCCGTCGGGCAGGCGTTCGGCGATCTCGATGACTCCGGCGAGGTCGGCGGCGGCCCGGACCTCGGCGGTGGTCGCGTCGGTGCGCCCGACCGCGACGTTGGACTCGAGGGTGTCGTCGAACAGGTAGACGTCCTGGAAGACCATCGACAGCTGGGCCATCAGCTGTTCGGTGGTCTGTTCGGTGACGGGCAGCCCGCCGACCGACACCGTTCCCGATTCGACGTCGTAGAACCGGCTGATGACGCGCACGACCGTGGTCTTGCCGCTGCCGGACGGGCCGACCAGGGCGGTCATCGATCCGGCGGGCACGGTCAGCGACACCTCGCGCAGCGCGGGCTCGGCATCGGCGTGATAGCGGAAGGTGACGCCGTCCAGCGCCACGGCGCCCGGCGCGGTGAACGTGGCGGGAGTGGCCGGTTCGGGGAGTGGCTCGGCGGTGAGCACCTCGTCCAGCGCGTCGAGCAGTGGACGGCGCGACTCGAGCCCCACCGCGTTCTCGGTGATCGACGAGAGGATGGACGAGAACCGCAGGGTCAGGCCGATGAAGGCCAGCGCGGGAATCGCCGCCAATGTCCCGGTGACCGCGAGCGATCCGGCCGCGCTGATCAGGGCGACGACCACACCCTGGGTGACCATTCCGCCTAGCAGCAGACCCGCGGACTCGAGCCACAGACCACGCGTCTTGGTGGTGTAGGCCCGGTCCAATTCCGCCGAAAGCGGGGCGAAATCCGCACTGCGCCCGCAGGATCGCAGCGCCCCCTGGCACTGGGCGTACTCCACGATCCGGTCCGCCAACGCGATCTCGGCCGGTTCGTGGATCGAGCGGCCCTTGCGCATGAGCCCGGTCGACACCAGGGTGATCACCACGAACACCGGCACCGCGAGGGTGAGGATCAGCCCGAGCAGCGGGTTCCAGAGCCAGGCCGCGACGATGATCACCGCGGCCGAGGTGACGCGGGCGACCAGCGGCCCGAACATGTGCGCGAAGATCTCCCCCGCCGACATCAGCTCCGTCGACACCATGCGCGAGAGGCGGCCCGCCACCGGACGGGCGAACCAGCCCAGCGGTTGCTTGGCGACCTGGTCGCCCACCAGCCGGTGGATGCTGACCAGGAAGTCGAGGGCGACGGCGTAGTTCTTCCTGCTCTGCAGATAGTTCACCGCGAAGCTGGCCGCGGCCAGCGCGGCGAGAACCCAGAGCCACCCGGCCAGGCCCATGCCCCACACGGGGCCGTCCTCGGCGAGCGCGCTGATGGTGGGCAGCAGCGCGGCCAGCGCCAGGCCCTCGACCAGCCCGGCCAGCACACTGACGGCGAGGGCGGTGCGGATCTTCTCCGGCCGCGACACCATCCGGCCCATCCTGGGCACGATATCGATCAGGGGCAGGGTCATCGCCGGTCTCCTTCGGGCGTGCCGGTGGTCAGCTCGGCGCCGGTGTCGCGCCACAGTTGGGCGTAGCCGGGTTCGGCGAGCAGTTCGTCGTGGGTGCCTGTTGCGGTGATCCGTCCCGAGTCGATGAGGATGATCTGGTCGACGCCGGTGATCACTTCCGGACGGTGGGCGATGAGCAGTACGGTCCGGCCGCGGGCGAGGGCCGAGAGCGCCTGCTGGATCTCGTGCTGGGATTCGGGATCGGTCAGCGCGGTGGCCTCGTCCAGCACCAGTACCGGTGCGTCGACGAGGAGTGCCCTGGCGATCGACACGCGTTGCGCCTGTCCGCCGGACAGTGCGGTGTCCTTGCCGTAGATCGTGTCGAATCCCTGTGGGAGTGCCTCGATCTCGTCGAGGATCTGTGCCGCGGCGGCGGCTTCGCGGATCTGGGTGTCGGTGGCGTCGGGGCGGCCGAGGGCGATGTTGTCCCGGAGGCTGATCCGCAGTAGTTGCGGATCCTGCAGCACGAAGCCCACCCGTGAGTACAGGTCGGTGATCTGCGCTACCGGGACGCCGCCGATGCTGATCGTGCCCGAGCCGGGGTCGTCGAACCGGGCCAGCAGCGTGGCGATCGTGGACTTGCCCGAACCCGACGGACCGACCAGTGCCGTGACGGTTCCCTCCCGCAGGGTGAAGCTCACGTCCTCGATGGCGAGACTCGAAGTGGTCTCCGCGCCATAGGAATAGCTGACGTGGTCGAAGACGACCTCGTGGGACCGCGGCTCGCTCCCCGTTTCGCCGTCCGGCAGCACGGGGGTGTCGAGCAGGTCGACGAGCCGCAGGGCGGCGCCGCCCGCCAGCTGCTGTGCCCACATCGAGTTCATCAGTACTTCCAGCGCGTACGGGATCAGCAGTGCGATCAGCGCGGTGGCCAGCACGTCGGCCGCCGTCACCGCGCCGCTGTGGACCAGCAGCGAGCCGACCCCGATGTTGACCAACAGCACCAGAGGTACGGCCAGGAACGACGTGGCGAGCGCGGAGACCCGGATCAGCGGTTTCACCCAGTCCAGGTAGAAGGCGTAGAACTCGTCGGCGGCGTCCTGATAGCTGCGGTGGGCCCGGCCGACGCGGCCGAAGGCCTTCACCACCGCGATGCCCGTGACGAACTCGACCATCCTGGCCGACACGGTCGACAGGCGCTGATCCATCTCGACGGTCTTCTCGCCCATGCCGATCATCGGCAGCATCATCGCGCCGATGTAGAAAGGCAGGGTCGCGATGGTCAGCAGGCCCAGCCGCCAGTCGATGACGAAGGCGTAGACCATGAGCGCGATCGGCATCACCACGGCGTTCGTGCCGTCGACCGGCTTGTGCGCGATGAGCTGGTGGACGGTGCCGATCTCGTCCTGCAGTGCCTTGCGCACCCTGCCCGAGTTGGTGGAGGTGAACCAGCCCAGTGGAACCCGGGCGAACCGCTCGACCATGCGCAGCCGGACGAGATGTCCGAACCGCGCGTCGGCCATGTGGGTGAGGGACAGCGCGACGAAGTAGATCACGAGCCGGAGCCCGAACGCGCCGAGCAGAATTCCCAGCCAGCGGTTCACCTCGGCCCCGTCGACGGCCAGCCCCGCGGCGTGGGCATCGAGGAGCACCTCCCCGATGCGGACCAAGGCGATGTAGGGAACCACGGCCAGCACACCCGACACCACCGCGAGCGACCTGCCCGCGGTCAAGGTCGCCGACACCGGTTTCAAAAGGTCACGCAGCGCCCGCGCGCCCGCCTTCTGCTGCTCCTTCATCCTGCGTTTCGTCTGCTGCTCGCCAGCCCCCTCGGCATCCCGCGGCGGTTCGCCGAGGAGATGTTCCGATGGGTCGGCCGACGTAGTCACTGCGGTCATGACACTCCTGGATCGGACCTACTGTTCACCCCAACCCGCAGCGGCACGACCACCATCAAGTTAGGTTTGCCATACTTAATAATGAATGGGGTTCACAATAAGGCAGCGCGGCACCGTCCACAAGAGCCCCGACCTGCCGCCGAGCTGGAAGCGGGCGGTGGTGCACCGATTTCGGCGGCGGAACGAGCGCCTGTACACGGACACTCTCGAAGTCTCGGACAGCTTTCGGACGGAAAACTGCGTCGAGGTCACCCGAAGCGGTGTGTGCTTTTCATCGATGGACGCGCCACTGCCATGCAAGAGGCGCATTTCGGTGGGATCGTCGTCGAAACGGCGTCCGATGAGTGGGAGAGTCCGCCGTATTACGGCGTGTAGACCATGTGTACCGCAAATTTGAAGCCGGAGTCCGTGTCCCGCACGTCAACTGCCAGGCAGAGGTCGCTGCGACCTTCTTCCGCGGTCCACAGATCGATCAGGACTTCCCAGCTCGCGCCGCCGCTCCACATGGCGCACGAAGTCTCCCAGGTTTGATCCGGTAGCTCGACAAGGGTCGCTCCGTAGGAATCGATGCTGTCTCGAATGTGTGCCGCCAGGTCGTTCGACAACGGCTCGACGGAGTCGATCTCGCCGATGAGCTGGTAGTCGTTGCGCGCGAGCGATCCAACGATCAAGTGGAGAACGGGCCGCCAGATGCCGGCGACGGGCCGCTGGATTTCGTCTTTGACGGGGAACAGACCGTTTTCCGGAGTACTCATCCGTCCATCGTGGTCGACCGATCCCGGTATCCGGGTGGTCCGGTACCCGTTTCGACTATCGCTTGTGGCCGATGCCGCCGAGGATGCAGTGGCGGACGGCGTTGAGGGGGGTGAGGTGGGGGCCGTCGGGCCACCAGTCGTCGCAGCGGACGAGGCCGGGGTCGACCATGTCGAGGGTGCCGAACATGGCTTGGATTTCGGGGCGGGTGCGGAAGCGGCCGCTGCCCATGGGGCTGTGGATGAACTTCTCTTCCATTTTGCGGGCGAGGTCGCTGTATTCGGGGGTTTGGGGGTCGTGGAAGTGGGCGATGGCCACGAAGGAACCCGCGGGCAGGGCGTCGATGTAGGTCTGCATGAGGGCGGGGCCGTCTTCGCCGAGGTAGTGGTGCAGGGTGCCGATGTGGAACAGGGCCAGGGGGCGGGTGAAGTCGAGTTCCTTGCGGACCGTGGTGTTTCCGAGGACCTCGAGTGGGCGGAAGATGTCGGCTTCGGCGATGTGGGTGCGGCTGTTGCTGGCCAGCAGGGCCTGGCCGTGCACCAGGACCGAGGGGTCGTTGTCGACGTAGACCACGCGCGATTGCGGGTTGACCCGCTGGACCACCTGGTGGGTGTTCTCGGCAGTGGGCAGGCCCGACCCGAGATCGAGGAACTGGTCGATGCCCGCCTTGGCCAGGAAACGGCACGCGCGGATCAGGAAATCGCGGTTGGCCCAGGCCAAGTCGTTCACCTGCGGGGCGACGGTGCGGACCTGGGCCAGCACCTCGCGGTCGACCTCGTAGTTGTCCTTGCCGTTGAGCGCGGCATCGTAGACACGCGCGATGCTCGCGCGTGTGGTGTCCACCCCGACCGGAACAGCGCTGGGGTAGGCGGCGGAAGATTGCGACATCGGGCGCCTCCGGGCCTCGAACCGACTGTTCGAACCAGCGTAGAGCATCGGTTCCGTTGGTACAGAAGCAATCCCGCCGCCTGCCCGCGGCGCCGTCAGCCCTCGATGGGCCAGCGATCGTCGAGCCACTCCTCGAAGGTGGGACCGGCGATGATCGTGTTCGAGCCCGCCAGCAGGGCGCCTTCGGCGAGCAGCAGATGGTCCGGATCGGTGGTGTCGACGACCTCGCGCACCTGCGCGGGTCCGCCGCGCCGGGCCACCAGTCGTGCGACCGCGTCCACGAGCCACCACTGCTGCGGTCCCGCGATCTCGACGAGATCGGTGCCGCCGTCGATGGCCACCTCGGCGACCTTCTCCGCGGCCGTGCGCGCGGCGACCAGTTGCGCGCGATAGCGCGGGATCTCGGCCGAATCCCCCTGCGTCGTCCAGGCGAGCATCATCTCGGCGAACTCGTGGAATTGCGCCGCCCGCACGATGTGCACCGGCACCGAGCCCTCTCGATAGGCCCTTTCCTGGGCGAGCTTGCCCGCGTAGTGCCCCGCGGTGAACCCGTCGATCCCGATGATCGACACCACCACGATCCGCCGGACCCCCGCCGCCCGTGCCGCGGCGCCGACCGTGCGGGCGACGGTGCCGAAGAACTCGGTGACCTCCGCCGTCTCGGTGGTGGTGGAGTTCACCGCGTCCACCACCACATCCACCCCGGTCAGCGCCGCCGCCAATCCCTGTCCGGACCGGACGTCGATTCCGGCCGACCGCGTGATCTCCACGATCTCCTCGCCCCGGTTCTTCAGGATGTCGACCACTTCCCGCCCGATCCGACCACTGGCCCCGACCACTGCGATCCGCATCTACCTTGCTCCTTCTTCGGTGTGGTTGTCACCGGGTCGACGAAGCAGACGAGCGATGTGTGACATCGAGTCAAGACCGCCGTGTACGGGACGCGGCGGCAGTGGTCACGGGTGTGACGATCGCTCGAGCAGCGATCCTGGGCTAAGTTGACAGCATGCACGAGCTCGCGGCCGGTGTGGTCTTCGCCGGTTTTCGGATCGAGCGGGTGCTCGGGTCGGGTGGGATGGGCAGTGTGTACGCGGCGCGGCATCCGCGGCTGCCTCGGTTGGTGGCGCTGAAGTTGCTGCATTCCTCGTATTCGGCCGATCCGGTGTTTCGGGGGCGGTTCGAGCGGGAGGCCGAGCTGGCGGGGCGGCTCGATCATCCGAACATCGTGGCGATTCACGATCGGGGCAGTGAGGACGGGCGGCTGTGGATCGCGATGCAGTATGTCGCGGGCAGCGATGCCGAGGCGGCGGTGCGGGAGGGGCCGGTGCCGTCGGAGCGGGCGCTGCACATCGCGCGGTCGACGGCGGACGCGCTGGACTTCGCGCACGCGGCCGGACTGCTGCACCGTGATGTGAAACCGGCCAACATCCTGCTACGCGACGGTGCGCCGGGAGTGAGTGTGCAGCAGGTGCTGCTCACCGATTTCGGGATCGCCAAGGCGATCGACGAGGGCACCGCGCTCACCCAGACCGGATCGCTGGTCGCGACCCTGCGCTACGCGGCGCCCGAGCAGCTCGACGGCAGGCAGGCGGGGCCGCGCTCGGATCAGTACTCGCTGGCGTGCACGCTGTTCCACCTGCTCGCCGGGCGGCCGCCCTACACCGCGACCACGGCGGGGGCGCTGGTCGGCGCGCATCTCATGCAGCCGGTCCCCCGGATCAGTGAGCTCGTCCCAGGGCTGTCGGTCGCGGTGGACGCGGCCTTCGAGCGGGCGCTGGCCAAGAATCCCGATCAGCGCTACGCGAGTTGCGCCGAGATGGTCGCGGCGGTCACCACCGCCGTGACCACGGGTGCTGCTCCGACTCAGCCGATCACCGATCCGCGCGCGCTGCTCGGTCAGGGAAACGCTCAACCGCACACCGATCCCCCGGCCGGCATTCCCGCTCAGACCTATGTCGATCCGCAGTCCGGCGACCGAACGCGCCCGAACACCGACCCACGTTCCGAGAATCCAGCCCACCGCTACACCGACCCACAGTCCGGCGGCCGCGCCCAGCCCTTCACCGACCAGCCGTTCGCCAATCCGGCCCAGCCCCACACGGACCCGCGTTCGGGCGGTCCGGCCCAGCCCCTCACAGACCCGCGTTCTGGCGGTCCGGCCCAGCCCCTCACGGACCCGCGCTCGACCGGTCCGGCCCAGTCCTACACGAACCCGCGCTCGGCCGGTTTAGCCCAGCCGTACACCGACCCAGGACTCGGCGGGCCCGACTCAGGCCCGTACAGCGGTGTCCCGCCATACACCGATCCGGCCGCCGGTCACTCGCTCACCGACGCCGGACGAGGGCAGCCATTAACCGGTCCGGGCAGCGCGATCCCCACGCACTCCTCCTCGAACAGTCATCCGCTCGATTCCGGCCGGTCAGCACACGAGAACGGCACTCGACGCGGCCGAACCCCCTGGATCGTGGCGGCCGTGCTCGGGGTGGCGGCCGTCCTCGCCATCGTGGCGACCATCGTGCTCACCAACCGGAGCGGGACGGGGACAGGTCCCGCGCCGAGCACGACGACGGTCGCGCCGACCACCACGGCCGACGCGTGGGCGGCGGCCAGGCCGACCATCGCGATGTTCCCCGATCTGCTTCCGGCGAGTCCGGACAGCGAGGGGTATCGGGGCTTGCGGTGCAGTTTCGCGACGAAGAATCCGGATGCGGTGTGGGACACCGGGTTCAACTGCACCGACCGGGAGAACCTGGAACTGCAGGTGCTCTCGCATCCCGATGCCGAGACCGTCGGGCGATTCGTGGCGACCATGCCCGCGGGCACGAGCGAGCAGGTGCGCTCGCGCTACGGCAGGCCGCTGACCGTGCGCAGTTTCAACGGCTCCACCGGGCCGTGGCTGCTGGTGCAGTTCGACGCCGCACCACATTCGACCGTGCTGCTCCAGGTGTTCTGGAAGGGCCACACCCATCAGGAGATGATCGACGAATGGTTGACCAGCGCACCCCTGTGACCGCGCGCCTGGCGCTGGGCGGGCTCGCCCTGCTGCTCGCCGGCTGCGCCTCCGTCGACGGTGCCGCGACGGCGGGCGAACTCGACGTGCGTGGCCTCGACGTGGGCAGCTACACCACCGCACCGGCCGATATCGAGGTCGGCCGCAAGCCCACCGACGGGCCGATCCTGGAAGGCCTGCGGATGGCGGGCGCGGTGGTGTTCCCGCACGAGGTCGACGAGTCGCTCACCCACAACTGGGGCACCGATGTCCTGGACACCCCGCGGCGGACCGCGGATGCCTCGGCGATCTCGAATGTCAATCTGGCGACGCTGGAACGGCACGGCATGATCGTCGGCTTCGACATCGCCGAGGGCAACCGGGCTTTCGACTCCGCGACCCCGACGATCGAGACCGACGCGCGGGTCACCCGGGTGGTCCTGCTGCGCTTCCCCGACACCGAGCGCGCCGCAGCGGCCGCGCGCGATCTGGAGACCACCGATTTCGCGGTGAGCCCGGACAACGAGGCGGTGCCGATCCCCGGATACCCTGCGGCACACGCGCATTGGCGCCCCGGCATCAAGACGATCGGCGCGACCTTCGCCCACGGCGAGATCGTGGTGAGCCTGTTCCTGCAGCATCCGACACCTGATATCGACGCCTTGGCCCAGCGTGTCGCCGATGTGCTCGACGCCCAGGTTCCATTGCTCGACGAGTTCATTCCCACCGCGCCCGACGAGATCGCCGAACTACCCCGCGATCCCGACGACATGCTGCGCCGCGCCCTGATTCCCGGTCCGGCCAACCAGCAGATCGCCATCTCCTCCCGCGAATTCGCGTCGTGGAACGGGCGCGCGACACTGCACTACCGGCCGAACGAGCCCGCCGAGCTGAGCGCGGCCTGGGACGACGGCGAGGTCGACAGCGTGGCGCACTCCTACAGCACCACGCTGTTCCGCTTCCGTGACGCCGATGCGGCGACCGCGTTCGGCGACGTCTGGCACGACACCCTCAGCGCGTCCGCGCATCCGGTCCCGACGCCCGAGGGTGTGCCGGGCGCGCACTGCGCCGAACGTCGCGCGGGCACCGCACCGGCGTTGACCCGGTGCTATGTGAGCTATCGCGGCTACGGCGCGTTCGTCAGCGGGCCCGAGCCCACCAGCGTTCGCCGGCAGGCCGCGGCACAGTACGCGCTGCTGGCGAACGCGCAGTAGCTCAGAGCTGGGCTTCGATCGCCTGCACGACCTCGTCGGCGTCCGGGGTGGTGCGCGGACGGAACCGGCCCGCGACCGCGCCGTCGCGACCGATCAGGAACTTCTCGAAGTTCCACTGGATGTCGCCCGCGGCGCCCTCGGCGTCGGCGGTCTCGACCAGCGCGGTGTAGAGCGGGTGGCGGTCGTCGCCGTTGACATCGGCCTTGGCCAGCAGCGGGAAGTCGACGCCGTAGGTGACCGCGCAGAACTCCTGGATCTCCTCGGCGCTGCCGGGCTCCTGACCCATGAACTGGTTGCAGGGGAAGCCGATCACGGTGAACCCGCGCTCGCCGTAGGTCTTCTGCAGTTCGACCAGGCCGCCGTACTGCGGGGTCAGCCCGCACTTGGAGGCCACGTTCACCAGCAGGACCGCCCGCTCGCCCGCCAGCGCGCCCAGCGTGGTCGGCTCACCGGCCAGGGTCTCCACCGCGATGTCTCGAATGTTCGCACTCACCACTGCACCACCAGATCTCGTCGTCCGCATCGGTCGAGCGCCACCGTACCGGAGCGCGCCCATCGCGCCCAGTGCAGCACAATGACCCGCCTACTGGAACACGTTCTTGTTTTGTCGACGGTGACGCGGCACCATTTCGGTACACACCCGAGCACCGGAGGCCTGCTGTGACCGAACCCCAACCCCGCATCGACACCGTCCGGCCGCTGCGCGCGAGCGCCGTCGCGCAGTGGGACCTCGAAGCCGACGTCGTGGTCGCCGGATACGGCATCGCCGGGGTGTGCGCGGCGATCGAGGCGGCGCGTGCCGGAGCGCGCGTGCAGATCCTGGAACGCACCGGCGGCTGGGGTGGTGCGGCCGCGCTGGCGGGCGGATTCGTCTATCTGGGCGGCGGCACCGGGCTGCAGAAGGCGCTGGGCTTCGACGACACCCCGGAGAACATGGCCACCTTCCTCACCGCGGCGCTCGGTCCCGGTGTCGACGAGGCCAAGATCGCCGACTACTGCGCCAACAGCGTCGAGCACTTCGACTGGCTGGTCGAGTGCGGTGTGCCGTTCAAGGAGTCGTTCTGGGGCGAACCC
Organism: Nocardia sp. NPDC058176; assembly: GCF_042883805.1. Classification (NCBI taxonomy): domain Bacteria; kingdom Bacillati; phylum Actinomycetota; class Actinomycetes; order Mycobacteriales; family Nocardiaceae; genus Nocardia; species Nocardia sp. NPDC058176. Next base: position 1,168,341 of record NZ_JBHVVA010000001.1, on the reverse strand, counting down.
GGCTGGGAGCCGCCGCACGACGAGGGCCTGATGTACTCCGGCGGCGAGAACTCCGCACCGTTCCTCGACCTCGCGAAGCCGGCGCCGCGCGGGCATGTGCCGCAGCTGGCGGACAAGAAGATCGGTGAGCGCAGCGGCGGATACATGCTGATGAAGCCACTCGCCGACACCGTCGCCGAGCTCGGGATCGCCGTCGAGTACGACACCAGGATCCGGCGGCTGATCGTCGACGACGACGATCGCGTGGTCGGCGTGCTCGCGACCACCTACGGCAAACCGGTCACGGTGCGGGCCACCCGCGGTGTCGTGCTTGCCACCGGCAGCTTCGCCTACGACACCGAGATGATCGACCGCTACACGCCCAAGCTGAGCGGACGGCCCGGTGCGGCCATCGAGGAGCACGACGGCATCGGCATCCGCCTCGCCCAGGCCCTCGGCGCGGAGTTGGCGCACATGGACGCCAGCGAGGTCGCCATCTTCGGCGATCCGCAGATGATGGCGCGCGGCATCCTGGTCAACGGGCGCGGTCAGCGCTACATCACCGAGGACACCTATCCCGGCCGGATCGGGCAGGCGACGCTGCTGCAGCAGGACAATCAGGCGTTTCTCATCATCGACGAGAAGTCGCTCGAGGAAGCCCTCGCCACCGTGAGCGCCACGCCGTTCTTCCGGTTCCAGCCCACCTGGGTCGCCGAGACGGTCGCCGAGCTCGAAGCCGAGATGGGCCTGCCCGAGCAGACCCTGCAGACCACGATCGCCACCTACAACCGGCACGCCGAGAACGGCAGCGACCCGCTGCTGGGCAAGAAGCCCGAGTGGGTGCGCCCGATCTCGGGCTCGCTGGCCGGCTTCGACCTGCGCGGGTTCACCGCCGGATTCACCCTGGGCGGCCTGCGCACCGATCTGGACTCGCGGGTGCTGCACGTGAGCGGCGAACCGATTCCCGGGCTGTTCGCGGCGGGTCGGTGCACGTCGGGGCTGTGCGCGGGCGGCTACGTCAGCGGGGCCTCGCTCGGCGACGGCAGCTTCTACGGTCGTCGTGCCGGCAAGGCCGCGGCGGCATCCGCAACGGACTGAGCCACGCGGCACCCACCGGCGCCCCCGTGTCAGTACGCTGCTTGCAACGCCGTGGCCGACCACGAGTCCGGCTGTGCTCGCGGGCTTTTCACCGCCGCGAGCGGGCGTGTCCGAGTTGGCTACGACAGATGCAGTGCAGGATCGGAGTTAAACAGTGCAAGCAGGTGGGACGTCCGCGGATTACGTGATCGTCGGCTCCGGATCCGCGGGGGCGGTGCTCGCGAATCGGCTCAGCGCCGACGCGGGCACCACGGTCGTACTGTTGGAGGCCGGACCGGCCGACGACGACAAGTTCGCCCACATTCCGGCGGCGTTCTCGAAACTGTTCCGCACCGAGCGTGACTGGGACTACCTCACCGAGCCGCAGCCCGCCCTCGGTGACCGGCAGATCTACTGGCCGCGCGGCAAGACCTTCGGCGGCTCCTCGTCGATGAACGCGATGATGTGGGTGCGCGGCTTCCGCGCCGACTACGAGGAGTGGGGCCTGCTCGCCGGGGAGAAGTGGAACTTCGCCGCCGCGGTCGAGCAGTACCGCAAGATCGAGAACGTGCAGGACGCGCAGTTCCCCGACGAGGGCTCCAAGGGCCCGCTGCACGTGCAGCGCCAGCGCAGCCCGCGCGCGTCCACCCACGCGTTCCTGGAGGCCGCGCGCCAGGCGGGCCACGAGCTCGAGGCGCCGAATCGTCCCGCGCCCAAGGGCTTCGCCCAGACGATGGTGACCCAGCGCGACGGCAGGCGCTGGAGCACCGCCGATGCCTACCTGCGGCCGGCGATGAAGCGCGCGAATCTCACCGTGCACGCCGAAGCGCTGGCGACGCGGGTGCTGTTCGAGGGCACCCGGGCCACCGGGGTGGAGTACACCCAGGGCGGGCAGACCCACACCGTCACCGCCGATCGCGAGGTCATCCTGTGCGGCGGCGCGGTGAACAGCCCGCAGCTGCTGCAGCTCTCCGGCATCGGCGACCGGGAGGCGCTGGCCGAGCACGGCATCGACCTCGTCGCGCACTCCCCCGAGGTCGGCGAGAATCTGCAGGACCATCTGATCGCCGCGCTGGGCTACGGCGTCGAATCCGATTCGCTGTACACGGCGGAGAAGCTGCTCGAGCTGGTCAACTATCTGGTCCGGCACCGTGGCATGCTCACCTCCAATGTCGGTGAGGCGTACGGGTTCGTGCGCAGCGAGCCCGAGCTCGAGCACCCCGATCTGGAACTGATCTACGCGCCCGCGCCGTTCTATCACGAGGGTCTGGTCGAGGCGACCGAGCACGGGGTGGTCCTCGGCGCCATCCTGTTGCGCCCGCGCAGCCGCGGCAAGATCAGCCTGGCCTCGGCCGATCCGACCGTCAAGCCGGTGATCGATCCGCGGTATCTGTCCGACCCCGACGGCGCCGATCGCGCGGCGCTGGAAGCGGGACTGCGCGTGTGCGCCGGTTTGGCCGGGCAGCCCGCGCTCAAGGCCACCCTCGGCTCGCTGATCTACCCGCCGGAGTCGCCCGAGGATCTCGAGGGCACCATCGCGCTGACCATCGAGAAGTTCTCGCACACCCTCTACCACCCGGTCGGCACCTGCCGGATGGGCACCGACGCCGCCAGCGTCGTCACCCCGGAGCTGAAGGTGCGCGGTGTCGAGGGTCTGCGCGTCGCCGATGCCTCGGTGATGCCGTTGATCATCCGCGGCCACACCAACGCCCCCGCCATCTTCATCGGCGAGCAGGCCGCGGACTTCATCCTGGCCGAGGCCTGAGCCGAACCCGGTGGCGCGCCGACGATTCGGCGCGCCACCGGATCCTCACCCGAGCATGGGTGCGGCCTGCGCGTCCTCGTCCACGGTGTGGTCCTTCGACCCGTATCCGCGGCTGAAGGCCAGCGGATCGAAATCGGAACCCCACGGGGTGAGCCGGGACGGGTCGGCGAGCACGGCACCCTCGTGGGTCTCGCGCGCCAGGTCGCGACCGAGTATCGCGCCGGCGGCGTGTTGACCGCTGAGCATGGCTCCTTCGGTGCCGGGTCCCCACCTCGTGCTGGTGCCGACGGTGAACAACCCTGGGATGGGGGTTCGCACACCCGGCCGGAACGGTCCGGACTGGCTGGGGCCCATGGCGAGGCCGAACGGGGCGCCACCGCTGTTGCCGACGAACCGCTCCTGGGTCGCGGGCGTCGCCAGTTCGCTCCAGCGGACCTTCGACGAGGAGCCGGGGAACGCCTGTTCCATCCGCTCCAGCATAGCGTCGAGGACGATCTTCTTGACCTCGCGGTAGGTCCGGTCGGCGCGATATTCGCCGGTGGCCACGTCGTAGCCGCCGAATCCCCACAGCTTCGGGTCGTAGGGCGTGATGGTCTGCACCTCGACGGTCGCGTGCCCGTCCGGCGCGGCCCGCCGATTCGACGGATCGCGCCGCGACGACGACTGCACGAACATCGGCTGCCGCTTGGCGAACTCGCGGGCCCACGCGGCACCGTCGGCATGTCCACGACCGCCCACGACCGCACTGGACAACCGCTGCAGCGACCACAGCGAACCGGCATCGTCCCAAGTCGGGATGGCGAAGTAGTTGCTGTTCGGGGCAGTGCTCAGGTCGAGGTCGATACCGAAGAACCCGTTGATCAGCGGGTGTGACATGCGCCAGCGCTTCACCCGCTGCAGCTGCGCGAACGGCAGATTCCGCAGACCGACCAGATCGGTGTAGGTGCGGATGATGTCCGCGCCGGAAACCACCACCGGCGCCGTGATCCGCTCGCCACCGGCCAGTTCGACACCGCTCACCTTGCCGTTCTCGAGCAGAATCCGCTCGACCTTCGCGTTGGTGCGGATCGTCCCGCCGTGACCGCGAATCACCTCGGCGAAACCGGCGACCAGCATCTGCCCGCCGCCCTTCGGGTAGTAGGCGCCGCCACCGACATAGTTGCCGAAGAACCCGGCCTGCATCGCGGTGGTCACCGACAGCGGTGTCGAGGCCAGGGCGCCACACTGCACCGACAGCGCCATGATCGTCGCCGGTTTCAGTCCGCACGCGACCAGCAGCGAGATGTAGGGCGTCATCGCGAAGGGCGCCGCGGTTCCGGCCGCGGCCATGGCCTTGGCGAACCCGAGGTTCGAGGCCGGCGTGCGGCTGCGGTCGACCGACTCGCCGAGCTTGCGGATCACCGAGACGAAGCGGCGCAGCCCGCGCTCCTCACCTGGAAACGTCGCCAGCAGATTGGCCAGGTAGTTGTCCCAGCCGACGGGGGTTCGCAGTTCGAGGCCGGGCCCGATGATCGTGTCGAATCCCGACGGATCCAGCGGCAGCCACTCGATCCGGTCGTCGAGGCCGAGACCGCGCATCAGCGTGGGCACCTGACCGCCGGGCCCGCAGTCCCCGACGTAGTGGACCCCGCAGTCGAACTCCCACTTGCCCTGCCGCCGGAAGACATGCGAGCTGCCGCCGAGCACCGAGTATCGCTCCAGCAGCAGCACCCGCTGTCCGACAGCCGCCAGATGCGCCGCCGCGCTGCTGCCGCCGAGCCCGGAGCCGATCACGATCGCGTCGAATCGTTCACCCATCACGGAGGTCCTCTCACCAGGTTGGTGTTACTTAACGTCACACTAGCATGATCGGTCTACTATGGAGCCTGGTAGAAGGGACACCATGGCGAAAGAAGCGAAGGCACGGTTGATCGAGAGCGCGATCGACCTGATCCGCCGGGACGGCGTCGCCGGAACGGGGATCACCGAGGTCGTCGCGCACAGCGGGGCCGCCCGGCGCTCGATCTACCTGAATTTCCCCGGTGGGAAGGACCAGCTCGTCACCGAAGCCGTCACGGCGGCGGGAAAAGCGATCAGCCGGGCACTGGAGACGTTCGGCGAGGCGCATACGCCCTCGCAGACCCTCGCGAGCTTCATCGCGCTGTGGAAAGTAGCGCTGCTCGACAGCGACTTCCAGGCCGGCTGCCCGATCGCCGCGGGCGCGCTCGCCGGGTCGGCCGCACCCTCGGCGCCCGCCACCGCCGCGGCGACATTCGCCGACTGGGAGGCCCGGCTCACCGAGCAGCTCACCACCGCCGGAGTGGCCCCGCAGACCGCGGAATCCCTCGCGGTCATGGCCATCTCGACGATCGAGGGCGCGGTCCTGGTCAGTGTCTGCAGCCGCACGGTGCGACCACTCGATGTCGCGCTCGCGCACTTGAACGAGCTGCTCCGCCTGCACAGTCCGAGCGACTGACACCGCCGGATCGTCGCCCGGAATGGCAGTCGATGCATCTTTGCGCGTGATGCATTCCAGCGGGCATGCGAATGCACATGGCCCGCAGGCGGACCCGGGTCAGAAGGCGGGCACCCGGGCGAACCCCAGCGGGGGCGTCGGGAGCGGGCCCGAGCGCAGGTCGTGGCGGAAATCCGGCAGCAGCGGCAACATGTCGACATTGCGTGCGGCGTAGCAGCGCACCATCGGCAGCGCCCGCGACACCTCGGCCCGCTCGACCGGTTCGGCGTCGAGGAAGGCCAGCGCGTCGAGGCCCAGACCGAGCGTGTCGGCCAGCCGCACGATCGAGGCCGACTTGCGGCCCCAGCCCACCTCGACCGCCGAGAACATCTCGTAGAGGCCGTGCCGGTAGAGCGTGCGCAGCGTCCGCGCACGATCACCGCGCGCCGCGACGGCGTGCAGTACGCCGCGCTCGCTCAGTTTCCGCAGCGTGCGCAGTGCCTGTGGGCGCACCGCGGTGCTGGTCCCGTCATGGACCACACCGTCCCACAGGGTTTCGTCCAGTTCCCAGACCAGACAACGGACGGCAGGTCGCATGGTGCCCCTATCGGTTCGTTCCGGCGCGGAGAACTCTACAACCACCGATAGCTCGGGACCAGACTTGTGACCGGTCACCAAGGGCACTCGAAGGCATGGGCCCCGTACCCAGAAGCTGACGTTCCATTCCAGTTTTCTCGTCTCTTGGCTAGGGTGAAGTCGCTGGGCAGCCGGGGGTAGAGCCGAAACAGGGCGAAGGGAACACAGATGTCCGTTCACAATCCACCCCGACAATCGCTGACCGTCTCCGGCAGGCCGATGTCGTCGCCACTGAAGGACGTCCGCACGCTCTCGCGCCAGATGGTCGGCCATTTCGTCGCCAATGTCGCCCCCTGCGGCACGCTGCCGGGTGACGCCATCACCGGTGACGTCACCACGATCACCCGGATCTGCCTCGAATTCGCCGTCAGCATGCTCGACGGCCGCGACATCCCGAACAAGTTGCAGCGGCTGCAGGACGCGGCCAGCGGCTGGGCGCGCGAGGGCGTGCCGATCGACACGATCCACCACTCGATCGCCGAGGGCTTCAAGATGGGCCTGGACCTGGTGGTGTCGAGCGCGTCGGTCAAGGACTTCGACAACCTGCTCGACGGGGTGAAGGTGGTGATGGAGCTGCTCGACACCATCACCGCCCAGGTCTCGCTGGCCTATGTGCGGGAACTGCGCGGGGTGGTCAGCGAGCACCACACCGCCGTGCACACGCTGACCTCGGCACTGCTGGGTGGGCACAGCACCTCGACGATGGCCCGCGAATGCGGCATCGCGATCGCCGAGAACTACGCCGTGCTGGCCCTGGCCATCCCGCCGCACCGCGAGGAGGCCAACCCCGCCCTGGACACCAAGGTGGTGGCGCGGCGCAAGTTGCGCCGGGTGCAGGCCGAACTGGCCAAGCGCTGCGGCGATTCGGCGCTGTCGCTGCTCAGCGTCGACGGCGGCACCGTGCTGATCCCGGCCGACACCTTCGATCGCGAGGGTCTGGCCGCGCTGGTCGCCCAGCTCTCCCAGGCCGCGCAGGTCGGCATCACCGCGGCGCTGGTCGAGACGAGCACCACGGGGGTCCCCGACGCCGCCGACCAGTCCCACGAACTGCTCGACATGGTGCAGCGCCTCGAGGTGACCTCGGGGCTGTACCGCTTCGACGAGCTCGCCCTCGAGTACCAGCTGACCCGCCCCGGCCCCGGCCGGGAATTCCTCGGCTCGCTGCTCGACCCGCTGGATCAGTACCCCGAGTTGCTCGAGACCCTGCAACGCCACATCGCCAACAACCTCAATCGCCAGCGCACCGCGCGAGTGCTGCACGTGCACACCAACACGGTCGACTACCGGCTCAAGCGGATCGGGCAGCTCACCGGCTTCGATCCCACCCAGCCCTCGGGCCTGTGGTACCTGCGTTCGGCGCTGGTCGCGCGCAGTTACCGCTCCTCCGCCGCCTGACTCCCGCGCCGCCGCAATATTCTGGAACACTGACACTTCACAGTGTCCGCGGGCTACGCTCGCGACTGTCGCCAACGACGGCGAAGAGTGTGAAGGGCAAGACCACCGATGAGCGTGACGCGCGAAAAACTGGACCAGCTGCGGGACATCCTGGAGCTCGCCGAGGAACCGGCGGGCGAGGTCGGCATCGCGAAACGTAAATCGAAAGACATTCCCAGTGCGCGCGAGCGGGTCAGGGCGCTGCTCGACCCCGGCAGTTTCGTCGAAATGGGCAAATTGGTGCGCCAGCCGGGCCGCGCCGAAGCCATGTACGGCGACGGTGTCGTCACCGGCCGCGGCGAGATCGACGGCAGGCCGGTGGTGGTGATCGCGCACGACCAGACCGTCTTCGGCGGCTCGGTCGGCGAGATGTTCGGTCGCAAGGTCGCCGCGGCGCTCGACTTCGCGCTGGCGAACCTGTGCCCGGTCGTGGCGATCAACGATTCCGGCGGCGCCCGCATCCAGGACGCGGTCACCTCGCTGGCCTGGTACGCGATGATGAGCCGTCGCCAGGAACAGCTCTCCGGACTGGTGCCGCAGGTCTCGATCATGCTCGGCAAGTGCGCGGCCGGGTCGGTGTACGCGCCGGTCAACACCGATGTGCTGATCGCGACCGAGCAGTCCTACATGTTCGTCACCGGGCCCGAGGTGATCCGGGAGGTCACCGGCGAGGTCGTGACCATGGAGGAGCTCGGCGGCGCGCGGGTGCAAGCCGACAACGGCACCATCCACCATGTCGCCGCCGACGAGGCCGCCGCCTTCGCCTGGGCGCGTGCGTATCTGAGCTTCATGCCGTCGAGCTGCAACGAGCAGCCGCCGATCGTCAACCCCGGGCTGGAACCGGAGATCACCGACGCCGACCGCGAACTGAACACGATCATTCCCGATACCGACCGCACCGGCTACGACATGTACGACATCGTGCTGCGGCTGTTCGACGACGGCGAATTCCACGAGATGAGCGCCGCGACCGCGCCCAATCTCATCACCGGTTTCGCCAGGGTCGACGGGCGCCCGGTCGGCGTGGTGGCCAATCAGCCGATGGTGCTCGGCGGCGCCCTCGACGCCAAATGCTCCGACAAGGCAACCCATTTCATCCGGATCTGCGACGCGTTCCGGATCCCGCTGATCTTCGTCGTCGACACCCCCGGCGTGCTGCCCGGCGTCGACGAGGAACGCAATGGCGTGATCAAGCGCGGTGGCCGCTTCTTCCGCGCGGTGATCGAGGCGACCGTGCCGATGGTGACCGTGGTGGTGCGCAAGGCCTATGGCGGTGGCTACGCCGTGATGGGCTGCAAGCAACTCGGCGCCGATCTGAGCCTGGCCTGGCCGACCGCACGGATCGCGGTGATGGGCGCGGAGAGCGCGGTCGGCATCGTCGGCAGGCGACAGCTCGACCAGGTCCCCGCCGCCGATCGAACCGCGGTGCGCCAGTACATGATCGACCAGTACAACGCGACCGTGGCCACCCCGTGGATCGCGGCCGAGCGCGGCTATATCGACGCGGTGATCGAGCCGGCGCGCACCCGGCTCGAGATCCGCCACGCCCTGCGCCTGCTGCGCGAGAAGGAGGCGATCGTCCGCCCCAACCCGCGCAAACACGCGCTGTTCCCGGTGTGATCAGCACTCGCTGCGGGCCGCGACGCCCTGGAGCCGCTCGTCGAGCCACAGCATCGCCTCCGGATACCCGGTGACAGCGCCGACGATGTGTTCACCGAACACGCCGCGGTACACGGCGTTCGCACCGAGCGCGCACTGCTCGGCGTAGAGGTTGCGCGCACCCTCGGCGGGGATCCACCACTCCTGTTCGCCGTTGTAGATGTAGAGCGGGGTCGCCGAACGCATCCCGCCCATCCGGGTGATCTCGTAGATCTGGGTGGCCAGCTCCGAGCGCAGCGGGTCGGCGATGTTCGCGCCCACATCGATCGGCAGGTGCAGTACACCGGGCACCGCGAACACGCTCACGCACTGATCCTTCATCGGTGAGGTCGCCACCCAGCGCGCGAGATTGTTCATCGCGGCGAGGATCTCGGGCCGCTCGCGCCCGATCGCGAAGGTCGCGGCCATGAAGATGCCGGAGGCGAGATTGCCGTTCATGCTGCGCGCGAGCATCTCGAAGTCGGCAGGCACCCCGCCCAGTGCCGCGCCGACGATGACCTCGGCCAATTCCGGTGCGTAGGAATCGATCAGCTTGGCCGCGCCGTGCGTGGCGATGGCGCCACCGGAGTATCCGGTCATGGCGACGCGGCTCGTGCCATAGGTCGCGGGGTCACTCCCCCGGACCGCGCGGATCGCGTCGAGCACCGCGTGCCCGGCGACGTAGGGTTCGGCATAGGCCATCCACGGTCCCTCGTGATCGGGCACGAGCACCGCGTAGCCGCGCAGCACGGCCAGCTGGGTGGTGGGCGGCAGGAACTCGGTCATGCTCGACTGGGTCGAGATGCCATGTGTCAGTGTGTAACCCGGCGTGCACTTGCGGCCCAGCGCGTCGATCGGCAGGTTGTTGACCAGGACGGGCCGGTCCCCCGGCCCGGTCCAGTCGGTGGCGGGCACGATCAGGGTGGCGGTCGCGAAGGACGGCCGGCCGTGCGCGTCGGCGGTGCGATACTTGAGCAGGGTCGCCGAGCGGATGGGCACCAGGGTCAGCAGGCCCGCGACACGGGTGATGTCACGGGTCTCGATCAGCTCCCCCGGCGCCAGCTCGGCCAACCCCTCGGGCCAGTGATCGAAGATCGGATCGCCCACGGGCGAGGGCAGTACGGCCGCGCGCAACGCGGCGAGTTCGGCGGCCGGATCCCCCGCCTCGCCGCCGGCGGGCTGGACAGGTGAGGGCAGCACCTGGTCGATCCACCGTTGCAGCTCGGGCAGGAAGCCGGGCGCACCCGGGAGTTCGGGCGGTGGCGGATCGGCCGCGGCGGTGCCCACGGCGAACGAACACAGCAGCAGCAACGAACAGACGAGCACACGCACAGATCTCATGACACACGCGCCTTCGGGTGGATTCGTCGGTGACGTGCGGCGATGCGGTGCTTCGAATCCCGCCGAACCTCCCCCAGTGCGCCGTCGTCATCAGTGCAATCACGGTACGCCCGGCCGAGCGCGCGAGCCGGTCGTCGTAGTCGACTCGTGCGCGCAATGCCGCTCTATCGCAACAACAATCGGCCCGGATCCGCATCGGGGTCGCGGATCCGGGCCGATCGAAACCGGGTCTCAGCAGGTGCTGGGCGCCGGTTCCCCCTGCAGCCGCGCGTCGAGCCATCTCAGCGCGGACGGCAATCCGAGCACGGCCGCGGTCAGGTGGTCCGGGGTGGGCGTCGACTCGGTGACCACCGGCGTGCCCGCCGCGCACCAGCGGTGCGTGGTGGCGGTGATCGCGTCGACCGGGATGAGTCCGTCGATGGGCGAATGCCATTCGAACACCGGCATGGTCGGTGTGCCGGGATGGAGCTCGAGACTGTTCTCCTCCACGACGGCGCGGGCCTGTGGGTCCTCGACCAGGGAGGTGGTCGCGGCGAAGTCGAGAATGCCGCGCCCGGCACCCGCGCCGAGGATCTCGTTGGTGCACGCGTCGGCGATCGAGTCGCGCGCGGCGAGCCCGCGCGCGTTCATCTGCGCGCTGATCGGAAACCGTTCGGGATACTCACGTTCCAGGCCGATCCCGGCGGCCAGCGCGAGCCCGAACACCGGATGCGAACCGAAGCCCAGCCCCTCCAGCATCGACACCAGGTTCATCGGCACCCCGCCCATCGCGGCACCGGCGATGTCGAGCTCGGGCGCGTAGTCCGGCTGCAGCGCCGCCGCCCAGGCCGTGGCCATGCCACCGCCGGAGTAGCCCGCCATCGCCACTCTGCTCTCGCGCACCCGGAGCTGCTCGACCTGGCGCACGGCCCGGATCCCGTCGAGGGTGACCTGCCCGCCCAGTTTCGCGGCGCCGTAGGCGAAGTTGGGGCCGAGGTGATCGGGCAGCACCATCGTCCAGCCGCGGCGCAGGGCGAGGTTCCAGGCGACGGCCTCGCGCACCATCAGGTTCGGGTCGTCGGTGTAGAGCACCTTGGAGACCGAGCAGCGCACGCCGAGGCCGTTGATGATGTGCTGATACGACAACACCGGGGCATCGGCGGGCTGGTTGTTCGGCTGCAGCACCGTCGTCGTCGCGGCGATCGGCTCGCCCGCGGAGTTCGTCGACCGGAACTGGATCAGGGTGATCGTGGTATCGGGGAACATGGCCAGCGGCGGCATCGCCCGGACGCCGAGCACGTCGCCGGGCTCGGTGCCGGACAGGTCGTCGGGCTGGGCGTAGAACGGATCGGGGTCGGCGCTCGGGTACAGCGGGGCGCCGTGGCCCGCGGCGGGAACCAGCATCAGCACTGCCGCGACGAAACAGATCAGCAGAGTTCGGATCATGCGGCCCTCCTCCCGTGTCGCTGTCCTCGGCAGCGATACTTGCCGGTACCGTGGCTCGCCGGTACCCCTTTCGGACGACATCGGCGGAGCTCACAACACCCGCTCGGCGACCCTTGTGACCGGAGGCAAGCCATCTGCCGCACACCTGTGGGAGCCACACCGTCCCGATCCCGGGCCACTGTGAGATCTCCAGGCGAAAACCAGAACACGTTCTGCTCGATGGCGCGAGTCCTACTGTTCGGTAGGAAGGCGCTCACCAGCGCCGGGGCGAAAGGAGCACACGCCATGATCCCCCTCGACGAGAACATCGCCGCCACCTCCGACCGCATCGACCCGGCCGAGATACCCACCCGCCGCATCACCGTCTACTTCGACGGTCCCACCCCGCAGGACGCGCTCGTCCTCGAATACGCCGCCACCCAGGCCGAGGTCTGGGAGTTCACCTCGGCCGCCGTGCACTCGGGCCTGCTGGTGACCGTGGACGGCCGCGTCGGCCCAGGTCTGCGCCGATTGCCCTGCCGATCGTTGTGGCACTGATCCCGCCGCCACCGACACCGCCCGGCTCGCCGCACTAGGCTGGCCGGGCGGCCACGTCGGTGACCGCGGCACCGGAGCAGTGAAGGGGCGTTCGTGACACGGTGGCTGTACCGGCCCGCACTCGCCGTGCTGGCGCTGGCCGCGCTCACCGGTTGCGGTTCGACGGTCGAGGAGACCGTCGTCGCCACGACCACGACCTCGCCGAGCACGACCGCCAACAGGGTGCCGGCCACCATCCCGCCGCCGACGACCACCGTCGACCCGTACGCGGGCCTGCCGCTCATCGACACCGTGCGGTGGACCGAGAACATCGACGGTCCCCGGCTGCTGGTCTTCCCCACCGTCGCGGGCCGCAAGACCGCCGCCCCCGGCACCGATGAACTCGCCTGGCGGGAAGTGCTCGCCCTCGACGCCACCGCCGACGCGCCGGGCATGCGAGACCAGTTCCTCTGCCACTGGGTGTGGGCGAGGATGGTGGCGCCCGACAAGCCGAGCTGGAATCTCGAACCGTGGCGCCCCGATGTCGGCTATCAGGCCACGGTGTCGGCCAACTGCAATCCCGGCGGACCGGAACGCTGACTCCCCCGCCGAGCCGCTCGAAAGGAGCCCTTCCCATGCGCATCGTCGTCGCCGGTGGACACGGCAAGATCGCCCTGTTGCTGGCCCAGCAACTCACCCGCCGTGGCGACCAGGTCCACGCGCTCATCCGCGATCCCGGCCAGGCCGCCGACATCGCCGCGACCGGCGGCGTCCCGGTCATCTACGACATGGAACGCGACACCCCGGCCGACCTCGCGGCCGCGGTCGACGGATCGGACGCGGTGGTGTTCGCCGCGGGCGCCGGGCCCGGCAGCGGGGCCGCCCGCAAGTACACCGTCGACCTCAACGGCTCGGTTCAGCTGGCCGACGCCGCCGAGCAGACCGGCGTCCGCCGGTTCGTGCAGATCTCGACGATGGGCGCGGGCAGTCCGCCCGCCCCCGGCACCGACGAGGTGTGGGCCGCCTACATCGATGCCAAGACCCGGGCCGAAGCGGACCTGAAGTCCCGCGAACTCGACTGGACGGTCCTGCGTCCCGGCATTCTCACCGACGCCGAAGGCAACGGTCTGGTCACGCTCGGCGCACCGCCGATTCCGCGCGGAGAAGTGCCGCGCGCCGATGTCGCCGCGACCCTGGCGTCGATCTTGGTCGCGGACAACACCTTTCACCGCACGCTGGAGCTGGTCTCCGGATCCGAGCCGATCGAGGCCGCCGTCGCGGCGATTCGATAGCCGAAAATTAACCAACACAGGTTATTTCGCCCGATCGCGCGATCCGGACAGACCGGCGGTAATACCGTCACCACCCCATGTCACCGGTGAACCGCCGGTCACACCCCTGTTCCCCCGCGACCCGTCGCGATGACGGTGGCGTAAACGTGGATTCGCCGCTCAGAAGCCGGGAAATACGCCGCATCGAGACGGAATCGATCATGCAGATGTGCTTGCATCTGAAAGTGTCTCCGTCCTAAACTCAGGGCCGCAACACAATTCAGGGGACAGTCAGGGGAGGCCGCGAGCGGCACGCCTGGGGCTATAGTTGCCTTGGGTTTGCCACTGCCTACACACAGGGGCGTTCACATGAACAACACCAACGGCCGATACGGCCTCGCTGATCGCGCAGCGACCACCCACCCCGTCACCGCAGGGTGCTCCAGGGAAACCGCGGTTGCCTTCGTCATCGACGCCGTGGAGTCCACCGGCGCGGCGACTCGCAACGATTTCGACATCGACCGGATCGTGACCACCGCGCACGAACTGGCCGACGACTGGGATCTGCAGATGCTGACCCCCGACACGTTCTGGCGCATCGCCGCAGGCTGTATCCGCTACTGACCCGCCACGGCAAAGGCCGACCGAGCACGCTCGGTCGGCCGGTCGTTCCGGCGGATTCGCTCCGCTAGGCGTCAGTCCCGGTTGGCGTAGTCGAGCAGGATCTCCCGCGAACGATCCGGCCGTGAGGCCTGCACGCTGAGCTGATCCATGACCGACAGATACAGCGCCAGATCCTGGCGCCGCTCCAGATAGAGCGCGCTGGTGAGTTGCTCGAGGTAGACGATGTCGGGCAGCTCGGGCTCGGCGAAGCGCAGGATGCTGAACGAGCTCCCCGCCGCCGCGTGCCCACCCGCCGAGTACGGCAGGACCTGCACGGTCACGTTCGGCAGCGTCGACAACTCGGCCAGGTGGCGCAGCTGGGCGCGGTGCACCTCGCGGCCGCCGATCGGGCGATGCAGCACGGCCTCGTCGATCACCGCTCACACCACCGGTGGGTCGACCCGGCGCAACACGTCCTGGCGCCGTTGACGCACCTGCACCCGACGTTCGGTGTCGGCGTCGTCGAAGCCGAGGGTGACGATCGCCCTGGTGTATTCCGGGGTCTGCAGCAGACCGGGCACCAGCTGCGCCTCGTAGGTCCTGATCTGGCTGGCCGCCTGCTCGAGCCCGAGGTAGGTACTGAACCAGGAGGGCAGCAGATCGCTGTAGCGATGCCACCAGCCGGGTTCACTTGCCTGCCTGGCGAGTTCGAAGAAGGAGGCGCGCTCCGCGGTGTCGTGCACGCCGTAGAGCGTGAGCAGATCGCGGATGTCGCGCTCCTTGAAACCGGTGCGCCCCAACTCGAGTCGGCTGATCTTGGCGTGGGAACCACGGATCGCATCACCCGCGGCCTCACGGGTGATGCCCTTGCTCTCGCGAAGTTTCCGCAACTGCCCACCGAGCGCGATCCGCAGCACGGTGGGGCCGCGGTCGACAACCGGTTGCACGCGACCGATCTCGTCGGGTTCAGCCGTCATGGACGCCGATATTACCCATCAGCGGGTCAGGTAGTCGAACTCTCCGGCCTTCGCGCCGCGGATGAATGCGTCGATCTCGGGCCGGGTGTAGAAGATCACCGAGCCCTGCGGGTCGCGCGAGTTGCGCACGGCGACCGAACCGTCCGTCGCTTCGGCAACCTCCACGCAGTTCCCGCTGGGGTTGCTGAAGGTGCTCTTGCGCCAGGCACCCGTGCCCGGACGTTCACGCTGATCATGCCGCATTCCGGACATGCCACACTCCTGGTTCTCGAATGATGCCCACCGGTACGAAAGTTACAGATGCACGCACAAACGTTCTTGCAGATGCACTGTGCGATGCGCAGATTAACATGCTCGCGACCACCACGCACCGGTCGGTACTTACCCGACGTCACGACCTGGGCCCGTGCGAGAAGGTGACGTCCAGTCCCCTGAATTCGCAAGCGCCACAAGCCGATCACCGATCCGACACGACCGATTCGACTGTGCAGATGTTCTTGCATCTGCAAACGAAGCGGCCGTAGACTCGGTTTGCAAGATCACCGGGAGGTGCATCCGGCCCCACGCGCCGGAGACCTGCCTCCCGGCGCCGGATGTGAGGGGCCACGGATGAGCATTCCGTTTCGATCACCCCGCCGGGTCTCGGCCGGTACCGCCGGCCTCGAGGTCCCGCGACACCTCGGCGCGGCGGGAGTGCCGCCGACCGCCTGTACCGACGAGCCCAACGGGCTCACCTATCGGCAGGCGCGCGAGATGCTGCGCCAGCACGATGTGCACGGACCACAGTGTCGTCAGTGGCTGGCCGCCGCGGCCTACCTGTCCGCGGGGCTGGACGACGAATGACGCGGTCGTAACGTCTTCGTGCTGGTCAGACCCGGTCCGTCGGGGCATGCTGAGAGGCAACGTCGGCACGGGACACAGGTGAGCGGCACATGCGGATAGCGGAGATCCTGCGGAACAAGGGAGCGGCGGTCACCACGGTGGAGCCGCAGACAACGGTGCGCGCCCTGCTGCGGGTGCTCGCCGAGCGCAACATCGGCGCGGTGGTGGTCTCTCCCGATGGCGCCACGATCACCGGCATCGTGTCCGAGCGCGATGTGGTGCGCCGCCTCCACGAGCACGGTGCCGCCCTGCTCGATCAGCCGGTCACCGACATCATGACCGCGCAGGTCCGGACCTGCGGACCCGAGGACCACGTCGATTCCCTGCGCACGGTCATGACCGAGCACCGGATCCGGCACATGCCCGTCATCGAGCGGAACCGACTGGTCGGCATCGTCAGCATCGGCGATGTGGTCAAGAGCGCGATCACCGAGCTCGCCGCCGAACGCGAGCAGCTCGTCGACTATCTCCAGGGCAAGTACTGACGCCACCTCGGCTCGAAAAGCGTTGCGCGCGCGTATCGTTGATCGGGTGCACCCTCTCCGGCCCGCGCTCGCCGCCGTGCCGGTGCCGCACGCGCCCACGCCGGTGCCCGCCGCCGTTCGGCAGCGCTTCCCGGCCCTGGCCGATCCCGATGTGGTGTATCTCGACAGCGCCGCCACCACCCAGAAGCCCGATACCGTTATCGCGGCGGTGACGGCCTATCACGCCGAGCACACCGCGAACGCGGGCCGGGGCAGCTACAGCTGGGCGACCACCCTCGCCGCGCGGATCGCCGCGATCCGCACGCGCGCCGCCGGTTTCCTCGGTGCGCGGTATCCGGACGAGATCGTGTTCACCAGCGGGGCGACCGCCGCGCTCGGCGCGATCGCGCACAGCTGGGGCCTTGCCGTCCTCGACGATGGTGACGAGATCCTCTACAACCCCGCCGATCACGCCGCCAATGTGCTGCCGTGGCACCACCTGCGCGACACCATGGCCCGGTTCGGGCGCCGGATCGTGCTCCGCCCCTATCGCAGCACCGTGACCGGTGAGGCCGACACCGACGACATCCTCGCCCAGGTCGGCCCGCGCACCCGGCTGATCACCACCAGCCACCTGCACCACGTCTACGGCGGGCTCACCACGCTCGAGGAGCTGCGCGGCCGGATCGACCCCGCCATCGCGCTGTGTTTCGACTGCTCGCAGAGCGGCGGGCACCTGCCGGTGGACGTGACCGAGCTCGGCGCCGATTTCGCGGTGTTCGCCGCGCACAAGATGTTCGGGGCACCCGGCACCGGCCTGCTGTACTGCCGACGGCGCGTGCACGAGCAGCTGCGCCCGTTCCTGCCCGGTGGGCATTCCGGTGTGCGGATCACCGAGGCGGGCCTCGTCGGGACCGGTATGCCGGAACTGCTCGAGGGCGGCACCTACAACATTCCCGGAATCCTCTCCCTGGCACCCGCCTTCGATCTGCTCGACGAACTCGACCTGTTCGCCGTCGCCGCGCACAACCGTGAGCTCACCCGCTGTCTCATCGAGGGGCTGCGCCCGATTCCCGGGGTCGAGTTCCTGCCGGGTCCGGCCCACGCGAGCTGCGCGGTCGGGTACGGGATCGTCTCGTTCACCCTCGACGGGATCAGCGCGGCCGATCTCGGGTTCGTGCTGGCCGACGCGGGTTTCCTGGTCCGTACCGGAGCGCACTGCGTGCCCTCGGCCGACGCCGGGACGGGTTCGGTGCGGGTGAGCACCCATCTCTACAACACCCTCGACGAGATCGATCGATTCGTCGCCTGTGTGTCCGGCATCGCCGGGCACCGGCGTTGAGCACGACCTGCCCGAGCAGCCGAGGAGGAACGATGGGTACGTCCCCCGCGCCACACTACGATCGCCGCGGTGCGTCCGAGGTACTGGCCCGCCTGGCCGCACCCGGGCTCTTCGCGGCCACGGAGACCTCCGTGCCCGCGCGGATCACCTTCCGGGCCACGGCTTTACCGGCCGAGACCGGCAGTCACCTCACCCAGTCGCAGCGGATGTATCTGGAGCGGTTCATGCGCCCGTGCCGTCCGGAGCAGGTGACCAGCGCGACGCATCGGATCACCTGGACCGACACTGCGGGTGTGCCCAACACCGGGTATTTCCGCACCGCGGGCGCCGGTCCCGCACTCGCCGTCGTCGCGCGCGAGGCGGTGCTGGCACTGTGGCGTTCGCTGGCGGCCGCCGGTCTGCCGGAGCGTGCCGCCGCCCTGCCCGCCCACGACCACACCGTGCTCACCGCGACCACCACCGATCACGATCCGCACGAGATCTTCCGGGTCGGTGTGGAGGCGGCGGGACGGGCGCTGGTCCAGCACGGGCTGATCGCGGCCGACACGCCCTATCGCGGGATCGCCGAGCTGGCCGGGGGCCTGCGCGATTCCGGCATCTTCGCCGCGGTCGCCACCCGCTGGTTCTGGGAGTTGCAGGCCTCGACCTTCCGGCGCGGGATGATTCCGGTGCGCCTGGCCACCCAGCCCGATGGCAGCGTGCGCTACACCGCCGAGTCCATCGCCACCCTGCGCGCCATGAAGGACGCGACGATCGCCGACGCGCGGGCCGTGATGCACCGGGCCACCACCGAGGAGGGACTCGACATCGAGGCCGCGGTGGCGAAGTATCACGACGACCTCGATCTGATCTCCCGTCAGTACGCGTTGCTCGCGCCGGGCACCAGGCCCACCTGCCTGGCCGCGGCGCCCCGGACGGTCGACGGTGCCGCGGTGCATGTGCTGGCGACGGTCGTCGACCGTTTCGTCGAGACCGTCGCGGTGCTGGCGGACACGGTCGAGGTGGTCGAGGACACCACCGTGGTGGCGCTCGACGATTCCCGCGACGACGACGGTGTGTTCTCGGTGCCCGATATGAGCTGTCGGCACTGTGTCCGCACGATCACAGCGCTGCTCGAGTCGATGGACATCCCCGTCGTGGAGATCGATCTGGAGGCCAAGCGGGTGGTCGCGGGGATCCGTAGCCCACGTAACCGGTTCCGGGTCTTCGAGGCGCTGCGCGACGGCGGCTACAACCCGGTCGACGCCGTGTCGGCGCCGGTGCCGGGTGCGTCGGTGGGATGACGCCGCCCGCCGTTCCCGCCGCGCTGCATCCGTTGGTCGCCGCCTTCCTCGACGACCGCGAAGCCGTGCGCGCGGCGCTGCACCGGTTCGGCTCGCCCCTGCACCTGGTGTTCCCGCAGGTGTTCGAGGCGAATCTCGCCGCGCTGCGGGCGGTCTCGGACGCCGGGTCTGCGCGCCACCGGATCTGCTACGCGCACAAGGTGAACAACTCGGCGGCGTTCGCCCGGACGGCCGCGCGGGCGGGGATCGCCGTCGACGTGTCCTCGGTCCAGGAATTGCGCTCGGCGCTGGCCGCCGGATTCGCGCCGGATCGGATCGAGGTGACCGGGCCGAAGGGCGCGACGCTGCTGCGCGCCGCGCTGGCCGCCGGGGTGACGGTGAATGTCGACAATCTCTGGGAGCTCGCGCGGCTGGCCGAGCTGGCGACCGCGAATGTCGCTGTCCTGCTGCGGGTTTCCGGCTTCGCGGGCAGTGCGCCGAGCCGGTTCGGTGTGGACCTCACCGAGATCGACCTGGCCTTCGATCTGCTGGTCCGGCATCGCGAGCGGTTACGGTTCCTCGGGGTGGCGTTCCACCTCGACACCGCGGCGACGGCCGAACGAGTCCAGGCGGCGGGCGACTGCCTCGACCTGATCGAACGGGCGTACGCGCGCGATCTCACGCCGACGGTGCTCGACATCGGCGGCGGCCTGCGCCAGGTCTTCACCGCCGATGCCGGGAACTACGACGCCTACGATGCCGCCCTGCGCGCGGGCCTGCTCGGGCGCGGTCCCGCGGTGCACTGGGGCGCGAACACGTTCGGCTATCACGTCGCCGACGGCACCGCGCACGGCGGACCGGTGTTCCACAAGTACGCCAACACCGAGTCCGCGGCGGCCATTTTCGCCGAACTGCTCGCCGCTCCGCTGCCGGGTCATGGCGGGCGGGCATTGGGCACAGTGCTCGCCGACAATCTCCTGGAATTGTGGCTGGAGCCGGGCAAGGCACTGGTCGATCAGGCCGGAATCACCGTGGCAGAGGTCGAATTCGTGAAGCGAGCGGGCAACGGCGCCCAGCTGGTGCATCTGAACCTGAGCCGCGACACCGTGACCGCGGCCGATCAGGAGGTCCTCATCGATCCGATCGTTCTCGCCGACCCACCCGAATCCACGGCGGTCGGGGTGTATTTCGCCGGGCAGCTGTGTCTGGAACGGGATCTGATCACCCAGCGGCAGGTGCGGCTCGCCGGGCTGCCCGCGCCGGGCGATCCGGTGGTGTTCGTCAACACCGCCGCCTATCACACGGATTTGTCGGCGGCGCAGGCCGGCATGCACCCGCTGCCCACGAAAGTCGCTGTGCTGCACCATGATGGCGGTTTCGTGCTGTGTCCCGATGGCGACTATCGCCCCGAGGCCCGCTGATGGTCTACTCCCACATCACCGAGCTCATCGGCAACACTCCCCTGCTGCGCCTCGACCCCGCTGTCCACGGCTTGGACGGGGTCGAGCTCTACGCGAAACTGGAGTCGCACAACCCGTTCGGTTCGGTGAAGGACCGCGTCGCGTGGGCGATGATCCGTGACGACCTGGACCGGGTCGCCGCGGGCGGACAGTCGTTCATCGAGGCCTCCAGTGGCAACACCGCCAAGGCACTGCGGGTGCTCGGCGCATTGCACGGCATTCCGTTGCGGGCGGTCACCAATCGGATCAGGGTGGCCGAGGTCAGGCAGCTGTTGCAGCTGCTCGACACCGAGATCGTGGAACTGCCCGGCCTGTCGGAGTGCCCCGACCCGCATGCCGCCGATGACGTCTCCGCGGTCATCGAGCACACCATCGGCCAGGCGCCGCACCGCTGGTATCACCCCTCGCAGTACACCAACGAGCGCAACATCGCCGCTCATCACGACGGCACCGGCACCGAGATCGCCACCGATCTCGCCGATGCCGGGATCGCGCATCTCGACTACCTGATCGGTGGGCTCGGCACCACCGGCTCCACCCGCGGCACCGCGACCGCGCTGCTGGCGCACCATCCGGCGCTGCGCACCGTCGGGGTGGTGTCGGACCGGTTCGACTTCATTCCCGGGATCCGTTCCGAGCGCGAGATGTGGGAGGTCGGGCTGTTCCGGCCGGACTTCTACGACGAGATCGTCACCGTCGACTCGGCAGCCGCGATCACCGCCACCCTCGACCTGGTCCGCGGCTACGGCGTGCTCGCCGGACCCACCAGCGGCGCCGGGTACGCCGCCGCCCTGCGCACCCTCGCCGCCGCGCCGCGCCCGCCCGATCGCCCGCTCGTCGCGGTCCTGATCGTGTGCGACCGGCTCGAACCGTATCTGTCCTACTTCGCCAAGCGCCGACCCGAGCTCTTCGGCGCACCGACCGGTCCGCCCGCCCCCGGACCCGACGACACCGCTCCCGCCCTGTCACCCGACGAGCTCGCCGCGCTGGACCGGACCGGCAGGCCCACCATCGTCGACACCCGCGGCGCGATGGCCTATCGCGTCGGGCACGTGCCCGGCGCCCTCAACATCCGCGACGACCAGCTCGACGACATGCTCACCCAAGGCGTGCCGTTCGCCCGATCCCGGCCGGTGGTGTTCGTGTGCCCGATCGGCGAGACGTCCCAGCGATTCGCCGCACTGGCCCATCGGGCCGGCTACGACGCGTACAGCTTGGCGGGCGGCATCATCGCCTGGCGCGACGCGGGCCACGCGCTCGAGCGCGGTGGCTGATCAGACCAGTACCGTCACCGCCCGGCGAGCGGGCGCCAACGAGCGGGAACGGCCCGAAGCGGCCAGCAGGGGCGGAAGTGGCCCGCGATAGCCGTCGGCGAGCAGACCGACGACCGCGCGGAAGCGGGCGACGAACCGGTCGGCGGTGTCCTCGTCGAACCGGGCGGTCGGGTAGATGAAGGAGCCGTCGATTCCGGCGGGCGCGCCGTGCGAATCGTAGTGCTCGGTGAGCCCGAACTCGAGATCGTGCTTGGCCCTGATCACGCCGGTGGGTACCTCGGTGATCGAAAGGCCCGCGCCGGGTTCCGTGGCGGCGCGGGGAGTCTCGGCGCGCTGCAGGATGAGCGTCGCCTGGAACAGCGGGAAGGTGGCGTCCTGGAGCAGGCAGCGCTTGAGCCGGGGGTTGGGGGTGTCTGGGTGGGCGTAGGCGGCCAGTGCGACCCGGCGGACCTGGTCGACGAGTTCGTCGACATCGCCCGCACGATCCAGGCGCACCCGCATCAGCACGTCGTCGGAGAAATTGCCGACCAGATCGTCGAGCAGCCGGTGATCGCGCCCCGACACCGCGGTGGCGACGGTGACATCCCTGCTGCGGGCGAACGCGCCGACCGCCACCGCGAAGGCGGCCTGCAGCACCATGAACAGACTCGCCCGCCCGTCCTGTGCCAGCCGCAGCAAACCGGCGTGGGCGCGCGCGTCGAACGAGATCGGCAGCAGCGCACCGGTCGCCGGATCCGCCTGCGGGCCCGACGGTTCGCGCACGGGCAGGTCGAGCAGGGCGGGGCGGCCGGCCAGCGCATTGGCCCAGTACCGCAGCTGATGGGTGGCCCGGCTCCACTCGTCGGTGAACTCCCCGAGCTGTTCGTGCTTCCACAGCGTGTAGTCGGTGTAGGTGATCGGCAACGGCGCCCAGTCCGGTGCGGTACCGGCTCGGCAGGACAGGTAGGCGGTGATCAGATCACGGATCAGCGGGCCCATCGACCGGCCGTCGACCGAGATGTGGTGCACGACAAGGGCGATGACCACGTCATCGGGGGCAAGCACGTACATCCGCGCCCGCAGCGGGAGATCGGTGGCGAGATCGAAGGGCAGACGGGCCAGCGCGGCGATCGCGGGCCCGAGTTCGGCTTCGGTGACGCCACTTTCGGCCACATCGAGCGCGACCTCGGCGGGGTCGGCCACCACCTGGACCGGGCCGTGCTCGGTCACCGGATAGCGGGTCCGCAGCGGTTCGTGGCGCCGGACCAGGTGCCCGATGGCCGCGCGCAGGGCCGTCACATCGACGGGCGCGCCACGTAAACGCATGGCCCGCGCCACATTCCAGTCCGCGGACCGGCCGAGCCGGGCGGCCTGCCACATCCGCTCCTGGGCCGGCGCGAGCGGTACCCGCGCGGGCCGCGGCCGTGGCGCGAGAAGCGCGACGGGCGGTGTCGGCGGCCGGAAACACACCGCGTCGGTTCCGGTTCGCCGCGTCGTCACCAGCACGCCGCGACCGGCCTCGTATCCCCCCGACCTCATCCCCGCACCGGGGTCCAACACTCGCCTACGACCTCCACACCACATCGCTCAGGAGTGGGACGCTAACGAGCACAAGTGAACAATCAGTTACCGTGCTGTGACCGTGACCGGTCCACCGGCCAGGACCGCTCATCGATTTCCCTGACTATCCACTTTCCGGGAAAAACGCCCAAAAGCCGCGTTACAGTTGCCTCGGGAATGCGGAGCGAGGAGCTGGTTGGTGTCCATCGGGAAATTGGTGTCGTTCGACGGTTCACGGGGTTTCGGGTTCATTCGCCCCGATGACGGCGGGCCGGACGTGTTCGTCCATGTCAACGACATCGGCCTCGACGAGGACGAACTGCGCCAGGGCCGGTTGTTCGAATTCGATGTCACCGAGGGTGATCGGGGCCCCAAAGCCGTCAACCTGACCGCTGTCGGCCAGTCCGCGACCGCGCCCAAGGCACGCAAGGAGCGCGCGGGTGGCGACAAGCTCGGTGCCGAGGAACTCCGCCAGCAGATCACCGAACTGCTGCTCGACGCCTCCCCGGCCCTCACCGCGGCCGAGATCATCACCATCCGCGACCGGTTCGCCATCTTCGCCGACGAACACGGCTGGCTCGACTCCTGACCTCGCGCCGCCAACGCGCTGTCGAGGTCCGTCGCGATGTCGGTGCGCCGACCTACGATCGGGTCACGGACCGATGAATCGGGCGTGCTCGCGACGTCGACACGGGTGAACCACCACCCACGAGGAGGCGACATCCAGTGACTGATCCTTACTCACTTCTGTCCTCACCTGGACAGAAGGACGAGCTGACCGGCGGCAGCGTGTGAAGGTCACCCGTATCGCGTACAGCAGCAACCTCAACGCCGGAAAGTATGGGCAGCTCCAAGAGCAGGCTCGGCGTCTTGGTGTGGTGCGGTCGACGGTGTGGCGGCAGTTCGGCTCGATACAGGGCCTCGCGTGGTCGGACCGGCAGATCCGCGATGTGTGGATCGTCGACGGCACAGCGCAATCCTTCGGCGTGCTGGCGAACCCTTGGAAGGAAACAGTGCGCGATGCGGTCGCCGACATCACCGCGAACCGCGCCGCCGCGAAGGTCGAGGTCCGCCGGGCGATCAACCGGCGCACCACGAGCAAGACCGAGCGCACCCGCCTGTACACCGCGCTCGCCCGCGACACCTGGGACACAGGTCCTTACCTGTCCAGGCTCATGCGCCAGCACTGGCGGCGCGGCCGGAACAGGACCACGAATCAGATCGTGGTCCGTGCTGATCAATACAAGACGTTCACTCTCGCTGAGGGCGGGAACGTCTGGCTGGCCGTGCCCGGGCTGGAACGCCGACAGCTCGTCCGTATCCCCCTGAACACCACCGTCGCTCCCTCCGGCACACTGCGGCTGATCTTGCGCGGCAACCGGGTCGAAGTGCACTACCAGATCGACGCCGCAGCGATGAAGTCCTCGAAACGGCCGGTCGGAAACCGCACGGTCGGCGTCGACAAGGGATACACCGAAGTCCTCACCGACTCCGACGGTGAGCATCACGGAACCGAGCTGGGCGATCTGCTGAGGGCCGAGTCCGACCACCGCAAGACCAAGAACGCCCGCCGCGCCAAGCTTCGCAGCGTCGCGGAGAACGCCGAGCAACGCGGCGACCTGGCGAAGGCCCAGCGTATCCGTGTCAACAACCTCGGCATCCTCAAGCCTGAGCGACGCTCGAACGCCTGGCGGTGCCGGGTCCGCGACATCACCTTCCAAGCTGTCCACCAGGTAGCCGACAAGGCCGCGGTGATCGTGGCCGAAGACCTCACCAAGACTTTCGCCAGCCGCAAGAAGCTGGGAAAGAACACGAACCGAAGGCTCGCCGCGTGGACCAAAGGCGTCACCGCGGAAGCACTTCAGGCCGTGTCGGACCGCAGAGGTTCTGCGGTGCGGCTGGTCAACGCTGCCTACACCTCCCAAGTCGTTCCCTTCACGAGCATCCTTGGTGTCCGCGCAGGGGACCGGCTTCACTGCACCGAGTGCAGGGCGGTATGGCAAGCAGACCACGCCGCTGCGATCAACATCCAGGAACGCGACGGAGATCCCGACATCTCCCTGCACACCACACATACGCTGGTGAAGCAGATCCTCCAGGAAAGGACCGATCGCCAACGGACCAGACTGCCGGTCCAGGACTCCAGCACAGCACTCTGTGCGTGCGGAGAGCGAAACATCCGAATGCTCAACTCCGAGCAGTGAAATAGGAAGCAGGATCGGATGGATCTACCGGTGATGCCGCCAGTACGCCCCATGCTGGCCAAGTCGACGCCGTCGCTGCCACGAGAGCCGGGGCTGAGTTATGAACCCAAGTGGGACGGGTTCCGGTGCATCGTGTTCCGCGACGGCGACGAGATCGAGCTGGGTTCGCGCAACGATCGTCCACTCACCCGGTATTTTCCCGAGCTGGTCGACCTGTTGGCCGCCGCGCTGCCGCAGCGCTGTGTGGTCGACGGCGAGATCGTGGTCGTCACCGACGACGGTCTCGATTTCGACACCCTGCAGCAGCGCCTGCATCCGGCGGCGTCCCGGGTCAACAAGCTGGCCGTGGAGACACCGGCCAGCTTCGTCGCCTTCGACCTGCTCGCCCACGGCGACCGCGACCTGACCGCCGAACCGTTCACCGAACGCCGACGCGAGCTGGAGACGCTGCTCGACGCGGCGCCCGGCCGCATCCACCTCACTCCGATCACCCACGATCCCGACGTGGCCCAGGACTGGTTCACCCGATTCGAGGGCGCCGGTTTCGACGGTGTCATGGTCAAGGCCGACGACCTGGCCTATCTGCAGGACAAGCGGGTGATGCTCAAGGTCAAGCACGAGCGCACCGCCGACTGCGTGGTGGCGGGGTACCGGATGCACAAGGACGGCGAAGGTGTCGGGTCCCTGCTGCTCGGCCTGTTCGACGACGAAGGCAATCTGCATCATGTGGGCGTGGCGTCCAGTTTCACGGCGGCGCGGCGGCGGGAACTGCTCGGCGAGCTGGCGCCGCTGCGGGAGAACGCGCTGGTCGATCACCCCTGGCGCGACTGGGCCGACGCGGTCGCCCAGGCCAATGCCGAGGGCAAGATGCCGGGCGGGGTGAGCCGCTGGAGCGGTGGCAAGGACCTCTCGTGGGAGCCGTTGCGGCCGGAGCTGGTCGCGGAGGTGCGCTACGAGCACGTGCAGTCGGGGCGATTCCGGCACGGCGGGCGGCTGGTCCGCTTCCGCGCCGACCGCACCCCCGAGTCGTGTACCTACGCCCAGCTCGACGAAGTGGCGCCCGCCGAGCTCGGCGCGATCTTCGGAGCCCGGCGATGAGCGCCGCGGTCGAGGTCGAGGTGGACGGGCGCGCCCTGTCGATCAGCAATCCGGACAAGGTCTACTTCAGCAAGCGCGGGGAGACCAAGCTCGATCTGGTCCGCTACTACCAGGCAGTGGCCGATCCGCTGCTCGGCGTGATCGGCGACCGCCCACTGCTGCTGGAGCGCTATCCCGACGGCGCCTCGGGCAAGTCCTGGTTCCAGAAGCGGGTCCCCAAGTCGGCACCGGACTGGTTGCGGACCGTGGAGGTGTCCACCCCCAACGGCACCACCAGCGACGCACTGGTCGCCCACGATCTCGCGCACATCCTGTGGGCGGTGAACCAGGGCTGCCTCGGCTTCCACGTCTGGCCCAACCACATCGGCGACCTGCGCATCGCCGACGAACTGCGGATCGATCTCGACCCCTCGCCCGGCATCGGCTTCGACGATCTGCGCCGCGGCGCGGCGCGCACTCGCGACCTGCTGGCCGAATACGGCATCGACAGCCGGATCAAGACCTCCGGCTCGCGCGGGCTGCACATCTACGCCGCGCTGGAACCACGCTGGGACGGCTACGAGGTGCGCGCGGCCGCCGTCGCGCTGGCCAGGGAGCTCGAACGCCGCTACCCCGAGGAGATCACCGCGCACTGGTGGAAGGAGGAACGCGGGTCGCGGGTGTTCATCGACTACAACCAGAACGCGCCGCACAAGACCGTGTTCGGCGCCTGGTCGGTGCGCCCCAAGGTCGGCGGGCAGGTCTCCACCCCGATTGCCTGGACCGAACTCGACACGGTCGTGCCCGACGAGCTCACCCTCGCCACCGTCCCTGCCCGGCTGGCCGAACACGGTGATCCGTGGGCCGACCGCGCGCCCCAGTCGATCCAGTCGCTGCTGGAGATGTCCGAACGCGACATGGCCGCCGGGCTGATGGACGCGCCGTGGCCGCCGCAGTATCCGAAGATGCCGAACGAACCGCCCCGCGTGCAGCCGAGCCGCGCCAAGAAGACCGAGTAGGACCTACTCGGTCCACGGCACCCAGGCGCCGGTGCTCCCGCTGCCCTCGCACACCAGCGCGCGGTTGTCGGAGGTGCGACCCGACTTGTCCACCGACGGATCGCACCTCGCCCCCTCGGTGTAGTAGGAGCCGGCGACCCGGTACGGGCCCGACCAGGTGTATCCGTCGGTGCCGCGCAGACACAGCAGAGTCGCACCGTCTGCCGCGACGCCGAGCAGGCCGACCCGCTCGGCCGGGCACGCGGTGCCCTTCTCGACGACGCCGATGCCCGGGTCGGCCGGGCGGTCGTCGGTCGGGCTCACCACCGGGACCACCGTCGCGGAGGGCGCGCCCTGCGCGGATGCCGGGGTGCTCGTCGTCGTGGTGGCCAGGTTCGGCAGCTCCACGTCGAGCCCGCCGAACATCGCGAGCCCCACCACGGCCAGCGCCGCCACCTCCGTGATGCCGAGCAGCAGGGCGAACACCGCGATCCCCCGGCCGCGTGGATGGCCGAACGACAGCAGCCCGAACACGATGGCGATCGGGAACAGCAGGACCAGCGCGGCGGCCAAGGCCACCATCGCGTAGGGATTCACCCGTGGCTGCGCCCCGCCGAGCCCATCGGCGCCCGCCGGCGTCGCGTGTGGCCAGCGCTGACCGTTCCAGCGCCGGTCGTCCACCTCGTCCTCGGGGTCGTCGTCCCATTCCTCGTACCGTGCCATCAACCCCGGGTCCCTCTCCGATCTCCCCGGCGCGCACAACGATGCGCCGGGTCACGCGACGAGAATAAGGACTCCCGACCGGTCGGTCAGCGCAAACGGCAAATGCTCTGCCGCAGGCCCGCCGCCGAATTCAGGGGCATCGACACGGGTAACGAACCGGCAAACACCTTTGCCCGCGCGACCGGTCCGGGTCCATGCTGGTCATGAGTGAGCCGCTGCGCGCATCCCCAGCTCGCGAGGAGGACCCCATGTCCGAGAGCAGCACTTCGGCAGACCGGCAGCACTGGCACGCCCAGGCAGGCGACCTGCTGGCCGACGACTACAACGTGCCCGGCATCATCGCGTGCGGAATCGGGGTGGTCGGCCTGGCCTGCACCCTGGTGGCCGCGGGCTCGGGATACTTCGGCTGGGCGGTGATCGCCGGGATCGCCACGGCGGTGTTCCTGCTCGGCGGGCTGGCGGCGCTGGTGTACGAACATCGCCGCGAGGAGCGGATCGAACTGGCCTACGGCCGCAGCGGTCACGCGCCCGGCCATCTGGGCCCACAGCGCTACAGCGCCCGCGAGATCGCGATGCCCCATCCGCGCCGCGGGATCAGCGCCTAACCCACCGCGTCCTGGCGGGGTTCCAGGCTCGGGATGGTCTCGGTGATCACGGTGCGCAGGGTGTCGGCGAGCAGTCGATGCACCTGGTCCCTGGTGAGCGTGCCGCGGGTGATCCACTCGCGTCCGGCGACCTTCACCAGCCCCGCGTAGGCGAGGACCAGCGCGCGCGACTGTGCACTCTGTGCCAGTTCGGGGCGCCCGATCATCACCAGCATGCGCTCGGCGGCGGCGTCGTCGGCCTGATCGAGGATCTGCTCCACCTCGGGGTCGTCGCCGACGCCCTCGTGGCTGGTGACCTTCACCCAGGTGGTGCCGTGTTCGGCGATGGTGTCGAGCAGCCAGCCGACGATGGCGTCGACGCGTTCGCTCGGTGTCCCCTCGGGGATCGACACCTTCTCCGGCCGCGGCAGGGTCACCATCCGGCGCACGACCGCCAGATACAGGTCGCGCTTGTTGCCGAAATAGTGGTTGATCAGGCCGCGGGCCACGCCGGCGCGCTGGGCCAGTTCCGCGGTCGAGACCGCCGCGTACGGCCGCTCGCCGAACATATCGATGGCACATGCCAGGATCTGCGCGCGTCGCTCGTCGGGTTCGAGCCTGCGCCTGCGCGGCGCGTCTGCGGTATCGGTGTCGAGCGGGGAAATCGGAGGGCTCCGTCGGGTTCGGTGGTCGCCGCGCGGTTGCGGTGACGGTGCACCACGATACCCAGCGGGTCTGGCGCGCGGCCAATGAGACAATGGTTCACGTCCACCGCTCCCGCACGAAGGAATGTCGCACTCCCCGATGACCGAGAACATGATCGATCCGGACGAGTTGGCGACCTGTCTGCGAGTACTGGAACAAGCCGGGCAGCTGGAGAAGGAACATCCCGATTCGATCGCGGTGCAGCGCGCGGTCGGGCACATGTTCAAGAAGCTCAAGCAGCGTCGTCGCATCGAGGCGCGCGAGCAGGTCGCCACCGCCGATCGCGCCGTCATCGCGGCCACCGCCACCGGCTCACCGCAGCGCATCGACGACGAGACCGCCGGCATCCCGATCAGCTCGGCCACCTCCGGCGCGAGCGCGGGCACGCTGGTGCGCGCGCGGCCCTGCTACATCTGCAAGCAGCGCTACACCCAGGTCGACGCGTTCTACCACCAGCTGTGCCCCGACTGCGCCGCCGCGAGCCACGCCAAGCGTGATGCCCGCACCGACCTGTCGGGCAAGCGCGCGCTGCTCACCGGTGGCCGCGCCAAGATCGGCATGTACATCGCGCTGCGGCTGCTGCGCGACGGCGCGCACACCACCATCACCACCCGGTTCCCCAACGACGCGATCCGCCGCTTCGCCGCGATGGACGACAGCGCCGACTGGCTGCACCGCCTGCGCATCGTCGGCATCGATCTGCGTGACCCGGCCCAGGTCGTCGCGCTGGCCGATGATGTCGCGGCCCAGGGACCCCTCGACATCCTGATCAACAACGCCGCCCAGACCGTGCGCCGCTCGGCGGGCGCCTACAGCGCCCTCGTCGACGCCGAGACCGCGCCGCTGCCCGCGGGCGTGCTGCCGGAGATGGTCAGTTTCGGCAAGACCATGCAGGCCCATCCGACCGCGCTCACCGCCTCGCTGACCCCGTCGCTGTCGGCCGTCGACGTGGCCGAACTCGCCCTCGTCGCCGGGTCGGCGACCCCGGAGCGGATCGCGGCCGGTGTCGCCATCGACGCGGGCGGGCTCGTCCCCGATCTCGCGCACACCAACAGCTGGGTGCAGACCGTCGGCGAGGTCGACGCCACCGAGCTGCTCGAGGTGCAGCTGTGCAATTCGGTCGCGCCGTTCATCCTGGTCTCGCGGTTGCGGCCGACGATGGCCGCCGCGGCCGGGCGCCGCAAGTACGTGGTCAACGTCTCGGCCATGGAGGGTCAGTTCGGCCGCGGCTACAAGGGCCCCGGTCATCCGCACACGAACATGGCCAAGGCGGCACTGAACATGCTGACCCGCACCAGCGCGCTCGAGATGTTCGAGGCGGACTCGATCCTGATGTCCGCCGTCGACACCGGCTGGATCACCGACGAGCGCCCGCACTACACGAAGGTCCGTCTGGCCGAGGAGGGCTTCCACGCCCCGCTCGACCTCGTCGACGGCGCCGCCCGCGTCTACGACCCGATCGTGCAGGGTGAGAACGGGGTCGACCTGTACGGCTGCTTCTTGAAGGACTACCGGCCCTCCCCCTGGTGATCGCCTGACCAAGCGATGCCGAACCGGAATGTCGATCATGATTCCGGGCTCGACCGGGAACTATCCTGAAAAGGTGCCGTTCCGGGTGCTTGCCGACGTCTTCGCCGTCACGCACGTCGCGTTCATCGCGTACGTGGTCGCCGGCGGTTTCCTGGCGTGGCGGTGGCCACGCACGATCGGTCTGCATCTGCTGGCGGTGGCGTGGGGTTTCGGCACCATCCTGATCGGCTTCGACTGCCCGCTGACCCATGCCGAGAACTGGGCGCGCCAGCGGGCCGGAGTGGCCGAATTGCCGGCGACCGGCTTCATCGACCACTACCTGACCGGGGTGATCTATCCCGACAGCGCGCTGGGCCTGGTGCGGGTGCTCGCGGCGGTGACGGTGCTGGTGTCCTGGCTCGGGTATTGGCGCCTGCACCAGCGGCACCGCCGGATGAGCTCGGGTGCAGTCTGACTCAGCAGCGGGCGGAGTCGGTGACCGCGCCGGTCGCGCTGTTCCAGGTGACGCAACCGCCGACGAAGTCGCTGCGCTTGCCGCCGGGGATGTCGTACTCGTCGCTCACCGGGTAGCCGAGGTACGAGCGTTCCCAGCCGAGGGATGCCCAGCGGGCCCGGATGAGGCCGTTGACGCCGTGTGGGCCGGTCTGCGGGCTCCAATAGATCGATGCGCCTTGCCAGTCACCGCCGGTGAAGTGGTTGTACCAGCCGTTCTCCAGGCTCATCGTGTTGGTCGTCGGCCAGCCGTAGCGACCGTTCTCCCACCCCGAGTCGGCCCACTTCCGGTGGATGCCGTAGCCGCCCTGCCCGTAATCGTGCACCCAGTGTGCCGACGCGCCGGGCCGCCAGTAGATCGAGGCCTCCGGCGTGGTGCCGCCGCGGCTGAAGTGGCTGTAGCGGCCACCGAGTGTGGCGGTCGGGCACTCGTCGGTGATCGGGACACCGGTCGCGCGGTGCCCGCCCGCGTTCCACATGGTCTCCTTGATCAGTCCGTGTACCTCGTGCACACCGGTGTCGGCCCGCGAGTACAGGATCCCCGGTCCCTCGGGCGGACCGGCGTAGTCGCGCAGGAACACCCCGCCCTCTTCGCTTTCGCGTTCGGGGCCGGTCGGGGCACCGAGCAGCGCACGCAGCGCCGGGTCACTGTTGTAGCGGTCGTCGATGGCCGATCCGGCGGCGAGGGTCTGCGTCGAGGTCGTCACCGTACAGATCGGCCACCCGGCCTGGGCCGAGGCGGGTCCGATCGTGAGTGGAAACAGCCCGGCCAGCGCGACCGAGGAGGCGGCGGCGCCTACGCCGATCCGCCGTAAGGACGTGCGAAATATGTTGTGCGACATGGTCTACTCCCCAGACGAATGTTGTCGATACCAGTTCGCCGGGAAAAAGTCGGTAGTTACCGTTCCTACAGAATCGTTACGCGCATCGGGCGCCGTGATCGCCCCGAGACGTGCGCGCCTCGCACGGCGACGACGCCCGGCCGAGGGCGGACTCCTGGTCACGGCCGGGCACGGATCCCGTCGCCATCCGCAGACGCGACCGCTCGCGCCCGTCCGGAGACTATTCTGTTATCCGCGTCGCTGTCGTCGGTTACCTCAGGTGCCGCGTGATCTCCTCGGCGACCGGAACGGGCCGCTCGTCGAGGTAGAAGTGTCCGCCGGGGAAGGTCGTCAGGGTGAACGGCCCGTCGGTCATCGTCTCCCATTCCTCGGCCTGCGCGGGGGTGGCCGTGGGATCCTCGGTGCTGATCAGTGCCACGACCGGGCAGCTCAACCGCGGTCCGGGACGATGGCGGTAGGTCTCGACCGCCTGGTAGTCACCGCGGACGGCGGGCAGGATGAGTTCGGCGAGATCGGGTTCGGCGCGCAGCATCCGGACCGGTGCGGGATCGGCGGCCAGGCGTTCGAGGTCGTCGAGGAGCGCGTCGTCCGAGGCCTGGTGCAGCAGGGCGGTTTCCACGAACGTGGGCGCGGGACGGCCCGAGACGATGAGCGCGCGTACCGGTGCGCCACCCTCGGCGAGGCGACGCGCGGTCTCGTAGGCCACCGTCGCGCCCATGCTGTGCCCGAACAGCGTCCGCGCCGGTGCCGGCTGGGCCAGCAGGTCGGTGGCGATCCGGTCGGCGAGTGCGTGCAGGTCGGTGAGCACCGGCTCGTCGAGGCGGTCCTGGCGGCCGGGGTACTGCACCGCGGTCACGTCGACACCGGGGCCGACGTGCCGCGACAGCTCGCGATACACCGCGGCCGATCCGCCGCCCGGCGGGAAGCACACCAGCTGCCCGCCCGCGGACGGGTCCTTGCGCAGGACTCGAATCCATTCCGTGGCAGTCGCATTCACACCCACAGCACACTCCTCACCCATCGTTTCCGCAGCTAGGCTGGTCGAGTGACCACCGCACAGCAGCTCGTGCACGCCTACGAGGCCGGACTGGGACTCGCGCCGTCGACACCGATCGACGCCGCCGATCCGGGTGCCCGGCTGGCGGCAACGCTACCGGTCTGGGCGCTCGCCGGTGGCTCGGTCGCGGCGGTACAGCTGGCCGCGAACCGATTTCGCGCGGCGAGCGGGCCGGCGGTCCGGCCGGTCGTGGTCGATCCCACCCGGGTGACGGCGGCGTTCGCCGGTGAGCGGCTGTTCCGTCACAGTGGCGCCGCGCCCTCGATCTTCAGTCCGCTGTCCGGGTTCTTCCGCACCGCGGACGGCTGGGTGCGCACGCACGCCAATTACCCTCATCATCGCCGCCGCCTCGCCGGGGCGCTCGAGCTGGCCGACGACGTCGATGCCGAGCAGGTCGCCGCGCGGCTGGCAGCGATGTCGGCGGCGGAGGTCGAAGCGCTGGCGCTCGACGCGGGTGCGATCGCGGTGCGGGTGCGCGCGGAGGGTGAATGGTCGGGCAGCCCGATGGGGCGTGCCGCGGCGGCGGGACCGCTGGTCGCCCTCGAACGACGGGCGGACGGTGGGTCGACCGGCCAGGTCACCGCTGGAACCGACGCCCCCGCGGCACAACCCACTCCACCGCGGTCCGGGCTCGGGCACGCCCCCACGCTCGACCGGCCGCTGCGCGGTATCCGGGTGCTCGATCTGACCCGGGTACTGGCCGGTCCGGTCGCCACCCGCACCCTCGCGCTGCTCGGCGCCGACGTACTCCGCATCGATCCACCCCGCCTGCCCGAGATCGACTGGCAGTTCCGCGACACCTGCCAGGGCAAACGATCCACCCTGCTCGATCTGCGCACCAATCTCGCGCTGTTCGAACAGCTCCTCGACGAGGCCGACATCCTGGTGACCGGCTACCGGCCCGGCGCGCTCGCCGCCCTCGGCGTCCGGACTCGCCCCGGCCTGATCCACGCGAGCGTGTCGGCCTGGGGCGTCGCGGGGCCGTGGGGTGACCGGCGTGGCTTCGACAGCATCGTGCAGGCGGCGACGGGCATCTCGCTGATCGAAGGCTCGACGGACCGCCCTGGCGCGCTGCCTGCCCAAGCCCTCGACCACGCCTCCGGATATCTGCTGGCCGCCGGGGTGGTCGACGCGCTGCGGTCCCGCACCGACGACGGACACGGCCGTGACGTGAGAGTCTCCTTGGCCCGCACCGCTTCCTGGCTGCTCTCCGGTGACCGCACGCCCGACCATCCCGCCGCCGAGCCGCCCGACCCGGCGGACACGGTCACCCACGGCGACATCACCACCGCGGCACCGGCTTTCGCCGGTTACGCCGACTACCGTTGGCCCGCACCGGAATACGGCGGACACGACCCCCGCTGGTGAGCGTCGACCGGAGGCGCGGCGCGCCCTGGCACGGCATCGCCTCGAGCCAAGGCGAGCACGCTCGTGACCGTCGCGGAAGTGCCGAGGGAGCCGTCAATCCCCGGCGAGCGCCCTGACAGCCTCGGCGAGGTGGTCTCCGTCGGCCACCACCTGATCGGGATTCAGCAGCCACAGCACCGCCAGCCCCTGGACGAGCGCGAAGTACATCCGTCCGATGGCGGCGGCCTGCGCCTCGTCCAGTTCCGGATGCGACGCACGCATGTTCGCCGCGAGGTCGGCCGAGGCCGTCGACAGCTGATCACCCATCTGCGCCCTGGCTTCCGGTACGCGCACGATGCGCACGATGTTCTCGAGACTGGCCAGCATCGCCTCGTGATTGTCGGCGAACACGGCGGGCATGGCGTTCCACAGCTGCGTGAAGCCGGTCAGCAGCGGTGCGCCCGCGCCCTCTTCGATCAATTCCTGCATCGCGTCGCCGATCGCGTTGCCGAGCGCCTCCCCCAGCGCCTCGGTGACCAGGCGGTCCTTCGACCCGAAGTGATAGCCGATCGCGGCCAGGCTCACCCCGGCGGCCGCGGCGATGTCGCGCGCGGTCGCCTTGGCCACGCCGCGCTCCATGATGACCTTGCGCGCCCCCGCCAGCAGGTCTTCTCGATTGCCCATGCCGACAACCCTACCGGACCGTCTTAGACGTTTGTTCTAGACATTCGTGCCAACTTCGGTTAGACATATGTCTAAGATATTCGTTCTTCCAGACGGGATCACCTCATGACCTCCACCAGCCCCCTGCACGTGCTCGTCTCCGGCGGCGGTATCGCGGGCAACGCGGTCGCCCTCCAGCTGCTGCGCCACGGCATCCGCACCACCGTGGTCGAGCGCGCGACGGCTCCCCGCCCCGGCGGCCAGGCGGTCGACCTGCGCGGCCCGAGCAAAGCGGCTGCCGAGCGGATGGGGCTGATGCCGGGCATCGCGAAGCACCAGCTCGACGAACGGGGCATGGCCTACATCGACGGCAGGGGCAAGGTCTACGCGCGGATGGCGATGGCGGACTTCGACGGCAAGGGCGCGGTCGCCGACGTCGAGATCACCCGCGGCGACCTCAACCAGGTCCTGCTCGACGAGCTCGCCACCACCGACACCGGCGAGCTCGACTACCGCTACGGCGAGTGGATCGAGCGCATCGACCAGGACGGCACCGGCGTCGATGTCACGTTCGCTACCGGCGCCACCGAGCGCTTCGACCTGGTGATCGGCGCCGACGGGGTGCACTCGGCGACCCGCCGCCTGGTCTTCGGACCGGAGGAGGAGTTCAGCACCCATCTCGGCGGCTACGGCGCGTTCTTCACCATGGCGACCCCACCCGAGGTGGAACCGGGCTGGTTCGGCATGCGGCTGGTGCCCGGCGCCATGCTCGGCATCCGCCCCGACGGCGATCCGAGCACCGCCAAGGCGATCATCACCGTGCGCGCCGAGCGCGATCCCGCGCTGCGCCACGACGTCGACGCCCAGCGCGCGCTCCTCCGGCGGACACTCGGCGACGCGGGCTGGCACGCCTCCGCCGTCCTCGCCGCCATGGAGGCCACGTCCGACTTCTACTTCGACGAAGTGGCGCGGGTGGACGTGCCGGAACTCTCGGTCGGCCGGGTCACGCTGATCGGCGACGCGGGCTACTGCGGATCCCCGCTCAGCGGGATGGGCACCGCGATGGCCATCGTCGGCGCGTACGTCCTGGCCGCCGAGATCGCCGCCACCCCTGACGATCTCGCCGGCGCGCAGCGCCGCTACCAGGACACGATCACCCCGTTTCTGGACAAGGCCAAGGAGATCCCCGGCGGCGGACTCCCGATGATGCTCCCCCGCACCGCGGTGCTGACGAGGCTCGCGAAGCTCAACGTCCGCATCATGATGTCGCGCCTGATGCGTCCGCTGACCAAGCGGATCTACTTCGGGGACACCGAGGAGTTCACGCTCCCCACGTACCCCACTCGCCCGGCCGCGGCAACGCCCGCCGAGTAGCACGACGGCGCGGGTCGGCCACCGTGGCCTTCCGGCAGCGCCATCAGCAGACCTGCCGCCGAGCGGGTCCGGGGCACGGCTAGGGTCGAGCTGTGCCGCAGCAGATCATTCTCGACGTCGATACCGGGATCGATGATTCGCTGGCGCTGCTGTATCTGCTGGCCTCGCCGGAGGCCGAGATCATCGGGATCGCCGCGACCGCGGGCAATGTCCCGACCGCCCAGGTGGCCGTCAATACGCTCGCCCTGCTCGATCTGGCGCGCGCCGGCGAGATCGAGGTGGCCGCCGGTGCGGACGCGCCGCTGGCGATCCCGCTGCGCACCACCGAGGACACGCACGGCCCACAGGGTCTGGGCTACGCCGAGCTGCCGGTCCCGGCGCGGTCGCTGTCGGACCGGACGGCCGCGCGGATGTGGGTCGACCTGGTGCGGGACCGCCCGGGCGAGGTGACCGGCCTGTGCACCGGCCCACTGACCAATCTCGCACTGGCCCTGCGGATCGAGCCGGAACTACCGCGCCTGCTGCGGCGCCTGGTGATCATGGGCGGGGCGTTCAACCACCCCGGCAACACCACGCCGACCAACGAGTGGAACATCCATGTCGACCCGGAGGCGGCCAAGGAGGTCTTCGACGCGTTCTCGGCGGCGCCGCCGGATCGCAGGCCGCTGGTGTGCGCGCTCGACATCACCGAGTCCATCGAGATGCTGCCCGGGCACCTGGTCGCGCTGGCGGAGGCCGCGCAGAGCGTGCCGATCGAGCGGGTCGGCGCGGGTGCGGTACCCGAATGGCGTTCGGCGGCGAGCAATCCGATCATCCGCTATCTCACCGACGCGGTGCGGTTCTATTTCGACTTCCACCAGTCCTACGATCTGGGCTACCTGGCGCACATGCACGATCCGTTCGCCGCCGCGGTGGCCCTCGATCCGGCGCTGGCCACGACCCGCCCGGCCACGGTCGACGTCGAGCTGGCGGGCACCATCACCCGGGCGACCACGGTCGCCGACTGGGCGGGCATGTGGGGCCGGGAACCCAACGCCGACATCGTGATCGGCACCGACCCCGCCGTGTTCTTCGAACGTCTCGTCACCCGCGTCGGGGCCCTGGCCCGGCGCCTGTACCCGGAGCCGCCGTCATGACCGTCGATACCGCCGCCTACCTCGCCGATTTCCGGCGCCGCCTCGAGCTGCCCGCGATCGTCGACGTGCACACCCATTTCATGCCCGACCAGGTGATGCGCAAGGTGTGGGCCTATTTCGACACGGCCGGTCCGCTCACCGGGCGCGCCTGGCCGATCACCTACCGCGACGACGAGCAGGTCCGGCTGAAGACCTTGCGCGACTTCGGTGTTCGCGCGTTCACGTCGCTGGTCTATCCGCACAAGCCGCAGATGGGCGCCTGGCTCAACGACTGGACCGCCGATTTCGCCGCCCGCACCCCCGACTGCCTGCACACCGCCACCTTCTACCCGGAGCCGGACGCGCCCGACTACGTCCGCACGGCGCTGGACCGCGGCGCGCGGGTCTTCAAGGTGCACATCCAGGTCGGCGCCTTCTCACCGCTGGATCCGCTGCTCGACCCGGTGTGGTCGATCCTGGCCGAGTCCGGCACACCGGTGGTCATCCACTGCGGATCCGGCCCGGCGCCCGGCGAATTCACCGGCCCCGCCCCGATCGCCGAACTGCTGCGCCGCTTTCCGGGCCTGCGGCTGATCGTCGCCCACATGGGCACCCCGGAGTACACCGAGTTCCTCGACCTCGCCGAGCAGTACCCGCGGATGTATCTCGACACCACGATGGTGTGGACCGACTTCAGCGAGGGCGATTCCCCCTTCCCGCCCGGTGAACGAGATCGCCTGCGCCGCTTCGCCGATCGCATCCTGTTCGGCAGCGACTTCCCCAACATCCCGTACCCGTACGCCGAGTCCGTCGCCGCGCTCGAGCGCCTCGACCTCGGCGAGGAGTGGCTGCGCAAGGTCTGTCACGACAATGCGGTCGCGCTGTTCGAGCTCGATTGATCAGGCGGGGACCGCCATCCCCTCGGCCAGCAGTGGCCAGGAGTTCTTGAACGCCTTCTGCCAGTAACCCCAGGAGTGGGTGCCCCGGGTGGACAGGTCGAAGGTGGCCGGGATGTCGAGTTCGACGAGCCGATCCTGCAGATTCTTGGTGCACCAGTTCGTCGCGGCCTCGATCACCCCGCCGACGACGACCTGGTTGGCCAGGCCGACCGGTCCCCAGGTGACCAGGTGCGGATCGCCGAGCCGGTCGTGCTCACCGGGCAACCCGTTGCTGTTGGAGATGTAGAGCCGGGTCCCGCGCAGCCCTTCGGCATTGACCACCGGATCGTTGGCGGCCCACGCCGGGTCACCGGGCGGGCCGTACATGTTCGACGCGTCGCCGCCGCCCGTGGCGACGACGAGGTTCACGAACTGCCGTCCGATCGGATCGCTGATCTGCGCGCAGCCGCTGTAGGCGGCGACCGAGCGGTACAGCCCCGGCTTGGCGATCGCGAGCTGCAGGATGGAGGTGACCGACATCGAGTTGGCGGCGATCGCGTTGCGCCCGGTCGTGGCGAACAGGGTGTCGACCAGGGCGGGCAGTTCGTCGAGGAAGAAGGTGCGCCACTTGTTCACGCCGAGCATGGGATCGGGCTCGCGCCAATCGGTGTAGTAGCTCCACGCGCCGCCGATCGGCATGACCACGTTGACCGGCTTGTCGGCGAGGAAGTCCACCACATCGGTGTTCTCCTCCCAGGTGGCGGTGTCCTCGCCGCCACCGGCGCCGTTGACCAGATACAGCGACGGCCGCGGCACGGAGATGTCCGCCGGCCGCTGGACTTTCACCTCGACATCGCGCCCCATCGCGGCCGAATGGATCCGCACCATCACCTGCCGTCCCTGCACCGAGGTCACCTCGGCCCGCGACCCGTCGACCACCACCACCCGCTGTGTCACCGGCGCCTGCGCGGCGACCGCACCGGCACCTACGGTCGAACCCACCGCGACGAACACCGCCGCCAATGCCGACACCGCGCCGCGGCACCTCATCGATCGAACCTCCACACTGAAAACCGACCGCTTCAATGCGGTCAGTCACAGTATCGACCAAGATCACATCACCGTTACCGTTTTCTTACCGATTCGTCACCTGAGACAAGGGGCTGTCACAGGAGTTTGGAGGCGTAGACGGCGAGCCGGACGCGGTTGTCGGTGCCGGTCTTGTCGAGCAGATTGGCGATGTGGGTCTTGACCGTGCTCACGCCGAGGTACAGGCGGTCGGCGATCGCCTGGTTGCCGTGACCCTCGCCGACCAGGCGAAGTACCTCGAGTTCGCGGGGCGTGAGATCCGCTGGTACCGAAGCGGATTCGGGTCGCGTATGCAGGGCCCGGTCGATGAGGCGGCGCAGGAGGGCCGGGGAGAACAGGAGGTCGCCGTCGGCGGTGCGCCGGATCGCGTCGAGCAGGACCGCGGGTTCGGTGTCCTTGACGAAATAGCCCGTGGCACCGGCGGCGAGGGCGGGGAACAGGTGCTCGTCGTCGTCGAAGGTGGTGAGTACCAATACTTTCGCCCGTGGTGACGAGGTGAGGATCTGCCGGGTCGCGGCGACTCCGTCCAGGCCGGGCATGCGCAGGTCCATGACGACGAGGTCGGGTGCGAGTTCGGTGTAGCGGCGGACGGCCTCGACGCCGTCGGCGGCCTCCCCGACCACGACAAGATCGTCGGTGTCCTCGATGAGCATCCGCAGACCGGCCCGGATCAGTCGCTGATCGTCCACCAGCAGTACCCGGATCACGTCGGCTCCCCCGTCCGGTCGGGCAGCCATGCTCGCACCGCCCAGCTCGTCTCCTCTGCGCCGACCGCGAGAGTGCCGCCGGCGAGATCGGCGCGTTCGCGCATTCCGACGATGCCGTGTCCCGGCGGTGTGTCCGTCGCACCGCCGCCGATGCCGTGCCCGAGTGCTGTGGCCGTTGCTCCGCTGACCACGTCGACGCCGATGCCGCTGTCGCGTCGGCCGAGCCGGAACCGTACCGGCACAGCCTGATCCGCGTGCTTCATGACATTGGTCAGGGACTCCTGCACCAGGCGCAGCAGGGTGAGCCTGGTGATGGCGTCGAGTCCGTCCAGGTCGGGTTCGAGCTCGGCCTCGACGGTGAACCCGGCCGCGCGCACCCGGTCCAGGGCCGCGGTGATCTCGGTGGCGACGGCCTCGGGATCGACCAGCGCCACCGTGCCGAGGGCGGGATCGCGCAGCGCGGCGAGGAGCCTGCGGATGTCGGCGAGAGCATCGGCGGCGGTGCCACGCACGTCGTCGAGGACGGCGACGACGCGCGGATCGGCGGTGCGCACCACGTGTCCGGCCACCGAGATCCGCAGGATGATCGAGGCCATGTGGTGGGCGACCACATCGTGCAGTTCTCTGGCGAGGGCGGCGCGCTCGTCGATGCGGGTGCGGGCCTCGGCGTCGGCGGCGCGCAGGCGCAGGTTCTCGGCGAGGTCGCGCTGTCCGCGCAGGTACAGCCCGAGCAGCAGCGGCAGACCCACGTAGGCCGCCGCCTCGACCACGGTGGAGGCGCGCCCGATCGAGGTGTCGTGCAGGCCGACGCGACCGAGGACGACCGCGGCGGCCCACGCACCCGTCGCCACCCAGACCGGCGCCTGCCGGTGCGAGCGCGCGATCACGTCGACGAGGGCCACCGCGCCCAGATAGGGCACCAGGCCCGACACACCCCACGCCGGGGTGCGGAGCATCGGCACGGCCAGGACCGACAGCACGATCGACACCGCCAGCGGTCGGCGCGCGCCCGCGAGGAACACCACGCCCGCGGCCATCGCCAGCAACCAGTAGTGCGCAGGCACCCGGTACTGGCCAGGGTACGTGCTGGCCAGCAGCAGCACCGGGACGAGTACCAGCGGCAGCCAGCGAAGCAGCTGCCTCCGGGCGCGGATGTCGATCACGCACCCACGCTAGGTGACGAATCGGCAGTAGCACGCGATCGGCGCGTTCGCAACCGCCGAGCGGCCGGAAACGGGCCGCGGTGGTCCGGCCGCTCGGCGGAGTCGCCGCGACCGGGGCCGATCGAAGCTGGAGGTTCCCGCACAGACAAGGAGCACACGTTGGTCTCGCGACGAGGTTTTCTCACCGGGCTCGCCATTGTTCCGGTGGCGTATGCCGCCGGATGTTCGATCCGGCCCTCGGCGCCGGAGTCGACAACCGGGAGCCGCCCGCTGCCGATCCCGCCGCTCGCCCCGTCCACCGTCGACGTCGACGGCATCCGCCGGTTCACCCTGCGGGCCCAGCCGGGCAGCACCGAGATGGTCCGCGGGACGCGGACGCCGACCTGGGGGTACAGCGGGTCGGTGCTCGGCCCGACCATCCGGGCCCGCCGTGGCGAGCGGGTCGCGTTCACCATCACCAACGACCTGCCGGAGCCGACCTCGGTGCACTGGCACGGCATGCATGTGCCCGCGGAGTTCGACGGTGGCCCCCATCAGATGATCGCGCCCGGTGCGACCTGGGCACCGGGGTGGACGGTTCAGCAGCAGGCCGCGACGCTCTGGTACCACCCGCATCCGCACGGCGCGACCGAAAAGCACGTGCAGCGTGGGCTTTCCGGATTCTTCCTCGTGGATGACGACAGTGCCGAGTCCTTCGGACTGCCGAACGACTACGGGGTCGACGACATTCCGCTCGTGATCCAGGACCGCCGCTTCACCGCCGATGGCCGGATCGACGAATCCGACACCACCGATGTCGGGCTGCTCGGCGACACCATTGTCACCAATGGAATCACCGACGCCCACCTCACCGTCACCACCGAACGCGTCCGGCTGCGCGTCCTCAACGGGTCGTCCGGGCGTCTCTACAACCTCGCCCTCGCCGATGGGAGGCCGTTCGAGCTCATCGCGACCGACGGTGGGCTGATGCCCGAACCGGTTGCGCTGGAACAGATCCAGCTCAGCCCGGGCGAGCGAGCGGAACTGCTGGTCACCCTGCGTCCCGGCGAGAACGTCACGGTACGGTCGCTGTCGATCACCGACCGCACCGGCATCGATCGCGCCGCCGAGTTCGGCTTCGACGACACCTTCGACATCCTGACCCTGCGTGCCGCCGACACCCTGCGCCCCGCCGCCGCGCTTCCCACGACCATGGTCCCGATGACGCCCCTCGCCGCGGCGACCACCGCGCCGACCCGGACCTTCGACCTGCAGTGGTTCATGATCAACAACCACCGCATGGACATGAACCGCATCGACATGACCATCCCCGTCGACACCACCGAGGTCTGGTCGGTCCGCAACAAGGACAACTGGCCGCACAACTTCCACGTCCACGACGTCCAGTTCCAGATCCTCGCCATCGACGGCACTCCCCCACCCCCTGCCCTGTCCGGCTGGAAGGACACCGTCTACACCGCCCCCGACACCACCTACACCCTCGCCATGCACTTCGCCGACCACACCGACCCCACCTACCCGTACATGTACCACTGCCACCTCCTCCACCACGAGGACAAGGGCATGATGGGCCAATTCCTCGTCCTCGCTCCCGGCCAGCAACCCGCGCCGATGCAGATGGACATGAGCGGCATGGACCACGGCTGATCCGAGTCATGGACAGGCCAGGAAATTCTGTCTAGTCTGTCCACACAGAGCCGAGAGGATGGTGCTTCATGCGGTGGCAGGTTCAAGAAGCCAAGCAACGCTTCTCCGAGGTGTTGCGCGCGGTCGAGGCCGAAGGGCCACAGACGATCACCCGACACGGGGATGAGGTGGCTGTGGTCATCGATATCGCGGAGTATCGCCGCTTGACTCGACCGGATATCGGGTTCGTGGATCGACTCCTGGTGACATTCGGTGGGCTCGGCGACGAGATCGCCGACGCGGTCGACGAAGTCGAGAACAGCAGGTCGCAGTCCATGCCTCGTGACCTCGACCTCTCCGAGTTCTCGTGAGCTATCTCCTCGACACGAACGTCGTGTCCGAGCTCATGCGCAAAGCACCGGCACCGGAAGTACTGGCCTGGTTCGAGCGCAACCGCACCGGGGAGTTGTGGTTGAGCGTCATCACGGTCGGCGAACTCCGCCGCGGTATCGCGCTCCTGCGGGCACGCGCCGAGACCGTCCGCGCCGATCGGATCGAACGGGCGGTCGACGATGTCGAGGGCAGCTTCGCCCACCGGATCCTCGCCGTGGACACCGCGGTCGCCCACCGCTGGGCCCTCTTCGCGACGGCGCGGGTCGACGTCAGCGACGGGCTCATCGCCGCCACCGCCCTGACCCACGGCCACACCGTCGCCACCCGCAACACGAAGCATTTCCTCGACACCGGTGTCGCCTTGGTGAATCCGTTCGACGCGGTGTCGGACCTACCCGGCTGACCCCTCAGTTCGCCGGTCGCAGTCCCATCCGGGTCATGACGACGGCGCACAGGGCCACAGACGCGAGGGTGCGCTTCCAGAGGCGGATCACCGCTTGTTCGAGGATGATGCCGATGCGGTCGGCGCAGGTGGTGGCTTCGGCGATCGCCATGCGGTCGTGGACGAGGGTGGGGTCGCTGAGGATTTCGTCCAGGCGCAGGCCCGCGACGGCCTGTTCGCCGGTGAGGGGCTGTTCGGGGAGCCAGGTGAGACGCCAGCGGCCGTCGTCGCCGAGAACGGCGCGCTCGGGAGTGCGGTCACTGCCGAGGGTTCGGCCTGTACGGAAGATCGCCATCAGTGCCTCCTAGGGCCCAGGCTTTCGCTTCCACCTTCCACGGTCCACGAAAATCTCCCCAGACAACAGCTGGCAAATCGCCCAATTCCGGATTATCATGCCCGGAATATCCCGCTCAGCTGCGCAAATAGTATTCATTACCAAACAGCACCCGCAGCAGCGACGCAGGCAGCGAATCCACAGTGAAGCGATCCGCTCCTACTTTCCGT
Organism: Nocardia sp. NPDC058176; assembly: GCF_042883805.1. NCBI lineage: Bacteria > Bacillati > Actinomycetota > Actinomycetes > Mycobacteriales > Nocardiaceae > Nocardia > Nocardia sp. NPDC058176. The sequence goes on along the minus strand of NZ_JBHVVA010000001.1, from coordinate 1,123,509 downwards.
CGAAGGCGTTCAGGATCTCTTCGGCGGCGAGGGCGGGGGTGAGGGTACCGGCGCGGACGGCCGATTCCACTTGGGCCCGCATGGTTTTCACGTTCGGGTTGTCGGCGAGGCGGCGCAGGATCTGGTCGTGGACCATGGTCCAGGTCCAGTCGACCTGCTGGCGGCGGCGCTTCTCGGCGAATTCGCCCGCGTCGGTGAGGACTCGGCGGTGTTCGAGGACGGTGTCCCAGAACTTCTCGAGGCCGACGCCTTCCAGGCCGCTCATGGTCAGCACCGGCGGGCGCCAGAGGGCGTCGTGGGGGTGGATCAGGCGCAGGGCGCCCTGGAGTTCGCGAGCCGCGCTCTTGGCCTCGAGTTCGTGCTTGCCGTCGGCCTTGTTCACCGCGACGAGTTCGGCCAGCTCCAGCACACCCTTCTTGATGCCCTGCAACTGATCTCCGGTGCGGGCCAGGGTGAGGAAGCAGAAGACGTCGACCATGTTGGCGACGGTCACCTCGGACTGGCCGACCCCGACGGTCTCGACCAGGATCACGTCGTAACCCGCGGCCTCGAGCAGCACGATGGTCTCGCGGGTGGCCTTGGCGACGCCGCCGAGTGTGCCCGCGGTCGGCGAGGGGCGGATGAACGCGTCGGGTTCCAGGGACAACCGCGCCATGCGGGTCTTGTCACCGAGGATCGAGCCGCCGGTGCGCGTCGAGGACGGGTCGACCGCGAGCACGGCCACCCGGTGGCCCTTGGCGAGCAGGTTCATGCCGAGCGCGTCGATGAAGGTCGACTTGCCCACGCCGGGGACACCGGTGATGCCGACCCGGTTCGACACGATCGCCCCCGGCTCGGGACCCAGCCGCAGCAGCAACTGCTGCGCCAGCTCCCGATGATCGGCCCGGGTGGACTCGACCAGGGTGATCGCCCTGGCCAGCGCGGCCCGCTGACCTGCGGCGATACCCTCGGCGAGCTCACCGACATCGATGCGTCGCGGAGCGCGGGGCCCACCCCGGCCCGCATTGCGCGGTGCGCCGACGCCCGCGGTGGTGCCGAGCCGGGGATGGGCCTCGGGACGCGGCGACGGGTGCGCGCCGGAGCGGGCATCCCGGAGCGGGACGCCCGTCTCCTCGGGTCCGTGACCGCTCATGCGTCGCTGCCGCCGCCGATCTCGTGTCCGAGCGCCTCGCCCAGCTTCTTCAGCAGGTCGATGGCGGCATCGGCGATGACGGTGCCGGGCGGGAAGATCGCCGCGGCGCCTGCCTCGTAGAGCTCGTCGAAGTCACCGGGCGGGATGACCCCGCCGACGATGACCATGATGTCGGGCCGCCCGACCTCGGCCAGCGCCTGCCGCAGGGCGGGCACCAGGGTGAGATGACCGGCCGCCAGCGAGGAGACGCCGACGATGTGCACGTCGTTGTCGGCCGCCTGGCGCGCCACCTCTTCGGGGGTCTGGAACAGCGGGCCCACGTCGACGTCCATGCCGAGGTCGGCGAAGGCGGTCGCGATCACCTTCTGGCCGCGGTCGTGCCCGTCCTGGCCCATCTTGGCGACCAGGATGCGCGGTCGGCGGCCCTCGGCCTCGGCGAACTCCTCCACCAGTTCGATGGCGGCGCCGATGTTGGTCGCCTTGCCTGCTTCGTCGCGGTACACACCGGACAGGGTACGGATTTCGGCCTGATGGCGACCGTAGACCTTCTCCAGCGCGTCGGAGATCTCGCCGACGGTGGCGCTGGCGCGCGCGGCCTCGATGGCCAGAGCGAGGAGGTTGTTCTCCATGCCGCCCTCCGAGGAGGCGGCGGCGCGGGTCAGGTTGGCCAGCGCGGCCTCGACGGCGACCGAATCCCGTTCGGCGCGAAGCCGTTCCAGCTTCTCGATCTGCTCGGCCCGCACCCGCGAGTTCTCGACCTTGAGGACCTCGACCTGCTGGTCCTCTTCGACCTGGTACTTGTTGACGCCGATCACCGGCTGCTGCCCGGTGTCGATACGCGCCTGGGTGCGTGCGGCGGCCTCTTCGATGCGCAGCTTCGGAATGCCTTCCGAGATCGCTTGCGCCATGCCGCCGTGCGCCTCCACCTCGGCGATGTGCGCGCGGGCGCGTTCGGCGAGCTGGTGGGTGAGCCATTCGACGTAGTAGGAGCCGCCCCACGGGTCGATCGGGCGCGTGGTGTTGGACTCCTGCTGGATCAGCAGCTGGGTGTTGCGGGCGATGCGGGCGGAGAAGTCCGTCGGCAGCGCGAGGGCCTCGTCGAGGGCGTTGGTGTGCAGCGACTGGGTGTGGCCCTGCGTCGCCGCCATCGCCTCGATGCAGGTGCGCGCCACATTGTTGTAGGCGTCCTGCGCGGTGAGCGACCAGCCCGAGGTCTGCGAATGGGTGCGCAGCGACAGCGATTTCGCGCTCTTGGGCTCGAACTTCGAGACCAGCTCGCTCCACAGCAGGCGCCCGGCGCGCAGCTTGGCGACCTCCATGAAGAAGTTCATGCCGATGGCCCAGAAGAACGACAGGCGCGGCGCGAACTTGTCGACATCCATGCCCGCGGCGATACCTGCCCGGATGTACTCGACACCGTCGGCCAGGGTGTAGGCCAGCTCCAGATCGGCTGTCGCACCGGCCTCTTGGATGTGGTAGCCCGAGATGGAGATCGAGTTGAACTTCGGCATCTTCGCGCTGGTGAAGGCGAAGATGTCGGAGATGATCCGCATGGAGGGCTTGGGCGGATAGATGTAGGTGTTGCGGACCATGAACTCTTTCAGAATGTCGTTCTGAATCGTTCCGGCCAGCAGTTCGGGGCCGACGCCCTGCTCTTCGGCGGCGACGACGTAGAGCGCCAGGATCGGCAGCACCGCGCCGTTCATGGTCATCGACACCGACACCTGATCCAGGGGGATCTGGTCGAAGAGCTGGCGCATGTCCAGGATCGAGTCGATCGCGACACCCGCCATACCCACGTCGCCCTGGACGCGGGGGTGGTCGGAGTCGTAGCCACGGTGGGTGGCGAGGTCGAAGGCGACCGAGAGGCCCTTCTGCCCGGCCTGCAGGTTGCGGCGGTAGAAGGCGTTGGAATCCGCGGCGGTGGAGAAGCCCGCGTACTGGCGGATCGTCCACGGCTGGTTCACGTACATGGTCGGGTAGGGCCCGCGCAGGAACGGCGCGACGCCGGGCACGGTGTCGAGCGGATAGCCCTGCGCGACAACAGCATCCCGGTCGGCCTTGGTGAATACCGGCGGCACGTCGATACCCTCGGGCGTCGACCAGACCAGCTGCTCGGCGGTGGTGTGGTTCGCCGTGGCCGCGTTCGTCACGAACTCGCGCACCTGGTCGGCGTCGACGGCGGCCGCGTCGGGGGCGTGCTCGGTGAGCGGTACCTCGGCGAAGCTACCGACGACGTGCTCGATATCGGATGTGGTCATCAGGCTCCCACCTTCTCCAGCAGCTGCGACAGGACCGCGACCGCGTCGATGCGCAGGGCGAGGTATCCGTCGGGACGCTGTGTACCGCTGTACTGCGCGACGGCTTTCTCCGCACCGGCCAGCAGCACGGTCTCGACGCCGGCGGCGCGCAGGGCGTCGACCGCCTCGCCCGCCTGCTCGCCGTAGCGCTTGTCGGCACCGCACAGGACCGCGATGCGCGCACCGGATTCCGTGGCGGCATTGGCGATTCCGTCGATCGCGAGTGGTCCGGGGTTGATCGATTCGATCCCGCCGGAGGCCAGCACGTTCGCGGTGAAGATGGTCCGCGCGTTATGCTCGGCGACCGGGCCCAGCGGCACGATCAGCGCCTTCGGGCGGGCGCCGTTGGCGGCGAGGTAGGCATCGGACCGGTTGCGCAGCGTCTCGAACGCGGCACCGTAGCGCGCGTTCGGGCCCGGCTCGCGCGCCTGCTCCGACAGCGGTGCCTCGGCGAGGTTGGGGAATTCGTTGACCCCGGTCACCGCGGCGCGGCGATGCGCGACATCGGCGGCGCGGGTGGCGGCGGTCTCGACGATCCGCGCCGCGAGCACACCGGAGTCGAGCGCGGCGAGGTAGCCGCCCGCGGCCTCGAGCTCCTGCATGAATTCCCAGGCCTTGGCGGCGAGTTCGTCGGTGAGCGCGTCGACGTACCAGGAACCGGCGGCCGGGTCCTGCACGTGCCCGAGGTGGGATTCCTCGAGCAGCAGCAGCTGGGTGTTGCGGGCCATCCGCTGCGAGAACGTGGTCGACACACCCAGTTCGCCCGGGGGCAGGGCCGCGTCGAAGGGCAGCACGGTCACCGAATCGGCGCCACCGACACCGGCGCCGAAGGCGGCCAGGGTGGTGCGCAGCAGGTTCACCCACGGATCGCGCTGGGTCATCATGGCGGCCGAGGTGATCGCGTGCTGGGGCGCGGCGCCGAAGGCGGGGGCACCGCACACCTGCGCGACGCGGGCCCACAGGCGCCGGGCCGCACGGAATTTCACGATGGTGGCGAACTGGTCGTCGGTGGCCGCGAAGCGGAACTCGAGCTGACCGAACGCGTCGGCGATGTCGACCCCGGCGCCGGTCAGCAGGCGCAGGTACGCCAGACCCACGGCGATGGCCGCGCCCACTTCCTGGGCATCGGAGGCGCCGGCGTTGTGGAAGGCGATGCCATCCACGGTGATCGCGCGCACCGTCTCGGGCCGGGCGATCGCGCGCACGGCCAGTGCGACGGCCTCGGCCTGGTCGACGTCTTCGGCGCCGGTGAAGGCGCTGGTCAGCGGGGCGGCGGCGAGGCCGACCCGGATCTGCGCGCGATCGGCGATCGAGTAGCCGTCGAGGATCTCGAACACCTGCTCGGCGGCGGCGCCGGTGGCCGCGCCGGCGACCAGGGTCAGCGGGGCCAGCTCGAACAGCAGCCCGCGCAGCGCGACGGGAATGCCCTCGACGGGCACGCCGTAGGGTCCGGCGCCGAGCGCGATGGCGCTCACGCCGTTCTCCAGGCCGGTCAGGATCGCCCGGTTGGTGGCCTCGGCGTCGTCCTCCCCGGCGAACGCGCTGACGAACCAGCCGCGCTGCGGGTCACGCGTGGCGTCGCCGCCGCGGACGTAGGGGAAGGCGCCGGGCAGCGGCTGCTCGGGCAGCTCGTCGCGGCGGGTGTAGAGCGGGGCGATGGTCAGCCCGTCGTAGGTGGTCTCGTCGAGCAGGTGCTCGGGTTCGGCGGGGAGTTCGGAGGCCTCGACCCGTCGCGCTTTGGCCAGCACGCCCGCCACGCCCTTGCGCCACGCGGCGTATTCGGGCACCGGTTCCGGGGCGAGTCCCGCCCCGGACTCTGAACCAATCGGCATAGCTGCTGTTCTCTCTTCCATTCGACGACCGCACCCCGGTGTGCTGTCGATCCGGCGCGTCCACCCACGCTGTGGCGCTGGTCCGACACTCCGGCGACCGGGATGCGTCCGGTTCCTTCATGATGCTAACTGTGACACCCTGTCCACTCACTCGGGCCATCCCCTACCGGTCGGTACGCTGATCCGGTGTCCCGACTGATCCGTTCCCCGCGCCTGCTCCTGGCTCTGGCGGGGTTCGCCGTGCTGTTCGTCACGGCGATGCTGGTACCGCTACCTGGTCCACAGCAGATCCGGGACTGGGCGGGCGGGGCGGGGCCCCTGCTGCCGGTGCTGTTCTTCCTCTTCTATGCGGTGGTCGCGGTGGCCCCGGTTCCGCGCACCGTGCTGACGGTGACCAGCGGGGTGTTGTTCGGTCCGGTGCTCGGTTCGGTGCTCGCGCTCGGGGCCAGCGCGGTGAGCGCGGTGGTGGCTCTGCTCGGGGTCCGAGTGCTCGGCCGCGATCGGGTCGCCGAGCATCTGACCCATCCCGCGGTGCGGGCGGTCGACGAGCGCTTGGCCCGGCGCGGGTGGCTCTCGGTGGCGGCGTTGCGGATGATCCCGGTCGCCCCGTTCTCGATCGTCAACTACTGCTGTGGCCTGTCCTCGGTCCGGCTCACGCCGTATCTCGTTGCCACCCTTGCCGGTTCGGCGCCGGGCACGATCTCGACGGTGGTGCTGGCCGGATCCCTGGCCGGGGACACCCATCCGGTGGCGATCGCGGTGTCGGCGGTCTGTCTGTCGCTCGGACTGATCGGGTTGGTCATCGATGCCCGGCTGCCGCTGCCCGGTGCGCCGACGACCGAGCCGGTCGAACCCGTACCCGCGACGCACTGACCGCTCGGCGCGCCTGCGTCATCACGCCGACAGGCGGCCGGATAATCCCAGGTCATGGCGATGACAGTGGGACGACGATCCGCACTCGCGCTGCTGGCCGGGCTCCCACTGCTGGCCGCGGGCACGGCGGGGGCCCAGTCCGCGCTCGGCCCCGGGGTCGGCATCGATCCGCCGCGCACGCCGGTCCGCTACACGATGACCGCGTTCCGCGCCGACGACGACGCCACCCTGGCCGTCTACGAATCCACCGACGGCACCGATTTCACCCCGCTCGCCGAGCACGCCTTCACCCCGCCGCGCGGCCTGGTCCGCGACCCCAGCATCCTGCGGCACACCGACGGCCTCTACTACCTGACGTACACCATCGCCGGTGACGCCACCGCGATCGGCATGGCCCGCAGCCGCGACCGGATCACCTGGACCGCGCTGCCCGAGGTGCCGATGCTCGTCGTGGGCAAGCTGGACGGCGCGTGGGCGCCGGAGTGGTACACCGACGCGGCGGGCCGGGTCGGCATCATCGTCTCGCTGACCTGGGGCCACGGCTTCACCCCGCACCTGCTCGTTCCGCTCGACGCGGGCCTCACCCGGTGGGCGCCGCCGGTGCCGCTGTTCGGGCTGAGTCCCGGCGGCCCCGGCTCGCTGGGCTATATAGACACCACGCTGGTGCGCCTGGCGGGCAAGGTGTTCGCGTTCGTGAAGAACGAGGACTCCAAGTTGATCGAACTCGCCGTCGCCGACCACCCCCTCGGGCCGTACGGGTTCCTCGCGACCGGCGACTGGGCGGGCTGGGGCGGTCCCCGTGAGGGACAGTCGGTGGTCCCCCTTCCCGGCGGCGGCCACCGCATCTACCTCGACGCCTACACCGAGAACCGGTACTGGTCCAGCGACAGCTATGACGGATTCCGGACCTGGTCGCCACCGGCCGAGCTGCCGAGCCTGTCCGGCGTGGTCCGCCACGGCACGGTCCTCGCCGAATACGGCCCGCTCGCCGCACCCTGACCTGCGATGACGCGGAGAATGCCCCCTACTTCATGGGCATTGGTTACGCTGGCGAACCATCACACTCCGAAAGTGATGTACTTCACATCATCCAATTGTGACTAAGGTGTGTTTCAGAAAACTCTCAGAGTTATAGACTCGCGAATAGCCCAGGGTTCGCCAGCTACATCCGGTGCGGGATCCAGAGCAACATCCGGTATCGCATCCCGCGATCACCGCACTCCCATTCGCGCCGATCTCGGCTCGCACCCACCACGAGGTGACCCGGCATGGAATACACCCATCTGTCCGAATTCCGGATTCGCGACGGGGAACTGTCGATCTGGACCCCCGCGACGACCACGCCCGACGCCTGGTACGACGACCAGCGCCCGCTGGCCAGCGTCCACGCGCAGTATCTCGGCTTCAACGATCCCGATGATCCGCGTCCGGGTCGCGGCCGCTGGATCGGCACGGTCTTCGAGATGGACGCCCCGCTCGACGAACAGGCCTGGGCGCGCACCCTCGAGCTCTGGCACGATCGCCACGAGGGTTTCCGCACCACCGTCGCATCCACCCGCGACGGCGACTACCACCGGGTGACGACGGCACCGGGCACGGTGCGCGTCACCGCCGCCGCGGTCCCCGACCTCGTCGACGGCGAGCAGATCAACGAGTTCCTGTGCGACACACTGGAACTGCGACTGTCCCCGCTCACCTGGCCGCATCTGCTGGTGGCCACCGTCGCCCACGACACCGACGACTTCACCGTCCTGGTCGGCGCCGATCACTCGGTGCTCGACGCCTACTCCCAGGCCGTGCTCATCCTCGAGCTGCGCACCCTCTACACCGCGGTCACCACCGGCGGCGAGATCCGCGACTCGGCCACCTTCGGCAGCCCCGCCGATTTCGCGGCGATCGAGCGCGCCGCCGCCGAGGAGCTCACTCCCGAATCCCCCGCCGTCGCGGTGTGGCGCGAATTCCTCGGCGCGCCGGGCTCGCCCATGCCCCGCTTCGCCGCCGGTCAGGTCGTCGAACTCGACGGCGAGCACGCCCAGCCCAGCCTCTCGCGCACGCTGCTGACCCTCAACCAGCTCGAGGAGGTCGAGGCCGCGCTCGACCGGATCAAGCACCGGCTCTCGGTGACCGTGTTCGCCGCGCTGGCGACCGCGTCCAGGGAGGTGTTCGGCGAGGACCGCTTCCGGACGGTGATGCCGATCGCCACCCGCCCCGATCTGACCTGGCTCGAGTCGATGGGCTGGTTCGTCAACGTGGTCCCCGTCGACATCACCCTGCCGCCGGGCGCCGACATGTCGGCCGCGCTCGACGCGACCCGTGCCGCGCTCAAACGCGCGCACGTGTGCAACGACGCGTCCTGGGGCCGGTCGCTGGCCATGGTCGGCGCGGTGGAGGGCCCGACCTTCGGTGCCTCGTTCCTCGACATCCGGATGCTGCCCGACTACGAACTCGTCGCCGATCTGCGCGGACGGACACTGCGCGCGGTGTCGTATTCGACCGAGGAGGTGTACTTCTGGGTCGTGCGCGGCCCCGACGGCCTCTATGTCTCCACCCGCTATCCCGCCGGCCTGCCGGACCCGGTGATGGACCGGTTCCTCACCGAATTCGCCAGGGCCATGTACGCGGTGACCGCGATCGCCGCACCGGCCGTGGCAGTGCAGGCCGAGACCGCGTCGGCGGCGCTGAGCGCGGGCTGAGCATGCGCGCACTGCTGGCCTTCACCGGAAGCCGCGGCGACGCCCAGCCGGGCATGCTGCTGGCCCGCGAGCTCCGCGCTCGCGGGCATTCGGTGACGCTCGCGCTCTCGCCCAATCTCGTCGAATTCGCCGCCACACTCGGCATCACGGCCGTCGGCTTCGGCCGCGACAGTGCCGAACTGTTGCGCACCCAGCACGCCGATCGCCGGTTCCGCAGCGCCTCGCCGCGCCAGCGGGTGCGGGCGGTGCTGGATCTGCAGCGGCGCGGGGTGGCCGAGGCGGTGCGGGATCTGCTCGTCCTCGCCCCCGGTCACGATGTGGTGGTGACCGGGATGGCGGGCGAGGAGGCGGCCGAGAAGGCCGCCCGGCGGGTCGGATTGCCGCTGGCCGCAGTGCATTTCTTCCCGATCCACCCGAATCGCTCGGTGCCGGTGGTGCCCACGGTCTGGGGCGAACGGATTCCGGGTGCGCTCAATCGCCGGATCTGGTTGGGCCTGCGCCGGGCCCGTGATGCCGCGCTGGCCCAGCCGCTGGCCGAGTTCGGCATCGTCGAACATCCGCTGCCCGACCGGGTGTCGATCCAGGCCTATGACGTCGAGCTGTTTCCCGGGCTGGCCGCCGAGCTGCCCGCCCGGCATCCGGTCACCGGGTTCGCCGTCGATGCCGACGGATTCCTCGGCCGCCGGGTCGATCCCGCGCTCGGGCGATGGCTCGACGCGGGGGCGGCGCCGATCTATGTCGGCTTCGGCTCGATGACCGTCGACGACCCGGCGACGCTGGTGACGATGTTGCGCGCGGTCTGCGCCCGGCGCCGTCGCCGCCTGCTGCTGGCCGCGGGCTGGGCGGGCATCGAACCGTTGCTCGGGGACGAGGTGGCGATCGTCGACCAGCTCGACCACGCCGCGGTGTTCCCGCGCTGCGTCGCCGCGGTGCACCACGGTGGCGCGGGGACGACCGCGGCCGCGCTGCGAGCCGGTGTGCCCCAAGTGATCTGCTCGATCCAGGCCGATCAGCCGTACTGGGGCCGCGCGCTGTCGCGACTCGGGCTCGCCGCGACCGCGCGAGCCGCCGACCTCGACGCACCGACGCTCACCACCCTGCTGGACCGGGTCGCCGATCCCGAAGTCGTGGCCCGTGCCGCCGCCTACGCGAGCCGTTTCCCCGACCACGGGGTGGCCCGGGCCGCCGACGAGGTGGAAGCCCTTGTGCCCCTGACCGTCCCGACGTCCGCCTTCGACCATGCCGGGAGGCCGCAGTGAGCACCGAGATCGCCGTCCGCACCCACGGGCTCGGCAAGTCCTATGGCGACTTCACCGCTGTCGGTGAGGTCGACCTCAGCATTCCCGCCGGGTCGGTCTTCGCCATGCTCGGCCCCAACGGTGCGGGCAAGACCACCACCGTCCGGATGCTGGCGACGCTGTTGCGTCCCGACCGGGGCAGCGCCGAGGTGTTCGGCTACGACGTCGTGCGGGACGCGACGGCGGTGCGGTCGATGATCGGGCTCACCGGCCAGTACGCCTCGGTCGACGAAACCCTGTCCGCCGCCGAGAATCTGCGCCTGTTCGGCCGGTTGCTCGGTCTGTCCCGGCGCGAGGCGGCCCGGCGCGGCGACGAACTCCTGGAGGAATTCGAGCTCACGGCGGTGGCGCGGCGCAGTGTCAGCGCCTTCTCCGGCGGCATGCGACGACGCCTCGACCTGGCCGCCACCTTGATCACCGTGCCCCCGTTGATCTTCCTCGACGAACCGACCACCGGCCTCGACCCGCACACCCGCGACCGGATGTGGGGCATCGTGCGCGGACTGGTCGCCCGGGGCGCGACCGTCCTGCTCACCACCCAGTACCTCGAGGAGGCCGACGCGCTGGCCGACCGGATCGCGGTCATCGATCGTGGTTCGCTCGTCGCCGAGGGCACCGCCGCCGAACTCAAGGCCTCGATCGGCGATCAGGTGCTGCGCCTGGACATCCCCGACACCGCCGACCTCCGCCGGGCCGAGGCGTTGATCCAGGAGCTCACCGGCGAGGTGCCGGAGGGATCGTCGTCGGGCACGTTGACCGTGGCGCTGCGGGATGTCGCCGTCGGCGCCGAGATCGTCGCGGCCTGTCGCGCCGCGGACATCGCGCTGCGCGGCTTCGCGGTGGACCGGCCCGACCTCAACGAGGTGTTCCTCGCCTTGACCGGTCATGCGCGGTCGTCGGACCGAGTCGATGCGGCATGACCGCCCTGCGTGAAAGTTCGGGACCCGCCATGACCCTCACCACCGCGGCGCCACCCCAGGTTGTCCGCGCACCCCGCGTCACCCGGGTCAGTCCGCTTGCCGCCCTGCGTCATTCGCTGATGATGGCCTGGCGCGGCCTGCTCACCTTCCGGCACAGTCCACAGCTGCTCTACGACGCCATCCTGCTGCCGATCGTCGGCCCCGTCCTGTTCGGCAGCATCTTCGGCACCGCCATCGCGGGCAGTATGCAGGCGTATCTGCCGCTGATGATTCCCGGCGTGCTGGTCCAGATCGTGCTCACCTCCTCGGTCGCCACCGGCGTGCAGCTGTCCGAGGACATCCACTCCGGGGTCTTCGATCGCTTCGTCGCCATGCCCATCGCCCGCTCCGCACCCGTCGCCGGGGCCTTGCTGGCGGGCATGGTGCGCTACCTCATCGCCGCGACCACCGTGGTGATCGTCGGCTTCTGCATGGGATACCGGCCCGAGCACACCCTGGGCTTCCTGGCGGGCGCCGTGCTGGTCGTGTTCGCCACCACCGCGATCAGCTGGCTGTTCGCCTTCATCGGCGCCACGGTCGCCCGGCCCGCTGCTGTGCAGGGCATGTCCATGCTGGTGCTCACCTTCCTCGGTTTCGCCTCCAACGCCCTGGTCCCTGAGGAGGCCATGCCCACCTGGATGCGGCACGTCTCGGACCTGAATCCGGTGTCGTACCTGGTTTCCGCGGTGCGGACGCTGTCCGCGCACGGCACGGTCGGCGCCGATGCCTGGTGGTCGCTGGTGGCCTCGGTGGTGGTCGTCGCCGTCTTCGCGCCGCTGACCGTGCGCACCCTGCGTTCCCGATGAGGAGTCCTCGATGACCGTCACCTCCCCCGCCGTCACGGTGGCCGCCGGACCCACCGGCCTCAACCGCATCACCGCCGACGACGACCTGTTCTTCAAACTGCACAGCCTCTACCCGAACGCCCTGGTCAACCAGCTGGCCTACCGGTTCGACACTCCGGTGGACCGGGAACTGCTGGCCCGCTGGCACGCGCATCTGGCGACCGGATTCATCGCCCGCCGGGTGCGCACCACCCGCTTCCCGATCGCCCGCCCGCACTGGGAACCGGCGACCGAGTCGCTGCCGCTGCGCTGGTCGGACGCCCCGGTGCCCGAGGACGAGGTGCTCGACTGGTTCCTCGCCCAGGCCGCGGTGGAGTTCGATCCCGAACGCGGACTGGTGTGGCAGCTCGCCGGGGCGCCCACCGAATCCGGCGGCACCGTGGTCACCCTGGTCGCCTCGCACGTGGTCTGTGACGGCGGCGGCATGATGCACGCCATCGTCGACTCGCTCGACCGGCTCGCGCGCGGCGAGCGGCCCGACCGGGCGACCAGCGCGGGCAGGCTCGTCGGTCCGGTGGCCGGGGCGGGTCGTTTCGCCGCCGATCTCGCCGACGCCCGTGGTCAGCTGCGCGCGGTCGCCCGGGGAATCAAGGCCGCCCGCCGCGCGGGGGGTGTGCGGGAACCCGCGCGCAATCCGCGTCCGGCGCAGCCACGGCTGCCACACGCCGACACCTGGCAGGCCCCCGATGCCATCGTCCAGCTCGACCTCGCCGAATGGGAGCGCGTGGCCGCGGCGCACGGCGGCACCACCAACGGCCTGCTGATCGGTGTCGCGGTCGGGCTGCTCGGGCGCAGCGGTCGCATCGCCGACGGCGCCGAGGTCCGCGTCGACATCCCGCATTCGCTGCGCGAGGCCGACGATCCCCGGGCCAATGCCACCACCGGCCTGCCGATCGGCGTCATCTATCGCGACGGCGTCCGCACCGATCTGCCCGCCGTCCGCGCCGCGCTCAAGGCCGCGGGCCTCGCCTATCGCGACCCCGCGACCATCCCCGCGATCCAGCATCTGCAACCGGTGCAGATGCTGCTGCCGAAGGCGGTGCTGCACCGCTTCGCCCGCACCGCCAAGGCGCCGGAGTGCCTGTGCACCAACATGGGTCGCACGGCCCAGAACATCGCCGTGCTCGGTGGGCACCGGGCGCGCGCGGTGATCATGCGCCCGGTCGTCAATCCCGGGCCGGTCGAGTTGTTCCGCCAGGTCGAGGTGGGCGTCAATCTGGCCTTCTCCTGCGACGACGACACCGTGACCCTGGTGGTGACCGGCGCCGATCCCGACCGCTTCCCCAGCAGGGCGGCCCTGCGGGAGCTGCTGGCCGCGGAGTTCGCCGAGTGGGCTCTGACCCCGCGTTTCTGGTGACCGGCGGGTGCGCGGAAACGTAGACGACACTACGCAAATCAGACAAGGTTAGGCTACCCTTCACCGACAGTTCCGTCGGAAGGCAGTGGCACCATGAGTTCGTTCGGCCCCGCGCACCCGTTCCTACCGCTCAGCGCGGCGCAGCGAGAGATCTGGTTCGCCCAGCAGTTGCTGGGCGCGGTGCCGATCACGATCGCGCAGTACGTCGACCTCACCGGCCCACTGGATCCCGCCCTCCACCGGGAGGCGGGTCGGCGCGCGGCCCGCGAACTCGGCCTCTACCAGCGCTTCGCGCTCGTCGACGGCGAACCGGTCCAGATCCCCGACACCACGCTGCGCGACGAGGTCGAGGTCCTCGATCTGCGCGAGCGCGACGATGCCGAGGCCGCCGCGTTCGCGTGGATGCGCGCCCATCAGCAGACCCCGTTCGATGTGCTCGCCGATCCCGCGATCCACACGACCGTGCTGCGGATCGGCGCCGAACGCCACTTCCTCTACACCCGCGCCCATCACATCGCCCTCGACGGCTACGGCGCCATGCGCCTGCACGAACGTCTCGCCCTGCACTACGCGGCCCTGGTCGAAGGCACCGAACTGCCGGAGGAGACCGTCGACTCCCCCGCGCTGCTGGTGGCCGCCGACACCGACTATCGAGCCTCGCGCCGGTTCGACACCGACCGTGCGCACTGGGCCGCGCAGCTGGCCGAGCTGCCCGAGCCGGTCACCCTCGCCACGCGGGTCGGCGAGCCGGATCCGTTGCCCATGCTGGCCGGGGCCGCGCTGTCGGCCGAGGTGGTCACCGCGCTCGGGGAACGCGCCGCGGGTCCCGGCAACGCACCGGTGGTCGTGGCCGCCTTCGCCACCTATCTGGCACGGATGACCGGCGGCGACGCGGTCTCGCTGAGCCTGCCGATGACCGCGCGGACCACCGCCGCGCTGCGTCGCTGCGCCGGGATGACCGCCACAGTGCTTCCCCTGCACTGCCCGACCGGTGCCACCGTCGGCGACGCCGTGACCGCGGCCCGCACGGCACTGACCGGGGCGTTGCGGCACCAGCGCTATCGCGGCGCGGACATGCACCGCGACGCCGGACGTTCGGTGCGCTCGCTCGGCTTCGGCCCCGCGGTCAACATCATGAACTTCCACCCGGAGGTGACCCTCGGCGCCGCGCACGGCACGGTGCACGTGCTCTCGACCGGCCCGGTGGAGGATCTGGCCTTGAACCTGTACGCCACCTCGGCGGGCGTGCGCGTCGAACTGGAGGCCAACCGCAACCGCTACCACCCCGACGAGCTGGCCGCGCACCTGCGCCGGTTCCTCGCCCTGCTCACCGAGTTCGCCACCGCCGAGCCGGGCACCCCGACCGCGGCGCTGTCGCTGCTCTCGGAAGCCGAAGCGGCCCAGCTGGTTCCGTGGCGCGGCACCGAGGCCACCGCCCCCGCCACCCTGGCCGCGATCATCGCGGCGGCCGTGACCGCCAATCCGGACGGCACCGCGATCGTGCACGGCGAGCGGAGCTGGACCTACACCGAATTCGACGCCGAGACCACCCGGCTGGCCCGCGCCCTGCTCGCGGCGGGCGCCGGACCGGAGACCCTGGTCGCCATGGCGGTGGAACGCTCCGCCGAGTCGGTGGCGGCGGTGTGGGCGACCACCAAGTCCGGTGCCGGGTTCGTGCCGATCGATCCCGGCTATCCGCCGGAGCGCATCGCGCACATCCTCGGCGATTGCGATGCCACCCTGGGCGTCACCACCGGCGCGCACCGGGCGAGCCTGCCCGACACGATCCAGTGGCTGATCCTGGACGAATCCGCCACCACCGCACCGTATTCCGACGCGCCGATCACCGATGCCGATCGTCCGGTCGCGCTGCGCCCCGAGCACCCCGCCTACCTGATCTACACCAGCGGGTCGACGGGACTGCCCAAGGGCGTGCTGGTCACCCACGGCGGCCTGGCGAATCTGGCCGCCGAACGCCGGGACCGCTACGACCTCGGACCGCACGCGCGCACCCTGCACCACGCCTCACCCGGTTTCGACATGGCCGTCGGCGAGATCCTGTGCGGTCTGGCCGGTGCCGCGACGCTGGTCGTCGCGCCGCGCTACGTGATGGCCGGGCCCGATCTCGCCGAGCTCATGCGCCGCGAGCGGGTCACCAACGCGATCATCACCCCCGCGGTCCTGGCGACCCTGGACTCCGACGCACTGCCCGAGCTGGTCGTGCTGGGGGTCGGCGGCGAGGCGATCCGCGCCGATCTGGTCGACGTGTGGTCACGGAACCGGTTGATGCGCAACGGGTACGGGCCGACCGAGGCCACCGATATCGCGACCATCGCCGAGCTCACCAGCGGCACGCCGGTGACGATCGGGGCCCCGCTGCGCGGCTTCCACGCCGTCGTCCTCGACACCGCCTTGCGCCCGGTACCGCCCGGCGCGATCGGCGAGCTCTACCTCGGCGGGCCCGCGCTGGCCCGTGGCTACCACCGCAGGCACGCTCTCACAGCGACCCGGTTCGTCGCCGATCCCCACGGCCCGGCCGGCGGACGGCTCTACCGCACCGGCGATCTGGTCACGGTGACCGAGGGTCCCGACCCCGCACTGATCTACCACGGCCGCAGCGACTTCCAGATCAAGGTGCGCGGCCATCGCATCGAGCCCGGCGAGATCGAGACCACGCTCACCGGGCTGCACGATGTCGCACGTGCCGCCGTCACCGCGCACCAGGATCGGCGCGGCACGCACCTGGTCGCCTATCTCGTGCCTGCCGCCGGTGCCGTACTCGATACCGCGGCGGTGCGAGCCGCGATTGCGGATCTGCTGCCCGCCTATCTGCGACCGGGCGCCTACGTCGTGCTGGACACGCTGCCGCTCACACCCAATGGCAAGCTCGACGCCCGCCGGCTGCCGAGCCCCGATTTCGGCCGCGCCGGTTTCCGCGCGCCCGCCACCACCGACGAGCGACTGGTCGCCGCGGTGTTCACCGAGATCCTCGGGGTGGCGCGGATCGGCGCCGACGACGACTTCTTCGACCTGGGCGGTACCTCGCTGACCGCCACCCAGGTCGCGGGACGACTCGGCGTAGGTGTCCGCGCGATCTTCGACGCACCGACGGTGACCGCCCTGGCCGCCGGTCTCGGACAAGGCACCCGAGCCGAGGAGCCGGTGGCAGGACCACGCCCGCAACGGCTTTCGCCGGCTCCCGCACAGCTGCGCATGTGGCTGCTCAACCAGCTCTACCCCACCTCGGCCGCCTATCACCTGCCGATCGCGCTGCGACTGACCGGCGCCCTCGACCTCGACGCGCTCACCGCCGCCGTGCACGCGGTGGTCGAGCGCCACGAGGTGTTGCGCACGGTCTACCCGGTGGACGAGTCCGGCCCGCGGCTACGGATTCTCGACACCGACAGGGCACTGGCGGGCCTGCGGCTGGACCCGGTCCCCGTCACCGAGGACCGCCTGGCCGACGAGTTGGCCGCCCAGGTCGCCGCCCCGTTCGATGTCACCACCGACCTCCCGTTCCGGTTGACGCTGTGGCGCCTCGGCCCGGCCGAGCACGTACTGGCGCTGGTCGCCCACCACATCGCGGCCGACGGCTGGTCACACGGACCACTGGTCGCCGATCTGTCCATCGCCTATGCGGCACAGGCGAATCGGCGCGCGCCCGACTGGGCGCCGCTGCCGCTGCAGTACGCCGACTACACCCTGTGGCGGCTGCGCACGCTCGGTGATCGCACCGATCCCACGTCACCGGCCGCCCGGCAACTCGCGTACTGGGTCACCACCCTGGCGGGCGCGCCGGACCGGCTGGCGCTGCCCGTCGACCGAGTACGCACGGCGGGCGGCGACTCCGGCAGCGCGGGCGCGACCGTGGACTTCGCGGTCGGCGCCGAGACCGCCGACGCGCTCACCCGGCTGGCCCGCGAACACCATGCCACCGCCCACATGGCAGGCCACGCCGCCTTCGCCGTTCTGCTGCACCAGCTCTCGGGCAGCGACGACATCACCGTCGGCACCCCGGTGGCCGGGCGCGGCCATCCCGCCCTCGACCGCCTGGTCGGCATGTTCGTCAACACGCTGCCCTTGCGCACGACGATCGACGCGGACGAGCCGTTCACCGCGCTGCTCGCCCGTTCCCGCGCGGTCACGCTGGCCGCGCTCGACCACGGTGACGTGCCCTTCGACCACATCGTGGAGGCGGTGAACCCGCCGCGTGACGAGACCCGTAATCCCCTGTTCCAGGCCGTGTTCTCGTTCGAGAACCTGCCCGCGCCCACCGAGATCACCCTGGGCGAGCTGTCGATCGATGTCGTCGACCTGCCCCGCGACACCACCCACTTCGACCTGGCGCTGACCCTGCGCGAGCAGCCCGGCGAGCCCGGATACCGTGCGAGCCTGCGGTACGCGACCGACCTGTTCGACGCCGCCACCATCGCCGAGTTCGCCGACCAGTACCTGCGCATCCTGCGGTCCGTCACCGCGCGACCGGCCGCGACGGTGGCGCAGCTGCGCGATCCGGGCACCGACCTGCTCCGGAGCCGGGTCGTCGAGACGGCCCCGGCCGCCACCGAACCGGTGCCCGCGCACCATCCCACCGTGCGTGAACTGGCGGTGGCCAGGGTCTTCGCCGATGTCCTCGGCCTGGACTCGGTGGCCGTGGACGACAACTTCTTCGACCTGGGCGGCACCTCGCTGCTCGTGTTCACGCTGCGGGCCGAACTCGCCGGGCGGCTGGGCCTGGATGTCGAACCGCGCACGCTGTTCGAGGCGGCGACGCCACGGGGCGTGACGACCGCGGTCTCGACCGGCGCGGCGGAGGCGGCCGAGGGTCGCTGGATCGCGACGCTCGAAGCGGACGCGCAGCTCGACCCCGCCTTCGCCGTGACACCTACCGAGCCCGGCGATTTCGGTCCCGCCCAGGCCGCGCTGCTGACCGGTGCGACCGGTTTCGTCGGCATCCACCTGCTGCGTGAGCTGCTCGATCGCACCCCGGCCAGGGTCTGGTGCCTGGTCCGCGCCGAAGACACCGACGCCGCCCATCGCCGGATCGTGGCCACCATGGACCGTTTCGGGCTCGACGCCACCGATGTTCGCGACCGGGTGGTGCCACTGCCCGGCGATCTGGCCGCGCCGCGCCTCGGCCTGTCCGAGGCGGACTGGTCCACGCTGGCCGCCGAGATCGACGTGATCTACCACAACGGCGCCAAGGTCAACCATCTCGAGCCCTACGAGACGCTGCGCGCGGCCAATGTCGGTGGCACCGCGGAGGTGCTGCGGCTGGCGGTGACCACCCGGGTCAAGACGCTGCACTACGTGTCCTCGGTGTCGGTGGCGGTGGGCATCGACCACCGCGGCATCGTCGCCGAGGACACCATGATCGAGGCGGCGGCGGTGCCGCGCAACGGTTATCTGGCCAGCAAGTGGGTCGCCGAACAGCTGGTGCTTGCGGCCGCCGCGCGTGGTCTGCCCGTCGCGGTGCACCGGCCCGGCCTGGTGTCGGGTGCGACCGGCCACGGCGCGGTCAGCAGCGACGACGCCTTCTGGACGCTGATCCGCGCGGCGGCCCACCTCGGCATCGCCCCCGAGATCGGTGCGGCCCGAGTGACTTTGGCGCCGGTCGACTACGTCGCGCGCGCGGTGGTCGCGCTGGCCGCCGCCCGGCACCCGAACACCGAGATCTATCACCTGGTGAACCAGGAGCCGACGCCGGTCGTCGACATTCTGGATGTGGTGCGCGAGAGCGGATATCCGGTCGAGGTCATCGGTGTCGAGGACGCCGCGCACCGGCTGGCGGACCGGATCTCCGAGCACACCGATCTGATGCGGGCCGCGCTCATCGCGGAGAACTATCTCGGTGGCGGCGGTGACGCGCTTCTCGTGGACGATCGCGGCGCCAGGGCGGCGCTGGCGGGCACCGGGGTCGTCTGCCCGCGGGTCGACGAGGCGGTGCTGCGGCGCTATATCGCCGGGTTCGTCGCCAGCGGTCTGCTGCCGCAGCCGGTGTGAATCCGCGGACGGCCCCGCCGAATTCCGTGCGGGGCCGTCGCGGGCAACTGCTACCCGGAGACAAATTTCTCGAGTGCGATTCTGCTCCGAGAACAAGGTCGGTCACCGCGGCATCTATTCACCGACCCCCGTCAGGGTGAAGTCACTCACTACGCGGGCACCGTTCTGTGACACTCCACACCGGTCGGCGACCCCACCGAGGCGATAGCCGAGTTATAGCTTCTCCCCATGGATGCGGCCCAGAGCCTGGTAAGTCAGCATTTCCCGCGTTCGAATCCAGTTAGCCAATCGATAGCTGTACTGTCCGACACTTTAAGTCACACATAATGAATCGGCCGAATGTGACGGCCGTATCAACGGTCCTCCACCCCCTGACTCTCCGGTAAGGTTCCATCCCATCGACGATGCGAAATCGTCCTCTGGCACCCATTTCCGAACGCATTCAGGAGCTCACGTGTCGCATTCGCGTTTCGAATCCATCGGCGCATATCTTCCGTCGAGCATTTTGTCCACGGCCGAATTGATATCGCGCTTGAAAACACCGCCGTCCTTCGATCTGGAAAAGATCACCGGCGTGAAAGAACGCCGGGTGCGCGATACCCGGCCGGAGAGCCGCGAGGATTCGTTCACGCTGGCGATCAAGGCCGCGCAGGACTGTCTTTCCCGGTCCCGCTACGCCCCGGACGAAGTGGAGGTGATCATCTCCTGTTCGATCACCCGCAGCAACGACGGCACCCGCATGTACATGGAACCCTCGTTCGCCTCGACGATCGCCAAGACCCTCGGCGCCGAGCGGGCGATCACCTTCGACGTGTCCAACGCGTGCGCCGGAATGCTCACCGGCGCATACATTCTCGACCGGATGATCCGCTCGGGCGTGGTGCGCAACGGCATGGTGGTCAGTGGTGAGGCGATCACCCCGATCGCCGAGACCGCGGTGAACGAGATCTCCGAGAAGTACGACCTGCAGTTCGCCTCGCTCTCGGTCGGCGACTCCGGCTGCGCGGTGATCCTCGACCAGGCCGTCGACGATGCCGACAAGATCCACTACATCGAATTGCTCACCGCCGCCGAGCATTCGCACCTGTGCCTGGGCATGCCCAGCGACAAGTCGTCCGGGGTGGCGCTCTACACCGACAACCGCAAGATGCACAACGAGGCGCGGTTCCTGCTGTGGCCCGACGCACAGGGCACCTTCCTCGAACAGCAGGGCAGCGACTTCGCCGCCGAGCAGTTCGACTACATCATCCACCACCAATTCGGCGCCGCCGCCGTGCCGTACATCAACGCCGTGGCCGCGCGGGAATTCGGCGCCGAGATGCCGCCGGATCTCAATGTCATCGAGAAATACGGAAACACCTCGACGACATCGCATTTCATCGTGCTGCACGATCAGCTGTCCGACCAGAACATCGAAGCCGGGTCGAAGCTGCTGATGGTGCCCGCCGCCTCCGGCGTCGTCGCGGGTTTCCTGTCCACCACCATCTCCTCCCTGAAGGTCTGAGGTTCGTCATGGGCGTGCGTATCCGAGCCACCGGCACCAGCAACACCACCGACACCCACAGCATCGTCGAGCACAGCGGCCGCGCGGCACGACAGAGCCTGGAGCGGGCCGCGATCCGGCCCGATCAGGTCGGCGTGCTGATCAACACCGGCATCTTCCGCGACTCGAACACCGTCGAACCGGCGGTCGCCGCGCTGATCCAGAAGGCGGCGGGCATCGGGTTGGACTACACCCGCACCGATCCGCGGACCTTCTCCTTCGATCTCATGAACGGCGCGGTCGGCGTGCTCAATGCCGTGCAGGTCGCGAGCTCGGTGCTCGCGACCGGGAGCACCGAACACGTGCTGATCGTCGCGGGCGACACCCACCCCTCGCTCACCCGGTCCGCGGCCGATGCCGAATTCCCCTATGCCACAGCGGGTGCGGCGCTGCTGCTCGAACAGGTCGACGGGCCCGAAGGTTTCGGGCCGGTGCACATCGCGACCGCCCCCGGCACTCCCGCCGGGGAGGCCTATGTCGACACCGCCACCATGGGTACCGCCGGGCGCGGGCTGATGACCATCGAGCGTGACGCCGACTTCGAGGACCGGATCCTCGCTGTCGCAGGCGATGTCGCACGAGCGGCGCTGGCCGAGGCCACCGATGCCAGGGTCGCGCTGATCGCCTCGACCCCCAGCGCGCACTTCCCCAAGCGCCTGGCCGATGCGCTCGGTATCGACCAGGACGCCGTGCGTACCCCCGATCTCACCGATGGCGACCCGCACACCAGCGCGCTGCCGCTGGCCTACGACCGGGCGATCGCGGCGGGCACCCTCGACGGCTACACCCACGTGCTGTTCGTCGCGGCGGGCGCGGGTCCGTCGGCGGCGGCCGCCCTCTACCGGCTACCGGTCGGAACCACCGCGTGAGCACTGCGACCTACTGGCAGACCATCGACGGTTTCCGCGAGCGCGCCGCGGCGGACCCGCAGCGCGCGGCGGTGATCTACCCGGACGGCAAGCGGGCCGACGGCCTGCCCGACTACCGGTCGATCAGCTACCGCGAGCTCGATCGGTGGTCGGATGCGATCGCCGAGCAGCTCACCCGGTCGGGGGTGGGCAGCGGGACGCGCACCATCGTGTTGGTGCTGCCCAGTCCGGAGCTGTACGCGATCCTGTTCGCGCTGTTGAAGATCGGCGCGGTGCCGGTGGTGATCGACCCCGGCATGGGGATCCGGCGGATGGTGCACTGTCTGCGTGCCGTGCGCGCCGAGGCGTTCATCGGTATCCCGCAGGCGCATGCCGTGCGGGTGCTGTTCGCCCGCAGCTTCCGGGAGGTGCGCACCACCCTCACGGTCGGACGGCGCTGGTTCTGGCGCGGACCGACCCTGCGGTCGTGGGGGCGCACGCCGACCTCCACGGTGACCGATCGGGTACCCGCCCAGCCCTCGGACGTCCTGATCATCGGCTTCACCACCGGCAGCACCGGTCCGGCGAAGGCCGTCGAGCTGACCCACGGCAATCTCGCGGCCATGGTGGAGCAGGTCCACGCCGCGCGCGGGCACACCGATCCGGATACCTCGCTGGTCACGCTGCCGCTGGTCGGTGTGCTCGATCTGCTGCTCGGCTCGCGGTGCGTGTTGCCCCCGCTGATCCCGAGCAAGGTCGGTTCCACCGATCCGGCGCACGTGGCCGACGCGATCGACCGGTTCGGGGTGCGGACCATGTTCGCCTCCCCCGCCGTGCTCATTCCGCTGCTCGAGTACCTGCGCACGCATCCGGTGGAACTGCCGTCGCTGGGCAGCATCTTCTCCGGTGGTGCGCCGGTCCCCGACTGGTGTGTGGCCGGGTTGCGCGAGGTGTTGCGCGAGGACGCCGAGGTCTATGCCGGCTACGGGTCGACCGAGGCACTGCCCATGTCGACCATCGAATCGCGTGAACTCCTCGACGGTTTGGTGGAGCGGGCGCACCGGGGCGAGGGCACCTGCATCGGGCGCCCGGCCGATCGCGTCGAGGTGCGGTTGGTGTCGATCACCGACGAACCGATCGCGCAGTGGGCCGACGCCGAGATCCCGACCGGTGAGCGCGCGGTGGGGGAACTGGTCGTCGCGGGACCGAATGTCAGCACGCGCTACTACTGGCCCGAGAAGGCGAACACGGCAGGCAAGATCGCCGACGGCGAGCGGATCTGGCATCGCACCGGCGATCTGGGCTGGATCGACGAGCAGGGCCGGATCTGGTTCTGCGGGCGCAAGAGTCAGCGTGTCGAGACCGCGCGGGGACCGATGTTCACCGTGCAGGTCGAGCAGGTCTTCAATGTGGTGGCCGGGGTGTCGCGCACCGCGCTCGTCGGGGTCGGCCCGGTGGGCGCGCAGCGACCGGTGCTGTGCGTGGAGCTCGAGCCGGGCGCGGACCCGGTGGCCGCGCAGACCCGGTTGCGCACGCGGGCGGTCGAATTCGACACCGTCGCACCGATTGTCGACTTCCCGATCCATCCGGGCTTCCCGGTCGACATCCGCCACAACGCCAAGATCGGGCGTGAGGAACTCGCCCGCTGGGCGACCAAGCAGCAGGACGGGCAGCGATGAAGATTCTGGTCACCGGCGCCTCGGGGTTTCTCGGCGGCGCGCTGGTACGGGCGCTGGTCGCCGACGACGCGCACGAGGTGTCGATCCTGGTGCGCCGCACCAGCGTTCTCGACGATCTCGGTGCGGCCGCGGACCGGGTGACGCTCGTGTACGGCGATCTCACCGACGCGGCGTCGCTGGTGCGCGCCACCGACGGCATGGATGTGGTGATCCACAGTGCCGCGCGCGTCGACGAACGCGGGACCAGGGAACGCTTCTGGATCGAGAACGTCCGGGCCACCGAACTGCTGCTCGACGCCGCCCGCCGGGGTGGGGCGAGCCGGTTCGTGTTCGTGTCCAGCCCCAGCGCGCTGATGGATCGCGATGGCGGCGACCAGCACGACGTCGACGAATCGCTGCCGTACCCGCGCCGCTATCTCAACTTCTACTCCGAGACCAAGGCGGCCGCCGAGCAGGCCGTGCTCGCCGCGAACGCACCCGGATTCACCACGGTCGCGCTGCGGCCGCGGGCGATCTGGGGTGCGGGTGACCGGTCGGGGCCGATCGTGCGGCTGCTCGGCCGCACCGCCGAGGGCAAGCTGCCCGATCTGTCCTACGGGCGGACCGTCGAGGCCTCGCTGTGCCACGTGGACAACATCGTCCACGCGGGTGTGCTCGCGCTGACCTCGGACAAGATCGGCGGCAAGGCCTATTTCATCGCCGACGCCGAGAAGACCGATGTGTGGGGATTTCTCGGCGAGGTCGCGACCCGGCTGGGTTACCAGCCGCCGTCGCGGCAACCGAATCCGCGCGTTCTCGCCGCGGTCGTCGCGGCCATCGAGACGGTGTGGCGGATTCCGGCGGTGGCGAATCGCTGGTCGCCGCCGCTGTCGCGCTATGCCGTCGCCCTGATGACGCGCAGCGCCACCTACGACACCGGCGCCGCCGAGCGCGATCTCGGCTACGCGCCGGTCGTCGACCGCGAGACCGGGCTCACCGCGTTCCTGGACTGGCTCGACCGCCAGGGCGGCGTCGAGGCGCTGACCAGGGACCTGCGGTAGTCACCGTCCGACCGACTCACCGGAGAATCATGAACGCCACCAATCCTTTCCGTCGCGGCATCTCGACCACCGAACGCATGTACTTCCCGATGCGGGAGCTGGCGCCGCCGTTCCTCATGCAGCTGGCGATCCCCGGCGAGGGCGAGATCGATCCCGAGCGGCTGCGCCGGGCGGTCGCGGTCGCCGCGGCGGTGACGCCCGGTGCCCGGCTGGTGCGGCGCGGCACGGAATGGGTCGACGGCGGGGTCGGCCCGGCGGTCCGGGTCGTGCCGGGGCACCGGCTGCTCGGGCCCGCGCTCGAAGCCGACCCGGTGCTCACCAGCACCATCGGCCCGACCCCGGAGACCACCGTCGAGGTGCTGTTGCTGACCGGCGACCCGGTGACGCTGATCTTCCGGGTCTTCCACGGCGTGATGGACGGCATGGGCATGGTCGTGTGGGCGAGCAATGTCCTGCGGGCGCTGCGCGGTGATGAGCCGCTCCCGCAGCCGGACCCCGTCGCCGATCAGGAACTCGTGCAGCGGATCGGCGCGCCCGGCAAGCCGACGCCGATGGTGCCGCGTTACCGCAGTGCGGTCGGGCGGGGCAGGCAGCGGCGTGGCGTGGCCCGGCATCTGCTGCGTCACCGGGTGGTCGAGGCCACCGGGCCGGGTGCGCTGGCCCGCGTCTGCGCGCTGCTGGCCGCCGAGACGCCCGGCACCTCGCGCATCATGATGCCGGTCGATCTGCGCCGCCACGATCCCGAACTGCGGTCCACCGCCAATCTGGCGCTGCCGCTGTTCCTCGATATCGCGCCCGGTAGCGACTGGTCCCGGATCCGGGAGCAGATCAAGACCGGGCTGCACGAGCGACGTGAGCTGAACCAGCTGGCCAACACCCGGATCACCCTGGTGCCCGACCGGATCAACCGCGGTGTCCTGCACACCACGAACTGGCTGGGCGCGCGGGTGGGCCGGAATCTGGCCTCGGCCACGGTCTCGCACATGGGCCGGTTCACCGCCGACGAACTCGCCGTGCCCGGCTTCCGGCCGACCGGACTGTTCGTGCTGCCCCAGCACAGCGTGGCCATGCCACTGCTGTTCGGGCTCACCGAGTTCGACGGGCGCACGCATCTGACCGTGTCCGCGCGCAACGGTGCCGGGATCGAGGACCGGGTGGAGGCACTGCTCGATCGGATCGTCGCCATGCTCGAAGCCGACCTGCCCGTGCGTGATTCGGCGGATCCGCGGCGATGAGTGTCCTGGCTCGGCTCGTCCTGGCCCGACCGCGCGCCGTCCTGGCGGTGGTCGTGGTGTTCATCGGTCTGTGCGCCGCGTACGGCGCGGGGGTCACCGAACGACTCAGCGCGGGTGGGTTCATCGACCCGGACAGTGAGTCCGCGCTGGTGGATCGGGTGGTCACCGAGCATCTGGGCCCACAGAGTCCCGATGTGGTCGCGCTCTACACCGCGCCCGACGGAACGACCATCGACGAGCTCGGGCCGCGGGTTCGCGCGGGGATCGAGCGGATCGACCCGGAGTTGCTGGCGCGCCCGGTGGACAGCTACTGGACCGCGCAGCCGCCGCGCAAGAACTTCCTGGTCTCGGAAGACAGAAGGCACGCGGTCGCGGTGGTGTTCACCGCCGGTGACGACACCGAGCGCATCGCCGCCTATCCCGCGATCGCCGAGGCGCTGCGGGTGCCCGATGTCGAGACCCGGCTGTCGGGCTACAGCGCGCTGAACACCGAGATCATCGAGCGGTCCCAGCGCGATCTCATCGTGGCGGAGTCGATCTCGCTGCCGTTGACGCTGGTGATCCTCGTGCTGGTGTTCGGTGGGCTCGCCGCCGGTGCGTTGCCGGTGGTGGTCGGGGTGCTCGCGGTCGGGGGTGCGCTGGGCGCCATCCGGTTGCTGGCGGAAACGACCGAGGTGACCACCTTCGCGGTCAACATCGCCTCGCTGCTCGGCCTCGGCATGGCCATCGACTATGGGTTGTTCCTGGTCAGCAGGTTCCGGGAGGAGTACGGCGCGAGTGGGGACGTACGCGCGGCCGTGGCACGGACCTACGCGACCGCGGGGCGCACCGTCGCGGTCTCCGCGCTGCTGTTGATCTGCGCGTTCGCGGGCACTCTCGTGTTCCCGCAGGCGGTGCTGCGCTCGCTCGGCATCGGCGCGATCGCGGCGGTGGCGCTGGCCGCGGTACTTTCACTCACCGTGCTGCCCGCGCTGCTCACGCTGTTCGGCCCGCGGATCGGGCGGGCGAAGTCCTCGACGCGCACCGAGCACTTCTGGGGCCGGGTGGTCGACGGGGTGCTGCGGCGTCCGGGGACGGTGGCGATCGTCGTCGGCGCGATCCTGCTCGTGCTGGCCGCACCGCTCACCGGTATCCGGCTCGGGGAGATCGATCATCGCGCGCTGCCGCTCGGCAGCGACATGCGCGACACCGTCGAAGAGCTCACCGAGACCTTCCCCGCCGCGGCGAGCGGGGCGACGGTGCTGCTGCGCGGTGTCGATGGTGCCGTGCCGCCGTCGGCGGCGGTGGGCCGGGTTCTGCGGGAGGTCGGCGCGCTCGACGGCGTCGACGAGGTGGTCCAGGTGGGGCGCGACGAGGATTTCGTCGTCGTGCACGTCTTCCTCACCGACGCCGACCGCAGCGAGGCCGCCACCGCGACTGTCGAGGCCGTGCGCGCGCTCGAACCGCCCGAGGGGACCACGATCGCCGTCGGCGGCGACACCGCGGCCACCCTGGACAGCGTCGAGTCCACCCTGGGCAACCTGCCGCTGATGATCGCGGTCATGGTGCTCGCCACGATGGTCCTGCTGACGATGGCGTTCCGGTCCCTCGTGCTGCCGATCAAGGCCGTGCTGATGGCCTTCCTCAGCCTGGCCGCCACCTTCGGCGTGCTGACCTGGATCTTCTACGAGGGCCACCTGGCCTCGGTCCTCGGCATCAGTCCCGGCCCGCTGCCCGCGGGCATGACCGTGCTGATCATCGCCGTGGTGTTCGGGCTGTCCACCGACTACGAGGTCTTCCTGCTCTCCCGCATGGCCGAGGCGCACCGCGACGGCGCCGACACCGCCGCCGCGGTCCGCACCGGCACCGTCACCACCGCCCGCGTCATCACCGCGGCCGCGGTCCTGCTCATCCTGGTCACCGGCGCCTTCGCCCTCTCCCCGCTCACCCCCATGCGCCTGCTCGGCCTCGGCATGATCATCGCCCTGATCCTCGACGCCACCCTCGTCCGCATGCTCCTCGTCCCCGCCCTGGTCCAGCTCATGGGCCCGGCCAACTGGTGGCTACCGCGGCTATCGTGGAGGCGTGGGAATCATGGGCGAGCTGTTTCCGGGCAAGAAGCTGCAGAACGAGGAGACGGGCGACTCGAACGGGCAACCCAGGGAGCCGCGCCTCGATCTTGACCTGGACGCGGGTGTGATCCGGCTGTCCGGCGCGGTCGCGCCGCGCACCGAGGACCGCGAATCCGACGCCTGACGTCGCGGGCTCTCGCCGAGCACTTGCATCCGGTACCCGGGTACAGGTTTACCGTGGGTAGCGGAGACCAGGGTGAGTCGGCGATCGGTGGATGGTCATGGACGGGTTGCGCACGAGTGAGCTGGCAGCGGCCGCGGGCGTGAATGTGCAGACCCTGCGATATTACGAGCGGCGCGGACTCCTGGCCGAGCCGCGCCGGACCCTGGGTGGACATCGGCAGTATCCGGAACAGGCGGTGACGGTGCTGCGGGTGATCAAGGCCGCCCAGCGACTCGGATTCACCCTCGACGAGGTCGCCGAGCTCCTCGCCGCCACCCCGGTCGGCCGACGGCGCACCGATGCCGGGCTGCACGCCCGCGCGGCACGAAAACTGAGCGAGGTCGATGCGAAGCTGGCCGAGCTCACCGCGGTGCGCGACACCTTGCGTGCGGCGCTGGCTGCGGGGTGTGACGACCTGCTGGTCTGCAGCGAAACCCCCTGCTGCCCTGTGCCGTTCGATTCCCGGCGCTGACGATCGTCAAGTCAATGCCCGGACCTCCTGCGCGGACTCGCACGTCAGGGCGCGCGTCGCGAGCGCGCGGCACGCGGCGGTGTCGAGTTCGCGGACCGCGGCCTTCACCAGTGGCACCGAGGGTGGCGAGACGCTGAGTTCGTCGACGCCGAGGCCGAGTAGCAGGGGTACGGCGGCGGGGTCGGCGGCCGCTTCGCCGCAGACCGCCACCCGGGCTCGCCCGGCGATGCCGCGGCGGACGGCGTCGACGAGGTGGAGGACGCCGGGGTCGAGCGGGTCGGCGAGGGCGCCGAGGGATTCGTTGCCGCGTTCGGCGGCCAGCGCGTACTGGGTGAGGTCGTTGGTGCCGATGCTCACGAAGTCCACGTGCTCGGCGAAGGCAGCGGCTTTGGCCGCGGCGGCGGGGACCTCGATCATGATGCCGACTTCCAGGGCGATATCGGGGTCGACGACCTCGGCGAGGATGCGGCGGGCCGCCCGCAGTTCGGCGAGCTGGGTGATCATCGGGAACATGACGCCGATGGGGTGATCGGCGGCGACCCGGCCGATCGCGGTGAGTTGATCACGCAGCAGGTGCGGCTGGGCGAGTGCGAGCCGGATGCCCCTGACCCCGAGGAAGGGGTTCGCCTCCGGCGCCTGGTCGATGTAGGGCAGCGGTTTGTCGCCGCCCACGTCGAGGGTGCGCAGGATCAGGCGGCGCCCGTCGGCAGCCTCGGCGAGCGCCCGGTACATCTGTTCCTGTTCGTCGACCGACGGTGCGGCGGCGCGGCCGAGGAACAGGAATTCGGTGCGGACCAGCCCCGCGAGATCGGCGCCGTTGCGCACGGCGGCCCGCGCGTCGTCCAGCGATCCGATGTTGGCCGCGACGTGCACGGTCACCC
Source organism: Nocardia sp. NPDC058176 (assembly GCF_042883805.1). Classification (NCBI taxonomy): domain Bacteria; kingdom Bacillati; phylum Actinomycetota; class Actinomycetes; order Mycobacteriales; family Nocardiaceae; genus Nocardia; species Nocardia sp. NPDC058176. The sequence goes on along the minus strand of NZ_JBHVVA010000001.1, from coordinate 1,094,245 downwards.
CATCGGTCGTGGTGGCGGGCCTGCGGGCCTCGTGGACGGCGGCTTCGCGCTGTTTCTGTTGCGCGACAGCGCGTTCGGTGTAGTCGGCGAGGACATTGTCCCCTGGGCCGACGACCACGGTGCCGACCTTTCCGTCCACGGCGACGACGATCCCCTCCGGCGCCTCGAGCACCCCGGACCCGGCGCCGACGACGGCGGGGATTCCCCGGGCGCGCACCAGGATCGTGCTGTGGGCCGTCGGACTCCCGTGCGCGAGCACGATTCCGGCCACCAGCGTCGGGTCGAGCGCGGCGGCCTGCGCGGGCGTGAGGTCGGCCGCGACGAGCACACCGGCCCGGCTGATCACCTGGGCCGAGCGGCCGAGCAAGGCCACCAGCACCTGGTCGCGCACGGCTCGCAGGTCACCGGCCCGCGCGCGCTGGTAGTCGTCGGGCAGCCGGTCGAGCTCGTCCGCGGCGGCGCCGAGTGTCCGGCTCCACGCCGAGGCCGCGGTCTCGCCCGCGGCGAGGCGTTCGTGTACGGCGCCGAGTAGTTCGGTGTCGTCGAGCAGCAGCTGATGCGCCTCGAAGATCCCCGCTTCCCCGCCCGCTCGGGCGCGCAGGCGGTCGATGTCGGCGCGCACCGCGGTGAGTGCGGCATCGAGGCGGAGCCGTTCGTCCGCGGGCGAGGCGGCCGGGTCCACCGCGGCGAGGTCGGCGCCGGTGAACTCCTCGGCCGCGATCCGCCACAGCGGCCCGATTCCGATGCCGGGCGACGCGGGCAACGGGCCGCCCCGGTGTTCGACCGTCGGTGGCGCGGTGACACCGGACGGTTCCTCGTCGAAGTGCCGGTCGGCCAGTGCCAGCACCCGTTCGACGGCCGTCTCGGCATCGGAACCCGTTGCCGTGACCTCGATCCGGTGCCCGGACAGCGCGCCGAGCGCCGCCGTCCGGCTCAGGCTCGACGCGGGCGCGGGGCCCGCGCCGGTCGTGAGATTGCGCAGCAGGACCTGCGCGTCGAGTGCGCGCACGGCACCGACAAGCTTGGCCGCGGGCCGCGCGTGCAGTCCGTGGGGATTCTCGACCACGAACTCAGCCCGCGCCCGCGGACCGGATTCCGCTGGCGCAGCCGACGACCCAACATCGACACCGGCATCCCCACAGGCACCGCTGCCAGCACCAGCACCCCCGCCGGCACCAGCACCGCCACCGGCACCGGCACCGGCACGGCCACCCGCACCAGCAACGCCACCTGTACCGCGATCGGTGCCAGCACCGCCATCGGTACCGCCACCGCCACCAGTATCGGCATCGGCATCGGCATCGGCATCGGAGCCCAGGTGTACTTGCTTGCCCGCCAACGCATTCGATGCCTCGCCGGCCGCTTCGGCCAGATCCGCGCCGCCCGCCGCCGAAACCGCCGCGGCCATCAGCCCTTCGACGAACGGTGCGGCGCACAAGCGCACGCGATGTTCGCCCGGGAGCAGGTCGATGGCGAGTTCGGCCGAGAGCACCGCGCTGCCCATGTCCATGAGCACCAACACGCCGTCACCACTGTCGGCGGCGGTGATCGCCTCCGACACCGCGACCGCGTCGGTGCCGAATGTCGTCTCGTCCAGCCCGGCCGCGATCTCGATACGCACCGGCTGCTCGTGCAGCATCTCGCGCGCCAGCGTGACTGCCGCCCGGGCGAGCGCGTGACTGTGCGAGACCGCCACGATCCCGATCATCGCAGCGCCTCGCGCGCGGCGCGGACCAGCAGGGTCGCACTGGTCGCCCCCGGATCCTGGTGTCCGACACTGCGTTCCCCCAGATAGGAGGCGCGGCCCTTGCGCGCGATGAGCGGAATCGTCGCGTCGCGGCCCGCCGTGGCCGCCACGAGCGCCGCATCGAGCGCCTCGGGAAGCGCGGCGCCCGCGGCCAGCTCCGCGTCGAGCGCGGTGGCGGCGGGGGCGAGCGCGTCGAACATCGTCTTGTCACCCGACTCGGCCTTGCCGCGCGCGACCACCCCGTCCAGCCCCGCCCGGAAGGCCGCGGCGAAGGCCGGTCCGTCGAGCTCGCCGGTCCCGGCCGCGGCGGCACTGCGCAGGAAGAACGTGCCGTAGAGCGGACCACTCGCACCGCCGACACTACGGATCAGCACCATCCCCGCCTGTTTGAGCACCGCCCCCGGGGTTGGCTGCGGATCGTCGTCGAGCGCGGCCACGACCGCGGCGGCACCCCGCTGCATGTTGCTGCCGTGGTCGGCATCGCCGATGGCGGCGTCGAGGGCGGTGAGTTCCTCGGTGTGCTCGTCGATCAGCGTCGCGAATGCGCGCAGCCACCGACTCGGATCGATCGTCGTCATGATCAGGCTCCCCAGCGCAGGGCGGGCGTGCGCACCGGCGCGTCCCACAGTGTCAGCAGTTCGTCGTCGAGCTCGGTCAGCGTCACCGAGCAGCCTGCCATCTCCAGCGAGGTGATGTACGGACCGACCAGCGAGCGAGCGATCCGCACGCCGTGGGCGGCCAGGATCCGTGCGACCTCGTCGAACACGATGTACAGCTCGAGCAGCGGAGTACCGCCCATGCCGTTGACGAAGCAGAGCACCTCCGTGCCCGCGCGCCACGGCAGATCGGCCAGGATCGGCTCGACCAGCATCGCGGCGACCTCCTTGGCGGGCGCGAGCTCGGCCCGGCGCCGCCCCGGCTCGCCGTGGATGCCGACGCCGATCTCCATCTCCCCCTCGCCGAGTTCGAAGGTGGGCTTGCCCGCGGCGGGCACCGTGCACGAGGTCAGCGCCATGCCCATGCTGCGGGTGCGATCGTTCACCGTGCGCGCCACGGCGGCGACCTCGTCCAGCGCACGGCCCTGCTCGGCCGCGGCCCCGGCGATCTTCTCCACCACCACGGTGCCCGCGACACCGCGGCGGCCCGCGGTGAACAGGCTGTCCTGCACGGCGACATCGTCGTTCACGATCACGGGCACCACCGTGGTGCCGGTCTCGGCGGCGGCCAGTTCGGCGGCCATCTCGAAGTTCATCACGTCACCGGTGTAGTTCTTCACGATGTGCAGCACCCCGGCGCCGGTGTCCACGGCGGTGGTCGCGGCCAGGATCTGGTCGGGCACGGGCGAGGTGAAAACCTCACCGGCACAGGCGACATCGAGCATGCCCGCGCCGACGAACCCGCTGTGCAGCGGTTCGTGCCCCGAACCGCCGCCCGAGAGCAGCGCCACCTTGCCGGGCGCGGGCGGCTCGGCACGGAACACCAGGCGGTTGTCCAGGTCGACCCGCAGCTCCGGGTGCGCGGCGGCCAGACCCGAGAGCGCGTCGTGGATCACCGTCGCGGGATCGTTGATCAGTTTCTTCATCGGTTGTCTCTCCTCAAGCGGCCGTGTCGGCGGTGACACGGACGGGGTCGGTGCGGGTCAGCGCGCGCACCACGAGTGCGGCGGCAGCGCCCGCACAGAATTCGGCGGCCAGGTAGACCGGGGCCTGGCCCCAGTCCACCGCGCCACCCCAGACCTGCTGGATCAGCATGGGTCCCAGCGTGCGCGCGGGGTTGATGGACGCGCCGGTGGCGGGGGCGACCGGCACGATCACGGCGAACACCACCAGGCCGATCGCGATACCGGCGAAGCCGGGCGGTGCGGCGCGCTGCACCACCAGCAGAACGGTCAGGACCAGGATGAACGTCCCGACGAACTCGGCGACGAACGCCTGCCCGGCGCCCACGCCCTCGCCGTAGGCGGCGACACCGAGGCCGACCTCGCTGGCCCGCCGGCCGAGCACGCCGATGATCGCCAGCGCGCCCAGCACCGCGCCGACCAGCTGGGCGGCGAGATAGGCGGGGACCCGTCGCCACGGGAACTGCCCGGTCAGCGCCAGTGCCAGTGTCACCGCCGGGTTGATGTGGTTGCCGGACACGTGACCGAAGGCGTACACGGTCGCGACCACGACCGTGCCGAAGGCCAGCGAGATGATGCCGAGGTCGGCCATCGTGAACGGCGCCTCGCCGTTGACGATGAGCGTGGCAGGCACCGCACCGACACCGACGAACACGAGGAATGCCGTACCGAGGACTTCGGCGGCGAGTTGCTGCGGGGTACGCAGACCATCCATGGGGATCTCCCGAGGTATTCTCGAATCAGATTCGACATTGTCGAATTGAATTCGTAGAGTACGTTGATGTTGCCTGCGTCACAAGACCCAGCGAGTGATTCATGAAAGGCACGGCGTGATCCAGTCGGTCGATCGAGCTGTCCGCATCCTGTTCGCCCTGCAGGGCTCGCGGCGGATGACCCTGTCGGAGTTGGCCGCCGAGCTCGGACTGCCCGCGACCACGACGCACGGCATCGTGCGCACGCTCACCGCGCACGGCATGGTGGTCCAGGAGCACGGCGGCGGCCGCTACCAGCTCGGTCCCGCGGTCCTTCGCCTCGGCAACGTCTACCTCGACACGCTCGACCTGCGGGCCCGCGCCCTGACCTGGGCTCATGAACTGGCCAGACAGACCGGACTCGCGGTGCGCGTCGGCGTGCTGCTCGGCGAGGACATCGTGATCATCCACCACGAGCCGCGCCCCGACGGCAGCAGGCAGATGCCCGAGGTCGGCATCGAGATCCCCGCGCACGCCAGTGCGCTCGGCAAAGCCGTGCTCGCCCATCTCGCGCCCGCCGACGTCGAGTTGCGCAGCATGACCGGCGCCACCGTCACCGATCCCGCGCAGCTGGCCGCGCAACTGCGCGAGGTGGCGGCGACCGGCCTCGGCTACGAGTGCGATGAGGCGGTGCTGGGCGAATCCTGTGTCGCCGGAGCGGTTTTCGATCGCGCGGGGGCCGTCGTCGGTGCGGTCGGCGTAGTGCTGCCGACCACCGATTGGCCCGCGGGCGAGGCGACGATCGACGCCGTCCGTACCACCGCCAGGACCATCTCCCGGGAACTCGGCGCGACTAGTTGGCCGGCACCGCCCCCGCGATAGGCCGAGACACCGATCGCGTTGACCGGTTCGAACTGTCCTGCGGTTACCAGACCCGGTACGGCACCGTCGCCGCGTAGGCCGTGCTGCGGTCGACGGTGACGGTGAGGCGCAGGTGCCACTCCCCTCGGCCCGGGATTCGGGGCTCGGCGAGGAAGTGGTCGGGGCCGAGGTTCTCCGGGGTGACCCGGCGGAATTCGATGTCGAGGGGCAGGGTTTCGTCGTCGCGGGTCAGGCGGCCGGTCAGTTCTAGGACATCGAGCGGTGTTCCGGTCGCGTCGGCGATCCGCACGGTGAATTCCTGTTCGCCCGAGCCTGCTCCGTCGACGTCGAGGACGGCGGTCAGCGGGCCGAGGGCCACGTTCGTGTGCACCGGCGGGTCGTAGGCATCGCGGGCCGGGGTGATTCCGGCCAGGACGGCGCTCACGACGAGCACGGCACCCAGGACCACGGATTCGATCCGCAGCAGTCCGCGAGAGGTCGCGACCCGCGCGCCGTCGTGGAGTCGGCGCCGGATCACCGACGCGACGGTGAGCGCCAGTGCCACCAGGGCGAGTTTGGCGAGCAGCAGGCGGCCCCAGCTCGTGGTCCACAGTGCGGCAAGGGGTTCCACGCCGCGCACCGCCTGTACGGTGCCGGTCACCGCCAGGACGGCGACGGCGCCGATCGCGAGGGCGCCGAAACGTCGCAGCGCCGCGATGCGCTCGGCACCTCGCCAGAGCAACAGTGCCGCGACGATCCCGCCGCCCCACACGGCCATCGCCGCGATATGAGCCGTCGTACTCGCCACTGCCACAAGGCGATTCGGTCCCGCCACGGCATGCCCCGACGCTGCGGCAGCAACAATGACGATCAGCGCACCCACCGCCGCCGGAACGAGCGCAGGGTACGCGGCGGGGATGCGAACCAGGAAGCTTTCGACGAGCGAACCGTCCGACAAGCGGCCTCGAAGCCGCGCGTGATCGGATTCTCCGTGCGCTCGGTGCGCCGAGGTCCCGTGTATCGCGCTCGCCCGATCTCCTGATGCCTCGCCGCGGTCAGCGGTACGGGCGCCGGACACAGCTCCTACGCTGACGGGCACACCGCCGCGCACCTGACCGGACTGTGTAGCAAGCACTTTCACGGCGCGGGTGAGACCGAACGCGAGTAGTACGGCGCCGAAGGCGCGGAGCAGGGCCGAGGCGCCGGTGGTGGAGGTCAGTGCGTTCGACCAGACGGCGGGGTCGGTCCAGCCTGCGGTGCCGCCGAGGCGGCCGGGGGTGAGGGCGAAGATCGCGACGGCGGTTGTGGCGACCAGGGCCGCTCCGGCGAGGCCGGACTGTCGGACAGCCGCGGGTGGGGCCGGGCCGCACACCAGGACGACCACCGTTACACCGAGGGCGAGGACGATGCCGAGATAGCCGAGGGCGGTGAGCAATCGGACCATCGTGTCCAGGGCGGCGAGGAGTGGATCGGGGGCCGGAGCTGCGAGGGTGGTGTCGGGTGGGGTGCCGAGGCCGAAGACACTGGACCCGCCGACGGTGTGGCCGTCGGCGGACAGGATGACCCAGCTGAGCAGGTAGGTGCCGTCGGCCAGGTCGGCGGGCAGGGTGGTGGAGATGGTGTGATCGTTGTCGGTGTAGCGGATCTCGCCGGTCGGCACCCGGACGCCGTCGCGGTCGAGCACGGCCAGGCCCGATTCGGCGACGGTGACGGCTTCGTCGAACGTGACCGATACGCGGTCCTGCCCGGACGGCAGCACGGTGCCGTAACCGGGGTCGGTGCCGACGAGCACCGCGTGCGCCGCAGCGACGCCCACCGCACCCAACGTCCACAAGCATGTGGCGAACAACACGACCGCCCAACGCAATCCACGTCGACGTCGCTCCGCACACCCCGGATATGCCCCACGAATCAGCAGCTCAGCAGCGGCTTCCCGCGACCGCCTGCCTCTGCCGAATTCGGCAGAGAAGGAGGCCGACACCGCGACCGGGGCAGCATGGACGTACGCGAGCAGTCCGGCAAGCTCGCTGTCGTGCGCCCCCGCACCGCGAGCCGGCTCGGCGCCCTCGTCCGCGTCGGCTCGGCCGCGCGGACAGAGCCCCGCGCGCGCCTGATGCCGATCGAGGCCGACGTGTGCGCGACTATCCACCGACGAAAGCCGTCCAAGCGAGTACCGAGGCGGTGAGCGCGTCGCCCCACCCCGGGTCTCGCTCGTCCGGGGACGGCTGCTCCCGGGGCTCGACCGCCGAGTCCGCCCGGTGGTTCGGTGGTCCGCCGGCCAACCGTCGCCACCACGGGCGCGCACCGCGCGCCCAGTGGATGTCTGCGCCGCCCATTGCCGCCGTCACCATCACCGCGCCGTGGGTGCCGGGGGTTCGGTACGCCGTCCCCGGACGAAGAAGGCGAGGCCCGCGATCACCAGCGCGACCAGGGATACGGCCAGTCCGGCCGAGTCCGACCAGCCGCTCGGGGCGGCTGCCGCGACCGCGGGCGGCGACGAATTGCCGTGCGCCCCTGCGTGTCCGCCGCCGGTGAGCCGGATCTCCGGGGCCGGTTTGTCGGCCTCGGTGCCGTCGACGCTCTGCTCGATCCAGCCGACCACCGTGCCGTCGCTGTAGGTCTGACGGGTGGGCAAAGTGAGGACGCCGGATTCCGGGAACGGGCCGAGGAGCAGCCGGAATTCGGCGAACTCACCCGGCGCCACCCCGGATCCGTCGCGGGCGGTGAACGTCACCGTCGACACCGCCTCGCCGATCTTCTTGCCGTGCCCGTTGTCGATCGGGGTGCTCAGGCGAGTGCTCCGCAGCACCACGTCCCAGCCCGGCGTGGTCTCGTTGCGCACCACGGCCAGCGGTTGATCGCGCGGCAGGTCCACCTCGAGGCCGACCGTGCTGGCGGTGGCCGATTCCGTCGGCACCCGCAGGGTCACCACCGTGTAGGCGCCGGGTGCCGCGTCCGGCGCGACGGCGGTGACGTGGGCGTTGGCGGGAGCAGCGAGCAGCAGCGGTGCCACGAGGACCGGAACGACCCAGCCCGCGCGTCTCATCGCGCACCCGCCTCGGCAATGCCCGCCGAGTTCTCCGCGGCGATCGGATCGGCCGAACCCGAGACAGCCGACGCGGTGTCGACCGACGCCGCAGCGATGGACCCTGTCCCGACCGACGCGGTGCCGACAGACCCGGCAACGATGAACTCGTTTTCGACCGACTCGGTTTCGGCCGACTCGGTTTCGGCCGGCGCCGTCGCACCGGGCGCCGCGACGCCGGACCCGCTGTCGGCCGACTTCGTGTCGCCGGACTCGGCGCCCGACACCTCCACCGCAGCCTTGCCCAGATCAGCGATGTCGAGCGAGCCGACGACCTGGCCCTCGTGCACGATCAGCACCTCACCACGTTGGTCGGCGAGCCTGCGCACAGCAACATCCACCGGTTCGGTCGTTCCTGCGAACGGGAGCGGCGGGTCCAGATGATCAGCCACGGTGTCACCCTCGGGTGCCGTGGCCAGACCGGAGGCCGTCACGGCGCCGAGCACCTCGGCCACCACGATCGGTCCCGCCGACGGTCGCGCCAGGACGACCGGAAGCGCCTCGCGCGCAGCGAGTTCGGCGCGAGCATCGGCGACGGTGGTCGTCGAGGCGAGGACACGGACGGCACCGGGCCGCGCGGCGAGCAGGGTTTCCGGCTCCGCGGACAGCAGCGAACCCACAATGGGCGACGTATGCGACACCAGCAGCGGGAACCCGAACTGCCCCAACCAGCCGTCGTCGAAGTACTTCGACAGGTAGCCCCGCCCGGAGTCGGGTGCGATCACCACCACGACGTCGTCGGGACCGAGCGTCCGCGCCACCCGCAGGGCGGCCGCGATCGACGTGCCCGACGAGCCGCCGAGCAGGAGTCCTTCCTCCTTGGCCAGGCGATGCAGCACCCGCAGGGACTCCCCGTCGGGAATCCGCTCGATCCGGTCGATCACGGCGGTGTGGTAGGACTCCGGCCACTCGTCGAGCTCGGTCTCCGGGTGCAGGTAGTGCCCGACCGATTCGACGTACCAGGCGCGCCCGTCACCACCGCCGTACACCGAGGTCTCGGGATCGGCACCGACCACCTGCACCCGACCCGAGGACGCCTCCTTGAGGAATTCGCCTGCCCCACTGACGGTTCCGCCGGTACCGATGCCCGCTACGTAGTGGGTGACGGTGCCGCCGGTCTGGGCCCAGATCTCGGGGCCGGTGGTCTGGCGGTGCGCATCGGGGTTGGCCGGATTGTCGTACTGACCGGCGAACCAGGCGCCGGGAATCTCCTCGACCAGTCGCAGCGCGACACTACGCAGGTGTTCCGGGTGCCCGACCGGTCGTCCACCGGGCGTCACGTGGACCTCGGCGCCGTAGGCCCGCAGCAGCGCGATCTTGTCGCGGCTGGACTTGTCCGGCACGACCACCACCGTGCGATACCCCCGCGCGGCGGCGATCGCGGCCAACCCGATGCCGGTATTACCGGAGGTGGCCTCGACGACCACCCCACCGGGCCGCAACTCCCCCGCCGCCTCGGCGGTGTCGAGCATGTTGCGCGCCGCCCGATCCTTCACGCTGCCACCGGGATTGAGGTATTCGAGCTTGACGTAAACCGTGGCCGCGATGCCCTCGGTGATCCGGTTGAGCCGGACCAGCGGGGTGTGCCCGACGGCCTGGTCGATGGACTCGAAGACCGCCGCGGTACGCGTGGATTGCCCGATGTCGATGGTCATGCCGCCGACCTTCCTGTTTCGCCGAGCAACCGCAGCACTTCACGCCGCAGTCGCAGATAGTCGGGGTTGTCGTGATCGCGGGGACGCTCGAGCTCCACCGGGAGTTCGGCGATCACCTTGCCGGGGCGCGGGGAGAACACCACCACGCGATCGGCCAGGCGCAGGGCCTCGTCCACATCGTGGGTGACCAGTACCCCGGTGAAGCCGTCGGCCTGCCACAGCCGGGCGATTTCCTGCTGCAGGGTGGCCCTGGTCAGCGCGTCGAGCTTGCCCAGTGGCTCGTCGAGCAGGAACAGCCGCGGCCGGTTCACCAGCGCCCGTGCCAGCGAGACCCGCTGGGCCATACCGCCGGAGAGCTGCGCGGGCAGGCTGTCGCGGAAGCTGTCGAGGCCGACGAGCCGCAGGGCCTCCTCGATCCGCTCGCGGTCGGCTTCGAGGGTGCCGCGGGCCTGGGGACCCAGTGCCACGTTCTCGGCGACCGTGCGCCACGGGAACAGGGTCGCGTCCTGGAACATCAACGCGCGGTGCGGATCCGGGCCGTGGACCTCGTCGCCGTCGACCCGCACGCTGCCGCGCGAGGGTCGTTCCAGTCCGGCCAGCAGCCGCAGCAGCGTCGACTTGCCACAGCCGGACGGACCGAGAAGGGCGACGAACTCGCCGGGTTCGATGCGCAGGCTGATGTCGGTGAGCACCCGCAGCCTGCCCAGTTCCTGGGCCCGGGTCGGGGTGGGCGCGGGTCGGCCGAGCAGCCGGTCGAGGACACCGCGGCGGCGTGGTCCGTCGACGCTGAACTGGTGGGACACGCCCTCGATGTCCACGGCGCTGCCGAGCAGCAGATCGTTCACCATCGCACCAGATCCTTCTGCCAGTTCAGGGCCCGGTTACGGACCCGGAACAAGATCAACATCAGCAACCGGCAGACCACCACCATGATGATGATCGCGGTGTACATGCGCGGGTAGGCGGCCCAGCCCTTGGTCCACTGGATGTACCAGCCGAGACCGTCGCGCACACCCAGCAGTTCGGCCACCGCCAGCGCGCCCAGCGAGGCACCGAGCCCCATGAACAGCCCGGTGAAGATGCTCGGCAGCGCCCCGGGCACCGCGACCCGCCAGATCAGGAAACGTGGTGAGGCGCCCAGGGTCTGGGCCACGTCGAAGTAGCCGCGGGCCACCCCGGCGATACCGGCGCGGGTCAGCACCGCCACCGGGAACCACACGCCGAACGCGACCATGAACACACTGCCTGCGTACGTCGACGGCGAGAGCACCAGCACCAGCGGCAGCAATGTCGCCGCGGGTACCGGTCCGAAGAACTGGAGGAACGGATTGCCCCAGTACGAGGCGACTTTCGACCAGCCCATCGCCAGTCCGGTGCCGAAGCCGGCGATCGCGCCGATGGTGAAGCCGATCAGCAACAGCAGCACCGAATGCCAGGTGCTCGAGGCGAGGATGCCCGCGTCCTCGTAGAAGGCGAGCAGCAGGTGTTGCGGCGAGGCGAAGTGCGGCGGCACCAGCCAGCCGGTCTTGGCGGTCGTCCACTCCCACACCAGCACCCACGCGCCGATCACCCCGATCCACGGCGTCCACTCCCGCAGTTGGGCCGCGGTCGCGTAGCGGGTGTAGCCCAGGATCGCCCAGCCGGTGAGCACCACGGTGACACCCGCGAAGAGCAGTCCGGCGGCCAGCGGGTCGGCGGCGTCGATCCGGTCCGGCAGCCCGAGGGTGAGCGCGGCGGTCAGCGCCCAGATCGCCCAGGTCACCGCGAAGCCGAGCGTGGGCGGGTACCGCAACGCCCGCGCGGTGGCGGGCGCCGCGGTGGCCGTGACCGGCTTCGCGACTGTCGTGGTCAACGGCTCACCACTTCAGGCCGAGATCGACGTACACCTTGTTCGCCAGCGCGTCGGGATCGGTCTTGCGGTCGAGATACCCAGTTTTGGCGAATTTCGCGATGCCGGGGGTGATCTCGGCCTTGAGCTTGGACGCCGACGGGTTGTAGCCATAGGTCGCCAGAATGGACTCGACCACGGGCAGTTCGGCGGCGACGTACTTGTGCTCGACCTGCAGGGCGGCCGTGGCCGGGATGTTGGCACCCACCCAGCGACTGCCCTCCGCCCAGGCGGTCACCAGCGCCCGCGCCGCATCCGGATCCTCGCGCAACAGTTTGCCGTTGATCGCCGTGGCGCAGCAGTAGTGCTGTTTGTTGATGCCCTGCGAGTTGTTGGTCAGCTCGCGGGCCTTGCCCTTCAGCGTGGGCAGCAGGGCGATCGGGTCGCTCGCCGCGATCGCGACGATCTCGCCGCGATCGAGGGCGTCGGGCAGCTGGTCGTTGGCGAAGACGCGCCAGTCCACGTCCTCGCTCGGGTTCAGTCCCGCGTCGAGCAGGTCGAGGGAGAAGAACGACATGGCCGAGTCGCCGATGGCTCCGACGCCGACCGGCTGGCCGCGCAGTTCCGCCACCGACTTGATCGGGCTGTCCGGCGGCACCACGATGCGCAGGCAGCCCTCGTGCAGGCCGACCGCGAGCTTGGCGTCGATGCCCTGTTCGATGGGCTTGAGCCAGGAGAAGAAGATGCCGGGCGCGGCGTCGAGCTTGCCGGCGCCGACGGCGTCCTTGATCTCGTCGCCACCGGTCTTGATGATCTCGACATCCAGACCGTGCTTCTCGAAGATGCCCTGATGGACGGCCGCGTAGAGCGGCGCCTCACAGATGCCGCCACCGTGCCCGATCTTGAGGGCCCGGTTCACCCCGCCCGCGCCCGGCGTGCGGCGAGTGGTCAGCCAGGCGGCGAGGCCACCGCCGCCCACCACGGCCACCGCCGCGCCCGCACCGGCGAACAGCGTGCGCCGCGACAAGGCCGGGCCGGGCCGCTCGGGCGCCGCGGTCAGGTCCTCTTCCTCGTGCGGCGTGTCCGCCACCGGAGGTACTGCATCGCCCGGCTCGGTATTGCTCATCGAAACCCTCGTTCTCTCCACACAATTCGGCGCACGCGATGCGCACGGTCCACCGGCCGCGCGTGCATGTCCTCAGCGTCCCCGCAACCTCCCGGCGCCGACAGGTTTGTTCTCACCCGGATTCGATCGCCGCGCGCGCATTTCGCTCACCGGTGCGCCGAATCATTGCGCCGGCCGATACCGGTGGCGATAGTTCACCCCACGTCGTCGAGCAGGAGGCCTTCATGACCGCCACCGAACCACCGCGCTCCGGCGCCCAAGCCGTCGACCGCGCCGTCCATGTGCTGAATTGCTTTCAGGGCGGCGATCCCGAATTGTCGTTGAGCGAACTCGCGCAACGCGCCGGGTTACCGGTGAGCACCACCTTCCGGCTGGCGCAGGCGCTGGTGCGCGGCAGGCTGCTCGAACAGGACCCGGCCACCGACCGCTATCGGATCGGGCACGGCCTGGCCTGTCTGGCCCGCCCCGCCCTGTCGCGACTCGGGCTCGATGCCGCGGCGCCACACCTGTACGCGCTGGCGGCGGGGATCAAGATCACCGTCAGTCTCAGTGTCGCCGACGCCGACGAGGCACTGACCGTGTTCCAGGCGCGACCACCGGTCTCCTTCTGCCACAACCAGATTCCCCTGGAACGTCGGCCGCTACAGGCCAGTGCCGTCGGGCACGCGTTGCTCGCGCACGCCGCCGCCGGCGCCGATCGCGGCAACGGCGAATTGTTCGACACCGTGCGCAGGCGCGGCTTCGCGGTGGAGGAGATCGACAGCGACGAGCCGATCCGCGCGATCGCCGTCCCGGTGCTCGGGCCGGATCGGCAGGTGTGGGGCGCGCTCGGCGTACAGGCCCGCGCGGTGCGGCTCGATCGCGATCTCGTGCGCGCCGTCATTCCGGCCATGCATCAGATCGCGGTGCGCATCGGCCCGTATTTCCATACCGCCGCCGCTGGTCAGGGATTCGACTCACCGTGATTTCCACGATGTGAAATCAGCATTGCTCCAGCGGTGACAGTCGCGCACCATGTAATTCGAGGCGGCGTCCCCGACGCCGCCCCCGGCACCGAAAGTCCCGACATGATCGAATCTCCCGCGCTCGTCCGCCGTCGCACGGTGGACCTCATGCGCCTGGCCCACGGATTCTGTCGCCGCTGACCCCGCGGCGGCGATTCCGCGCCGCCGAATTCCCCTTTTCTCCACCCCCGGTAATCCGCCATTCGTGCGGATCGTCGCGGCGTGCCTTTGCCGGCCGCCGCGCGATCACGCACGCCGTCGAAAGAATTCGCCGAACATGTTGTCCAAGACCTTCCGACGACGTCCGCTGCGCGCGCTCGCCGCCGCCCTCGTCGCGCCCGCCGCTCTCGCGGTGGTCACCGCCTGCGGCAGCTCCGAGCCCGCCACCAACGCCGACGGCAAGGCGGTGCTGCGCTACCAGGGCCAGACCGGGCAGGTCACGCCCTTCGAACTGGCCGACGACCTCGGCTACTTCGACAAGATCTCCTTGCAGTGGGAGGGCGACTCCACCAGCGGCCCGGCCAATATCCAGGCCGCGGCCACCAAGCAGCTCGAGTTCGGCAGCGCCTTCAACGGCGCGGTGGTCAAGCTCGCCGCCGGTGGCGCGCCGGTCCAGGCGGTGCTCAGCTCCTACGGCTCCGACGCCAAGTCCTTCACCGGCTACTTCGTGCGCGAGGGCGCGGGCGTCACCACCGCCCGCGACCTGATCGGCAAGAAGGTCGGCGTGAACACCCTGGGCGCCCACCACGAGTTCGTCACCCGTGAATGGCTGCACCAGCAGGGCCTCAGCGAGGACGAGATCAAGCAGGTCCAGCTGATCGTGGTGCCGCCGGTGAACACCGAGGAAGCGCTGCGCAGCGGGCAGATCGATGTGGGCGCGCTCGGCAGCGTGTTCCGGGAGACCGCGGTGGAGCGGGGCGGGCTGCACCCGCTGTTCACCGACAAGGACATCTTCGGCGAGTTCAACTACGGCACCTACGTCTTCCGCAAGGACTACATCGCCCAGAACCCCGAGGCCGTGCGCGATTTCGTGCAGGGCACCGCACGGGCCACCCGCTGGCTGCAGATCACCCCGCGCGAGGAGGTCGTCGCCAAGTTCACCGAGATCATCAACAAGCGCGGCCGCAACGAGAACCTGAAGCTGCTCGACTACTGGCGCAGCCCCGGCCTGCCGGTACCGGGCGCGGTGATCGTGGACAAGGAGATCCAGATCTGGATCGACTGGCTCGAGCGCAACGGCGAACTGCCCGGGGGCAAGCTCGCCGCCGCCGACCTCTACACCAATGCCGACAACCCCTACGCCAACGGCACCTATCAGCCGACCAGCGGCCCGACCGGAGAGGTGGTGGCCGCGAAATGAGCAGCGCCACAGCAAAGCTCACGCTCAACGGGGTGAGCAAACAATTCGCCGTGCGGGGCACGGCGGAGAAGTTCACCGCGGTCGACGACATCTCCATCGAGGTCGCCGCGGGCGAGTTCCTCGTGCTGGTCGGGCCCAGTGGTTCGGGCAAGTCCACGCTGCTGGACCTGCTCGGTGGACTCAGCACGCCCAGTTCGGGTGAGATTCTGCTCGACGGCGCCCCGATCACCGGTCCCGGGCTCGACCGCGGCGTGGTGTTCCAGCAGTACGCGCTGCTGCCCTGGCGCACCGCCCGCGCCAACATCCAGTTCGGCCTGGAGGCCAAGGGCGTGCCCCGCAAGGAGCGCAAGGCGATCGCCGACCACTACCTGGAGCTCGTCGGGCTGGCCGGTTTCGGTGACCGCTACCCGCACGAGTTGTCCGGCGGCATGAAGCAGCGCGTGGCCATCGCCCGCAGCCTGGCCTTCGATCCCGAGGTGCTGCTGATGGACGAGCCGTTCGCCGCGCTGGACGCCCAGACCAGGGAGTCGCTGCAGGACGAACTGCTGCGGATCTGGCGCACCACCGGCAAGACCATCCTGTTCATCACCCACGGCATCGACGAGGCGGTTTATCTGGGCCAGCGGGTCGCGGTGCTGACCTCGCGTCCGGGCCGGGTCAAGGCCGTGATCGACATCGACATCGACCGGGGCGGGGACACCGATGTGCGCTCCAGCGAGCAGTTCCGCGACTACCGCCACCGCATCTGGACCGAATTGCAGAGCGAGGTGAGCCGGGCCCAGCAGCTCGAGCTCGCCGACACCGCCACCGTGGCCGCGTCCACCGACAGGAGTCCCGCCCATGTCTAGCGCCGTCCCGCTGCTCGACCGTCCGGCCGAGGTCGCGACCGAACCACCCGAACCCGCCCGCAAACCGGTCGAGGTGCCGACCGGCTTGTCCCGCGCCGCGAGTGCCACCGGTCGCGTCCTGTACCGCGTTTTCAAACCGCTGTTGGCCATCGTGCTGCTGCTCGGCGCGTGGGAGCTCGCACCGCGCTTCGGCGTGGTCGACGAGGTGTTCCTGCCGCCGTTCTCGGTGGTGGTGGAGGCGTTCGTCGAGCTCGCCGCCAACGGTCAACTGGGCGAACATGTCTCGGCCAGCCTCACCCGTTCGCTCACCGGCTTCTCCATCGCCCTGGTGATCGCGGTTCCGGTGGGGATCGCCATCGCCTGGTACCAGCCGGTCTCGGATTTCCTGAACCCGGTGCTGGAGCTGTTCCGCAACACCGCTGCCCTGGCGCTGCTGCCGGTGTTCGTGCTGATCCTCGGCATCGGCGAGACGTCCAAGATCGCGCTGATCGGCTTCGCGACCTTCTTCCCGATCCTGCTCAACACCATCACCGGGGTGCGCACCGTCGACCCACTGCTGGTGAAATCGGCCGTGTCGCTGGGCTTCTCGCCGCTGCGGCTGTTCCAGAAGGTGATCCTGCCCGCGGCCATCCCGTCCATCTTCACCGGCATCCGGATGGCGGCGGCGGGGTCGATCCTGGTGCTCATCGCCGCGGAGATGATCGGCGCGCGGGCCGGTCTCGGCTATCTGATCACCGCCGCGCAGCAGAACTTCCAGATCCCGCAGATGTACGCGGGCATCGTGGCCATCTCGCTGATCGGCCTCGGTTTCAACTTCGCCCTCGTCGCCCTGGAACGCCGCCTCTCGCGCTGGCGCACCTCCCCGACCAACGCCTGATCAGGAGCTCTTCTCGTGTCTCGCAAGACCTTTCACCTCAATGCCTTCCTGATGGGTGTCGGCCACCACGAGGCGGCCTGGCGCCATCCCCGGACCGACGAGCGGCGCGTGCTCGATGTGCGCCACTTCCAGGAGCTCGGGCGCATCGCCGAGCGCGGCAAGCTCGACTCGGTGTTCTTCGCCGACACCCTCGCGGTCGGTCCGCGCGTGGAACGCAACGCGCTCACCGTGTTCGAACCGGTGACGCTGCTCTCGGCCATCGCCGCCGTCACCGAGCGGGTCGGCCTGATCGCCACCGCGTCCACCAGCTACAACGAACCGTTCAATCTGGCCCGCAAGTTCGCCTCCCTCGACCACATCAGCGCCGGGCGGGCCGGGTGGAACATCGTCACCTCCGGCAATGTCGACGAGGCCTACAACTTCGGCCTCGACGCGATTCCCGAGCACGCCCGACGCTACGAGCGGGCCGAGGAGTTCGTCGACGTGGCGCTGTCGCTGTGGGACAGCTGGGAGTCCGACGCGGTCGTGCTCGATCCCGAGACCGGGGTGTTCGCCGATCCGGCCAAGGTGCACGCCCTCGACTACGCCGGGGAGCGGTTCCGGGTGCGGGGGCCGCTGAACTCGCCGCGTGGTCCGCAGGGCAGGCCGTTGCTGGTGCAGGCGGGGTCCTCGGAGTCGGGCAAGGAATTCGCCGCCCACCGCGCCGAGGCCGTGTTCACCGCCCAGCGCACCGTCGAGGAAGGCGTGCGGTTCTACCGCGATCTCAAGTCGCGGCTGGCGAAATACGGTCGCGCCGAGCACGAGTTGAAGGTGCTGCCCGGGCTGGTGCCGTTCATCGCCGACACCGCCGAGGAGGCCAGAGCGCTCGAGCAGGAGTTCACCGACCTGATCTCCCCCGATTACGCCCTGCGCCAGCTGTCCTCGATGCTCGGGATCGACCTCACCGCGCACGCCCTCGACGCACCGCTGCCACCGCTGCCCGCCGAGAGCGAGATCCAGGGCGGCAAGAGCCGGTTCACCCTGGTCAAGGAGCTCGCCGAGAGCGAGGAGCTGACCGTGCGCCAGCTCATCGGCAAGCTCGGTGGCGGCCGTGGGCACCGAACCTTCGCCGGCACGCCCGAGCAGGTGGCCGACGAGTTGCAGACCTGGTTCGAGGCGGGCGCGGCCGACGGATTCAACATCATGCCGCCGTATCTGCCCGGTGGACTCGAGGTCTTCGTGGACCGGGTGGTGCCGATCCTCCAGGAACGCGGCCTGTTCCGGGCGGACTACGAATCCACCACCCTGCGTGGTCATTACGGCCTGGATCCAGTGGAAAGCCAGTTCGCCGAGCGGGATTCGCGGGTGAGCGCCTGACAGGCACTCCCGACCGCACACCACTGCTCGACTCAGCCCAATCCGCACCACCCCGAGGAGCCCCTGTTGACCTGGCAGACAACCACCGACGTCCTCATCATCGGCGGCGGCCCCGCCGCATCCTGGGCCGCCATCCACGCCCGCGAGGCAGGCGCCGACGTCATCCTCGTCGACAAGGGCTACTGCGGAACCAGCGGCGCCACCGCACCGTCCGGCACCGGCGTCTGGTACGTCGCCCGCGAGGAGACCGCCCGCGCCAACGCCAAGGCCAGCCGCGAGGCACTGGGCGGCTACCTCGCCGACCACTACTGGATGGACCGCGTCCTCGACCAGACCTACGCCAACATGAACCGCCTCGCCACCGAGGGGCGCTACCCGTTCCCGGTCGACCCGGCCACCGGCGCCTCACTGCGCACCGGTGTGCAGGGCCCGGAGTACATGCGCCGAATGCGGGCCTGGCTCAACCGGATCGGGGTGCGGATCCTCGATCACTCCCCCGCCCTGGAACTGCTCGTCGACGACTCCGGCGCGGTCCGCGGCGCGGCGGGCCATCAGCGTCAGCTCGATCGCGACTACCGGATCACCGCGGGCGCGGTGGTGCTCGCCACCGGCGGCTGTGCGTTCCTGTCCCGCGCGCTCGGCACCAATGTCGACACCGGCGACGGCGCCCTGATGGCGGCCGAGGCCGGCGCCACATTCTCCGGCATGGAGTTCTCCAACGCCTACGCCATCGTCCCCAAGGGCTCCACGATCACCAAGACCGCCTACTACGGGTACGCCACCTTCTTCGGCGAGGACGGCAGCGTGCTCGAGGGCGCCGGGTCAACCAAGGGCCGCTCGGTGATCGCGCGAACCCTGTTGCGGGAGAAGGTCTTCGCCCAGCTCGATCGGGCGGACGCGACGGTCCAGGAGCAGATGCGCGTCGGCCAGCCGAACTTCTTCCTCCAGTTCGACCGGCGCGGAATCGACCCGTTCACCCAGCGTTTCGAGATCGATCTGCTCGCCGAGGGCACCGTCCGCGGCACCGGCGGCATAGATGTGATCGACGACGACTGCGCCACCACGGTTCCCGGCCTGTACGTCGCGGGGGACGCGGCCACGCGGGAGCGGATCTGCGGCGGCTTCACCGGCGGCGGCAGCCACAACGCGGCCTGGGCGATGTCCTCGGGCAGCTGGGCCGGTGGGGGCGCGGCCCGGCACGCACTGGAGGCAGGCCGGCCGACAGCGGTGCACGGCATCGGCGGAGTCGGCTTGCGCCCCAGCGAATCCCCATCGGTCACCGCCGACGAGATCGTCACCGCCGCACAGCACGAACTGCTCCCGTTCGAGAAGAACTACCTGCGCCACGGCGACCGGATGCGTCCCGCCCTGGCGCGGCTCGACGAGCTGTGGGACACGGCCGCGGCACACCTCGGCGGCAGCACGGGCGACGAGCGGGTCCGCGCCCGCCAGGCCGCGGCGATCACCGCGGTCGGTCGCCTGATGTACCGATCGGCCCTGGCGCGCACCGAGACCCGGGGCATGAGCAAGCGGGCCGATCATCCCGAGCTCGACCCGGAGCAGCATCACCACCTGCTCTCCGGCGGCCTCGATCAGCCGTGGGTCGGCCCCGCGAGCACCCGCGACGCCGGGCTGGCGGTGGCGTCGTGATCGAACTGCTGCGGGCGCAGGACTGCATCGGCTGCGACAAGTGCGTCGATGCCTGCCCCACCAATGTCTTCGATCGCGCCGAGGGCGGCATCCCGGTCATCGCGCGGCAATCCGATTGCCAGACCTGCTTCATGTGCGAGGCCTACTGCCCCACCGATGCCCTCTACGTGTCCCCGGAAGCGACCCCGCTCCCGCCGGAGGCGGAGGTGCCCACCGAGCACATCGGCCGCTACCGCGAGAAGCTCGGCTGGGGACGTGGCCGGACGGCGGGCGCGCGCGTGGCCGTCGGTCCGCGGCTGCCGCACGGCGCGCCGCCGCCACGGCTCACCCAGTGAACAGGTCGGCGGTCACGTGGCGCGGCAGCGTACCGAACAGCGGGCCGTCATAGATGGTGCGCTCGACCACCGGATCGGGCACGCGCAGCAGTTCGGCGGTGCTGACCTCACAGAAGTCGTACCGGTCGTTCTCGCGCTGCAATTCGACCAGCGACACCTCCGAGACGGTGTCGTCGAGGGAGAAGTCGGCGAAGCCGTCCGTGTCGAGGGCGGCCTCGATGGCGCACACCGGCATCGGCCCGGTCGCGTGGGCCAGGGTCAGATAGGGGCGCAGCGGCTCACCGAACTCGGGGATTCGCTCGCGAATCCACACCCCGGTCAGCGCGCTGATCAGGTCTTCGCGCACTCGCAACAGTTCCTCCGGCAGGGCGATCGGCAGGCGCACCGAGTCGGCGGCGACCACCGGCGGGCCGAAGGTGAGCTGGAACGGCGCGTGCCCGGCCAGCAGTTCGCGCGCACCGGCGACCAGCGCCGCCAGGTGCACCCCCTTGACCCCGTCGACGAAACCGACACCCTGCACGGCCACCCGCAGCCGGGCGACATCGACCTGTTCGAGCCCGGGTAATCGGCTCAGCACCGGGGCGAAGATCTCCACCAGCTTGTCGGCGACCGGCTGGGTGGGGGTGACCTGCCAGTCGTAGAACGACCGGCCCGGCGTCCACCCCGGCCGCCACCACCAGCGGCTGGCAACAGTCATCTCGCTCGCGATCATGGTGTCCCACCTCTCGATCTCCGCGATGCCAGTTACCTGTCAGCGACGCTATTACCGCTGAGAGCTCGTCACAACGCAGCGAGACCGATCTGTTGCGTCTTCGATCCCGAGTCCACGCTTTGACCGACAACCCGTGCGCCAGAGTCTCTACACTGGCCGCATGCCAGTTCGACGGCTGATCACGCTCTCCGCGTTCGCCTTCCTCGTCCCGCTCGCCTCCGCCTGCACCATGACCGGTCCCGGTACCACCACCGAGTGCACCGTCAGCGGGTGCACCGTCACCTTCGACCGGGGTGTGGACGCCAAGGCCTCGGTCCTCGGCATCGACGCGGAGCTGGTCGCCGTCGAGGGCGATCTGGTCACGCTGAGCATCGGTGGCCAGCGGGTGACCGTGCCGGTCGGGGAATCCGAGGCCACGGGCGGCACGAACGTGCGGGTCAGTGAGGTCACGCCGGACAAGGTGGTCGTGGAGCTCGCGACCGGACTCGAACAGAACTGAGCACTCAGCCCAGGACGTTGGGCTGATCGAGAATCCAGCGCCAGCTGCCGTCGGCTTGGCGGCGCGCCACCTCGACGGTCGCGCCGGAGCCGCCGGGCAGGCGCGAGGAGGTCAGGGCCAGGTCGCCCGCGCGTAAGGCGGGCGCCTGACTGCCCAGCTGGAAGACCGGGCGGTCGGCGACCAGGCGCGCGTAGGCGGCCCTGATCTCCTCGATGCCGGTGGCCACGACTCCGTTCGGCAGCGCGAGCACCGCGTCGGATTCGTACAGTTCGACCAGGCCGTCCACGTCACCGGCATTCAACCGCTCGACCACCAGCCGGCTCAGATCCTCCGGGCGCTGTGCGCGTTCACGCATCGCGTCGATGTTCTCGGTCATCGCCACCCTCCTCGACATGGGTTGTGCCGCAACGGTAACGCCGGGGTACGACACGAACGGGCCGCGCAACCCGAAAAGACGGTCGCGGGCACTTTTCCGGCGGGAACAGCGCGCCGACACATATCGCTTCGGACATAGTGCCGATCGCCCATGAATGGCGCTGGATGAACACACGGGAAACGCAGTTGGACAACCGTCCATTGGCATTGTGATCACGGCGACAGTGAGCGACTTTCGCCCGTGAACAAAATGTCAGCGGACACCGCCGTTCTCGAATAGTTCCATTCCGAAACAGTCTGTACAGCAAGCGAAATCACTGGTGGAAACAATGGAAATACCAGGCCGGGGACTTTTGTTCAGCCCAAACCGTGATGCCGGTCACGGGCTCGCGTTTCCCGGAAACGCCGATACGCTCTACCTCGCCGAGGCTTCCCCGGGAATTGACCGTCGAAGATCCGGAGCGCATCAGGTGACACAGCGAGGTGTTCTCCCGAATCCCATCCTTTCGCCGAATCGGCATGTATTCGTCACGAGGTGAACCCGCCATGGAATACACCCATTTGTCCGAATTCGAGATCCGCTCCGGCGCCTTGTCGATCTGGACGCCCGAACTGGCCACCGGCGCCTGGCAGCGCGATGACCGGCCGCTGACCAGCGTGCACGCCGGTTACTGCGCGAGCGTCGATCCCGCCGATCCACGACCGGGCCGTGGGCGCTGGATCGGCACGGTGTTCGAGATGGACGCGCCCTTCGACGCCCCCACCTGGTGCGAGACGCTGCGGCGCTGGCACGCCAGGCACGAGGGACTGCGCACCACCGTGGCCGCCGAGCCGGGGACACCACCCCGCAGGCTCGTCGCCGACGCCCTCGCCGTGACCATCGCCGAGCAGCCGGTCGACGGACTCACCGACGGTGCCCTGATCAATGAATTCCTCTGCGGTGCACTCGAATTGCGGCTGTCGCCACTGGTGTGGCCGCACTGCCTCACCGCCACGGTCACCCACGACGAAACCGCGAACTTCACCGTGCTCGTCGCCGCCGACCACTCGGTGATGGACGCCTACTCCCAGGCCATCCTCATCCTCGAGCTGCGTGCCCTCTACGGCGAAGTCGGTGCAGGTGAGGCGTCACGCGAGTCGGACACCTTCGGGAGTGCGGCCGATTTCGCCGTGCTCGAGCGGGCGGCCGCCGCGGAACTCGACGTCGACGCACCGGCCGTCGCGGTCTGGCGGGCATTCCTCGCCGGTGGTGACGGGATGCCGCGATTCGCCGCGCACGCGCACCGACCAGTGCCCGCCGACCTGCCGCAGCCCAGTGTGTCGCGACGCGTGCTCGACCTCGCCGCGCTCGAGGACCTGGAAGCGGCGCTCGACCAGGTCCGGCACCGGATGTCGGTGGCGGTGTTCGCCGCGCTCGCGGTCGCGGGGCGGGAGCGGTTCGGCACGGACCGGATGCGGACCGTCATGCCGATCGCGACCAGGCCCGACCTGCGCTGGCTCGAGTCGATGGGGTGGTTCGTCAATGTCGTCCCGGTCGACATCGCGCTCGAGCCCGGCACGGGCATCGCCGGTGCGCTCGAATCCACGCGCGCGGCACTGCGGTGCTCGCGCGCGGCCAACGACGCCTCCTGGTCTCGGGTGCTGGAACTGCTCGAGGTCGCCGAGACACCGCGCTTCGGCGTCTCCTTCCTCGACATCCGCGTCCTGCCCGGCTACGAACTGGTCGCCGAACTGCGCGGGCGGACATTGCGCGCGGTGTCCTACTCACCCGACGAGGTCTTCCTGTGGGTGGTCCGCGCGGCCGACGGCCTCTACGTCTCGACCCGCTACCCGGCCGCACTACCCGCCGAGGTGATGGACGACTACCTCACCGAGTTCGGCCGGGCACTCACCTCGATCGCGTCGACACATCTCGACGCATCGGTTCCCGCCGTCGCGCTGACCTCCGCTGTCGACCCCACCGTCGACCCGACCGCCACCGCTGTCGACCTCACCGTCGACCCGACCGCCACCAACGTCGAGCCCACCGTCGACCCGACCGCCACCAACGTCGAGCCCACCGTCGGCCTGCCCGCGACCACCTCGGAGTCCGCCGTCGTCGGATCGCGTCCGTCCATCCCCGCACCGGCTGCAGTTCGTCGCCGCTCGGACCCCAGTGGCGCCGACCTCCACTCCCCCGCACGTCCGGCATCGGCCGTCGACGAGGCGACACCGATGCCCGCCGTCGCGCAGGCGGGGTGAGCGGATGCGAGCACTGTTGGCCTTCACAGGCAGCCGTGGTGACGCGCAACCGGGCATTCTGTTGGCGCGAGCACTGCGCGAGCGCGGGCACGAGGTGACCTTGGCGTTGGCGCCGAATCTGGTGGCTTTCGCGCTGGACCACGGCGTTCCGGCCGTGCCGTTCGGGTGCGACACCGGCGATCTGTTGCACGCCCAGCGCACGGATGAACGTTTCGCCGCGCGTGACCCCCGGGCGCGATCGCGTGCGCTGTTCGAGCTCCAGCGGCGCGGGGTGCCCGAGGCGCTCGCGGATCTGCGGGCGCTCGCGCCGGGGCACGACGTGGTGGTGGCGGGGATGGCGGGTGAGGAGCTGGCCGAATCGGTCGCGCGGTCGATCGGCGTGCCGTTCGCGGCCGTGCACTTCTTCCCGATCCACCCCAACAGCGCCGTTCCGGTCGTGCCCACCCGCTGGGCGGCGCGGCTGCCCGGAGTCGTGCACCGCTGGGGTTGGTCGATGCTGGCGCGAGCCAGGGCGGCGGCGTTGTCCCCGGTGCTGCCCGCCGATCTCGACCCTGCCACACCGAGCGTGCGAATCCAGGCCTACGACCCCGATCTCTTCCCCGGGCTCCGCGCCGAATTGCCCGGCCCCTTCGCCGGGTTCCCGATCGACGTGGACGGGCTCCTCCGAGATCGGACGAGCGGGGTCCGCATCACCCCAAACGGTTCGGTCACCAGCACTCGTCCCGGCGAAGATTCCTGGGACCTGCCGCCATCCGCCACCACTCGCCCTCTGGCGGACGAATCCTCCACCGCTCCTATGGGTCCCAACACGGACACACTGTCGACCAGCACCTCGGCGTGGGGCACCGAGTTCGGTGCCCAGCTCGTAATCGACTCTGCCACAACTGTTTTCGATGTAGATCATGCTCTACACGCGTGGCTCGAGTCCGGGACCGCGCCGATCTATGTCGGGTTCGGGTCGATGGATGTCGGCGATCCGGTCGCGTTCGTGGCAATGCTGCGCGCGGTCTGTGCGGCGCGAGGGCGCAGGCTGCTGCTCGCGTCGGGGTGGGCCGATATCGCACCCGGTATCGACGACCAGGTCGCCGTTGTCGGGCAGGTCGATCACGCCCGTGTGCTGCCGCAGTGCGTGGCCGCGGTGCATCACGGTGGCGCAGGCACCACGGCAGCCGCACTGCGGGCCGGGGTGCCGCAGGTGATCTGCTCGGTGCAGGCCGATCAGCCCTACTGGGGGCAGGCGCTGCAGCGTCTCGGTCTCGCCGCGACGACACCGGCCCGAACACTCACCGCCGCGAAGCTCACCGCGCTACTCGATCTGGTCGCCGCACCCGAGGTCGGCAGGCGCGCGGCGAACTGGGCGGCCGGGTTGCGCACCGACGGCGTCGCGCGCACCGCCGACGCGGTGGAACACCTGCTCGACACCGCTGAGATCCACACCGCAGGGAGGCTGCAATGAACACCGACATCGCCATCCGCACCACCGGTCTCGGCAAGTCCTACGGCGATTTCACCGCCGTCGGCGGCGTCGATCTCACCGTCACGGCCGGGACGGTCTTCGCCCTGCTCGGACCCAACGGCGCGGGCAAGACCACCACGGTCCGCATGCTCGCCACCCTGGTCCGTCCCGATCGCGGCGGCGCGGAGGTCTTCGGCTACGACGTCTTGCGCGACGCCACCGCCGTGCGCTCCATGATCGGGCTCACCGGCCAGTACGCCTCGGTCGACGAAACCCTCACCGCCGGTGAGAATCTGCGCCTGTTCGGCCGCCTGCTCGGGCTCACCCGGCGCGCGGCGGCCCGTCGCAGCGCCGAGCTGCTCGAGCAGTTCGAGCTGGCGGCGGTCACCGACCGCCCCGTAGGCCAGTTCTCCGGGGGGATGCGCAGACGCCTCGACCTGGCGGCGACGCTGCTCACCGATCCGCCGCTGATCTTCCTGGACGAACCGACCACCGGCCTTGACCCGCACACCCGCGACCGCATGTGGGGCATCATCCGCGGGCTCGTCGCCCGCGGCGCGACCGTGCTGCTCACCACGCAGTACCTCGAGGAAGCCGACGCGCTCGCCGACCGGATCGCCGTCATCGACCGCGGCGCGATCGTCGCCGAGGGCACCGCCACGGAGTTGAAGTCCTCCCTCGGCGCACAGGTGCTGCGGCTGGATCTCCTCGACCCGACCCAGTCCGTGCGCGCGCGGGCGATCGTCGCCGAGCTCACCGGCGTCCCGCCCGAGGACGCCGCCGAAGGCACGCTCACCATCGCCCTCGCCGACGCGGGCATCGCCGCCGACATCGTCACGGCCTGCCGGGCCGACGGCATCGCGCTGCGCGGTTTCGCCGTCGACCGACCGGATCTGAACGAGGTCTTCCTCGCTCTCACCGGCACCGCGCGCACCGCCGCCTGATCTCGAGAAAGCCGAGGACATCATGACCGTCACCATCGCCGAGATCGCCGTCGAGCCGACCACTCGCGCCATGATCGACCGCCGCCCCCGGATCACCCACGTCGGGCTGCGCGCCGCGCTGTTCCAGTCCCTGATGATGGCCTGGCGCGGCCTGCTCACCTTCCGCCACAGCCCCCAGCTGCTCTACGACGCACTGCTGCTGCCGATCGTCGGGCCGCTGCTGTTCGGCAGTATTTTCGGCACCGCCATCGCGGGCAGCACCCAGGCGTACCTGCCGATCCTGATCCCCGGCGTGCTGGTGCAGATCGTGCTCACCTCCTCGGTCGCCACGGGAGTCCAGCTGTCCGAGGACATCCGGTCGGGGGTGTTCGACCGGTTCGTCGCCATGCCGATCGCACGGTCGGCGCCGGTCGCGGGCGCACTGCTGGCCGGGGCGACGCGGTATGTGATCGCGGCGACCACGGTGGTGATCGTCGGGTTCGCCATGGGCTACCGGCCCGAGCATCCGGTGGGATTTCTCGCGGGCGCGGTGCTGGTGGTGCTGGCGACCACCGCGATCAGCTGGCTGTTCGCGTTCATCGGCGTCACCGTGTCGCGCCCGGCCGCGGTGCAGGGCATGTCGATGCTGGTGCTCACCTTCCTGAGTTTCGCGTCCAACGCGCTGGTGCCCGAGACGGTCATGCCGACCTGGCTGCGGTACGTCTCCGACTACAACCCGGTGTCCTATCTCGTCTCGGCCGTGCGCGCGCTCGCCGAGCACGGCACCGTCGGCGCCGACGCCTGCTGGGCGGTGCTGGCCTCGCTCGTCGTCGCCGCGGTGTTCGCGCCGCTGACCGTCCGCACCCTGCGTGCCCGCTGAGGAGCCACCCATGACACTCACCGCACCGGCGACCGCCGCCGCCGTCAACCGGCTCACCGCCGACGACGATCTGTTCCTGAAGCTGCACAGCCTCTACGGCAATGCGCTGGTCAACCAGCTGGCCTGGCGGTTCGACGAACCACTCGGCCGCGAGCTGCTCGACCGCTTCCACGCCCAGCTCGCCCACGGTTTCCTGGCCCGCCGGGTCCAGCGCACCCGGATCCCGTTCGCCCGGCCGTACTGGCTGCCGGCCACTGACGCGCTGCCGCTGGGCTGGGGCACGGTTCCGGTCGCCGACGACGAGATCCTGGACTGGTACTTCGCGCAGAGCCGCGTGGATTTCGATCCCGACACCGGGCGGGTGTGGCGGTTGTCCGCGGCGCCGACGACCGCGGGCGGGACACTCGTCTCGCTCGTGACCTCGCATGTCGCCTCCGATGGCGGTGCGGTGCTGTTCGCCGTCGGTGACGCGCTGGATCGACTGCGGTTCGACGAACAACCGGACCGGACAACGGGTTCAGGCCGTCTCGTCGGAGAAGCCCCGCGCGATGCGGTCCGCGCCGATCTCACCGACGCGGGCAGCCAACTGCGCGCCGTCGCCCACGGCATTCGGGCCGCGATCGCCGCGCGCAAGGTCACCGAACCCGACCGCACACCGCGACCCGACGCGCCCCGACTCCCGTTGCCACCGCGGTGGTCGCCCGCGGACCTGGTGGTGCAACTCGACCACGACGACTGGAATGCCGCCGCCGCAACACATTCCGGCACCGCGAACGGGCTGCTGATCGCCCTCGGCGCGGGACTGCTCGGCCGCAGCGGCCGGGTCGGCGAGGCTGCCGACATCCGCGTCGACGTCCCGCACTCGATGCGTACCGCCGACGATCCCCGCGCGAATGCCACCACGGGACTGCCGATTTCGGTCCCCTACCGGCACGATCGGCGCATCGATCTCGCCGGAGTGCGCGGTGCGGTGAAGAGCGCGGCGCTGGCCTACCGCGATCCCGCCACCACCCCCGCCCTGCAGCATCTGCAACCGGTGCAGCGGATCCTGCCGCGCTGGGTCCTGCACCGGTTCGCCCGCACCGCCAAGGCGCCCGAATGCCTGTGCACCAATCTCGGTGCGACCGCGCAGGGCGTCGCCGAGATCGCCGGGCAGCGCGCCTCGGCGGTGCTCATGCGCCCGGTCGTGTGCACCGGCGAGACCGAGCTGTTCCGCCGGGTCGAGGTCGGGGTGAACCTGTCGCTGTGCACCGACGGCCGCACCGTCACCCTGGCCGTCACCGGCGCCGATCCCGACCGCTTCCCCACCCGCGCCGCCCTGCGCACCCTGCTCACCACCGAGTTGGCGAGCTGGGGCCTGACACCGCGCTACTGGTAGCTGTGATCCACCGCACCGGCTGTCACAACGTCGGCGCGGTCGGCGTCTTGTGTCCGAACCCGGAACAACCGAGGAGGACACCATGACCGACAAGACCCACGTGGTCGTGATCGGCGGCGGATACGCGGGCGTGATGGCGGCCAACCGGCTGACCCGGCGCGCGGACGTGACCGTGACACTGATCAATCCACGACCCAGCTTCGTCGAGCGGATCCGCCTGCACCAACTGGTGGGCGGAAACCACGATGCCGTAGTCGACTACGCCCGCATCCTCAACGATCGGGTCCGGCTGGTGGTCGACACCGTGACCCGCATCGACAGCGCCGACCGCCGCGTCACGCTGTCCGCGGGCGCGGCACTCGACTACGACTACCTCGTCTACGCCGTCGGCAGCGGCACCGCGGGCCCACAGGTCCCCGGTGCCGACGAATTCGCCTACCCGATCGGAACTTTCGAGCAGGCACAGCGACTGCGGGCGGTCATCGACACCACCCCCGCGACCGCCGCGGTGACGGTGGTCGGCGCCGGTCCGGCCGGCATCGAGACCGCCGCCGAACTCGCCGAACAAGGCCGCACCGTCACTCTGGTCTGCGGCGAGGTACTCGGACCGTATCTGCATCCGCGCGGCAGGCGCTCGGTCGCTCGACGACTCGCCGCGCTCGGGGTGACCGTGCTCGACGGCCCCGACGCGACCGTACGCGCCGTGACCCGCGAGACCCTTCGGCTCAGCGGCGGCCACACCCTGCGCAGCGCGGTGACCATCTGGACCACCGGCTTCGGTGTGCCCGACCTCGCCGCGCGCAGTGGCCTGAGCACCGATGCGCTGGGCCGCCTGCGCACCGACGAGACGCTGACCAGCATCGACGACGACCACATCGTCGCGGCAGGCGATTCGGCGGCGCCCTCGGACCTGCCGTTCCGGATGGGCTGCCAGTCCGCGGTGCAGCTGGGACCACAGGCCGCCGAGACGGTCCTGCGCCGACTCGCCGGGACCGAACCCGCACCGGTCGACGTGGGGTTCGCGGGGCAGTGCATCAGCCTGGGCCGTCGCCGGGGCATCTTCCAGTTCGCGCACAGGGACGACACCGCCAAGAAGCACTACCTGGGCGGACGGCCCGGCGCGACGCTCAAGGAGCTCATCTGCTGGAGCACTGTCTGGCAGCTGCGCTACGAGTCCCGCCATCCCGGTGCCCGCACCTGGTGGGCCGTGGACGACACGCGCCGCGAGATGGTGCGCGCGCACGCCGATGCCGTCCGCTGATCCGCCGGTCAGGACCTGGTCGCGCGCTGGATGGAACGCTCGGCCAGGCCGCGGATCCCGGGGAGCTGGATCGCCCGGATCATGAGGTCGCGAGCCCAGATGTGTGCCGACGACGGCGGGGCGTACTGGCTCATCCCCTTGCGCGCCAATGCCTGTCGCTTGCGGACCTCCGGGCGCAGCGCCGTTTCCCAGTGGGCCAGGGCGGTGGGGACATCGTGTTCGTCCAGGGCGGCGCCGAGCCGGTCGGCCCCGGCCAGCGCCAGGGCGGCGCCGTGCCCGGCGAACAGCGTGACGCACCAGGCCGCGTCGCCGAGCAGGACGACCCGGCCCCGGCTCCAGGTGTCCATCACCACCTGACCGACCGAATCGAAGTAGGCCGCGCCCGGATCGGCGGCGAGCTGGTCCAGCGCGTCGGGCACCGCGCCGCCCAGATCGCCGAAGGCCGCGGTCAGCGCCGCGACCGGGCCGTCGCGCAGCTCGCTCGCCGGGTCGTCGTGGCGGTAGGTGAAGAACGCCGAGGAGCGCTCCGGACCCAGGTTGATCACCGCCGCGGTGCGGCGCGGTCCGATGAAGGTGGCGCCCGCGCCGTCGGGCACCTCGCTCGGTACGCGGTCGAGCGGGAGCGCGCCGACGAGATGGCGCATGTCCACGCGGAACTCGTCCTCGGGACCGAAAACGATGCCGCGGACACCGGAGTGCAGGCCGTCGGCGCCGACGAGCAGCTCGGCCCGCTCGTGCGAGCCGTCGCTCAGCCCGATCCTGACCTCGTCGTCGTCCTGGTCGACCGTCCGCACGGTGGTGCCGAAGCGGACGGTGACGCCCTCGGGCAGTGCCTCGAACAGCGCGGATTCCAGATCGCCGCGGAACACCGTCAGCGCCCGTGACCCCAGCGCGGCGGCGGCGAACGTGGCTGGCACCGTGAGCTTTTCGCGTCCGTCGGCCCGCACGAGGATCGAGGTGAACACACCGAGATCGCGCCCCGCCAGCCGTTCGAGCACACCGAGATTCTCCGCGGCGTCGTAACCGCCGCCGAGCAGGTTCACCAGATAGCCGCTGCTGCGCCGCCCGGGTGCCCGCTCGACCACCAGCACCTGCCAACCCGCCCGGTGCAACCGCAGCGCGGTGGCCAAGCCCGCGATGCCTGCCCCCGCGATGACCGCTCGTCGTGTCCGTACTCCACTGTCCACCACAGTCGCTCCCTCGTTCGCGCCAAGAATGAGCACTTGCTCAAACCAAGTATGAGCATCTGCTCATCCTCGGCGCAAGTCACGTAGACTCGAGGGCGTGCCGAGAGGAATCGCGATTCCGGAGATCAGACAGCAGCTGTTCGCGGCCGCCGAGCGCGTGATCATTCGCGACGGGCCGGGGCGGCTCAGCGGTCGCGCGGTGACGGGCGAGGCGGGTGTGGCCACCGGGCTGCTCTATGCCCATTTCGCCGATCTCGACGACTTCCTGGCCGCCTACGCGGTCGACCGCGCCTTCCTGGTCTCCGCCGAGGCCGCCACGCTGCCCGACCGCGCGGGACGGGGCAGCGTCGCGGGAAACCTGTCCGGCGCCATCCTCTCGATTCCGGCCGCGACCGTGCTGGCCTCCGCCCGGCTGCTCGTCGCCCGGCCCGAACTCACCGTGCGGGTGCACGCCGTCCTCGGTGACAAGACCGCCGGGCTGGAGGCCATCGAAAGCGCCGCCACCACCTATCTCGCCGACGAGCAGCGCCACGGCCGGGTCGTTCGGTCCGCCGATCCCGCATCGCTCGCCCTCGCCCTGGTCGGCATGTTCCACCACCTCGTACTGACCGAGGACTCCGAAGACGAGGTCCGCACCCGCACCCGGCGCACCGTCGCCGGGCTGATCGACCCGTTCACCGTGGCCTCACCACAGCACGACACGGCCACCGATCGAGTCGGCCGCCCCGCACCACCCCCGTGAGCCCACAACCGTCGGCGATGAGTTTCGACCGCGCCGGGAGTCTGCACTGGTGACCGCCCGACCCGAGAGACTGCACGGAGGCGACCATGCCGAACGACCCGACCACCGCCCTGCCCGGCCGCCCGCCCATCGTCGACCGCGCCACCTGGCAGTCCGCCCGCGACGAACTGCTCATCCGGGAGAAGGCCCACACCCGCGCGGGTGACGCCCTGGCCGCGGACCGCCGACGGCTACCGATGGTCGAGTTCGACGGAACGGTCGAAGTCGTCGGCGCCGACGGCCCCGTCCCCTTCCTCGACCTGTTCCAGGGCCGCGACGAACTCGTCGTCTACAAACACATGTGGCACGACGGCGCCCCACACCAGGGCCAGTGCGAGGGCTGCACCACCACGGCCTGGCACATACACGACGCGTCCTACCTCAACGCCCGCGGCGTCTCCTACGCCGTCCTGACCACGGGCCCGTGGGACGAGGTCGCCCCCTATGTCGAGTTCATGGGCTACACCCAGCCCTGGTACTCGGTGCGCGGGTTGGCCGAACCGATCGGCAACTACATGGGCTCGATCACCGCCTACCTCCGCGACGGCGACCGCACATTCCTCACCTACGCCACGACAGGTCGAGGCAACGAACGTGTCAACGCCTCACTCGGCCTCCTCGACATGACACCGTACGGGCGCGGTGAAGCATGGGAGGACAACCCCGAGGACTGGCCCTCAGGGAGCGACGCCTGCTGGTCCTGGCGCACAGACGCGAACGGCAACGCCACCTGGGGCCCGACCAGCCGTCCGGTCCCCCAATGGACCCGCCCCGGCGCAACGCCGGTGCAAACTCTCGGCAGGCGCGGCCACCACTGACCCCCAACACAAGGCCATTCGGGCTGCGCCACACTGGGAGATGATCGCCGAGATCTTCCCCGCCGGAGCCCAGCTGCAAGCTCGCAGGGTGAGTCAGCGGGCGCGGAGTTCGACGATCGGCAGCGGGCGGGTGGTCTTCTTCTGATATTCGGTGTACCTGCCATTGTTGACCGTGTCGACGATCTTCCAGCGACGGTCGTAGTCGGGGTCGCCGGGCAGGGTGGGACGGGCGGTGACGCGCAGACGACGGCGGCCGATCTGGATTTCATTGTCGGGGTCGGCCTTCAGGTTGGCGAACCACGCCGGAGGTTTGGGTGCGCCGCCATTGGAGGCGACCACGAGGTAGGCATCGCCGTCACGGCCATAGGTGAGGGCGCTGGTACGGGGCAGGGCGGTGCGGCGGCCGACGGTGCGTAGCAGCAGGGTCGGATTGCCGAACAGGAGGCGGTGACCGATCAGGCCATCGGTGGTCTCGTAGATCCACTGATGGGCGCGCAGAACTGTCTGGAAAATGTCGCTCACTGAAGTGCCTCCGGGTTGTGGAATGCGGGCAGGGCGGGGATGAAGGTGCTGGCGAACTGGCGAATCCGTTGTGGGGGAAAGGCTTCGGGCTCGGCCAGGACGAGACGGCCGGCTTCCCAGAACAGGGCGTAAATGGTGCGGGCGGTGAGTTCGACATCAATCTCGGACAGCCGCTCGGGTGGTGTGGCGGCTCTGACGAAAGTCACCAGAGCCGCGATGAACGCTTGCCGACCGCTTTCGAGTCGGCGACGAAAGGCGGGGGTGCTGGCGTTCGCGATCAAGAAGATGGCCCGCCAGCGGTCGGGCGCATCCAGCACCGCGGTGAGGAAGTGCTCAACGCTGTCCGACACGGCCTGGACCGGATCACCCACGGTTGCCGAGGGCACCACTGCTGCCATCCCGGCCAGGGCCGCAGCCTCTTCTCGGTCCAGCGAGGCGCGCAGCAGCTGTTCGGAGTCGGTGAACAGCCCGTAGACGACCGGGCGGCTGACGCCCGCTTCCTTGGCCACGGTGTCGATGGACACCTTGTGCACGCCCTGCTCGACGATGACACGCAGGACCGCATCCAAGAGCTGTTCACGTCGCTCTTCGGGAGCCATTCGCGGCGCGTACACGCGGCCACGCTGTTCGGCCATCTCGCCTTCCACCCCCTCGTCGTCCGGGCGAGCTTGACATCCGCCAGCACCTCTACAAATACTACACTCACTGTAGCTACAGTATCTGTAGCTTTGATGGGTCGCCGTCGCGCTGGAAAACCGCCACCGGGCAAGCTGTCGGTCATCTCCATGCCACCGCCAAGCAGTGCCCACAGGCATCTGCTCAGCCTTTCACCGGTCGGCCGGTCTGCCAGACCGCGTCGAAACTGTCGTTATAGGTGCCGAACAAGCCACCGTCGACTGATTTTGGAGGTCTCCACCACACCATGGCCGATGATCCGGGTTCGTGGCGAACGGTCCCCGATCACCTCGAGATACGCTTCTAATCAAACTTGACTAACTCAACCCAATCCGTGCGCAACACCGAGAGAAGGACTCGAACCCATGGGAAAGGTCGCGATCGAGACGAGAGGGTTGAGCGGAGGTGGGCGCACGTCGGCGACGAAGCTCCTGGTGCTCGGTATCGTGCACCTCTCCGGCGGCGCGCATGGCTACCAGGTGCGGTCCGAACTGCAGAGCTGGGGTGCGGAGAGTTGGGCCAAGATCAAGCCCGGCTCGATTTATCACGCGCTGAAGAAAGCGGCGGCCGATGGCCTCCTCACCGAACACGCCGAGCCGGGCAACTCCGGGCCGGAGCGCGTTCTGTACCGCGCGACAACTCGGGGACGTGACGAGATGGTCGAACTGGTCTGCGACGGTCTGCGGCGCACCCACGACCCGGACATGCTCAACGCGTCCATCGCCATGTTGCCCATGCTGACCAGGACAGATGCCATAGCGCACATCAACGAGCGGGTCGCGCGCCTGGAAGCGGAGCTCGTAGTGCAGGCCAACTGGCGGGAGCACCCCGATCGGGACACCCCCGAACACGTCCGCGATCAGGCCGAACTGTGGGCGGGACACGCACGCACCGAACTGGAGTGGGCGAAGAGCCTGAGCAAACGACTGTCCGAGGGCGCCTACACCATGGCCGATGATCCGGGTTCGTGGCGAACGATCCCCGATCCCCTCGAGATGCACTCCTAATCAAACTTGACTAGCCGTTTCCTTCGCGCGTACTCTGGCCAAGTAATCAAACTTGACTAGCCCAACCAATCCGTTCGCAACACCAAGCGAAGGAATCGAACCCATGGGAAAGCTCGCGATCGAGACGAGAGGGTTGAAGAAGAGCTTCGGCAAGACCCACGCGGTCGCCGGTGTCGACCTGGCCGTGAGCGCCGGGGGCGTGTACGGCGTTCGCCGACATCAGGGCTGGCCAGTGGCTCCTGCACCCGACCGGTGCTGTCATCGTCCGCACGCTGCTCAGGCGCCGAGACAAACCTCCCGAACGGAGATGTGTGAGATGAACGAGATGGCCTTTCGCGTGACATCGAACGATGGCACCACCATCGCCTACGACAGGGAAGGAAGCGGTCCGGCCGTCATTCTGGTGGGCGGAGCACTCGACGGGGGGGTGGAGAACGCTCCCTTGGCGCCTACTCTCGCCGAGCGCTTCACGGTCTACAACTATGCCCGTCGGGGACGCGGCGCGAGCGGCTTCACCGAGCCGTACGCCGTGGAAAGGGAGATCGAGGACCTGGATGCGTTGATCGCGGAGGCGGGCGGCTCGGCACACCTGTTCGGGGCGTCCTCAGGCGGCGCGCTGGCGCTGGAAGCCGCCGCGGCCGGGTCAGCCATCGACACGATCGCCGTCTGGGAGGTGCCCTACGCGGTAGGGGACGACATACGCCCGCGATTCGAGGAGTACATCGCAGACACCCGACGCGCCTTCGACGCCGGGCGAGACGAGGAGGTTCTCGAACTGTTCATGCGCATGACCGGCGCCTCCGACGACAACATCGCGGCCAGGAAAGCGGCAGGCAAGCAGACGGCGCACTGGGCGGATTCGGTCGCCCTCGCGCCCACGCTGGTCCACGACAGCGTCTTCCTCAATCGCTACCGATTGCCGGCCGATCGACTGGCAACGGTCACCCAACCGGTCCTGGTCACCACCGGAGGACCGATCACGGTCCCTTATATGGCAGGCCTGCCCTCGGACTTCTTCGACCGCGCAGCCGACGAGCTTGCAGACCAATTACCCCACGTTCAACGGGAGACCCTCGAGGTCCCGGATCACGTCGTCGACCCACAGACCGTCGGACCACTGTTGCTACGGTTCTTCAGCACCGAACACTGAGGGGCCCGCGAGGTGTTGCGGGAACACCGATCAGGCACCTGACCTAGGCCTCAGCGGGACTCGACCTGGCCTACTCGCTGCTCATCGGCTCCGTCGTCGGTCGTACCCCGCACTCCGGGCCGACTCGGTACCGCCCACCGAAGCCCTGCGCAGCACATGACCAGGCACCTCGGTAGGGCCAGTCATTCCGGACTGTGGTCGCATGCGGTCACCTGAGGTAAATAGATGTTTGAATGCGCATATCTACACCTCTTACTACCGCATAGGGCAGGTCAACCCGGCCGCGCTCGCGCACGCTCGATGCCTGCCGCTTCCTGCCGAGCCCGGCCCGAACCATACTCATCGACTCGCTGCCCCACGCGGACCAGATCGCCGAACGGCCGAGGATGTCCACCTGATTGGCACAGGCTTGAGGATGGCGACCCGGTAGGCACGATGGTCTCCAGTGACGGCAGCGGCCCCGCCTCGGATTTCTCCGGGGCGGGGCCGCAAGCGAAAAGTACTGCTATGAGCTACTTTTCAACCAATCGACACCACTACTTCTGCGCAGCCTTGAACTCGCGGCGACGCCGGTGCAGGATCGGCTCGGTGTAGCCGTTGGGCTGCTTGGTGCCTTCCAGGACCAGTTCCTTGGCGGCCTGGAACGCGATGCTGTCGTCGAAGTTCGGCGCCAGCGGGCGGTAGCTGGGGTCCTTCGCGTTCTGGCGGTCGACGACCGGGGCCATGCGCTCGAGGCTGGCGATCACGTCGGCCTCGGTGACGATGCCGTGGCGCAGCCAGTTGGCGACCAGCTGGCTCGAGATGCGCAGGGTGGCACGGTCTTCCATCAGGCCGATGTCGTTGATGTCGGGCACCTTCGAGCAACCGACACCGTGATCGATCCAGCGGACCACGTAGCCCAGGATGCCCTGGGAGTTGTTGTCCAGTTCCTGGCGCTTCTCCTCGTCGGACCAGTCGGTGGACTGGGCCAGGGGGATCTCCAGGATCTGGTCGACGGTGGCGCGGGGGCCGCCCTTGGCGATCTCGGACTGCCGCTTGAACACGTCCACCTGGTGGTAGTGGGTGGCGTGCAGGGTGGCGGCGGTCGGCGAGGGCACCCACGCGGTGTTGGCGCCGGCCTTGGGGTGGCCGATCTTCTGCTCGAGCATGCCTGCCATCAGGTCGGGCATGGCCCACATGCCCTTGCCGATCTGGGCCTTGCCGGGCAGGCCCTTGGCCAGGCCGGTGTCGACGTTCCAGTCCTCGTAGGAGGTGATCCAGGTCTGGGTCTTCATCTCGGCCTTGCGGACCATCGGCCCGGCCTCCATGGAGGTGTGGATCTCGTCGCCGGTGCGGTCCAGGAAGCCGGTGTTGATGAACACCACGCGCTCCTTGGCGGCCTCGATGGAGGC
The DNA here is from genome assembly GCF_042883805.1 of Nocardia sp. NPDC058176. Classification (NCBI taxonomy): domain Bacteria; kingdom Bacillati; phylum Actinomycetota; class Actinomycetes; order Mycobacteriales; family Nocardiaceae; genus Nocardia; species Nocardia sp. NPDC058176. Next base: position 1,056,947 of record NZ_JBHVVA010000001.1, on the reverse strand, counting down.
GGCGAGGTTGACCGTGGTGCGGCGCTCCTCGTCCATGATGCCGACCTTGAGGGTGTTGCGGGTCAGGCCGAGGACGTCCTCGATCCGGCCGAACAGCTCGTTGGTGAACGCGGCCTCGTCGGGGCCGTGCATCTTCGGCTTCACGATGTAGACCGAGCCGGTGCGGGTGTTGGCCAGCTTGGCGGTGCCGTTGAGCGAGTGCACGGCGATCAGCGAGGTGATCAGGCCGTCGAGGATGCCCTCGGGGATCTCGTTACCCTCGGCGTCGATGATCGCGTCGGAGGTCATCAGGTGGCCCACGTTGCGCACGAACAGCAGCGAGCGGCCGTGCAGCACCAGCTCGGAACCGTCGAGCGCGGTGTAGACGCGGTCGGGGTTCATGGTGCGGGTGAAGGTCTTGCCGCCCTTGGTGACCTCTTCGGCCAGGTCGCCCTTGTTCAGGCCGAGCCAGTTGCGGTAACAGACGACCTTGTCCTCGGCGTCGACCGCGGCGACCGAGTCCTCGAAGTCCATGATCGTGGTGAGCGCGGACTCGAGCACGATGTCCTTGACACCGGCGGTGTCGGTCGAGCCGATCGGCGAGTTCGCGTCGATCTGGATCTCGATGTGCAGGCCGTTGTGCTTGAGCAGCACCGAGGTGGGGGCCTCGGGGTCACCGAGGTAGCCGAGCAGCTGCGAGGGATCGGCCAGGCCGATGTCGGTGCCGTCCTCCAGGCCGACCTCGAGCTCGCCGTCGACGATCTTGTAGTACGACGAACCGATGTGGCTACCGGTGATCAGGGTGACGGCGTCGTCGAGGAAGTTGCGGCCCCACTCGATGACCTTGTCGCCGCGCACGCGGTTGTAGCCGCTGCCCTTCTCGGCGCCGTTGGCCTCGGAGATGGCGTCGGTGCCGTAGAGCGCGTCGTAGAGCGAGCCCCAGCGCGCGTTGGCGGCGTTGATCGCGAAGCGCGCGTTCATCACCGGCACCACGAGCTGCGGGCCCGCGGTGGTGGCGATCTCGGCGTCGACGTTGCCGGTGCCGATCTGGAACGGCGCGGGCTCGGGACGCAGGTAACCGATCTCGGTCAGGAACTGCTTGTAGGCGGCCTTGTCGTAGCCGGCGCCCGGGCTCTCCTGATGCCAGGCATCGAGCTTGCCCTGGATCTCGTCGCGTTCGGCCAGCAGGGCGCGGTTGCGCGGGGCGAGATCGTTGACGACCTGCTCGGCACCGGCCCAGAACGCGGCGGAATCCACGCCGGTACCGGGGAGCGCCTCGTTCTCGATGAAATCGTGGAGAACGCTCGCCACCTGGAGCCCGCCGACCTGAATCCGCTCTGTCATCTACTGCCTCACTTTGGGTGAAAACCGGGTGGGAAAAGTCGATGTCATGTTACCCGTGGGTAGAGATGGCATCTCGTGTGGGTTGGAACGCCAAGGGCGGCCGGTCCATTCCGCCACGCCGAGACCCCGCGTCGGCGAGGTGGGCGTGGCGGACCACCCCTTGATTGTAGGCCCGCGGCCAATTAATGTACTGATCGGAACATTATGCGGCGGCGAGTCCGGCTCGCCCGGTCGAGCGGAGGCACGGTGAGCGTCACGCAACCCACCGATCCGGTCGCTCCGGTGCGTCGCCGCGGCCGCCCACCCGGCGGCGATCGAGGCGCGGCGCAGACCCGCGCGCGGATCCGTGCCGCCGCGATCGAACTGTTCGCCGACCGGGGCTTCCACGCCACCGGTGTCGCCGAGATCGGCGCCAAGGCCGACGTCCAGCGCGGCGCGCTCTACTACCACATCGGTTCCAAGCAGGAGCTGCTGTGGGAGATCCTGCGCGACTACACCCGCCTGCTGCTCGACGACGCCGAACGCATCGTCGCGGCGGGTGCCGACCCTGTCCAGACCCTGCGCGAGCTGATCCGCAGCCACGTGGAGTTGATCGTCGCGCATCGGCGCACGGTGACGGTGCACGTGCGCGACGCCGACGCGCTCACCGCCGAGCGGGCCGCCGACCTGCAACGGTTGCGCGACCGCATCCAGCGGCTCTGGCAGGACGTCGTCGACGCCGGGCATGCCGCCGGGCTGCTGCGCAGTGCCGATCACGTCGTCACCAACGGGCTGCTCGGCATGCTCAACTCGCTCGGCTTCTGGTACCGCGAACGCGGCGTGCACTCCCCCGCCGAGATCGCCGAGATCGCCGAGATCCTCACCGAAACCGTCCTGTCCGGGCTCATCGCGCCGGGCGACCACACGAAAGGCTGACCATGGCTTGGGATTTCGAGACCGATCCAGAATACCAGCGCGAGCTCGACTGGGTCGCGGAATTCGTCCGCACCGAGGTCGAGCCCCTGGATCTGCTCTACCCCAATCCCTACGACCGGACCGACCCCGAGATCCGCGCGCTGATGCGGCCGCTGCAGCAGCAGGTCAAGGACAGGGGCCTGTGGGCCTGCCATCTCGGTCCGGAACTGGGTGGTCCCGGCTACGGCCAGCTCAAGCTCGCGCTGCTCAACGAGGTGCTCGGCACGTCGATGTGGGCGCCGCTGGTGTTCGGTTGCCAGGCACCGGATTCCGGCAATGCCGAGATCCTGGCTCACTTCGGCACCGAGGAGCAGAAAGCGAAGTATCTGCGCCCACTGCTCGACGGCGAGATCGGCTCCTGTTACGCGATGACCGAACCCACCGGCGGCTCCGATCCGACCGCCTTCCAGACGACCGCCGTGCGCGACGGTGACGAGTGGGTCATCAACGGCGAGAAGTGGTTCAACTCCGCGGCCGAGTTCGCCACCTTCCACATCGTGATGGTGGTGACCGATCCCGAGGCCGCACCGCATCAGCGGCTCTCGATGTTCATCGTGCCCGCCGACGCGCCCGGCCTGGACCTGGTCCGCAATTTCACCGTGCCCGGATTCAGCGAACACGAGGGCCATCTGCGCTTCACCGATGTGCGCGTGCCCGCCGATCACCTGCTGGGTGCGGAGGGTGCCGGATTCATCGTCGCCCAGACCCGCCTCGGCGGTGGCCGCGTGCACCACGCGATGCGCACGGTGGCGCTGGTCCGCAAGGCGTTCGACATGATGTGCGAGCGCGCGGTGTCGCGTCCGGCCCGCAAGGGTGTGCTCGGCGGCTTCCAGATGACCCAGGAGCGCATCGCCGACAGCTGGATCCAGATGGAGCAGTTCCGGTTGCTGGTGCTGCGCACCGCGTGGCGCATCGATCGGGCGCAGGACTACCGCGCGGTGCGCAAGGACATCGCCGCGATCAAGGTCGCGATGCCGACGGTGATGAACGACATCGCCCGGCGCGCGCTGCATCTGCACGGCGCGATGGGTGTCAGCGACGACCTGCCGTTCCTCGACATGACCACCTACGCCGAGGTGATGGCCATCGCCGACGGCCCGACCGAGGTGCACAAGATCACCCTCGCCAAGGAGGTGCTCGCGCAGTACACCCCGGGTGATCCGGTGTACCCCAGTGGTTTCCGGCCCGCGCTGCGGGTAGAGGCGCGGGATCTGGTCGCCCGTCGGCTCGAACGTGAGGTCGGCAACCTCTGAGCGACCCGGTGGCGCACCGGTCCGCGACGGCGGGCCGGTGAGCCGGAGATCCCCGACCGGGGGCTGATCGCGAACTACCCTTCGTCGCATGGGTGGTGTCAACAATCCCGGCCGGGGCGACACCGAGGACGGTGCGGCGGATTCGGTGAAGCCGGCGCATCCCGAGGCTGGCCGCGGCTCGGTCAACCGGCCGGTGTTCCTGACCGCGGCCACGATCGTGCTCGCCTTCGCGATCTGGGCGCTGGCCGCACCGGGCAGCGCCGAGACGGTCGTGGTCGAGGTGAAGAACTTCATCGTCACCTGGTTCGGCTGGTGGTATTTCATTCTCGCCACTGCCATCGTCGGGCTGGTGGTGTTCCTCGGCGCCAGCAAATACGGGCGCTACCGACTCGGCCCGGAACAGTCCCGCCCCGAGTACAGCCTGTTCTCCTGGACCGCGATGCTGTTCGCGGCGGGCATCGGCATCGACCTGATGTTCTTCTCGGTCGCCGAGCCCGTCTACAACTACCTCAACCCGCCCGTCGGGCCGGCCGAGACCAATCACGCTGCCCGCGAGGCGGTCACCTGGACGATCTTCCACTACGGCATCACCGGCTGGTCGATGTACGCGCTGATGGGCGGGGCGCTGGCCTACTTCGCCTTCCGCCACAATCTGCCGCTCACCATCCGGGCGGCGCTCTACCCGATCTTCGGCAAACGCGTGCACGGACGCTGGGGCGACGCGATCGATGTGGCCGCGGTGCTCGGCACCATCTTCGGCATCGCCACCTCGCTGGGTATCGGCATCGTGCAGCTCAACTACGGCCTGCACGAGATGTTCGGGGTCGCGGAGGGCAAGGCCGCTCAGATCGCGCTGATCGTGCTGTCAGTGCTCATCGCGACGCTCTCGGCGACCTCCGGTGTCGACCGCGGCATCCGGCGGCTGTCCGAACTCAATGTCATCCTCGCGATCGCGCTGATGTTCTACATCCTGGTGGCGGGCAAGGCCGACTTCCTGCTCAACGCGCTCACCCAGAACGTCGGCGACTACTTCTCGACCTTCCCCGACCGCACCCTCGACACCTTCGCCTGGGACCGCAATCCCGAGACGGCCAACGAACCGACCGCGTGGCTCGATGGCTGGACCCTGTTCTTCTGGGCGTGGTGGGTCGCGTGGGCGCCGTTCGTCGGACTGTTCCTCGCCCGCATCTCCCGTGGACGCACGCTGCGCCAGTTCGTTTTCGGGGTGCTGGTCGTGCCGTTCAGCTTCATCCTGCTGTGGATCTCGATCTTCGGCAACAGCGCGCTCGACCTGGCCCGCACCGATGGCGAGTTCGCCGAGACGACCGCCGCACGCGCCGAGATCGGCTTCTACTCCCTGCTCGAGCGCTACCCGGGCGCACCGATGCTGCTGGGTATCGCGACCATCACCGGCCTGCTGTTCTATGTGACCAGCGCCGACTCCGGGGCACTGGTCATGGGCAATTTCACCTCGAAGCTGTCCGATCCGATGGCCGACTGCGCGCGCAGCACCCGCATCTTCTGGTCGGTGGCGATCGGCCTGCTCACCCTGTCGATGCTGTTCGCCGGTGCCGGTGGGTCCATCACCACCCTGCAGAACGCGACCATCATCATGGGTCTGCCGTTCTCGTTCATTCTGGCGCTCATCGGGATCTCGCTGCTGCGCTCGGTGCGCAACGAGTCGTTCAAGCTCGACAGCTACCGCACCTCCCTGCCCAAGGCCTTCGCCTCGGGCCGCGGACCGTCCGAATCGGGCAGCTGGCGGCGCCGACTCCTGGCGACCATCCTCTATCCGGGGCCCGCGGCGAGCCGCAGGTTCATCACCAACACCGTCCTCCCGGCGATGCGCGAGGTGGCGGCCGAGTTCGAGGGCATGGGCGTGGCGGCGACCATCGACGAGTCCGGGCGCAACGAGGGCCTGCCGTCGCCGCGCCTGCTCGTCGACCAGGCCAACGAGCCGCGCTTCGAGTACGGCGTGTGGCCGGTGTCAGCGCCCGCGCCCACCTACGCCGTGCTCGCGCAGCGGGCCGACGACCGGTATTTCCGCTGCGAGGTCTACCTGTCCGAGGGCACTCAGGGCTACTCGCTCAACGGGTACAGCCGCGAACAGGTCATCGGCGACATTCTCGACCAGTACGAACGTCATCTCGGCTATCTGCACCTGCGCCGCTCGGCGGGCGATCACCACGAGCCCGAATCCGGCGGCACCGACACCGATCAGGAAGGGACTTCGACGTCATGAGCGAGACCCTCTACATCGACGGCGCGTGGCGCCCGGCGGCCTCCGGCGAGACCCGCGAGATCCGCTGCCCGGCCGATGATTCCGTCGTCGGTGTGGTGGCCGAGGCGGGCGCGGCCGATACCGAGGCCGCCATCGCCGCGGCCCGGCGCGCCTTCGACGACGGCCCGTGGCGCGCGACCTCGGCCGCCGAACGCGGCGATCTGCTGCTGCGCGTGGCCGATGCCATCGATGCCCGGCAGGCGGAATTCGTGCGCGCCGAGACCCTCGACACCGGCAAGCGGCCCTACGAGTCCGAGATCGACATGTCCGACATCGCGAACTGCTTCCGGTATTTCGGCAAGCTCGCCGCCGAGGACGCGGGCCGGGTGGTCGACGCGGGTTCCCCCGATGTCGACTCGCGCATCGTCTACGAGCCGGTCGGGGTGTGCGGATTGATCACCCCGTGGAACTATCCGCTACTGCAGGCGGCCTGGAAGATCGCCCCGGCCCTGGCGGCGGGCAATACGTTCGTTCTCAAGCCCGCCGAGCTCACCCCGCACACCGCGATCCTGCTGATGTCGGTGCTCGACGACCTCGGTGTGCCGCCGGGTGTGGCCAATCTGGTGCTCGGCGCGGGCGCCACGGCGGGCGCGCCGCTGTCCGCGCATCCCGATGTCGACCTGGTCTCGTTCACCGGCGGGCTGGCCACCGGCAAGGTCATCGCGCGCGAGGCGGCCGCGACGGTGAAGAAGGTGGCGCTGGAGCTGGGCGGCAAGAACCCCAATGTCATCTTCGCCGACGCGTGCGATACCGACGAGCGGCTCGCGGCGGCCGTGGACAACGCCCTCAACGCGGCCTTCCTGCATTCCGGTCAGGTGTGTTCCGCCGGTGCGCGGTTGGTGATCGAGGAGTCGGTGCACGACCGCTTCGTCGACGAGCTGGTGCGCCGGGCCGAGCAGATCCGGCTCGGGCTCCCCTTCGCCGAGGGCACCGAGACCGGCCCGCTCATCTCGGCCGCGCATCGCGACAAGGTGCACGCCTATGTCGAGCAGGCGCGCGCCGAGGGTGCCGTCATCCGCACCGGTGGCGAATTCGCCTATGGCGACCAGGGTTCGGGCGATCTCGACAACGGCTGGTTCTATCTGCCGACCGTCATCGACGGCGCCACCAGGGACATGGCGTGCGTGCACGACGAGGCGTTCGGACCGACCGTCACCGTGGAAACCTTCCGCACCGAGGACGAGGCCGTCGTCATCGGCAACGACACCGAATACGGCCTGGCCGGTGCCGTGTGGTCCGGTGACGCCGCCCGCGCCCGGCGCATCGCCGCGCGGCTGCGTCACGGCACGGTGTGGGTCAACGACTTCGGGCCGTATCTGCCGCAGGCCGAGTGGGGCGGTTTCGGCCGCTCCGGGGTCGGCCGCGAGCTCGGGCCGTCCGGGTTCCACGAATACCGCGAGGCCAAGCACGTCTACGAGAACCTCCGGCCGGGCGTCACCGGCTGGTTCGCCGAACGAGGGGAGCAGCTGTGAGCGACTACGACTACGTGATCGTCGGCGGTGGATCCGCGGGTGCGGCCGTGGCGGCCCGGCTCTCGGAGGACCCGTCGGTGACGGTGTGCCTGCTCGAGGCGGGGCCCTCCGATGTCGACGATCCGGCCATCCTGCAGCTGGACCGCTGGATGGAGCTGCTCGAGTCGGGCTACGACTGGGACTATCCCATCGAGCCGCAGGAGAACGGCAATTCGTTCATGCGTCACGCCCGCGCCAAGGTCCTCGGCGGGTGTTCCTCGCACAACAGCTGTATCGCGTTCTGGGCGCCGCGCGAGGATCTCGACGCCTGGGAACGCGAGCACGGTGCCGACGGGTGGGGCGCCGATTCGGTCTATCGGCTCTATTCGAAGATCGAGACCAACGATGCTCCCGGTGAGCACCACGGCCGCCGCGGCCCGGTGCACATCATGACGGTCCCGCCGAACGATCCGTGCGGAGTGGCGGTCCTCGACGCGTGCGAGGCGGTCGGGATTCCGCGCGCGGAGTTCAACTCCGGCGAGACCGTTGTCAACGGCGCCAACTTCTTTCAGATCAACCGGCTCCCCGACGGCACGCGGTCGTCGTCGTCGGTGAGCTATCTGCATCCGAATCTCGACCGCCCCAATCTCACCGTCCGCACGGGTGCCTGGGTGAAGAAGATCGTGATCGAGAACGGGCGCGCGGTCGGCGTCGACATCACCGACAACGCCTTCGGGCGCACCACCCGGATCACCGCCGGACGCGAGGTGATCGTCTCCGCGGGCGCCATCGATTCGCCGAAGCTGCTCATGCTCTCCGGGATCGGACCCGCGGATCACCTGCGCGAGAACGGCATCGAGGTCCTCGTCGACTCCCCAGGCGTCGGCGCGCATCTGCAGGATCATCCCGAGGGGGTGATCGGCTTCGAGACGACTCGCCCGATGATCGACACCTCGACGCAGTGGTGGGAGGCGGGGATCTTCACCCCCACCGTCGACGGCCTCGACCGGCCGGACCTGATGATGCACTACGGCAGCGTCCCGTTCGACATGCACACCCTGCGCCAGGGCTACCCCACCGCCGAGAACACCTTCTGCCTGACTCCGAATGTGACACAGGCCCGTTCACGCGGCACCGTCCGCCTGCGCTCCCGCGATTTCCGCGACAAGCCCCGCGTCGACCCGCGCTACTTCACCGACCCCGAGGGCCATGACCTGCGGGTGATGATCGCCGGCATCCGTAAGGCCCGCGAGATCGCCGCCGCCGCACCGCTTTCCGACTGGGTGGCGCGCGAGCTGTATCCGGGACCCGAAGTACAGACCGACGCCGAACTGGCCGACTACATCCGGCGCACCCACAACACGGTCTACCACCCGGTCGGCACCGTCCGGATGGGCCCGGTCGACGACCCGATGAGCCCGCTCGATCCGCAGCTGCGCGTCAAGGGTGTCGACGGGCTCCGGGTAGCCGACGCCTCGGTGTTTCCGGCCCACACCACGGTGAACCCGAACATCACCGTGATGCTGGTCGGCGAACGCTGCGCCGAGCTGGTGGCGGCGAGCCGGTAGCACCGTGACGCGGTGATGTCGTGCAGCGCGGGTCAGCGGACGGTCACGTTCGGCCCGGATACATGACCTGCGCCACCTTCTGTCACACCGGGGCGGCCGTCGGTGTCACCTAGAGCATGACCGAACATGCCAAGACCACAGTTGTCGTCATCGGCGGCGGCTACGCGGGCACCGTGGCCGCCAATCGTCTCCAGCGCGACGATGTCGACATCACTCTCGTCAATCCACGTCCGTACCTGGTCGAACGTATTCGGCTGCACCAACTGGTCGCAGGCACCCACACCGCGGCCACCGACTTCGACACTCTGCTCGGCACCGGTGTTCGACTCGTCGTCGACACGGTCACCCGTATCGACACCGCCACCCGCATCGTGCACCTGGACTCGGGTTCGACGCTGGACTACGACTATGTCGTCTACGCGGTCGGCAGCACCGGCGCGGTCTCCACCGCAGTGCCCGGCGCCGCCGAGTTCGCCTATCCGATCAGCGAATGGGAATCCGCGCAGCGACTACGCAGCACCCTCGACCGGCTGCCGTCCGGCGCGCCGATCGTGGTCGTCGGCGGTGGGCTCACTGGCATCGAGACCGCAGCCGAGCTCGCCGAACAGGGCCGCGCCGTCACCTGCTCGGCGGTGGGCAGGTGGCGCCGACCTTCCACGAATCCGCCCGCCGATCGGTCACCGAACGGTTGGCGAAGCTGGGAGCCCGGGTGCTGCCGGGGGCGAGAGTGGCCGAGGTCCGGTCGGATCGGGTCGTGCTGACCGACGGCACCGCACTGCCCGCCTCGGTCGCGATCTGGACGGCCGGATTCGGCGTGCCCGACCTGGCCGCGCGCAGCGGACTGTGTACCGACGAGCTGGGCAGACTGCTCACCGACGAGACCCTGACCAGCCTCGACGACGATCGCATCCTCGCCGCCGGTGACGCCTCGGCGCCGTCGGGGCAGCCGCTGCGGATGAGCTGCCAGGCCGCCGAGCCACTGGGTGCCCATGCCGCCGACACCGTGCTGGCCCGAATCGCCGGGTCGGAGCCCGCGCCGTTGAACCTCGGATTCGTCGGTTCCTGTGTCGGCCTGGGTCGTCACGCGGCGACCACCCAGTTCGCCCGTCGCGACGACACCGCCGTGCGTTTCGCCGTCGGCGGCCGCCTGGGGGCCGTCATCAAGGAGGTCGTCTGCCGGGGCACGGTGTCGTCCATCCGACGCGAAGCCCGCAAGCCCGGCTCGCTGTTCGCGCTGAGGGGGTCGGGTAACCGCGCCGAACCGGTCCGTGACCGGAAATAAATCAGCCGACATTCGGCGGCGCCTGTGCCACCATTGATCACACGCCGGTGATTCAGCCCGGCGGCACCGACGAGCAGCATCGAGAGGAGGAGACGGCCGTGAAACCCCTTGCGTCACAGCGACAGTCCGACAAGACCTATCGCCGCGCGAATCTGGCCGCCAGCGTGTCGCGTGAAGCGATGCCGGCGGGTATCCATCCCGCGGCCGATCTCCGGATCGCGGCCTGACCGCCCACTCCCCCGCACTGTCCTCCGACGTTCGCTTCTCTCGAAACATGGTGATTCCCATGACGATCCGTCATGTCGTCGACCCGACGGCGCCCACTTCCGACACCTGGATACGTAACCGGGTGCTCGTCCTCAACGCCAGCTACGAGGCCCTCGACGAGATCACCGCCGACCGCGCCGTGACACTGCTCATCAGCGGTGCCGCGGAAACCGTCATCGAGCGGGCGCCGCGGTTTCCGATCCGGTCCCAACACCTGGTGATCGGACTGCCGGAGACCATCCGCCTGCTGCGCTACGTCTACCTGGCCCACGTGGCCCCGGTCGGCGACGACAGCCGCGCGACGCTGGCCGGTGTGCTGCGCCGCGACAAGCAGCGGTGCGGCTACTGCGCCGACTGGGCGCAAACCGTCGACCACATCCGCCCGCGCAGCCGCGGCGGACCCAACACCTGGAGCAATCTGATCGCCTGCTGCGCGCCGTGCAACGCGGGCAAGGCCGACCGCACCCCCGAAGAGGCGGGGATGCGGCTGCTGTGGGAGCCGAAGGCGCCCGCCCCGCTCGCCCGCACGCAGCGCCGGATCTGGAAGGAGTACGCGCCGTGACCACCACCGACTTCGCACTGACCGAACTGCTGACCCTGTCCGATTCGGGCCGGTGGCACCGCGCCGCCTGCCGCGGTGACCCCAACCACGAGGCGTGGTTCCCGTACCCGTCGCAGGACTTCGACTACGCCCGCCGGATCTGCGCCGATTGCCCGCTGCTCGCGGGGTGCGGCGAGTACGCGGGGCGGACGGGCCAGTCGGGGGTCTGGGGCGGCCGCGAGTACGACCGCGGCCGGGTGATCCGCGAGTAGCGGCTGCGGGCCGGATGCCGGAGACGGTATCCGGCCCGCGGTCGTGACCTGCGACGATGCGCACGGGTATGCGCCGTACCGGGCGGTCGTCGGCACTCCTTAAACTTGCCGCGTGGGTACACATCGCAGCGGGACCAGATCTCGAAGTATCAGCAAAGGTCCGGTTATCGCGGCGGCGGTACTCGTGCTGGTGCTCGTCGGCGTTTTCGGCTGGTTCCAGCTCAGTGATCGCGCGGCGAGCACCGATGTCGCGGCCGCCGCCGAATGCGTCGAGGGGCCCGCCTCGCTCGACATCACCGTCGACCCGGCGATCGCCGGTCCGGTCCGCGCCGCCGCGGACCGCTACAACGCGAGCAAGCCCCGCGTGCGCGACCACTGCGCCCAGGTGAAGGTGTCGGCGCGTCCCTCGGACGCGCTGATCGCCGGGCTGGGTGCGGTCGACCAGTGGGATCCGGCGCTCGGCCCGAAGCCGGGTCTGTGGATCGCCGACTCGAGCCGGTCGATCGATCTGGTCCGCGTCCCCGGACTGATCGAGGGCACACCCGCCTCCATCGCCACCAGCCCGATCGTGCTCGCCGTCCCCGACGCGCTGCGCCAGGCGCTCGAGCAGCACCAGGTGACCTGGTCCGATCTGCCGCGCCTGCAGCAGGGCTCGCTCGACGAGATCGGGCTGTCGGGCTGGGGTGGGCTGCGGATGGCGCTGCCGGTCGGTGACGCCACGACCGCCGCGGCCGCCGCGATCGGCGCGGAGATCTCGGGCACCGAGCCGCTCACCGAACAGGCCGCGGGTTCGGGTCAGGTCGTCGCCGCGATCTCCGGGCTGGCCGCGGGCGCGCAGACCCCGGCCGACCTGATGACCGCGACGGCGGCCATCAGCGACGATCCCACCGCCGACGACATCCACGCCGTGGCCGCTACCGAACAGCAACTCGGCGCGGGCGGTCTCACCGCGTTCCGTCCGGCGGGTACCGCGCCGATCGCCGACTACCCGGCCGCCCTGATCTCGGGCCCCTGGGTGGACAAGACCCAGAACCTGATCGCCTCGCGCTTCATCGACTTCCTGCGTTCCCCCGAGTCGGCGGGCGCACTGGCCACCGAGGGGTTCGGCCCTGCCATCGGCTCCGCCCCGGCGAACCCGTCGAAGGAGGCGCTGCAGAAGGTGCGCGCCACGCTCGAGAACCCGGTTCTCGGCGTCAACGCCACCGTCCTGCTCGACGTGTCCTCGTCGATGGGGACCACCGAGGGCTCGATGACCCGCCTGGCCAACGCCGGTGCCGCGATCGCCTCGACCCTGCAGGTGATGCCGCCGGACTTCGGCCTCGGCCTGTGGACCTTCGGCAAGAACCTCGACGGCACCACCCCCTACCAGGTGCAGGTCGACACCGACCTGCTCACCGACAGCCAGCGCACCGCCGTCGCCTCGGCCGTCACCTCCACGCGCGCGAGCCAGCTCACCGCCGACCAGGCCTATCCGAGCCTGCTCGCCGCCTACCGCGCCGCGATCACCGGCTACTCCCCCGGCCGCACGAACTCGATCCTGCTGATCACCGACGGCCCCGACGACGACTCGACCCTCAGCGGCACCGACCTGATCAACCAGATCACCGCGGCGACGAAGTCGGACACACCCGTCCGCATCGACGTCATCGTGGTCGGCGGCGAAGGCACCCAGACCCTGCAAACCGTCGCCGAACAAACCGGCGGCACCTACACCCGCCTGACCACCAGCAACGATCTCGGCTTCGGCACCGCGGTCGTCAAGGCCCTCACCACTCCCTGACCCGGCATCGAGTCCGCTACTGATCGCGGAAGGTTTCGATCTGCGCGCCGAGCCGTTCGAGGCGACCGGCGAGTTGCTCGTATCCGCGGTTGATCACGTAGATGTTGCGTAGCACCGACGTGCCTTTCGCGGCGAGCATGGCGAGCAGGATGACCACGGCCGGGCGCAGGGCCGGCGGGCAGATGACTTCGGCGGCCGACCAGTGGGTGGGGCCCTCGACGTAGACGCGGTGCGGGTCGAGCAGTGTGATCGACGCGCCGAGCTTGGTCAGTTCGGTCAGATAGATGGCCCGGTTCTCGTACACCCAGTCGTGGACAAGGGTCTTGCCCTCCGCCGCGGCCGCGATGAGGGCGAAGAACGGCAGGTTGTCGATGTTGAGCCCGGGAAATGGCATGGGGTGCACTTTGTCTCGTGGTGCATGCAGCCGTGAGGGGTGCACGGTCAGGTCCGCCAGTCGAGTGCGCCCGTTCGCGGCGGCGTATTCGGCGGTCAGGTCGAACCGCAAGTGCATCTGTTCCAGGAGCGCGAGTTCGACTTCCAGGAACTCCACCGGCACTCGCTGTATCTCGAGCGTGGAGTTGGTGGCGACACCGGCCGTGATCAGGCTCATCGCCTCGATCGGGTCTTCGGACGGCGAGTAGTCGACATCGACGTCGATCCGCGAGCGGCCGTGGACCGTCAGCGTGGTCGTGCCGACCCCGTCGACCTCGACGCCCAGTTTCGCGAGGAAAAAACACAGGTCCTGGACCATGTAGTTCGAGCTGGCATTGCGGATGACGGTGACGCCGTCGCGCCGGGCCGCCGCCAGCACCGCGTTCTCGGTGACGGTGTCCCCGCGCTCGACGAGCACGATGGGCTGTGCCGGGGTGCGCCTGGGCGAGGCCAGGACGCGGTAGTTGCCGTCGGTGGTGTCGATCTCGATTCCGAAGGGACGCAACGCGGCCAGATGGGGCTCGACGGTGCGCGTTCCGAGCGCGCACCCACCGGCGTAGGGAAGCTGGAACTCGTCATAGTCGTGGACCAGCGGACCGAGGAACAGGATGATGCTGCGAGTGCGGCGGGCCGCCTCGACATTCATCGCCTCCAGATCCAGCACCGGCGGCGGAATGATCTCGAGATCCCCGCTGTCACCGAGCCATTCCACCCCGACGCCGATGCTGCGCAGGACTTCGACGAGCCGATTGACCTCCTCGATCCGGGCGACGCGCCGCAGGACGGTGCGCCCGGAGTTCAGCAGCGCCGCGCAGAGCAGGGAGACGCTGGCGTTCTTGCTGGTGTTGACCGCGATCGACCCGGACAGCGGCTTCCCGCCCACGATGCGCAAATGGGTTGGGCCGCTTGCCTGTCCGACGGTGACCAGCTCGGTGTCCAGCGCCCGGCCGACCCTGGCGAGCATCTCCAGACTGACGTTCTGATGGCCGCGTTCGATCCGGTTGACCGCGCTCTGCGAGGTGCCGAGCGCCGCTGCCAGCTCGGTCTGCGTCCAGCCGCGAGACTTCCTCGATTCCCGTACGAGCCGGCCGATTTGCTCGAGTTGATCAGTTCGTCCGGTCGCTGCAATCACGGACAGAAAATATCACAGATGAGATTCTGTTCGCGCTGTTGCTCAGAACACCAGAATATTGATCTCATATGCGAGATTTCAGTGCGGAGCTCGCGTTCATGCTGTCCCCGCGTGCACGCCTGCCGCACCAGGTGCCCTACGGCCGAACCTCCACCAGCGCACCGGATTCCATGGCGACCCAGACGTGTCCCGTGCGGTCGACGGCGAGTCCGTGCGGCTCCTTTCCCGGCAGGTCAAGGTGGCTGATCGCGCCGTCGACGGTGATCCGGCCGAGCTTGCCGCTGCCCCACTCGGTGAACCACAGTGCACCATCGGAACCTGCGACGACGGCGTGTGGCCGAGCGGCGGGGTCGGGCAGGGCGAATTCGGTGACCGCGCCACCGATATCGATCCGGCCGATGGCGCCCGCGCCGATCTCGGTGAACCACAGCGCACCGTCAGGGCCTGCCGCAATACCGACCGGGGCGGCGGCTTCGGTCGGCAGTGGATGGATGGTCAGCGCGAGGTCGCGGTCGACTCGGCCGATCGCATTGCCCTGGTTCACTGTGAACCACAGTGCCCCATCGGATCCCGGAGTGATCATCGAGGGCATACCGTCCACCTCGACTGAGCTGATGGTGCCGTCGGCGGCCAGGCGACCGACCCGGCCCGCCTGCAATTCGGTGAACCAGAGCGCGCCGTCGGGACCGGTGCACAGCCCGTAGGGGCCGTCCATGGATCGACTTGTCACCGCCCCGTCCGTGGTGATGCGCCCGAGACGGCCGCCCTGGAATTCGGTGAACCACAACGCATTGTCGGGTCCGGTCACGATGACGGTGGGCTGTCCGTCGGCGGGGTCGAGCGCGAACGTCTCCACCGCGCCGTCGGCGTAGCGCCCGATCACACCTTGGGCGACCAGGGTGAACCACAGCGCGCCGTCCGGCCCGACCGTGATCCCGTACGGCGCACCGGGTACTTCTACTTCTCGTACGATCTCAGCCAAAGTCCTGGATTCCCTTCTGTGTTCCCCGGAATCGACGGCGCAGTGCCCGATCGTGCGACACCACGACCACCGCGCCCCGGTAGTCGTTCAACGCCCGTTCCACCTCGTCGACCAGCCGCAGCGAGAGGTGGTTGGTCGGCTCGTCGAGCAGCAGCAGATCGTGTTCCTCGGCGAGCACCCTGGCCAGCGCGAGCCTGCGCCGCTGCCCCTCGGACAGGGTACCCACGGCGCGATCGAGCAGGTCGGGAGCGAACAGGCCGGTGGCGATCAGCGCGGCACGCCCGAAACCATAGGCCTCGGTGACAGTGCGGTCCGGATCGAAGCGCTCCTCCTGGCGCAGATAGCCGACCCGGCCCGGCGCCGCCGCGTGGATCGCGTCGAGCAGCGTCGACTTACCCGCACCGTTGGGGCCGTGGATCAGCAGCCGCTCCCGAGGCCCCAGGGTCACCGGGCCGATCGTGAACTCCGCGCCCGTGCCCGCCGCGAAGCGACCACGGAACCGCAGAGGTTCGAGCGGGCGCGGCACCGGATCGGCACGCAGGCGACGCAGTTGTTCGGCGGTGTGCCGGACCCGTGAGGCGACCGAGCTCTGCACCCGCCCGGCATTGCGGTCGTAGGCCATCTTGTTGTTGTCGGTCATCGACCGGCCCGGCGCCACCTGGTGCGCGGTGGTGGTCGCGAACTCCTCGAGCCGCGCGATCTCCTCGCGCCACCGCGCGTACGCCTGCTCCCAGCGCACGCGCGCAGCGGCCTGTTCGGCCAGGAAGCCGGAATAGCCACCGCCGAACCGAGTCAGGCCGCCGTCGGCCACCTCGATGATGGCGGTGACCACCCGGTCGAGGAAGATCCGGTCGTGCGAGACCACGACGACGGTGCCCTGGTGCGTGCGCAGCCGATTCTCCAACCAGAACAGCGCGGCTTCGTCGAGGTGATTGGTCGGCTCGTCGAGCAGCAGCACCTCCGGCGACGCCGCGAGCAGGCAAGCCAGGCCCAGCCGTGCCCGCTCGCCGCCGGACAGACTCTCGAGGGTGCGCTCACGCTCGATCCCGGCCAGGCCGAGTCCGTACATCGACGACTCGACCCTGGCATCGGCGCCGTAACCGTCGCGCGCCTCGAACCGGGTGAGCAGCGTGCCGTAGCGATCCATGTCCTGCGCCTCGGCCGCGTCCCGCATGCCGCGCTCCAGTTCCCGCAGCTCCGCGAGCGCCGATTCGATCGCCGCGCCCACGGTCTCCCCGGTCAGGATCTGCGCCAGGTGGCCGAGTCCACCGTCGGTGGTGACTGTGCGAGTGCCATCGTCGGCGTGCTCCAGTCCCGCCAGGATGCGCAGCAGGGTCGATTTGCCCGAGCCGTTCTCGCCGACGATCCCGACGCGCTCACCGGGCCGGATCGTCATCGAGACGCCATCGAGCACCGGCCTGCCCGCATTGGACTTCGACACTCCGCGCAGGGTCAGTTGAGTGGTCAAACAGTGCTCCAATCGCAACTTGTGTAGCCTTAAAGCTACCGAGCCGCACCAACTAACGCAACAGGAGTTGTTTTTGGAACCGCAACGTCGACCCGGCGGCCGCAGTGCCAGGGTCAGGGAGGCGGTCCTCGACGCGACGACCGCCGAACTCGCCGAACACGGCTACCCGGCGCTGACCGTGGAGGCCGTCGCCCAGCGCGCCGGTGTGCACAAGACCACCGTCTACCGCCGCTGGCGCAGCCCCGAGGGACTCGTCGCCGACGCACTCGACCGCGCCGCCGAACAGTCGTGGCCGATTCCCGACACCGGAACGCTCACCGACGACCTCCGCACCCTGACCGAACTCCTGCGCACCGGCTTCACCGCCCCCGAGTCGGCCCCGGTCGCGACCGCTTTCGTCGCCGCAGGCATGCACCATCCCGAGGCCGCCGCGGCACTGCGCACCTTCTACGCCGCCCGGCATCGCGAGGCCGCCGTGATCATCGATCGCGCCGTCGCCCGCGGCGAACTCGAACCCGGCCTCGCTGCCGTCGAGATCATCCGGTTCGCGGTGGCACCGCTGTTCCACCGCTTGTTCATCACCCATGAACCGGTCACCGCCGCGGACGCCGAGCGCGCGGCCGATGCCGCGATCGCGGTGGCCCGCCTGCCCCGGAACACCGAAAAGCCCGGACCACCAAGGTGATCCGGGCCTCGTCGGGGGTGTGTCAGTCGGTGTAGGCGTCCAGCGGCGGGCACGAGCACACCAGGTTGCGGTCACCGAAGGCGCCATCGATGCGACGAACGGGCGGCCACACCTTCGGCCGGGCGTGGCCCAGACCCCGTGGGTAGACGGCGATCTCACGGCTGTAGGGATGATCCCACTCGCCGACCAGGCTGGCCGCGGTGTGCGGCGCGCCGCGCAGCGGATTGTCGGTGACCGGCCAGACGCCCGCCGCCACCTGGTCGATCTCGGCACGAATGGCGATCATCGCGCCGATGAACTCGTCGAGCTCCTCGAGATTCTCGCTCTCGGTGGGCTCCACCATCAGGGTGCCCGCGACCGGGAAGCTCATGGTCGGAGCGTGGAAACCGTAGTCGGCCAAGCGCTTTGCCACATCGTCGACGGTGACGCCGGTCTGCTTGGTGATCTCGCGCAGATCCAGGATGCACTCGTGGGCGACCATGCCGTTCTCGCCGGTGTAGAGCACCGGGAAGTAGGCGTCGAGGCGGCGGGCGATGTAGTTGGCCGAGGCGATGGCGGTCAGCGTCGCCGCGCGCAGGCCCTCGGCGCCCATCATCCGGATGTAGGCCCAGGTGATCGGCAGGATCGAGGCCGAACCGTACTTCGCGGCCGACACCGCGTGCGAGTCGGTGTGCAGCGGATCGCCGGGCAGGTACTGCGCCAGATGCGAGCGCACCGCCACCGGACCCACACCGGGACCGCCGCCGCCGTGCGGGATGCAGAAGGTCTTGTGCAGGTTCAGGTGGCTCACGTCGCCGCCGAAGCGACCCGGACGGGCAAGGCCGACAAGGGCATTGAGGTTCGCGCCGTCGACGTAGACCTGGCCGCCGGCGTCGTGCACCAGCGCGCACAGCTCGGCGACTTCGTGCTCGTACACGCCGTGCGTGGACGGGTAGGTGATCATGATGCAGGCCAGCCGCTCGGCGTGATCGGCGATCTTGGCGCGCAGGTCGTCGAGGTCGACGTCACCGTTGGGACGGCACTTCACGACCTCGACCCGCATGCCGACCATCGCCGCCGACGCCGCGTTGGTGCCGTGCGCGCTGGACGGGATCAGGCAGGTGTCGCGGTGGTCGTCGCCGCGATCGAGGTGGTAGCGCCGGATGGCGAGCAGGCCCGCGTACTCGCCCTGGCTGCCCGCGTTGGGCTGCAGGCTCACCGCGTCGTAGCCGGTGATCTCGGCCAGCCACCGCTCGAGATCCCCGATCAGCGCCAGGATGCCGGGCACGTCCTCGGTGGGCGCGAAGGGGTGCAGCCGGGCGAAACCGGGCCAGGTGATGGCCTCCATCTCGGCGGTCGCGTTGAGCTTCATGGTGCAGGAACCGAGCGGAATCATGCTGCGGTCCAGCGCGATGTCCTTGTCCGAGAGCGAGCGCAGGTAGCGCAGCATGGCGGTCTCGGTGTGGTGGCGGGTGAACGCCGGGTGCGTCAGGTAGTCCGAGGTGCGGGTCTCGATCGAGACCGGCTCGACGACTTCCCCGGCATCGGAAGCCGAAGCGGTGCCGAAGGATTCGACGACCGCGGCCACATGGGTGTCGGTGGTCGCCTCGTCGCAGGCGATCGCGACATGATCGGCATCGACCAGCCGCAGGTTGATGCCCTGCGACTTCGCCTTGGCGACAACGGCTTCCGCGCCACCGGGCACGTGCGCGAGCACGGTGTCGAAGAACGCGCCGTGCACGACGGCGCCACCGAGCCCGGCGGCGATGGCGGCGGCCTGCCCGTGCACCCGGCGCGCGATGGCGCGCAGCCCGTTGGCACCGTGGTAGCTCGCGTACATGGCGGCCACGATGGCCAGCAGCACCTGCGCGGTACAGATGTTGGAGGTGGCCTTCTCCCGGCGGATGTGCTGTTCACGGGTCTGCAGGGCGAGGCGGTAGGCGGGGGCGCCGTCGGCGTCGACCGACACGCCGACCAGGCGGCCCGGCAACTGCCGGGCGAAGGCGGTGCGCACGGCCAGGTAGCCCGCGTGCGGACCACCGAAGCCCATCGGCACGCCGAAACGCTGGGTGGTGCCGAAACACACATCGGCACCCTGCTCGCCGGGCGGAGTGATCAGGGTCAGCGCCAGCAGGTCGGCACCGGCGGCGACCAGCGCGCCACGCTCGTGCGCGGCGGTGAACAGTGCGGTCCAGTCGACGATGCGGCCCGAAGCGCCGGGCGTCTGCACCAGCACGCCGAAGAACTCGCCCTCGGGCAGCACACCGGTCGACAGATCGGCTTCCACGATCTCGATGCCCAGCGGCTCGGCCCTGGTGGCGAGGATGGTCTTGGTCTGCGGGAACAGATCGACGTCGATGAGCAGCCGGGCCGACTTGGACTTGCCCGCCCGGCGCAGCAGCGTCATGGCCTCGGCCGCGGCGGTCGCCTCGTCGAGCATCGACGCGTTGGCCACGTCCATACCGGTCAGGTCCGACACCATGGTCTGGAAGTTGAGCAGCGCCTCGAGGCGGCCCTGGCTGATCTCGGGCTGGTACGGGGTGTAGGCGGTGTACCAGGCCGGATTCTCCAGCAGATTGCGCACGAGCACCGGCGGGGTGAGCGTGTCGTAGTAGCCGAGGCCGATCATCGAGGTGGCCACGGTGTTGGCGGCGGCGAGGGCGGCCAGCTCGGCGAGCACCTCGTGCTCGGAGGCGGGCGCGGGCAGGGCGCCGAGGCCGGACTCGTCGAGGATCGTGGCGGGCAGCGCCGTGGTCGCGAGCGCGTCGAGGGACTCGACGCCGACGGTCGCGAGGATCCGGGCGAGTTCGTCGGAATCGGGTCCGATGTGGCGGTCGGCGAACGAACGGGTCACGGCAGCTCCAGGTCGGGCGGGTCGACCTCGTGGTCGACGGGTACCAGCCCTCCCCCTCTGTCTGTGCGCCTGAGAGATTCGGTGACCCGGCCGACGTACGGCGGCCGCGTCCCTTTCCCCGTGGGCGGGCAGCCGGATGCCACCGCTTTCCAGAGGCGTCGAATCATCGCGCGGTCCCTGTTGCCTGAGAGATTGACGGGGAGGTGCTGCTCCTTCGGCGCCCGGACCCTCACGGCTCCAGGACTCTCCCGCACGACGGCGACGCACCTTCGAGTCTAGAACGAGCAAACCCCCGGCCGCGCCACCAGGGGCACGCCGGGGGTGTAGTGCTCATCACTGTTCCGCCTCCCCGAGTATTCGGGCCAGACCGAGGTGCCGGGAGACACCCTTCGGCGGCAAGACCTGGGATCGTGGGCGGGTTCGCTCGTACCCGGTGAGTTACCCATGTACTTGCGAGATCGCACGGTTCTGACTATCCGGTCTTACGGTTCTCCCTGGCCTTACGCCGATAGGACAGTTCGTCCTCCGGGCGATCGGTGATCGCCGTCGCCCGCTCGGCGGGGAAATCGGCGATCGCGCCGGTCAGTTCTCGCATGGCGCCGCTGACCGCGATTCCGAAGACGCCCTGCCCGCCCTGCAGTAAATCGACTACCTCCTCGGGCGAGGTGCACTCGTACACCGAGGTTCCATCGGAGAACAGCGTGATCCCGGCCAGATCCGGCACGCCGCGGCTGCGCAGATGATCGACGGCGATCCGAATGTTCTGTAAAGAGATGCCCGCGTCCAGCAGCCGTTTCACGATCTTGAGGACAAGGATGTCCTTGAACGAGTACAGCCGCTGACTCCCCGACCCCGCCGCGCCTCTTATGGACGGCACGACCAGCCCGGTCCGGGCCCAGTAGTCGAGTTGACGGTAGGTGATTCCCGCGACCTGACACGCACTGGGCACCCGGTAGCCGACCAGATCGTCCGGCACCGAGTCGTCCGGGAACAAGCCAGGCTGAACCACATCCTGCGTTTGCTCTTCCACTGACCGCTCCTTGCTCTGCCGACGTTCGCTGGCCCCACAGTCACGACGGATGTTGCCCGACTTTCGAGGTTACTCCTGCCATTGTCGGACGAGCACTGTCGTCACACCAAGCACCACGGACGGCGATTCCCTCGACCTCTACTTCAGGTATAGAAGATCGCCGGTAGATCAGCTGTCGGTGGCCTTGAAATCGTCGGGTGAGACCGACTCCAGGAACTCCTTGAACTTCTCGACCTCGTCCTCGCGCTCGTCGGGCATCACCAGCCCCGCCTCCACGAGGACCGGTTCCTCCGCGTAGATCGGGCACCCGACGCGCAAGGCGATCGCCACCGAGTCGGAGGGCCGCGCGGAGACCCTGAGGTCTCCCTCGAAGACCAGATCGGCGTAGAAGGTGCCCTCCTGCAGATCCACGATCCGCACTTCCTTGAGGGTGTGCCCGAGTTCGGTGATCAGAATCTTGATCAGATCGTGAGTGAGCGGACGGATCGGGGTGACCCCCTCCTGCTCGAGCACGATCGCGGTGGCCTCGGCCTGCCCGATCCAGATCGGCAGGTACCGCTCACCGTCGGCCTCCCGCAGCAGCAGCACGGGCTGGTTCTGTGGCTGCTCGACACGGATGCCGATCACGCGCATCTCGCTCATGCTCTGTCCTGCCTCCCATACTCGCCGCCGGCCCGGCACGACCCCTGCCCAGCTCGACGTACCACGAGTCTAGGCGAATTCCCGGCCGGGCAAGGATGACGTTTCCGCCCAAATCGGTGTGTTGCCGGGGTTATACCGAATCACCCGCCCGGGAGTGTCAGCCGCCGAGCGCGGTGCGCACCGCGGCTTTCACCAGTGCCGCGTGCAGGTTCAGCGACAGTGCCGCGAGTTCGCGGACGGTCTCCTCGGCCCTGGCGCGCGCGTCGGCGTCGCGGCTCTTGGCGATCGGCGCGGCGATCTGGGCAACCAGCGCCGCCTCCCGGTCGGCGGCCAGTTTGAACGCGCGCAGGTGCCTGGCCTCCAGCCCGAACTCGGCCATCGACTTGGCCGCACGGGCCAGGGTCACCGCATCGGACTCGAAGAACCCGCCCGCGCCGGGGACGATGAGTCCCGCGCGCAGCAGATCGTCGAGGAAACGGTCGTCGATCTCGGCCTTGGCGAGCACATCGGCCCTGGTGAGCCGCACGCCCACCTCGACGCGCAATTCCTCGGGAGTGATCTCGCCCGGCACGACACCGAGCCTGCGCGGTGCGGCGGGCGCCGCGTCCTCGGTACCGGCGCCCGCGGAGCCGGACCGCTGTCCGGACTCCGCGGCGCCACGGTGGTGGGCGCGGGCGCGCGCTTCACGCACACCCAGCGTCGCCGCACCGCTGTCGATCGCTTCCAACTGCTCCTTGATCACCTTCAGCGGCAGGTACTGATCGCGTTGCGCGGTCAGGACGAAGCGCAGCCGCTCGTAGTCGGCAACAGAAAACCGCCGGTATCCCGACGGCGTTCGTTCCGGCCGGATCAGGCCCTCGGATTCGAGGAACCGGATCTTGGAGATGGTGATGTCAGGAAAATCAGGTCGCAGCAGGTCGAGAACGGAGCCGATCGACATCCCTCCGCGCGCCCACTGCGCCGCTCCCGTCACAGCACTGTGCCCTTCGCGGACACCAGCACCGTAGGGGTCATCGCGACCCCGCGCCCGACGCCGATTCGTTCGCCTGGGCGCGCGGACCGGTCAGGAAGACCAGCCGGAACTTGCCGATCTGGACCTCGTCGCCGTTCTGCAGCTCCGAGGAGTCCACCGGCTCCCGGTTGACGTAGGTGCCGTTGAGGCTGCCCACATCGACGACCTGGAACGAGTCGTCGTCCTGACGGAACTCCGCGTGCCGACGGCTGACGGTGACGTCGTCGAGAAAGATGTCACTGTCGGGATGGCGACCGGCCGAGGTGGTCGGCTGATCCAGCAGAAAACGCGAGCCCGCGTTCGGGCCACGCTTGACCACCAGGAGGGCCGCGCCGACCGGCAGGCCCTCGACGCCCTGCACCGGCTGTTCGCCGGTCGGCTCTCCGGAGCGCGACGCGTCGACCTCGTTGAGGAAGTCCGCGCGGAAGACCGATGTCGTCTCGGCCGCGGTCTCCCCGTAACCCGGGTCCCTGTTCTCGCTCACCGTTTCTCTCCTCCTCGAACCTGATTATCCATGCAAGCAGGTGCTGTATTCGGCGACACGACCGGCGCGATCACATCGCCAGGATAAAGATCCCGGCGTCGATTCCCCGACGTATCCGCTTGGCTTTGACCGTACCCTGCCGGGGCGCACCCGTGCAGGGAGAACTGTGAAGGCTGACTCAGCCCCCGATAACTCCTTGATAACCCGCCGCATCCAGCAGTTCACCGAGGGCGGAATCGAGCGCCGACTCGTCGTCGAAGGCGAGGTCGAACAGCCATCCTTCGTTGTAGGGATCGGTGTTGAGCGTCTCCGGCGACTGCACCAGATCCTCGTTCACCGCAACGACTTTCCCCTTCAGCGGAGCGTAGATGTCGGACACGCTCTTGGTCGACTCGACCTCGGCGATGCTCTCGCCCGCGGTCACGTCCTTGTCGACCTCGGGCAGCTGCACGAACACCACGTCACCGAGCTGTGACTGGGCGTAGTCGGTGATACCGACACGGACCGCCGTCGGTCCGGTCCGCCGCACCCATTCGTGCTCCTCGGTGTAGTGCAGATCCTCGGGGGTCCGGGTCACAGGACGTCCTTTCGTCGTCAACGTTGCGCGTAACAGTATCGACTAGCTCCCGCGGTGCGGCACAGGCGGTATCGATCGGGCCACGGCGACCGCCAGCCCCGCGTAGAGCAGCCCCGTCCACACGTACAGTGCGGTGCCCCAGATCAGCAGTGCCCAGCCGAACGCCCAGCCGAATCCGGCCCCGGCCCAGTCCATTTCCCCGGTGAGGATCCAGGGCAGCGCCGACATCAACGCGAAGGTGGCGGCTTTACCCAGGTAGATCACGGTCGGGGCGGGCAGATCACGGCGTTTGTACACCGACAGCGTGGCGGTCAACACCAGGTCACGGCCGATCAGGATCACCGCGATCCACCACGGGATCAGGCCGCGCGCGACGAACGCCACCAGGGTTGTCACCAGATACAACCGGTCGACGAGCGGGTCGAGCAGCGCGCCGAGGCGGGAGGCCTGGTCGAGGATCCTGGCGAGTTTGCCGTCGAGGAAATCGGTGATGCCGCTGGCGATCAGCAGGGTGAAGGCCCAGCCGTCGGCGTGGCGTACCAGCAGCAGCCAGAGGAACACCGGGATGCCGATCAGGCGGAACATACTGAGCACATTGGGCACGGTCAGGATGCGGTCGCTGAACACGCCACCGGTTTCGGTGTCGTGCGTGCCCGGCGTTCCCGATTCGGTTGCCACGCCCCTGCTTACCGCACCGACCCCGGGTTGCGCCATCCGGCCACGCCGAAACGCCCCCGGCGGCGTCCGCATCGGGCCTGGTCGGCGCCGACCGGGCTGCCGCCGGAGCACCGAGCCGCTAACCTCGGCAGTCGTGTCCGACAGTGGTATCGATCTGCGCTCCTACGTCTCCGCCGAGGATGCCCGTGAGCGCGGTCGCGCCGCGCGTGAACGGGTTCCGGTCACCGCGCGCGATCGGGCCGCGCACAGCCCGGATCGGCCCTCGGTTCTCGACTTCGTCGAGACCAGTAACCGGGGCCGGATCGACCGGCTCGTGCCGCTGCGCATCGGCCGGATGACGGCGACCCCGTTCACCTTCTTCCGCGGCGCCGCCGGGCTGATGGCCGCCGACCTCGCCGCGGGTCCGGTCAGCGGTTTGCTCGCGCAGATCTGTGGCGATGCTCACGCCGCCAACTTCGGTCTCTACGGCACCCAGCGCGGTGAGATCGTCATGGATGTCAACGATTTCGACGAGACGGTCGTCGGCCCGTGGGAGTGGGACCTGGAACGGCTCGCGGCGAGCCTGATCCTGGCCGGGCGGGAGAGCGGTGCCGACGAGGACGACTGCGTCCGCGCCGCGCGCGATGCCGCCCGGTCCTACCGGCACACCGTCGACGAACTCGCCACGATGCCGTTCATGCAGTCCTGGCACGGGCTGCACGACGAGTCGATCCTGGCCACCGCCAAGGCCGAGGACCTGCTCGACGACTTCGCGAAGGCCGCCAAGAAGGCCCGCAAGAACACCAGCGCCAAGGTGGTGGCGAAATGGACCGAGCATCTGGAGGACCACGAGACCGGGATCAGCGAGCACCGGTTCGTCAGTGATCCGCCGATCCTCACCGCCGTCGACGCGCGGGTCGCGGAGGCGGTGATCGACGGCCTGGAACGCTACGCGGGCACCGTCCGGGAGTCGCGGCGCAATCTGCTGGCCCGGTTCGCGGTCTCGGATGTGGCGTTCCGGATCGTCGGCACCGGCAGCGTGGGGCTGCACAGCTATGTGGCGCTGCTGCACGGCAACGACGGCGAGTCGCTGGTGCTCCAGATCAAACAGGCGACCCCGTCCGCGCTGGCGCCGTTCCTGCCCGCGACGGCGCCGCGGCACGAGGGCGAGCGCATCGTGGCCGGCGCGCGGACGGTGCAGTCCGAGACCGACATCCTGCTCGGCTGGACCACCGTCGAGCTGGCCGAGCCGCTGCCGTTCATCGTGCGCCAGTTCCGCAATCTCAAGGGCAGTATCGACCCGGCCGGGCTCTCCGCTGACGACCTCGACGACTACGGCAGACTGGCCGGTGCGCTGCTCGCCAGGGCGCACGCGCGGTCGCTGGACCCGAGGGCGCTGGCGGGCTATCTCCAGACCGACGGCGCCGAGGACGACCGGTTCGAGGCGGCGATCGCCCGGTACGCCGTGCGGTACGCCGATCGCACCGAGGCCGATCACGCCGAGCTGGTCGCGGCCGTGGCGGCGGGTCGGCTGCCCGCCGAGCCGAGCTGAACACCGGCACCGTCCTGCCCGGCATCGACCGGCGAGCGAGCTACGATGTACGCCAACGGTTCTCGGCCCGCGGCGCCAACGACCCAGAAGGGTGGTCCCCATGCTCGTGCGCGTGCAGAATGCGGCAGGCACCGAAGCCGAGCTCGCACTGTTGGATTGGCTGCGCACCTGGCGGGAGCCGGGCAATCCGCACGGCATCGCCGTCGTCAACTGCAGCATGTTCCATGCCGACCGGCTGCACCACTTCGACGCCGTGGTCTTCACCCCCACCAGCTGCGTGGTGATCGAGGCGGAGTTGTTCGCCGTGCCCCAGGACGGTGTGCTCGAGATCCCGCTCAACGGACCGTGGATGGTCTCCGGCGAGATCGCCCAGTTCACCGGCACGGAGAAGTCGACGCCGCTGGAGCGCTCGCGCGAGCACACCTTCGCCCTGCAGGACTATCTCGCCGCGCGCGGGCTGGGCCAGCGCGCGGTGCACGGGCTCGGTCTCATCGTGCCGATGCCGGAGGCCCAGATCGACGTCCACCAGGAGTGGACCGATCCCAGCTTCGACGTGATCGTCACCGACGATCCGCACCGGCTCGAGATGTACTTCGAGATGCTGTCCAAGAAGGACCACAACCGCTGGACGGCCAACGACATCGCGATCGTGTTCCGCGGCATGGGCATCCTGCCGTACCTGCCGGGTCCGCAGGACCTGCTCGACGAGGGGTTCTTCGGCCCGATCGATGTGACGCTGTGGCACGGCGGCCCCAGCCAGGCCCAGGCCGAGGCCTATGCCGAGGATCTGGCCCGGCGCGAGCGCGAAGCGCAGTCGAGCGGACTGGTTGCGCCGTGGTACAGCCCGTGGAAGCTCTACCCGCGCGTCGGCGGCGATCTCCATTTCGGTCGAGCGTTCCTGCGGATCACCCTCGCCCTCGGCATGATCGTCGCCATGGCGTGGGTGCTGTGGATCCTGGTCTCCGTAGTGCTCACCTACGGCCCCGCCTGAGCTGTCGGCACCGGCCGAGGGGCCGACAGCTATCGTCGCGTCCGTGACCGACCCCGCGACGCGTTCCGCCACCGCCCTGCGCGCCACGGTGATCGGCGGGGGCGCCGTGGTCACCGCCGCGATCCCGCTGGCCTTCCCCGTCGACGGTGGCCCGACCGATCTCGACACGGCGATGTCGACACGGATCGAGGAGACGGTCTCCCCCACGCTCGGACAGTGGCTCGTCGCCCCGAGCAACACTCCGGTGGTGCTGGTCGCACTGATCGCGGCGTGCGCCTGGTTCGCCCTGCACCGGCGGTGGTGGGCGGCGGTGACGATGCTGGTCGTGCCCGAGGTCGCGGTGGCGATCAACACCTGGGTGCTGAAACCGCTGTGGGCGCGCGAGCTCCACGACTACCTCGCGTACCCGAGTGGGCACACCGTCCACATGGTCGCTGTCGCAACGACTTTCGCCTGCCTCGTGCGAGATCTCCGCGCACGGTGCGTGATCGGCGCCCTGACCGTGCTCGCCCTGCTGGCGATCGTCGTCGGCATGGTCGAACGCGGCTACCACCACCCCACCGATGTACTCGGCGGCGCCGCGGCGGGAGTCTCGCTGGCCGTCGCACTGTGCTGGATCTCGCAAATGCTCCGGACACGCGAACGCCGCGCCGGCTCGTCGAGGTGACGAGCCGACGCGGCGAACATGAGAGCTACCGGCGGTCGAAAACGCTGGCGTCGTGCAGCATTTCGGCGCGCAGCATGTTCTCGGGCACGCCCATCGCCTCGACCAGGGTCGGTGCGTCGGCGCGCAGGCGGTCGACGAGCTCGTTCACGCCGCGGCGCACGGCCTTGGCCCGCTCCACCGACATGAACCGGTGCATGATGAACCAGGCCAGGTTCTCTTCGAGGGTGGCGTACACGTAGAGATCGCAGACGGATTCGGCCAGCGCCTTGGCATCGGGGTCCTCGATGGCGGCGATGCCATCCACGAATTCCTCGAGCACCAGCCGGTCGATGTGCGCGCCGCCGGCGGCCAGGATGTGGTCCTGGGCGTTGTTGAACGCCTCGAACGGGCCGGTGTCGGCCGCGCGGGCGCGCAGCCGGTGCGCGGCGGTGCGCAGCAGGTAGTCCTCGCGGTCGGCGAACAGCTGCAGCTGCACCGAGCGCTTGGACAGGTCACCCTCGTCGACGCTCTCGTCGCCGCGGTCGCGCAGGGTCTGGATCAGCTGGCGCACACCGGAACGCTTGCGCACCACGTCACCGGCCATGGTGGCGGCGAACTTCACCCAGCCGAGCGCGTCGAGGTCGCGGACCTCGTCGGAGTACGAGGTGAGCAGTTCCTTCGCCACGAGCTGGGTGAGCACCACGTTGTCACCCTCGAAAGTGGTGAACACGTCGGTGTCGGCCTTGAGGGTGACCAGGCGGTTCTCGGTGAGATAGCCCGCGCCGCCGCAGGCTTCGCGGCACTCCTGGATCGCGCGGGTGGCGTGGCGGGTCTGGGCGACCTTCAGACCGGCGGCCCGCTTCTCCAGCGCGCGCTGGGCGGCCGGGTCGGTCTCGCGCCCGGTCTGCACCAGGTCCATCCGCCGGACGAGATCGTTCTGCGCGAACGACAACGCGAACGACTTCGCGACCAGCGGCAGCAGCCTGCGCTGATGGCTGCGGTAGTCCAGGAGCACGGTCTCCTCGCCGGTGTCGGGATCGGCGAACTGCCTGCGGGCCAGCGCGTAGCGCACGGCGATGCTCAGCGCCACCCGCGCGCCCGCCGCGGCCGCGCCGCCGACGCTGACCCGGCCGCGCACCAGCGTGCCGAGCGTGGTGAAGAAGCGGCGGCTCGGATTCTCGATCTCGGAGCTGTAGGTGCCGTCGGGGTCGACATCGGCGTAGCGGTTGAGCAGGTTCTCCCGCGGAATCCGTACCTGGTCGAAGACGATGCGGCCGTTGTCGACGCCGAGCAGACCGCCCTTGAGGCCGTCGTCGTAGGTGGTCACGCCCGGCAGGTCGGCACCCTGCTCGTCGCGGATCGGCACCAGCAGGCAGTGCACGCCCTTGCTCTCGCCGTTGGTGATCAACTGGGCGAACACCGCGGCGATCCGCGCGTGCACCGCGGCGCCACCGATGTAGTCCTTGCGCGCCGACGGGGTCGGGCTGTGGATGACGAATTCCTGGGTGTCCGCGTCGTAGGTGGCTGTGGTCTCCAGGTTCGCCACGTCGCTGCCGTGCCCGGACTCGGTCATCGCGAAACAGCCGAGCAGGTCCAGCGAGATCAACTGCTTGATGTAGTCACGGTGGCGTTCGGTGCCGAGGTTCTCCACCGCGCCACCGAAAAGTCCCCACTGCACACCGGATTTCACCCACAGCGACAGGTCGGTGTAGGCCAGCATCTCCAGCCCGGTGACCGCGCCGCCCGGGTCGCCGGTGCCGCCGTTCTCCGGCCGGAAACCGCGTTCGGCGTAGCCGAGAGCGGTGATCGCGCGCATCTGGTCGAGCACACGCTCGCGCTGGGCGTGGAAGTCGAGTTCGGGGTCCCCGAAGAACCGGTCTTCGGCGAGCTGGATTCGTGCCTGTTCGCGGACCGCGCGCCAGGGTCCGTCCAGGGCCGCGCGGAGATGTTCTGCCGTCGTCGATGTGCCGGTAGCCATGAACTCGACCATAGCCGGGCGCCGGTCGAACGGGTTGCCGACGAGTCCGACACGACATTTTTCCCCTGGCGCATTAAACACTCGTTCAGTACATTGAACATGTGTACAGCCCATCGCAGACGCCAGCCACCCCGACCGCCGACCTGACCACCGCGGCCAGAATTCGCGAGGCCGCGATCGACCTGTTCGGCGAGCAGGGTTTCGGGGTCGGCGTCCGAGCGATCGCGACGGCGGCGGGCGTGTCACCCGGCCTGGTCAACCATCACTTCGGTTCCAAGGACGGCCTGCGCGCCGCCTGCGATGCCAGGGTGCTCGAGATCATTCGCGACGAGAAGCTGCGCGCCGTCAGCACTCCCGGGCCAGGGGCCATGCTCGCCTCCGTCGCCGACATCGAGCGCTATGCCCCGGTCGCCGCCTATCTGATGCGCAGCTTCCAGGCCGGCGGAGCTCTGGCGGAAGCACTGGTCGAGCACATGGTCGCCGATGCGATCGAGTACCAGCAGGTCGGCGTCGAGTCCGGCCACCTGCGACCCAGCCGCGACCCGGCGGCCAGGGCCAGATACCTCGTGCTCTGCCACATCGGCGCGATGAATCTGGCCCTGCAACTACGCCGGCAACGCGAGGGAGAGCTCGACTACCGCGCCGCGATGCGTGACTTCGCCGACGAGATGCTCATGCCCGCCTTCGAGCTCTACACCTATGGCCTGCTGACCGATTCGACCCTGTACGACACGCTCACCGAGGAGTAGCCGATGCCCGCCCCGACCACCGACCGGATCATCGACGTCCGTGCCCTGCACAAGCGGTTCGGCCGCTTCACCGCCCTGGACGGCCTCGACCTACGCGTGGGTGCGGGCGAGATCCATGGTTTCCTCGGCCCCAACGGGGCGGGCAAGTCGACGACCATCCGCATCCTGCTCGGCGTCCTGCGGGCCGATGGCGGGGAGGCGACGCTGTTAGGCCGCGATCCGTGGTCCGACGCGGTCGCGCTGCACCACCGGATCGCCTATGTGCCGGGCGATGTCACGCTGTGGCCGTCGCTGACCGGCGGGGAGACGATCGACCTGCTCGCCCGCATGCGCGGCGGACTCGACCAGGATCGGCGGACCGAACTGATCGAGCGGTTCGGGCTCGACCCGACGAAGAAGGCACGCACCTACTCCAAGGGCAATCGGCAGAAGGTCGCGCTGGTGTCGGCGTTCTCGGCGACGGCGGACCTGCTGATCCTCGACGAACCGACCTCCGGGCTGGACCCGCTGATGGAACGGATCTTCCAGGAATGCGTCCGCGAGGCGGCTGCGCGCGGGGTGACGGTGCTGCTGTCGAGCCACATCCTCTCCGAGGTCGAGCACCTGTGCGACCGGGTGACGATCATTCGCGCCGGGCGCACCGTCGAATCCGGTTCGCTGGCGCAGCTGCGGCATCTGAGCCGCACGTCGATCACCGCCGAGCTGATCGGTGACCCCGGCGAGGTGGCGTCGTTGCCCGGCGTCGACGATGTCGAGCGCGACGGTTCTACGCTGCGCTGCCAGGTCGACGCCGAGCATCTCGGCACGCTGATCCGCGTGCTCGGTGACGCGGGGGTACGCAGCCTCACCAGCGCGCCACCGACGCTGGAGGAACTGTTCCTGCGGCACTACCACGTCGACGCCGTCGCCGCGGAGGTGCCGGCATGACCACCGTCACCGCCCCTGCTTTCACCGGATCATCCTGGGCGGCAGGCGATTTCGCCGGTACCGGGCAGATGCTGCGCCTGTACCTGCGCCGTGACCGGGTGGTCGCGCCGCTGTGGGCGCTGCTGATCGGGCTGCTGCCCGCGCTACAGGCGGTCTCGATCCGCGGCATGTACGGCAGCCCCGAGCAGCTCGAGCAGCTCGCGGCGACGACCGCGGCGAGCCCCGCGCTGATCGCCATGTACGGCCCGGTCTTCGGCTCCTCGCTCGGCTCCATCGGCACCTGGGAGGCCGGGTCGGCCTACGCGATGATCGCGATCGCCGCGGTCCTCACGGTGATTCGGCACACCAGGGTCGAGGAGGAGACCGGCCGGGCCGAACTGGTGGCCGCCACCAGCATCGGGCGCTTCGCCGGTCTCACCGGCGCGCTGCTGCTCACCGGCGGCGCCGCGCTCGTCGCCGGAATCACCTGCACCGCGGCACTACTCGCCCTCGAGCTCCCGCTGTCGGGCGCGCTCGCCTTCGGTGCGGCACTGGCGGGGTCGGGCATCGTATGGGCCACCGTGGCCGCGGTCGCCGCCCAGCTCAGTACCGGCGCCCGGATCGCGCGCGGCGTCGCCTTCGGTGCGCTCGGCGCCGCGTTCGCGGTGCGCGCGGTCGGCGATGCGGGAAACGGTGTGCTGTCGTGGTTCTCACCGCTGGGCTGGTGCCTGCAGATCCGGCCCTTCGCCGACGAGCGCTGGTGGGTGCTGCTGCCGCTCGGCGCGCTGGCCGTCGGCGCGACGCTGCTCGCCTATCGACTGCGGCGCACCCGCGATCTGGGTGCGGGCCTGCTGGCCGAGCGACCGGGACCGCCCGCGGCGAGCCCGGCGCTGTCGGGTCCGGTGGGTCTGGCCTGGCGGCTCCAGCGCGGGTCGCTGCTCGGCTGGACGGTCGGGTTCGGCCTGTACGGCCTGCTGATCGGCGGCGCGGTGAACAGCGTCGGCTCGATGCTCGACGACAGCGGCTCGCTGCGCGATGTGGTGACCTCGATCGGCGGTTCGGCGGATCTGGAGAAGTCGTTCATCGCCTACGCGATCACCGTCCTCGGCGCCGCCGCGGCCGCCTACTCGGTGTCGGCGGTTCTGCGCCTGCACGAGGAGGAGACGACCGGCCGGGCCGAGTCGGTGCTGGCGACCGCGGTCGGCCGGGTGCGCTTCGCCGCGAGCCACCTGCTGTTCGCGATCGTGGGTCCGGCCGTGGCCCTGCTGGTCTCGGGCACCGCGATCGGGGTGGTCTGGGGCGCGACCGACGGCGATCTCCCGAACAAACTCGGCGAATCGCTCGCCGGGGCCGCCGTGCAGCTGCCCGCGGTCTGGGTGATCACCGCGCTCGCGGTCCTGCTCTACGGGTTCGTGCCCGCCTACACACCCCTGGCCTGGGGCGTGCTGAGCGCCACGATCGTGATCTTCCTGTTCGGCTCGCTGGGCGGCCTGCCGCAATGGGTGCTCGACCTGGTCCCGTTCGTGCACCCGCCGAAACTGCCCGGCGGGGCCTTCGACCTCGTCCCGATCCTCTGGCTCACCGCCATCGCGCTCACCGGCATCGTGCTCGGTCTGGCCGCGTTCCGGCGTCGCGATCTGCGTCAGTAGGTGCGGCTCAGTAGGCGCCCTCGCCGCGGGTGACCACCCCGATGGTGCGGGCGATCAGGGCGAGATCGAGGAACATCGACCAGTTCTCGACATAGGAGAGGTCGAGGCGCACCGAGTCCTCCGGTGACAGGTCCGAGCGCCCGCTGACCTGCCACAGCCCGGTGACGCCCGGCTTCACCAGCAGGCGCCTGCGGGTCTCGCCGTCGTAGCTGTCGACCTCGCGCTGGACCTGCGGGCGCGGGCCGACCACGCTCATGTCCCCGCGCAGCACGTTGAAGAACTGCGGCAGCTCGTCGAGGCTGTACTTGCGCAGGAAACGGCCGACCGGCGTGACCCGCGGATCGTCTTTGACCTTGAAGAACACCGGGTTGCCGCCGTGGCGTTCGATGAGCGCGTCCACGGCGGCATCGGCGTCGGCGAGCATGCTGCGGAACTTGATCATCCGGAACGGGACACCGTCGCGGCCGATCCGCTCGGACAGGTAGAACACCGGGCCCTCACTGGTCAGTTTCACCGCCAGCGCGATGGCCGCGAGCATCGGCGCGACGAGGATCAGCACGATCGCGGCGAAGCAGAAGTCGAACACGGCCTTGCGGTTGGACTTGGCGTGGCCGTAGCGCGGCGGGTCGATGTGCAGCATCGGCATCCCGGCCACGAGCCGGTTGGTCAGCCGGGCGCCCGCGATGTCGACGACACCGGGCGCCACGATCAGATCCACCCCCAGGGGATCCAATTCCCATGCCATGCGCCGCAATTCGGCCGGACCGAGGTGATCGGTCGCGGCGACGGCGACGGAATCGGCCCGGCTGCGGCGGACCGCGTCGAGCACCGACCGGTCGTCGCCGAGCACCGAGGGGCCCTCGGACGAATCGAACTGCCGCCCACCGGATCCGGTCGGCACGCACACCCCGACCACCCGGTATCCGGACCCGGGATCGCCGGTGAAGGCGGTGGCCATCGCGTGCGCGGCCTCCGGCGAACCGACGACCAGGACCGCGGTGTGGCACCGGCCCTGTGCCCGCCAGCGCCGCAACCGCAACCGCCAGGCCATCCGGCCCGCCACCAGGACGCACAATCCGGCGGGCAGCGCGATGGCCAGATAGCCGCGGGCGACCTCGATCCGGAACAGCAGTGCCAGGATCGCGAGCACGCCGAACAGCCCGAGGGTCGCCGAGACCAGCCTGCGGAACTCCTCACCGCCGGTGCCGAGCACCTGCGGCGCGCGGGTGCGATAGCCGTGCATCAGGGCCAACCAGCCCGCCGCCAAGGCCAGCGACACCACCGAATAGCCCACCTCGTAGGGCAGCGGCCACGCCAGCGGCGGTGCGGCCGGACCGCCGAAGCGGATGATCTGCGCGGCGAGGACCGCACCGAACACGGCGACGACATCGGTGACGACCAACCGCTGAACGAACGCGGCCTGCCAACTCTCCCGCTGCGTGCGCAGCATGCCGATACCGTGGACGACGTCGACGTCTCCACCACTGGTGAGCTCGTAGCTCATGAACCCACACCTCCCCCTCGGGAGACGAATCGTTTCCCGATCCCCATCGACCGGAACGCGGCCGCTGCGGCCGTCCTACTTCCGTCGATTCGATACCCGTCCGCTGATTGTTACAGACAGTCCGCCGGTCTTCACACCGAAGAGGCCGCGCCACAACGCGTTCCAGAGATTAGCCAAAAGCCCCGGCAATCGCTCGGCAAGCCTGCCGAATCATCATCGACATTCGGCATGAAACCAGGAAGATTCTCTCGCTCGGTGAGTGACATCACCTCGCACCGAGGAACGGTCGCCATCGCCGGGAAGTTGCTTACCACCTCACGACCTGGCCGAACTTCGAAACATACCACGAATTGGTTTCCGCCCCAGTCGTTCGAGGAGGTCTTCTCGACGCCTGCGCTGTAACGTCTGACCGCGCCGGGCCGACGTTCGGCATGACCGGCGCCTGAGCCGTGATGTTTCTGGGAAGTGTGCAAGAAGGTGGGGCCCGCGTGCAGTGTCGACTCTGTGATTCCGATCGACTCACCAGCGTGCTCGACCTGGGGGCGACGCCGCCGTGTGAGAGCTTCCTCTCCGCCGCCGAACTCGACCTGCCGGAGCCGACCTATCCGCTGCACCTGCGCCTGTGCGAGGACTGCCTGCTGTTGCAGATCCCGGCGCTGATCACCCCCGAGGAGACCTTCACCGAGTACGCGTACTTCTCCTCGTACTCGCAGAGTTGGGTGCGTCACGCCGAACAGTTCGTGGCGACCGCCGCCGAGCGGCTCGCCCTCGGCGCCGAGTCGTTCGTCGTCGAGGTGGCCAGCAACGACGGCTACCTGCTGCGCCACGCGGTGGCCCGCGGGATCCCCTGCCTCGGTATCGAGCCGTCGGTCAACGTGGGCGCGGCGGCGCGGGCGGCGGGAGTGCCCACCGAGACGACGTTCCTGGACGAGGAATCGGCCGCGCGGGTGCGCGCCGCACACGGCCCGGCCGATCTGGTGGTGGCCAACAACGTCTACGCCCACATCCCCGATCTGCGCGGTTTCACCCGTGCGCTGCGGACGCTGCTCGCCGACGACGGCTGGCTCAGCATCGAGGTGCACCACGCGCTGAACCTGGTCCGGCTCGGGCAGTTCGACACCATCTACCACGAGCATTTCCAGTACTACACCGTGTATTCGGCGCAGCGTGCGCTCGCGGTGGCGGGGCTGACGGTGGTGGACGTGGAGCTGCTCGACACCCACGGCGGCTCGATCCGCCTGTGGGCGCGCCCCGACCCGGTCGCGGTGCCGACGCCACGAGTGGCCGAGGTGCTCGAGCTCGAACGCGCGGCCGGACTGCACGATCCCGATGGCTACGGCGAGCTGGGTCCGCGCGCGGAGTCGGTACGACAGGAGCTGTTGCGGTTCCTGCTCGACTGCCGCGCGGCGGGCAAGCGGGTGGTCGGCTACGGCGCGCCCGGCAAGGGCAACACCCTGCTCAACTACTGCGGTATCCGGCCCGACCTGCTCGAGTACACCGTGGACCGCAATCCCTACAAGCACGGCCGCTACACCCCCGGCACCCGGATCCCGATCCATCCGCCGGAACGCATCGATCTCGACCGGCCCGATGTGGTGCTGGTGCTGCCGTGGAATCTCGAAGCCGAGCTCACCGCCCAGCTGCGCCACGTCGGCGAGTGGGGCGGCGAATTGATCTATCCACTGCCGGTGCTGCATCGCGGCGCGCCGGTGGGCGAGCCGGTCGCGGCCGGTCTCGCCGAGACGAAGGTGAACCGATGAAGGTCGTGTTGTTCTGCGGCGGGTACGGCATGCGCATGCGCGGCGGGTCCGATGACGTCGTCCCCAAGCCGATGCAGCTGGTGGGCCCGCGCCCGCTGCTGTGGCACGTGATGCGCTATTACGCGCACTACGGCCACAAGGAGTTCGTGCTGTGCCTCGGCTACGGGGCCGAGCACATCAAGAACTTCTTCCTCACCTACCAGGAGTCGGCGTCCAACGACTTCGTGATCCGCAACGGTCAGGTGGAGTTGCTTGGCACCGACATCAGCGACTGGTCGATCACCTTCGTCGACACCGGGGTCGAGTCGGCCATCGGTGAGCGGTTGCGCCGGGTGCGCGAACACCTCGACGGTGACGAGTACTTCCTGGCCAACTACGCCGACGTGCTCACCGACGCGCCCCTGGACACCATGATCGAGCGCTTCCACGAATCGGGCGCGGCCGCCTCGATGATGGTGGTGCCGCCGCAGTCCTCGTTCCACTGCGTGGACCTGACCCCGGCCGGTGAGGTGAAGGAGATCATGCCGGTGGCGCGGATGCCGCTGTGGGAGAACGGCGGCTACTTCGTCCTCAGCCAGGAGATCTTCGATCTGCTGCCACCCGGTGGCGACCTGGTGGCCGACGCGTGCGGCGCGCTCGCCGGGCAGGGCAGGCTCTTCGGGTACCAGCACCTGGGGTTCTGGAAGCCCGCCGACACGTTCAAGGAGCGTGCCGAGCTCGACGACGCCTACCGCAACGGTTCCCGGCCGTGGATGGTGTGGGAGTCGGCGTGATCGGGCTGTTCACCCGGCCGCCGCGCCGGATCGCGGTGCTCGGGGCGCACTGCGACGACATCGCGATCGGGATGGGCGCCACCCTGCTGGCGCTCACCGGCGCCGACCCCGAGGTCCAGGTGCGCGCCCTGGTGCTCTCCGGTGGCGGCACCGCCCGCGAGGACGAGGAACGCGCGGCGCTCACCGCGTTCTGCTCCGGCACGAAGCCGGAGCTCGAGGTGCTCGACATCCCCGACGGCCGGGCGCCGGCGCACTGGGACCGGATCAAGGACGCGCTGGCCGCGTTCCGGCGTGGTGGCGACGACGAGGTGGTCTTCGCCCCGCAGCGCGGTGACGCGCACCAGGATCACCGGCTGCTCGCCGAGCTGGTGCCGACCGAGTTCCGCGACCATCTCACCCTGGGCTACGAGATCCTCAAGTGGGAGACCGACACCCCGACGCCCACGCTCTACCACCCCCTGAGTGCCGAACTCGCACAGCGGAAGTCGCGGCTGCTGCACGAGCACTACCCGTCGCAGACGGGCCGCGACTGGTTCGACGAGCAGGCCTTCCTCGGGCTGGCCCGGCTGCGTGGCGTGCAGTGCCACGCACCGTATGCCGAGGCGTTCGTGCTCGACAAGGCGATCATCAGATGGGAACAGGCGTGAACATGCGGGTATTGGTCACCGGGCATCAGGGGTATCTCGGCACCGTGATGGTGCCGGTGCTCGAGGCGGCGGGCCACACCGTCACCGGGCTGGACATCGGTTACTTCGCCGACTGCCTGCTGGGCGAATTCGCCGGTGACCCCGAAGGATTGGCGGTGGACCTGCGGGAGGTGACCGTCGAGCAGTTGCGCGGGTTCGACGCGGTGATCCACCTGGCGGCGCTGTCGAACGATCCGCTCGGCGCGCTGGCGCCCGAGATCACCTACGACATCAACCATCACGCCTCGGTGCGGCTGGCTCGCCTGGCCAAGGAGGCCGGGGTGCGCCGGTTCCTCTACGCCTCCACCTGCTCGGTCTATGGCGCGGCGGGCGCCGACCTGGTCACCGAGGACGCGCCGCTGCGGCCCATCACGCCCTACGCGCAGAGCAAGGTGCGCGTCGAGGACGATGTCGCCGCCCTCGCCGACGACGACTTCGTGCCCGTGTTCCTGCGCAACGCAACGGCTTTCGGGTTCTCGCCGCGGCTGCGGGCCGACATCGTGCTCAACAATCTCGTCGGCTACGCGGTGCTGACCGGTGAGGTGAAGGTGCTCTCCGACGGCACGCCGTGGCGACCGCTGGTGCACGCCCATGACATCGCGACCGCATTCGCGACATGCCTCACCGCTCCCGCCGCCGACATCTCGTGCCAGGCGTTCAACATCGGCACCGAGGTCAACAATCTGACCGTCGCCGAGATCGCCGCCGCCGTGGTCGACGCGGTACCGGGTTCGCGGCTGCTGATCACCGGGGAGAGCGGCGCCGATCCGCGCTCGTACCGGGTCGATTTCGCCCGTGCGCGTGAGGTTCTCGGCTTCGAAGCGCAGTGGACGGTGCCCGCGGGGGCGGCGGAGTTGTTCACCGAGTACACCGCGCGTGGGCTCACCTCGGAGGCGTTCTTCCGGCGGTTCACCCGGTTGCCGCACCTCGAGGGGCTGCGCGAGGGCGGGGTGCTCGATGCGCAGTTGCGCAGGGTCAGTGCGTCGAGCGCAGCGTAGCGCGCAGCTGCGCCCAGCTGCCCGCGTTCGCGTCGCGCGGGGAGACGATCCCCGCGGGCAGCGGCCAGTCGATGGCCAGGTCGGGGTCGTCGTAGGCGACGCCGAGGTCCTCGGCCGGGTCGTGCGGTCGGTCGATGCGGTAGCAGACGTCGGCGGTCTCGGTGAGCGCCTGGAAGCCGTGCAGGAAACCCGGCGGAACGTAGAGGTGGTGGAAGTGCTCGTCGTCGAGCCGAAAGGCCTGTCGCGCACCGAAGGTCGGCGAATCGGGGCGGATGTCGACGAGCACGTCGTGCACCGCGCCGTGCGCGCAGCGCACCAGCTTGGCTTCGCCACGTCCGCCGCGCCCGTGCATGCCGCGGATCACCCCGCGTACCGACCGCGACTGCGAGTCCTGCACGAAGGCCGCCGACGCGCCCTCGACGCCGAGGTGGGCGTCGAATTCGATGGCGTCGAAGGTCCGGGTGAACAAGCCGCGGTCATCACGGAACGGTTCAGGAACAAGGACAACCACGTCGGCCAGTTCGGTCCGCTCGATACGCACGAGGTCATCCTGCCATGACCCGCCACTGCCGCGGCTGCGGCGAAACCACACTGCACACGGTGCTCGATCTGGGCACGGTGCCCGCGGCCGATCACTTCCCCCCGGGTGAGTCACCGGTCGACCCGGCCGAGTCCGGACACGGCCTGCGGATGGACCGGTGCGGCGCCTGCGGATTGGCCCAGCTCGCCGACGACGACACCGTCACCGCCGAACCGCACGGCGTGGAACCGCAGGCCCTGCGCGATCAGGCGGCCGAGGCGGTGCGCCAAGTCGGCGGGGCCGGACTGCTGGACGGGTCGACGGTGACCGAGTTCGGCAGCCCGCACGGCGGGACCTGGCTACCGCTGCTCACCGAACGCGGCTTCACCGAGCCCACCGACGGTCCGGCCGATGTGGTCCTCGACTGCTTCGGGATCATGCACGAGCCGGACCAGCGGGCGGCCTTCGCGGGACGTGCGGCCGCCACCGCTCCCGGAGGTGTGCTGCTGATCCAGTACCACTCGCTGGCCGCGATCGTGGCGCAGGGGCAGTGGAATGCGTTGCGGCACGGGCACTTCGCGTACTACTCCCTGGCGACGCTGCGCACCCTTTTGCGGGCGGCGGGAATGAGCGTGGTGTCCGCGTGGGAGTTCGACCTCTACGGCGGCACCGTCCTCATCGCCGCGCGCCACGGCACGCATTCGGCCGATCCGAGCGTCGCGCGGGTGCTGGCCACCGAAGAAGCGGCGTTGAGCCCGGCATCGCTCGGCGCGCTGCAGCAGGTCGTCGATCGCCATGTTCGCGGGCTCCGCGACTGGCTGGAACATACTGCCGCACAAGGCAAACGGGTCTTCGCCTACGGCGCCGCCTCGCGCGCCGTCGCCCTCTTGGCCATGGCAGGCGCCCACCGCGGCGTGCTCGCCGGTGTCGCCGACGCCTCCCCCGGCAAACAGGGCTGCCGCATGCCGGGCACCGACGTACCCATCATCTCCCCCGCCACCCTCACCGCCGCCGACCCCGACCTGGTGCTGCTCACCCTGCCCGACCTGTTCACCGAGGTGAGCGCCGCACTCCCCGCCGTCGCCGGCCGCTGGATGATCGACGATCCCACCGGCCCCCGCCTGCCGTCGGCGAATACCCTGGCGTAGCGCACTTTCCGGCGCATTCGTGTTGATGAGAGACTGAATCGTGCCTGACCGACCTGAGATCGTCTGCCTTTGCGGCTCTGTGCGATTCGCCGAGGAGATGCGGAAGGCGAACCGCGACCTGACCTTCGCAGGAGTCATCGTCGTCGCACCGGGTGAAGCGGACGCGGTCGTCTCAGCCGAGCAGAAGACCTTGCTCGATGCGCTCCACCTGCGCAAGATCGACCTGGCCGATCGGGTGCTGGTCGTCAACCCAGGTGGATACATCGGCGAGTCGACGCGCCGAGAAGTCGTGTATGCGCGCGCCGGCGGCAAACCGGTGTCGTTCACGGAACCGTTCGATCAGTAGCCGAACCGCACCGGGTGCGCTTCGCCGACCAGGAGGTTGAGCATGCGGGGCTCGGTGTGGGATCGGTCGTGGTGGGTGGCGACGTGGGTACGGCCCGCCGCCCTCAGCTGGGCTCGCAGGGCGGGATCGTCCGCGAGGCGGCGTAGGGCAGCGCGCAGAGCGCTCGGGTCGTCGGCGGGGACGCACAGTGCGGTGTCGGCGGTGACGTTGCCACCGTGGTCGGTCGCCACCACCGCGACGCCCAGGCTCATCGCCTCGAGCACCACCAGTGGGCCTGCCTCGGG
The DNA here is from genome assembly GCF_042883805.1 of Nocardia sp. NPDC058176. Lineage (NCBI taxonomy): Bacteria > Bacillati > Actinomycetota > Actinomycetes > Mycobacteriales > Nocardiaceae > Nocardia > Nocardia sp. NPDC058176. Next base: position 1,015,551 of record NZ_JBHVVA010000001.1, on the reverse strand, counting down.
GAGCACGCTCGCCGACACCAGGATGTCCCAGTCGCGCAGGGTCGTCATGGCGTCCACCCGGCCGAGGAAACGGACCCGACCGGCCAGGTTCGTGCGCTGCGATCGCTCGCGTAGCGCGTCCAGGTACGGTTCGTCGCCGGGGTGCGCGGCGCCCGCTATCTCGAGCGCGATCTCGGGCACCTGGGCCACCGCGTCCAACAGCACATGGTGGCCCTTCCACTCGGTGATCACCCCGAGAATGCCGACGACGACCGGTGCGCGCTCGCGGACGGGTACCGGTTCGACCGGCCACGGCACCCCCTGTCGAGCGACCCGCACGTCGAAGCCCAACTGCCGCACCGGGTCCGCGGCCCGCTCGGACACCGCGACAGCGCGACCGACCGCCCGCCGCCCCGCCTTCGCCACCAGTACCTGACGGCGGCTGGCCAGGATGTCGTGCACCAGCCAGACCGTCGAGCCGCGCCGCGGCCGGGCCAGCGCCACCGCGGGCAGGGCCATGGTCGAGTTGACGATGATCTGGGCGCGATCGCGCCGGGACAGCGCCCGGAACACCCGCGCGGCCCGCACCCAGTGCCGGGCCATCGTCGTCGCGGCCAGCAGCCGCCGACCGCCCCGCTGGCCGGTCAGGCCCAGCTCCGGAATCGGAACGCGCTCGACCGCAGCGGGCAGCAGCGCGCTCAACGGCCCGTCAGGGCACGCCACGCGCACCCGATGCCCCCGGCTCAACGCCAGGTCGACGAGACCGAGCATGACCTTCTCCGCACCCGAGGCCTGACCCGAGTGCGCGACGAACACAAGGTCCCGCGCCGGGCTATCGGCCGACACGCAGGGTCTCCGCTCGCGCGCGCAGCACGGTCACCGAGGGCTTCTCGGTGTAGTCGCGGCGCAGGACGCCGAAGTTGTCCTCGAGATCGCCGAGGTCGTCACCCGCGTCGACCAGCGAGTACACGAACACCGGTCCGACATCGTGGATCTCGGTGATCATGGCGAGCCCCTGATCGATGATCTCGGCCTGCCTGGTCTCGCTCACGGCTCGTGCGCCGGTTCCGGTCGGCGCCCCGAACTCGGTGGGCCACAACAGCATCGACTGGTCGCCTCGCTCGTCCATGAGGCGTCGGATCCGGGCCACGTTCTGGAACGCGTTGTACCAGGCCTCGGAATCCGGCAGCTCCGGATAGGAGTACGGGTGCACGGCGATGCCGTCGAAATCGGTGTCGGCGCCCAGGGCGTAGAGCGATTCGATGAACGAGGTGGGCGCGATGTCGCGGCCGTTGTTGGTCGCGGGCGCCAACCCGCCGACGATGACCTGACCGTGCGGCTGCCGGGTCCGCACCGCCAGCGCGGCCTGCCGCAGCAGGTGCGCGTACAGGCCGACATCGGGGGCCGGTGCGAAGAAGGCGCTGACATTGGGTTCGTTCCAGATCTCCCAGTGCGAGATCTGGTCCTCGTAGTGGTCGACGGCGGCGCCGACGAAGTCCCCGAACAGCACCGGGTGCGGGGCGGCCTTGCTGCCGCCGACCCCGCCGTGCGGACCCGCCCAGGCCGGTGCGTAGGTGAGGATCGCCAGCACCGCAAGCGAGTGCGCCCGTGCCGCGCGCACCACGCGGTCGGTGGCGGTCCAATCCTTCTGTCCGCGAACGGGTTCGATCAACGCCCAGTCGATGTCGAGGCGCACCCAGGTGGCGCCGGTGCCCGCCACGATCGCCATCTGCCGATCCAGCTCGGCGGCGTCGAGCCGGAGCCAGGAGTGTCCGCCGGAGATGCCGAGACCGGCGCGGACCGGCGGTTCACTCATCGGAGTCGGGGCCGGTGCGCAGCCGAGCACTGTCGCGGTGGCGATCATCGCGGTGAACACCGCTCGCGCGATTCGCCACAGTCTCATCAGCTTTCGGACCCCGCAAATTTCGTATCGTCAATCCATCGGTTCTTCGCAGGATGCCTCCGGCGAGAAGAAGATATATCAGGCAGGCGGCGATCGAGGTGAGAATCCACGGAGGATCCCACCGGTGCTGAATCCGGGTGGCCGCGACGATCACCGCCGCGGCCAGACCGCCGACCAGCGCCACCGTGGCGACCGGCACCAATCGGCGCATCCGCAGCGTGAGCACCAGCGCCAGCCACACCGCGACCAGCAGCACCACCTGCGCCAGCAGGCCCGCGATGGCGGCCCCCTCATACGACAGCCGGGAGATCAAGGGCCACGACACCCCGAGATTGACCCCGAGCGCCACCAGGGCAATCCAGGGGATCAAGACGTTGCGTCCGATCGCCATCAGCGCCACCAGGCCCAGGTGCGCCAGCGCCCCGAGCAGCCCGCCCACGATCTGGATCCGGCTGGCGTCGGCCGCTTCGCCGAAGCTCGCGCCGAACAGCAGCTCGACGACCTCGGTGGCCACCGGCCAGAAGCCGACCAGCGCCGCGAGCCCCAGCGCGAGCAGCGCGATGGTGGCCTGCCGGAAACAGCGGCGGAACCGATCCGGCTCGGCGGGCCACAGCGCGATCAGCAGGGTCGTCATCGGGGCCACCACGGCGATCGCCGCGGTGTCGACCAGGTCGGAGAACTTCATGCCGACCGCGAAGAGCCCGACGGACTCGAAGCTGTCGAAGTGGCCGAGCAGCAGCAGCCCCACCTTCTGCAGCACGATGATCAGCCCGAGACCGATGCTCAACGGCAGCGCCTCGCGCAGCATCTCGCCCCACCAGCGCAGTTCGAGGTGCCGGGCGGGAATCGGCCCGCCGAGTCCGCGCCCCACCCCGACGATCTTGACCGCGACCGCGACGACCTCGTACAGCAGGGCGGGTACCACGACCACCAGCAGCGTCGGCGCCCAGAGCACCGCCGCCACGGTCAGTGCCAGCTGCACGGTGCGGGCGAGCGCCTCGGCCGCGGCGACCAGGGTCAACCGCATGGTCGACTGGAACAGGACCGTGAGCGCGTGGCTGGGCGTGGCGATGACCACCACCAACCCGGCGATCGCCGTCGCGGCGATGATCTCGGGCGGACAGCGCAGCACGAACACATACGCCATGGCCAGCCCGTAGCCCAGCAGGCCGAGCACCGTGCGCAGGGCGATGAACGAGGTGGCGATCTCGGCCGATTCGGCGGGCTCGCCGTGCACGAGTTTGCCGATGACCGCGCGTCCGACACCCAGGTCGGTGATGATCGCGAGCATCCCGAGCAGACCGAAGACGAAGGAGAAGTAGCCCCATTCGACCGCGGGCAGCGCGCGGGCGATCAGGGTCGTGCCGAGCAGGCCGAGCACCGCCGCGAAGATCCGGCTCGCCAGCATGGCCGCGGTGTTGTTCGCCGCCGCCCGGCCCGACAGCGCGCGCTTGCGCGGATCCGGCGCGCCGGCGAGCTGATCGGTGGTGGCCTCGGCGGTCACGGTAGCAACCCGGCGCCGCGGTAGGCGGCGACCGTCGCCGCCGCGGTCGACTCCCAGCTCAGGGCGGCGGCCGCGACGAGTCCGCGATCGCGCAGTTCCCGATTGGCCTGCTCGTCGTGCAGCAGTGGCCGCATCGCCCGCACCCAGGCCGACACATTCGTCCGCTCCACCAGCACCGCGCCGTCACCGCAGACCTGTGGCAGGGCGCCGACGGCACTCGCGACCACCGCGCCGCCACACGCCATCGCCTCGACCGGCGGCAGCCCGAATCCCTCGTACTCCGAGCAGTAGGCCACCACGGTCGCGGCCGCGTACAGCGCGGGCAGATCGGCGGTGTCGACATAGCCGAGGCCGAGCGCGGCGCTCGGCGCGTCGGGCCCGTCGGACCCGGCACCGGCCAGCACGAGGGGCACGTCGAGCTCTCGGGTCACCTCGTCGAGCAGGGCGACCTGCTTGCGCGGCTCCACGGTGCCGACCTGCAGCACGAACCGGCTCGGCAGCCCGTACCGCGCGCGCACCTTCGCCACGGTCTCCTCCTCGGGCACCCGCGCCCAGGCCGCGGGCGCCAGCGGCACCACCACCGCCGTGCGGCCGAAGCGGTCGGCGATGCGCTGCGCGGTGAACTCCGAAACCGCGATGAGCAGGTCCGCGCGCCGCAGGGCCGTCCGCACGAGCAGTTGCTCGCCGCCCGCCCGGTAGCGGCTGAACGCCCACGGCACGTCGAAGACCGACAGGTCGTGCACCGTCGCGACGGTGGCGCGCGGACCGGTCAGCGGCACATCGACATCGAGCCCGTGGAACAGGTCGACTCCGCGCAGCGGCGCCACCCCGTGCCAAGCCCGGCGAGCACCCGCCACCACCGGCCGAGACAGTGCGGCGATGCCTGCGGGCAGCTCCGGCGCGGCGTCGGCCTGCACCAGTGCCGACAACTCGGCCTCGGGCAGCAGTCCGGCCAGTCGCGCCAGCAGCTCCCGCTGATAGGTGGCGACTCCGGCACCACCGGGCCGATAGGCCAGCGCACCGAAACACACTGTCGCACTGCGCTGTTGGTTGCTCATGCGGTTCACGACACCTGCTCTGGTACGGAGTCTCGGGACTCGGTCTCGGCTGCGGACCTGTGCTGGGTGACAGCGCAACCGAGCACCGCGGCCAACAGCCAGAAGTAGAAATCGCTCGGGAAGATCTCGAAGTAGCTCGAGGCCACCGCCGCCACCGCGCACGCCAGCACCGAGGCCGCGACGCCGAGCGCGAAGGCCGAATCGACGCCGCGCATCGTGCGGGCACCGCGGATGGCCATCAGGTAGATCACCACCAGGATCGCCGCGAACAGCCACACCCCGATCGGGCCCAACTCGATGAGCAGCTTCACGTAGTAGTTGTCGGGCTGATAGGGACGGCCGTAGATCTGGACATCGCCGGTGGCGTACGGGAGTTTCTCGGCCATCGGACCGAGTTCCTCGACGAGCTGACGCGCCTTCGCGGCACCGGTCGAGCCGAGTCCGTCGCCGAAGGGATGGCTCGCGATCGACTGCATGACCGAATTCCAGCCGGTGCCACGATCGGCCAGGCTCGACGAGGAGAACAGCGAACTGCGGGCCTGCGACGACATCGCGGCGAGCCCCACCAGGACCAGCCCGAGGCCGCCGAGCAGGACGTACTTCAACTGCTGCCGATAGCGGACCACCGCCAGCACGAGCACCCCGACCAGCAAGCCGACCAGCGCGGCCCGCACGACACTGGCCGCGAGGCCGACCAGCAGCAGCGGCGTGGCCATCAGGAACATCCGGTTGCGGGGCCGCCGGGGATCGGCCATCGCGACCGAACCACCGACGAGCAGCACCGTCACCAGGTAGAACGCGAACGGGAACGGTTGATTGAATGTGCTGAACGAGCGCAGCAGGCCACCGGCGAAGCGGATCGTCTCGTTGTACTCGTAGCCCATCCGGGCCAGGCCGGCGCCGCCGATCGCCTGCTGCGCCACACCGAAGGCGGCGATCGCGACCGACTCCACCATCATGATCGTCACCAACAGGTCGCGGTCGCGGGCGGTGAACGGGCGCAGATAGATGATCAGGGGCACCACGACGAAATAGAAGAACGTGATCTTGATGGCGAACAGCCCGAGCATTCCGGCGGTGACGAACGCCGAGATCACCCCGAACACGCACAGCACGGCGCCGATCTGCCACCACGGCAGCGCGGGACGCGGATCGGCTTGCCGGTGCGGGACGAACGCGGCGACCGCGAGCGTCAGCACCAGCAGCAGTTCCTTCCACCCGGTGACCTGCAACCAGGCGGGCGCGATCTCGAGCAGTCCGTTGAACGGGACCAGCGCGGCGACCAGCAGCAGCCCACGCTGCGGCCGATCCCGGATCCAGCGCAGGAACAGCCATCCCAGTGGGATCGCGGCCAGGTACAGGGGGGAGCCCATGTCTCAGTCCCTCCGCACCAGGTGCCTGCTGCGCGCGCCCAGACGCACCAGCGCCTGACGCACGACCTTGCCGTCGCCGATCACCAGATCGGTGCGACCGACGAGGTCGCGACGCGCACGCCGATGATGGTGGTTGAAACGCACCACGTCGACGAGTTTGCTCACCGTCGAGGTGGTGGACGAGTGGTTGAACATCGACGCCCGATTGACCGCCAATACCTGGTTGTGGCCGTAGAAGGCGCCGTTCGCGCACAGCCGGGCGACCAGGTCCATGTCCATCGCGTAGAGGAAATCGGTCCGGAACCCGCCGAGCGCCGCGACCTCGCGGCGCCGGAACATCAGGGCGGCCGTGGGGCACACGTCGTCCGGCAGCGCGCGGACAAGGGCACCCAGCGCGGTCCGCGGCGAGCACCGGCCGACCAGCGGGCCGAGGCCGCGGGCCCGGCGCAGGGTCGTGCCGTCGTCGTCGATGATGTCGAATTTCGCCCCGGCCACCGCGATGTCGGGGTCTCCCATGGTGCGAACCTGTTCGGACAGGGCCGCGGGGGTGATCAGGTCGTCGGCGCAGACGAGCTTGATCAGGTCGCCGGTGGCCAGGTCGAGCGCCCGGTTCCAGTTCTGCGCCATGGGCAGGACGTTGGTGTTGGTGTGCAGCCGGATTCGGGCGTCGTCGAAGTTCCGTACCAGGTCACCGGTCCCGTCGGTGCTGGCATTGTCGACCACGACGATGTCGAAGTTCCCGTAGTCCTGCGCGCGGATCGATTCCAGCGTCTCGACGATCGTGCGCGCCGCGTTGAACGCGGGCACACATACCGACACTCGAACCCCCACCAACGCTCAATCCTCCAGCGATCGCCACACCACGGATCAGCGACAAGCGTGCCCGTGTCATACAGAACTCCGTGTCGAGTGGATGACACCACACCGACGTGCTCGAATTGTGCCAGGTTTTCCGACGCGGCGGCGTTTGGTCGGCGTCGTTTTCGGGTAATCGTGTCCGATGCCACGGCGCACCGCCTCGCGGCATACCAGAACCCGAGATAACATCGCCACGGTTCGGGTGTGCGGAGTTTGGGGGAAGTGTGAGTGAGGCCAGCGTGGACTCGAACGACAAGGACGGTCCGGCGGCCGCGTCCGGGGTGAACATCGCCGCGCACGCGCGCCAGCTGCTGCGTGCCCTGCCGATCGCCCTGGTGGTCGCGGTGCTCGTCGGCGCCGGGGTGTGGCTGGTCCGCGACGGCGGCGAGCGCACCTACGAGGCGAGCCTCACCGCGCAGATCTCCCAGCAATCCATCGGCGCGGTCTTCAACGAGTTGACCCAGCCCTACATCGTGATGATCACCCAGGACCGGGTCCTGTCCGACGTGGTGAAGAACGGGCTCGCCCCGTCGGAAGCGGATCTGCGCCCGCGGGTCTCGGCGATGACGGGCCCCGCGCCGTCGCTGCTGATCATCAAAGCGCAGTCCGATTCGCCCGAACACGCCGAGCGCCTGGCGCTCGCGGTCCAGCAGTCGCTGGACCGGACCGCGTCCCAGATGCGGGCCGAGGCCATCGCCCGCTCGACCGCGGATCTCGAGGTGCACCGCCGCGTGGTCGAGGACACCTTCACCGAGCGGCTGGCCGACGATCCACTGCGGCCGGAGCTGAGCTTCGACGCCCGCGATGTCGCGCGCGAGATCGAGTTCCGCCAGGTGCTCGGCATGGCGCGCCTGACCGTGATCGGCAGCCCCAAGGCGCAACTCGTGGCCCCGCATCCGGTCCAGGAAGGCCTGTTCGCCGCGCTCGCCGCGCTCATCATCGTCGCGGAGGCCATCGTGCTCGTCCGCGGGGCGATCGGCCGTCGATCGGGTGGCACACCCGATTCCACCGAACCGACGACGCCCGATGCCGCGACAGAGCGGGCGGCGCAGTCCCCCACCGAGGTCGAGTCCGGTCCACCGGTCGCCTCGGCGGCGGAGACGGTTCCCGCGCCTGCCGCAAAACCACCCGCCGCCGCACCGGCACCACCTGCCCCGAAACGCGTGTCGACCGCGAAGGCCACCACACCGAGGGCCGCTCCGGTTCCCCGCGCGGGCCCCGTGCCGAAAACCGGCGGCGGGGACACCACGGCCGCGGCGAAGCCCTCGGCCGCCTACGATCCCGAGACCACGGTCCTGCCCCGGCAGTCCTGGCCGGTGCGGGCCGACCCGGTGCCGCCCGCCGGCGGATCGCGCAACGGCTGAGTCGTTGCCGCCGCTCACCGAGCCCAGTCAGGGTGAACCGAAAGTGAGAGATCCCCTGATGTCACGCACGACGACATCGCGTGCTCGGTCCACCACCGATCTGTCGCGGATCACGCTGGGCCCGGTCGACACCGGCGCCTACGTCATCCGGCTGCGCGGGCCGCAGTTGTCCGACGCGGCGCTGTGGCGCGAGATCCGGCTGCGTGACCGGCGCTGGATCGAACCGTATTCGATCAGCTCACCCCTGGCGTGGGAACGTCGTCACACGGCCCGGCGGTGGGCGCGCGAATGCATGGTCGCCTGGGCCGACATGCGGGCCGGACGCCGGTACTCGGCGGTGATCGAGGTCGACGGGGAGTTCGCGGGACAGGCGGAGTTCTACGTCGTCGACACCGCGTCGCGGACGGTGGAGTTCAGCGGATGGATCGACTCGCGCTGGGCAGGCCGCCGGGTCATGGTGCAGATCAGCGCGATGGTGGTCCAGTATCTGTTCACCTCGCTCGGAGTCACCCGGATCATCGCCCCGATCGCACCGGACAACGAGGCCGCCGTGCGGTGTGTCCGAAGCCTCGGCTTCCGCCGAGAGGCCACCATGGCGTTGTCGTTCGACGCCGGCGGCGCACCCCGGGACCACGCGCTGTGGGCGCTGACCCCGGCCGACGTCCCAGCCGGGGGGTATCCCGGAATCGAGACGTCCGCCGTCCGGCAATCCGCGACCCCGCCCGCGCCGCCGCGGGCGACGGGAGGCCCGTCCCCGGCGGTGGTCGCCACCGCCGCCACGCGGCTGCTCGCCTGGCGGATCTGGCACCGGCTGCGGTGGCGACCGCGCATCGACCCGGTATCCCTGACGGTGCCCCACCACCCCGCCGTTGTCGTGCACACGCTCACGCCGACGCGCCGCCGTCGGACACCGCGGTCACCAGCGGGACTGATCCTCGTGCTCCGGGTGGACGGCCGCTACGCCGGTGGATTCCGGTTCTACGACCCCGAGCTTCCCGGCCACGCGCTCGGCCTGTATTCCTGGGCGGACCCCGGCCTCGCCACCGTCGACGTGCGCGCGGCCGCCCTTCGCGCGGTTGTCGACTACGGCTTCACCACGCTCGGCCTCCGGCGGATCTCGGCCGAGATCCCCACCGGCGACCCGGTCGCACCGGCCGTCGCCGCCGCCGCGCACTTCACGCGCGAAGGCGTGCTCCGGGATCACTGTGGTCCCACCGGGCTCCGCACCGACCACGCACTGTGGGCGACAACCGCTCCCACGCCCGATGAAGGGGGCAGCTGATGCGCAGCTTCGAACGCAGCACCGCGATCCAGGCCCGCCTGCACGACCTGGTTCCCGGCGGGGCACACACCTATGCCAGGGGCGCCGATCAGTATCCCGACGACATGGCGCCGATTCTGGTGCGCGGCAAGGGCGCTCGGGTCTGGGATGTCGACGGCAACGAGTTCGTCGAGTACGGGATGGGGTTGCGGGCGGTCACCCTCGGCCACGGCTTCGAGCCGGTCCTGCGCGCGGCGATGGAGGCGGCCGCGGACGGGCTGAGTTTCACCCGGCCGACCGAACTCGAACTCTTCGCCGCCGAGGACTTCCTGTCGCTGGTCCCCGGCGCGGACATGGTGAAGTTCGCCAAGAACGGCTCCGACGCCACCACCGCCGCCGTGCGCCTGGCGCGGGCCGTCACCGGCCGCGGCACCATCGCGATCTGTGATCAGCCGTTCTTCTCCGTCGACGACTGGTTCATCGGCACCACCGACATGGCCGGTGGCATTCCGGTGGTCGACACCGTGAAGTTCCCCTACAACGACCTCGACGCGCTCGCGGCGATCCTGGCCGACGGTCGCGTGGCGGCGGTGTTCATGGAAGCGGCCACCGCCATGGCCGAACCGCTGCCCGGATACCTGGAAGGTGTTCGCGCCCTGTGTGATCGGCACGGCACGCTGCTGGTGTTCGACGAGATGATCACCGGGTTCCGCTGGTCGGCGGGCGGCGCCCAGGCCGTGTACGGCGTGACACCGGATCTGTCGTGCTGGGGCAAGGCGATGGGCAACGGCTTCCCGATCTCGGCGCTGGCGGGCAAGCGCGAACACCTCGAACGCGGCGGCCTCCGCACCGATCACGATCGGGTGTTCCTGCTCTCGACCACGCACGGCCCGGAGACCGCCTCGCTGGCCGCGTTCCGGGCGGTGGTGCGGGCCTACCGCACCGAGGACCCGGTGGCGCGGATGGAACAGGCGGGCCGGACGCTGGCCGAGGGCGTGAACGCGATCGCCGCCGACCTCGGACTGACCGAGCACCTGCAGGTCCGCGGGCGACCGTCGTGCCTGATCTTCCGCACACTCGACGCCGAAGGTGAACCGTCGCAAGCCTTTCGGACCCTTTTCCTGCAGGAGCTGCTCGTCCGCGGGGTCCTCGGCCAGTCGTTCGTCACCTCCGCCGCCCACGATGCCGACGCCATCGACGCGACCATCGCGGCCTGCGCCGAAGCCGCCGAAGTCTACCGCCGCGCCATCGACCGCGGCACCGTCGACGGCCTGCTGCGCGGCCGTCCGGTCGCCCCCGCCCTGCGCCGCACCGCGGCGCCCCGACAGATCGAAACGAGCACCCCCCGATGACCCGTGTCGCCCTCGTGCACGAACGCTTCACCGAGTTCGGCGGATCGGAGGCCGTGGTCGGCGAATTCGTCCGCACCTGGCCCGACGCCGAGGTCTTCGCCCCGATCGTCGACCCGGCCGGACTGCGCGAACCCGTCCACACCGTGCACGACACCTGGCTCAGCCGCGCGCACACCTACACCGGTGGCCGCCACGCTCCCCTGCTGCCGCTGGTGCCGCGCGCGCTGCGCCGAATGCCGTTGCGCGACTTCGACATCGTCGTCGTCAGCCATCACGCCTTCGCCACCCAGGCCGCGCTCGCCACCGATGCCCCGGTGGTCGCCTATGTGCACAGCCCCGCCCGCTGGGCCTGGGACCGCGAATTCCGCGCCCAGGAGGCCGGTGGCCGCGCGGGTCAGCTCGCGCTCGGCGCGCTCGGCACGCTGGCCCGTCGCGGTGAACTCCGGGCCGCGCCCCGGCTGACCCATGTGGTCGCCAACTCCCACGCCGTCGCCCAGCGCGTCACCGACTGGTGGGGCCTGCCCGCCTCGGTGATCAATCCGCCGGTCCAGGTCGACCGGTTCACCCCCGATCCCACCGTGGCGCGCGAGGACTTCTTCCTCTGCGCGGGCAGGCTGGTGCCCTACAAGCGCGCCGACCTGGCCATCCGCGCCGCCCAGCGGGCCGGGGTGCGCCTGGTCGTGCTCGGCGAGGGCCGATTCCGCGCCCAGCTCACCGAGCTCGCAGGCCCGGAGACGACCTTCCTCGGCGCCACCTCCGCCGAGGTGCTCCAGGACATGTACCGCCGCTGCCAGGCACTGCTCATGCCCGGCGTGGAGGACTTCGGCATCGTCCCGGTGGAGGCGATGGCGTGTGGCACGCCCGTGCTCGCCGTCGGCGCGGGCGGGGCACTCGACACGGTGCGCCCCGGTGTCACCGGTGAGTACGTCCCGGCCGGTTCCGACGACGCGGTGGTGGCGGCGCTGGCCGAGCGCATGCGGGAATTCCGCTCGGCCGCCTACGATCCCGCGGCCATTCGCGCCCACGCCGACACCTTCGCTCCCGAGGTGTTCCGCGCCAGGATGGCCGAGACCGTCGCGGGGGTCGGCACCGCCGCTGCACGCGGATAGCGACAAGTTGTCCGAAACCAGCAGTTACTGAAATTTCCTGTCACACATACCCTTTGACCTGCGGTGATGCGTGACAATTCCCACACGGTACCGGCCCGCCATCAGCTTGCCCGGCTAGGTTACTGGCGAGTACGGTTGGGTGCAGCCGGGACGACGAAGTGCCCGGTTTCTCTTCCAGCCACTGGCGCTGGACCTCAACCGTTGATGCCCGCATCCACCGCCGCATGCCGGATCACTGTTGCGCGACACCATGTTTCAAAAAATTTCAGGAGGGGCGATGGTTTCCTACATCGTGACAGGCGGTACCGGATTTCTGGGTCGGCGAGTGGTGCGGGGGCTGCTCGCGGCCGATCCCACCGCGATCGTGCACGTGCTGGTGCGCGCCGAATCGCTGACCAAGTTCAACGACCTCACCGCGCGGGACCCCCACAACGATCGCGTGTTCGCCCTGGTCGGAGACCTGACGGCCGAGGGCCTCGGCCTCGGTGACGAGCCGCCGCGCGCCGATCACGTGCTGCACCTGGGCGCGGTCTACGACATGACCGCCGACGAGGCGACCGCGCACGCGGCCAATGTCGCGGGCACCCGCTCGGTGATCGAGCTGGCCCGCCGGCTCGACGCGGTGCTGCACCACGTGTCCTCGGTGGCCGTCGCGGGTGATCACCGTGGCAAGTTCTTCGAGGAGGACTTCGACCTCGGCCAGAACCTGACCTCGCCGTATCACCGCACCAAGTTCGCCGCCGAGAAGCTGGTCCGCGAGGCCACCGACGTGCGCTGGCGGGTCTACCGTCCCGCGGTCGTCGTCGGTGATTCGCGCACCGGCGAGATGGACAAGATCGACGGTCCCTACTACTTCTTCTCCGCCATCTCGGCCCTGGCCTCGCTGCCCGCGGATCTGCCGTTGCCGCTGCCCGATCTCGGCGCGACCAATGTGGTGCCGGTCGACTACGTGGCCGAGGCGATGGTCCGGCTGGTGCGCCGCGACGGTCTCGACGGTCGCACGTTCCACCTGGTCAACCCGCAACCGCAGCCCTTCGGGGAGATCTACCGCGCCCTCGCCCAGGCCGCGGGCGGTCCCGCGGGTATCGGCACCGTGCCCGGCAGCGCTCGCGCGCTGAGCGGGCTTGGCCATGTGCCCGGTGCGCACGCGGTGCGTGACTTCTTCTTCGAGCAGGCGGGGATTCCGGCCGAGGTCGCCCCGCACATCGGGTTCAGCGCGCAGTTCGTCGCCGAATCGACCCAGGCGCAGTTGCCCGGGCTCACCGTGCCCGCCTTCGACACCTATGCCGGACGGCTGTGGGACTTCTGGCGCGCCAATCTGGCCCCGCACCGCGGGCGTCCGGCCGCCGACGCCGACCGCCTGGCGGGCCGGGTCGTGCTGATCACCGGGGCGTCCTCCGGGATCGGTCTGGCCACCGCGCACGCGGTCGGCCGGCGCGGCGCGACCGTGCTGATGGTCGCGCGCGGCGTCGACGACCTCACCGCGGCAGCGGAATCCGTGCGTGCCGCCGGTGGCACGGCGTTCGCCTACCCGTGCGACATCACCGACGCGGTCGGCGTGGAAACCCTGGTGAAGCAGGTGCTCGCCGACCACGGTCATGTCGACTACCTGATCAACAACGCGGGCCGCTCGATCCGGCGCTCGGTCGCCAATTCGGTGGATCGCATGCACGATTTCGAGCGGACCATGGCGGTGAACTACTTCGGGGCGGTCCGGCTGATCCTGGCGCTGCTGCCGTCGATGCGCGAGCGGCAGTTCGGGCACATCGTCAACCTGTCCTCGATCGCCGTGCAGACCAAGGCTCCGCGCTTCGCCGCCTATGCCGCGAGCAAGTCGGCCCTGGACAACTTCAGCGACATCGCCGCCGTCGAGAACCGGGGTGACGGAGTCACTTTCACCTCGATCCGGATGCCGCTGATCCGCACGCCCATGATCGCGCCGACCGATCTCTACCGCGCCCTGCCGCTGCCCGATCCGGATCGCGCCGCCGACGTGGTGGTCCGTGCCCTGCTGGAGCGCCCCGACCGCATCGACACCCCCGTGGGCACCTTCGCCCAGGCGGTCGAGATGTTCCTGCCCTCGGTCAAGCGCACCATCATGCACACCGGTTTCCGCCTCTTCGGCGAATCCACCGCGTCCAAGGGCAAGCCCGCCGCGGTTCCCGGTGAACCCACGCCGACCGAACCGGCCGAACCGGCCGAGCCCACCCGCAACGCCCTCACCGTGCTCGCCCCGGTCCTCACCCCTCTCATGGTGATGCCCGGCTCGGCGGCCCGCATGAGCCGCGTCCTGCCGGGCGTGCACTGGTAGTCACTCGGCGTACGAAATACCGGGCCGGTCACGAACTCTCGTGACCGGCCCGGTTCGTGCTGCGGATGACAAGGCACCGCTGTCGCCCGTCACGGCGAAGCGAACAGGAACCCGGTAGTGGCCTCCGTCGGTGTGTCCGGCCGGTTACCGCGACTCACAGGTGGTCGCGCGCCCACGCGGCCAAGGTGGTCGGAGTTGTGCTCAGCGGGGTGCGCGGGATCTCGGGGACGAAGCCGGGGCCGAGGCCTGCCGACATTCCGGCGATGCCGTCGACCTGGGCGGGGCCCAGACCTGCCGAGTGCAGAGCGGCTCGCAGGTCTTCCTGGGTGATCTGGATCGGAGTCACCTCCTGGCCCAGTTCGCGACTCAGGATCTCGGCAACGCGGGTGAAGGTGAGGTCCTCGGGGCCGTGCACGCCCTGCACCTCGCGACCCGTCCAGGCGTCCGAGAGCAAGCGGGCCGCCGCGATCTCGCCGATGTCACGCGGATCTACCCAGGCCATGGGGTGGTCGAGGGGCCACGGCGTGGACAAGGTCCCGGCCCGGATCTCGTCGAGCTGGGTGAGCAGGTTGCTGAAGAAGTAGCCGCAGCGCAGATGCACGACATTCGCACCGGTCGAGTCCAACAGCTCCTCGGTCTTCGCCAGTCCGTCGATCTCCCCCGCCCCCGATCGGAGTTCGGCGCCCACACTGCTCAGAAACACGGTCCCGCCGATCCCGTTCTCCGCCACCGCCCGAGCCGCGGACTCCCCCATCCGCGCGTACCCGGCCACCGGGTCACCGTCGACCAGTGCGGGCGGGTCCACCCAGAACAACCGATCGGCGCCGCGCGTCGCCCGCACCACCGCCTCCACGTCGCCCTGATCGACCTGCTCCACGTCGACGTACTCCCGGAGTTCGGGCACCAATCGGCCGGGATCACGCATCAACACCGTGGGCCGAACGCCCGCCTGCAGCAGTAGCCGCACCACCCGCGACCCCACGTGCCCGACCGGCGTGGTGACGACGATTCGCTTCGCATCCACTCCATGTCCCATGTCCGCACACTAGATCCGGGCACCGACACGTTTCGGCACGTTCGGGTTCGATCCGCGTCGATCTCGCGCGGCGCCACCGATCCCGATCCTGCCCGAACCTCGCGGTCGGCCTCGAAAAGTGCGGTGCCACAGGTACGGTGACGCATAGGGTGGCGTGCATGGAAGCCGAGCGAGCTGACCTGATCACCGAGCTGCCTGTGAAGCGCATGGGCGCGGGTGCGTTGTTCGTCGACTACGTGGGCCGGGTACTGCTGGTCGAGCCCACCTACACCGACCACTGGGAGCTACCGGGTGGTCTCGTCGAGGCCGGTGAATCGCCCAGGGCCGCGGTGCTCCGCGAGATCGGCGAGGAGCTGGACCTGACCGTGCCGGTCGGTCGGCTGCTGGTGGTGGATTGGGTTCCGCCCGGCCGCTACCCGAACGACGGCGTCATGCTGGTCTACGACGGCGGGTTCCTCGGTGTCGATCGGACGGCGGGCATCACGCTGCGGTCCGAGGAGCTGCGGGGCTGGTTGTGGTGCGATGCCGAGGAGGCCGCACAGCGGCTCCCCGACGTCCTGGCCCGCCGGGTGGCGGCGGCTCGCCGAGCCCGTGCGGAGGGGACGACGGTCTATCTCGAGGACGGCAGACCCGTGCCCTGACGGCGTGCCGGTCAGGGACACGGGTCGACCGCGACGGACAGCCGGTCGTCAGCGGACCCCGACCACCTCTGGCGCTGTCGTGGACCAGGGTTCACCGGCCGCGATGAGGGCGCGAGTGGCGCGCAGTTCTCGCGGTCGGGCCATGGCGACGGCGCCGACGGGGCGTCCGTCGCGCAGGGCGACCGCGAGGAAGTCCCGCGAATCCAGGGTTCCGTCGATCACCAGGTCGTCGTGGGGGTGGATCCACCCGGCGAACTGGAGCGACAGGCCGTGCTGGTCGGTCCAGCCCCAGGGGACTTCCGCGGGACCGGCCGGGTGCCCGAGGATCGCCTTGGCGGCCGCGGCGCCCGCGGTCATGGCGGAGTTCCAGTGTTGGCCGCGGTCGAATTCGCCTCGGAGCGGGTGGAATCCGGTGGTCGCGTCACCCGCCGCGAAGACGCCGGGTGCCGAGGTGCGGTAGTGCTGGTCGATGACGATGCCGTCGTTGACCGCCAACCCCGCCGCCTCGGCCAGCACCGTGTCGGGATCCGACCCGATCGCGACCAGCGCGACGGCCGCCGTCCAGGTGCGCCCGTCCGCGCCGGTCGCCGTGACTCCATCACTGGTGTCGACGAGTTGCGTTGTCACGACGCCGTTCTCGACCTCGACACCGTGTTCGACATGGATGCCACGCACGAGTTCGGACACGCTCTCGGGCACCACCCGATCGAGCAGCACGGGTCCTGCGTTCAACAGCGTCACCTCCGCACCGAGCCCACGCGCGGTGGCCGCGACCTCACAGCCGATGAGACCACCACCGATGATCAGCAGTGACCCACCGACATCGATCGCGCGTTGCAGCGCGGTGACATCGGAGCGCGTCCGCAGGGTGTGCACCCGGGTGGCAGCGGTCTCGAGTGAACGCGCGCGGGCGCCGGTGGCCAGCAGCAGGCTGTCGTAGCCGAGCACCTCACCGGTGCCCAATCGCACTGTCGCACGGTCGGTATTGATCGCCTCGACCCGCATGGCCGGCCGCAGATCGATCCTGTTGTCCGCCCAGAACTTCACCGGCTTGAGCACCGTGCGATCGAACGAGGCGGTCCCGGCGAGCAATTCCTTCGACACGGCGGGCCGACGATAGGGCAGATCCGGTTCGGCTCCGATGAGCACGATCTCGCCCGCGTATCCCTCACGCCGCAGGGTCTGGGCGGCGGTGGCACCGGCGACCCCGGTGCCGACGATGACGACGCGCCCGCTCATCCGCGGCTCACCTCGAGCATCTCGAAATCGGCCTTGGCGGCGCCGCAGTCGGGGCAGGACCAGTCCTCGGGGATGTCGTCCCAGCGGGTGCCGGGCTCGATGCCGTCCTCGGGCCAGCCCAGCGCCTCGTCGTACTCGAAGCCGCACTGCACACAGCGGAACAGTTTGTAGTCGTTCATCGCGATGCTCCTTCGTTCAGCTGGAAATCGACCTTCTCGCGGACGCCGCAGTCCGGGCAGCACCAGTCGTCGGGGATCGACGACCACGCGGTCCCGGCGGCGAAACCCTCACGGGGAGCGCCGATCCGCTCGTCGTAGACGTAGTCGCACACGGGGCAGGTGTAGGCGGCCATCAGTTCGCTCCGTACTTCGCCAGGATCCTGTCCCGCTTGGCGGGCTGGATGTTGACCAGGGTGATGTCGCCGTCGTAGTGCGCGAGCACGCGCGGGTCCATCACCCTGCGCCACAGCGGCGTCAGGTAGGCCAGGCCGATCAGGCTGGCGTAACCGCTGGGCAGTTCGGGCGCGCCGTCCATGTGCCGCAGCGTCTGATAGCGGCGGGTGGGGTTGGCGTGATGGTCGCTGTGGCGCTGCAGGTGGTAGAGGAAGATGTTGGTGACGATGTGGTCGGAGTTCCAGCTGTGCTCGGGGGTGCAGCGCACGTAGCGGCCCGAGGCGGTCTTCTGCCGCAGCAGCCCGTAGTGCTCGAGGTAGTTCACCGTCTCCAGCAGGGAGAAGCCGTACACCGCCTGGATCAGCAGGAACGGCAGGATAACGGGACCGAACACCGCGACCAGCACGGCCCACAGCACCACCGTCATCAACCAGGCGTTGAGCACGTCGTTGTGAATCGTGAACGGGCCCTTACCCAGTCGCTCGAGCCGGGTGCGCTCGAGCTCCCACGCCGAGCGCAGGCTGCCCCACACGCTGCGCGGCAGGAACGTCCAGAACGACTCACCGAAGCGCGCGCTGGCGGGGTCCTCGGGCGTGGACACCCGGACGTGATGACCGCGATTGTGCTCGATGTAGAAGTGGCCGTAGCCGGTCTGGGCCAGGGTGATCTTGGACAGCCAGCGTTCCAGCTCGTCCTTCTTGTGCCCGAGTTCGTGCGCGGTGTTGATGCCGATGCCGCCCATCGCGCCGATGGTGAAGGCGAGGCCGATCTTGGAGACCAGCCCGAGGCCGCCGTCGAGGCCGAGCCAGGACAGGTTGTCGGCGGACCACAGGTAGCAGGCGAAGACCAGGCTCACCAGCTGCAGCGGGATGTAGGCGTAGGTGCAGTACCGGTAGTAGCGGTCGTTCTCCAGCCGCTCCATCATCTCTTCCGGCGGGTTCTTGCCGTCGGGGCCGAAGAACCGGTCGAGGATCGGCAGCAGGACGTAGACCAGCAGCGGCCCCAGCCACCACCACACCGGGGCGACGGCGTGCCAGCCGAGCTGGTTGAAGGTCCAGACGAAGGCCGTGGCCACCAGCGCCGAGCTGGGCGCGACCAGGCCGAACAACCAGAGGTAGCGCTTCGGGTCACGCCAGTGCAGCGCGGCGGGCGCCGACCCTTCGTGGTCGTCGATTCGAGATGTCGTCATTGTCATTCTCCTGATCACCGAGACACCGACTCGGATATTGCTTACTTCGTTTACAACATAGCCGATAGTGTTCTCAGTGAATACACTTTTGGCTATGTTGTCAATGATCGAGCAGAATCGATAGCACATGTACGATGATCGAGTGGCCGAATCGCCGAACTTCCAGACCGAGATGCGTCAGCTGTTGCGCGACCGCATGCTCGACGCCGCCCGCAGCATGGTCGTCACCGAGGGGTGGGGCGCGGTCAACATGTCGCGCGTGGCCAAGGAGGTCGGCATCAGCAGGCCGGTCCTCTACAAGGAGATCGGCACCAAGCAGGCCCTGGCCGACGCGCTGATCGAGCGCGAGACCGGCGTCTACCTCACCGGCATCACCGAGACGCTCGCCGAACACCCCGACGATCCCCTGGCCGGGATGACCGCAGCAGCGGACTACACCTTGCGCAACGCGGGCGACAACCCACTGATCAAGGCGGTGCTGTCGGCCCGCCAGGACGCCGACACCGCGCTGCTGCCCGCCCTGGTCAGCGACCCGGAGCCGGTGCTCGGCCGGGCCGTCGCCGCGCTCACCGGCACCGTCCGCGAGCAGTACCGGATGAGCGAGCTCGACGACGACGAACTCACCTCGATCGTCGAGATCATGGTCCGGCTCACCCTGAGCCACCTGTTCCAGCCCACCGGCAGCACCGACCGCGCCGTGGCGCAGGTCGGTGCCGTCCTGTCCGGGGTGCTGCCCGCCGTCCGCGTGTGACGGCGGCTCACAACCGGCTGTTCACCTGTCCGGCCGCGGCCGCGAACGCCCACTGGTAGCTGCCGTGCGCGGCCGGGAACACCCCGCCCGCGCACACGGGATCGCCTGCGGCGCAATAGTTCGCGGTGCGGTCGGCATACCAGGGCGCGACCGTCCCGCCGACCAGTCGCAGCGGATCACCGAACAGCAGGACCGCGACCACGCGCGAGGACAGTTCCGGCGGCAGCACCCACATCCCCGGCACCGCGGTCGTCGCCGGGGAGGCGAGCACACCGTGGGTGACCAGCGCGCCCTGCGAGTAGCCGACCAGCACGAAGCGCTGACCGGGGCAGGCCGCGGCCTGGGCGAGCAGATGCCCGGTCATGGCCCGCGTTCCGTCGCTGATCGAGGTGGGAACCAGTAGGTCGGCCGGGTACTCGACGCGGTGGGCGGTGGTGTCGACCGGTAGTTGCGCGCTCAACACCGCGTACAGCGGGTCGCCGATCGCGGCGCCGAGATGCCCGGGTTCCGCTGTGCCACGGGCGATCACGACGTCGAGCGTGGCGCAACTCTGCGCCCACGCCGTCAGTCCCGGGGACATCGCCGTCCCGATCCCCGCGGCCAGTAGCAACACCGACAGCGCACGCGCCGCCCGCCTCGCGCCGATTCGAATCACCTTCCGGTTGGTCATCGTGCCCACCCACTCACGCCGTTGTGAGAAATAGAGAACGAGCGATCACCGCCTGCCGCAACGACATTCGGTGCGCCCACCCTCGGAATACCCGCTGACCTGCACCGATACGGCATGTAGTCGGCATCCCTCCAGCCACGGTTACGTCTCGAATCGTCCCGGTCGACGGCGCGCGAATGCTACGTTCCTGGCATGTCGAGTACAGCGCCAGCGCCCGCCGATGACTTCACCCCCGACGCGATCGTCGTCGGCGCCGGATTGGCGGGGCTGGTGGCCACGCACGAGCTCGTCCTGGCCGGGCGCAAGGTGCTCGTCCTCGATCAGGAGAACCGCGCCAATCTCGGCGGTCAGGCGTTCTGGTCGCTGGGCGGGCTGTTCCTGGTCGACAGCCCGGAACAGCGCCGTCTCGGCGTCAAGGACTCCTACGAGCTCGCGCTCCAGGATTGGCTGGGTTCGGCCGGTTTCGATCGCGCGGACGAGGACCGGATGGCCCGCGAGTGGGCGCGCGCCTACGTCCGGTTCGCGACCGAGGAGAAGCGGGACTACCTGCACGCCTTGGGATTGCGTTTCACGCCGGTGGTCGGCTGGGCCGAGCGCGGTGGCGGCCTGGCCGACGGGCACGGCAACTCGGTCCCCCGGTTCCACCTCACCTGGGGCACCGGTCCCGAGGTGGTCCGGGTCTTCCTCGAGCCCGTACTGGCCGGTGAGGCGCGCGGCCTGGTGCGCTTCGCGTTCCGGCACCGGGTCGACGAGCTGATCGTCGAGGACGGCGCCGTCACCGGGGTCACCGGTGGTGTGCTCGCGCCCAGCGACACCGAGCGCGGCGTGGCCTCCAACCGGGATGTGGTGGGCGAGTTCAGCTTCCACGCCCCGTCGGTGCTGGTGAGTTCGGGCGGGATCGGGCACGCGCACGACCTGATCCGGCGCAACTGGCCCACCGAACGCCTGGGCCCGTGCCCGGAGACGATGATCTCGGGCGTGCCCGCCTATGTGGACGGCCGGATGCTCGGCATCTCCGAGCAGGCCGGTGCGGCGCTGGTGAACCGGGACCGGATGTGGCACTACACCGAGGGGATCAACAACTGGGATCCGATCTGGCCCGATCACGCCATCCGGATCATTCCCGGCCCGTCGTCACTGTGGTTCGACGCCAACGGTATTCGGATGCCCGCACCGTGTTTCCCGGGCTACGACACCAATGCCACGATGCGCCAGATCCTGGCGACCGGCTACGACTACTCGTGGTTCGTGCTGGATCAGACGATCATCGAGAAGGAGTTCGCGCTCTCGGGGTCGGAGCAGAATCCCGACATCACCGGCAAGGACCTGAAACTCACGCTGCGCAGCAGGCTGGCCAAGGGCGCTCCCGGGCCGGTGGAGGCGTTCAAGCAGCACGGGGTGGACTTCGTCGTCGCCGATTCGCTGACCGAGCTCGTCGACGGCATGAACGCCATCGCGCGCGGGCCGCAACTCGACGCCGCCGAGCTCGAGCGCCAGATCGTGGCCAGGGACCGCGAGGTGAACAGCGCCTACACCAAGGACGCGCAGCTGGCCGCGATCGGCAACGCGCGCAGGTACATCGGTGACAAGGCGGGCCGGGTCGTGAAGCCGCACCGCATCCTCGATCCCGCGCACGGCCCGCTCATCGCGGTGCGCTTGAACATCCTGACCCGAAAGACCCTCGGCGGCTTGCAGACCGACCTGGATTCCCAGGTGCTGCGCCCCGACGGGGCGGCCTTCCCCGGCCTGTACGCGGCAGGCGAGGTCGCCGGTTTCGGTGGCGGCGGCGTGCACGGCTACAACGCGCTGGAGGGCACGTTCCTCGGCGGCTGCATCTTCTCCGGCCGCGCGGCCGGACGCGCGATGGCCCGCCGCGACCGCTAGTGGGGGCGGCCGTGCCGGGGCGCCAGGGCGCGTGACGCCTCCTTGGCGACCTCGGCCAGGGCGCGGGCGAGGCGGGCGGTGTCCAGGGCGCTGCGTTCGCCGTTGACGGTGCCCGACAACGAGATCGCCGCCATCGCGACCCCGCGGCCCCGGATCGGCACGGCCACGCAGGCGACGCCGGGCAGCGATTCCTCGGTGTCCACGGCCACACCCTGCCGGTTGCGGATGCGGGCCAGTTCGCGGTGCAGTTCGGCGCGGTCGACAATGGTGCGGGCCGTGCGCGCGGTGCTCCCGCGCAGCGAGGCCTCGGCGATGCCCGGTTCCAGGGTCGCCAGCAGCGCCTTGCCGACCGCCGTACAGTGCGCGGGCAGGCGGCCGCCGATCCGGGTCGGGATGGCAACGCGGCTGCGGGCACCCGCCCGGTCGAGGATCAGCACCTCGCGTCCGTCCAGCACGGCAAGGTGCCCGATCAGGCCGGTGCGCTGGCTGAGCTCGTAGAGCAGGGGGCCGACCACCTCGCGGAGTTCGTTGTGCTCGGCGGCGAGACCGCCCAGTTCCAGGACCCGCAGGCCGAGCCGGTAGCCGCCGGGGGTGTGCGCGAGCCAGCGCAGCCGGATCATCTGATCGAGGATGCGGTGCACGGTCGAGCGCGGGAGCCCGGTGCGTTCGGCCAGGCCGAGCAGGGTGAGGGTGGGGGTGGTCGAGTCGAAGGCGTCGAGGATGAGCGTCATCCGCTCGATCATCGATGTCGGCGGCGTGGCGGTCGCCCGGCCCGGTCCGCTCCACAGCTCGTCCGGCTCGGTCACGATCTCGACCGTCATTGATCCAACCTCCACAGTGCGTAGCGGATACAGACTAGAGCCGCGCGGACCGCTTACGCACCATTTCGCTGGACCGAGCGGTTCACCAGGGTCTCGGTCGGGGTCGGGGCGGCGCGATCACCCGGGTTCTCCATCACCGTCGGCCACGGCGACCCGAGTCGATTCGGTGGCGGGAACGGTCCGCGGGGCGGACGAGCGCGCGAGTTCCAGGCGTGCGGCCCGGTCGACGAGCAGTTCGCCGGGGCCCGATGGCGGGGTGTTGCGACGCCAGATCGCCCGGAACTTGCGGGTCAGCCGGGCGGCCTCGACCGTGGGGACCGCGACGAGGGCGCCGCTGGCCAGATCCGGCGCGGCGATCAATCCGCTCAGGACCGCGGGTGCCATGCCGGTCCTGGCCGCGGCCACGATCGCGGCCGCCGATCCCAGTTCGGCGGCCGGGCCGGTCGGGGCGCCCTCGCTGCTGAGCAGGTCCCACACGGTGTCGCGGGTGCCCGAACCCGGTTCACGCCACAGCAGGGCGGTGGCGGCGAGTTCGCGCAGTGTCACCGGCTTCGCGCGGCGCGCCCAGGGATGGTCCGGGGCCACGACCACGACCAGGTCGTCGGTGCCCAGTACCCGGCTGCCGAGTCCGGCGGGCGGGTGCGGTCCCTCCACGAAGCCGAGGTCGGCCACGCCGTCGCGCACGAGGGCGGCGACCTGGGTCGAGTTCTCCACTTCCAGGGCGATGACGACCTCGGGGTGATCCTGGCGCAGGGCGGCGAGCCAGTGCGGAATTCGATGGTCGGCAATGGTTTTCGAGGCCGCGATGCGCAGGCGCGGGGCCTGGGCGGCACGGAGCCGGTCCACCTCGTCGACGAGCTCGCGCACGGCGGCGAGCACGGTGCGCGCGTGGTCGACCACCCCGCGGCCCGCGTCGGTCAGTTCCGAGCCGGTGGGGCCGCGGTCGAGCAGCTTGACCCGCAGCCGGCGTTCCATGGCGCTGATCCGCATGCTCGCGGCGGGCTGGCTGATCCCGTGCCTGCGAGCGGCGGCGCCGAGGCTGCCCAGTTCGGCCACCGAGACGAGCAGGTCGAGGACCTCCAGGTCGGGGGTTCCGGGTGGCAGCGTCATGGGCTGATTATGGGGCACAGCCGGTGCCGGGATGTGTCAGGCGTCGTCGCGCCGGGTTCGGCGGCGAACGCCCTTCACCACGCCGTAGAGCGCGACCAGTGGTTTGAGCGGCATCCATTCACCGAAGCGGTAGTCCTTGCCCCGGGCGAGCCGCTCGGCCAGCTCCGGGCTCTGCTCGGCGAGGTAGTGGCGCGCGGTCTCGGCGTGGGTCGGCAGCGAGACGATCTTGATCCGGTCGACGTCTTTCAGATAGGGAATCGCGAAAGCGACGTTCTCCCAGGTGGATCGGCTCGACTCCTCGAGCACGAGTTCGCCGTCGTAGCCACGGGAGTCCTGCGCGTAGCGCGCCATCAGCACGGCCTCGGACCGCGGCCCCGCGCAGGCACCGCCGCACAGGACCAGCCGGGTCTCGGCTGCGGGATCGATGGAGCGAAGTCCCGCCCTGACCCGCCACCTGTTCATCGCGTTGGCGTCGGGTCCGGCATTGCGATAGCCGAGCACGACGACCGCCTCCGATCTCGCGGGCACATTCCCGACGCGCCTGCGTGAGGCGCGCCAGTTCGCCCATTCACCCCACAGCATCACGCCGATACCGGCGGCGAGTGTCAGCCGGGTCCGTGTCCGCACATCTCCAGCAAACCACAGCCGTCGGGGCTACCGCTCTCCGAACAGTCATAAGTCCGGCTTATGCCTACCTCGCAACTCGGCATCTACCTGGGCTTTCGGTTGGCGATGAAGGTAGAGGAGTGAATCGCGCACGTACCCTCGCTCCCGGTCTCGCCCTCGCCGCACTGCTGGCCACCGTGTCCACGCCGGTCGGGACGGCGCTGCCGATGGTCGGGGCGCCGGTGCTGGCATTGGCCGGGGGCGCGGTGGCCGGAATGCTGTTGCGGCGCAAGGCCGTCACGGGTGTGCTGTTCGATCCCGGTCTCGATCTCGCCCGGCAGCGGTTGCTGGGGGTGGCGATCGTGCTGCTCGGACTCGGGTTGCCGATGGGGTCGGTGGTGAGTGTGGGGCGCGAGACCGCGATCGTGCTGATCGGCACGCTCGTCGTGGGCGCGGTCGCCGCGTTCGTGGTCGGGCGGATGCTGGCGGTCGATCGGGAATCGGCGACCCTGGTGGCGGTCGGCACCACCATCTGCGGTGCCTCCGCCATCGCGGCGGCCACCGCCGTGCTGCGCCCGGACCGGCAGCGGGTGGCGTACGCCCTCGGCACCATCTTCGTCTTCAATGTCGCCGCGGTCCTGGTGTATCCGCCGCTGGGCCGGGCCCTCGGTATGTCCGAGGAGGCGTTCGGCCTGTGGGCGGGCACCGCGATCAACGACACGTCCTCCGTGCTGGCCGCGGGTGTCGTCTTCGGCGCGGGCGCCGCGCATTTCGCGGTCATCGTGAAGTTGGTGCGCAGCCTGGCCATCGTCCCGTTGTGTATCGGGCTGCACCTGGGCCGTCGTCGCATCGCGGCGGAGTCCGGCGCCCCGGCGGGCTCACTGCGGCAGGCTTTCCCGCTGTTCGTCGTCCTGTTCGTCGCCGCTTCGGTCATCGCGGGTCTCGACGTCCTGCCCGCTGCCCTCACCCATCCTCTCGCCACCACGAGCAGTTGGCTGATCGCCGTCGTCCTCGCCGCCATCGGCACCTCGCTGAGCATCGATCGGCTGCGCAGTGCGGGCGTCCGCCCCCTGGTCCTCGGCGGCGCCCTCGGCCTGATCCTCGGCATCAGCAGCCTCGGCTTGATGTACGTCACGGGCTGGTGCTGATCACGACAGCGTTGTGCGCGATGCGGCCGAGGTCCGGCCGCATCGCGCCCACTGCTAGGCGGTCCTGTTCACCGCGTTGAGCACCGCCGCGAGTGACGCGGCCATCACCGAGGCGTCGCGGCCGTAGGACCAGCGAGTCTCGCCGCCTGCCCGGTATTCCAGGTAGCACGCCGCTTCACTGTCGGCGCCCGCGTCCACAGAATGCTGGGTCAGGCCCAGGATTTCGATCGGGTGTCCCGCGGCGGCGAGGGCTGCGGTCAGGGCATCCACCGGGCCGATTCCATGGTGGGTCGAGCGGTACTCGCGACCGTCCACGTCGAGGACGATGTCGGTCGTGTCGTCGCCGATCCGCCACTGCGTCAACATGATGCGTGAATCGGGGACGGTGTAGGCCTGTTCGAACAGGGTGAGCAGTTCCTTGGCGGTGATCTCGGCGCCGGTGTCGTCGGCGTGCGCCTGGACTCGGCCGGCGAGGTCGATCTGCAGGCGACGCGGCAGGTCGAGGCCGTACTCGGTGTGCAGCAGGTAGGCGATGCCGCCCTTGCCCGACTGGGAGTTGACCCGGATGACCGCCTCGTAGGAGCGGCCGATGTCGGCGGGATCGATCGGCAGATACGGAACCTGCCAGTCCAGTTCCCCTGCGGGAACGCCGGTTTCGGCCGCCCGCGCGCGATGGTGTGCCATACCCTTGCGGATCGCGTCCTGGTGGGTGCCGGAGAACGCGGTGTGCACGAGATCGCCGACGTACGGGTGCCGTTCGTGCACGGGCATCCGGGTGCAGTACTCGACGGTGCGGCGGATCTCGTCGATATCGGAGAAGTCGATCATCGGGTCGACGCCCTGGGCGTGCAGGTTCAGCGCCAGGGTCGCGATGTCGACATTGCCGGTGCGTTCGCCGTTGCCGAACACGCAGCCCTCCACCCGTTGCGCGCCGGCCAGCACCGCCAGTTCGGCGCAGGCGATGCCGGTCCCCCGGTCGTTGTGCGGGTGCACCGAGAGGATCACGCCGTCGCGGCGGGCCAGGTTGCGGTGCATGTACTCGATCTGGTCGGCATAGATGTTCGGGGTCGCGACCTCCACTGTCGCAGGCAGATTCAGCGTCACCGGCCGCTGCGGGCTCGCCTGCCACAGCTCGGTGACGGCGTCGCAGATCTCGAGCGCGAAGTCGGGTTCGGTCAGGTTGAACACCTCCGGCGAGAACTGGAAGCGCACGTTCGGCAGGTCACCGGCCGCGGTCAGGACATCGCGCGCCCCGGCCAGGATGAGCTCGCGCAGTTGCGCGCGGTCCTTGCCGAGCACGACGTCACGCCAGACCGGTGCGGTGGCGGTGTAGAGGTGGACGACCACCTCGTTGGTGATGCCGCGCACCGACTCGACGGTCCGCTCGATCAGATCGCGGCGGGCCGGGGTGAACACGACGATGGTGACATCCGGTGGGGCGATGGATGTCTCGGCCAGCAGCCGCACGAAATCGAAATCGGTCTGCGAGGCGGAGGGGTAGCCCACCTCGATCTCCTTGTACCCCATGGCGACCAGCAGTTCGAAGAACCGGCGTTTACGCGCGGGGTCCATCGGCTCGGCCAGCGCCTGATTGCCGTCGCGCAGGTCGACAGGCACCCACAGTGGGGCGGTGGTGATCCGCGCGTTCGGCCAGTCCCGCTGTCCGACAGGGACTTCCACGCGCTCGTGGATCTCGCGATAGCGGTGCGACGGCATCGCCGAGTGGCGTTGCCGGTTCCATGCGGGAGCGTCGACGGGAACGGCGCCGGAGGGGGTCACCACGGTGGGGAATTCACTCATGACATGTTCTGCTTCCTGGCCGCGACGGGCCACGAGACGACATCGACCGGCCACGACACAGCCCCACGGCGGGGCGGCCGATCGATCAGGCCCCGCCGTGGCGGCCGAGGAGAAGCGCGGTGTAGGTCATGATGGCTATACTTCTACCACAACTCCTCAGACAAGTAGAGAGGTGCTCCGGTGGTTTCGCAGGTACGGCGTCAGCCGCTGGCCGCCCAGGCGGCCGAACTCCTGCTCGCGCGGATCCGCGCGGGCGAGTGGCCGCTGGGTCACCGATTGCCCGGTGAGACCCTGCTGGCCGCCCAGCTCGGGGTCGGCCGCTCGACGCTGCGCGAGGCGATCAGGGAGCTCGCGGGCAAGGGCGTGCTCGACAGCAGGCAGGGGGCGGGAGTGTTCGTCACCGCGCTCGATGTCAGCGAGGACTGGGATGTCGTGCTGCGCGGGGCGACCATCGCGGCCGTGATCGAGGCGCGCATCGCCATCGAAGCCGAGGCCGCCGCCCTGGCCGCCCGGCGACGCACCCCGGCCGATCTGCGGTCCATCCGGCGGGCACTGGCCGGTCGCGTCGCCGAGGGACAGACCGTCGCCGAGCATGTCGACGCCGACATGGCCTTCCATCGCGCGGTGATCGTCGCCGCGCACAACGACGTACTCACCCAGCTGTTCGACACCTTCCTGCCGCGACTGCGCCTGGCCATGATCGACATGCTCGCGCTGCGCCCCGTCCCCTCCGAGCAGGCCGACCACGCCGCGCACGAACAGCTCGCTCAGGCCGTCGTCGACCGGAACTCCACGGCGGCAGCCGAATTCAGCCGCAGCCATCTGTCCGCCTTGAAGGAGGCCTTCACATGACCGGCACCCCGGTGATCGAACTCGACGACGTGACCTTCCGCCGCGACGGCAAGAAGATCATCAACGGCATCTCGCTGACCGTGCGCTCCGGCGAACACTGGGCGCTGCTCGGCCCCAACGGCGCGGGCAAGAGCACACTGCTCGGCTTCTGCGGCGCGGTCACCTTCCCCACCACCGGAACGGTGCGGGTGCTGGGCGAACAATTCGGCCGGGTGGAACTGGCGCGGCTGCGCCGCTCGATCGGGCACGTCAACCCACGTCATCCGCTGCGCTACGCCCTCACCGTCCGCGAGGTGGTGCTCACCGGTATCACCGGCACGATAGACACCCCGATGCGCTGGTCACCGACCGCTGAAGACCTCGCCCGCGCCGACGCGATCATCGCCACCCTCGGCCTGTCCGCCAAGGCCGCCGACATCTGGCCCACCCTGTCCCAGGGTGAGCGCGGCCGCACGCTGATCGCCCGCGCCCTGATCAGCGGCCCCGACGTCCTCCTGCTCGACGAACCGTCCACCGGCCTCGACCTCGCCGCCCGCGAACAGCTGCTCACCACCATCGACACCCTCGACCAGACCCATCCCGAAGTGGCATCGGTCCTGGTCACCCACCATCTCGAAGAATTGCCAAGCAGCACGACCCACGCGCTGCTCATCGCCGACGGTCACACCGTCGCGTCCGGTCCCGCCACCGAGGTGATCACCACCGAGCACGTCTCGACGGCCTTCGCCCACCCGATCGAGGTGCGCTACGACGGCCGCTGGAGCGCCAGGGCTCGCTGAGCCGGACGTAGGATCGCAGGACATCGCATGTCGGCACGGACGAGAGGATGTCATGGGAATCGTTCACCGGATCATCGTCACAGCGGGTGCCACCGCCGCGTTGACCCTGGCGACCGCGGGCCTCGCGGTCGCCGAGGAAGCCGAAGAACCGTCGTCACCACTGGTGCAGTACATCGAATCGTGGCCACCGGCCCCGGCGGGGTGCGCCGACGCCTGGGACCCGATCGAGGATGCCGTCGAGGATTCGGTGCCCGACTACGCCGAGGCCGAGTTCGACGCCTTCGACGACTGGTGCGAGGGCGACGAGGACTGATCCTCACGCCCCGTCGGCGAGCCCGGCCACGTATTGCCCGCCCCATCGGTCGAGTTCGCCGACGAAGCCGCGCAGTCCCTCCCCGGTGGCGGTGAGGCGGTACTCCACCCGGGGCGGGACCTCGGGGTAGGCGTGGCGGGTGAGGATGCCGTCCTGTTCGAGTTCGCGCAGCTGCCGGGTCAGCACGCGAGGCGTCACGTCGCCGACGCGGCGGCGGAGTTCGCCGTAGCGGATCGGCCCGGCCAGCAGGTGTTTGACGATCGTCATCTTCCACGAGCCGCCGAGCACCGCGATGCTCACCTCGACGGGGCAGACCCGCATGGCCCGCCGGACCGAGGGCCGCACGCCCTGGGCGTCCACGGACGAGAGTTCGGCTGTCTCTTCCATACCTCCGATGGTATCCATACGGTCCATATGGACGAGAATGTACATACTGTCGAATCGGATCGGAACGTGTTAGAACGGCGGTAGCAAGGCCGGACTACCGAAGGAACTCCGTGACGATCTCCGACGCCTCTCCCGCCGACCTGGACCGCCGCCCCCGTCGACATCCCGCCTGGACGATGGTCGCCGTCGCCGCCCTGGCCCTGATCGCGGCCGGATCGTTCACCACGATCGCCGGGCTGATCACCGAACCGCTGGTGACGACGCGGGAGTGGAGTCGCGGCGGGATCGGTGTGGCGGTGGCGGTCAACATGGTGCTCTACGGGGCGGTCGCGCCGTTCTCGGCGGCGCTGATGGACCGCTACGGCATCCGGCGGGTCACCGCGGGTGCCCTCGCGATCCTCGTCGCCGCCTCGACGCTCATGGTGACGGCGGCGCCGAGCGTGGTCTGGTTCGTGCTGTGGTGGGGCCTGGCCGTCGGCATCGGTACGGGGTCGATCACGATGGTCTTCGGCGCGACAGTGGCGAACCGGTGGTTCCGGCGCAGGATCGGTCTGGCCACCGGAATCCTCACCGCCGCCAGCGTCTTCGGCCAGTTCGCGCTGCTACCGGTGCTGTCGGTGCTGCTCGCGCACCACCACTGGCAGCGGCCGATCATCGCCTGCGGCGCCTTCGCCGCCCTCGCGCTGGTCGTCGTGCTCGTGTTCCTGCGCGAGCGCCCCGAGTCGGTCGGTGTCGGCCGATACGGCGCCGCGCCGGACGACGATCCGGTCGGCACCCGCACGGTGAATCCGGTCGCGCGCACCGTCGGTGCCCTCACCACCGCCCTGCGTGATCGCCGATTCTGGTTGCTGGCCACCATGTTCGCGCTCTGCGGCGCGACGACCAACGGCCTGATGTGGAGCCACTTCACCCCCGCCGCCCACGACCACGGCATGGCCGCCACGGCGGCGTCGAGCCTGCTCGCGGTGATCGGCCTGGCCAATATCCTCGGCACCGTCACCGCCGGATGGCTCACCGACCGGGTCGAGCCCCGCCACCTGCTCGCGGTGTTCTTCGCGGCCCGTGGCGTCTCCCTGGCGGTGCTGCCGCTGCTGTTCAGCAGTGGCCTGTCCCCCGACCTCGTCGCGTTCGCGGTGGTGTTCGGCATCCTCGACGTGGCGACCGTCCCGCCCACACTTGCGCTGTGCCGCAGCGTCTTCGGCGAGGACAGCGCGCTGGTGTTCGGCTGGATCTCGGTGTTCCACCAGGTCGGTGCCGGGGCAATGGCTTTGGCCGGCAGTCTGGTTCGTGAGCTGGACGGCACCTACACCCTGGTGTGGCTCGCTGCCGCGGTCGCGTGCGGGCTGGCGGCCATCCTCGGCGCGGTCTCGCCGCGCCAAGCCGATGCACCCGCGGGCGGCAACTATCGCGGGCGCGGCTCCAGCGACGAGGAGCGCTGAACCAGCCATCGGCCCGTGGACCCGCTGACCGTCAAACCCAGGATCACCCCGAACACCAGGATGGCGAGGACGGCCATGCCCATGACCTCGGCACCGGCCGTCAGGGCGATCGCGGTCGAGGCGGCGATTCCCAGCCCGGCGAACACCGCGACGATCCATCGCCCCACCCGGCGACCACGGATCAGCTGGACGGCTCCGAACAGCCAGATCAGGATGGGTGCGCCCGGAATCATCGCCCCCACGAAGGCCCAGCCGACGTCGTCGTCGGGGTTCAGCTCGTGCGCGAAATCCACGACTATCCATAAGAGCCACACCAGCATCGCCGCGCACGCGAGCGCGGCGACGATCGACAGCACCGCCGCGGTTCTGGCCTCGGCACCGGACTCCCGCTCCCCCTGTGACGTCATGCCTCATCTCAGCACACCCCACCGACGCGCTCGCCGGGCCGCGGCGACAACGCTATTCGTCGAGGTCGAAACCGCCGAGCAGTTCGTCGGCTCGGGCCAGGGCGCTGTCGAGTTCGTCGGTGACCGAATCGAGGACCGACATCCCGTCGAGCATCCCGGACAGTTCGGCGTGCAGGGCGTGGAGTTCGGCGAGCTCGGGGTCGACGGTGGTCCAGGCGACGGTGTCGGACCACCAGCTGTCCCGCTGGATCCAGGACCAGACGATGTCGCGGACCAGCAGCGCGTCGCTGGTGTAGAGCTGACGGTTCTGCGCACCGGCGGTGTGTTCGACCTCGTAGGTTCCGTCGTCGAGGTAGCGGGCCTGGATTCGCTCCGCCGAGTCGCGGGTGAGCAGCAGGAACGGGTGGTCGGGTGCCGGATCCGTCGGGGCGCGGCCCGGTCGGGCGGGGTCGACCGCGCGTGGCGCGTCGGAGCCGTCGCCGACATGGACAACGACCTCGGGCGAGTCATCGTAGGGGGCACCCATCGGGTCAGTGTGCCGGATCGAAGGGCGGATCGGCCACCGCGCACGCCCGGCGAAAATCGACCTGCGTCGCCGCGGATCGGCAGGTACCGTCGGCGCGATGACATGGACAGCACCCGATGTCGTGCCGACGGGAACGCTGGTCGGCGCCGACGAACGGCCGATGTTGCAGTCCTGGTTGGACTTTCATCGACAGACCCTGCTCGCCAAGTGCGGTGGCCTCGACGCCGAGCAGCTGGCCACCCGGCCCGTGCCACCATCGACGCTGTCGCTGCTCGGGCTGGTCCGCCACCTCACCGAGGTTGAACGCGGCTGGTTCCGGGTGTCCGCGGCAGGTGAGGACATTCCGCCCGTCTACGCCTCGGAGGCCGAACCGGACGCCGATTTCGACGACCTCGACTCGCTGCCCGCCGAGCAGGTGTTCGCCGCCTTCCACGCCGAGCTCGCCGCCGCCGATGCTGCCGTCGCCGAGCTGTCCCTCGACCACGTCTTCCACGTCCCGTGGCGACCCGACGACTACACCCTGCGCTGGGTGTATCTGCACATGATCGAGGAGTACGCCCGCCACAACGGACACGCCGACCTGGTACGCGAGCGCATCGACGGCCGCACGGGCTGACGGCTCAGCCGACAGCGCGCAGGAACGCCGCGCCCCGCGGTGAGATCTCGTAGCCGATCTCCAGGCTCCGGGTCAGACCCAGGTTCTTGAGTTTGCGGACGTCGAGTTTCAGCGAGTCCTTGTCCCGGTCGAGCAGCACCGCCACCTCGGCGGCGCGCAGTCCGGGATGGGCCGCGACGGCGGCGAGCACCACCGCGGTCCACGGCCCGCGCCGGCTGGCCCGGTCCAAGCGCGCCAGTGCGGCGGTGATCTCGTCGATCTCGTGCGCCGACAGGTCGGCCCGGCTGCTCAATTCCACCCGCTCGTCGGGGCCCGCGTAGCGCACCCTGATCCGGTAGACCTGATCGTCGGGCGAACCGCGGAAGCTCGCCGTCACCGTCGCGGCATCGCGCTCCCCCGCCGCGTGCGCGTCCGCGTCGGTGATGTCGTGCGCGGCGATCGGGTCGACGGCGACGATCTCGACGACACCGGCGCTGGTGTGCAGGCGGGTACCGGCCCGCACCCCGGGTCTCGCCCAGCGCCGGAAGACGTGGACAACATCCCCGGCCGCGACACCACGCGCGATGCGGTCGGTGAGAATCACGAGGTCAGCCGGTGACGACTTCGGCGGTGAGCTGGTCGACACCGTCGATGACCACATCCGCCAGTGCGAGCGCCTCGCGGGACGGCGGGAAGTCCGGCCGGGGCGCGGCGATCAATCGCATGCCCGCCGCGTGCGCCGAGCGCAATCCGTTGGTCGAATCCTCCACGGCGGTACAGTTTTTCGGATCGACGCCGAGGCGCTGCGCGACGGTCAGGTACACGTCGGGCGCCGGTTTGCCGCGACCGACCTCCTCGGTGGACAGGACCGCGGTGAAGGCATCGATCAGGCCGGACTTCGCGAGGACCAGGTCGATCAACGTGGCCGGTGACGAGCTGGCCAGGCCGAGCTGCCAGGATTCGGCGCACCGGCGCACCGCCTCGACGGCGCCGGGCAGCAGCGGGACGTGATGGGCGTACTTGTCGGCCATCAGGTCGATGACATCGGCGGCCACCCGGTCGGCCGGTTCGGCGACACCGAGATCGTCGGCCAGATAGGCCGACCACTCGACGGTGCTCATCCCCATCATCTTCACCTGCGAATCCGGTTGCCACCGGCCACCTTTGAGGTCGACGTACTCGTGCCTGACCTGTTCCCACACGGATTCGGAATCGATCAGCACACCGTCCATGTCGAACACCACCGCCGCGATACCCATGCGCCCAGCCTTTCGCCGCTCACCCGGAGGGGCACCATCCGGGTGCGCCGACTCTCCGGTACGTCCAGACCTGCTCGAAGATCGAGTTCCACAGTAATCGACCGGCCGGGCCGTCGTGAGCCCCGTCACGGCCGCGCGCCGTAGGTGATACCCGACGTGAACATCCAGCTCGGCAGCGATAACGTGTTGCATATGGACGATACACAGGTCGGCGATTCGCTCCCGGACGAAGCGCACCACGAAGGCGGGTTCCGGCCGGTGGCCGAGCTGATCCAGGCGCGTAAGGACGCGGGCAAGGACATGACGGTGGGCGGCCCGCACTACGGCGAGCTCGTCGAGCAGGTGCGCGAGCTGATGGACAAGGCGCGCCTGGTCAATCCGTCCGATGAGCTGGCCAAAGAGGCCATCTCGACGCTCGAGCAGCTCAATGCCCGCCTCGGCGAGGCCGTGGTCGACGAATGGTCCTCGCCCAGCTGGACCCGCACCGACCTGCCCTCGCGCGGCAACATCACGCTGCCGCCGTACACGGTGGTCAGCGGCAGCAGTGAGGGTGTCACCGCCGAGGTCGTCTTCCGCACCTTCCACCTCGGCGGCAACAGCGCCGCGCACGGCGGGCAGATCGCCGTCGCCTTCGACGACATCCTCGGCATGACCGCGGCCCTGCACACCAAGGCGGTGACCCGCACGGCGTCGCTGACGGTCGACTACCGCTCGATCACCCCGCTCAACCGCACGCTCACCGTCCGCGCGCACGCCGAACGCCGCGACGGGCGCAAGGTGTATCTGCGCGCGACGCTGCACGACGGCGAGCGCCTGTGCGCCGAGGCGAACGGGCTCTTCATCGTGCTCAACCCCGGCCAGCCCTGAATCACCCCGCCCGTCCCGACATTCCGATCCACGTGATCGGAATGTCGGCCGGG
This sequence comes from Nocardia sp. NPDC058176, assembly GCF_042883805.1. NCBI lineage: Bacteria > Bacillati > Actinomycetota > Actinomycetes > Mycobacteriales > Nocardiaceae > Nocardia > Nocardia sp. NPDC058176. The sequence goes on along the minus strand of NZ_JBHVVA010000001.1, from coordinate 980,715 downwards.
TCACCCGGGGTGGCGTAATAGCGGTTCCCGACCCGATTCGCGCAGGTCGTGTGACGGGCCACCCGGCGTAGAAACATGGCATGAATTCCGGCCGGATTCGCCCCTCGAGGTAGGCCGCGTAATCGCCGCTATCGTCGCTGTTCATGCAGGTCAGCGAGAAAACAGGCGGCACGGAACCCACCCCGATCCGGGGCCAGCGGGCCGATCGGGCGCGCCGGGTCGCCGACATCCTGCGCCACCAGATCCTGGCCGGCGCGGTCGAGGGCACCCTGCCCGGTGAGCAGGAGCTCGCCGCCGAACACGACACCTCCCGCAACACCGTGCGCGAGGCCCTGGCGCTGCTGCGCGACGAAGGGCTCATCGATCGCGCGCCCAAGGTCGGTACCCGTGTCGCCGCCCGCAAGTACGACCACGGCCTCGACGCCCTGCTCGGTCTGCAGGAGACCCTCAAGGAGCACGGCACCGTGCGCAACGAGGTGCGGGCCGCGACCACGATCACCGCGCCTCCGGCCGTCGCGCGCAGGCTCGAGCTGGCGCCGGGCGACAAGGTCGTCTACATCGAGCGCCTGCGTTTCCTCGCCGATCTGCCGCTGAGCCTCGATCTGACCTATCTCGCACCCGATATCGGTGTCGAGGTGCTCACCCACGATCTCGAGACCACCGATGTGTTCGTCCTGCTCGAGCAGGTCACCGGGCAGTCGCTCGGCGCGGCGGATCTCGCGCTCGAGGCGGTGGCGGCCGATCCGCACACCGCCACCACCCTCGACGCACCGACGGGCGCACCGCTGCTCATGCTCGAACGCCTCACCCACCTCGACGACGGCCGTCCCGTCGATCTCGAATACATCCGCATGCGCGGTGACCGCATCACGATGCGCGGCAGCCTCACCCGCAGCGCTCCCGAATGGAAGGTTCTCTAGATGGCTCTGGTCCCCCAGCGCGCCGACGTCCCGGTGACGATCGACGAATCGCTGTGCATCACCGGTTGCACCCTGTGCGTCGACATGTGTCCGCTCGATTCCCTTGCCATCAAAGAGGATTCGGGCAAGGCCTACATGCACGTGGACGAGTGCTGGTACTGCGGGCCCTGTGCGGCCCGCTGCCCCACCGGCGCCGTCACCGTCAACATGCCCTATCTGCTCCGCTGAACCACCCGGGAATTCACGCATGAAGCTCACACGTCTCGTCCCCGCCGTCCTCGCTGTGGCCCTGACCGCGGCGGGCTGCTCGCTCGAGAGCACCGACGCCGCGCCCGCGGGCACCGTCAAGGTCGTCATCGGCTACCAGTCCAAGACCATCAACACCGTCACCGCGGGCACGCTGCTCAAGGCACAGGGTTACCTGGAGCAGCGGTTGCAGCAGCTCACCGACGCGGGCGGTGCGAAGTACCAGGTGGAGTGGCAGGACTACGACACCGGCGCCCCGATCACCGCGCAGATGGTGGCGGAGAAGATCGACATCGGCTCGATGGGCGACTACCCGTTGCTGATCAACGGTTCCCGCACCCAGGCCAATGAACGCGCGCGCACCGAGTTGGTGTCGATCACCGGCTACAACCCCAAGGGTGCGCTGAACATGGTTGTCGTGCCGAATGATTCACCCGCGCGCTCGCTCACCGATCTGGCCGGGCAGAAGATCTCGGCCAGTGTGGGTTCGGCCGGACACGGCACGCTGGTGCAGGCACTGAGCCGGGCGGGCATCGACCCGGCCAAGGGTGTGGAGGTGCTCAACCAGCAGCCACAGGTCGGCGCCACCGCGCTGGAATCGCATCAGGTGAGCGCGCTGTCGCAGTTCGTGGCGTGGCCGGGACTGCTGGTCCATCAGGACAAGGCCAAGCTGCTCTACGACGGCGCCGAACTGGATGTGCCGACCTTCCACGGTGTGGTCGCCCGGCGCGCCTACGCCAGTGAGCATCCCGAAGTGCTGCAGGCGTTCCTGGCCGCCCAGCTCGACGCGACCGACTTCCTCAACGAGAACCCGTTCGAGGCAGCCGATCTCGTCGCGAAGGGTTCGGGCCTGCCGCAGGAAGTGGTGTATCTGTACAACGGTCCGGGCGGTACCAGTTTCGACACCACGATCAAGGCGAGCCTGATCGCGGCGTTCAAGGACGATGTCAACTACCTGAAGTCGATCGGTGACTTCGCCGAACTCGACATCGACGCCTTCGTCCAGGACGGTCCGCTGCGCGAGGCCTACGCCGGGCGCGGTGACTACGACACCGACCTCGCCTCGGTGGCCAACCCGAGCAAGGTCACCGGCACCGATCCGATCTGCGCTGTGCCCGTGAGTGATCCGGCGCTGGCCGGGGAGGTCTGGATCGAGGGCGCCGACAAGCCGCAGCCCGCGGCGAACCCCGGCTGCCTGCTGCGGGCCGTGCAGGCGGCGAAGGCCGAGGGCAAGACGATCCGCGCCGTGTACACCCCCGACGCCGAGCTGGGCACCCGCTGGTTCGCCGACAAGGCGATCTGGCTGCGCGACGGCGACCGGTACCTGCCCTTCACCACCCAGGCCGCCGCCGACCGGCATCGCGCGGCCAACCCTGGCGCCACGCCGGTGTCCTACGACCAGGCCGTGTCGGAAGTCCGCGGATGAGCACGGCTTCCGGGTCTCGCACCCCGACCGGACCGGTCGAGACCGCGGCCGACGACCTCGACGCGGCGGCACCGCGCACCGCTGCCGCCGAACAGGACACCGAGCTCGCTCCGGCCGCCGACTCGGCCGGAGCGCACCTCGGGCAGGCCACTGCCGCACCCGCGAGCGGCTCCCTCGCCCGGGACGCGGCTGAGATCGACCACACAGACGGCACCGCGGCCACCGAGCGGCCGGGGGCACCCGGGGCTGGCTTGCCCGCACCACTCAGCCCGGCAGGCAAGGAGCTCGAGCGAAGGGCTCGACCTGCCATCGCCAACGAACCGGTCGGCGCCACCCGTGCGGATGACGAACCCGTCAGCGGCACAGGCCACTCCGTATGGGTGTCGCGCGCCGTCCGGGTGAGTTCGGTCCTCGCCGCGATCGGCCTGTGGCAGTTGCTCACCGCGGGTGATGTGCGCTTGTGGCTGCGGTTCGACACGCTGCCGACGGTGACCGAGATCGTCGCCGAGTTCGGTGAGCATCTCGGCACCGGGCAGTACTACCTCGATGTGGCGCAATCGCTGGTGCGGATCGTCACCGGGTTCGGGCTGGCGGCCGTGGTGGGCGTGCTGGCCGGGATCGGGTTGGCCAGGTCCCGGCTGCTGGCCGATGTGTTCGGGCCGCTGGCCGAGCTGGTCCGGCCGATTCCGGCGATCGCGCTGGTGCCGGTAGCGATCCTGCTGTTTCCCAGCGACGAGTCCGGCATCGTGTTCATCACCTTCACCGCCTCGCTGTTCCCGGTGCTGGTGAGCACCCGGCACGCCACCCGGGCGTTGCCGACCATCTGGGAGGACGCCGTGCGAACCCTGGGCGCGTCGCGGCGCGAGGTGCTCACCAGGGTGGTGGTGCCCGGGATCCTGCCCGGCGTGTTCAGCGGGCTGTCGGTGGGGATGGGCGTGGCCTGGATCTGCCTCATCTCCGCGGAGATGATCTCCGGGCGCCTCGGTATCGGCTACCGCACCTGGCAGTCCTACACCATCGTCGACTACCCGGCCGTGTTCGTCGGCATGATCACCATCGGCGTGCTCGGCTTCCTCACCTCCGGAATCGTCGAACTGGCAGGCCGCCGGGTCACCCGCTGGCTGCCGAGAGAGGCTGCGTCATGACCACGACCACCGCCGCGCCCGTGTCCGTCGGCATGCGGTTGAGTTTGGAATCGGTGCGGATCAGCTACGGCGCCAAGACCGTCGTGCACGATCTCGACCTGGCGATCGCCCCCGGGGAGATCCTGGTACTGGTCGGCAAGTCCGGCTGCGGCAAGTCGACGCTGCTGCGCGCGATCGCCGGGCTGCGCCTGCCCAGCGCGGGCACCATCCGCGCCGACGAGCACACCGTCACCGGTCCGTCCGCCGATCGGGCCCTGGTGTTCCAGGACGACGCGCTGCTGCCGTGGCGTACCGCGCGCGCCAATGTCGAACTGGCACTGCGGCTTCGTGGTGTTCCGCGCGGTGAGCGCGCCGCTCGTGCACAGCGGTGGCTCGACGAGGTCGGGCTCACCGGCTACGCCGACTACCTCCCGCGCGACCTCTCCGGCGGCATGCGCCAGCGTGTCCAGCTCGCCCGCAGTCTCGCCGGTTCACCGCGCGCGGTCCTGATGGACGAGCCGTTCGGCGCGCTCGACAGCCAGACCCGCGCGGAGATGCAGCGGCTGCTGGTCGACACCTGGCGCGCGCATCCCACCACGATCGTCTTCGTCACCCACGATCTCGACGAGGCCCTGCTGCTCGGCGACCGGATCGCCGTGCTCGGCGCCGGTTCGCTGCGCGCGGTCGTCGAGGTACCCGACCCGCGCGAACCGGTGGACCGGAGCGCCCTGCGGGACCGAATCCTGGAGTCGCTGTGAACATTCCCGACCTGACCGAGCGTGTGCGGATCGATTGCGATGTGCTCGTCATCGGCGGCGGCACCGCGGGCACCATGGCCGCGCTGACCGCCGCGGAATCCGGTGCGAACGTGCTGCTGATGGAGAAGGCGCATGTGCGCCACTCCGGGGCACTCGCCATGGGTATGGACGGTGTCAACAATGCCGTCATTCCCGGTAAGGCCGAGCCGGAGGACTACGTCGCCGAGATCACCCGCGCCAATGACGGCATTGTCGACCAGCGCACCGTGTATCAAACCGCGACAAGGGGTTTCGCGATGGTGCAGCGGCTCGAGCGTTATGGCGTGAAGTTCGAGAAGGACGAGTACGGCGAGTACGCGGTGCGGCGCGTGCACCGGTCGGGGTCGTATGTGCTGCCGATGCCCGAGGGCAAGGACGTCAAGAAGGCGCTGTATCGCGTACTGCGCCAGCGGAAGATGCGGGAGAAGATCCGGATCGAGAACCGGTTGATGCCGGTGCGGGTGCTCACCGCCGACGGTCGCGCGGTCGGTGCGGCCGCATTGAACACGCGCACAGGTGAATTCGTCGAGGTCGGCGCGAAGGCGGTCATCCTGGCGACCGGCCCGTGTGGTCGGCTCGGGCTGCCCGCTTCCGGGTACCTCTACGGCACCTACGAGAATCCGACCAATGCCGGGGACGGCTACTCGATGGCCTATCACGCGGGCGCGGAACTGTCGGGCATCGAGTGCTTCCAGATCAATCCGCTGATCAAGGACTACAATGGCCCAGCGTGCGCCTATGTGGCCAATCCGTTCGGCGGGTATCAGGTCAATGCCGAGGGTGAGCGGTTCGTCGACTCCGATTACTGGTCGGGGCAGATGATGGCCGAGGTGAAGCAGGAGATCGAATCCGCGCGCGGGCCCATCTATCTCAAGGTCTCGCATCTGCCGGACGAGACGCTGTCCACGCTCGAATCGATCCTGCACACCACCGAGCGGCCCACCCGCGGCACCTTCCACGCCAATCGCGGACACGACTACCGCACCCACGACATCGAGATGCACATCTCCGAGATCGGTTTGTGCAGTGGGCATTCCGCGTCGGGGGTGTGGGTGGACGAGAACGCGCGGACCACGGTGCCCGGCCTGTACGCGGCCGGAGATCTGGCGTGCGTGCCGCACAACTACATGATCGGCGCGTTCGTCTACGGCGATCTGGCGGGGGCGCATGCGGCGTCCACGCTCGACAAGGTGGATGCACCGAGTGAGTTGCCTATCGACCAGCTCGCCGCCGCCCATGAACTGATCTACCGCCCGCTGCGACAACCGGAGGGGCCGCCGCAGACGCAGGTGGAATACAAGCTGCGCCGCTTCGTGAACGACTATGTGGCGCCGCCGAAGACCGCCGCCAAGCTCTCCATCGCGGTGGAGACCTTCGAGCGGATGCGCGCCGAGGTCGACGGGATCGGCGCGCACACACCCCACGAGCTCATGCGTGCCGTCGAAGTGCAGTTCATCCGCGACTGCGCCGAAATGGCCTCGCGCAGTTCGCTGACCCGCACCGAATCCCGGTGGGGGCTCTACCACGATCGCGCGGACATCCCCGACCGTGATGACGAGAGCTGGAATTTCCACCTCAACCTGCGCAAGACCGTCGACGGGGAAATGGAGTTCGTCAAGCGGTCGGTGGCGCCGTACCTGGTGCCGGTGCCCGGTCTCGACGACGTGCCCTCGGCCGAGTCGATTGTCGAGGTGATCGCGCAGCCCGAGCTGGTCGGAACGCGCGCACCCCAGCACGATGCCCCGGCCCGCGTCGCGGCCGCGCCGGTGTCGCCGTCCTCACCTCGGCTGGTCACGCTGCTCGCGCTGGATTCTCCTGCCGTCGAGGATCTTTCGAGCTATCTCATCGATCCCGATCCGGTGGTGCGGGTGGCGGCGCTGTCGGTGCTCACCGAGAACACCCCCGAGGGCTTCGCCGCGGAACTGGTGCGAGCGCTCGGCGACGAGGCCGCCTCGGTCCGGCGCGCGGCGACCGAGAGCCTGCGGGAACTCGTGGAAGTGCTGCCCGGGGCCGGTGCGCTGGCCGAGCACCTCGACTCCCCCGATCCCCTGGTCCGCGCGACCGTGATCGATCTACTGCGAGCGCTGCGTGCCGGATCCGCCACGGATTACCGTGCGGCGCTGCTCGATCCCGATCATCGGGTCCGGATCGAAGCGGTGCGCGCGCTGGTCTCCCTCGACGACGCCGACGCGGTGTCCTCGATCGCCGGTGACGTCAATCGCGAGGTCCGCATCGCCGTCGCCCACGGCCTGGCTTCGATCGGCGCCGGTGGGGTCGAGGTGATCCGCATACTGGCCGGTGACCCGGACCCACTGGTGCGCGCCGCGGCCCTCACGGCCTACGCCGCACTCGGCACCGAAGGCGAAGACGTCACCGAACTCACTGCGGCGCTCCGTCATTCGGCATGGCAGGTTCGAGTGGGCGCCGCCCGTGGATTGGCAGGCTCGGCACCGGACACGGCGGTGTCACCGCTGAGCGAGGCACTGACCGACCGTCATCTCGACGTCCGCAAAGCCGCCGTCCTCGCCCTGTCCACCTGGCCCACCAGCGAGCCCGCCGTGGACGCGCTCGAATCGGCCGTCACCGACCCCGACGCCGACGTCCGCGCCTACGCCCGCCGCGCCGTCCTCGCCGCAGGCCGCACCCCCGGCGACACCGTCCGGGCCGAGGTGGCGCTCACCGAGGCGAGCGTATGAGCGCACCGAAGATCGGTCGATGCGACAGCGCCGCGGCCGCCTTGGAGTCGGCCGTCACCGACCCGGACACCGACGTCCGCGCCTACGCCCGCCGCACCGTCCTCGCCGCAGGCCGCACGCCGACCGACCCCGGACGCGCCGAGTCCGCCCTGCCCGAGGCCCGCACGTGAACGGCTCCGCACCCGTCCGGTGCCACAGCCGCACCGCCGCGAGATCACCCCAGCGCCGCACCACCGCGACTTCCTCGCCGCACCACCCTCTCGGCGAGGACACGGAATCCGCTCACCGTTCCGGTACCGAGCAGACCACGCCCCGATCCACTCGATCCGGCTCCGCGCGCGGCCCGGCGATACGCGGCTGCGGTAGCGAGATCGGATCACCGAACGGGCGCTAGACACCACGCGAGATGTTGGACGGTTGATCACCACGCTCTCAGGTGAGTATCGGCCGAGTAGCAGCGCCACCAGAGCGTGGTGATCAACCGTCCAGGCTCGGCGGAGCGACTCCGGTCGAGGTGACGGGGACTGGGGTGGTCGACTACAACGACGCAGCTCAGGTGGGGTGCGGTGGTGGAGTCATCGCGATGGCGGGGCGGTGTTGAGGATGGTTCGGCGGGCCGGGGGTGGGTGGGGGCGTGGTTAGGGTGGTGGGATGAGCGCAGTTGGTGGGACGTTGGTGGCGGTCCTCGAGGATCTCGATGCGGTGACGACCGTCGGGCACGAGGACGATCCGCGGGAGGCGGGCTCATCGGCGCGCGAGGTCGAGGCGGTGTGGGACTCGGTGCGGGGGTGGTACCGGTTGGGGACGACGCCCGCGATTCAGGTGTGTGTTCGGCGCAATGGCAAGGTCGTGCTGAATCGGGCGATCGGGCACGGGTGGGGTAACGCGCCCAAGGACGGGCCGGATGCCGAGAAGATCTTGGTGACGCCGGAGACCCCGTTCTGCGGGTTCTCCACCGCCAAGGGTGTCGCCGCCACGGTGATGTCGATGCTCGTCGAACAGGGCGCGTTCGCACTCGATGATGCTGTGGCCGAGTACGTTCCGGAGTTCGCGGCCCATCGCAAGGGAGTGATCACCATCGGTGAAGTGCTCTCGCATTCGGCGGGTGTCCCGTTCATCACCCCGCCGTACAAGGGCGCGGAGGTCGTGTTGGACGAAGAGCTCGCCCTGGCGGCGCTCACCGATCTGGTGCCGAGCTGGCCGCCGGGCCGATTCCGCGTCTACCACGCGTTGACCAGCGGTTTGATCCAGCGGCTGCTCGTGCAACGGGCCACCGGCAAGCGAATGCGTGAACACCTGGCCGAGCAGGTGCTGACACCGTTGGGCTTCCGGTGGACCAACTTCGGCGTGGATCCCGTCGATGTCGGCAAGGTCGTACCGAGCGTGAAGACCGGGCCACCGACCTCGCGGCTGTCGATGTTCCTGGCGCGCAAGGCGCTCGGCGGCGGCATGGACAAGGTGTCCAAACGCGACAACGACGCCTTCCTCACCGCCGAACTCCCCTCCGGCAATCTCGTCACCACCGCCGAGGAACTGTCCCGCTTCTACGAGATCCTTTCTCGCGGTGGCGAACTCGACGGTGTCCGCATCATCGCCCCCGACACCCTGCGCGCCGCGATCGCTCCAGCCGACCGCATGCCCGGCTTGGCGGGCCGCGTCAGCCGCGCCGGCTTCGAACTGGGCGCCCGCCGCTCGAAGTTCGGCCGCGACACCACCACCCACTTCGGCCGCAGCGGCCTGACCACCCAGTACGGCTGGGCCGACCCCGCCCGCAACCTCGCCGGCGCCATCCTCACCAGCGGCAAGGCCACCACCGACACCGACCGCCCCACGAAACTGGTCGCCCAGATCTCGGCCACCTTCCCACCCCTGTCCCCCGCCGCCCAGACGTTCCGCGTCTGAATACGAAGTCGGACAGTCGATCACCAGGCTCCCAGGGCGGCATCGGCCGAGAAGCCCACTCCACCAGCGCCTGGTGATCAGCAGTCCAGGTCCAGGGACGCGGCGGTAGGAGGCTATTCGCCCCGGGCGTAACGGATCGATGCCGCCACGGCTTCGCGGTCGATGACCAGGCCCGGATCCTGCGCGAACACCTCGTCGAACTCGAGGAGGGCGTCTTCGACCGTGCCGCGCCGCGCCGAGGTGATCAGTTCCTGGCGCACGTAGTCGGCCAGTGGGAGCGGTGCCGCCGCGGCCCGATCGGCGAGGACGCTCCACACGTGGGCGGGGAGGTCGTAGGCGTGGATCACGGCCGTGGCCTCGGCGTCGAGTTCGGGACGCGGATGGCCGGGGCGCTCCGCCGCGAGGAACTCGACCACACCGTCCAGCGGCACCCGGCGCCGCGCCAGCGCGAACAATTCGCGACGCAGGTATTCGCGCTCCGGCAGTCCGGCGGCGCGAGCGCGGCGCCGCATGACCTCCGTGGTCGGCGCGGGCAGGGCATCGATCTCGCTCGGCGTCATACCCGCCACCGTAGGCAGGCCGAAAGAACTCGGCAACAGGCGGATCGGGCCGGGTGCGCGCGGAAGCGACCTGGCCCGTCGAGGCCTTCTCCGGTGGTGTGGATGGTCCGTGGCGTGCGGGCCACGGGGTGGGTTGTCAGGCGCCGATGACGGCGTTCATGATCGTGCCCGCGCTGGTGGCGACCGCGCCGCCCGCCATCGCGCTGGCGATCATCTTCGGCGACTGCAGGCCGCCGCCGTTCCACTTCTCCCAGGCGAAACGGCCGCCGCCGTAGGTGATGGCGGTGACGCCGGAGAGCAGGATTCCCCAGGTGAAGTACCGGCTGAGCTGCATAACCTTGTCGGCCATCGGCGGTGCCTCCGGCGTCGGGTTGCCCACCTGGGCGACGACGATGCCGTAGGTGTCGTGCAGAGCGGCCAGGATCATGCTCACGATCGTGCTCCTTCGTCGGTTGTTCGTGGTGAAGCCGATGTCGAGAACTCGTGACGCGGTAGAACCCCAGATCTATTGAATATTCAACCTCAGGCCACTTCGGTGGCGTGGGCGACACTCCGCACGGAACATGACCGCCATCACACCCGCCGGGTCGTGCCGTGGTCGCGCCGTGGCCCTACCATCGATAGCGCGGGGCATGTCCAGAAATCGGCGCGACGAGGCGCTGACCACCACCTTCATCGCACACCTACCGTACCGCGAGGAGGGCACATGGCTTTCCTGATTCCCTTGATCGTCGCGTTTCTTCTGGTGACAGCAGCAGTGGTAGTGGCGTCCTACGCCACGGTTTCGCTGACCTATTGGTTTGAATCCCGCCGGAACAGTCCGGACCAGTCCGACCCGCATCCAGCACGCTGAATCCCGCCCCGACAAGGCGATGCCCCGGTACCGATCTCGGTGCCGGGGCATCGTCGTCAGTGCGGGTCGAGACCGGCCTGGGTCGCGATGATCGCGGCCTGCACGCGGGACTGGACACCGAGTTTGGTCAGCACCCGGGAGACGTGGGTCTTCACGGTGGTCTCGCCGATGCGCAGGCGGGTGCCGATCTGCTGGTTCGACAGCCCGGCGCCCAGGCCCGCGAGCACCTGCCGCTCGCGGTCGGTGAGCGCGGACAGATCGGGCGGGGCGAGGGCCGCGGTGCGGGGCAGGGCGGCGATCACCGCGCGGGTGACCTTCGGGTCGAGGACCGCGTCGCCCTCGGCCACGGCCAGCACCGCGCGCACCAGTTCGTCGCCGCCGACCGACTTGAGCAGGAAGCCGCTCGCCCCCGCCGAGAGCGCGCCGAGGACGTACTCGTCGATGGCGAAGGTGGTGAGGACCAGTACCTTCGCGGTCGTCTCGGCGACCACCGCGGCGGTGGCGGCCAGCCCGTCGACGCGCGGCATCCGCACGTCCATCAGCACCACGTCCGGGCCGAGCGCGCGGGCCTGGCGGAGCGCGGCGACGCCGTCGGCCGCCTCACCGACCACCCGGACCTGGCCGGAGGACTCGAGCAGCATGGTCAGGCCCGCGCGGATGGTGGCGTGGTCGTCGGCCACCAGCACCGTCACCGTCACGCGGCCCCCAGTGGGATCCGCGCGCGGACGCGCCAGGTGCCGTCCTCGGCGTTCGCGGTGAGCGAGCCGTCCACGGATTCGGCGCGGAACATCATGTTGCGCAACCCGTTTCCCTCTCCGGACCGGACACCCGGCGTGATCGGATTCGAGGCGGTGACCACCAGGCGGGTGGCGTCACGACGCAGGTCGATGTCCAGGGGCGCGCCGGGCGCGTGCTTGGTGGCGTTGGCGATGGCCTCGCCCAGGATACGGGTGACCACCGCTTCGACCGCGGTGGGCAACTCCAGATCCTCGGCCCGGCGCAGGGTCACCGCGCCGCCTGCCGCTGTCGCCGCGTCGATCAACCCGTCCAGCGACGACAGCCGGGTGGTGACGGCGGTGTCGTCGGGCGAGGTCAGCAGGTCGATCGTCGCGCGCATCTCCTCGAGCGCGGCCAGGCTGCCCGCGCGGATCGAGTGCAGGACGGTGGTGTTGCCCGGGTCCTTCTGCGCGACCTCGGACAGGATCGCGACAGCGGACAGGTGACCGGCCACCGTGTCGTGCAGGTCGCGGGCCAGTCGACGGCGCTCGTCGCCGAGGGCGGCCGAACGCTCGGCGTCGAGGACCGCGAGCTGGGCGCGCGCGGCCTCGCGTTCCATTCGCGCCATACGACGTGAGGCCCGCACCGCCCGCGCGTAGCCGAGCGGCGACCAGGTGAGCGCGACGCCCGCCAGCGCGGCGTAGAGCCCGACACGGACATCGATCAGGGCCGCTGCCAGGAGCGCCCCGCCCACGGTCACGATCAGCGAGAACCAGACGACCACCGCGCCGAGCCGGTCCGATCCCTTGCTGACGGCGAGGAAGATGACGTCGGTCAGCGCGATCCACAGTGGTAGCGACGGACTCACCGCGAGGTCTCCGGCCAGCAGGGCGACCATCAGGCCGAAGGCCAGCGCGGGCCGATGCTGCGCGGTCAGCTGGATCGCGAATGCCGCGGACAGCAGCGCCACCTTCGCCACCGGCGGATAGACGTCGTGATTCGCCACGACCGCCCAGCCTCCGGCGGCCCACAGCAGCAGCCCGACCAGGAAGATGCTGACCGCGGCCGTGGTCGAACTGTCGAACACGTGCGCGAGCCGGCTCATGGGCGTGCGCGACGGTGACATGTCCCCCATTCCAACACACGCGCACCGAGCCCCGGGTCCTCCGAAAGTCGGACCCGAGACGAGCGGAAAGCGGGACGACCGCACACCGGTGTGCCTGCCACAGTCGAGGAATGGACGAGATGACGAACCCGGTACTGCTGACCATCCTCGGTTGCGAGATCGGCTTCTGGGTGCTGGTCGTCGGCGGTCTGCTCCTGCGCTACGCGGTGCGGCTGCCGCGTGCGGGCATGGTGACGCTGGCCCTGGTACCGGTGCTCGATGTCGTGCTCGTCATCGCGGTGGCCATCGATCTGCATCGCGGCGGGGAGGTCGGCTTCGCGCACCGGTTGGCCGGGATCTACCTGGGCTGCACGGTGATGTTCGGGCACCGGATCATCCAGTGGCTCGACGAGCGTTTCGCCTACCGGTTCGCGGGCGGACCGGCGCCGGTGAAGGTGCCGAAGTACGGCCCCGAGCGTTCGCGCAAGGAATGGGCCGATTTCGCTCGCTGGCTGGGCGCCGCCGCCATCGCCGCCGTACTGACCGTGGCACTGAGCTACACGGTGGCCGATGCCGCGCAGCGCGAGCAGCTGATGAGTGTGTTCGGGACGCTCGGGGTGATCACGGTGATCTGGTTGCTCACCGGTCCGGTGTGGGTGGCGGGGTCGAAGGCCCGCTGAGCGCGTGGTGGCGGCCGTTCGACGTGGGCGCGCCGAGCCGGGTGCGGCGGTGCTCGTCGACGTGACGATGCTCCGGTGACCGACTTCGTCACCGGAGCATCGTTGTCGCCGGGCAGCGTTGCGGATCGACAGCGCCGGCGAACCGGTCGCCGAGGACCGGCAGGCGTCGAGATCAGACGGCCGCGGCCGCCTTCTCCGTGACGACCTCGCCGATCCACGGCAGGACCGCGGCCCGCACGTCGACCGTGCGCGGGAGCAGCCCGTTGGCGGCCAGCAGGTCGGCGGCGCGCTGCTGCTCGTCCAGGAACTCCGGGCTCACCGGGTGGATCCCGAACGGGCGGCCGCGCAGGGCGGCTTCCCAGGCGTCCAGGTCGGCGGGCAGGCCGCGCGAGAGCGCGTCGTCGACGAAGTACTGGGCCGCCGCGCGCGGGTTGGCGATGATCCAGGCGTCGGACTCTTGCAGAGCCGCGAGGACGGCCTCGATCACCGGGCGGTTGTTCTCGGCCAGGTCGCGGCGGGTGAACCACAGCGAGGGGTGGCTGAACACCGACGCGGTGTCGACCAGCGTGGTCAGCTCGGTCGCGGCCTCGATTTCCTGGAGGCCGGGGTAGGTACCGACCCACGCATCGAGGTCACCGGTGAGCAGCGCGCCGCCGCCGCGGACATCCACGTCGACCGGTTCCACATCGGCCCAGGTCAACCCGACCTGGTCGAGGGCGAACAACAGCAGCGTGGTCTGCCACGAGCCGTGCGCGATGCCGACCCGCTTGCCCTTCAGATCGGCCGCGGAGGTGATGCCGCTGGCGGCGGTCGCGACGAGCCTGCCGTTCTCCACGCGCGGACCGGAGATGCCGAGGTAGACGATGTCGCGCTGGTTGGCCAGGGCGGTGAGCGGCGGGGTGAAGCCGGTGCCGATGATGTCGTAGCCGCCCTCGGTGAACAGCCAGTCCGAGTGCTCGCCGGGCAGACCGGTCTTGGGGTCGACACGCTCGGCAGCGGGCAGGGCGCGCAGGTCGACCCATTCGACCTCGGGCAGCAGCCGTTCGAGGATCCCGCGGTGGCGCAGGACGAACAGCGAGTTGTTGTGCGGGAAGTAGCCGACACGAATACTCATCGGGCGTCTCCGATCAGGCCGAGACGACGGGCCTCGTCGACCAGTCCGCTGCGCTTCCACTGCACCGCCAGGTTCGACGGATCGAATTCGACCGAGCCACCGAGGGTTTCGGCGATGGCCTGATACTGCGCGCCCTCTTCGAGGAGCACGACGAACTTCGCCAGCTCGAGCAGACCGGCCCGGCCGATGACATTGGCGCCACCGTTGGCCTCGAAGATCGCGACCAGGTGCGGGTCGGCGACGAGACGGTCGAGAATGAAATCGCCCGCGCCGATGGTGCGGTCGATGTGCGGCGGGATCTCGCGCGAGAGCGTGAGCCGCTGCGAGGCCGCGTAGCGGATGGGCAGGGTGCGGTGGGTCTGCGCCCAGCCACCCAGCCACGGGGTGTGGATGTGCACGACGGAGGTGATCTCGGGGTGTGCGCGGAAGACCTTCGCGTAGCCGGTGACGAAACCGGCGGATCCCTTGCCGGACAGCACTTCTCCGTCGAAGGTGGCCACCACGGGTTCGACGGTGCGGTCGGTGGCCCACGGGCCCGGTTCGTTGAGGGCGACGGCGATCTCCTCGCCGGGCACCCGCTCCACGAAGTTGACGGTGCCGTTGCCGGTGACGGTGCCGGTCTCCCGGAACACCCGGAACGCGGTGTCGGCGTCGCGGGTCGCCGCCTCGACGAAGGCCGTGACGGCCTCCGGCAGACGGGTTTCGGTGGTGGTCATCGGTGAACTCCTGCGTTATCGGGCCGTCGCGAGGACGGTGTCGGTGGACGGGGTGGTGAGCCGGGAGCGGCCGAGCAGCGGCAGTACTTCCTCGCCGACCCGGTAGGCCTCCTCCAGGTGCGGATTGCCCGCGAGGATGAAGGCGTCGACGCCGAGCTCGATGAGTTCGTCGAGCCGCTCGGCGACCTGCTCGTAGCTGCCGACCAGGCCGAAGGCGGGACCGCCGCGGATCAGGCTGAAGCCGCACCAGACATTCGGTTGGACCTCCAGATCGCGGTAACCGGTGATGGTCTCGGGCACCCAGCCGGTGATCCGCGCCGCGCCGACCGAGTCGCCCTGGGCGGCGCGGTTGGCGGCCTCGCGGTCGACGAAGGCCCAGCCCTTCTCGATCTCGGCCCACGCCGCTTCCTCGGTGTGGCGGGCGACGATGTCGATGCGGACCGCGAATTTCGGTGTGCGGCCGGTGCTCTCGGCATGGCGGCGGACTCCGTCGAACTTGGCGCGCAGGTCGGCGTAGGGCTCGAGCCAGGACAGGTAGTAGTCGGCGTGGCGGCCCGCCGCGGCGACGGCGGCGCCCGAGGAGCCGGAGAAGTACACCTCCGGGAAGGGCTGACCGGCCAGTCCCGGTGGCAGGGCGGCGCCTTCGGTGCGGAAGAAGCGGCCGTCGTGGTCGTAGGGTTCGCCGTCCCAGACTCCGCGCAGCACGTCGAGGAATTCGGTGGTGCGGGCGTAGCGGTCGTCGTGGGAAACCTTGTCGCCCCACCACAATTGGGCCGGTCCCCCGCCGCCGCTGATGATGTTGTAGACCAGCCGGCCGCCGGTGGCTCGTTGCAGGCTCGCCGACATCCGCGCCGCCTGCACCGGGTGCAGGAAGCCGGGCTGGAAGGCGACCATGAACCGGTAGGTGGTGGTCTCGGCGGCCAGCGCGGCGGCGAAGGCCCACGGGTCGTCGGTCACCGGGAACGAGGGCAGCAGACCACCGAGGAAACCGGCCGACTCGGATGCCTTCGCGACGGCGGCGACGTGGTCGAGGTAGGTGTAGTGGTCGAGTTCGCCGCCGCGCACGGCCGGGGCGAGGTTGCCCGGGCCGTAGCCGCCCGCATTGCCCCGGTTGTAGCGGCGCGGGGTGCGCAGGGAGGCGTGGTCGCCTTCCATGCCGATGCGCCAGTAGACGTCGATGCTCATGCGCTGACCTCCTGCGCGGTGGTGAGGGTGCGGCCCGCCGGGTCGACGCGGAACAGCAGGTGCTCGCCCGCCCGGTGGATCTCCTCGATGTTCGGATGCCCGGACAGCACGAAGCTGTGCACGCCGGCGAGCTCGTAGACCGAGAGCTGGCGGGCCACCTGCTCGTAGCTGCCGACCAGGCCGATGCGCTGGTCGTAGCCGAGCGCGTCGAACCCGGCCCAGCGGCCGTCGCCGAGGGCGTGTTCGGTCGCGGGCTCGGGGCGGCCGAGTTCGGCCCACTGCCGGTGCACGCGCGCCCACGCCTCGTCCTCGGTTTCCCTGGCGATGACGGGCAGCTCGAGGGCGATACGCACCCGGCGACCGGCCGCGGCGGCCCGCTCCCCCAGTTCGGCGGTGGCGCGCGAGATTCCGTCCGGCTGCTCGGTGAGCACGTGCACGTCACCGTGCGCGGCCGACAGGGCAAGCGCCGCGGGCGAGGTGCCGCTCAGGTGCACGGTGGGGAACGGCAGACCGGACAGGATGCCGCGGAAGCCGCCGTCGATCACGTCGTAGTAGCGGCCCGCGTATTCGAAGCCGGTCCCGGCGAATCCGGCGGCGCCGATCTCGTTCTCGTTCCAGACGCCGCGCGCGACGGTCAGGAATTCCGCGGCCCGCTCGTAGCGTTCCTCGCCCGCCACGAGGTCACCGCGCGAGCGGGCCTCGGCGGGGTCGGTGTCCACGGCCAGCCGCCAGTTCAACCGCCCCGCCGAGTGCCGCTGGAGGGTGGCAGAAACCTTGGCCGCGTAGACCGGTGTGCCGAACGCGGGCTGGAATTCGACGGTGACCCGGGTGTAGCGGGTGGCGCGCAGGGCCGCGCCCGCCACGATCCACGATTCCTCGCCGAGTGGGTCGTAGGGGGCGAGCACGCCGTCGAAGCCGTTGAGTTCGGCCGCGTCGACGA
Organism: Nocardia sp. NPDC058176; assembly: GCF_042883805.1. Taxonomy (NCBI): domain Bacteria; kingdom Bacillati; phylum Actinomycetota; class Actinomycetes; order Mycobacteriales; family Nocardiaceae; genus Nocardia; species Nocardia sp. NPDC058176. The sequence continues at coordinate 963,734 of NZ_JBHVVA010000001.1, read as the reverse complement.
TCTGGGCCAGTTCGTCGAAGGGACCGAACCGGCCCGGTCGCACATCGGTGGTCTCGGTCAGGGCAGCCTGCGGGCCGAAACCGCCGCGACCACGCAGTTGCGGCCGGGCGCGACGACCGTCGCCGCGGCTGGGCAACCGCCAGTGGAACTCGGTCATGCGGGCACCTGCTCGGCGGCGACGATCTCCGCGGCGCGGGCCAACGGTTCGGGGGCGACCCAGGATTCGAGGTCGAAGTCGGCGGCCAGGAAGCCGTGGGAGTAGAGGAACTGCTTCTGCACGCCGAGCAGCTCGACCCGTTCGGCGGTGAGCGAGGGGTGCAGGCCGCGATGGAACTCGTCACCATAGGCGGCGGCGACACCCTCGGGCCCGGACAGGGTTTCGCGCTGCAGCACCGCGCGGACACCGTCGAGATCACCGGCGGCCCAGTCGGCGGCGCGCAGGCTCTGCGCGAGGAAACCGATCACGACCTCGGGCCGGGACTCGAGCAGGTCGGCGTGCACGGTGATCGGGCGCGGGGTGCCGTTGTTGACGCGAAGCCGCTTGGTCGCGGAGGCGTCCAGATCGACTGCGACGCGCAGTCCGTGTTCCTTCGCCACCTCCTGGGCGCGGGCGCCCTTGACGTAGATGGCGTCGACCTTGCCCTCCAGCAGCTCCTCGACGCCCCAGGTGGTCGAGCGGTTCCGGGACTGGATCTCGGTGCGCACCTGCGGATCCCGCTCGACCGCGAGTTCGGTGACCACCACATCGGCCAGGGTGAGCCCGGCCGGGCGCAGGGCGTTGACGAAGCCGTGCAGCGCCATCGCCCGCGGGAAGCTGCGGGCCTGGTCCTGTGCCCAGGCGGGCACACCGACGCGCAGACCGGCCAGCCCGGCCGCCTCGGTGACCGCGGAGTCGGGGCCGACCAGGATCGCCTGCGCCTCGTCGATCCAGGTGAGCCCGATCAGCCGCGTCGGCGAGCCCTGCGCGCGGGCGGCCAGCGCGGGCACATTGCCGCCCTCGCGGATCAGCCCGGACAGGTCGTGCAGGAAGTGGTGGCCGGCGAGCTCGGGGCCCGCGTCCTGGAGGACACCGAATTCCAGCCCGGCACCGGCGGCGGTCTCGCCGAGCCAGCCGAGGCTGTGCGCGAGGCCGCTCGCGGTCGGCACGGGGCAGCGGGTGTACCACAGGGTTTCGGTCATGACAGGCTCCTTGTGTGTGGTCCCACGCCGAGCTGGGCGAGGAATTCCGTTCGGTAACCGAGGGTTTCGGGCGCCGCGTGATCGCGCGAGCGGGGCAGATCGATGACCTCGTCCACGGCGAAGCGGCCGCGGTCGAGGATGAGCACACGGTCGGCGAGCCGGATCGCCTCGTCGACGTCGTGGGTGACCATGAGCACGGCGGGGCGATGCCGGGCGACGAGATCGCCCACCAGGTCCTGCATCTGGAGCCGGGTCAGCGCGTCCAGTGCCGCGAACGGCTCGTCGAGCAGCAGCAGTTCGGGCTCCCGGACCAGCGCTCTGGCCAGGGCGGCACGCTGGGCCTCGCCGCCGGAGAGGGTGGCGGGCCACTGGCTCGCCTTGCCGTCGAGGTGCACCTCGTCGAGCGCGCGCAGGCCGGCCTCGCGCTGTGCCTTGCCCCGGCGCAGGCCGACGATCACATTGGCCAGCACCCGCTTCGACGGGATCAGCCGCGGTTCCTGATAGACGGTGGTGCGGCGCGGAGGTACCAGGACTTCCCCGCCGTCGGGCGTTTCGAGACCGGTGAGCAGCCGCAGCAGGGTGGTCTTGCCGGTGCCGCTGGGCCCGAGCAGCACGACGAACTCGCCGCGCCGGATGGTCAGGTCGATGCCGTCGAGCACGGTCTTGTCGCCGAAGGCCTTGCGCAGACCGGTGATCGAGACCGCCACCGGGGCCTGGGTCGAGGCCGGGACGGGTGCGGCTGTCGTCGTCGTCATCGGATCGCCACCTGCTTGCGCCAGGGCATCGCGTAGCGTTCCGCGAGCCGAACGAGCATGTCGAACACCAGACCGAGCAGCGCGTAGAGGACCACGCACAACACCATGTAGTCGGTGCGGTTGTATTCCTGGGCCAGCGTCACCAGATAGCCGACCCCCTCCTGCGTGCCCACCTGTTCGGCGGCGATCAGGCCGGTGATGCTGATCGACAGGCACACCCGCAGCGCCATCAGGATGCCGGGCAGCGCGGCGGGAATGATCACCTCGAGGACGAGCCGGGTGCCGGTGAGCCCGAAACTGCGGGCGGCCTCGACCATCTTGCGATCGACATTGCGCACCCCGAGATAGGTGTAGGCGTACATCGGCGGCATGGTCGCCACCGCGATCAGCAGCACCTTGTACAGCTCGTCGATGCCGAACCAGGCGATGAACAGCGGCACCAGTGCCAGGAACGGCACCGCCCGCACGATCTGCAGGGTCGAGTCGACGAGTTCCTCACCGAGGCTCGACAGGCCCGACAGCAGTCCGAGGATCAGCCCCACCGAGACGCCGAGCGCGACGCCGGCGGCCGCGCGGCCGAACGAGGCGAGCGCGAAATCGACGAGCTGACCGCTCTTGAACAGCTCGAGGAACGCCGTCCAGACCGCGGCGGGTCCGGCGATCACCCGCGGTGAGATGGCACCGCTGGCCGAGCCCGCCCACCACGCCACCACGATGGCGGCGGGCAGGGTGGCACGCAGGCCCAGCGAGAGCCAGCGCGGACGCTGCCGGGGCACGCGTGCCCGCGGCGGCGCCAAGGCGAGGGTGCTCATGTCAGTCTTCCTTCAGCGCGGCCAGCTGCTCCGGGGTGAGCTTGGACTTCAGGTCGTAGAAGATGTCGTCGGCGGTGATCCGGCGGGTGATGACGCCGTTGTCGGCGAAGGTGTTCACCACATCGGCCAGGTCGGTGGCATCGGACTCGGTCGGCAGGCGCGGCACGGTGACCTCGCCACCGACCCGGACGGCGTCGGCGAGGCGGTCACCGGTCAGCGCGCGCGGGCCGGTCTTGTCGAAGACGTTCTCGAAGTCGGCGGGCGCGGCCTTCTGCTTCGCGGTGAGGTCCTGCAGCACTTCCAGGTACTTGGCGGCGATGTCGGGGCGCTCGTCCAGGACCTCGGTGCGGAAGACCACCACGGTGTTGTCCTTGGAACCGATCGACTGCTCGGTGGCGATCTCCACCGCGCCGGCGGCCTTGGCCTCCTGGTACGGGATCAGGAACGAGGCCCACGCGTCGACCTTGCCGGTGGCGAAGGCGGAGGCGGCGTCCTTCTGCTGGAGCGGAACCCGGGTCACCTGATCGGGCGAGATACCCGCCTGGGCAAGGGCTTTCAAGGTGATGTACTCGCCCTTGGCGGCCGGATTGACCGCGATCCGCTTGCCCACCAGCCCGGCCACCGTGGTCACGCCCGATTCCGGGGTGACGACGATGCCGCTCTGGTCCTGTCCGGCCGGGTCGGCCACCGCGACGATCTTCACGCCGACGTCCTTGGACAGCGCGCCGACCACAGGGCTGAACGCGGCGCCGGAGACGTCGAGTTCGCCGGTGTTGAACAGCTTCAGGTTGGAGCTGAAGCCCGGAGTCGTGTTGACCCACTGGATCTTCGCGCCCAGCGGGGCCAGCGCGGCGTCGAAGGTGCCGTCGCGCTTGCCGACCGCGAGCGGGCCGGTGTTGCCGGGATCGGTGACCTTGAGGACGAACGAGTCCTGCGCCCCCTGCTCCGGGGTGGAGTCGGAGCCACACGCCGCGACGAGGGCGACGGCGGGAACGATCGCGAGGGCGATCCGCGAGAAGGCAGACAGCCTGCGGGTCATGGGGGCTCCTGTTCGGAAAGGGCGGGTGATGCCTACGCAGCGTAGGAGCGAGTGTGGTGCCGAACGAGGGATGTCTTTCCATGGATCGGAAAGCTTGACAGAGATGCTTTCGCCGTTCTATGCAGTTCGATCCATCGATGCCAGCTGGACCTTTCCGCACAGCGGAATACGAACGGCTGTTTCGGCATCCGCCTGTGTTACCGTCGCTGCTGTGGAGACCCCCAGCGTGCAGACCGTGACCAGGGCCCTGTCGGTACTCGACTGCTTTCGTGGCGGCGAGGAGCGCGGGGTCTCCGAGGTCGCGCGCGCCCAGGGCCTCGCGGTGAGCACCACCCACCGCCTGCTCGGCGCGCTCGTGGAGGCCGGTTTCCTGGAGAAGAACGCCGAGTCCAGCCGCTATCGGATGGGTGGCGCGCTGGCCGAGTACGGGCAGATCGCCTACCGCCAGCACAAGATCTATCTCGCCGAGCCCTACCTCGAACAGCTGGCCGCGACCACCGGGGCGAGCGCGTCGGTCGCCACCCGCCACCACATCCACGCCGTACTGCTCGGAACCAGCCGGTGGCGTGAGAGCGACGGGCACAAGCTGCAGGGCGTTCGGCTGCCGTTGCACGCCAGCGCGCTGGGCAAGGCACTGCTGGCGTGGTCGGAGGTCAGCGACGACGAATTGCGTTCGCTGCCTTACGAAGAGGGCACCGAGCGTTCGGTCTCGGGGCCGGAGGAGTTGCGCGCGGAGCTGATCCTGACCCGCGAGCGCGGCTACGCCTTCAACGATCGCGAACTCGATCCCGGTTTCCGCACCATCGGCATGCCCATCCTCGACCCGCAGGGCCGGTGCCGGTTCGCGCTCGGGATGCGCGGGCCCGCCACGCTGATGATCGACGAGCGGGTGCCGTTCTTCGTCGAACTGGCCAAGGTGACCGCCGCCGAGATCGCCGCGAAGTTCGCCGCCGCGAGCTGAACGACCGCGCCCGGCGCCGATCGCGTCACACCGCCGGTAATTTCCGCGCGGAAACAATCGCGCCGCCGATACGTTGTCCCCGGATGGTTGGTCGAAGCAACGAGAGGATCGCCGGTGGCAACGGAGACCGCGAGTCCGGCCATCGGCCTGCGTTCCGAGCGCGGACCGATCCTCGCATCGCTGATGCTGGCGACCGGACTGGTCGCGCTCGACTCGACCATCATCGCCACCGCGGTGCTCACCATCACCGACACCCTCGGCGGGTTCGCGCTGTTCCCCTGGTTGTTCTCGATCTACCTGCTCGCGCAGGCGGTGACGGTGCCGATCTACGGCAAGCTCGCCGACATGGTGGGGCGCAAGCCGATCATCCTGGTCGGGATCGCGGTGTTCGCGCTGGGCTCGCTGCTGTGCGGGCTCGCCACCAGCATGGTGGCGTTGATCGTGTTCCGGGCGATCCAGGGCATCGGCGCCGGGGCGATCCAGCCGATGACGATGGTGATCGCCGGTGATCTCTACACCCTCGCCGAACGCGCCAAAGTTCAGGGCTACCTGGCCGGTGTGTGGGCCAGTTCGGCGGTGCTCGGGCCGCTGCTGGGCGGCGCGTTCGCCGACTATCTGAGCTGGCGTCTGATCTTCCTGGTCAATCTGCCGCTGTGCGCGGTCGCGGCCTGGATGCTGGTGCGCCACTTCACCGAATCGGCACCGCGGCGCGCGCAGCGGATCGACTATCTCGGCGCCGTGCTGCTCACGCTCGGCGCGGGCGGGGTCATTCTCGGTCTGCTCGAAGGCGGTCAGGCCTGGGCGTGGACCTCACCGATCTCGCTGGGGTTGTTCGCCGGCAGCGTGGCGTTGCTCGGGTTGTTCACGGTGGTCGAACTGCGCGTGGCGAATCCGATTCTGCCGCTGTGGATCTTCACCCGGCGGGTGGTGATCGCGAGCAGTACCGTCTCGCTGCTGATCGGCGCGGTCGTGCTCGGACTCACCTCCTACGTGCCGACCTTCGCCCAGGGCGTGCTCGGCACCGGGGCGCTCGTGGCCGGACTGACGGTCGGCGCGCTCACCCTCGGCTGGCCGCTGGCCGCCTCGAATGCCGGACGGCTCTACCTGCGGTGGGGTTTCCGCATCACCGCCCTCATCGGCAGCGCGCTCGCGGCGCTCGGCTGCGCGACCACCCTGCTCATCGACGAGCAGGCGAGCACCTGGCAGATCGCGGTGTCGTGCTTCCTGATCGGCGGCGGTATGGGCCTGGTCGCCACACCGACGCTGATCGCCGCCCAGGCCAGTGCCGAATGGCAGGAACGCGGCGTGGTGACCTCGGCCAACATGTTCGCGCGCTCGCTGGGCAGCGCGGTCGGCGTCGCGGTCTTCGGCGCGGTGGTCAACGCGGGCATTCGCGATCCCGACCACCCCGCGCCCACCGAACTCGCCCACGGCATCCACCTCGTCTTCGTCGCCATGTTCGTGATGGCGGTGATCATGCTCGTCGCCGCGATCACCATGCCGGGACGGACGAAGGTCGTGCCGGTCGACGCGTGAGCGACGGCCGGATGGTGGCCCCGCGCGAGATCGGTTGCGGGCCACGATGCTCGGTAAGGTCGGGGAATGTGGGGAATGGGATATAAGGAACAGGACAGTGACCGGGCGGCGCTGCGGGCTCGTCGCGCGAGTTCGTTCGGGTCGCAGGCCGCGATCTACGCCGAGCATCGGCCGGACTATCCGGCGGCGAGTGTCCGCTGGGCGCTCGAGCCGCTGGGTGGACGGGACGCGCCGGTCGTCCTCGATCTGGGCGCGGGGACCGGGAAGCTCACCGAGGGGTTGCTCGCGGTCGGCGCCGAGGTGATCGCCGTGGAACCCGATGACGCGATGCGCGCCGAGCTGGTCCGCCGATTTCCCGGGGTGACCGCGTTGTCCGGTACGGCGGAGGCGATTCCGCTGGCCGACAGGTCGGTGGACGCGGTGGTCGCCGGGCAGGCATTCCACTGGTTCGATCAGGAGCGGGCGTTTCCCGAGATCGCGCGGGTGCTGCGCGCGGACGGGGTGTTCGCGGCGTTCTGGAATCGGGACAACGACCAGGTCCCGTGGGTCGTCGGGCTGCAACGGGTCATGCTCAGCGACGCGTCGTTCGAGCCGCGCAAGGGTAGCATCCGGCGACCGACGCACCCGCTGCTCACCGAGTTCGAGCACGCCGAGTTCGACCACACGCACCGACGCACCGCCGAATCCCTCACGGCCACCATCGGCACGCACTCACACACCGTCGTCATCTCCGAGACACAGCGGGCCGAACTGCTCGACCGGATCCACACCTACCTGAGCCGCACACCGGAGACCGCCGACGGCGAGTTCGATTTCCCGCTGCGCACCGACGTGCTCCGGGCGAAAACTGCGCGCCGACGCGCCGGAATGATCCCGAAGGTCGACACCACCACCCGCGCGGGTCGAATCGCCCTGGTCGTAGTTGGACCGTTGATCACCAGGCACTCAGGCGAGCATCGGCCGAGAAGCCCACGCCACCATTGCCTGGTGATCGACTGTCCAGGTCAGGTGTCCTAGCTGGCCCGCTCCTCTCGGCGGCGGACGACGTCGACGATCTCGCCGGGGGCGAACTCGACGACGCGGCGGACCCTGGAGTTCGCAACCGGGGCCAGGTCGACCACGATCGGGGCGCCGGGGCCCGCGTGGGTGATCACGGTGATCCGGTCCTGGAGGTAGCCGCCGTCGGGGACGGCCACGCGGATGACGTCGCCGACGGTGAGCGCTTCGGCGTGAATCGCACCGCCGGGCACGATGGTGTCGACGGTGCCGCACCGGGTGTGACCCGCGGTGGCGCCGAGACCTCGTTCGGCGATGGTCCACCACACCGGGGTGTCCGGCTCGCCGGTGCCGAGGCGGCGGTGCCACGCCAGGACCCGGTCGCGTTCGGCTTCGGCGCCCGCGCGGGTCTCGTGCAGGGAGATCTGGCGGCGGACCGGGGCGTTGCGTGGTCGGCTCGTGCCCGCGGCGCCGTCGATCACCAGGATCCAGCGGGCGCCCGCCGCGGTGTCGCGGTGTGCCGAGACGCGCTTGGCCAGGGCCAGGCCCGGTGTCGCGCCGAGCCGGTCGGCCGCCTCCTCGATGCTGTCGGCGAGGCCGAGTGAGCGCAGCAGTTCGGCGACGGTCAGCTCCGAGGTGCCCAGTTCCTGGGCGAGCGCGGGCATCGGGGTGCGGCGGCGCCAGCCGATCCGGGCGCAGTGCTCGTGCCTGGTGAACCACAGGCCGCTGCGGGCGCGGCGGTGCCGGTCGACGACCACCGCCCACCAGTCCCATTCCGGTTCGGCGACCAGCCGTCCCCGGATCCAGCGTTCTCGCTCGGCCGTGGACACCCGGTCCTCGGGCGGGACGAAATTGCGCAGCGCGGCGCGTACCGCGGACTCGGTACGCCCCAGCGTGTGCGCGGTGCGCGCCAAGTCGACCCCGGCGCGCAGGTCGTCGGCCAGGACCCGGTACTCCGATTCCCGCCAGGTGGTTCCATGCCTGCTCGGTGGCAGCAGATCACCACGGTCGTTGTCACTCATCCCCGTGCCCCCGTTCTCGCACCGTCCGGCCACCCTCGCGCCGGACTCGTAGTGTGACCCTTCGACGATACCGGTGGGGTATGACAGAAAACGCCTGTCTGCCAGCGGCTTTCCAGCAACTCACCACATTCCCGCCAGAACCGGGGACACCGCACCCCACGCGCCGGGAAATACTGCGAGCCCCGCACCGGTTGGCCTCAACAGGGATGTTTCACAGTCGAGGAGGCTCATGAACGCGGTCACGCTGTCGGTTCTGGATCTGGCGCCGGTACAGGCCGACGCGACGGCCGGCGAGGCGCTGCACGCGACCACCCGGCTGGCCCAGCACGCCGAGGAGCTGGGCTATCGCCGGTTCTGGGTGGCCGAGCACCACAACATGCCCGGCATCGCGAGCGCGGCGCCCGCGGTGGTGCTGGCGCATCTGGCGGCCTCGACCTCGCGGATCCGGCTCGGATCGGGCGGGGTGATGCTGCCCAACCACGCGCCGCTGGTGGTCGCCGAGCAGTTCGGGACGCTCGAGTCCCTGCATCCCGGCCGCATCGACCTGGGTATCGGACGCGCTCCCGGCACCGATCCGGTGACCGCACGCGCCCTGCGCCGCCATGCCGACGGCCTCGGCGCCGACTCCTTCCCCCGCGAACTCACCACGCTGATCGGCTTCTTCCGCGGCACCGACGCCGACGGGATCGTGGCCAGCCCCGGCCGCGGCGCCGAACCGGAGGTCTGGTTGCTCGGTTCGAGCGGGTACAGCGCCCAGGTGGCCGCGGCACTCGGCCTGCCCTTCGCCTTCGCCCACCACATCGCCCCCGACAACACCGCCGCCGCGCTGAACCTCTACCGCGACAACTTCCGGCCGTCGGAAACGAGGAGCGAGCCGTACACCATCGTCGCCGCCTCGGCCATCTGCGCCGACACCGACGCCGAAGCCGACCGCCTCGCCGCCCCCCGTGACCTCGCCTTCGCCAACCTGCGCTCGGGCCGCCCGCAGGCACTGGCCACCCCCGACCAGGCCGCGGGCTTCCCCGGCAGCGACGCCGAACGCCACTTCGCCGCCCAGCGCAAGGCCGGCCAACTCCAGGGCTCCCCGGAAACGGTCCGCGCCCAAGCCGCCCAACTCCTCGACGCCACCACCCCCGACGAACTGATGCTCAACACCCTCGTCTACGACATCGACGCCCGCATCCGCTCCCTCGACCTCACCCGCAAGGCCATCAACGGGTGATCGGTCTCCTGCTCAGTGCAGGCGGAATCCTCTGGCGGCCAGGTGTTCTCGGAGGCGGTGGCGGCCGTTGAGGGATTCCTTGGTGCCCAGGCGGGCCAGGGTGCGTTCGGTCCAGGAGAACGGGAGGCCCTGGTCGGTGTAGATCTCGCCGATGCGCTGTTCGTAGTCGGCGACCGGTTCGCGCTGGATCGACAGGTCGTAGGTTTCCTGGTGGAGGACGGCGGTTTGTGGGAGGCGCGGTTTCACGCGGGTGCCCTCGGTGGGGTCGGGGTGGCCGACGACGAGGCCGAAGACGGCGAAGACGTGGTCGGGGAGGTTGAGTTCGGCGGCGACGCGTTCGGGGTCGTTGCGCAGGGCGCCGATGTAGACGGTGCCGAGGCCGAGGGATTCGGCGGCAACCACCGCGTTCTGGGCGGCCAGGGCGGCATCGACGAAGCCGACATAGCTGGACTCGAGGTAGTCGGCGCCTTCCAGCGGGGCGCCGTGATCGTCGGCGAGCTGGCGCAGGCGGGCGAAGTCGGCGGTCCACACCAGCAGCACCGGGGCCTGCACGATGTGGGCCTGGCCGCCCGCGACGTCGGCCAGCCGGGCCCGGCGCTCGGGGTCGCGCACCTCGATGACGCTCCACACCTGCAGGTTCGACGACGTCGAGGCCGACTGCGCGGCCGAGACCAGCAGCCGGATGGTCTCCGGCGAGACCGGATCGGGCAGGTAGCGTCGCACCGACTTGTGCTCGTGCAACACCTGCAGCACCGGATTCCACTGCGCGGGAACCTCGACGGCCGGGTCGGCATAGCGCTCTTGCACGGGGTGGACTTGGCTGGGGGCGGTCTGCGTCATAGGAGCCATCGTCGGACATCGCGGTGGCCCTCGTCTGCGGTAACCCTCATCGTGAACCGAAGTGGCCTGGACCGGGGCCGATACACTCGAGGCGGGGAGCTCGCCGCTCGGCGAGACCGGAAATGAGCGTCATGGGCAAGATCTTCGACCGGATCGATGACAAGCTGCGGGCCTTCATCACGGCGCAGCCGATGTTCTTCGTCGGCACCGCGCCGTCGGCGGGCGGGCACGTCAACGTCTCGCCGAAGGGCTATCGCGACACCTTCGCCGTCATCGATGAACACACGGTCGCCTATCTGGACCTGTTCGGCAGCGGCGCGGAGACGATCGCCCATCTGCGCGACAACGGCCGGATCACCGTCATGTTCTGTTCGTTCGACCGCGTCGCCCGCATCCTGCGCCTGTTCGGCACCGGCCGCGTGGTTCGCCCGGATTCCCCCGAATTCGCCGCGCTCAGTGCGCATTTCGGCACCGGACACACGGGAATCCGCGCGGTGGTGGCGATCTCGGTCGAGCGGATCGCCGATTCGTGTGGCTGGTCGGTGCCCCGTCTCGACTTCGTCGAGGAGCGATCCGTTCTCGACGAGGCGCACACCCGCCGCACCGACGCCGATTTCGCCCGGCGCATCGCGGGCGACAACTCCGCCAGCATCGACGGCCTGCCCGCGCTCGAGCCCGATCACCCGGTGCCCTCCACCGTGCGCGGCTGAGGTCGGCAGTCAGGCCGCCGACACGGTGCCGGGATTCTCGAGTGCCAGCAGCCGGGACAGCGCGAGCAGAGCGGGATCGGCCCGGTCGGCGCGCCACACCAACCCGAGCCGGCTGGTCCCCTCCAGCCCGCGCACCGGCAGGAACCGCAGGTCACGGCGCGCATTGTGTTCGATCACCGGGCGGCACACCAGCATGGCGTGCTGTCCGGCGGCGGCCAGTGCCATCCCCTGCTGGATGGTGGTGATGCCCGCGGTCGACGGGATCGGCGTGCCCGAGGGGGTGGCGGGTGGGGTGCGTGCGGCTTTCCAGTAGTCGGCGGCGTCGCCGATCCGGTGCAGCAGGTCGAGCTCGGCCAGCTCCTCCATCTCGATGGCATCGCGGTCGGCCAGGCGGTGTTGCGCGGCCAGCGCGACGAACTGGTCCTGGGCCGGGAACCGGTAGCCGACGGTGAGTTCCGGTTCGTGGCAGGGCAATTCGACGATCACGGCGTCGACGGTGCCGTCGAGAACGGCGGAGAAGGGTGAGCCCAGCGGCAGGTCGTGCATGTCGACGGTGACGCCGTGTTCCTCGCGCAGCGCGCGGAAGCCGCGGGTGATCTCCTCGTAGACCATGCCCGTGAATCCGATCCGCAGCTCCTGCAGCGCACCGCGCAGGGCACGCTCCCGCGCCCGCGCGAAGGTCGTCGCGAGCGCGCGATAGGCCGGGCGGACCTCCTTGACGAACTGCTCGCCGAGGCGAGTCAGCGCCACCCTGCGGCTGGTGCGCTCGACCAGTCGCGCGCCGACGCGGGCCTCCAGCGCGGCGATGAGCTGACTCACCCGTGACTGGGAGTAGCCGAGACGCTCGGCGGTGCGGCCGAAGTGCAGTTCCTCGGCGAGGGTGATCAGGCACTCGATCTGCTGGAGCTGCACCTGGTGCATCGTGGGGTACTCAGCGGCCATATCCATGAATCTAGCTCATTGATCGGTGAGCAGATCGGCGTTGTTCCGCCGGTCGCCGGGCGGTGGACTGGTGGGCATGACAGTTACGGTTTCGCCCGCCGCTCCCGATCGAACATCGCCCGCCCGGTGGGGTGCGATCGGTGTGCTGACCCTGAGCACGTTCCTCGTGGTCACCTCCGAAATGCTGCCGGTCGGTGTGCTCACGCCGATGGGTGATGGCCTCGGGATCTCTTCGGGCGCAGCGGGACTCAGTCTCACCGTCACGGGGCTGGTCTCCGCGGTGACGGCACCGGTCGTACCCCGGCTGCTCGGGAATCTGGACCGTCGCATCGTGCTGGCCGCAGCGATGGTCGTGCTCGCCGCCGCGAACGCGCTGACCATGGTCGCGAGCGGATTCGGGACGCTCATGCTGTCGCGGGTTGTCCTCGGGATCGGGATGGGCACGGTGTGGGGTCTCGCGTCGGCGGTCGCGACCCGGCTGGTCGCTCCTCGCCACATCGCGCTCGCTGTGTCGTTCACCGTGAGTGGCGTCGCCGCGGCCTCGGTGCTCGGCGTGCCGCTCGGCACGTTCATCGGGAACGGCTTCGGCTGGCGCGCCGCGTTCGGCGCGCTCACGGCTGTCGGGCTGGTCGTCGCCGCGGGTCTGATTCTGGTTCTCCCGCGTCTGCGCCGCCCCGAAGGACCAGGCGTTGACACGGTGTCGGTGCCACCCCGACCGCTGCTGCGGCCCGCCGTCGTCACCGGCTTGGTCGTGGTGGTGTTGCTGGTGACCGCGCATTTCGCCGCCTACACCTACGTTCGGCTGGTCCTCGAGGATCGCACCGAGCTGCCCGCGAACGCGATCGCGCTGCTCCTGCTGCTGTACGGCGTGTTCGGTCTCGTCGGGAACTTCGCCGCCGGTGCGCTCGCCGCGCGTCGGCCGGTCAGGACCGCCGCGCTGCTGGCCGCGGGGATCGCGACGGCGATCACGACCCTGGCGGTGTTCGGCACCGCGGCGCTCGCGGCCGGGGCGGCCATCGCGCTGTGGGGGCTGGCCTACGGCGGGCTCTCCGTCGGCGCGCAGCTGTGGATGACCGCGGCGGCACCGGACCGGGTCGAACACGTCACCGGCCTGTACGTCGGGGTGTTCACCGCGGCCATCGCGGCGGGCGCGTTCGTCGGCGGGCTCGTCGTCGAGAGCGCCGGAATCCTTCCGCTGCTGTGGAGCGCCGCCGCCCTCGCGGCCGCGGCACTGATCGCCGGGGTCCTCGGCCCCGGACCCGAATCCGGCACTGCGAGCGGTACGACACTCTGATCGACCGGACTGCGGTCAGCCACCTCGAAGTCGCCGACGCGGAACGGGAGCCGCTGACACCTACGAGCTCAGTCGACTCCGCGTGGTGAAGCGGCGCAGAAGTTCCCTGGGCACCGGGACCGATTCCCGACGCCCGAGTTCGGCCAGCGAATCGGCCTCGCTCGGATCGAAATATCCTGCGTGCCGGTAGGTTTCGATACGGACGGCCAGACCATCGCCGTCGAGTTCGGGATGGAACTGGGTGGCGTAGACATTGCGGCCCACCCGGATCATCTGGACCGGGCAGCCCGCGGATTCGGCGAGCAGGACCGCGCCGGGCGGCACCCGCTGAACAGCCTCCTTGTGCCCGACGAACGCGCGGAAGGATCGCGGGATGTCGGCGAGCAGTGGGTCGTCGGCGCCGTCGGTCAGGGTGATCGTGGCGGCGCCGACGGGTTCGCCGTAGCGCTCGGCACCGACCTCGCCACCGAGGACCTCGGCCAGGATGCCCAGCCCGTAGCAGGCGCCGAAGTACGGGAAGTCCCGGTCGACGATCTCGGCGATCAGCTGCCGCAGCGGTGGTTCGAATCGCCGCTGGTAGTCGTACTTCTCGTGCTCCGGGTTGCTCACATTGCTCGGCCCGCCGCCGACGATCACGGCACTGAACTCGTCCAGCTCGACCTCGGGGAACCCTTGGTCGAGCTGGACGCGCACCATCTCGTCGGCGGTGAGGCCTGCCGCGCGCAGCAGCGCGGTGTACTCGTCGTCGGCGGCTGCCCGCTCGGGGCGCAGCTGCAGTAACAGGCAGGGCTTGGACATCGTCGGACCGTCCCCTCAGCGCGGTGCACGTGCCGGATGGGTTCGACGATACTGCGCCGGGTCACGGCACAGCGGTCACCGCGACGGCCGATTCGGACAGGCTGCCGAGATAGAGGGTGCCGTCTTGTTCGGCGACCGAGGTGACCATGGCGTAGTTGTCGCCCTCGCGCTGCAGATCGTGCACGACGGTGCCGTCGAAATCGAGTGCGAGCACCCAGGTGGAGCGCACCGGCGCGGGCTGCAGCCGGTCCGGCAGCGCCCAGGACAGGCGGCGGAAGATGCCGGGCAGCGCGAAGAGGCGGTCGAGCAGCGGGTTGCGCGGGGCGACCATGCCGACCCAGACCAGTCCGTCGCTGCCGAGCGACATGTTGTCGGGTGAGCCGGGCAGGTTCTCGACGAGGAGGTCGCTGGTGCCGGCGCGCGGACCGGTCAGCCAGTGCCGGGTGATCCGATAGGAGCCGGTCTCGGCGACGAGCACACAGGACCGGTCCGGGGCGAGGACCACGCCGTTGGCGAACTGCAGACCGTCGACGAGCACGTCGAGGGTGCCGTCCGGATCGCGGCGCACCAGCTGCCCGTTGCCGGAGTGCTCGAGGATGTCGCCCATCCACTGTTCGAACGGCCAGCGCCGCGAGGCGATCGAGAAGTAGAGGGTGCCGTCCTCGTCCCGCACCACATTGCTCGGGAAGGCCAGCGGCTCGCCGTCGATCTCGCCGACGACCACTTCGGGTTCGGCACCCGCCTCGGCCAGGCGCAGGATGCCGCGGCCCGCCACACAGATCAGCAGCGAACCGTCGGCATCGGCGTGCATGCCCAGCGCGCGCCCGCCGACGCCGGCGATCCGCTCGACCGCGCCGCCGGCCGGGTCGATGCGCCAGATCGTGCCGTCGTCGGTACCGGCGACGATCTTCCCGTCCGGCGTGAGCACGACGTCCTCTGGTCCCTTACCGGGCAGCGGCAGCAATCGTGTCGGCGGCAGGGGCGGTTCGCTGTGCGTCTGCCGCGCGCGAGCGGTGGGGCGAGGCGGAGTCCAGCGGTGCGGGCGCATCTTCATGCCCATTGCTACCACGGCTAACTATCCGCGCGGTAGTCGGTGAGCGGACGGAAGCGCCACGCGCACAAGGTCTCTGCGGTCCGTCGAGCGCACCGAATTCGGCGACCGGAGCGCGGCGGCCCGCCGGGCGCCGGTGCGGGATCGACCGTGCGGCGATGGTCGACGGTACGCTCGCGCTGTGGATGGAGTGGATGTCATCGTGGCGAACTGGGCGGTCGCCCGGCCGGAGCTCGATGTGTCGGCGCTGCGGGTGTTCGGCCGTCTGCATCGCAGCTTTCTCGTGTACAAGTCCTCGATCGCGGCGACCTTCGAGCGCTACGACATCACCGATTCCGGATTCGACGTGCTGGCGTGCCTGCGCCGCGCGGTCCCCGATCACCGGCTCACCGCCGGGCAGCTGGCCGAGCAGACCCTGGTGACCACCGGCGGGCTGTCGCTGCGGGTCAAACGGCTCGAGGACGCCGGGCTGGTGACGCGGACGCGCGACGCCCAAGACGCGCGCATCGTCTATGTCGAGATGACCGCGAAGGGCCTCGGGCTCGTCGACGTGGTCGCCGACGAGCACTTCGCCGCGCTGCAGGCCATGCTGGCCGGGCTCGACCAGTCGGAAGTGGACGAGCTCGAGGTCCTGCTGGAGCGTCTCGAAGGGTCAGCGCGGGCGGCGCGACCCGACGCGGTGGCGTCCGAGGCCGGTCAGATCTCCTGAGTCCCCGACCGGACTTCGCAACTTTTTTCTGCGGTCAGTGATGGGGGTCACTACCCCTGTGACCTGCGTCTCCCCTGTTTCCGGGCGATGAAATAGCGGTTACAAGCTTCCCGTCTGCGGTTTCTCTCGTTGACGTCTTAGCGCTAAGCGATTACAAATGCCTTAGCGCAAAGATATCTCCGAGAGAAAGCACCCCATGACACTCGCCACCAATCCGCCCGCGGCACTCGGCGTCGCCGCGGACGATCTGCGTGATCGCATCCTCGTCGCCGGTCGGTGGACACAAGGGCGCGGCGACCGCATCGAGTCGGTCGACCCGGCGACAGGACGGGTGTTCGCCACCCTGCACGCCGCGACCACCGAGGACGTGGACATCGCGGTGCGCGAAGCCGCGGCGGCGGTGCGGACGAGCGGCTGGGACCGCATGCTGCCGCACGAGCGCGCCGCCGTGCTGCACCGGATCGGGAACGCGATCGAGGCCAACCGCGACCGCATCGCGGCGCTGCAGACCCTCGACACCGGCAAGACGCTCACCGAGACCCGCGCGCTGACGACCAGCGCCGCCAACACCTTTCGCTACATGGCCGCCGCCGCGGAGACCATGGACGCCACTCTGACCACGCCCCGCGGACCGTGGCTGACGATGTCGACGCACCGCCCGATGGGCGTTATCGCGGCGATCACACCGTGGAACTCCCCCATCGCCTCAGATGCCCAGAAGCTGGCGCCCGCACTGGCGGCGGGCAATGCCGTGGTCAGCAAGCCGCCGGTGTGGGCGCCCTGGGTCACGCTGTTGCTGGCCCGGCTCTGCGCCGAAGCCGGTTTGCCGCAGGGCATCCTGTCGGTGCTGCCGGGGCCGGGCCGCACCGTCGGGGAAGCGCTGGTCGAGCATCCGGACGTGGCGAAGGTGACGTTCACCGGCGGGACCTCGACCGGTCGGCGGCTGGCGCATCTGGCGGCCGAGAAGCTCATGCCGGTCACCCTCGAGCTCGGCGGCAAGTCACCGACGATCGTCTTCGCCGACGCCGACCGCGAACGGGCCCTGCGCGGCGTTCTCTACGGCATCTTCTCCTCGAGCGGCCAGAGCTGCATCGCGGGGTCGCGAATCTTCGTGCAGCGCGCCATCTTCGACGACTTCACCGATGAGCTCGTCGAGCGTGCCGCACGTCTCCGGCTGGGGCCGGGCACCGATCCGCGCACCGACATCGCGCCGATGATCGCTGTGCGGCACCGTGATTCGGTCGCCCGGATGGTCGAGGACGCCGTCGCCGCCGGTGCGCGGGTCCGCTGCGGGGGCGCGGTGCCCACCGAGGCGCGGCTGGCCGAGGGCGCCTACTACCCGCCGACCGTTCTCACCGATGTCGGCAACGACGCGCGCATCTGCCAGGAAGAGGTGTTCGGTCCGGTCGCGGTGGTCCTGCCGTTCGACGACGAGGACGACCTGATCGCGCAGGCCAACGACACCGTCTACGGCCTGGCCTGCGGGGTCTGGACCCAGGACTATCGGCGCGCGCTGCGCGTCGCCGACGCGGTCGCTGCCGGGACGGTCTGGATCAACACCTACAAGCAGTTCTCGATCTCGACCCCGTTCACGGGGCTGCGCGACAGCGGCCTCGGGACCGAGAAGGGACGCGACGCCGTCCGTCAGTACTGCGAGCAGAAGAGCTATTACCTCGATCTCGCCGATCAGCCCCTGACCTGGGGAACCCATCCCGCGGAAGGACTTTCATGACTCAGCTCATCGATTCGGGCACCGGAGCGGCCCATCCCTACAGCCCCGCCTTCGTGGCGGGCGGCTTCGGCTTCGTCTCCGGCGCGCTGTCGGTCGACGCGGACGGGCGCGCGGTCGACGGTGTCGAACCGGCGCTCGAAGCCGCGATCGCCCGGCTGTCCGAACGCCTCGCCACCATCGACATGACCCTCGGCGACGTGGTCAAGACGACCTACTTCGTCACCGACGTCACGCTGCGCGACGCGGCGAATCGCCACTACGAGCGCGTCTTCCGGACGCCGCGGCCCGCGCGGTCCTTCGTCGAGGTGGCCGCACTCCCCTACGGCGCCACCGTCGAGATCGAAGCCATCGCCCACCGGGCCTGACCCGCACCTTCCGTCGAATCATCCACTCCGCCAAGAGAAGAGGACATCCCATGAGCGCACCCGAGCAGACCACCACCGACCTCGACGCCCTGATCGACTCCTGCATCGCCAGCCGGGACACCCGCCACGAGGACTGGGACACCCTGGGTTTCCAGGCGGCCAAGGGCGGTGACCGGTTCAAGCGCGCCCAGATCCGCTATGTCGGTTCCGGCGCCACCGGCAATCACGAGGGCGACGCACGCGCACTGCAGGCCGAGCACTTCACTTTCTCCAACATGCGCCTGCCCGCGGGTGCGGTGGGCCCCGAGCACACCCATCACGACGTGGAAGAGGTCTTCTTCGTGCTCGAGGGCGAGCTCGAGGTGGCCGTTCACGATGTCGAGGACGGCACCAAGAAGGTCGTGCGCCGGCTGGGCTACCGCGATCTGATCCGGGTTCCGGCGGGGGTGCCGCGCAGCCTGGCCAATGTCGGCGACACCGACGCGCTGTTCTGCGTGGTGATCGGCGCGCCCAAGCCGCAGCTGCCCACCTACCCGCCGAGCTCGGAGATGTACGGCGTCACCCGCTGAGCCAGCGGCGAACTCGACCACCGGAAGGAGCAGCGATGTCGAACGCGACCCGACGGCTGCGCGTGCATCAGAAGACCTGGGAGGCGCACGGCGTCACCAGCCTCACCCTCGTCGACCCGAGCGGTGCGGCGCTGCCCAGCTGGTCCCCCGGCGCGCACATCGCACTGCATCTGCCCAACGGGCTCGTTCGCGAGTACTCGCTGTGCTCGGATCCCGCCGACGACAGTCGCTGGTCGGTCGCCGTGCTGCGCACCGAACAGTCCAGGGGCGGCAGTGTTCTCGTCCACGACGGTCTTCCGGTCGGCGCCGAGCTCGATGTGGAAGGGCCGCGCAACGCGTTCGCCATCGATGAGTCGGCCGGAGCGCACATCCTGGTCGCCGGTGGTGTCGGCATCACGCCGATCGTGGCGATGATGCGCGAGCTGGCACGGACGGGCCGCCCCTGGCGGCTGCTCTACGCCGGGCGTTCACGCCGATCCATGGCCTTCGTCGACGAGGTCGCCGCCCACCCCGCCACCGCGGTGATCCATGCCGACGACGAGCACGGCGGTCCGCCCGACCTCACCGCGGTGCTCGGGTCGGCGTCCGGCGATTCGGTCGTGTACTGCTGTGGGCCCGCGCCACTGCTCGACGCCGTCGCCGCGGCGGTTCCCGACGGTGTCACCGTCCGGACCGAGCGGTTCGCGGCGCCCGTCGCGACCGGAAACGAGGCGGCGGGGTCGGCCTTCGACGTGGTGCTCGAGCGCAGTGGCCGCCGGATCCCGGTCGGGGCCGAGCAATCGGTGCTCGACGCGCTCGTCACCGCCGGGGTGGACGTGCCCAGCTCGTGCACCGAGGGGATCTGCGGCACCTGCGAGGTGGGCGTCGTCAAAGGCGACGTGGACCACCGTGACTTCCTGCTCGGCGAGGCCGAACACGCGGCGAACCGCACGATGTTCCCCTGCGTGTCCCGGTGTCGCTCGGCCGAACTCGTTCTCGATCTCTGAAATGGACCCGACAGTGTTGACCCATCACCTCCCGCCGATCAGCGCCGAGCCCGTCTGCACCCTGCGGGCGCTGCGCGCGGTGACCCTCACCGTTCCCGATCCGGCCGCCTCCCGCGACTTCTATCACGAGGTCTGGGGCCTGAGCACCGTCGACGAGGACGACGACCGCTATTGGTTGCGCGCGACCGGCACCGCGCACCACGTGCTCGGTTTGCAGCGCGGCGACGACAACGCGCTCGGCCGGATCAGCTTCGCGCTGGCCACCCCGCGCGAGGTCGACGAGGCGGGACGGGCGCTGGAACGCCTCGGCATCCCGATGCTGCGGCCGCCCGGTCTGCTCGACGACGCGGCGGGCGGGTACGGGCTGCAGCTGGTCGATCCCGAGGGCCGGGTGATCGAACTGTCGGCCGACACCTACGCGGTCTCGGAGCTGGAACCCGCTGGGCGACGGGCGATTCCGCGCAAGATCGCGCACGTCGTGCTCAACACCACCGACATCGAGCGCACCGCGGCGTTCTACACCCAGGTGCTCGGGATGAAGATCTCGGACTGGTCCGAACGGCAGATGACATTCCTGCGGTGCAACTCCGATCATCACGTCATCGCGCTCAATCAGGCGCGGTGGCCCTCGCTCAATCATGTGGCCTACGAGATGTCGTCCATCGACCACTTCATGCGCGGTATCGGGAATCTGCGGGCGCACGGGATCGCGCCGCAGTGGGGGCCGGGCAGGCACGGACCCGGGGACAACACGTTCTCCTACTTCACCGATCCGGCCGGGCTGGTCTGCGAGTACACCTCCGAGGTCGCCCAGATCGACGAGGACGCGTGGCTGTGCCGGACCTGGCGCCGCACGCCGCAGCTGTCGGATCAGTGGGGTACCGCGGGGCCGCCGACGACGACCGTGCGCACGGCGATGGCCGGGGTGCCCGATCTCGGTGCGCGTGCACTCGTGGTCCCGGGGCGGGGCGACTACTTCTATGGGGCGCCGATTCCGGCGGATGCCGCATGATCGCCGTCGCGCCGACGGTGCGCTCGATCGGCGGTCTGGTGATCCATGGGTACGGCACCGAATCCGTCGGGCACCCCGTCGTCGTACTGCTGCACGGCATCGGTGGGTCGGCGGAGTCATGTGCGCCGGTGGCCCGGCTGCTGGCCGAGTCCGGGCTCGCGGTGTGGTGTGTCGATGCCGCCGGATACGGCGATTCCGCGGATCCGGGACCGGACCACGATGTCGTCGGTGACGCGCTGCGGGTACTCGACGCAGTGTCACCCGACCGCCCGGCCGTGCTGTTCGGCACGTCCTGGGGCGGTGTGGTCGCCATGTCGGCCGCGCTGCGCCGACCGGACCGGGTCGCCGCACTCGTCCTGGCCGACAGCACGCGCGGATCGGGCACCGACGGCGCCAAGGCCACGGCGATGCGCGCCCGGATCGCCGAACTGGCCGAGCACGGCGGGGAATTCGTCGCCGCAGCGCGGGCACCACGGTTGACCGGGCCGAATGCCGATCCTGATGTGGTTGCGGCAGTCCATGCATCGATGCACGCACTGCGCCTATCGGGCTTCGCGGCCGCTGCCGAATTCATGGCGTCGACCGATCTCGGACCACACCTGGGCGAAATCGCCTGCCCGACCCTGGTTCTGGTGGGCGAGCACGACATCGTCACCGGGGTTGAGGAGTCGCGCCTGCTGGCCGAGCACATCGCCGGCGCCCGGCGCGATGTCACCGTCGGCGCGCGACACCAAGTCACCACCGACACACAGCACCACGCCATCGCCGGCACCCAGCACGAAGTCACCACCGACGCACGGCGCCAACTCACCACCGACGCACGGCGCCAACTCACCACCGACACAGGGCGCCAAGTCACTGCCGACGCACGACACCATGTCATCGCCGATGCCGGACACGTTGCCATCCAGGAGCAGCCACAGCTGGTCGCCGAGTTGGTCGTGCGCTTCGTCGGGGAACTGTCATGAGCGCCGGGACCGTCGTCGTCACCGGGGCCGGGCGGGGGCTCGGGTTCGCGATTGCCGAACGGCTGTGCGTCGAGGGGCATCGGATCGTCGTCGCCGAGCGCGATCCCGACACCGCGCACGCGGCTGCCGAGGCACTGACCGGTGCGGGGCACGATGCGCGGGCGGTCGTCACCGACATCGGCGATCCGACCTCGGTGCGCGCCCTGGCCGAGCGGCTCGACGGCGATCGGGTGGTCGGGTTGGTCAACAATGCCGCCATCGCGGATGGTGTCGGCGGCCAGACGTTCTTCGAGCTCCCGGACGAGGAGTTCGGCCGCATCACCGATGTGAATGTGCGTGGCACGTGGTCGGTCACCAAGTATCTGTGGCCCGCCCTCTCGGCCACGGGTGGCGCGATCGTCAACATCGCCTCCGATGTCGCCATGTACGGGTCGCCGCGCCTGGTGCACTACGTGTCGTCGAAGGCGGCAGTGATCGGCATGACCCGGTCCATGGCTCGCGATGCGGGCCCGTACGGCGTGCGGGTCAACGCGGTCGCGCCCGGGCTGGTCCGGGTGGAGGCCACCGCGGGCATTCCGGACTCCCGCTACCAGCTCTACACCGACGGTCGCGCGCTCCCGCGCGAACAGACCCCCGAGGACGTGGCGGGGGTGGTGCGGTTCCTGCTCTCCGCCGACGCCGCGTTCGTCACCGGCCAGACCATCGTCGTCGACGGCGGATTCGTCTTCCGCTGACCTCCGATCCACCGAGGAGTTCCCATGGACTTGCAGTTGCGTGACCGCGCGGTCCTGATCACCGGCGCCAGCTCCGGCATCGGACTGGCGACGGCCCGGCTGCTCGCGCAGGAGGGTGTCCGGCTCGCGCTGTGCGCCAGGGACGAGGAGCGGCTGCGCGCGGCGACCGCCGACCTCGCCGAGCGCACCGAGATCGTGACCGCCGCCTGCGATGTCACCGATCGGGCCGATGTCGAATCCTTCGTGACCGAGGCGACCGCCCGGCTCGGCGGGCTCGACGGGGTGGTGTGCAATGCCGGGCGCTCCCTGATGAGCACCATCGACGACACCACCGACCAGCAGATCCGCGACGAGTTCGAACTGAAGATCTTCGGCGCGCTCCACGTCGTGCGCGCCGCGCGCCCGGCCCTGGCCGCCTCGGACGCTGGTTCGGTGGTGATCGTCAACGCCATCCTGTCGCGGCAACCGGAGTCCCGGCTCGCCGTCACCGCGGCCGCGCGGGCCGGGCTGCTCAACCTGTCGCATTCACTGGCCGCCGATCTCGCGGCCGACGGCATCCGGGTCAACTCGGTGCTGCTCGGCCTGGTCGACACCGGCCAGTGGCAGCGCCGCTACGCCGAGAGCGGGTCGCCGGACGATTTCACCGAGTGGAGCGCCGAGATCGCCCGCGACCGCGGGATCGCGGCACGGCGCTTCGGCACCGCCGAGGAACTCGCCTTCCCGATCACCACCCTGCTCTCACCACGCAACAGCTACACGACCGGCGCGACGCTCGAGGTCGGCGGCGGCGTCCACCGCTACGTCTGACCTCGACGAACCCTCAGGAGCCACCATGAATCCCCCGCCCGATCCCACCCGCCGCACCGGCGGCGACGTGCTCGTCGAGGTGATGCGCCGACACGGCGTCACCACCGCCTTCGGCGTCATCAGCATTCACAATCTGCCGCTCGTCGAGGCCGTCGACCGTGATCTCGAGTTCGTGGAGATGCGCCACGAAGCCGCCGCGGTCAATGCCGCCGACGCCTTCGCCCGCGCCTCCGGCGGCATCGGTGTCGCCCTGACCAGCACCGGAACCGGTGCGGGTAATGCGGCCGGGTCGATGGTCGAGGCGCTCACCGCGGGCAGCCGGGTCCTGCACATCACCGGGCAGATCGACAGCGAGTACCTCGCGCCCGGCCGGCCCGCCCCCAGCCGCGGCGTCATCCACGAATTCCCCAAGCAGGCCCAGCTGCTCGACGCCGTCTCCGTGCACGCCGCGACCATCACCGACGCCAAAGATGTGGAGGCCGAGCTCGAGGCCGCCATCGCGCGGATGCTCACGGCGCCGTGGGGACCGGCCAGCATCGAGTGGCCCAGCGATCTGCAGTATCTGGCGACCCCCGATCAGCAGCGCCCGGCGGCTTGGACGCCGCGCCCAGCGCCCGCACTCGACCCCGACGCTGTCGCGCGGGCCGTCGAACTGTTGCGGGCCGCCCGGTCGCCGCTGCTGTGGCTCGGTGGCGGCGCGGCGAACGCGGCGACAGCGGTGACCGAGCTCGCCCACCGCCTCGGCGCCGGTGTGCTCACGTCCAATTCCGGGCGCGGCATCATTCCCGAAGACGATCCGCTGCTGATCGGCAACTTCGCGACCACACCGCCCGCGCGGGCCCTGCTGGACTCCGCCGATGTCGTCCTCGCGATCGGCACCCACTTCCGGTCCAACGAGACCGCCTCCTACAGCCTGCCGATCACCGCCGACATCGTGCAGATCGACATCGAACCGACCACCATCGGCCGCGTCTACCCGGCGACGGTCGGCCTGGTCGGCGAGGCGGGCGATGCCATTCGTGCCATCAACGCAGGCTTGCACGACGTGCAACCGGACGAGACCTGGACCGCCCGCGTCGAGCAGGTGCGCGACCGGGTCCGGGCCGAACTCACCGACTACATCGGCGGCTACGCCGAGATCTGCCGAGCCATCCGCCAGATCCTGCCCGCCCGCTCGGTGATCGCCCGCGATGTCACCATCCCGTCGAGCCAGTGGGGCAACCGGCTGCTCCCGATCTTCGAACGCGCGACCAACGTGTTCCCTCTCGGCGGCGGCATCGGCCAGGGCCTCGCCATGGGCATCGGGGCGGCGCACGCCCGGCCGGACGTGCCGACGCTGGTCATGGCCGGCGACGGCGGACTCGCGGTCCACCTCGGCGAACTCGCCTCCCTCGCCGGCTCGGGCGCACGCTGCGTCGTCGTGGTGTTCAACGACGGCGGATACGGAGTGCTGCGGAACATGCAGGCGAAGAACGGCTTTCGCCGGGCCGGGGTCGACCTGCACACACCCAGGTTCGACCTGCTCGCCGCCGCGATGGACCTGCCGTACCACCTGATCCAGCGGGTCGAGACCTTCGCCGACGCGCTGACCGCGGCCGTCGACCGTGGCGGACCCGCCCTCATCGAGGTCGACGTGGCCGCGATCGAGCCTGTCCCCGGCGCGTTCGTGCCGCCGGTCCACGTGCCCACCGGGTCGCCGTCATGATCACCCCGGCCCCGGTCCGCTGGTGGGACGACGGCGCGCAGCAGGCGGTACTGGCCGCCGCCGAGCCCACGCACGTGTTCGCCGCGGGCAGCGACGCGGCCGCGGCCATCGCCCTCGCCATCACACATCCCGGCATCGTGCGCAGCCTCGTCATCGCCGATCCCGCAGTCGATCTCGACACGATCGGCCCGCTGCTCGCCCGCGTCACCGTGCCGACGCTGGTCGTGGCCTCCGCCCCCGAACCGACGACCGAGCTCACCGTCGCCCAGCGCCTCGCCGGTGACATCGACAACGCGGTCTTCGTCGTCATCGACGGCTCGCCGCGACCGGTGCACACCGAAAGCCGGGCCTCGTTCGTCGAGTGGACCTCCTCGTTCGTCGCCATCGCCGAGGGCCTGGCCGCCCGCGCCGACACCGTTCTGTGCCCACCCACCCCGCTCACCGAAGGAGTACGCCGATGACGACTCGCACAGCCCGCGAGCCCTACCTCGAGGCCAACCAGACCCATCCCGACCCGATCACGCCCTACGAGCACAAGCTCGCCGGTTCGCTCACCGAGGTCTTCACGGCAGGCGCCCAGACCCTCGATCAGGTGGTCGACGGCCTCAACGGTCTGGGCCTGCACGGGCCCGACGGCGGACCGTGGAACGCCGAGAACTTCCGCGCCGAGATGCGTCGACTGGGAGACTGACATGACCATCGAAGCCACCCCCACCCGCGCGACCGCCCGCCCCGGCGCGCCCACCTTCGCCGTCGGCACCCGCCGCCACCTCGACGCCGACGAGATCGCCGCCACCGGCCTGCGCGATCGGTGGTATCCCATCCTGCCCTCGCACATGGTCGAGCCCGGCGCGATGGTGCCCGTGCGCCGTCTCGAGGTCGACTGGGTGCTGTTCCGCGACGCCCAGGGCACGGTGCACATGCTCGAGGACCGCTGTCCGCATCGCAGCGCGCCGCTGTCGGTCGGCCAGCATCTCGGTGACCGCATCGCCTGCCTCTACCACGGTGTCCAGGTCGACGGCGGCGGGACGGTCGTCGCGGTGCCCGGCATGCCGGGGTGCGCACTGGAGGGACGCCGGGCCACGGTGTCGCTGACCGTCGTCGAGGCCGCCGACACCATCTTCGCGTTCGTCCCGCTCACCGCGGAGTCGGTGCCGACCCCGTTCGCGCTGCCCGACCGGCTCGCGGATCCGGAGGTGTCCTGGTTCCCGAACTACGCCGAGTGGGCCGGACCGTGGCGCTTCTACATGGACAATGTCCTCGACCCGATGCACGGCGCCTTCCTGCACCGCAATTCGCACTCGATGTTCGGCGGCGACATCTCCGCGCGCTTCCGGATCAGGGAGACCGACCGCGGCTTCTTCTTCGAGAAGACCGATCAGCGCGGGGTCAATTTCGACTGGGTGGAGTTCGTTCGCGGTGCGATGGACTACGTCGACCTGGAGATCCCCTACGGCCCGGGCGCCGGACCGGGCGGAGTGTTCGGGATCGTCGGCATGAGCACGCCCGTCGACCGGTCGAGCACGGTGGTGTTCCACTGGCGTACGCGCCGGGTCAGCGGATGGCAGCGCGAGGCGTGGCGGTTCCTCTATCGCACGCGGCTCGAGGAGAAGCACTGGGAGGTACTCGAGCAGGACCGGCGGGTGCTCGAGGTGCTGGCCGCCGATGCCGACCGCGAGGAACACCTCTACCAGCACGACCTGGGCGTCTCGCGAATCCGGCGGCTCTACCGCGCCGACGCGAACGCCCAGGCCGAGACCCTCGCCGGTGCGCGTCGATGAGCGCGCAGGACACGATGCTGCTGACGGTCGTACTCCGGCACGACCAGCGGCAGAACCTCGCGCAGTTGCAGGGGCGGCTCGACGACAACGACTGGTGGCACGGGTTTCCGCCCGCAGGCTGCGAGATCGCGTCCTGGGTCGTGGCCATGGGCCTCGGGCAGATCGTCACCCTGCGGCTGTCCGCGCACCTGCTGCCCGCCGTCAACGTCGAGCTCGAACGCCGCGCCTGGGGCACGTTCGCGACGGACTGCCATCCCAGCTACGACTTCCTTCCCGTCCGCGAACGGCTCACCCGCGAGTCCGACGCGCGCAGGAATTCACTCCCCGCCCGCTGAACGCGGCACAGTTCGACCCATATCGATCAGGCGCGCCACGCGCCGACTACCGTCGAGGACGCCATCATGAGCGGACCATCCACCACCGTCGCCCCGAGCGCTGTCACCCGGCCCCACTGGGTCGTGCTCGCCCTGACCTTCATCGCCGTCGTCCTCGACGGCTACGACACCATTGCCCTGGGCCTGTCGATTCCGGCCCTGTCCAAGGACTGGGGCGTCTCCGCCTCGCACTTCACCCCGGCGCTCGCGCTCACCAGCCTCGGCGTCGCGCTCGGCTACATCGCGGTGGGTCAGCTGGTGGCCCGTTTCGGGTGCCGTCGCGTCATCCTCGCGGCGGTCCTCGTCTTCACCGTGGGGTCGCTGCTCACCGCGTGGGCGTCGTCGATCTGGGAGCTGACCGCCCTGCGGTTCGTCACCGGCCTCGGGCTCGGCGCGGTCCTGCCCGCGGCCGTCGCCCACGCCACCGCCCTCAATCCCGCGCGCCTGCGGCAGTCGATCACCGTGTTCGTGACGATGGGGATCTCGCTCGGCGCGCTGATCGCGGGCCTGCTCGGCAGCAAACTCATCGGCGCCTATGGCTGGCCGTCGGTGTTCGTCGCCGGGGCGATCGCCTCGGCGGTGCTGTTCCCGCTGCTGTGGCTCGGGCTGCCCGACGAGCACGCCGTCCTCGGTACGGTCGAGCCCGCCGCCGCCAAGCACAATGCTTCGGTCGCCCGTCTCTTCGACGCCGGGGTGCGGACCCGCACCGTGCTCCTGTGGGGATTCTCGTTCCTGGTCTTCGGCGTCTTCTACATCTTCTCCTCGTGGCTGCCGACCCTGCTCACCAGTTATGGCTTCACCACCGGGCTGGCCCCGCTCGGGTCCGCGGCACTAGGGGTCGGCAGCATCATCGGCGCCGGCGTGCTCATGGTGGGTGTCCTGCGGTTCCGGATGACCTCGGTCCTGATGATCACCACGATGCTGGCCATCGTGTTCCTGATCGTCTCGGGCTTCCTCGGCGCGGACAAGGCGCTGCTGCTCATCGTGTTCGGTGGGGTCGGGCTCGGGCTGCAGGCCGGGATGATCGGGCAGGCCGCGGTCGCGGTGTCGCTGTACCCGGCCGGGACCGCGGCCACCGGGGTCGGCTGGGCGGCGTCGATGGGACGCATCGGCTCGGTGCTCGGCCCGATCGTCGGCGGTGCCCTCATCGCCCTCGGCACCTCGACGAGCACGATCGTGTTCCTGGCCTGCGTGCCGATGCTCGGCGCGCTCGCCCTCATCGCGGCGCTGGGCCGGATCTCGGCCAGGAAGGTCTCCGACTCGCCCGACCGGGCGGTGGCGGCGGCGATTCGCGGCTAAGGTGCGGCGGTGGACACCGGATCCGTCAGCTCGTCGTTCGAACAACTGCTCGCCCCCCAGGACGCGCCACCGTGGTGGCTGGTACTCGTCACCGCGGTGATCGCGCTCGTCCTCGTCGGCTATCGGCCGCTCTGGCGGCTGACCAGAGCCGTGGTCACCGTGGCACACGAAGGCGGGCACGCGCTGTTCGCCCTGCTCACCGGGCGCAGGCTGCACGCGATCACCCTGCACACCGACACCTCGGGGCTCACGGTGTCCAGCGGTAAGCCGAGCGGGCTCGGCATGATCCTCACCGCCGCCGCCGGGTATCCCGCGCCCGCCCTGCTCGGGCTCGGGTACGCGGCACTGCTGGGCTCGGGGCGGGTCACGATCATGCTGTGGGCGACCCTGGCCATGCTGGCCGCCGTCCTGATCAAGGTGCGCAACATCTACGGCGTGGTGACCGTGCTGGTGCTCGGCGGGACGGTGTTCGGCGTCTCCTGGTTCGGTGACGACCTGCTGCAGGCCGGATTCGCCTATCTCGCCGCCTGGTTCCTGCTCGCGGCCGCGGTCCGCCCGGTGATCGAGTTGCAGCGCAGCAGGCGCAGGCAACGCGGTCCCGGCGTCTCCGATGCCGATCAGCTGGCCCGGCTCACGCACCTGCCCGCGCTGCTGTGGGTGGTGTTCTTCACCATCGTCTGCCTGGCCGCCCTCGCCGGTGGCGCCGTGCTGATGCTCGCCCCGGTCGAGCAGTTGCATCCGCTGCTTCAGCGATGATCGGCGGCCCAGGCCACCATCGCCTCGGTCACCAGGCGCTGCTGTTCGTCGGTGGCGTCCAGGGTGATACCCGCCTCGTCCGGCTCCAGCGGTTCCAGCGTGGCCAGCTGTGAATCGAGCAGCGAGGTCGGCATGAAGTGCCCGAGCCGAGCGGCCATCCGTCGTTCGAGCTCGACGCGCGGCGCGTCGAGGAACACGAAGTAGGTCTGCGGCGCACCGGCGCGCAGCCGGTCGCGGTAGGCCCGTTTCAGCGCCGAGCACGCGGCGACGCCCCCGTGGTCGCTGTGCGCGCCGAGCCAGTCGGCGACGATGTCGAGCCACGGCGCGCGGTCGGCGTCGTCGAGCGGGATCCCCGCGGCCATCTTCTCGATATTGGCCTGCGGATGGAAACCATCGCCCTCGGCATAGGGCAACTCCAACCGACCGGCGAGCAACGCCCCGACCGTGGACTTCCCACTGCCGGACACCCCCATGACGACAATGACGGGCTTGTCCTCCACACGACCTCCTCGCACCGAATCGATCACCGCCAAGCCTCACATACTCGCGCATGCCCCGGCGCCGATTCGCGCCCGCGGGACCGGGATCGGGCACGATGGTGATCATGGACCTCCGCATCTTCACCGAGCCCCAGCAGGGCGCCGACTACGACACGCTGCTGTCGGTGGCGCGCACCGCCGAGGAGCTCGACTTCGACGCGTTCTTCCGCTCCGACCACTACCTCGCCATGGGCGACGCCTCCGGTCTGCCCGGCCCGACCGACGCCTGGATCACCCTGGCCGGACTGGCCCGCGACACCTCCCGGATCCGGCTCGGCACCCTGGTGACCGCCGCGACCTTCCGGCTGCCGGGACCGCTGGCCATCCAGGTCGCCCAGGTGGATCAGATGTCGGGCGGGCGGGTCGAGCTGGGCCTGGGCAGCGGCTGGTTCGCGGCCGAGCACGCGGCCTACGGAATCCCGTTCCCGGACAACCGTTTCGGCCTGCTCGAGGAGCAGCTGGCGATCATCACCGGGCTGTGGGAGACCAAGCCCGGCGAGACGTTCAGCTTCGAGGGCGACCACTATCAGCTCACCGACTCCCCCGCCCTGCCCAAACCGGTGCAGGATCCGGTGCCCGTGCTGATCGGCGGCAACGGCAAGGTCCGCACCCCGCGCCTGGCCGCCCGCTACGCCACCGAGTTCAACATGCCGTTCGCCTCGATCGACGACAGCGCCGCCCAGTTCGACCGGGTGCGCGCCGCGGTCCGCGCGGCCGGCCGCACCGACGACCTGGTGTACTCCAACGCGCTGGTGGCCTGTGTCGGGCGCACCGACGCCGAGGTCGCACGCCGGGCCGCCGCGATCGGGCGCGAGGTCGACGAATTGAAGGAGAACGGCCTGGCCGGTTCGCCCGCCGAGGTCGTCGACAAGATCGCCCGCTACCGCGAGATCGGCGCGAGCCGGATCTACCTGCAGATCCTCGACCTGGCCGATCTCGATCATCTCGAACTCATCGCCGCCGAGGTGAAATCGCAGCTCTGAGGTCGACGGCGGTCACGGGATCGGCTTGTCGGTCGGCAGGTTGACGAAACTCGGGGCCGCCGGATCCAGGTGCAGGTGCTGGGGTTTGAGCTCGGTGTTGTTGAGCATCGGCCGGAAGGCCAGCCCCTTGGGCGAGTTGCCCGCGAAGACGTCGACCCGCACGCGGTGTCCCGGCGCCAGCACCGCCTGGGTGGGGATGACGGCGATGTCGATGGCCACCGGGTGTCCGGTGGGCACCGGCAGGAGCTGGTCGAGGCTGAGCGGATTGAACGGGGCGGTGAGGTCGCCGTTGACCGAGCGGGCGCTGCGGCGCTCGTCGATCGCGCGCATCGAGGCGGTGAGCTGGCCGGTGGTGAGGACGGTCGAGGTGCCGTCGGGGGCGACATCGTTGACCGTGACGTTCCAGTAGCCGTCGGCGGCATCGTGAATCGTGTTGAGCCGCACGTTGATCGGGCCCGAGATCACTGTCTGCTCGGCCAGCGGGGCGCTGGTGAAGGTGAGCCCGTTGCGTTCGGCGATGCGGGCGTCCTTGGCGCACAGGTCGAAGGCCGCGGTCATGCCCGCCGAGCCCTGGGCCGCGTCGCGGGAGCAGGCGGTGGTGATTCCCGGTGCGACGGTGAGTGTTTCGGTCGCGCCAGGGCCGGTGGCCGACAGGGAGCCGTCGTGCAGGCTGTCCTCGGTGCTGCCGCTGGCCGCCGCGGACAGATAGACCCGGCGATGCGTGACGCCCGGCTGCGGGAACTGGTCGAGGGTGATCCAGTCGCCACCCTGCTGCTTGACCGTGACGGGACCGAATTCCTCGATGCCGCTGTCGATGTCCTTGAGCCACTTGTCGAACCAGGCGCGCTGCAGGACGTCGAGACGCGGCGGGGCACCCGGCATGCCCGTGCCCGCACCGGGATTGGCGTGGTAGGTGTCGCCGACGACGAGCTGTTTGCGTCCGGCGGGCAGCGGGATCTGCTCGTAGAGCTTGGTGGCGCTGTTGGCGAAGATGTCGTGCCAGCCGCCGTAGACGAAGGTGGGCACGGTGATCTGTTCGGGGCGGCCCAGGATCGCCTGGCGGAAATCGGATTTGTCGTCCAGTGCCGCGGCGAGCTCGGGGGGCATGTCGTCCAGGGTGGGGGTGAGCAGTGCCTGGGCGAGCAGGTCGAAGTTGGTGGCGGGGTCGGCGATGCGGTCGTTGAGCCAGGTCCAGTCGAACTCGCCCTGGACCATCGAGGCCACATCGGGCACGAGCTTGAACTGGTTGACCGAGTTCAGCCACATCGGCAGGAAGGTCGTGCCGACGCCGCCACCCGGGGCGACGACGTCACGCATGAGGTCGCTGCCGGGTTCCACCGGGAAGATGGCCTGCAGTGGCGCGGGCGCGTTCTCGGCGGCGCGCAGCTGGTTGATGCCGGAGTAGGAGCCGCCGCTCATGCCGATGCGCCCGTTCGACCACGGCTGGGTGGCGGCCCAGTCGATCACCTCGCGGGTGTCGAGCTGTTCGCGCGCGCCGAGGGTGTCCCACTTGCCCTGGGACAGGCCGGTTCCGCGCACATCGGCGACGACCACGGTGTAGCCGCTGCGGATGAGGGCGCGGTCGACGCCGAGCATGGTCTGGATCATGCCGCCGTCGAGGGCCTGCATGAGGTCGCCGAAGCCGCTGATCGGCGTGGTCGACAGGTTCAGGCTGCGCACGAGGTCGACGGCCATCGGCTGCAGACCCGGGGTGGCGGCGGCCGATTCGATCAGCCCGGTCATCAGTTTCGAGTACGGGGTGAGGCTGACGATGGTCGGCAGCGGGTTCGTCTCGATGACGCCCGCGGCATCGGCGGGCCGGTACAGATCGGCCTTGAGCACGACCCCGTCGCTCATCGGGATCGAGACACCGCGCTCGACCCTCACCTCCGGGTAGGCCGCCTGCTCGTCGTGCAGGGCGGTCCAGTGTCGAGCCGGATCGTCGCCCGGGTGCCCGGCCGCCGGTCCGCCACCGCAACCGAAGACCACGACGACCGCGAGGATCGTCGCCAGCATCCGGACCATTCCACGCTCGGAACCTCTTGCCATATGTGTCGCTCCCCGACCGGTTCGTCTCCATCGTTGACCAAGCCACCGCACGATCGGCGCGGAAACCGTAACAGCGCTAACGACATGCGCGGCCGAGGGTCGGCCCGCTCGGACTGTCGCAGTGAACACGGATCGTTCCAGTTCAGCGGGTTTTCCGGGCGCTCGAAGGTGTCGGTGTCCGGTGGTTGACTGGCTTGTGCCGGTGCGCCGAAACCCACGACGACGAGGAGGATCGACCATGCCGACACGGGACGAAGCTTGGCCGCAGGGCACGCCCTGCTGGATCGACTGTCAGGTCGACGACACGACCGCCGCTCGCGCGTTCTACAGCGAGTTGTTCGGCTGGGACATCCCCGACGATCCCGTCGATCCGAGCGGCTATCTCATCGCCCGGTTGCACGGGCGACCCGCGGCGGCCGTGGGGCCGAAACCCGTCGGCCTTCACATGCCTTCGGTGTGGACGACCTACTTCGCGGTCGACAGCGCCGATGAGATCGCGGCACGCATCACCGCCGCCGGTGGG
Source organism: Nocardia sp. NPDC058176 (assembly GCF_042883805.1). NCBI lineage: Bacteria > Bacillati > Actinomycetota > Actinomycetes > Mycobacteriales > Nocardiaceae > Nocardia > Nocardia sp. NPDC058176. The sequence goes on along the minus strand of NZ_JBHVVA010000001.1, from coordinate 930,686 downwards.
CAGGTGATCGTCGCGCCGTTCGACGTGGCCGACGCAGGCCGGATGGCGGTCGCCGCCGATCTCACGGGCGGGGTGTTCGGCCTGTGGCAGACCGCGGCTCATCACGGTGCCGCGGTGTTCGACGAGCCGGGTTCCTACTGCTGGAACGAACTGCACACTCCCGGATTCCAGCAGGCACGCGCGTTCTACTCCGAGGTGTTCGGCTGGCACTACACCGACATCGCAGACACGCCCGAGTTCACCTACGCCACCTTCGCGCTGCCCGGCCGGTCCCGCGAGGTCGGCGGCATGATGGACGCGGCCGCCCTGGGTGCCCCGCCCGCCTGGCTGGCCTGGATCCAGGTCGAGGACACCGACGGCGTCCTGGCCACGGCCACCGAGCTGGGCGCCACCGTGCTCACCGGCCCCGGCGACAGTCCGTTCGGACGCGGCGCCGTCGTCCAGGGACCGCAGGGCGAGGTGTTCGGGGTGATCGATCCGGCCAAGGCCGTCGGGGAGGTACCCACTGGGATCTGAGGCCGCTACGGCGTGACGATGGCGAAGTTCGGGTCCGGCTTGTCGATCAGACCGGGCAGTTTCGCCAGCGCGGTGGCATCACCGTCGATGGCGATGTCACCGCTCAGTACGCCCTCCTTCAGATCTCCGCCGCCGACCAGGCTGCGGATCAGGGCCGACCGGGTGAGGGTGATGGTCGCCTCGGCGGCGGGCAGGTCGTCACCGGGGAAGCGGTCGTAGTGGACCAGGATCCCGTTGCGGAGTTCGGTGCGGTGAATCCGGTTGCCCTCGTCGGCGATCCGCCAGTCGGCGGTCATCCTGGTGGCCCAGGCCTTCGGGCCATCGATCCGCAGGGCGACCGCGTCGAAGACCTGCTCCACACTCAGCGCGGTCGCCAGCGCCGCGGAGTTCGCCGAAGTGGGCGTACCGAAGGAGCCGTTGCGCAGTTCGTAGGCGCCGCTGAGATAGAAGTTGCGCCAGGTGGCGTTCTCGGCGCCGTAGGCGAGCTGTTCGAAAGCGCTCGCCTGCAGCGCTTTCGCGGTCTCGTCCGCCGGGTCGGCGAAGATGACGTAGTTGACCAGCTGGACGACCCAGCGGTAATCGGCCTCGTCGTAGGCCCGCTGCGCGTGCTGCAGCACCGCGGCGGCACCACCCATCGCGGCGACATGGCGGCGGGCGTTCTCCACCGGCGGATGCTCCCACAGGTGCGCGGGGTTGCCGTCGAACCAGCCCATGTACCGCTGATAGATGGCTTTGACATTGTGACTGACCGAGCCGTAATAGCCACGCGTCGACCAGGATTCGGAGAGCGCGGGTGGCATCTGCACCATCTCGGCGATCTCGGTACCGACATAGCCCTGGTTCATCAGGCGCAACGTCTGGTCGTGGAGATAGGCGTACATGTCGCGTTGCAGCGACAGGAATTCCACGATCCGGTCAGTACCCCAGATCGGCCAGTGGTGGGAGGAGAACACCAGATCGGCGCGGCGCCCGTAGCGGTTGATCGAATCGGTGAGGTACTTCGCCCAGACGTGCGGGTCACGGACCAGCGCGCCGCGCAGGGTGACGATGTTGTGCATGGTGTGGGTGGCGTTCTCGGCCATGCACAGGATGCGCCGCTCGGGGAAGTGGATGTTCATCTCGGCGGGCGCCTCGGTACCCGGGGTGAGCTGGAAGACCATCCGCACACCGTCGACGGTCTCGGTCTGCTCGGTCCGGGTGACGTCGAGTGTGGGAGCGACCAGACCGACGGTTCCGATCGAGGTGGTCTGGCCGAGGCCGGAACCCACCTGTCCCTTCGGTCCGCGTGGCAGCGCGGCGCCGTACATGTAGGCGGCCCGCCGTGACATGGCCGTGCCGGTGTAGATGTTCTCCGCGACGGCGTGTTCGAGGAAACCGACGGGCGCGATCACCGGGCAGCGGCCCGCGCCCACGTCCTGCGGGGTGATCACGCCGTGACTGCCACCGAAGTGGTCGACATGGGAGTGCGTGTAGATCAGCCCGGTGACCGGCCGGTCGCCGCGGTGGGCGCGGTAGAGCGCGAGCCCGGCGGCCGCCGTTTCCGCGGAGATCAGCGGATCGATGACGATCACGCCGGTGTCACCTTCGATCAGCGTCATGTTCGACAGGTCGAGCCCGCGGACCTGGTAGAAGCCCGGCGCGATCTCGTAGAGGCCCTGCTTGGCGGCGAGCTGGGATTGCCGCCACAGGCTCGGATTCACCGATTGCGGACAGCTTCCGGTGAGGAAGTCGTAGGAGTCGTTGTCCCACACCACCTTTCCCGATGCGTCGGTGACCTTTCCCGGTTCGAGGGCGGCGATCCAGCCGCGGTCGGCATCGGCGAAATCGGCGATGTCGTCGAAGGGAAGGGTGTCGGTGACCGCACGGTTCGCCTCGGTGACCGCCGGGGTGGGGTCGGTCTGGGTCCGTGCCGGGTCGATGCCGCGCGGCCGATCGCCGCATCCGGTGACGGTCATCCCGACCGCCACCGCGGCGGCCGCGCCGACCCCGACACCCAGCACGCCCCGACGCGAGAACGCGCCCCGTTCGCTATCCATCACTGCACCCTTTCGCCAACAACTGCCGTCGCTATTGCACACTAACTGCAATAGCGTCCTCAGGGCAGGGAAACGGGCACAGCGGCCAGTTGGATCTCGAGCAGGAGCCGGTCCGCGGGGTCCGCCAGGTCGACGCCGAGTACCGCTTCCACCCGTCGCAGGCGGTAGCGCAGCGTGTTCGGGTGGATGCGCAGTTCCGTGGCGGCGGTGCTGACCTCGCCGTGGGCTCGCAGGTACGTCTGCGCCGATACGCGCAGTTCGGCGCCGTGCGTTCGGTCGTATTCGTCGAGGGTGCGCAGACGCGGGTCGTGGAGGTCGGGGTGCGCTCGGATCAGGTCGACGATCTCGGTGAGGAGTACCGCGGTGCGCGCGTCGGCCAGGGTGGTGACACTGCCGCCGGAGGTGGCGGGCGAGTCCAGCACCCGGTCGACTTCGGCGCGGGCACCCGCCACGGCGGTCAGACCGGCGACCGGTGCGGCGATCGCGGCTCGCACGATCAGCCCGCGCGACTCCTCGAGCTGAGTGACCAGCCGCCGGACCCAGGAGCTGACGCCGGTTTCGGAGTGATAGCTCGGCAGGAGGACATAGACCCGGTCATCGATCACTTCGGTGACCGAGTCATCGCGAAAAGCACTGGCGTGCAATCGGATCAGCCCGCTCGATGCGCTCAGCCGAGTGGCCGAGTCATCCGCACCGATCGCGCCGGCCGAACCCATCGCCCCCGCCGAGGCGACCGAACCGACCGCACCCCGCGAGCCGGCCGCGCTCACCGCGCCCGCCGGGGCGACAGTGGTCCCCGGATCCGCCGGCGCGCCATGGCCGCCCGACGTGCGCCGGCCGATAGGGCCGAGGGGGCTGGCCGGACGGAATTGTGCGAAGCCGATCACCGCGGCCGGACCGGCGACGGGCAGGTTCAGCGCAGCGGCCACCGATGGGATGTCGACGCCTTCGCCGTGTGCGCCGAAGAGTCGGCGTACCAGCAGTGCCTCGGTCGAGGGTGCGTCCAGTCCGCGCGCGATGATCCGCGCCGCCACCGCGGAGGCACCCCGCAGCACCTCGGCGGCATCGGGGCGCAGCGGTCGATCGCCCTGCTGGAGCCAGATGGTGCCGAGCATTCTGGATTGCGCACCGTCGGTGCCGCGCCGGATGCCGACGACGAGTCGGCGGCGGATGTCGAGTTCGGGGTGCTCGGGCACGTCGACGACCTCCTCGCTGCGGCGGACCCGGTCGAACACACCCCATTCGCGCAGGATTCGCAGATAGTCGCCGGGACCTTCGCGACCGAGGATGGAGCGGATGCGCAGCTGGTCGGCGGAGGCGTCGGAGGCCGAGTAGGCGAGCACATGCGAGTGCGGGTCCTCGATGGAGACCATGCCGTCGGTCTCCCTGGCCACGACCTGGGCCAGGGCGAACAGGTCGGTGTCGGGCGCGAGCAGGTCGTGGTCGTCGCCTGCCGCGCGCTGACCGGGTGAGCGGTCGAGCGTGCGGCGCACCAGTGCGAACACCTGGTCCCAGCGGGCGTGCCGGTGCACGTGCACCAGCGCGATCCCGGCGGCGTGCGCGGCCGAGCGCACCTCGGGCGAGTCGTTGGCGCTCTTGGTCATCAGCACCCGCGGCCGCTGCCCGGCTTCCCGATCGCCGACACCGTGCAGCCAGTGTGCCGTCGCCTCGGCATCGACGCCGACGAGCAGGTACACCGCGGGCAGCGCACCGTGGGTCTCGAGGTGTTCGGGCAGGTCGGCGGGTTCGACCAGCGCGACCGACCGCACCGCCACCTGCTCCCCCGCCGGCGCGTCGACCAGGGTGGCGACGGTGTGGTCGAGCGCGCTGAGCAGCGCGCCGAGCGTGGTGTCCTCGTCGAGCATCGCGCGCCTCCCGGATGTTGGCAGATTGGACCAAAGAATCACCATCGATTCGTCCGATCAGACGATTATGACCGCTCCGTGCCGGTGTTGACTACGTCACATCAGGTATCCGCCACGACGCAGGAGCCGCACCCATGGACGCCATCGCGACCACCCCACCGCCGGTCAACGAGCCGGTCGGCACCTTCGCTCCAGGAACGCCGGAGCGCGCCCGGCTGCAGTCCGCACTCACCGAGCTGACCACCACCCCCACCGACATCCGGCACGTCATCGACGGCCGTCATCTCCGCGGCGACGGCCCGGCTTTCGACGTGGTCCAACCACATCGGCACGCCGCTGTCCTGGGCACCCTCCACGACGCGAGCGCCGCCGAGGCGGCCGCCGCTGTCGAGGCCGCCACGGCCGCGGCTCCCGCCTGGCGGGCCATGTCGTTCGACGATCGCGCAGCCATCTTCCTGCGCGCCGCCGACCTGCTCGCCGGGCCGTGGCGGGCCAGGATCTGCGCCGCGACCATGCTCGGACAATCCAAGTCGGCCTATCAGGCCGAGATCGACGCCCCGTGCGAACTGGTCGACTTCTGGCGGTTCAATGTCTCCTTCGCCCGCCAGATCCTCGCCGAGCAGCCGATTTCCACGCGCGGGGTGTGGAACCGGATGCAGTACCGCTCGCTGGAGGGCTTCGTCTACGCGGTCACGCCGTTCAACTTCACCGCCATCGCGGGAAATCTGCCCACCGCGCCCGCGCTCATGGGCAACACCGTGGTCTGGAAGCCCGCGCGGACCCAGGCCCTCGCCGCCTACCTGACCATGCGCCTGCTCGAGGCCGCCGGACTGCCGCCCGGGGTGATCAACCTCGTGCACGGTCCCGGCCCGGAGATCTCCGAGGTCGTCCTGGCCGATCCGCGCTTGGCTGGTGTCCACTTCACCGGCTCGACGGCCACCTTCCAGCACCTGTGGCGCGAGGTCGCGGGCAGGCTGGACCGGTACCGGACCTATCCGCGGCTGGTCGGTGAGACCGGCGGCAAGGACTTCGTGCTCGCGCACTCCTCGGCCGATCCGGCGGTGCTCACCACCGCCCTGCTGCGCGGCGCGTTCGACTACCAGGGCCAGAAGTGCTCGGCCGCCTCGCGCGCGTTCGTCCCGCGCTCGGTGTGGGCGCGCATGTCGGAGGAGCTGATCGAGCACACCGCGGCGCTGCGCTACGGCGACATCACCGATTTCACGAATTTCGGTGGGGCACTGATCGATCGACGCGCCTTCGACCGCAACACCGCCGCGCTGGACCGGGCCAAGGCGACCCAGGGACTCACCGTGATGGCGGGTGGCCACAGCGACGACAGTGTCGGCTGGTTCGTCGAGCCCACCGTTGTCGTCGGTGACGATCCCACCGACGAGATCTTCCGCACCGAGTACTTCGGCCCGATGCTGGCGGTGCACGTCTACGACGACAGCACGCCGACCGGTTTCACCGACGCCATGGACCTCGTCGATCGCGGCAGCGCCTATGGCCTCACCGGCTCGATCATCGCCGAGGACCGCACCGCGATCACCGCCGCCACCGAACGGCTGACCTTCGCGGCGGGCAACTTCTACATCAACGACAAGCCCTCCGGCGCGGTCGTCGGCCAGCAGCCCTTCGGCGGTGGGCGGGCCTCGGGCACCAACGACAAGGCCGGGTCCGCGCAGAACCTGCTGCGCTGGACCTCGGCGCGCACCATCAAGGAGACCTTCGATCCGCCCACCGAGCACCGCTATCCGCACCAGGCACCCGAGACGGAGGTCCGCTGATGTCCGCACTGCGCTCGACCATGCTCGCCGCCGCCCGGTCCGCGCGTCTCGAACGCACTGTCACCCGGCTGCCGGTGAGCCGCGCGGTGGTGGCCCGGTTCGTCGCGGGCACCACCGAGGAGCAGGCGGTCGACGCGGCGCGGACCCTGCTGCGCTCCGGTCGTTTCGTCAGCATCGACTACCTGGGTGAGGACACCACGGATCTCGCGAGCGCGCAGGCCACCGTCGCGAACTATCTGTCGCTGATCGCCGCGCTCGGCCGTCTGCCCCAGGCGGAGGTGGCGGCCGGAGCCGTTCGGCCGCTGGAGGTCTCGGTGAAGCTCTCGGCCCTGGGTCAGGCCCTGCCCCGAGACGGGCACGCGATCGCCCGCGACCACGCCCACCAGATCTGCGCCGCCGCCGAGGCCGCCGGACTGTGGGTCACCGTCGACGCCGAGGACCACACCACCACCGACTCCACGCTCTCGATCGTGCGGGAACTGCGCGCGGAGTTCCCGTGGCTCGGCACGGTGTTGCAGGCGTATCTGCGCCGCACCGAGGAGGACTGCCGGGCGATGGCGGGGCCGGGATCGCGAATCCGGTTGTGCAAGGGCGCCTATGACGAACCGGAGTCGGTGGCCTTCCGCGACCGGACCGAGGTCGACGCCTCGTATCTGCGCTGTCTGGCCGTGCTCGTCGCGGGTGCGGGCTATCCGATGATCGCCTCGCACGATCCGGCCGTGCTCGGCGCCGCCACGGTCGCCGTGCAGTCCGCGCAGCGCAAGACCGAGGAGTACGAGTACCAGATGCTGTTCGGCATCAGGGCCGACGAGCAGCAGCGCCTCGCCGACACGGGCAATCACGTGCGCGTCTACGTCCCCTACGGCGACCAGTGGTACGGCTATTTCATGCGCCGCCTGGCCGAACGCCCCGCCAACCTGGGGTTCTTCCTGCGCGCGCTCGTCGGCGGGCAGTGATCCACCCGGGCCGCGGCGGTCTGTGCTGAGATGGGTCGATGAGGTCACAGGCCGAGACAGCGGACGAGCGGCGGCCCCGACGGCGGCGCGATCCGGACAAGACGCGCGAGGCCATCATCGACGGACTGCTCGCCGCGGTCGGCGATGGCGACATCGAGCCCACCTCCCGTGAGATCGCCGCCAGGGCGGGGACTTCCGTGCGCAGCGTCTTCGTGCACTTCGCCGACCGGGAAACGCTGCTCGTCGCGGCGATGGATCGCCAGTCGGCGATGGTGGAGGCCTGCCTTACCGAGCCCGATCCCACCCGGCCGCTCGCCGAGCGGATCGCGCTCGCGGTCGAGCAGAGCGCGGCGATCTTCGCCCTGCAGCGCACGCCCCGGCTGGCGGGCCTGCGGGAATCGCGCGTGACCCCGGCGATCGACACTCGGATGCGCCGCACCGACGTACGCATCCGCACCACGCTGGCCACCCTGTTCGCGCCCGAACTCACCGCACCCGACGGCGCGGTCGACGACGAGCTGCTCGATCTGGTCGACGGAACCCTCGCCTGGCCGATGCGTCACCATTTGCAGGACCGGCGCGGGCTGACCGCCGAACAGGCCTCGACGACGATCGAGCGCGCGCTCTGGCGGCTACTCGCTCAGCGCTGATTCCGGGCGAACCAGCACCCGCTTGAGGATCTTGCCGGTCTCCCCGCGCGGCAGGGCGCTGAGGAAGGTGACATCGCGGGGCACCGAGAAGCGGCTGAGGCGGTTGCGGATGTAGGTCCGGACCATGTCCGAATCCAGGCCCGCGCCTTCGCGTTTCACCACGAAAGCGGCCAGCCGCTGCCCGAATTCCCGATCGGGCACGCCGACCACGGCCACCTCGGTGATCTGCGGCAGATGGGCCAGTGCCTCCTCGACCGGGCGCGGGAAGACGTTCTCGCCACCGGAGATGATCATCTCGTCGTCGCGGCCCGCCACGAACAACCGGCCCGAGGCGTCGAGATAGCCGAGGTCGCCGGTGTCGAGCATGCCGTCGGCCTCCTCCGGCGGCGCGGCGTTGACGTAGCCGTCGAAGAGCATGTGGTTGGCGACGAAGATGTGCCCGGTGGAGCCGACCGGCACCGGCCGCAGATCCGGGCCGAGCACCGCGACCCTGGTGCCGAGCGGGGGCCTGCCCGCGGTGGTCGGCGAGACCCGCAGGTCGTCGGGTGTGGCGACGCTGGCCCAGGAGACCTCGGTCGAGCCGTAGACGTTGTAGAGCACGTCGCCGAAGGTGTCGAGGAAGCGCAGCACGGTGGCCCCGGCCAGTGGCGCGCCGCAGCTGACCACGTGCCGCAGGCTGGACAGGTCGAAGCCCGCGCGCACGTCCGCGGGCACGTCGAGCAGCCGTTCCACCATGGTGGGCACCACGATCAGCGTGCTGATCTTGTGCTCGGCGATCGCGCGCAGGCAGTCGAGGGCGTCGAACCCGTCGGTGAGCACCACCGTGGCGCGCAGCGCGGTGCTCAGCTGCAGACCGGCCAGGCCCCAGGTGTGGAACAGCGGCGCCGGAATCAGCATCACCTCCTCCACGCGCAACGGAATCCGCGACAGCAGTGCGGCGATGGTGCTGAAGCCCTTGGCGTGCGGGCGGCGCGCGCCCTTGGGTGACCCGCTGGTGCCGGAGGTGAGCACGATCAGCCGGCCGGGGTGCGCGGGCACCGGGAAGTCGTCCTGGCCCAGCGCGATCAGCCCGTCGACGGTCGTGCGCTCCGGGTCGGGCGGGCACTGATCGGTGGTGAAGCGCGGGATCTCGCTGTGCAGGTAGCGGATCAGCGTTTCCAGCTCGCCGTCGACGTAGACCGCGCTGAGACGGTGCCGCTGCACGATCTCCTCGATCCGGCGCCCGGACAGTCCGGCGTTGAGCAGCGCCACGTCCACACCGAGTTTGCCCGCCGCGACCATGGTCTCGACCATGCCCGCGTGATTGCGGGCCAGCAGGCCGATGGCGTCACCCGCGCGCAGGCCCAGTGCGTACATCGCGCCCGCCAGCGCGTTCGAGCGCGCGTCGACCTCGGCGAAGCTGCGCTGCCGGATCGGGTCGATGATCGCCACCCGGTCCGGCTCGTGCGCGGCGCCCGCGGCGTAGCCACCGGCGAGGTTGAAACCCCATTTCGACAGCACCCGCAGCTGTTTCACCATCGACACCGGCTCGGGCCGCATCAGACCGGTGGCCGCGATGCTGCGCGCGACCCCGGCGTTGCGGCGCAGCGGCGAACGCTCGGCGTTGATCACCACCGAGGAGCGGGTGCCGGCGATCACGTCGGAGGTCCGGCGCAGCCCGGCCTTGACCCAGTCGGTGACCGCCGAGTTGCCGCGATTGGCCAGCGCGGGATGGACGGTGGCGGCGGCGAACAGGGTGATGTCGAGCCGGGTGCGCTCCACATCCCCGCGCAGCCGCACGGACACGAAACTCCCGAGGACCGGGCTGCGCAGTTCGAAGCTCTCGTACCAGCGGCCGATCGACAGCACGAACTCGTGGGTCTGGATGCCCGCGGCGGCCGAGCCGACCCGCACCTGCCAGACGACCGCCCCGTCGGGACGCTCGACGCGTTCACAACTACCTATGCCGGTGAACATCCGCGGATAACTCTGCGGATCCAGCAGCACATCCCACAATGCCTGACGCGCGATCGTGAAATCCGCGCTGACATCGATGACGTCGTTGACCAAACTCCGTGCTCTTCCCGTCGGCCTGTTCGACCAGCTCGGTCGGCGGGCAAATATGGGCGCGACGGCCAATACCACCGCGCGGGTCGTCACGCTACCCGTCCGTGCCGCTCCCCGATCAAGAATCAGACAAAACCGGTGGTTTCGGGGCGATTCGGCCGGATTTTGGTTTGCGCGCCACACCTCACGATGTTGCTGATGTGAAACTGTCCAACCGCTTGCACGCCGCCGCGCATTGCCGAAGTATTGCTGGCAGTACCGACCCGATCTGCAGGAGTCGCCGCGACGCGCGGCGTGACGAGCGAAGAGGTGTGGGCATGACAGCGAGCTGGGCAGGTTCGACAGACCCGTTCGACGACATCTTCCAGCGGTTCTTCGGTTCCGGGATGTCGGCGAAACCGCCGGTACAGCGCATCGATCTCAGTCGGCTGATGACCGACAACGCGAAGTTGCTGGTCGGTTCGGCGCGCGAGGCGGCGCGGGACTGGGGCAACCCCGAGATCACCCCGGAGCACCTGCTCTACGCGGCCACCGAGGCCGAGCCCGGACGCAGCATCCTGGCCGAGCTGGGGCTCGACCCTGACCAGCTCGCCGACGATCTGCAGGACTATCTCGACACCGGCGAGCCCAGCGAGAACACCCTGGCCGACATCACTCTCAGCCCCGCCACCAAACTGGCCCTGCGGGCCGCCCAGCGCCAGGCCGCGCAGGCGGGCAGCAGCTACCTCGGCCCGGAACACATCCTGCTCGGCATCGCCTCGCTGTCCGACAGTGTGGCGGCGCAGATCCTCGGTTCCGGGATCGCCGCGACCCAGAGCAGTGGCGGAACCGGTGGCGCGGGCAGTCAGCCGTTGCCGTCGCCGCGCAAGGAGAAGTCCGACACCCCCACCCTGGAGGAGTACGGCCGCGACCTCACCGCCGAGGCCCGCGAGGGACTGGTCGACCCGGTGGTCGGCCGGGCGGAGGAGATCGAGCAGACCATCGAGATCCTCTCCCGGCGCCGCAAGAACAATCCGGTGCTGATCGGTGATCCCGGGGTCGGCAAGACCGCGATCGTGGAGGGGCTGGCGCAGCGGATCGTCAACGGGGACGTGCCGTCCACGCTCACCGACCGGCGCGTCATCGCGCTCGATGTCGGGTCGCTGGTGGCGGGCAGCAAGTATCGCGGCGAGTTCGAGGAGCGGCTGACCAAGATCCTCGACGAGGTGCGCGCGCACAAGGACGAACTGATCGTGTTCATCGACGAGTTGCACACCATCGTCGGCGCCGGGGGCGGCGGCGAGGGGTCGATGGATGCCGGCAATCTGCTCAAGCCCGCGCTCGCCCGTGGCGACCTGCACGTGGTGGGCGCGACCACGATCGACGAGTACCGCAAGTACATCGAGAAGGACGCCGCGCTCGAACGCCGCTTCCAGCCGGTGATGGTGGCCGAACCGTCGGTCGCCGACACCATCGAGATCCTGCGCGGCCTGGTCGACGTCTACGAGGAGCACCACCAGGTGCGCTACTCCGACGAATCGCTGATCGCGGCCGCCGAGCTCTCCGACCGCTACATCACCGACCGGTTCATGCCCGACAAGGCGATCGACCTGATCGACCAGGCGGGCGCGCGCGTGCGGCTGCGTTCGGGTACCCCCGATCCGGAGGTCAGGGCCAAGGACGAGGAGCTGGCCCGCCTCAATCGGGAGAAGGACGCCGCGGTCGCGGGCGAGGACTACGAAAAGGCCAAGGCACTCAAGGCCGACATCGCCGCCGCCGAGCAGGAGCTCGAGGAATCCGGCGTCACCGCCGCCGACCCCGAGGTCGACGTGGTCGACATCGCCGAGGTGATCTCGCGCCAGACCGGCATTCCCGTCGCCGATCTCACCGCCGAGGAGAAGCAGCGCCTGCTCGAGCTCGAGGACGTGCTGCACAAGCGGGTGATCGGCCAGGACGAGGCGATCGTCGCGGTCGCCGAGGCGGTGCGCCGGGCCAGGGCCGGGCTCAAGGATCCGAACCGGCCGATCGGCTCGTTCCTGTTCCTCGGCCCGACCGGTGTCGGCAAGACCGAGCTGGCCAAGTCGCTGGCCGAGGCCGTCTTCGGCGACGAGGACCGGCTGATCCGGTTCGACATGAGCGAGTTCCAGGAGAAGCACACCGTCTCCCGGCTCGTCGGCGCCCCGCCCGGATACGTCGGCTACGACGATGCGGCCCAGCTCACCGACAAGGTGCGCAGGCAGCCGTATTCGGTGATCCTGTTCGACGAGGTCGAGAAGGCGCACCCGGATGTGTTCAATGTGCTGTTGCAGCTGCTCGACGACGGCCGGGTCACCGATTCCAAGGGCCGCACGGTCGATTTCAAGAACACGATCGTGATCATGACCTCCAACATCGGCTCGGACCTGATCCTGAAGGCCCCCGAGGGCGACCTGGACGCGATCGAACCGGAGCTGATGGAACGGCTCGGTCAGCACTTCCGGCCCGAGTTCCTCAACCGGATCGACGAGACGGTGGTGTTCCACCGGCTCGACAAGTCGCAGCTGGAACGGATCGTGAACCTGATCCTGGACCGCACCCGCCGGATGCTGGCCGCCCAGGACATCGGGCTCGACATCAGCGAGTCCGCGGTGGACTGGCTCGGCGACAAGGGCTTCCAGCCCGAGTACGGTGCCCGGCCGCTGCGGCGCACGGTGCAGAAGGAACTCGACAACCGGATCTCGCGGCTGCTGCTCGACGGCGGACTGGAACCGGGCGCCACGGTGAATGTCGACACCGCCGACGACGATCTGGTCGTCACCGCTGTGACATCGACCGAGGACGTCTCCGGCAACGGGTCCGCGCCGAAGAAGGGCGCGAAGAGGCCGGCGGCGAAAAAGGGCGACAAGAAGAAGCTGGTCGACCAGAAATGATCCGGACACGAGGGTGGCCCGATCCGTGCGGACCGGGCCACCGTGGTCGAATCAGCCGCCGGTGATCACGCAGGATTCCCCGAACCGGTAGCCACGGCCGACGCTCACGTCGATGCCGCGACCGACACCGTTCTGAATGGCGGCGAGTGAGTGCGCGCCGGTGCTCGACGGCACCCACTCGAAGGTGGCGATGCCGTCGGTGGGGGTGACGACGGCCAGCAATGAGCCGTTGTCGTAGAAGGAAACGGGATCGATGCCGACGCTGAGGCGGGCCAGCAACTGGTGGGTGCACCCGGTGCCGTAGTCGGTCGCCAATCCGAAACTGAGTCCGGGGAGCACGCTCAATTGCGAGACCCCGGCCGATGCCGAAGGTGCGCCGATCGTCATGGCCAGCAGTGCGGTTCCGGTGGCGGCGACGGCGAGGGCGAATTTCCGGTCACTCATATCTCACGTCCCTTGTGCTGCGGGGCCGACCGAACGCGAGGTCGGCGAGTCGGTGTCAATCCTGGCCCCATCGCCGGATCGATGGGGGGAGAACACACGAAACGTTTCCTTTTCTCGCCGACCCCGTCGGTCAGGCCCGCGACCAGAGGGCGGGTGTATTCGGTGGCGTCCAATTCGGGTCGTGGACGGTGTGTGCCTGGCGGCAGCTGTAGGTGACGCCCTGGTAGGTGACCTTGTCGCCGACGGCGTAGGTGGCGTGCTGCCGCCAGGGTGCGGTGGTCGGGTGTTCGTGGCCGCCGCCGGGTGTTGTCGTGGTGACCGGTGGTTTCGTCGTGGTCACCGGTGGTTTCGTGGTCGTCGGGGGCGGGGTCGTCGTGGGCGGTGGAGTGGTCGGTTTCGGCGTCGAAGTGGTCGGCTTCGGCGTGGTGGTCGGGGGTGTGCCGCCGCCCCCGCCGCTGATCTCGAGGTCGACACAGCTGTAGAAGGCGGCCGCGGTATCGCCGATGTTCCAGACCGCGCGCAATTTCTGGCGACCGGAATACTTCGACAGATCGATCGTGTGACTCACCCGCATGGACGGTTGTTCGTTACGGCCGTCGAAAACCGCGATCCGCGTGCCGCCGAGGAAATACTCCCAATTCAGGGTGCGATGATTCGCGGTGTTCTGCCAGGTGAATGTCGTGCTCCCGGATACTTTCTGCGGCACCCAGCCCAGACTGTCGTCATCGAGTTCGAGATATCTGTTCGCACTGCAATTGGTCAATCCTTTGGGCCCCTCGACGCTTTGCGGCTCATAGCGTATCGGCCCACACGACACGATCCCTTTGGCACATTGTTCCTGCCTGCTCGCCGGTCCGGTGACCCAGCCGTGGGCCTCGGCATTCGCGGCCGGAACGAGCGCGGTGGCAATGGGCGCCAACACCATCGCGCCCATGACGGACAGCATTCTACTTCGCACTATCTTCACTCCTAGGAAAACGCACACGGAGGACGGCAGGGGGCTGACGTGCCGTCCGGTAGAACATTTCGAGTGACAGGACAGTAGGACGAGGAAGATCACCCGTCAAGCGGTCTCCAAAAGGGAAAAGACCGCTACCGACCGGTATTCATCGACCGATTCCTCCATGTGCGAATTCGGCGAACAATCCGGAGAGAACCAACCGGTATCCACACGAGGCAAACCCTCCGCTAACCGTGCTGTTCCACGCTGTCCCAGGATTTGCCAGATTCTCACGATAGGTAGCCATGTTCGAAACAAGCGCTCTTACCAGCCTGCGTTCCCTCCGCGAGACGAGCACTGGCGAATGTTGCGCGCCTCCCCCGAATTCGTGTGCCCGAGCCCGCATCCCGCGCGAGTACGCGGGCCGTGCACCGACGGTCAGTGGCCGATGACGCGCAGGGGAAGCGTCGCGTGGCGGCGTACGAACAGGCTCGGTACCCAGCGCGGCGGCTCCGCGTCGATGAGGCCGAATCGCTCGGTGCGCTCGAGCAGCAGCGTGATCGCGGCCGTCGCCTCCAACCGGGCCAATGCCGAGCCGATGCAGAAGTGGGCTCCCGCGCCGAAGGCCGCGTGCGCGCGACCGCGCGGGCGATCAAAGGCGAGGACGTCAGGATCGGGATAGGCCACCGGATCCCGGTTCGCCGCACCCCACAGCAGCAGCAGGTGGCTGCCCGCGGGCAGATCGACACCACCGAGCCGGGTGTCGACCAGAACATGACGGTGATGGCCGCGGAACGGCGACTCCAGGCGCAGCGCTTCGTCCAGGAACGCGGGAATCAGGTCGGGGCGCTCGCGCATATGTGCTTGCAGCCCAGGATCGGTGGCGAGCAGCCGGGCTGCCGAAGCGATCAGACCCGCGGTCGACTCACCGCCGGCACCGATCAGCTGCACCAGGATCAGCACTGCCTGCGGCTCGTCGATCGTGCCCGCGCGCACGGCCGCGACGAGCACGTCGAGCAGTGTCTGTGGCGAATCCGGCGCACCGGTCCGCTGCGTAGCGCCGGTGACGGCCAGGTAGCAGTAGTGGGCCAGTTCGGCCGCCGAGGAGATCAACGCGGGCATCCGTCCCTCGGCGACGACGCCGCCCAGCATCTCGGTCGAGTCGTAGGCCAGGGTGAGCAGTCGCGGCACATCCGCGCCGGGTAGGCCGGCGAGTTCGGCGATCAGTGCCAACGGCAGCCGGTCGGCGATCCCGGTGGCCCAGTCGATTCGGTCGCCGTCGAGTTCCTCGAACCAGAGTCGTTCGACCAGCGCGTTCACCCACGGGCCCAGTGCGCGGACCCGTTTGGCCAGTGCCGGGCCGACGATGCCGCGATGCGCGCTGTGCACATCGCCGTCCGCCGTGGCGAGAACGTGCAGGCCCTGCCCGGTCGCGTCGAGATCGAAGGTCGTCGGCGCCGCGCCCGGCCGGTCGACGAGCACACCGGTCAGATGCGAGGAGAACTCCGTCGTCCGCCGGGCCGCTTCGGCGACCGTGTCCCAGGAGGCGACGAGGAAGAAGTCGGTTCCCGGCACCCGGTGCACGGGCGCGTTCTCGCGCAGCGCGCGGTAGAGCGGGGTGGGATCGTCCAGTACCGCCGCGTCGAACAGATCCAGCGCGTCGAGGTCCATGGTTGCCGCCTTTCGTGGTCGGGCTGTCGAGCACCGACACCGTCTCGCGGTGACACGGCCACGGCAACGACCGTCTCGTCCTGCGACAGCGGATCACCCGGAACGCATGGTTCGAAGATCGGTGAAACCACCTTCTTCCAGCACCGATTCGACTAGACAGATTCGACAGGATGTCTCAGCTCGAGACAGCGAACCGAGGAGTCTGCGGATGACCGGACAGACCGACTGGCTGGCGGGCGGCGACCGGCGCGCCATGGCGGTCGACCGCATCGAACGCGCCGCCCTCGCCCTGTTCCTCGAGCGGGGCATCGACATGGTCACCGCCGAGGACATCGCCGCCGCGGCGGGTTGCTCGCGCGCGACGCTGTACCGCTACGCGGGCGGGAAACCACGGATCGTGCGGGCGGTCATGGTCCGGGCCGCGGGCAATGTCGTCGCCAGGGTGGAGGCGGCCATCGATCCGGTGCCGCCCGCCCGACGACCGGTCGAGGCCATCCTGGCCGCCGTCGCGGCCATTCGCGCCGACCCGGTCCTGCGGCAGTGGCTGATCCGGCACCGCTCCGCCGACACCGACGAATTCCTCGCCGACGCACCCGAACTCGGCCGCATCGCGACCACCCTCACCAGCATCGTCCCGGACGACGCGGCGGCGGGCTGGATCGTGCGCGTGGTGCTGTCCCTGCTCACCTGGCCGCTGCCCGACGCCGCGGCCGAACGACACCTGGTCGAACGTTTCGTCGGACCAGCGCTCCGGGCTCGATGAACCCGCTCAGGGCATCGGCAGCGGCGGGGTCTTCGGGAACTCGACCGGTAGTGCGGCCAGGGAGCGGTGGAAGGGGCCCGGTCGCCAGACCAGTTGCTCGGCGGGCACGGCCAGGGTGAGTTCGGGGAGGGCGTCGAGGAGCTGGTCGATCGCGTCCTGCACGATCAGGTAGGCCACCGACTTGGCGGGACAGCCGTGCGGGCCCGCGCTCCAGGCCAGGTGCGCGCGATTGTCGACGACATCGCGCCCGGCGATGGCCGGATCGTTGTTGCACGCGGACATGCTGATCACGACGGGTTCGTGCGCGGGCAGCCAGGTCTGGTCGACCAGGATGGGCTGGCGCGGGTAGGTCATGCAGAAGTTGGCCAGCGGCGGATCGGTGAACAGCACCTCGTCGAGCGCGTCGCGGGTGGACAGGCTGCCGCCGAGGACGCTGCCGCCGAAGCGATCGTCGGTGAGCATCAGCCGCAGCGTGTTGACCACCAGGTTCAGCATCGGTTCGATCCCCGCACCGTAGAGCACCAGCAGCTGGTGCACCATCTCCTCGTCGGTGAGCGCCGCCGGGTGGTGCAGCAGGCGGGTGGCGACATCGTCGCCGGGCTCGCGCTGGCGCAGCGCGACCAGGTCCGACAGCGCCGTCGCCAGGAGGTTGTTGCCCGCCTCGGCCTCGTCGCCCTCGAAGATCTGCGCCATCCCGGTGGCCACCTTCGCCCCGATCTCGGGGGTGCAGCCGAGCATCGAGTTCAGCGCCTGGAAGACCAGCGGAAAGGCGTACTGGCTCAACAGATCCGCCGACCCGGTCGCGCAGAAGCTGTTGATCAGCGGAATCGCGAACTGCTCGACCGTGCTGTGCATGGCGTACAGGTCGACCCCGGCGATCCCGGCCACGTTGGCCTGCCGGTACCGTGCGTGCTCGGCACCGGTGGTGCGCAGCGCGGCCGGACGGAACTGCAGCATCGGCAGCACCGGGCAGTCCGGCGGGATGTCGCGCTGCCACATGCGCGGATCGGCCGGGAAGTGGTCGGGATCGTTGAGGATCCGGACCGCGGTGTGATACCCGATGACCAGCGTCGCCCGGATCCCCGGGGACAGTTCGACAGGCACCAGCGAGCCGAAGCGACTCCGCATCTCCCGATAGGCAGCCTGCGGATCGGCCGCGAACTCGGGTGCGTACATCGGCACCCGCGCCTCGGCCACGGGGTCGAGCATGGTCACACTGCTGCTTCCTGCCTACGGAACAGGTACTCCGCCAGGGTGATCAGGGCACGCAGTCCGTGATCGCGCCGCCGCGCGTCCACCGCGACCACCGGGGTGTCCGGCGCGAGATCGAGCGCCTCCCGCACCTCCTCGAGCGGATAGCGCCGGAATCCCTCGAACTCGTTGACCGCCACCGCGTACGGCACGCCACGCTGCTCGAGCGCCGAGAGCACGTCGTCGGCCTTCTCGATGCGCCGGGTGTCGACGAGCACCAGCGCGCCCAGCGCGCCGCGCGCCAGTTCCTCCCACAGCGGGGCGAACCGTTCCTGCCCCGGCGTGCCGAACAGGTACAGCGCCAGTTGCGGATTGAGCGTGAGCCGGCCGAAGTCGAGGGCGACGGTGGTCTGCACCTTGCTGCCGAGCCCGGCCATGTCGTCGACGCCGATACTGGCCTCGGTGATGGTCTCCTCGGTCCGTAGCGGCCGGATCTCGGAGACCCCGCACACGAATGTCGTCTTGCCGACGCCGAAGTTCCCCGCGACCAGGATCTTCACCGACCGGGTCACGGTCTCGGCGACGTATTCGACCTCAGCCCGCGATGGCACGGAGACCATGCAGTACCTCCTTGATCAACGCGAGTTCCGGCTTCACCTCAGCCGGTGTCGGGCACTGCAGATGGCCGCTGTCGAGCAGATCGGACACGATGATCTTCACGACGGAAGCGGGTAGATCGAGATAGGCCGACAACTCGGCGATCGACAGCGCGCCGCGGCGGCTGGTGAGCGCCAACAGGCGGCGTTCGTCGGGACGATGGTCGGGCCTGCCGTCGGCGACGGCCCTGACCAGGGTCACCAGGTCGAGTTCATGGGCCGCTCGGACCCGCCCACCCGTGCGCACGTACGACCTGACCAGGTCGGGATCGCGCCTGCCCCGGCTCATTACCTGCCACCGTGCCGGGGCGCGGCGCCGATTTCGTGCCCGACGCGCGAGGCCAGCTCGTTCATCCGGTGCGCCACCAGCGCGACGTCGACGTCGACCGTCGTCGCCACCCCGAGCAGCGCGCCGACCCCGGCGGCGGTGATCATGATCATGCCCTCGTCGTACTCGGTCATGTTCTGGCGCACCGAGTTCGACGACCCGCCGCAGAACTCGCCGAGCGCCTTGCCGAGGGAGCGCAGACCCGACGCGGCCGCGGCGAACCGCTCGGCATCGTCCTTGGCCACGCCACGGGAATGGGCGATGCGCAGTCCGTCATCGGACAGCAGCACCGCGAAGCGGACGCCGGGGATCTCCAGATCCTCGAGCAGCCACGCCAGTCGGTTCGTGCTATCTGCCACCGGTGTGCTCATCGGCTGTTCCTTCCGTGGTTCGCTCGGCCGCAGCGGCGCGACCGCTGCGGGAACCGCTGTGCCAGGCAGCGGCGAGGTCGGGGCGAGCCTGCCCCGATTCGGTGGCCACCCCCGCCGAATCCGGGGCGACCGGCCTGCGGCGGCGCTTGGGCAGCCCGCCACTGGTGATCTCGTGCACCGCGGCGCTGGGCGCCTCGGCTTCGACCAGCGTAGGCACCGGAACCGGAATATGTGCGGGAGCGGCGAGTTCGGGCTCGGGCAACCGCGGCGCGGCACCGCTGACCAGCAGCGCCGACGGCACGTAGACCATGGCCCGCATACCGCCGAAGATGTTCGGTCCGTCGACATGGACCGAGAACCCGTAGCGACCGGCCAGCGCCGCGATGCCGGGGAAACCGACCTTCGGCGCCGGACCGAGATCGTGGATGTCGACCGGACGTTCGCCGCTGAGCACCAGCCGCGCGTCCTCGAGCTGTTCGGGACTCATCCGCATGCCCGCGTCGTCGATGATGACGGTGACGCCGTGATGGCCCTCCTGGAAACCGACCTCGACGAACGAGGACGGCGGCGAGTAGCGCAGCGCGTTGTCGAGCAGCGTGGCGAGGGTGTGCACCAGCGGTTCGACCGCGCGGCTGATCACGATCCGTTCGCACTGTCCCGAGCGCACGCGCAGGAATTCGCGCACCCGCCCGGTGGCACCGCCCGCGACATCGGTGAGCGACTGCTGTGGCCAGCGGCGACCGGGCAGACCACCGGAGACGATCACATAGGACTGGGCCTGGCGGATCATCTGCTGCACGGTGTGGTCGATGCGGGTCAGCGTCTCGTAGATCGCGTCGTCGCGGTGCTCGCGCAGCGCGGAGCTGACCACCTGACCGAGGTCGGTGCCGAGGCTGACCACCGAGGTGCCGAACGACCGCACCGCGGCGCTGGTGGCCGCGCGCGAAGACGCCGCCACCTCGGCCCGCGCCTGCTCCTGGGCGGCCTTGACCTCGCTGGTGCGGCGCTGCTCGCCGTAGCGCTCGACCATCGCCCTGGTGTCCTCGGTGACGGTGCGCAGGTCCTCGGCGTGCCCGGTCGCGATCCACTGCAGCGCCTGGCCGAACTGCGAGTCGCCCAGGTCCGCGGGCACGTCGACCGCCACGGTCGGGATCTCGTGGCGGCGCACCGCTTCGGTGATCGCGGGTAGGGTGGTGCGCGCCAGCTGGAGCAGGGCTTCTTCGGCGGCGAGGCGTTCGCGGATCGCGGCGTCGGCGCGCAGTCGTTGCTGGCGCTCGTTACGCATCGCCACCACGGCAACGGCCATCGCGAGCAGTAACAGCGGTGCTCCGATGGCGAGTAGCAGCACCGCGATTCCTGAGTTCATCAGATCTTTCGTCGTCGTGACCACGCGACGCCCTGGCCGGTGGGCCCTGCCCGGCCTGCCCGGGAGGCATTCGCCTTCGACCGCGGGCCGGGTCGGAATATCCGATCCACATGCTCCGCTTCCAGCGACCCGCACACACTAGCAGCATCATGATCGACTTCGAAGTGGATCTTCCTGTCCGCCATCAGAATTCCCGCCGAAGCCGCCCGCGCTCCCGGACGGTTGATCTATTCTGATTCGCTATGCCTCGAGCCGCCCGAGGCGGAACCTCGGGTACCGGATACCATCCCGGCGTGGCGAAACTGAAGCTCTCCGTCGATGTCCCCGTCCCGCCGGATCAGGCGTGGGCCCACGCCGCCGACCTCCCGCGGCTCGGCGACTGGCTGACCATCCACGAGGCCTGGCGCGGCACCCTGCCCGAGGACCTCACTCCCGGCACCGTGCTCGTCGGCATCGCCCGGGTCAAGGGCTTCCGCAACAAGGTCACCTGGACCGTGCGCACGGCCGAGCCACCGCGGCGGCTCGCGCTCACCGGAACGGGCATCGGCGGGACCAAGTTCGGTCTCGGCATGCTGGTGGAGCCCAAGGGCACCGGGTCGAAGGTGAGTGTCGACATCGACCTCGGCGGCGCACCGCTGTTCGGCCCGATCGGCTCGGCGGTGGCGAAGGCGTTGCGCGGCGACATCGAGCGCTCGCTCGAGGCGTTCGTCAAGCTCTACGGTTGAGATTTCGTTACCTCGTGTAAACGGCCGTCGGACACGGCGATCTCGGTACGACAGCCGAGACCGGCGGGGGTTAGTCTGTCCCCGCCGGTTAACCGTCGATTTGCCTAATCTCGAGGTGGTTCGATGACCAAAGCTGTCCCCAGTCCAGTCGCGCTCGGCGATGTCGCCGCCCGCACACTGGCCAACGCGACCAAGACCGTCCCGCAGATGGAGTCGATCACCCCACGGTGGTTGGTCCATCTACTCAATTGGGTTCCGGTCGAGGCCGGTATCTATCGGCGCAATCGCGTCACGCACGAACAGACCGTCGACATCCAGTGCGACAACTTCGACGAGTCGCCCCTGCCGGAGACCTTCATCGATTACGAGAAGGATCCGCGCGAGTACCGTCTCAAGGCCGTCAACACGATCCTCGACGTGCACACCAGGGTCTCGGATCTGTATTCGAGCCCGCACGACCAGATCGCCCAGCAGTTGCGGCTCACCATCGAGGCGATCAAGGAGCACCAGGAAGGCGAGCTGATCAACAGCCCGGATTACGGGCTGATCGCCAATACGGTGGAGCGCCAGCGCATCACCACCCTGGCCGGGCCGCCGACGCCCGACGACCTGGACAATCTGATCACCAAGGTCTGGAAGGAGCCCGGCTTCTTCCTGACCAGTCCGCAGGGCGTGGCCGCCTTCGGCCGGGAATGCACGCGGCGCGGGGTGCCGCCGCCGACGGTCAGCCTGTTCGGCTCCCAGTTCCTCACCTGGCGCGGCATCCCGATCATCCCCTCGGACAAGGTGCCGGTGGAGGACGGGAAGACCTCGTTCCTGCTGATTCGCACCGGCGAATCCCGCCAGGGCGTGGTCGGGCTGTACCAGCCGGGACTGGCCGGTGAGCAGGGTCCTGGCCTGTCGGTGAAGTTCATGGGCATCGATCGCAGCGCGATCGCCTCGTACCTGGTCTCGCTGTACTGCTCGCTGGCGATCCTGACCGATGACGCGGTGGCCCTGCTGCACGGCGCCGAAGTGGACAAGTTCCATGACTACGCCCCGACCTACCGGGGCTGAACCGGGCGGGCAGCCCGGCTGGGACGCACTGCCGGACGAGGCGACGCTGAGTCGCCTCGCCGGTGAGTTCTTCGCCGCGCTGCCCACCGGTGCGCCGGGTGGTCCGGCCGGAGTGTCACTGCTGCAACCGGATTCGCCGTCGCCACCGGTGACCCCACCGGTGCCTGCCTCGGCGGCGCCGGTTCTCGGGGCGACTCCCCCGATTGCCCACAACCCCGCGGGGCCGAACGCGGCGGCACCGCCCGGTGTCCGGGCGCCCGCGGCCTTCGGCCAGGGTTTCGCACCGGCGCCGTCCTTCGAGCAGGGCTCCGCACCGGCGCCGGCCGCTGGACTCGGTTCCGGCGCGGCGCCGTCCGCCGGGCATGGTCCCGCGCCGACGTCGTACGGCGGACCGGCGTCGGCACCGGTGCAGCCCAGCGGGCAAGGCGCGGTACCGCCGGGCGGTCCGACTCCCGCACCGGAAGTGCCGGGATGGGAGGGCGCGCACGCATCGAGTGCACCGGCGAGCACCCCGGTCGATCCGGGTTCGGTGCACATCGATCCGTTCCTCGCCGCCCTGCCATCGCTGCGAGAAGTGTTGTCACCACCGCGTTCTCCGGGAGTGCCGTCTCCGGCCGGTGCGCCGTCGTTCTACTTCCTCGACAGCCCGGCACCGATCGCGCCGATCGCACCCGACCCGCATCCGCCGTTCGACGTGCACGCGGTGCGCGCCGATTTCCCGATCCTGGCCGAGCGGGTCAACGGACAGCAGCTGGTCTGGTTCGACAATGCCGCCACCACGCAGAAACCGCGGGCGGTGATCGATCGGCTCGCGTATTTCTACGAGCACGAGAACTCCAACATCCACCGGGCGGCGCACGAACTGGCCGCCCGGGCCACCGACGCCTACGAGAACGCCCGCGAGACCGTCGCGGACTTCCTCGGTGCGTCTTCGGCGCAGGAGATCGTGTTCGTGCGCGGCGCCACCGAGGGCATCAATCTGATCGCCCAGACCTGGGGCCGCAAGAATCTGCGCGAGGGTGACGAGATCCTGATCTCGCACCTCGAGCACCACGCGAACATCGTGCCGTGGCAGCTGCTGGCCGCGGAGACGGGCGCGCGGATCCAGGTGATCCCGGTCGACGACCGGGGCCAGCTGCTGCTCGACGAGTACACCCGCCTGCTCACCGATCGCACCAAACTGGTGTCGGTGACGCAGGTGTCCAACGCGCTCGGCACGATCACGCCGGTCCGCGAGCTCGCCGCGCAGGCGCACCGGGTCGGGGCGAAGTTCCTGGTCGACGGTGCGCAGTCGGTACCGCACACACCGATCGACGTGCAGGACATCGACGCCGATTTCTTCGTGTTCTCCGGGCACAAGCTGTTCGGGCCCACCGGAATCGGCGTCGTCTACGGCAAGGCGGCGGTCCTCGAGGACATGCCGCCGTGGCAGGGCGGCGGGAACATGATCGCCGATGTCACGCTGGAACGTTCGGTGTTCCAGCCCCCGCCGGGCCGGTTCGAGGCGGGGACGGGCAATATCGCCGACGCGGTCGGGCTGGCGGCGGCGATCGAGTACGTGCAGCGCATCGGCATGGACGTCATCGGCCGCTACGAGCACGAACTGCTCGAGTACGCCACCCCCCTGGTGGCCGCGATTCCGGGTGTCCGGCTGATCGGCACCGCGGCGGAGAAGGCCAGCGTGCTCTCGTTCGTGCTCGAAGGGTGCGATCCGGTCGATGTCGGCCGCGCGCTCAACGAGCACGGCATCGCGGTGCGCGCCGGGCATCACTGCGCGCAGCCGATCCTGCGCAGGCTCGGCGTGGAGGCGACGGTGCGTCCGTCCTTCGCCTTCTACAACACCACCGACGAGATCGACCGGATGGTGCGGGTCCTGCGCCAGATCGCCGAGCGCCGCTGAGATCACGAAAGCCCGGGCGCGACCTCGTTGTCGCGCCCGGGCTTTCGCGTGTCCGGCTCAGACCATCATCGACGCTTCGGTGTCGACCGGCGCCTTGGGTTTGGTCCGCGGCAGGAAGAACGCCGGGATCAGGGTGAGCGCCGCCAGGATGACCGCCACCCAGTAGGTGTTGCTGAACGCGCGCGCGGCCAGCTCCAGGCCCTCGGCGATCACCGCGGGCGGGAACTGCGCGGCGATCTCGGGTTTGACGTTCGAGGCGATGCCGATCTGCGTCTCGGGGAAGTTGTTGAGCTGGGAGGCCAGTACCACCGACATCGTGGCCGTGCCGATCGAGGCGGCCGTCTGATTGATGATGTTCATCAAGGTCGACCCGCGCGCCACCTGACCGTGCGTCAGAGTCTGGATGGCCGCGGTCATCACCGGCATCATCGTGCAGCCCATGCCGAGGCCCATCACGAACAGCGCGCTGCCGAGCATCAGATAGGACGTGTCGGCGTGTAGCTGGGTGAACGCGGCCAGACCGGCGGTGATGAAGGTGATGCCGAACATGACGATCTTGCCCGGACCGATCTTGTCGACCAGGAAGCCTGCGATCGGCATGGTCAGCATGGCGCCGATGCCCTGGGGCGCCATGAGCAGGCCCGCGTCGAAGGCGGTCTCACCGCGTACCTGCTGCAGATAGTTGGGCAGCAGGAAACCCGCGCCGAAGAACGCCGTCGCGAACAGCGACATGGTGATCACCGCGTAGCGCAGCGACGGATTGCGGAACAGGCGCAGGTCGATCAGCGGGTGCGGGGTGCGCAGCGCGTGGAACACGAACAGCACCAGCAGGACCGCGCCGATCGCCGAGGGAATCAGCACGCGCGCCGAGGCGACGGTCCCCATCTCCGGGATGGAGGACACACCGAACAGGAACAGGGCCAGGCCCGGGGAGGCCAGCAGCATGCCGACGAAGTCGAACGATTCCGAGAGCTTGGGCTTGTCGGTGGGGAACACGACGAAGGCCAGCACCAGCGCGAGCAGCCCCAGCGGCAGGTTGATCAGGAAGATCCAGTGCCAGCTGAACGCGTCGATGAGCCAGCCACCCAGGATCGGGCCGCAGATCGGGCCGAGCAGCATCGGCACACCGAGCACCGCCATGACCCGGCCGATCCGTTGCGGACCCGCCGCGTGGGTCATGATCGTCATGCCCAGCGGCATCAGCATGCCGCCGCCGATGCCTTGGAGCACGCGGAAGGCGACCAGGGATTCGATGCTCCACGCCATCGAGCACAGCACCGAGCCGAGGATGAAGAAGGTCAGCGCCGCCATGTAGAGGCGTTTGGTCCCGAAGCGGTCCGCCGCCCATCCCGTCATCGGGATGACCGAGGCCAGGGCCAGGGTGTAGCCGGTCATCGTCCAGGCGACCACCTCGACGGAGGCCTGGAAGTCCTCCATGAACGTCGGGATGGCCACGGTGACCACCGTGATGTCGAGGATCGACATCACGGCACCGAGGACGACCACGCCCGCCACTTTGAGAACGGCGGCGTCCAGCTTGTCGGTTGAGGGATCGGGCCCGGCGGCACCGATATCCGGAGGTTTCGTCACCGCTTGAGCCTGGCACCAACCTGGCCCGAAGACCAGCGAAATTTATTGTTCGTCCTGAATCAGACCGGTGACCTGGGCGTCCACACTGGCTATCGTGCGCCGGATGACCACTCTGGACCATCTGGTGCTCGCCGCGCCCGACCTGCCCGGCACCGTCGACCGCATCGCCAGGGCACTCGGCGTCGCCCCGATCGCGGGCGGGCGGCACAACGGCGTCGGCACCCGCAACTACCTGCTCGGCCTCGACGACCACAGCTATCTCGAGATCATCGGCATCGATCGCGACGCCCCCGAACCCGAGCATCCGCGCCCGTTCGGCCTGGACACCCTGACCGAACCGCGCCTGGCGGCCTGGCTGGCCCAGGTCAGCGGGATCGAGACGGTCGTGCGCGCGGCCCGCGCGGCCGGCTTCGACCCCGGTGAGCCCCGTGACATGTCCCGCACGACGGTCGAGGGCGAGGTGCTGAGCTGGCAGCTCACCGCGCCGTTCGCGACCACGGGCATCGTCGTGGTCCCCTATCTCATCGACTGGCTCGACAGTGCCCACCCCGCGCGCTCGCTGCCGCGGGTGAGTCTGCGCTCGTTCGAGGCCGTGCATCCCGACCCGGCGCCGGTGGAGGCCGCGCTCGACGCGCTCGGGACGAAGCTGACGGTCGCACCGGGCGTCGCTCCCGCGCTGATCGCCGTGCTGGATGGGCCCGCGGGTTCGATCACGCTGGTGTAGCGAATCGGCAGCCCACACCCGCCGAGTTGAACTACTATTTGTCGTAGTAGTTCAACTCGGAGCGGGGGAACGCCATGAGGGACTTCGTCACCGGACCACGCAATTTCCGCTCGCAGCCGGTCGACCCGACCAGTCGGCCGAGTTGGTTCGTGCGGGTCTACTCGGCCTTGGCCACCGGCCGCCTGGCCCGGCTCGTCTCCCGTCACCTCGCCTGGAAACTCGATCCGCTGCTCCTGCGGTTCACGCGCGGACGGCTCGCGACAACCCTCATCTTCCCGACCGCCGTCCTGGAGACCGTGGGTGCCAGAACGGGAGCCCGGCGGCGCAATGCCGTCATCTACTTCGCGGACGGCGATCATTTGGTCATCGTGGCGTCTCATGCGGGCAGTGCGACCAATCCCGGTTGGTACCACAACCTTCTCGCCGATCCCGAGGTCGTCTTCGGCGGAGTGCCGATGCGGGCGACCGTGGTCGACGACGAGCCCGAGCGCCGCCGGCTCTGGACACTCGCCGACCGCGTCTTTCCCGCCTACAGCACCTACCGGTGGGAGGCGGGCCGAGCCGGGCGCACCATCCCGCTCATCCGGCTGACCCCGCGCAGTACGCCCTGACCGGTGCCGAAAGCGGCACCACCTGGCGAAGGCGGGACTAGGCCGACGGCACAACGGCGCTCATCGCGACCTGGTACGCCTGTAGTGCCTTCTCGGTGGCCGCAGCAGTGGCGGCGAGCAGCGGCAACCGGACTCCTGGGTCGGGGATCGCGCCCTGAGCGGCGAGCACGCTCTTGATCACCACCGGGTTGGGCTCGGCGAACAGTGCGGCGCCGAGGGCATCGAGGCTGTTGCCGAGTACTCGGCCCCGCCATAGGTCGCCGGTGAGCCAGGAGGTGACGAGGTCGGCGTAGGCGGTCGGGGCGACATTGGCGGCGGCGAGGATCGCGCCGTGGGCGCCGAGGGCGAGCTGAGCGGAGGCGAAGCGATCGTCGCCGCTCAGAATCGTTGTGCGCGAACCGGCTTCGGCGAACAGGTGGACGGTGGCCGCGTCGACCCCGCCGACGGCGTGCTTGAAACCGGCGACGTTCGGGATGTCCGCCAAGCGCACCAGGGTCTCACCGCTCACTGTCCGCGCGGTCCGGTACGGCACGTCGTAGACGAGCACCGGAACCGGACTGGCTGCCGCGACCTGCGTGAAGTGCGCGATGACGCCCTCCTCGCTGGGCCGCACGTAATACGGCACCACCGCCAGCACCGCTGCGACGCCCGGCGGGAGTGCGGTGATCGCGTCGACCGACTCCGCGGTCGCGTTGCCGCCCGCGCCCACGATCAGCGGCGCGTCACGGTCGGCGCACACCCGCACGCAGATATCGAGGACCCGTGCCCGCTCGGCGCCACTCAGGGCCGACGCCTCGGCCGTGGTGCCGAGCGCGACGAGCCCGGTCGCGCCCGCGTCGAGAACGGTGTGCGCGTGCCGCTCCAGCGCCTCGGCGGCGAGGGCGCCGCCACTGGTGAACGGGGTGATCAGGGGGACGAAGAGTCCGTGCAGCGAGGTCATGGGTCCATGGTCGGGCGGCCACATACATCAGGTCCAGTTCACATTCCCGATGTCGACCGTAAGCTGAACTGATGCTGGATGTCCGCAAACTGCGCCTGCTCCGCGAACTCGCCCATCGCGGCACCATCGCGGCGGTCGCCGAGGCGCTCAGCTACACGCCCTCGGCCGTCTCCCAACAGCTCACCGCGCTCGAACGCGAAGCCGGCGTCCCACTCCTGGAACGCACCGGCCGTCGGGTCGAACTCACCCCCGCCGCCCACCTCCTGGTCGGCCACACCGAGACGATCCTCGCCGCCCTGGAACACGCCGACGCCGAATTGGCTTCCACCCGAACAGAACTCACCGGAACCCTGCGCATCGGCGCCTTCCCCACCGCCGCCCGCACCCTCCTCTCCCCCGCCCTGGTCACCCTCAGCACCGACCACCCCCGCCTCGAACTCACCGTCACCGAGATCGACCCCGCCGACGTCGCCGACGCCCTGCGCGCGGGCACCCTCGACATCGCCCTCACCCACGACTACGACCTCGTCCCCGCCGACCCCGACCCGTCCCTGCAGACCGAGCCGCTGCACACCGAAACCGTCTACCTGGCGACCCGAGATCCAGCCCCCAACCCCGCCGATGCCGAACCCCTCCAGCACGCCAGGCCCCGCCGCCCCAACACAGGACACCCGGCCCGAGATCCGGCCACCGCCCTCTCCCTACACACCGACACCAGCACCCAGGATGCCGATCCCCTTCGCGCGCACCACGAATCACCCTGGATAGCGGGCACTCCCGCAACCCTGTGCCACACGATGACCGTCCGCGCCTGCCAGGCAACCGGATTCACCCCGCACATCCGCCACCATGCCGACGACTTCACCACCGTCCTGGCCCTGGTCGCCGCAGGTGCCGGCACCGCGATCGTTCCCGCCATGGCCCTGCACGCCCCACCCGACGACATCACCCTCACTCCCCTGCCCACCCGCCGCCGCACCCACCTCGCCTACCGCAACGGCACCGCCACCCACCCCGCCATCACCGCCGCCCGCACCGCACTGCACGCGGCAGCCGCACACGCCCGCTGACCCTGCTGGACCACTGATCACCAGGCATCCATGTAGGCATCGGCCGAGAACCGACCGCCACCACAGCCTGGTGATCAACGGTCCAGGCCGGTCGTCGCCTTCAGGCCGACTTCTCGCGCGAGGGCGTGCGCTGGCGGGTGCGGGTAGCCGAGACCGGGTCGATGTCGGGCATGGACCACTGGGCCGAGAGGGCCAGGCTGGGTTCGCGGCCGGAAGCCACGTGGCGGTAGGCGATTTCGGCGGCGGCGTCGGGGTCGTTGGCCGCGATGGCGGCGTAGAGGTCCTCGTGTTCGTCGCACTGGGTGCCGGGGTCGCGTTCCTTCGTGAGGTGGAACAGCCAGCGGACGCGGGATTCCAAGGGGCGCAGCAGCGATTGCAGCAGCGGGTTGCCAGAGACCTCCACGATGACGGCGTGGAAGCCGGCATTGGCGGCGGCGATGGCGGCCTGGTCGCTGCGGGCGGTGGCCTGGCGCGCGGCGGTGAGCTGGGCGCGCAGGGCGGCCAGGTCCGCGGGCCCGGCGCGCTCGGCGGCCAAGCGGGCGGCGAGCACTTCGAGGCTCTCGCGCACGTCGAACAGGTCGCGCACATCGGTGACGGTGAACGGCGCGACGATGGCACCCTGGCGCGGCACGATCACGACGAGACCCTCGCGTTCGAGCATCTGCAGCGCCTCGCGCAGCGGGATCCGCGAGATGGCCAGTTCGGTCGCCAGATCTCGTTCCACCAGTCGCTGACCAGGACTCAACCGCAGGTCGATGATCCGGTCGCGTAGTTCCTCGTACGCCTGATCCCGCAGCGACTTCTTCACCGTTTCCTCCGCCACCACAGCATCCTTCCGCTCCCGCACGCCTCCCACGGTAGCCCGCTCGCGGGACGCGACCGTTTCTTACGTTTCGGTAATCCGCCCGTCATCTGCGGGCCGCAGGCTCTCACTTAACGGTATACCGCTAAGTGAGCGGTTCGTTCGATCAAGGAGTACCCCGTGCACAAGTCCACTCGGCGCGCGATCGCCTTCGGCTCGGCCGCCCTGGCCGCCGCCGCCCTGCTGTCGGCTTGCGGATCCGCCGACACCGCCGCTTCGGGCGACAAGCTCAAGGTCGGCGTGTTCTTCCCCGGTTCGCTGTCGGACACCGGTTTCATGCAGTCGGGGTACCTCGGCTACCAGCGCCTCGCCGAGACCCTCGGTGACAAGGTGGAGCTGAGCAAGGTCGAGCAGGTGGCCGCCGCCGACTACCAGCAGGCACTGGTTCGCTTCGCCTCCACCAACGACCTGGTCATCTCCCTCGGCGGGCAGACCGACGCCGATGTGCGCAAGGTGGCCCCGCAGTTCCCCGACGTGAAGTTCGTCGAGATCGGCGGCCCGGCCGACGCGGTGCCGATGGCCAATCTCGCCTATTACGATCCGCAGCAGCCCGAGGCGGAGTTCCTCAGCGGCGCGGTGGCCGCGGCGGGGTCGAAGTCCGGCGCGGTGGCCTTCGTCGGTGGCGTGGAGCTGCCCGCGATCGTCAACGCCGCCAACGCCTTCGGCAACGGCGCGCGCTTCGCCAAGCCCGATGTCCGGGTGCTCACCCCGCAGTACGTGGGCGACTTCAACGATCCGGCCAAGGCCAAGCAGGCCGCGCTGGCCAACTACGGTGCGGGCGCGGGCGCGCTGGGTCAGATCGTGAACCTGGGCAAGGCGGGTCTGGAGCAGGCCGCGGCCCAGTCCGGTGCGGCCGTCGTCGGCGGACCCATCCCCGGCGACTGCGGCAATCCGGTCTACCTGGGCTACGTGCACACCGATATCGGTGCCGAGGTCGAGTACGCGGTCAAGTCCGTCCTCGACGACACCTGGAAGGCCGAGAACGTGCAGTTCGGGCTGACCTCGGACAACGACGGCACCGACTTCGTGCTGTGCAGCACCGACACCGCCGTCGTCGAGGCGCTCGACAAGGCCAGGACCGCACTGGCCACCGGCGCCGTGAAGCCGTACTGACGATCATGAGCACTCCCGCATTGATCCTGCAGGGACTGGGGAAGAGTTTCGGTGACGTGCGCGCCCTGCACGATGTAGACGTCACCGTCGAAGCGGGCACCGTCCACTGCGTGCTCGGCGAGAACGGCGCGGGCAAGTCGACGCTGTGCAATCTGGTGTTCGGCGGCTACCGGCCCGACACGGGCCGGATGCTGCTGGGCGGCAGCGAGTTCCGGCCCGACTCCCCCGCGGCGGCGATGGCCGCCGGTGTCGCCATGGTGCACCAGCATTTCAGCCTGGTCACCACGATGACCGTCGCGGAGAACCTGCTGCTCACCCAGCACGGCCTCCGGATGCGCCGCAAGCAGCTCACCGACCGGCTCGACGAGATCGCGCAGCGGTACCGCCTGCGTGTCGATCTCGACCAGCGGGTCGCGACGATGCCGGTCGGGGCGCGGCAGAAGGTCGAGATCGTCAAGGCGCTGCTGCGCGATCCGTCGCTGATCCTGCTCGACGAACCGACGGGCGTGCTCGATCCGGCCGAGATCGACGCGCTGATCGACACCTGCCGCGCCGTCGCCGCCGACGGCACCGCGGTGGTGCTGGTGACGCACAAGCTGGGCGAGGTGGCCAGGGTCGCCGACGCCGCGACCGTGCTGCGCCGCGGCACGGTCGCTGGCGGCGGGCGGATGTCGACCACCAGCATCGCCGAGCTGCTCACCGCGATGGTCGGTCGCACGGCCGCCGATCTCGATCCGACCGTGGCCGCCACGCTCGGCATCGACACCGCGGCGGCGAAACCCACTGCCAAGCAGAGCAATTCGGCCGCCCTCGACGCGACCACCCCGGTGTTGTCGGTCGAGGGTCTGTGCGCCGAGCGCGACGACGGCAGCACCGCGCTCGACGAGGTGCGCCTGGCGGTCCGCCCCGGCGAGATCGTCGGCATCGCCGGGGTGGAGGGCAACGGCCAGAGCGAACTGATCGCGGTTCTCGCGGGTGGTGCTCCGGCCACCGGCGGCACCGTCACCCTCGACGGCACCGACATCACTGCCGCGCGGCCCGCCACCCGCACCGAGCTGGGCCTCGGCATCGTCCCCGAGGACCGGCATCGCGACGGGATGGTCGCCGACATGACCATCGCCGAGAACCTCTTCCTCGGTCGGCTCGGCCGGTTCCGCCGCTTCGGGCTGCTGGACCGACGGGCGATCGGTCGCGCCGCCCAGGCCGAACTCGACCGGTTCGACGTGCGCGCGACGGGGCCGTGGGTGCGGATGGGCTCGCTCTCGGGCGGTAATCAGCAGAAGGTGGTGCTGGCCCGCGAACTGTCCGCCACGAACCTGCGCTGCCTCGTCGCGGGCCAGCCGACCCGTGGGTTGGACATCGGCGCGGTCGATTTCGTACTGACCCAGTTGCGCCGCGCCGCCGCCGAGGGCCGCGGAGTGCTGGTGGTCTCGAGCGAGGTCCCCGAGCTGCTCGCCCTGTGCGACCGGGTGTTCGTCGCCTACCGTGGTGCGCTCACCGGTCCGGTCGAGACGTCCGATCCCACTGCCGCACAACAGATCAGCGAACTGATGATGGGAGTCGCGGCATGAGCACACCACCTCGGGAACAGACCGTGGCCGACTCGAGCCCCCGCCGCTGGGAGCAGGCCGTACGGAGCACCACGGCAGCCTTGCGTGGAACCGGTCAGCGGCCGATCGGCTTGCGTCAGTGCGCGCATCACCCGCTCGTCGTCGCGGTGGCGGCGATGGTCGCCGCCGGTCTGATCGGGCTGATCCTGGCCGCCGTCGCCGGCGCCGCCCCCGCTGCCGCGATGAATGCCCTGTGGGAGGGCATGTTCGGCAGCAACTACGCCATCGGCGCCTCGCTCAATGTCGCGGCCACCCTCATGCTGGTGGCCGTCGGCTTCACCATCGCGCACCGCGCCGGACTGGTGAATGTCGGTGGCGAGGGCCAGATCTGCGCGGGCGCCATCGCCGCCACTGCCGTCGGCACCACCTTCACCGGCGCGCCCGCCGCCATCACGCTGCCCGCCGTGCTGATCGCGGCCGCGGCCGCGGGCTGGTCGTGGGCGGCGATCGCGGCGTACCTGCGGGTCCGGCGCGGTACCAGCGAGATCATCACCACGCTGCTGCTCAACTTCGTCGGTCTGGCGCTGGTGCTGCTCGTCGTGCACGAGCCCGCGCTGCTGCGTCAGCCGGTGACCTCCTCGGAGACCCTGCCGCAGTCCGCGCCGCTGACCCCGGCCGCGCATCTGCCCCTGTTGGGCATCGAACGCTCCCCCGCCACCATCGCCCTCTGGATCGCGCTGCTGGCCGCGTTCGCCACCGCGATCCTGGTGCGGCGCACCGCGCTCGGCACCCGGCTGCGCGCGGTCGGGCTCAATCCCGATGCCGCCGCCCGGCTCGGGCTGCCCGTGCAGCGGCTGCGTTTCCTCAGCCTGTCCAGCGCGGGCGCGTTCTCCGGCGTGGCGGGCGGTCTGCTCGTGGCCTCGGCGCCGTTCGTGCTGGCCGAGGGCCTGTCCTCCGGGTACGGCTTCTCCGGTCTCGTCGTCGGCCTGCTGGCACGTGGCTCACTGGCCGCGGTGGTCGCGGTCTCGCTGCTGCTCGGATTCCTGGTCTCCGGCGGAATCAATCTCCAGCTGGCGGCGGGAGTGCCTGCCTCGACCGTCTCGGTCGTGGAGTCGCTGATGATCGTGTTCATCGCGGGCGCCGCGCTCTGGACCAGAACCATTCGCAAGTCCGAACCCGCTGCACCGCAGCCGGTTTCCCCCGTCGAATCCCCCGACACCACCGACCTGGCAGGAGCGCCGCGATGAGCCTCGACACGGTCACCGACATCGCCACCAGCGGGATCGGTTTCACCCTGCCCATCCTCGTGGCCGCCAGCGGCGAACTGGTCAGCGAACGCGCCGGTGTGCTCAATCTGAGCCTCGAGGCGATGATGCTGACCGGCGCGTTCGCGGGGGTGCTCGGCGCCGTCACCACCGGGTCACCGGTGCTCGGCGCCATCACCGCCGTCACCGCGGCGCTGATCTTCGGTGTGCTCCAGTCGATCTGGAGCATCGGGCTGCGCGCCAACCAGATCGTCGTCGGTATCGCCAGCAACGCACTCGCCCTCGGTGCCACCACCTACGGCGCGCGGCTGCTGCTCGCCGATGGCAAGGGACACAGCGTTCCCGGTTTCGATCCGCTGGAAATCCCGCTGCTGCACCGGATTCCGATCGTCGGTCCCGCCCTGTTCGGACAGACCACGCTCGGCTACCTGTGCATCGCGGTCGTCGCCGCCCTGGCGTTCGTGTTCGCCCGCCGCACCAAACTGGGCCTGGTGATCGACGCGGTCGGCGAGGACGCCGTCGCCGCCGATCGCACCGGTCTGTCCGTGCGCGCGGTCCGCTACGGCTGTGTGCTGCTGGCCGCGTTCGCCGCGGGCCTCGGCGGTGCGCAGCTGGCGCTGTCGGAGGTGCATTCGTTCAGCGACAACATGACCGGCGGCATCGGCTATCTGGCGGTGGTCGCGGTGATCGCGGGCCGCTGGCGCGCGCTCGGCGTGATCTGGGCGTCGGTGTTCTTCGGCATCGCCCAGGCGCTGCAGTTCGCGCTGCCCGCGCTCGGCGTGAGCGTGCCGTTCGCGCTGCTGGTGATGCTGCCCTATCTGATCGCGATCGTCGCCGTCAGCGGCCTGGTCGGCAACAGCCGCTCGCCGCGCGACCTGACCGTCGCCTTCGCCCGCACGTCCTGACCTGTCCCCGCTTTCTCGAGGAGCCGACGTTGACTCTGATCCTGTCGCATTCCGATGTGGCCGCCGTGCTCGATCGCGGCGAGGTGCTCGCCGCGGTCGAACGCGCGCACGCCGACCTCGCGCTCGGCACCGCGCTCGTGCCCGCGCCACCGGCGATGACGCTCGGCGACGCGGCGTTCGTGCCGATGGTCGCCGCCGCCGAATCCGCGGGCGCCGCTGCCGTGAAACTGCTCGCCGACCTGCCCGGCAACCGGGCGCGCGGGCTGCCGGTGCAGCGGTCGGTGATCGTGGTGACCTCGGCGGCCGACGGTGGCTGCGAGGCGCTCATCGACGGCCGCATGGTCACCGCCGTGCGCACCGCGGCCGCCAGTGCGGTCGCCACGAAACACCTTGCCCGGCAGGACAGTTCGGTCCTCGGGCTGATCGGCGCCGGTGGTCTCGCCGTCGAACACACCCGCGCCATCGCGCAGGTCCGGAAGCTCGAGACGGTGTTCGTCTGGTCGCGCACGGCCGCCACGATCGAGTCGTTTCGGGCCGCGATCGCCGATCTCGGTCTCGAGGTGCGCGCGCTCGACTCACCCGAGGCGGTCACCCGGGCGGCGGACGTGCTCTGCACGCTGACCCCCTCGCGCACACCGATCGTGCACGGCGCCTGGTTCGGCCCCGGTCTGCACGTCAACGCGGTCGGCGCCCCGCCACGGGCCGATCATCGCGAGGTCGACGGTGAGGCCATGCGCCGCGCCACCGTGGTCGTAGACTCGATCGGTACCACGCTCGCCAAGTCCGGTGACACGTTGCTGGCCATCGCCGAGGGCGCGATCACCGAGACGGCGGTGGGCACCGAACTGGGTGAGGTGATCGTCGGCCGCACGCCCGGCCGCACCGGCGCCGGTGACATCACCCTGTTCAATTCGGTCGGGATCGGCCTGCAGGACCTGGCCGCCGCCCGCCTGCTCATCGACAAGGCTCGCGCCAACGGCATCGGAACGGAAGTGGACCTGAGCTCATGACCGCACTCACCGAGATCGACAGCACCCACCTGCGCCGCGCGATCACCCTCGCCGGACAGGCCGCCGCACGCGGTGACCGCCCGTTCGGCGCGGTGGCCGTCGACAGCTCAGGCCATGTCATCGCCGAGGGCGAGAACGCGGTGAGCACCAGCGGCGACGTGACGACCCATGCCGAACTCGCCGCGATCACCGCCGCCACCGCGGCAGGCCGCGCCGAGTCCCTGCGTGGCGCGACCGTCTACGCCAGCGGCGAACCGTGCCCGATGTGCGCGGCGGCGATGGTGTGGGCCCAGGTGGGTCGCATCGTCTTCGCCGCCGAGGCGGCCGAGTTCGGGCAGATCCTGCCGGGTGGGCCGAGATTCGTGCTCACCTGCGCCGAACTCGTCGCCACGTCGAACGTTCCCGTCGAGGTCAGCGGGCCGCATCTGGGTGAAGAAGCCCTCGCGGTCTTCCGCGCCGCCGCGGCGGGCTGACGCCGGTGCCGGTCGCCGCGCGGCGACCGGCACCACTCACTTCACCGGCACAGGCTCCTCCAGTTCGCCCAGCTCGCGCTGTTCCTCGATCGCCTCCGGCGTGCCAGGGACCTGCGTGCCACGCAGCGACATGCCCTTGGTCTCGATGAGGAAGTAGGCCGCGATCAAGCCGATCAGGCAGGCGCCGAACATGTAATAGGCGGGGATCAGCTGGTCGCCGGTCGCCTCGATCAGCGTCTGGTTGATCACCGGCGCGGTGCCGCCGAACAGCGAGGTGGCCACGTTGTAGCCGATCGCGACGCCGGCGAAGCGCACGATCGTCGGGAACATGGCGGGGAAGGTCGCCGAGATGGTCGCCAACTGTGGCGCGTAGAGCAGGCCGAGGATGGCGAAGCCGACGATCGCGCCGGTCAGCGAGGTGCCGATCAGCTTGTAGATCGGGATCACCATGATCATCAGCGCCGCGCACGAGAACAACCACATCGGTCTGCGCCCCACCCGGTCGGAGAGCGCACCCAGGAACGGCAGCGTCAGCAGCATGGCGATCTGACCGATCAGCGGCACGAGCAGCGCGTCGGACTCCTCCATGCCGAGCGTGGTGCCCAGATAGGTCGGGGTATAGCTGAGCAGCGAATAATTCACCACGTTCAAGGCGATCACCAGGCCGAACAGCGTCAGCACCGGGCGCAGGTATTTCGTCACCAGATCGCGGTAGACGCCGACGGTTTCCTCGGTGGCGTCGTTGCGTTCCACCTCGCGGAAAACCGGGGTGTCCTCGACGCGGCTGCGCAGATACATACCGATCAAACCCAGCGGCCCGGCGATCAGGAACGGAATGCGCCAGCCCCAGGAATGCATCGACGATTCGTCGAGCACATTCACCAGCAGCAGCGCGGTCAGATTACCGAGCGTGAATCCGGCCAGCGTGCCGACTTCCAGGAAACTGCCATAGAATCCGCGCTTGCGGTCGGGCGCGTATTCGGCCATGAAGGTCGCGGCGCCACCGTACTCACCGCCCGCGGACAGGCCCTGGACCATGCGCAGCAGGTAGAGCAGGATCGGCGCGGCGATCCCGATGGTCTCGTAGCTGGGGATCAAGCCGACGACCATCGTCGAACCGGCCATCAGGATGATGGTCATCGCGAGGACGCGTTTGCGTCCGATCCGGTCGCCGAGTGGCCCCCAGATCATGCCGCCGATCGGCCGGATGAGGAACGACACGGCGAATCCGAGGAGAACGTAGACAACGCTCGATCCCTCGCCGTTTCCGGGGAACAGCGATACGGCGATATAGGTCGCCAGATAGGCGTAGACGCCGTAGTCGAACCATTCGACCGCATTGCCGATCGCCGATGCACCGATGGCCCGATGCAGCACCGATTTCGATTCCTGTGACATCCACAAAACCTCTCGTCGTCGCCTATCCGGGCTACCCGGGCCGATCAGCGAACAAACGTGTCGCGGGTGCGAAGAACATCACTCATACCCCCTACACTGCGGAAATGGTGCTGCGACACGGGGTATATCTGCCGCCGTTCGGCGAACTCGCCGATCCGCGGGTGCTGGCCGAGATCGCCGCCGAGGCCGAAGCGGCGGGCTTCGACGGGGTATTCGTCTGGGACCACGTGGCCCGCCCACACGACGAGGGACTGGCGGTCGGGGACGCCTGGATCGGGATGGCCGCGATCGCCGCCGCGACGAGCCGGGTGGTGTTCGGACCGCGGATCACCCCGCTGTCGCGTCGACGGCCCCAGGATGTGGCGCGCGAGTCGGTCGCGCTGGATCTGCTCAGCGGCGGCCGACTGATACTCGGGGTCGGTCTCGGCTCGGAGGCGACCGGCGAGTTCTCCCGGCTCGGCGAGGTCACCGCGCCACGCGAGCGAGCGCACCGGCTCGACGAGGCGCTGACGGTGCTCACCGCGCTCTGGTCGGGCGAGGTCGTACATCACGACGGGCCCGCCTTCCGGGTGGACGGGTTGCAGTTCCTGCCCCGGCCCGTACAACGGCCGCGCATCCCGATCTGGCTCGCCGCCCAGTCGGTGCGCCAGGCCCCACTGCGCCGGGCCGCCCGCTACGACGGCCTGTGCCCGGAGGCCACCCCCGGCGAACTAGTCGACATGCTGGCCATCGTCGCCGAGCACCGCGGCGACCTGACCGGCTTCGAGGTGGCGATCGCCGCGAGCACCGACCGCGACGCCTACGAGCGAGCGGGTGCCACCTGGTGGCTGGCCGAACTCCCCAAGATCATCTCCCGCTCCGACGCGCTGGCCCTGGTCCGGCGCGGCCCCCGCTAGCCGCGACATGGACAGGTGATCACCAGGCACTGGTGGCGGCCGGCTCTCGGTCGATACTCGCCTGAGCGCCTGGTGATCAACCGCCCAACTTGCGCGATGGTGCACCGAGGCCGCGAGTAGGGGCGCTGCCACCGCCCGGGCGGCGATTCAGGCGAGTGCCGCCAGTTTGCGGGCCAGTACCGCCCGCTCGCGTTCGTTGCCGCACAGGCGGATGGCCTCGGTCAGTTCCGCGCGCGCCTCGGCGGTCCGGCCCAGCCGGGTGAACAGTTCGCCGCGCACGCTCGGGAGCAGGTGTGACGACGACAGGGTGCCCGCGGCGACCAGCTCGTCGACGATCGGCAGCGCGGCGGCGGGACCATTGGCCATCGACACCGCGACCGCCCGGTTCAGCTCGACCACCGGCGAGGGCGCCAACCGGCCGAGCGCCTCGTAGAGCACCACCACCCGCTCCCAGTTCGTCTCCGCCACCGAGGGCGCGATCGCGTGGCATTCGGCGATCGCGGCCTGGAGGCCGTAGGCGCCCAGCCCGCGACCGACCTGTCCGGCCTTGGCCAGCGCGGCACGACCACGCCGGATCGCCGAGCGGTCCCAGCGGCGGCGGTCCTGCTGTTCGAGCAGCACGGGCTCACCGTCGGGTCCGGTGCGGGCCGGGAATCGTGCCGCGGTCAACTCCAGCAGCGCGAGCAGGCCGAACACTTCGGGTTCGGTGGGCATCAGCCGGGACAGCACGCGCGCGAGGCGCTGGGCCTCCCCGGCCAGGTCGAAGCGGATCAGATCACCGCCCGTGCTGGCCGACGACCCTTCGGTGAAGATCAGGTAGATGACGCCGAGCACCGAGCCGAGCCGAGAACCGCGTTCGGCGGCGGGCGGCACCTCGAAAGCGACCTGCGCCGCGCCCAGCGTCTTCTTCGCCCGGGTGATCCGTGCCTGCACGGTCGCGGTCGGCACCAGGCACGCCTTGGCGATCTCGTCGCTGGTGAGACCACCGACCACCCGCAGGGTCAGTGCCAGTCTGGCCTCCCGCGACAGCACCGGGTGACACGAGATGAACATCAGCGCGAGCACGTCGTCGTCGATCTGATCCGGATCCCACAGGACCTCCGCCGCCGCGCGCACCGGGTCGGCGCCCGCGCCGCCGGTGAGTACGCCGCCCTCGCCGAGGTCGTTGGCGAGGGCGGCGTACCGGTCGTCGAGGGCGGCGCGGCGCCGGAACGCGTCGATCGCGCGGCGCCGCCCGACGGTGAGCAACCACCCGGCCGGATGCCGTGGCACGCCCTCGCGCGGCCAGGTCACCAGTGCCTCGGCCAGCGCCTCCTGGGCGAGATCCTCGGCCATCGCGAAATCGCCGGTGTAGCGGGCGAGGGCGCCGACGATCCTGGCCGATTCGATGCGCCAGACGGCGGCGACGGCCTCGCGGCCGGTGTGGTCGCTCATCGTGGTTCAGAGCTGGCCGGTGGCCTCACGCCAGGCGCGTTCCTTCTGGATCCAGATGTTGTCCTGCGGGAACTCGTCGATGCTGCTGACCCGGCGGATCTCGGTCTTGGTGCCGGGGCCGCCGTAGGGCAGCCGCTTGGCCCACTCGATCGCCTCCTCCTTGGAGGCCACGTTGAGGATGTAGTAGCCGCCGAACAGTTCCTTGGTCTCTCCGTAAGGTCCGTCGGTGATGACCGGGGTCTCCGACGAGTAGTCGACGACCACGCCCTCGGCCGGGTCCTCCAGTCCTTCGGCGGCGACCAGCACGCCGGCGTTGATCAGCTCGTCGTTGAACTTGCCCATGGTCTCGAGCATCTCGTCGAAGTTCACCTCGCCCATCGCGGCGTAGGCTTCGTCGGTCGCGCGCATGATCAGCATGTACTTCATGGTGTTGTCTCCTCGGATCGGTGCGGATCCGCCTGCCGGATCCTGCTGTCATCCCTAGGTCGAACGGGCATCAGCGCGGATCGACACCCGATCGAAATTTCTTTTCGCGAGTTTCCGGCAGCCTACGACGCGGTGCGGTGTGGTGTCCGGAAGGTGAGCGCGGATGCGCGATCCGGCTGCCAGGGCACCGTCGGCGTGATACATGTCGAAGGGATCTGGCACGCCTCCCGTGCGCAGACATCGACAAAGGAGTCACCGGTGAGCGCAGTTCTCGTCGAGCAACGCGAGCATGTGCTCGTCATCGTCATCGATCGGCCGCAGGCCATGAACGCGGTCGATGCCGAGGTCAGCACGGGCGTCGGCGAGGCACTGGAGCGGGCCGAGGCCGATCCGCAGATCCGGGCCGTGGTGCTCACCGGCGCCGGAGAACGCGCGTTCTGCGCGGGCGCGGATCTGAAGGCGCTCGGCCGCGGCGAGTCGATTCTCGCTGCCGGACACGAGAACTGGGGCCTGGCCGGCTACGTGCGCCACCCGATCTCCAAGCCGACAATCGCCGCGGTGAACGGCTTCGCCCTCGGCGGCGGCACCGAACTCGTCCTGGCCAGCGACCTCGCCGTCGCCGCCGACACCGCCACCTTCGGCCTCCCCGAGGTCGCCCGCGGCCTCTTCGCCGCAGCAGGCGGCGCCTTCCGCCTCCCCGAACAACTCCCCCGCAAGATCGCCATGGAAATGATCCTCACCGGCGACCCCATCACCGCCCCTCGCGCCCTGGAACTCGGCCTGATCAACCGCGTCGTCCCCGCCGCCGACGTCCTCGACGCCGCCCTCGCCCTCGCCACCCGCATCGCCGAAAACGCCCCCCTCGCAGTCCAAGCCAGCAAACGCGTAGCCCTCGGCATCATCGACGGCACCCTCGCCGACGACGCCTCCTGGAACCACACCAACCACGAAATCGCCACCCTCGCCCTGACCGAAGACGTCCGCGAAGGCACCCTCGCCTTCGCCCAGAAACGCAAACCCACCTGGCAGGCCCGCTGACCGTGCCCCAGAACTTCGCCCCCGGATCCACCGTGCTCCGCCGCGAAGTTCTGCACGGCCAGGTCTGGCTGACGATGCCCGTCCAGGTCATCGCCGACGACGATGTCCTGGCGATCTGGTTCGACGACTCCTGGTGGCTACCGAGGTGGCGGCATTGGACGCCACCGAAGCTCAACACCCTCGGGCATCTGACAGAGGAGCCACCGAGGAGCGATCCTGGTACGTCCGGACCTAGACAAGAGGACGACCATGGACGTGATCGTCGACGACCCGACTCGCGTGACTCAGGTCTTCATCGGTCAGGTCCAGTTCGGTGAACAACTGATCGACATCGTTGTAGGACGGCCACTCCGTACGGTCGGGCAAATCCGTCGTGCCTTTCCTCCGTTCATCCGCTGCCGCTGCGAGACCCTTGATGTGGGGCCAGGATATCCGTGCTGACTGGCTACGATCGCCGGATGCGCACCCACTCCTCACGGATTCTGATTCTGGGCGCTTCCGGGTTCGTCGGGAGTGCGTTGCAGGCGCAATTGGGTGTACAGAATCAGGTCGTCGGGGCGAGCCGGGGTGGGCTCGTACGGGTGGACCTCCGGGACGGAACGGCAGTTCACGAGCTGGTGGGGCGGGGCTTCGATCTGGTGATTCATACCGCTGGAGTCGTGGATCTTGCTGCCGCGCAGCGTGATCCAGCAGCCGCACACGCAGCGAATGTGACCCCGATGGGGCGATTGCTCGATGCCGTGGAGGAGACCGGGGCGAAGCTCGTGTATCTGTCGACCGACAATGTCTTCGACGGGAGCCGCGAGTTCTACGACGAGACCGCTGCGCGGGCGCCGATCAATGTCTATGGGCGGACCAAGGTTGCGGCGGAGGACTTGGTGTTGGCGCGCGATCGGCATCTGGTTGTGCGGCTTCCGCTCGTCTATGGGCGGAGTCCGGGGTCGGACAAGTTTCTCGCTCGGTTCGCCACGACCGAGATCGAGGCGCGCACCGATATCGTGTGCAATCCGCTGTATCTGCCCAGTCTGGCCGGGATGCTCGAGCAGCTGTTCGAGATGTCGGGCGTGGTACATGTCGGGGGCGCCGAGACGCTGAGCCGGTACGAGTTGATGACGCGGGTGCGTGATCGGCTCGGCGCACCCGCGCGCGTCGTCGCGGTGGACGCGGGCACGATCGTCGAGGACTGTCCGCGCCCACGGCGACTCGTGTTGCGCAGCGTCCGGCACACGCTCACCGGACCCGAGGTGGACACCGCCCTCGACGATCTCACCGGGGCTGGGCGCTGATCGCCGTCCCCATCCAGCGGCGCAGGTAGCCGCGGAGTTTCTCGTCGTCGCGGGGCGGATCACCGGGCGAGAGGAAGAACGACTGCATGGTGCGCAGCGCGTATTCGACGAGTTCGCGCAGGGCGGGTTCGTCGTAGCCGTGGGCGGCCCAGTCGACGTCGAAGCGGCGGATCATCGTCATGCCGAAGGCCTGGGCCTCGTCGGAGGTGAGGCTGTCGGTGTGGGCGTTGGAGTAGGAACTCGACAGCATGATGCCCAGGTGGGGGGTGCGACGGACCTCGGCGAGGGTGTAGACGATGGCTTCGATCATGGCGGTGGCCGGATCACGCAGGCCGGTGACGTGCGCGGTCAGGCGGTCGAGGAAGCCGTCGACCGAGGCGATGGCGGCCGCGGTCATCAGCGCGTCGGCGCTCGGGAAGTACCGGTAGACCGTCTGGCGGATCACGCCGAGTGATTCGGCGACGTCGGCGATGCTGATCTCCGCACCGGTCCGGCCGATGAGTTCGACTGCGGCGGCGATGATTCGGCGCGATGCCTCCGCATCATCCGCCGGTGGACTCCCACCCCAGCCACGTCGTCGCGCCACCGGGTGGACGCTAGCACAAGCGCAGGTCACGGCGAATTCCCCGAAAGTGATCATACATACGGGTGTCCATTCGTATGATTGCCTCATCACCCGAGCGGCAGGCCGACCCGGCGCATGCCCGAACAACGAGGTACTCGACCGTGACAGATCTTCACGTCCGCAAAATGGACTTCGCGTTCTCCGACTACGACGTGCCGTTTCTGTGGAATCCGCAGAACCCGGCGTTCTCCTCGATGGCCAATGCCGTCTCGTTCCTGGCCATCGGCTTCGAGAAGATGATCGTGCAGCTGATCACGCAGGCGAAACCGCAGATCACCGACCCGGAAGTCGCCGAGGAGGCCGACGCGTTCATGCGTCAGGAGGGCCAGCACTCCACCGCGCACCGCCAGCACGTCAAGGCGCTGATCCGGCGCTACCCCGGCCTGCAGCAGACCCTCGACGCGGTGATCGGCGAGTTCGACAAGCTCACCGCGAGCACCCCGGTGAAGTACCGCCTGGCCTACACCGCCGATCTCGAGGCCACCTTCACCCCGGTGTTCAAACTGATGCTCGACAACGACGCGAGCCTGTTCGAGCCCGGCGACGACCGGGTGGCCTCGTTGTTCATCTGGCATTTCGTCGAGGAGGTCGAACATCGTTCCTCGGCGCTGATCATCTTCAACTCCGTGGTCGACAGCGAGCTGTACCGGATGCGGGTGGCGCCGTCGATCTTCCGGCACGTGATGCAGGTGATCCGGGTGGCGTGCGAGGGCTTCAACGAGCATGTGCCG
Organism: Nocardia sp. NPDC058176; assembly: GCF_042883805.1. Lineage (NCBI taxonomy): Bacteria > Bacillati > Actinomycetota > Actinomycetes > Mycobacteriales > Nocardiaceae > Nocardia > Nocardia sp. NPDC058176. The sequence continues at coordinate 886,584 of NZ_JBHVVA010000001.1, read as the reverse complement.
CTGGAAGATCGGCAGGTCGACGCGATGTCGATGTTCGCCAGCTACCGCAATCAGCAGAAGCTGCGCCGGTGGCTGCCGTTCCTGGGCGCGCCGATCGAGAACGGAACCTCCCCGCGCGCTTTCGACGACCTCGCCCTGCGCGAACAGCTCATCGCCCTGGTCGGCATCGTGCGCAGTCAGATGCCGCGCCACAACCCCGCCCACGAGAACCTGCCCGATCTCGCCAACGAATGGTTCCAGCGCTATGACGACGGCTACGACGTAACCCGTTGGTACACCGCCGATTCCGCCCGCTCGTAGAAGGACCACCCGATGGCCGAGCTCTGCTCACCCACCTTTGCCGATCTCGCCGAACGCCTCGGCTTCTCCTGCGCCGAAGCGGGCGGACTGGTCGAGTTCCGTAATCCGGCCGACCTGGAGAACTGGACGCTGCCGGTTCTCGAACTGACCATCACCGTCGGCGCAGTGCTGGCGTTGATCTACGCGATCGTGCGCCTGCGCCGCCACGGCGATCCCACCAATCTGGTGCTGTGGTTCGGCGCCTGCGCCTACCTGTTCATCATCGAACCGCCGCTGTACTTCCCGGCCGCGTTCGGCATCGAGGAACATGTCGACACGATGTTCGCGCACAACGTGTTCACCGTGGACTTCCTCTGGGGACGGCTACCCCTCTACATCATCGCGATCTATCCGCTGATGGCGACGATGGCGTTCGGCATCGTCCGGATGCTCGGCATCTTCCGCCGCTACGGCGTGCTGGTCGGCGCCGTCTGTGTGGGATTCGTGCATCACGCCTTCTACGAGATCTTCGATCACATCGGCCCGCAGCTGCGCTGGTGGGAGTGGTCGCTGGACAATCCGATCAACCAGCCGATGTTCGACTCGGTTCCGGTCGGCAGCGTGGTGGTGTTCGCGGCGCTGTGGCCGATGTCGCTGGCGTTCTGCGTGCAGTACTTCGTCGGCAGGCACGTGGACGCGGGTACGCACTTCTCCGGGCTCGCGCTGACCTGGCGCACCGTGGTCATCGGCCTGGCCGCCTCGGTCGGTACCTTCCTGCTCCCGCTGCCCGCCACGGTGCTCGGGCTCGCCGGTGACACGGTCCGCGGGGTGGTGTATCTGCTCGAACTGGCGGTGATGGCGGTGGTCGCCACACTGGTCATGACGCGGCAGTGGCGGCAGCTGCGTGCGGGAACCGCGGACGATCCCGGCTATGTCGACCGCTTCGTCAAGATCTTCGCCTCGGTCTACCTGGTCGTGTTCGCCTTCCTCTGGCTCACCGCCCTGCCCGACTACTTCACCGCGGTCGACGGCGTGACCGGCAACGGCGACCCGATCGGCAACCTCTGGTACACCCTGGCCTGCTTCGTCGTCGCCATCCTGTCGGTCGTCGCCACCGTCACGGTGCCGCAACCGGTGGGCGCGCAGGCACCGGCGAAGGAGCCGACGGCTTAGCGGGGGTCGTTGCCGGTCGATTCGGGTTCATCCGGCGGTCGAGTCGTCGACCGCCGGTACGCGATGACCCCGATGACCAGGACGATCAGAGCTGCGATCACGAGTATCTCCATGGTCGGCGCCTACCCCGCGAGGCGCCGACCAATCACCATGCTCAGATGAGCGCCTTCTGCTTGCGAATGCGGCGGCGCACATCGCGCATCATCGAGTGGGTGCCGGCGAACCGGATGAACTTCGGGATGAACCGGTTGACGAAACCCACGAACAGGAAGAGGTGCTCGAACCGGCGCTGATCCGACTCGCTCCATTCGATCGCCATCTGCTCGCGGAAGTGCGGCGGCAGGAAACCCGCGGTCAGGAACTGCAGGAGCCCGCCCGCGAGGATCCGCAGCGACCAGTGGATCATCCGCAGGTGCACCAGATCGTCGATGTAGGCACGGAATTCGTCGTCGCACACCACGCCCTTGCACGCCTCGAGCCAGTACGCGTCGAAGTCGGCGCGGGTCTTGGGCCACATGTCGGGATGCACCTGCAGGGTGGTGCCGAAGGTGTCGGCGCCCTGGTAGAAGGCTTCCAGCTCCGCGGCGGTCATCTTGCCGTGCAGCATCTGGTGCGTGTCCTCGAAGCCGATGTAGATGGCCGCGGCCACATACATCTGCAGATTGCGGTCGAAGGCGTTGTATTTGACCTTCGATCCCGGCCGCGAGCGGACCTGGCGGTGCGCGACGTCGACCGCCTCGCGCATGGCCTTCTTGTCCTCTTCGGTACCGAGCACCGCGGTCGCGAGGTAGGCGGCGGTGGTGCGCAACCGCTTCCACGGATGCACCATCAGCGCACCGGATTCGACCTTGCTCTCCATCACCCCGGCCGCGACGCCCTGGTGCGCGAACTGCATCGCCACATTCGCCGCCGCGCCGGCGAACATCCAGAAGTCCAGCGAGTCGGCCAGTTGCGCGGGCCGCTTGCGCGGGGAGCGGTAGGTGTCGGGAATGTGGATGCGCACCCGGTCGAGAGTGAGTCCCTCGAAGGCTTGCGACGGTTCCGGGGCCCGCCCGGATCGCCACTGTGGCGCGGGACCTTCCTCGACGTAGTTCTCGCTGTTCGGGTTCCCGTACTCGGGGTCGCCCGGCTTCGTTGCCGTGGTCATGGTCATCCTTCCCAGAGGTGCCAGAACCGCACCGCTATGTTACTGCTAATTCTGATTGTCGCGGACCGGCTCACAGCCGTTCGATGATCGTCGCGTTGGCCAATCCGCCCGCCTCGCACATGGTCTGCAGCCCGTAGCGGCCACCGGTCTGTTCGAGGTGGTTGACCATGGTGGCGAGCAGGCGGGTACCCGAGGCGCCCAGCGGATGCCCGAGCGCGATCGCGCCTCCACGCGGGTTCACCCGGTCCGGATCGGCGCCCAGTTCGTGCTGCCAGACCAGCGGAACGGGTGCGAACGCCTCGTTCACCTCGAAGGTGTCGATGTCGTCGACGGTCAGCGAGACGCGCTCGAGCGCCTTGCGGGTCGCCGGGATCACGGCGGTCAGCATGAGCGTCGGGTCGTCGCCGACGACGGCGAAGGAGTGGAAGCGGGCGCGCGGGGTGAGACCCAGCTTCGCGGCCGTCGCCTCGCTCATGATCAGCGCAGCCGAGGCACCGTCGGTCAGTGGCGAGGAGTTGCCCGCGGTCACCGACCAGTCGATCTCCGAAAAGCGTTCCCGCATCACGGGATCGGTGAAGGCCGGACGCAGTCCCGCCAGGCCCGCCACGGTGGTGCCGGTCCGGATCGTCTCGTCGGCGGTGAGCTCACCGGCGGCCACGAGTTCGGCGTCGAAGCCACCCGCGGCCGCGGTGGCGGCGGCGAGGCGGTGCGAGCGCGCGGCGAACTCGTCGAGGGTCGCGCGGTCGAGCTTCCACCGGGCGGCCAGGATCTCCGCCGCGATGCCCTGGCCGATCAGGCCGTCCGGGTAGCGCGCGGCGAGCGGGGCGCGCAGGGAATCCTTGCCCTGGGTGTTGGAGAACATCGGCGCGCGGCTCATCGACTCGACACCACACGCGATGGCGATGTCGTAGGCACCGGCGAGCACGCCCTGGGCCGCGAAATGCACGGCCTGCTGGCTGGATCCGCACTGCCGGTCGACCGTGGTCGCCGGCACCGACTCGGGGAACCCCGCGGCGAGCACCGCGGTGCGGGAGATGTTGTTGGCCTGCTCGCCGCTCTGGGTGACGCAGCCGCCGATCACGTCGTCGACCAGGGCCGGATCGATCCCGGTGCGCACGACCAGTTCCGCCAGCACCCCGGCCAGCAGGGTGGCCGGATGCACGGACGACAGTCCACCACCAGCCTTGCCCCGGCCCGAGGGCGTGCGAACCACATCGACGATGACTGCGGACATCGTGTTCCTCCTGCACCATCGCCGACCCTCGGCGACTTCAGCAATAAGTTACTAATGATTCTCGCCATCGACAAGCAGCGCGCGTTTTCCCGCCGAATCTGTAGGCAATCGCCGATGTATGCGATATGTTACCGGTAATTCTCGTCACAACGGAGAGAATTACGAGTAACTTAGCCGAGGTGTCAGCTGCGGATCACCGCAAGCATGCCAGAGCCGTCCGGAGATCACGGGGAAGATCGCTGGATGTCAAGAACCCTTCCCCAAGAATGATCAGCAACATCATGCGACCGTCGACGACGCCGGCCACTCAGCCGCTTCGCCCTGGACGGTCCCCGCAGGAAGGAACGCCGGTACCGCCATGCTGCGACGGCTGGACAGGTTTCTCAGCTACGAGATGAAGGTGTCCGAGTTTCTCGGCACGCTCGTCATCCTCGGCATCCCCTACGGCCTCGTCGGGGTCGTCTGGACACTCACCCACACGAGCCATCTCGGCGATCTGCACGGTGTCGACCTGGTCGTCTCGTTCCTGGGATCGATCGTGTGCTGGCCCGTGCTCATCTTCGCGAACGTGACGATGACCTGATGATGGCACTGGTCTGGGTCATCGATCTCGTGGTGATCATCGTCAAGATCCTCGGCGGGCGCACACAGGTCAATCCGGTGCTCCGATTCGGCATGTGGCTCGCCTTTCTCTGCGTGCTCGCACTCGGCCTCGCGGCCGTCGCCGGCCTCGTCGCCCTGCTCCACCACTGGCTGAGCACGCTCTAGCCACCGAGCACCCACCCCGCAGCAAGAAAGGATCGGTGCAGCGTGACGCCGCAACCGGCCACCGAACCGTCCGAGGTCGGACGGATCATCGACAGCGCCACCGGGCTCTGGCGACGACATCCCCAGCAGTCGATCGAGACCCTGGGCAGGCAGGTCCTGCTCGGCAGGGCCGCGATCGCGGCGCTGTTCCTGTCGCTGGTGCGACGGCGATTCCCCTTCCAGGAGTTCGTCAAGCAGTGCGCGTTCATGGCCAATGTCTCGGCCCTGCCGACCGTGTTCGTGGCCATCCCGGTCGCGGTGGTGGTCTCGATCCAGGTCGGGGCGCTGGTCAACCAGGTCGGCGCCACCACCTTCATCGGCGCGGTGGCCGGACTCGGCATCATCCGCCAGGGCGCGCCGCTGGTCACCTCGCTGATGATCGCGGGCGCGGTCGGCTCGGCCATCTGCGCCGACCTCGGCTCCCGCACGATCCGTGAGGAGATCGACGCGATGAAGGTGATGGGCGTCGATCCGGTGCGGCGGCTGGTCGCCCCGCGCCTGGCCGCGGCGGTCCTGGTCAGCATGTTGCTGTGCGGGTTCATCGTGTTCGTCGGCTTCGCCACCGCGTACCTGTTCAACGTCTACGCCCAGAGCGGCACGCCGGGTTCGTTCATCAGCTCGTTCGCCTCGTTCGCCGTCGCCAACGATCTGCTGGTGGCGCTGTTCAAGGCGGCGATCTTCGGTGCGCTCACCGCGATCATCGCCTGTGACATCGGCCTGCACACCAAGGGCGGCCCGGGCGGGGTGGCCAACTCGGTCAACTCGGCGGTGGTCACCTCGGCGCTGATGCTGTTCGCCACCAACATCATCGTCACCCAGCTCTACAACAGCTTCTTCCCCTCGAAGGTGGTCTGAGATGGCGGCCGAATACATCCCGCCCACCTTGCGCCCGGTCCGCGCGATCACCACCGCGGCCAAGGTTCCCGTCCACGCCAATCAGCGCCTCGGCCACCAGGCCATCGTGTTCTTCCAGGCGCTCATCGCCATTCCGTTCACCCTGCGCCACTACCGCAAGGAGGTCGCCCGGCTGGTCGCCGATGTCGGCTGGGGCAACGGCTCACTGATCGTCGGCGGCGGCACGGTGGGCGTGGTGATCGTGCTGTGCGCCTTCGGCGGCATCACCGTGGGCGTCGAGTCCTATACGGCGCTGAATCTGCTGACCATGGGTCCGCTGACCGGTGCCATCTCCGGCTTCGCCACCACCCGCGAGATCGCGCCGATCCTCGGCACGCTCGCCTTCGCCATCCAGTCCGGCTGCCGCTTCACCGCCCAGCTCGGCTCGATGCGGATCTCCGAGGAGATCGACGCGCTGGAATCCATCGCCATCCGGCCGCTGCCCTACCTGGTCACCACCCGGATGATCGCCGCCACCATCACCATCATCCCGCTCTACACCCTGGGGCTGGCGGTGGCCTATGTGGCGACCAAGCTGTCGGTGCTGTTCCTCGGCGGAACCACCGCGGGCACCTACGACCACTACTTCTTCCAGTTCCTGGTGGGCGGTGACGTGTTCTTCTCGCTGTTCAAAGTGGTGGTGTTCGTGCTGATCGCCGCGTTCATCCAGTGCTACTACGGCTTCGTGGCCACCGGTGGACCCGAAGGCGTCGGGGTGGCGGCCGGGCGGGCGATCAAGATGGTCATCGTCGTCATGGTCTTCACCAATCTCTTTCTCACCCTTGCTATCTGGGGCATCGACCCCGGATTCCGGATCTCGGGATAGGTCGATCGAATGATTCTCGATCTCAGCGGCCGCGGCCCCAAACCCCTGCAGCTCACGCTCGCGGGGCTGGCGGTGATCACCGCGTTCGCGGTCGCGCTGTATCTGCTCGCCCTGCGCTACAACGGCGCGTTCGAGGACACCGTGGTGGTCGGCGCGGACCTGACCAGCACCGGCGACGGGCTACCCCAGCGCGCCGACGTGAAGTACCGCGGCATGGTCGTGGGCGCGGTCGGTTCGGTGGAGATGGTGGCCAAGGGTGAACGCCAGTACGCCACCTTCGAACTGAAACCCGGTCTGGCCGCGACGATCCCGGACACGGTGACCGCTCGTGTCGTTCCCGACAATATCTTCGGCGTCTCCTCCATCCAGCTGGTCGACAACGGCGCCGCCGCCTCGACCCTGCGCGCGGGTGCTGTCATCGCCGAGGACACCAGCGAGGCGACCGTCCAGTTGCAGTCCACCCTCAACACCCTGCGTGACGTGCTGGCCAACATCCAGCCGGAGAAGCTCGGCCGGGTGCTGGCCACCCTGTCGGCCGCGCTAGAGCCCAGTGCCCGGGTCCCGGGGTCGACCGTCGAACGGCTCGACCAGTGGCTCACCACCGTGCACCGGATTCCCGAGATCGGCGATCTGCTCGGCGATCTCGGCCGCGCGGCGACCGCACTGAGTCAGTCGGCGCCGGAGCTGGTCGGTGTGCTCGCCGATTCGGTCACCTCGGCCCGCACGCTCAACGAGCATCGCGCCCAGCTCGTCGACCTGCTCGTCCAGGGCGGCGCGACCGTGGACACGGTGAACGTGCTCTTCGCCGCGAACCCGGATTCGGGCAAGGAGCTCGTCGCCGGGCTGGACGGGCTGATCGGCGGCATCGCCAAGGATCCCGGCGCACTGCAGTCGACGGCGGCCAATCTCAACGAATCGCTCCGGAAACTGCAGCAGACCTTCAACTTCGGCCCGCGCAAGCAGATGACCTGGCGGATGAATGTGACCTTCACGCCGTTCCAGCAGTACACCGCCCAGGACTGCCCGCGCTACGGCGAGATGGCCGGTCCCCGCTGTGGCGGCCCGACCGTGCCCGATGTCGCACCGCCCCAGGAGTATCCGGCGTCGATGCTGCCGCAGTGGCTCGCCTCCGCCGGTCCCGCACCGGTGGCGCCGACGGTGACCCTGCCCGAACTGCCCCCGCTGCCCAACATCACTTTGCCGACGATTCCCGGCCTGCCGCCGATCCCGGGACTGCCCGCCATTCCGGGCATCACCGCACCGGCCGCGGCCCTCGATCCCGCGCCCTCCCCGGCGGCACAGCCCCAGCTCACCGGGATCGCCGCGGTGTCGGCCCTGGTCGGCGGTACGCCGACGGTCAGTCAGCTGCTGCTGCTCGGCGCGATTCTGGGCAACGTTCCCCTCGTCCTCGACACAGAAGGTGGTGTCCAGCAGTGAAATCCGGCAAAGCACTCATCGGATTCAGCTTCTTCGTCGTGCTGGCGACGGTGCTCACCTACACGATCTGGTCGACCCTGCAGCGCAGTGTCCCCGGCGAGACCACGAGCTATTCGGCGGTGTTCACCGATGTCCTCGGCCTGCGCGTCGGTGACGACGTCCGGATGGCGGGGGTGCGGGTCGGCCGGATCGACAAGATCGATTTCACCGAGAACTACGCCGCGCAGGTCGATTTCCAGATCGAGGCGCGCCAGCAGCTGACCGATTCCACCAAGGCCCTGGTGCGCTACCAGAATCTGATCGGCCAGCGCTATCTCGCGCTCGCGCCGGGCACGGGCGAGGGCGCGGTGATTCCGCCCGGTTCGCGGATTCCGCTCGACCGAACCGAGCCGTCCTTCGACGTCTCCTCGCTGCTGTCGGGGTTCGAGCCGCTGTTCAGCGTGCTGCAGCCCGATCAGATCAACTCGCTGTCGGAGACGCTCATCCAGGCGTTGCAGGGCAACGAGGTGTCGCTGTCGGCGCTGATCACCCAGGCCGCGCAGCTGGCGAGCACGTTCGGGGAGCGCGATCAGATCCTCGGCGACGTGCTGAGCAACCTGAGCTCGGTGCTGGCCGGTCTGGCCAATCGCAGCGGCGAGCTGGAGACCCTGATCACCCAGACCCGCAGCCTGATGGACGGGCTCTACGCCGAAGGAGAATCGTTGAAGAGTTCGGTCGAACGCGTGGCGGGGGCGACGGACTCGCTGGTCTCGCTCATCGGCGCGGTCAAGCCCGGTATGGCGCAGGCGCAGAGCAACGCGACCACCGCCGTGATGATGCTGCTCTACAACGGCGCGGCCCTCGATCGCATGGCCGTCGAGTTCCCCGACTTCCTCAACGGTGTCGCCCGGTTCACCCAGTACGGCACCTACGGCAACGCCTACATCTGTCGCCTGGACGTGTCGCTGTGGGGAGTTCTCCTGCCCGAGGGCCTGTTCTCGCAGGTCGGCGGCGACGCACAGTCGGGGGTGTGCCGATGATCCGGCCTCGCGTTCCAGAATTCCTGCGCCACAACCGGCATCTGCGGCTCGGACTGATCGCCGCCGCCTCGGTGCTGGTGCTGCTCGGCGCGTCGAGCGTGCTGTCGCAGGTCCGGCTGGGCGACATCACCATTCACGCCGAGTTCGCCCAGGCCGCCGGCCTGCGACCGGGCGCGACCGTCGACATCTCCGGGATCGAGGTCGGCGCGGTGCAGTCGGTGAACCTGGTCGACGACCGGGTCGAGGTGGCACTGCGCATCCGCCACGACATCCGGCTCGGCGCCGACGTGCGCGCGGCGATCAAGATGTCGACCATCCTCGGCCGCCTGCACATCGATCTGATCCCCGGAGACGGAAAAGGACTGCCCGGCAACCGGATCGGGCTCGACAACACCTCGGTGCCGTACAACCTGAGCAAGGTCATCCAGGACCCGACCTACACCTCCTCGTTCGAACGGATCGAACGCATCGACCCGGCCAAGCTGCGCACCGCGCTCGACGTGTTCAGCGAGCAACTGGGTGACTCGCCGGCCATGGCGGTGCAGGCCCTCGACAGCATCGGCGCACTGGCCCAGGTGATCAACAGCAGGCGCGACGAGGTCGACATCCTGTTGAAGAGCATGAATCAGGTCTCCCAGCTGGTCTCGGACAATCGCAACAGCGTGCTGGTGCTGCTCACCAGGGGTGAGGCCATCGGTGCCGCGGTCCAGCAGCGCCAGGCCCTGCTCACCCAGCTGCTCGACAATGTCGCCGAGATGTCGAAGCTGTTGCAGGACATGGGGATCGAGAACAACGGTGAGCTCGGACCGCTGATCGCGAACCTGAACACCATGTCCGACGGGTTGACCAAGAACAAGGAGAACCTGGACCGGCTCTACGAGATCGCGCCGGTCACCTTGCGCCAGTTCAACAATCTGCTGGGCAACGGGCCCTACGGCGAGATCTGGGCGCCGTGGATCCTGCCGGACAACTGGCTGTGCTTCGCGCAGGCCGTACAGGGGTGCAACTGATGAGAACTACGCGCACGGGAAAATTGGCGGCGGTCTGCCTGGCCGCACTGCTCGCGTCGGGCTGCGCGCTGCTGCCCGACAGCGTGACCGGCCTCGGTGACCGGATGCTGAGCGAGCGCAAACGCATCAGCGCCGACTTCGAGAACGTCGCGGGCCTGTATCCGGGCAACGAGGTCGCGATCCTCGGCGTCCCGGTCGGTGTCGTCGACTCGGTGACACCGCGCGGCAGCTACGTCGAGGTGGTGATGTCGGTCGATCGCGAGGTGCGCGTTCCCGCCGACGCCATGGCGGCGCTGATCTCCCCGCAGCTGATCACCAACCGCCACGTCGAACTCGCGCCGGCCTACACCGGCTCGGGGCCCGAACTGGCCGACGGCGCGCACCTTCCGCTGGCCCGGACCAGGACACCGGTCGAACTGGACCGGATCCTGGCCAATTTCGATCAGCTCGGCGAGGCGCTGAAGGGCGACAGCGAGGACGGTCCGATGGCGAGCCGGGTGCTGTTCCCCCTGCTCGACGGCAACGGCGACCGGCTGCGCGAAACGCTCGACGAGCTGTCGGCGGCCTTCGAGGTCACCTTCGCCAACAAGGACCAGATCGCCAACACCATCGTGAAACTCGGCGAGATCACCCAGATCATCGCCGAGAACGACCAGACCGTCCGGGATTTCAGCGGCCGCATCACCGAACTGGTTGCCCTGTTCGGCCAGCAGTCCCCCGGCCTGCAGGCGGTGCTGACCCAGCTCGACGACTTCATCACCAACACCTCCTCGGTGGTCGGCGAGAATCAGGATCAGCTCGCGGGCGCGCTCACCAAGTTCGTCGCGATCGCCGCCCAGATGCGGGCCAATGCCCGCAATCTCACCGAGATCATCGATGTCGGGCCGCTGATGTTCCAGAACTTCGACAACGCGATCAGCCGCGAACACCAGGCCCTGCGCCTGCACGGCCTGCTCGACAAGATCGTCCTCGACAGCGAGGTGATCGCGACGTTCTGCGAACGCGTGCAGATGCGCCTCGACGGGTGCCGCACCGGCAAGATCTCCGACATGGGCCCGGATTTCGGGCTCACCGCCGCGCTGTTGGGACTGACGCGATGACCCTGCGCACCACGCTGGCCGCGGCCTGCTGCGCCGCCGCGGTGGCCGCCTCCGCCAGCGGCTGCTCGATGACCGTGGCCCAGCTGCCGATGCCCGAACCCGGCATCGGCGGACCCGGCTACACCCTGCACGCCACCTTCCGGGACGCGCTCAACCTGCCCGATCGCGCGCACGTCAAGATCGGCGGCACCGATATCGGTGTGGTCACCGGCATTTCGACCACCTCGTTCCTGGCCGATGTCGAGATGCTGATCCGCACCGACATCCAGCTGCCCGAGGGCACCACCGTCGAACTGCGCCAGGCGACCCCGCTCGGCGACATCTTCGTGGCGATGACCCTGCCCAGTGCCGAGGAGGCCGGGCCGCCACTGCGGGCGGGCGCGACCATCGGCACCGAACGCACCGCCTCGGCGGCCTCGGTCGAGCAGCTGATGATGTCGGTCTCGATGCTGATCAACGGCGGCGGCCTGAACCAGGCGGCCAGGGTCACCGCCGAGCTCGACTCGATCTTCGCGGGCAAGGCACCCGAGCTCCAGCACCTGATCGGCGAGATGACCTCGGTCATCACCGCGCTCAACGCACGCACCGGCGACCTCGACGCGACCCTGTCCGGCCTGTCGGTGCTCACCGGCGAACTGGCACGGCGCAAGACCGAACTCGGTGCCGCGGCGGACAGTTTCCCGCAGCTGATCGGGCTGTTCGCCGAGAACAACCAGGCCATGGTCGACCTGATCAACAAGGTCGCGGTGACCATGGACGCGCTCGGCGACTTCAGCGCGACGAACGGTCCGCAGTTCGTCAGCCTGTTCCAGAGCATCCAGAATCTGATGTCGGGGTTCGTGCAGATGGGCGACGACCTCACCGGCACCCTCGACGGCTTCCATCAGATCTATCCCTCGGTGATGGACAGCATGCGCGGACCGAACCTCTCGGTCGGGGCGGTCCTGTCCTACCTCGATGTCGGCGCGCTCTCCGATCCGGCGGGCAGCCGCTGGCCCGACGGCACCGATGTGCCCGCCTTCGTCGGCAGTCTCGCCGACGTGATCGCCAAGGTGACCGGCCGCCTCAACAGCACACCGCAGCAGCCACCGCAGGAGGGACCCCGATGAATTCTCCGTTGTGGCAGTGGCTGGTTCGGCGCCGCGTCGCGGTGGCCAATGTCGGTCTCATCGTCGTCATGGTGCTGGGCAGTTTGTACCTGGGCGGCGCGGTCCTGCGGATCGACCCGACCAGAACGCCGTTCGCCGTCACCGTCGAGCTGGCGACCTCGGGCGGACTCACCGCGGGCAGTGATGTGACGTTCCGTGGGGTCAGGGTCGGCCGGGTCGGCGATGTGCGCGTGGCGGGCGACGGCATCGCCGCCGTGGCCGAGATCGACGAGGGCACACGGATTCCGGTCGGCGGCACGGTCACCGTCGCCCGTCTGTCGGCGGCCGGTGAGCAGTATCTGGACTTCCGGCCCGAGACCGACTCCGGGCCGTATCTGGGTCACGGTGCCGTCATCGCCCGGGCCGACACCGCGGTGCCCGTGCAGGTGCAGTCGGTGCTGGGCAATATGGCGGGGCTGGTCGGCGGCATGAACCCGGAGCGGCTCACCGTGATCGTCGACGAGCTGGACAAGGCACTGGCCGGTGGGCCGGACGGCTTGCGCAACATGATCTCCGGGCTCAGCCGCGCGATGGCCGGGCTCACCGATCTGCTCCCGCAGACCGAGCACCTGCTGCGCAATCTCCAGGTGATCGCGGAGACGACCTCGCACGCCCAGCCGGACCTCGGCACCATCACGAACGCGGGCAGCGCCCTGTTCCAGCAGTTCACGGCCGCCGACGCGGAACTGCGGCATCTGCTCGAGCAGGGGCCGGGCCAGCTGGCCACCCTCGGTGGGTTCGTCTCGCGCACCCATGATCCGATCACCGACCTGGTGACGAACTTCGTCGCGATCACCCGCGCGGCCAAACTGCGCCAGCCCGCCATCGAGCTGCTGTTCCCCAGCCTGAGCCGCTTCGCCGAGGCCGTCGGCGTTCCCGCGCACGACAACGCCTTCTACACCCTCGTCGACCCGTGGCCGCGCCCGACCTGCGACTACGACACGGTCCCGATCGTGCCGACCACCCCCACCACCGACACCAGGGTGCGGCTCTACAACTACTGCGTCACCGACAATCCCGCGCTGCAGGTCCGCGGTTCGGCCAACGCGCCACGACCCGCGGGCCCCGACAACGGTGCGGGACCGCCGCCCGGGGTGACCGGCGACGAACTGTCCCAGCCCGCGGTCCCCGCACCCCGATAAGGAGTCCGACAAATCATGAGCAGCGACGAAACAACTACCAGCACAACACCTTCCGAGACAACCGAAGCCACCCCGAAAGTGAAGTGGTGGGCGATGGATCGCAAGACCCTCGGTCTGCGCGGCGCCGCGGCGATTGTGCTCGGCGCCTCGGTGGCCACCTCGGTCTACTTCTTCGTCGAGAACAAGGACACCAAGGATCTCCTGGCCGCCCAGCAGGGCGCGCGCGAGGCCGCCTGCCACTACGCTCCCGTGCTGGCCGATTACGACAGCAAGAACCTCGACACCTACTTCACCGCCGTGCTCGACGGTGCGACCGGTGACTGGAAGAAGCAGTTCGAAGCCACCAGCACCGAATTGCGCGACGCCCTCACCCAGGGCGAGGTCGTCTCGAAGTCCACCGACACCCAGTGCGCGCTGCGCAGCGGCGACGAGTCCTCGGCCGAGGCGATCGTGGTAATCGGGACGACCATCTCCAGCCTCGGCACCGAGCACAAGGCCAAGCCCGGCCAGCTGTCGATGGTGCTCGGCCTGCGCAACGACGACGGCCGCTGGCTGGTCGAGAAGGTGAACTCGCCACTACCCGCGGTGCCCGCCCAGTGACCGACACCTCCCCCGACGCGCCGCCACGCCAGGTGCGGCGCAGGCCGAAGAATCGGCGCGCCCAGATCGCGGCGGAATCGGCGGCCGCCTTCGGCGCGCACGGCTATCACGGCGTCAGTATGGACGACATCGCCCGCCGACTCGACATCAGCTCGACAGCGCTCTACCGGCACTTCCCGAGCAAATACGCACTGTTTCGCGAGGAACTGCTGCGGCTGTCCGGGCTGGCGCTGCGCGCGGTCGCGCTGCCCGAGGAGGCCGCGGACTGGTCACCGCGTCGGCGCCTTGACCACGTCCTCGACGCGATCGTCGTCGCGACCATCACCAACCGCCCCACGGTCGCACTGGCCCGCTGGGAACGCCGGTATCTCGAGCCCGCCGACTTCGCGGAGTTCACCGGCCAGTTCACGACCGCGATCGCCGCCGTGCGGGCGCTGATCCGGGACGTGCACCCCGAACTCGACGGCCACGACCGCGTGGTCCGCGCGGTGTCGCTGTTCGCGGTGATCAGCAGCATCGGCGACCACCACGTCGCACTGTCGGTGAAAGCGCTTGCCCCGCTGCTCAAAGCGACCGTCTGGACGATGATCGACGCGGATCTGCCGGGCGAGCGCGCCGCGACGCCGATCCGGCGGGCCGGCGAGCGACCACCGCCGTTCAAGCACGAGCTGCTGCTGCGCAAGGCGGTGGAACTGTTCCACGAGCACGGCTACCCGAATGTCAGTGTCGAGGACATCGCCGTCGCCGCGGACCTGTCGGCCGCCTCGGCGGTGTACCGCTACTACCGCGGCAAGAGCGACCTGCTCGCGGCGGCTTTCCGGCGCGCGGCCGACCGGGTGTCCGCGGCGATCGCGCCCGCGGTGCGTGCGGCGACCACCCCCGCCGAGGCGCTGGGGACGCTGATCGACCTCTACGTCACCGGGTCCTTCGACGAGCGCGCCCTGACCTTCGTCTACTACGCCGAGTTCACCCACGTGGACCGGGCCGACCAGGTGACGCTGCGCCACCTGCAGCAGGTGATCGTCACCGAATGGGCCACCCTCGTGACCGAAGCCCGACCGGAGCTGTCGCTCGCCGAGGCCAGAATCCTCGTCCACGCCTCGTTCAGCCTGGTGGTCGACCTCGGCCGCACCTTCGGCGACGACGGAATCTGCCCGCCCGACCTGGTGATCGGGCTGCTCCACGCGGTCGCCCTCGGTCGGCCTTCCCCGCGCTGACGCCCGCGAACGACACACTCGCGGCGGGCCGCTCACCGCCGATGGGATCGGCGCGACGACCCGAATCCGGTGCGATGTGCCCGCACCGCCAGGCGATAGCATGACGGGCAAGATCATCGGGAACGCGCGGTCCCGCGAGGAACAAAGGGCAAGACGACGAGCAAGCAGGCAGACGAAGCATCCTCGGACACGCCGACCCGCCAGGTCCGGCGCAGGCCGAAGAACCGGCGCGCCCAGATCGCCGCGGAATCGGCGGCCGCCTTCGGCGCGCACGGCTACCACGGCGTCAGCATGGACGACATCGCCCGCCGACTCGACATCAGCTCCACCGCCCTCTACCGGCACTTCCCCAGCAAATACGCCCTCTTCCGCGAGGAACTGCTCCGCCTGTCCGGGCTGGCGCTGAGCGCCACCGAACTGCCTGACGCAGCCGCCGACTGGGCGCCGCGGGATCGCGTGGACCACGTCCTCGACGCGATCATCGGCCTGACCATCGCGAATCGGCCGACGGCGGCACTGGTGCGCTGGGAACGCCGGTATCTCGAGCCCGCCGATTTCGACGAGCTCAACAACCAGTTCACCGCGGCCATCGCCGCGCTGCGCGGCCTCATCGGCGAGGTCCGCCCCGAGCTGGGCCGACGCGACAGCGCGATCCGCGCGGTGTCGATCTTCGCCGTGGTCAGCAGCATCGGCGATCACCACGCCACCGTGCCCGCGAAAGCCCTTGCCCCGCTGCTGAAAGCGACGAGCTGGGCGCTCATCGACGCGGACCTGACCAGCCCCGGCACCGCGGCACGCGCGAGCTCGGTCGAGGAGCGCTACCAGCCGTTCAAGCACGACCTGCTGCTGCGCAAGGCGGTCGAACTGTTCCACGAGCGCGGCTACCCCAACGTCAGCGTGGAAGACATCGCCGTCGCCGCCGATCTCTCCGCCGCCTCGGCGGTGTACCGCTACTACCGCAGCAAGAGCGATCTGCTGGTGGCGGCCTTCCGGCGCGCGGGCGACCGGGTGGCGGCGGCGATCCCCCGCGCGGTCGCCGACGCGGACACCGCGGACGAGGCGCTGGGCACCCTGATCGACCTCTACGTCGCCGGTTCGTTCGACGAACGGGCACTGACCTTCGTCTACTACGCCGAGTTCGGCCACGTCGACCACGCCGACCAGGTCACCCTGCGTCATCTCCAGCAGCTCGTCATCACCGAGTGGGCCAAGCTCGTCGTCGCGGCCCGGCCGGAACTGTCGCTGGGCGAGGCCCGCATCCTGGTGCACGCCGCGTTCAGCCTGGTGGTCGACCTCGGCCGCGCCTTCGACGACGAGCGGATCTGCCCGCAGGACACAGTGGTCCAGCTGCTGGAGACCATTCTGCTCGGCCGGCCGCTGCCCCGTCCGGCGCACTGACCCGGGCGCCCCGCCGGACAGTCCGGCCGGGCGCCCGCTCCCCTCCTCGTCAGAGCCCGAAGGTCTTGCCGATGATGTCGCGCTGGATCTCGCTGGTCCCGCCGAAGATGGTCGACACCAGGGCACCGCGGACATGCTTCTCCATGTCGAACTCGCGGGCGTAGCCGTAGCCACCCATCATCTGCATGCCGGCCAGGGCCACCTGCTTGGAGGTCTCGGTGGCCTTGAGCTTGGCCATCGACGCCTCACGGGCGAAGGTCTTGGTCGGGTTGGCGTCCACGGCGGCGGCGACGCTGTAGACCAGCAGCTTGGTGCACTCGATCTCGGTGGCGAGATCGGCGATGCGGTGCCGCAGGGCCTGGAAGGAACCGATCGGCCTGCCGAACTGCTTGCGCTCGCGGACGAACTGCAAGGTGTCCTCGAAGGCGCGCTCGGCGGCGCCGAGGCTCATCGCGGCCAGGATCAGGCGCTCGAAGTTCAGGCCCGTCATCAGCTGACGCCAGCCGTTGCCGACCTCGCCGACCACCGCGTCCTCGGGGAGCAGGCAGTGGGTGAAGTACAGGTCGTTGGTCTCCTTCTGGTTGCCCATCAGCTCGATCGGGCTGATCTTCAGGCCCGAGGTGTTGGCGGGCACATGGAACATGGTGAGTCCCTCGTGCTTGCCGCCACTGCGGTCGGTCCGGGCGACCAGCAGGATGTTCTCGGAGATGTGCGCGTTCGAGCACCAGGTCTTCTGGCCGTTGATCAGCCAGCCGTCGGTGGTCTTCTCCGCGCGGGTGGTGATGTTGCCGACGTCGGAACCCGCCTCCGGCTCCGACATCGAGATCGACTGCGACGCACCGCGCACGATGCCGCGCAGCACGGCGTCCTTCTGCGCCTCGGTGCCGAACTTGGCGTAGGCGCCGCCGGTGATCAGGGTCGGGCCGATGGCGCCGATCGGCAGCAGGCCGCGCAGGCTCTCCTCGAGCAGGATGCACATGTCGACCATCGAGGCGTCCGAGCCGCCGTACTCCTCGGGCACGGTCAGGCCGAGCCAGCCCAGCTCGGCCATCTTGGCGTAGACACCCGCGTTGTGCTGCTCGGCGTCATGGTCGGTGAGCGCGTCGCGCTTCTCCCTGGTCCCCGCCTCACGCTTGGCGAACGCGGCGACCGCCGCGGCGAAATCCTGCTGTTCCGGGCTGAATTCGACGCCCATGAGTGTGTTCCTCTTTCCGTGGTCGGTGAATGTACTGGTCTACTTCGCGCGCCCGAAACGGCGGGCGGTGAGCTTGCGCACGAGCGACATGGTCGACGCGGTGCGGGAGAACGACAGCAACGCCATGCCGGGAATGACGAAACGCTGTCGCGCGATCGAATGCGGCCGGGTGAAGCCGAGCAGGCCCGCGGCACCGTGGATGCGGCCGATGCCGGACTCCCCCACCCCGCCGAATGGCAGCGCCGGGATCGCGGCGTAGGCGGCCGGGCTGTTCACCGAGGTCGCGCCGACCCGCAGCTGGCGGGCGATCTCCATGCCGCGTTTGCGGGAGAACACCGTCGAGGCCAGGCCGTAGCGCGAGGCGTTGGACAGCCGGATCGCCTCCTCGACATCGCGCACGCCACGGATGGTGAGGGTGGGACCGAAGGTCTCCTCCTCGACGGCGAGGGAGTCCTCGGGGGCGTCGAGCAGCACGATCGGGCGCACGAACGGCGCCTGCACGGAGTCGCGGCCACCGAAGACCGCCTTCGCGCCCCTGGCCAGGGCGTCTTCGACATGGCTGATCACCACATCGAGCTGGCTGGGCAGCGTCATCGGACCGTAGGCGGCGTCGGGGTCCGAGCCCGGCTTCAGCTCGGCGACCCGCTTGGTGACCTCGGCGACGAACTCGTCGAGCACCGAGTCCACCACGTAGCAGCGCTCGGTGCCGACGCAGGTCTGGCCGGAGTTGGCGATCGCCGACCAGACGACCGCGTCCGCGGCCGCGGCGACATCGGCGTCCTCCGCGATGATGGCCGCGTCCTTGCCACCGCATTCGAGGACCACCGGGGTCAGGCGCTGCGCGGCCGCGGCCATGATCTTCTTGCCGGTGGCCGTCGAGCCGGTGAAGGCGATCATGTCGACATCGGACTCGACCAGCGCGCGTCCGGTCTCGCCGTCACCGCTGACGACGCTCAGAATGCCCTGGGGCAGTGCGGGATTGGCCTTGGTGAACGCATCGGCGAACCAGTGCCCGACACCGATGGTCAGTTCGCTCGGCTTGAAGACTACGGTGTTGCCCGCGGCCAGCGCGTAGGCAATGGACCCGTTGGGCGTGTACACCGGGTAGTTCCACGGGCCGATCACACCGACCACCCCGTGTGGCCGCTGCTCGATCACCGCCTCGTGGTTGGCCATCATCAGGCCGGGGAAGACCTTCTTCGGCTTCAGCACCTTGGGCGCGTTCTCCGCGGCCCAGTTCAGGTGCTCGACGGCGGTGATCACCTCGAGGTAGGCGTCCTCGAGCGGCTTGCCGTTCTCGGCCTTGATCAGCTCGCAGAACTCGTCGATGTTATTGACGATGCCAGCAGCCCAGCGCAGAAGTGCCCGCTTCCGCTCGGTGAACCCGAGTTCACTCCACGTCTGCGCGGCGGTGCGTGCCCGCCCGACAGCAGCGGCGACGCTCGCGGCGTCGTCGACGGCCCACCGGCCGACCGGCTCACCCGTCGCCGGGTTCACGGTGCTCACCATCTTCGCAGAAATGGATGCGGTCGTGGGGGTTTCGGTCATTCTCGACCATCCTTCAGATAGCTCGACGGCGCCCTCGCACCGCACGGGACAGGCAGGGCGCCCACAGGTTCCAGCGCGCCGCACGAACTGTTGACAGGTCGCGCCGGCCACCGTTAAGTTCATCGTAATTCTCGTTAAGTTAATCACGATTCTCTTCGGTTGCAAAGAGCTGTCACCGCTCGGCGGCACTGCGGGGAAGCGTCGAATCCGGAGGGAGAGCGCAATGCTGCGCACCCGATTCACCGAGGCCTTCGGTGTCGAGCATCCGATCGTGCAGGGCGGAATGATGTGGGTCGGCCGGGCCGAGCTCGCGGCCGCGGTCTCGGAGGCGGGTGGGCTCGGCATCATCACCGGGCTGACCCAGCCGACGCCGCAGGCACTGCGCGAGGAGATCGCCCGCACCAGGGATCTCACCGACAAGCCGTTCGGGGTGAATCTGACGATCCTGCCGTCCATCACGCCGCCGCCGTACGCGGAGTACCGGCAGGCCATCATCGACGGCGGGGTGCCGATCGTGGAGATCGCGGGCGGCAATCCGGCCACCCACCTGCCGTTCCTCAAGGACGCGGGGATCAAGGTGCTGCACAAGTGCACCAGCGTCAAGCACGCGCTCAAGGCGCAGCAGGTCGGCGTCGACGGGGTGAGCATCGACGGCTTCGAATGCGCCGGGCACCCCGGCGAGAACGACACACCGGGGCTGGTGCTCATTCCCGCCGCGGCCCGCGAGCTGGAGATCCCGATGATCGCCTCGGGCGGCATCGCCGACGCCAAGGGCCTGGTCGCGGCCATGGCGCTGGGTGCCGATGGGGTGAACATGGGCACCCGGTTCCTCTGCACGGTCGAGTCGCCGATCGCGCACGCGGTCAAAGAGCAGATCGTGGCGAACACCGAGCTCGACACCAAGCTGATCTTCCGGACCATGAACAACACCGCCCGGGTGGCCGACAATGCCGTGAGCCGCCAGGTGGTCGAGATCGAGCGTGCCGGTGGCAGTTTCGAGGATGTGCGCGAACTCGTCGCCGGGGCGCGGGGCCGCAAGGTCTACGAGGACGGTGATCTCGACGCGGGGATCTGGAGTGTGGGTCAGTGTCAGGGACTGATCCACGACATCCCCACCTGCGCCGAGCTGGTCGGGCGGATGGTGCGCGAAGCCGAGGATCTCATCGCGGGCCGCCTGTCGGGCGCGATCGTCGGGGCGGTGGCGCGATGAGCGAGAGCGTGCTGATCGAAGAAGAACACGGCATCCTGCGGATCACGATCGACCGCCAGGCGCGGTTGAACGCGATCGACCTGGCGACCATGGACGAACTGGGCGAGCTGGTCGTCGATGCTCAGCGGCGCCCCGAGGTGCGGGTGGTCGTGCTGACCGGGGCGGGCAAGGCCTTCTGCACCGGTGCCGATCTGGCCGCCGCGGCCGCGGCGGGCGGCAACGAGGCGTCGCCGGAGCGGGTGATGGACAGCGCCAACGCGCTCATCCGCGCGATCGTCGACTCCCCGCTGCCGGTGATCGCCCGGGTCAACGGACCGGCGGCCGGGGTCGGCGCCTCGATCGCGCTGGCCGCCGATCTGGTCTACGCCGCCGATTCGGCCTATCTGCTGTTGCCGTTCACCTCCATCGGCCTGATGCCGGACGGGGGCGCGACCGCGATGGTCGCCGCCGCGATGGGCCGCGCCAGGGCCGCCGAACTGGCCCTGCTGGGCGCCCGGCTGCCCGCGCCCGAGGCGGCCGCGGCGGGCCTGATCACCCGCAGCCTGCCCGGCGAGGAACTCGATGCCGAGGTCGACGCGGTCGCCGCCAAGCTCGCCATCGGGCCGCGGCGCGCGCTGGAACTGACCAAGGCCGCGCTCAACGCCGCGACCCTGACCGAACTCGACGCCGCGCTGGCCAGGGAGAAGACCGGCCAGTCCGAGCTGCTCGTCTCGGCCGATTTCCTCGAGGGCATGACCGCCATGCTGACCCGTCGCCCACCGCGATTCGCCGGTGCGCCCACTCCGATCGCCGACCCGGCCTAGCCCACTCTCCGAGGAGACGACCATGACCACCGCCGTAGAACCGTCGCGCTCGCGCCGCAACCACTGGATGAACCAGATCGCGCTGCACGCCACCACGAGTCCGGACGGGCCCGCCCTGCGCTTTCTCGGCAAGACCACCACCTGGGGCGAGTTGCACGCCCGGGTCCAGCGGCTGGCCGACGCGCTCGCCCGCCGCGGTGTTGCCCCCGGCGACCGGGTGATGATCCTGATGCTCAACAACACCGAGTACATCGAATCGGTGTTCGCGATCAACAGCCTCGGCGCCATCGCGGTGCCGGTGAACTTCCGGCTCACCCCGCCCGAGCTCGTGTACCAGGTGAACGACAGCGGCAGCGCGGTGATCATCACCGACGCGGTCCTCGCGCCGCTGGCCGCCGCGGTGTCGGCGGCCACCGAGACGCTGCGCACCCGGATCGTGGTCGGCGCGCCGACCGGCGACGGCGCGCTCGGCTACGAGGACCTGCTCGCCGAGGAGGGTGAATCGCACGAACCACGCGATGTGCCCGAGGATTCGGCCGCGCTGATCATGTACACCTCGGGCACCACCGGCAATCCCAAGGGCGCGGTGCTGACCCACCTCAACATGCAGGCCCAGGCGCTGACCTGTATCCGGGCCATGCGCTACGGCCCCGACGACATCGCCTTCTGCGCCTCGCCGCTGTTCCACATCGCCGGATTGGGCAGTGTCGCTTCCTGTTTCGTACTCGGCTCGCTGACGGTGATCCACCCGCTCAAGGCCTTCGACGCCACCGAGGTCCTCGACGCGTGGGAAGCCGAACGGGCCACCTCGGTGTTCCTGGTTCCGGCGCAATGGCAGATCGTGTGCGCCGATCCCACCGTGGCACAGCGTGATCTGCGCCTGCGGGTGATCAGCTGGGGCGCCGCGCCCGCCTCCGACACCGTGCTGCGCGCGATGGCCGAGACCTTCCCGAACGCGCTCAACGTCGCCGTGTTCGGGCAGACCGAGATGTCACCGATCACGTGCGTGCTCGACGGCGAGGACGCGATCCGCAAGCTGGGTTCGGTCGGCAAGCCGATTCCCACCATCGCCACCCGGATCGTCGACGACGAGGGAAACGATGTCGCGCCGGGCGAGATCGGCGAGATCGTCTATCGCGGACCGACACTCATGCGCGAGTACTGGAACAACCCGCGCGCCACCGCCGACGCGTTCGCCGGGGGCTGGTTCCACTCCGGTGACCTGGTGCGCGCCGACGAGGAGGGTTTCGTCTACGTCGTCGACCGCAAGAAGGACATGATCATCTCCGGCGGCGAGAACATCTACTGCGCCGAGGTGGAGAACGTGCTGTTCGCCCATCCCCGGGTCCGCGAGGCCGCGGTGATCGGCCGGGCCGACGAGAAGTGGGGTGAGGTCCCCGTGGCGGTCGTCGCGGTCGAGGACACCGAGGAGATCAGCCTCGTCGACCTCGAAGCCCACCTCAACGAGCACCTGGCCCGCTACAAGCACCCGAAGGCGCTGGTCGTGGTCGAAGCCCTGCCGCGCAATGCCGGCGGCAAGGTCGTCAAGCACGAGCTGCGCAAGCTACACGGCTCGGCGGCCCAGGTCAGCGGCTGAGAACTCCTCGACCGCAACCAGGTCGACTCGGCGGCGGCCGCACCGGTCCCAGGTGGCCGCCGCCGAACTCGACACTGGATGCCGCCCGGCACCCAGTGTCCACGCCTGGCCACCACTGCTCCGGTCGGCCGGGCGCAGCAATGCGGCGCCGGCGCCAACCTGTCGATCGCGTCCGCGCCTAGGCGGCGCGACGGGCCGCGCCTGCTGCCTCACTGCCATCACGGTCGATGGCCGCGGCAGTGAGCGGACGGGCGAACAGCGCCTGGAATGCCGCCCGCGCCAGACCGGCGAACCCGCGGCGCCCGGCGGGCAGTGCGAGGACGCTGCGCACGGTGCGGGTCTCCGACGGCGTCAGTGCCGCATCGGCGAAGCGGTCGGCGAGCCAGTTCAGGCTCAGCGGTGTCGAGATCGCCAGCAGGCTCAGGTGCTCGCTCGTGCGGTCGCGCAGGTAGGTGACGTGGGCGCCGTGGGCGCGATACCGCTCGACCAGCGCGTCGATGTCGTCGACGGCGATGATCTGGTCGTGCACGGCCTGCACGACCAGCAGCGGTACCGCCGGGGCGGAGGTACCGAGCGCGAGATCGTCGATCATGGCGGCGAGTGCCTCGAGGGCGAGGACCTCGCTGATCGGCATCGTCGTGTGCCTGCTGACGTTGTACCGGGCCAGGCGCAGGACCGCGGCGGCCGTGGTGGACAGGGCCGCCTTGTCGAGCACCGCGCGCCCGTCATCGTTGAAATGGCTGCCGATGACGGTGTCGAGCGCCGGATACACCCGGCGCAACGCGGCGACGACCAGGGTGGGCAGGCCCGCGTGCAGGCCGCCGTTGAGGCGGTGGAAGGTCGAGAGCAGATCACCCACGGGCGAGCCGAGCACCGCGCCGACGATGTCGAGTTCGGGCGCGTAGGTGGGCGCCATCTCCACCGCCCAGGACGTGGCGAGGCCGCCGCCGGAGTAGCCCCACAGGCCGACCTGCGCGTGCGGGTCGAGGCCGAGCGGTGCGAAGTTCAGTGCCGCGCGAGCGCCGTCGAGGGCGCGGTGGCCGGGTTCGCGCGGGGCGCCCCACGCACCGAGCATGCCCTCGTGATCGGGGATCGAGATCGCCCAGCCGCGGGTCAGCGCGTCGACGAAGCACAGCAGTTCGACATGGGTGAAGGTGCCGATCGCCCGCGAGCCGCGCTGCAGGGCGTAGGAGGGGAACGCCTTGGACGAGATGGCATCGATGGCGCACTGGAACGACAGCAGCGGCGTCGTGGAGCCCGCTCCGCCCGCGGGCGCGATGACGGTGGTCACCGACGCGTCGGCAGCGCCGTTCAGATCGGTCGTGCGGTAGAGCAACTGCCATGCCGAGACCCGCAGCGGGATAAGGCCGAAGGCGGCCAGTTCCACTGGACGCCACCGCAACAACGTGCCCTCGGGCAGCCGCTCGTACCCGGCCCTTGGCAGGTAGAACGGGTCGAGCTCGGGCAGCACGGCCTCGGCGGGCGCGGGCCAGCTCTCGGCGTAGGCGCGGGCGGTGTCGGCAGTCAAGGGATGAACTCCAGGAAGTCGGGTGGCTCCGGCGGGGACCGGATGCGCGCGGGAACGGGCCGGGTGGGTGACCCGGCCCGTTGTGCGAGGCGGATCGCCGCTGGTCAGGCGGCCCTGCGGGCGGGCTCGGAGCGATAGCGCGAGACCGGCCCGTCGATGCCGAGCAGGCGCCAGGTGAGCTTGGCGACCGGATTCATCAACCCGGTGCTCACGACCAGGGCCCGCACGTCGGCGAAGACATCACGCTTGGTGATCTGCGCCTCGGGGCTGCCCCAGTACGCCTCGCGCATGACCTCGGCGGGGATGTCGAACTTCTCCACGAACTCCTTGGGCGGGGTCGCGATCATCGACAGCATCACCCGCATGGCGATCGGAAAGGCGACCGACAGCACGGTTTTCGTGATCGGGTTCATGTTCGGCACGTTCCGGCGCAGGTACTCATGCGCGAAGGAGATGTGCCGGGCTTCCTCGGCCACATGGATCTGCATCACCCGCTGCACCATCGGGTGCAGATCCGCGCCACCGCGCAGCAGCGACTTCTGCAGGTGGTCGATCGGCTCCTCGCCGCCGAGGATCATCGTGAAGAACAGCTCCGGGAAGTACTTCACCGCGGGCCAGATGATCATCGTCAGCTTGCGGTCGACCGAGCCCATCCCGATGACGTCGTGATGACCGATGCGGTTGATCATCTCCTGGAACATCATCGTGTGGTTGCACTCTTCGGCCGCCTCGTGGGTGACGTACCGGAACTCCGGGTCGCCATTGGGCACCGAGATCAGGTACTGCATGAGGCCACGGATGAGCAGCTGCTCGAAGTCGAGACCGACCTTGGCGATCCCGGCCTGGCGCCACATGCCCATCTCGATCTGCCGTTCCACCGGCTGGGCTTTGTACCAGGGGTGACGGCCCAGCGGGTCTTCGTCGGGCATGATCCAGCGCGGGTCGTTCGCGTGGACGGCCAGCTCGGGCGAATCCCAGTCGATGTCGACATAGGGGTCGAAGTGCTTGGTCACCGAGCCTTCGGACAGTCCGCGCAGGACGTCGTGGTACTCGGGATCGGTGGTGGTCTTCTTGGCGGCGGCGGTGGACAGCGTCATCGATGTCTCCTCAGTACGGTTCCTCCGTCCAGTTTAGTGGTACTGGCGGTACCATACAAGGGTTGACGCTACTTCGTGTTACACCTATTCCACCGGCGCCGCGGCGACCAGATCCGCGATCGGGGTCAGCGGATTGAGCATGACCCCCGCCTTGCGCAGGCTGCTGTCGATGATCGCCCAGATCGCTTCCTGCAGGTAGGACGACAGTTCGGCGGCGTCGAGCGGTCCCATCGACTGGCTGAGCCAGCGGTTCACGCTGGAGTCGACGAAGCCGACCAGGCCGAAGGCCATCGGCTCGGCGATCGTCACCGGCGCGGACTGGGCGCGCAACGCGTTCTCGAACACCTCTTTGACCGTGCCCGCGATGGCGATCTTGGTGCCGGAGACGATCGGCGAATTGTGCCGCCGGGTGCCCGGCGAACCGGCGCCGATGAAGTAGTGCAGGCGGGGATTGGCCGCGATCCAGCCGACGTAGGTGTCGACCGAGCGGGCGATCGCCTCGGCCACGGTGCCCTCGGGGTTCAGTGTCGGGGCCAGGACGGCCATCAGTTCGTCCAGGATGCGGACCCGCAGCTGTTCGTCGAGGTCCTGGCGGTCCTTGAACAACCGGTAGAGCACCGACCTCGGCACTTCCGCCCGGTCGGCGATCTCCTGCACTCCGACCGAGGCACCCTCGGCCTGCACGGCCGCGAGCGCCGCCGCGAGAATCCGTTCGCGGCGGTCGGCGCGGTGCCGATCCCAGCGACTGGCCCGGCCATCGGCGCGCTCTGCGGTCACGTTCCTCCCATCGGCGTCCTGCGACGAACTGTAGTCCAGCGACACCGGGCTGCTTCCGGTCGCCGCCGGTGCGCCGGGCACGCTCAGGCGATCGCCCCCGCGCGCCGTAACCGGCCGACCTCCTCCTCGGTGTAGCCGAGCCCGCGCAGCACCGCGCCGGTGTCGGCGCCGGACGCGCTGCCCGGCCGCGGAACCGGCGCGGGGGTGCGCCCGAATCGCGGTGCGGGGGCGGGCTGGGTGATCCCGCCGACCTCGACGAAGGTCTCGCGTGCCCGGTTGTGCGGGTGCTCGCCGGCCTGCCAGGCCGAAAGGACCGGGGAGACACAGGCATCGGAGTCGGCGAAGATCGCCGTCCACTCGTCGCGCGATCTGGTCGCGAAGGTCTCGGCCAGTACCGCGCGCAGCTTCTCGGCCTCGTCGAGGTCGTACTGGGCGGGCAGGTCGGCCTCGGCGAGGCCGAGCCGGTCGAGCAGTTCGGCGTAGAAGTGCGGTTCGACCGCGCCGACCGCGACGTAACCGCCGTCGGCGCAGCGGTAGGTGTCGTAGTAGGCACCGCCGCCGTCGAGGAGATTCTCCCCGCGCTCGCCTTCCCACAGCCCGGCGGCGTGCATGCCGTGCAAGAAGGCAGTGAGTAGCGCGGCGCCGTCGACCATGGCGGCGTCGACCACCTGACCGAGGCCCGAGCGGGTGCGTTCCTGCAGCGCGGCGAGCACGCCGACGACCAGCAGCATGCCGCCGCCGCCGAAGTCGCCGAGCAGGTTGACCGGCGGCGTCGGATTCTGGCCTGCCCGGCCGAGCAGGTCCAGTGCCCCGGCGACACCGATGTAGTTGATGTCGTGCCCAGCCGCGTTCGCCAGCGGACCGTCCTGGCCCCAGCCGGTCATCCGGCCATAGATCAGCCCCGGATTGCGCTGCGCGCAGTCGGCCGGGCCGATGCCCATCCGTTCGACCACGCCCGGCCGGAACCCCTCGACGAGGATGTCGGCGGTTTCGACCAGGCGCAGCACCGCCTCCCGGCCCTCGGGCGATTTCAGGTCGACCGCGATCGACTGTCGGCCCCGGTCGAGCACGCCCGAGGGCGCGAGCAACCCGGCGGAGTCGCCGACCCGGTCGACCCGGATCACCTCCGCGCCGAGATCGGCCAGCACCATGCAGGCGAACGGACCCGGGGCCAGACTGGCGATCTCGACGACCCGCAGACCGGCCAGCGGCCCGCCCGCCCGAGGACCGGGGGCGCTCACCCGGCGACCGCCGCGTCGCGGGGCAGGCCGAGCATCCGCTCGCCGATCACATTGAGCTGGACCTCGGTGGTGCCGCCGTAGATGGTGGTGGCCCGGCCCGCGATCAGCTGCTCCAGGGCGTGATCGCTGCGCTCACCGGGCACCGACACCACACCGGCGATGCCGAGTTCGGCGACGACGAACTCCGAGATGGCCTGTCCCAGCGCCATTCCCAGCAGTTTGCCGACGCTCGAGGTGGTCGAGACGTCGATTCCGGACAGCTGCTTGAGCACCACCCGCGACCCGATCACGTCCACCGCCCGGCTCTCGGCCATGAGCTCGCCGACGCGATACCGCGCCACCGGCGAGAGTTCCCGGCCGATGGCGAAGCGCAGCAGGTCGGTGTCGGTGGCGTAGGCCTCCATCTTCTGGCTCAAGGCCACCCGCTCACCGGCCAGCGTCGTGCGGGCCACGTGCCAGCCGTCGTCCACCGCGCCGACCACGTTCGCGTCGGGGATGAACACGTCATCGAGGAACACCTCGTTGAACAGCGCCGAACCGGTCATCTCGCGCAGCGGACGCACGGTGATGCCCGGGGTGGACATGTCGAGCACGAAGTAGGTGATGCCCTCGTGTTTGGGCTTGTCCGGGCTGGTGCGCGCGATGAGCATGGCCCAGTCGGCGAACTGCGCGACCGTGGTCCAGATCTTCTGGCCGGTGACCTTCCACCCGCCGTCGACCTTGGTGGCCTTGGTGGTCAGGCTCGCCAGGTCCGAGCCGGCGCCCGGTTCGCTGAACAGCTGGCACCACACCAGTTCGCCGCGCAGGGTCGGCACGACCAGCTCCTGCTTCTGGCGTTCGTCACCGTGCGGGACGATCGCGCCGACGGCCCAGGTGCCCATGAGCAGCTGCGGCATCTGGATGCCGGAGGCCTTGATCTCCTGGGAGATCACCACCTGCTCGAGCGGCGAGGCCGAGCGGCCGTAGGGGCGGGGCAGGTGCGGGAGGTTCCAGCCGCCGTCACCGAGGGCGACGAGCTGATCGTCCTCGTCGTCGATCCGCGCGATCTCGGCGAGTTCGGCGCGAATGGCGCCCCGGATCTGCTCGGCCTCGGCGGGCAGTTCCAGTTCGCTGGACAGGGTCAGCCCCGACAGCGCGTACTCGGCGACCGCCTCGGCGCGTTCGTCACGCGGCCCGAGCAGGCCGCGCAGGGCCAGCGCGCGCCGGTAGTACAGGTGCGCGTCGTGCTCCCAGGTGAAGCCGATGCCACCGTGCACCTGGATGCAATCCTGCGCGACCTGCACCGCGGCGTCGGGCACGATCAGCGCGGCGACGGCGGCCGCGTAGTCGGCGGTGTCGTCGTCACGGTCGAGGGCGAACGCGGCGTCCCACAGGACCGCGCGCGCCTTCTCCAACGCGATGCCCATCTGGGCGCACTTGTGCTTGACGCCCTGGAACTGCCCGATCGGACGACCGAACTGCACGCGGGTCTTGGCGTACTCCGACGCCGTGGACACACACCACGACATCACGCCCACGGCTTCGGCACCGAGCACCACGGCGGCGACCGCGCGCACCCGCGCGGCCGACACCTCGAGGACCCGATCCGCGGACACCTCGACCGAATCCGCCTGCACGCGAGCAGAACCGCGCAGCACGTCGACGGAATCCTGCGTGCTCACGGTCAGGTCGACGTTCTCGAACGCCACCCACCGCCGCGCGCCGTCGACGGTGACCGGCGCGATGATCACATCGGCGGTCCCGGCGCCGAGCACGCCGTCGGCCGTGCCGTCGACGACCAGCGCGCCGTCACGCAGCGAGCCGGTCAGGTTCGATTCCGTGGCGACCGCGCCGGTGCGCGAACCATCGGCCAGGCCGGGCAACTGAGCCTGGGCCCACGCCCCGCCCGCCTGGGCGAGCACCGCGCTCGCCAGCGCGGTCGGCACGAACGGCCCCGTGTGCAGGCCCCGGCCGAGCGGTTCGAGGGCGACGGCCAGCGTCAGCAGACCCGCGCCCTGGCCGCCCAGTTCCTCGGACACGTGCAGGCTCAGCAGATCCTGGGCGACGAGCGCGTCCCAGTAGGGCAGCTGCTTGCCCGCGTCGGTGGATTCGACCGCGGCCCGGACGATCTCGGGCGTGACGGTGCGTTCGACGAACCCGTTGACGGCGTCGGCGAGGGCCAGGTGGTCCTCGCTGACGCCGACCCCGAGCTCATAGCTGGTGCGTGCCATGGCTAGCTGGTCTCCTTCAGCTGGGCGGCGACCCCGTCGATGGTCCACGGGCCGTCGGTCTCGACCGTGCGCACGTCGTGCCAGCCGCCCAGCTCGATGATCGCGCCGCCCTGCACCGCGAACACCTTGCCGGTGAGCGGGCAGTCGGCCTCGGCCAGATGCGCGACCAGCGGGGAGATGTTGGCCGGGGAGAACGCGTCGAACTCGCCCTCGGGCACCTCGGCGGCGAACAGCGCGCCCATGCCGGGGGTGGCCAGGGTGAGCCGGGTCCGCGCGATCGGGGCGATGGCGTTGACCCGCACGCCGTAGCGCTCGAGCTCGTCGGCGGCGACCAGGGTCAGCGCGGCGATGCCCGCCTTGGCGGCGCCGTAGTTGCCCTGCCCGGCATTGGGCATGAAGGTGCCCGAGGCCGAGGCGGTGTTGATGACCGCCGCGTTGACGGGAACGCCCGCCTTGGTCTGGGCCTTCCAGTACGCCGCGGCGTGGTGCAGGGTGGCGGCGTGGCCCTTGAGGTGCACGGCGATGACGGCGTCCCACTGGGACTCCTCCATGCCCGCGATGAACGCGTCGCGCAGGATGCCCGCGTTGTTCACCAGCACGTCCAGGGTGCCGAATTCGCTGATCGCCTGGTCGACAAGGGCTTTCGCCCCGTCCCAGGTGGCGATGTTGTCGGTGTTGGCGACCGCGGTGCCCCCGGCGGCGACGATCTCGTCGACCACCTGCTGAGCCGGTCCGGCATCGGCGCCGGAACCGTCGTTGGCGCCGCCGAGGTCGTTGACCACGACCTTGGCGCCTTCGCGGGCGAACAGCAGCGCGTGTTCACGGCCGATGCCGCGGCCGGCGCCGGTGACGACGGCGACGCGTCCCTCGAGCTTTCCCATGAGTTCTGTTCTCCTAGTTGAATTCGACGCGGCCGTCGGTGATCGCGATCTGACCCGCGGCCTCGGTCTCGAAGGCGTACGCGGTCACGCCCGGTTCACCCGATTCGGTGCGCCACAGGCGGGTGGTGATGTCCTGGCCGGGCAGGACCGGCTTGGCGAAGCGCACGGCCAGGCGGCGCAGGCGCGCGGTGTCGCCGTCGGCGAGTTCGGTCAGCGCGGCCCAGGAGGTGAACGCCATGGTGCACAGACCGTGGTTGATGATGCCGGGCAGTCCGGCCATGCGGGCGATCTCGTCGTCGAGGTGGATCGGCATGGGATCACCCGAGGCAGGCGAGTACCGGAAGGTCTGGTCCTCGTCGATGTGCGCGGTGACCGTCGCGACCGGATCCTGCGCGCGGTCGGCGTCGGTGATCCGGTGCTCGGGCGCGGTGTCGCCCTCGCCGGGTCCGGCGTCGACCTTGCGGAAGAACGCCGTCAGCCACTGCTCGTTGACGAGTTCGCCGGCGGCATCCCGGGTTTCGGCGTAGACGACCACGGTCGAGCCGTTGGGCTTGCCCAGGTAGCCGATCGGCTTGGCCTTGACTACCAGTTCGTCGCCCGCCCGGATGGGCCGATGGAACCGGAAGTCCTGCTCACCGTGGACCAGCTTCATCAGCAGTTCCACCGGCGCGACCGACAGTGCGGCCGGCGCCATCGAGGTGAACACCGGCACCACCGCGAACACCGGCGGCGCGATCGACCCGTCGCGGTGCGCGGCGATCGGATCATTGGTCGCGGCAGCGTATTCGGCGATCCGCTCGGCGGTGACCGAGAAGCGCTCCTCGTCGGTCCACTCCCCCAGGCCGGAGCCGTCGAAGACGACCCCGGCCGATTCCGAAGTGGTCATGCGGCCGAACCGACGAGCTCGTTGAACTTGTCCATCGAGGCGCGCAGATCCGCCTCGGCGTGCTTGGCCACGGCCTTGCCGATCGGGCCGACGATCATGGTGCCCTTGAAGCTGGCGTCGAACGCGGCCGAGGAACCGGTGGCGGTCGGCTCCACCTTGAGCGCGAATTCCACGGTGACACCGGCCATTCCGGTGCCGGTGATCTTGAGGTACTTCTGCGGGTCGACCTCGGCGACGGTCCACTCGATCTTGTTGGCCATGTTCATCACCGACACGACCTCGATGAAACGCGATCCGGCGACCAGTTCGGCCGGCAGCTCGCTGCGCCAGCCCTGGTGGATGGTCAGCCACTCCTCCCAGTTCGCGAGGTCGCTCAGGCGGGCCCAGGCGGCTTCGGGGGTGACGGGAAGTTCGGTGGAAACGGAGACGGATGCCATGGGATTACTCCTTCGAGTGGGTGGGAGGTGGAAGTCAGCGGACGGCGGGGCGGTAGGCGGTCACCACGACCGCGCCACCGAGACCGATGTTGTGTTGCAGGGCGATTCGCGCGCCCTCGACCTGGCGGGCGTCGGCATTGCCGCGCAGCTGCCAGGTGAGTTCGCTGCACTGGGCCAGACCGGTGGCGCCCAGGGGGTGCCCCTTGGAGATCAGGCCGCCGGAAGGGTTGACGACCCACTTGCCGCCGTAGGTGGTGGCGTTGTCGTCGACGAGACGACCGCCCTCGCCCGGCGCGCACAAGCCGAGTGCCTCGTAGGTCAGCAGTTCGTTGGTGGAGAAGCAGTCGTGCAGCTCGATGACGTCGACGTCCTCGGGGCCGAAACCGGCCTGCTCGTAGACCTTCAGCGCCGCGGTGCGCGACATGTCGGCGCCGACCAGGTTGATCGCGGTCGGGTTGGTGAAGGTGGATTCGAGGTCGGTGACCATGGTCTGGCCGACGATCTCGATCGCGCGATCGGCCAGGTCGTGCCGGTCGACGAATGCCTCGTTGGCCAGGATCACGGCGCCGGAGCCGTCGGAGGTCGGCGAGCACTGCAGCTTGGTCAGCGGGCCGTAGATCGGCTTGGCCGCGAGGACTTCCTCGAGGCTGTATTCCTTCTGGAACTGCGCGTACGGGTTGTTCACCGAGTGGCGGTGGTTCTTCACGCCGATCTTGGCGAACTGCTCGGCGGTGGTGCCGTAGCGCTCCATGTGTTCCTTGCCCGCGGCGCCGAACATGTACGGCGCGGGCGGCATGGCGAATTCCTGCAGTTCGGCCAGGGCCAGCAGGTGCCGCATCATCGGCTGTTCGCGGTCGTCGAAAGTCGAACCGAGCGAACCCTTCTGCATCTTCTCGAAGCCGAGCGCGAGGGTGCACTCGGCCAGCCCACCGCGGATGGCCTGCGCCGCGAGATACAGCGCGGTCGACCCGGTGGAACAGTTGTTGTTGACGTTGACCACCGGGATACCGGTCAGCCCCAGTTCGTAGACCGCGCGCTGCCCCGAGGTGGACTCGCCGTACACGTACCCGACATAGGCCTGTTCGACCTGGTCGTAGCCGATTCCGGCATCCTCGAGCGCTTTGGTCCCGGCTTGGCGGGCCATCTCCGGGTAGTCCCACTCCAACGCGCCCGGCTTCTCGAACTTCGTCATGCCGACGCCGACGACGAACACCTTCTGTGTCATGTACGCACTCCCGTGTGCCGTGTGCCCCTGATACGTGGGACACGGTGTCACGCCAATGTATGTTGGACACCGAGTCCCAGTCAATACCCAGAAAGAACCGACACCTGACCGGTTGAAAGTGTCGTGGAACACCAAGATCGACCAGTATGATCGTCTTTAATGAGATGAATGTCCCGGGTACTCTGCCGGGCCGGATACCGGGCGGATTCAGGCCCGCGTAGCGGTGCCCGCGACCGAAACGACCAGGTCAAGGTCGCGCACGACCTCGGAGAACGCGATGGGTGATACCTCGTTCAGTGGCAGGGCGCGACCGTCGGCGAGAAACCGGATCTCACCGATCTCCACGGCACCGTGTCCGAAGTATCCGCTGAAGTCGCAGCGCAGCGCGGCGACGAGATCGGCACCCGCGGGCCTGGTCGCCTGGTAGTCGTCGTAGCGACCGTGGGTGGACCATCCGCGACCGGACAGCAGTGCGACCGCCTGTGCGCCGTCGACCGTGCGGCCGTCGAAGCGCCGCGAAACCGCACCGGCCGCGCGTTCGGCCGGGGTGAGCGAGTAGAGCTCCCTGGACACCTGCGGGACCGGCTGTTCGATCCCCTGCCGCTCCAGGCGCGACTGCCACTCGACCAGAGTTCCCTGCTGGTGCAGGTCGACAGGGTGCACAGCGGTGATCGGGCCTGCGGTGTCGACCTCGCCGAGCAGCCCGATGGTGCCCACCCGGTCGCGCCACAGCAGGGCGGGCAGCATGGCCGCACCGGCGGGCAACGAGCGCAGTCGCCCCAGCTCGTCCGGCGTCACCGGCGCCCCGGTGGCGACGAGGCGCTCGAGCAGTCCGTTCCGCATCCGCCTTGCCTGCTCGCGGAGACGTTCCTGATGATCACGCAGCTCGCGATAGGCCGGGTCGGCACGCACGGCGGCGGGAACGGATTTCAGCTCCCGATCAGCTCGCGAGACCCGCAGCTCCGGCTCGGAACCATGGAACCGCAACCGGATTCGATACTCACCGACGGTCGTCTCCGTGGGTGTCGCGGTGGCGATGCGTGCCTCGCAGTCCCATTCGAGCCGACTCGCCTCCACCACCCCGGCCACCTGCGCCAGGTGGTCGAGGGCGACCTCGATCGCCGCGGCATGACTGATCCGGCGATTGGGACCGAGCGTGGCGCCCTTCTTCGCGGATTCGCGGATCGCCAGATACCGGTCGAGAACCGTTTCGGGCGGATCGAGCGGCAACATGCCGAAGGCGGCGATCCCGTGCAGTGCATGGTGTTTCACCCGTTTGACGACCTGGGCGCGGTTCCACCCGAGGACGGCGGAGACGAGTTCGCTCGGCACGAGGGCGAGCAGCCGTCGCACTTTCTCCGCGCCCGCCTCGTCGATCGCGGCCAGCAACGCCGCCCGGTCATGCCGGACGACCTCGTCTTGCGGTATCGCCCGGATCAGGCGCAGCAGGCGCGCGCATTCGGCCAGGTCGAACAGCGGCAGCAGGGCCTCGGCGTCACCGGCCCGGCCGCGCCAGCCGAATACCGTGCGCCGCACCGCGACCGGCTGCTCGCGCAGGAGGTCGAGCAGTTCGGTGCGTTCGGTGTCGGTCAGTTCGGCCGTGCCGAGGTGCTCGGCCACCTGCTGCTCACCCGGCCACGACAACGCCGCGCGGACGAAGCGCAGCCCGCGCGGTGCGAACCCCTTCGGGAACACGGCCCAGCCCACGGGATCGGGCGCCGACACCAGCCGCCAGGTCATCGAATCCACCAGTGCCCGAACGTCATCCGCACACGCCAACGGTGCACCGGTCACCTCCCCGCTGCCGTTCCGGCCGACGATGGCGTAGCCGAGATACCGATCCGCGGTGAACACTCGCTCGACAACCATGGCGTCGAGCGCGTCCGCGCGGTGCAGCGCGTCGAGGATGCCTGCGGCCGACTGCCGGTCCAGACTCCCCAGCGGGGTCAGCGCGAGCACCCGCAACAGGTCGACATCGGCGTCGGCGATCGCGCTCGCCGCCACCTCGTCCAAGAGCAGCCGATGCCGCACGTCCACCCCGAGATACGCGGCCAGCAACACTTTCCGGCGCGCCGACGGCCACGGCGCGGCCAACAGACCCGTGATGTCGGGCGCCGCGCCGGGCGGGACGGCGGCATCGCAGAGCTCGTCGGAGGCCGCGGTGGTGTCGCGGAACCCAGCGTCGTCGAGCCCGTCTGGGGCTGCGGTGATGTCGCCCGGCACGCCAGGCGGAAACGCAGCATCGTAGAACTCGTTGGGGGCCGCATTGGTGCCGCGGAAAGCGGCGTCTTGGAGCTCGTCTGGGGCTGCGGTGATGTCGTCCGGCGCGCCGGGCGGGAAGGCGGCGTCGTAGAGCTCGTCGAGGGCTGTGGTGATGTCGCCGATGTGATCGACCAGGTGGCCGTTGGCGCGATCATCACCTTCGTCGATCCGCGCCAGGATCTGGTCCGCGCGCACGCGCAGTGCGGCGGCATCACCCTCTTGCGCTCTGACCTGATCCACCCACTGCCACAGCGCAGCCCGTTCTCGGTGCACAATCTCGGCGTAGATGTCGGGAACGGTCCCTTGCGAACCACCCGGCCCGTACACCTCGACATCACCCACGGCCGCCACCCTACAAGCGCCCTCTGACAGCGACTACGCTGCCGACACTCGCGCGGAACGAACCCGTGGGCGAGAATCCGTGGCTACCGAGCCGGGTGAGGTATCGCCGCCGTGTAGCGGGCGGCGAGTGTCGCGATCGCCTCCGCGAGTTCGGACGCGTGGCCATCCTCCAGATGGAAGTCCAGGTCCATCGCGGCAAGGTAGGCCGCGAGCAGTTGCGGGGTCTGGGCTCCGGCTTCGAGGGCGCTGGTGTGCGCATCGATCGGCTCGACCGTCCAGAGGCCGGCCGGTATCCGCGCCGCCACAGTCTCGACAGGTGCGTCGACGATCACCCGGGCGCGGTAGTTCCACAGTGCCGCCATCCGGCCATGGGTCACGAAGGCGACGAGGTCGCGGGCCGGGAGTTCCCTGGCGGTGAATCGAGGCCCGGTCGGGGTCTTCGGGGAGATGCGGTCGGCGCGGTAGCTGCGCCAGTCCTGGCGATCGAGGTCGTAGCCGACGAGGTACCACCGGCCACCCGAATGCACCAGGCGGTACGGTTCGACACGGCGATCACTGGGTGACCCGTGCCGATCGGTGTAGTCGAAACGGAGCACTTCGCCACGCTCGACGGCCGTGGCCACCGCACGAAAGGTACTGGGCGACACCGGTTCCCGAGTGTTGGGACTCGCCTCGGCGACCGCGCTGATCGTGTGCAGCCGGTGCCGCAACCGAGGCGGGAGCAACTGTTCGAGTTTGGTGGCCGCCCGCGCCGCGTCCTCGTCGATACCGGCGACTCCGGCACCCACCGCGGTGCGCAGCGCGACGGCGACCGCGATGGCCTCGTCGTCGTCGAGTTGCAGCGCGGGCAAGGTCGCACCCGCACGGAGCCGATACCCGCCGGCCACTCCGGACACCGCGTCGACCTGATAGTCGAGCTGGCGGAGCCGGGCGACATCGGCACGGACCGTCCGGGAATTCACGCCGAGCCGGGACGCGAGCTCGGCGCCGGTCCACAGCCGCCGGGTCTGCAGCAGCCCGAGCAGTTTCAACAGCCTGACACTGGTATCGACCATGCCCAGGAGCTTGTCACCGATCGCGGAACGATTCGTGCCGCGATCGCTGCCACCGTGTCGGCATGACAACTTCGACAACCCCCTCCACTACCTCGTACCGGCCGCTGGCGAGCCGCGGCGCCCTGGTCACCGGAGGATCGCGCGGCATCGGCCGTGCGATCACCAGCCGATTGGCCGCCGACGGCGCCACGGTGGTGCTCACCTATGCCGAGCGGTCCGACGCCGCCGACACACTCCTCGAGGAGGCCGCCGAATCGAACGGCCAGGTGTTCGCGGTGCGGATGGATCTCGCCGACCCCGACCAGGTCACCGCCGCGTTCGAAGCGGCGG
Source organism: Nocardia sp. NPDC058176 (assembly GCF_042883805.1). NCBI lineage: Bacteria > Bacillati > Actinomycetota > Actinomycetes > Mycobacteriales > Nocardiaceae > Nocardia > Nocardia sp. NPDC058176. The sequence goes on along the minus strand of NZ_JBHVVA010000001.1, from coordinate 849,529 downwards.
ACGAGGTGTTCCGCACCGCGGGCGTCGGCCTCGACATCCTCGTGGCCAACGCGGGCATCTTCACCAGCGCGCCACTGGCCGAGGCACCGGTCGAGGAGTGGGATCGCGTGATGGCCGTCAACGCTCGTGGCACGTTCCTGACCCTGCGGCAGGCAGCACCGCGACTGCGTGACGACGGCCGAGTCGTCACCGTCTCCACGGTCGGCACCCAGTGGCCCAGCCCGGGCGAGGCGATCTACGCCGCGAGCAAGGCCGCGGTCGAGCAGCTCACCCGGGTCGCCTCCCGCGAGCTCGGGCGCCGGGGCATCACGGCCAACACCATCTCGCTCGGCCCGACCGACACCGATCTCCTGCGTGCCAGTGCGCATCCGAGTGCCCTCGAAGGCGCGGCCGCGATGACCGCCCTCGGCCGCCTCGGCCGACCGGCCGATATCGCCGATCTGGTGGCGCTGCTCGTCCACCCGGACAGCCGCTGGGTCACCGGCCAGATCATCGGCGCGGACGGCGGCTTGACCTGACCGCCGAGCGAATCACCTGGTGATCCAGGCGATCAACTCGTCCTCGACTTCCGCGCGATTGAGCTCGTTGAGGATCTCGTGCCGGGCGTCCGGGTAGACCCGGTAGGTGATGTCGGTGAGTCCGGCCGCGCGGTAGCGCTGGACCTGGAGGTCGCTGAGCCGGAGCTTGTCGTTGAGCGGGTCGCGGTCGCCGACCATCACGTACAACGGCAGGTCGGGGCGGATTCCGCGCGGCTCGGCGAGCCGTTCGGCCGCGGTCTTCGCGAGCAGGCCCATATTGGCCGGGTCGATCTCGAATCCGCACCAGGGATGGGCGAGATAGGCGTCGACCTGTGCTTCGTCGCGGCTGATCCAGTCCGCGGGGGTGCGGGTCGGCGCGAACTCCCGGTTGAAGAAGCCGAGCAGGTCACCCTCGGCGGCGGCGATCTGGACGAACAGTTCGTCGACCGCCGTCGTGCCGCACAGCACCGCCGCGTCGATCAGCTTTTCGTGGTCGAGCAGGTACTGCTGCACCGCGAACGAGCCGAGGCTGTGCCCGAACAGCACGACGGGCAGTCCGGGATGGCTCGCGCGCAGGATCGTGGTGAGCTCGGCCATGTCCTCGACCAGCAGGTTCCAGCCGTTGTCACCGAGGTCGCCGGGCACACCGGCCATGCTGTGCCCGTGCCCGCGATGGTCGGCGGCGTAGACGGCATAGCCCAGAGCCGCCAAACGCTCGGCGAGGTGGCCGTAGCGCGCACCGTGCTCGCCCATGCCGTGCGCGATCTGGACGACACCACGCACGGAGCTCTCGGTGGGCAGCCACTCGCGCACGAAGATGACCGTGCCGTCGCTGCTGGTGAAGGTGGACATGGACAACTCCTGGCGGGTGGGAACGGTGGAGACAACTCGAAGAATCGTCGCACCGATGTGACCCCGATCCCATGGGATCGCCCGACCGAATAGCCGGACAGTTGTTGTTCCCGGGAACAACACCACCCTCGGTAAGCTGCGGAAATGTCCAGACAGCCAGGAGAGAGCCCGATCGATGACGTCGCGGCCGCACTGCTCGCGCGCATCGACGATCTGGGGTCACGGCTGGCACTGCGCTTCCTCGACGAGCTCGAGACCTACCGCAATCAGAGCCAGGTCCCGTTCGACACCATCCAGACCTCCTGCACCCGCAATCTCACCCTGATGGTGCGGCACTTCACCTCCAGCGAGCCGGTGGATCCCGAGCCGCCGAAGGAGACCGGCAGGCTGCGCGCCCGTCAGGGCGTACCGCTGGCGGAAACCCTGCACGCCTTCCGGATCGGGTTCGAGTTCCTGTGGTCGGAACTCGTCGCCGAGGCCAGACGCCATCCGGCGGTTACCGACGCCGTGCTGGTCGACCTGGCCGCCGAGGTCTGGGCCCTGGCCGGTGAGTACTCGGTCGCCGTCGCCGCCGCCTACCGGGAAATGAGCTCGGAGCTGGTGCTGCAGCGCGAACACGAGCGATCGGTGCTGGTCGAGGCGCTGTTCACCGGTGTCATCGCCGATCCGGCGACGCTGGGCGAGGCCACCCGCATCCTCGGTCTGCCGCCGCGGGGGCGCTATGTGGTGGTGGCCGCCGAGGTGAGCACGGCGGGTCGGGAGGCGCTGCCCGGGATCGAGACGACGCTGAGCCAGGCCAGGATCACCTCGGCGTGGCGGCTCCAGCCCGATCAGCAGGTCGGTGTTCTCGCCCTGCCGCGCGACCGCGAGGCCGCGGCGCTGGCGGCCTTGCGCAAACATCGGGCCCGGGTCGGGGTGAGTCCACCCTACGAGTCACTCACCGAGACTCCGCAGGCCCTGCACTTCGCGCGCCTGGCGCTGGTCGGTCTCGGCGACCGTGCGTTCGGGGTCGCGCGCTTCGACGACAACCCGCTCGGCATGGTCGTGGCGGCCGCGCCGGTGGAGGCCGCGCATCTGGTCGAGATCCACCTGTCCGGACTGCTCACCCTCCCCCACGAGGAACGCGTCCGGCTGCTGGAGACCCTCGAAACCTGGTTCGCGGCACAGGGTTCCGCCGCTGCGGCGGGTGAACGCCTCTACCTGCACGCCAACACCGTCCGCTACCGGCTGCGCCAGATCGAGAAGCACACCGGTCGTGCGCTGGCCGATCCCGCTGCGGTCCGCGATCTCGGCGCGGCGCTGCAGGCGTGGAAGGTACTCGCCGCCCGACGTCCGGATGCCTGACCGATGCGACAGATCAGATGTCGGCGAGTGGAGTCCTCCGCTGACCGAATCGGCGGGCGATCTTCGGCTCCGCCATGACGCCTGCCCACCAGGAATCCAGCGGGCTCGGCTCGGGCCAGCGCACGTTGGTGGCTTCCTCGTCGTTGTCGGCCTGCGGTGCGGTGGCGGGGTCGGCGTGGAGATCGCTGGACATCTGGTACCTCGGATCGATCGACGGCGCAGAGCGCACTCAGTGGGGCGTGCCCACGGTGGGAACCGTGTTGTCGTTCACAGCACCGCCGGGGTGGGCATCGGCGGGCACGAGCAGAACGAGAATCGGAGGGAAAGCCGGTTGTTCGACCACTGTCCACCGTACACTGTGGCACCTCGCGACGGGCCCGATCGCGCCCGGTCGTGACCTCAGCCGAGGAGATCGAGCTGTGGTGCGGTCACGTCGGAGGTGTCTCCCCTGACGTAATCGTGGCGCATGCCCCTGAGCGTCACGAGGCGCTCGCCGAGATCGGCGTCGACCCCGGGTTCGATCCCGAGATCCTCGCGGATCGCGCGGCGCAGCAGGCGCACGCCGAAGCCCAGTGAATCGTCCACGAAGCGATAGAGGGCCGCCACGGCCACGGCGTCGTTCACGTCGATCTCCAACGCTGCGCGATGCCCGATGTCGAGGCACCGATTCACCTCGGACGCGAAATCGAGCGCCCGGTCCGACACCACCATCTGCGCACGGGAATAGCTCTCGTGCAACACCTCTCGCGCCGCCACGAACTTGGCGAGATCAGGAGTGCGCCCACCGCACCTCTCGTCGAGGTGATGCCGGATGGCCGCACGGCAGGAATGCGCCGCGGTGTTGAGGCCCGCGTAGATCGTCCGCTTCTCGTCGGTGGCCTCCTTTCGGGTGAGTTCCCGCAATTCCTCCGCCCGATTGTCGCGCTGCACCTGCACATCGATGCGCTTGCTGCGAATCGCGAAAACCTGGGTCACGACGCCGCCACCGAGCGTTCCGACAACCGTGATCGCGGCAACCGCCACATTGGTCCAATCCATGGTCGCTATTCTCACCCGGTGCGAGCACCCATCACCGTCCCCGATGCCTTCGCGCGCAAGAAGTTCGACAGCGCCGGCGAACGCGGCCGAACCTGGATCACCGCTCTGCCCGCGCTGATCGACGAACTCCTGGACCGGTGGTCGTGCACACCCGACGGCGCGGTGATGTACGGCGAGGTGGGCATCGTGGTACCGGTCCGCCACCGCGAACTCCCGCCCGCCGTCATCAAGGTCTCGTTCCCTCATCCCTGCACACTCCGCGAACCGGACGCGTATGCGGCGTGGCAGGGCATCGGCGCCGTCCAGCTCTTCGCCCGCGCCGACGAGCATTTCGCCATGCTGCTCGAGCGCGCGCACGGCACCCTGGCCACGGTGACCGATCCGGCGGCGGCGCTCGCGATTCAGGGCGGGCTCACCCGCGCACTGGCGGTCGAGGCGCCCGCGGGCCTGCCGCGCCTGTCCGATCAGATGGCCGACTGGGCACGCGACATGATCGCCGACGCACGCGCTCTCGGCGATCCACTGCCGCGCCGGGTGCTCGACGCGGCGCTCGCCACCATCCGTGAACTCGGGCACGACCAGCCGAACACCCTCGTCCACGGCGATCTGCACGACGCCAACGTCCTCGCCGCCGACCGCGCACCATGGCTCGCGATCGACCCCAAGTGCCTGGTCGGCGATCCGGCCCACGACGCGCTCAACGTGATCCGCAGCCCTCGTTTCGACACCGTTCTGCGCCTGCCCGATTCGCGCGCGGACCTGTCGCGTCTGCTCGACATCTATTGCGACGCGGCCGATATCGACCCGCTCCGCGCGCGCCGCTGGATGCAGGTCGGCGCGGTCGGAGAGGCGCTGTGGGGGCGCGTCCACGCCGACCCCGACTGGCTCGTCCGAGCCACCGACCAGCTCGCCGAGGCCATGATGTGACCGGGAACACCCTATGTCACGTCAATGAATTGCCCACCACCGCAACGTGTTCCGCGCTCGCTCGAAAGCACTGCTAGGGTAGGCGAATTCGCCGTCGACGCAGGACAGCGAGCCAGTCCCGCGGACCGTCGAACCGAGTGCGATCCACGGCGACGACAGTCTCGTCGGAGGGACCGACGAGGTTCCGGCCACAGTTTGGTTCTTCGGTCGGTGACGACGACAAAGGAACCGATGACTCCGACTATCGCGGTCTTCTTGTTCGGCATCGCAACCCTGGTGTTGCTCGGCGCGGTCGCGGTGGCGCTGCTCGCCCTGCGCAACGAACGCCAGATCCGCGCTCGCCTGGCTGTGGCCGAGCGCGAGCTCCACGGCCACGAGGAAGCGATGACCCGGCTCATCGAGTCGACGCTGCCCAGGATCACCGAGGCGGTCCGCGGCCACACCGAGCCCGACACCACCGCGGAAGTTCCGGCCCAGCTCCAGGATTCGACCTTCGCCCGGCAGCTGGCCCAGATCGCGCTCGACTACGCCGCGGATCTGCGGCAGGTACAGCACGAGACCGCGCTCGCTGTCGAGCAGGCCGCCGAGGAGCACACCACCGCCCAGGTGGCGACCGCGCAGGAGGCCACCCGCGCCCAGGTCTCCGCCGATGCCCGTGCGGCGACCAGCAACGCGGTGCGCGCATTCGGCACCACGGTGGTCAGCCTCGGTGCCGATGTCGGCCAGGTGGTCAGCAACGCGTTGCGGGAGAACCGCAACGACGAGGTCTACGCGATCCTGAGCCGCATCGACCACACGGTCCAGCAGATGATCCGCCAGGCGCAGGCCTATGTGATCGTCTCCGGTGGCCTGCCCGGCAGGCGCTGGCCGCAGCAGACCGTGGGCGATGTGGTCGGCGGCGCGACCGGGCGCGTACGTGACTATCTGCGGGTGCGTACCGGGCATTGCGATCAGGTCGTCGTCAGCCGGGCGGTCGAGCCGCTGGTGCACACCGTCGCCACCCTGCTCGACAACGCGCTGCGCTACTCGCCGCCGTCCTCGTTCGTCGACATCACCTTCCAGCAGGGCCATCACGGCGTCACGCTGATCATCGACGACGCGGGCGTGCGGATGAGCCAGGAGCAGATGGAGGAGGCGCGCCAGGTGCTCTCGGGCGAGCGCATCGTCGACATCAACGCCCTCGGCCCGTCCCCGAAGGTCGGCTTCCCCGGTGTCGCCGCGCTGGCGCGCCGCTACGGTTTCGCCGCCTACGTCGACGGACCCAACATCTACGGCGGTACCAGGGCGATGGTCTTCATTCCGGCGGCCCTGCTCGTCGACGCCGCCGATGTGCGCCGACGCGACACCGAGCCCAGGCATGCCGCCGCACCCGAACCCGCTGCGCCCCAGGTGGAACCGATCGAGAGTCCCGAGCCCGTCGCACCGCCGCGTCCCGCGGTCGCCCTCGCCGCACCCGCACCCGTGCAGGCCCCCGCACCGGCGAGCGACGAGCCCGCCGACGACCGGACCACCGGCGGGCTGCCCAAACGCAGGCGTCGCGAGATCGCCCCGGCCGACGAGCGCGCACACACCACCGACGCGCCAGGCCGCCCCGAGCTCGCCGCCGCCTGGGCAAGTGGATCCCGGCACGGTCGCGCCGCGGCCGAGCGTTCGACGAAAGGGCACGACATCTGATGAGCACTCCGATCGCAGACAGCACCAATCGCCTCGCGTGGCTGCTCGACGACCTGGAGCTGGCGGGTGTCCGCTTCACCGTGCTGTTATCCGACGACGGTCTACGCGTGGCGCATTCGAGCGCCATCAGCAGGGACGAGGCCGAGCGTTTCGCCGCCGCCGCGTCGGGGTTGCGGTCCCTAGGCCGGGCACTCGGCGAGTTCTGCGGCGGGCCGGGAAACCTGATCCGCCAGACCATGACCGAGTACGACGAGGGCATGATCCTGATCACCGCCGCCGGTGCGGGCACGCTGCTCGGCGTCGCGACGACCAGCGAGGTCGACCTCGCGCTCGTCGCCCATCGGATGAACGAACTGGCCGCCAGGGTGGGCCGCGAACTCGGCGTCCCGCCGCGCGGCGGTGACCCGCGATGACCCGGTTCCCGCGAGAGGAGAACACGCAGTGACGCTCGAAACCTCGTTCGATCCCGCTCGATACCCGGTGACCCCGGATTCGCGCAGTGGTCAGGATCGGGTGCCGTTGTACTCGGAGGAGTTCGCCGCCGACCCGCAGAGCGCCTATCGGGCCATGCGGCACCGGTTCGGTTCGCTGGTGCCGGTCGACCTCGTGCCGGGAGTGCCCGCCACCCTGGTGATCGGCTACCGCACCGCGGTGCAGATCCTCAACGATCCCGACCACTTCCCCGCCGACGCGCGGATGTGGGAGCGCGACATCCCCGAGGACTGCCCGGTCAAGCCGATGATGCGGTACCGCCCCAACGCCATTCGGACCTCGGGCACCGAGCACGCCCGCTACCGTGAGGCCACCGTGGCCGGGCTCGCCGGCGTCGATCTGTACCGCCTGCATCGCACGGTCGAGCAGATCGCGATGCCGGTGATCAACGGCTTCTGCGCCGACGGCAGCGCGGATCTGCTGAGCCAGTACGCCTTTCCCGTCATCTTCGCCACGATCAACGCCATGCTCGGTGTCCCCGACGATCTCGGCGTCGGCGTCGCCACCGGTATGGCGCAGATGTTCGAGGGTGGCGAGACCGCGGTCCAGGGCGCGAAGCTGCTCGAGGACTCGCTCTACGACCTGATCCGGCTCAAGCAGGCCGAACCCGGCGACGACGTCGCCACCCGGCTGGTGCAGCATCCCTTGCGGCTCAACGACGAAGAGCTGATGAACCAGCTGCTCACCATGTACGGCGCCGGAATCGAGCCGATGCTCAACCTGGTCCTCAACACGGTCCGGCTGATGCTCACCGATCAGCGTTTCGCGGGCAGCCTGCTCGGTGGCAGCCTGTCCACCCGCGACGCCCTCGACGAGGTGCTCTACACCGACCCGCCGATGGCCAACTTCTGCACGACCTATCCGCGCCAGCCGATCCTCGTCGACGACGTGTGGCTGCCCGCCCATCAGCCGGTCGTGATCAGCATGGCGGCGTGCAACAACGATCCCGCGATCGGCACCGGCGACTTCCTCGACAACCGGGCGCATCTGGCCTGGAGCACCGGACCGCACGGCTGCCCGGCGAAATCCCCCGCCTACCTGATCGCGCAGGAGGCCATCGACCAGCTCCTCGATGCCCTGCCCGAGCTCGAACTGGCGGTGCCCGAGCACGAATTGGTCTGGCGTCCGGGCCCGTTCCACCGGGCACTGGCCGGCTTGCCGGTGGTGTTCCCGAAGACGACCCCGCTGGCGATGCCGACCTACTGAGCTGATCCTCGCTCGGCCGGAGACGATCCGGCCGAGCGAGGCAGCGGGCTACTCGCCCAGGCGCACCGGCAGGTGATGGTGGCCGTTGGAGATGAAGCTGGGCACGGTGCCGAGTTCCTCGACCGGCGCGGTGAGCGTCATCTCCGGGAACCGTTCGAACAGCGCGGGCAGCGAGACCAGCGCTTCGAGCCGGGCCAGCGGCGCGCCCAGGCAGTGATGCGCGCCGTACCCGAAGGCCATGTGCGACTGGTTCTCCCGGGTCGGATCGAACTCGTCGGCGGTGGCGCCGTGGCGCTGCGGGTCACGGCCCGCCCCGGCGTACCCGGCCAGGATCGCCTCGCCCTGCGCGATGCGGACACCGTCGATCTCGATGTCGGACACCGCGAAGCGCAAGGGCAGATGCGCGACCGGCGATTCGAATCGCAGTGTCTCCTCGACCAGTTCGGGCCACTTGACCGAGCCGTCGCGCAGGCGAGCCAGCACCTCCGGCCGGGTCAGCAGCGCGGTGATCGCCTGATCGAGCAGGTTGACGGTGGTCTCGTGGCCCGCCGAGATCACCAGCAGCAGGGTGCCGACCAGTTCTTCCTCGGTGAGCTGGGTGCCCTCTTCCTCGTCGCGATGCGAGATCAGCAGGCTGGTCATGTCGTCGCCGGGCTGTTCGCGACGCAGGGCGACCAGTTCGCCGAGGATCCGGTACATCTCCATGTAGTTGGCCTGGGACTGCTCCGGGGTGAGCGTGGTGTCGAAGATGCCGTCGACACAGGTACGCAGGCCGGGGCCGAGCGATTCGGGCACGCCCATCAGTTCCGAGATCACCTGGATCGGCAGCGGATAGGCGAACTGCTCACGCAGATCGACGGTCTCGCCCGCAGGCGTCGCGGCCAGCGCGTCGAGCAGGTCCTTGGTGATGCGCTCGACCTGGCCGCGCATCGCCTCGGTGCGCCGGGCGGTGAAGGCGGGCGCCACCAGCTTGCGCAGCCGACGATGATCGGCGCCGTAGGCGGTGAACATGTTCGGCGCCGCGACCCACAGATACAGCGGCCAGTCGGGCGGGATCTCCCCCGCGACGAACGCGGGCCAGTGCTGCCCGGCGTCCTTGGAGACCCGGGAGTCGATGAGCAGTTTCTCGAGCAGCGCGGCATCGGTGATCGACCATGCCTGCACCCCGCCTGGCAGCTCGACCAGTGTGGCGCGGCCCTGCTCCCTGATCCGGACGATCTCCCCCTGAATGTCCTCCCCCGACGTGTCGATTACCAACGGACTCGTCACCGATTCCACCATGAAACCTCTCGATCACCGGTGTTTCCTGGACCCCAGTGCAGGCGATCGCATCGAAACATATTGCTGTAGTGGACCTTCCGGTCCGTTAGCGATGCTACCGGTGGCGGGCGGTTATCGCAGTGAGACAACGGCATACGATCCCACCCCGTGAGACCGATTGGCCGGTAACAAAAGCGATGATCCGGGTGGTGTGGCTCAGCTGTCGACCGACCGTGCGCCGCGGATCGCGGTGCGTACGGCGTCGGTGACCACGTCGGGCGCCTCGACCATCACCAGGTGTCCCGCGTCGTCGACGACGATCTCGCGGACCGGTCGCAGCGTTCGGTTGAGCACGGCGCCGGCGCGGGCCGACAGCACCCGGTTGCGGGCACCCCAGATCGTGGTGATCGGGGGGAAATCGCTCGGCGGCGCGAACTCGTCCAGTTCGGCCAGGCGCGGGATCTGCCGGGAGATCGCGGCCGTCACCATGAGCCGTCGCGGCTCGGTCCATCGGGTCCACAGGTGCGCGACGACCTCGTCGATGTCGTTCCCCCGGGCGGCGCCGAGTTGTTCGCCCACGATCAGCCCGGCCGCCGGTCCGGGAATACGCACCCGCGCCAACACCGAGTCGAGTCGCACGTTCCGGCCGAGCACGGCCGCCCAGCCGGTGCGGGTCGGGCGCAGGGTCGCCGGGGTGAGCGGGCTGCTGAGGACCAGCGACCGCACGCGGCCCGGGTGACGGCGGGTGTGGAGCAGAGCCAGCGCGCTGCCGAAGCAGTGCCCGACCAGCGTCACCTCCCGCAGGTCCCGCTCAGCGAGGAACGCCTCGACCAGGGCGACATAGTTCTCGAGGGTGTATCCGTCGTCCGGCGCGTCCGAGTCCCCGTAGCCGAGGAGGTCGAGCGCGAAAACGTGCTGGGTGTGCCGCAACGCCTCGACCTGCGCACCCCAGATCCGCCGGTCACCACCGAGGTTGTGCAGGAACACGATCGGCTCCCCCGAGCCCGCTTCGTCATAGGCGATCGCCGTACCGCGAAAGTCGAAAGTAGGCATCGGCCCGCTCCGTTCCTGGTCACCGGCCGCGCCGCCCACCGAACCACGACGTCACGGTGTCTGTCACGGTAGCCCACCCGAGCCACCCACCTCGGCGTTATGGGCCGAGTTGGCGAGCGAGCAGGCGCCGGTCGATCACGGTCAGCGCCAGTTCCGACCAGCGAATGTTCTCCTGTTCGAAGGAGATTCCCCGCAGCAGGGTGAGGTAGGGGCCGACGCGTTCGGCCTCGATCAGGTAGGCCTGTTCGGTCGCGCCGTCGAGTACTCGGTCCCGAAGTCGTTCGTAGCGGGCGAGTTTGGCGCGCGACCAGGTCATCCGCTCGGCGACCGAGGCGCGGACCTCGGCCAGGTCGCCGATGTCCATGGCCTGCACCTTGACCAGCAGTTCGTCGCGGATGGCGGTGGGCCTGGGCGGTTCGGTGGTGAACTCGCGCAGCGCCCGCCACCCCGCCGGGGTCAGCGAGTGCACGCGCTTGTTGGGCCTGCGTTCCTGCTCGACGACGCGGGTCGCGATCAGGCCGTCGGCGGTCATCCGCTCGAGCTCGCGGTAGAGCTGCTGCGGTGTGGTCATCCAGTAGTTGGCGACCGAGGCGTCGAAGCCCTTGGCGAGGTCGTAACCGGAGGCCTCGCCCTCGACGAGAGCGGCGAGAACCGCGTTCCGTAGTGCCATCGCCGAAGTCTAGGCTAGCGTTCACCTACCTAGTAATAAAAGTGACTATGTGAGGGGTAGCGGATGCATCCGTTCCGGAAGGCCGTCGAGGCGGGCGATCACGCGGCGATGACCGCCCTGTTGGCCGATGACGTGGTGTTCACCAGTCCGGTGGCGTTCAAGCCGTATCCGGGCAAGGCCATCACCAGCGCGATCCTGGGCGGGGTGCTGCGGGTGTTCACCGACTTCCGCTACGTGCGCGAGATCGCCGACGGGCCGAATCACGCGCTCGTGTTCGAGGCGAAGATCGGCGACAAGGCCGTCAACGGGTGCGACTTCCTGCACCACGACGCCGACGGCAAGATCGACGACTTCATGGTGATGGTCCGGCCGCTGTCGGCGGCGACCGCGCTGGCCGAGGCGATGGGCGCCCAGTTCGAGCAGATCCAGCGCGAGGCCGCCGCCGAACTCGGTCACTGACCGAGGGTCACCGCGAGGACGAATCGTCACGGTGCCGGGATCCGTCGATCGCGTCCGTGTAGACCGAGACCAGCCGGGCGAGGTGCCCGGACTGACGCGGTTCGTCGGCGTGCCTGGCGAGCGCGGTGCGCATCGTCGACAGGCGTGATCGGTCTCGGGTGAGGTCGGTGAGCGCCGCCGCGAAGGCGTCCACCGTCGGGTCCGGCGTGCGCAGACCGCCTGCCGCGGGGACGGTTTCGGTGAGTTCGGGATCGCAGTAGACGACCGGCAGGCCCATCGCGACGGCTTCGAGCAGGACCATGCCCTGGGTGTCGCAGTCGGAGGTGAGCAGGAGCAGGTCGTGGTCGCGCATGGCGCGCAGGCAGGTGGCCTGGTCGACCTCGCCGTGCAGGCGGATGCGGTCGCTCCCGTCGGCCGCCGCGCCGACCCGGTCGGTGAGCGGACCGCTGCCGTAGACGTCGAGGGTGCAGCCGGGCACGCGACGGACCACCTCGATGGCTTCGAGCGGGCGTTTCTCGGCGGACAGGCGGCCACACCACAGGGCCCGCAGCGGACCGTCGGGACCCGGCACCGGACCGTCGCCCGCGCGGACCTGGTCCAGGAGCGCGTCGTCGATGCCGTTGGAGACCACGTGGATCGGCCGGTCGACGCCGCGCGCGGTCAGCCGACGGGCGAAGTGGGCGGTCGGCACGACGACGCGGTCGGCGGCCTGGGCCTGGGCGATCAGCGGGCGCCAGGCGAGTCGCGCGGTGCGGCTGTCACCGTCGTGGACGGGCTGGGTGCGCAGCGGCACGAACCAGCCGTGCACCAGGCGCATGGTCAGCGCCGCCGCATACGGTGACGGCGAATACTTCTCGATCATCGTGTCGTCGCGGCTCTGCATGCTCTGCACGATCGGAATCCCGTGGCGGCGGGCGGCGCGCGCACCGGCGATGCCGCTGCCGTAGGTGGTCAGCGCGTGGACCACGTCAACGGGACCGCGGTGGTGAAACGCCGCATCGATGAGATGCCGGTTGGCCCTGGACGGCAGCACCACCGGCAGTCCGTTCGACATCGAGAACGGCACCGTGTCGAGCACGACCGTGTCCTCGTCGCCCGACTCGGAATCCGGTGCGGGCGCGGTGAACACGGTGACGCGATGGCCGAGTCCGCGCAGCCCGTCGCACAGGGAACGCATCGCGGTCTGGACCCCGCCGAGGGTGTCGGGGTGGAAGTCGGTGAACAGCGCGACGTGCACGGCGGCCCCGCTCAGGCCGAGGCCGTTGCGGTCAGTCGCTCCACCGCGTCGGCCGCGGCGCGCACCCCGTTCTCGGCCGACACCGCGCGGCCGAGTTCGGCGGCCCGGTCGCGGGCTTCGGGAGTGAGCGTGCGCACCAGTGCGTCGTGCAGCCGGTCCTCGGTCAGCGCCGGATACGGGAAGTCGGCGCCGATGCCGAGTTCGGCGATGCGCCAGCCGTAGAAGAACTGGTCGCTGTGCACGCCGATCACCACGGCGGGCAGCCCGGCGCGCAGCACGTCGTGGGTGTTGCCGCTGCCGCCGTGGTGCACGACGGCCCGGCACCGGGGCAGGACGCGGTCGTAGTCGAAGGAGTCGAGCACGAAAAGACTGCGGTCGTAACCGATTCCGCGGGGATAGCCCTCGCCCTTCACCGCGACCAGGGCCCGCGCGCCCAGCCTGCGGCAGACAGCGGCGATGAGGTCGCAGGCGCCGACCGGATCGAGGATCGGCATGCCGGTCAGACAGAAGTAGACCGGCGGCTCGCCCTCGTCGAGCCATTCGGTCAGTGCCGTGTCGACCTCGGCCTCGCCCCACGCTCCGCGCAGGCGCGGCGGGAGGATCGGCGCGCCGACCACGGTCGAGCGGTCCGGCCAGTCCTGTGGTGTGGGCAGCAGCACCGGACTCACCATGTGCACCAGCGGAATTCCGTCCTCGCGAATGCGCCGGAACGGGTTGCGGGGCCGCCCTGGCAGGTCCATCAATTCGCGGACCCGCTTGTCGACGCGGCGGTAGGCCACGCCGTAGGCGAATTCGAATCCCGCGTAGCTGGCCAGCCGCAGCCGCCGCGAGGAGAACATCTTCTTGACCATGAACGACGACGGGAACTCCCCGGTCCGCTCGAGCGGATACGGCAGCACGCCGATCACCTTCTGGCCCGTCTTGCCGCCCCGCTCCATCGCCCACGGCAGCGTCGAGGCACACGAGACGATCACATCGGCCGACTCGACCGCCTCGGTGAGCACCTCGTGCATCCGCTCGCCGCGCTCGCCCGCCATGATCTTGACCGTGTCCAGCATGATCCGCACGAACGGCAGCGTCTTGCCCGAGGACAGCGCCCGCTTGGCCGCCGCCGATTCCAGCAGTTCGGCGGAGTTGAACGGAATGACATGCGGCTCGAAACCGGAGCGCCGCACCACCTCCGCGTAGTTCTCGGTGGCGGTGATCGTGACCTCGTGGCCGCGCCCGGCGAATTCGTCGGCCAGCGCGAGATAGGGCTGGTGATCGCCGCGGGTTCCCGCCGTCAACAACGCGATTCGCATATTCTCGACTTCCGTTCGTGATCGGGTGTGTTCGTGCCTTGGTCGGATTCGCGGCCGCCGCCTCGGTCGGACGCCGGTGTTACGGTCGGTGGGTGACCGACGAATTGCGCCTCGGAATCCTCGGTGCCGCCCGCATCGCCCCCGCCTCGGTGATCGGACCGGCCGCCCGGCATCCGGCGGTCGTGGTCGGCGCGGTCGCGGCCAGGGACCGGTCGCGCGCGCAGCGCTTCGCCGACAAGCACGGGATCGGGCAGGTGTACGGCAGCTATGCCGAACTGGTCGAGGCGCCCGATCTCGACGCCGTCTACATCCCGCTGCCCAACGGGCTGCACGGTCGCTGGACCCGTGCCGCGCTCGCGGCGGGCAAGCACGTGCTGTGCGAGAAGCCGTTCACCGCCAATGCCGAGGAGGCGCGCGAGATCACCGCGCTGGCCGAGGATTCCGGGCGGGTGGTGATGGAGGCGTTCCACTATCGCTATCACCCGCTGATGACGGCCGCCGAGGAGGTCATCGCCTCCGGCGAACTGGGCACCTTGCTGAGAGTGGAAGCGGCACTGTCGTTTCCACTGCCGCGGTTCTCCGACATCCGCTACGACTACGACCTCGCGGGCGGCGCCCTCATGGACGCGGGCTGCTACGCCGTGCACATGGCGCGTGTACTCGGCGGCGACACCCCCGAGGTGGTCACGGCACAGGCGAAACTGCGTGATCCGCGAATCGACCGGGCGATGACCGCCGAGCTGCGGTTCCCGGCCGGGCACACCGGCCGGATCCGGTGCTCGATGTGGTCGTCGGATGTGCTGCGCATCGGCGCCACCGTGGTCGGCGAGCGGGGCCGGATGCGGCTGGTCAATCCGGTGGTGCCGCACCTGGGTCATCTGCTGATCGTGCGGTCCGAGCGCGGCAGGCGGGTGCGCCGGTTCGACCGCCGCACCTCCTACGACTACCAACTCGACGCCTTCGCCGGGGCGGTGCTGCGTGGCGAGCCGGTCGCGACCACGCCCGCCGATGCCGTCGACACGATGCGGGTCATCGATGACATCTACCTGGCCGCCGGGCTGCCATTACGCCTGCCCCGCTGAGTGCTCGTCGAGGAAGTCGACGAGGTGGCCGAACACGTCCAGTGCCGCGCCACGGCCGATGAAGGTGTCGAGGTGCCCGTAGGAGGGGATCTCGACGTATCGGACGTCCAGCTCCGGATTGCGCGCCGCCAGCACCTCGTGGCAGAGCCTGTTCGAGTCGAGCCAGGCGGCATTGCGGCTGCCCGACAGCAGCAGTACCGGGCAGTCGATCCGGTCGGCGTGGTCGAGCGCGTTCGCCGGGAGGGCCTGATAGCGGTCGTCGTCGAGGTTCCAGCGCACGACGGCGTGGGCGAGTTCCATCTGCCGCAGGTGCGCGAGCGGGGCGAGGGAGATCGTGCCGAACAGCTCGGCCAACCGGTCGTGGGTGCGGGCGTCGAGATGGTCGTGTTCGAACAGTTCCGCACCCATCCCCCAGCCGTGGTGGACCATGCGGCAGGTGGGGTCGGGGCATTCGCCCTTGCGCGACAGGGCGGCGTAGAGCAGGGTGCGTCGTGACCACAGTCCGACCTTGCGGAAGTCGGATTCGAGGTGGTTCACCCGTGATCCGATCAGTTCGCTGCCGAGCAGTACCCGCACTCGCGTCGACGTGCTGACCTTCGGGGTGAGAAAGACGCCCTGAGCCACCACACCGGCCAGGCCGGGCAGCAGGCCCGCGGTCAGGCTCTGTGCCACCGCCAGCGCGCCGATGCAGTGCGCCACCACGAACAGCGGTCGGTCACCGATGTGCGCCCTGACCTCGGCGAGGGCGGCGGGCAGGTCGTAGAGGGCGACGTCGTCGAGAGAGTAGGGCGGACCGGATTCGTTGTACGGCAGGCGGGAGCTACCGCGCCAGTCGAGCAGCCACGATTGGTAGCCCGCGTCGGCGAACACCTGGGTCACGTTCCGGATCTCGGTGAGCGAGAACATCTCCGAGGACACGCCCTGCCCGTGCACCAGCAGCACCGCGGGCCCGTCGGCCGGACCGACCCGGCGCAGGCGCAGGTCGAGGCCATCGGCGGTGCGGAAGGTGAGCACCTCGGGTTCGGTGGTGGTCATCGGCGGTCCTTCCGCAGGGCACGGCGCAGGTCGAGCAGATCGATGCCGACGCGCAGTACCGGTTCCATCAGGCTCTTGCCCAGTTGGCCGCCGAACCAGCTCAGCCACACCAGTTTCGCGAGCCGCTGCTGGCGTTCGGGCAGGCGCGGGTCGACTTCGATGCCGTCGATCTGGTCGGGCAGGTAGGTGTGCGTCGGCACCGCGACCTCGCCGGTGTAGGCGGCGGGTTCGCCGGGGCGGCCGATCTCGATCACCTGGGTGCCGAGCTGGCGGATCAGGCGGCGGCGCGCGGCGGCGAACTTATAGCCGGTCAGCCACCAGGTGGCGCCGGTGGAATCACGCAGTGTCAGTTGATAACGCATGATCGGATGCCGCAGTTCGTCGCGCAGGGGAATGCCCTCGTGCGGACGGACCGTGGCGGTGCCGGTGACGGTGAGCGGCTCGTCGTGCAGTGCGGCGCAGGTGAGTTCGCCAGTCACGTCGAGGGTTCGCGCGGTGAACACCTGGGCGCTGCTGGCGACGGACAGGGTCAGCCGAAGATCGCACGGGATGTCGGCCTCGGTGCCGCTGGGTCCGACTGTGCCGGAGAGTGTTTCGTTGAACCGCAGGTACGGTTGCTCGCCCGATGCGCCCATCGCGGCCAGCGCCTCGAGCATGCGCCCGCGGGCGGGGCCGGAGGTGCTCGGCCGCGGCAGGCCGTTCGCGGCGACGAAGGCGTCGGTGCGGGTGGCCGAGGCGGGTGGGGTGTCCACCATGGCGGCCAGCTGGCGGCGGGCGGCCGGGCTCTGGAGCAGCTGGGCCAGCGATTCCAGTTCCGGCACCGGTCCTTCCTTGATGGCACGCACCACGTCGGTGCACCACTGTTCCCAGTGCTGCACGCGAATCCCCATGCCGCCCAGTGTGGTTTCGGCGACGATCCGGTCGAGGGTGGTCGGTGGCCCGGTCAGGTGGTAGGTGTGGCCCCACGCGGCGGGCGTGGTGACGACCTGCGCGGCGACCCGGCTCACCCAATCCACGGGTGCCGCATTGAGATACCGGAATCCCGGCACGGTGCGGAACCGCAGGAGTGCGGCGGTGATGCCGGTATTGAGGTCGCGTGGGTTGTGCGCGCCGGTCTCCGGATGACTGCCGATCCCACCGGGCCGCAGCACCGTCACCACGACGCCGTGCTCGCCCGCTCGGCGCAGGATGGCTTCGGCGGCCCACTTCGAGCGGTCGTACCCGATCGGCAGCGTCGCGACGTTCGCGGTCGGTGTCTCCTCGCCCAGCGTGGTGGCGTCGGACCCGTTGAAGACCGCGAGCGAGGAGATGTGGTGCAACGGTTTGGGTCGGGTGGTGCAGGCCAGTTCGGCGAGCGTCAGCGGGCCGAGCACGTTGGTCCGGCGCAGGGAGGGGTAGCCGCGTAGGAAGTCCACCGCGGCGCCCGCGTTGACGATCGAATCGACCTCGGCGGCAAGGGAATCCCAACGTTGCGCCGTCAATCCCAGCCGTGGCTCGCGCAGATCACCCGCGAGCGGCGTCACCCGCCGCAGCACCTCCCGCGACCAGGGCAGTGCGTAGCCACGAACAGCCTGTTCGAGCCGTCGGGTCGCGGCGGCATCGTCCTCGGCGCGCACCAGACAGATGACGTGCGCATCGCTGTGCCGCAACAGGTCCAGCAGCAGATGGCTGCCGAGGAATCCGGTCGCCCCGGTCAGCAGGATGCGGCGCGGGGCAATGCGCTCGGGCGCCGCCACCACCGGGAGCCGGTCGGCCCCAGCCAGGTCGGCGAAGAGTTGCGCCAGGTCATCGGTATCGGCGTCCGCATCTCGACGCACCGAGCCCGTCGGCGCCGAAGCGCCCGTATCGCCACCCGCTACCGGTTCTGAGGCTGAGGCCCCCGACCACGTGCCGGTCGTCCCGACTGACCCGGCGATCAGTAGCGACGGCGACGGCGACGGCGACGGCGACGGCGACGAGAAACCATCCGCCGTATCCGCGGTCGACTGTGCCCTAGCGACGACCACTCCGCCTACCGCGACGCCGGTCCCTCGCCCCGACGTGGCACTTTCGGAGCCGTTGCTTTCGGCTCGCGGCGCGACGTACTCCGGATGCTCGGCCAGCCAGCGTCGGGCGAGCCTGCGTGGTCGCGCGTCGAAGAAGACGGTGTCCAGGTCGAGGTGGATGTTCAGGTCGCGCGCCAGGGCCGCGACGAATTCCACCGCGGCGATGGAACTACCGCCCGCGTCGAAGAAGTCGGTGTCGGCATCGAGGGATTTCGTGCTGAACAGATTCGCGACCGCGGTGACAGCAGCGACCACTGCCTCGAGGTCGGTGGCAGCCGCCTTGCCGCCGCTGTCCGCCCGAGCGGCATCGATCGCGTCAGCGGCTGCGGGCCACGCTCCGCCGCGCCGCGTTTCGATCGGTCCGGAGGCCGCGCCGACTGTCACCGCCGGTGCGCGACCCGGATCGTTCTCGCCACCATCCACGGAGCCGGACTGCGGCGAGTCGCCGTTCTCGCGCGACCGGGACGACTTGCCTTCGCCCCGCTGATCGGTCCCGCCGGGTGTCGGCGACGCGTCGTGTTCGTTCTCCACGTGTGGCCGAGCCGTGGGTTCGATGAGCTCGCCGGCCGGACCACCCGTGCTCGTGACGCCGACGCGGGACAGCAGCGACGCGATGTCCATACCCGCGGTTGCGCGTTCGAGGGATTCTCCTCGGGCGCGCCGGTCGACGGACGGGTTGCGGACGGTTGTCGGTTCGTCGGGATCGGTCACCCGGTCACCTCCTCGGTGTTCGCGGTGGTGTGCCAGGACCTGAACTCGCGCAATCGGTTCGGTGTGGTCGTCACTTCCTGCGGCCCTGCACTGATCGAGCTGTCTTGGAGGCGGGCGGCCAAGCGGCGGGCGGGTTCGTTGCGGGCGGTGTGGTCGACCGACAGGTGGACCGTCGAGCAGCCGAGGGCGTCGGCGCGGTCGGCGACCCACTGGAGGAGGCGTTCTTCGACACCGCGGGCGAGGGCTCGGCAGCTGAGTTGCCAGCCGGTGATCCGGAGCGCGTCGCCGTCGGCGTGCAGGGCGAGTACGGAGATGAGGCCGTAGTCGCCGAAGCGGTCGCGCGCCGTGGCGGTCCACACCTCGCCGTGCTCGTGCCACCGGTCGAGGTCCTCGGCGGTGACAGCGCCCAGAGTGAATTGGGTGGTCCGGCGCACGAGTTGGCGTGCTCGCGTCAGGGTGTCTTCGGTCAGCGGCTCGATATCGACTTCCAGGCCCAGCTGGTCGAGGAACTCCTCGAATTCCAGTGCGGCACGGGCATGATCGCGGTCGGACTCCTGCCGATAGAAGTCGGCGCGCAGGCGATCCTCGGTGGTCACCGCGAGCGGGACCATTGGCCAGAGGCGCGTGAGGAACGATTCGAGTGCGTCGGCGGGTGGGCAGGTCACCGACAGCACCTCGGGCAGCTGCGCACGCATTCGCGCCACCTCGACGGGGTTGTCGTCGAGGAAGCAGAAGGTGTCCAGGCCGAGACCCAGCGTGTGGGCGATATTCTCCAACCGGTCCGGTTTTCCGTCCCAGCCCGCCGAGACGGCGGCGAAGTCCGCCTGGCCCAGCGGACTGTCCGACCGGTCCAGGATCGCCCGGACGGTGTCCTCGTCGTTGTTGCTCACCAGCACGAGCAACGTCCCCGCCGCGCGCCACTGGCGCAGCCGCCGTGCCAGCTCGCGACGCGTCGCGTCGAATTCGACTCCGGCAGCACCGATCTCACCCGCGATCCCACTCCACAGCGTGTCGTCCCCATCCACCGCGATGACCTTCGGCGAGGGTTCGGAGATGGCCGTGACGGTGGCAGCGAGGGTCAGGGCGATGGCGGCCTGGAACTCCGGCGTGAAGGGCAGGTGCGCCAGGACTTCGGTGCGCTCGTCGAATGGATCGGCCACCGCGTGCAGGCGCGTCCACTCTCCCGATTCGAGCACGGCGACACCGGGAACATCGCGCAGGTTCTCGACAAGGGTCCGCTCCCAGGCGAGCAACCGATCCGCGGCTTGCCGCGTCGGCGCCACGCCGACGATGATCGGCCGACCCGTACGCTCGACGACGCCCTTGATCACTGTGGGGAACTCGACGGCCAGCTCGGCGAGGACCTCGTCGGTGACCTCGCCGAAGCGCTCCAGATCCGCCGCCCGCACCAGCACGACACCGAGTGTGGTCGACGGCTGCGCGAACACGCCCGACGGGTCGCGCAAGCATGCCAGTACGTGGTGGTACGGCGCCTCCGCGACGGAGATCGCGCTCGCCGGTGACGCGGCGACCAGCAGTTCGGGCAGCCTGCCGAGGGCGAAAGTCGCCGCGACCGCCGCCCGGACTCCCGAAACATCCTGCGGCCCAGTCGTTTCGGCGCGGACAGCGGCGCCGGGATCGGCGACGGCGGCTTCGACCACCGCCAGATAGTCCGTCCCGAAGTCGGCGCAGGTTCGCGCGTCGATGATGTCGGTGTTGTAGGTGAACCAGACCTGCCCGGTGTCGGGGAGCACCGCGATCATGAGGTCGAGGTCGGAGTAGCCGGTGCTCACCGGGACGATCTCGGCCCGGCCGACCGCCGAGTTGGCGCGCAGGTAGTTGAAGTACACCTCCACCAGCGGCGCGTTGTCGCGGGCGAGACCCTCCCCGGCGAGCGCGGCGATCACCTCGGCGAAGCCCGCGCCCGGCGCGAGCAGGTTGCGCAGGCGGTCGCCGGTGCGGCGCAGCACGTCGGCGACGAGATCACCGGTTTCCACGGCGGCCGGGAAGGGCACGGGCACACCGAAATACCCGACCGCATCGGTCGCGTCGGCGTGCATCCGGGTGTCCACGGGGACGGCCACGGCGAACCGGTCGACCTGCTGCCTGCGCGCGAGAGTGACGGTGAGCGCGCCGAGGAACACCGCGGCCGGGGTGATGCCGAGTTCCCGTGCCCGCTCGGCCACCCGATCGTGCAGACCCTGCGGCATGTCCAGCGCGAGCGCACCGGCACCGTAACCGCGCTCGGCCGGACGCGGCTGTGCCAGCGTCAATTCGAGCCGCTGCGCACCGGCGAACGCGGCCCGCCATCGGGCGACCGCGTTGTCGTCGCGCCTGGCCGGCTGGGCGGCGAGCAGCTGGTGCAGGTCGCGGTTGGTCACCGTGTCGTCGAGGCCGATGCCGGACAGTTCCGCCACGAGTTCGCCCGCGACCAGCAGCATCGACTGCACATCGCTCATCGCGTGGTGCGCGCCGAAAAGCAGGACCTGGTCGGCGGATTCGGCATCGAGCAGCGCGAAGCGCCACAGTGGTCCGGTCGCCACGTCGAAGGGTACGGCCATCAGGTCGCGGAACTCGGCCTCGGCGGCAGCGTCATCGAGGTGGTCGAGGGCACGCCAGTCGATCGACAGCGCGGCTTCGCGATGGATTTCGAGCTGGCGGCCGTGCTCGTCACTGGGCCGAATCGCGGTGCGCAGGGCAGCATGTCGGCGAGCCAGCCGGGCCACCGCCTGCTCGAGGTCCGGCCGGGTGACCCGCGTGCGCAGCCGCACCGCGACACCACCGGTCTGCGCGGCGCTCGGGATACCGAGCTGTTCGGTCCGGAGCAGCCGCATCATGTCCCTGGTCACCGGCAGCACTTCGACCTCGGGTACGTCGAGGGCGAGGGTCTCGGTCGAGCCGGAGTCCTGCCGCGCGACCTCGTCGACCAGATAGGCCGCGAGATCGGTGAGGTTCTGTTCGGCCAGGATCGTGCCGAGCGGCACCGCGATCCCGGTGTGCTCGCGCACCTTGTTGCGCAGTTCGACCGCCATCAACGAGTCGAGACCGAGACTCTGGAAGGTCTCCTCGGCCGCGACGGTCGCGGTGCCCGTGTGCCCGAGCACTTCCCCGGTCCATCCGGCGACGGCCGCGGTGACCACGGTGATCGCCTCTGCTCGCGGGAGCGCTCGAAGCTCTCGCGCGAACGCCGATCCCGTCGCGGGATCGACCGCCGCGTGATCGGCCACGGCCCGCCGCGGAACCCGGCGCACGAGCCCGCGCAGCAGCGGCGGCACCGCGGGCGAGCGGCGCAGGACCTCGGTGTCGAGCAGCAGCGGGACCAGCATCGGATCACCCTGTGCCAGTGCGGCATCGAAGCAGGCCATCCCCTCGGGCACCGAGAAGGCCCGCACGCCCGCGCGGGCGATGCGCCGGATATCGGCCTCGGCCATGTGCTCGTGCATGTCGACTTCCCAGGCGCCCCAGGCCAGCGATTGCGCGGGCAGCCCGAGTGACCGGCGATGGACGGCGAGCGCGTCGAGATAGGCGTTCGCCGCCGCGTAGTTCGCCTGACCCGGTGTACCGAACAGGCCGCCCGCCGCGGAGAACAGGACGAAGATCGACAGGTCACGGTCGGCCGTCAACTCGTGCAGATGTTGCGCCGCATCGACTTTCGGACGAAGGACCGCAGTGAGCTGGTCCGGGGTGAGCGAGCCGATCGTGGCGTCATCGAGGACACAGGCCGCGTGAACCACACCCGCCAGCGGCAATCCGTCCAGCAGTTCGGCCAGCGCCGACCGATCGGTGATGTCGCACGCGGCGAACCGCACCCGCACCCCACGCCGCTCGAGATCGTCCCGCAACTCCGTGCCGCCGGGTCCGTCGATGCCACGTCGGCTGACCAGCACCAGATCCCGCACCCCGTAAGCGTCGGCCAGATGCCGGGCGAGCGCGGACCCGAGGCGCCCCGGCGCCCCGGTCACCAACACGGCACCGTCACCGAGCGATACCCGCCGCTCCGGAGCCGGCCCTTCGGACAGCCGAGCCAACCTGGGCACGAACGCCAGGCCCTCCCGCACGGCCACCTGCTGCTCCCCGGCAGCGAGAACGGCCGCGAAGTCCACCTCCGCGTCAGCACTGTCCACCAGCACAATCCGCCCCGGATTCTCCGATTGCGCCGACCGCACCAACCCCCACACCACCGCACCGACCGGATCAGGCCCCACACCGCCCACCGCATCGCGGGCCACAGGCGCGCCCACCGCGCCGATCCCGGAATCTTCCGCATGACTCACCACGGCGGTCGCGCGCGGACCGACCACGTCGGGCTGCGTCGCGCGCGTGTTCGCGGAACAACCCTGGGCAGCGCCCGCACTCGAGCGGGCGTGGTCCCCCACGTCATTCGACGCTCCCCGCGTGCCAGCGCGGGCGTCGTCCGCGACACCCCCGGGCAACCCGCCTGTACCTGCCGCAGCGGAACGGACTGCGCCCGACGCACTCACGGCGACACCCGGCACCGCCGAGGTGGAGCCGGCTAGGTGGACCGCGTCTCGCGTGTGCAAGACCAGGGTCGTTGCTTCGAAGCGGCTGTCGCCGAGGAAGTTCTGCAGTGCGGCGAGGACACCCTGCGAGGTGTCGTGTACTTCTGTCGGCGAATTGCCTTGGGGGACAGTCAGGATGACGACGTCGGTCGTTCCGGGTTCGGTGGCGTTCCAGTCGCCGATGCTGTGCGCACCGGGTGCTGTGGCGACGCGCAACGGGGTCCACTGCACCTGGAACAGACGGCGATGCGCAGGGGCGAGTTCGGCGGCCTGCCATTGCGTGGGGTCGACCGGACGCAGGAGCAACGACCCCACCGACACGACCGGCTGCCCGGTACGGTCGGTCGCGGACATGGTGACCGTATCGGCGCCGGAACGGGCGAGCCGGACGCGCAGCACGGTGGCACCGGTGGCCGACAGCGCCACATCGGACCAGACGAACGGCAGCAGAGCGTGTTCGCCCTCGTCGGCGAACAGCGCGGTCGCGTGCAGGGCAGCGTCGAGCAGCGCCGGATGGATCCCGAACTCGGCGGCATCGCCGTGTGCGGACTCGACCAGTTCGACTTCGACGAAGATCTCGTCATCCCGGCGCCACGCAGCCCGCATCGCCCGAAACACGGGCCCGTAATGGTGGCCACGGGCGAACAGTCGGCTGTACAGCTCGTCGATATCGACGGCGACGGCCCCGACAGGAGGCCAGGCGTGCATCGGCATCGCATCGTGCACGGCTCCGTCGTGGCGCGCCACACCGCGCAACCCGCCGACGCCGGCCGGAGGCCGCGGCGCCCCAATGGCCGCGGAGTAGTCGGGCCGGGCACCGCCCGACAAGCGGCTGGGCACGCCATCGATCGTGTGTCCGGGTCCGAAGGCCCCCGCCCTGCTGTCCGGATCGAGGCCGTTCACGCGGCCGGAGGCAACCCCGCCAACCCTGTCGAGCGTGGCATCGTCGTCATCGGTCGAGCCGTGACCGGACGCCGGCGCACTAGCGGACGAGCTGCCCTGCGCCACCGAGTAGTCGAGCTCCTCGGCCAGGATTCCCTCGGCGTGCAACATCCACCGCGCATCCGGTTCGCTCTCGGGTCGAGCGAAGATCCGCACCGTACGGCAGTGATCCGCATCGGCCCCACCGACCACGACCTGGATCTGCACGGACCCTTGCTCGGGCACCAGCAGCGGCGCACGCAGCACCAGCTCGCGCACCACTGGGCAGTCCACCTCGTCGCCGGCCCGGACCGCCCATTCGACCAGGGCCGCACCGGGTACCAGGACCACATTCGGTCCCGCGTGGTCGACGACCCACGGTTGCTGTGCGCGCGAGATCCGGCCGGTGAGCGATACTCCACCCGAATCCGGCTGCGGCACAGCGGCACCCAGCACCGGATGGGTGACATCGTCGAGGCCGAGCGACCCGGTGTCGCGGTTGGCGCCCTCGGTCCAGAAGCGACGCTCGTCGAAGGCGTAGGTGGGCAGGTCGACCCGTCCGCGTTCGGGCACGAGCCGGGACCAGTCGAGATCGTGCCCGGCGACGTACAGCGCGGCCTGGGCCCTGGCCAAGGCGGTCGGTCCGTCCTCGTCGCGGACCAGCGAGCCGACCGCGATGACCTCGCGGTCCAGCTCGTCGGCGACCGTTTTCACCGCCGCCGTCAGCGACGGGTGCATGCCGAGTTCGACGAAATACCGGAACCCGTCGGCGATCAGTCGCTCGACGGTGGCCGCGAATCGCACGGTCTCGCGGGCGTTGCGGTACCAGTAGTCGGGCCCGGCGGGCGCCTCTGTCACCGGTTCACCGGTCACCGTCGAGTACCACGGCACGGTGGGCACCGCCGTGGTCAGATCGGCCAGCTGATCGGTCAGCGGCTCGCGGATGACCTCGATCAATCCGCAGTGCCCGGCGAGTCCGGGACCCGACGCGCCAAGCCGCGTGTAGATCCCCGCCCGGTCCAGCTCGGCCAGCAATTCCGTCACCGCGGCCTGCTCACCCGCCACGATCGTGGACCGCCGGACATTGACCGCCGCGATCGACACCCGCCCGTCGAACGCGCGCAGCCGCGTGGCGACCTCGGCTTCGGGCAGGCCGATCATCGCCATGGCCGCCGGTTCGTCGATGGCCTGCATGAGACGGCTGCGGGTGACGACGATCCGCACCGCGTCGTCCAGGGTGAGCACCCCGGCGCAATAGGCGGCCGCGATCTCGCCCTGACTGTGCCCGAGCACCGCGTCCGGGCCGACCCCGGCCGCGCGCCAGGTGGCGGCCAGCGCGGCCATGGTCGCGAACAGCAGCGGCTGCACGACGGGGAAATCGAAGAGATCCTCGGCACTCAGAGTGGTGAGTCGGTCCACCAGCGACCACCCGATGTGCGCGCCGAATGCCTTGTCGCACAGCTCGAATTCCGCCCGGAAGTCCGCGCTGGACACGAGCAGATCGCACGCCATGCCGACCCACTGCATGCCCTGCCCGGGAAAGACGAAGGCCGTCTTGGCATTGGTCAGCACCGGCCCGGCACCGACCACCACATCCGCCGAGGACCGGCCGTGCACCAGATCACCCAGCGCGGCGACCATGCCGTCACGATCGGCGGCAACCACCACCGCCCGGCGCTCGAACTGGCTGCGCTGCACCGCCAAGGCGCGCGACACCTGTCCCGGCTCCAGCCGAACATCGGCCTCGACCAGCGCGAGCAAACGTTTCGCCTGCCCGTGCACCGACGCCTCGCTGCGCGCCGAGATCGGCAGCAGCGACACGCCACCGGCGGCGGGCTCGGCCTCCTCGACCGCGGTCGGCGGCGCTTCCTCGAGAATCAGGTGCGCGTTCGTTCCGCTCAGCCCGAAGGCACTCACACCGGCCCGGCGCGGACGATCACCGCGCTCCCACTCCCCCGCCTGCGCGTGCACGGCCACCCCGCTGCGCGCCCAGTCGACGTGAGGTGAGGGCTCCGTCGCGTTCAAGGTGGCCGGAATCCGTTCGTGCTGCAATGCGAGCACCAGTTTGATCACGCTGGCCACGCCCGCGGCTGCCTGCGTATGTCCCACATGGGATTTCAGCGAGCCGATACCCAACGGCCGCGCCGGATCGCGTCCCGGCCCGAAGACCCGGGCCAGTGCCCGCGCCTCGATCGGATCGCCGAGCGCCGTCCCGGTCCCGTGCGCCTCCACGTAGTCGATGTCGTGCGGCGCCAGCCCCGAGGCTCGCAGCGCCGAACGCAACACCTGCTCCTGTGCGGCGCCGTTGGGAGCGCTCAGCCCCTGACTGCGACCGTCCTGGTTGACCGCCGAGCCGCGCACGACCGCAAGCACCCGGTCCCCGTCGCGACGCGCGTCACCGAGCCGCTTCAACAGCACCAGCCCGGCGCCCTCGGCCCACACCGTCCCGTCCGCCTCGGCGGAGAACGGCGCGCAGCGGCCCCGCGGCGACAACACGCCCAGCTTGCACAGCTCGATATGGGCGACCGGCGACATCAGCAAGGTCGCCCCGCCCGCCAGCGCCATCTCGCACTCCCCCGCGCGCAGCGCCTGCATGGCCAGGTGCATCGCGACGATCGAGGACGAACAGGCGGTGTCGAGGGTGACCGCGGGCCCGTGCAGACCCAGTGTGTAGGAGATGCGACCGGAGGCCACGCTGGGCGAAAGACCGGTTCCCACTTGGCCGTTCAGTTGGTCGGGCGCCGGGTCGGCCAGATAGCCGGTGCTGTACACGCCCAGATACACCCCGGTCGCGCTGCCGTGCAGGGTGCGCGGATCGCGGCCGGACCGCTCGATCGCCTCCCAGGCCAGCTGCAGCATCATCCGCTGCTGCGGGTCCATCACCGCGGCCTCGCGGGGGCCGATGCCGAAGAAGGCGGCGTCGAAGCGGTCGATCCCGTCGACATAACCGCCACGGAAGGTGTAGGCGGTGCCGGGCGTGGTCGCATCGGGGTCGTAGAGGCCGTCTATGTCCCAGCGGCCCGGTGGCACCTCCGACAGGCCGTCGGTCTCGCCGTCGAGGAGCCGCCACAGGGCTTCCGGGGAGTCCGCGGCACCGGGGAATCGACAGGACATGGCGATGATCGCGATGGCATCGTCGTCATCCGCGTCGTCGCGCGCTTCCGGTTCGACGGCTTCGGGTGCGGCGGTGTCGCCCTCGGCCGCCCCGGCCAGCACCGTGGCCACACCCGCGATCGTCGGATGGTCGAAGAACAGATTCGTGTCGATGAAGCGGCCGACGAAATCGGACAGGTCGACGACCAGCTCCACCAGATCGGCCGAGCCCAAACCGAATTCGACCAGCGGACGATGAATGTCGACCCGTTCGGGATCGAGCAGTGCCTGCCGGGCGATCGCGTGCACCAGCCACGACCGCACCGCCTCCACGGACAACTCCGCCGCGGGCGCCTCGACCGCGGGCACCTCGGCCGCCGTCTCGAACTCCTCGAACTCGTCCTCGGGCGAGCGCATCGGCCCCGCCAGCAACGCCAGCACGTCACCGGACAGATACGCCGCCCGGCACGCCGAACGCTGGATCTTGCCGCTGCTGGTCTTGAACACGGTCCCCGGCCGGATCAACAGCACCGCGGCGAGCGTCAGCCCGTGCTCGCTCGACACCGCGGCCCGGATCGCGCCCTCCGCCGCGGCCAGCTCCCCGGGATCGGAGCCACGCACCTCGGCCACGACGACCGGCTGTTCACCGTCCGTACCGGCCTCCACGGAGAAGGCCGCTACACAGCCCGCGCGCACCTCGGAGTGCGCCGCCTCCACGGTCGCCTCGATGTCCTGCGGATAGTGGTTGCGACCGTCGACGATGACCAGATCCTTGTGTCGACCGGTCACGAAAAGCTCACCGCTGGAGAGGAATCCGAGATCACCGGTGCGCAGGAAGCGGCGGTCGTCGCCGGGCAGGGTCGCCCCGAACACCTCGGCGCTCGCCTGCTCGTCCCGGAAGTACCCCGCCGCCACGCTGTCCCCGGCGACCCAGATCTCGCCTTCCTCGCCGTCGGCGCGGGCGATGCCGCTGCCCGGATCGACGATCGCGAGCGACATGCCCGCCGCCGCCGGGCCGACACCGACGAGTTCCCTGCCGTGCGCGGAGATCCCCGGCACGATCGTCGGCGCCGCGGTGGTGGTCGGCGCGGTGACGATCAATGTCGCCTCGGCCAGCCCATAGACCGGCTGCTGGGCTTCGGCGCGGAAACCCGCGCGGGCGAAGGTGTCGGCGAAACGCCGTACCGTCGCGGCCCGGACCGGTTCGGACCCGTTGAACGCCACCCGCCAGCGACTCAGATCGAGCTGATCGATCTGTTCCGGGGTCACCCGCCGAAGACACAGTTCATAGGCGAAATTGGGTCCGCCGCTGGTGTGCGCGCCGTAGGTGGAAATGGCCTGCAGCCAGCGTTCCGGCCGCTGCAGGAAATGCAGCGGCGACATCAGCACCGAATTCGCACCGAGATACACCGTGTGCAGCAGCGGCGCGATCAGGCCCATGTCGTGATACATCGGCAGCCAGCTCGCGAACAGGGCACCGTCCCAGGACTCCACCAGTGCGCGATCGTGCCCGAGACCGGCGGCGAGCGCCTCCTGATTGTGCAGCAGATTGCCGTGGGTCAGGACCACACCGCGCGGCGCGCTGGTCGAACCGGAGGTGTACTGGATGAAGGCCACCGAGTCCGGCGACAGATCCGGCTCCTGCCAGCGCAGGGCGGCGGCATCGGGCAGCTCGTCGGTGGCCAGCCCCGGCAGTCCCGCCAGTTCGGGAATCTCCGCGCTCAGCGCCGCCGACTCCGCGACCACCCGCCGCGGCGCCAGCACCACGTCGACCTCGGCGTGCGCGACCATCCGCCGCAGTCGGCGCAGCGATCGGTTGTCCCATTCGGGCAGCGGCGCGGGCACGGCGACGACCCCCGCGGCCAGACACCCGAAGAAGGCCTCGGCGAACTCGGGTCCGGCCGGGAACAGCAGCAGCGCCCGGCGCGGCGCGGAGTCCTGCAGGACCGCGCCGATCGCCCTGGCACGGCGCCCCAGCTGGGCATAGGTCAATTCGCGAACGACACCATCGACGTCCCCATTGTCCAAGAATCGATAGACCACCTCGGCCGGCCGATTCTGGACCCGGGCGAACAATGTCTCGACGAAAGTGTTGAGCACGAACTACTTCCTCTGACCGTGGAACCCGCTGACTGCGCCCACACTAGCGGGCAGGTGACCACGCCTGCCGGACCTTCGAAATAGACTCCATCATGGTTAGCCCCGGTAATTAGGGGCTTCTGAATATCGACTCCGGTTGCTATGGCCACAATTCCACGATTGCAAGTCGTGGTTCCAACGGTGAGGATGGCGGAGTGTCACAGACCCCGATATCGCTGCGCGAACTCCCCCGCCTCCGCACCCGCGACCTCGCCCAGCTGGGCGGACTGCTGCGGCCGGGCACGCACACCTCCCCGCTGCTCGCGCTCGGCGAACGGTTCGTGGTCAGGCCGCCGGGATTTCCGACCATGCTGGTCACCCACGACATGGGCGATGTGCGGGCGCTGTTCGCCAACAACGACGACTTCTCGATCGGGCAGGTGCTCAGCCGCTTCTCCAGCCACGATGTCATGTTCGGCAAACAGACGATGATCTTCCTCGACGGCGCCGAGCACCGCCGCGAGCGCAAACTGTTCGCGCCGCCGTTCCAGTCCGGCGCGCTGCGCTCCTACGAGGAACTGATGGTCGAGGTGGTCGAACGCGAACTGCCCAACTGGCCGGTCGGCGAACCGTTCGAATTCCTGAAAGTCGGCTACGACCTGGCCATCGGGGTGCTGCTCGGTGTCGTGTTCGGCGATGTCGCGCCCGAACGCCGCGACCGGCTGAAGTCGGCGATCAGCGCGTGGTTCGGCGAGATCGAGAGCCGCGGTTTCCTGGCGGTCACCCTGATCACCCCGCTCATCGGCGGCGCCACCCTGCCGTATCCGCCGCTGCGGCGCCGCCAGAACGAGGTCGACGCCGTCATCATCGAGGAGATCGCCGCCCGGCGCGCCGCGCCCGCTGCGGCCGCGGCCCCCGCGAGCGGCCACCGCGATGTGCTCTCCCGCTATGTCGGCACCGACCTCGACCAGCACGACGACGCCGCACTGGCCCGCAACATGCGCGGCATCCTGCTCGGCGCCTACGAGACCACCGCCATCACCCTGGGCTGGATCGCCGCCATGCTCGCCGGTCATCCCGAGTCCATGGCCGAGGTGGACGCCGCCGTCGACACCGGCGACACCGAGCGCCTGGACGCCTATCTCGACGCGGTGATCGCCGAGGTCATGCGCCTGCGCCCGGTCTCACCCTTCACCGGGCGCCGGGCCCTGCGCGACACCGTGATCAACGGCGTGGCGATTCCGAAGGGCGCCATCGTCATCGTGCCGATCCTGCTCATCCACGAATCCGAGCGGCACTATCCGGACCCGCTGACCTTCCGCCCGGAACGCTTCCTCGACAACCGGCCGAGCACGCATTCCTGGCTCACCTTCGGCGCGGGCGCCCATCGCTGCCTGGGCGCCCAGTTCGCCCTGGCCGAGGCCCGCATCCTGTTCCGCACCGTGCTCGAGCACCGCCGCATCGCGACGGTGCCCGGGCCGGTCGAACCTCCGCGCCGCTATCACACCGGGCTGAGCCCGGCCGACAACGCGCGCATCACGCTGTTTCCCCGCGTTCAGGCGTTCATCTCGTAGGCGCCGGCCAGCGACCTGGCCTCGGCCAGGACCCGTTCGAACCGGGACTGGTCGAAGACCGGACGGCGGACCAGGTCGAGGGCCCGTCGCTGCTGGGCGGGCGTGGCGGTGGGCTTGTTGTGCAGGGTCAGCGCGTTCGCGGAGAACGCGCGCACGAAGCCGTCGAAGATCTGGTCGAGTACGGCCTTGTCGGTGCCCTCGATCCGCGCCTGCTCCAGGATCAGCTGCGCGTACGGCACCGCCGTGAACAGTTCGCCGAGCGCGAAGAGGAAGTCGACATCGGCCTGCTGCGTAGCGGTCGGCGCGGCGGCCGCCAGCAATGCCTGCAAGGCGCGCACCTGCTCCAGGAACACCGCCACGTTCGGGACATCGGCGAACTCCTCGAACACCGGTCGCCAATCCTCGAACCGGATCCGGCCCAGGCCGCTGCTCGGCCCCTGGCGGAACAGGAATTCGTCGTCGGCGGTGTCGCGCCGAGTCGGCACGGGAGCGTAAGTCGCACTGGCGAATTCGGCCCCGAGCGGCTTCACGACCGTGCCGAGGCGCGGCGCGATGCGGCGGCTCGACCAGCTCAGCGCACCGGCGACCGCTCTCGTGGCCCCGGCGGAGGCCACCGAGGCGCCGGGAATCGACTGCAGCGCCGCCAATCCCGCGTCGGCCGGATGGAACATGTAGTTGGCCATGAACTTCAGTGACAGCGCCATGTTCACGTGGACGGTGCCCTCGAGGCGCGGCAGGCCGAACATGGCCGTCATCGCGATCGGGAAGTACATGTCGTTCTCGAAGCCACGGGCGGCGATCACATCGGCGAGATCCTCGATGACCCGCTGCCCCTGCCGCGTCACCGACATCTTCTCGATGGCGTTGAACAGCAGGTAGCGGCGATCCTCCGGCGAGGCCGAGCGCATGTAGTCGATCGCGCGCTCGCTGTAGAGCTTCATCGCGACGATCCGGGCGTAGGAATCGGTGATCAGCGAGCGCACCTGCGGGAACTCGGTCACCCGGTGCCCGAACAGGATCCGGTTCTCGGCGTGGTTGATCGCCTCGTAGTAGGCGTGCTCGCAGGCGCCGATGGCACCGAAGCCGAGGTTGAACTTGCCCACGTTGACCGTGTTCATGGCGGCGTGGAAGGCGTCCTCACCCTGGTGCAGGATGTCTTCCTCGGCCACCGGGTAGTTCTCGAGATCGAAAGCGGCGACGTAGATCTGGCTGTTGACCACATTGCGCCGCAGCTTGTACGCCTCGTGCTGGCTGTCGGCGACGAAGAACAGATACCCCTCGTAATCTGCCTGGGTCGGCTTGCTCGTCAACGCCTTCGCGCTGTCGATGATCGGCTTGTCCGAGCGGCGCCCGAACACCGACACCATCGAGGCCAGGTTGCCGTTGCCGATGTAGTGCTTGCCGCCGGTCGCGCTGTACCCGCCGTCGGGCTGCGGGTCGACGATCATGTCGGTGGAGTACACGTCGGCGCCGTGCTCCTTCTCCGACAGGCCGAACGCGAAGATCTCCCCGGAATCGAGCTGCGCGGCCGCCTTCTTCTTGGCGGCGCTGTTGCTGCTCTGCCAGATCGGGCCGAGGCCGAGGATCGTGACCTGCCAGACGTACCAGTAGGACATCCCGTAGAAGCCGAGGATCTGGCTGAGGGTGGCGTTGCGCCCGGTGTCCCAGCGCTTGTCCGGATCACCGTCGGCCTCGGCGGCGGGGGTGAGGAAGGTGGCGAACAGCCGCTCCCGTTTCACGAAGTCCAGGAAGTCCGAGAGCCAGACCCGCTCGTGGTCGTCGGTGACCAGCCGGGTCTTACCCCTGGCCTCGAACCAGTCGACCACCGCGCGCAGCAGCCTGCGCGTCTCGGGATCGAACTGGGCGAAGTCGCAGTTCTTCGGGTTGAACAGGGCCTGGGGCATCGTCGCTCCTCACACGGGCGTCCAGCCTCGTCGGACGCTTCATTCACGAATGTAGCATTTTTCTACATCGGTGTAGGAAATCGTGGCCTGTTGCTATCGTGGACCCATGGCTAGTGAGACGTCCGTTCAGCGGCGCGAACGGGCGGCACACCTCGGCCCCGAACGCCGACGCCCCCAGGTACTCGACGCCGCGCTCGAGATCGCCGCCCGCGACGGCATCGCCGCGGTCACCATGGGCGCGATCGCCGAACACATGCGGGTCACCCGACCGGTCGTCTACGCCTGCTTCCCCGACCGCGTCCAGCTCATCGACGCCCTGATCGAACGCGAGGAGAACTTCCTGATCTCCGGCGTCCTCGACATCCTGCCGCCGCGCCGCACCGACGCCGACGAGACCGTCTTCGTCGCCGGCTTCCGCGCCCTCCTGCACAAGGCGGCCAGCCGCCCCGCCGCCTGGCGTCTGCTCTACGGCAACCCCGACCCCGCCGTCGCCACCTCCTTCGGCCGCGGGCGCCGCCTCGCCATCACCCGCTGCACCGAACTGCTCCTGCCGACCCTCCAGGCCTGGGGCGTCACCGACGCCGAACGCAAACTCCCCGCCCTCGTCGAACTCTGGGTCTCCGCCGGCGAAGGCGCCGTCCGCACCCTGTTCGCCCACGAATCCGACTGGACCCCCGACGAACTCGGTGCCTTCACCGGCGCCGCCGTCTACCGCGCCATGCGTTCCGCCTGACCCACACCAAGATCACCACGCTCTGGTGGCGGCCCCTTCTCGACCGTTGCCGCCACCAGAGCGTGGTGATCAACGGTCCAGTCGGCGGCCTAGGGTGGGTTGGGGGCCGGTCGAGTGGAGAGGTGGTCATGGACGTGGCGAAAGAGCGCACGCCGAGTGCGTGGGAGGAGCGCGTCGCGGCGGACCCGACGCATTCGACCTGGTATGTCGAGCGGTTCCGGACGCTCGCCGCGCAGGGTGAGGACATCGTGGGCGAAGCCCGGCTGATCGACGCGATGCTCGGACGCGGCAGCCGCGTGCTCGACGCGGGCTGCGGACCGGGGCGGATCGGCGGCTACCTCCACGGCGTCGGGCACACGGTGGTCGGGGTCGACGTCGACCCGGTTCTCATCGAAGCGGCCACCGTCGACCACCCTGGTCCCACCTGGCTCGTCGGCGACCTCGCCGAACTCGACCTCCCTGCCCGCGGCATCCCCGCGGACTTCGACGTCATCGTCTGTGCGGGCAATGTGATGACCTTCCTGGCACCGTCGACCCGCTCGGCGGTGCTCACCGGCTTCGCGAAGCACCTCGCGCCGACCGGTCGCGCGGTGATCGGGTTCGGTGCCGACCGCGGTTACCCCTTCACCGACTTCCTCGCCGACGCCGAATCGGCTGGTCTCACACCGGATCTGCTCCTGTCGACCTGGGACCTGCGCCCGTTCACCGCCGACGCGGATTTCCTGGTCGCGGTGCTCTCGCCCGCGCACTGAGCCCGGCCGACCATCCTTGACCGTCTCCGGCGGGGTGAT
Organism: Nocardia sp. NPDC058176; assembly: GCF_042883805.1. Taxonomy (NCBI): domain Bacteria; kingdom Bacillati; phylum Actinomycetota; class Actinomycetes; order Mycobacteriales; family Nocardiaceae; genus Nocardia; species Nocardia sp. NPDC058176. Next base: position 815,010 of record NZ_JBHVVA010000001.1, on the reverse strand, counting down.
TCAGTTGCCGTGCAACCACCGTTGCTTCAGGTTCCAGTGGTTGTCCCACCATGCGCGTTCCGCGGCGGGATCGGCGCCTGCGGGCGGGGGTGGGGATTCGCCGGGGAACAATCCGTTCGGATCGGGCGCCGACCCGGGTCGGCGTTGGTGGGTCAGTCGGCGGAGCCGGCGGCGGCTCCGCCGGTGGGGAGGGGGCGCCCGGGTTCGCCGGTGGGGCGCCGGCGTTCGCAGGCGGATTGGGGGCGCTGGGGCCCGTCGCGGTGGCAGGTGCCCAGTCCGGGTCCGCCGGACTCCCCTGCGGAACAGGCGCCGGAGCGATCGCCGGGGGCGGCGCGGGAGCCGGGTCGACTACCGACGTCCGGCCAGGGCCTGGCGCCGGATTCGGGGCGGGGTCGACGTCCGACGTCTCGCCGAGGCCTGGCGCCGAATTCGGGACGGGGGCGGGCGGTGACGCAGTGTCCGAAGACGGGACCGGAACCTTCGCTTCGGTCGTGGCCTCGACGGCTGTCGCGGCCCCCGACGGCGACGAAGGGCTGGTCGCGCTGGGCAAACCCGCGTTCACAGCCGGTGAGCTGTCGTCCCGCACCTGTGTTGTCGCCGCGAATCCGATCGCGACCAGCAGTGCCGCGGCGGCTGCCGCCGTCAGCGGTAGCCGACCGGGACGTCGGGGCTCTTTCGTCGGCGCGACGGACCCGTTTCGCACCTGGTCGGCCGCCACGAGCGCCGCTCCCCGTGCCGTCGCGTCGGCGAAGTCCGGCAGGAGAACGACGGGCGCCGTGAGTTCGTCCTGCAAGATCGTCGCGATCTCGGGTTCGGCCGCTCCCGAGCCGCAGAGGGCGACCACGCTGGGATGGGTCGGAATCGAGGCCAGCATCGACCGCAGGTGACCGATCGTTTCGCTGATCGGGTCCGCGTCGAGTACCTCGGTGGAACCATCGTCGGCGGTGCCCGCACCGATCCGGGTGGTCCAGGACTCCGACGCCAAGATCTGACCACGGTCCGCCCCGGCCACGACCGCGGTCGCGGTGCGATCGACAACGTTCAGTAACACCACGGTCCTGAACTCGTCCAGCTCCGGCGCGTCACCGACCAGCGCGGACATCGCCGATCCGGTCGAAACCAGCGACGATGTCCGCCATCGTCCCGACGCCAGCTCCGAGACGATCTTCTTGCGGTCCTGGGGCACGTGATAGGCCACCGCGACGTCCGCGATACCCGGCTCCGCCTCCGCGAGAGCATCCAGCGCGCCGACGATCGACCCACCGTCATCGACCCGCTGTTCGACCGACCGCAGCACCTCGGGCCGCGCCATCGGCTCGGTGGAGAGCAGTACCCCGCGGACGACACCGAGCTCTGCTGATATTCCGGCTGTGATTGTCATGGATCACCTACTCGATCAATCTAAGGGCTCCCGCCAGGTTCGTAGCGAGCACACTCAGCGATCGGTCGACACCCAAGTTGTGACCGGCCTCACCGCCCGGCGGCGGTGGGGGATGCGGCGGTGATCAGGCAGAGGTGCCCGAGGTCAGGTCCATGAACGCCTGACAGAGCGGATTGTGCACCTCACTTGCTACGGGTGAATATCAGCTGATCTCAGCGGTGAGCGGGAGGGCGGAGACCGAGGTGCCGATATGCAGGGTGAAGGTGCCCGGTTCGACGGCCCAGCCCTGTTCGGTCCAGTGCTCGAACGAGCGTCGCGGCAGCTCGATGACGGCGGTGACGGCCTCGCCCGCACCCGCCTCCACCGCGGCGAAGCCCGCGAGCCATCGCACCGGCCGGTCGACGGCACTGTCCTCGCGCGACAGATACGCCTGCACCACCTGGCGCCCCGAACGCGTGCCGGTATTGCGAACGACGACGGCGGCGGTGCGCCCGGACACGGTCAGGTCCGCGAGCTCCCAGCTCGTGTAACCGAGGCCGTGGCCGAACGGATAGGCCGGGGCCACACCGGCTTTCAGCCAGGCGCGGTAGCCGAGGTGAATACCCTCGGTGTACGGCAGGGCGTTGTCGGCGGCCGGTTTGGTGTCCAGGACCGGCACGTCGGCCATGACCTTGGGCCAGGTGGTGGGCAGACGGCCGCCGGGTTCGGTCGCGCCGGTGAGCACATCGGCGAGCGCATCGCCGAATTCCTGGCCGGGGAACCAGGCCAGCACCACCGCGGCCACGTCGTCCCGCCACGGCATCTCCACCGGCGCACCGGCATTCACCACCACGACGGTCCGCGGGTTCACCGCGGCCACCGCCGTCACCAGGTCGTTCTGCCGGCCGGGCAGGGACAGATCCGTGCGGTCGTAGCCCTCGGATTCGATCGCCTCGGTGGTGCCGACCACGACGACGGCGACCTCGGAGGTCCGCGCCAGCTCCACCGCGGCGGCGAACTCCTCATCGGCGGAGCGGCGCGGCCGACCGATGCCGAAGGTGACGCCCATGGCGGGCAGGCCCTTGTCGAGGGCGGGAATCAGTTCGATGAGCACATCGACCTCCTCGCCCTCGGCAAGGGTGCGGGTGACCCAGCGCTGCGGCGGATTCAGTAGCATCTCGACCGGATCGCTGCCCTCGGGGAACACGGTCTCACTGAGCACCGCTTCTCCGTCGAGCTCCAGGCGCAGCGTGCCGACACCCGCGTAGCCGATACGCCACTCCCCCGCCACATCGGCGCGCAGGCGACCACGGATCTCGAAGGACTTGGACTGCATCGCGAACGGCGTGCCGAAGAGCATGAGATTGCCCGCGGTGCGGTGCTCGGATTCCAGGACGGTCGCGCCGTCGAGGTAGCGCAGGTGCACACCCGGCGTACCGGTCTCCGGATCAGTGACCAGATCCAGCGGCACCGCGATCATGTTCTCGTTGAGGTGCACGCCCGGCGTATACACCACCGGCAGGACCTCGCGAAGGCCCTCCAGCGGCGAACTCGTCTGCGACGGAACAACTGTCGAGCTACCACCGCCACCGAAGCGCGGCGCGGCGGCGGCCGCGCCCAGCAGGGCGACCTGGGCGGGCGCGCCCAGTGGCAGCACACCGTCGTTGGCGGCCAGCACCATGGCCTTGGCGGCGGCGTCACGCACCAACCGGCGCGTGGCCTCCTCGGTGAAAGTTGGCGGCTGCGCAGGGGTTCCGTCGAGCGCGCCCACCCGCTGCGCGAATCGCAGGATGCGGCGAACCTTCTCGTCGATGGTGGACTCGGGCACCACACCATTGCGAACGGCCTCGACCAGCGGCGCGCCCCAGAGCTCCCACGGGCCGGGCATGGCCAGGTCGGTGCCCTTGGCGGCGCCCTCGGTGGAGCGCACGGCGGTCCAGTCCGAGACCACCACACCGTCGAAGCCCCACTCGCCCTTCAACGGCTCGTCGAGCAGCGGGTTCTCGGTCATGGTGACACCGTTGACGGAGTTGTAGGCGTCCATGATCATCCACGCGCCGGCCTCGACCGACCGTTCGAACGGGTACAGGTACAGCTCGCGCAGGGTGCGATCGTCGACGATCGAGTCGGCGGTGAAGCGTTCGGTCTCGGAGTCGTTGGCCACGTAATGCTTCGGACACGCGCTGACGCCGTGGTCCTGCACGCCCGCCACATAGGCCGCGGCCATCTCCCCGGTGAGCATCGGGTCCTCGGAGAAGCACTCGAAATGCCGTCCACCGAGCGGAGACCGGTGCAGGTTGATGGTCGGGCCGAGCACCGCGTACACGTTCTTGCGGCGCGCCTCGGCGGCGATGAGCCCGCCGATCTCGGCCAGCAGATCCCGATCCCAGGTGGCGGCCAGCGCCGACCCGGACGGCAGGCTGATCGAGGGGTCGCGCTCGTCCCAGGTCTCGCCGCGCACGCCGGAGGGGCCATCGGAGACGGGCATCTCGGTCAGGCCGATGCTCTCGTCGCCCGCGAAGCGGAAGACACCGGATCCGGAGACGAGCCGGATCTTGGCCGCCAGGTCCAGTTTCGCCAGGAGGTCTTCGATCGTGTCGGTCATGCCAGTTCCTTCCAGAAGTTCACCAGATCGGCCGTCACCTGCGCGGGGACATCCTCGTTCGGCACATGCCCGATTCCCGGGTACACCGCGGTCCCTGCCCGCAATTGTCGAGCGAAGTTCTCGTGGATCTCGGGATCCCACAGATCGTTCGTGTCGCCGTAGGCGACCAGCAGCGGCACGCCGGCATCGCGCAGCGCGGCGGGATCGGCCAGTGGCGGGGCCTCCATGCACCGCAGAATGCCGAGGATGTTCGCCTTCTCCGTCCGCACGATGCGGTTGTGCAGGAATTCGGCGCGCTCCGGCGAGAGCGTCTGCCCGGCGGCGGCCATGGCATCACTCATCTGCTGCCTGAGGAATTCCTGACCGGCCGATTCCACCACCTGCGCCACCATCCGCGGCGGCGGGAACTTGATGTCCTCGACCGAGGAGGGGCCCGAGGCCAGCAGGGTGAAGCTGCGGAATCGCGCGGGCGTCTCGACGACCGCGACCCGGGAGACATAGCCGCCGAAGGAGTGCCCGACCAGGTGCACGGGCGCGTCCGGCGAAACCTGCTCGACGACGCCGTGCAGGTCACCGACGAAATCGGCCATCGTGTAGGCGGCGACATCATCGGGCCCCTCGGACTGCCACTGACCGCGCTGGTCGTAGGCCACCGCGCGATACCCGGCCGCCGCGAGCAGCGGGAGGATGAAATCGAAGTCCTCCTTGGAGCCGGTGAAGCCCGGCACCAGCACCACGGTGCCGAGGTTCGGCGTGCCGAGGGGCGGGTCGACCGCCCATCCGGCGAGCGCGCCCGCGCCTCCGCGCAGCGTGATCGATTCGATCGGCACCTCGGCCATCGGCTGTCCTTCCTCGCACGTCCCGGTACGGCTGGCACGAGTGTGCCAGCGGACAACCCAGTTTACCGAGTACCCACTCGGTACTGTGATGTGTTCGTTATCTTTCCCGATTCTCGCAGGTCCCGGCGTTCGACTACTGTCGCTCCTCATGACGCCGCATCCCCAACGAAGGAGACGGGGCGACGACCGTCGCGAGCAGATCATCGACCAGGCGCTCGCCAGCTTCGCCGAGAACGGCTATCACAACTCCTCGATCGCCGAGATCGCCACGCGTTGCGGGCTCTCCCAGCCCGGCCTGCTGCACTACTTCCCGAACAAGGCGGCCCTGCTCGCCGCGGTCCTGGACTACCGCGACCGCCTCGACTACGACCGCCTCGGCATGAACCGCCAACTGCGCGGCACCGACGCCCTGCAACAGCTGGTCCGGCTGGTGGAGCACAACACCCACGTCCCCGGCCTCGTCCAGCTCTTCACCGTCGTCACCAGCGAAGCGGTCACCACCGACCACCCCGCCCGCACCTGGGTGGTCGATCGCTACCGAATCCTGGAAACCCACCTGGCCGCCGCCCTCGAAGGCGGCATCACCGACGGCACCTTCCGCCCCGACATCGACGCCCCCGCCGTGGCCCGCCAGATCACCGCCATGATGGACGGCCTCCAACTCCAATGGCTCCTCGACCCCGACCGCGTCGACATGGCCACCCTCTTCCGCACCTACATCGACGACCTGACCATCCGCCTGTCGGCTTGAACCAGTTGGCCGGTTCGAATACTCAGAGCAGTTGCCGCCTGCGTCGAATTCCCCGTCGGCGCACCGGGCGGCTGCGATCTCTTCCAGAACATCCTGCAACTACTCAGCGCCGGCTCCTCCAGCCTCAGCGGGTAGTCCGAAGGCATCCCGACCCGACGATGCGAGCGACCCGGTCACCCTGTCCTGACCGGCCACACGCCGGGGTCGATGAGAATCTTGCCTTCGACCTGTCCGGCGGCGAGCCGATCGAGTGATGCGCCCAGATGTGCGAGTCCTACCGGGGTTTCGGCGAACTCGGTGCCGAGCAATGGGTCTGCCGCGAGGATGTGCAGTGCGGCGGGGAGGTCGGTGTCGCAGACGTGGGCCAGCGTCGTGTCGAGGGTGATCTCGCGGAAGATCATCGAGTGCATGTCGAGGGCGGGCTTGTCCTTGGGAATGCCGACGGCTTGAACGCGGCCGCCGTCGATGACCATCTCGAGTGCCGCCGCCAGTTGGCCGGGCGCCCCGCTCGCCTCGATGACGACATCGGGTTTGCGGCCGTCGAGTGCGTCTGCGACATCGGCCCCGATGGACTCCGAGGGAGTGAGGGTGCGATCGGCGCCCAGGCGTTGCGCACGGTCGAGGCGGCTGCCGGGGAAATCGATGACGGTGATGTCGAACTCGCCGAGGTGCCGCAGACCGGCGAGGACGAACGAGCCGATCGCACCGGCGCCGATGATGACGACGTTGTCGCCCGCGCGGGCACCGGACCGGCGTGCCGCGTGGATGCCGACGGACAGAGGTTGGGCGAGTCCGGCGTGGTCGAGGGCAAGCCCGGTGGGCAAGGGGCGCAGTGTTTTCGTCGGGGCCGCGACGAATTCGGCCATCCCGCCGTGGACGTTCAACCCGAGGGTTCGGTACTGCGTGCACTGGTTGGTTCGGCCTTCGCCACATCGTCGGCACCTGCCGCACCAGACACCGGCGCCACAGGCGACCAAGCTGCCCGTGGCAAAACGAGAATCCGGGTCGGCTTCGACGATCTCGCCGACGAATTCGTGGCCGGGAATGATCGGGCCGAGGTGTCCGCTATGGGGGTGGCGGCGTTGCACGGGAAAGGTTTTCGGACCGGCGGTCCACTCGGAGGCGTCGGTGCCACAGATTCCCGACCGCAGCACCCGCACGAGGGCCTCCCCTGCGCCGGGGGTGGGGACATCGACCTCTTCGAGCCGAATGTCGCGGGGGCCGTGGTAGACGGCGGCTTGCATCGTTGACGGCACAGCAGTGTCTTCCTCGTCGAAATCAAGGATCGGGATCGGGCGGGCCGACGAGTGGTCTGGGCCGACACGGCCGACCCAGACCACTGATGTCAGACCTTGACGGGTTCTCCGTCACGCGGGTCGGTAACCGGTTGGGCGACCGCGTCTTCGGTGGTCACACTGCTGCGCGGCAAGAACATCGCCACCATCGCGGCGAGGGCGAAGAAGCCCGCACAGACGATGAGACCGCCCTGGAATCCGATGCCGGCGGCCAGCCCGGCCAGGGCGAACGGCGCCAACGCCGACACGCCGCGGCCGACGTTGAAACAGAATCCCGCACCGGTCGCGCGGGCTCTGGTCGGGAACAGTTCCCCTAGGTAGGAGCCGAACAGGCCGAAAAAGGCGGTGAACGCACCGAACAAGGGGCCCATCCACAGCAGGGCGGTCTCCTGCGTGGTGAGTGCGTAGATCGGCAGCGTCAGCGAGACGCCGAGCAAGGTGATGATGATCGTTCGGTGACGGCCGATGTGGTCGGCGAGGAAGCCGAAAGCGTTGTAACCGATGAACATCCCCACGTTCAGCATCGTGATGAACAGCGCGACCGAGGTCGACGGCAGCCCACGCTCGGTGGTGAGGTAGGTCGGCAACCAGGTCATCGCGCCCCAGTAGCCGAACAGCGCGAGGGCCGCCATGAGGGTGCCGAGCAGTGTTCGTCGGCGGAGCGAGGAGCCGAGCACATCCCGTACCGAGACGACATCGCCGGCGTTGTCGGCCTTCTGAGCTACCCAGCTGGCGGATTCGGAGAAGAAGATCGCGACAATGGCGATCGGCAGCACGACCGCGCAGCCCGCCACCAGGAACATCAGTCGCCAATCCGGCAGGAACCAGCCCGAGATCGTGGCGGCCATCGCACCGCCCGCGGGGAAGGCACTGATCACGAACGCGGCCGCGCGGCCACGGTGCTTCTCCGGCCAGGTCTCGACCACATAGGCCGAGACCACACTCCACACCGCACCGAGGCCGATTCCGGAGAGGAACCGCAGCAGCAGGAACATCTCGAAGCTCGGCACCACCGCGATCACGGCGGTGAAGGCACCGAAGGTGGCCAGCGAGGCGAGTAGTGCCTTCTTGCGACCGAAGTTGTCGGCCACATAGCCGCCGAGCACGCTGCTGACTCCGATGCCGACCAGGGTGGCGGTGGCGAGGAGCCCGCCCTGGGTGATCGTCAGGCCCATGTCGGCGCGGATGGACGGTAGCGCCATGGACAGCAGGACGATTTCCAGGGCGTCGAACAGGTAGGCGAGGAAACACCCACCGAGCACGATCCAACGTGTACGTCGCATCGTTGTACCTCCAGTGTGAGCTGCTGGGGTCGTGCCCGGGCAGCAGTGATCTCGAATCGCAGCGAACGGGCGTTCACCGCATGGGTGGAACCGGCACCGAGTCATTGCCTGCCAGTGCGTGGTTCCGGCGAAAGGCATGGCTGTGCCGTTCGACCCGGACCTCGATGGGTCCGGTCGTGTGTGTGGCGGAGCGCTAGCTGCCGTCGTGGGTGGCCAGCACCAGGTCGAAGGTGATGCTGGCCCAGCCACCTTGCGGATGTGTCCCGTCGGGCGCGGCGGTATCGACGTGGTGGACGGCCTCGACGACGAGGTTCGCTTTCACCCCGAACACCGCGTCGCAGTCGAGATAGGGGTCGCCCGCGACGAAGATGTGGGTGATCAGGGGCCGGAACTCCGGCGCGGTGACCATGTAGTGCAGATGCGCCGGGCGCATCGGGCCGCGGGCGGTCGCGGTCAGCAGGTCACCGACCGGGCCGTCGTGGGGAATCGGATACGGCGCGGGCAGTACCGACCAGAATCGGTATTCGCCGTCGGGACCCGAGCGCAGCCAGCCGCGGCCGGCCGAGCGGTCGTCGGTGTACTGGACGTCGTAGAAGCCGTCGGAGTCGGCTTCCCACACTTCGATCCGCGCACCCTCGATCGGCTCGCCACTGACCGAGCGAACCTGGCCGGATACATAGCAGGGCAGGCCCTTCGCGCCCCGGGCGATATCGCCTCCGAGCGGAATCTCCGGCGCGGAATCGACGAAGAACGGACCGAACACCGTCGATTCGGTGGCATCGGGCTCGGCCGGTTCGTTGATGGCGACCGTGAGCATGGACAAGCCGAGTACATCGGAGAGCAGAATGAATTCCTGGCGCCGTTCGTCGGTGATATGACCTGCGCGCGTGAGGAATTCGATTGCCGACTCCCACTCGTGTTCGGTGAGCCGGACGTCGCGGGCGAAGGCGTGCAGGTGCCGCACGAGGCTGTGCATCACCTCGCGCAACCGGGGATCGGGGGTGGCGTCGAAGCTGGCCAACACCTCCTCGGTGACGGCCTGTTCCTTGTCGACGGCGGTGGCCGGGTCGCCGGTCATGCCGTGGGCCCCGCGGGGGCGGATCCTGCCCATGCGCCGTGCAGGATCGCGCGTAGCCCGCCCGGAGTGACGGGGGTCGGGTTGTCGGCCGGAGCGATCGCCAGGATGTCGTCGATCACGTCGTCGATACCGGATTCGTCCATGCCGAGCTCACGGAGCCCCGCGGGGACGCCGACCTCACCACCCAGTTCACGCAGTCCCTCAACGATGTCGACCCGCCCGAGAGCGCGGCTGATCCGATCGACGGCCTCGCCCGCGTAGGGGGCGTTGTAGGCCAGTACGTAGGGCAGCACGATGGCGTGAGTATGGGCGTGAGGCAGGTCGAACGCCCCGCCGAGGACATGGCAGATCTTGTGGTGCAGCCCGGATCCGGCAACGGCGAATGCCGATCCGGCCAGGTAGGCACCGAGCAGCAATTCACCGCGACTGGCCAGGCCGGTCGGGGTGGACGCGATGGTGGTCAACCCGTTGACCAGGTGACGGATGCCGTCTTCGGCAACCGCGCTGGACACCGGGCTTCGCCGTGGCGCCCAGAAGGCCTCGACACAGTGCGCCACCGCGTTGAGCCCGCTGGCGACCGAGAGTTCCACCGGCAGAGTAAGAGTCAGCTCCGGGTCGTAGACGACGGTCTTGGGCAGGACCCGCTGATCGGTCCCGGTCGTCTTGCGCCCGCGCTCGGTCAGTCCCCAGACCGGGGTGACTTCGGATCCGGCGTAGGTCGTCGGCACGGCAAGCACCGGCAGACCGGTGGTCAGGGCGACGATCTTGGCCGTTCCGGTGGTCGAGCCGCCACCCACCGACAGCACCGCGTCGGCATCGGCGTCGACCGCGACCTTGCGGGCCAGCTCGGCGACCTCGGCAGGAACATGGGGGCGGACCTCGGAGAAGGTCGCGACCACCCGATCGGCGAACGGTGCGCACAGCTGCGTCGCGGTGCCGTTCTCGGCATCGGTGGCGATGAGCAGAACGCGGCGGGCACCGAGCAGGTCGAGCTCGGTGAGCAACTGGGTGCGCGCGGCACCGGCGCCGAAGACGACCCGGCCCGGCAGACCGTCGTAGGTGAACTGTGTCATCGGATCGCCCCCGGGATGACCGTCGGGCCATAGCCGAGCAGCAGCCACCGATCGCCGACGCGCACCCAGACCGCGAGCGCGCTGTTGGCCAGTTGTTTGCGCACCCCACCGGCGGTGATGTCGGCGCGCATCTCGCCGGAGACCAACACGGTGTCGCCGACGACGACGATCCGGTCCACCGGGTGGTCGATGTGGTGGTAGACGTAGAAGCCGGTGCGCAGTTTCTCCAGATAGCTGTCGAGGGTGTCGACCACGGCGTTGGAATGCGTGTAGAGCAATTCGGGGTGCGCGAAGGCGGCGAAGCCGTCGACATCGCCTGCCACCACCGCGGCGTAGCGTGCGTCCTCAAGCGAGCGGATGGTCGATTCGATCTCGGCCGTGGCGAGGATGTCGCTGGTCATGAGCGGGCTCCTGTCGGTGGTGTGGTGGAAAGGGTTTCGCGCAACATCACGCCGTTGCGGCGGCGCAAAACGGTGAGGACTTCGGCCATGTCGGCCTGCCCCAGCCCAGTGGACACGGCGTCGTCGAGGACGGCGAACGCGGCTTCGGCCCCGGGCAGCATCAGCCGATGGCGGTGGGCCAGCGTGAGAGCCAGGCCGAGGTCCTTGCGGATCAGCGAAACCGGCGCCGCGACCGGGGTCGACTCCGGCGCGAGGTAGGACTGCTGCTTGTAGCCGACATACGGTGCACCCGCCGCGCTGTTGCGCAGGATGTCATAGAACGCGACCGGGTCGAGGTCACCGGCTTCGGCGAGCAGAAGTCCTTCCGCGACAGCCTGACTCAGCCCGGCCAGGACCGCGTTGACCGCGAGTTTGGCCGTGGACCCCGAGCCGACCGGCCCGGCATGGAACTGGGCGGTGGTCATCGCCGCCAGCACCGGTTGTACCCGCTCGAACTGTTCGGGCGTGGCGCCGACCATCGTGGTGATGGAGGCGGTTTCGGCCATCGACACACTGCCCGACACCGGCGCGTCGATCACCGCAAGGTGCGGCAGAACAGCGAGTTCGCGGACGATCTCGGGACCGACGGTGCCCATCACGATGTGCAAGTGGCCGGGGGCGACGGTGCGCAGACCCTCGATCACCACGTCGCGGGTGGATTCACCATCGGGCAGCATGCTGATCGTCAACGCGGCGGCGGCCAGCGCGTCGGGGAAGTCGGCGAGGCCGACCCCCTCGGGCCCTTGTTCGACGTGGGGGTCATAGGCGAGGACGGTGTGCCCTGCCGCGGCCAGGTGGGCGGCCATCGGCCTGCCCATACGGCCCAGGCCCGCGAATCCGATCAGCACGGTCCCTCCCCCGCTACGGAGGCTGTCGCGGCGAATCGGTGAGCGGTGGTGAGAAGCGGAGAAGAGCAGGCCGACCGTAGTCGCGCAATCGGGAAAGACACGAGTCTCCTTCGTCGTCGATGACGGGGAACGGGGCTGAAGCCACCGTGAATGTGTTCAGTATCATTAAACATCTCGAGAGTGATGTCAACCACGGAACAACGGTCTCCGCATCGAAGAACACCCTTGGCCAACGCTCGCTCCACCTCGAATCGGCACCTCAGTGGGTAGAACACCCCTCGAAACGCCACCTCGGGACGGGCCGCCCGGGTTCACCTTGCTCCGCACGTAGTGTTCATCCTTAATGAACCCGTAGTGTTCACTGGTAGTTGATTTTGTTTCGGCGAGTGGACAGAGGTGCGCTGATGCAGGACAGGATCGGGCCGGCGTTGAAGCAGGCGCGTCTGGATCGGGGTTCGAGCCTGCGTGGGTTGGCGGCCGCGGCGGGCATCTCCGCCAGCCAGCTCTCACAGATCGAGAACAACAAGTCCCAGCCGTCGGTGAGCACGCTCTACGCCCTCGTCAACCATCTCGAGGTCTCCCTCGACGACCTGCTGGGCCTGCGGTACGGTCGTGCCGAGCCCACCGCAGAACCCGCCGGACATGCGGGCACGAGCCGGTCCACCGGGGTTGTTCAACGCGCCGCGGACAACCCGGTGATCGAGATGGCCAACGGAGTCCGGTGGGAAAAGCTCGCGGTCGACCCGGACGCAGGCGTAGACGCCCTGCTGGTCACCTACGAGCCGGGTGCCGCGAGCTCGGTGGACCGAATGCCGATGCGCCACTCCGGAACCGAGTACGCCTACCTCTTCACCGGGGAGTTGACGCTGCTGCTCGATTTCGACAGGTACACCATCGGCGCGGGCGATTCACTGTGCTTCGATTCGACCCGGCCACATATGTACGTCAACCAGTCGGGTGAACAGGCGCGCGGCGTGTGGTTCGTCGCGGGCCGCCATGAGTCCGGCCCGACCAGGGCATGGGTCGCCGCACAGCTCGGTGAGACCGACACCGAATCGCCCTTGCGCGTGACGAATGCGGTCGACGCACTGGATCTCCTCGGTGCCTCCGTCGCGCGACCACCCGCGGCCGAGCCCGGTCGTGACAGCTAGTCGCGACCGGGTCCCGAGCCGATCAGAGGCGTTCGAAAACGGCTGTCAGCCCCTGTCCGCCGCCGATGCACATCGTTTCGAGGCCGTAGCGGCCTTCGCGGCGGGTCAGTTCGTGCAGCAGAGTGGCCAGGATTCTGGCGCCGGTGGCGCCGACCGGGTGGCCAAGGGAGATTCCCGAGCCGTTGGGGTTGACGCGTGGGTCCTCGGGTTCGACCTTCCAGGTCCGCAGCACTGCCAGTGACTGCGCGGCGAAAGCTTCGTTGAGTTCGATCACGTCCATGTCGTCGAGCGTGAGATCCAGTCGCGCGAGTGCTTTTTCGGTCGCGGGTACCGGACCGATGCCCATCGTGGACGGTGGTACGCCCGCGACTGCCCACGACGCCAGTCGAGCCATGGGGCGCAGTCCGAGGGCGTGTGCACGCTGCGGTGTCGTCACGATACAGACGGCCGCGCCGTCGTTCTGACCGCTGGAATTTCCGGCGGTTACGGTGGATTCGGGATCGATGCCGAGACGGATAGGGCGCAGCTCGGCCAGCGTGTCGAGGTCGGTGTCGGCGCGTGGGTGCTCATCGGTGCGCACCAGCAGTGGTTCCCGCTTGCGTTGCGGCACAGTGACACTCACCAGTTCGGCCTCGAAACGGCCAGCTCGTTGCGCGGCGACGGCGCGCTGATGCGACTGCACGGCGAGCGCGTCCTGGTCCGCGCGGCTGATGGCGAACTGCGCGCGCAGGTTCTCCGCGGTTTCGATCATGCCGCCATCGATCGGAAAGTTCTTGCCACCAGCGGTGATTCGCGCACGCGCGAGGCGGTCGTGCAGCACCGGCCCGTCGCCACGGATGCCCCAGCGGATGTCGGTGGCGTAGAACTCGGTGCGGCTCATGGACTCCACACCGCCCGCCAGGACGAGATCACTACCGCCGGATTGCACCTGCATGCAGGCTTGCAGCACTGCCTGCAGACCCGACCCGCAGCGCCGGTCCACCTGGAGTCCGGGCACGCCGATTCCCAGGCCCGCGTCCAGCGCGGCGATGCGGCCGACAGCGGGCGCTTCACCGTTCGGCGAGGACTGGCCCAGGATGACGTCGTCGACGGCCGCGGAGTCGAGTCCGGTGCGGGTGATCAGTTCGGTGATCACGGCCGTGGCGAGGTCTTGCGGGGCGATGTCTTTGAACACCCCGCCGAATCGTCCGACCGGGGTTCGTAGTGGTTCGCAGACAACAGCTTCGGGCATGGCTCTTCCTCGTGGTGTCAGGTGGTGGATCGGATCCGGGTGAGGTCGTGCTCGATCGCGGCACCGGTCTCGAGCAGGGCGGGGACCAGGGAGTCACGGACCTCGCCGAGTGTGTAGCGGGCGGCCTGGGTGGAGATGTTCACCGCGGCGACGACCACGCCGTGCTGGTCGCGCACGGGCGCCGCCATCGACCGCAGACCATGCTCGAGCTCCTGGTCGACGACGCAGTAGCCGTCGGCGCGGACCTGGGCCAGCTCGGCGCGCAGTTGTCGTTTCGTGGTGACCGTCGTGTCGGTGAGGGGCGTCAGGTCGACCTTCGCCAGATAGTTCTCCAGCGCGTCGGCGTCGAGGTCGGCGAGCAGGACCCGACCCATCGAGGTGGCGTAGGCGGGGAACCGGGTCCCGATGTTGATCGACACGGTCATGATCCGGCTGACAGGGACACGAGCGACATAGACGATGTCGGTACCGTCCAGGATCGACACCGAGGTCGACTCACGAACCTTCTCGGCCAGCGCCTCGAGGTGCGGGCCCGCCAGATCGGGCAGGCTCAGGCTGGACAAGAAGCTGTACCCGAGCTCGAGCACGCGCGGCGTGAGCCAGAACTGGTTTCCGTCCGAGCGCACATAGCCGAGCTCGACCAGGGTGAGCAGGAAACGCCGGGCGGTCGCCCGGGTCAGGTCGGTGGCGTGGGCGACCTCGCTGAGGGTGCGCCGTGGATGCCGGCCATCGAAGGCCCGAATGACGGCGAGGCCGCGCGCGAGGGACTGCACGTAATCCGGCGACGGTTCTGTCATGGCTGCCGTAACTCCTTCTCCCACTGGGCCCGATGGCGTCCACTCCGCGGCGAACGTCGGTTCACCGAGCCAGGGCCCGAGGCTACGTCGCGACGGCCCGGCACGAGGCTCGGCATGCACGAAGAAGCGGGTGTTCATGATGCGAACGCAAGTCCGCATTTCGAACACGCTACGTCCACGGCTCCAGCCGACGCAAGTGTTCGATATGCGAACGCAAGTGCGCATTGCGAACATCTCGGCTAGCATCGCTGTCGTGATGGACAAAGTCATTGCGACGGCCGTCGAGGCCGTCGCCGATATTCAGGACGGCGCGTCGCTCGCGGTCGGCGGATTCGGCCTGGTCGGAGTGCCTCAGGTACTCATCGACGCCGTACTCGCCCACGGCGCCACCGATCTCGAGGTCGTGAGCAACAACTGCGGCACCGCGGGCGTCGGATTGGGCGTGCTCCTCGACGCGCACCGGATCCGCCGTACGACCAGCTCCTACGTCGGATCGAACGCGGAGTTCGCCCGTCAGTTCCTTGCCGGCGAACTCGAAGTCGAACTGACGCCGCAGGGAACGCTGGCCGAGCGGATGCGGGCGGGCGGTGCGGGGATTCCGGCGTTCTTCACCCCCGCGGGCGTCGGCACACAGGTCGCCGACGGTGGTCTGCCGCTGCGCTATGACGGCGACGGTGGGATCGCGCTGGCCAGTCCAGCGAAGGAGACTCGGTTCTTCGGCGGGGTGCCCTATGTGCTCGAACACGCGATCGTCACCGATTTCGCGCTGGTGCACGCCTGGAAAGGCGACCGCCATGGCAACCTCGTCTACCGCCGCAGCGCGCGCAACTTCAATCCGCCTGCCGCCACGGCGGGCCGGATCACCATCGCCCAGGTCGAGCAGCTGGCGGAACCGGGTGAACTGGATCCAGACGAAGTACACACCCCCGGCATCCACGTGCAGCGCGTGGTACACGTGGGCACAGTCGAGGTCGGAATCGAGAACAGGACGGTGCGGGCATGACGTGGACACGCCAGGAGTTGGCAGCCCGGGTGGCCGCCGAGCTCAGTGACGGCCAGTACGTCAACCTCGGCATCGGTATGCCGACCTTGGTGCCCAACCATCTGCCCGACGACGTCACGGTCGTTCTGCACTCGGAGAACGGCGTGCTCGGCGTAGGGCCATACCCTACAGCGGACGAAGTCGATCCCGAGCTGATCAACGCGGGCAAGGAGACGATCACCGTCCTGTCCGGTGCGTCCTGTTTCGACTCGTCACAGTCCTTCGGGATGATCCGTGCCGGCTGCGTCGATGTCGCTGTTCTGGGCGCGATGCAGGTCAGTGCCAACGGCGACCTGGCGAACTGGATGATTCCGGGCAAGATGGTCAAGGGCATGGGTGGCGCGATGGACCTGGTCCACGGCGCGAAACGGGTCATCGTGATGATGGAACACCGTTCCCGCGGCGGCGAACCCAAGATCGTCGAGCAGTGCACCCTGCCACTGACCGGGTTGGGTTGCGTACACCGGATCATCACCGAGATGGCCGTACTCGATATCGGTTCCGACGGGCTGACACTCGTCGAAACCGCTCCGGGCGTCAGCGAATCCGACGTTCGAGCCGCCACCGGAGCAGATTTCACGGTCGCGCTCGCCACCGCTCCCGCCCGATGAGATCCGGTGTTGAAGCCCACGCCGAAGGGGGTGCGGGCTTCAACACCAGCCTGGTCCGTTCGCGGAGCGTGACTCTCGTCAGGCCCGTTCGCCGTGCAGGGTGAGGGTGTCATCGATGCAGCGGGCGATGAACACGTCATCGATCGCCTGTTCTCCGACCAGTAGCCTGAAATACAGTGGCGCGGAAAGGGTTTCGAGGACCGCCCGCGGATTCACCGCTGCCGGAAGTTCACCACGCTCCACAGCTTTGATGATGACCTGCGAGCTCCGCTCGAAACGATCGTTCCAGAATTTGCGGCGCGCGGCATCGACCTCCGGATCCGATGACAGCGCCACGGTGGTGCCCACCAACCGCGCCATGCCCGGGCGCGAGATCAGGTCGGCCACCTGCCCGGCCAGCACCGCCAGATCCGATCGCAGGCTGCCGGTATCCGGCGCGGGGTTACCGACGGCGGCAAGCTCGGTGACGGCCTCGGCGATCAGCGCGGTCCGGGTGCCCCAGCGACGATAGATCGTCGTCTCGGCGACACCGGCGCGTGCGGCGACATCACCGATGGTCAAACCCTCGATGCCGTGCTCGGCGACCTGCTCCAAGGTCGCGGTCAGAACAGCGTCACGCACCCGCGCCGAGCGCCCCCCGGTCCGCTTACGCGGAACCGGGGGTGTCGCCGACTGCTCGTCGTCGGCATCGAGTCCACTCTGATCCATGGTCCAGTTGTACTCGACGGCCACGCCGTATGCCGAATGCCGACCGAGGGGACCGGCGCGCCCGGCCCCACCCGGGGTCAACGCAGATATGCCTCGATCCAGTTGCCGAACTCGGTCGCGAGATGCCACTGGTGCTCGCTGACGTACAAGCCGGGCACCGCCGCGGGAAACGCGACTTTCAGCTGACTGCGGAACCCACCACCGGGTTCGTCGCGGAACTGGTGACAGACCCCGCCGATGAGTTCACCGTCGGAGAGCTTCGCCGCGCCGGCGACCGCGAACGGGTAGGACGGATCCGCGGCGACCACCACCTCGGCCGGGTCGGTGTACTCGACGAGGAAACGGCTGGCGAGCATGGCTCCACCGGTCACCTCGACGACCTCCTGTTTCCCATCGGGCATGGTGGCGATGATGTAGTGGTCCGGGCACGCGTCGGTCCAGAACGTCTGGTCGTTGTTCACCCGCGCCCGGTCGAACGTGTCGATGAAGCCTTGCGCGCTGCCGCGATCGCTGGCGATCTCGACGGTCGACACGGCCCAGCGTCCACCCGAGGCCGCGAGCGTGGCGCGGGTGGCGGCCTCGGCGGCGACGAGCTCGCCGGCGAGCAGCTCGCGCAACCCGTCGGAGCCAATCAGTACGCGAGCCTGTGCCAGCACCGCCCGCGCGGCGGGGATGTCGTCGACGTTGACCGCGAAGCGGGCGAGGAGTGAGTCGAGCTCACCGGTCAGCAGGCCGACGTAGTCCTTGCGCAGCCGAGCCGCGGCGACCGACAGCCGACGCCGTTCCCACTCGACGACCTTGCCCTGGTCGACCAAGAGACCGTCGATGTATGTCCGCAGTCCGGCTGCCGATGGACCAGGGTCGGCGAAAGTGGTTCCCGCGCCGGCACAGGCGACCGCCGCAGTGGCGGCCGTCACCCCGGCCGCACGGACGATGAAGCTTCTTCTGGTCAGCATCGACCAATTCCCTTCGATCTAAAGCTAGGTCAACTTGCGATAACAGAGCTTCCGGCACCGTCGTCGCCTTGTCAACGGCTTGCAGACGATTAACGCCACAAAAACTTGCGTTTCGAGCCATGAGGCGGCAGTCTTACTGCAAGTTCTTATAGCGTTAATGAAAGGCAGTCGCCATGGACGATCCCATCGAGATCCGAACATTCCTCGGCGAGGAGAGCGTCACGCGCCAGCAGGTGCGCGCCTGGGAAGCGCGGCGCGCCGAAGCGGTGCTCGAGAGGTTCGCCGCACGTCTGGGGCATCGCGGAGTAGCTGAACTCCTGCCCGATTTCACGATCGGAAGGGCGCTCGACGCACCCCTCGATGTCCAGTGCGAGGCCCTCACCACCATGAAGACCGCGCTGGGACACGCGGGGATCTACGCCATGCTCAAGCGCGATCTGGCGATCTCGGACCGGATGGCGCGAATCGGTGTCGCCACCAGCCGGGGCCGAGCCAAGTACTCGGTCACCCGAATCGAAGTCCCCCACTACTCCGCGCAGCGATTCGCCGACTGGTTCAACAACCTGACTCTCACCAACGCCGAGGTCGACATGGTGGCCGCCACGCCGGACCACTACCTGCTGCGCGGCCTGCCCGACGGCCGTCAGGAAGTCGTCGAAACGACCGGCGGCTCACCCACGGCGTCGCGATTCCTCGTCGACTACACCAGAAGCGAAGCGCTGTCCATCCCTATCGATCCCGACTACCCCATCCAGATCGCGGGCCAGGCTCTGCTCGACGACGGCCTGGTCATCGGCGGCGTCCGTCACCAATTCCGCGACCGCAGCGGCACTCTCGAAGCCCGGCTGACCGTTCAGTTCCCGGGCAGTCTGCCGGCCCGGCTCATCCACCAGCACCAATGGCACCTGGCCGACGAGTTCAGCAATTGGATGATCGCCGCCGCCCCCATCGCGGCGACCGCCTGACGCCCAGGACTACACAGGTCGGCCGCCCCGGGCCGAGACGCACTTCGTGCTGATCGCTCGAGATATACACCAGCCGTGGCGATTTGGCGCTGGTGACTCGGTCAGCTCTCCGCGCTAAAGCGAGATGGCCTCCCCGGAAGCGATGCGATCCAACGCTTCTCGGCAGTACGGGATCGTCTCGGCCGGCAACGAGTCCACCGCGAACCACTCCAACGCGTCGCACCTGTCCGGCTCACGGTTCTCCGGCACTCCCTGCCACCGAGCGACCCGGAAGAAGAACGCCACCCGCCCGCCCGATGACGAGTTGTGCATGACGTGCACGAACTCGACATCGCCCGGCGCGATCTCGACACCGATCTCCTCGTGTGAGCAGTGTCTCTGTCCAACGTGCGTGAAGTTTCGACGACCGGGGTGTCCATCCAGTACGTCGGCAACAGCGACGCAATCAACTCGAAGGACGGTTTCGATGTCTCTGAGCGACAAGATCAGCAACAAGACCGAGGAATTGGGCGGCAAGGCCAAGGAAACGGTCGGCGCCGCCACCGGCGATGACGAGTTGCGCGCCGAGGGCAAGGCCGATCAGGCCGAGTCCGCCGTCAAGAGCGCGGTAGAGGACGTGAAGGACGCGGTCGGCGATGCCGCGGACAAGGTGAAGAAGGCCTTCGGCAAGTAAGCCGGCTCGGAAGCAACGTGTTCGGGTCGCCCTTCGCGCGGCCCGAACACGTTCCCCGGACTGCCCGAGCAGTCATCACAGGTGCTTCGATACGGCGGTATCGGCGGTGTGCCAGCTCACGCTGGTCACCGAGGGTTCCAGGCTCAACCGGCTCACCGCCGCTTCCATCTGCCGGTCGTCGCGTTCGTCACCGATCAGGTCCGCGCGAACCTCGACCCGCCCCGACGTACCGGAGTTGGCACTGGCGATCGAGGTCAGCCGGAAATCGGTCCGGATCAACGACTGGACCAGCAATGCCCGCACATGTGCTTCATCGGCATCGTCGGTCAACGCGCAGAACACATACCGCACCGACTGCTCGGTGCCGGATTCCGGCGCGCGATCGACAGCACGTCCTGCCGCGCGCAACGCGACATTGACGACGATGATCGCGACGGTGCCCGCCACCGCGGTGGTGTACATCCCAGCCCCCGCCAACGCGCCGACAGCCGCCGCGCACCACAACGTGGCCGCGGTGTTCAGACCGCGAACACTGACCCCGTCCCGGATGATCACACCAGCGCCCAAGAACCCGATCCCGGACACGATCTGGGCCGCGACCCGCGTCGGATCGGCCGAGTCTCCGGCGAATCCGTTCGCCGACAACAGCACGAACAAAGCGGCACCGGCGGCGACCAGCGCGTTGGTGCGCAGCCCGGCCATCCGCGCCCGGTACTGACGCTCGACACCGATCAGCGCACCAAGACCGACACCAGCCCCAAGACGCAACAGCATGTCCCAAGTCGACATGGGTATCCCACCTTCGAATTTCGAATGGTGACCATGCGCATTACCGGCTGGGCGAGAACTCCCCGGATCGGGCGAACGCCGTGATGGTCACCGCGTGAACAGTGAACAAACGTCTACGACTGCCGTCGGACACGACGACCACCTCCCTTCCGAGCACGACAATGCCAAGGGAGTGGGTTCAGCACAGGGCAGGCCGATCCGGTACCACTCCTCGTAAGACCTTTGGCACTCCACGGCGTAACCCACACATTGCGCGTGTCAGGAGCCAATCGGGGCCACCCCTTAATCCGGGGAGGCCTGTCCTGACCCGGGGCGTCTCTCGACGTTCGGGGTCGCTGGCCTGTATCCGTGAAGGAGCCTCAGCGAACGACGGCACCTTGCGTGAACCAGTGGAACACCCCTCCACCAGATTCAGCAACCCAATATGGCTCCGGCCACTAGCGGCGATGCCCACCCGCGGAGCGTTGCGGGGTCAACAGCCGGGCGGCGTCGAGGCCGCGCAGGAACGCCTGGGTGACGGCCGTGGTCGACATGACATCGACGCTGGCTTCACCAATACCGTTGTACTCCAGTTGTTTTCATCGTCCTCCGGTAACCACGTCCACCGCCACGCCGATCACCGCGAGGTTGTAGAAGAAGCCGATCACCGAGTGCAGCAGCACCTGCGCGCGGACGTGACGAGTTCGGGTGGTCACATCGGAGACCGCGAACGAGACGCCGATCGTGTACGAGAAGTAGGCGAAGTCCAACAGATTCGGGTGCGGGGTGTCGGGGAACGACAGGGACTGTTCAGGCAATCGCCGATGATAGGTGCGGGCGTACTGCTCGGCATAGCCTAGATGCAGCAGGAACCAAGCCAGCAACGCCACCCCGACAGCGATGACTTCCGTCGGCAGCGCGGCGTTGTCGTCGGCTTCGCCAACCACGCTCGACAGCACCGCGGCCAAGCCGACTGCGCTGGTGATTCCCGTCAGCACCAGCGCGGTCCAGCTGTCAGGAATCGCATCCAGCCAGTCCGCGGGGTCATCGGCGTGCCGGGCAGACAGCAACAGCGTCAGCCATGCCCCGATGTAGACAGCGGCGAGTACACCCCACACGATCAACCATCCGCGTGGCTCGGCGGTCCACAGGGCGATGATGCCGACCACCACCAATCCCGCCTCGATGGCACGACTGGCGATCACTCTCAGCCTGCGCACTGCCGAACCTCCTCGAGTCGGTCGGACACGACGCGTCACCGGGGTGGCGCCGCCCTCTTCGCGAGGCATCGTAGTTTCTGTACTCATGCCAGAACCGGCTGGCCTCGTACTCGAACCCCCAGGTAGCGGGTACACAGGTGCCTTTTCACACCGCGAGGCAGTCCGGTCGTGCCGTTATGCTCGGAGGTGTGCCGCTCGACTCGGGTATCCACCCATCGCCGCCTCGCAACGGTGCGGGACTGGCCGCACTGATACTCGGCATGCTCGGGATCGCCTTGTCGTTCGTTCCCTTCCTGAGTGAAGTCGCCGCGATACCCTGCGCGATCGCCGCCCTGATCGCCTCCTACATCGGATGCGATCGGGTGGAACGCGGCCTCGCCACCAACCGGGTCGACGCGGTCGTGGGCGGAGTGCTGGGTGGTCTCGCGTTGATGTCGGCGGTGCTCATCAATCTCGCGGTGTACAGCGGGCAGTCCGGCTGACCTTCGGCCCCATTCAGCGGTGGCGCCCGATATCGAGGCATTAGGCTCGGAACCGGGATCGACACACCATGGGGTGCATATTCTCGCGAGAGGACAACGGTATGCCGGAGGGCACCATCGACATCGATCGCGCGGTAACGCGGTTCGCCACCTTGCTGCAGATCCCGACGGTCACCACCCAGGACGAGAAAGACACCGACTGGGCCCAATTCGTCACATTCCGCGAAGCACTCGACACCCTTTATCCGCTCATAGCAACAAAATTGCGCAAGCAGATCTTCGCCGACCACACCCTGATGTACCACTGGGACACCGGATCCACCGCGGACCCGATCGTGCTCATGGCACACCAAGACGTCGTCTCCCCCGGCGATCCGGACGGTTGGATGCACCCGCCGTTCGCGGGCACCGTCGCCGACGGCGCGATCTGGGGCCGCGGCGCCATCGATGACAAAGGCCCGCTGGTCTGCATTTGCGAAGCCGTCGAAAACCTTCTCGCCCAGGCCTTCACACCCGACCGCGACGTCTATCTGCTGTTCGGGCACAACGAGGAAGTCGCCGGCGACGGTGTCCCCACCGTGGTGGAGTACTTCCGCCGACAGCACATCACGCCCGGACTGGTCATCGACGAGGGCGGCGCCGTGGCCGGAGACCTCTTCCCGATCAAGAAGAAGATCGCCGCGATCGGTACAGCGGAAAAAGGCATGCTCGACCTGCAGCTGTCCGCGACAGACCCCGGCGGCCACGCCTCCATGCCCGGAAAGCATCCGGCGACCACCCGCATCGCACGCGCCCTGGTGAAGCTGGACGAATTCACCTTTCCGCCCCGGCTCACACCGCCGATCATGGAAATGCTCGCCGTCATCGGCGCCCACTCCAGTGGCCCACTCGGCGCGGTACTCACCCGAGCCGACCGGCTGCAGTGGCTGATCACCACGCTCATGCCCCGCGCCGGTGCGCTGATGAACGCGATGATCCGCACCACCGCGGTACCCACGGTGCTCGAAGGCAGCAACGGGACCAATGTCATGGCCGAATCGGCGCGCGCGGTGCTCAACATCCGCATCCTCACCGGCGAAACCGTTGCCGGAACCGTCGAGCGCGTCCGCAAGGTGATCCACGACCCCGAAATCCGGCTCGACATCCTCAACTCCGCCGAACCCACCCCGATCTCGCCCACCGACGGTCCCGCGTTCGCACGGGTCGAACACGCTGTGGCAGAAGCATTTCCCGGCACGGTGACCTCACCGTTCCTTGTCGTCGGTGCCAGCGACGCACGCCACCTCGCCCAGATCAGCGACTACGTCTATCGCTTCTACCCGTTCGAACTCGACGCCGAGACACGCAGCCTCATCCACGCCACCGACGAGCGCCTCACCGTCGACGCCCTCGAACACGGGATCCGCTTCTACGAAGCGATCCTGCGCGGGAGCCACTGATTCACACCGAGCCGATCAGCTGACGATCTCAGCGATGATCCCGCCGACGAGCGTGCCGGCCGCACCGCCGATGAACAGTCCCGCGGGGATGGTGACGATGCCCGCGAGTTCCAAGGTGGGCAGCGCGATGATGCCGCCGATCACCGCGCCGATGAAGGCCCCGGTGGAGAAACCGATGCCCATGATGCTTCTCGTGAGATCCGATTCCTTCCTCGGACTGCGCAGCGCGATTCCCGGCGCGGCGGCACCACCGGCGGGCGTTGCGGGACTGGACACGGGCTGACCATCCATCGTGGTGAGAGTGAGCTTGAGCCGCTGGCCCTCTTCCAGGATCTTCGGCGTCAAGATGAAGTCATGGCCACTCACCTGCAGGTTGAGCGGCCATTTCTCGATGACATCACCCTCCTCGTCGCTGACGAGCACATTGGTGCCCTTACGGTTCACGCTGAAGGTGCCACCGACCAGTCGAGTGACGACACTGAGCCGATCCGCCGTGTGCCCGGTGGCGTAGGAGACGCCCTGAGCATGCCCGGACATGAGCCTCTGCAGAGTGAGGTCACTGGTGCGGACCTTGGGATAGTCGACCCAGAGCTCAGGGATGACCAACCTGTTGACAGCCATCAGATGTCCTTTCGGCGTATCGGCCCCGCACCGGTGTCTCACGAGCCACGGGTCTGCCTATCGAGGTTCGCATTCCACCGGGCACTCATGGTCGGGTTTCACAGAATGTGCTCTGTTCGTGTCGGCCGGATATCACTGCACCACAACTTGTTTCATATCTCGAGCATGAGGACAACACCTATCGCAGGCCCGAGGGATCGACAGATCCGCCGGGCCCACACGCGTGTCACGATGCCCACCCTCACCCGAAGTAGGCCGCACAGTCGCCGTAAGGAACCTCTCCGGGGCCCGCCTTGATGGCGTCGGCGACCTGCGGGGGTCGGGCCTTCCCGGTGGACGGCTCGCTGCCCACCAAAAACCCCCATCTACCAGCCGATTAGTACCTAACCGGAGTGGTGCGGTAATCTTTTCGAGCACCCGGCAACGGGGGCAAGAACGGGCTGTGGCGCAGCTTGGTAGCGCACCTGACTGGGGGTCAGGTGGTCGCAGGTTCAAATCCTGTCAGCCCGACCATGCAAAAATCCCCTCCGACCTGGGTCGGAGGGGATTTTGCTGTTACTGGACCAACCTGAGTTGGGGACCATTTGGGGACCGATGCGGTGCTTGCAGGTGTTTGGACAACAGTTCGCCGTCGTTCTGCAGACCCTGAATGTCCGGGTGCAAATACCGCTGGGTGATCCGCGGGTCGGTGTGGCCGGCGATCTGCTGAAGCCGGTGCAACGGCACTCCCGCGTCGGCGAACCACGTCAGCCCCGTGTGTCGAAGGTCGTGGCGCCGCAGGTGCTCGTAGCCGAGTGCGGTGACGACTTCGTCCCAGTGGGTTGCCCGGCGCAAGACGCCCGTCTGGATTCGGCCACCGCGGGGACCGACGAACAGGCGCGCATACGGGTCGCCCTTCCGGGACTGAACTCGCCTCATCACCATCGGACGGATTTCCTCGATGATCGGGATTCGACGCGAGCGTTTTCCCTTGGTGCCCTTGTCCATCAGACCGCCCGGCCCAGGTGAGGTTTGTCGGCGCAGTGTCCATATCCACTGCTCGGTATCGATGTCCCCGACGCGGCAACCGGATACTTCGCCGACGCGAACCGCAGTGCAGGCGGCGTACATCACCACATCGCCCCACCCTTGGAAATTGTCCGCCGATCTCGCTACCAGCGCATCGCCGAGCGCAACCAGAGTCGACCAGTCCGGCAGCGCGAGAGACCTGGGGTCGTCGAGTTCGTCCTCGAACCGTTCGTACTGGCGCTGCCACCCGGAAACCTCAACGCGATTGCGTTCGATCACCTCG
Organism: Nocardia sp. NPDC058176; assembly: GCF_042883805.1. Lineage (NCBI taxonomy): Bacteria > Bacillati > Actinomycetota > Actinomycetes > Mycobacteriales > Nocardiaceae > Nocardia > Nocardia sp. NPDC058176. Next base: position 789,483 of record NZ_JBHVVA010000001.1, on the reverse strand, counting down.
TCGCGGACGGCCTGGTCCATCACCCGCGCCAGCGCCGCCAAGCTGTTCTTCACCGCGGACTTGCTGACCCCGCTGGCTATCCAGTTCATGACCGCCCGGTCTGCGACACCGGCGGAAATCATCGTCACCGGCAGGTGCCCGAGCGCAGGCACTACTCGATGCTTCCACGCCGGCTTGTAAGCGTCCCCTTCCGTCTTGGCCTCGATTCCGCGCATCGCCGCCGCCCAGTTCACGGTCCCGTAGTCTTTCAACGTCGCCGTCGCGGTCTTCGGATCGACGCCCCGAGCGGCGGCCGCCTTGATCCGCTCGATCCATGCCTCAGCATCGTCTCGCGTGTCGAACGACTCCGACTTCGAAGGGCGGGCCTTCGAAACCGGGTCAGTCCACCGCACGCGCGCGCGAAACGGCTTCGCCCGGTTGCGTTCCTCGATATCCGCCCGGATCTCGACACCGAGCGGGACCACATTCACCGCTGTGGTGTCCATCAGGCAGCCGCCGGATCGATGCGGTTCCGCCGGAGGTAGGCGAGGACGTCGGAACCGAGGTAGCGCGTAACCCTGCCGGTCAAGTGGACGAAAGGCGGCCCCTGCGGCGGCGACGCGGTTCGCCAGCGTCGCAGGCTCGATGCGTCCACCTTGAGTAGCGCCGCGACCTCCTCTGTTGTGTACCAGGAGCTTTCGTTCAGTCGCGCGTCATCATTGACGTCAGCCATCCTGGTGGCGTGCTGTGTACTGTCGCTGGGGAACGTGCTGGTCATGTTTGTGCTTCTCCTTCCATGAAGTTCGGGCAGTTCATTCAGACGAGCGCAGCTGTGACCGCAGAGATGAGGTCGCGCGCGGCGGGTGGTGTGACGGCGTTTCCTGCGAGGCGGACCTGCTCGCGTCGGTTGCCGCCGAGGACGTAGCTGCGGCTGAACGCCATGGCCTGCTTGATCTCGTACGGTTCGAGCATTCGGAACTCGCAGTCCTCCAAGTTCGCCGCCACGGTCGACAGGCCGTGATGGTTGCCCGCTGCGGCGACGGTGTCGAGCGGTTCGGTCAAGGGCTTCGCCGTGTTGTGGTTACGCAGTGGAACGACCATCGCCCACCGGTCCCGCGTGGTCACCGTGCCGTGCGGCGCCTCGGCGGTGCGGGCGGTGCCGTTTCCGTAGTACGGGACGAGCACCGCGGTCTCCGACCTGGTCGTCATCGTCCGCACTGGCGCGGTGACGGGCGTCGCTACCTTGCCGTCGCGGCCTTCTACCGGCACCAGCAACGCGTCGGTCTCGCGGGTGGTGTGGGTCGGGAACGTGTCGGTCACCGGCGTACCGGCTGACCGCCGCGTCCCACCCGCTGGAATCAGGCAGGCCGTACGCGCGTGCTTGGCCAGACCGGCCTCGATGCGAGCGATTGTCTTGGCCGCCAACGGCTTCGACCGATCCCCGATCCGCTGACCTCGCAGATTCCAGTCGATCACCGACGCCGCGGGCAACCAGGCGGGTTCGACGACGCTGTTGCGGCAGGTCGTCGATGGGCACCGCCACATGTACTGCGCCCGGTAGCGACCCCACCGTCGGACGGGGTTCTTCCACGCCTGCACCGCAGCGACCTCGCGGTCGCAGCTCGCGCACCACGCGCGCGGCCTGGTCCAACGGTCCAAGTCCGGTGCCGGGGAACCGATGCGCCAGAACACGACGTACATGCGGTCGCGGCTCTGCGGTGCGGGGTCGCCGGCTGCGCTGGCGTGCATCGAGTTCAGGTAGACGACGCGGTGGCGGTAGCCCAAGGCGTCCATCGCGGTCAGCCACGGCGCGAACAGGACCCACCTCGCGGCGTCGACGACATTCTCGACCACAACGGCGCGGTAGCGGTGGTGCTCGGCGAAGCGGACGACGTCCCACATCGTCGCCCGCGAACGCTCGGCCGCGGCGTCGGGCAGCACCTCGCCGAACAGGTCCGGCGTCGCGTCGATGTTGCGGCGCCGACCGCGGGCCACCGAGTGGTTGGTGCACTCCGGCGACGCCCACAGCACATCCGTGCGCGGGTAGCGGCGCGGGTCGACCTGGGACAGATCGGCGCAGTCGTGGTCGGTGTCGGGATGGTTGGTGTTGTGGGTCTCGACTGCCAGCGGCCAGTGGTTCGCGGCCAACCGGACTTCCACGCCGGGGACCTGGGTGGCGCCGGTGCTCGATCCGCCGGCGCCGCAGAACAGGTCGGTCAGGGTGATCATGATTCGGGACTTTCTGTGCTGGTGACGATGCGCGCGACTGTCGAATGGTGCAGGCCGATTTCCGCGCCGATTTCTCGTGTGGAGAGCCCGCGCTGGTGCATTTCGCGGATGCGGGTGTCTCGATCTGCGCTGACCGAGGGAATCGGCCGGGATACCGAGGCCGATGCTCGTGGGCAGTCACCGATGCGGGCCTCGACGGCCAGCCCCGCGATCGTGAGTCGGAAATACAGCAGCGTCACCGTGCATCACCCTCGACGACCTCGGCTGCCGCGTTGAGGGTGCGGGTCACTGTCGACGCGGACACCTCGACCTGTTCGGCGATGCGGGCGTGGGACAGTCCGTCGTCGTGACGCAGTCGCAGGATCTCGGCGACCTTGTCCGGATCGCGTCGCCCGGCCGGATCTGCGTTGCACACCATTTCGGCGACCTGGGCCCATCGATCGGTGTGCACCGTGTGCACCGCGGTGGTGATCGCGGCCGGTTCGACGGTCCCGATCGCCGGTGCCGTTGGGGTTTCGGTGGTGACCGCGCGGGTTTCGGTGTGGACCTCCCGTACCGAGACGGTGCGGACCGATTCCGGGCTGTGCACCGGCTGCGCATCGGTGCGCACGACTTGGTCCGGCTCGGTGCGCTGCTTGCGGGCGAGCACCAACAGGGCGACGGTGGCCTGTCCGATCGCGCCGTCGATGATCACCGGGAACAGCCATGCCAGGTGTTCGCTCATCCCGACCTGGACGGCCAGCTCGCGCAGGGCGTCGAATGAGAGCCGGAACGCGACTACTGCAATCAGGCCGGTCAGGACCACAACGGCCCAGTAGGCCAGGCTCGCCGAGGACCGTGCGCGGACCAAGAGGCCGACGCCGTGGGTTGCTGCGAGCAACGCTATCGGTGGGAATGTCGCCACGATCGCGGCGACAACAGCCATTCCGGCCGGTGCGTTGAGCACTGCGTGCACGGCGTTGCCGCCGATCGACATCGCGGCGACCAGGATCAGCTCGCCCCAGAAGAACCGGACCGCGGCGACCTCGTTGTGGTCGCGTGCTGCGGGTTGTGCACTGCTCGGTGCGGACCGGTGCGCAGCGTCGTCGCTGTGCACTGGGTACGCACCGGCAGCTGTCGCGTTCACTGCGCACCCTGTCCGGTCGCCGTGCTGGCGACCTTCGCAGGGCGGTACGTGGCGTTGAACATGCGGGCCTTCGGGTACTCCGGATCGGGTCCGGTATAGGTGACCGACAGGGCCGCACCGAGCTCGAACTCCTCGGCGCCGGCGGCGGTGAACGCGCGGCCGATGGCCTGTTCCATGCGCCAGGACACGAACAGGTTCTTCGGCCCGGACCCGGTGTAGATGGTGATGATGAGCTGCATTACCGGCTGCCCGTCGTCGTCGAGTTCGATCTCGCCGGGTGCGCCGTCGAACTTGAGCTTGGGTTCCTCGGTGATGGCGGTGATGGTTCCGGTCACCGTGGTCCCAGGCTGGGTCTTCTTGGTGAACGCGGGCGCCGGGCGGGCGGCCTGGCGGAAACGCTGGCCGAAGTTGGTGGTGGTCATGAGGTTGCTCCTTCGTTGTGGTCGGTGTTGTTCAGCGGGCGCGGCGGCGGTCGGTGGTGGACGGGTCGCGGCCTCGGCTCGCGGGCGCCGCGGCTTGGTGCTGGTGTTGGTGTTGGAATCCGGGTCGGTCGAGGTAGCGGACCGGTTCGAGTTCGTCGATGCCGTGTCCGGCGTCGAGGTGGTCCGACAGGTCCTTGCCGTCGCGGGCCTGCAAGACCCGGACCTCGCCGACATGGCCTTCGAGGCTGTCGGCGACCTTGCCGGCGTGGCGGTATCCGGCGCGGTCACGGTCGGCGACCACAATCACGCGGCCCGCTCCCCGCAGCCACTTCGCGTGCTCGGGCGTCCACTTCCCGGCACCCATCGCGTTGCAGGTGGCGAGCTGCCCGGCCCGGCGGGCGCGCTGAACGTCCTTCTCGCCCTCGCAGACGTACAACTCGCGACCGGTGTCGAGGGCTTCACGCACATCACCCAGATGCCAGGGCAGCGGCGCGAATCCGGTGTTCTCCCACTCGGTTCCGGTCCAGTGCTTCTGGAAGAAGCTCTTGGCGGTGCCGTGTTCGTGCGGGGTGTGCATCCGCACGACCGCTCCCTCGACCTGGCCGGTGTGCCACCGGTAGACGTAGGTATCGGCGACTTCGGCCGGGCCGATCTGGGCGCCCAAGTCCGGCTTGGTCGGGCGCTCGAAATGAGCCGCGAGGATCGCTTGCTCGGCGCGGCTGAACACCTGCCGCGGCGTCCTGGCCGCGGTGGTGGTGGCCGATCGGCCGCCGAAGCTGGTGCCGCTGTTGCGGGCTCGCTCCGGCAGCCGATCCCACATGTCGCGCACCCGCAGCCCGATCCGCCCCATGACCTCGGCGTCGTCACAGCGTGTCCCGGAGAAACACCGCACGATCGTCTTGGCCTGACGCGGGTCATACCGCACACCCAAACTCGGTGTGTGGTGGGCGCCGTCGCCCTCGTGGACCGGGCACATGTACCGGTTCCACGCCTCGGGCTGCCCGGACCCTTTACCGGGGCCGTAGTGGTGGGATTCGAGCGCGTCGATGATCACCCGCCACGAGCGTCCGGCGTATTCGGGCTGCGGGTTCATCAGCGGCTCCGCTCGATCCGGCGTGGTGCCCGGTCCCGGATCGCCTGCGCGATCTGCTTGCGCAGCTGCGGATCACGGCGGGCGTGCAGTTCGCCGGCCTGCAGAACATTGCGTTGCTGGATCTCGGTCAGCCCGCGTGCCTGACCGTGTCGCAGATCGGCGTTGAGCTCGGTCAAGTCCAGCCAGTCCCACGCGGCGTACGCGCCTTCGAGGTGGCCCCAGTGCTCGGCGTGCGGCCCGCTCGCCCAGCTCTTGCGGATACGGGCATGCTCGCCACCGAGCACGTCGAGGCTGAATTCGACGTCCTCGGACACCTCTGGCCCGGACCGATCCGCGATCTGTTCTTCTAAGCGCACGACGCGGGCGAAGTCCTCGCGCATCATCTCTTCGTCGTTGTGGTCCACCTCAGCGCCCCCGCTCGATACCGGAGCGGGCCTGCTTGCTCACACGCCGCTCGGGCTGACGCTCGGCCGAACGCGCGACCAGCGCGGCGGCCTGGGCCTGGCTGCGTTCCTCGACCTCGCTGACCCCGGCACCGCCGTTGTGGGCGATGTCGTCGAGCATTCGCGCCATGACCTTCGGCGAGCGCTTCCAGTCGTCGTGGGCGTCGGACAGGTAGTTCCAGTGCTCGGCGTGCGGGCCCTGCTCCCAGCGACCACGCAGCTCGTCCTGCTGGGCGTGCAGCGCGTCACGCTGCTCGGTGGGGATCGGGTTGTCGCGGTCGAACAGACCCTGCTCGACCTGCTCGGACAGCCCGATGTAGCGGGCGAAGTCGTCGCGCATCAGCTCTTCGTGTTCGCGCTGCATGGTCAGTGGCTCCTTTCACGGCCGTTGCGGGCCTGGCCGTTGAGGTTGGGGTTGGGCATTTCCTGGGTGTTGGTGGCCGCGGCGGCGACGCGTTCGTTGCTGCCGAACCGATCCCGCGCCGGCGTCTGCTTGATCAGCCGGGCCACGGCCTCGTCGCGTTCGGTCTTGAACTGGTCGCGCTCGGCGCGCAGGGGCTCCTGGTCGCGGCGGACCTCATCGATCTCGGCGGCCAGCCGCTGGTTGCGGTTGGTCAGCGAGGCGATCCGGCCCTCGGCGGCGTCGAGCTTGGAACGCATGTCGTCGCGGTCGGCGGTAACAGAGTCCAGACCGCGCTGCAGCATCAGCACCCGCGAGGTCATCTGGTCCCGGTCCTCGGCGATCTGCTTGAGCTGCTTCTCGACCGCGGCCAACCGATCCGCCTCGGGCGTGGGTTCCGCTGTCGCCGTGCGGGTTTCGTTCTGGCGTTCTCGTGGCGGTTTCGTCCACTGCTCGGTCTGCGCGCTGACCTGCTCGCGGGTGCCGTCGATGGTGTGGACGGGCTCGACGACGTCGCGTTCGTGGACCACGGCCTTGAGCGCGGTCCCGGGCGCCCACTCGGTTGCGGTGACCGTGCGGTGTGTCCAGGCCGCGGCGTCGCGCTGGGTCGGGTGCAGGCTCTGGGCCAGCTCGACCTGGTCATGGTCGGGGCGCAGCGCGTACACGCTCGCGGTGAACTTCGAGTTCTCGACCGCGTGTTCACGTTCGTGAGCGATCCGCTCGGGCGAAACTCCCGCCTCGGCAGCCGCGCGCGCGGCTGTCTTGACCCAGCGGTCGTAGCGGCGCCACGCCTCTGGATGTGCGTCGGGTGCGTTGATATCCCAGGTGAGCTGCGCCTGACGCAGGCGCTGGACGGCAGCCTCCTGCTGCTCACGGGTCGTCGACCGAGGCCGGTCGTTGACCGTGTCGCGGTTCATCGGACGAATGGAGGCGGGTGCGTCGGTCCGAGCCCTTCGCATCGCGGAGAGTTCGCGGTGCTGCTGGTTGAGTTCCCCGCGGCGCTGGGGCATCTCGGCCTTCGTGCGCGCCACACTCGCCCGGTAGCGCAGGGCGTCGATGCCCTTGACCCGCTTGGCCCCGGCGAACAGCGCCTTGTTGCCCCGCAGGCTGTGGTTGGGGAACGCGGTCGCGGCGTCGATGCCGTCGAGGGCGATGCCCTGCTCGACCGGGGTCAACCCGCGGCGGTCGAGTACCCGCTGTTGCAGGTCGGTGGCGTGGTCTCGCAGCGACACCTGATCACGGGCACGCCGGTCGGCGTCGACCTCGGGGTGGTTGCGGCGCACGTGCACAGCCTGGGCGTGGGCGCGGTAGCGGTTGACCGCCTGCTCGGTCCACATCCGCTCACGCTGGCGTTCGAGGTGTTCGGCGTGACGCTGCTGGCGCAGGGCGCGGCTGATCTCCTTGCGGATACGGCGCTGCTCGATCCAGGTCACGGCGCGGCCGTGCTGGGAAGCCATCGCCATCAACGCGCGCCCGAAATGGCGTGCCTGGTCGATGATCTCGTCTTCGACGGGACGTTCGGACATGGTGTTTCTCCTTCTTGTTGGGTCAGTTCTCGACGAACGGGAAGACAGTGGGCAGCGGCAGATACGGCGCACTGCGGGCGGCCTGGACTTTCTCGGCGGCGATGCGGTGGCGCAGAGCTTCGGATCGCGAGAGCTTGAGCCGGGCCTCGAACGCGTCGCGGCGGTGCCATTCGCAATCCAGAGCACGGTGATGCGCCCGCCGGGCGATGACCTGTTGCAGCGACCCGGTCGGCGCCTCGCGTTCGGTGCGTTCGGTGCGCTCGGCGGCGACGATTTCGGCGGCCAGCTCGCTGACCGTCAGCCCTGCCGCGGTCGCGACCAGCCCGGGTGTGGTGAGCAAGTCAGGGTCGAACCCGGCCAGATCGGCCGCATCGGTCTCGGCGCGCTCGGCGGCGCGCCGTGCCTGCCGCGCCTTGAACTCGCGGGACTTCTCGCGGTCCTCGTGCTGGATGCGGGCCAGCTCGGCGCGCTCGGCCGGGGTGAGCTTGCACTGGGCCAAGCGGTCGGCGATCGGGTTGACCGGGTCGTACTCGACAAGTGCGACCAGCGCGGCGAACGCAAGAACTCCGGCGCTGACACCGATCGTGACGGGATGGATGTTGTTGTAGGACATCAGGTTTCTCCTTCGTGGAGTAGGTGGGTTCAGCGCGCGCGGCGGATGTCGCGGCGGCGGTTGACTGCGGCCTGGCGGTCGGCGATGCGCTGCTCGCGCTCATCGCATGCCTGCTCGGTCAGCGACAGCCGCGTGGTGTAGGAGCGGGCGTGGCCGATGCCGTCCTCGGCCGCGGACAGGGCGCGGTCGGTGCTTTCCAGCCACATCAGCGCGCAGTTGACGGCTTCGGCCGGGGCGATCGGTCGGCCCAGGTCGTCGGTGCGCAGCGACTCCGGCTCGGCGAGCAGGTCGCGGTAACGCTGCCCGAGCTGGGCGACCTGGCGGCGTACCTCGTGCAGGGCCTCGGTGGCGTCCTCGGTGTTCAGGTGCAGGTCGGAGGGGATCGGCAGGATCGGGTCGGGGTGGTTGTCGGGCATGGCTGGTGCTCCTTCCTTGTGGTCGGGTTCGGTCAGTGGGCGGTGCGGGTGGTTTCGAACCGGTCGCGGCGAGTACCGATGCCGGTGACCAGAGCGCGGATACCGTGGGCGAACAGCGCCAGCACGGCACCGAGAAGCCCGATGACGCCGGTGACCGTGGCCTCGGCGACCTCGCGCAGCGGCGGGCGGTGGGCGGCGTTCCAGAACAGGAACCCGACCCATGCACCGGCGTAGATGTCGATCGGGATCGCGACCGCTGCGGGCTGCCCGTGGGTCACCGCGACAGCGACAGCGACCACAAGCACAGAGCCCGGCAGCGCCCGGCGTGCCCACCGCGGCATCCGGCGCCCGGCCTGGGCCAGTTCCGGAGCGGGCTGCGGGCGCAGTGCGGGCAGCAGGTTGTCGTCCTCGACCGGCACCTGCGGTGCAGGCTCGCCGGTCAGCGACTTGACCAGTCGCGCAACCGGTTTCGGCTCCGACTCGGGCTGGTGCGGGTTGGCCTGCGCCAATCCGGCGAGGAATGCCTCGGCCTCGTCGACCAGCGTTTCGGCCATCGCCGCGGCGTCGGATTCGGACGCGGGCCGACGATTCGGGCCGTGCTCGTGGTCGTGGTTGTGCTCGTGGTCGTCGTTGTTGTCGTCGCGGATGATGCGCATGGCGTGGCCTTTCTGTGGGTTGGTGGGTCGCTCAGACGGCGACGGGTTCGGCCGCGGCGTCGGTGGCGCGGGTGCCGGGAAGGGGCTTGAGTTCGGCGCGGTCGACCGGGACGACCCGGCCGTAGTAGGCGTGGCCCTGCTTGGCCCACACGACTTCGCCGGTGGCCATCTGCCGCACCCGATCCGGGTCGACCAGCCACTTCTCGCCGTAGGAGATCGAGCCCTCGTCGCCGTGGCGCTGGCCCTTGATCAGGTGCCGCGACGGCATTGCCGACCGGATCGACCCGAAGTGCTTGCAGATATCGCCCGCGTTCTCGCTGTAGCCGAGGATCAGTCCGCCGGCGCACGCCTTGAGCAGCCGGTTCAGCGACCACTGATCGCGGGCGACGCCCTCCTGGGACTGGGCAGCGAAAGTCAGCGCCACACCCTGGGAGCGGCCACGTTCGGCAACGTTCTCCAGCCCGATCGCCTGCGACTGCGTCGCCACCGCCGAGAGTTCGTCGATGATCAGCGACACCGAACGGCGCTGGTCCTTGGCCGTGCGTCCGGCACGCTGCATGACCATGCGGATGATCGCGGCGACCTGGGCGCGACCGGAGTCGGGGTCCATGCCCGGCACGGTCACGAACAGCACGTCGAGGTCGTCGAGGTCTTTGCCGCCGTCGAACACCCCGTTGCCGTTGTGGTCCTCCAACAGCGAGAACAGGTTGCTCATCTTGATCAGGGCGTCGTCGAGCTGGGGCACCTTCTCCGCCTGCAAGGCCTCGACCTGGCGCACCACATCCGGAGCACCGCCCCACGCATCGACGATGACCTGGGCGTCCAGGCGGGCGAGGAACTCCTGCGATGACCGCGGCGGGCCGATCGGGGCGTCGACGACCAAGGTGACGATGCGCTTACGCATCTCGTCGAAGTGCTGCCCCTCCGAGGTGGTGGACTCACCGCCGACCATCAGGTCGTTGAGCACACCGCGCATGTCCCGCGGCGGCATCGCCCAGATGTCGAGGCGGTCCCGCGACGGCACCAACGCGATCCGCTCGTCCTCCACCCCGAGGGCGAGTGCGTCCTGGCGCAGCGTCTCGCCCAGCACGCGGTCGTCCTCGCCGCCCTTGCACGCGATCATCACCACCAGCGGGCGCGGGTGCCGCCCGCTCATGACCGGCACGTCCTTCCAGCGCTGCCACGCCCGCCACTCCGTGGTCAGGATCGACACGAACTGCCGTTCCAGCAGCGTGGTCTTGCCCGCGCCGGTCGTGGCCACGATCCCGACGTGACGCTTGACGTCGGCGTGCGGGATGGTCAGCCACTGCATGTGCCGGGCGGTCAGCGACCGCCAGAACCCGCCCGGCTCAGCGCTCACGTGCTCCGAGAGCACACCGAGCACAATCGAATCGCCAGTGCTGTACGGGGCGCCCAGCTTCGCCGCACGGGCAGCGGCCTGGCTGCGACGGGTCGCCATCGCCGAGCGGATCCGTTCCGTCCGGGCCAGGGACTTCTGCCCAACGCTCGCGTTCTGGACCAGGAACTTCGCCCACCACAAGGTGGCGAGCAGCATCGCGGCCGGTCCGGCGACCGCCAGCATCGGCACCAGCCCGGTGAAGTCGGCCGCGGCGACCGATTCCGCGCCGGTCCACAGCAGCGTCCACGGCGTCGACCACGACCCGCCGACAACCACCGAGGACAGCGGCAACACCAAGCTCGCGACGGCGAAGTTGCGCAACCGGTGCGGGTCCAACGGCCACGCGGTGGCGACCGCGACGATGAACAGCAGCATCGCGATCACCACGAACGCCAGCACCGCCGAGGTCCCGGCCACGTGCGCCAACCCCGAAAGGTCGGGCAGCTCGGGCAGATTCAGCCCACCGGGCTCGACCGGCGGGGCAGCCGGACTGATTCCGGACACCGGCGCGGCGGGCTCGACAGGGGCTTCGGTGACGATGACCGGGGTGGTCACCGGTGAGCAGTCATTTGCGGTGATGAGGGCCTTGCACGTCATGATGCTTCCTGCTGGGTGAGATGAATGAGGGTGCGGCGGCGCCGATTCGGCGACGCGGCCTTGGCGGCTTCGCGGCGCGCGGTGTAGTTCTTGAGCCAGCGCGACCAATAGGCGTCGAAGTCGTGAATGACCAGGTCCAACGTCAACCCGCTGAACTCGGTCGGCAGCCGTCCCGCGGCGTCGTGGACGTTGTCGGACACCGACGCGGTGCGGCACAGGTAGAGCACGCCGACCATCGCCTCGGTGTCGGCATCGCGGGCGGCACGGATCGCACCGCGCAAGGCGATGTCCATCGCGGCCGGGTCCTTCTTCGACAACTCGACTTCCAGCGCCCACCAGCCGTGACGGTTCTCCACCACACCGAGGAACCGGCCATCGTGGATGTGCGGGCGGCCCGACTTCGGGTCACGGCCACTCGACACGGTCGTCTGCTTGGCCCGTGGTCCGGCCTCGGCCGACTGGACGCGGTGGCGCAGCGTGCGCTCGGAAACCCACAGCTTCGGGTCCGAACCCACCAGCATCACGCGGGCCTGGGCGACGGCGCGGTAGTGCTCGGCGAACATCAGCGGCGGCTGCCACTCGGCCGGACGCCACCCCAGATACCGGGTCGCGGTGATCCGGGTCGGCACCACCCACTTCTCGCCCGGCTGGACCTGCTTGAGCTCGAACACCTCACTCGCCCTGACCAGGTCCGCGACCAGCGAATACACGTGGTTGCGTTCCATCCCCAGGAACCAGCCCAGGGTGTCGAGCTGCATGCCGTGCATGTCCGACAACGCCGCGAGCACCGTGGTCCTGCGACTGGTCGACAGGGTCTGCTTCGTGCCCGCGATGACGTGAACAGTGCTGCGGGGCAACCCGACCCGTGCGCTGATCTCGCTCAAACTCAACCCGCGACCGTGCAGGGCGGTGATCTCGCCGAGCGTGGCCTCGACCCGACGGGCCCGGACCCCGAGCACACGCGCGATGTCCTGATAAGTCAGACCCGAATCACGCAGACCGGCGATGACCTCGTCGCGCGCTTCGACTTCCAGCGCCCCCCACCGGGCCACCTTCTGCTTGTGGTCAATCATCGTGTTCGCTCCCTTCCCGGGCGCGCCCGCTCGGCGCCCCGGTTCTGGTGACGTGCAGCCAGGTCCCGCCTGGCCGCCTCGATCAGCTCGCGCATATCGGTCGCGTCGACGCCACGGCGCTCGGCCGCGTTCGCCGACTGCGTCCACCGCGCGATCTGCAACGCCTCGCGCTGCGCGGCGGTCGGCACCCGCTTGGGCTTGGCCTCATTGACGTCGAAAAGGTGCGCCTTCAACGGGTCCCGGCCCCGCCGCGCACGCAGCACCTGCGCCTCGTACTCCCCGCCCGGTCGCCGCCCCTCGGCCGCGAGCTGGCGGGTCGTGCGCAAATGCGCCGGCGCCATGCCCCACGGATAGGTCGGCACACCGAACCGGCGCCCCTCCGGGTCCGAGTACTTGCTCATCGCGACCGCTCGATCCCCCGCGACCGCGGACGCGCACCGATCACCCGACGCTGCGGCGCCAACCGCGCCTCCACCCGCACCACCGGTTCGACCGGTGCCGCCGCGGCCTGCCAGCGCGCCGTCGCGACGGCGTGGTCGGCCTCGACCGATGGACGGACCTTGTCGACCTCAGCGAGCTTGCGCCACTCGGTCTCGGTCGCGGCGAAGTCGTCGCGTTCCATCGACTCCCAAGCCGCCTCGTGCATGTCCGCCAGCACCCCGCGCACCACGTCGAGGCGGTCACGGTCCCGCTGTGCGCGCTCCATCGCGGCGTGCTGCCGCTCGGCCGCGCTCATCGCGCCACTCCGACCGGACCGGCCGGGCACGGCTCGACCTGAGCGACGCGCACCCCGTCCTCGGCGGTGCGGCAGATGTTGAGCGAGGGCTGGTAGTGCTGCTGGTCGACCCAGGCGACGCTGCACCCGTACATCCCGACCACGACCAACCCCGCGAGCACGACCAACCGCAGCGCGGGCGGCAACAGGCCCAGCGGGCGATACACCTCACCGACACCCATGAACTCCGGACGCGTCATCGAACCCAACGCGCTCCGCCCGACCTCGTTGCGGTCCTCCGGCCGCGACCGGAACACGCCGCCGCTCACCGCGACCGCCGCCGATCCACCTCGGGCCGCGCCACCGACCGCTCCGGCTGCGGGTACTCGCGCACCTTCTCAGCCACCTCACGAGCAGGAGACAGCGCGTACTTCGTGGTCAGGCCCATGTCGTGTGCCGCGTGACCGAGCCGCTCGGCCGTATGCGCGACGTTGATCGAGCCGTACTCTTGCGGGAAGTCGCTCAGCCGGGGGTTCGGATTCGGCTGGTAGAACCGGTCAGCGACCGGCTCCAACGCCGCGTAGCGGGCCTGCAACGCGATCGTGCGCTGCCGCAGCACCTCCTGTGCGCGGATGATCGAATCCAGCTCGTCGAGCAGGTCGATCGGATCGTGGACTGGCTCCTGGCCGTGCTCGGTGCTCATCGCCGCAGCCCCGCCCGCTTCGACGCCCGCCACAGCCACACGGCACCGACCAGCATCAGGATGAACCCGAACGCGTCCGGCGCGATCAGCACCAGCGACCCGATCGACAGCAACGCGACCGCGGTCGCGAACGTCTTGGCCCGCATCAGAACTCACCGCCCCGACGACGCTCGCGGCCACGCCGGCGCGATTGCGCGGACTTGAGGGCGAGCCGGGTGTAGTGCGCCTTACGAGCCTGATCGGCCCGGTACGCGCGCTCCTCCGGGCTCAGCAGCCCATCGGGGTCGACCAGACGGTCAAACTTGCTCTGCCCCGCGGCGCGCGCGTTGTTGGTCCGCTTGCTGCGGTCACCGGTTCGCGCCCACGACTCGGGAGCGGCGATCCGCGCCTGCAAGGTGCGCTCGGTCGGCGTGCTCATGCCACACCGCCCGGGGTCAACTCGGCGGGACGGACGAGCGCCAACAGTTGAGCGCGCTCGACGCGGAGCAGACGACCGTTGATCCGGTACCCGGCGATGTCTCCGGCCGCAATCCAGTTCCGGATCGTCTTCGAGTCGACGTCGATCAGCGCAGCAGCCGTCTTCAAGCTGATCAGGTCTCGCGACTCGGTAGCGGATTTATCCACGTTCCATCTCCTGTCAAAGTGGGAAAGTTCCTGCCTTTCACCACTTTTCGGGAATTTTGGGGACCTATCGCCGCACCGTGGGATTTCCATGGACAACTCCGAGACGTCTGCCGTACAGTGAAGACGTCCCTAGACGTCCCTCGGAGGAGTGATGGTGAACGAACGGCTTCGCGAAGCGCTCCTGCGCAGTGGCCTGTCCATTGCCTACGTCGCCGACCGTGCGGGCGTCGAGCCCAAAACCGTCGAACGCTGGATCACGAAGGGGCGCATTCCGTACCCGCGCCACCGACACACCGTGGCGTCGCTACTGCAGGAACCCGAGAAGTACCTTTGGCCGGATTCCGTGTCGACGGAACGGCGAGTCGAGGTGAGCGAGTCCGAGGTCATCACCGTCTACCCGCATCGGAATGACATTCCGTCCGATCTCTGGCGGCGGTTGCTTGCCTCAACCGCAGAGCGGCTGGACATCCTCGTCCTTGCAGGACTGTTCCTCGCCGAAGAGCCCGAGTTCACCAAAGCGGTCAAGAAACGGACCAGCGAAGGGCTGGAAGTCCGGATGATGTTCGGTCGGCCGACCGCGCCGGAGGCGGATAAGCGAAGCGCCGAGGAACGCCTAGCTTCAGGAACTGTCGGCTCGCGCATCAGCAACGCGCTGGCGCTGGTGCGCCACCTGGGTGAAATCGACGGAGTAGAACTCCGCTATCACGACACCACGCTGTACAACTCGATCTTTCGGTTCGACGACGAGATGATCGTCAACATGCACACCTATGGCCAGCCCGGTGCGCACAACCCGGCAATGCACATCCGCCAGCTCCCCGCGGGCGACCTGTTCGACACGTACATGACTAGTTTTGAGCATGTGTGGGCAACAGCGACGGAGGACTGCGCAGATGGGACGAACCGACTACTTCCATGACCCTGCCGCGCCGCGGCCGAACACCATCAAGGTGGCGGTCAGCGCGGTGATACTCGACGATTCGGGCCGAATCCTGATGATCCGGCGTACGGACAACGACCGATACGCGATTCCTGGCGGCGGCCTCGAGGCGGGCGAGACCGTCAGCGAAGCGGTTGTTCGCGAGGTCCTCGAAGAGACCGGGATCAGCGTGGAGGTCACCGAACTCGTCGGGGTGTTCTCAAACCCCGACCATGTCATCGCCTACGACGATGGCGAGGTCCGGCAGGAGTTCTCGATCTGTTTCCGCGCGCTGCCGACCGGCGGAACTCTCCGCACCAGCGATGAGTCCAAGGAGGTCCTGTGGGTCACCCCCGCCGAAGCCGAATCGCTCGACATCCATCCGTCCATCAAGCTGCGAATCACGCGGGGCCTGGAATCGGGAACGCCGTACTTCACCTGACCTCGACACCCGCCAGCCGTGCAACCGTCTCGGTGCGGTCGGCTGCGGCAACCAGCTCGGGTGTTGACTCCGCGACCGACGCCGACACGATGTGGTCGGGACCGTACCGGTCGAGAACCTCCGCGATTCGACTGCGGACGGTCGTTGGCTTTCCGGTCGGAGTTGTGGTCATGTCTGCCCACCACAGGGCGTCCCGCAACGGTGTCAGCTCGTCCTCCCACAGGATCGGCACGCCGCGGCGGCGCCCCTCGACGCACGCGCATGAGTGGTTCGCTACCAGGGCGCACAACCGGTGCGGCGCACCCTGCGCGCGCAGGAACTCGGCGCCGTCGACCGGGTGGAACCCCGTCGTCGCGAGGTCAGCGCCGTATCCGATGTCGTGTAGCCACGCGGCGGCGACGAGTAGTTCCGGGTCGTCAACCGCGCCAGCCACCTCAGCAGCGCGGCGGGCCACGCCTTCGACATGCTGGAGTCGGCGCGGCAGATCACGTAGGCACATCCGGGCGACGCCCTCAGCCCAACCAACGACGTCATCGGTCATAGCATCTACGGTAGCGAGCAGCACAAGGTCCCCGTGTCGAGGGCGAACGATCCGCTTCGCCCGGCGGACCCACCCCTTGCTTGTGGTCCATACCGCCCCGAGCTGACCGCACCGCGACCTGATTGGTACCCCGGGACCGAAGCGCGTACCGAGCGCACCGCCGTCGACTCGTGATCAGATCTCACGACGCGCGTCCCTAACCGCCGCCGCTCGACAGAACGCCACCCGCGCACCCAACCACGTCGAGAACGCAACAGGCGCACCCTGACGGAACCACCCACCCAACTCAGCCCCCTTTGTGGTCCTCTCTTCTCTCTTCTCAACTCTCACATCACTTCTTAACTCCTCACCTACTTACTGGTTTTTGCCTCCCTCCCCACCCTGGCAGACACTCTCTGACAGCGAAGCGTTAGAGAGTGTCTGCCAGGGTGGGGAGGGAGGCGGCGCGAAGCGCCCAGGTCAGACACCAGATTTGACGGTGCCGTTCGGGACACGTCCCGGACTTCCCATGTCCCGGACGACTCCCGGACGTATCCCGGATGAGTCCCAGACAAGTGGCGGCGGTGTCCTGCTGTGTCGATGACTGACAATCAACGGCATTCCGCAGCACTACCGGTCTGCCATCATGATCAGCGTGAGCGAGCACACGCATGCCTCTTCCTCCGAGACCGCCGCTACCGAAACCCCCCGTGTAGTCGAAGGGCGATTCGAATGTCCCGAGGGACTTGTTGTTGCGGTCGAGTGCTTAGGCCGGTCCTACCCCACCGTCATCGGTGAGCAGGCACTGACTCTCAAGTTCCCTTCAACGCCAGAAGATCCGTCCCGAAGCCAGTCGAACCTGGTCGCCCCGGAGTCTCACTATGCGTACCCGCCACGACGGACGGACTCCGACCATGAACTACCGGATTGGGGTTCGATCAGTCATTTCTCTGCGGGGATACCTCAAAGCGCTCGGGTTGCGATGGTGGGCTTCACATTCACTACCACCGGTACGGACGAGGACGCGTCGCATACGTGCGAGATGATCGAGGGCGACCTCGACAACTGGTGGGAACGAGCTTCGATGTGGCTGGACATATACTCCGAGCTCAACCTCCTACGACACGGACGTCGAAAACCTGGCATTCTTGGCGCTCGGTACAGCGCCTACCTGCAACACGCAGATGGCAAGGTCAAGCCTGTGAGCTGGACGAGCCATGGGATCTTCCGATTTCCTAGGTTGATTCAGCTGCCGTCGCTGGAGGAGCTGACAACGTCGTTCCGCGCCGCCGGAGAAGGCGCAGTCCTTCCCCAAGAGTGGCAGTATCTCCGCGATGCCCGTTCATGGTTGGAAGCTGGTCAGACCCGGCGCGCCGTGATCGATGGATGCACTGCCGCAGAGGTTGCCCTCACTAACCAGTTAGACCGCCTGCTGCGCAGCACAGATACCGCAGTCAAGAGCGAACTATTGCTCCGATGCCCTGGCGTCGCCGAGCTGGGAAAGCTGGTGCGCGCACTCGGGGGCATTACCGCATCTCGCAACAGGCTTGAGGAGAAGCTGGCGAAGGTCCGCAATCTAGCAGTACACGCAGGAGCCGAGCCTTCGATTGACGTGGCGACGCTGGCTTTGGAGGTTGCCGCTGAGGCGGTCGAACATGCCAGACCGCTAGCGCAGCTTCACAGCACGATCTAAGGTTCGACCTCACGGCGACGTTGGGGACCAGGTGGGGACCACACGCGATGCGCGCAGGTGAACACTGCGTGGTCCACCACAGCTCGGCCCCGACGCAATCCGCGTATGACGTGCGGAAATATCTGGTCACCAGCCCTGGGGGTCAGGTGGTCGCAGGTTCAAATCCTGTCAGCCCGACAGAAGGAATCCCCCTCTGACCTCGGTCGGAGGGGGATTTCTCATTCTCCCACTACCCGGAGAGCGGGACCAGAACGGGACCGTAGCTGGTTTGACTGCTTGTCGCTCACCCCGGTGACCTCGCGCTGATCCGGGTGGAGGTAGCGCTCAGTGGTCCGGCTGGCGGCGTGACCAGCGATCTTCTGCAGCAGGTGCAAACTCACCCCGGCGTCTGCCACCCAGGTTAGTCCGGCGTGCCGGAGTCGTGGCGCCGAAGGAAGATTGGTTTTCGGCTCGATGGGTGGGTGATGCCTCACGGCGGGGTGGCTTTTGTTTGGGTGCCGGAGCGGGATGTTGTTATAGCTCGATCCCCTTCGGTGTCAGCTCGGCAGCATCCCATGGGGTTCCTGACCTGCCGTACCCGACCGGACACTCCATTATGTGGCGACTGCGTCTACGAGAACAAGCTTCGCCGGATCGGCTCGGGCGAGCGGTGTTGGACGCTCGGACAGCACCTCGTGGCTGCCCGCCTGGATCGCGCAGCGGAACCATATCGCAATGGTAGGGAGCAGAATGCTACCTGCCGCTCCAAAAGATACCGACTGCCCGGTAACAAATTTGTTGTAGCGTCAATTGGGATGTTCGCTGCGCGGTCGCTATCCTTGTCTGCGCGAATACTGCCGACTTCCACAACAGGACGTGTCTCAATGTTCATCGAGAGTGTCACACTGGTCAACTTCCAGTGCTTCGGACCCGGTCGGAATACCATTCGGTTCGATGATGGTCTAACCGCGTTCGTCGGGCCCAACGGATCTGGCAAAACTGCCGCTTGCCAGGCCCTATTGCGGTTGTTTGGTATTACGACACAAGAGCGGACTGTTCGAGTTGATGATTTTCATGTGCCGTTCGACGAGACCGTAGCTCCGGCGACACGCCAGCTGACTGTTGAGGTAGTACTTGCGTTCCCTGAGCTTGATACTGAGGAGCCGGACGACGATGACGATCAATCAACCAGTTCGGTGCCAGCAGCAAAAAACCGAGCCGTTCCTGAGTTTTTCCAGCGCATGGCTGCTACAGACGAGTCGAACCTGAAGGTCAGGATTGTTCTGGACGCCGAATGGGTGGACGACGGCACTGTAGACGGCGCGATAACCGATACACGCAAGGTCGTGAATACTTTCGTTGTTCAGTATGGCGACAATAATTGGGCACCGTTGACTCCTGCGGAACGAAGCCGTATTCAGATGGTGTATATACCCGCTTCGCGGGATGGGGCCCGCCAGGTCACAACGTTCTTGCGCAGTCGGCTTTGGCGGGCTGCGCAATGGTCCACGGAACTACGCGATTTGGTCAGCAGTAGCGCGTCTGAAGTTGCAGGAAAATTCACAAAGGAGCCGGTCGTCGAGGCTGTCGAAACAGCTCTAACCAACCGGTGGAAAGAGCTGCACGATGCAGGCACGAGTGCATCCCCAAGACTTCGGCTGCTTGACGGTGAGCTGAACCAGTTGGTTCGCAACTCTGAATTGGTCTTCGAGCCCGATCCCACGGGATCGCCTAGACCTGCGCGGCTACTGAGCGATGGTCAGCGATCACTACTGTATCTTGCACTCACGGCAGCGACTCTCGATGTCGAAGCCGCAGTGGTGAATGGCGATCATGACGACGAGTTCACTCTGGAGCCTGCCCGTCTTCCGAATCTCACTTTGATAGCTGTTGAGGAGCCGGAGAACAGCTTGTCACCATTCTTCTTGTCCCGCATCGTGAATCAGTTGCAGGATTTGAGCAATGATGACGCAACACAGGTAATTCTGTCCAGCCACTCCGCGAGCGTCTTCACCCGCATCCGCCCTGAGGTTGTGCGCCATTTCCGTCATGGATCTGATAGCGCAACTGCTGCCGTCCACGAGATTATTCTGCCGACCGACGATACCGAGGCCGGAAAGTATTTGCGGGAGGCAGTACACGCATATCCAGAGTTGTACTTTGCCAAGTTCGTTGTGCTCGGTGAAGGTGACACAGAGCAAATCGTGATCCCCCGCGTTGCCGAGGCTCTAGGGGTGTCGCTCGACTCATCGTTTGTGGCAGTAGTTCCACTCGGCGGTCGACACACGAACCACATGTGGAGACTGCTCAACGACCTTAAGATACCTCACGCAACACTGCTCGACCTGGACTACGGTCGTGATGGTGCTGGACCAGCACGGCTTCGAGACGCTTGCAACCGTTTGATCGAAAACGGCATCGAACCACTAGCCGACCTTGAGGGCTACGACAACGTCGCAGCCATTGGTGATGAATTGGAACTCGATGTGCTGCAGCCGATCCTCATGCATTTGCGCAAGTTCGGCATCTTCTTTGGCGCCCCCCTTGATCTCGATTATCTGATGCTGGAGCAATACCCCGATGCCTATAAGAAACTTGAAGACGACGAGATCGGTCCGCATAAGTCCGATGCCACTGATGCCGTAATAGGAAAGTCACCGACCCAACCAGACTACTGGAGTGACTCCATGCGTGCTGAACGACTTCGGTGGTACCGGTATCTTTTCACCAACCGATCCAAGCCCAGTAGCCACCTCCGGGCTCTCGGTCGCTTGACCGACGATGAGTTGCGGAAGAGCGGACCGGAAGCGGTGGTGGCGCTTGTCGGGCACATCCAGCGTGAGGTCGGGATATGACACACATCAGCGTATCTCCTGCTCAGCATCTACGTGCCCCGAACTCAAGTCGCTTCGTTCCGACTGAGGATTGGCTGCCGATCGAGATTGACGATCTAGAGCCGGCGGCTTGGAAGGCTCTGCGGGACAGTGGAAACGTGGCAGTCGTAGCTGGACCGGGCGCGGGCAAGACCGAATTCCTCGCCCAGAGGGCTGCGTACCTGCTACAAACCGGGATTTGCTCATGGCCACATCGGATTCTGGCAATCTCATTCAAACGGGATGCGGCCGCCAACCTCAGGCGCAGAGTCGCCACCCGAGTCCCGGAACACGCCGAGCGTTTTGTATCGATGACTTTCGATGCTTTCACAAAGGGGCTATTAGACCGATTTTCTCCCGCACTTCCTACCGATTGGCGGAAGGACGAAGATTACGAGATCCGATACGCCAAGGACTCAGATGTCGGCAGGTTCCTAAACGACACGGCTTCTATAGCGCCAGTAGCGCTTCGGCATAGAATTGCCGCACTTCAGCCAACGAGATTTCTAGCAGATATTGTCGGTGGGCACGAATTGCCAAAGTCATCTTGGACTGAGGACCCTTCAGATCCGGTTGAGTATGCGGTTCGCGCATGGTGGCATGCACGATACCTCCGGGAGGGTAGCGCATACGTTGATTTCGTTATGATCAATAGACTTTCGGAACTGATTGTACGTTCGACACCTCAGCTCAGACGTGCTTTGAGGGTTACATATCCTTTTGTTTTCATCGACGAGTTCCAGGACACGACAAGCGCTCAGTTCAATTTTGTAGAGTCCGTCTTTGGCAATGATCCCACCGTGACAGCAGTTGGCGATAGTAAGCAACGAATTATGGGCTGGGCCGGCGCTCTACCTCACGCAGTTGAACGCTTCACTACCACGTTCAAGGCCGCATCCTACCCTCTCGCTTGGAACTTCCGCTCCAGCGATGAGCTGGTCCAGTTGCAGCATGTCGTGGCGAGTGTGCTGGATGCGCAAAGCATGCCAGCAATATCGAAAGCAATTACTGAAGTTGGACACGATCCGGCTGTGATATGGCGGTTTCCGAATTCTAACCGCGAAGCTACTTTCATAGCCAACTGGATAGCTCAGGACATTGCTGCATCGGGTCGCGTGCCGGCTGACTTTGCGCTACTTGCCCGACAGAAGATCGCCGAATTTGAGCCGCTATTCCGCTCCAGTCTTGCGCTCCACGGGATAAGCGTGCGAAACGACGATGAATCGGTTGGGAAGATGAGATTGCAGGATCTCCTGAAGCACGAGGCAACCCGCTTGCTTCTGGGGTTATTCTGCTTAGCCGCCGAACCGAGGGGTCTGGTAACAGTATGGCGCGAGGCCTCGGCAATATTGACCCGTATTGACGGAGCTGCGGATGACGATCTAGCCCTCCGTCAAGTCGGCGATAAATTGGCTGAAATCACAAAATCACTGCGCAGCTGGCTCGAACTGACCCCGCCGACCAAAGAGTCCGCAGAAGAAGCTGTTTGCTACCTGCTTGAGCTCATAGATCGAGAAGCCTTGCAGCGATATGTAAAGGCAATGGCGCCCGGCGAAGAGTTAGACGTTGTTGTCGACGCTTTCATTGCACGCATAGCGAACGTAGCCGAGGCTGGAGGATTGTGGATTGATGTTTTCGAACGCTTTGAAGCATCCCAAGCAGTCGTGCTACTTACGGCACACCGCAGCAAAAGCCTTGAGTACCACACAGTCATTTTTCTAGGACTGGATGATCAACAATGGTGGAGCCACGAGCGCAATCGTAGCGAATCGATATCGACATTCTTTGTAGGTCTATCTCGGGCCGCTCATCGGCTGATTTTCACCACCACGACGACGCTTGCTCGTACCGGCAAGATTGCAGACTTGTTTAAGATGTTGGACGAAGCAGGAGTTTCCGAGATAGTCCATAAATAGAGTTGTCAAGGTACCACAGCTGTTCGGACTTTCCGTCGAACGGTAGTTTTTGGTATCTAGACCGCGTACAGCATTATCGAGTCGATGGTCGTAGCTGCACTCCTCTGTCATACAACGCCTTCCAGAAACTGCCCTTTGCCTTGCCGAGCTTGGCCGCTACGGTCCTTACGGAGTCACCCGCTTGGTAGAGGTCGGCGGCGAGATCGATCTCTTCCTTCGTCATCCGCTGGTTGCGCATCTGCACCCCGTGCTCCTGGATGATCTTGAGCAATCCACCCTTCGACAGCCCAAACCGCTCGCACAGCTGGTTCGTTGATGAGCGTCGTGATGCCCCGCAACCACCTCGGCAATGACATCAGGCGACAGCCGACGATCCAACCGCCGCCGCTTCACTGTGCTGCCACCTGCCGTCGGGTGCTTGCGGGGCGGGGCAGGATCCACCTTCGCGATGACCGTCTTCAGCCAGTCCGGTTCCCACTGTTTCAAGTACCGTCCGCTAACCTCGACAGCGAAAACCCCTCTGACCTCGGTCGGTGGGGGTTCTATCGTGTCGCGCCACTGACGTCGTTCAGCCAGGTCACACAGAACCCCACAGTTTCGGTTCGACCGGCCCGACATCGCCGTCCTACACGACGTCCTCGACACCGAACCGGTCAACGACGTCGGTTGCGGCAAGCGATCGACCGCGGCAGGTCTTCCTGCGCCGCGAGGGCCGAGCACTGCGGGTCCCGGATCCGAGCAGGACCGAGCGTCGGCACATCGTGCGCGCCTGTGATGCCTACCGGAGCAGCGGGCGTGTGCCACCGGCGCCGACGGGCGCAGAAGGCGATCTCTGATCGAGCAAGGTGGGAGGTAGGAACACGGTCGCTGTTACTCCGCCGTGGTCCGACTCGGTGAGTCGAACCTTGATCTCGTTGCGGCCGGCGAGGATCGAGACCACGATCAAACCCATGCGGGCGTCGCTGGAAAGATGCATGATGCCGAAATCCGGTGGGCTGTCGAGAATTCGATTGATTCGGTGCAGTTCCTGCCGGGACAGTCCCCGCCCCCGGTCGGCGACCTCGACGACGGCGCCACCCTTCACAAGTCCGCCCGAGACCGTGACGGGTGCGGTCGTGGAGGAGAAGTAGGTGGCGTTCTCGACCAGCTCGGCCAGCAGGTGGATGATGTCGGCGACGACGCCGCCGTTGACCGAGACATCGGGGAAACGGTGGAGTGTGACGCGCGTGTAGTCCTTGGACTCGGTGATCGCCCCCTGCACGACGTCGCTGAGCGGCACCGGATATCGCCATTGCCGTCCTGGACGTTCACCGCCGAGGATGATCAGATTCTCGGCGTTACGGCGTTCGCGCGTGGCCAGATGGTCGAGTTTGAACAGCAGCTCCATCTTGTCCGGGTCTTCCTCGTGGGCTTCCGCGGCATCCAGGACTTCCAGCTGGCGAGACGCCATGGCTTGGCTGCGGTGTGCGAGGTTCAAGAAGATCGCGTTGACCGCGCCGCGGGTCCGGGCTTCGGCCATCGCCGCGGACACCGCCGCGCGCTGTGCGGTATCGAAAGCCGCTGCCAACTGTCCGATTTCATCGTCACCGAAGTCGGACGGAGGCAGCGCCGAGGTCAGATCGATCGCCTCACCAGCATTGATCCGGGCCATGATCGCAGGCAGCTCGGTGTCGGCGACGGCCAACGTGTGCAGTCGGAGGCGTCGGAGTCGTCGAATGAGTCCGCTCGCCAACCATGAGGTCAGAACGAAGGTCACGGCGGCGATGATCAGCGCGCCGAGCACGGTCAGTGCGGAGGTGCGCACGGCGTTGTCCGCGATGTCGGTCGCTCGCTGTTGGACGCCGACGAAGTTGGTGCGCCACAGCGTCAACAAGCCGTTCACCATCAGTCCCAATGTCTGCTGTGCCGCGGCGGAATCGGTGGGCAGCGGCCCGGTGGGGTCGTCGCGCTCCGAGGGGGCGGCGCCTCTGGCCAGCACGGCGTTCTCGAACTCGACCAGTTGTCTCCACTGCGGGCTGGAGGTCAGTTGCACGAGCCTCTGCCGGATGGTGGGATCGTCCTTGTGAGCCAGTGAGTCCAGGTCGGCGTGGTAGGCGCCGACCCTGGTGGCGAACGCTTGCAAGGCGACCTGATCGAGTGCTGTCTCGGCGTCGGCGGCCGCGACGAGTGCGTGCACCGCGGAGATGGCGTCGGCGGTGCGCAACAATGTCGCGGTCGTGGTCAAGGCGATGGCGCTGTCCACGTCGGGAGCCCTGGGGACCAACGCCCCGACCGCGATTCCCCCGGTCGCGGTGAGCAGGCTGTATGCCTGGTACACCTCGTCGACTGTCGAGGTGCCGCTGTCGGTCCGCGCGCGCACGGCGCCGAGTCGGCGGACCGTGTCACGCAGCTGGTGCGCGGATGCGTCGAACGCTCCGGTGGTGAGTTCGCTGAGTGACGATGCGGCCTCCAGGAGTGCCGTCCCGGCGGCGTCGACGCGGAGGCGCTGGGCGTTGAGCTCGTCGGAGCCGAGCCCAGGGTGTGCGACGCGAACCATCGCGAGTCGACGCTCCTGCAGCATGGCCTCGCTGAAGTCCACCGCCTGCGGCGCCACGCGGAGGATGAGTTCGGCCCACGCCCGGTTCTGCCGGTTCTCCTCGACGAGGTGCAGGCCTACCGCGATCACCACGGTAGCGAACACGATGCTCGGGATGAGCACGACGGCCATCACCCGTGCGCGAATTCCTGTCAGCGGATTCGATTTTGCTGGGTGCGCGGGCGGGTCGTGGCGGATCGGAGTGTGGGTCCGGCCACCCCGGGTGCGTAGGAATCGGGCTCGTCGCACGTTCGATTCCTGCTGGTCCTTCATTGCCCACTCCCATCAGTTGATGAGAGAATCACATGCGATGCAAACATCAGTCAAGTGGCGTCGTGAGAGTGTCATGCCCGCGTCCCGGGTCGCAAGCCAGTGCGCCGGATCGCGCTCACGTGTGGGTTGCCCTTGGTGCGCTACCTGACTCGGCCGGACATCTCCGCTACGTCGGCACCTCGGGGATCGGGGCAGGCGAGGACGACGGCGAGCCGCAGGCCACCGAGCGGGCTCGTGATCAGTTCCGCGCGTCCGCCGTGTAGTTCGGCCTGCTGCGCGACCAGGGCGAGGCCGAGGCCCGATCCTTCCCGCGCCGCGCCGGAGCCCCGCCGGAATCGACCGAACACCACGTCTCGTTCGTCCTCGGGCAGCCCGGCGCCGTTGTCATCGACCGCCAGCAGGAATCCGTCGCCGGTTCGGTGGACCGAGATCTCGATTCGGGTGGCGCGGCCGTGGCGGACCGCGTTCGTGATCGCGTTGTCGAGAATCAGGCGGATCCCGGCCGGAGAACAGTGGCAGTCCGCTCGTTCCTCGCCCGAGACGACCAGGTGGAGCTCCGGATGGGTCCGCGCCGCGTCCGCGACGGCCGAGTAGGCCAGCTCGACCAGGTCGGCCGGTTCACTGATGTGGCGCGATGTCAGTTCACCGGCGGCGAGCAGTTCCAGCGCCACGAGCGTCGATTCGACCCGGCCGTGTTTGCGCAGCGCGTCGCCGAGGATCTGCGCGCGCTCGGCGGGCACCAGCTCGACATCCCGCGCGATCTCGATGTCCATCCGGATGGCGGTCAGCGGGGTGCGGAGTTCATGGGCGGCCGTGTTCGCGAACGTGCGCGCCGTCTCGAGAGCCGAGATCGTGCGCTGCTGCGCGGAGTCGATCCGCGCGAGCATCGACCGGACCGAACCGGCGAGCCGATCGGCCTCCCGCACACGGAACCACCCTTTCGCCTCGGGCAATTCATCACCCGCGTCGATCCGGCGGGTCAGGTCGATGAGTGGCCGGATCGCCCGGCCGCCGAGTAGCCAGCCCAATCCCGATGCCACCGCGATCGCCGCCACCCCGGCGAGCAGGACGTGCCTGCGCTGCTCCCGGGTCACCGATTCCGCCGCGGACAGTGGCGCGGCCACGGATACGAGGTGTGGGCCGATCGGCGACTGCTCCACCACCATGGTCTTGACGCGGTAACCGGCATCGTCGAGCACCAGGGTCTGGTGCCCGTCGGGCAGCTCCGGCAGTCGCGTGGACGTGCTGGCGAGAACGGCACCGTCCTGGTGCAAGGTGATCGCGGCGAAGCCGCCGTCGCGCACGCTGCCGATGAACAGTTGCGCGGTACCGACATTCGCTTCGACCAGGTCGGTGATGATGTCCAATTGCTCGTCGACGTGCCTGATGTTGTTCCGCTCGATCGCGACGAACAGGAAGACCGCGAGCACGCCGACGACGAGCGTCGTTCCCGTCGCCGCCGCCACCGCGACCCGCGTTCGCAGCGAGAGATTCCCCCTCACGACCTTTCCTCCCGGAGAACGAACCCGACGGCGCGCACCGTGTGCAGGAGGCGGGGCGCGCCGTCTTCTTCGAGTTTGCGGCGAATGTGCCCGACGACGACATCCACGACATTGGTCTGCGGCCGAAAGTCGTAACCCCACACCGTCTCCAGCAGCCGGTCGCGGGTCACGACCTCCCCGTGATGGGTGGCCAGGACACTGATCAGCTCGAATTCCCGCCGTGTCAGCGGAATCTCACGGCCACGGACCGTCACCCGCCGCGCCGCGAACTCGACCCGCAACATCCCGACGGCCACCGACTCCTGCGCGGTGCTCCAGCCACTGCCGCGGCGGCGCAGCAGCGCACGCAACCGCGCGGTCAATTCGACGAAGTCGAACGGCTTGGTCAGATAGTCGTCGGCGCCCAGCTCGAGGCCTTCGACCCGGTCCGATACCCGCGTGCGAGCGCTCACCACGCAGATGGGCACGTCGTTGCCGAAGGCGCGCAGCGCGGTGATGAAGCCCAACCCGTCCAGTCCCGGCATCTCGATGTCGAGCACCACCACGTCGGGCGTCTGCTCGCGGGTCGCCGCCAGCGCGGCCGCACCGTCGGCCGCGGTACACACCGCGAAGCCGTTGAGCCGCAGGCCACGTTCCAGCGATTCACGAACGTCGGCGTCGTCGTCGACGACCAGCACCGTCCCGCCCTCACCCGGAGCGGCCGAACCCTCGCGGGCGTCCACGTCGTGCGGCCGCACCGTTCGCGCCGTGGTTGCTGCGTTCACCTGAATTCACCTCCTCTGCCGGTCGAAACGCTTCCTGTCGGAGGTTTACCGATTGCTTGAGAGTTCTCTGACGACGATTGACTGATCAGTTGATCATCTGTGACGTTTTATACCACCAGGACGAAGTTCCGCCGATGACGCCGGTCACGCTCCTGCCGACCCTCAGAGAC
Organism: Nocardia sp. NPDC058176; assembly: GCF_042883805.1. Lineage (NCBI taxonomy): Bacteria > Bacillati > Actinomycetota > Actinomycetes > Mycobacteriales > Nocardiaceae > Nocardia > Nocardia sp. NPDC058176. The sequence continues at coordinate 761,843 of NZ_JBHVVA010000001.1, read as the reverse complement.
GACCGCCGAAGGAGCAAGACCGGTGCGGACGAACATGCACACCGCGGCCATCGCGTTGGCCGCCGGTACGGCCATCGCGCTCACGACCGTCCCCGGCACGGTGACGGGCAGCGCCGCCGCGGATCCGGGCTGCGCCGGTCTCACCGTCATCGCGATCCCGGGCACCTGGGAGACCGGCGAAGCCCGGCACACCACGGGCCCCGGCATGCTCGCCGGCGTCACCGACGGCCTCCCCGCGAGCCAACAGGTCGCCTATGTCGACTATCCCGCGACGGCCTTCCCCTGGGAGGGCAAGGTCTACGGCGCCTCACAGCAGGTCGCCGTCGACACCGCGCGCGAGATGATGCGAACCATCGCCGACCGCTGCTCCGGCACCGATTTCGCCCTGGTCGGCTACAGCCAGGGTGCCGACGCCGCCGGTGATCTGGCGGCGGAGATCGGCAGGGGCGGCGGGGTCGTGTCGCCGGATCGGGTGAAGGCCGTCGGCCTGCTCTCCGATCCCCAGCGGTCGCGGGCCGATACCCAGGTCGGCCCGCCCGCCCGCGGCGTCGGCGTCCGAGGGCCACGCCCCGACGGATTCGGCTCGATCACGGCTCGGGTCCGCACGATCTGCGCCGTCGGCGATCTGTACTGCTCGACCGACGACGAGGACTTCGTCACCGCCATCGCGAGCGCCCTGGCCGGGGTCTCCGCCGACCACCCCGACGATCTGCCCCGTTACCGCGGCAGAGCGGCGGACATGCTGACCGCCCTGCGATCCGCCGACGAACAGGGCGAGCTCACCGACCAGGCCCGCGACGAACGCGCGCGTCAACTCGCGCACTTCTACGGATCCGGAACGCACATGTCCTACGGCAGCTACCCCGTCGACGGCCGGCACACCGCCGTCACCTGGCTGCACGACTGGCTGTCCGCGCTCGGCTGATCAAACCCACCCACCAGACCCTCCCCGGGAAATCTCCGCCACGAAGAAGGAACAGAAATGCGCATCAAACACCTCACCGCCGTCTCAGCGATCCTGATCGGCGTGCTGGCCACCGGCACCGGGACGGCCTACGCCGGCCCGGCCGAGGACCTGGGCGTCGTGAACTACACGACGACCACGACCGACACGTCCACGCTCGTCCAGATCGACGCGGGTTCGCTGGTCGTCGAGGACGGCGCCCTGAAGGTGAAGGCACCCGACGGCAAGGTCCTCGCCGGTACCGAACTGAAGTTCCGCGTCGACGAATTCGTCTTCCCCATCGACGCGCGGATCAGCGAACGCACCGCGACGCTCACCCCGCAGTTCACCCTGGACAAGGCCCACTACGAGCCGGTCGCCCTGCCCTACGAGGACCAGGCCACCTGGAAGAACGACTACGACCGTGAGCGCGACGCCTGGGCCCGTATGACGAGCACGATCGGACTCGGCGCCTCGATCGGCGCCATGGCCGGCGGAATCGGCGGCGCGGCGGTGGGTTGCGTCATCGGTGGCGCGACCGGCGCGGCACTGACCGGCGCGCTCGCGACGATGTTCGGTGGACTCCCGTCCGAGGTGCAGGGCTGCATCGCGGGCGTGGCGGCCGGTGGTTTCCTCGGTGTGCTGGCGGGACAGTTGCTCATCGCCGCGCCCGTGGCGATCTACGCCGCGGTCCAGTACTACACCACGATCAACCAGCCGTCGGTGCAGAGCGAGCAGCAGGCGAAGTAGCGGTCGGAGGAGCCGGGCGCGCGGTGGATCCCGCGCGCCCGGCGCCCGTCGCGGGTCCCACCTCGAGGTGACCCCGAACAGAGTCGCTATGGATGGGAGGGACCGTGCCGGAACTCGCCGCGCCGATGACTGTCGAGTACCAGCCGCAGGGTCCGATCCTCGTCGTCGACGATGACGAGCACATTCGCGAATCCCTCGAGCGCGGACTGACGCTGCTCGGTTTCGAGGTGAGCACAGCCATCGACGGCATAGCGGCGATCCGCGCGTTCACGAGCCGCCCGCCCTCCGCCCTGGTCCTCGACATGCAGATGCCGAATCTCGACGGACTCGGTGTGATCCGCGCACTCCGCGCACTGGGCAGCGACGTGCCGATCTGCGTTCTCAGCGCCCGCGCCCACCTCACCGACCGGGTCGAAGGACTCGAGGCGGGCGCTGACGACTACCTGGTGAAGCCGTTCGTCCTGGCAGAACTCGCCGCTCGATTGCGGGCGGTGCTCCGGCGCGCCCACGGCCCGCGGCTGCCCCGTACGCCGATGGTCGGCATCGGACCACTGCTGATCAACGAATCGTCACGGCGGGTGACGATCTCCGGCTCGCCGGTCTCGCTGACGCGCCGAGAATTCGAACTCCTGCGGGTACTGGCCGAACATCGTGGTCAGGTCGTGAGCCGCGAGCAACTCCTCGAACTCGTCTGGGGTTACGACTTCCCGACGAAGAGCAATGTCGTCGAGGTGTTCATCTCCCATCTCCGGCGGAAGCTGGAATTCGGCGACAACGACCGATTGATCCATACCATTCACGGCACGGGGTACGTGCTACGAAGCGACATGAATTGATTCCTCCCGGTGACCGGTATCGAACCGGCTCCGACAACCCTGGAAAGAGACGAAGCGTTGATCGCGCTCTCCCGAATGACATTGTGGCTGACCCTGTTCGCCTCCCTCGCGTTTCTGCTCGTAGCGACACCACGGGCGAACGCCGCGTTCGATCCGGCCGGCGTCGACTTCTGGGTCGACTCCGATATGGGCCCCGTCAAGACCCGCGTATTCCGCGCGGCCGACGGAAACACCCAGCGCGTGGTCTACGCCCTCGACGGAATGTGGGCACGTGAGGACCTCAACGGCTGGGAGATCGAAACCGAGGTCGCCAGGACGCTGACCGAGAACAACATCAATGTCGTGCTGCCGGTCGGCGGACAATCCAGTTTCTACATGGATTGGGACCGCCCGTCCTACCTTCCGGAGGGCGCCGTATCCGAAATAGCCGGTGATTCCGCACCCGACACCGATACCGGGCCGGGGAAGTCCTACACCTACACCTGGGAAACATTCTTGACCCGTGTCCTGCCCGCCGCACTGCACGAACGGCTCGGCCTGTCCCCGACGCGCAACGGTGTCATCGGACTCTCGATGGGTGGTAGCGCCGCGTTCGCGCTCGCCGCTCATCACCCGGCCCAGTTCAGTTATGCCGCGTCCCTGTCCGGATATCTGAACCCGTCGGCTCCGGGCATGCGCGGAGCGATCTCGGCCGCCATGGTCAAAGCCGGTGGGTACAACATCTCGTGCATGATCAGCTCGCCGACCTCCGACAAATGGCAGCGGATGGATCCCATGTTCCTCGCCCCCGCTCTCATCCGGAACGGGACCACGTTGTGGGTGTCGGCCGCGAACGGCGTCCCGTCCGAGGCCGGGGAGCCGAGCAAGCAGGCCGCGGAGGGCTCGGCACTCGAAACGCTGTCCCTGACCAACTCGCGGTCGTTCCAGACACGCATGAAATCGCTGGGCGCCACCACCGTGACCTACGACTTCCCCTCCTCGGGTGTCCACGCCTGGCCGTACTGGGAAGCCCAGGTCGTAAAGATGCTGCCCGTTCTGTCCGGTGCCATCGGCTGAGCCGACCCTTCGTGATGGTCGACCGCCATCCACGCCACGAGTCGCACGCATCGGTACTGAATATCCGATCAGTTATGATTGCTGCGGCAACTCGAGGTGGAGGGCAGATGACAGCCGAGCAGACCACACCCACGCGGACCGATCGTCGCCGGGAACGCACGCGCAACGCGCTGCTCGGCGCTGCGCGGAAGTTCTTGTCCGAGGGCAAGTCAGCGGTCAGCATCAAGGAGATCACCGACGCCGCGGACGTCGGTTTCGGCTCCTTCTACAACCACTTCGACTCCAAGGAACAGCTCTTCGACGAGGCCGTGCGGTCCGCGCTGAACGTCTACAGCACGATGCGCGACCAGGTCGTGGCTCGCTACGACGACCCGGCCGAGGTCTTCGCGGTCAGCTTCCGGCTGACCGGACGGCTGCAGCGCCGACTTCCCGAGATGGTGCGCGTCATCCTGAATTCCGGCATGGGCGTCATGTTGCGCGACGAGGGGCTCGCGCCCCGTGCCCGTCAGGACATCGTGGCCGCACAGGAGGCGGGGCGCTTCGAACCGATGGATCCCGATCTGGCCGTCATGGCGGCGGGCGGAACGCTGCTGGGACTGCTGCAACTGCTCGACGCCGATCCGGATGCGGACGCCGCGGCGCTCGCCGACGACATGACGTATCGAACGCTGCGCATGTTCGGCGTGAACAAGCGGACCGCGCAGCGCCTCAGCTCCGGACCACTCCCCCAGCTGCCCGCCGACCCCGATCTGCCCCTCTAGGTCGGGGACCAGACCCGCACCTGGTCCGGACGGGACAGATGCCGACAGGTGTCACCGGTTCGGGTCGAACTCTTCGGTTCCGAGCACGAGGCGCAGTCCGGAAATCCCGGAATGCGCTCGCGCGTAGGCGAGCTCGCGGCTGATGTCGCCGACATTGTTGATGATGGGCAGCCCGAGCCCCAATGTGGAGAGCGTGCCCACCGCCCGTCCTTCGGCGTCGAGGAAGGCGCTTCCGCTGTCACCCGGGATGCCGGGCGTCGGCGATTTCAGGGCGTGGGTCCACCCGCCGAGGGAGCTGTCATCGGCCAAGCTCTCACCTCGCTGCGGCGACAGCCCGGGGAGGCCACCCCGGATTCTCGAGTTGCCATAGCTGTAGACGTGGTCGCCCTCGGGTGTGCCGGTGGTGTTGAGACCGGTGGGACCGCCCCAGTACGGCACGCTCGGATTGACCTGATCGATGAGGCCGGGGTCGATCTCGATCAGCGCGAAGTCGTTGTACGCGCAGGCATTCGGGTCCGCTTCGCCGAGTTGCTGCATCGTCAGCCAGCTGCTGTAGGCCAGCCGGCCGGTGCCGATGGTGGTGCCCTCGGACCGGAGTGAGCCACGGCGGGTGAAATCGACCGTGGTGTCGAGCGGCCGGCTGGTGGCCGTACATCCGTCGGTTTCGGTGGATCCGCCCGTTCCGGCGCAGTGCGCGGACTGGCCGAGGTAGACCCGGCCGCTGTCGTCGACGAACACGTAGTTCGTCGTGCACTGCCCGCCTCCGTGCGTGTTCGCTTGGATCCCGGGGGTCAGGGCGGCCGAACCGGCGGCCGCCCACCGATGGCCGGCGTCGTCCGGGGCGACCACCTCCGCTGCGACGGGACTCGTCGTCCGGGGCGACGTCGCGACCGAGGAACTTGCACCGGACTCCTGCGATCCTCCCGGTACGCCGATTCCGCACCCGGAGATCAACAGTGACGCGGAGCACACGACTCCGATCGCAGGCAGGGCGACTACGCGCCGCAGGTTCGACATCTCGACCCGGTCCCTTCCGCCGGTGCGGGGCATGGAGCAGCGCGCCGACCGGGCGATAGTTTATGACTGTTTCATCAATAATGATGGTCAGTTCCATAAACCGCAACGATGCCGCATCGAGAGTGACGGGAGTCATCCCGATCCAGGTCGGACGCCCGGGCATATTTTGATGATTTCATCACCAGACCGTTCCGATGGTTCTATCATCTGTGATCACATCATCATTTCTTGTAGCGCGAAGGGACCCGTTCATGCTGGGCAGAAAGAAGGCCGGGTTCCGCTGGCTGTGCGTCGCGGGCGGAGCAGCCGTCCTCACCCTCGGCGGTTGCTCCGCCCTGCCGACATCGACGCCGCCCACCAAGATCACGGCCGATTTCGAGAACATCGCGGGCATGTACGAGGGCAACGAGATCACGGTCCTCGGCCTCGCGGTCGGCAAGGTCGACAAGATCGTCCCCAAGGGCACCTACGTCGAGGTCCACATGACCGTCGACGCAGGTGTCGAGATCCCGAAAGACGCCATCGCGGCAATCATCTCGCCCTCGATCGTCACCGACCGCCACATCGACATCAGCCCGCCCTACACCGGCGGCGACACCCTCGAATCCGGCGATCACCTCCCGCTCGCGCGGACCAGGACCCCGGTCGAGCTGGACACGATGATCAAGACCATCGACCAGTTCGCCGCCTCGCTCGAGCCCGAGGAGGGCCAGGAGGGGCTCGGTCCGCTCTCGGGCCGGGCGCTCTACCCGGTGCTCGACGGCAACGGGCAGAAGATCCGCGAAACCCTCGACGCGCTCTCGAACGCGCTGAAGGTCGGTGTCGACAACAAGGACGCGATCTCCAATATCATCATCAAGCTCAACGAGCTGACCACGATGCTGGCCGACAACGATCAGTCGGTGCGCGATTTCAGCGACCGGATGACCGCCATGTCCGGGCTGCTGGCCGAGCAGGCCCCCGGTCTGCAGGCGACCCTGGATCAGCTCAACCAGTTCCTGGCCAACACCTCGACGACCTTCGGTGTGCACGCCGACGAGCTGTCCGCCTCGCTGACCGGCCTGACCAACGTCACCAATCAGCTGCGCGACAACTCCGGCGCGCTGATCGAACTGGTCGACCTGCTCCCGCTGCTCATGCAGAACCTCGATGCGACCATGGACAAGGACGGCCGCTACTTCCGCACGCACGTGCTGATCGGGTCGGCGTTGTCGGGCGAGATCATCAGCGTCTTCTGCGAGCGGATCCAGATGCGCGCGGACGGCTGCCGCTCCGGGAACATGCAGGAATTCGGCCCTGACTACGGACTCACGGCCGCCCTGCTGGGGCTGACCGAGTAGCCCGCACCCTGCGCTGACATTTTCATCACTATAGATAGGACATCATCGTAACTGATACTATCATCACATAAGTGTCGATGGTGTGGCCGCAGATCTGTCCACCATGAACGGAAGGACCCGATGAACGCGGACCGTATCGACGTGCATCAGCACATGATCCCGCCGGTCTATCGCGACGCGCTGCGCCGCCACGGCATCACCGCCCCGGGTGGCCGGGACCTGCCGGACTGGTCGCCGGAGTCCGCTCTGAGCCTGATGGCGACCGCGAGGATCGGCTCGGCGATCCTGTCGGCGTCGACACCCGGAACCACCTTCCTGACCGATCCCGCCGAGGCCACGACGCTGGCCCGGGCCCTCAACGACTACTCCGCCGAGATCTCGGCCGCCCACCCGGGGCAGCTCGGATTCATGGCCACCTTGCCCATGCCCGACGTGCGAGCGTCCCGGCTGGAAGCCGAGCGAGCCCTCGATACGCTCGGCGCCGACGGAGTGGTGCTGCTCGGGAACTCCGCGGGGCACTATCTCGGCACCGAGGGCCAGGACGAACTCTTCCGCGCGCTCGACGACCGTTGCGCGGTCGTTCTGGTGCACCCGGCGGATCTTCCCGGCGAGCCGGTTCCCGGGATCCTGCCCTTCGCCGCGGACTTCCTTCTCGACACCACCCGGGCCGCCTACCTGTTGGTGCGCAACGGGATTCGACGCCGGTACCCGAACATCAAGTTCATCCTGTCGCACGGTGGCGGCTTCGTCCCCTACGCGGCCCACCGGCTGGCGCTCACCATTTTCAGCGAAACCGGAGTGAGCCCGGCCGACCTGATCGACGAGTTCGCCGGGTTCTACTTCGACACCGCGCTGTCCTCGAGCGCGTCGGCGCTGCCGAGCCTGCTGTCGTTCGCCCGGCCCGGCCACGTCCTCTACGGCAGCGACTGGCCCTTCGCCCCCGATCCGGCGGTGCTCTACTTCGGCGGCGGCCTCGACGCCTACGCGGGTCTCGACGACACCCAGCGCCGCGGCGTCGAGCGCGTCAACGCACTCACCCTGTTCCCCCGTTTCGGTGCCGCCCCGGCCATCGCACCGTCGACGCCGGTGCTGAACCGGGTTCGGAGCACGATTCGGCGCCAGGCGTTCCGTGGCATCGCGCGGGCGATCGGTCCACGATCGTAGGCCGGGAGGAAGGTTCGATGACAGCCGAACCCACTACCAGGAATCGGGTGGACCGGCGACGGGCACGCACCCGCAACGCGCTGCTGGCCGCGGCGACCGCACTGCTGGCCGAGGGGCGGACCGCGGTCAGCATCCAGGAGATCACCGATGCCGCCGATGTCGGATTCGGGTCGTTCTACAACCACTTCTCCTCGAAGGACGAGCTGTTCGAGGAAGCCGTGCGCGCGGTGCTGAACACCTATGGCGTGCTGCGCGACGGCGTGGTCGCGGCCTACGAGGACCCGGCGGAGGTGTTCGCGGTGAGTTTCCGGATGACGGGCCGCATGCAGCGCGATTTTCCCGAAGGCGTCCGCGTGATCCTGCACTCGGGCACATCGATCCTCGTGCGCGACGAGGGCCTCGCTCCCCGCGCGCGCCGCGACATCGCGGCCGCGCAGCAGGCGGGCAGGTTCGACCCGATGGATGTCGAGATGGCCATGATGGCTGCCGGTGGGGCGCTGCTCGGACTGCTCCAGCTACTGGATCGCACGCCCGGCGCCGATGCCGGGGAACTGACCGATCAGGTGACCAGCCGGGTGCTGCGCATGTTCGGGATGTCCAAGGAGGCCGCCGAGCGGCTGGCTACGAATCCGCTGCCCCGTGATCTGCCGAAGCCCCTCGCGTAATCACCGGCATCGCCATGTTCGTCAGGAGCTCGACCAGGCTCGACGGCGGCAGCTCGCACGAGAGGCCCTCGCGCGCGACAGCGTTGACTGTCGCGGTCAGCAGCGCGACGGTGTCGTCGGACGGACGTGAACCGCTCGCCGCCAGGAAACTCTGGATGTGTCCCGCCCATCGGTGGGCGTGCGCCCGGCACTGCTGTTGCGCGAGTTCACCGACACCGCTCACCTCGAGCAGGGCGAACCTGGCGCCGTACGGCTCACTCTCGATCGCGGCGAAATAGGCGGTCAGGGCGGCGCGCAGTGCCGCGACCGGTTCGGCGGGCCCGGTCTGGTCCGCGAGCGCGCGTGCCACCGCGACGGCCGCCCTGTCCTGGATCCGGGCATAGGCCGCGACGAGCACCTCGTCGAGAGTGTGGAATTCCTCGTAGAACTGCCGCTTCGACAGCGACGCCGACGCACAGACATCGCTGAGCGAGCAGCCGAAACTGCCGCGCTCCGCGCAGATGCGGGTGGCCGCGTCCAGGAACCGACTCCGTCGCCGCGCCTTGCGCGTCGCGACGGGCTGACCGCCGTACCGCCTGACATCGGCGTGTTCCGACTCGTGGGGACGGCGGTCCCGGCCTCCTGTGACAAAAGCCGGGACCGCGTCACCTTCCGGTCCGCGCGAGCCGGAAGTCTCAGTGATCACCGACCAGGTCGAGCGCGATATCGGCGATCATGTCTTCCTGGCCGCCGACAAGCCCGCGCCGGCCGGCGACGGTGAGCAGCGTGCGCACGTCCACGCCGTAGGTGGCCGAGGCGTTCTCCGCGTGGCGCAGGAAGCTCGAGTAGACGCCGGCGTAGCCGAGCGTCAGCGTCTCGCGGTCGACCTGGACGGGCCGATCCATCAGCGGCCGGACCAGGTCGTCGGCCGCGTCGGTCAACTGGTCGAGGTTCGCACCGTGTTCCCAGCCGGTGAGGTCGGCGACCGCGACGAACGCTTCGAGCGGAGTATTGCCCGCACCGGCGCCGAGTCCGGCCAGGGACGCGTCGACTCGGGTCACCCCCTCCTCCACCGCGACGACACTGTTCGCCACCGACAGCGAGAGGTTCTGGTGGGCGTGGATGCCGATCTCGGTGCCGGATTCGAGCACATTCCGGTAGGCGCGGACGCGGTCGCGGACACCGTTCATGGTGAGCCGCCCGCCGGAGTCGGTGACGTAGACGCAGTGCGCGCCATAGGTTTCCATGAGTTTCGCCTGGTCGGCCAAACCCTCCGGGCTGTTCATGTGGCTCATCATCAGGAAGCCGGACACGTCCATGCCGAGTTCGCGCGCGTAGGCGATGTGCTGGGCGGAGATGTCGGCCTCGGTGCAGTGGGTGGCCACCCGGACCGAGCGCACGCCGAGATCGAACGCGCGGCGCAGGTCCTCGATGGTGCCGATGCCGGGCAGCAGCAGCGTCGTCAGCCGGGCGAACTGCACCGCGCCCGCGGCGGCTTCGAGCCATTCCCAGTCGGTGTGGCTGCCCGGCCCGTAGTTGAGGCTGCCGCCGTGCAGCCCGTCACCGTGGGCGACCTCGATCGCGTCCACGCCCGCGGCATCGAGCGCGGCGGCGATCCGGGCCACCGTGGCGGGATCGATGCGGTGCCGCAGTGCGTGCATCCCATCGCGCAGGGTGACGTCCTGCAGGAAGATTTCGGGGCTCATCGGACGCTCTCCTTCGTGGATGCCGCGATCCGCTCCGCGACGCGCACGGCGGCCGAGGTCATGATGTCGAGATTGCCGGCATAGGCGGGCAGGTAGTGGGCGGCACCCTCGACCTCGAGGAAGACGCTGACCTGGTGGGTGACCGGAGTGTCGCCGACGAGGGTGCGCAGCGGAGCTCCGGCTTCGACGGGCGTGATCTGCACGCCCTGCTTCAACCGGTAGCCCGGCACATACGCGGCGACGTCGGCCACCATGGCCAGGATCGACTCCTTGATCCGCGCGTGGACCTCGGTGTCGGCGGTGTCGATGAGCGCGAACACGGTGTCGCGCATGATCAGCGGCGGTTCCGCGGGGTTGAGCACGATGATCGCGCGTCCGCGCTCGGCGCCGCCCACCGCGGCGATCGCGGTCGAGGTGGTCTCGGTGAACTCGTCGATATTGGCCCGGGTGCCGGGGCCGGCGGATTTCGACGCGATCGAGGCGACGATCTCGGCGTAGGGCACCGCGGTGACCCGGGCGATGGCCGCGACCACCGGAATGGTCGCCTGACCACCACAGGTGACCATGTTGACGTTGTCGGCCGCCACGTGCTCATCGAGGTTCACCGCCGGAACGACGAACGGGCCGATCGCGGCGGGCGTCAGATCGATCAGGCGTTTGCCGAAGGGGGCGAGGGCGGCGGCGTTGGCCTTGTGCGCGCCCGCCGAGGTGGCGTCGAAAACGATCTCGATGTCATCGAAATCCGGGAGCCCGATCAGACCCTTGACTCCCTCGGAGGTGGTCTGCACACCCAACCGGCCTGCGCGGGCGAGCCCGTCGGAGTCCGGGTCGATGCCGACCATGGCGGCCATCTCGAGTGTGTCCGACAGGCGCAAGACCTTGATCATCAGGTCGGTGCCGATATTGCCCGATCCGATGACGGCGACTTTGGTGCGGCTCATCGCTGTTCCTCCAGGGTGAAGTCGACGGTGCCGAGCGGCCCCGAACGCTGTGTCAGTTCGGCGTGGACCCGCGCGCCGGGCGCCAGCGGCGCCATCGGCCCCAGCGCGCCGGAGAGCACGATCTCGCCCGCGCGCAGCGGATCTCCCAGCGCCTGGGCGGTGCGCGCGAGCCAGGCCAGCGCCAGCAGGGGGTCGCCGAGGCAGTCCACGCCTTTTCCGCGCGAGACGATCTCGCCATCGATGCGCATGGCCATCGTGATCTCGCGCGGCTCGAAATCCTCGAGCGAGAGCCGCTGTTCACCGAGCACGAACCAGCCACTGGACGCGTTGTCGGCCACCGTGTCGCCGAAGGTGATGTCCCAGCCCGCGATCCGGCTGTCCACGATCTCGAGCGCGGGTGCGGCGTAGTCGACGGCGCCACGCACGGTGATGGGATCGAGGTGGTCACCGGTCAGATCGGCACCGAGGACGAAGGCGAGTTCGGCCTCGATCTTGGGCTGCAACAGCCTCGGCCGCCCGGACAGCGCCGTCGTGCCCGCGTCCATGTCGTGGAAGAGCACGCCGAAGTCGGGCCGGTCGACACCGAGCTGGCGTTGCACCGCCGTGGAGGTCAAGCCGATCTTGCGCCCGACGACGCGGGCGCCCTCGTCGATCCGCCGGCGCGTGCCCAGGCTCTGCACCGCGTAGGCCTGGTCCACGTCGTCGGCACCGATCAGGTCGCGCACCGCGGCCACGGGCACGCCCAGCTCCGTCGCGGTCGCCAGTCGTTCGGCGGCGGCGAGGACGGCGGGCAGTTCGATGGTCGTGGTCATCGGGCTTCCTCCAGGGAGCTCGGCGCGGCGGACGCCACGACGCGCAGGGGGTTGTGGTTCGCGGTCAGCATCGCGGGGGTGACGGCGAGGCGGGCCAGCAGCGCGGTGACCAGCTCGGTGGCGTCGGATTTCGCACTGGTTCCGAACACGTACCGGTCCGGGCGGAGCAGGACCGTGCCGCCCTGGGCGACACCGGCTTTGGCGAACCACCGGGCCATGTCCCCGGTGTGGTCCTCGACGTCGGCGTAGTCGGTGGCGGCGACCCGGGCCTCGCCCGGCTCGCCCTGCGGACGGCCACCGGTCGCGTACACGGTCACGAACTGCGTGCCGAGTATCTGCAAGGCGTTGCGCTGGGCGACACTGAGTCCCGCACGCGGATCGACACCGTAGCCGACGACGGCGAAGCCGAGTCCGAGCGCGTCGTCGAGGCGCTGGTGGCGGCCGTCGAAGGTGCGGATCTCCGGCTGCGGTGCCAGCGTGCCCTCGACGCCGCGCGTCAACTTGCGCGGGAGCCCGAAGTAGGCGCCGCGCTTGAACCGCGGGGACGGCTTCATCTTCGCCTCCCGGATCCAGGTGTTGAGTCCGGGGACCTTCAGCGCGGTGGCCAGGGCGACATCGCGGGCGCCCGCGGCGAGCTTGTTGTCGATCGAGACGAGGCTCTTGTTCAGCACCGACAGATCGATCATCGCCTTGGCGTGGGGCCGCCGCTCGGTCTCGTAGCTGTCGAGGAGATCGAGACTCGCACCGTGCTGGATGATGGCGCCGAGCTTCCAGGACAGGTTGTCGGCGTCGCGGACACCGGAGTTCATGCCCTGGCCGATGAACTGGGGCGTCATGTGCGCGGCGTCGCCGGCGAGCAGGACGCGTCCCTCACGCCACTGGTCGGCGACCACGGCGTTGAAGGTGTAGACCAGTTTGCGCAGGACCTGCACTTCGTCGGGATCGACGTAGTGGGCGATGAGACTTCGGACCTGGTCGGGGTCTTCCATCTGCTCCTTGGTCTGCTCGTCGTCGAGCATGAACTCGAATCGGTGGTGTCCACCGGGTTGCGGACACGACACCGTCGGCAGCTCGGGATCACAGACGAAGTTGAAATACGGCAGATGCCGGAACGCGTCGACACCGTCGTTGGCGAGCAGATCGACCACGAGCCAGCGTTCCGGGTAGCTCGTGCCGGTCATATCGATGCCCAGTTGCGTGCGCACCACACTGCGGCCGCCATCGCAGCCGACGAGGAACTTCGCCCGTACCTCTTCCGAGGTGGCCGCATCGGTATCGGCGGCGTGTTTGCCGTACCCGGTCCCCCGGCACTCGGCATGCCGCACGAGCACACCGTCGGCGTCCTGATCGAAGCCGAGGACCTCCCGGCCGCGGCGAACCGTCACGTGCGGATACCGCTCGAGGGCGTTCTCGAGGGTGTTCTCCAGATAGGGCTGGTACAGGAAGTTGGCCACCGGCCAGCCCAGCGGGCGCGAGGCCTGGTTGAACTGGGCGAGCACCGTGCCGTCGCTGCGTACCCACTGCACGGTGCAGTCGAGGTTCATCTGCGCCGAGGCTTCGTCGGCGACACCGGCGGTCTGGAAGATCCGCATGCCTTCGTCGTCGGTGTAGACAGCCCGCGCCAGGCCGTAGAACTCCGGCTCACGCTCGAGTACCAGCACCCGCACGCCGCGACGGCCGAGCAGGTTCGCCAGGGTCAGCCCGGTGGGCCCCAATCCGACGACCACCACGTCGTAGTCGAACGATGTCATCGCGCCATGCCTCCGGTGAGTTGGGGAACTGTGATCTCGGGTGTCCGCAGGGTCCGAACGATCTGCCGGAACTGGGTGAACTTGTCCAGCACGGTCTCGCCGACCGGGGTGTGGCCCCAGATGCTGATGCCCTGGTAGGTGGTCGGCTCCCACGTCGATTCGCGTTCCGGACCGAACACGATCGGATTCCAGCCGACCTCGAGTTCGAATCCGGACGGGGTGATGCTGTAGAAGGACAGCTCACGATCATTGGAGTGCTGGCCCACCGACCACGCCATCCCGAAGCCGAGATCGGTGACCCGCTCGTAGGCCGCCAGCACGTCGTCGAGCGAGCCCGACTGAATGTTGATGTGCTGCACCCGGGTTCGGATCGGATCGATCTTCACGCCCCGGACGTTGGCGATCGCGATCGAGTGGTGCCGCTCGTTGACCCGCAGGAACCGGATCTTGAGCTTGAGGCCGGAGATGTTCTCGTCGATGTAGTCGCTGAGCCGGGAGTCGAAGACCGTCTCGTAGTAGCCTCGCAGCGATTCCGGTTCCCTCGACACGATCGCGACGTGCCCCATCCCGGCCTCGCCGGTCACCCACCCGGAGCTGAGCATGCGCAGCGGCTCGGGCGTGGTCACCGGGACGGTGAAGATCTCCTGCCAGATCCCCTTGGGGCCGGCGAACCGCCACAGACGCTCCACACCGCGGCGGGCCGCGTCCTCGGCGCTGCCTTCGGAGATCGGCACGCCGCGATCGGACACCCGCGCGACGATCCGGTCGAAGGTTTCGTGATCGTCGACCTGCCAGCCGACGGCCGTCACGTCCTCCTGCGGACCCCGCTCCACCAGGAACCGGCACGCGTGATCATCGAGCCGGAACCGCAGCGTGGAGCTGTCGACGTCGTCGGCGTGCATGCCGATCGCGTCGACGCCGAACCGACGCCACTCGCCCAGCCGCGCCGACTCCACGACGATGTAGCCCATGTGCACCGCCCCGAAGACCGACCCGTCGCCGGGGACGGGGCCGCTCATCGCTCCGCCTTCAGGTACGCGATCGCGAGGGTGTTGAACAGTTCGGCCCGCTCCCACTGCGCCCAGTGCCCGGTGCGCGCGACCAGGTACAGGTCGCAGTTGGGCATGGTCTCGGCGAGCATCCTGCCCCCGGACGGCCGGTTGACCTTGTCGTCCTCGCCCCACACCACCAGCGTGGGGTGCGCCACCTCGCTCAGGCGCGAATCCCGGGTGAGGTCCATCCGCCAGAGCGTGCGCAGGGCGAACAGACCCGAGGGCCGGCGCAGCGGCGGGTTGGCCACGACCTCGGGGTCGATGCTGGCCCGGTAGCGCTCCTCGATCACTTCGTCCGGCACCGTCGCACCGTCGTACACCAGGAACTCACGGATGAAGCGGATGATCTTCTCGCGGCTCGGGCCACTGCCGGGGTAATACGCGAGAAGCTCCTGCAGGCCCTGGGTCGGCAGGGCACGCGTGGAACCGATGCCGCCGGGGCCCATCAGGATCAGGCGGCCGACCTTGCCGGGGCGGTCCATCGCCAGCCGCAGCGCCGCCGCCCCGCCGTAGGAGTTGCCGATCAGGTGTGCCGAGTCGATCTGCAAGACGTCGAGGAACTCGCCGAGCACGCGTGCCAGGTAGCCGAAGGGATCGGACTGGTCGATGTACTTCGACGACCGGCCGTAGCCCGGCATGTCGAGCACGAGCACCCGGAAGTGCTCCGCCAGCGCCTCGATGTTGCGCGAGTAGTTCGACAGCCCGGTCGCGCCGGGGCCGCCGCCGTGCAGCAGCACGACCGCGGGGCCGGAACCGAACTCGGTGAAGTAGATCTCGCGGTTGCCGACCTGGACCGTGCGCCCGGTGTCGACTCCCTTGTCGATGCTTGTCACGATGTACCTCCCAGTGAAGTTGATAATATCATCACCTTCGATCGAGTCCACGTCAAGTGTTTCTGATGAAATACTCAGAACTGGTGGTTTGACCGGTTCTCATCCGAGCAGCGGGACACGGTTCACGGTCTGGCGATCCATCTCGTCCTGCATCACCCGACGCACCCGGTCGGCGAACTCCCCCGGCGACTCCCCACCTTCCGGCCACATCGGAGGCAGCACCGCGGTCCGAACCTTGGTCGGCAGTGGGATGTAGGGGAACAGCCCCGCGATGCCGACGGTGAGCCCCCACGGCAACGACAGCGTGATCGGGAGCCGCTTGAGTCGCAGCGCCTTGTCGAGGCGAAGCAAGCGCGCCAGCGCACGACCATCGGACAGGCAGATCAGCGACTCCCCCGCCCCCGAGGTGACCACCGGAACGATCGGCACCCCCGCCTGGATCGCCAGCCGCGCGAAGCCGGTCCGCCCGTCGAAGATGATCCGGTTGCGCTCGCCCCACGACTTGAACGCGTCGACATCACCCCCGGGAAACACGAGGACATGCTCGCCACGCGCGAGGGCCGCCCGGGCGTTCTCACCGGTCGCGGGCTCGGCCCCCATCTTGGCGAGCAACGGGCCGAGCCCGATCACCCAGGCCATGTGATGCGTCAGGACGACCGCCCGTCGCCGATCCCCGATGCGGTCATAGGCCGATCGCGCGGCCAGTACACTCAGATCGAAGACGCCGCCGAAGCCGTGGTTGGCCACGAACAGCGACGGCCCCGGTGCCGGTTCGAGCACGCCCCCTACTTCGTGGCGGTGATACCACCGGAACGCCCCGAGCAGAATCCTCACGGCAACGGGTGCCCGCGCGGATTCGACCCCCTTCCCACCCTGCGGCGCGTCGTCGAACGACTCATCGTGAAGCGGCTGAACACCACTGTCAGACACTACTTCTCACTTCCCGCGCTTGTCCCCGCGCTGTGAATTGGACACTGCACAGCACTCGTGTCGATGATCGCAACATTGATGTTTTGATCATATTTGATCGCCTCATTCATATGGCTGTGAGTTCACCCACTGGGACCGGTCGCGCACGCCATCGGACGACGAGGCCGTGCAGTGGCCGCCCCCCGACGGCACAGCCCGGGTACGCCAGACTGGGAGACGATGAGCACCAGCACCCCGGGCGACCACGCGATTCGCCGACGTCCACGCGACCGCCGCGCCACCATCCTCACCGCGGCCGCCGACGCCTTCGCCCGGGCGGGCTACCACGGCACGTCCATGGCCGAGATCGCCACCGCCGTCGGGATCTCCTCGGCGGCGCTGTACCGCCATTTCCGCAACAAGCAGGAGTTGCTCGGCCACTGCCTGATGTCCGGCATGGACGCGACGGTGTCCCGACTGGAAGCCGCCGCGGTCCAGGACGCGAGCGGGCATCGGGTCTTCGAGGAACTCGTCGCCATCGCGCTCGAGCTGCGTGGGCTGCCGAGGCTGTGGCAGCTCGAGTTCCGCAACCTCACCGCCGCGCACCGCTCTTCGGTGCTGATCCGTGCGGTGCGATTGACCGGCTACCTGCGCCGGGCGGTGCGCACGCGGCGCCCAGAGCTCCCCGACCATGATGTCGAGTTGCTGAGCTGGTGCATTCTCTCGGTGGCGGTCAGCCCGTCGTACCACCGCCAGCAGTTGCCGCCGACGACATTCGTCTCGGTGCTCGACGCCGCGATCCTGCGGCTGCTGACCACCGAGTTGCCTCCGGGCGGGACCTCGCCCCGCACGTCGCGTCCGGCACCACCGCTGTCCCCCGAGTTCGAACGAATCGCCCGGCCCGAGCGCCTCATCGGCGCGGCGGCGCGCCTGTTCAACACGCGAGGCTATGCCGCGGTCGGCATCGAAGACATCGGCGCCGCCGTCGGCGTGCGCGGACCCGCGCTGTATCACCACTTCGCGAGCAAGGCCGACCTGCTCAACGAGATCATCGTGCGCAACGAGCAGTGGATCGGCCTCTACACCTCCCGCGCGCTGGCCGAGGGCCGGGACGCGCGCGAGGCGGTACATCTGCTGATGGAATCGTTCGTGGGATTCGCGCTCCAGCAGCCGGACCTGCTCGGTACCACCGTCAGCGAGGTCGGACATCTGCCGGAACCGCAGGCCACGCGCTACCGCCGGATCCATCGCGACGGCATCCTGAACTGGGCCCGGCTGTTGCAGACGGCCCATGCCGAATTGCCGCTCCCGGAGGCCCGGGTCCTCGTCCAGGCGATCGGCACCGTCGTGATCGACGCCGTGCGCAACCCGCGCGCCCTCGGCCACCGGAATCTCTCGGGCGCGTTGATCGCCATCGGTGACCGGATCGCGCTGCACGACTGATTCGCTCTTCAGCTTAGCGATGGTCAACTTGGTGCGAGAACACCGATCTCATGATCTGGTACCAGCGGCTCTCAGATTGAACCTGCTTAGTCGCGAATAACTTACGGTTGCGTAGCGCTTCGGCGCGCACCCACAATGGCCCACGGCGCGCATCGGATCCGCGCATTCCACCTCACTCCGGTCGTCTCGACCGGCCTGTCGAAGGGACTCGGCCGTGGGCCACTACAAGAGCAATGTCCGAGACCTCGAGTTCAATCTGCTCGAGGTCTTCGGTCTGGCGGACGTGCTGGGCAGCGGCGCGTTCAGCGACCTCGACCGCGACACCGTGCGCACGATGCTGGTCGAAGCGGCGCGGATCGCCGAGGGCCCGGCCGCCGCGTCGTTCGCCGATGCCGACCGCAACCCACCGCACTTCGATCCCGCGACTCACACCGTGCGGCTCCCGGAGGGGCTCAAGCGCTCGGTCCGGGCGTGGCAGGACGGCGAATGGTGGCGCATCGCGAAATCCGAGGCCATCGGCGGCATTCCGGCGCCTCGCATGCTCGCCTGGGCGATCAGCGAGCTCATTCTGGGCGCCCAGCCGGCGGCGTGGATGTACCTCACCGGTCCCGGTATGGCCGATATCGTCGACCACATCGGCACCGAAGAACAGCGCCGCTGGGCCAGGATCGCCGTCGAGAAGAGCTGGGGCGCGACCATGGTCCTGACGGAGCCCGACGCGGGCTCCGACGTCGGCGCGGGCCGCACCAAGGCGGTCCAGCAGGAGGACGGCTCCTGGCACATCGAGGGCGTCAAGCGGTTCATCACCTCGGCCGATGCCGACGATCTGTCCGACAACATCATCCACCAGGTCCTGGCCCGCCCCGAGGGCGCAGGCCCCGGCACCAAGGGGTTGAGCCTGTTCCTGGTGCCGAAGTTCCACTTCGACTCCGAGACCGGCGAACTCGGTGACCGCAACGGTGTGTTCGTCACCAATGTCGAGCACAAGATGGGGCTCAAGGCCTCGGCCACCTGTGAACTCACCTTCGGCGGCCACGGCATCCCCGCCAAGGGCTGGCTCGTCGGCGACGTCCACAACGGCATCGCGCAGATGTTCCAGGTCATCGAGGAAGCGCGGATGATGGTCGGCACCAAGGCCATCGCGACCCTGTCGACCGGCTACCTGAACGCGCTGGAGTACGCCAAGACCCGCGTCCAGGGCACCGACCTGACGCAGATCGCCGACAAGACCGCACCGAAGGTGACCATCACCCACCACCCGGATGTCCGGCGGTCGCTGATGATGCAGAAGGCCTACGCGGAGGGCCTGCGCGCGATCTACCTCTACACCGCCGCCCACCAGGATCCCGCAGTCGCCCAGCATGTCTCCGGCGCGGACGCCGAGCTCGCCGCGCGGGTCAACGACCTGCTGCTGCCGATCGTCAAGGGTGTCGGCTCCGAACGCGCCTACCAGTACCTGACCGACTCGCTGCAGACCTTCGGAGGCTCGGGCTTCCTGCAGGACTACCCGATCGAGCAGTACATCCGCGACGCGAAGATCGACTCGCTCTACGAGGGCACCACCGCCATCCAGGCGCAGGACTTCTTCTTCCGCAAGATCGCCCGCGACCGCGGTGTGGCGCTGGCCCACATCGCCGACCAGGTCCGGGCGACCGCCCAGCCCGAATCCGGCACACCCGAGTTCAAGGCCGAACGCGCGCTCCTGCTGACCGCGCTCGACGACGTGCAGGCCATGACCGCCACACTGACCCAGCACCTGCTCGCGGCCGCGAACGACAGTCGGGAGCTGTACAAGGTCGGGCTCGAATCGGTCCGTTTCCTGCTGGCGGTCGGCGATCTGCTGATCGGGTGGCGACTGCTGGTAGCCGCGGAAATCGCCTCGGCCGCACTCCCGTCCGCCGGCTCGGACCGCGACTTCTACGCGGGCAAGATCGCGGTGGCGTCCTTCTTCCTCCGCACCGTGCTGCCCCGGCTCGGTACCGATCGTGCCGTGATCGCGGACATCGATTCCGCGATCATGGATCTCGACGAGGCCGCCTTCTGACCGCGGGACCGGCGCCCACCCTGTCCTGGTCGGCGCCGGTCCACGCAGAACTCACTGCTTTTCGGTCGCCGGGACAGCCCGGCGTTCCAGCCCCTTCCGGTCGTAGAAGATCGTCACGGCCAGGCCGATGACCAGCCCGATCAGCAGGCCGAGCAGGGCCATCCCCACGCCGTGTGCCAGGCCAGAACTCGCCCGGGCGTCGTAGTAGAGGATCGCCCGCACCGCGATGAAGATCTGGTGCATCGGTTCGAAGGTCGACAGCCAGGCCATGCCCTGCGGTGTCGCCTCGATCGGTACCGTTCCACCTGCGGAGGGCAGGCCGAGGACGATGAACACGATGAGATTCACGAGCATCCCGGCCGCACCGAAGATCGCCAGGACCGACAGCGCGGTGACGCCGACCGCCACGATCGCGAGCACCCCGTAGAGGAACAGCATCGGAGCACGCTCGATCGACATCCCCAGCAGTGTCGCGACGCCCAGGTAGATCCCGGACACCACCGGCGCGACGACCACCAGAATGCCCCATTTGAGCAGCAGCGTCCGCACGCGCGAGATCGGTGTCGCCGGGTAGTGGACGTACCAGGGACCGTATTCGGTCGGCGCGAAGCCCAGTGCCGAGTCCACCATCGCGTGGATGATCATCGCGCCGGTGAACCCGGCCAGCAGCAACAGCAGGGTGTAGAAGAACGCCGACAGTCCCCCACCGGCGCCGTCGGGGAGCTCACGGAACGGCACGACCACCACCGAGACGGGCTCGGCCAGGGCGAGGCGGCTCACGCCGGAGAGCTCGGTGGCGGGTGCGTCCGAGGTCGGCTGGAGCTGGTTGTCCACCCGCTCGAGCAGTTGCTCGCCCACCGCCTTGTTCGCCGCGTCCGTCGCCTGGGTGGTGATGCGCAGCATGATCTGCGTGGCGTAGGCACCCGCCGCCGGATTCGTTTCGACGGTGATGACGGGCCAATCGACATCGCCGGGCACGACACCGGCCGCGCCCAGGATCGACACCCGCTTGGTGAAGTCACTCGGGATGACGATCGCCCCGTAGATCTCGCCGTCGAGCATGGCCCGATGCAGGGCAGGCAGGCCCATCTCACGCACCTCGACCTTGTCGGCAGGGATCTGCTGAACCATCGAGGCCGCGATCTGATCGCCCACGTTGACCTGCTCACCTCCGATGGTGTCGCCGTCATCGAGGTTGACCAGTCCGATCGGGAAGTCGTGCATGTGCTTCTCCGGGTCGACGATGTATCCCAGATACATGGTCGCCAGCAGTGCCGCGAGCACCGCGACCACAGCACCGGGGCGCAGCCACCTCGCCAGATTCCTACCGGTGATCGCCATGGAACCACTCCTTTGTCATCAGCTCGGCAACTTCGTCGCAACCCACCACGTCGATCATCGAGCACCAGCTCTTGACTGGTCAAGCTATTACTGATGAAAAGATCAGCATGTGTCGCCGGATACCGGGAGCTCGGTACCGCCACCGCGGAGTTCGACCCGGATTCCCGAGTCGGCCACGGTCACGGACTCCGGCCGAAGCCCCAGCGGATAGTCGCGGAGGCTCTCCGTGAGCAGGTCGGCGATCTCGTTCACCAGCTGCGGCGGGACCCCGCGAGAAGAGACGACCTCGACGCGGATCACCCCATCTTCCACGTAGGGGCGCAGCCGCACCGACACCACGCCGACGATCCCGGTGACATCGACCGTGCCGTCGGCAGCGGACATCCGCACATCACCGGCCAGCCCGTGCAGCGTGCGCTGGATCGCGTCGGCGCTCCAGTCGACGCGTGCCTCGGAGCTGCCCACGGTGGCCGAACCCCCGTCCTCCGCCATCGAGACCTGATGCAGCGTGGCATGGACCGCCATGCCGACCGCCGGACCGAACCGCGCGTCGTCGCTGTCCACGGTCAGCTCGGGAATCTGCCGGTCGATCAGACCGATCACGACGGGTCGCGGACCGAGATCCACGTCCACCGAGGAGCTGAAGTCGTCTCGCAGACCGTCGGCGAGGCAGCCCTCGATGCGGTTGCGCAGATACAGCTCGGCGGACACGATCCCGAGCGCCGTGAGCACGAGCGTGACAACGAGTCCGAGCGTGACACCGCGCGTGATTCGTCGCCGTACCCGCCAACCGGGCACGTCGCCCTTGTCGACGGGATCCAACTCTTGAAGCTTCATGGGTTCTCCTCCAGATTCCCCCTGACGGACCCGGGAGATGCTCCGGGGCACGATGCGCTGCACTCACACACCGATACTGACGAAATCATCATATCTGACTTCTTCGTCCACTATGCGTGACATCGCCCACGCGTTTCCTATTGGAGGTCTGCGGATCGCCTGAGAGTTCTCTGGCGACGATTGACTGATCAAGGCGTCATATATGACGGTCTGTACCAGCAGTGAGCGCCTCCGCCGATGATGCCGGTCGCACTCCTGCCCAGGAAGACCGGTTCAGCCACCTATCGCATCGCATCTGATACTTTCATCAGCGATTCGCGCATCGCTTCGCTCGATCAGCTCGATCGAGCACTCTCCACCCCGCAGCCCCTCCCCGTTCGAGCGGACTCCGACCGCGCCGACCGGGATTTCGCGATGCACCTGAAACAACCGAAGGAAAGGACATCTCGTGAACGAATCCGATACTCCGTCGCGCGCCGGTGTGAGCCGCCGCCGCATGCTGGGAGGAGCTGTCGCAGGCACGCTCGGTGTCGCCGCGGCGACGGCTCTCCCCCTCGGTACGTCGACCGGAGTCGGCGCGGCCGGAACCGCCCGCGCCCAGTACGCCGCGCCCACCGGCACCTACCGCATCGACCTGCACACCCACGTGCTGCCACCGGACTACCGGGCGGCACTGCTGTCGAACGGGCACTACACCGTCGGCGGCTACCCCACACCCGAGTGGTCGCCCGAGTCCGCGATGCAGTTCATGGACTACTACGGCATCCAGGCCCAGGCCTTGTCGGTCTCCGACCCTGGTGTCGGGTTTCTCGCCCCGGGCAAGGAAGCCAACGACATGGCTCGCTACTGCAACGAGTACGTCGCCGGACTCACCAGGCAGTACCCCACGCGCTTCGGCTCGTTCGCGGTGCTGCCCATGCCCGACATCGCCGCCTCGGTCGCCGAGGCGATCTACGCCCTGGACGTCCTGCATGCCGACGGCATCGTGCTGCTGTCCGCCTACCAGGGCGTCTACCTGGGCGACCCGCGCTACGAGCCCTTGATGATCGCGCTGAACCAGCGCAACGCCTACGTCTTCGTGCACCCCGCCGGAATCGCCGACGACGCCAAGCCGAATCTGCCCCTGCCCGACTTCCTCATCGAGTACACCTTCGACACGACCCGGGCCGCGACGATGATGATGCTCACCGGTGTCACCAAGCGCTACCCCAACATCCGGTTCCAGCTCTCCCACGCGGGCGGCACCCTGCCGTTCCTGTCCTGGCGCGTCGGCGTCGCCTCCGAGACCACGGTCGGCGAGAACTGGCCCCAGGGTCTGGACAAGCCGTCCTTGCTCGACGCGAAGGCGCAGATCTCGCGCTTCTTCTACGACACCGCGCTGAGCGGATCCAGCGCCGCGATGTCGGCGGTGTCGGCCGTGACGAGCCGAGACCACATCGTCTTCGGCTCCGACTGGCCCTTCAGCGCGACCACGCTGCCGCAGTCCGGCACCAACGACCCCGCCCCGGGACTCAGCGAGATCTTCGACGCCGAACAGCGCATGGAAGTCGAGCACCACGCCCCGCTGCGCCAGCTCCCCCGCCTGGCCGCGGCGATCAACGCAGGCTGATCTCCACCCCTCCGGCCGGGCGCGGTGGCTCCCCACGCGCCCGGCCCGAGCCGAACGTCAGATCTCCGGCAAGGCACGTCGACTGATGTCGTGGGCCTCGTCCGCGCCGAGTCCGAGCATGCGCAGGAGGTCTTCGGTCACCTGGTCGACCGCCGCGGCGTCGTCACGGTCGGTCTGTTCGTGCAACAACTGGCCGAGGCGCAGCGCGGCGCCCGACACGATCACCAGCGCGAGTTCGACATCGCGTACCCGGAACCGGCCGGCGCGCATACCCATCTCGATGTCCCGGCGCGCTCGTGCGGCCACGCCCCTGTCCGACCCGGCGTAGACCAGTCCCTCCGCGAGCAGAACCTTGCTGGCGGTGGGTTCACGCCGATGCACCCTGCCCACCAGACGGAAGCTCTGCGCGAAGACGTGCGCCGGATCATCGATGTCGGCTGTCAGTTCGTCCAGCGCGCCACCGAGCCGGTCGAGCACCTCCCCGACGGCCACCTGCAGGAGTTGCTCCCGGCTCGAGAAATGGTTGTAGAACGACCCCATGCCGACGTCCGCGGCCTGGGTGATCTCCAGAATGGGCACGTTGAGCCTGCCCTGCGCGATGAAGACCTGCGCCGCCGCGACGAGCGCTGCCCGGGTCCGGGCTTTCCGCCGCTCCAGCCGATTGGTGCCGCCAGTGTCATCCATCGTGCCCTCCACACCGAGCCAGTCGATTACCGATCGCACAAATGACCACTATCTCATAGTTGATGTTATCCTCCAGATGATCCCAACTGATGCATACGTCTCAAGTGATGATATCGTCAGTATATGAGCAGCTGATCGGCAGAAGGAAGTAGCGTTCATGGCACACACCGTTCTCCGCGCGATCGACGGCTGGTGGCTGCTGACCTCCGCGGGCGCGGCCCGGATCGCGACCGCCGCCACCACGACCGCCGCCCTCCTCGCCGACCGCTCCGCGATCATCCGCGCGGCGCGAAACACCGATCTGGTCCCGGTGCACGAACTCTCGTTGCTCTCCCCGGTCACGGCACCGTGCCGGGTGGTCGCCCAGATGACGAACTTCGCTTCCCACGTGAAGGATTCCGGCGGAGATCCCGGATCGGTCCCGCTCACCTTCTTCCGGAAGGCATCGGGATCGATCAGTGGCCCCCACGACGACGTCGTCCGTCCGAGCCATGTGCGACTCCTGGACTACGAAGTCGAAATCGGGTTGGTGTTCGGCCGGGAAATGCCCGTCGGTACCGAGATCGACTCCGGGAATCTCGGCGAGTACATCGCGGGACTCGTCGTCACCAACGACATCTCGGCGCGCGACGTGCAATTGCCGCAGACCCAGTACTACGAGGGCAAGTCGTATCCGACCTTCACCCCGACGGGACCGGCACTGGTTCTCCTGGAAGCAGGCGAACTCGACCGATTCGTCGACTTGCGGCTGCGGCTGTGGGTCAATGGCGAGAAGCGCCAGGACATGACCGTAGAGGACATGATCTACCAACCGCTCGAGACCGTGCGGGCGCTGTCCCGATTCCAGCGGATGGAGGCCGGTGATCTGCTGCTCACCGGAACTCCGGTGGGGACCGCGATCAGCGCGCCACCCAAGCCGGTGGAGATCATCGGCGCGATGTTGCCGCCCAAGATCAAGTGGAAGCTGTTCTTCGACCGCCAGGCCAAGAACCCGAAGTACCTGCGCGACGGTGACGTCATCGAAGCGACGGTCGCCACCGATGACGGCGCGATCGATCTCGGACGGCAACGTACGACCGTGCGGCACACCTAGCGGCGGAATAGTTCGGGGTGTGTGGCCGGTTGGCTCCGGCATGACCAAAGTTGTCGGGACGTATGGGGTGTGGCGCGGGTACAAGGGGTTCACGCCGGAGGCGGCGCGGGAGATCGAGGAGTTGGGGTTCGGGGCGTTGTGGCTCGGGGGGTCGCCGCCTGCGGATCTGCCGGAGGTCGAGGCGCTGCTGGAGTCGACGGAATCGTTGACTGTGGGGACGAGCATCGTCAACATCTGGACGGCGCCGGCCGGGGCTGTGGCGGAGTCCTTTCACCGGATCGAGCAGCGGTTTCCCGGGCGGTTCCTGCTCGGGATCGGGGCTGGTCATCGCGAGGCCAATGGCGCGGACGCGATCAAACCGTATGACGCGTTGGTGCGGTATCTGGACGAACTCGACGCGGCGGGGGTGCCGAAGGAGAGCAGGGCGCTGGCGGCGCTCGGGCCGCGGGTGCTGAAGCTGGCGCGTGACCGGACCGCGGGGGCACTCCCCTATCTCACTCCGCCGGAGCACACCCGGATCGCCCGCGAGATCCTCGGTGCGGACGCGCTTCTCGTCGCCGAGCACAAGGTCGTCGTCGACGACGATGTCGACCGCGCGCGGGCCATCGCGCGGCAGATGGTTCCGATGTATCTGGGGTTGGTGAACTATGTCAGCAACCTGCGTCGTCTCGGCTTCTCCGAGGAGGATCTGGCCACGCCGGGCAGCGATCATCTGATCGATGTTCTCGCGATCAACGGCACCCCGGCCGAGATCGCGGCGGGGCTGGCCGAGCACTTGGCGGCGGGGGCGGATCACGTCGCGGTCCAGGTCCTGAACGAGGACTACCTCGCGGCGCTGCGCACATTGGCGACGGCGCTGCCGCTCGCACGCTGACCCGCTCTCCGGGTCGGGCAGGCGGCCTATCCTCCACTATATGGGAAGGCCACCGAGGCACGACGCCGATCGACTGCTGGACGCCGCCGCCGAACTCCTGGCCGGCGGCGGGCCGGCCGCTGTCACCATGTCCGGAGTGGCCAAGGCCGCCGGGGCGCCGAGCGGATCGGTGTATCACCGCTTCCCGGATCGCCCTGCGTTGCTGGCCGCGCTGTGGTCACGCGCGCTGCGGGGGTTCCACGAAGAGCTGTTCGCCGCGTTGAGTCCCGGAGAACCGCAGGAGGCGATCCGTCGCAGTGCCCGTGCGAGCCTGGACTGGGCGCGACGCAATCCCGGCGATGCGCGTGTATTGCTCGCTGGGGCAAAGGAATTGGATGAGCAGAACTGGAGCGAACAGGCTCGCGCCGACACGGCGCGAGCCAATGCCGCGCTCCACGACGCGCTCGGTGCGCTGATCGAGAACGGCGACGATATCGCTCCCGACGCGGCGGATCGGGTGCTCCTCGCGGTGGTCGACCTGCCCTACGCCATGATCAAGCGATACCTGAGCGTCGGCCGGCAGATTCCCGACCACGCGCCCGAACTCGCTGAGCAGGCTGCGGCAGCGCTGTTCGCCATGCGGCAGACCTAGACCAACCGACCGGTGTACCAACAGCACCCGACCTCGACGGATCAGCGTCCATTCCGGTGGAGCGCGGTCACCGCGCCGACGGTCGCGTAGCCACGCCATTCGAGTGCGGCGATCTCGGAGTAGCTGGCGAAGTCGACAGCCCATCCGCCGTCGGGCTGTTGTCCTTGCTCGAGCCGGTCGAGGTCGGCTTCGACCGCATCGGCGGTGAGGTATTCGCGGATCGGACGGCCGGGCTCGGGCGCGTAGTCCAGCAGATGGATCGTCTCCCCTTCCGCGCCTCCCGCGACGGCGACCGCTCCATCGGCGGAAACGAACTGGGCCAGGTGATCGAGGAGCTGGCGAGCCCGCGGGTGGGTGTCGGTGGCGATGTCGAGGAATCGCAGGGCGAAGGAGAGGACGTAGGCGAAGGGCGCGCCCTCGATCTTTCCGATCGCGTCGAAGCAGTAGTCGATCGACGCCGTCAGCCATGGGTGCGTGTGGATCGACGCGTCGGCGCGGGCGGCGCGAAGGGCCTGGGTGGTGATCGCGGCGGTGATCTGCAGTGAGGATTCGCCCGGGTCGGCCTGGACCCAGAACGGTGCGCAGGCAGTCGGATCGGCGATCGGTAAGGCGAAGGGAAGTCCGCCGTCGGCGAGGGCGGTGCGCTGCAGCCAGGTCAGCAGCGGTCCCGTGTACGCGGGGACGGCGGCCCCGGCGTCGGCGATGGCTTCCCACGCGTGCAGCGCACCGCCGGGCTGACTCTCCGGAGCCCGCAGATCCGATTCCAGGCCCCACCCGTAACCGCCGTCGGGGTTCCGGTAGGCGCCGAGGCTGCCGATGACGGCCGCTCGCGCCACGGGGTTGTCGGCGACGGCGACCTCGAAACGATGACGATCGAGCGTCCGGGCGTTCGAGGTCATGAACGCGCGTGCCCGTGCGGTACTGAAGGTCATGCCGTCACGATGTCACGGGACGGCCGCCCGAGGATTGAACGAATCGGACAGGCGCGGGCAGCGAATGCGCGCGCCCTTGGTCACGCCGGAGGGCGATACGTGACGTCCAACGCGACAGCTGCGTCGACCTGCGCGGAGGTCAGCAGACCGACGGTGTGCGAAACGGCGGCGCCGGCAGCCGCGGTGCGAATCGCGAGTGCCGCGGCCGCGACTTCGTCGGGGACGTCACCGATGACGAAAAGATCGTCCTCCCCGAAGGCGAAATAGCACGATTCCACCCGGCCTCCGACGCTCTCGACCATCTCCGTGATCGCCGCTTGCCGTGCGGTACCGCCCTCGGCGAGCAGTCCCTGCGCCCCCTCGGGGAAATAGCTGACTCGCCACAGATACTTGGGCATATCCACCAGCCTCCTCGGTCGACACGATCTCGTCGAGACAGAGCCTAGGTTCCCGAGGCCGCCGTATTCGCCCCCACCGATCGCTGTCGCCGCAATGATGCGCCACCGCAACAGCCGCGATACCTGAGAGTTCGCCGAAGAGTCACGCGATGAGGTTGCCGCCGTCAGGTCGTCACCGAAGGTTTCGACCAGGCCGAGCACCATTCGGGCTACGCGCCTGCCAGGACACGCTCGAGTGCCGCCCGGCCCGCGGGGCCCCAGTGCGGCTTTCCGCCGGGAAGGCCTCGATCTCCGTTCTGGCCCATGAGCATCAGGAAGAGGCTCTTCAAAGCGGCGAGGCCGCGGGCGCGGCAGATCGCCGCCTCGTCCGCCTGCGCATAGGTGTCGAAGAATCGGGGGGCCGTGCCCGCGGGGAGGAGGACCCAGGCGGCGGCGAGGTCCCAGGAGGGGTCGCCGGCTAGGAGGTCACCGAAATCGACTATGCCCGAGAGTGTTCCGTCCGCGACGACGACGTTCGCGGGGTGGAGGTCGCCGTGTACCCACACCGGTGGGCCCGCCCAGGCGTTGGCCGCGACGGCGTCGTGCCAGACGGTTCGGACGTCGTCGGTGATTCCGTCGGGAACAACGGCTCGCAGGACGTTCTCGAAGCTGTCCGTGTAGTTGCGGGGGTGGGCGCCGCGGTCCGCGGAGATCGGCGCCTCGGCGGGTGCCGCCACGTGGAGCGCCCGGAGGAAGCCCGCCAGTGTGTCGGCCGCGTGGGCGCCGCGGCTGATCACGCCGTGGTCCAAGGGCTCGCCGGGGATCCAGGTCATCACGGTCCAGTGCTTGGGGAAGCGGGCGGACGGTTCGCCGTGCCGCACCGGGGTCGGGACCGGGAGTGGCAGCTGCGGGGCCAGCACGGGCAGCCATCGCCGCTCCTTCAGCTGGAGGTCCGGAGTCAGGTCCATGCGTTGCATGCGCACGGCCAATTCGTCGCCGAGGCGCCACATCTGGTTGCCCCAGCCGCCCGCGACCTCGCGGATGGCCAGCCCCGCGAGGTCTGGATGTTGGTCCCGCAGCAGGTCACGGACCAGGTCCGCGGTGATCTCGATCTCGGTGCCGGTCATACGAAGTCACAGTACCGAGGCGGCGAGCCCTTCCCTCGTTGTGGAGGCTGTGCTCTAATTCGTTTTAGAGACTCATCTCTATAATTGAACGAGGAGCTGGAACATGGCTGTGGTCAACATTCATCGACGTCACCTACCCGCCTCGGAGGGCGAGGTCGGCGCGCTGGCGGACACCCTCGCCGACGAGGACGACGCGCTCTGGCCGGTGCGGTCCTGGCCGGCGATGCGGTTCGATCGCCCGCTCGGCGTGGGCGCGGTGGGTGGGCACGGACCGGTTCGGTACACGGTGGAGCACTACGTGCCGGGGCGCTGGGTGCGCTTCCGCTTCACCGGGCCCCGCGGCTTCCACGGTTTCCACGAATTCACTGTCGAGCCCGCGGCCGACGGCACCGATCTGGTTCACCTGCTCGCCATGGAGGTTCACGGCTGGGCGCGACTGAGCTGGCCCCTGGCCTACCGGTGGATGCACGACGCTCTCCTGGAAGATTGCCTGGATCGCGCCGAACACGCCCTCACCGGCACCGTTTCCCACCCCGCCCGGTGGACCCGCCGCGTCCGCGCGCTGCGCCGGATCGTTGGCGGCTAGCCCACGACGGACCGTGGATCCGCGTACGCGACGAGCATGTCGACGGCCCGGTCGAGGTCACGCTTCGCGCGGTCGGGATCGGGATTCACCAGGTATTGGATGATGAGACCGTCCATCATGGCCAAGCCCAGGCGTCCGAGGGTCGCGAACTCCACCGCGCAACGTTCGCCGGCGGCCCGGGCGGCGCGCTCCCAGAAATCGGCGACCAACGAGGTGTAGCGCTCGTACTGCAACTGCGCGAGACCGCCCTTCCCCTCGCTGCGGACCGAGTACATGGCCAGCTCGTACTGCATGATCTGCAATCCCGGCGCGTCCGCCACCAGACCCTGCCACACACGTTCCACGGCATGCCGAATCGCGTGTACCAGGCCCCGGTCGACGGCCGCGTCGGACTCGATGGCCGCCACGACATCGGCCGTGACCGTGTTGATGACGGCGCGGAGCATCGAGTCCTTGGTGGCGAACACGTAATGCAGAGTGCCGAGCGGGATTCCGGCTTCGGTCGCGACACCGCGCAGGGTGGTCCCGGCGACACCGACGGAACTGAGCACCCGGATAGCGGCAGCGACGATGTCCTGCTCGCGCTGCGCCGCCTTCACGTAGGCCACCGTGTTTCCTCCCGCCGCATTCCTCCGACGCCGACAGATCAAGTCGTACGTCCGTCCAACAATAGGGTAATCTCCGACGCCGGTGCGCACAGGCGGACCGCGTCCGCGAATGTCTAGAAGACGGCTTCGTCGAGTTCCATGATCGAGGAGTCGATTTCGGAGACGACCGCCCAGTCGGCGCTCAACCGGGGCAGCACCGTCCTGGCGAAGAACGAGGCGACGGCGATCTTGCCCTCGTAGAAGGCACTGTCGGTGCCGCCGTCGGCGGAATCCAGTACGGTGAGCGCGATTTCGGCGGCGACGAGTAGCCGCCACGCGATGAGCAGGTCGCCGACGGCGAACAGGAAACGCACGGATTCCAGGCCGATCTTGTTCAGTTCGGCGGGGGCCTGCCGGGCAGCGAGCAGGTGGCCGGTGAGTCGGCCTGCCATGTCCTGCACGTCCTCGAGCGCGGCGGCGAGCAGGATCTTCTCGTTCTTCATGCGGCCGTTGTCGACCGTGGCCTCCCTGACCCTGCCGGCGATGTGGGCCAGCGCGACGCCCTGATCGCGCGCGATCTTGCGGAAGAAGAAGTCCTGCGCCTGGATGGCGGTGGTGCCCTCGTAGAGCGAGTCGATCTTGGCATCGCGAATGTACTGCTCGATCGGGTAATCCCGCAGGAAGCCCGAGCCGCCGAAGCATTGCAGCGATTCGGTCAGGCACTGGTACGCACGTTCCGAACCCACACCCTTCACGATCGGCAGCAGCAGATCGTTGACCCGGGCGGCCAGTTCGGCGTCGGCACCCGAGACATGCTGGGCGACAACCGGATCCTGGTGGGCGGCGGTGTACAGGTAGAGTGAACGAAGACCCTCGGCGTAGGCCTTCTGCGTCATCAGCGAGCGACGCACGTCCGGGTGATGGGCAATGGTGACCTTCGCGGCGGACTTGTCGAAGACCTTGGACAGCGCGCTGCCCTGCACGCGGTGCTTGGCGTATTCCAGCGCGTTGAGGTAGCCGGTCGACAGCGTCGCGATCGCCTTGGTGCCGACCATCATCCGGGCTTCCTCGATGACCTCGAACATCTGGGCGATGCCGTCGTGCACGTCACCGACGAGCCAGCCCTTCGCCGGAACACCGTGGCCGCCGAAGGTCAGTTCACAGGTGGCCGAGGCGGTCAGGCCCATCTTGTGCTCGACATTGGTGACGAATACGCCGTTGCGGTCACCGGGTTCGCCGGTCTCGGCGTCGAAGAGATACTTCGGCACCAGGAACAGGCTCAGCCCCTTGGTGCCGGGCCGCGCCCCCTCGGGGCGGGCCAGTACCTGGTGGACGATGTTCTCGAACAGGTCGTCGGAGTCGGCGGAGGTGATGAACCGTTTCACGCCTTCGATGTGCCAGGAGCCGTCTTCCTGCTCGATCGCCTTGGTTCGGCCCGCCCCCACATCCGAACCGGCATCCGGCTCGGTCAGCACCATGGTGGCGCCCCAATTGCGTTGTACCGCAAGCGTTGCCCAGTGAGCCTGCTGTTCGGTGCCGATGCCGTCGACGATGTCGGCCATGGTCGGCCCCGTCAGGTACATGTACGCGGCGGGCTGCGCGCCGAGGAGGAATTCGCTGATCGCCCAGCTCAGCATTCGCGGCGCGGGGACGCCACCGATCGCCTCGGCCTTCCCCACCCGCCACCACTGGCCGTCGGACCAGGCGCGCACCGACCGCTTGAACGCCTCGGGCAGCCGCACCGAATGCGTCGCCGGATCGAACTCCGGCGGATTGCGATCGGCCTCGGCGAAGGACTCCGCGACGGGCCCCTCGGCCAGGCGGGCGGCTTCGGTCAGCATCGCCCGCACGGTCTCGCCGTCCAGATCACCGAACGCTCCGGTCGCCAGCACTGTCTCGAGACCGAAGACCTCGAACAGATTGAACTCGAGATCACGCACATTGCTCTTGTAGTGGCCCACCGGCCCGCCTCCTCGTTTTCGGTCACGACAACGAATCAAGTCGGTCGCTCGTACGACATATAGTAGGCCACAGCCGGCGGATCGCAGCAAGCAGCAGCCCAGGTCTTGCGCACCAGCAGCACTCTGTGGCCTACTTGATGTCGGACGCACGTCCGACATTTTGTCGCACCAAGACCGCTTCGAGACAGGGGTTGCGCATGGGGCAGGAACCAGCAGCAGGGGCACCGGAAACGGCCGTGGTGGTGATCGGCGCCGGACTGTCCGGACTCGTCGCCGCCCGTGAGCTGCGCCGCCAGGGTGTCGAGGTCGTGGTGCTCGAGGCCGACGACCGGTTGGGCGGGCGCGCGCTGAGCGAGACCACACCGCTGGGCTCGCGGGTGGATCTGGGCGGACAGTGGATCGGCCACGACCACCACCGCATCACCGCGCTCGCCGCCGAGCTCGGTGTCCAGAAGTTCACGATGCACACCGGGACGCTGCCCACCGTGCTCGACGGATCGCGGCGGCTGCCGCTCTGGTCGCCCTCGCTGCTGTTCACCGGCGTGGTCATCGCCGCCGTGGAGGTCCTCGCCCTGGTGGGTGCACCGCGGCGGTGCAACACGCTGACCCTCGCCGAGGGGCTGGGCAAGCTGCCGGGACACACCTCGCGCCGGCTGCTCGAGCTGGCCGCGCTCATCTCCTGGACCGCCGATCCGGATCGGTTCTCGATCCACGCGATGACGAAGATGATCCGCAAGCAGGGCGGCCTGCGCACCAGCCTGGCCACCCGCGGCGGCGCCCAGGAGGCGCTGCTGGTGGAGGGTTTCGGCGCCGTCGTCGACGCCATCGCCGCCGAGCTCGGTGACCGGGTGCGGTCGGGTCATCGGGTCACCTCGATCACCCAGGGCGAGGACGGGGTCACCGTGGCGACGACCGCGGGACCGGTGCGTGCCTCGAAAGTCATCGTCACCGTGCCACCGCCGAACCTGCGGCACATCGACTTCGACCCTCCCCTGCCCGAGCACCGGGCCGCGCTCGCCCGCAACACCTACATGGGTTCGGTGTACAAGGCGATCGCGGTCTACGACCGCCCGTTCTGGCGCGACCGCAGCAATGCCGAGTTCCTCGTGCTGGACGCGCCGGGCCGGGCGATCTTCGACACCAGCCCGCCGGCGGGGCCGGGCCACCTGTGTGTCCTGGTGGGCGGCCCGGAAGCGCGCGCACTCGACCACCTCGATCCCGCCGAACGGCGCGCGGCACTGTTCGGCACGCTGACCGAGCACCTCGGCCCCGAGGTACTCGAACCGGTGAGCTGGCACGAAAAGGCCTGGCATCTCGACGAATACACCGGCGGCGGCTACCTGGCACTGCCCGATCCCGGGACCACCGAGGGAGTCGTTCCGCTGGATTCGACACCGGTCGGCGACATCCACTGGGCGGGCACCGAATCCGCGGGCGACCACGCCGGCTACTTCGAGGGCGCCGTCGAGTCCGGCACCCGCGCGGCGGCCGAGGTGGTCGCGACCCTGACCCACCGGAACTGAGGAGCACACGATGCCCGGCGCACCGAATACCTCGACCATCGAACAGCCCTCACGATCGGCGCTCGGGGCGGTGGCCGCCGCGCGCGGTGTGTTCGACTCTGGCGCGACCCGGCCGCTGGACGCCCGCGCCCACCGCCTGCGGGCGCTGCGCGCCATGCTCACCGACAACGAGCCGGCGTTCGAGGCCGCGCTGTGGGCGGATCTGCGCAAGAACCGCGCCGAGGCACAGTTCACCGAGATCAGCGTGGTCGTCGCCGAGATCGACCACACGCTGCGTCACCTGCGGCGCTGGGCCCGGCCCGAACGCGGTCCGGTCCCGGTGGCACTGTGGCCGGGACGCGCGCGGGTGGTGTCCGAGCCGCTGGGCGTGGTCCTGGTGATCGCGCCGTGGAACTATCCGGTGCAGCTGCTGCTCGACCCCCTGGTCGGTGTGCTGGCCGCGGGCAACACCGCGGTCCTCAAGCCGAGCGAGCTCGCCCCGGCGACCTCCTCGCTGATCACCCGGCTGGTGCCGACGTATTTTCCCGACGGCTCGGTGCGCGCGGTCGGCGGCGGGGTCCCCGAGACGACCGCGTTGCTCGAGCAGCGGTTCGACCACATCGTGTTCACCGGCAGCGGCGCGGTCGGACGGATCGTGATGCGGGCGGCCGCCGAGCATCTGACGCCGGTCACCTTGGAACTGGGCGGCAAGTCACCGGTCTGGTTCGACGACGACGCCCATCTCGCACAGGCCGCGCGCAGACTGGCGTGGGCGAAATTCACCAACGCGGGCCAGACCTGCGTCGCGCCCGACTATGTCCTGACCACCCCCGACCGGGTGCCCGCGCTGGCCGAGGCGCTGCGCGACGCGATCGCCGACATGTGGGGCACCGACCCGCGGGCCGGTCGCGACTACGGGCGCATCGTCAACGAACGCCACTTCGACCGCCTCGTCGGCAGTCTCGACGGCGCGCGGATCCTGGTCGGCGGCGACCACGATCGCACCGACCGCTATCTCGCACCGACGGTGGTGACCCTGCCCGGGCATCCGCCCGTCCTCGGACCGGACGCCGCGCATCCGCTGATGCGGGAGGAGATCTTCGGCCCGATCCTGCCCATCGTGGCCGTCGACTCACCGCGGCGCGCGGTCGAGCTGATCAACAGCTGGGACAAGCCGCTGGCGCTGTACGTGTTCTCCGGCTCGGCCGAGACCCGCCGCCTGTTCGAACACCACACCTCCTCCGGCGCGGTGGTCCATGACGCGGGCCTGATCCACGTGGCCGCCACCGGCCTGCCCTTCGGCGGAGTGGGCGGCAGCGGCATGGGCGCCTACCACGGCATCTACTCGTGGCGCGCCTTCTCCCACCACAAGCCGATCCTGCGCAAACCCCTGACCCCCGACTCCCTGCGCCTGATCCAGCCGCCCTTCACCGGCCTCCGTCAGCGCCTGGCCACGCTGCTCATCCGCCGGGGGTGACCCGCGGCAGGACCCGACATCCCACCGCTCGTCATTCGGTGTCGCGGCGCAGGGCGCCGATCATCGTGAGCGCGAGTTGCCCTGCCTCGCCGCGCGTCTGCTCGTCGGTCGTGTCGGCGAGACTCCAGGCCAGTTCGGTGAGCAGACCGTAGATGGCGCGGACGGTGAGCTCGGGCGAGCGGTGGACGAGGGCATCGGCGCGCGACAGTTCGTCGACCAGATCGCGGATGAGGCCGACCATGTAGCGCTCGTCGAGTTCGCGCCAACGGTCCCAGCCGAGGGCGAACGGTCCCTCCTGCAGCACGATGCGCTGGTAGGCCACGTCGGTGCATTCGTCGAGGAACACGTTCACGCCGAGGACCACGGTGTCCCAGGAGGCGCCCGCCTGGCCGAGCGCACTCGTCAAACGGTCGGTCAGCTCCTGCTCGACCTGCTCGAACACGGCCTCGAACAAGCCCTGCTTGCCACCGAAGTGGTGATAGACGGCGCCGCGGGTCAGGCGCGCGTCCTTGGCGATCTCCTCGGCGGACAGTTCCGCGTACCGCCGTTCGATGAACAGTCGGCGGCCCGCGTCCAGCAGTGCCGACCGGGTGGCTTCGGCGTACTCCGCACGTCGTCCCTTGACAGTCACGACTATCAGACTACATTGACATACATCGTGTATCTGAGATGTGAGGTGTATGCGAATGTCGGATCTCGTCGATGTGATCGTGGTGGGCGCCGGTGCGGCCGGGCTCACGGCGGCCCGCGCGCTCGTGGCGGCCGGACGCGAGGTGGTGGTGCTGGAGGCGCGGGTTCGGGTCGGCGGGCGGACCCTCAATCTCGAGGTGCCGGGGAGCGACACCTACGTGGAAGCGGGCGGCATGTGGGTCGGCCCTGGTCAGGACCGGGTGCTCGCGCTCGTGGACGAACTCGGGTTCGCCACGTTCCCGACTCATGTTCAGGGCGTGAACGTCGGTGAGTTCGCCGGGCGCATGACCCGGTTCTCGGGTCGGATACCCCGGCTCAATCCACTCGTGCTCGCCGATATCGGCCTCACACAGCTCCGGCTGGACCGCTCCGCGCGGCGTATCCCCCTGCAGGCACCGTGGACAGCGCCGCACGCGCGAGAACTCGACGGTCAGACCTTCGACACCTGGCTGCGCGCGCATTCGCACACCGCCGCCGGACGCGCGTTCTTCCGGCTCATCACCCAGGCCGTCTGGTGCGCCGAACCGGAGGAGATGTCGGCACTGTGGGCGCAGTTCTACATCCACTCCGGTGGCGGGGTCGACTCGCTGATCAACACGGCCGGTGGCGCACAGCAGGATCGGGTCGTCGGCGGCACGCAGCGACTCTCGATCGCCATGGCCGAGGAGCTGGGTGAGCGGGTCGTGCTCGACGCCGCGGTGACCGAGATCGACTGGAGCGACACCGAGGTCCGGGTGCGAGCCGGACAGCGGCAGTGGCGGGCGCGGCACGCGATCGTCGCGGTCCCGCCGCCGCTGGTGCAGCGCATCCGGTTCACGCCCGGCCTGCCCGCCGAGCGCGCGCACCTGCTGCAACGGATGCCGATGGGCTGGACCATCAAGGTCAACGTGGTCTACGACGAGCCGTTCTGGCGGGCGCAGGGGCTGTCCGGACAGGCCAACAGCGACACTCGCGCGCTGGGCACGGTGTTCGACGCCGGTCCCCCGGACGGCAACCCGGCGGTTCTGGTCGGCTTCCTCGAAGCCACCCATGCCCAGACCGCATCCCGGCTGACGCCGGCGCAGCGCCGCGCCGTGGTGCTCGACGACCTCGCCGCGTACTTCGGTCCCCGTGCCCGCAATCCGGTCCACTACGTCGAACAGGACTGGGCCGCAGAGCCTTTCAGCCTCGGCTGCTACGGCGCGTTCGCCACCCCGTCGACCTTGACCCGCTTCGGCCCGGAGTTGCGCCGCCCGACCGGTCCGGTGCACTGGGCGGGCACCGAAACCGCGACGCGCTGGGCCGGGTACATCGACGGCGCCATCGAGTCCGGGCACCGCGCCGCGGCCGAGATCCTCGCCGCAACCGCACCTTGAACGGTCCGGGTGCGGGCGGCGCAGGGTGTGTCGATCGCCCACGAAACGAACTCTCGGACCTGCCGGTGTGGAGAATGGCCAGTGCGGTTCGTCGTCCTGATAGAAGGGGTAGTCGGCCCCTCGCATCGAGGAAGGGTTACGCCATGCACTATCTGGTGACGCTGGTAGGACGCGAAGACACTCCCGCCGCACGCCCCGGCACGCCGGAGTTCGACGCGGAGGTCACGCGGTACGCGGAATTCGAGGAGAAGGAGGGCGCGGCCGTCGCCGGTGGCGTGGCGCTGTTCCCGTCGGCGGAGGCGATCCAGGTCCGTCGCTCGGCCGGGCAGACCCTGGTCACCGACGGCCCGTTCACCGAGCAGGCCGAGGTGGTCGGCGGGTTCTACGTGTTCGAAGCCGACGATCTGGACGAGGCGATTCGCCTGGCGCGGCAGTTGCCCGCGGTCGACAGCGACGGGGTGGAGGTGCGCCCGCTCGTCGAGTGGCTGCCGCACGACACCCCGCGAGCGGACTGGTGGATGGCGCTGCTGTGGGAAACGCCCGCGGCGGTGGTCGAGCCGGGTACTCCGGAGTGGGAGGCGATGGCGGCCGAGCACGCGCGGTTCGGCGAGAAGTACGCCGACGCCCTTCGCGGCGGGGGCGCGTTGCGTCCGCCGTCCACCGCGACCACGGTGCGGGTGCGCGACGGGCAACTCCTGCTGACCGACGGCCCCTATCCGGAATTCGCCGAGGTGGTCGACGGGCTCTACCTGTTCGCCGCCGAGGGGCGTGACCGAGCCGCCGAGATCGCGGCGGCCATCCCGCTCGGCGCCGGCGGGCGTGCCGAGGTGCGCCAGGTCGTTGACCTGGACGCCTGACCGTGCCCACCGGCCCGGCTGTGACCGTCGACGCGGTCTACCGCGCGGAGTTCGGCCGGGCCGTGGCGACGGTCGCCGCGCTGACCGGCGATATCGGACTCGCCGAGGACGCGGTGCAGGAGGCTTTCGCCGACGCCATGCGCACCTGGCCCGACCGCGGGTGGCCCGCGAACCCGGGTGCGTGGATCACCACCGCCGCCCGCCATCGCGCCCTCGATCGGCTGCGGCGCGAAGCGGCGAGGGCGGACAAGGAACACGGCGCCGCGCTGCTGCGCGCACCGGCCGAGGAGGTCGAGGTGTCCCCGGTGGCCGACGACCAGTTGCGGATGATCTTCACCTGCTGCCACCCGGCGCTGTCGCCGCCGTCCCAGGTGGCGTTGACGCTGCGCCTGGTGTGCGGCCTGCGCACCGCCGAGATCGCGCGCCTGTTCCTGCAACCGGAACACACTGTCGCGCAACGACTCTCCCGAGCCAAGGCGAAGGTCCGCCAGGCAGGCATCCCGCTGCGGGTACCCCCGCCACACCTGCTGTCCGACCGGGTGCCGGTGGTGCTGGCCTGCGTGTATCTGGTGTTCACCGAAGGGTATTCGGCCACCGCTGGTCCGGTCGCGGTGCGTGACGAACTGTGCGACGAGGCGATCCGGCTCGGCACCCTGGTGTGTGGGCTGCTGCCCGGCGAATCGGAGGCACGGGCGCTGCTCGCGCTGATGCTGTTGCAGGACAGCAGGCGCGCCCAACGCCGTTCGGATGACGACGAATTGGTGCCGCTGGAGGACCAGGACCGCGCCCGGTGGGACCGCGCGGCCATCGCGGCCGGTCTGTCCTGTCTGGATTCGGCCGCCGACGGAGCCGGGCCGTACCTGGCGCAGGCCCGTATCGCCGCCGCGCACGCGAGCGCGCCGAGCTGGTCGGAAACGGATTGGCACGCGGTACTTTCCGGCTACGACGAGCTGCTCGCGTACACCGAATCGCCCGTGGTCCGGGTGAACCGCGCCGTGGCCGTCGGTTTCGCGCACGGTTTCCCCGCCGGGCTCGCGGCCCTCGACGAGGTCGCCGGTGACCCGCGCCTGGCGGGCACCCACCTGGTCGACGCCACCCGCGCCGACCTGCTGCGCCGCGCGGGCCGTCCGCGGGAGGCGGCCGAGCACTACCGCGCCGCGCTGGCGATCGTCGGCAACGACCAAGCGCGCCGCTTCCTGGCGCGCCGCCTCGCCGAGGTCGAGGCCGAACCCTGAATCCCACCGGAATCCGGCGCCGACCTGCCGGACGCTGTGGTGCCGCACATTCCGAACCGCTGGGTGTGACCCGCCCTGCGCAATACAGTGGACGAATGCGTGGACGATCTCGAATCCTGGCGTGTTCAGCCGCAACAGTCGCCGTGGCCCTGGCCCCGATCACCCTCCCGGCCGCGGCCGCCGAGCCGACCACCGGCCCGACCGGCTGCGCGGAGGTCCGGGTCGTCACCGTCCGGGGCACCCTCGAGCCGCAGCTCGGTAGCCTGCTGCTCACTCCGCTGGGCCGGCGGATCGCCCAGGAATCCGGACGCCACACCACGGTGACCGAACTCGAATACCCGGCCTCGATGGCCACCGACAGCTCCGTCCGCGGCATCGAGAATCTCACCACGCTGCTGAACGAGACCGCCGCCACCTGTCCGGACCAGCAGCTCGTCCTCCTCGGCTATTCCCAAGGCGCCCGCGTCATCGGGAACACCCTCGCGCGAGCCGCGCTGACCGACGAGGCGGCCGCGCGGATCGACGCCGTCGCCCTGTTCGGCAGCCCCGTGTTCAACGGTGCCGAACCCTACAACCGCGGCACCTTCGATCCCGCCCTGTCCGGCACCGGTCCGCTGCCCACCGGCGCGCTCGCCGGATTCGCCGACCGCCTGCGCGACTACTGCCACGCCGGTGACCGTGTCTGCCAGGGCGGCGACCCGGCCGTCGGCTTCGGCAACGCGCTGAGTTACGGCCACTTCGCCTACTTCGTCAACGACAACCGCGACCAGGCCGCGGCCTTCGTTCGCGAACAGCTCAGCTCGTAGCCGTCGACGCCCGCACCGCACCGCGGATCCTTCCGGACAGGCGTCACCGTATCGTGGCCACAAGCCATCCACCACTCTTCAGGAGCGCCAACGCGCATGCGCAGTGACATCTTCCACGCGAACAATTCGGCCCAGCCCGCAACCCAGCTCGGCCTCACCTTGCAGCACTCGAGGTGCGTGAAGGCGTGCGTCAACGGCGAAGTTTTTGCCCGCCAAGGCTCCATGATCGGCTACCGCGGGCAGTTCGCGTTCGAGGTCAAGAGCCAAGGGTTGGGCAACCTCGTCAAGCGATTCGCCACGGGTGAGGGTGTGCCGTTGATGAGCTGCCGAGGCCAAGGCGAGGTCTGGTTCGCCCACCATGCCTCGGAGTGCTTTCTGATCGACCTCGATCCCGGCGACGCGCTGTCGATCAACGGCAAACACATCCTGGCCTACGAGCCCTCGCTCGGCTACGAGATCCAGATGGTGTCCGGTGCAGGCGCTTTCGTCGGCGGCGGCCTGTTCAACTGCGTCTTCCAGGGACAGGGCCGACTGGCCATCACCAGCCACGGCCAGCCGATCGTCATCCCCGTCGGCCCCCAGCAACCGGTGTTCGCCGATTCCGACGCACTGATCGGCTGGTCCTCGGGCCTGCAGACCTCCATCGTGCGCACCCAGAGTTTCGGATCGATGCTGCGCGGCGGCTCCGGCGAGGTGGCACAGGTGCGATTCGACGGCGCGGGGTTCGTCATCCTCCAACCCTCGGAATTCAACTTCGGGCCGGCAGCCGCGAGGTAGCCCGCGAGCTGCCGGTGGCGGCGCTCCGGTCCCGGAGTTCGGCATCCGAGCGTGCGGCCAGGTTCGCCGAGGACTGGC
The DNA here is from genome assembly GCF_042883805.1 of Nocardia sp. NPDC058176. Lineage (NCBI taxonomy): Bacteria > Bacillati > Actinomycetota > Actinomycetes > Mycobacteriales > Nocardiaceae > Nocardia > Nocardia sp. NPDC058176. The sequence continues at coordinate 720,425 of NZ_JBHVVA010000001.1, read as the reverse complement.
ATCGGCACTGGGCATGCCGGTCTGACCTTGCCCGAGTCGGCCCGGGGTGCTCGGGGGCGGCGACCCGGCCGCCGGCTTCGGCACCTGGCGAAGTCGGCATTTCGCGAGGACACTGAGGGCACAGCACCCAACTCCCTCAGGAGCACATGCGATGGCAACCAATGAACCATTCGGCATCGATCCCGAAGATTTCGAGCGTGCGCTGCGCGGGGCGGGAAGCGAACTGCTCGACCTGCTCGGCAAGGCCGGTGTGTATCTGGATCGGGTGGATCAGGCCGACCTCGGTTCACTGACATCGCTGGTCGGTCAGTTCTTCCAGCAGCAGCGGCCACGTCCGCCGAAGCCCGAAGGCGAGACCACCGGTGAAACCGGCAGCGGGGTGTGGGCGATCTACAGCATCGACGATGCCGGCCAGGCCAACGTCGACCAGGTGTTCCCCACCGAACTCGAGGCCTTACGCGCACACCGCGACAACACCGACGATCGCCGCCGGGTGCGCTTTCTGCCCTACGGAGTTCCGGCCAGCGTCTTGGACGCCCCCTGAGGTAGCCCGCACCGATTTTCCTTTCCGGTCACGCCTCGACGACGCGGGCCACCGATTCCGCGACGACCACCGGCTTCTCGCTGCCTTCGCATTCCACGACCTGGCGCAGCACGATCTGGATTCCGCCCGCGACCTGCTCGACGGAAACGATGGTGGCGCGCAGCCGAATTCGCGAGCCGACCGGGACCGGGCCGGGGAAGCGAACCTTGTTGTAGCCGTAATTCAGGCTGTGGGTGAAACCGTCGAGAGCCAGCAGTTCGGCGGACATCGCGGGCCCCAATGCCAGGCTGTACAGACCGTGCGCGATCGTTGTGCCGAACGGACTGGCCGCGGCACGCTCGGGGTCGACATGAATCCACTGGTGATCGCCGGTGACATCGGCGAAGGCGTTCACCAGCCCCTGCGTCACCTCGTGCCATCCGGTCGGACCGAGTTCGCACCCGATCAATTCGGTGAGTTCGGCGAAAGTCTTCGGGCGGACGGGCAAGGTCGTCGTGTCGACCATGACTACTCCTTCGATACTGACGGACTGGGAATCTTCGCGGTGTAGAGCTGTTCACCCGGAACAGCGCGATGGTCGGCCCGGACCTCGGCGGGATTGGTCTCGCGCAACAGCCAGGCGCTGACGACGGTGACCAGGCCCATGGCCGCGAGATAGACCGAGACCAGGGTGGTGGAGCCGGTGTTGGCAATGAGTGCGGTCATGATGAACGGGGTGCCGCCGCTCACCGTGATGGCGGCCAGTTGGTAGGCCATCGACGCACCCGAATAGCGCAGTCGCGGTTCGAACAGCTCGCCCATGAATGCCGCGAGCGGGCCATAGGTCATCGACTGGAACACCGTCCCGACGGCGAGCGCGAGGAAGAACATCGGCAGTTTCCCGGTGTCCACCAGCCAGAAATAGGGGAACGCCCACACCATGAGGCCGATCCCGCCGATCAGAATCAGCGGTTTGCGCCCGACCCGGTCCGAGGTGGCGCCGGACCACAGGATGATCGCGCCACCGAACAGCGAGACCAGTAGGGAGATGGTCAGGATGTCGTTGTACTTCATCCCGAGTTCCTGGGTGCCATAGCTCAGTACGCCCGCGATGCTGATGTAGAAGGCGGCGTTGGTGGCGGCCAGCAGACCGCAACCGAGCAGGATCTTTCGCCAGTGCAGCCGGATCGCCTCCGACAGCGGCGCGTGAGCGACGGCGGTGGTGCGTTTGTCGGCGACTTCCTTTTGCAGCTCACGGAATTCGGGCGTGTCCTCGACCCTGGTCTGGATGTAGAGCACGACCGGGAACAGCAGCGCGCTGCAGAAGAACGGCACCCGCCAGCCCCAGCTCAGGAAGGCGTCCTCGGCAACCGCACGGGCCACGATCAGGAACACCACATTGCCGAGGATCACGCCGAGCGGAACACCCATCTGCCCGAAGGTTCCCGCGAACCCCCGCTTCTTCGGATCCGCGGATTCGGTGAGCAGCAACACGATTCCGCCCCACTGCCCGCCGCAGGCCATGCCCTGGACGAAGCGCAGCGTCACCAGCAGGATCGGCGCCGCCACGCCGATAGCGTGCGCGCTCGGCAGACAGCCGATGAGGAAGGTGGCCAGACCCATGCCGAGCAGGCAGGTGACCACCGCGGGTTTGCGGCCGTACTTGTCGCCGAAGTGCCCGGCCAGCACACCGCCGAGCGGACGGGCGACGAATCCCGCCCAGAACGTGCTGAACGAGAGCAGCGTGCCCATCAGCGGGGAGCTGTCGGGGAAGAACACCTGCGGAAAGAACAGGGCGGCGGCCGTTCCGTAGAGGAAGAAGTCGTACCACTCGATGGAGCTGCCGATGAGGCCGGCGGCCAGCAACTTTCGATGGGCGCGGCGACGCTGCTGTGCTGCCGGGATGGCCGGGCCTGCCGGTTCCAATGGGGGTGCGGTCATGCGCGTACTCCTCGGGCTGCACGCCCTGTGAGAGACCTGACGGAAGTAGAACTTGACGCCAACTTCAAGTTGGTGGGATCAGTGTGGGGTAGCTACCGGGTAATGTCAATCACACTTTTCGACGCGACCTCGTCTGATCCGCGCGGTTCACCGCCGCACTCCACCGCGGAATGGCCGCTCATCTCGACGAACTCGATCCGATCGCGTGATTTGATCGGATTTGACGTCAGATTCAGATAGCGTGTGGGTCGTCGCGCTCGCCGCCGTGTTCGAAGGAGCCGCCCATGGTCGACGTCATCGATCCCATTCGCCGCCATGCCGACACCGCGCCGGACCGCTCGCCCGATTCGATGCCGGCCGAGGTCCGCGAGCAGGACGCCGAGAGGTGTCCGTGGTAGCGCGTCAGACCGGTGGCGCGCGGTGGACCACGCCGATGCCACGCACCCACAGGGTGGACAGGGTGGCCGCGGCCGCGTCGGCGTCGATCGCGGCATCGGTCTTGGCCCAGTGCGCGCAGAATTCGCGGACCATCCCGCACAGTGCGGTCGCCGCGTAGTGGGCGTCGATGTCGCGGGCGGCCAGGCGATTGTCCTGTAGCCGGGTGATCATCTTCTCTGCCCGGTCGATGAACAGGTCGATCTCGGCGCGGAGCAGCTCGTCGAGGTCGGGATTGAGTCCGGCGACCTCGCCCCACATGAGCATCAGCCGTGCGTGATCACGAAAGGCCATGACATAGGTCCGCACGGCCGATTCGATCGCCTCCACCGCGGAATCGGGCTGTGGGCCGGGGCCCGAACGCACCTTCTCGCGCATCACGGCGATGAGTTTCAGCACCACCGCGCGGAAGATCGCCTCCTTGGAGTCGAAATACACGTAGAAGGTGCCGTGGGCGACGCCCGCCTCGGCCACGATGTCGGCCACCCGGGTCTCCACGAAACCGAGCCGAACGAACACGAGTTCGGCGGCTTCCACCAATTTCGCGCGGGTGCGCTCGCCCCGTGGCGTCAATGCCGGTGATTGCCCACCTGCCCGCGTGTTCACCGAATCTGGCACCCCACCATCGTCGCAGACAGTCCCGCACACCGACGCCGACGGCCCGGCGTTCCGCCGATCGCCGGGCCGCTGACCGCGCGGAATGTCACTCGTGGAATCCGAACCTGTCGACGAGTTGGCGGTGGGTGTCCACCGCGTCGGTGTGCAGCACCCCGGCGATACCGAGCCGGGCCGCGCCCGCGAGATTCTGCGCGAGATCGTCGATCATGACCGCTCGATCCGGCCGCACGCCCAACTGGTCACAGGCGATCTGATAGATCCGGCGCGACGGTTTGCGCACCCCGATCTCGGCGGAGATCACCACCACATCCGCGAGTTCCGCCAGATCGAACCCGGCGTAGCAATCCCGGCCGAACGCGTTCGACACCAGGGCGACCGGAACACCGGCACGTCGCTGCCGCCGGATCAACTCGATACTGGCTTCGTCGCGCCGGAGTCCGTGCTGCATGCGGGCGCTGAGCCCGGCGGCCTCGACATCGGCACCGTGGGCGCGCAGCCGCTCGGCGAAACCGGTGTCGAAGGCGTCGGCGTCGATGCGACCGGACTCGTGCTCGGCGAGCAGCCTGCCCGCGGCCGCGTCGGTGCTCAGCAAGGTGAGCGGCAGCTCCGGATCACCCAGCGACGCGCCGAACTCCCGGAACGCGTCGAGCACACTCGTGGTCATCACGCCGCCGAAATCGACGAGAATCGCGTCGCGGGGATCGTGCGCCGAATCCCTCACGGCTCGAACACGATTCGTCCGACGGTCAGGCCGTCACCGAGCCGGCCGAGGCCGTCGGCGACGTCGGCGAGTGCGAGCCGCTCACTGACCAGCGGCTTGACCGCACCGGCGGCCGCGAGCCCGGTCAGCTCCGCGTGACAGTCCTGAATCGCCTGCGGGTTGTACTGCTTGTACAGACCCCAGTGCAAGCCGATTATTGAGTAGTTCTTGATCAGCGCGTGGTTGAGCGCGGGCTGCGGAATCGTGCCGCCCGCGAAACCGATCACGAGGATCCGGCCTTCGAAGGCAATGCATTTCGTGGATTTGGCGTAGGCCTCACCGCCCACCGGGTCGTAGACGACGTCGGCGCCGCGCCCGCCGGTGAACTCCTTGACGACCGGCACGAAATCCTCGGTCCGGCGGTCGATCACCAGGTCCGCGCCGAGTGCCCGGCAGTACTCGGCCTTCTCCGCGCCGCCCACGACGCCGATCACCGTCGCGCCCGCGGCTTTGCCGAGCTGCACCGCCGCGCTGCCGACACCGCCCGCGGCGGCGTGCACCAGCAGCATCCCCCCCGCCAGCAGCTTCGTGCGTCGATGCAGGGCGAACCAGCTGGTTTGATAGCCGATACTCAGCGCCGAGGCTTCGGCGTCGTCGAGTGCGGCAGGCGCCGCGAAGGCATTGGCCTCGTCGAGGACCGTGTGCTCGGCGAAGGCGCCCGCGGGCAGGTTCGGATTGCCGATCACCCGGTCGCCGACGGCGAACCTGGTCACACCGTCGCCGATTTCGACGACCTCACCGCACAGTTCGACACCGGGGGTGAACGGCAGCGGCGGCGTGATCTGATATTTGCCGCGACACAGCAGCACATCGGGGAAGTTCGCCGGTGCGGCCAGGACCCGCACCACGAGCTGCCCGGGCCCCGCGTGCGGGTCCGCGATCTCTTCCAGGCGCAGCACCTCGCGCGGCTCGCCCGTCTCGTGCACTCGCCATGCTTTCACGTTCAGCTCCTCGCTGTCTTCGCCGGAGCCACCGGCAGATCGATGAGTTCGGCGAGCCGGGCCCGGTGGCGGTAGCCGGTGCCGAACGCCAGCTGCGAACTCTTGGCGCGCTTCAGGTAGAGGTGCGCCGGATATTCCCAGGTCATGCCGATGCCGCCGTGCAGCTGGATGCATTCCTCGGCGGCGTGCACCGCCACCTCACCGCAGTAGGACTGCGCCACGGCGGCGGCGATGTCGGCATCGTCGTCGGCCCTGGCCCAGGTGTCCGCGGCATAGCGTGCCGCCGAGCAGGCCGACCCCACCTCGAGCCACAGGTCGGCGAGCCGGTGCTTGATCGCCTGGTACGAGCCGATCGCTCGGCCGAACTGCCTGCGGTCCTTCACATAGGCCAGCGTGGTCTCGAAACACCAGCTCGCCACACCGAACTGCTCGGCGGACAGCAGGGCCGCACCGCAGCGCAGCGCGTCGGTGACCGCATCGGCCGCGGCGGCGCTGACCAGGGAGGACGGTGTGGCGCCGAAGGTGAGATCGGCGAGCGGCCTTGTCATGTCCAGGCTCGGCACCGGCGTCACTGTGACGCCCTGTGCGTTCCGGTCGACGGCGTGCAGCTCGACACCGTGCGGCCCGAGCGCCGGAACAATCAGCAAATCGGCCTCCAGCGCACCCGCGACGCTGCTGACGGCGCCGGTCAGCCCGCCCGCGGTGGCCAGCACGGAGGTCATGGCCGCACCCGGTTCAGTCGACAGCGGCACCACCAGCGTCGCGGTGCGATCACCCTCGGCCAGCTCGCCGACGAAGTCGGTGTCCCCGGCGCGCAGCAACGCCAGCGTGGCCAGCACCGCGCTGGTCAGGAACGGCACCGGCGCGACCGCACGCCCGAGCTCCTCCAGCACCACCGCGGCCTCGCGGGCCGTGGCGCCCGCGCCGCCGAGTTCCTCCGGTACCAGCAGCCCGGCGACGCCGAGGTCGACCGCCAGCGCTTTCCACACCGGCGCGAAATCCCGTGGCGCCTGGTCGTAGACGCCGATCACGGCGTCCGGCGGGCATCGATCGGCGAGCAATCGCCGCACGCTGTCGCGCAGCGCTTCCTCGGTGTCGGAGTACAGCAGGTCCGCGGCGCTCATCGGGGTAGGTCCTTCCAGGCGACGGTCTTGTCGACACGATGTTCGGGCGGCAGACCGAGCACCCGCTCGGCGATGACATTGCGCAGGATCTCGGAGGTGCCGCCCTCGATCGAATTGCCCTTGGCGCGCAGATACCGGTATCCCGGCTCGCGGCCGGTGAAGTCGACGACCTCGGGCCTGCGCAGGGTCCAGTCGTCGTAGCGGAGTCCGGCTTCGCCGTGCAGTTCGATCTCGAAGCCCGAGATGCGCTGGGCGAGCCGGGCGAAGGCCAGCTTCATCGCCGATCCCTCCGGCCCGGGCTGACCGGCGGCGAGCCGCTGGCGCAGTCGTTCCCCGGTGAGACGGGCGACCTCGGCCTCGACCCACAGCCGAAGCAGTTCGTCGTGCATGGCGGGATCGCGCCGGTGCGGCTGCTCCCGCCAGGTCTGGGCGACCTTGCCGATCAGTCCGCCTTCGCGCGGCGCGCCGGATCCGATCGCCACCCGCTCGTTGTTGAGGGTGGTGGTCGCGACACCCCAGCCCTGGCCGATGCCGCCGAGCCGATTCTCGTCGGGGACGCGCACCCCGGTCAGGAACACTTCGTTGAACTCGGCCTCACCGGTGATCTGGCGCAGCGGCCGGATCTCGATTCCCGGATCGCTCATGTCGCACAGGAAGTAGGTCAGGCCCGCGTGTTTGGGCACCGACGGGTCCGTGCGCGCGACCAGGATCGCCAGCTGCGCGTTCTGCGCGCCGGAGGTCCAGACCTTCTGCCCGTCCACCACCCAGTCCGCGCCGTCGCGCACCGCGCGGGTGGCGACCGCGGCCAGGTCCGAGCCCGCACCCGGTTCGCTGAACAGCTGGCAGTAGATGTGTTCCCCGGTGAACAACGGCCGCAAGAACTTTCGCCTCTGCTCGGCGGTGCCGACGGCCGCGATCGTGGGCGCGGCCATGCCGAGGCCGATGCCGTTGCGGTCGACGGCGGGACCGGGCGCTCCAGCCGCGGCGAGCGCGGCGTCGACGCGGGCCTGATGGATCTGCGACAGCCCGAGGCCACCGTCGCCGACGGGGAAGTGCACCCAGGCCAATCCGTGATCGAAACGGGCACCGAGGAATTCGCGAACGTCTGTCGTCGCCGGATCGTGGGTCGCGAGCAGCCTCGCGACGCGGGCATCGAGATCGGCGGCGATCGCTGTCCCGGTGGTCATCTCGTCGTCCTCGTCTCTCGGCCGCGGTTCAGTCCGTCGGTCCGCCGGCGACGTACACGACCTGCCCGGAAACGAATCCCGCCCCCGCGCTGACCAGGAACGACGCGGTGTGCGCGATGTCGTCGGGAACGCCGGTGCGCTGCACCGGAATCTGCTTCGCCATGGCCGCGGTGAATTCGGCGAAGGGCAGGCCGACGCGTTCGGCGGTGGCCGCGGTCATCTCGGTTTCGATGAAGCCGGGGGCGATCGCGTTCGCGGTCACCCCGAACTTGCCCAGTTCCAGGGCGAGGGTCTTGGTCAGGCCCTGCATCCCGGCCTTCGCGGCCGAGTAGTTGGCCTGGCCGCGGTTGCCGAGCGCCGAGGTGCTCGACAGGTTGACGATCCGGCCGAACCCGGCCTCCACCATGTGCTGCTGCACCGCGCGCGTCATCAGGAAGGCGCCGCGCAGGTGCACGTTCATGACCGCGTCCCACTCGTCGACGGTCATCTTGAACAGCAGGTTGTCGCGAATGATCCCGGCATTGTTGACCAGGACCGTCGGCGCGCCGAGGGTCTCGGTGATCTGCTCGACGGCCCTGGTGACCGCGGCTTCGTCGGCGACGTCGGCGCCGACGGCCAGCGCCCGGCCGCCCGCGACGGTGATCGCCTCGACGGTGGCCGCGCAGGCGGCGGCGTCGAGATCGAGGACCGCGACGGCGAATCCGTCGGCGGCGAGGCGCTTGGCGACGGCGGCACCGATGCCGCGGGCGGCGCCGGTGACGATGGCGGTCCTGGTTTCCTGAGTCATCTGTCTCTCCTGGTTCTCGGTCAGATTCCGGCGGCGTCGGCCACTGCGGTCGCCTGGCGCACCACCGCGTCGACGCGCTCGACGGTCGGGGTGCCCGCCGGGGCCTTGTTCTCGGGTTCGTCCATGGCACGGCGCATCACGCCCTCGGCGATCACGGCGAGCTTCCACAGGCCGAACACATGCCAGTACCGCAGGGCGGCCGGGTCACGACCCGTTTCGGCCAGGTACACCTCCGCCATTTCCGCGCGGGTGGGAAAGCCGGGCAGTGACGAGGCGGGGAAGTCGCCGCCGGTGTCCTCGCCGGGTTCGGTCCAGTAGGCCAGCAGGCTGCCCATGTCGGCCAATGGCTCACCGAGGGTGGACAATTCCCAGTCCAGGGCGCCGACCAGGTCGCCGGAGTCGCGGTCGGCGATGATGTTGCGCAGGTGGAAATCGCCGTGCACGAGGGTGATCTCGCGCTGCTCCGGTATCGCGGCGACGAGCCTGCGGGTCAGGTCGTCGAGGGCGGGCAGTTCCCTGGTCTTGGACTGTTCCCATTGCCCGCCCCAGCGTTTCAGCTGACGCTGTGCGTACGGCTTGTGGCTGGCCAGCTCGGTGAGACCCACCGCCGCGATGTCTACGGCGTGGATCTGGGCCAGGGTCCGCACGAGCGACAGGGCGATCGCGCGCCGTCGCCGCGGTGTCAGCGAGCGGATGACGTCCATGGTGTCGATGACCTGGCCGTCGACGAACTCCATCAGGACCAGCGGCACCTCGGCGAGCGCCGGATCGGTGCCGACCCCCAGGATGCGGGGTGCTGGCACGGCGGTGGCCTCCAGCGCCGCCATGATCCGCGCCTCCCGCACCACATCGTGCGCGGAGGCGAGCAGATGGCCCAGTGGTGGTCTGCGCAGTACCCAGCGCCGGCCCGCGGCGTCGGTGAGCAGGTAGGTCAGATTGGACTGGCCGAGACCGATCCTGGTGAAGCGCAGCGGCGCCTTGTGTTCGATGCCCAGCGAGTCGAGCCAGCCCGCCACTGCTACCGGATCGACTGCGCCGGTGTGTGTCTCAGGCACCGGCGACCGGTCCCTTCCGGAACAGCGCGGCGTCGCCGAGCCGCTGTCCGCCGTCGATCACCATGGTTTCGCCGGTGACCCAGCTCGCGGCATCGGAGGCGAGGAAGGCGATGGCGGCGCCGATGTCCTCGGGCTCACCGATCCGGTTGAGCGCGGTGGCGTCGTTGAGCAGCTGCTCGTGTTCCTGCCACAGCGCCGCGGCCAGGCGGGTCCGCACCACGCCCGGGGCGACCGCGTTGACCCGCACCCTGGGCGAAAGCTCCAGCGCCATCTGCTTGGTGAGGTGGATGAGCGCGGCCTTGCTCGCGTTGTACAGACCGAGGTTGGCCTCGAATCCCAGCCCACCGATGGAGGCGGTGTTGATCACGGCGCCGCCGTGCTCCCCCAGCCAGGCTTCGGTGGCCAGTGCGGTCCACAGGATCGGGGCCCACAGGTTCACGTCGAAGGTCTTCTGGAATCGCGCGTAATCCTGGCTGATCACCGGGCCGTAGGCGGGGTTGGTTCCCGCGTTGTTGACGAGAATGTCCACGCTGCCGAACTTTTCGATCGCCAGGTCGACGCAGCGCCGGGCCGCGTCCGCGTCGACGGCGTGCGCGGCGACGCCGAGGGCAGCGCCCCCGACCTCCGCGGCCGCGGCGTCGGCCGATTCCTGGGAGCGCGAGGTGAGCACCACATTGCCGCCCGCGGCGGCGATGGCCTGTGCCGCGGCGAGTCCGATACCGCGCGAGGCGCCGGTGATGATGGCCGTGCGGCCGGTCAGGTCCATGGTCGTCATCAGGCCAGCACTCCCCTGCCATTGCTCTCGGCGGACACCTCGGCGCGGTACTTGCCGAGTTCCTGGCGGGCGATCGCCCGCTTGTGCACCTCGTCGGGGCCGTCGGCCAGGCGCAAGGTGCGCAGGTGCGCCCAGGCAAGAGCGAGCGGGAAGTCCTCGCTGACACCACCCGCTCCGTGCACCTGAATGGCCCGGTCCACCACCTTCAGCGCGATGTTCGGCGCCGCCACCTTGATGGCCGCGATCTCGGTGCGCGCCTGCTTGTTACCGGCCGTGTCCATCAGATACGCCGCCTTCAAGGTGAGCAGCCGGATCATCTCGATCTCGATCCGTGATTCGGCGATCCAGTCCTGGATGTTGGCGTTCTCGCTGATCGGTTTGCCGAAGGTGCTGCGCGAGCGCGCCCGCTTGCACATCAGCTCGAGTGCGCGTTCGGCCATACCGATCGAGCGCATGCAGTGGTGGATACGGCCGGGGCCGAGGCGTGCCTGGCTGATCGCGAAGCCCTCGCCCTCGCCCTTCAGCACGTCCTTGGCAGGCACCCGCACGTCGTCGAAATCGATCTCGGCGTGGCCCTCCCGGTCCTGGTAGCCGAAGACCTGCAGCCCGCGCAGCACGGTGACCCCCGGTGCGTCGATCGGCACGACCATCATCGACTGCTGGCGGTGCGCGGCGGCGTGCGGATCGGTCTTGCCCATCACGATCAGCACCTTGCAGTTGGCGTGCATGGCGTTGGAGGCGAACCACTTTCGCCCGTTGAGGACGTACTCCTCGCCGTCGCGAACCATCGACAGCTCCACATTGGTCGCGTCCGAGCTGGCCACCTGCGGCTCGGTCATCGCGAACGCCGAGGCGATGGTCCCGTCCAGCAGCGGCTTCAGATACTTCTCCTTGTGCTCGTCGCTACCGAACAGCGTGAGCACCTCCATGTTCCCGGTATCGGGGGCGTTGCAGTTGAACGCCTCCGGGGCGATGAAGCTGCGGCCCATGATCTCGGCCAGCGGCGCGTATTCCAGATTGCTCAGTCCCGGACCCCATTCCGGGTGCGGGTGGAACAGATTCCACAGGCCACGCTGTCGAGCCTCGGCCTTGAGCTCCTCCAGGATCGGCGGCTGGAAGTGCGGATCGCCGGAATCACGCATCTGCTGCTCGTAGACGGGCTCGGCGGGATAGATGTGCGAATCCATGAAGTCGAGCAGATCCGCCCGATACTTCTGCGCGCGCTCGGACAGGACGAACAGGGACATCTCGACTCCTGGGTCAATGCGGACTGGTCGGCGATCAGCAGGTGCGGTCGAGCCGACTTCGGGGGTCACGACCTGTGATCCACACCCCACACTGGTCTACATGAACTTGGCGTCACTTTCAAGTATTGCGCGTAGAAATGGCCCTGAACAGGTAATACATCAGGTTCAGGACCGTCGGGGACTGCTCACCCGGCAGGTCGGATGTGCAATGCGTTGAGCCACAGGCGGGTCGCCGTGTCGATCACGTCATCGAGCGCGGGAGGCTCGGAATCGCCGTACCCGGCGACGAAATGAGTGAACGCGAGCCTGCTGACCATCCCCGACAGCGCCCGCGAGGCCAGCACCGGGTCGACCTCCTGATCGGCCAGCCCACGCTGCTGCAGGTTCGCGATGCTGCGCGCATTGCGGAACATGAACGCATCCGCGCGATTGCGCCGTAGCTTGGCGAATTCGGGATCGATCCCGGCGACCTGCTCCAACAGCCCCATGAGGTCGGCATTGCGCCGGTACGCCTCGAAGTAGGCGCGGTTGCTCGCCGCGATGATCTCGGCCGGATCGGCGTCGTCGGCCACCCGCGGCATGCCCGGATGCATCATGTCCTCCTGGGCGACCTCCATCACCGCGGCGAAGATCTCTTCCTTGCCCGCGAAGTACGTGTAGAAGGTGCCCGACGAGCACTTCGCCGCCTCGGTGATGTCCGACAGGCGAGTATCGAGATACCCCCGCTGCCCGAAAACGCGCCGTGCCGCCGCGACCAGCGCCGCCCGCGTCCGCAAACCCCGTGGTGTCGACGGCAACTCCCGCAACAACGACGACCGCGCCATCGACGGCGGCACGTCCTGTTCCTCGACCTCGAACCCGGGCGTTTCCATTCCGCATTTATACGTCAGTGCCGACGCCCCCGGCGGCGTCGGCCACTCCGAGCGTCCCCCTATCCGCGCGGCACCAGTCTCGAGTTCGGCAGCGGCGGGGCGGGCACCGGCCGGGGCTGGCCGGCGGGGAACTCACCGAACAGGGCGCGTTTGCCCGCGTCGGCCGGGTCGGCGGGGTCGAAATCGAGTTCGGCCTGGTAGCGGCGGCGGTACTCGATGATCTCCTCGTGGCTGCGGCCGACGAAGTTCCACCACATCACGATCCGCTCGCCCAGTGGAACGCCGCCGAGCAGGATGATGCGGGTTTCGCGCTCGCCTGCGGTGATGACCAGTGTCTCGGAGCCGGGTGGGAGGTAGGCGAGGAACCGATGATCGACGGCGGCCGAGTTCACCGTGACCGCGGTGTTCTCGGCGAGGACGGCGTATTCGAAGTCCGAGCGCACCGGAAGTCGTACCGAGGCGCCGGGCTCGAGGATCAGTTCGGCGCCGAGCAGGTCGGGTGTGCGGGTCTCGATCGGCGAGGTCGAGCCGAGCAGCGATCCGATGAACACGCGCGCGGTGACACCGGGGCGGATCACCGGCTCCGGGGCGTAGTGCTCGAAGGCGTTCTCGCCGAAACGGGTCTGCTCCGGCAGCGCGTACCAGAGCTGCACACCGTGCAGCGTGCTCGTCGCGGGGTCGCTGAGCTCCTGATGGGTGATGCCGCGGCCCGCGATCATCAGGTTGAGTTCGCCCGGCACCACCGAGCCGGTGTTGCCACCGGAGTCGAGGTGCTCGACCCGTCCGGCGAACAGCCAGGACACCGTCGCGAGACCCGTGTGTGGATGTCGCGCCACCTGCATCCCGCCGGTCGCCGAGACGTCATCGGGGCCGAAGTGATCCAGAAAGCACCACGCGCCCACCAGCGATCGCTGCCGCTGCGGGAGGGTCCGGTACACGGTCATCGCCCGGACACCGCCGAGCGGCACGACCCGCGGTTCGAGGATCTCTGTCGTGGTGGCCGATCCCTCGACCGCCAGTACGTCGATCTCGGCGTGTTCGTCGAGGTTGCTCATCGGATGACCTTGCCTTTCGCATTGCGGGGACGCACCGGATGCCGGCTGAGGATCGAGATCCGGTTGAACGCGTTGATCGCGATCGCCACCCATTCGGCGGCCACGAAGGTCTCGTCGCCGAGAACTGTTCGGGCACCGAAGAGTTCGGCGTCCGCCTCCTCGGTCAGCGGGAGCGACGCGGCCGCCTCGGCCACCGCGAGCACCGCTTTCTGTCGCTCGTCGAACAATTCGGTGTCGCGCCACCCCGGCAGCAGATCCAGCCGCTGCTGGGTGATTCCGGCTTTCCTCGCCTCGCGCGCATGCAGATCCATGCAGTACGTACACCCGTTGATCTGCGACGTACGCAGCTTGATCAGCTCGGCCTCCTGCGCCGTGAGCCCCCGGCGCAACACCGCCTCGCGGATCACCGCCGAGAACTCTGCCGCTGCCTGCCATGCCTCCGGCATGACCTTGTCCACGAACGGACGCATCCCCATTCCTCTTTCTCTCATCCCCGCGGGGGGACGGCCGCGGCGATGATGACGCTGTTCACGATGGTCGCGGTGGCGGTGCGCGCCACCGCCTCCGCTGCGGCACCGGCGCCCCAGTTCCCGTTCTTCAGCTCCTCGGCACGGGCGATGACCGGTGCGGTCCAAGGGATGTCGCGGTCGAACTGCGGTAGCGTTCCGCTGCCGTAGAGCAGCGCGGCCAGGGCCGCGACGCGGGGCGTCGGCTCCGCGCCGTCGACGAGCACGGCGCGGACGTCGGCGAGCAGGCCGTCGCGGCGTCGGCTGTCGCCCGCTTCGAGCACGGAGGTCCGGAACAGGCCGAAGGTCTTGCGTGTGCCGCGGCGGAGGTCGCCTCGCTCGACGAGTCGATCCAGCAGCGGTGCGCGCAGCGTCGGACCGGTCGCGGCGAGGACGGTTTGCACGCCCCTGGGCTTGTCCGCGACATACTCCCAACTCTCCCGAAGGAGCGGATCGGACGGCGGTTTGTCGGCGACGGCCGCCACGGTCACCGTCCCCAGCCGCCCGGTGTCGGTCCGCACGTGGCCGCCGAGTCCGAGATCGGCGAGGACCGCTCCGGCGAGCACGTAGTAGAGCGTGCCCTCCCCCGCGATGCTGCCGGTCCCGGAATGGAGACCGGCATTCGGCTGGAACAGCAGCAGGAGCAGGTCCTCGGCCAGAATCGGGCTGTTGCTCGGCATCATTTGAGGAAGGCGCTCAGGGCCGCGTTGACCTCATCGGCGTGTGTCCAGAGCAGGCCGTGCGGGGCGCCTTCGATTTCGACGTACTCGGCCTCGGGGAACGCGGCGTGAAAACGTCGGCCGGTGGCATCGATGGGCAGAATGTTGTCCTTGGTGCCGTGCAGGATCAGCGCGGGCTTGCCGCTCGCGCGCACCGCTTCGATGTCACCGCGGAAATCCTCGATCCACGACGGCACGACCGCGTAGGCGGCGACCGGCGCGCTCGTGATCGCCACATTCCAGCTGCCGGTGACGGCCTCCTGGCTGATCCGCGTGCCGAGGTTCTCGTCCAGGTTGTAGAAGTCCTGGTAGAACTGGGTGAACCAGGCGTACCGGTCGCCCTTCGCGGCCGCGGCGATGCCGTCGAAGACTTCCTGCGGCACCCCCTCGGGATTGTCCTCGCGGGCAACCAGGAACGGCTCGATCGACGCGAGGAATGCCAGCTTCGCCACGCGCTCGTGCCCGTACCGGGCCACGTACCTGGCCAGCTCGCCGGTGCCCATCGAGAAGCCGACCAGCACCACATCGCGCAGGTCGAGGGTCTCCAGGACCACGTTCAGATCCGCGGCGAACGTGTCGTAGTCGTACCCGGAGCCCACCTTCGACGACTGCCCGAATCCGCGCCGGTCGTAGGTGATCACGCGGTATCCGGCGGCGAGCAGTTCCCGTGTCTGACGCTCCCAGCTGTGCCCGTTCAGCGGGTAGCCGTGAATGAGGACGACCGGCTGACCCGAGCCCTGATCCTCGTAATAGAGCTCGACCGGCGTGCTGTTCTCATCTCCGACGGTGAGGTAACCCATGAGGTGTCCTTTCGAATTCGACCAGCCGAACGCTGGCCGTTTGCTGCAAGGTTAGAAGCCGGAGCCGCGCGATTTCACCAACCGCGTTCCGCGCTGGCGATTTCCCCGTCCGCGATCGCGGCACATAGATCCGCGTGATCGACGCGGGTCTGTTCGGCGTAGGCGCGGGCAAAGCGGAGGATGCCGTCGGCGAAGGCGTTTCCTTTGCCGAGGTAGCCGGAAATGGCTTCCGGATCGCCGCTGCGCGCATGCGATTTCGCCAGCGCGTGCCCGCACGCCGCGGCGAACTGGGGCAGATATCCCGAGATCTGCTTTCCGTTGGGAATGATCTTCATGTCGCGGAATTGGCGGACGTAATAGTCATAGCCGTCGACCCGCATATGGCCCAGGAAGATGTCGCTCGCCGACTGCATGAGCCGTTGGCCGACGACGACGCGCTCGCCATGATTCGCGAATTCGCTGGGCCCGAGGAACTCCTCGTAGACCGATGCCGTCGCCTGCTTCGCCTGGGAGAACAGCGGTTGCCTACCACTGTCCCCTTCGAGCAGGTGCAGCCAGACGCGCATGCCGACGCTGCCGACACCCACGATCTGCCGGACGGAATCGACACGGCCGAATCGACCGACGAGCCGACGCAGATGAGGCGGGATCGAAGCGAGGTAGGTCTCGTAGACCTGTTCGTAGGCCCTGATCCGCTGCTCGTGGGTCATGCCCTCGTCCCGGCGCTTCATCGGATCCAAGCTGATCCGGCGCTGCCCGTCGTCCTCGGAGACGAGTTGCCTGGCCACCCCGCGATGTGTCCGTTTCCTCGCCTGCTTCTCGATGCCGCGTGCGGTGGCTTCGGCGAACTCCGAGGTCAGGCCGCGCAACGGCACATCCGAGGTGATCCGGTCGTACCAGATGTCGAGCTCCCCCATCCGGGCGTACCGGCGCATTGCCGTGCGGTATCCCTCGACCGCCGCCGCGGCAGCGTCGTCACCGCACCCGCCCGCGAGCTGTTCGGCGTCCGCGAGCACGTAGACGCTGGTGGTGAGGCGCTTCAGATCCCATTCGAACGGGCCGGGGAGGGTTTCGTCGAAATCGCGGGCGTCGAAGAGCAGCTGTCGCTCGGGCGAGGCCCAGAGCCCGAAATTGAGGATGTGCGCGTCACCGCACATCTGAACCGTCAGTCCCGAGTGCGGTGCGGCGGCGAGATCCGCGGCCATGACGGCGGCGGCGCCGCGCAAGTAGGTCCACGGCGAGAACGCCATCCGGGCGTACCGCAGCGGCAGCAGCTCGGGATCGCGCACGGACTCCTGCGCACGCAGACGATCGAGGGCGCTCCGGTGCCGAACACCGGGGTCCCACTGTGCCGCGGCCCGGCGCGGTGCCCGCCGACGCGCACGGCGACCGTCGTCGGCGCCCGCGGTGACGTTCTCCGATGCGCGCACGCGGACGGCCTGCTCGCTGTTCATGTGTCGCTCTCTCCGTTCCGAGCTGGGTTCTCGCGTTGGGCGACAACGTGATTCACGACCTGCGTGATGTCGGCGAGGACGGTGACCCGGCCACCATCGCCGGGATCGGGGTCGGGGAGCATCGATTCCGGGTCGACGAGGTAGACCTCGTGCCCGTCGAGCGTGAGCCGGCGCGCGAGCTCCAGCAGCATGCGCCGCGCCACGTCGTTGATCGACGAAACCAGCGTGAGGTCCACGACCACGCCGGGCTCCGCGGGCGCGGTGGCGACCGTCTCGCGAACGATTCGCTCGGCACCGGCGAAACCGACCCCGCCCTGCAGTTGCAGGACCCGGATCGCCGCGGGTCCGGCGCCGACGACGTGGTTCGATCGCACGACCGCTCGCGCCGCGGGCGGCACCTCCATCACGTGCATGCCCATGTCCGTGGAGAAGCGTTCGAACAGTGCCACCCCGCGCACGCTGTTGCCATGGCTGTCCAGGCGCGGCGAGAACGTGGCGATGCCGATCTGACCGGGCAGCGCGCCGATCAGGCCACCGGCGACGCCGCTCTTGGCCGGGATACCCACCTGGGTCGCCCAGTCACCGGCCGCGTCGTACATTCCGCAGGTGGACATGACGCTCAGCACCTGACGCACCACCGGTTCGCGGATCACCCGTTCGCCCGAGACGGGGTTGATCCCGCGATTGGCCAGCGTCGCGGCCATCATGGCCAGGTCGCGCGCGGTGACGAGCACCGAGCACTGGCGGATGTAACCGTCGACGACGGCGGTCGGGTCCTCGGTGAGGATGTCGTGGCTGCGGAGCATGTGGGCGATGGCGAGGTTACGGTGCGCGTGCGCCATCTCCGAGGCGCACACCGCCTCGTCCACCGTCAGCCGACGACCCGCGAACGCCGAGAGTCCCTGCACCACCCGCTCCAGCCGCGCCGCGGGATCGAGTCCCTCGGCGCCGGCCAGCGAATGCGCGGTGATCGCGCCCGCGTTGATCATGGGATTACGGGGGCGCCCGGTGTCGCTTTCGAGGGAGATCTCGTTGAACGCCTCGCCGGACGGCTCGACCCCGACCTTGGCCAGCACCGCGTCGAAGCCGCGATCCGACAGTGCCAGCGCATAGGTGAACGGCTTCGAGATCGACTGGATGGTGAACTCGGTATCGATGTCACCGACGCCGTACACCTGGCCGTCGACCGTGGCGAAGACGGCGCCGAGCCGCTCGGGATCCGCCGCGGCGAGCTCGGGGATGTACCCCGCCCGCTCGCCGGAGGTATCCGGTTCCACCGCCGCGAGTACCTCGGTCAGGTAGTCGGGAATCATGGACTGCACTGGTCGTTCTCCCTCGTTACGGATCGGCGCTCACGCCCCGCCCCGGGCGATGCGGGTGACCAGGGCGATGTCGGCCGATGTCGGTGGACGGAACACGCCGCCGTTCGCGACGAACTCATCACCATGCTTGCGCAAGTGCGCGGCGAACAGTGGGCACACCGGCACGACGGTGAGCTTCTTGCGAGTGCTGTCGGCGAGGGCTTCGCGCACCAGCAGACCGGCCAGGCCACGTCCGCCGTACTCCTGGTCCACCTCGGTGTGGAAGAAGATCCGCTCACCGGCGACCTCGGGCGAGTCGACGAAATCGGCTCTGCCGACACGAGATCCGGCGACGTTCACCACATAGGAACTGATCAGCTCGGCGAGTTCGAGCGCGACCGTCACGGCGGCACCGGTGTTGTCCGTCAGTCCTGGAGTCATCGGGTCACCGCTTCGGTCGGCACACCGGCATCGGCGGTGGGCGTGGCGAGCAGTTTGAACGTGCGGTTGATCGGCTGCTGCTCCGGGAAGACGTCCTGGAGTGCCTTGATGAGGTAGCCGCCGCGCTCTTCGATCACCGTGGTGAGGATCGTCGGGACACCGAACACCTTCGCGTATTTGGCCAGGCCGACGGTGTTGTTGACGATGGTGGTCGCGTCATGGCTGGCGAGACTGGCGAACTGGAAGGGCTGGTGGTCGATGAGCAGCAGGATGCTCTCTTCGGGGGTGAGCAGAGCTTCCAATCCGGCTTTTGCGGTGCGCGTCAAGATACGTCCTTCTGAATCGGTTGAACCCTGAAAACGAACGTACGGCGGCCATCCCACGGGCGTCCAAGACCTATTCGTCTACGAAACGATAGGATCCTTCTATCGATATCAGCCCGCGCGTCCTCCGCTACTTCATGGCCGTGGCCGAGGAACTCCACTTCGGCCGCGCGGCTTCGCGTCTCTACATCGCCCAGCCCTCTCTGAGTCATCAGATCCGCAAGCTCGAGGAATCCCTCGGCACCCCGCTGTTCGTGCGGTCGAGCCGTCGGGTGCAGCTCACCGCCGCGGGCAAGACACTGGCTCGCGAAGCGCCGGTAGCACTGGCCGCGCTGGAACAGGCCGTGCAGCTCACCCAGCTGGCCGGGTCGGGGATCGAGACGACGATCCGGTTGGGCTACACCCCGGTCACCGGCTTCGACACGCTCACAACGCTTCTCAACGCCTTCCACGAAGCGCACCCCACCTTCACCGTCGTTCCGCGCGAGATCTTCAGCGCCGAGATCCCCGGTCGGCTCTGCGCCGGTGATCTCGACATCGGTCTCGCTCTCGCACCGCAACCTTTCGACGGTGTCAGTGGCGAGATCCTGCGCAGGGAGCCCGTTTCCGCGCTCCTCGGCACACGCCACCGCCTCGCCGCCGAATCGACGATCCCGCTGAAATCGCTGCAGGACGAGACGCTGTTGCTGTTTCCGCGCCGCCTGGCCCCGGCGTACTACGACGGCATCGTCGCGGCGTGCAACGAAGCGGGCTTCACGCCGACGATCCGCGCGTTCGACGATCCGCCGGTGAACGCCATGCTCGCCCGGCTCGCCAGCGGACGCGAAGTGGGCCTCGCCCCTGCCTCGTTCGCCGAGAACGCCGCGAAGCCGTCGAGCAACATCGTTCTCCGCGACGTCGTCGATCCGCCGATCATGGCCGAACTCTCGGTGCTGTGGCCCACGAACGATCCGTCACCGGCCATCGCGGGCGTCCTGGCCACCGCCCGACGCTGCGCGCGACGCAACGGCTGGTCGACCGGTTTGTGACCGCCCGCCCAGGTGCCGGGCCAGGAAGTGCTCGAGCGTTCGGTAGAGCTCGATCCTGCTGTCGGAGTTGATGAACCAGTGCCCCTCGTGCTCGTTCAGCAGGTACTCGACCTCGATGCCACGGGCGCGCAGTGCCTCGACCATCCGGTCGGAGTGCCGTCGGGCGACGCGGACGTCGTTGGCGCCGTGGATCAGAAGCATCGGCGCGGTGATGTCCTCGACCCGGCTGATGGGTGAGCGGGCGAGCATGTCCGCCTCCTGACCGGGATCGTCCGGGTCACCGATGTAGCGCAGGTAGTTGTTCTCGATCGCCCGGCGGGCCACGGGGACGACCGACCGGACGAGGTCGGTAAGGTCGGACATGCCGGTGTAGCTGACCGCGGCGGCAAAGCGGTCCGGGGTGAACGCGGCGCCGACCATCGCGGCGTAGCCACCGTAGGAGCTGCCGTAGATCGCGACCCGGTCCGGATCGGTGTGGCCCTGGGCGATGGACCAGTCCAGGGCGTCGATCACGTCGTCGTGCATGCGCCCGGCGAACTGCCCGATGGCGGCCCGGGTGTGGGCCTTGCCGTAGCCGGTGGAGCCGCGGAAGTCGACCTGCAGCACCGCGTAACCACGGTTGGCCAGCAGCTGGACCTCCGGGTCGTAGTTCCAGCTGTCGCGGTACCACGGTCCGCCGTGCAGCAGCACGACCGTCGGCAGGTCGCGCGGCTCGAGCCCGACCGGCAGGGTGAGGTGACACGGCAGGTCGAGGCCGTCGCGGGTGGTGAGGGTGATCGGGGTGACCGGTGCGAGCCGGGCCGGGTCGAGGTGTGGGAACGGCCGGAACAATCGGCGCGTTTCGCCGGTGGCGTGGTCGTAGAACCAGGTGACGCCGGGATCGCGGTCGTGGGTGAAGTCCACGATCCACCGCTGTGCCGTGGCATCGCAGGAGACGTGGCCCAGATCCCCGTCGGAGAGTTCGGCCAGCCGTGGCAGCACGGCGGCGAAGTGCGGGTCGAGTGCGTGGATCGTCTGCCGGGCACCCAGGTATCGGACGCCGAGGAGTTCGCCGGTGCTCGGGTGCAGGATCAGTGAGGACGGGTAACGCGGGTCGACCTCGGGGCGTGGGGTGTCCAGGTCGAAGACCGGGTGGCTGTCGACGTCGATCTGCTCGCCGGTGTCCAGGTCGAGCCGGACCAGACGGGTGCGGTCCGAGCCCCGCGTCGAACCGATCCACAGGCCGTTCCCGTCCGCGGTGAGCACCATCGGAACCACCGCGTAGACCATCTCGGTGCCGGGAAACCGTGCGATCAGGCGTCGTGCGGCGGCGGTCCACTCCCAGAGCACATGGTCTCCGCCTTCCGCCATGGTGATGGCCAGCACGCGGTCGGGAGTGCTCAGCCAGTGGATGACGTCGCCGGGGTTCTCGGCGACGGTGGTCAGTTCGCCGGTGGCGAGGTCGAGTTCGAACAGGTCGATCAGGTCGGGGCGGCGCTTGTTCATCTGCACGAACGCGGTTCCCGGCCGGTTGGGTGCGAGGTGCGCGTCGGTCACCCGCACGCCCTCGAAGGGGGTCAGGTCGACGGCCGGTTCCTCGGGGCGGGCCGGGTCGACCCGGTGCAGGTGCCAGTTCTCGTCGCCGTCGGCATCCTGTTGGAACAGCAGGTAGCGCCCGTCGGCGGTCCAGAAGAAGCTCTCGATGCTGCGCCGGCTGTCGGCGGTGACGCGGCGTGCGTGCGCGCCGTCGTCGGGGGTGGACCAGTCCGAGTCCACATCCCGGACGAACACGTTGAGGCGATCTCGCCACGGGGCGAGGTAGGCGACTTTCGTCCCGTCCGGGGATATTCGGGCGTGACTGCGGGTGGGCGGGGTGAAGAACTCTTCGACGGTGATGAGCTCCGACGCGCTGGTCATGGCGGATCCTCCGGTTGATCTGGCGAGTGAGGGCCCCAGTTCAGACCCTGACGTCGCGTCGGAGTCAAGGCCGGATGCGCGCGAGCCTCGTCAGCGTTTGCCGAGCGGGACCAGGAGGTGGTCGATCCGGTCCAGTACGCGATGTTGCGCGGGATTGAGAGTCTGTTCGCTCAGCTTGCCGATCAGCGCCGAGGCCTGCGGGTCGAGCGGAGTCAGCGCGGCCAGCCGCTGCAGCAGCGGTGCCAGGTAGGCCGCCAGTTCCTGGACCAGCGAGGAGATCTCCGCCTCCGGGGCGTCGGGCGGTAGGGCGTAGAAGCGTGCCATGAGCGGTTCGGCCGCGGCCATCTCCGCGTCGATCTCACCGAACAGCGCGGCGATTCGGGCCGGACCGTCGTCACCGAGCAGATGCCCGAGCAGGACCAGTTGCTCGCGTTCGTAGCGGACCATCTCCGCCGGAGTATCCGCCGCGGGCGCGGAATGCCACGGGGACAGCTCCGGCGGCAGGTCCGGCGGGGCACCGGTGCGACGCAGCGCGGCGATACTGGCCCGACGGGCCGTGAGCTGTTCGATCTCGGCGGCGGCTCGGCGATCGAGGTCGTCGAGCAGTTCCGCCGCGGTGGTCGGATCATCCAGCACCGCGGGCAGTGCGGACAGCGGAATGCCGAGCGCGGTCATCCGGGTGATGCGAAGGAGCCGGACCAGATGGCCGACGTCGTAGCGCCGGTACCCGGCGGACGAGCGCGGCGGCTCGGGCAACAACCCGATCTGGTGATAGTGGCGCAGCGTGCGGACAGTGACCCCGGCCAGGTCGGCGAGTTCGCTACTGAGCATGGGTGTCCCCTTCGAGTCCGGATCGCGCCTGAACCATCGTCAGCCATGGTCCGCCACAGAGTTCGCGGACCGGAAGCCGGGCCCGCGGCTCATCGGGAAGTACGGCGGCACAGGCAGACCCACCCGGTGGCGGCACCATCGCTACCGCTCCGGCGCGGACAACTCCCGATCCCACTCCTTACCGCGGTGACGCGCGGCGATGAGGTCGGCGGCGGCCACGAGCAGCCACCCGCCGAATGCGGCGCCGACCACGGTGATCGCCGCCGCGCCGATGCCGTTCATCAACGCCGCCACCGGCTGCCGGGGTCGGTCGACCGGTGTGCCGGAGGGGTCGAGCCACACCGAGATCCGATCGCCCTGTTCGGTGTAGCGCGTGACCGGCACGGTGGCGACGACCGTGCCCGCCTCCGTGTTCCAGCGCACCCGGGCCTGTCGCACGTGGGACGGCTGGTATTCGGGTCGTTCCGTCACCACCGCCTCGACCATCGTGCGCTGTGCGTGCTCGGCACGGATCAGCACGGCGTCGTCGTGGTAGGCGATCGTCCCCACCGTGCCGGCGATCGGCACCGAAGCCAGGACGACGAGCACGGCAAGCAGGCGGACGAAGGCCCGCAGGCGATCCGGCCACCGCATCAGCGGGTTGGTGCTCCACGGCCGACACCGCCACCAGCGCAGCAGCAGCGCGGCCGGACCATCGATGCGGAATGTCGACGATGTCATCACGGTCACCTCGCAGCCGGTCAGCCGGTCAGGTCGCGGCGCCGGAACCCGAGCAGACCCGCTCCCGCGATGACCGCGGCCACCACCAGCAGGGCAACCAGCGCCGACGGGTCGATGTCGTCCATCGGTACCGGTGCGGTGTGCCGGAGCGGCGAGGCCGCCGCGAACCAGCCGGGCAGACCGAACGCGTCGGCGAAGATGGTCGCCACCGCGACATATCCGAAGTAGACCCAGGTGAGAGTGGCCGAGACACGGGGACACCAGCCGACCGCGGCGGTCGCGACGGCCACGATCACCCAGACCGCGGGCACGTACACCGCGGCGGCGAGCGCCAGCCGCGGCGCCTGGCTCAGCTCGTGGACGGTCACGCCGTAGGCCAACCCGGTGCCGAGGCCGCCCGCGATCAGCACGGCCGCGCTGCCCGCCATGGCCACCGCGAGATACCCGCTCAGCCACCACACGCGTCCCACCGGTCCGGCCAGGATCAGCTCCGCGCGACCGGACGACTCCTCACCACGCGCACGCAGTACGCCGCCGATTCCGTAGGCCGCGGCCGGTAGCGCCAGCATCGAGAGGGTCAGTGCCAGATACGAATTCACGGCGTCCTGAGCATCACCGGCCAGGTAGGCCGCGATCTCGGGGTTGTCGCGCAAGAACTCCTCGATGCTGTCGGCGAAGGACCCGTAGGCGATGCCCAACACGAAAACCCCGACGCACCAGGCCGATATCGCCGCCCGCTGCAACCGCCAGACCAGGCCGATCGAGGAACCCAGCAGCGGGGACGCCGTCGCGCGGCCCGTCCGGTATCGCAGCAGTCCCGCGCCGAAATCGCGGCGCTCCGACAGCAGGAACGCGACGGCGATCAGCGACGACGACGCGACGACGAACAGCGCGATCGGCCACCAGCGATCGGCGACGTAGGGCAGCGTGCGCTGACCCCACCCGATGGGCGAGGTCCAGGACACGGCGTCGGGACCCACATCGCCCACGGCGCGCAGGATGTAGGCCGCCGCGATGAGGGCGGTCACCGCGCCGTAGACCGTGCGCGGATTCTCGAACACCTGCGCGGCCACCGCGGTCGCCGCCGCGAAGGTGAAACCGACACCACCGATCGCCACCCCGAGCAGCAACGAGCCCGCCACCGGCAGTCCGGTCAGCGCCGCGGCGCCGCCGACGACCACGGCGACCGCCACATCGGCGATCAGCGCCGTGCCGAGGGCCGCGGTCATCGGGGCGCGGCGCCCCACCCGCGCCGACCTGACCAGTTCGGCCCGCCCCGACTCCTCGTCGGACCGTGTGTTGCGGCCGATCAGGAACATGTTCATCAGCGCGGCGGTGATCGCGAGGTAGGCGAAGATCTCGAAGACGACCTCGCCGCCGATCGTGTCGAGCAGACGCGTCGGTCCACCCATCGCGACGGCGGCCGCGTTCGCGCTCATGGTCTCCCGCAGCTGTGCCAGCTTCTCCGGTGTGTCGTACAGGGACTGGCTGCTCGTCGACTGCACCGCCATCAGCGTGCCGATCCCGGCCAGCCACCACGGCACGGTCCAGCGTTCCCGGCGGATCGTGAAGCGCACCAGCGTCGCGGCGCCCGCGATGCCGAGCTTCGACGGGGCCGTGCTCGGGGTGGTCACGACGCCACCGGGTCGGGCGCGTTGGCGTAGTGCCGGAGGAAGATGTCCTCCAGCGTCGCCTCGGCACAGGTCATCTCGACGACGCCGAGCCCGGCCAGCGCGCGCAGCACGTCGTCGTAGCGCACGGTGTCGACCTCGAAACGCGCCTGTCGCCCGTCCACGGTCAGGTTGCGGACGCCGGGCACGGCGGACAGCGACGCGGCCGACCGCTCGGTCTCGACGGTGATCGTGGTGGCGCGCAGCTGCCGCAGGTCGGTGAGGGAGCCGCTGTCGACGGTGCGGCCGTGGCGGATGATGCTCACCCGATCGCACAGCGCTTCGACCTCGGCGAGGATGTGGCTCGACAGCAGTACGGTGCGTCCGTCGTCGACGAGTTCACGGACACATCGCTGGAACTCCACCTCCTTGAGCGGGTCGAGGCCGACGGTCGGCTCGTCGAAGAGGAACAGTTCGGCGTCGGAGGCCAGCGCGGCCACCAGTGCCACCTTCTGCCGGTTGCCCTTGGAGTAGGCGCGGCCCTTCACCGACGGATCCAGATCGAACCGTTCCAGCAGCTCGGCCCGGCGCCGCGGATCGATGCCACCGCGGAGCTCGCCGAGCAGATCGATGGTCTCGCCGCCGGTGATGCCCGGCCAGAGCGTGACCTCGCCGGGGACATAGGCCAGCCGGGCGTGCACGGCGACCGCGTCGGACCACGGATCGGCGCCGAGCAGGCGCACCGTGCCCGCATCGGCGCGCAGCAGGCCGAGCAGGATTCGGATGGTGGTGGTCTTGCCGGCGCCGTTGGGTCCGAGAAAGCCGTGGACCTCGCCGGTCCGGACGGTGAGCTCGAGCCGGTCCAGCGCGGTGGTCCGGCCGAATCGTTTCGTCAGGCCCGCGATGACGATGGCGGGGGCGCTGTCTGTGGTCATGATTCCATCGTCGTCCGCGGCGGACCGGCGGTGGAGAGCCGAGAGTCGCGGTTCGAGTCCGCGATGGTCGCCTCGAAAGACGGCAGGCCGAGGACCTATGCCAGCACCCGGGGGGACCTTCGGCCGTATCGGCCGGTCCGGGCACGGACCACGCTGGAAACAACACTCGACCAGCAGCCGAACGGCAAGGGAGAGGAACCCGTCATGACCATTCCGGGAGATCCGAAGCAGCCGGTCGTCGTCGGTGTCGACGGTTCGGAACCGTCGCGCCGGGCGCTGTACTGGGCCGCCTACTACGCCGCGCACCACCGGGTGCCGTTGCGGGTCGTCCACGCGGCGGAGTTCCCACTCGACTACGGCCCGGGTCTGACCGGCCCGGTCTACGATCTCGAAGCGCTGCGCAGGCACGGCGAAGCGGTCGTCTCCGCCGCCGCGGCGGAAGCCGGCGAGCTCACCGCACCGATCGCCGACATCGTCATCGCGACCGATGCCGTGGCGGGGCCCGCGGTCCAGGTGCTCCGGGACCACAGCGAATCGGCGCGGCTGGTGGTCGTCGGCAGCCGCGGGCTCGGCGCCATCCGACGGACGCTGCTCGGCTCGGTCAGCACCTCCCTCGCCCGGCACGCGCTGTGCCCGGTCGCGGTGGTCCCGGAATCGACGACGCCGCTCGGTGCCGCCGTGGTGGTGGGCGTCGACGGCTCACCGTGCAGTGTCGACGCGGTCGCCATCGCCTTCGACGAAGCGGCCCGGCGCGGTGCCCGGCTGGTGGCGGTGCACGCCTGGTCGGGGTCCTACCGCAACGAGGCACACGCGACGATGCAGGCCGAAGCCGAAGCGGTGCTCGCGGAGAGTCTCGCCGGGTACGCGGAGAAGTATCCCGAGGTCGCGGTCGAACGCATCGTCGTCGAGGAGCGTCCGGCGAGAGCCGTCCTCGCGGCCGGTGCCGATGCCCAGCTGATCGTCGTCGGCAGCCACGGTCGCGGTGGCTTCGCCGAGATGACCCTCGGCTCGGTCGCCCAGGCCGTCCTCCACGGCGCCACCTGCCCGCTGATCATCGCCCGGCCCGGCGTCGGTCACTGATGGCGATGTGCTCGACGTCCGCCATCACCCTGGCATCACGCAGGGATCGCCAATAGACCGCGGGCAATGCCACCGAACACTGTGTGGTCAGGTCGATTTCGCGCTGCAGCAGCAGTCCGTAGGTGAAGGTCGACTCCCCCGCGTTCTCCGCCGTCCTGGTGATCTGGATCAGGTGGTGTTTGGCCACCGCCGCGTCCTGGTGCTCGCCGAGCAGGTCCTGCACCGCCTTCAACCCCTCGCAGGCCTGTGTGCTGCGCGACGGTGCGAGATCGTGCACGCTCTCGAGGTAATAGCGGGTGCGCCGGATCGCTTTGCGCAACGCGTGGACCGCCGCGTCGCGCGCGTCCTCCTCCCGCGCCGACTCGATCGCGCGCATCCGCGACCGCACGCGCTCCAGGAGCGCGCTGAGCACCTCCTCGTGATCCACGTCGTCGATCCCGGCCACGATCCCACCGCGCAGCAACCGTTCCTCGGCCATCATGTCCTCGATCATGGTGGGAAACCGGGGTGAGCCGAGCAGGCCGCGCGCGGCCACCCACGCGAGTCTGGCTCGCTCGCCGAAGTATTCGGTGATCCTCGCGTTCACCGGACCGCGGACATAGCGCGGCCGCAGCACGTCCACGGCGGCGTGCAGCCGGGCCGACTGCGTCCGCAGCTCGTGCGCTGCCCCGAGGTTGATGCCGAACCAGCGCAGTTCCTCGATCAGCCTGCGGACCTCCGGCTCCGAACGCACCGTTCGCCGATGTGCGCTCAGCGCACTGCGCGCCCGTCGCGCCGCGATCACCATCCCGGGCACAGAATCCGGATCGTCGTGGGTCTCGACGGTGATCTGCCCGTCCAGGATCGTCTCCCGCTGTGTGTGCAGGTAGTCGGCGAGCAGGGTGCTCGCGACTGCGGGATCGGCTGGAGTGCGCGTGTCGGCGGGGATCTCGATCTTCATCACAGGCCTGCCTCGGTGAGTGGATGAGAGGTTCTGCTTCCAGCCTGCGCCCCGCGCGGTCGCCGACCCAGGGCCGTTCGTCCCCGCCGGTCCCCGATCGGGGTGCTCTCGACGACGACCTAATACCCCCGCGACGTGGGCAATCCGCCTCTCCTCCACACAGCCGGTCCCCTGCGGCTCGTCATCACACCGGACGGTCGCGCAGGCGGCGGACCGCGTCGTCCATGTGCTCGACGAGCAGGGCACGCGCGCGGTCCGGGGAACCCGTGCCGATCGCTTCGCGCAATTCGACGTGTTCGCGCGCTTGTTCGCGCAGGTCCGGGTAGGTGGTCTGGAGTGCCCCGAGGCACATGCGGGTTTCGATGAGCAGGGTGCGGGCGGCGCGGACCAGGCGGGGACTGTCGGTGGCGGTGACGAGGGCTTCGTGGAAGGCTTGATCGGCGTCGGAGACACCGGTGGCGTCGCCCGCTTCGGCCGTGGCGAGCATGGCGGTGACGCTGGGTTCCAGTGCGGCATAGGCGATCTCGCGGCGGCCGTCAAGGAGCAGTTCCAGCGCGCCGCCTTCCAGGGCGGTGCGGGCGCGGTAGATGTCGACGACGTCGTCGGTGGTGAGTTCGATGACGAAGATGCCGCGGTTGCGGATGCTGAAGAGCAGCCCCTCCTGGACGAGGCGCTGCATGGCCTCGCGGACGGGTCCGCGCGAGACACCGAAGCCGGCCGCCAGGTCGGCTTCACCGAGCTGGGCGCCGGGGGCCAGTGCGCCGCGCATGATCGCCTCGCGCAGCCGGTCGGCGATCATCTCCGCGGTCGACTGCTGGTTGACCGGCTCGAAATCAATGATCGACATGCCGGCTCCCCCGCGCGAACAGCGCGCCGAGTTCGGGCGCGACCGGGGTGACCCCGGCCAGCCGCAGACCTTCCCAGATGGTGACCTGGTTCGCCGTGAGCACCGGCTTGCCGAGCGCGGCTTCGAGTTTCGGGAGCACTTCGAGAGTATGCATGGCGGTGTCGGGGACGAGCAGCGCCTGGGCGTCGACGTGATCGTTGGTGACGGCCAGCGTCAGGACCTGGTCGGGGGTCAGGGTGCCGACCTCGGCGGCGGTGTCGATCCCGGCACTCGACATCGACACGACCTCGATGCCCGCGTCGGCCAGGAAGTCGACGAACAGTCGTGCGACGTCCTCGGGATAACTCGCGACGACGGCGACGCGCCGCACCCCGAGCGCCCGCGCCGCTTCGACGAAGGCGAAACTCGTGCTCGACGCGGGTACCCCGGCCGCTGCGGCCAGGCTCTCGACCTGTCCACGAGCACCGTCCGGGCCGTAGACGAAACTGCCCGAGGTGCAGGCCCAGACGACGGCGGCGGGTTCGTCGGGGGCGAGCAGTTCGGCGCCATGGCGCAGTTTCTCGGGGCTGCCGAGGTCGAGGAGTTCGGGGATCGCGTGCAGGTCGGTGCCGTAGATGTGCGCCACCGGCAATGCGGCGTCGAGCAGGGCCGCGGCGCGCGGGTAGTCGTCCTCGGCGGCGTGGTCGGGATAGATGAACCCTATTGTCGGCGTTGGCATCTCACTCCGTTCAGAACACATCGACGAGCCATTTCCCCGGTCCCATCATCGGTAGTTTCATTCGGCCGAGGCAGGCCCACATGGTCAGTTGGTTGGCGGTGAGGACGGGTTTGCCGAGTGCCCGTTCGAGCGGTTCGATCACGTCGTAGGTCGGCAGGTTGGTACAGCTGACGAAGATCGCCTCCGAGCGCGGGTCGTCGGCGCGCAGGATCCGTTCGGCGATGGTGCGGTAGTTGACCTTCCAGATACCGCCGCCCAGCCCGAGGTGATCGGACTTGATCGTGGTGCAGCCCGCTTCGTCGAGGAAGTCGCGCAGTTTGCCGGTGAGGATCTCGTCGTAGGGCGTGATGACCGACATGCGGGTGAGGTTCAGGCGCCTGATCGCCTCCACCAGGGCGCCGGAGGTGGTCACCGCGTCGGGCGCACCGGCCAGACAGATCGTTTCCCGCAGTGACCGCTCATAGGCGAGCCCGTTGATGAAACTGCCCGACGTGCAGAGGTAGGCGACGACTTCCGGTTCCACGTGCAGCACGTCATGGGTGGCCGCGGTCAGGTGCAGCGGGTTCGACACCAGTTCGGCCATGGCCAGCGACACCGGCACGGGTTCATAGGGTGTGCGGGCCAGGTGCAGACTCACCTCCAGGGGCGCCCACCGCCACAGTTCCCGTTCGAGGGCGAGGTCGAACGGCGCGATCACGCCGATACCTCGTTGGGCTACCGGCCCGTCGATGTCCGGGAAGCTGAACTCCACTTCGGCCCCTCTCGCGCTCAGCCGGGCAGACCTCCGAACACGATCGGATTGTTGACAATCATACGATCTGAACTTACGGTGTCAATGTGGAAAACGGGCCGATTGTCACCGTCCTACATCGTGACAGTGCGCCCGAATCGGACCTCATGGCCCCGGTCGCCCAGCGCGCCGACGTGCGCTATACCGAGGCCGACGGGCTCGCCGATGCGCTACGCGGCGCCGATGTGTTGTTCGTCTACGACTTCCAGACCCGCGCCGTACCGGGCGCCTGGCACAGCGCCGACCGCCTGCGCTGGCTGCACATGGGCGGCGTCGGCGTGGATCCGGTGATGTTCCCGGAGCTGCGCGCCTCCGAGGTGGTGGTCACCAATACCCGCAACGTGTTCGACACCGCCATCGCCGAATACGTTCTCGGGCAGATCATCTCCTTCGCCAAGGATCTCCCCGGCTCGATCCGGTTGCAGCAGCGGCAGGAATGGCGCCACCGCGAATCCGAACGCGTGGCCGGGGCGACGGCGCTGATCGTGGGCACCGGCTCGATCGGGCGGACCATCGCGCGACTGTTGCGCGCCGCGGGAATGACGGTGCGCGGGGTCGGCCGCCGCGCCCGCACCGGCGATCCGGATTTCGGCACCGTCAGCGCCGATCTCCACGCCGAACTGCCCCGCGCCGACTACGTGATCGCGATCGCGCCGCTCACCGCGCAGACCAGGCACATGTTCGACGCCGCCGCGTTCGCGGCGATGAAACCCCATGCCAGGTTTGTCAATGTCGGGCGCGGGGAATCCGTGGTTACCGACGATCTCGTGGCCGCGCTCACCGACGGCTCGATCGCCGGGGCCGCGCTGGACGTGGTCGACCCGGAACCGCTGCCTGTCGGTCATCCGCTGTGGGATCTGCCGAATGTGGTGCTCACGCCCCACAATTCGGGCGATTTCCACGGGTGGCGCACCGAGATCGTGCGCGCATTCACCGACAACTTCGGCCGGTGGGCAGCGGGTCTGCCACTGGACAACGTTGTCGACAAGACGCTCGGGTACGTGCCCGGCTGAAGGAGCCCCGCCATGACGCAGCCCGACCCCGGTCTCCCCACCGATCCCACCGCGATGACCGCGGTGCAGCTGGTCTCGGCCTACGCGGCCGGGCAGCTCTCCCCCGTCGAGGCCACCCAGGCCTGCCTGGACGCCATCGCCACCCGCGACGGCGCGCTCAACGCCTTCTGCCTGGTCGACCCGGATCGGGCGCTGGTGCAGGCCAAGGATTCCGAGGCGCGCTGGCAGTCGGGCAATCCGCGCGGCCTGCTCGACGGCGTGCCGATCTCCATCAAGGACATCTTCCTGACCGAGGGCTGGCCGACGCTGCGCGGTTCCACCTGCATCGACGCGGGCGGGCCGTGGACAGTGGACAGTCCGGTGGCCGCCCGGCTGCGCGAGGACGGGATGGTGTTCGTCGGAAAGACGACCACCCCGGAGATCGCGTGGAAGGGCGTCACCGACAGTCCGCTCACCGGGATCACCCGCAATCCCGCCGATCCCGCGACGACCGCAGGCGGTTCGTCCGGTGGCAGCGCGGCGGCGGTGGCGGGCGGGATGACGCCGGTCTCGGTCGGCACCGACGGCGGCGGCAGCATCCGGATTCCGGCCTCGTTCTGCGGAATCGTCGGTTTCAAACCGACCCACGGGCGCGTTCCGCTCTACCCGGCCAGCCCGTTCGGGCCGCTCGCGCACGCCGGCCCGATGACGCGCACCGTCGAGGACGCGGCACTGCTGATGGACATCCTCTCGCTACCCGACCCACGCGACCCCACGGCGCTGGCACCCACCTTCACGACCTTCCGCAGCCAGATGCAGCGGGATGTACGCGGACTGTCGGTCGGCTACTCCGCCACACTCGGCTACGCGCGCGTCGACCCCGAGGTCGCCGAGATCGTCGCGGCCGCGGTCGGCCGGCTCGCCCAGGCCGATCTCACCATCGACGCCGTCGATCCCGGATTCCCCGATCCGCGTGCGGCATTCGAGACACTGTGGGCGGCGGGAGCGGCCACCATGCTGTCGAAGTTCCCCGCCGGATCCCGCGAGCGAGTGGATCCCGGTCTGGGCGAAGTGTGGGCCCGCGGTGACTCCGTGACCGCCATCGA
This sequence comes from Nocardia sp. NPDC058176, assembly GCF_042883805.1. Taxonomy (NCBI): domain Bacteria; kingdom Bacillati; phylum Actinomycetota; class Actinomycetes; order Mycobacteriales; family Nocardiaceae; genus Nocardia; species Nocardia sp. NPDC058176. Next base: position 688,068 of record NZ_JBHVVA010000001.1, on the reverse strand, counting down.
CTACCTCGACGCCCGCCACGTCGCCGCCGAAGTAGGCATCACCATGGGCAACTTCCACACGGCCTACGACGTCCTGATCACCCCCACCATGCCGATCCCCGCCTTCGAAGCCGGCCACGACGTCCCACCGGGCAGCGCCCTGACCGGCTGGCCCGCCTGGACCCCCTTCACCTACCCCTTCAACATGACCCAGCAACCCGCCATCAGCATCCCCGTCGGCACCACCCGCACCGGCCTCCCGGTCGGCCTCCAGATCGTGGGCCCCCGCCACTCCGACGACCTGATCCTCGCCGTCGCCCGCCACGCCGAATCGGTGCTGAACAGCTGAAATCGGCAGGCGTGACAGTGCTCCCCACGTGAGGTCTGGTACGAAGAGTCCTCAGGGACGGCACCGCTAGGGTCGAGATGTGGGGAACCATTTCAGCGTGGATGCGGTCGGGATGAACATCAACATGACCAACGGCGCCACCGACGTGTTCTGCGATGTGATCGCACTGGCCGGTTCCGCCGTGGCGAGCACGGTCTGGCAGCAGAACCTGGTGCTGCACTTCTGCGACCTGGCGCGATACGCCCGCGGCACGGCCGGATTCGACCTCGCCGAACTGCCGTGGACCCAGAACCACCGACAGGAACAGCAGTTCTTCATCGAGCTCCTCGACCGCGCGATCCGTCGAACCGATTGGCACAAGCTGCACTACACCCCGGCGATCGATGACCACCTCGATGCCTTCCTGCGGATGCTTACGACGTTCCGTGCCGACAGGACGGCCGACTCGAGTTTCGGTGACTGGACCATCGCCCCGAACCCGTCTCACCTCGACAGGTGCACCCGACACGGTATTTTCCAGGGCGAGTTCGAATGCCGCCTGTGCGATCCCTCCACACAACCGTGCGACGCACCCGCCCCGTCAACGAGCCACTCGACCATCGAGCCGGCAATTGGCTGCACAAGGTCATCACCTGACCACCGGCGCGATGCTCGGTCCTGAACGTCCGCCCCGTACTGGCACAGTGATCGACCGTGTGGGGGAGAGCCCGCGGCCGCTGAGTCGACAGTCGTCAATCGGTGGCACTCAAGGACAGGCGAGCCGCGTGCGTGCGGGATACCAAGACGAAATCATCCCAGATGTTGGCGTAATAGCCGTCCGGTTGGATCTCCACCTTTGCCGCGAATCGGATGGTGCCGAGCAAGCTCTCGACGTCGCGGGCGTAATCGTCTATCAGCGCGTCCAGCACGCCATCATGCGCCGACGGCCCCAGCGGTGGGGACATCCGACGGACCGCGCTGCGGAAGTGCTCTGGCCATCGTGAAACCGGCTTTATCACTACGGTGTCGACAACCGGGTCAGTTACGACGCGGAGTATGCGATCCCGCAGTGGCGTACGGCGGATGAAGAGCTCGCCATCCAACGCAATGACTGGATCGAGGCCGATGCTGACGTCGTGGTTGGTGGCCCACATCGTTTCCTCGAGTAGAAGCGCAGCGTTGGCCGCCGCTGACAACAGGGACCGGTCCGCCGGATCGGCATGGTCGCAACTGTGGCCAGTCTTCTTTCCCATGAACAGAGTATCGATCAGCGATCGGAGCCAAGCGACCGATTTCGTCTGCTGGGACCGCCGAACGAAAAGCCCGGCCATGCCCGCTTTCGGACCGTCCGAGTCGAGGAGGTCCAGTGCACGCCATCGTGCCGGGTTCCGTGGGCTTGTCATCGCCTGGCATGGTCTTGTGGGTGGGTATCTGGACAGACCAATTCCTCGCCCCCTACGAGGCGTACCTGCCGGAAGTGGCGGACTTCGCCGAGTTGGCGGCAAGCATGATTCGGTATCAGGTAGCGTGCGCGCCCTGGACACTGGTCGCCGGTGACCTGTCTGCCAATACCGAACAGCCCTCTATCGGGCTGCTCGGCGAGATCCGATCAGATGTCCGCGCCGGTTCGCTGACCGTGGGCGGCAAACGAACCACCGACACTTTTGGCCGCACCGACCAGGAGCAGGGTCAGGTTCCGCCATGGGGCCAGGCCGTGGAATCGGGACGGGTGCTGACAACCGGGAGCGACCCGTCAGAAATCGCGCCCGCACTCTCCGCCGCCCCATACGGGCGAGAGGACATCGCCATCGTCTTCGACCGGCTCGACTTCGGCAATCATGAAGTGCAGAACTACTTCTGGACGGAGGACAGCCGAATCCTGTTGACCTGTTTCGCGCTCGCCCGCCCGCAAGACCGGCCGTTGTTCGCCGATACGCTCGCTGATCCGGACAACGGCCCTGTGCACCCGGTGCAGGCATTCGTGTCGGTCGGCTACAAGCTCGGTGGAGACCGCTATCCGTGCCCGGCTATCGCCGATGCCGTGGTGCGAATGCTCGGTCCAGGCCTGGTGGTAGGTCAGACGATGGGATGAACCGCCCCGATACCTCCATTCGGCGAGGCAGGCACAGGCGCTGGTGGCCGCCTCGGTGACCAGGCCACCGCGAAAGTCTCGCTGAGCATCGCGTATCGCCGCGGGTCGCATGACAAAAGGAAGCTGACAGCCCGGCCGAACGTACCCTCGTGTCGGTTTCAGAACGATGTCACATCACTTGTTTCCCGGCGTATCCCGAGTTCAGCTGCCAGGTAGGCCAGATCGTCATCGAAATTCTGGCAGAAGGCGGTGAAGTTCAGGTGCTGCGGGTTGTCCACAGAAAGGACGCTCCGGAACGTCTCGGCGGTGCGGGTCGCAAGTGCGCGCCGCCAGGGACGCGTTTCGGTCTCAGAATTCGGATCGACCCACAGCGGCGCGTCGATCTCCGGCAGGCTGTCGGACTCGGACCATCCCAGCTCGTACATTCGGCGACGGCAATCCTCTGGGCTGAGCTCGCCATGGTCATGAAGGATGACCTCGGGCAACACATCCAACTCGCAGTAGAACTGGACGAAACTGGAGACTCCGGTGCACGACGGCGCCGAGATGATCAGCACTCCGCTCCACGGCATCGTCGTCAGCACCCACTCCAGTCGATCGACGAAATCAGCCCAGTCGGTGCATTGTTCAGCACGGCCGCGCCGTGTGGGCCGGTCCGGGACCGCCACCGAGGCCAAACCCCATCCGGTGTCGTCTCCCGGTCGATCGCGTCCCCAGACGCTCGATCGCAGATGATCAGGGCTCATACCGAGTACATCGCGCATCACCTCGATCACCGACAGACAGACTATGGCCGGCCGCTGCGCGCTGCCCGCTGACTGCCGCCACCCCGACTCCCATTGGCGCGGACCGTCGATGGGAGGACTGAACGTCCCGTCATCGTCTTCCTCGAGATAGAGATATCGTTCCCTCCACAGGTGGTCGGGATCGTTCCGGCAGTAGGCCGATAGGGCGGCCGCGTGGTGCTCATTGTCGGGTACGTCGATGAATACCTGCACGTCATTGCCGTTGGCGAAGAACTCGACTCGATAGCCGGTGCGGTGATCCCGCAGCTGGATGTGGCGTCCGTTCATCGAATGTTGCCAGTCGTCGTCGTTCCAGTCCGGCTCGAAGAACCACCGCATCCGCTCCAACAAAGCCGCCCACTGTGCCACGCTGAATTCCCTCTCCAAGGTCCGACCAGAACAACGTACCGGCAGCTCATGACAGCATTCGCCGAATATGCCATTCGCTGATCGCGCTGAGGCTAGTAGATCAACTCGATGCCTCGAGACCGCAAGACCGTCCTGAGATGGGGCGCCAGCAATTCCGCACCTAGAACCCGCTTCAAATTCGGGAGGAGATGGAGGTCGTCGAGACGGGCGACGTCGAACTGCTCGCCCTCGCCGTCCCAGTGCGGGCAGCATTCGGCGTAAATCCGGCTGCCTCCGTCGAAGATGAGCTGTTCAATCCCTGCGAGCAGTTCGGCAGAAAGCTCGAGACTCTCGAAGTGGGCTCGAGCTTCCGGCATGACCTGGTCGAAGTAGTTGTCGGTGGAGTACCCCCAGAGGTCACCGTCGAAGCCCTGGGCTACCAGCGTGTCCTCGAGGGACCACGGCGCGAGCTTGGGAGACTCGCCGTACATGAGTTCTTCGACAACTGCGAGTTTGAGATTGAAGTCCACGAACGTAGTCACACGCCCAATCTAGCGTCGGCCTACGACAACCATGTCGTGACGATCTTCGAACCAGTCGACCTCGGAGCATCAGTGTCGGCAGGTGCCGGTCTTGATCGCGTCCGAACATCGATGATGCCGCTTGCTGCGTGGTCGCGAACGTCCGCATCTACGGATGACGGCGCAGTCGCATCTGTTGTGATCGAGTTTGTCGGGGTTCGGTAATACTGTGCGGCGGTGGCAGATATCTATGAGCTCCTGATCTCGGTGGGCCTTCGCGCCGACCTCTCCGGCGAGGACATCGCGGAGTTGCGCTGGCAGGTGGGAGAGGGCGAAGCGCCCACTGATGAGCGTCGGCTCTCACGGGGGTACGTCTGTGTTGTGGAAGGTGAAGACGGGGAACTCGTCTGCACCGATCCACAACCGTTCCTGAGCCAGGACGGGCCCGCGTGGAAGATTGACGGAACGCTCAGCTCGAGCTTCCGAAAGACCTCGACCGGCTGGCACCTCGACGCCCGACAAGAGGTGCACCCCGAGGATTTCGAGATGCTGGAGCCACTGCTGATCTGGCTGTATCGACACGTCGATTTCCGGGCGATCGCAGCAGATGGTTCGGTCGAACTCGGCCGACTGCGCTGGTACGAAGACACCGATTCTCGACCTCTCGTCATACGCGACAACCAAGTCTTCTGGCCGTAATCCGTCTTTCGCCAACCGTGCGTTGTCGCGGTCACGGCCGGGTGAGCGGGTTCCCTGCGCGCGGTCCAGTGCGCGAAAGATCCCGATGAATGGGAACCCCGCATTTGATTCGGGTGAACAGCTGCTTCTGTGATACACGCCACTCCGGATTCCGGTTCTTCGGCATACCTGAAGTGGCGTTCTCCACGATGAAAGGCATTCCCACCCATGCGAATCCGATCTCTTCGATTGTCCATTGCGGTGATGGCGGCCGCAGCTGCGGCCGCAACCGCCACTACCGGTGTCGCGTCCGCCGATATCGACTTCGGAAGCTCCGGGAGCAGTTCCGGAAGCGGCTCCGGCGAAATGGTCATCACCCTGGTGCGCCATGCCGAGTCCGCCGGTAACGCCTCCGGCCTGATCGACACCAAGGTGCCCGGACCCGACCTGACCGCGCGCGGCCGGACACAGGCAGACAATCTGACCATCCAGCTGGCGGACAGGAAGTACGACTGCGCCTTCGCGTCCAACATGGTGCGTACCGAGCAGACCGCGGCACCGATCGTCGCCGAGAAGGACCTGAGCCTCGACATCCAGCCCGGTTTCCGGGAGATCGAGGCGGGCGAGTACGAGGGCACCCCGGAGGCCGAGGCGCTGTCCGGGTACCTCCAAGCGCCGATCAAGTGGCTCTCCGGCGACCTGGACGCACGGATTCCAGGCTCCATCGACGGCAACGAGTTCGACGGCCGCGTCGACCAGGCACTGCTCGCTGTGCAGCGCAGCGGCTGCGACAACCCGGTGATCTTCTCGCACGGCGGCACCATCATGTTCTGGTCGATGCTCAACGCCGACAACGCCGACCCGAACAAACTCGGCACCGATCCGATGCGCAACGGCGGCCGCGTCGTCCTCGAGGGCAGCCCGCAGAAGGGCTGGACGATCACCGAGTGGGTCGGCCACCCGGACCTGGGCTGATTCACCCTTCCGCGCCCCGGATGTCACCGACACAATCGATGGCACCGGGGCGCGATTGTCTCTCAGCGCATGGTCCCAAGGGACATTGGACCGAGATCGCGCCGCGGACCGGCGATATAGTTCCTGAGCTGTCGTCGGAGGAGGCACAATCTACGAATCTGCTCAACGAGTCGAGACCTGCGACCATTGTGGTGCAGAGGCTTTGAGCGTTGTCAATGAGTCTGTTGTCGCTGGAACGCTCGGGTGGGCTGTCGATGGCTCCTGTCGCGACTGCGACCACATTTGGCATGCCAGTGGCGACGGTGTCTCGCCGGAGGTCCGCGCGACGATCATCGCCGACAACGGTCCGAGCGGACTACGAATTTCGGACCCGACCCCCTCGGTGGGCGCAATCATGCGGGTGATCCGCAGCCGAGAACCGCTGCCGCTCAACGAACTGAGAGCCGCGGCCGGTGATCTGTTGGCGGACGGGCGTGAGGGGACCCTCGTAGAAATGTCGCTGCTACGCGAGGAACTGGAAGAGCTCGGGGTCCGGGCCGAAATCGTCTTCGCGACGCCGCGACCATCCGGACGCGCGATCAACCTCACCAAGTGCATCGTCCACATCAGCCCACCCAAACGGCTCATCGACCCCGATACCCAGGTGGCACTGGCCCCCTACAGTCTGGCCGAGGCAGAGGCCGAGCTCCTGGCCTGCTATCTGGAATCGGCGACACCGTTGGTTGTAGCCCCTGGAGTGGTTCCGGATCGACTGACCGGGCGCCTGTTGTTCCGGCTGGGTGTCGTGACCGATGGAGAGTGGGTGTGGGGTCTGGACTGGGCGGATTATGTCCGAGCCTATCGAGTGCGCCCACCCCAGGAATTCCGTGATCACGCCCGCCGTCGCAATTATTCCCCGGTCGAACTCGATGAGCACCGCACCCAGGAGATCGCTCGCACCCTCGGTATGCCCGGGTAGCGCTGGCACTGTCGTCAGCGCGCGGTCCATCGTATCGACTGGTACAGAGACTCAGTCTGCGGTCCGACTTCGGCGCGAGGACGCATCAGTCGAAGTCCTGACCGTCCAGCACCCACGCGGTGCGCTGGGCGGGGTCTTCGACGGCCAGGTGCATGTACCAGATGTCGTCGCTCCAGTCCCGCCAGGTCATGCAACGGATTCGAGCAACGAAGTCATTGATGTCGTCGACATCGGTCGACCCCGCCATCAAGTAGAGGAGCCGCCAAAGTTTCAGGCGCCCTTCGGATTCAGAGGCCCTTCCGAAGGCGCCTTCGCCACCCAGGATACTGAGCAGCGCGGGGTAGGCGTCGGAGAAGTCGACCATCGCCGCGTCTGCCGGTTCTTCCGGTTGTTCCCATTCGTTGATCGTGAGCTGGTGGGCAATGGCTTCCTCGGCTGTGCCGCGAACGACGGTGATCTGGTTGATGATCGTCTGCCCTATTTCTGCCGAGCCGAAGTCCGAGGTGTTGGCAGGCTGATCCTGGCTCTTCTTGGGGTACACGAGCATCGGGAAAGTCAGATGCACGGGAGGGAACTGGAAGGCCTCACCGCTGCTACCGCTGTGTTGTTCGTGGTAGCGCCAGAGATAGTCGGTATTCCAGTTCTCCGCTTCCCAGGGCTGCAGTCGTAGTGGGACCAACCAGCATTCGGCTTCCTCTGGTGCGCAATCATCGGGTTGCTCCGCCGAAAGGTCCCGTCCTGCCAGGTCTTCCTCGCGTAGCACGCGTGCATGGGCGACCCGTAGCCGCAGTCGAGGATCGTGGAGGTTCCCATCGGCCTCAGCCCAAGGATGATTCTGAGCGAAAATGTCGCAAAGGTGCCGTTCGAACGCCCACCAACTGTCGTCCCTGGGGATTGACTCGAGGGCTCGTGCCGCTGCATTGGTCGAGGCGCTGAGGATGGTGTATCGAATTGTCATCACTCATTCGACCCGGTATCGCATCTCCAGCTCGCGTTCCATCGCCTCCTCCTCGTCGGAGGAGAGGCAGGTCTTCGCGACCCGCTCCGCATTGGCGGCAGACCCGAATCGCGAACTCGTCCAAGAATCTCGATCGTCGACAAAGACCAGCGTGTCCCACCCTCCGCCCATGCATCGGGGACGCCCGACCAGTTGGTCGGCCAGTGCACGCCATATGACGTCATCCTCGTCGGCGAGCAGGTCTACCGCATCGGCAACGACTACGCAGCTGCGGTACCCAGAAGGGCGCTCGCCTACCGCTTCTGAGAATTGCCACAGGGTTCGCGCGGCACCATACGGAAGCTGCATGACAGTAGCGAAGTGTTCCAACGCACGCTCCAACGTCGAGCCGGCCGCCCCGAGTGCCAGCCGCACGTCGGCACCATCATTGATGTCGAAGCCATAGCTGTAGATCGATTGGAGACGAGTGACCAGTTCCGACACCTGCTCGCGATGCGGTACCTCCACCGCGACCAGCTGGCCCGGGTTCGCTGTGATCACCTCGACGATCACGTCGATTTCAGCGCTCTCTCCAGGGTGTCCGCTCGTATTCACGCTGCTATGTTGTCACGCCCGATCCGGACATACAGCACCTTCCGGCACGCACTGTATGCCGCGAACCGCGCTGACCGAACCGGCCACCGCGGCATTTCGGAGGATCAACGAATCGGGTCAGGTCCCCCGCCGGGCCTCGACTCGCTGTCCGACCGCGATGATCGAATAGATCAGGCTGGCCACCAGCGCGACGAAGCCGACGACCAGCGATATCAAACCTTCGTTCTGATTGGCCGACCGCTGCTCGGCGTAGCTGCGCTCACGCAGCGAGGAACCGCCGATCTCCTGGCAGCGGTCGCCCCGGCTCATCTGCTGGTAACCGCACGACACCCGGGTCTCGGTCAGTTTGTCGTAGCTGTTCGCGAAGCTGACGATCGCGATCACCACACCGAACAGCACCCAGACCACAGCTCGCATCGGCCATCCCCCATAACACTCGCTCCCGCCGATCGCGGGCTGGCGGGAGATTAGCAGCGGCTGTGGGTGTGACGTACAAAGGGTCGTGCTGCGGCGGTCGCGGACAAGAAGCCCTGCGGCTCAGAACGTCCGCATCTACTCCGTGCAAGACCAAACGCTGTAGCGGGCATCAGCGACCGCACCCCAGATGATTCCCGTCAGCCGCTCCATCATCTCGAATACGTAGTCCTCATCGAGCGGCTCGGGAGCATCCTCCTCTTCAGGAATCGCTGGCCCGTGCTCATCAACGACCTCGCCTTCGGCATAGATGATCTGGCGCACCAACTCTCCTTCGCGGTACCAAGCGAACCCATGAACAGTTGAGACGCTGTTGGTTACCCAGGCCAATGCTCTGCTTGCCCCCGCGATCCGCACCACGGCCTCTTCATCGAAAATCACCCGGAACCCAGGATCGGCTATGAAGGTCCAGTTGCCCACCACAGCCACCCCGTACTCGCAGGGCCGACCGTGCACCGTGTCGAGATCAACTACTTCGCCGGATTTGCGAGGACACCCTGGTAGATCGGCCGGATTGACAGACCCCTCAACGATCAACCCCTCAACTTTCCACCCCACACCCAGCCCACTTTCCGTGCCGATCTTCGTTTGCAGCACACCGGACTGTAGGTGATGGCTCCGACATCTCAGCGCGCGGTCGGACGCGCTAGCTTCCCATGAAGCTGTCGAGTTGGCGTGCGCGCTCACGAAGAGTGACGCTCCATTCGAACCCGCCGCCGTGGCCGGACGAGGGACTCGAGCGAACCTGCACGTCATGCACCCCACCCGTTCCACTGCCGGCCAGAGCAGCCCAAGACGTGACGATGCCGGCCCGCTCGGCCATGACCAACAACGTGGCGAGAAACCCGTCGGACAGCGCCTGCACAACAGCATGGTCAGTACGGCCACGCCAGGCTAGAACGGTCGCCAAGAACACTTCCAACACAACAGGGTCGACCTCGCACACGTCCGATTCCATCGGGCCGATTCCTGAGGGAACACCGAGTTCCTCCTCGAAGAATCCCGCCTGGTTCAAGAACAGCCGTGAAGCGCCGTTCGAGGGATTCCACAGTGTGGTCCCGTCCATCTCGTAGTACTGACTCATCCGATCGCCTGCCTGCCACTGAGCGAATCATGGGCTGTCCAATCCGAAGCCGCTGGTGACGATAACTGGACGCCTGACGGATCGGCGGCGTCGAAACGGCCGGGTCCAGCGCCGCGGCTGCGACAACCTGGTGATCTTCTCGCATGCGCCACCATCATGTTCTGGTCGATGCTCAACGCCGACCCGAACAAACTCGCCACCGATCCGATAAACAACGGCGGCCGCGTCGTCCTCGAAGGCAGCCCGCAGAAGGGCTGGACGATCGTCGAGTGGGTCGGCCACCCAGGACCTGGGCTGAATCACCCTTCCGTCCCCGGATTTCACCGACACGATCGATGGCACCGGGGCGCGGTTGTCTCTCAACTCAGGGCTCCACGGGCACTCGGCAACAGCTTTCACTCCCGACCGGCAGGCGCGAGCACGTCACCTGTTGCCGAGCGGCGATCCTGTTACCTTTTGCGGATCGCACTCGTCATGGATGCGAGGACCGATACGGACGGTCCCGCATCTACGACCGAAGTGGAGCAGCCGATGCTGACCAACATCATGTACGTGACGATCTACGTCACCGATCAGGACCGCGCGTTGGAGTTCTACACCGAAGGACTCGGCTTGGACAAGCGGATCGACTCCGCCAGCCCCGACGGTCGCTTCCTCACCGTGGGAATCGCCGACAGCCCGGTGCAGATCATTCTGTGGTCGCAGGCGGCAGGCAAGCTGTCCGAAGCGGCCCGGGCGGGCGCGCCGGGCCCGCTGATTCTCGAATCCAATGATCTGCGAAGGGATTTCGAGATATTCCGCAGCCGTGGTGTGACCTTCGTGGAATCCGAGCCCGAGGAGTATCCGTTCGGGATCCGCGTCGAGGCGACAGACCCGGACGGCAACCGGATCTCGCTGCGGGAGCAGCGTAGGCCGTGACCGTCAACCCATCCGGCCTGGTGGCCGAGACGTTCGAGGCACAGCGCGATCGGCTGCGCACCGTCGCCTATCGCGTGCTGGGCTCGCACGCCGATGCCGAGGATGTGGTCCAGGAAGCTTGGCTGCGTTTGACCCGCCAGGACACGACGACGATCGGCAACTTGGCGGGCTGGCTGACCACCGTGGTCGGCCGAATCAGCCTGGATCTGCTGCGCTCCCGCCGAGCCCGCCCCGAAACCGGATACGGTCAGGAATTTCCTGGGTTCGTGGTGACGGCCGACGACGACCCCACTCCGGATGAGCAAGCAGCACTGGCAGATTCGGTGGGGCTCGCCCTGCTGGTCGTGCTCGACACGCTCGCCCCGAGCGAGCGACTGGCGTTCGTCCTGCACGATATGTTCGCGGTCTCGTTCGCCGAAATCGGGCAGATCCTCGGCAAATCCGCCGAGGCCAGCAAAATGATCGCCAGCCGCGCCCGCCGCAAGGTGCAAACCACCGACCGTCGAGTGGGACCCGGACGTGAGCACCAATCGGTCGTCCAAGCCTTCCGCGCCGCGGCCCGAGCCGGTGACTTCGAAGCGCTCCTGCGCGTCCTCGACCCACAAGTGAAGCTGACCGTCGACACTTCCGACGGTGTGGTCGTCACCCTGGGCGCGACCGCGGTCGCCTCCGGCGCGCGCATGTTCTCCGGCGAGGCCGCTCGACAACGGTCCGTGCTGGTCAACGGCGTCCCCGGCCACATGTCCTGGCGTCCTGACGGCACCCCGCTCTCGGTCATCGCCTTCACCGTGACCAATGGCCGGATCACCGAGCTACACATCGTGATCGACCCGGCCGAACTTGCCTCGATCCAGTTACCCGAACCGGCCTGAACCGATGCCATCAGAGGCCTTTTGCGGCGCAGTCCATGTCGTGATCGGGTACGCGGCCTGGAAGGCCAATCGCTGATCGGCGTCGGCCGCGATCCTGTCGAGTTCTTCGTCGAGCATCATGAAGACCTGCCAGGGTTCTTGCCCGCCGGCGGCGGCCACACGCTGCACGATGAGCTGTTCGAGCTCGGGAACCCGCTTGGCCTTCCAGATCTTGTCGGCGAGACTGACCAGAAGGTCGTCCATGCCGATGTCGGGTTCGGTCCACGCGGCATGGGTGCGCGCGAACCGCGCAGCGCTTTCGTGTACTCCCTGGTCGAGCAGAAGTTGCTGCCCGGCGGCTTCGTGCGCCGAGCCTGGGCCGGACAGTTCGGCAGGGTGGAGGACCTTCCCGATGTCGTGGGTGGCCGCACCGAACAAGACCGCGTCTGCGTCGAAAAGCACCGTGTCGTAGGTGGTCTTGAGCCAATCGGCCAGCTGGCATGCCACGTCATGAACCGCCCGCAAGTGTGCGGCCAGCCGGGGCGGAGCGTCCAGCACTCGGACAATCGCCGCAGCGCTGTCGGGCAGCTGACGCAAAGGAAGTTCGGGTCGGTTGGTCAGTGCATGCTCGAGCATGCTGGAAGTCATTCGATCACGGTAACTCCCACCAGCCTGGATTCGCCGGACCTACACGGACGCAACGCTTTACCGCTGAACGGCCGTACGGTCCGATGAGGCCGAGCGCACCTCGTCGAGACACGGCCTAGCAGCGCTCGTACTGGCGCGCGTAGGGCTGCGACTCCGGTGGAACTTCGCGCCAGGAGGGCTGACAACCGCCGATGAAGACCGCGAAAACAGGCTGGACGGATGTTCCGATCGTGTAGTCGATGACGGCGCCGGGCTGGGCCAGGTACGGAAGATGTCTTTCGGCGAGTTGTATTGCCTGCGCAGCGGTGATTTGTTGACCAGCAGGCGGGTGTATTTCGACGTCCATGGTGCGGCCTGTTCTACCGGACGGGTCGTAGATGGATATATCGACGATGAACGGACTGGATTGATCGGTCAGGAACCATTCCCAGAGGTCGAGTTCGCGATCGGATGGGAAGCGGCGCCCGTCCGGCGGGGTGGGGAGTCGCCGGCCCGGATTGTGCCACCCGGGTCCCAGCTTCGAGTGCTCGTCGGACCCGCTCTCCACAGAAACGGTGGACATCGTCCACTCGTTGGGCGCCAGTTCGGGAAAGTCCTGGATGATCCGGCGCATCGCCGCAGTGGCATGGTGGGGTTCCGCCTCGGAGCCCGCTTCGAGCCGGATGGCGTTGCTCATGTTGTTCACATCGTTGCCACGTGACAACCAGTCCACCTGAGTGCCGGGGGCCGAGAGTCTCGCCCAGGCGTGTGCCGAGGTCGCTTCCCTACTCACGTCCCGGCCGAACCGCCAATTCGCGGTGAAGGAGTCCGGCATCCGGTCGAGATCGACCTCGGTCTGGTCACCTTCGTACTGCGACGGAAGCGGCTGGGCACCCATGGTGCGCACCACGGCCGCGGCCTCGTCCGGGGTCGCATCGTCCTCGAGCTGCACCGCGAGCCGGGAATGGTATGTGCGGGACTTGCCCTCGTAATCGAACAGATGTGACGCGTCGACCACCCCGGGAAGAGCTTGGATGGCGGTTTCGATCGCGCGCGACCAGCTGTCGCGCTCGGTCTGGTCTGGTCCCTGTGTCGGAATGGCGCATCCTGTCAGCAGGACTGCCGCCACCATGGACAGGACGGCCGGAATAGCAACGCGCATAACGCTTATTCTGCCGTCCGGGACGCCAGGAGGAGCCAGCGGATTTCGGTCACGGCCGTGGCGGGTGCTCAGGTGCTCGACCGTCTCACCTCCGTCGCAGACGCGATGAACGCAGCGGCGGCTACTCGTCAGGGGACGCGCGGCGATTGCGTTTGACGACCCCGCGCCGCTTCTTCGCCGAAATCCGACGTTCCTTCGCTCCGCGCGAGGGCTTGGTGGCACGGCGGACGGGCGGTGGGGCGGCAGCGGCGTCGCGGAGTAGCGAGGCCAGGCGTTCGCGGGCGGCCGCGCGGTTCTGCAGCTGTGCGCGCTGTTCCGACGCGGCGATCGTGAGTACCCCGTCGACCAGGCGGGTGGCCAGGCGGTCGAGCATCCGGGGGCGCAGCGACTCCGGCACCGAGGGCGAGTTGGCGAGGTCGAACGACAGCTCGACCCGGCTGTCGGTGGTGTTGACGTGCTGCCCGCCCGGACCGGACGATCGGGAGAACCGCTCGCGCAACTCGGACGCGGGTATCACCAGCGTCCGAGTCACCCTCAGGTCCTCTGCCATCCTCCGGCGCTCTTTTCCGGTCCGCGAGCCGATTCAGCCATGTCGGTCTCGCCGCGACCGAAGGGTGATCTGCTATAGATCTTCCACCGAGTCGCCGTTGATCAGGTCCGTGCAGCCGTGATGGTATGCCCCCGCCAGTCCGTGGGTTCCGGGAGCGGTCCCGGATCGGTGCACCATGCGATGAGTTCGGCCACATGTGATGGGCGGATCTCGCCGGGGAGGCCGAACTTCGGGCAGCGAAAGCGGCGAGCTGGGCCATTCTGGGACTCGCCGCGGAACTCGGGACCCAGCACGGTGACATGCTGGGAATCCTCGTCTTGGTTCAGGGCGTAATCGAGCAGAATCCGTCGATCGTCGGTTGCGACCGTCACGGTGGCTACACCGGGCGCGTTGTGGTTGTCCCAGTCCGGGCGGACCCACCACAGGAATTCACGATCGCCCACAACAATCCTGCGCCGACCCTTCTTTGCGATTGCCATGCGCCGAACGCTAGAACGCCGATGTGCCGAGCGCACTTGGTTTTCCGTCCGGTCCGGCACATCCAGAATCTGTCGGCGGGCTGTGACACGGTGGACCACGCGGTGTTCGACAACGAACCTGCGGGCTCGGAGGGTGACGGATAGTTCATGACAGTCGACGACTGGATCGCACAGCTGACAACCAGCGAGGAGGAAGCTCGCCAGGCGGCGGTGGAGACGCTCGTCGCCACCGGGCGTAGTGCGATACCGGCACTCTTGGGCGAATTGTGTACCACCGACTCGGAATCCGTGGCCACGGCGTGCATTCAGGCGCTCGACCGGCTCGGTCCGCTCATCCACGAGCCGGTGCTGAGAGCGCTCAGCGGTTTTCACACCGAGGCCGCGACCGAACCCATGAGCCCCACCGAGTCCCGCCTGTGCCGGTTGCTCGGCATCTCGCACATCCATGATGCCGTCGTCTACGCCAAGGATGGTTTCAGCGCGAACTTCTGGGTGCGGAAACAGGTCGCCGATGACATCGGCTGTCATGGCATCCCCGACTACGGTTTCGTGCTCGCGGTGCTGCTGGGCGACAGCAACGGCGCAGTATGCCACGCGGCAGCGAAATCGTTCGCCGCTGTCGGTAGGCCGCTGGTACCGATGCTGCAGCAGATCAGGCGTTCCGCCCTGCCCACGCGACGGGCGGCGCTGGAGGTGCTGGCCACGATCGGCTGGGACACCATCGATTCCACCGACCTCATGCTGCTCACCCGGCTCATGAACGCCGAGATCGCCCGGGAGCTGCCCAGTATCCCGTCCTGGACCAGTTGCCTGTGGTGGGCGCTGCCCACCGAGGATCAAGCAGCCGTCCTCGACGCGTTCGGGCTCTCGGACCCGATCCCGGCGACCGCGGCGATGGGTGCCGCGGTGGCTCGCAAGAACAGCGGCCTGCTGTATGCGTCCGCGCAACCCGATCAGGTCTACGTCAGTCCCGCTCTGGACGGTTGGACACTCGTGTTCGGCGACCCGATATCGCAGTACCCGCGGGATGAGAACCGGATTCGCCGAGCGCGAGAAGACGACTACTTCACCTTCTTCTACGCCGACGAGCCCGAGGAGGAACGAGCGGCCTGGCTCGAGCAGCACGCGCGGCCCTCGCGCAAGGAACGGTCTGTGGAGTTGAGCGCGCGTTTCGGCGCAGCACATTGGTACAAGGTGGTCGACGCCTACGACTGGGGTGGATGGTGCATCGCCGAGAACGGGGAAATCAAACGACTGGCACACCAGGGCGATGGGGTCAGTGATCTGGATCTGGATTCAGATCACGATCCGCATCCATCGGAGCACGGATTGCGTGCGGAGTCGGTGTCGGAGTGGTTGAGTACGCACGGCTTCGCACCAGAGATGTGGGATGAGATCAGTGATGAGATCCTGCAACGCACTCTCGGGAAACCCCCCGACGATCAGAACGCCGAATGGGACGCGGCGTGGGCGAAGTTTCAGCAGCACACCGGAATTCCCGACGAGATGACCGCGTCCCTGATCGCCGAAAGGACCTCGATCGGGCCAGGCGGGCTGGGCCCGCACACCAGGGTCACCGGTCAGGGTGTCATCGCGCTCACCGAACACGGCAGGCAAGGCGGCGGACATCGCGGTGTTCTTCGCTTGCGCACCGACGAATGAGCCCCCGCCCCGACGCTCGCATGGCGCTCTGATTCACGCGCGAGCGAAGGACAGGGTCTCGCCTTCCACTCCCCTGAGCCACAGCCCGTTGCAGGCGGTGGCGAGGTCGGGCAGACCTTCCTCGATAGTGGCGAAGACGCTGCCCGGGACCCAACCGAGGTCGCCGTTGATCAGGAGGTTGTTACGGCCGTAGAACAGGGCAAGATCGGTGGCACCCTGGGCGTGGTGGGCGGCGGAGCCCGGTTCGTAGCCGTAGGCGGGGTTGCCGATTTCCCAGGGTTCGAAGTCGAAGAGGCACACGTCGCCGGGAATCGGTGTGACGGTGGGGTTTTCGCGGTGGGGAGCCGCGGTGATGCGGGGTAACAGGGTGTAGACCTCGTTGCGTGCGTATTTGGCGTGGAAGGCGTCGCCCTCCTGCGGGAGCGCGTCCCAGACGGCGTCGCAGGTGCGTGGCGCTTCGTCGTCGAGGAGGCGGGCGCGGCAGGTGATGCCGGCCTTGGTGAGGGTGATGCTCATGTAGCGGGCCATCGGGTCCTGCTTCCTGTGCGGTGCGAGAGGAACTGGTGCGATCTAGAGCTCGGCGAGGACTTCCGACCAGATCGCCAGCGCGTCCTCGACCTGAGTATCGGTGACGATCAGCGGCGGAATCATCCGCACGACGTTCATGTGCGCGCCGCAGGTGAGCAGCAGCAGTCCCTTGTCCACGGCGGCCTTCTGGGCGGCCGTTGCCATCGCGGTGTCGGGTTCACCTGTCGCCGTGGTGAATTCGGCGCCGACGAGCAGGCCGAGACCGCGGACATCCCCGATCGCCTTCGTGGCGAGCCGCTCGACGCCGCTGCGCAACTGGGCTCCGCGCACGGCGGCGTTGTCGACCAGCCCCTCGGCCTCGATGACATCGAGCGTCGCGACGGCGGCGGCACAGGCCACGGCATTGCCGCCGTAGGTCCCGCCCTGGGATCCCGGCCAGGCCTTCGCCATCAATTCCCGCGACGCCGCGATGCCCGAGAGCGGGAACCCACTGGCCAGCCCCTTGGCGATGGTGATCACGTCGGGACGAACGTCGAAGTGCTGGTGGCCGAAGAACTTTCCGGTGCGGCCGAAGCCGGTCTGGATCTCGTCGAAGACCAGCAGGATGCCGTGCCGGTCGGCGCGTTCGCGCAGGCCCTGGAAGAACCGGGTGTTGCCGGGGATGTAGCCGCCCTCGCCGAGCACCGGTTCGACGATGAACGCGGCGGTCTCGGCGGGTGAGGTGAGGGTGGCGAGCAAGTAGTCGAGCTCGCGCAGCGCGAAGTCGGTGGCTTCCTCCTCGCTCCACCCGTAGCGGAAGGCGGTCGGGAACGGAGCAACGTGCACGCCCGACATCAGCGGGCTGAATCCCGCCGAGAACCGGGTTCCCGAGGTGGTCATGGTCGCGGCGGCGACGGTGCGGCCGTGGAAACCGCCGTGGAAGACGACCACGTTCGGACGCCCGGTGGCCTGGCGCACCAGGCGCAGTGCCGCCTCGACCGCCTCGCTGCCGGAATTGGCGAAGAACAGCGTGTCCAGACCTTCGGGCAGCACGGCGCCGAGCCGCTCGGTGAGTTCCAGCAGCGGCCGGTGCATCACCGTCGTGTACTGGCCGTGGATCAGGCTGGCGACCTGCGCCTGGGCCGCAGCGACCACGGTCGGATGACAGTGCCCGGTGCTGGTGACGCCGATCCCGGCGGTGAAATCCAGGTAGCGGCGACCGTCGGTGTCGTAGAGGTAGCAGCCCGCACCGTGGTCGACGAGCACGGGCGTGGCCTGCTTCAGAACGGGGGACAGCTCGGTCATCAACGACTCCCCAGATTGTCTATTGTCGGATTGTTGACAATATGCATAACATGGCGGGACCATGCACAGCAATGGGTGATCCACCGCGTCGGGAGGCAGGCACCGCATGAACGAGTCCGGGGGCAGCGCACAACTGCTCGAGAACCTGAGCGCCGCCGAGCGAGCCGCCATCGACAGCGTCCCGAAGGGGTTGTTCCTCGGCGGCAGATGGCGCGACTCCCCCGCCGCGCTGCCCGTCCTCGATCCCGCGACCGGCGCCCAGCTGTGCTCGGTGGCGGACGCGACCGCGGCGGACGGACTCGACGCGCTCACCGCCGCGGCCGATGCCCAGGCGGACTGGGCGAACACCCCGGCACGCACCCGCAGCGACATCCTCTCGCGTGCCCACCACGCGCTGCTGGCCGACACCGAACGCCTCGCGCTGATCATGACGCTCGAGATGGGCAAGCCGCTGCCGGAGGCACGCGGCGAAATCGCCTATGCCGCCGAGTTCTTCCGCTGGTTCGCCGAGGAAGCCGTTCGTCTCGACGGTGGGTACCTGCAGGCGCCGACGGGTGGTTCGCGCTTTCTGGTCACCAAGCAGCCGGTGGGGCCGAGTCTGCTGATCACGCCGTGGAATTTCCCGATGGCGATGGGCGCCCGCAAGATCGCGCCCGCGCTGGCCGCCGGCTGCACCTGTGTGGTGAAACCCGCTGAGCAGACGCCCCTTTCGATGCTCGCCCTGGCTGCGATTCTGGCCGATGTCGGCGTTCCCGCCGGTGTCGTCAACGTGATCACCACGGCCGACCCCGGCGCGGTGACGGCGCCGATCATCGCCGATCCGCGCTCGCGCAAACTCTCCTTCACCGGATCGACCGCCGTCGGGAAGTTGCTGCTCGAGCAGTGTGCCCGCACCGTCATGCGGACCTCCATGGAGCTCGGCGGCAATGCCCCGCTGCTGGTGTTCGACGACGCCGATCTCGACGAGGCGGTCGAGGGCGCGCTCGCGGCCAAGATGCGCAATATCGGGCAGGCGTGCACGGCGGCGAACCGAATCCTGGTGCAGCGCGGGATCGCTGACGAGTTCGCCGCGCGGCTCGCGGCGCGGATGGCGGCGCTGCCGATGGGGCGCGGTACCGAGGCGGGTGTGGTCGTCGGGCCGCTCATCGATGCCGACGCCGTAGCCAAGGTCGAGCACCTCGTGGCCGACGCACGACAGCGCGGCGCGCAGGTGCTGCTCGGTGGCACGGCGATCGACGGCCCCGGCACGTTCTACCCCGCGACCGTCCTCACCGGTGTCCCCGACGACGCCGAGTTGTGCCACACCGAGATCTTCGGACCGGTCGCCGCGATCGGCACCTTCGACACCGAGGACGAAGCGATCACTCGCGCGAACGACACCCCCTACGGGCTGGTCGCCTACGTGTTCACCGAGAACCTGCGGCGTGGGCTGCGCGTCTGCGAAGCACTGGAAACCGGGATGGTCGGCCTCAATCAGGGCGTGGTCTCCAATCCGGCCGCGCCGTTCGGCGGGGTGAAGGAGTCGGGACTCGGGCGCGAGGGCGGGTTCACCGGGATCGACGAATTCCTCGAGACCAAATACATCGGCGTCAAGGTTTAGGGAGACAGCGTGCGCGCATACCGGATCGCGACCATTCCGGGCGACGGGATCGGCGTCGACGTGACCGCCGAGGCGGTGAAGGTGCTCGACCGGGTGCTGCCGGGAATCAGCTGGACCGAATTCGACTGGTCGTGTGAGAACTACCTGCGGACCGGCGCGATGATGCCGCCGGACGGGCCCGAGCAGCTCGCCGAATTCGACGCGATCCTGTTGGGCGCCGTCGGTTTTCCCGGCGTGCCCGATCACATCTCCCTGTGGGGCTTGCTGATTCCGTTGCGCCGCGCCTTCGGCCAGTACGTCAATCTGCGGCCGGTGCGACTGCTGCCCGGCACGGAATCGGCCCTGCGCGACCGCACCGCCGACGACCTCGACATCCTCATCGTGCGCGAGAACTCCGAGGGCGAGTACTCCGAGATCGGCGGCATCCACAATCCCGGCAGGCCGGACGAATTCGTGCTCCAGGAATCGGTGTTCACCCGCACCGGCTGCGAACGAATCATCCGCTACGCCTTCGACCGTGCCGCACAACGCTCGGGAAAGCTCTGCTCGGCGACGAAGTCGAACGGCCTGATCCACTCGATGCCGTACTGGGACAGCATCTTCGAGCGCATCGCCGCCGAATACCCGTCGGTGCAGACCCGCCAGATGCACGTCGACGCCCTCGCCGCCGAAATCGTGCTGCACCCCGACCGGCTCGACGTGATCGTCGGCTCGAACCTGTTCGGCGACATCCTCTCCGACCTCGCCGCCGCCGTCACCGGCGGACTCGGCCTCGCCCCCTCGGGCAACATCAACCCCGCCGCGGACGCCCCGTCGATGTTCGAGGCCGTGCACGGCAGCGCCCCCGACATCGCGGGCCTCGGCATCGCCGACCCGGTGGCACAGATCCTCGCCGGCGCCATGCTGCTGGACCACCTCGGCGAGCACACCGCGGCCGCAGCCGTCGACCGCGCGGTCTGCGACGTCCTCGCCGCGGGCAGGGTCTGCACCCCCGACCTCGGCGGCACCGCCACCACCACCGATCTGGGCACCGCCATCGCCGACCGCGCCGCCGAACTCGCGAACGCTCTCACCGAAGCCTGACCGCCGCAGCGCAGTAGGTACCGGGCCCGGTCAGGGGTTCGAAGCCGGGCGCGGGTTCTTCGCCAGGAGCCTGGCACGGTCGAACGTGACAGTCACCGGATAGCCGCCGGCCTCGGGATCGAACTCCGCGCCGTCGATCTCGAGGCTGTCGGTGCTCGCCACCAGAACCTGCCAGCCGATCCCGGTGTCGTCGATCGGGTTCGGCACGGCGGTCAGGCCCTCGACCCGAACGCGCATACCGGCGGTGTCGGCGGTGAACTCGCAACGGATCTCGGTTTCGGGCACCGCGTGCACCATCATGCAGGTGGCGATCTCGTCCAAGGCCACCCGCAGATCGGTGACCTCCTCCATCACGAACCCGGCGACCATGGCGGCCGCCTCGGCGACCGTGCGCAGCATCAGCAACTGGCCGATCTCGGCTTTCACCGTCATACCGAGTGCCGTGTTGCGGATCTGCCGAGCCGCCATGGATCTGTCGGACGGATTCGCCATGGTGGATTCCCCTCGTGTTCTCGACGCTACTGATGCCCGGATACCCGACCGAGGGGTCTCTGAACCGTGAGCAACGGTACCGACCGACCATGCGAGTGCGCTGATTGGTCACGCGAGGCGCGGGAATACGCCCTGGGATCAGCAGAACACCACGGTGGCCAAGGCGACATTCAATGGGGTGGTACATAATTGGGCCCTGCGCAACGGTGCGGTCAATGTCTCGGTCGCCCGGCACCGGCAGGTCGTCGACTCGGCGGCCGCACAACACTGCCCCGACGTTCGCGACCAGGTCACGCAGGTACTCGACATCCCGGATCTGGCCTCGGGACTGGCCGGGATCTGACGACAGCAGTCGGCGACATCCGATGAGTTCGAACACATTTCGGCCCCGGCGTCGCCGCGACGGGACGTGCCCGGTGGTGCCCGGCGTTTGATCGACGCACCGAAAGGCAATCCTGCAGACACCGGACAGACCCGTCGCAGGCCAGGAGCTGATCAGATGTCGCCGTCCACCGCACGCCGTTTCGCCGCCGAACCCACCGTGACCTACGACCGCCCCGAACCGCTGTTCGTGCGGTGGTCGCAGACCGATCCGGGATCGGACGAGCACGCCGCGCTGCGCGACCGGATCATCGAGGTCTGCCTGCCGCTGGCGGAGAACATCGCCCGCCGGTTCACCGGTCGTGGCGAGACCTTCGAGGACCTGCTGCAGACCGCGCGTGTAGGGCTGGTGGTCGCGATCGACCGCTATGACGTCACCCAGGGCTCGCCGTTCCTCGGTTTCGCGGTCCCGACCGTGATGGGTGAGGTGCGCCGGCACTTCCGTGACCGCACCTGGGCCCTGCACGTGCCGCGCCGCGACAAGGAACTGCACGCCCAGATCCGGCCCGCCACCGAGAAGCTCACCCGCGAACTCGACCGCTCCCCCACCGCCTACGAGCTGGCCGATGAGCTCGGCGTGGAACTCACCGACATCACGCGGGCCATGACCGCGGCCGAGGCCCACCACACTCGAAGCCTCGATGTCCGCGTCGAGGACGCCGAGGGCGGTCCGGGACAGAGCATCGCCGACACCGTCGGCGCCGAGGACCCGTCGTTCGAGCTGGCCGAGCGCTCGCTCAGCGTCGCCCCGCTGCTGCGGACCCTGTCCGAGGACGACAAGCAGTTGCTGGCGTGGCGGTACTACGACTCACTCACCCAGGCCGACATCGCCGAGCACCTCGGGGTGTCGCAGATGAGCGTCTCGCGCAAGCTCACCCGGCTCCTTGCTCGACTGCGCGCGCATGCCGCCGACACCGGCGATCACCGGGTGGCCTGACTCCCCTCGCGAGGGATCAGCATGTCGACGACGGTGCCGGTGGCCGAGGGCTGCACGGCGAACTCGCTGCTCAGCGCGCGCATCATGGCCATCCCACGCCCACGCGTGGGGTCGGCGGCCGGGTCGGGTGTCACCCATCGGCCCCGGTCGGCCACCACGACGCGGATGTGCGAGCCGGTGAGCGCGGCGGACAGCTCGACGGTGTCGCCGTCACCGTCGTGGCCGTCGCCATCGCAACCTTCCTTTCGTTCGACCTGGAACGGGTCGCGCCCGCACCACTCTCACGCCTCGGCAGTACCCACCCGGCCGTCGTCCACACAGCGCCCACTCATGCGCGAGCGGGTTTACGACCCGACCGGCTAGGGTAGGTTGCCTAGGCGAGAATCGCTCGCGGAGTTCGCCGGACCGGCGCAGCTGAAGGCAGAGGTACAGAATGTCGAACCGTGACCAGGGAGTCCTCCGGTGACCGTGGAAGACAGGTTCAGCGACCTCGATGTCCAGGTGCGGGCGCAGGACGGATTCGAGATCCTCACGGTGCGTGGTGAAGTGGACATGGCCTCGGCTCCCCAGTTGCAGGCGGCGCTCGAGAAGGCTCGTGAGGGCGGCAGGACCCTCGTGGTCGACATGACCCAGGTCGGTTTCCTCGGCTCGGCCGGGCTCAGTGCCCTACTGATCGTGTCCAAGGGCGCGCCCGACCAGCTGCGTGTGGTGGCCTCGCGCGAGGTGGCCCGGCCGATCGAACTGACCGGGCTCGACAAGTTGCTTGCCGTCTACGACACC
Source organism: Nocardia sp. NPDC058176 (assembly GCF_042883805.1). Taxonomy (NCBI): domain Bacteria; kingdom Bacillati; phylum Actinomycetota; class Actinomycetes; order Mycobacteriales; family Nocardiaceae; genus Nocardia; species Nocardia sp. NPDC058176. The sequence continues at coordinate 664,960 of NZ_JBHVVA010000001.1, read as the reverse complement.
CTCGACGCGGCGATCGCCGCCGAGGCGCGCAGCTCCTCGAACTAGCTCGGTGGGCGCGACGCCCGCACTCGTGGCAGGCGCACGACCTGCACGAAGAACTCGTCGATCTGTCGGATCGCGGCGATGAACTGGTCGAGGTCCACCGGTTTGGTGACGTAGGCGTTCGCGTGCAGCTTGTAGCTGCGCAGGATGTCCTCCTCGGCCGCGGAGGTGGTGAGCACGACCACGGGAATGTGCGTCAGCTCCGGGTCGGCCTTGATCTTCTCCAGCACCTGTCTGCCGTCGTACTTCGGCAGATTCAGATCCAGCAGGATCAGGTCCGGGCGCGGGGCCTCGACGTGGGCACCGGTGCGGTAGAGGAAGTCCAGCGCTTCCTGCCCGTCGCGCACCACGTGCAGCGTGTTGCCGATCTTGTTGTCCTCGAAAGCTTCCCGGGTCATCAGCTCGTCGCCGGGATCGTCCTCGACGAGCAGGATGTCGATCGGCTGGCCTGGGTCGGTCATGCGGTGGTCTCCTTCTGGGCGGGGGTGGGCGGCGCGGACGCGTCGGCCCGCAGCGTGAAGCACAGGCGGGTGCCGTGCTGGTGGTCGGTGTCGATCCAGATCCGACCACCGTGGAACTCCACGATCTTCTTGCAGACGGCGAGGCCGATTCCGGTGCCGCCGTAGGCATCCCGGGGGTGCAGACGCTGGAAGATCACGAAGACCTTCTCCGCGAACTCGGTTGCGACGCCGATGCCGTTGTCCGACACCGAGAACTGCCACTCCTCGTCCTCGGCGCCGGGAGCGCAGGAGACGCGGACGACCGGTGCCAGATCGGGAGCGCGGAATTTGATCGCGTTGCCGATCAGGTTCTGCCACAGCATGATCAGCAGGGTCGGTTCGCCGACCAGCCGCGGCAACGATGCCGGCCGTTCGATCCTGGCCCCGGATTCCTCGATGCTCGCCGACAGGGCCGACAGGGCGTCGTCGAGGGTCCGATCGAGCTCGACGGGTTCGGTGCCCTCCGACACCCGGCCGACCCGGGAGAAGGTGAGCAGGTCGTTGATGAGGATCTGCATGCGTTTGGCGCCGTCGACCGCGAAATCGATGTACTGCTTGGCGCGATCGTCGAGCTGGTCGCCGTAGCGTTTGTCGAGCAGCTGACAGAACGAGGCCACCTTGCGCAGCGGCTCCTGCAGGTCGTGGGAGGCGACGTAGGCGAACTGCTCCAGCTCGGCATTGGAGCGGCGCAGTTCCTCGGCCTGCTGCTGCGACAGGCCCTCCTGGATCCGCGAGGACTCGAGTTCGGTGACGATCTGGTGGCGCATGTTCTCCACCGCCTCGCACACCAGGGCGATGTCGGAGGGCCCGACCGCGTCGATGCGGGAGCCGAATTCGCCCGCGGCCACGCGCCGGGACGACTCGGTGAGATACCGCAACGGCGCGACCACCAGCCGCCGCATCAGCACGGTGAGCAGTACCCCGATCAGCAGGAAGGCGGCGAGGATGCCCGACAGCACGACCGTGCGCGTGGTACGCATCGACGCCAGGTCGACGGTGTCCCTGTCGACCGCGGCGGTGAGATCGTCGTGCTGCGCCGCGAGGCGGTCCCGCAGTTCGTCGAAGAGTGCCTTCCCGGCCACCGCGACCGTCGCGTCGGCGCCGCTGCCCGCGTCGGCGGGCGAGGAGGTGGCGACGGGTTCGGCGTAGTCGAGACGCCACCGCTGGGCGGCCTGTTCGACCGCGGTGAGGTCGGCGAGCAGCTCCGGGTGCCCGGCGAACAGCTCGCGCAGGCGAGCCGCGGCCACCGCCTGCTCGTGCCTGCCCTCGGTGTAGGGCTCGAGGAACTGCGGGTCACCGGTGCCGGCGTAGCCGCGGATCCCGGTTTCCTGGTTCACCAGCGCGTTCTCCAGGCGAGCGGCCTCGGTGGCCGCGGGCCGGGTCTGCGTGAGCAGGCGGTCGGTGACCCGGTTGGTGTGCGCGATGACCTGCGCGCCCGCCGCGGCACCCACGATGACCGCCAGGATCATCAGCGCGAACACCAGCTGGAACCAGCCCTGCGCGGTCATCCGGCCCGCCAGCCGCGGCGAACCGCCGAATCCCCTCGTCATGGCCGCTGCCCTCCCGTATCACGCCACCGCACGTACAGCACGGCCACATCGTCGTCCAATCCACCTGCCGCCGAGGACAAGTCCGCCACGCGCGCGATCACCGCGTCGACGAAGACCTCCGGTGGCCCGGCCCGCAGGCTGCGTGCCAGCTCGAGCAGACCCGCTTCGCCGAGCCGTTCACTGCCGCGGCCGACGTGTCCCTCGAACAGGCCGTCGGTGAACAGCATCAGCCCGGAGTCCGCCGCCAGCGGCACCGCGTGCGCGGGCCACCGCGCGTGGCCGGGCACGAAGCCGAGGGCAGGCCCGCCAGGGACCTCGATCCAGTCCACCGCTTCGGGACCGTGGCGCACCATGCCGGGGTGTCCGGCGCGCCGGACCAGCACCTGGTCGGTCGCCGGGTCCAGCAGCAGGCTGGTGGCGGTGGCGAAGGTCTGTTCGTCGGCGCGTTCGGCGAGCAAGACCTCCTCGAGCAGATCCAGCTGCCGGGCGCCGGTGACGCCGCTGAGGACCAGGGTGCGCCAGGCCAACCGCAACGCGACCCCGGTCGCGGCGGCATCGGGCCCGTGGCCGGAGACATCGCCGATGATGGCGTGCACCAGGCCGTTCGGGTCCTGCACCACGTCGTAGAAGTCGCCGCCGAGCAACGAGTGGTCGCGACCCGGCCGATACCGCGAGACCACGTCGACCACGCGGTCGACGCCCAGCAGCGGCGTCGGCAGCAATCCCCGCTCGAGGCGGGCGTTCTCCTGGGCCCGCATCTGGCTGGCCTGTAGCGCGGCACTGGTGCGTTCGGCCTGCTTGCGCTGGATCGCGTAACGCACCGCGCGCCCGAACAACTCCGGCTCCACCCGGCCCTTCACCAGGTAGTCCTGCGCTCCCGACGCCAGTGCGGCGAGCCCGGTGTGTTCCTGGTCGAGGCCGGTCATCACCACGATCGCGACCCGGTCGTTGTCCGCGCGGATCCGAGCCAGCGCTTCCAGCCCGGTGGCATCGGGAAGGTGCAGGTCCAGCAGCACGCAGTCGGGAACGTCGGTGCGCAGGAGATGGCCCGCCTCGGCGAGCGTGCGCACCCAGACCAGTCGCGGGCGCGGGGTGAGGTCGACGACCATCTCCTCGACCAGAACGGCGTCGCCGGGATCGTCCTCGACCAGCAAGATGTGGGGTCGACCTCGCTCGTGCGCAGAGACCTCGTCGTCGAGCGGATCGGCGTTCAACGCGTCACCACGCGCCACGACCACGACCGGCCTGACGGTTCCGCGGCCGGCTCCGGTCGCCCGGCTGCCACCTCGACCCTTCCCAGACGGACAGCACGAATCCCACGGGGTGCACGAATGCCTCCGATCACAAGCGCCCACAGCGCGACACTGACTCCGTCGGCCGGTTGCTGGACCGAGTGGTGCGAGAATGTTATCCGATCTTCGACCACTCACCACGCCATCGGCGCGCGTCTCGGCCCCGGCCACCGATCGCCACCGAGATCACCTGTCCCGCTTGGGTATTCGATTGCCGACGACGACGGTGTCAGAGGGAACCCAGTCTCATGGCGACCGGCCAGGCGATCGGGCGGGTTGTCGAGGGATCGCCCCACACGGCGGCGAGGTCGGCGGCGAAAGCGCGCAGGATCTCGGAGTTGCCCGCGTCGTCGACACGGCGGACCGCGGACCAGGTCGAGAGATAGCCGAGGAACTCGTCGAGGGTCCACTGTTTCGTGAGGCGCATCGGCGGCGCGGGATGCTCGTCGAACGGGAACTCGATGTCGGCGTAGCCGGTGTCGACGAGTCGGCGTTCCGGTGGCCAGTACGGGCCGATCTCGTCGTGGTAGAAGCGGTGGAAACGTTCGGCCAGGTCGGGTTCGAGCTCGACCACGCCATAGCTGACCAGAGCCAGCACCGCCCGGTCGACGGCGATCCGGCGGACCTCGGCGTAGAAGGCGGCCCGGTCGAACCAGTGGGCCGCCTGCGCCGCGGTGATCAGCGACGCGCGCTGCTCGCCGACCGGCAGGTTCTCGGCCGGCGCCCGCAGGTAGCTCACCCGATCGCCGGGCTGGGCGTGCTCGAGCTGAGAAGCACTCGGGTCGATCCCGATCGTCTGGTCGAAGAACGGGGCGAGGCGGGTGGTGAGCTGTCCGTTCCCGCAGCCCACATCGACCGCGAGATCCGCGGACGGCGCCAGCGAGGCCAGGAACTCGGCGAGCGGATCCGGATACTCGGGCCGGTACTGCGCGTAGGCCCGACCACCCCGCTCGAACCAGTTCACCACCGGCTCTCGCGTGGACGGTTGCGTGGTCTCCTGCTGCCGATCAAGGGGCTCCTGCACAAGCCACGGTATCGCGACACCGATCGACCCGGCCACCGCGCGAAGTCCGTCCATCACGTGACGTCCGGTCCTCACCACCGGTGCGGCTAACGTGTGAAGTGCGGCCGGGGATGCTCGGTTGACCGTCATCCCCGGGATGACGGCCCGTGCCGGGTGACCGGTTGCGGTCCGGCCGCGGAGTCAACGACGACGAGAAGGAGCCAACCGGTGGCCGTCCTGGACGCGAAGCTGAGCGACATCTACGACGAAGTGCTGCGGCGCAACCCGGGGGAAATCGAGTTCCACCAGGCCGTCCGCGAGGTGCTCGACAGCCTGGCGCCCGTTGTCGTCAAGCATCCGCACTATGCCGACGCGGCCGTGATCCGCCGGTTGTGTGAGCCCGAGCGGCAGATCATCTTCCGGGTGCCGTGGGTCGACGATTCCGGCGCCGTGCAGATCAATCGTGGCTTCCGGGTGGAGTTCAATTCCGCGCTCGGCCCGTACAAGGGCGGACTGCGCTTCCATCCTTCGGTGTACCTGGGCATCGTGAAATTCCTGGGGTTCGAGCAGATCTTCAAGAACGCGCTCACCGGACTACCCATCGGCGGCGGTAAGGGCGGTTCGGATTTCGATCCGAAGGGTCGTTCCGAGGGTGAGGTGATGCGGTTCTGTCAGGCGTTCATGACCGAGCTGTACCGCCATCTCGGCGAACACACCGACGTCCCGGCCGGTGACACCGGCGTGGGTGGCCGGGAGATCGGTTATCTGTTCGGTCAGTACAAGCGCATCACCAACCGCTACGAGTCCGGTGTGCTCACCGGCAAGGGCCTGACCTGGGGCGGTTCGCAGGTACGCCGGGAGGCCACCGGATACGGCGTGGTCTATTTCGTCAACGAGATCCTGGGTGCGTCGGGTCGTTCCCTGGACGGCCAGCGGGTGGTGGTGTCGGGCTCGGGCAATGTCGCGATCTACGCGATCGAGAAGGTCCAGGAGCTCGGTGGCACTGTGGTGGCGTGCTCGGATTCGAGCGGTTACGTCCTCGACGAGCAGGGCATCGACCTCGACGTGCTCAAGGAGATCAAGGAAGTCCGGCGTGGGCGGATCGCCGACTACGCCGAGAACCGTGCGGGTACCGCGCGATTCGTCTCGGGCGGTTCGCTGTGGGAGGTGCCCTGCGATATCGCGCTGCCGTGCGCGACGCAGAACGAACTCGACGGTGCCGCCGCGGGCAAACTCGTCGCCAACGGCTGCCACATCGTCGCCGAGGGCGCCAACATGCCGTGCACGCCGGACGCGGTGCGGGTGTTCGGCGAGGCCGGGGTGATCTTCGCACCGGGTAAGGCGGCCAACGCGGGCGGCGTGGCGACCAGCGCGCTGGAGATGCAGCAGAACGCCTCCCGCGACTCGTGGAGCTTCGAGCACACCGAGGAGCGGCTGGCCGAGATCATGCGCGGCATCCACGACCGCTGCCTGGCCACCGCCGACGAATACGGCGTACCGGGCAACTATGTGGCGGGCGCCAACATCGGCGGCTTCATCCAGGTCGCGGACGCGATGCTGGCCCTCGGCGTCATCTGAGCGGTTCGCCGCCCGTATCGACCGGCGGTTCAGCGTGATCCGGAACGGGGTCGTTGGTCCCGGGGATACGGGCACCTCGACTCTGCTCCGGCGGGCGGTTCGCGCGCGAGGCTGACTGTATGACCACGACACCCGCACCTCGAATCGCTGTCCTGTACGCCACCGCGCACGGCTCGACCCGCGACATCGCCGAGTTCGTCTGGGAAGACCTGGTCGCGCGCGGCGCCCGCGGCGAGCTCTACGACATCGACCACGCACCCGACCTCACCGGCATCGACGCCGTCGTGCTCGGCAGCGCCATCCACGACATGGCACTGTTGCCCGAGGCCGCCGCCTACATCCGGCACAATGCGCGCACGCTGGACGACAAGGACGTCTGGCTGTTCAGCGTCGGGCTCGGACCGGCGCTGCGCGGTCCGGTCGGGCGCTGGGTCGGACGACGGGCGCCTCGCAAGATCGCGGCGGTCCGCGATCTCCTGCGGCCCCGCGGCTACGCCGCCTTCGCCGGTTGCTACGAACGCGAAGGCGTCTCGTGGCGGGCCAGGACGATGTATCGAATACTCGGCGGCGCCCGCTACGGCGATCTGCGGGACTGGCAGGCCGTGCGCGAATGGTCGAGCGGGATCGCCGACGCACTCGCCCTCCCCCATGCCCCGGCCCACACGATCCATCCCTGACCGGGACTGTGATCCGGGCGCGCTTCCCGCGCGCGGCGGGCACGAGGAGGATCGAGGCGTGCACGGCGAACGAAGGTCCGCGGCTGCGCGAGCGAGGCGCCGCCCGTGGTGATGCGACTGGAGCACCTGCCGGTACCGGCGGGCAGGACCGCGAACGGTTTCGGCGCGGTGGTCTTCGACATGGACGGGGTGGTCACCGACACCGCCTCCGTGCACGCCGCGGCCTGGAAGCGCCTGTTCGACGACGTACTGCCGCGGCTGGCCGACGGGGAGGTCGCCGGGTTCGACATCGACGCGGACTATCGGCGCCATGTCGACGGGCGCAGTCGTGACGACGGCATCCGGTGCTTTCTGGCAGCCCGCGCCATCACCGTCCCCGACGGCTCGGCGCAGGACGGCCCCGACGCGCTGACGGTGGCCGGGATGGCCGCCCGCAAGCAGGACCTCTTCGCCGCCGAACTCGCCCGATCCGGCGTGCGCGTGTTTCCCGACGCCGCCGCGCTGCTGCACCGGCTCCGCGCCACACGGGTGCCCACGGCGCTGGTCACCGCCAGCGCCAACTGTGCCGCGGTGCTCGACGCGGCCGGTCTGGCCGAGGCGTTCACCGTGCGCGTCGACGGGACCGACGCGCTGCGCGATGCCCTGCCCGGCAAGCCCGATCCGGCGATGTTTCTCGAAGCCGCGCGCAGGCTGCGGGTCGCGCCGATCGACGCCGTGGTGCTCGAGGACGCCACCGCCGGCGTGCAGGCGGCCGTCGAGGGCAGGTTCGGTCTCGTCATCGGGGTCGACCGCGTGGGGTCGGCCGCGCTACTCGCGCAGGTGGGCGCCGACATCGTCGTCACCGATCTGGCCGATCTGGCCCTGGTCTCCGCGAACGCGGACCCGATTCCCGCGGCCGCGCCACGCTGGGGCGGCGGCGCGGTCCGCGCGAGTTCCGGCGGCTGGAATCTGATCTACGACGACTTCGACCCGGCGCAGGAAGGGACGCGCGAAGCGCTGTGCACCACCGGCAACGGCTACTGGGCCAGCCGTGGCGCGGCCGCGGGATCGGTGGCCGACGAGGTGCACTACCCCGGCACCTACCTGGCCGGGATCTACAACCGGGTCGTCTCGACGGTGGGTGCGCGCGTCATCGAGACCGAACACCTCGTCAACGCCCCGGACTGGACCTTCGTCGCGCTCCGGCACGCCGACGGAACGGTTCTTCGTCCCGGTGGACCGGACATGGTCGGCCACCATCAGAACCTGAACGTGCGCGCGGGCATCCTCACCTGCATCGACCGGTACGCCGACGGCGCGGGCAGGCAGACGACGGTGACCACCCGGCGATTCCATTCGATGGCCGACCCCTACGTCGCGGTGCTGGAACTATCCGTCCAGGCCCAGAACTGGACCGGTGAGCTGGTCGTCGAGTCGACGGTCGAGGGCGCGGTGGGCAATCGCAACGTCGCCGCGGACGCGGCGTTGAACCCCCACCACGTCGACGCGGGCACCCATCGAAGCCTCGACGACGAGACGATCCTGTACGAGGCGCGGACGACCCAGTCGGGTCTGACGATCGCCACGGCCACGCGCACCCGGATCGACGGGACGCTGCTCGACCGCCGTGTCCTCGACGAACCCGCCAGGGCGGGTGTGGTGGCGACCGTCCGGATCGGCACCGCCGATCCCGTCCTCGTCGAGAAGGTGGCCGTGGTCAGCACCGCACGCGACCGCGGCATCAGCACTCCAGGGCTGGCCGCGGCGGACCGGATCGCCCGGGCCCCGCGCGCATCCGCGCTCCGCGATGCGCACGTGACCGCCTGGGCGCAGCTGTGGGACCGGTTCGCCATTCGCCTGAGCGAAGGCCACGACAGCAGCCTCGCGCTCAACCTGCACGTCTTCCATGTCTTGCAGGCGGTGCACATCTCGGCGACCGATGTCGATGTCGGCGTCCCTCCGCGGGGCCTGCACGGCGAGGGGTATCGCGGGCACATCTTCTGGGACGAACTGTTCGTCCATCCGATGCTGACCCTGCGGCAACCCGAGCTGACCAGGGCACTGCTGCAGTACCGCTACGAACGGCTGGCCCGGGCCCGTGACGCGGCCCGCGCCGCCGGGCTCGACGGTGCCCTGTTCCCCTGGCAGAGCGGCAGCGACGGCCGCGAGGAGACCCCCGCGGAGCTGTTCAACGTCCGCAACGGCCGGTGGATGCCGGATCATTCGCACCGGCAACGCCATGTCGGCCTGGCCGTCGCCTACAGCATCTGGCAGTACTACCAGACCACCGGCGACGAACGATTCCTCGTCGACACCGGCGCCGAGATCATGGTCGAGGTGGCCCGCGCGTTCGCCGCGATGGCGGTGTACGACCCGGCCGACGACCGGTTCGACATCGACGGCGTCATGGGCCCCGACGAATACCACGACGGCGGTCCGGACTCGCCGGGACGCGGGCTGCGCAACAACGCCTACACCAATGTGCTCGCCGCGTGGACGTTGACGCGTGCTCGCGATGTGGTGCGCCTGCTGCACGGCCGCGACTGCGCGTCGCTGTGGCATCGACTGCAACTACGCGCCGACGAACCGCTGCACTGGGATCGCGTCGGCAGGCGCCTGCGGGTGCCGTTCCATCGCGACGGCGTCATCAGCCAGTTCGAGGGCTACGAGGAGCTCGCCGAATTCGACTGGGCCGCCTACCGGGCCCGCTACGGCAACATCGAACGGCTCGACCTGATCCTGCACGCCGAAGGCGACACCACCAACCGCTACAAACTCTCCAAGCAAGCCGATGTGCTGATGCTGTTCTATCTCTTCTCCGCCGAGGAGCTGCGCCACGTCCTCGAGCGGCTCGGCTACTCGCTCGCCCCCGAGATCGTGCCGCGCACGGTCGAGTACTACCTGGCCAGGACCAGCCACGGCTCGACGCTGAGCCGCCTCGCGCACGCCTGGGTGCTGGCCCGCACCGACCGCGCCGCCTCGTGGTCGCTGTTCGCCCGCGCGCTCGAGGCCGATCTGGCCGACACCCAGGGCGGCACGACCCGCGAGGGCGTGCACCTCGGCGCGATGGCGGGCACCGCCGACATGGTCCTGCGCTGCTACTGCGGCATCGAGACCCGCCACGACGTGCTCCGCCTGCACCCGGTGCTGCCCGCCGAACTGCCCGAGGTGGAGTTCACCGTCTCCTATCGCGGGCAACCGGTGACGGTGTCGGTCACCCACACGCGCGTGCGGCTGCGTCTGCACCCGAGCGCCGCCGAACCCATCCGGGTCGATGTCGAGGGCATCGAGCGTGTGCTCGCCGCGGGACAGATCTGGGAGGTCCCGCTCGCGGGCGGCGCCCGGCGGGCCCGCTAGCGCGGTGGGAACTCTCGGGACCAATGCCAGCGCACAGCCAGGACCTTCGACCGTATCGGCGGCAGGCGGCACGGACGACGCTGGAACTGGAAACGATGCCGAGCACCGACGGGAAGGTTCGATCATGGCTGATCTTCATGGACGCAGCGTCGTCGTCACCGGGGGTGCGCGCGGGATCGGCGCGGCCGTGGCACGCACCCTGGTCAAGGAGGGCGCCGGGGTCGTCATCGCGGACCTGCTCGCGCGGGAGGGCCGCGAGACCGCGGAAGCCCTCGGACCCCAGGCGGTGTTCCGGCACCTCGACGTCACCGACGAGCACGAGTGGCGCCGGGTGCTCGACGACGCCGAGGCGGTCTTCGGCCCGCTGGCGGTGCTGGTGAACAATGCCGGCATCGTCGATTTCGGTGGTGTCGAGTCCGAGTCGCCCGCGCAGTTCCGCCACGTGCTGAACGTGAATCTCGTCGGCGCCTGGCTCGGGATGCACCTGGCCGCGCCGCGACTGCGGGCGGCGGGTGACGGTGTCATCGTCAATGTCTCCTCGACCGCCGGGCTGATCGGCTACTCCGGGATCTCCGGCTACGTCGCGAGCAAGTGGGGGCTGCGCGGCTTGACCAAGGCGGCCGCGCTCGAACTCGGCGCGGCGGGCGTGCGAGTCTGCTCGGTGCACCCGGGACCGATCCGCACTCCGATGACGGCGGACATGGACCCCGGCATCGCTGCCGGACAACCGCTTCCCCGGTTCGGTGAGCCCGAGGAAGTGGCCGCGATGGTCGGGTTCGTCGTCACCGAGGCGACCTTCTCCACCGGTTCGGAATTCGTCCTCGACGGCGGCGCGACGGCAGGCGCCGCGCTGGTGGTGCCGTCGTGAACGCGTCGATCGGGGTCGGCCAGGCGCAGGTGCGCGAGACCCACACGGGCGTGGTCTTCCTCTACGGCGATCGCGCCTACAAGGTGAAGAAGGCACTGCGCACCGACTTCCTCGACTTCAGCACATCGCGGCTGCGCGACCGCGCCTGCGCGCGCGAACTGGCGCTCAATGCGCGACTGTCGCCGGATGTGTACATCGGGGTGGGTCACCTCGACGATCCCGGTGGCGGGCCCGCCGAACCGGTGCTGATCATGCGCCGGATGCCCGCCGATCGACGCCTGTCCGCCCTGCTCGCCCGGCCCACGCGGACCTCGGCCACCCTCGCCGAGCTCATCCACCTGCTGGTGCGCTTCCACAACGACGCCGAGCGCGGGCCCGAGATCGACAGCGCGGGCACGGTTTCCGCTGTCCGCGCCCGCTGGCGTTCGCTCCTCGACCCGCTGCGCGCCGGTGTCCGCGACCCCGCCGACGCCGAGGTGCTCGCGCGGATCGATCGGGCGGCGATGCGCTATCTCGACGGCCGGGCCCCGCTGCTGGAGAGCAGGATCGCCGAGGGGCGCATCGTCGACGGCCACGGTGACCTGCTGGCCGAGGACATCTTCGAGCTCCCGGACGGCTTCCGGGTGCTGGACTGCCTGGACTTCGACGATCGGCTGCGCTACGTCGACCGGGTCGACGACATCGCCTTTCTCGCCATGGATGTCGAGTTCCTCGGGCACCCCGAGCTGGCCACCGGATTCCTCGACGAGTACCTCCACGAAACCGGCGATCCCGCCCCGCCGTCACTGCGCGACCACTACATCGCCTACCGGGCGACCGTGCGCGCGAAGGTCGACCTGATCCGCGCCGAGCAGGGCGATCCCGCCGCGGCCGACCAGCTGCGCGCGCACCTGCGGCTCGCCGACCACCATCTGGCCCACGGCGCGGTCCGTCTCGCCCTGGTCGGCGGGCTGCCCGGCACCGGCAAATCGACCCTGGCCAGGGAACTCTCGGCGCGCACCGGAGCGGTCGTGCTCTCGAGCGACCGGGTCCGCAAGGAAATCGCGCGGGTCACGACGGTGGGCGGTGAGGTCGGCCGGTTCGGCGCGGGACGCTACTCCGCCGCGAATCGGTCCAGGGTCTACGACGAGCTCCGGTGGCGGGCACGGGTCCTGCTCGCCGAGGGTGTCTCGGTGATCCTCGACGCGAGCTGGACAGATCCCGAACAGCGCCGGCGGGCGGCGGCGCTGGCCGAGGAGGCCCGCGCCGATCTCGTCGCCCTGCGCTGCGCGTGCCCCACCGAGCTCGCCCACCAGCGGATCCGCGCACGCCACGCCCACGAATCCGATGCCACCACCGACATCGCCGACGCGATGGCCGCCACCGCTGCGAGATGGCCCGATGCCGTCACCATAGACACCGAGGGCGCACTGACCGATTCCGTCACCGCGGCCTGTCGTGGCTGGCACGCGACGCCCGAGAGGCGCGCCGAATCCGTCGAACGACCAGCGTGATCCGCACACCCGACCAGGAGGGCACGATCATGACCCAGGACAGCGACAGCCCGCACGGGATGTCCTCGGCGGCGGTTGTCGTCGGCATCGACGGATCGGCCGGCTCCGGCAACGCGGTGCGCTGGGCCGCCCGCATCGCCGCCGAGCGCGGCCGTGCGTTGCACCTCGTGCACTGCACGGAACCGTTCGCCGCCAGAACACCGCGCAGCGCCTACGACGCGTTCATCTACGCCACGATGCAGGACATCCATCTCGCCGCCGAGCAGACCCTGACCGCCGCACGTGAGCAGGCCATCGCCGCCGCCCCGCAGGTCACGGTGACCACCGAGCTCGCGACGGGCAATCCGGCCCGGACGCTGATCGAGGCGTCGGCGCAGGCGTATCTGGTCGTCCTCGGCGTGACCTCGGCGGCGGGTTCGATCGTCCACCTCGGCTCCACCCTGCTCGCGGTCACCGCGCACGCGCGCGGTGCCGTGGTGATCGTGCGCGGATCCGATCCCGACCGCCGCACCGGACCGGTCGTCGTCGGTGTCGACGGCAGCCCGGTCGGTGAGCCCGCCGTCGCCGCGGCGTTCGCCGAAGCCACCCAGCGCGGTACCGAGCTCGTCGCCGTGCACGGCTGGAGCGATCTCTCGCGCGGTGAACTCGGCGGAACCGACCGTCTCGCGCTACCGGTCGACGACTTCGTGGCCGCGGAGACGGCACTGCTGGCCGAGCGGCTGGCCGAGTGGACCGAGCGGTATCCCGATCTCGTCGTCCGGCGCGAGGTGGAGATGTACGGGGTGCGCGACCGGTTGACCGAGTGCTCGCGCACCGCGCAGCTGGTCGTCGTCGGCAGCCGCGGCCGGGGCGGATTCCGCGGCCTGCTGCTCGGGTCGACCAGCAACTACCTGGTGCAGCACGCCGACTGCCCGGTCATGGTCGTCCACCCCGACTGATCACCGTTCGCTGCGGACCACGATCGTGGGAATCTCCACCGAGTGCAGCAGCGCGTTGCTCGTCGATCCCAGCAGCATGCTGGTGAACCCGCCCCGTCCGCGACTGCCGACCACCAGCAGCTGCGCCGACGCGGATTCGGCGAGCAGCGAACGCACCGGACGATTCGCGACCACGATCCGCCGCACGGACACGTCCGGGTACTGCTCGGCGTAGCCACTGAGATTCTCGGCCAGCGTGGCCTCGGCGCTCTGCCTGCCGACCTCCCAGCCGAACGCGGGCAGATCGAGCCCACTGGCATCACTGAAAGCGTGCAACGCGACCAGTTCCACCTTGCGCCGCGAGGCCTCGTCGAAGGCGAGTTCCACCGCGGGCACGCTGTTGGCGGTGCCGTCGACGCCGACCAGCACCGGGCGCGCCGCCGACACCGGGTCGACGGCGGCACTGTCGTGGATCACCGCGACCGGGCAGTGCGCGTGATGGACCGCCGCCCGGCTGACCGAGCCGAGCAGTCCGCGCTGGAACGCCCCGAGGCCACGGCTGCCGACGACGAGGATCTGCGCCGAGCCCGAACGCCCGATCAGCAGCGGCGCCGCCAACTCGAAACTCACCTCGGTGGTGATCACCAGGTCCCGGTCGGGCACCGCGGCGCGCGCGACCCGTTCGGCTTCCTTGACGACGCGCTCGGCGTCGACCCGCAACCACTCCAGGTCCTCCGCGCCCAGCGACATCCCCGGTTCCATCCCGGTCTGGACCGCGCCGGAGGTGAGGATGTGCAGCGGCAGCTTGCGCAGCACGGCTTCGGCCGCGGCCCACGCGGCGGCCTGATACGAGCTCGCCGACCCGTCGACCGCGGCCAGCACCGGCCGGACCCCCTGCTCGGTGGGCACGTGTTCGTTGTCCGACATCATCGCTCCCTTCGTCGTCGCGATCGGGATCGATCGCTCGTCTGCCTCGAGCATCGTCCGGTCCGATTCCCGGCAGCAGGGGACAAGGTCCCCGCCGGAGCGGCCGATCGGCCCGGATTCGGGGTCACGGCACCAGCACCGCCGCCCCGTCGAATCGGCCGAGCGCGAGATCACCCAGCGCGCGATCGGCGTGGTCGAGCGAGTACCGATGGGTCGACACGGTCAGCCGATGCCGCTGCGCCGAGGCGAGAAACGCGCGGGCCTGGGCTCGCGTATTGGAGGTGACACTGCGGAGCTGGCGTTCCCGGAACAGGTGCCGCTGATAGTTCAGCGCCGGGATGTCGCTGAGATGGATCCCGGCGACGGCCAGCGTGCCACCGCTGTCGAGTGCCGCCAGCGCGGGCAGCACCAGTTCGCCGACCGGCGCGAACAGGATCGCCGAATCCAGCGGCTCCGGCGGCACGGCCGCGGCGTCGCGCGCAGAGGCCGCGCCGAGCGCGAGGGCCAGCTCCCTGGCCGCGGCGCCGCGGGTCATCACGTGCACCCGCGCGCCCTGGGCGATCGCCACCTGCGCGGTGAGATGGGCACTGCCGCCGAAGCCGTAGATTCCCAGCACCCCGCCCTCGGGAACCTCTGCGCGAACCAGCGCGTGATAGCCGATGATCCCGGCGCACAGCAGCGGTGCCAGCTCCTCGTCGCTGTATCCACGCGGCAGTGGCAGCACGAAATCGGCAGGGGCGGTGGCATATTCGGCGTAGCCGCCGTCGTCGTCCCAGCCGGTGTAGCGCGAGTGCGGGCACAGGTTCTCGGCGCCACGCGCGCAGTAGCGGCACACCCCGCAGGTGTGGCGCAGCCACGGAACGCCGACCCGGTCCCCGACCGCGATGTCGGTGCGGCCGTCCGGGACCGAGACCACCTCGGCGACCACCTCGTGCCCCGGCACCACGCCCGGTCGATGGACGGGAAGATCGCCTTCGACGACGTGCAGATCGGTGCGGCACACCCCGCACGACAACACCCGCACCAGCAGGTCGCCGGGCCCCGGAACCGGGATCGGTTCACGGCCCATCACCAGGGGTCCGTCCGCGATCGGACCCGGTCGTCGCACTCGCCAGACTCGCATCATCTCGTCGCCTTCGATGGTCTGCTCGCTGCCGCCGTCTCCACCATCGCACACACACCTTTGGGCCCATCGATCGAGGACCAATGCCCGCAGTGGGACCGGCGCGCACCCTCGTAGCGTGATGAACACGCACTCCACCTGATGGTCAGGGAGCAGGACTATGACGTGCGATTCGTGGCATGCGCTCGATCCGGACGTGACACTGGACCGGCTCGATTCGACGGTGACCGGGCTGAGTTCGGCGGAGGCCGCGCGGCGGCTGGCCGTGCACGGACCCAACTCGCTGCCCGCCGGGCGCACGGACCGCTGGTGGTGGCGGCTGCTGCGCCAGTTCCACAACGTCCTGCTGTACGTGATGATGGGCGCCGCCCTCATCACGGCGTTCCTCGCGCACTGGGTCGATACCGCGGTGCTGCTCGGCGCGGTCGTGATCAACGCGATTCTCGGGTTCGTCCAGGAGGGGCGGGCCGAGTCGGCGCTCGGTTCGATCCGCGCGATGCTGGCGCCGCGCGCCCGCGTGCACCGCGACGGTGTGGTGGTGGATGTACCGGCGGTCGAACTGGTGCCGGGCGATGTCGTCCGGCTCGTCTCCGGTGACCTCGTCCCGGCCGATCTGCGTTTGATCGACGTACACGAACTACGCATCGACGAATCCGCGCTGACCGGCGAATCGGCGGCCGTGACCAAGACCGCCGCGTCGGTGGACGCCGACGCCGACCTGGCCGACCGGTACTCGGCCGCCCATGCCGGAACCGTGGCGGTGTTCGGACAGGGCGACGGCGTCGTCACGGCCACCGGAGTCGACACCGAGCTGGGCCGGATCAACGCGCTGCTGGCGGGCATCACCAAGACCACCACCCCGCTGCTGCGGCAGATCGCGACCTTCGGCCGGTGGCTGGCGGTGGTGATCCTGGCGGCCGCCGCGGCGACCTTCGTCCTCGGCGTGCTCTGGCGCGGGGAGAGTCCCGCCGAGATGTTCACCCTCGTCGTCGCCCTCGCCGCCTCCGCCATTCCCGAGGGGCTGCCCGCGATCATGACGGTGACCCTGTCGCTGGGGGTGCAGCGGATGGCTCGCCGCAATGCCGTCATCCGGCGGCTTCCGACGGTGGAGACCCTCGGCGCGGTCACGGTGATCTGCTCGGACAAGACCGGAACGCTGACCCGCAATCAGATGACCGTGCAGAAGGTGGTGTGCGCGCACCGCACGGTCGATGTCGGCGGTGTCGGCTACGCGCCCGTCGGCGACTTCAGCCAGGGCGACGGCGTCCCGGTCGATCCGGACACCGATCCGGCGCTGCGCCTGGCGATCCGCGCCGCGGTCTCGTGCAACGACGCGCGGTTGTACCGCAGCGAGGGGGCCTGGACGATCGACGGCGATCCCACCGAGGCCGCGTTGCTGGTGCTCGGGGCGAAAGCCGGTCTCGACCACGAGGCCGCCGAGCGGAGGTGGCCGCGCCTGGACGTGATTCCCTTCGAGTCCGAGCGCCGCTACATGGCCACCCTGCACCGGGGAGACCGCGCCGGCACCGAACAGATCTACCTCAAGGGCGCACCGGAACGGGTGATCAACGCCTGTGCACATCAACTCGAGAACGGGCGAGCCGTCCGGATCGACGTCGCCCGCTGGCAGCGGCGCGCCGCGGAGACCGCCGGTCGCGGACTCCGGGTACTGGCCCTGGCATATCGCGACCGGCGAGCGACCGGAGCACCCCTCGAGCTCGTCGACGCCGAGCACGGATTCACCCTGCTCGCACTCGTTGGCATCATCGACCCACCGCGCGACGAGGCGATCGAGGCGGTCCGCGACTGCCACCGCGCGGGCATCACCGTCAAGATGATCACCGGCGACCACGCCGCCACGGCCGCGGAGGTCGGCGCCCAGATGGGCATCGGCGCGGGCCGTCCGCCGGTCACCGGCGCCGACATCGAGAAACTCGACGACGCCGCCCTGCGGGAAGTCGCCGCCGGCACCGCGGTCTTCGCCCGCACCAGCCCCGAACACAAGGTGCGCTTGGTCCGCGCCCTGCAGGCGGACGGGCAGATCGTCGCCATGACCGGCGACGGCGTCAACGACTCCCCCGCGCTCACCCGCGCCGATGTCGGCATCGCCATGGGACGCGGCGGCACCGAGGCCGCCAAGGAGGCCTCGGACCTGGTGCTCGCCGACGACAACTTCGCGACCATCGCCGCCGCGGTCGCCGAAGGACGCGGCATCTACGACAACCTGAAGAAGTTCGTGCTCTTCATGTTGCCCACCAACGGCGGTGAGGCCCTGGTGGTGATCGCGGCGATCCTGTTCCAGCTGACCCTGCCGCTGATACCGGCGCAGGTGCTGTGGATCAACCTGGCCACGGTCAGCACCCTCGGTCTCGCGCTCGCCTTCGAGCCGACCGAGTCCTCGGTGATGCGGCGAGCACCCCGACCGCCCACCGAGGCACTGCTGTCCGGCTTCTTCATCTGGCGGGTCGCGTTCGTGTCGACCCTGATGATGCTCGGCGCCCTCGGATTGTTCCTGTGGGAACTCGAATCCGGCACCTCGGTCGAGGTCGCCCGCACCATCGCGGTCAACGCCATCGTGGTCACCGAGATGTTCTATCTGATCAACAGCCGCCACATCCACGCCTCGGTCCTGCACCGAGAGGGCCTGTTCGGCAACCGGTACGTGCTCGCCGCGATCGCCGCCTGCGTGCTCCTGCAGCTGCTGTTCACCTACCTGCCCGCCATGCAGACGATCTTCGGCTCGGCCGGCCTCACGCCGATCGAGTGGGCCAAGGTCGTCGGGGTCGGTGTGACGGTGTTCCTGCTCGCCGAAGCGGAGAAGGCGATCATCGCCCGGCGGAACCGCTCCCCGAGCCGCTCCCCAGGGCGCGCAGCGGATTCGCCCACGAAGTCGCGTGCGGCGAGCACGACATCGCCGCCCACATTCCCGATCCCGCCGAAGGCCTGACCCGTTCGACCGTGCCGTAGAGCGGAAACTTCACCACTGTCACAGCGGCGTTGTTCGGTTGGGTACGAGGTGGGCGGTCAGGAAGTCGATCTGATCGGCGACGATCTGGTCGACGGCCGGTGGGTGGTAGACCGTGAAGTGGTCGGCGTCGTAATGCCTCAGGACCGCGCGTGGTGCCGTGGCGGCCACCCGGCCCGCGATGGCGGGGTCGATCAGATTCTCCTGCTCGCAGGCGCACACCAGCAGCGGGCAATGAACGTGTGGCGCCGAGGATGCGGCGTTGTAGAACAACATCCCCAGACCCGATGCCGCCGTGATCCGGTTGTCGAAGTGGTGGCCGGGCGGTGTCACCGACTGCCAGCCCTCGAGGGCGCCGGGCTGGTTCACGAACGCCAGATCTCCGGGCTTGCCGACCAGCGGGACGTAGCGGCGCGGCCGACCGAAGGCGGCGCGGACCAGGTCGGCGGCGATCGGCACGGTGAAGCGCAGCAAGTGCGGTATCCCCGCCCGTGACACGACAGCACGCCCGCTGAAGACCGGGCACTGCACCACCGCGGCGCGAAGGTCGTCGTGGCGCGCGGCGGCTGCCAGGACATGGCTGGCACCGAAGGAGGTGCCCCACAGCGCGATTCGATGTGCATCCAATTCGACGCGGGAGCGAGCGAAGTCCAGGGCGGCATCGACATCCTCGGCGTAGCGCCGCTGACTCACGAGTTGGCGCGGGTGGCCGCCCGATTCGCCGAGGTGACGGAAGTCGAAGGCCACCACGGCGATTCCGGCTTCGGAGAACCACTTCTCATACTGGGCGAGCATCATGTCGTGGGTCGCGCCGCCGCCATGGACGAGTACCACGGCGGGGTGCGGACCTGGCCTGTCGGGCAGGGTCAGCCATGCCGCGCACTCGTCGCGGCCAGAAGTGAAGGTGGTGCGAATGGTCATGACACCTCGATATAAGTACGTTGTACGTGAACGAGCCCCAGTTAAACACGTACGATGTACTTAAACAAGGAGGAGCATGCCTGCCCCCAGAAGATTCGCGCGCGAACAGCTCCAGATCGCCGCCCTGGCCTTGGTCGACGACCAGGGTCTGTCCGGCCTGACCATGCGTAGCCTCGCGTCGGCCCTCGGCACCGGCCCGATGACGATCTACAACTACGTCGACGGACGTGAGGGGCTCGAGCAACTCGTCACCGAGGCCGTGATGGCCGAAGCGCGCTGGGACTCCACGGTTCCCGACAGCTGGGAGGACGAGGTACTCGCGATCGCCGAGGGAATGTGGCACGCCGTGCGCGCGCATCCCCACGCCATCCCGCTGATCCTCACCCGCCGTAGCCTCGACCTGGCAACACTGCGGCCGACCGAAGCCCTCTTGCAGGCGCTCGCGCGCAGCGGTCGATCCGCCACCGCGTTGCTGGTGGCGTTCCGTACCGTGTCCGGCTTCATCACCGGATACGCACAAGCCGAACTCGTCGGCCCTTTGTCCGTGGCGCGCGAAGAGGACCTCACGACGATCACCGACCGGATCGCCGCCTTGCCGCCCGAGCAGTTCCCCAAGCTCATCGAGATCGCGCACGCCGCCGCCTCGAGCGACCCCGCAGCCGAGTTCCGGGCCGGGGTACGAATAATCCTGGGCGGACTGACGAGACCGGATTCCCTTCCGTGAGGAGCCTCCGGAAGGGAGATCAGCGCATCATCTCTCCGAGGAACCGCTTGCCGATCCACTCCCCAGAATGCACAGCGGATTCGCCACCATCGCCGCCTGCGCCGAACCCGACGACGAACCGGTGATCCCGGACTCGACCGGTGGTGTGTTCGGCGCCGGTGCTGCCGGGTTGCCCGAGCCGCCCGTCAGCATCGACCTGCCGTCGAGATTCGCGGGAGCCGAGACGTCGAGCAGGTCGAGCACGGTCGGGGTGATGTCGGCGAGGGTGTATCCGTTGTTCTCCGTTCCCGCCGCGAACCCCGGTCCCCGCGCGATCACGAAACTGGCTGTCTCGTAGGCACTCTGCCCACCGTGCCCGCCGTCGGGCTTGTGTCCGTGGTCGGTGGTGACCAGAATCGTCCACCGCTCGTTCGAGTGCGAAGCCGCTCGCGCGTCGACCGCGGCCGTGATCTTGCCGACCAGGCCGTCGGCTCGGGCGATGGCATCGCGGTAGGCCTGGGGCCAGATTCCGCGCAAGGTGTGTCCGACGATGTCCACCTGGTCGAGGTGGGTGAACAGCAGATCGGTCCCCTCGGCGATGGCCGAGACGACCTGCGCGGTGGCGTTGGCATCAGCGGTGGTCTCGCAGACGCCCGCACCGGTGGGATCGATCTGCGTGACGGTCACCCGGTCGGCCCGCGGGCTGCCGGTGCGCGCGATCATGCCGATTGTGTCCCAGGTCCCGATGGAGGCCGTCGACAACGCCGGACGTGCCCGCTCCACCTGCGTGAACACCGTCGGATACTGCGCGAAAGGTCCTGCGTTGCAGGTGGACCCATTGTCCCGAATCCCGTGCTTGTCATCCCACACGCCGGTCAGCGCCGTCGCCCACGAGACGCACGACATGGTGGTGTGCGGGGCGATGGAGGTGCGTGCCAGGGTGCCTTCCGCGGCCAGGCGGTCGAGGTTGGGGGCATCGGCCGCCACCACCTCGCTCCACAGTGTGCCGTCGATACCGATGACCACGACCTTGTTCACGATCGGAGCCGCCGGGGCCGGCGCTGCCACGGCGAAGGGGACAGCGGCCAGGGCGGCGGCCGCGAGGATGCGGAGAGTACGAGACATGCGCGGCACCGTAGTCGCCGAGCACGGCCCGCCACCCTCCGACACAAAATCTGAAATGAAACTGTGTCTGAAAGTGTCGGCGGAACCGGCGACCAGTGGAGAGAATTGGCCACAGCGGTTCGGCGGGATTCAGCACCTGCCGCACCGCCACGAATACCCTTCGGCGACAAAGGACTTGGACGATGAACAGGTTGTCGAGATCCGCCGCCGCGACGTTGGTTGCCGCCGTCGTCGCGGTCGGAACCGCGGCGGTCGGCGTCGCGCGGGCGGAAACCGCTGGCGCGTACCCCTGCACCCCGTACACCGCGATCTTCGGGCCGGGGACCTGGGAGACCACGCTCGGCGCCGACCCCCGGGTGCCCGTCGGCATGCTCCGGCCTGTCGGCGAGGGCCTGCAACGGCAGTTCGGTCGCGACATCACCGCGCTCTACGTCCCCTATGCCGCAAGCGCTTTCGACCAGGGTCTGAGCTACGCGGAGTCCCTGAGCACCCTGGAATCCCGCGTGCGCCAAATGCTGCGCGGCCTGTGCGGTTCGACGCGGGTCATCCTCGCCGGATACAGCCAGGGTGCCCACGGCATCGGCGATCTCGCCACCGAGATCGGCAACGGCGAGGGTCCCATCGATGCCGATCGAGTGGTCGGTGTCGGACTACTGGCCGATCCGCATCGCGATCCGAACACCACACTCTCCCTGGGCAATCCGCAGCCCGGCCGCGGTATCGCCGGAACGCGGGGCCGGGACTTCGGCGCGTTGACCGAGCGCGTTCGCACCCTGTGTGCCGACGGTGACCTGTACTGCTCCCTCGATGCCGCCACCTCCCCCTTCCTCGCCGTGCTGGGCCGGGTCCTGAGCGGTGATCCCGCACCGATCGCGAACGTCATCCCCGCCACGGTCGATCCGCGCAGCCTGATCGCGCAAGCCGTGACCATGGGCGCGGGCTGGACCGCCACCGCGGCCAACCTGCCCACCATTCTCGACGACCTCACCCGCCTCCCCGAGCTCCTCGCGGCGGGTGACATTCGCGGTGCGCACCGCACCGCGAATGCCCTGAACCTCGCTCTCGCTCCCCTGGTCCAGGCCGCGGCGGGTGTCGATCGAGTCCTGGTCGCCCAGGTCATCCGCGCGGCGGCCGCCGCCGATCCCTCCGGCCGGACCGCGGGCATCAGCGTCATCGCCGATGCCCTCGTGCACATAGATTTCCTGAGCATCGCCGACGGGGTCGGCCGAATTCAGGAAATCCTGTGGCGTGCGGTCGACTCCCTCGACCGCAACGACCCCCTCGCCGCCGCCACCCACCTGGCGACCTCGATCGCCACCGGCGCCGAGCTCACCGGCTCCGTGCTCGGCCCCGTCGCCACCGGCATCCGCGCCGACCTCCAGGCGACCAGCCGAACCCTGCTCAGCATCACCGATCCCGCCACCGTCGACGAGCTCGTCCAACTGGGCCGCCAGGGCGTGGACATGGCCAACTTCTACGCCTCCGCCGCCCACATCGACTACGGCGACCATGTCCAGATCCTCCTGGGCTACCTGAGTTCCCAGGTCGTTTCGTAGCCCTGGCGGCCCGTGACGCTCAGATCAGCACGACACTGCGTCTCCGGCCGAGTTGTCGAGACGCACCCCCAGCACCCTCTTCAACTCACCGACACTGTCGGCACTGGGTGTCACCACATCGCGTTCCCAACGGCTGATCTGGTTTCCGTCCCGGATTCCGATCCAGTCGGCCAACTCCGCCTGCGTGAATCCGGAGGCCGTCCTCGCCGCCCGAATGGCTTTGCCGATCGTGGACATGGTCTCCCCTCTCTCTCGATGCCCTCGGCGCGGACCGCGTCAGCGGGTGTCCATCGGCGAACACTCGTACTCCTGAAGCGATCTCGCGCGACCACACTCGAACGATATCGGTGAATCGGACGTCGAAAGAGACTGTGACTGCGCAGCAGCTGACTGTGCACGCACAAACTCGGGCGGGCGCGGAACTCCGGCTACTTCGGTGGGTTCTCGGGATCGATGGCGCTGCGGCGCCAGTCCCGTGGCGTCATACCGAACGCTTCGCGGAAGCGCCGGGTGAAGTGGGCGGCGTCGCGGAAACCCACGGTAGCGGCCACCGAAGCGATGGACCGGTGCGCGTAACCCCGGTCGATGAGCATGTCGCGGGCCCGGACCAGGCGTTGCTCGATGATCCACTGCTCGAGGCTGATTCCCGACTGCGCGCAGACCTTGTACAGATGCCGCACCGAGATGTTGTTGGCGGCGGCGATATCGGGGATCTTCAAGGCCGAATCGGCCAGGTGGGTCCGGACGTATCCGAGGATCTGCTCGATCAGCAGCTGGTCCGGGATGGCCGCGCCGTCACCCGGCCCGCGCCCGGCCGCCGAAATCAGCAGTGCCCGAACCATTTCCAGGCACGACTCACCCAGGGAGGCGGCGGCCGGATCGGTTTCGAGCTGGTCGGCGATCCCGACCATGTGCTGGATCTGCGCCTTGACCATCGGATACAGCGGCGATGCCGCCAGCCGCCCGTGCGCCGCGGCGACCGTTTCCACGGAGATGCCGAGGCGCTGCCTGGACAGCTGCAGGCACAGCGTTCCGCCGAGGCCGTACCAGCCGGAGGCGAACGTGGTCGCCAGGTCGATCACTTCGCAGGCACCGGGTTCGATCAGCGTCTGCGCGCCGAATTGCTCGTGCCTGCGGAGCTGTCCGTTCTGCACGGTCACCGTCAGGGTGTCACTGGGCGTGGCGCGCTCGTGCCGACTGGTTCGGCAGACCTGGTGACCGGACACCTCCGAGCGGGTGAGCGCGATCGGACCGAGCATCCAGGACTGGTGCCGGCTGACCACCTCGGCGGGCGCGTCCCACATCTGCAGGTTGGCCCCGAGATCGGCTTCCTGCAGGATCGCGGTGACCGCCTCCCGCCGGTCCGTCGGCGCGAAATACTCGGAGTCGATCAGCACTGCCATGGACGATCTCCACTTCGGATTCTCGCCGGGCGGTGGAGTCCCTCCCGTCACCGGCCGCTACGCGTTTCGGGTGGTGGCAACTCGGGCGAAGGTGATTGCCCGGGGCCCCTAGTCGGCGATGCTATCGCGCCGTGGCGCACCCCGAGCCCGATTCGGCAGGGTTCTACCGACCCACGGTCGCGTGTTCCCGTGCTGCAGTGGGCCGCAACGCCAGGATTCGACGTTCGGCAGCCGTCGCCGTCGCGACCCATTCCGGCTGTACAGCGGCATAGGTGCACACGTCACGCCACCGGCCCTGGGTTCGATACAGCTGTCGCAGCCGAGCTTCCGGCGTCAAGCCCACTCCCGCCATCACCGTGTCCATCACCGGATGATCGTGCCGGTGCCCCGCCCATACCCGGTGAATCCCGAGCGGCCCGAAGGCGAAGGCCGCCAGGAGCCGCCCCGCCTCGATGCCACCCGCCCGCAACGCCCCTTCCGGCACCACGACCAGTCCGCCGATCATCGCGTTGCTGCCGTAATCCTCCACCAGCAGGCCGATGGTGCCGACCATGGTGTCCGCACCCGGTGCCGTGATCGCCAGTGTGTATTTGCGCCGCGGACTCTCGCCGCGCGAGCACAGGGCCGTGTCGAACGACGCCGCGGCCGCGCGGACACCCATGCTGTCGGTGCCCATGTACCGGGTCAGCTGCGGGTCGGTGAAGATCCGTTGGTACACACCCAGATCACCGGCACGCAGATCCCGCAACCGCAGCCGCGAGCCGACCAGTTCCACATCGCGCAGGTCGATCGTCAACGGACCTCCTCCAATTCCCGCACGAATGCCGGTGCGGTCTGTCGACCTGTCGCGGGTATGAGCTCGTCGAGGTCGATATAGGTTCGCCCCGACGGGATCGGCTCGCCGAGCAGGATCCGGCGAGCCGTGTCCGTCACCAAGGCGCCGCCGAGCATCACCCCGGAGGCGAGTTGCGGCCAGCTGGACAGACTCCGGCCGATCTCCCCGATGGCGTCACGCATCGCCGGGCTCAGCCGCGGCTCGTCGACCACCGCCAGCAGCAGCGACAGCAGTTCGTCCCGGTCCATCCGCGCGACATCGGCCGAGGTCGACCCGCCGGCGCGGCCGTGGAACAGCGGGCGATGGGGTTCGTGATCGAAACGCTCCACATCCAGCAGGCCGCGATCGTTGGCGTCCATCAGCACCGGGATCCCCCGGTGCCGCGCGAACTCGCGGGCGGCGACCTTCGCCCAGACCGTGTCGCACTCCTCGACCAGCAGATCCAGCGGCCGGGTGCCGCCCACGCCGTCGAAGAACGGCCCGATCGAGTCCTCGGTCAATCCGCCGGTGAACACCTCGATGTCGAGATAGGGGTCGATCTCGAACATCTGCCGCGCCGCCAGCACCGCTTTGGACACCCCGAGATCACCGATCCCGGCCCGCAGCCGGTTCAGATTCGACAGCCCCACGGTGTCGAAGTCGGCCAGCCGGAACGATCCGCCGACCCCTTCCATCGCCAGCGTCACCGCCGCGCTGTTGCCCACCGACAGCCCGACCACACCGATCCGCCGCGCGCGCAGATCTCGCTGCTGCACCCGGTCGAGCTTGTTGCGATTCCGATCGGTCCGCACCCGCTGGAAACCCTTGCGCGGCAGCACATGTACCAGCCGGCCGTTCCACGGATAGAACACCCACGTTCCCCATTGCCACAGTGGCGTCTCGCCACAGATCCGCCGTCGAGACGCCGCGAGGGAGCCCGGCGAATGCGCGACCGCGGGGTCCTCGCAGCGGATCAGTTCGTCGAGCTGATCCTCGATCGTGTCGTGCACGGCGCCGACCGCACTCGACGCCGCCAGTGCTTCGAGGTCACGCAGTCCTTCCCGGCTCGACGCATCGAGCAGCACTGGACGGAAATGCGATGTCGCGACGCCGGGCGTGAGTACCGCCGGACGCGGAACCGCGCGATGCAGAACCATGTGTGCACAACCTCCGACCCTCATGAGGCGAACGGACACCCGCTCGTCCCCGTCGACCAGGACGCGCAAAGAATACCCACAGCACACTTTCAGCTAATCGATTCTCGGTCCACCGGCATGGCGCGGTCAAACCTCGGACAAACAGGGACTATGACGAGCCGGATAGGCGTGACAGATCATCCACTCGATCACTTATGCGCATTCTCGCAATAATCCCGCAAGCATCGATTCCAGAGCCTCCGGCGACGACGGTGCCGGATATGTCGGCTTCTTCTATACTGGGCTGACACCCGTCGCTGAGATTCAGCGAGGAGAAGGGCCATGGACGACCCTCACAGACCCAGCCGCCCACTCCTCTATGAGCGGGCGCCATGACCCTGGATACGGTCGTCAACATCGCGCTGGTCGTGGTCTTCATCCTGATCGGCGGTGTGTTCGCCGGTACCGAGATCGCGCTGGTGACACTGCGTGAGAGTCAGATCCGCCGGCTCGCCGAGACCGGGGAACGCGGCGCGCGAACGGCGGCGCTGGCCAGAGATCCGAACCGGTTCCTGTCCGCGGTGCAGATCGGGGTCACCGTCGCGGGATTCTTCTCCGCGGCCTTCGGCGCCGCCACGCTGGCGCCCGATCTCACCCCCGTACTCGAATCGTCGGGGCTGCCTGGCGGGGCCGCATCGGTCACCGCTCTCATCGCGACGACGCTGGTCATCGCCTATCTGTCGCTGGTGCTCGGCGAGCTGGTGCCCAAGCGTCTGGCACTGCAGCGGGCCACCGGAGTGTCATTGGCGACGGCCCCGGCGCTGGGCCGGTTCGCCACGGTGATGCGTCCGGTGATCTGGTTGTTGTCGGTGTCAACGGACGCGCTGGTCCGGCTGCTCGGCGGTGACCCGAAGGTCACCGGGCAGGAGATCACCCACGAGGAGCTGCGGGATCTGCTCGTCGGGCACTCCGGTGTGCCGGAGGAGGAACGCGTCATCCTGACCGAGGTCTTCGATGCCGGTCACCGGCGCCTCGCCGCGGTGATGCGCCCACGGACCGGCGTCCGATTCCTTTCCGCCGCAACCCCGATCGGCCAGGCGAAGGCCGAGGCGTTGCGCTGCGGACACACCCGGTACCCGGTCACCGCCGGGTCGCTGGACGAGGTGACCGGATTCGTGCACCTGCGGGATCTGCTGCGCACCGACACCGGCACGGTGGCGGAGGTGTCGCGCTCGATCCTGCAGTTCCCCGCCTCCAAGCCGGCACTGGCCACGCTCGCGGAGATGCGTCACCACAACCAGCAGATCGCGATCGTGGTCGACGAATACGGCGGCACCGCGGGCATCGTCACGCTCGAGGACCTCGTCGAGGAGGTCGTCGGCGAGATCGGCGACGAATTCGACCAACCGGCCGAGCAGCACCCCCACCGATCGACGCGCCGCCACGTCGACGGACTACTGGTCCTCGACGACTTCGCGGCCGCGACCGGAATCACCCTGCCGAAAGGCCCGTACGAAACTGTCGCCGGCTTCGTCCTCGACACCCTGCAACGAATACCCCAACTCGGCGACACCGTCTCCGTCGACGGCCACCGCCTGACAGTCAGCGCCCTCGAGGGACACCGAATCGCCCAACTCCGGGTAACCACACCCGCCCGCCGCAAGCGACACCGAAGCCACCGCCGCTGAGCCGTCGACACAGACCAGCGCCACGGCCGTTCAGTTGCTACAGCGATCGTGCGATGAGGCCCCTCATCACTTCGTTCGTACCGGCCAGAATTCGCAGAACACGGGCGTCGGTGTAGATCTGGGCGATGGGGTACTCGACCATGTATCCATAGCCACCGAACAGCTGCAAGCACCGGTCTGCGACAACTCCGAGCTGGTCGGTGAGCCAGTACTTCGCCATCGCGGCGGTTGCTACATCGAGCTCCGCACGCAGATGCTTGCTGATGCAGTCGTCGAGAAAGACACGGCTGATACGGGCGATGGTCGCGCATTCCGCGAGCTCGAACTCGGTGTTCTGCATGGCCAGCAGTGGTTTGCCGAAGGCATGACGATTCTTGGCGTATTCGACGGTGAGGTCGACTGCCCTTTCCATCATCGCGACGGCCATGATCGCGGTGACCAACCGTTCTTGGGCGAGCAGCTGCATCATTTGATAGAAGCCCTGCCCCTCATCCGAACCGAGCAGATTGCCCTTCGGTACGCGAAGACCGTCGAAGAAGAGCTCGGCGGTGTCCTGGCCCTTGCCGCCGATCTTCTGCAGAATACGTCCGCGGGAGAACCCCGGAGTGTCGTCGCCGACTTCGGCGAAGATCAGCGATACACCCGCGGCCCCCTTGGCCGGATCGGTTTTGGCCGCGATGACGATTCCGTCGCACAGCCAGCCGTTGGTGATGAAGATCTTGGACCCGGTGATGACATACTCGTCGCCGTCTTCGACAGCGCGGGTCTGGATATTCTGCAGATCGGATCCGGTGCCGGGTTCGGTCATGCCGATCGACAGCACCATTTCGCCGGCCGCGACCCTGGGCAGGACCGACTTCTTGAGGCTCTCGGAGCCGAACTCGGCAAGGTAGGGGGTGACGATGGAGCTGTGAATCGATGTGCCCATCGAGGAATCGCCCGCGTAGCACTGTTCCTCGATGATCGCGGCCTCGTGGGCGAACGTTCCGCCGCCACCGCCGAATTCCTCGGGAATGGAGACACTCAGCAGACCGAGCTTTCCCGCTTTGTCGTACAGGTCGCGATCGGGATGTCCCTGCGCGAGGTGTCGTTCCGCGCGAGGCATCACTTCCCGCACGAAGAAGGACCGGGCGAGTTCACGGACGGCGTCGACGGTGTCGTCTGCCCATGGGGGACGAGGCATGGCTTTCTTCCTTCGTTGTGATCGGAAAAGCGACGGCCGCACCGGAGTTGGGGCACAGCCGGTGAGCGCGGGACAATCAGTCGGGTCTCGATGCGAGCCAGCGCCGGTAGCGGCGCAGCGCACGGCGCTGGACCAGGAGGTCGGCGACCAACGCCAAGACCGGACCAACACCTACCGAGGTGTCCAGACCTCGGGCCAACCGGCGGATTCGATGCCGAACCAGCGCCATATCGGCAGCCGTGGCCAGCGACCGGTCCGACCAGGTCACCGGAGGCAACGTGTCCTCGGCCTCGAGGTTGTGGCGCCAGCGGTACGGCAGATCGGGTGTCACCGCCAGAGCAGAGCCCATGCCTATCATCGCGACACCATCGGCGAGGACCTTCTCGGCGGTTGCCCGCTGGGTGATTCCCCCGGTCAACATCAGCGGCAGGGGGCTGGTCGCAACCAATTCCGCGGCAAGATCCGAGAAGTAGGCTTCGCGGGCCCGGGTACTTCCCTCCACGCGGCGACCGGCCATGGCAGGGCTTTCGCAGCTGCCACCGGACAGTTCGACCAGGTCCACACCGAGCGGGGCCAGCATCGCGATGACGGCGCGTGCGTCGTCGGCGTCGAAACCGCCGCGCTGGAAGTCCGCGGAGTTCAGTTTGACCGCGACCACGAACCGGGGCGAAACCAGCGCGCGAATGGCCCGCACCACCTCGAGCAACATTCGGGCTCGGTTCTCCAGCGAACCACCCCACTCATCGGCGCGCGTGTTGACCAGCGGCGACAAGAATTGCGACAGCAGGAAGCCGTGCGCGGCGTGGACCTCCACACCGTCGAAGCCGGCTTCCTCGGCACGCCGGGCGGTGGTGGCGAACCGTGTGATGGTCGCGTCGATCTGCGCAGTGGTCATGGCAGTCGGTTTGCCGAAGCGGCTGCTGAGGCGACCCACGTCGACCGCGAGATCAGAAGGCCCCCACACGATGCCGGGCTGATCTGCCGGTGTCTGACGGCCGGGATGACTGATCTGCATCCACATGGCCGAACCACCTGCCTTTCCCGCCTTCGCCCACTCCACGAACGGCTGCAGCGGCGAGTCCGCATCGAGCACAACTCCGCCCGGCCCTGCCAGCGCCTGTGCGTGAACCATCACGTTCCCGGTGATCAGGACGGCCGCGCCACCGGCACCCCAGCGCCGGTACAGCGTGATGAGACGTTCGTCGGGCACTTGCGCCTGCCCTGATATTCCTTCGTCCATGGCAGCTTTCGCGATCCGATTGCGCACAACCGGGCCGGATGGCAGCTGCAGTGGGGCGAAGAGCCGGGTGCTCTTCATGGCTTCTGGCGCCGGGACGCCAGACCCAAGCGAGCCCGACCGCGGGCATTGACGAACCGCATGGCCCGGAGAACGAGTCCCTGCCGCTTCGGGGTGTACGGGTACCAGAAGACTTCCTGCTCGGGCACGGGCAGCATCGGCGCGGAGATCGTCTTGACGCGGGTGTATTTCAGGATTCCGTAATCGCCGCCACGCGAACCTATTCCGGATTGCTTCCACCCACCAGCGGGAAGGTTCGGGCAGAACGAGGCGATCGCGTAGTCGTTGACGTTCACCGTTCCCGTGTCGATCAGTCGCGCGACGCGCTCACCCTCGGCAGCGGTGCGGGCGAACACCGTGGCGCCCAGCCCGTAGTGGGAGTCGTTGGCGAGACGAACACCCTCGGCTTCGTCCTGCACCCGCATGATGGGAAGGACCGGGCCGAACGTCTCCTCGGTCATGATCTTCATGGTGTGGTCGACATCGACCAGCACAGTCGGCTCGAACCAGTCGCCCGCACGATTGTCCGCGCTGCCTCCGGTGAGGACCTTGGCGCCTTTACTCACCGCATCCTGGACATGATCGCCGATGATCGAGACCTGCGGTGGTGAGGTGATGGCTCCGAGATCGGAGTCGGTCTCGGGGCCATCGATCCCGCGCCTCAACTCCTTGACACGCTGCACGACGTGATCGACGAACTCGGCGTAGATGGGCGCTTCCACATACACCCGCTCGATCGACATGCACACCTGCCCGTTGTTGGCGAACGCGCCCTGCACGGCGCAGTTGGCCGCGCGCTTGACATTCGAACCGTCGAGCACGAGAAACGGGTCCTTGCCGCCGAGTTCGAGACTGACCGGCGTCAGAGTCGCCGCCGCCCGCTCGGCGACTTTCTTTCCCGTGGCCACGGAGCCGGTGAAGGCGATGTAGTCCGAGGCGTCGATCACCGCGGTGCCGGTCTCGGCGGCTCCGTAGACGATGTCGAGAACGGGTGGGGCGCCGATCTCGCCCCATCCTTTGACCACCGCGCGCAGCGCGAGGGGGGTGACCTCGGACGGCTTGAGGAGCACCGCTGAACCAGCCAGGAGCGCGGGTACGGCGTCTCCGATGGAGAGAAGAAGCGGGAAATTCCACGGTGCGATGACGCCGACGAGCTCATGGGGGCGTCGCACGACGCTGAAGCGTTTTCCGATCATCAGGGGCGAATGCGATCGAATTCGTTCGTCGCTGAGCAGGCGAGGGGCCCGTCGCGCGTTGTCGTTGATGACATCGCAGACCCAGTTGATCTCTACCAGCGCTTCGGTGCGCACCTTGCCGCACTCGGCCTGCAGTAGGTCGGCAACATCGGTGGCATTGTCGAGCAACCAGTCACGCATCCGCTCGAGCCATTCTGTTCGGGCGCCGAGTCCTATTGCCTCCCAAGCGGATTGGGCTGACCGAAGGGCCGCGGCTTTTTCGGCGACGACATCCCGCCCGTCGATCGCGACGTCGTCCAGAAGCGTCCCGTCCGCAGGTCGGTAAACGTGAATCACCCCCCGGTCGGCGTCAGACAGTGACGACGTTCGACTCGGCATAATTCCTCCATTGGAAATCGGTTGAGGGTCACCACCTGGCAGCGATACCACCCAAATTACACACTTGCTGGTTGCCTCACAAGTATGTTGCACAGAATGCTCGCCCCCGATGAACACCTACTGGAAAGCAGCTGATCCGACCCGAAACCACGGCCCCTACGGGCGAGGCGAATTCGACGCTTCGGCCGGCGGGTGGGTGGTCAGCGCGCGCCCAAGGCGCCACGCACCATATCGATGCACGCCTTGATCGCGGCCGCGCGGTCGACCGCATCGGGATCGATCAGGATCTGCTGGAGCACGCCCCGCAGGATTCCTTCGATCACGATCGAGACACCATCGATGTCGGCGGGGGGCTCGATCTCGCCGAGCTCGACAGCCTCACCGATCCATTGCCCGATCACGGTCCGGATGAACTGGTTGTTCGCCGCGACCCCGGGAAGAAGATCCGGGGCCGCTGTCATGGCTTCGACCATGACGACGTACATCGCACGCGCGGAGGAGGCATAGGGCGAACGATCACTCAGGTAGGTTTCGAACAGGGCGTCGATCGACGCCAGACCCCGTATCTGCGCCCGCTCCTGCAAGTCGTAGCCGATGGTTCGGACGATGTGCGCGACCACCTCGACGATGCATTGTTCTTTCGAACCGAAATGGTGAGTGACCAGTCCGCGGCTCAGTCCCGCCGCGTCCCCGATCGCGGCGAGGCTGGTACGCGCGTACCCGCGGGTGGCCAGCAGTTCGATGGCGGCTTCGATGAGTCGGCGGCGTGACTCGGCTGTCCGCTCCTCCTGCGTCTTACGTTTCTCCACCCGAACAACGTATCGACCCGACCCCGGCATCACCGCATCCGCACCTTCCCATCACCACTCCCCCGCCGACCCCGCGCAGCTTCAGCGCCCCTTCCACACCGGCTTTCGCTTCTCGACGAACGCCGCCAAGCCCTCGACGACATCCTCGGCGGTCAGCGCCCGCGCCGCGATCGGCAGCTGCGCTTCCCATGCCTCCGTCTCGGTCGCCCACTGGGCGGACTGTTGCATGATCTCCTTCGAGGCCGCCACCGCCGTCGGGCCGTTGACCTGAAGCGACCGCGCGAGCTCGACCGCGGCCCGCAGCGCCTCCCCGGCGGGAACGACACGATTGACCACACCCCACTGCCGGAAGAAGTCGGCACTGCGCAGCTCGCCGGTCAGGGCGACCTCCATCGCCAGGTGATACGGCAACCGCTGGGGCAGGCGGAAGAGGCCGCCACCGACCGCGACCACGTTGTGCCGCACCTCCGGCAGCCCGAACTGCGCGGTGTCCGCGGCCACGATCAGGTCGCAGGACAGGCACAGCTCGAAACCACCACCGACCGCGAACCCCTCGACTGCCGCGATGAGCGGTTTGCGTGGGGGCTTGCGGAACACGCCGAATCCCCCGCGCTTCTCCGTCGAGCCACCCTTGTCACCGCGGGCGGCCGCTTTCAGGTCGGCACCGGCCGAGAAGGTGCCGCCCGCACCGGTGATCACTCCCGCGAACAGCTCGTCGGTGTCCTCGAGCAGGTCCATCGCCTCCTCGATCTGCACCGCGGTCGCGTAATCGACGGCGTTGCGGGCCTCGGGTCGATTGATCGTGATGACGAGGACGTGGTCGTGCCGCTCGAGAAGTACCTTGTCGGTATCCGGGTCCAGCATGTCGTGCTCCTTCAGAGGGAAAGGGTGAAACCGCCGTTGACCGGATAGGTCTGGCCGGTGATCCACGAGCTGGCATCCGACGCCAGGAACAGCGCCATGTTCGCCACGTCGACCGGTTGCCCGGGCCGCCGCACGATATAGCTCGACAGCGCCTTCTTCAGCAGTTCCGGAGCAGCTTTCATCTGCGCGGCCGTTGCCGGGGTCTCGGTCGCCGCGATGGCGATGTTGTTCGCGGTGATCTGATGGCGACCGAGCGTGCGGGCCACACCACGCATGAAACCTGCCGCGCCGGCCTTCGCCCCGCCGTAGATTTCCAGACCGGAGTCCCCGTAACGGCTGGCGTCGGAGACGATGGTGATGATCCGGCCGGGTGCGTTGCGCGCGATGAGCCCCGGTACGACCGCGCTGACGCAGTTCAGCACACCGTAGAAGTTGACGCCGATCGCGCTGTTCCACACCGCCGGACCGGTCTCCCAAAACGGTTTGTACACCTCAGGATTCGGGTTGGCGCCCATGTTGCCCGCGTTGTTCACGAGCACGCCGATCGTCCCCAGCGCGGCTTCGGTCTCGATGACCATCTCCTTGACCGAGTCGATGTCGCTGACGTCGGCCTGCACCGCGAACGCCCGGCCGCCCGCCTCTTCGATCTCGGCGGCTACCTGTTGGGCCCGCTCCAAGACGTAGTCGTTCACCGCGACGCCGCCGCTGGTGTGCTGTGCCAGCCGCAACGCGATCTCGCGGCCGACGCCCTGGCCCGCGCCGGTCACCAGGGCGACGCGTCCATCCAGATCGAGAATGTCGGTACTCATACGTTGCGCTCTCTTCCTTCCCAGTACGGAGCCCGGATATCTTTCTTGAGCAATTTGCCCATGACATTGCGCGGCAGTTCATCGACGATTTCGATCGATTTGGGCCGCTTGTAGGAGGCGAGGGTGTCGCGCGCGACCGCCATGAGGTCTTCCGGCGTGGCGTGCGCGCCCGGCTTGAGCTCGACGAAGGCCTTGACCTGTTCACCGAATTCCTCGTCGGGAATTCCGATGACCGCGACATCCTGCACCTGGTGCGCACTGAGCAGGGCCGCCTCGATCTCCGCGGGATAGAGGTTCACGCCGCCGCTGACGATCATGTCCTTGGCACGATCGGTGATGAACAGATAGCCCTGCTCATCGACGTAGCCGACATCGCCCGTGCGGAAGAACCCGTCGGAGTCGAGCACATCCGGGCCGAACGGGGCAGCGTTGAGATAGCCGTCGATCACGACCGGCGTCCGCACCCAGAGCTCCCCCTGCTCGCCGGATGGAAGGGCGGTGCCGTCAGGGCCGCGGACGCTGAAGGTCACGTGCGCATGGGGGCGCCCCGACGTCGCGGGTCGGTGCCTGAGCATCTCCGGGGTGGCCAGGGTCAGCACGCCGACCTCGGTCGTCCCGTAGGCCTCGTGCAGGATGTCGCCGAAGTATCCGACCGCCCAGTGCTTGAGGTTCGTCGCGACCGGCGCGGCGCCGGTGGCCACCTGGCGCAGGGTGGTCGGGCGCTTGCGAGTGAGCACGTCCTCGGGCAGGGCGGCCAGGCGCTTGAGCATCGTGGGCACGGTGGCCCAGGTGGTGACCCCGTAGCGGTTGATCAAGTCCAGCGCGCATTCTGGCTCGTAGCGGCGTAGGAAGATGACGCGGGCGCCCACCATCAGACACATGCGCGTCTGGCTCGGTCCTGCCCCGTGCGAGTACGGCATCGTCGCCAGGTAGGTGTCGACCGGGGTCGCGGCGATGGATTTGGCGACTTCGAAGTAGTACTCGAGCGCTTCCTTCTCCTGACCGGGCCGCATCTTGATCTCCACGCCCTTGGGCCGACCCGTCGTCCCCGAGGTGTAGATCACCAGGCGAGCGGGTGCCGAGGAGATCCGATGGGGAGCGGGAACCCGGATGAGTTCGTGATAGTCGAGGAATCCCGGCGCCGAGCCGTCCAGCGAGACCGCGACCGAGACCGCGGTACCTTCCAGTGCTGGGGCCAACAGAGTGGGATCGGCGTCGTCGCAGATCAACCCGACTGCCGCGCTGCTGATCAGCATGTGCTGAGCCTCGCTCGGCGTCAGCCGCCAGTTCATGCCGAGCAGTCGACATCCCAGTTTGCTCAGCGCCGTATCGATGACGACCCATTCCATCCGGATCTGAGTCCGCACGGCGACGATGTCGCCTTCGCCGAGGCCGCGTTGCGCGAGCGATTCGGCGAGGCTGTCCGACGCTCGATCGATCTGTTCCCAGGTCATCGTTCGCTCGTCCTCGAACAGGATCTCGCGGTGTGGGTCCGTGCTGGCCCAGTGCTCGACCGATCCCATTCGGGCGGACGGAACGGCATTCTGTGTTTCTTGGACTGTCATATTCTTTCTCCACCTGTGACTGCGACACCGGCCACCGCGGCCAGTTCGCACGAGGGCAACATTCGGGTCAGCGCGTCGGAGCTCACGGACGCACCAGGACGTGGGCGTAGCCGACCGCGCCGAGACCCACCATGTGGGCCAAGCCGATTCGGGCGTCGGCGTGCTGGCGGGAACCCGCCGCGCCGCGGAGTTGGAGCGCGATCTCGCCCACCTGGCCGACTCCGGTCGGCCCGATGGGATGGCCCATCGCGATCAGGCCGCCCGAGGGATTCACCGCGCACTGTCCGCCGATGTCGAAGGCACCCGCCTCGAGCATCGGCACGTATTCCCCTGGTCGGCAGATACCCGATGCCTCCACGTATTCCGCCTCCTCGATCGTGAAGGCGTCGTGGAGTTCGAAGACGTCGATCGAGTCGGCGGGCACCTGCGCCTCGTACAGCGCACGGGCGATGACCTCGGCGCTGACCTGCTTGTCCGACGAGGAGGCGGTCTCGGTGACCGTCGCTGACGAAGCAACCCGCACCGCCTTGGCCGGATCGATGCCCAGCCTGGCGATCGCGGCTTCCGAGGCGACCAGGACAGCCGCGGCCCCTTCCCCCACCGGGCAGCATTGCAGCGACGTCAACGATCCGGCCACGACGTTCCCGCCGAGGATCTCGTCCAAGGTCCGCGCCCGCTGCCGGTGCGCGTGTGGGTTGAGCGCGCCGTTGCGGTGGCTCTTGACCGCGATGCGGGCGATGTCCTCATCGCTCACGCCGTAGGCCGTCTGATACTCGCTGCCGAGCAACGAGAAGTGGGTGAACGGCATGATGGCGTCGTCGGCGAGACCATCGGTTCCGGTCGGGGCCCGATAGGGCATGCGCGGCTTGTCGACGCCCAGCACCAGTGCGACATCGCTGAGGCCGGCCGCCACAGTGATGCAGCCGAGGCGGAAAGCCGCCGAACCCGAAGCCGATGCGTTCTCCACATGGACGAGGGGCTTACCGAACGCACCGAGGTGCTTGAGCACAGAACGTCCCGCGGCCATGCCCAGATGCCCTGTCCCGATGAATGATTCGTCGACATCGGCCCAGGTGATGCCGGCGTCGGTGAGCGCGCCACGGACGGCGGTCAGGCCCAACTCGACGTGATTCGTCTGGCTCAGACGTTGGTAGCGGTGCCATCCTGCGCCCACCACGAAGGCAGGCCGGAGATCGCCGAGAAGCTTGGCCATCAGTTCGACTCCCCATGGGGTGCGACGCGGATGGCGAACCGCTCGTCGTCGACATCGCACGGAACGGTCGTCAGTTCGACCCGGTCCCCCACCTTCGTGTTGGCGTCATCGACGCTGACGCCGCGAAGCACCGGACCGTCGTCGAGGGTGAGCTGGACGATCCGGAAGGGTGCGGCTCGACGCGGATCATGGTGCCGGTGCACGACAGTGGCCGCCGTGCAAGTGCCCTGCCCGCGCAGCGACACCACCTGCAGTGACTCCCCGTAGGCGCCGCACTTCTCGCAGCCGTAGGCCTGAAAGGGAAAGAAAACGAACCCGCACGCGCGGCACGAACCGCCACGAAGCCGCGGTGGAACAACCGACAAA
Organism: Nocardia sp. NPDC058176; assembly: GCF_042883805.1. NCBI lineage: Bacteria > Bacillati > Actinomycetota > Actinomycetes > Mycobacteriales > Nocardiaceae > Nocardia > Nocardia sp. NPDC058176. The sequence goes on along the minus strand of NZ_JBHVVA010000001.1, from coordinate 627,663 downwards.
TCGAGGATCGACGTCATTGTCACACTTCCTGTTTGACCTAACCGGAGCATGTCCGACCCTAACATACTAGTTGGCTAGCCAACAATTATTTCTGAACTCCCTCGTGCGCGCCGCCGAGCAGCGGCGACATTAAGTTGTTGGTCAGCCAGCATGTTACTATCCATGGCATCAGCTTGCTACCGCTCGGCCGACCCGCCGGTTCGGCCGAACCCCGGTCGATCGAGCCGACCGCCAGAAAGGGCGTATCCCTCGTGCTCAATGAATTCGCTCAATTGCCCGGAGTTCCGGCGATCACGCTCAGCCAGGACGAGCTCGCGGCCCTCCCCGAGAACACAGCACCCGCACCGTGGCCACTGGTGGCACGGGCGATCTTCTGGGCGGGCCGCCCGGACGCAACGGCGCGCGCGGCGATCGAAAAGGTTGTACCGCAAGAGATTCGCGATGGCGCCACACCGCTGGCCGTGTACGGCGGCCTCATCCGGTACGACCGAACCCCGGTTGGGGTCTACTCCGAAGTCACGGCGGTCGTGGTCTACCGGCGAGGACGGCATCTGTTCACGACCGTCCCCTTCATGGCCGTCGACTCGCCGACGAGCGTGGCCGGCGGTCGGGAGAACTGGGCCCTGCCCAAGACCCTCGCCACCTTCACCGGCGAGCCGCAGAACCATACGACGATGTCGGCAACGGGACCGGGCTGGCGGGTAGCGGCATCGATCCATGCCGGTCGAGTGCCTATGCCCTTCGTCGCCCCCAGCCTACTGCCGCAGGTCCAGAAAGGTCCTGGTGGAGAACTGTATTCGGTACGACTCGGCGGACGCGGTATCGCTCGACGTGCCCGGGTGGACATCGCAGTGGACGCCCCACCCGCCCTGCGCGACTGGTTTCCCGAGGGGCAGCGTTCCGGGATACTCCAGACGAGGCTCGTGAGTCACTTCGGCGTCGCCGACCGCAGCACTGCTGGTTAGCGGATCACCGCGGCGGCTGCTCGCCGGAACAGTTCGGCGTTGTTCGGATTGCCGGTGCCGGTCAGGAAATTGAGCGGGTCGGCCGGGTCGAAGGTGTCCGGGACGCCGAGCCGGATGACCACCAGGTCCAGGCTGGGGATCATCACGGCGAACTGGCCGAGTGCGCCGGAGAAGGTGTACGTGTCGGCGGGCAGGCCCTCGAGGACTCGCCGGTCTCGCAGTTGGGCGGGCACATCGACGCTGCGATAGTTCTCGCCCGCGTTGAGCCACCACAGGAACCCGTATCCGCCGTTGGCGGCGCTGGGGGTGGTGCCCGCGCGGATGAAGGCCGGGTCGATCAGCGGGCGATCGGCCCAGCGGCCGTCCTGCAGCAGCAATCGGCCGATGCGGGCCAGATCGGCGGCGCGCATCGACAGCCCGCCGGCGACGGCGGCCTTGCCGGAATCGTCCCGGCTCCAGTTCCAGGCGCCGCGGTCGATGCCGAGCGGGGCCATGAGCTCCTGGTGGACGAAGTCCACGAATTCGGTTCCGGTGGTGCGTTCGACGATCTCGGCCAGCAGGACGAGCACGTTCTGGGCGTAGAGGAACGTCGTGCCCGGCTCGGCGGCCACCGGTGCGGTGAGCGCGGCGGTGACGGAGTCGCTGTTGGCCGTGGACGCGATGTCATCGGCCCAGGTGAAGTGCAGGCCGCTGGTCTGATTCAGGATCTGCCGCACCGTGATTCGGGCGTGCGCCGGGTCGGCTTCCGGGAAGAATGTCCCGATGGGGTCGTCCAGACCGAAGTGACCGAGGGTGATCGCCCGTCCCACCGCGACCGCGGCCACCCCTTTGCTGCCGCTGGCCAACGGCATCGGGAGTTCGCCGGTGGCGAGGTGCTGACCGACCAGGCAGCCGTGCCGATAGATCTGCACGGCGTGCGCCAGATGCTGCGCGCCGAACGCGACGGCATCGGCGACCGCCGCCGCGTCCATGCCCACCGTTTCGGCCGCCCGGATCTCGGGCACCGCGCCCGGGGCCGGTTCCGCACACTGCGCGGGCGGCGCGGCGGTCGCGGCAGGGGCGAGCAGGGCGGCGACGCTCAGCAGTGCGATACCGGAGCCGGCGAGCCGGGCGATGGAACGAGAAGACATGGTCAGCGAGTGTATTCCGTTCGGCGGCTCAGCCGTGCACCAATGGGCTCAGTGCCTTGCCCGCCAGTTCGAGGATGCCCGGCTCGTGACCGTTGGCGACCATGTTCACGATGATGCCGTCGACCCCGTGATCCAGGATGCGGCGCTGGACCTGCTCCGCCACATCGTCGGGGGTGCCGGCGAACACGCTGTCCGCCGAGATCACCACCACGACATCCCGCCGCAGGAACTCCCGGGCCAGCTTGCGCGCCCGCTCGCCGTCCTCGTCGACGACAACGACGGCGCGGAAGCTGGTTTCCAGGGTCTGCGGGTCGCGCCCGGCCTCCTCGCACCGCTGCCGCAGTGCGGCCAGTTTCCGCGGCAGGTCGGTGGTGTGGCAGAGCAGGTTCAGGTGGTCGGCGTACCGCGCGGCCAGCCCGAAAGTCTTGTGCTCACCGCTGCCACCGAGCAGGATCGGCAGGTCCTCGCGCACCCGCGGCTCGTTGATCGCGTTCTCGGCGCGGTACCACTCGCCCTGGAAGGTCGGCCGCTGCCCGCGCAGCATCGGCGAGATGATCCGCAGGGCCTCGTCCAGTCGCCGGAACCGCTCGGTGAAGCTGCCGTATTCGAAGCCGTAGCCGATGTGCTCCAGCTCGAACCAGCCCGCGCCGATGCCGAGGGCCGCGCGGCCGCCGCTGACCACGTCGAGCGTGGTGACGATCTTGGCCAGCAGCGCCGGATTGCGGAAGGTGTTGCAGGACATCAGGGTGGCCAGCTGGATTCGCGCGGTGACGGTGGCCAGCCCGGCCAGGGCGGTGTAGGCCTCGAGCATCCAATCGTCGGGCTGCCCATAGACCTGATAGAGGTGGTCCATGAAGAGCACGGCATCGAATCCGGCCGCCTCCGCCTCCTGCGCCTGCGCGATGACCTGCGGGAACAGTTCGCGCGGGGACACCGCGTAGCCGAAGTAGGGCATCTGGTATCCGAGACGAATGCTCATGCCCGCCGACCCTACGGTCGTTCACCGCGCCGTCGGGGACCGATAATCCATGGCAATCAATCAGGACAGCTTCTCGAGCAGTTGCTCGGCCACGCCCGCGGAGGAAGCCGGGTTCTGGCCGGTGACGAAGTTGCGGTCGACCACCACGTTCGGCGTCCACGGCTCGGCTTCGGAGAAGTCGGCGCCGAGCGCGATGAGGCGGTCCTGCAGCAGCCATTTCGCCTTGTCGGCGAGCCCGGCCTGGGTCTCTTCCGCGTTGGTGAACCCGGTGAGGCGGTAGCCGCTGAAGGCATTGACGCCGTCGACCCTCGTCGCCGCCAGCAGAGCGGCGGGCGCGTGGCAGACGACCCCGAGTGGCTTGCCCGAGTCCAGGGCCGCGACGAGCAGCGCGCCGGAGGTGGGGTCGACGGCGAGGTCTTCCATCGGGCCGTGGCCACCGGGATAGAACACCGCGTCGTAATCGGCCGGCTGAATCTTCTCCAGTTCGACCGGGTTGTTCAATTCCGAGCTGTCGGAGATGATCCCGGCCCGGTGGTCGGAGGTCTCCTGGCCACCGTTGGCCTCGGGCGCCAGACTGGCCTGATCCACCGTGGGTACGACGCCACCGGGTGTGGCGACCACGATCTCGTGACCACCCGCTTTCAGGGTCTCGAAGGGAACGACGAACTCCTCGGCCCAGTATCCGGTGGGGTGGCGTGTTCCGTCGGCCAGAGTCCAGTGGTCGACACCGGTCATCACGAACAAGATCCTTGACATGATCCGCCTTTCGGGTACGCCGTCGATTCGGCATCGAAGTCCGCGAAGCTCGCGGCGACGTCTCGAAAGTAGCGTCGGCGTACTACCGGATGCCAATAGCAATGCCGATGTCCCCTATTGAAATTTCAATACCTAGGCGACAGTCCCGATCACCAGCGCCGCGCCTCGGTGCGCAGGTGTCGCGCCACCCGGTCGACATGACCTCGACCCGCAGCGCCATGTCGGCGCGCCAGGAAGGCGGTGTTGATCGGTGGGTCGTCCGGCTCGAGCAACTCGACGACGCGACCCGCCGCACGCTCGGACTCATACAGATAGCTCGGCAACACACTGATGCCCGCGCCGCCGCACACCGCCGTCAGGACCGCGCGCAGATCATCGACGACCAGTGCCGGTTCGGCATCGAGACGAGTGCCGAAGACATGGCGCCAGTAGCGCCGCAGGATCGGCAGGTCGGCGGCGTAGCTGAGCAGAGGTATGCCCGCCAACGCGATCGGCCCTTGCTCGGCGAGCCGCTCGCGGTCGATCCGGACGGCGACCTCCGGCGCCGCGACCAGCCCGAACGTCTCGTCGCAGAGAGCATCGGCGATCAGTGTTCGACCACGCGGGCGCTGCGTCGAGATGACCAGGTCGAGATTGCCCGCGCGCAGGTCGGCCAGCAGATCGTCGGTCAGACCGGTCCGCACATGCACTCTGACCCCGTCGGCGATCAGCGGAGCCAGCGTCGGCATCGCCACCACCGCGAGAAAGTCCGCTGGGCCACCCAGCAGAACCGGCGGTTCCGGAACGGCCGGGTGATCGGGCGTGAACACCGCGGCCAGGGTGTCGAGCGCGCCGGAAACCCGCGCTGCCAGATCATGCGCCGCCGGTGTCGGAGCGACACCGCGCGGCAGACGTTCGAACAGCGCTCGTCCCAGGTGCCGTTCGAGTGCCTGGAGTTGCTGTGTCACCGCGGGCTGGGAGTACCCGACCTGACGCGCACCCGCGGTGATCGAACCCGCTCGATACACCGCCAAGAACGTGCGCAGCCGAGTCAGATCGAGCTGGGGATCAGCAGACTTATCGACCACCGATCAAACCTATCGAAGCACCGATCGCCGCGACAGACCGAGCTCGGCGGCGAGTGCCCGAAAACCGTTGGAACAGCGGTGCTGTGTGTCATTACCATGCTGCCCAACCACGTCGTCTAGACAAGGACATTCCGCTGTACATCCAGTGAGACCTCCCCAGCGCTGAATCACCGCGCGACGCGCATACGCGCCGCGCTCCTTCTTGCTGCGAAATTCTCACCGAACGGGTGTACTTCCATGCTCAAAATCTGGGCCGTCGTGCCCACCTGCCTACCGCTCGTCGTCCGCCGTTGCCACACGTGCGCGTCCGAGCGCTTCCGGGCGAACGGAAAATTCCGGGTCAACGCACACCACAAGCTCATCGACGCTTGGCTCCTCGCGCTCTGCACCGGATGCGGGGAAACCACCAGGCTCACGGTCCTCGAGCGAGTGAACGTGCGCTCGATACGACCTGAACTGCTGGACCGGCTCCATGACAACGACCCCGCGTTGGCTGCTGAGCTGCTCCAAGATCCGGTCGTGCGGCGCCGCAATCGCGTCGCCCTCGATTGGGACAACGCGTGGCGGCTCGATGTCGGCGAACCGGACCATCTGGACCGCGAGGTGGTCGAGGTCTCGGTCCGTTTCGCGGCCCGGATCCCGGTCCGGCCGGTGCGCCTGATCGCTGAAGGTTTCGGTCTTTCGCGGGCCGAGGTCGACAGGCTCCTCACGGAGGGGAACCTGGTTTCGGCAGTCCGATTGAGCGGCAAGCTGTCCGGCGACTTCACCTTCACCCTCAAGCACTGAGCCCGGCTCGAGCCGGAGTCCTGTCCGCCAGAACATGCCGGACAGGACTCCGCGGGGCGTGCGGTTCGGTGTCAGCAGTGACCGGACGGCCGCAATCTGATGGAGTCACCCGGCTCGACCCGCAGATCCGAGGGTGAGCAGGTCGGAGTGCCCTGCGGAACGATCGCTGCGACAACGGTTTTGCCGGTGGTGACATCGGTGAGCTGGATGGGCGGCCCGTCGGCGTCGCCGAGATAGCGGTCACCCCATTGCATGAGACCGACGATCACGGGATAGAGATCCCACGCCTTGGCCGTCGGCCGATACTCGTAGCGCTCCCGATCGCCGGTCTCGCGGTACGGCTCACGACTGAGCAGCCCCTCGTCGACCATCTCCTTGAGCCTGCGACTCAGAACCGACGGCGAGATGCCGAGATGATCGAGGAAGTCCTCGAAGCGGTGAACCCCGTTGAATGCTTCGCGCAACACGATCAGCGTCCAGCGATTGCCGAGGACATCGAGCGCCCGCACGATCGGACAGTTACCCAGATCGACCGATGTCCACTCCACGGTCCACACCCTACCTCTGGATTCTAGAACAGTATCCAGATAGGGTCTGACTACTGTTTCAGTAGTTTGAGGAGTCCGGTGAGCTACACCTACGACACGCTGCGGATCCGAGTGGAAGACGGCGTCGCATTCGCCGCCATCGACAACCCACCGATCAACCTGCTCGACACGGCACTGATCGCCGATCTGGCACGATTCGAGACCGAGGTTCGCGATGACGAGGCGATCCGGGTGCTCGTCTTCGAAAGCGCCGACCCGGAGTTCTTCATCGCGCACGGCGACATGCGCCTTGTCGTCGATCCAGGTGCCCTGGCGGAGTTCGTCACCGGGCCCGGCGTCGAGCTGTACCAGCGTTACCGCACCCTCCCCCAGGTCACCATCGGCAAGGTCGCCGGCCGGGCCCCCGGCGGCGGCGGTATGCGGCTGGATCCACGCAACGTCGATGGTCAGGGGAACCCGGTGCTGGCAATCCGATCAAGGCCATTTGCCGAATGGGAGGTGCTCGAAATCGACCCCGAATGCTTCGCCTGCCTGTTCGAAGTCGGAGATCTTGGATTGTGTGGAGTAGACGATCAGGACCGACGGCGGTGAGGCCGGCACTGTTGTCCTCGGCCAGGTTTCGAATCCTGTTTCCGTAGGCGCGGTGAGCAAGCTCAGCTCACGTCGGACCCCGAGGGCCGCCCGGACGATCGCCTTTTCGAACCTGGCAACGTGCTTGCACTCGATGCCGAGGACGACCTCGTGGTGGCGCGGATAGCCAGTCACCTCGCTGCCGACCAGCACGATGTCGAGTTCGTGACGGTCGCTGGCGACAGGGCGGCCCTGCTTTCGTTGGCCGCTGTTCGTTCTGAGGTGGTGCCCGAGGGTGACGAACTCGATGTCGGTCCAAGCTTTCAGGGTGGCGCCGCTGTTCCGGTCCCGAAGGTCGAAATGCGAGAAGTTCGGCTTGATCGGCCCAGGAGAGGAACGCAGGTGCAAGTACCCGTCCGCCGACCTGAGCCGGATGTCGAATCCTTCTTCGTTCTTCAGCCTGCGGAGGACGTAGGCAAGGACGTAGGCCTCGTAGAGTTTGCCGAGGCGGGTATCGGCAGTGACGCTGGCGGGCAAGGATGCGTCGATGTCGGCGTCGTCGGCGTGGCGGAAGGACTCGAAGATGGTGTCGATCCACGTTTTCACCTCATCGGGCGTCATCGGCCGGGGTCCTGTGTCTCGGAAAGTACTCGTGTGAGGGCATCCATTTGGGCGATGAGTCGTTTCAGCCCAGGCGAGGCGATGAGATCTACCGACTTCACGCCGACGCTGAGTTCAACACCGTCGACGTCAATCCCGGCCGCGTCGAACATTCCCATGACCGCCCGTGCCGCGGGATCACTGCCTTGCGACAACACGTTCCTCGTCGCTTCGAGGTACCGGATGAGAAGGCCAACCGAGTCGGACCGATACGCGTTGTTGTGCGGCAATCGTTCCCGTTCATAGTCAATTGCCGTATCCAGGCCGGGCCGGATCGATGCTGCCTGTTCCCGGAGGTGGCCAATCAGATTGGCGACGTCACGTTCGTCCACTATTCTCTCCAATTGCCGTGTGCCACTGGATATCTCAGTCTCACGCTACCGTACCGACAGGAAGCGGTATCGGTATGCTTGCTGCTGCGGCGCGCAGGCGAGCGTGTCGAAAGTCATGCTTCCGCGCGATCCAGCAGGCCGCGAACGGCCTTCGAATTGCCGTAGCGGATCTGGCCGTGCGGCAGCCCGCCGCACACGTGAGCGTGGACGTTCGTCCGGGGGAACGCTCCTGGTTCTTCGCGGCCAATCAATGATGCCGAGACGACGGCGGGCATGCTCGAACAGCCAAAGGATGTGCCGGTCACGACCGGCAGAAGCCCGCCTCCAATGCGCCTACGAAGCTCACGTAGGTAGCGGCCGAGTTCACGACAAGGGACGGCAGACCCAGATGCGTCCATGACAATCCCCCGGTGTTGGCGGGGGGACACCGTTGGCTGGGGTGGCGGTGAGGCGTTGAACTGCTCAACCGAACCCTTACCAAGTGCCAGCAAGTACTGGGCCACGACCAGGGCCCCATCATTTTCGCAGTGCGCAAGACCGTCGCGAAGTGAACCAGAGTTCACTCGCGTAGGTCGACTACCTGCGACGCACAGGAGCGCCTGGCCTTCTGCAGACAATGTGGCGTTAGACACACGGCTGGATCAAAGCCAAGAAGTGGCCGCTGCGAAGCAATACGGCTACTTCGCGAAGGTTGTCTGGAGCGCGCTCGGGGCCATTTTTGTGCAATAAGGATTTGAACCTGCGACCACCTGCCCAACGCGCAAGTCTTGCCCGGCTTACCGTAATCGACCGGTGAACCTCGCTAGCGATTCCCCTCGTCACCTGCCCACGCCACGCATTCCATGGCCCACTCGCCGTACTTGCTTGTCCAGTTGGATCTTCAAAGCCGGTCGCCTCGGCAAGTTCATCTCGTAACCCGACTCAACTGGGTCAGCCAGATTTTCGAACGCCGTGTGGGCCGCGGCGATCGCGGGCGGACGGCCCGGTCTGCGGTCCAAGCCGCCCGACCCGCGTCAACCGTATCAATATTGTTGCCCTGCAACACTCTTCGACGACCACCAGGTCATTCCGTCATGGGTCTGGGCCCTGCTTCACTGTGCGCCAAACCATGCCCGAAGGGAAAGACGTCCAGCTACTCAGGCTGTGAGCCGGTCTACATCCCCAGATCGATGACTGTCTCCTCTACACTCGGAACTGGAAGAGCGACTGACCCGGAGAAACTCAGGTCTCCCATGCCTTCCCATGAGCCTCGTTCGGCAGCTCCACGTTCGAACCGCAGGACAAATCCGCAACAGCCGTCCCCGCCCGACGACGAAACCTGGTTGAGCACTGCCGAACTCGCTGCTCGCCTGAAAATACCTGCCAAAACACTCGCGACATGGGCTAGTTCCGGCACCGGGCCTCGCTATGCCCGGATCGGCCGCTACCGACGCTACCGACTAGGAGATATCCGCGCCTGGGAAGCCGAGCGGCTGGATGACAGCTGTGGTGGATGAGGTGGTCACAGAGTCGACGCGCTCGCCGTCCTCCGGGCACCAGTCGGCGATGCGGTAACTCGGACGAGCGAACCACGCTCCGGGACCAGCCAGCACGTTCAGTGCCACTGCTCATCCCGCCTTGCTCGCCTCAGCACAGACCTTCACCGCACGGCGAGACGAAACACCCACATCCGCGCGTTTGACGCCGCCCAACGCCTCGCCCGTCGTACCCACCTACGCGTCGACAACTGCGCGACACCAGCCCGACATGCTCCGCGATGCCCCGACGGCTCATCGAATAGTCGGATTCTCGCTCACCAACCTGGGAGTTCTGATGCCAAATCCACCACTCGCCATCGGTACCTACGGCTCCATCAGCGCCAAACGACAGCCCAGCGGTCGCTGGCGAGCAAGTACCCGCTTTCGCGACGACGACGGTGTCACCCGACCGGTCCAAGCTTTCGGGCCCACCAAACCCCGTGCCATCGCGGCGTTGAAGGATCGCGTGAAGGACCGCCGTCATGCCGGTAGCCGTGCTCTGGACCTGACTCTCGAGACCAAGCTGTCCGAGCTGGCCGACTGGTGGCTCGCCGAGCTCGAGTTCGAGGAGCGGGTTTCGCCGCAGACCATCGACCACTACCGCCGCCACCTCTACCCGGCGAGCAAACGGATCCGAGATGGCACCGTCAAGATCAACACAGCACTGGGCGGATTGCGTATCCGGGAGGCCACCACCACCCGCTTGGATGCTCACCTCAAAGCGATAGCGCGGACAGCTCCTGCGAAGGCGAGGGCCCACAAAGTCGTCCTCACGGGAATGATGGCCTTCGCCGTCAGGCACGACGTCATCCGACACAACCCTGTGCTCAACGTCGCCCGGATCCCGCGCAGGATTCAACGTCCCCGTGCGGCCGACCTCACCACCCTGCGTGAACTCCGAGCCCAGCTCGAAACATGGGTCGCCGGCGCGGCGATCCCGGGCACTGCGGCCCACCCCGGCCGCGGTCCCCGCCGGTCCCGCATCGTTCTCGACGTGGCGGACTTCCTGCTGGGAACCGGCGCTCGCACCGGTGAAGCGCTCGCGATGCGGTGGCAGGACATCGATCTCGACGCGGCACCGCCCCGAGCAACGATCTGCGGAACGATCGTCCGGATCACCCACCACGATGGCGTGCTCCGACCGATCCGGCAGGAATGGACCAAGACGCACGCCGGGTACAGATCCGTCGTGCTCCCTCAATTCGTCGTCGAGGCACTGCGGCGCCGAGCCACCGAGGCCGTTCCCAACCCGTTGGACCTGGTGTTCACCGTCCGCACCGGTGGGATCTATGACCCGCACAACTTCCGGCGTAGTTGGCGCTCGGCGCGAGGCAGCCGGTTCGCCTGGGTGACTCCCAAGACCTTCAGGAAGTCGGTCGCGACACTCATCGCGAACGAGCACGGCGCCGATCGGGCCGCCCAGCAGCTGGGCCACGCCGACCGCGGACTCACCGCGCACCGTCACTACATCGATTCGCCGAGCCAGGTCGGCGACTTCACCAGCGTTCTCGACGACCCGGCACGGTGAACTCGTGTCGAAAGCGTGTCAGAAGTCGAATTCCGGCGCTGGAGGTAAGGGCTGTTGACGCCGTCTTCCATCGGAGTTTCGGGGCCGATCGGGCCCCGTGAACCGGTGCGGGAGAATGGTCTGGTGAGCACCGACGACCTTCTCGACCAAGCCCCTGACCTGCGGGTGTTGCCGCAGGTGGAGTGGCAGGCCGCGGCGGAGTCGCATCGGGAACGGCTCGATCGGCTGGTGGGTCCGTATCTGGAGCGGCGGGCCGCGGGGACCAGTCATCCGGTTGTGGATTTTCTGTTCACCTACTACGGCAACAAGCCCGCGCAGTTGCGGCGGTGGCATCCCGGGTTCGGGATCGGGTTGCGGGGGGCGCGGGAGTACGCGGAGGCTCGGGGGTATCACCGGGTGGCTGGGGAGGAGGACGTGTACACCGCTGATCCGGGGTATCTGGTCAAGCGGCGGGACACGATCGAGTTCGTCGACCGGCTGCTCGGTGCGACTGTGCGGCGGCCCGCGCAGTTGTCGTGCTTCGGGTTGCACGAGTGGGCGATGGTGTATCGGACCGAGGAGGTGCGGCATCAGCAGGTGCCGTTGCGGCTCGGGCACGCGGGGACCGATGCGGTGGTGGAGTCGATGTCGTTGCGGTGCACGCACTTCGACGCGTTTCGGTTCTTCACCCCGGATGCGGTGGGGCGCAATGCCGAACCGCTCACCCGGGAGGGTCAGGTCGATCGGGAGCAGCCGGGCTGCCTGCACGCGAACATGGATCTGTACAAGTGGGGGTTCAAGCTCGCGCCGCTGATTTCGTCGGCCCTGCTGCTGGATTGTTTCGAACTCGCCTGCACCGCACGCGAACTCGACATGCGGGCCAGTCCGTACGACCTGAGCGAGTACGGGTACGAGCCGGTGCGCATCGAAACGCCCAGTGGGCGGGCCGAATACGTGCGCGCGCAGGCCGCCGTGGCCGAGGACGCCGAGGCGTTGCGGGTTCGGCTACGGCGGGCCTGCGCCGAGTTGTCGGCGGCGCTGCGCCGGATCGAGGGTCAGCCCGGCCGCTGATCCTTGTCGAGGCCGATGGCCACGGTGGTGGTGATCTCGTCCTCGGCCGGTTCGGTGACCAGGGTGAAATCGCCCTCGTGCTGCTCGGTGCCCATGTCGACGGCGGTCTCGACGAGGACGGCGCCGCGGTCGGCCCGCAGGATCAGCGGATCCTCGCGCAGATCCTTGTACAGCGACACGCACATCGCCACCATCACCACCAGGAACGGCAGTGACACCACCGTGGTGAGCGCTTGGAGGCCGGTCAACGCGCCGCCGAGATTGTCGGAATCGGCGATCACCAGCATGATCGCCGCGACCGCGCCGGTGGCCGCGCCCCAGAAGATGACGACCAGCTTCGAGGGTTCGATGCTGCCGCGCTGGGACAGGGTGCCCATCACGATGGACGCCGCGTCCGCGCCGGAGACGAAGAAGATGCCGACCAGGATCATCACCAGCACCGTGGTCACCGCGGTGATCGGGTACTGGTCGAGCAGGTGGAACAGGGCGAAGGTCGAGTCGACCGAGCCGTCGTCCTCGGTGAGGGCGCCGTCGGCGGTCTGCTCGAAGATGCCCGCGCCGCCGAAGATCGCGAACCACAGCAGGCTGACCACGCTGGGCACCAGCAGCACACCGGTGACGAACTGCCGGATGGTGCGGCCGCGGCTGATCCGGGCGATGAACATGCCGACGAACGGGGTCCACGAGATCCACCAGGCCCAGTAGAAGATGGTCCAGCTCGACAGCCACGCCTGCATTGCCTCGTCACCCGCGCCGGTGCGCGAGGCCATCGTCGGCAGGTACTCGGCGTAGTCGCCGATCGAGGTCGGCAGGATGTTGAGAATGAACAGCGTGGGCCCGGCGACGAAGACGAACGCCGCGATCACCAGCGCCAGCACCATGTTGATGTTGGACAGCCACTGGATACCGCGCTCGATGCCCGACACCGCCGACACGACGAAGGCGACGGTCAGGCCCGAGATGATCGCGACCAGACCGATTTTGCCGATTCCGTCGATCCAGCCGTTGAACTCCATGCCCGCGCCGATCTGCAGGGCGCCGAGGCCGAGGGAGGCCGCCGAGCCGAACAGGGTCGCGAAGATCGCCATCATGTCGATGGCGCGGCCGCCGATGCCGTCGGCGTGGCGGCCGAGCAGCGGACGGAACACCGCGGAGATCAACTGCGAGCGGCCTTTTCGGAACGTTCCGTAGGCGATGGCCAGACCGGCGACCGCGTAGATGGCCCACGGGTGCAGGGTCCAGTGGAACAGCGTGGTCGCCATCGCGACCTCGGCGGCGGCGGGGCTGCCGGGTTCGGCGGTGTGCGGCGGCGGGTTCACGAAGTGCGACAGCGGTTCCGCCACGCCCCAGAACATCAGGCCGATACCCATGCCCGCGCTGAACATCATCGCGATCCAGGAGACCGTGCGGAATTCGGGCTTCTCGTCATCGGCGCCGAGCGGGATCCGCCCGTAGCGGCTCACCGCCAGCCAGATCACGAAGACGACGAACGCGGTGGCGACCAGGACGAACAGCCAGCCGGTGTTGGTGATGACCCATTTCTGCGCGGAATTGGCGGCCGAGGCGAGACCCTCGTCGTCGAGCACGCCCCAGGCGACGAAGGCCAGAGCACCGATCGCGGTGGCGCTGAACACGAACAGGTCGAGCCGGGGCTTGCCCCGCGATCGACCGGCAACCGCGGGTTCGGCCGCGCCTCCGGACCTGCCTTCGACATCGTTCGACATGGAATCCGAGTCCTTTCCGGTCGCGGGGACAGGTCGGTACATCAGCCCGCTGTTCGATCACAGCAACCGTACAGCGTGGCAGCGATGACCTGAGGTATTGCGCGACCCAGCTCTGACCTTGTTCCCCGAAACCACTCTCGGCAACCATGCGATCGACCTATCATTCGTGACGCGGCACAACTGTCTCAGCCAGTTGCGTTGTCCGGCATCATCGAAACGGGAGGCAATGATGCACCCAGACACCCGCACGGCCCAGGCGATGTCGAGGCCACGCCAGTGGTGGCGACGCTCCGCGCGGCGTGGCACAGCGCTGGCTGCGGTCGCCGCGCTGGTGGCGATCGGCCTGCCCTCGAGTGCGGCCGCGGATCCGGTCGCCGAGCTGTCCGGCATGGTGCGGGAGTTCCTCGATGTCGGGCGCACGGCGGTGCCGCGCGCGGAGTGCGGTCCGGGGTCGCTTCCGGAGACGGGGTTGCAGGGCGACGTCCCCGCCGGTGACCGAGACAGTGGCCGCAGCACCCAGGGATACCGCTGCAACATGTCGCTGGTCGGCGGCTACACCGGGCGCGGGGCGGGGATCACCTCGACCAGTTTCGAGCACTGCGCCTATGTCGGTTCGTTCTTCCCCGGGACGCTGCTCAGCGAGCATCCGGGCGTGCAGGTGATCGACGCGTCCGATCCAGCGAATCCCCGGCTGACCGCGACGCTCACCGAACCGGCCATGCTGGCGGGGACCTGGGAGACGTTGAAGGTCAACACCGCTCGCAAGCTGCTCGTCGGCACGGGGGTGCCGGTGGGCATGGGCGCGGGGTACCTGTCGGTCTACGACGTCTCCGATTGCGCGCATCCGCGCCTGCTCAATCCGGGCACGGGCACCAATCCGCTGATGCCGCTGCCGATCACCACGCACGAGGGCGGCTTCTCCCCCGACGGGCGCACCTACTGGGCCTCGGGGCTGGTGCCCGGGTTCCTCAGCGCGATCGATCTCACCGATCCGGCGAATCCGCGCGTGATCTGGCAGGGGCTCACCGGCATCGAGGCACACGGCTTCGGCGTGAGTCCCGATGGGAACCGGCTCTACATCTCCGCGCTCGGCGGTTTCACCGTCCTCGATGTGAGCGCGGTGCAGCGGCGTGACCCGAATCCGCAGGTGCCGCACCTGGGCCGGACGTTCTGGACCGACGGCTGGGCCACCCAGCACAGTGTGCCGGTGACCTATGGCGGTGTGCCGCACCTGTTCACCGTCGACGAGGGCGGCTCGGGCGGAGTGAAGCTCATCGATGTGTCCGTCGACGGCGCACCGCGGATCACGGCCAAGATCAAGCTCGAGATCAACCTGCCCGACAACATCGACAGCGGAATCGGTTCCAGCATGGGCGGTTCGGCGTTCTCCTACGAATCGCACTACTGCACCGCCGATCGGCCCGTCGATCCGACCGCGCTGGCGTGTGGCTGGATCTCCTCCGGCATCCGGGTGTTCGACGTGCGCGATCCCGGCGCGATCCGCGAGATCGCCTACTTCAATCCGCCCGCGCGGACCGGGCACAACCTCGAGATCTGGAACTCGCCGCACGCGCTGGCCTCGATCATCGGCGTCCCGGTGATGAGCGCGCCCGCGGCGCTGCGGGCGATGGCCGAGGGCCTGTTCGATCCGGCGCAGGTCCTGTCCGCGCGGGCGGGCCGGATCGCCTTCGGTGACCTGTCCAGCGACTGGTGCCTGTCCCCGCCGGAATGGCGCGGCAATCAGCTCTACGTGACCTGTTCCGACAACGGATTCATGGTGCTGCGGCTCGACGACGCCGTCTACACCCCGCCCGCGAATCAGCAGTCCACCCTCGGGTCGTGAGCATGTCCCGCACGCTGCGCGCCGCCGCCTTCGCCGTCGCCGCCGTGTTCCTCCTGGTGCTCGGCGCGGCATTGCGACCACTGGTCTTCCCCGAGATCACCACGCCCGCACCGGTACTCACCGCGACCGAACTCGGTTTCGTCCAGGACATGACGGCCCACCACCAGCAGGCGCTGATTCTCACCGAGCGCCTCGACCCCGCCGCCGATCCGGCCGTGCGCAGGCTCGCCGACCAGATCGCCGACACCCAGCGGATGGAGATCGGCACCCTGCTCGGCTGGACCCAACTCGCCGGGGCCGCACCGACTTCGACCCAGCCGATGGCGTGGATGACCGGCTACCACCACGACACCGCGCCTTCGGCCACCATGCCCGGGATGGCCACCACCGCCGACCTCGACGCGCTGTTCGCCGCTCGCGGCGCCGACGCCGAAACGCTCTTCCTGCAACTCATGTACCGCCATCACGCGGGTGGCGTCACCATGGCCCGCGCCGCCGACGCCCAACTCGGCACCGGCCCGGTCAAACAGGCCGCCCGCGCCATGGCCCAGTCCCAGAGTCAGGAGCTCGGCTACCTCGGCGTGCTCCTCGACCTGCGCGGCGCCCTCCCCTCACCCTGACCGATCACTCGTCCAGAGGGTGGAAGACCTCGTTGAGGATGGACTGTGGGAGTTGGGATTCGGCGTAGGTGAAGGTGCCGCGGGTGAGTTCGGTGGCGGCGTCACGCAGGTGCCGGTAGAGGGTGCGGGCCAGGCTGCCGCCGACGGTGACCCGGCGGACGCCGAGCTCGGCGAGCTGGGCCATCGACAGGGTGGAGCCGGTCAGTCCCATGACCACGTTGAGCGGGCCGTCGAGTTCGCGGACCAGGGTGGCGATGGTGGCGGGGTCAGCGGCGCCGGGGACGAACACGCAGTCCGCGCCCGCGGCCAGGTAGGCGTTGCCGCGGCGGATGGCCGCGGGGAGGCCCTCGTCGACGAGGAGTGCGTCGGTGCGGCCGACGAGGACGAACGGTTCGGCGCTGGCGACCACCGCGGCTCTGGCTGCCCGCACCCGATCGACCGCGAGCCGCTCGTCGAACAGGGGCGTGTCCCGCTCACCGGTGAAGTCCTCGATGTTGCCGCCCGCCGCGCCGAGGGCGATCGCCTGCGCGATGGTGGCGGCCACGTCCTGCGGTGTCGGACCATAGCCCTCCTCGAGATCGGCGCTGACCGGGATCCGCACCGCGTCGGTGATCTCGGCGATGCGGCGCATCATGGTGGTGCGGTCGACCCGGCCGTCCTCGCCGTGCTCGGCGAAGAAGTCGTGATCGGGGCGGCCGAGGGAGAACGCGATGCCCGCGCTGGTGGTGGCGATCGCGGGGAAACCGGCCGCGGCCAGGATGCGCGCGCTGCCCGCGTCCCAGGCGTTGGGTAGCAGGAAGCAGCCCGACCGGTGCAGGTCGGCGAAAGCGGCTGCGCGAGTGCGTCGATCGGTGTCCACTGCGTCCTCCTGGCGCGAATCCGTGGTTTCTCGGACCGACCGTAGTCCACCGGTCCGACAGGTCCGGCTGCGATCGGCCGCGCGAGGAAGTACGGTGTCGGGACCACCACGACCCCTGTCCGGCCCCTCGCGCCGCGATGTGTCCGACTGCGCACCGCCACCGGGCCGATCGGGTGAGCACAACGTCACCGAGGGGCAACTGCGCAGAAAATCGCAGGCAATGGCCGATGCGCACGATGTGTCGGATTGTCGGCGAAGTGTGGCGGAGGCGAACGTGGTGGTGAGCGCACGAGCGGGCGTGGTCGTTCCGGCGGTGGACTGCGGGCTCGCCCGGGTGCGCACGCGGATCGTGGAGTGTCTGCGGCCGATCGGGGTGCGGGAGTTCCCGGTGGCCGACGCGGTCGGGGCGACCCTTGCCGTCGCCCTCACGACCGGGACTCCGCTGCCGCGGGTGGACAGTGCGGCGATGGACGGCTACGCGGTCGCTGGGCCGGGTCCGTGGTGGCGGCTGCATCCGCAGGTCCGCTATGCAGGTCGGGCCTGCTCGGTGGTGCTCGCGCCCGGTGAAGCGGTGCGGATCGCGACCGGCGCGGCCACGCCCCTCGGCACCACCGCGACCCTGCGCGACGAGCACACGGTGACCACGACCGTCTCGGGCAAACCGGTGGTGATGCGCGCGCCCGGCGCCCCGGTACGCGATGACACCCGCCGCCAGGGCGAGCACTGGGACAGCGGCACCGAACTGGCCGCGGCGGGCACCCGGGTCTCGGTGGCGTTGGCCTCGGCCGCGCTCAGCGCCGAAGCCGAGACGGTGACCGTGCGCGGCCCGGTGCGCGCCGACGTCGTGATGACCGGCGACGAGATCCGGGCGGTCGGCCCGCTCGGTGCGGGCGAGACCAGGGATTCCCTCGGCCCGGTCCTGCCGGAGTTCTTGCGCCGCTGCGACATCGAGAGCACCGGACTGTGGCATCTGGCCGACGGACACGACCTGCTGCGCTCGTGGCTGGCGCTGCGCTCACACGCCGATCTGGTCGTGATGGTGGGCGCGACCGGCCGCGGGGCCGCCGATCACCTGCGCGCGCTGCTGACCGAACTCGGCGCGCAGGTGGTGATCGACCGGATCGCGATCCGCCCCGGCGGTTCCACCCTGCTCGCCCAGCTCCCCGACGGGCGTGTCCTGCTGGGACTGCCCGGCAACCCCCTCGCCGCCGTCGCGGCCCTGCTGGCCATCGGCCCGGCCGTGGTCGACGCGCTGACGCTGCGGTCCCCGGGACCGACCATGTGGGGCCGCCTCTCCGACGCCGGAGTCGGGGCAGGCGAGGCAACCCGCATCGTGCCCGTGCAACAGCAGACCGGTGGCGTCTGGCGCAGCACCGGCCCCGCGCACACCCCGCACCTGGCCGGTCTCATCGGCTGCCAGGCCCTGGCCGTCCTCCCGCCCGGCACCGGCCGCGGCACGCTGGTCGAACTCCTCCCGCTCCCCCACTGAGGTCGGCTGCGAACCCGCCTCGCCCGTAACCGCGCGTGTGGGGCGAGCTACGGCAGCCGTTTCGAGCGATCCGGCCCTCACCTGGGGCGACGCCGAAGGCTACGGCCCCGCTACGCAGATGCGCGACGGGGCCGTTGTGCGTGTGCCGGGATCAGTGTTGCGGCGGCTGCCAGGGGCGACCGTACGGGTCGTCCGGGCGCGGTGCGGGCGGCTGCTGGGGGCGGCCGTACTGGGCCTCGGGGTTCTGCGGCTGCTGTTGCTGCGGCGGCGCGGGCTGGTGCTGCGGCGGGGCCGGGTTCGCCTGGGGCGAGATCGGCGGCGGGACGGGCAGCGGGGCCGGAGCCGGCGGCTTCGGGCGCGGGTTGTCGAGGCTTTCGACGGGGGTGCGGGCGGTGGCCTCGGCGGCGCGCACGGCCTGCTCGATCTTGGGATCGGAGGCCGTCTCGAACCAGTCGGCGACGTCGGAGTCGTCCTCGATCTTGACCGGCGGGGTGTCCTCGGTGGACGGCTCGTAGCGGAACACGCCGTCCTCGCCCTTGGTGGCGAAGTTGTTCGCGAAACCTTCGAGGGCCTTGCCGAAGTCGCTGGGCACCATCCACACCTTGTTGGCGTCGCCGCGCGCCACCATGGGCAGGGTCTGCATGTACTGGTAGGCGAGCAGTTCCGGCGTCGGCTTGCCGTTCTTGATGGCCGCGAAGACCTTCTCGATCGCCTTCGCCTGACCCTGTGCCTGCAGGTAGGACGCGGCGCGCTCACCCTGGGCGCGCAGGATGCGGCTCTGGCGCTCACCCTCGGCCGACAGGATCGAGGACTGCTTGCCACCCTCGGCCGCCAGGATCTGCGCCTGCTTGGCGCCCTCGGCGGTCTTGATCTGCGACTCGCGGGTGCCCTCGGCGGTGAGGATCATCGCCCGCTTCTCGCGGTCGGCCTTCATCTGCTTCTCCATCGATTCCTGGATCGACGGCGGCGGATCGATGGACTTGAGCTCGACGCGGGCCACGCGCAGGCCCCAGCGGCCGGTGGCCTCGTCGAGCACGCCGCGCAGCTGGTTGTTGATCTGGTCGCGGGAGGTCAGCGTCTCTTCCAGGGTCATGCCACCGACGACGTTGCGCAGGGTGGTGACGGTGAGCTGCTCGACCGCGGCGATGTAGTTGCTGATCTCGTAGACCGCGGCCTGCGGGCTGGTGACCTGGAAGTACACCACCGAGTCGATCTGCAGGGTGAGGTTGTCCTGGGTGATCACCGGCTGCGGCGGGAACGAGACGACCCGCTCGCGCAGGTCGACTTTCGCGCGGATGCGATCGGCGAACGGAACGAGGAACGTCAGCTGGCCCGACACCGTCCGCGAGTAGCGTCCGAGCCGTTCGATCACCGCCGCCTCGGCCTGCGGGACGAGCGCGATGGACTTGAAGACCACCACCACGACCAGCAGAATCAGGACTGCGGCCACGATCAAGGCAACCATAGGTTCAGGGACCCTTCCAGACGACGGCGGTCGCGCCGTCGATCTTCATCACGTACACGGTGACACCGGCTTCGTACACATCGCCGGGATCCAGCGGGCGCGCGGTCCACACCTCGCCGTCGAGCTTGATCCGACCCGAATGCGCCGCGATCTCCTCGAGCACGAGGCCCGACTTGCCGGGCAGCGCATCGGCATTGGTCGGCATGGGCGGCGGGGTGCCGAAGCGGCGGCGCAGGACCGGCCGCACGCCGAGGAACAGCACGCCCGACACCCCGGCGAACACCAGCGCGTCGCCCCAGAGCGGGAGACCGGCGGCGGCGCTGATTCCGGCGGTGCCCAACGCGGCGACACCCAACATGAGCAGGGTGAGATCCCCGGTGAGCATTTCGGCCGCCGCGAGGACAATGCCCGCGATCAGCCAGAGTATTGCGGCCACACCACCACCGTACCGTCTCAACGGACATTTCGGCCGCACTAGCAGCAAGGTGGTGGCCCGCCGACCAGGTCCTGCGTTGGGGCAGTTGGCAGTTCGCCGGGTGCGGTGATCCCGCCGATCCCGGCCGGGGCGCGGTAGTTTCGGGGAGTGAGTGCACGTGGCGGATACGGCGACATCTTCGCCGGACATCAACGGAAGACGAAGACACCGGTACCGACGGTGAGCGCCGAGCGCGATCTGGTGGTCGAGGACGCGGCGAGCGGATTCTGCGGCGCCGTAGTCGGTTTCGACCGCAGCTACGACGGCGACTTCGTGAAACTCGAGGACGGTCGCGGTGCGGTGCGGCTGTTCGCGCTGCGCGAGGCGGCGTTCCTGATCGACGGGAAACCGGTGACGCTGGTGCGCCCCACCGCGCCGGCGCCGAAGCAGCCGACCCGATCGGCCTCCGGGTCGACCCGCGTCGACAACCTTCGGGCCAGGGTCGCGCGCACCAGCCGGATCTGGGTGGAGGGCGTGCACGACGCCGCGCTCGTGGAGCGGGTCTGGGGGCACGATCTGCGGGTCGAAGGCGTGGTCGTCGAACACCTGGAAGGGCTGGACAATCTCGGTGCCCGGCTCACCGAATTCGGGCCGGGCCCCGGCGCGCGGGTCGGCGTGCTGGTCGACCATCTGGTGACCGGATCCAAGGAGACCCAGCTGACCACCGGGCTGGGTCCGCACGTGCTGGTGACCGGTCATCCGTTCATCGATGTGTGGCAGGCGGTGCGCCCGGCGGCAGTCGGTATCGAGGCCTGGCCGGTGGTGCCGCGAGGCGAGGACTGGAAGACCGGAATCTGCGCGCGCCTCGGCTGGGGAACACCGCAGGAAGGGTGGCGACGTGTCTACGATGCGGTCGGCTCGTTCCGGGATCTGGAATCCCCGCTCATCGGCGCCGTCGAACGGCTCATCGACTTCGTGACCGAGCCCGAGTAGCGCACCGCAGGTCAGACCGGTCCTCAGTGCCCGCACGCGAATCCGGGCGAACCTTTATGCTCGATGATTATGTGCTCCCCCAGTGCCACGTTGACGGTGTGGGCCGGCTCCTGGCTGGCCGGTACCAGCGCGCCCGACGACGTGCTGGAAGCGTTGCACGCGTGGGCGTCGCGGCACACGATCGCCGCGGGCGACCCGGTCACCGGTGGGCGCACCGACCTACCGTGGACCTCCCGCGGTGACCTCACCGGCACCGGCGCCATGCTGCTGCTCAAGGTGATTCGCGAGGCCATGGCCCCGGCCGGCGCGCAGCTGCGCCTGGTGCTGCCCGCCCCCGGTGACGTGCGCGGGCTGCCGGTCGGCACGGCCTTCGCCGCCGACGCGATCGACGCCGAGGAAGGTCTGCTGCTCGGCGTCCCCGGCCGGGAGGGCACCGGCCTGATTCCGCAGTGGGACGACGACGAGACCCTGCAGTGGACCGTGTACAGCGTGGACATCCCACCCGCCACGGCGGCCGACATGTCGCTGGGCGAGGCCGAATACACCATGCGCGAAGCCGTCCGCGACGCCGCCGACGCGCTCATGCAGTTGCACACCACCGCCGTCGGCGCCACCGAGGCCGATCCGCGCGAACAGATCGAGGCCCAGCTGGCCGCCTATGCCCGCCACGCCTACCCCGACTCGATCCCGTTGCGCGCCAAGCGAATTCTCGACACCGCCGATCACGTCGCGGCGATCCTCACCGTCGCCCAGCACGAACCGGCGTCCTCCCCCACCTCCGCCACCGCCATCGGCGCGCACGAATCGCTGCTGCGCCCGCTGTGGAACACGATCCGCGACGCCCGGCTGGTCGCGGTCCACGCCGCCGCGGGCACGCTCGGCTGAGGCGGGTCACCGCGCACCCGAAACGGCAAGGGGCGGTTCAGAGTCCGGCGATGGCCGTCTTCAGGTCCGGTAGTTCGAGCACGTCGAGCGTCGCGGTGCGGACCTCGGGGCAGGTGTCTTCGGTGACGGTGTCGACGATGTGGCGGTCGTAGGAGATCGCGGCACTGGCCACGCCGTCACGAATGGTCCACAGCCGCATGGCGCCGTCGAAGGCCACCCGCGCCACGGGCGGGCCGATGGCCTTCCATGTCCCCTTCTGGGCATCGAGAATGCCGCACAGATCGTTCACTGTCTCCTGGGACATGATCGGCGCGCTGGGTTGTGGTTCCTGGGTCTCGTACCCGGAATCGCCGCCGCAGCCGCTGAGGCCCAGCGCGGCGACGGCCAGGACGAGCAGCGCACCCGTCATCCGGCCGCGGCGAGGCGTTGTCGATCGCATCGGAATACCTCCGATCAGTCGAGCACACGTCCGGAAAGCCTACTCCCCGCGCGGGAGGTTCCAGGCGAATGTTTATCCGGTTGTGCTCAGCGCCGCGCGGGCCGAGCGGGCAGTTCGCAGCAGCCGGGCGCGCACAGGGCGCCGTCGATGGTGCACCCGTACCCGGGGACTTCACCGAGTTCACGCACCGGACCGGCGCTCGCCCGCTCCTGGACCAGCTCCACCACCATGCGCGAGAACCGGGGATCGGTGCCGGGGGTGGCCGCGCGGGCGAAGGCCATCCCGAGTTCGTCGGCGCGGGCCGAGGCTTCGTTGTCGAGGTCCCAGATCACCTCGAGGTGGTCGGAGACGAAGCCGACCGGGCACACCACCACGGCGTCGATGCCCTTGCCGTGCAGGACGTCGAGGTGGTCGACGATGTCGGGTTCGAGCCACGGCACCCGCGGCGGGCCCGAACGCGACTGCCACACCACGTCGTAGTCGGTGAAACCCGTTGCGGCGGCACACAAGCGGGCCGCCTCGGCGACCTGCCTGCTGTAGAGGCGGCCGCCGTCGGCGGGTGGACCGGCGGCGGTGTCGGCGGCGACCGGGATGGAGTGCGCGGTGAAGACCAGGCGCACACCGTCGCGGCGGTCGGCCGGGATCGTGCCCACCGCGGCGGTGATCGCGTCGGCGAAGGACTCGATCAGCAGCGGGTGGTCGA
Organism: Nocardia sp. NPDC058176; assembly: GCF_042883805.1. Lineage (NCBI taxonomy): Bacteria > Bacillati > Actinomycetota > Actinomycetes > Mycobacteriales > Nocardiaceae > Nocardia > Nocardia sp. NPDC058176. The sequence goes on along the minus strand of NZ_JBHVVA010000001.1, from coordinate 604,340 downwards.
AGTACTGGCGCAGTTTCACCAGCTCGGGGGCACCGGCGCCCACGGCGGCGCGGGCACGGGCGATGTCCTCGTCGTACTGGCGACAGCCGGAGTAGCCGCCCCACGCCGAGGTGGGAAAGACCAGCGCCGAGCGCACGCCGTCGGCGGTCATCCGGGCGACGGTGTCCTCGACCATCGGATGCCAGTTGCGATTGCCGAAGTACACCGGCAGATCCAGTCCGGCATCGGCCAGATCGGCCTCGACCGCGGCGATGATCCCGAGGTTCAGCGCGTTGATCGGCGAGATCCCACCGAAGTGCAGGTAGTGCTGCGCGACCTCGGCGAGCCGTTCCGGCGGTACCCCGCGGCCCCGAGTGACGTTCTCCAGGAAGGGGAGCACGTCCTCGGGGCCTTCGGGGCCACCGAAGGACAGCAGCAGCAGCGCCTCGTGCATCAGTTGGCGGTGAAGCCCTCGGGGAACCACATGTTGTGGCTGGCGCCGCCGTCGACGTAGATGATCGAGCCGGTGGTGCCGGGCAGCCAGTCCGAGAGCAGCGCGACGACGGACTTGCCGACGACACGCGCGTCGGCACCGTCCCAGCCGATCGGCGAGGAGCCGTCCCAGTACTCGTCGAGCTGGCGCAGCTGCTTCGCGTCGTCGGTGGCGGTGCCCGCGATGGCCTTGGCCGCGAGGGTCTTCACCGGACCGGCCGCGATCAGATTGGAGCGAATCTTCTTGGCGTAACCCACTTCCCGGGCCACGTACCGGTTCACCGACTCCAGCGCGGCCTTCGACACGCCCATCCAGTTGTAGTACGGCATCGCCACGCGCGGATCGAAGTCCATGCCGACGATCGAGCCGCGTTCGTTCATCACGGGCAGCACGGCGCGGGCCAGCGAGGCGTAGCTCCACGCGGAGATCTCGAAGGACTTCGCCACATCGGGGCCGGGGCCCTCCAGGAACGGCACCGCGTCCGGGCCCATCAGGGTCTTGGGCGCGAACGCGATCGAGTGCAGCACGCCGTCGATGCCCTCGGGGGCCAGCTCGCGCAGCTTGTCGGCCAGCGCGCCCAGGTACTCCTCGTCGGTGACATCCAGCGGGATCGCCGGGGGCACCTCCTGCGGGAGCCGCTTGGCGATGCGGTCGATCAGCCGCAGCCGCTCCGGGATACCGGTGATGATCACCTTCGCGCCCTGCTCCTGCGCGACCGCGGCCGCGCTGAACGCGATCGACGAATCGGTGATGATGCCGGTGACCAGGATGGTCTTGCCTTCGAGCAGTCCGCCCATGAGTTCTCGGTTCTCCTGAAATCTGTTGGTTGCGCCACCGGAATGTCGGTGGCGCGGTGCGATCCGTTAGCGGATCAGTGGCCCATGCCCATGCCGCCGTCGACCGGGATGACGGCGCCGGTCACGTAACGGGAGTCCTCGGAAGCCAGGAAGCTGATCACCGCGGCGACATCCTCGGCCTGGCCGAGACGGCCCAGCGGGATGAACTTCTTGGCGGTTTCCTTCAGGTCCTCGGGCAGCTCGGCGGTCATGTCGGTCTCGATGAAACCGGGCGCGACCACGTTGGCGGTGATCGAACGCGAACCCAGCTCGCGGGTGATGGAGCGGGCCATACCGATCACGCCGGCCTTGGACGAGGCGTAGTTGATCTGACCGGGGCCGCCACCGAGGCCGACGACCGAACCCAAGAAGATCATCCGGCCCCAGCGAGCGCGCAGCATGGCGCGGTTGGCGCGCTTGGCGACCCGGAAGGCACCGGTGAGGTTGGCGTCGATGACGCGCTCGAACTGTTCCTCGGTCATCCGCATCAGCAGGGTGTCGTCGGTGATGCCCGCATTGGCCACCAGCACCTCGACCGGACCCTGGTGCTCCTCGACCTCGGTGAACGCACGGTCGACCGAATCACTGTCGGTGACATCGCATTTCACGCCGAACAGGCCGTCGGGTGCACCCGATCCGCGATGGGTGACGGCGACCTTGTGGCCGTCGGCGGCCAGCCGCTGGGCGACCGCGAGACCGATACCGCGATTACCGCCGGTGACCAGGACCGACCGGGATGTGACGTTCGACATAGGGTCCAACCTATCTGTTCCAGTTCGTGGGCCCCGCGTCAGGGTCGCGCCGTTGCGACGGCTCACAAACGCGGGGCGGTGCGTGCTAGGGCAGGCGTTGACGATAGAGCAAGCTGAACACGACACCGGCCGCGATGGACACCATGCCCAGCAGCAGCCAGGGCCTGCTCGCGTCGCCGCGGGTGGTCTCGTAGCCGATCTGCTCTTCGAGGGTGTCGTAGACGGCGGTGAGCTCGGCCAGCGAGGACGCGGTGTAGAAGTCGCCACCGGACAGCTCGGCGATCTCGCGCAGCGAGTCGTTGTCGACGGGCACCTTCACCCGCTGGGAGCCGCGGCCGTCGGTGTCGGGGATCTCCACCGAACCCCATTCGGTGCCGAAGGAGATCGTCGAGACCGGGATGCCCTTGTTCTTGGCCAGGCGCGCCGCGGTGAAACCGTGGCGGGGATTGTCGACGTCCTTGTCGTCGGGCACGGTCTGCTTGCCGTCCGACATCAGCACCACGCGCGCGGGCGGAGGCGTCTCGGCGCCGCCGAGCACGGCGGCGAGGGTATCGATCGACTGCAGCGCGGTGAGGATGCCCTCGCCGGTGGCGGTGCGCTCGGCCAGCTTCATGCTGTCGATCGCGTGCTTGACCGCCTCGCGATTGGTGGTCGGTGACACCATCACCGAGGCGGTGCCGGCGTAGGTGACGAAACCCAGGTTGATGCCGGGGGTCAGGCCGTCGACGAAGTTCTTGCCCGCCTCCTGCGCGACCTCGAGCCTGCTCGGCGGCACGTCGGTGGCCTCCATCGACAGCGACACGTCGACCACCAGCACGACGGTGGCCCGGTTGCGCGGCACCTTCTGCACCGCGGTCGGTCCCGCGGCGGCGATGGTGAGCAGGATCAGGCCGACCAGGATCAGCGCGATCGGCGCGTGCCGCATCGGGCTCGGCCGCGAGGGGGCGACCCGTTCGAGCACCGCCATGTTGCCGAACTGCAGCATGCGCTTGTGCCTGGCCCGCTGGACCAGCACATAGCCGAGGACGAGCAGCGCGACGACGGCGAGGAAACCCAGCCAGGCGGCGGCCGTGAAATGCGAAATACTCACTGGCGAGGCACCCGCCCGGTCGGGGCGCCGAGGCTGTGGCGCCGGGTGGAGACGAACCGGACCACGTCGGCGATCCAGTCCCGGTCGGTCTGCAGGGTGAGCACCGGCGCGCCGCAGCTGCGCAGCGCCTGATGTACATCCTCGCGCTGCGCCTTGGCCGCGGTCGCGAAATCGGCGCGCAGGGTGGGCGTGACGCTGAACTCGCGGGTGCGCCCGGATTCGGGATCGTGCAGCACCACGTCACCGCTGTCGGGCAGGGCGACGTCGAGCGGGTCGAGTACCTCCACCGCGAGCAGATCGTGGCGCGCGGAGATGGCGCGCAGTGAGCGCTGCCATTCGACCTCGCCGAGGAAATCGCTGATCACCACGGCCAGACCGCGTTTGCGTTGCGGGCGGCGCAGCGATTCGATGCCCGCCTTCAGGTCGCCGCGCACACCGTCGCGAGCGTGCGGGGTGGTGGCGATGCCGCGCAGCATGGTCTGGGCGTGCAGGCGGCCGCTGCGGGCCGGGATGCGCACCAGGTCCTGGCCGGTGGCGACGACGGCGCCGATGCGGTTGCCGCCGCCGGAGGTGAGATGGGTGATGGCCGCGGCCGCCGCGATCGCCAGATCGCGCTTCTGCACCCGGCCGGTGCCGAAGTCCAGGCTCGACGACAGGTCGACCACGAGCCAGGTCTCGAGCTCACGGTCGGCGATCATCTGCCGCACGTGCGGATGGGTGGTGCGGGCGGTCACCGACCAATCCATCTGTCGCACATCGTCGCCCGGCTGGTACAGCCGCGCCTCCCCCGGTTCCGAACCCGGACCGGGGATCAGGCCCTGGTGGTCACCGTGCAGCACCCCGTCCAGGCGGCGGCGCACGGTGAGTTCCAGCGTCTTGAGTGCGGCGGCCAGCTTCGGATCGGTCAGCTCACCGGCACGGAACGACGGCGGCGCGTGGGACGACATCGGCACTCGGACAACGGGTTCGGGCGCACTCACTGGGGCGCGACGTGGCCGGCGGGCTGGGACTGCTGCCCGTTCACCGGCTGCGGCACGGGCTGAGGCTGGGCGGGCGGCTGCGGCACCGGCGGCTGCTGCGGTGCCTGCTGGCCGCCGACGGCCTGCGGGGCGACCTGGGGCAGCCCGACGGTCTGCAGCACGCGCTTGATGACGTGCTCGGGCGAGACCTCGTCGGCCAGCGCGTCGTAGGACAGGACGAGGCGGTGGCGCAGCACGTCCGGGATCACCTCGACGACGTCCTGCGGGACCACGTAGTCACGACCGCGGATCAGCGCCACCGAGCGGGCCGCGGCGATGATGCCGAGGCTGGCGCGCGGGGAGGCGCCGTAGGAGATCCAGTTCGCCACATCGGGCATGCCGAACTCGGCGGGAGTGCGGGTCGCGGTGATCACCCGGACCACGTAGTCGACCAGCGCGTGGTGCACGAAGGTGTTGGCGGCCAGCTTCTGCAGCCGGATGATGTCCTCGGGGGCGAGGATCTGCTTGGGCTCCGGCGCCGACACACCCATCCGGTAGATGATCTCGCGCTCTTCCTCGACCGAGGGGTAGTCGACGACGACCTTGAACAGGAAGCGGTCGCGCTGGGCCTCGGGCAGCGGGTAGACGCCCTCGCTCTCGATCGGGTTCTGGGTCGCCATGACCAGGAACGGATCGGGCATCGGGTAGGTCTTGCCGCCGATGGAGAGCTTGCGCTCGGCCATCACCTCGAGCAGCGCCGACTGGACCTTGGCCGGTGCGCGGTTGATCTCGTCGGCCAGGACGAAGTTGGCGACGACCGGGCCGAGTTCGGTGTCGAACTCCTCGCGGCCCTGCCGGTAGATGCGGGTACCGATGAGGTCGGTGGGCACCAGGTCCGGGGTGAACTGCACCCGGGAGAACGAACCGCCGACGACCTTGGCGAAGGTTTCCACGGCGAGCGTCTTGGCGACGCCGGGCACACCCTCGAGCAGCACGTGACCACGGGCCAGCACTCCGACGAGCAGCCGCTCGACGAGCTGATCCTGACCGACGATGACCCGCTTGACCTCGTATATCGCCTTCTCGAGAGTCTGGACGTCACGCTCCAGGGTGCTGGGCGTAGCCGATCCGGCGTCCTTCGCCAGCTTCGGCCCGCTCACACCTTCCGTCGAAGTCACCAACATCCCCGCTTTCGCTTTGGTCCTGTGCGTGCCGCCCCAACTATTCCAGGTAATAGCCCGGCGCGCCGCAACCGGCCAGGAGTGGACGCGAATTCGTCGTATTACCCAGCCCAGCTCGGTATGCCCGCCACCCTACGCATGTCGGATTGCGGCCGCCTGTGGGACACGGGCCGCCTGCCCAGTGCCGAACCGCACATGCCACTACCGCAATTATTCGGCAACATGAGCTTGCTCGCAACGGACCTGCGGCATAACGATGCGGATTCAACGGCGGACGGACACCCAGCAAGCGGCCGCATTCTCGAACCTGGTGTCCTTGAACACACAGCTCAACGGCATCTTTCCAGCCTGTTCAACGGTTCTATGGCCTGTATCCGGACACCGGTCCACGGTGCGGACGATTACCAGCCATCAGGCTGATTTCTCTCCATAGAAGGTGATCTGCATGTGGTTCTCCCCCTCAGTTCGGTTATCTCGCGGTTTGCTGTCGTCCGCCGCCCTCGCCACCGTGACCGCCGTCGGCCTCGCCGCCGCACCGATGGCGGCCGCGCAACCGCCGACGCTGCCCGGCGTCAGCGTGGTCGGTATCGACACCGGTTCGGCGGGCCTCGGCGCGGCGGGTGTGCTCGCTCCCGGCAGCGCCGGGAGCGATGCGGTGGGCACTGAACTCGGCCTCGGCACGGGCAGCGCCACACCGCTCGGCTCGGGCAGCGGCACGGCGGCCGGCGCACTCGGCACCGGTAGCGCTGACGCACTGGGCAGCGGCGGTGCGGCAGGCACCGAACTGGGCCTCGGCACCGGAAGCGCGGGTGCGCTCGGCACCGGGACCGGCAGTACGGACGCGGGAACCGGTGGGGTGCTCGGCGCGGGAACAGACGCACTCGGCACCGGTTCCGCGGTGGGCACTGGCAGCGCCGAAACACTGGGTGCGGGTAGCGCATTGGGTGCGGACACACTCGGCAGCGGATCGGCACTCGGGGCTGGGAGCGCCGACGCACTCGGCACCGGTTCCGCGCTGGGCACCGGAAGTGCCGATGCACTCGCGACCGGTTCCGCGCTGGGTACCGGCAGTGCGTTGGGCGCCGGGAGCGCCGCCGACCTGCTGGCGACCGGGAGTTCGGCCGCGGGCCTCGGCGCACTCGCGGCCTTGCTCGACACCGGAAGCGCGGTGGGCGCCGGTGGCGCGGCACTCGGCCTCGGAGCGCTGCTCGGCACCGGAAGCACGGCCGGTGGCCTCGGAATCAGCAGCAGCTTGGGAACCTTGGCCCTGCTGCTCGGCACCGGCAGCGCCGGTGTCGGCAGCGCGGCAGTTGGCAGCGCGGCAGTCGGCAGCGCGGCAGTCGGCAGCGCGGCAGTCGGCAGCGCCGCAGTCGGCAGCGCCGCAGTCGGCAGCGCGGCGCTGGGCGCGGGCGCAGCGCTGGGCGCGGGCGCAGCGCTGGGCGCGGGCGCAGCGCTGGGCGCGGGTTCCTCGCTGACTCCCGCGGCACCAGGCCAGGGCGGGCCCACTGCCCCGACGGCACCAGGGACTCGGGGCGGTCCGGGCACCCCGGACAGCGACGGCTCGGGCGACTCGACAGCACCGAAGAACGGCGGGTCGAGCGACTCGGCGGCACCGAACAGCAGCGGCGGTTCGTCAGCGCACAGCGGCTCGCCACAGGCCAGTGGTCCGGCCGGTGACAATTCGTCGACGAACTCGACAGCGGCGGGCGGATACGCCGCACCCTCCGGCGCACCGGAGACCGGTTCCGGCGGGCGCTTGACCGACGATCGGTTGATGCTGGCGGGTTTCGGTGTTCTGGCCCTGCTCGGCGCGGCCGTCGCCGTGCGGGGGAATCAGCGGTCCGCGCGGCGGAGCCGGGCGTGACCGATCGGCCGAAGCGGCGTTCGCGGATCGCGTTGTCCCGCGGGATGGCGCTGGTGCTGGTCGGGGTGGCGGCGGTGTTGTTCACCGCCGCCGTCACCCAGACTCCCCGCCGCGCCGACCCGCCGCCCGTCGCCGCGGAGACCACGCTGCCCGGTGCGGTTCGCGCGGCCACACCGCTGAACCGCTCGGCACCGACCCGGCTCGAGATTCCGCGGATCGGCCTCGATACGAGCCCACAGCGCAGCGGCACCACCGCGACCGGAGCACTCGCCGCGCCCTCGGATTTCGAGCACGCGTCCTGGTTCGAACCGGGTCCGAGCCCCGGCGAAGCGGGCTCCGCAGTCGTTCTCGGGCACGTGGATTCGACCGGCGGACCCGCGGTCTTCTTCCGGCTCGGCGAGCTGACCGCCGGTGACGATGTGCGGGTGACCCGGCGCGACGGCAGTACCGCCCGCTACGTCGTCGACCGCACCGAGACCGTGGACAAAGACCTGTTCCCCACCGACCGGGTGTTCGCCGACGACGGCACCGCCCGCCTCCGGCTCATCACCTGCGGCGGCGCGTTCGACCCCGCCCACCGACGCTATCTGGCCAATGTCATCGTCTCCGCGACCCTCGTCGCCACCACCGGGCCGACAGCCGCCCTCGACGACGCGGTGAGCAGCGACCGCTGACTCGAATGCGCCTCAGGTGACGATGCGCACCGCGTACGGCATGATTCCGGCGGTGCGGACCGGCGAGATCTTCACGACGTCACCGGATTCGGGCGCCTCGATCATCGTGCCGTTGCCCAGATAGAGGGCAACGTGGGCGCTGCCGCCGGGGCCCCAGAACAGCATGTCGCCACGTTCACGATCTGCGACGTCCACGCGGGTGCCGGCGTTGTACTGGTAGCCGCTGTAGTGCGGCAGCGAGACGCCGATCCCGGCGAAGGCGTAGAGCATCAGGCCCGAGCAGTCGAAGCCGACCTTGTTGTAGTCGCCGTGCCGGTCGGCGACGCCGCCGTCGCGGATGCCGAGGGTCGGGCCGTCCTCGTCACCGCCGCCCCAGGCGTAGGTGACACCCAGTTGCGACATCGCCCGGTCGATCACCGTCTCGATCGCCGCGGAGCCGGTGACCTGCGGGGTGGTCGGCCTCGGCTTGGTCTTGCGTGGTGAGGCGGGCGTGGATTCCAGATCGGTGTGCGGACGCTGGCCCTCGCCCAGCTGGGCGGCGCGATCGCGGGCGGCCTGATCGGCGGCGGCGCGGGCGGCGGCGGCATTGGCGGCGGCCAGCAGCGCGGTCAGCTCGGCCTGGCGCTGGTCGTCCCAGGTCAGGAAGATCTCGCGCTGGCTCTGCAGCCCGGCCACGGTCGAGCGCGCCACGTCGAGGGCGGACTGGGCGGCGGCGCGGTCGCGCTGCAGGGTGTCGCGGGCGGTGGCCTGGGTGTCGAATTCGGCGCGGGCGACCTCGACCGCGCTCTGGGCGGCGTTCTTCCGCTGTTCGGCCGCGCCCGCGGCGGTGTCGGCGTCGGCCTTGGCCTGGCGGGCGGCCGAGTTCTGATTGGCCTGGGCGATCTGGGCGCGCCGCAGGCCGTCGAGGACCTGGCGCTGATTCTTCGAGACCAGGCTCAGCACCTGCGCGCGGTCCATCGCGGCGTCGGGTGTCGAGGAGGCGAGGTAGGTGACGACCGAGCTGGTGGCGGGACGCACGTAGGCCTGGGTGGCGAGCTGATCGAAATCCGCCCGCGCCGCATCGACTTTCGTGCCCGCGTCGGTGAGCTGGGCCTGACTGTCGGCCACCGCGGCCGCGGCGGCGTCGGCGGCGTCGCGGGCGGTCTGCAGATCGACCAGCGCCTGGTTGACCGCCTCGCGTTTGACCGCGAGCGCGTCGTCGAGGGCCTGCAACTGCTGATCGGCCGCGGCGACCCGGTTGATCAGCACCCCGATCTCGCCCACCCGCGCGTCGACTTCCGCACCCGCGCCGACGATCTCGGCATCGGACGGATTGGGGGGAGGTGGTGGCACCGCCGCGACCGGTCCCGCGCTCACCAGCACCGCCAGCGCCGCCAGCAAACCGATCGCTATCCGTAATAGACCTGGCTCGTCCTGCCTGCCCGCACCGCGCACGGCACCTCCGAGTGACTCGACTCGTCCTACGCCACCGGCGCACCAGCCGACTCATCGACCACAGGAGTCGTCCAATGCCCCCTGAACCACTGCTTTCACGATCGCGAACATCGCCACCGTACGACACATACTTCACAAAGGAAACATCTGCCACGGGAACATCGGGCGGCGATTCGCCGATTGCCCAGAATTAGCCTGACGAGCAACAGGTTTTCCCTGCTAAGAACAGACCAGTGGTCTGGAAATGTGACTGGAGTGAAACCAGTTAGCGGGTGGAGCCCGCATCGGTGCGCGCGGGGACCCCGGCGTCGTCCGGCCCGCGACGAGCCTTCACGATGTACAGCCCGGCGATCGCCAGGGCGGTGAGGGCCAGCAGGACACCGGTGATCACGCCCCAGGAGACGCCCTCGGGCTGCTCGAGCCGGTCGACGAAGGCCTGCACGGCCTCTTCGGGGTGGTTGCCCCGGTACTTGGCCACATCCTCGGCCCACTCGAGGCGCACCCGGCTGATGCTGTCGCTGTGCGTGCCGATCCAGTCGTCGCTGACCACCGCGATCGTGCCCTGGGTGGTGTTACCCAGCTCGGTGGCCAGGTCGCGTAGGCTCGAATCGTGGCCGGGATTGCCGGGGACGACGACGACGCTGAGCGGAATGCCCTCGGCGCGCGCCTGGGCGACGATCGCGGCCAGTTCTTCCTGGTCCTTGCCCTTGGGTGCGGCGACGCCGTTGTCGGCCAGATCGGACCGAACGCTGCTCAACTCGATGTTCGGCGGCAGTTCCGCGGCCATCGGGGCGAAGGTGTAGAAGACGGTCATCATCCATCCGGTCTGTCGAGCCACGTTCGCCTACGTCGCGACGGGCATCCAACACTGCCAAGGTGAGCGTCACTGCGTCTATCCCCGACCCGCTCGACAGGCACAGTACGCGACGCCGTGCCCGGACACCGCCACACGGCGCCCCGAACCGGCCCCGCGTATTTCATAGGACAAGCGTACTGTTAGGCTCGTACGGCGAGGAAACCGGCGCTCACGGCGCCGGATCCCCTCCGAAGACGCGAGCCACCGGCACAGCCCCGCCGGTGGCACACCCTCACACATGAGTGGAGCTGACGTGACGAAGATTGATACCTTCGGCGCCAAAGGCACGCTCGAGGTCGGAAGCAACTCCTACGAGATCTTCCGTCTCTCGGCTGTTCCCGGCACCGAGAAGCTGCCCTACGCCCTGAAGGTGCTTGCGGAGAACCTGCTGCGCACCGAGGACGGCGCCAACATCACCGCCGATCACATCCGCGCGATCGCGAACTGGGATCCCTCGGCGCAGCCGAGCGTCGAGATCCAGTTCACCCCCGCGCGCGTGATCATGCAGGACTTCACCGGCGTGCCCTGCATCGTCGACCTCGCCACCATGCGTGAGGCCGTCACCACTCTCGGTGGCGACCCGAGCAAGGTGAACCCGCTGTCCCCCGCCGACATGGTCATCGACCACTCGGTGATCCTGGACGTCTTCGGCCGCGCGGACGCGCTGGAGCGCAACGTCGACCTCGAGTACGAGCGCAACGGCGAGCGTTACCAGTTCCTGCGCTGGGGCCAGGGCGCCTTCGACGACTTCAAGGTCGTCCCCCCGGGCATGGGCATCGTCCACCAGGTCAACATCGAGTACCTGGCGCCCACCGTCATGGTCCGCAACGGCCAGGCCTACCCCGACACCTGTGTCGGCACCGACTCGCACACCACCATGGTCAACGGCCTGGGCGTGCTGGGCTGGGGCGTCGGCGGCATCGAGGCCGAGGCCGCGATGCTGGGTCAGCCGGTCTCCATGCTGATCCCGCGCGTGGTGGGCTTCAAGCTCAGCGGCGAGATCAAGCCGGGCGTGACCGCCACCGACGTGGTGCTCACCGTCACCGACATGCTGCGCAAGCACGGCGTGGTCGGCAAGTTCGTCGAGTTCTACGGTGCCGGCGTGGCCGAGGTGCCGCTGGCCAACCGCGCGACCCTGGGCAACATGAGCCCCGAGTTCGGTTCCACCGCGGCGATCTTCCCGATCGACGGCGAGACCATCAACTACCTGCGCCTGACCGGCCGCACCGACGAGCAGCTCGCGCTCGTCGAGGCGTACGCCAAGGAACAGGGCATGTGGCACGACGCCGACAAGGAGCCGGAGTACTCCGAGTACCTCGAGCTCGACCTGGGCACCGTCGTCCCCTCGATCGCCGGTCCGAAGCGCCCGCAGGACCGCATCCTGCTGAGCGAGTCGAAGATCGCGTTCCGCAAGGACATCTACAACTACACCGACGACGCGGTCGCCACCCCGCACACCCAGCTCGACGAGGCGATCGAGGAGTCCTTCCCCGCGTCGGATCCCGCCGAGCTGTCCTTCGCCGACGACGGCGCGATCGACGTGACCTCGGCCGCCAACGGCTCCGAGGGCCGTCCGTCCAAGCCGGTGCGGGTCAAGTCCGAGCGCGGTGAGTTCGTGCTCGATCACGGCGCCGTCGTGGTCGCGGGCATCACCTCCTGCACCAACACCTCCAACCCGTCGGTCATGCTCGGCGCCGCGCTGCTCGCGCGCAACGCCGTCGAGAAGGGCCTGTCGTCCAAGCCGTGGGTGAAGACCAACATGGCGCCGGGTTCGCAGGTCGTCACCGACTACTACGAGAAGGCGGGCCTGTGGCCCTACCTCGAGAAGCTCGGCTTCTACGTGGGTGGCTACGGCTGCACCACCTGCATCGGCAACACCGGTCCGCTGCCCGAGGAGATCTCGGCCGCGATCAACGACAACGATCTCTCGGTCACCGCGGTGCTCTCGGGCAACCGTAACTTCGAGGGTCGCATCTCCCCCGACGTGAAGATGAACTACCTGGCCTCGCCGCCGCTGGTCATCGCCTACGCGCTCGCGGGCACGATGGACTTCGACTTCGAGACCGACTCCCTCGGCAAGGACACCGACGGCAACGACGTGTTCCTGAAGGACATCTGGCCCTCGGCCCAGGAGATCGACGACACCATCAAGTCGGCGATCAGCCAGGACATGTTCCGCAAGTCCTACGCCACCGTCTTCGCCGGTGACGAGCGCTGGCAGGGCCTGAACACCCCCGAGGGCGACACCTTCGAGTGGGACGAGAACTCGACCTACGTCCGCAAGGCGCCGTACTTCGACGGCATGCAGATGGAGCCGTCGCCGGTCTCCGACATCAAGGGCGCGCGCGTGCTGGCGCTGCTGGGCGACTCGGTCACCACCGACCACATCTCCCCGGCCGGTCCGATCAAGCCGGGCACCCCGGCCGCGCAGTACCTGGATTCCCACGGTGTGGAGCGCAAGGACTACAACTCGCTGGGCTCGCGTCGTGGTAACCACGAGGTGATGATCCGCGGCACCTTCGCCAACATCCGGCTGCGCAACCAGCTGCTCGACGACGTCTCGGGTGGTTACACCCGCGACTTCACCCAGCCCGGTGGCCCGCAGGCGTTCATCTACGACGCCTCGCAGAACTACCAGGCCGCGGGCATCCCGCTGGTCGTGCTCGGTGGCAAGGAATACGGTTCGGGCTCCTCGCGTGACTGGGCCGCCAAGGGCACCAGCCTGCTCGGCGTCAAGGCCGTCATCACCGAGTCGTTCGAGCGCATCCACCGCTCCAACCTCATCGGCATGGGCGTCGTCCCGCTGCAGTTCCCGGTGGGCGAGTCGGCGCTGACCCTGGGCCTGACGGGCACCGAGACCTTCGACATCGAGGGCATCACCGCCCTCAACGAGGGTGTCACCCCGAAGACCCTCAAGGTCACCGCGACCAAGGAAGACGGCGAGAAGGTCATCTTCGACGCGGTCGTGCGCATCGACACCCCCGGTGAGGCGGACTACTACCGCAACGGCGGCATCCTGCAGTACGTGCTCCGGAACATGATCCGCGGCTGATTGCCCGTCCGAGGTGGCGCGACATCCGATGATGCCGCGCCGCAATGGCATCCCTCGTGGATGCCACATAGTGCGACAGCCCCCGTCTCGGTTCGCCGGGGCGGGGGCCCGCGTATTCGCCAGCTGGAGGACTCATGCCCAAGGTCAGCGACGACCACCTCGCCGCCCGGCGCAGCCAGATCCTCGACGGTGCTCGGCGGTGCTTCGCCGAATACGGCTACGACGGCGCCACCGTGCGCCGTCTGGAAGAAGCGATCGGCCTCTCGCGCGGCGCCATCTTCCATCACTTCCGGGACAAGGACGCCCTGTTCCTCGCCCTGGCCAAGGACGACGCCGAACGAATGGCCGAGGTCGCGGCCACGCAGGGCATCGTGCAGGTGATGCGCGACATGCTCGCGCGCCCAGAGGAATTCAACTGGCTCGGCACCCGGCTCGAGATCGCCCGCCGGGTCCGCACCGATCCCGACTTCCGCGCGAGCTGGACCCAGCGCTCGGCCGAGCTCACCGCGGCCACCCTGGCCCGCCTCGAGCGCCGCAAGGCCGCGGGCGCCCTGCGTGACGACGTGCCCACCGACGTCCTGCTCGGCTACCTCGACCTGGTGCTCGACGGCCTGATCGCCCGCATCGCCTCCGGTCACACCGACGACAATCTCTCTGCCGTGCTCGACCTGGTCGAGGCCTCGGTCCGCCGGCGCGACTGACGGCCCGAGAACCGCTCCGCCGCAGCCCTTTCGGGTAGGGTGAGAGGTGTCCGTCAGCCGCGAGTTCGTCCTCGATCTCACCCGCAGAGCCGCCCGTGATCAGGGCATGCGCACCTACTGGACCTCCTGGATCCTGCTGCTGGCGCTGTGGCAGGCGTGCCGCCGTGACGCGCTGAGCCTGCCCGCCGCGGCCCGTCACGACGCACAGCGCAGCGAACTGGCCGACGAACTCGGCGAACTCCGTGACATGGTGTGGCGCGCGGGGATCGATCCCGATCGGGCCGCCGAGACGGCCGCGGCGACCTGGCGTGCCGACCACTCCGCACCGTGCCACGAGGACGAACCGCGCCTACGCCCGCACACGCAGGCCACCCTGGTCTTGGGCCGCATGCACGAGCGGGCCGCGGCCGATCCCCGCGCCACGGGCGGCGACGGCGAGCCCGATCCCCGTGCCGTCCACCTGTTCCTGGGCCTGCTCGACCACCCCGACGGCACCGTCGGCACGTTCCTGCGCGAGCTCGGCACCGATGTCGTCACGGCCAGGGAGGCTGCGGCCGTGCCGGGCGACGAGTGGGCACTGGGCGAGGTGGTCGACGAGCGCTACGAGGTCACCGCGATCATCACCGCGGGCGGGATGGGCGTGGTCTACCGGGTCCACCACCGCGATTGGGGCGTCGATCTCGCGGTGAAGGCACCGCGCGGGGAGCATTTCGCCGACCCGTCGGTGCTGCCGATGTTCGAGGCCGAGGCCCGTGCCTGGCTCGAACTCGGCGAGCACCCGAATGTCGTGGCCTGCCGCTATGTGTCGCGGTATCGCGGACTGCCGCGGGTGATGGCCGAGTGGGTGCCCGGCGGCAGTCTCGCCGACGCGATCGAGGACCGCAGGCTCTACGCGCAGGGCCGGTCGACCGCGCTCGCCCGGATTCTCGACATCGCGATCCAGAGCGCGTGGGGCCTCGATCACGTGCACCGGTGCGGTCTCGTACACCAAGACGTCAAGCCGGGCAATATCTTGCTCGCGTCCGAGCCCGACGGCCGCACGCTCGCCAAGATCACCGACATCGGCCTGGCCAGGGCGTGGACGGTGGGCGTGCCCCGGCAGGTCGAGGCCCTGCGCCGGGCGGTGGATCTGGCCGGGACCGTCGCCGCCGGATACGCCGGATTCACCCCGGCCTTCTGCTCCCCCGAGCAGTACGCCTGGTCCACCGGAACCCGGCAGCTGCTCGACCGCTCCACCGATGTGTGGTCGTGGGCGGCGACGGTCCTGGCGATGTTCCACGGCCACCGCCCCTCGACGCTCGGCACCGAGGCGCCCCACCTGCTGGGCCTGCTCGTCGACGGCACCGGCCCGGCACCGCGTCCCGCACAGGATGTCCCCCCGCTGCCGCCGGAGATAGCCGAGGTGCTCGCACAGTGCCTGCAGCCGTACGCCTCTCGGCCGCACGACATGAACGCCGTCGCCGACCGGCTGATCGCCGCCCACCGTCGGCTCTTCGGTGTGGACCATCCGCGCAGGCGCCCGGCCGCGCCCGAGCGGCGTCCGGTCGAGGCCGTGGTCAACGAGGCGCTGTCGTGGCTGGAGCTCGGCGAGCTCGGTACCGCTCGCGCGCTCCTGACCGCCGCGGTCGAGCAGGACCCCACCCACCCCTACGCGGTCTACCATCGTCTCCGGCTGGACTGGAAGACCGGCGCGATCACCGACCTCCAGATGCGGGCGGGTGTGCTGGACGCGCAGCGCTCGGATCCGCTCGACCCGGTGTACGAGCTGCTCCTCGGCGCGGTCGCGCTGGAACGGTGCGACGGCGGCGGGTCGCGCAGGCACCTCGACCTGCTCTCCTGGCAGCTGCCCCACGATCCGATGGCCCAGCGCCTGCTGGCCACGGCCCATCACCGCCAGGTCCACGGCACGGCGTCCACCGAACGGATCGGCGCACCCATCGGGCGCCTCGATGCCGACGGAGGTGTCCACCTTCTCGCGGACGCACCCGCGACGCCACCGCGTTCCGCCGGAACCGATCCGGCATCGCCGATCGTCGCGACGAGTGCCGACGGCGCGCTGGCCGTGGTCGGCACGGCCGCGGGCGCGGTGTTCCTCGCCGAGGTGTCCACCGGCCGGGTTCTGCGCACCCTCGTCACCGGGGGCCCGCCGGTGACCCACGCCGTCCTGGCCGACCGGGAAACGAAGGTCGTGGTCGCGACACAGAACGGCACGGTGAGCACGTTCTACGTCTCCCGGCGCGTCGAGGCGCCACTGCTGCTGCCACCGCCGGGGTGGCGGCACCGGCACCGGGCCGTGCGCGCCGCCGTCGACCTGACCCGGCAGCTCCTCGACGCCGGGAAACTGCCCGAGGCACGCGCCTGCCTGC
This sequence comes from Nocardia sp. NPDC058176, assembly GCF_042883805.1. Lineage (NCBI taxonomy): Bacteria > Bacillati > Actinomycetota > Actinomycetes > Mycobacteriales > Nocardiaceae > Nocardia > Nocardia sp. NPDC058176. The sequence continues at coordinate 588,103 of NZ_JBHVVA010000001.1, read as the reverse complement.
GCGCGGCAGACCAGCTGCCGACCGCGCAGCGCCACCCCGCGCTGGTCCGGTTGCGGCGCGAGGTCCTCGGCCACCGGCGCGGGGAATTCCAGGCGCTGTGGCCCCGGCCGCTGGGCATCCGGTCGTGCGAACGGATCCACCTCGCCGCCGACGGCGCCCGGGTCGCGGTGCTCGCTCCCCGGGACTTCGACGGGGTCACCACGCCGGGCTGGTGGTGGATCGACACGATCACCCGGACGATGACCCCGGCCGACGAGCCGGTGCCCGGCGTCGCGCGGCTGGCCGACGGGTCCCGGCTGGACGTCGACCCGAACGGTCAGCTGACCAGGACGACGGCGGAGGGGCAACCACACCCGGTCGGTGTGGACGGCGTGGACCGGGTGCAGGTCAGCGCGGACGGGCGCACCGCCTTGCTCACCGGACACGACGGCTCCCAGCGCGTCTGGTATCCGGACCAGGAGCGGACCGGTGCGGCCCTGCCACCCGGTCCGGTCACCGCGGCCGCGCTCGCGGCCGACGGCACCTTCGCGCTCGTATACCGCAGCGGACTGAAACTGTTCGACCTGTCCACCGGCGAACTGTCCGACGGCACGTACCGTTCCTTCACCGGCCTGGCCGAGATCCAGCTGTCCGCCGACGGTCGCACCGCGGTCACCCGCGAACCCACCGCTGTCACCGTCTGGGAGCTGCTCTGGGACTGATCCGCCGTCGGCAGGATCAGGTTTCCCACTCCCGCAGGAGTTCTCGTGCGATGCGGTCCAGGGCCGCGCGGTCGGCGGGGGCCAGGACCGACAGCATGGCCGTCTCGTTCTCGGTGTGTGCCACCACCACCGTGTCGACGAGCTCGCGCCCCTGCTCGGTGAGTGCCACCCGGACCGCGCGCCGGTCCGCGCGATCGGCGATCCGGCGGACCAGGCCCGCCGCCTCCAGCCGGTCGATCCGCCCGGTCATCCCCGCCCGCGACAGCATCAGGGTGTCGGCGAGCACCGAGGGGTTGAGTTCGAAGGGCTCCCCCGAACGGCGAAGTGCCGCAAGCACATCGAACTCCCCGCGCTGCAATCCGTGCGCCGTGAACACCTTTTCGATGCGGGCGGTGGCCACGCCCATCAACCGGCCCAGCCTGCCGAAGACCGCCATCGCCGTCAGGTCGAGTTCGGGCCGTTCCCGGCGCCACTGCGCCGCGATCGCATCCACCGCGTCCGGGGTCGGTTCATCCATGGACAGGATTCTATTCGATGGGATATAGTTCGATAGCGAATTATCAACCGACGAACGGAATGGCCATGACGAACACCCGCGACATCGCCCTCTGCCGGCCGCAGGACGCCGAGACCCTCGGCACCGACTCCGTGCGGATGCGCCTGCTCATCGACGCCGATGCCAGCGCCGGGGCCGTCAGCACGCTCGAGGTCACCATGAACCAGGGCGCCGACGGGGCCGCGCCGCACTACCACACCCGATCCGACGAGCTGTTCTACGTCGCCGACGGCGAACTGCAGGTCATGGCGGGTGACGAGATCCTGACCGTGGGCGCGGGCGGCTCGCTGGTGGTGCCGCGGCAGATGCCGCACGCCTTCGGCGCCACCCCCGACAGCGGCGCGCGCATTCTCATCGCGCTGATGCCGGGCGTGCAGCGCTTCGAGTACTTCCGCCTGCTCGACCGGCTGCTGCGCGGCGAGGGCACGCACGACGAATTCGTCGCCGCCCAGGAGGAATTCGACAATCACTTCGTCGACGCGCCCGCGTGGTGGGCCGAGCGCACCGCCCACCGCGCCTGAGCTGGGGCCATACCGGACCGGCGGCACTGTGGCCGAGATTGCACCCGCCTCGGGAACAAGTGCCGCGAAGACCTCGGTTATACACCGTATGACGTTCTCCGTACCGGTCCTCGTCCGCGGCTACGAGCTCGACACCCAGGGCCACCTCAACCACGCCGTCTACCACCAGTACGGCGAGCACGCCCGCTGGGAGCTGATGCGCGCGGCGGACATCCCGCAGGACAAGTTCATCGCCAGCGGCATCGGCGCGGTGGTGCTCGAGTCGACGATCAAGTACCGGCGCGAGCTGCGCGGCGGCGACGAGGTCACCGTGACCTGCGAGTTCGACTGGCAGGAGGGCGAGAAGGTGTTCCGCTTCCACCACCGGATCATCAAGCTCGACGGCACCGTCGCCGCGGAGATCACCGTGGTGGCAGGCGCGATGGATCTGCGAACCCGCAAGCTCGTCCCCGAACCGGCCGAGCACTTCCGCAACCTCGCCGAGAATCCCGAACTGCTCGGCCTCTGACTCCGACGCCACGGCGCGGCAGGAATCATCCGGCAACCGTCCGGTGATACCGGCCGCGCCGTCGTCATTCCGGTTTGCTGATCGATTGCCCAGGCGACGGGGCGATCTCGCGCCGAGTTGTCCGAAATTCTCTCCCCACAAGGGGATCACGCGCCGCTCGGCGGTTTGCCCGGGGCTCTGCAAATCTCGCGAACCGGCTCGGCGGCGCACGCGATCACGCTATGATCCGAAGCACCTTCAGGGGTTCTGGCAAATCGCGAGCAGACGAGAAGATCGGAGTGAGTGCCCATGACCGACGCCATCCACCTCCCCGCTACCGCGTCGTCCCGGAGTCGGGGACCCGCCTTGCGCGGACTGCTGGTGGCCGAGTCGGACCGCGACATCTCGGTCCGGGTCGACGGCGGTACCTGGACCTTCGATCGTCGCGATGTCGTGCGGCTCACCGCCGATCACGGCGGGGCCGACCAGCGGGAGGTACAGGTCGACATCCGGCCCGGCGCCACCGCCGATTTCACCCGCAGGATGCGCGTGGAGCTGGTCGACCGGCCGATCACACTGGCGCAGGAACCGTCCGAGGCGCTCGGTGACGACCTGCTGGCCAAGGCCACCCGCGGCTGGGCGGCCAAGTTGCGAATCGCCGAACGAGGCGGCGTCACCGGGGCCACGTTCACGTTCCGCGACGGCATCAACTGCGACAGCCTCGACTGAAGCGGCCGACGGGCATGGAACGCGCGACCGACGCCGTACTCGTCATCTCCGAGACCGACGACCTACACGCCGATGCGATGGCCGCCACCCTCAGAGAACAGCACGGACTCGATCCGATCCGGCTCGATCTGCGCGACTTCCCCACCGAGACAGGCAGTTTCCGGCTCGACAAGGCGGGCACCAACCGCGCCATGTCCCATGTCCACGGGCTCGACGACGTGCGCGCGGTCTGGTGGCGCCGCCCGCATCCGTGCCGGGTGCCCAGCGGCGTGCGCGCCGCCGACGACGAATTCCGCCAGGCCGAGTGCGACGGGTTCATCCAGGGCATGCTCTGGTCGATCCCGGCGTACTGGGTCAACGATCCGGCCGCCGAACGCACCGCGGCGCGCAAGATCGTGCAGCTCGAGACCGCCCAGCGCGCCGGGTTCACCATCCCGGAAACACTGATCACCAACGACCCGGACGAGGCCCGCAGTTTCGTCGAATCCCGTTCCGGCCCAGTGGTGTACAAGCGCACCGGGACCGGCCGCGGCGAGTTCTCCGAGACCAGGATCATCACCCGCCCGGAACTGGGCAGGCTCGTCTCCATCCGGTCGACGCCGACCACGTTCCAGGACTACGTCGAGGCCAGCTGCGATCTGCGGGTGGTGTGGGTCGACGGCGTCGAGTGGACGGTGCGGATCGACTCCCAGGCCGGGGTTGGCCGGGTCGATTCCCGGCTCGACACCTCGGTGGCGTTCGCGCCCGACCGGCTGCCCGCCTCGGTCAGCAAGTCACTGGCCACCCTGATGGGCGCGCTCGGACTGAGCTTCGGCGTCGTCGACCTGCGCCTCGGCACCGACGGGGAGTACTACTTCCTCGAGGTGAATCCGCAGGGGCAGTTCGCCTACCTGGAGATCAAGACGGGTCTACCCCTGTTCACCAGCCTGGCGAACCTGCTGGTCCGCGGGGACGGAGCAGTGTCGGGCTGGTGAGAACCCGCGGCACCAGCCGCCGAGAAACTCAGTCGGCTGGATTCTTGCGCCGGTTGGCGCCACCGCGCCCGCGCAGTTCGACGTGTGATTCGACCAGCACATTGTGGATGAAGCCGTACGAGCGGCCGGTGGACCTGGCCAGGGAGCGAATGCTCGCGCCCGCCTCGTACTGCTTCTTCAACTGGGTCTGCAGCCGGTCACGGGACTTGCCCGTGACCCGGGTGCCCTTTCCCAGCGCGGCCTTGCCGATCGTCGATTTACCCTTGGCCGACCTAGCGGCCTGTCTGGCACTGTCGCTCATGGCTTCCTCCGAGTCGCCGAGCAGCTCATTCCAGGCTAGACACTCCGCACCCGGTGATCAACGGGGAACAGTGATCGAAATCACCCCGACACAGCGAGTTCCCTCGCGACACACCGGATCAGGCCGAGATCACCACAGGATTCAGGCGAGATCGATCAATTCCGCGTACTCCGAGGACCAGTGGTCCTCGGTGCCGTCGGGCAGCAGGATGACCCGCTCCGGGTTCAGTGCCTCGGCCGCGCCCGGGTCGTGGGTCACCAGAACCACCGCGCCGGCGTAGGTGCGCAGCGCGTCGAGGACCTGCTCGCGCGAGATCGGGTCGAGGTTGTTGGTCGGCTCGTCGAGCAGCAGCACGTTCGCCGACGACGACACCAGCCCCGCCAGCGCGAGCCGGGTCTTCTCACCACCGGACAGCGTGCCCGCGGGCTGCTCGAGCTGCGGGCCGGTGAACATGAAGGCGCCGAGCAGGCTGCGCAGCTCCTGCTCCCCCGCGTCCGGAGACGCGTGCCGGATGTTCTCCCAGACCGTGGCCTGGTCGTCGAGGGTGTCGTGTTCCTGGGCGAAGTAGCCGACCTTGAGGCCGCGGCCCTGCTCGACCCCGCCCGCGGTCGGCGTCTCGACCCCGGCGAGCAGTTTGAGCATGGTCGTCTTGCCCGCGCCGTTGAGTCCGAGGACGACCACACGGCTGCCCTTGTCGACGGCGAAGTTGACGCCGGTGAAGATCTCGAGCGAACCGTAGAGCTTGGTGAGGTCCTTGACCATGAGCGGTGTCCGGCTGCACGGCGCGGGCTCGGGGAAGCGGATGCGGGCCACCTTGTCGGCCACGCGCACGTCGTCGAGTTCGGACATCAGGCGCTCGGCGCGACGCACCATCTGGTGTGCCGCAGCGGCTTTGGTGGCCTTGGCGCCGAGCTTGGCGGCCTGCTGACGCAGCGCGCCCGCCTTCTTCTCCGCGTTGGCGCGCTCGCGCACGCGACGCTGCTCGTCGGTGGCGCGGGCGTCGAGGTACTTCTTCCAGCCCATGTTGTAGACATCGGGCTCACCGCGCACGGCGTCGAGGAACCACACCTTGTTGACCACGGCGTCGAGCAGTTCCACATCGTGGCTGATCACGATCAGGCCGCCGTCGTGGTTCTGCAGGAAGCCGCGCAGCCAGGTGATGGAGTCGGCGTCGAGGTGGTTCGTCGGCTCGTCGAGCAGCAGGATGCGGTCCGAGCGCCCGCCACTGCCGTCGGAGGCCGAGAACAGGATGCGGGCGAGCTCGATCCGGCGGCGCTGACCGCCGGAAAGGGTGCGCAGCTGCTGGCCGAGGGCCCGGTCGGGCAGGCCGAGGCTGTTGCAGATGCGGGCGGCCTCGCTCTCGGCGACGTAACCGCCGAGGGAGGAGAACTGGTCCTCGAGGCGCCCGTACTTGCGGATCGCCTTCTCGCGTTCGTTCTCGTCGGCGACCTCGGCCATGCGCAGCTGCTGCTTCTCCATGTCCCGGATCAGCGTGTCGAGGCCGCGCGCGGACAGCACCCGGTCGCGGGCGATCACGTCGAGATCGCCCTCCTTGGGATCCTGCGGCAGATAGCCGATGTCGGTGGAGCGCACGATCTTTCCGGCATACGGCTCACCCTCGCCTGCCAGGATGCGCAGGGTGGTGGTCTTGCCCGCACCGTTGCGCCCGACCAGTCCGATCCGGTCGCCGGACTGCACCCGCAGCATCGGCCCCGGGGCCGAGAGCAGGGTGCGGACTCCGGCCCGGACCTCCAGGTCGGTCGCCGTGATCACAGTGCTTCTCCTCGTGTAAGTACCTCGATGGTCACCGCGCCGATCCATCGTGCACCGTCGGTGGCGGCAAGAACCACTTATTTTACCGTCGCCGCGTTTGCGGACCGAACCCGGCGCTGCCGGATGTGAGCGTGGTTACTCTCGTCGCATGACTACCGATCTACTCGGGCGGACCGCCCTCGTCACCGGCGCCAGCCGCGGCATCGGCCTGGCGACCGCCGCCGAACTGCTCCGCCGTGGCGCCAACGTCGTGATCACCGCCCGCAAACCCGAGCCGCTGGAAGCCGCCGCCGAGGAGTTGCGCGCCCTCGGGCACAAGGGGCAGGTGAGTGCGATCGCCGGTAACGCCGGTGATGCCGACGCCCGCGCCGAGGCCGTGAGCCGGGCGGTCACCGAGTTCGGTTCGCTCGACATCCTGATCAACAACACCGGCATCAACCCGGTGTACGGCTCGCTCATGGAGGCCGATCTGGGCGGGGTCAGCAAGATCTTCGACGTGAACGTGGTCGCCTCGCTGGGTTATGTCCAGCAGGCGTACAAGGCCTGGATGGCCGAGCACGGCGGCGCGATCGTCAACGTGGCCAGCGTGGCCGGCATCCGCTCCTCGGGCGTGATCTCCGCCTACGGCGCCTCCAAGGCCGCGCTCATCCGCCTCACCGAGGAACTGGCCTGGCAACTCGGCCCGAACATCCGCGTCAACGCGGTGGCCCCCGGCGTCGTGAAGACCAAGTTCGCCGACGCCCTCTACGCCGCCGACGAAGCCGCCGCCGCCAACCCCTACCCCCTCAAGCGCCTCGGCGTCCCCGAAGACGTGGCCCGCCTGATCGCCTTCCTCGTCTCCGACGAGTCCGCCTGGATCACCGGCGACTGCATCCGCGTCGACGGCGGCCTCCTCGCCACCGGCGGCATCTGACGACCTCGACCGAGCCGTTGGGCGGCAGCGACCCAACAGTCGCTGCCGCCCAACCTCTTTCGACTACCGAGCCGCGTCGATCGGCGTGATGCCCGGCTGCGCACCCGGCACGGCGCTGCCGGACTGGATGCCAGGAATGACAACAACTCCCGGCTGTTCATCCGGAGCACCGCACAACGGCTGCACGCCCGGGACCGTTTCGGACTGCTCACCCGAGTCGTCACACACCGGCTGCGCCTCCACGACCTGGATCATGGCGACCCCGGGCCGAGGCGGCGCCGCATTGGTGATGCCGGCGCACGCGAGAGCGCCTGCCGCCGGCACCACGGCGAGCACGAGAGCACGGCGTGTCCAGGACGCGCGCACACGGATGTTCATCTGGGACCCCCACTTATTTCGCTGAGAACGTCGAACGCGCTCAACATAGAAGGGGGTCGCCGCTCCCGCATAATCACGTGCAGCCGGTCACTCGGACCTTGATTCCGTATGACGCGCATACCTGGCTCGGCGTCGGCTGCCTGGGCAGGCTGGGTCGCACCTACCGATGTCGACCCAGCCATGAGCCTGCGAATCGCGCGGACACAGATGGCCGTCCCGCCTTGCCGTCAGTCCGCGGTGTCCCGCCGACCCGTCGCGGTGGCGAGATCGCCCTCGGTCCGTGTGCCCTCGTCGGCGCGCGCTGCTTCTTCCCGAGCGGCCTCGGCCCTGGCCGCTTCGGCGCGGGCGAGTGGATCGACCACGGTGACTTCTTCGGTGGGCCTGCCGGTGACGCCGAGTGGATCACGGACCGGTACATCGTGTTTCGAGGATCGGGGGCCGCCCTCGTCGAGGCCGAAGCGGTCGTGCAGGCGGCGTAGGAAGTCCGGGGCGTACCAGTTGGCGTCGCCGAGGATTTTCATCGCGGCGGGCAGGAGGAAGCCGCGGACGAGGGTGGCGTCGACGATGACCGCGAGGGGCAGGCCGATGCCGAAGGCTTTCATGAAGGTGATGTCGGAGGCGAGGAAGCCGAGGAAGACCAGGGAGATGAGGATCGCGGCGGCGGTGACGATGCGCCCGATCCGTTCCAGCCCGTGCGCGACGGCGGTCTCGTTCTTGCCGGTGCGGTCGTACTCCTCGCGGATGCGCGAGAGCAGGAACACCTGGTAGTCCATCGCCAGGCCGAAGGCGGCGGCGAACAGCATCACCGGCACGGTGGCGGCCAGATCACCGGTGACGGTGAAGCCGAGCAGCCCGGACAGGTGCCCGTTCTGGAAGATCCACACCAGCGCGCCGAAGGTCGCGGTCAGGCTGAGCGCGCTCAGGATCACCGCCAGCACGGGCAGCACCACGCTGCCGGTGAGCAGGAACAGCACGATCAGCATCAGGACGATCACGAAGGCGAGTGCCCAGGGCAGCGCGTCGGAGATCGCGGTGAGCGAATCGGCGTTGGCCGCGGCGACACCGCCGACGAGCAGTTCGCTCGGGACGTCCACCGCGCGCACCTGCTCGACGAGTCCGGTCAGCGCGGCACTGTCGGTGGTGGCCGGGACGATCGACAGGTAGGCGGCCCGGTCGGCGCGGAAGCGTTCATTGGCCGCGGTGGGCGCGGCGAGCAGACCGCCCTGGGCGTAGCTGCCGGTGGCGGTGTCGACCCGGCGCACGTGGTCGAGATCGGAGAACTCGCGGGCGATGGCGTCCAGACCCGAAGCGCTGTAGGCGCTCTCGGGCAGGACCGCGACGAGGGTGTTCTGATCGCTCTCGCCGAAGTCGCGGTGCACGATCTCGGTGACCTGGCGGGAGGTCATCGACGCGGGCAGGGTCCGCTCGTCGGGGAAGCCGAGTTTCACGCCGAGGAACGGTGCGCCCAGGAGCAGCAGCAACAGCGTCACGGTGAGCCCGATCGGGATCGGCTTGCGCATCACCGCGGTGGCCAGCTTGTGCCAGGTGCCCTCGCCCGGGGAGGGCCGTGGCGCGCGCAGGAACCACCAGCCGAGCTGGCCCTTGTCGATCCGGGTACCGAGCAGCAGCAGGGTGGCGGGCAGCACGGTCAGCGAGACCAGCGCGGCCAGTCCCGCGACGATGATGCCCGCGTAGCCCATCGAGCGGATCGCCAGCAGCGGGAAGAACAGCAGGCCGGCCAGCGCCACCGCGACGGTGAGCGCCGAGAAGGCGACCGTGCGGCCCGCGGTGCGCATCGTGACGGCCACCGCCCTGGCCGGAGTGACACCCGCGCCGAGCTCCTCGCGATAGCGGTTGACGATCAGCAGGCTGTAGTCGATGGCCAGTCCGAGGCCGAGCAGGGTGGCCACGTTCGCCGCGGTGACCGCGAGCGGCGTGAACAGCGTGAGCAGCCACAGCGCGCCCATCGTCATCAGCACGGTGACGATCGCGACCAGCAGCGGCAGACTCGCGGCGACCAGGCCACCGAAGACGAACAGCAGCGCGATCAGCGTGAGCGGGAACGCGATGGCCTCGCCCTTGGCGATGTCGGTCTTGGACTGCTCCACGGTCTCGTGCATGAGCATGGCGAAACCGCCGACGCGCACCTGCAGGCTGCCGTTGGCACCGGACAGTTCGTCGGCGACGGCGGCGGCGCGCTGGTCGATCTCGCGTTCACTGCCCAGCACACTGGCCACGATCAGGCCCTGTTTGCCGTCGACGCTGCGCAGCGCGGGCTGATGGGTGGTCCAGTACGACACCACATCGGTGATGCCTTCGCGTTCGCGCAGGTTGGCGACCAGTCCGGTCGCCGCGGCGGTGGCTTCGGGGTCGTCGACCGAGCTCTCGGTCTGCACCAGCAGCACCAGATTCGGTGAGCCCTGGCCGAATTCCTCGCGCAGGACGGTGAGCGCCCGGCTCGATTCGCTGCCCTGGTCGGTGTATCCGCCGCCATCCACTCGATCGAACAGCGAGGCGCTGAGTGCGCCGAGCACCAGTGCCAGCACCGCGAATACGCCGAGCACCCAGCGGCTGCGCCGCTCGGTGAATTCGAACACCGGAATCTCCTCACTCGTCACCACATCGCGGCACGCACCAGACCTGCGGTCTCCGGCATGGCCGAGCCGGTCCGTCGCATCGCCCGAACCTGTTGTCGGGTCGGCGTGTTCGCCCGCGCATGGTAGCAACTCCGTGGCGCTCGCGCCGTCGCTCAGGTCGACCTTTCCGACCGGCCTCGGCCGACGGCGCCGCCGAGGCCGAGGACCGCCGTCACGAGGGTGCCGCGCAGGCGGGGCGGCAGGGCGGTGAACAGGGCGCGCATCGCCGCGACGGTGCCGCGCAGGTCGTCGTGTCCGGACAGGTAGGCGCGCTGGAGTGGGACGGGCAGGGCGAAGAAGGCGTCGAAGAAGATCGCGACGTCGCGCGGTGGGAGCGCGAGCAGCGAACGCAATCCCGCGCGGCGCAGGGCGGCGACGGCGCGTGCGTCGGGCGTCCACATCCGCGCGCCCGCGACGACGGTGTCGGCCGCGCGAAGCGAGGTGGCGACGCTGTAGCCGGTCGCGGGGTGGGTCAGCCCGCCCGCCGCGCCGAATCTGCCGCGACCCGGTTTTCCGCCCTGGACCGGAAAGCGCACGCGCTCAACGGGTTCGGTGCCGGACAGCGGGATGTCACGTTCGCGCAATCGGTGTTCGAGCCTGCACCGCAACATCGCCGGGGACAGCGCGGGGCGACCGGCCAGGCAGGTCTCCTCGTAGAGCACCGTGTCCGGGCCGAGGGGAACGACGTAGAGGAACGAGGGCGGCTCCTCGGGGGCGGCGCCGTTGTCGGGGCGCCAGTCCATGAACAGGGTCGGGTGGTCGGCGAGCAGGTCGCGTCCGAGGATCACGCCGTAGGCGGTCTGTTCGGCCCGGCGCGGGGAGCGGGACAGTCCGCGGGCGTCGATGACCCGTCCGCTGTGCACCGATCCGGTCGCCGTGCGTACCGTTCCTCCGTCCACCGTCACGACCCGATCGGCAAGCACCCGCGCGCCGTCGAGGGCCAGCGAACGTTGCAGCGCCGCGGTGTCGAGCACCTGGTAGGCGCGGTCGAGGCGATGCTCACGCACCGCCCATGCCGTCGGGGCGGCGACGGTCGCGGCGACCGCGGCGGGGTCGAGCCAGTCCGGCAGTTCATCGGCCCAGGCGGCGTAGGTGGGAGTCCACACCCGATCCGGGTGCGGGTCGATCACGGTCACCGACTGTCCGTCGGCCAGCGCACGATGGGCAACCGCCCGGCCCGCGGGACCGAGTCCGCAGATGATCAGGTCGGCGCGCACCCGTCGATTGGACCAGACGGCACGAACACAAGCACCACCGCATCACGGCCGGGCACCGTTTCGGTATTGGTCCCTCGCCCCCGGGCAATTCTTCGGCCATCATGGGCTCTATGAGATCGATCTGGAAGGGCTCGATCGCATTCGGGCTGGTCAACGTCCCGGTCAAGGTCTACACCGCGACCGAGGACCACGATATTCGGTTCCACCAGGTCCACGCCGAGGACGGGGGCCGGATCAAATACGACCGCGTCTGCACGGTGTGCGGCAAATCCGTCCAGTACGCCGACATCGACAAGGCCTACGTCGACCCCGACGGTGACCAGGTCGTGCTCACCGACGCCGATTTCGCCAAGCTCCCCGCCGCGGAGAAGCACGAGATCCCGGTGCTCGAGTTCGTGCCGTCCGATCAGATCGACCCCGTCCTGTTCGACAAGAGCTACTACCTGGAACCGGACTCGTCCACGCCCAAGGCCTACCAGCTGCTCGCGGCCACCCTCGAACGCATCGACAAGACCGCGCTGGTGCACTTCACCCTGCGCCAGAAGACCCGGCTGGCGGCGTTGCGCGTGCGCGAGGGCGTGCTGGTCCTGCAGACGCTGCTGTGGCCCGACGAGGTGCGTGCCGTGGACTTCCCCGTCCTCGACGACGCGCCGACGCCACGGCCGCAGGAACTGAAGATGGCCGAGACCCTGGTCGAGTCGATGTCGGGCGATTTCGACCCGACCGAATACACCGACGAGTACCAGATCGAATTGCAGAAACTGCTCGACGAGGCGATCGCCAGCGGCACCGGCAAGGTCACCAGCGCCGAGGCCGCCGAACCGGCCGAGCAGGCCGACGCCGAGGTGGTCGACCTGGTCGCCGCCCTGCAGCGCAGCCTCGAGGCCAGCGGCCGCCGCGAGGGCGGTGCGCCCGCCGCGGAACCGAAGAAGAAGCCGGCGAAGAAGGCCGCGGCCAAGAAGGCGGCCCCGCGCAAGGCCGCCAGCAAATCCACCGCGAGTAGGACCGCGACCCGCAAGGGCGCGTAGGGCACACTGGCCCCATGGACCCCGCGATCGCTGTCGTGCCGATGGGTTTGGGACATCTGCGCCAAGTCCTCGACCTCGGCCACCAGGTGTTCGACACGACCATCAAGCCGTACACGTCGTGGTCGCTGACCGCGGTCGCCGAGCATCTCGACAGCGCCGACAACGCCTGCTGGGTGGCGCTGGACTCCGACCGGGTGGTCGGCTTCGTGCTCGGGTCGATGGAATTCGAGCATCGCGACGACTGGGGCTATCTGGAGTGGATCGCGGTCGCCCCCGACATGCAGGGCCACGGCATCGCCCGGCGCCTGGTGAACGTGTGCTCCGAAGCGCTGTTCGCGCGCGGCGCCCGCCACATCGTCACCGATGTCGAGGACCGCAACAGCGCCTCGGCGGCCCTGATGACGGGCAGCGGTTTCGTGCCCGCCGCCACCGTCACCCTGCTCGTGCGCGCGAATCCCGACGAGCCCGACGACGCCGAGCCCACGCTCCCGCCGATCACCAAGCGCGACCTGGTCCGGCGCGGCCGCCTGTCGGTCGACCACCCGCGCCGCTGAGCACCTGGGTCACTCGCGGAACTTCGCCTCGAGCTCACGCAGGGTCGCCTGCAGGTCGGCCGCGTCGTTGGTCTTGAAGATCCCGGCGTAACCGGTCTCGGCCTGCACCGCCGCCACGACCTCGGGATCGTGGTAGAGCTGGGCCAGTTTCAGGTAGGTCGGGTTGTCCTTGTCGGCCTCGCGCGCGGCGAAGACATTGATGTACTGCTTGAGTTCGGGCCGCTCAGGGTCGTCGGTGAAGATCACCTGGTCCTCGGTCAGGCCGGCGGGCCCGGCGAAGGTGTCGTCGACGAAGGCGGCGTCGACGCTGTCGAGCGAGGACGCGGTCAGGGTCGGGTCGAGGGCGGTCAGCGTCACCTTCGAGGCGGCGGTGTCGACGTCCTCGATCTTGGAATCCCAGCTCGCCCCGCCCTTGACCACGATCAGGCCCGCGGCGGCCAGGCCGAGCAGCGGACGCACCTGCTGGGCGGGATTGTTGCTGAGGGTGATCGTGCCGCCCTGGGGGATCTCGGCGATGTCGGAGTGCTTCTTCGAATACAGGGTGAGCGGGAAGATCTCGGTGGCCCCGATCGGCACCAGGGTGTCGTTGTTGGCCACGTTGTAGTTGGCCAGGTATCGCACGTGCTGGAACTTGTTGAGATCGACCCGCTTCTGGGCCAGCGCCGGATTGGGCTGGTTGTAGTCGGCGAAGTTGACGTATTCGACGGTGATGCCCTGCTCGGCGGCCTTGCGCTGGTACACGTCCCAGTGCGGCTGGGCGACGTCGTTCACACCGATGCGCACCACGTCGGCGGGGTGGTCTTCACCACAGGACACCGCCCCCGCGGCCACCGCGACCAGGACCGGAATCGCCGCAAGACGGCGCAGGATTCGCATTGTCCGCAATTTAGACGGACGTCCAATTGTTAGCGAGGGTTTCGATCACCGCAATTCCAACCGTTGTCGGCGGGTACCGGCCACAGCTTCGATGACCGGGTTCATCATCAGCGAGCAACTCAGGAGTACAAGTGACATTCCGTCGGGTACTGGCGATCCCGGTCCTGGTAGCAACCGCGGCCATCACCCTCGCGGCGTGCGGTTCGGACGACTCCGATTCCGGCACCGTCGTGCGCATCGGCACCACCGATCAGAACGAGGCGTGGGAGGTGTTCGAGGACAAGGCCAAGGAGCAGGGCATCACCCTGAAGATCACCAACTTCTCCGACTACCAGCAGCCCAACGCGGCGCTGGCGCAGAAGCAGATCGACGTCAACCTCTTCCAGCACCTGCAGTTCCTTGGCCAGTACAACGTGGCCAGCAACGACACGCTGACCCCGATCGGCTCCACCTACATCGTGCCGCTCGGCCTCTACTCCAAGAAGCACACGGCGCTGGCCGACATCCCGCAGGGCGGCGAGATCGCGATCCCCAACGATCCGACCAACCAGGCCCGCGCGCTGTTCGTGCTGCAGTCCGCCGGGCTGCTGAAGCTGGTGGGCGACTCCGCTCAGCCCTCGCCCGCCGACATCGACAAGGCGGCCTCCAAGGTCACCGTCACCCCGGTCGACGCCGCGCAGACCGCGCTGTCGCTGCCCTCGGTCGACGGTTCGGTCATCAACAACACCTTCCTCGAGCGCTCCGGCGTCGACCCGAATTCGGCGCTGTTCAAGGACGATCCGAAGGACCCGGCCGCCGAGCCGTACATCAACGTGATCGTCACCCGCGCCGAGGACAAGTCCGATCCGACCTACCTGAAGCTGGTCGAGATCTGGAAGGACCCCGAGGTGGTGGCCGCCCACGACAAGATCACCAAGAACACCTCCGTCGACGTGACGCGTCCGGCCGCCGAGCTCGAACAGATCCTCGACCGGGTGCAGCAGGGCATCCGCGCGAACAAGTGAGTTCGAAGCACCCCGCGGCGGTCGAATTCACCTCGGTCACCAAGGTCTTCGGCTCCGGTGCCGATCGTCACGTCGCGATCGACGAGATCGACCTGCGGATCGAGCAGGGCGAGATCTTCGGTGTGATCGGCTATTCCGGGGCGGGCAAGTCCACCCTGGTGCGGCTGATCAACGCGCTGGAGAAGCCCACCTCGGGCACGGTCACGATCTCCGGCACCCCCATCACCGGGGTGCCGGAGTCGGCGGTGCGCAAGCTGCGCCGCGACATCGGGATGGTGTTCCAGCAGTTCAACCTCTTCCGGTCACGCACGGTCGCGGGCAATGTCGAGTACCCGCTCAAAGTGGCAGGCTGGAAGCGAGCCGAGCGCAAGGCGCGCGTCGCCGAGCTGCTCGAGTTCGTCGGCCTGAGCGAGAAGGCACGCGCCTATCCCGATCAGCTCTCCGGCGGGCAGAAGCAGCGCGTCGGCATCGCGCGGGCGCTGGCCACCTCGCCCTCGCTGCTGCTGGCCGACGAGGCCACCTCGGCGTTGGACCCGGAGACCACCGGTGAGGTGCTGCGGCTGCTCAAGAAGATCAACACCGAACTCGGGGTGACCATCGTGGTGATCACCCACGAGATGGATGTGATCCGCGCGGTCGCCGACCGGGTGGCGGTACTCGCCGAGGGCAAGATCGTCGAATTGGCGCCCACCTTCGACGTCTTCGCCGATCCGCAGGCCCCGCCGACCCGGTCGTTCGTGGCGACCGTGTTGCACAACCGGCCCGATCCGACCGAGCTGGACCGCTTGCGGGCCCTGCACGGCGGCCGGCTCGTGACCGTCGATGTCGACGACCAGACCGGCATCGGCGCGGCCCTGGCCGCCGCCACCGCCGCCGACGTGCGCTTCGAGATCGTCTACGGCGGCGTGAGCACCCTGCAGGACAAGACCTTCGGTTCCCTCACCCTCGCTCTGTACGGCCCCGATGCCGCACTGGACCGGGTGGTCGCCGAGCTGGCACGGAAGGCGGGCTGAGATGGACGCCAACTGGGAAAGACTGCGCCCCATCCTGTTCGAGGCGATCGGCACCACCATCTATCTGGTGGGCGTGACCTTCGTCGTCGCGGGCGTGCTCGGACTGGCGCTGGGCACGGCGCTCTACACGACCCGCAAGGGCGGGCTGCTGGCCAACGCGCCGGTGTATCTGGTGCTCAATGTGCTGGTCAACATCGTGCGCCCGATTCCGTTCATCATCCTGCTCGCCGCGCTGGGTCCGGTCACCCTGGAGGTGGTCGGCACGACCATCGGCTCCGAGGCCGCGCTGTTCGTGATGATCGTCGCGGCGACCTTCGGCATCGCCCGGATCGTGGAGCAGAATCTCGTGACCGTCGATCCCGGCGTGATCGAGGCGGCTCGGGCGGCCGGTGCCGGACCGTTGCGGATCATTCTCACGCTGCTGATCCCGGAGGCGCTGGGGCCGTTGATCCTCGGCTACACCTTCGTGGTGATCGCGATCGTCGACATGTCGGCGATGGCGGGCACCGTCGGCGGTGGTGGCCTGGGCGATTTCGCGATCACCTACGGCTATCAGCGGTTCCAGTGGGAAGTCACGCTGGTCGCGGTGCTGATCATCATCGCCGGTGTACAGGGTGTGCAGTTCTTCGGCAACTGGCTGGCACGAAAAGTGCTGCGTCGCTAGGAAACGCACGGCATACAGCAGGGGCACGGACCGTCACCGGTTCCGTGCCCCTGCTGTTTTCGGTCGAGCGGATCAGACGTTCGCCGTGCAGGCGGACAGGATGACGCTCGCCGCGCGCGGCGAGGCCGAGCCCGGGTCCGGGAACGGCGGTGCGCTGATCCCGAGCACGTCGACCGCGGAACGCTCGGCGGCGTGCAGGGTGTGGTCCCAGGCCCAGCCGAAGCGGTAGTCCGCGCCCTGGGCGACGGCGCCGCAGGCATTGCGGAACTCGACGACGATCTGGCAGTCCCACACGCCGCACTCGGCCAGTGCGGCGGCACGCGCGGAACCCCAGCTGCCGTAGTTGACCGCCGAGGCGACCACGGCCTGCTTCGACG
This sequence comes from Nocardia sp. NPDC058176, assembly GCF_042883805.1. NCBI lineage: Bacteria > Bacillati > Actinomycetota > Actinomycetes > Mycobacteriales > Nocardiaceae > Nocardia > Nocardia sp. NPDC058176. Next base: position 571,401 of record NZ_JBHVVA010000001.1, on the reverse strand, counting down.
ACAGCGCCAGCGCGCCGTAGAGGTCACCGGCGGCGGCGTCGAAGCCGCCATCGCGCGAGACCGCGGTGTAGCCGGGCGCCTCCGCGATCGCCACACCACTCTCGGCCGCGGCCGCCGGACCGGCGGTCACGACCGTGAACGCGGCCACCGCGGACAGCGCGGCCACACCCAGGGCATATTTGCCCACAACAGACATCAGTGAATCTCCCCATCGAAAAAGCGGCTTCGCGGTCGAAGCCGGTTCCAGCATGAACCGGCGCCGGGCCGATCGGAAATAGTTACTCCGCATGGCCGTGGCGACGGTTCACCGGAATCCGCGACGGCACCGACACCGGGTCGGCGACAACGAATTCCGGTTGTCGCGACGAACGTTTCCTCCCGAACCGTTCGTCCGCCCCAGATTAACAACCCCCACCGACACATTCGCCCCGCCGGAACGACGCACGGCACCGGCCGGACACGGGGCGCGGCTGCGGCTTTCGCGGGCCGCGCTCGCCTATCGTCATTCGCGAACCCGATGCGATCTCCCGCGCTCGCGGCAGCGAGGGCACCGGCCGCGCAGTGAGGAGTTCCGATGAACGAGACCGCTGGGCGGCGCACCGGATTCGGAGCGCGGAATCTGCGCGCGGCACTGCCCTGGTGGGCTGCCGTGCTCGTCGGGCTGGCCTGCGTCGTCATCGGCCTCGTGCTGGTCGGCCGACCACTCACCTCGGTGACACTGCTCGCCGTCGTGCTCGGCGTGGCATGTGTGCTCACCGGCGTGGCCGATCTGCTCGATGCCAGGCGCTCGGCGACACCGCGCACCGGCGTGGTGCTCGGTGTGCTGTGGATCGGGTTCGGCCTGGTCGTGCTGGTCTGGCTCGCGGAGTCGATCGAATTGCTGGCACCCGCCTTCGGCATCGCCCTGCTGGTCGGCGGTGCGCTCCGGTTGGTGCGGGCGGTGCGCGGTGGCGTCGACCAGCGGTTGGCGGCGGGGATCTTCGCCGTGGCCGAACTCGTGCTCGGCGTCCTCGCCCTGCGCTGGCTGGACCTGACCCTGCTCGCGGTGGCTTTGCTCTTCGGCGTGCGCACCCTGGTGTTCGGTGTCGCACTGCTCATCGACGGGGTATCCGACGCGGTCGCGCGGCTCCGAACGGGGCGGGACACGTCGGCGCCGGACCGGAGCGGGGAACCCACCGGCGCCGAGGAACAGTCGGAACGACCAGCATCGGGCGGGACCCGAGAAGATATCCCAGAAGGATCAGGGTCGCGAGACTCGACCGAGGAGTTCGGCCGGGAACGCGGAGCAACGGGACCCGCGCCACGACTCGGCGCCGAGAGCCTCGGGCGGCGCGAGAAGCACTCGGGTCCGAGCGGTCTTGCCCGGTTCGGGAAGGTGGCGGTGGCGGTGGTCGCACTGGCCGTCGCGGTCGCGGCGGCAGCCGTCGGTGCGCATGTGCGACAGGCCGCGCCCACCGTCGACGCGTTCTACGACGCGCCCGCCGAGGTCCCCACCGAGCCGGGAGTTCTGCTGCGGGCCGAGCCGTTCACTCGCGGCATCCCCGCCGACGCGGATGCCTGGCGCATCCTCTACACGACCACCCGCGACGACGACGAACCCACCCTCGCCAGCGGACTCGTGATGGTGCCGAAGCAGCCGAGTCCGGCGCCGCGCCCGGTCATCGCGTGGGCGCACGGCACCACGGGCTATGCCCGCCACTGCGCGCCGACCGTGGTCGACGACCCGCTCACCGCGGGCGCGCTGCCCGCCCGGCAGCAATTGCTGGCCGAGGGGTGGGCGCTGGTCGCCACCGACTACGCGGGGATGGGCACCGCGGGGCCGCAGCCGTATCTGATCGGGCAGGGCGAAGGCCGGTCGGTGCTCGACGCCGTGCGCGCGGCACACAGCCTCGGCGAGATCCAGCTGTCCGACCAGACCGTCGTCTGGGGTCATTCCCAGGGTGGGCACGCCGCGCTGTGGGCGGGGCTGCTCGCGCCGACCTACGCCCCCGATGTCGAGGTGCGCGCGGTCGCCGCGGTGGCCCCGGCCGCCGACATCATCGGCCTCACCCGGCATCTGCCCGACGTCACCGGCGGCAGCGTCTTCGCCTCCTATGTGGCGGCCGCCTACGCCGACACCTACCCCGACGTCGACCTCGACACCTACATCATCCCGGCGGCACGAACCCTGGTGCGGGAGATGTCGACCCGATGCCTGTCCGAACCCGGCATCCTCGCCTCGGTCCTGTCGGCCCTGTCGATCTCGCGCGATCACTCGATCTTCCGCACCGACCCCACCACCGGCCCGTTCGGCGACCGGCTCACCGCCAACATCCCGACCGGACCGATGACGGTGCCGGTCCTGCTCGCTCAAGGTAGCAGCGACCCGCTCGTCGAACCCACGATCCAGGACGCCTACGCGGCGGCACGCTGTGGCGAGGACTGGGAGCTGGACTACCGCGTCTATCCCGGTCGCGACCACATGGGCGTCGTCGCCGACGATTCCCCGCTCATCCCCCAGCTCATCGAGTGGACGACGCAGCGCCTGGACGCGGCCGCACCCACTCCCACCTGCTGAGGACGCGCCCGCATCCGGCGCACAGGCGCCACAGGGTTACATATGCGCACATGCGCATGTTACGATTCGGAATGTCGGTATCGGTCTCGACGGTGACATCACCGCAGCGGCAAGGGAGGTTCGCCAGTGGGCGCAGGACACAGTCACGGCACGAGTAACCCGGCGCAGGGCAGCGCGTCGAACAGGTACACCACGCGCCTCGCGGTGGTGATCGTGCTGGGCCTGATCACCTTCGTCGCCCAGGTGACGGTCGGCTTCTCGACCTCGTCGCTGGCGCTGCTGTCGGACTCCGCGCACGTGTTCACCGATGTGTTCGGTGTGGCCATGGCGCTGCTGGCGATCCTGATCGCCCGGCATGCCACCCGCGGCGGGTCCCGCTCGTTCGGCATGTACCGCGCCGAGGTCTTCGCCGCGCTGTTCAACGCGATCCTGCTGTTCGCGGTCGCGGGCTGGGTGCTCTACGAGGCGTTCGGGCGCCTGTCCGACCCGCCGGAGGTGCCCGGCCTGCCGGTGGCGCTGGTCGCGCTCGTCGGCTTGGCGATGAATGTGATCAGCATGCTGCTCCTGCGCGAAGGCGCCAAGGAGAGCCTCAATGTTCGTGGCGCGTACCTGGAGGTCATGGCCGACATGCTCGGCTCGCTCGGCGTGCTGGCCAGCGGCCTGATCACGCTGATCTTCGGTTGGCGCTACGCCGATCCGGCCATCGGCGTCGCCATCGGCCTGTTCGTGCTGCCACGCGCGTTCAACCTCGGCCGCCAGGCCCTGCGCATCCTGTTCCAGCACGCCCCCGCCGAACTCGACCTCGCCCAGCTCGAGCAAGCCCTGCGCGACCTCGACGGCGTCCGCCAGGTGCACGATCTGCACGTGTGGACCCTGACGCCGGGCATGGAGGTCGCCACCGCCCACCTGGTGACCGACCCCGACACCGACCCCGACGCGGTCCTGCGCACCGCCCAGCACCTGCTCACCGAGACCTACCACCTCGGCCACGCCACCCTGCAGATCGAACCCGAGGACGACAGCGAACACTGCCGCGACCAGACCTGGTGAAGGACACGATGATGACCGCTTGGTGGGCACTGGCCCTCTACCTGAGCTTCGGCGCGCTCGGCTTCGGCTGGCGCAGCTGGCGCCAGCACCGCGCCACCGGATCCACCGGCTTCCGCGGGATCAGCGGCCGACCCGGTTCGCTGGAATGGCTGGCCGGCGTCGGCTTCCTCGTCGCCATCGCCGTCGGCGTCGCAGCCCCGATCCTGCAACTGACCGGCCTCGTCTCACCCCTGACGATCCTCACCGCCACCCCGATCCAAACGCTCGGCGTCATCGCGGCGCTCGCAGGCATCGCGGCCACGCTCTACGCGCAGAACCAGATGGGCGATTCCTGGCGGATCGGCGTCGACCCCACCGAAACCACCACCCTGATCCGCACCGGCGTCTTCGGCCTCGTCCGCAACCCGATCTTCACCGCCATGCTCATCTTCGCCGCCGGCATCACCCTGCTCATCCCGAACCCCCTCGCCCTCACCGCATTCGCCCTGCTGCTCACCACGATCCACCTCCAGATCCGCATCGTCGAAGAGCCCTACCTCACCCACACCCACGGCCCCGACTACCGCACCTACCTCGCCACCACCGGCCGCTTCCTCCCCGGCATCGGCCAGGTACCGAGGACATAGGCCAGCGGCAGCACCTTCGCCGCCGTGGCGGTTGCCTACCCGTCGACGCCCAGCTCGGCCCTGGCGCGCATCAAGGCAAAGCCGAGCAGGTTGAGCCCACGCCACCGCGCGGGATCGGTCGCCCGCGCGTCGTCGGCCGCCAGCCCGATCCCCCAGATCCGATCCACCGGACTGGCTTCCACGAGCACCCGCGTCCCGGTGCCGAGCAGATAGCTCCGCAACGCCTCGTCCTGACCGAACTTGGCCACGCTGCCCGCCACCACGATCTCGAATCGAGCCTGTTCCCAGATGGTTTCGTCGAAGTCCCGAATCTTTCGGCCGAGGTTCTTGGCCTGACTCGGATGCGCGGTCTCGAGAATCCGAGCCGCCGTCTCCTCGTCGTCGAACAGCAATGCCTTGCGCCACATCATGTAGTGCTCGGCACCGGCGAACGTGACACCGTCGACCACGAATGCCGCGGGCCACCACTGACTCAGGCAGCTCGACCCGATCGAGCCGTCGCGACGCGGGGCATGTCCCCAGAACGGCAGATACTTCGGGGCGGCCCCCTCGGCGATCGCCCGGCGCAGCTCCTCGACGGATTCGATTGTCATCACCCCTCCTTGTTTTGGTCAGAATAACCATATGTGATCGAAGAGGGTTCGCGCGAACGATATTTCGGGTGAGCGCCGATGCACTGGCATCGGTCACAGGAGCCACGACACCGATTCGGAGAACCGACAGCGTGGAAGAAGGGCCTGGTCGGTGGGGTGGAAATTAGGCTTTCGGCGGAGGTGGCGTGATGCCGGAGACCGTCGAGAGCGCTGCTGTCGGAGCCCCTGTTCGGTTCGCTTGGCGGGCTGTCGGGGTGGTCGCCGTGGTGGCGGGTGGGCTGTTTCTGAGTCGGCTCGGGCGGTATGAATTCGGGGGCGACGAACTGTATTTCATCGCCGCGGGGCGGCAGCTGGCATTCGGGTATGCGGATCAGGGGCCGGTGGTGCCGTTGCTGGCGGCGCTGGCCGATGTGCTCGCGCCGGGGTCGCGGGAACTGCTGCGGCTGCCCGCGCTGCTGGCCACGGTGGCGTCGATCGTGTTGGCTGCCGCCATCGCCAGGGAATTCGGTGGTGGGGCGCGGGCCCAGACGATCGCCGCGGTCTGCTACGCGTGTACGCCGGCGGCGGTCATGCAGGCGGCGATGGCCTCGACCTACGCACTGGACGCGGCGTTGACCGCGGGGATCAGCTGGTTGTTCATCCGCTGGGTGCGCACCCGCGCCGATCGGCTGCTGGTCGTCGCCGGGCTGCTCGCCGCGGTGGATTTCCAGGTGAAGTGGCTCGCGCCGATGGTGTGGGCGGGGCTGGCGGTCGGGGTGGCCGTGTTCGGTCCGCGCGCGCTGTTGCGTTCGCGCGGTTGGTGGTTCGGGTCGGCGATCCTGGTGGTCGCGGCGGTGCCGACGGTGGTGTGGCAGCAGCGCAACGGCTGGCCGCAGCTGGCGATGGGCGCGGTGGTGCGGGCCGAGCAGCTCGCCACCAGCGGTGGCCTGGTCACGATGCCCTGGCAGGTGGTACTGGTGACCGGGCCGCTCGGCGCGCTCGCCCTGGCCGGGATCTGGGCGGGGTTACGGGACGAGCGGCTGCGGCCGTACCGGTTCGTGGTACCGATCGTCGTGGTCGGGCTCGTCGGCGTGGTCGCGGGTGGATTGCGGCCGTACTTCGTGGTCGGCGCGCTGCCCGGATTGTTCGCCGCCGGTGCTGTTTTCGTCGTCGACCGGCCCTGGCGCCCGGCCCTCGTCCGCGGCGGTGCCGCACTCACCGCGTGCTCGGCGCTGCTGGCCGTGGCACTTGTGCTCGTCCTCCCGCTGCCCGGCCATCTCCTCCGGACACCCACCGATCGCTACGACCAGATCGACACGCGCAGCAAACTCTTCGGCCCGACCGGCTGGCCGGCGCTGATCGACGGCGTCACCACCGCGACCCACCGGATCCCCACCGCGGAACGATCCGGACTCGCCATCGTCACCGAGAACTATTGGCAGGCAGCAGCATTGGAGACACTCGGCCGCGATCGCGCGCTGCCCCCGGTGTTCAGCCCCAACCGTGGGTACGGCTATTTCGGCACACCCGACGACGACACGACAGCGATCCTCTACGTCGGATTGCAGGTCCCCCACCAGACCATGTCCGGCGTCCTCACCCACTGCACCCCCATCCACCGGATCGACGACCGCCTCGGCTATCCCGGCGTCAACCGCAACGTCACCATCTGGTGGTGCGCGACAACGCGACAACCGTGGTCGACCACCTGGCCGAGCCTGCGCACCCTGCCGCTGTTCGACGGCACCACCTGACCCCTACGGCGTCAGCAGCCCGGCGGCCCGCTCCCAGAACGCGTGCATGTCACGCTCCCAGTACCCCCACGAATGCGTCCCCGCCACCCGAAAGTCGAAGGTCGCCGGAATGGCCAACTCCGCCAGCCGATCACGCAGCATCCGCGTACACACCACGGTGATCCCGTCGAGCACGCCACCGATCAGCAGCTGATCGGCCAGCTTCACCGGACTGTGCGCGATGCCGGGACCACTCAACGTGTCCAATGGCCCGGGCAGACCGTTCCCGGTACTCACATAGACCTGGACTCCACGCAGCTTCTCGGCATGAAGGAACGGGTCGTTGGCCGCCCACGCCGGATCCCCCGGCGGCCCCCACATGTTGAGCGGATTCCCTCGGCGCGCGGTGACGATCGAGGCCACCATCGCCTGCCCGGCCGGATCGCTGGTGCGCACACAGCCGCTGAACGAGCCGACCATGCGAAATCGCCGCGGCGCCTCCTGCGCCATCCGGAACACCGCCGAACTCGCCATCGACAGCCCCGCCACCGCATCGCGGCCCGTGCCGTGGAAGGCCGAGTCGATGATCGGCGGCAGCTCCTGGGTCAGGAAGCTCAACCAGCGGTGCCGTCCGGTCACCGGATCATCGGCCTGCCAGTCGGTGTAGAAGCTGCCCGCACCGCCGATCGGCATGACGATCGTCGCCTGCGCGGTACCGAAGAAGTCGATGGCGTCGGTCTTGGTGAGCCAGTTGCTGCCTTCGCGCCAGTCCGCGGTGTCGGTGCCGCCGTCCACGCCGTTGATCAGATACAGCGCGCCCGCCGGGGCGTCCGGATCGGCGGCGGGCAGCACCGCGACGGTGATCGGGCGGCCCATCGCCGCCGAGTACACGGTCAGATCGATCACCCGGCCCGGACCGTTCGCCACCGCGGCCACCGCCCGTGATCCGTCCGGTGCGGGCTCGGCCGCCGCCAGCGCCCGGGCGGCCACCGTCTCCGGCGCCGCCTGCGCCACGACCACCGGTACCCCCGCGACGGCCAGCGCCGTCGCGAGCGCCAGCCGCCGCACCATCGAACCCCACATCACGCCTCCGTCGTCGCCGTGGGGCCGAACCTAGGCCGAGCGGGCACCACCGAGGTCGGGACCGACGCAGGTCTGGGCATCCGACCGCGCCCGCCGCACGGCACTGGGATCGCCCACAACACTCGCCCGCCCGGCGGTGGCCAGCGCACCGGTCGACGGTTCGACCGTCGGCCCGCTGTGGAAACTGCGCGCGATCATCGACGACCGCAACTGCCACAGCCCCGAGGCCTGGGTCGGATCGAGCCCGGTGAGCTGGGCGACCCGGCGCAGCCGGTAATCGACGGTATTGGTGTGGATGTGCAGCAGCCGCGCGGTGCGCTGACGGTTCATGTTGTTGGCGATGTGCACCCGCAGCGTCTCGTACAGCTCGGGGTGATTGTCCAGCGGCGTGAGCAGTTCACCCAGGCGCGCCCGGCCCGGACCCGGCCGGGTCAGCTGATATTCCAGGGCCAGATCGCCGAAGCGGTAGAGCCCGGGCGCGCAGTCGAGCCGCTCCACCATGTCGAGCAACTCGTGGGCGCGCTGGGCCGCGTCGGGGATCTCCGCGGTGCTCGCGGGCACGAGCGCCGCCATCAGGTCCACCCGGGCCGCCCGCGCCAGCGAGTCGATCAGCGTGTCGAGTTCCGCGGCCGCCAGCAGTTCGGCGGGAATCAGCAGGGTGCCACCGTCGACCGAGAGCAGCGACAGCGCCTGCTCGCCACAGTGGTGCGCCAGCGCCGCCTGCACCCTGCGCAGCTTGCGCCGGGCGACCACCGAGGCGTTCAGGCGCGGATCGTGCTCGTCGGGATGTTCCCGGATCGACAGGGCCAGCACCGAATACGTGTCGGCGACGGTGATGCCGCACTCGCGCGCCATGGTGATGGTCGGCTGCCCGGCCAGCAGCGCCGAGACGAGAGTGTGCACGGCCGTGTGGTGTTCGCCCGCGATCTCCCGGTGCTCGCGGATGTAGGCGCGGGTCACCGTGGTACACAGCAGATCCGAGATCTCCATGACCCGGCGGAAGCCGTGCAGCAGGCTGGCGCGGTCCTCGTCGGCGACCTCGTCGTACACCGTGTCGAAGCCCAGCCGGAAGCCCTCGTGGAAGGCCTGCAGGATGGCATCGATCGGCACGCCCTCGCGCGCCCAGGCCGCGGCCGCGTTCGCGAGCCGGTTCAGCTTCGCCTGTTCGTCGCGGCCGTCCAGCATCCCGCCGACGATTTCCAGGCACATCCTGGTCACCGTGGTGACCTCACCGGAGATCGCGTCGCCGGGCAGGGTCCGGCAGGTCGCCACGTTGTCCACGAAGTGGCCGACGAGTCTGCCGGTCAGCGTTCGGACATCACGCAGGGGCTGCCACATCGTCGCAGTGCCCAGTGGGATCGTCATCGTCGACTCCTCCTTCTACACCGACCGGGCGACCCGGCGGTGGTTCCGCTTCCGGAGCGAGGGGCCGCTGTGATGGCCTACACTCCGGTTTCTTCGTGATCATGACTCTAGGGTGAGTGAGTACTCACCTTCTACTCCTCTTTCCGACGAGGTCCACAGATGCCACCGCAAGCCGATAAGCAGCGCAAACGCCCCAAACAGGATCGAGCGAGGGAGACAAGGACACGCATTCTGACGGTGTCCGCTCAGCTTTTCGGCACCCGCGGCATCAGCAACACCTCGACCAACCGCATCGCCGCCGAGGCGGGGATGAGCATCGGCACCCTGTACCGGTATTTCACCGACCGCGACGAGATCGTCAAGGAGCTCACCGACAGCCTGTTCCTGCAGGTGGAGGAGCGATACGCCAAGCTGCTCACGGTGGCGGTGGACAAGACCCCGCGCGATGCCGTCGCCGAGGTCATCCACATCGCGGTCGAGGTCCTCGTCGCCAACGGACCGCTGGTGCGCGCGCTGGTGGCCGATCTGCAGTTCTACGGCAGCGGGATCCCCGAGTTCGAGCCCCGGCTGCGCATGATCATCAAGCTCTACCTGATCCAGATCCTCGGTCCCACCAACGGCATCGATTTCGACACCATGGCCTTCATCTTCCTCAACACCGGGTTCGCCACCGCGTTGCGCTCGGTGGAGATGGAGGAGCAGGGCCTCGACCGGGATGTGGTCATCGCCAAGACCGCCGACATGATCGGTTCCTGGATCACCGCGGTGATCCAGGAGGGCGCGAATCAGGGTGCCGCCGAACAGGTCCGGTGAACACGGCACGGGCCCGGATCCTCCGAGGATCCGGGCCCGTGCGTCAGGTCCTGCGTCAGCCGGCGTTCGCGGTGCAGACCACGTCGATGACCTCGGTGCCCGCCAGGTTCGCCGAACCGGTGGTCGCCAGGACCGCGAGCGGGCTCAGCTCCGACAGGCTCAGGTAGGCCGCGTTCTCGGCCTCGGACCTGGTGGCACCGGTGCCGACCGCGATCGAGCCGTCCTCGGCGCCGACGATCACGCCGCAGCCGTCGGACCAGGCGGCCCAGATGTGGCAGTCGGCCTCGTCGCAGTTGGCCAGGGCGACGTCCTCGGCGGCCCGCGCGCTCGGCTCGTTCACGCTGTACTCGTAGATCCACGCCTCGTCGCTGAACGCGATCGCCGCGTGCAGGCTCGCCGCGTTCGCCGATCCGGCACCGAACACCGACGCTGCCGCGAGACCCGCTGCCGCGACTGCGAAGCCGACCTTGGTCTTGACACTCATTCGAACGATCTCCTCTGAGAATGGCCACGATTCCGCAGCCACCAAGATCATTATCGATGCCTTCGAAACAGCCAAAACGGGCGGACCGGATCACACAGCCTCCGTGGCCGCATCACCACGGGCCGACGAGATACTCCAGCAGTGCCAGCGCGAGCGCGCCGAGGAACGCGACGCCGAGACCGACCAGGACGGCGATCGTGTAGGTGCGCGGGGTGGCGGGCCGCCGGGGCCCCGCCACCAGCAGTCCACCCGCCCCACCGATCGCGCCGACGAGCACCGCCCCACCGAGCACCAGATAGAACAGACTCCCGGCGGCGGCGGTCAGCGCTCCCCCGAAACCGCTGGTGTAGCCGACGAGCGGCACCGGGAACCGGTACACGATGGCGATGACCGCCGCGGCGACGGGCGCCAGCACGATCGCGGACAGCCCACCGACCACCGCGTGCTTCATCCGATCCGCGGTACCCGCCTCCACCATGCCCCCATGATCCGCGACGCACGGCCACCGCGTCGACCGCCACACCCGCGAAAAACACCGCAGGCCCGGATCCAGCGGGATCCGGGCCTGCGGGTGTGGTGATCCTAGACGGTGAAGCCGAGGGCGCGCAGCTGTTCGCGGCCGTCGTCGGTGATCTTGTCCGGGCCCCACGGGGGCATCCAGACCCAGTTGATCTCGAGGTCCTCGACCAGGCCGCTGCGCACCAGGGCGTTGCGGGACTGGTCCTCGATGACGTCGGTCAGCGGACAGGCCGCCGAGGTGAGCGTCATGTCGAGGCGGCAGACGTTGTCGTCGTTCACCGACATGCCGTAGACCAGGCCGAGGTCGACGACATTGATGCCCAGTTCGGGGTCGACGACATCGCGCATGGCCTCCTCGAGGTCTTCGAGGTGTTTGATCTGTTCGGCCGTGAGCTCCACTTCGGGAGCGGGCGCGGCGGTTTCGGTGGCTTCGGGAGCCTGGGTCTCACTCATCACGCTTCTCCATTTCCCATGGCGGGCTTGGCGTCCTCGGCCGAGGCGATCTGCACGACAGCGTCCTTGAACGCCATCCAGCCCAGCAGCGCGCACTTCACGCGCGCCGGGTACTTGGCGACACCGGCGAGCGCGATGCCGTCGCCGATCACGTCCTCGTCACCCTCCACGGTGCCACGGCTGGAGATCATCTCGCTATAGGAGTCGACCACCTTCAGCGCCTGCTGCACCGGCAGGCCGATCACCTGATCGGTGAGGATCGAGGTGGCGGCCTGGCTGATCGAGCAGCCCTGACCGTCGTAGGAGACGTCGGCGACCTCGCCCGCGTCGTCGATGTGCACGCGCAGGGTCACCTCGTCACCGCAGGTGGGGTTCACGTGGTGCACCTGGGCACCGAACGGTTCCCGCAGCCCGCGGTGGTGCGGGTGCTTGTAGTGGTCCAGGATCACTTCCTGGTACATCTGCTCCATGCGCATGTTCTATGCAACTCCGAAGAAGCTCTGAGCCTTCCGCACGGCCTGCACCAGCGCGTCCACCTCGTCGAGGGTGTTGTACACGGCGAACGACGCGCGCGCGGTCGCCGCGACACCGAACTTGCGGTGCAGCGGCCAGGCGCAGTGGTGCCCGACCCGGATGGCCACACCCTGGTCGTCGAGGATCTGACCCACGTCGTGGGCGTGGATCCCGTCGACCACGAACGACACCGCGCCACCGCGGTCCACGTTCTCGGTCGGGCCGATGATCCGCACGCCGTCGATCGCGCCGAGTCCGTCGAGCGCCGCGCCGGTCAGCGCGTGCTCGTGGGCGGCGATCGCGTCCATGCCGAGATCGTCGAGATAGCGCACCGCGGCGGCCAGCCCGACGACCTGCGAGGTCATCGGCGTGCCCGCCTCGAAGCGCTGCGGCGGCGGCGCGTAGGTGGTCTGCTCCATCGTGACGGTCTCGATCATCGAGCCGCCGGTGATGAACGGCGGGGTTTCCTCGAGCAGCGCGCGCCGCCCGTAGAGTCCGCCCACACCCATCGGGCCCAGCATCTTGTGCCCGGAGAACGCGGCGAAGTCGACGCCGAGCGCACGGAAGTCCACCGCCATGTGCGGCACCGACTGGCAGGCGTCGAGCACGACCAGCGCGCCGACTTCCTTTGCCCGGCGGACCAATTCGGCCAGCGGCGCCACCGCACCGGTGACATTCGACTGGTGCGTGAACGCGAGAACCTTTGTCGCGGGCGACAGTTCGAGCGAATCCAGATCGATCCGGCCGTCGTCGGTGATCCCGTACCACTTGAGCGTGGCACCGGTGCGACGCGCGAGTTCCTGCCACGGCACGAGATTCGCGTGGTGCTCGAGCTCGGTGATCACGATCTCGTCGCCCGGGCCCACCTTGTACGGGAACCGGTCGTCCCCGAAGGCGTTGGCCACCAGGTTCAGCGACTCGGTCGCGTTCTTGGTGAACACGATCTCCCCGGCATCGGCACCGACGAAGCGCGCGATGGCGACGCGGGCGTCCTCGTAGGAGTCGGTCGCCTCCTCGGCCAGCTGGTGCGCGCCACGGTGCACCGCCGAGTTACGGGTGAGCAGGAAGTCGCGCTCGGCGTCGAGCACCTGCAGCGGACGCTGCGAGGTCGCACCGGAATCCAGGTACACCAACGGTTTCCCGTCCCGGACCGTGCGGTTCAGGATCGGGAAGTCGGCCCGGATCCGGGCGACATCGAGGGCGGAGCCCGAAACGGACACGGCGGTCATGCGATCAGGCTCCGGCGGTCGCGGACGTGAAGCGCACGTAGCCGTTCGCGTCGAGCTCCTCGGCCAGCTCGGACCCACCCTCGGCGACGATCTTGCCGTTGATGAACACGTGCACGAAGTCGGGCTTGATGTAGCGCAGGATGCGGGTGTAGTGCGTGATCAGCAGCACGCCGCCGTCCTCGCGCTCCTTGTAGCGGTTCACGCCGTCGGAGACGATGCGCAGCGCGTCGACGTCCAGGCCCGAGTCGGTCTCGTCCAGGATCGCGATCTTGGGCTTGAGCAGGCCCAGCTGCAGCACCTCGTGACGCTTCTTCTCGCCACCGGAGAAGCCCTCGTTCACGCTGCGGTCGGCGAAGGCCGAGTCGATGTCGAGCTCCTTCATCGACTCCTTCACCTCCTTGACCCAGGTGCGCAGCTTCGGGGCCTCGCCGCGCACGGCCGTGGCCGCGGTGCGCAGGAAGTTCGACATCGAGACGCCGGGCACCTCGACCGGGTACTGCATGGCCAGGAACAGGCCCGCGCGGGCGCGCTCGTCGACCGACATCTCGAGGACATCCTCGCCGTCGAGGGTGATGGTGCCCTGGGTGACGGTGTACTTCGGGTGACCCGCGATCACGTAGGACAGCGTGGACTTGCCCGAACCGTTGGGGCCCATGATGGCGTGCGTCTCGCCCGAGCGCACGGTCAGGTTCACGCCGTTGAGGATCTGCTTGGCCTCACCCTCGGGAGTGGTGATCTCGGCGTGCAGGTCCTTGATTTCCAAGGTGGTCATCGAATTCGAATCCTTTTTTGTGAAGTAGGTGTCAGATGCCGACAGTGGCGAGCTCGGCCTCGATGGCCGCCTCGAGCCGCTCCCGGACCTCGGGGACCGCGATCTTCTGGATGATCTCGAAGAAGAAGCCGCGCACGACCAGGCGGCGGGCGACGTCCTCGGGAATGCCGCGAGCGCGCAGGTAGAACAGCTGCTCGTCGTCGAAACGGCCGGTGGCACTGGCGTGTCCGGCACCGGCGATCTCGCCGGTCTCGATCTCCAGGTTCGGCACCGAGTCGGCGCGCGCGCCGTCGGTGAGCACCAGGTTGCGGTTCGCCTCGTAGGTGTCGGTGCCCTCGGCGGCGGCGCGGATCAGCACGTCACCGACCCACACCGTGCGGGCATCGCCCTTCGGCGACTTCGGGTCACCCTGCAGCGCACCCTTGTACAGCACATTGGACTTGCAGTTGGGCTCGGCGTGATCGACCAGCAGCCGCTGCTCGAAGTGCTGACCGGCATCGGCGAAGTACAGGCCGAACAGCTCGGCCTCGCCGCCGGGGCCGGCGTAGCGCACGGTGCCGGTGAGGCGCACCAGATCGCCACCGAGGGTGGCCGACACGTGACGCAGGTTCGCGTCGCGACCCAGCTTCAGGTGATGCGCGGTCACGTGCACGGCGTCCTCGGCCCATTCCTGGACCGCGACGACGGTGAGCTTGGCGCTGTCCCCGAGCACGAATTCGACGTTCTCGGCGTAGGTTCCGCTGCCGCGCTGGTCGATGACCACGGTGGCGACGGCGAAGTTGTCCAGGCGGATCTGCAGGTGCCCGTAGGCGGTCTTGCCCTCGCCCGGACCGGTGATGGTCACGGTGACCGGGTCCGAGACCTCGGTCTCGGGACCCACGGTGATCACGGTCGCCGACTCGAAGCCCGAATAGGCCTGAGCGGCAACACGATCGGCGGGGGTACCGGCCTGGCCGAGGCGAGTGTCGGTGCGGTCGACCGTTTCCACGGTGACTCCGGCGACCTCGCTCACCTCGACGGTGGCCTCACCGTCGCGCACGGCGGTGCCGTCGTGCAGCCCGCGCAGGCGGCGCAGCGGGGTGAACCGCCACGCCTCGTCACGGCCCGACGGGACCTCGAACTGGTCGACGTCGAACGAGGTGAAGACCTCGCCCTTGTTGACCGCGGCGCCGGCGCCCGGGTTCTGAATCGGCGTCTCGAGCGTCGACATCAGCCCACGGCCCCTTCCATCTGCAGCTCGATGAGCCGGTTCAGTTCCAGCGCGTATTCCATCGGCAACTCCTTGGCGATCGGCTCCACGAAGCCGCGCACCACCATCGCCATCGCCTCGTCCTCGGTGAGGCCGCGGCTCATCAGATAGAACAGCTGGTCCTCGGAGACCTTCGAGACGGTCGCCTCGTGACCCATGGTCACGTCGTCCTCGCGGATGTCGACGTAGGGGTAGGTGTCGGAGCGGCTGATCGTGTCGACCAGCAGCGCGTCGCACTTCACCGTCGACTTCGAGCCGTGCGCGCCCTTGTTGATCTGGACCAGACCGCGGTAGGACGCGCGCCCGCCACCACGCGCCACCGACTTCGACACGATGGTCGAGGAGGTGTGCGGGGCCAGGTGCAGCATCTTCGCGCCGGTGTCCTGGTGCTGGCCGACGCCCGCGAACGCCACCGAGAGGACCTCGCCGTGCGCGTGCTCGCCGGTCATCCAGACCGCCGGGTACTTCATGGTGACCTTGGAGCCGATGTTGCCGTCGACCCACTCCATGGTGGCGCCCGCCTCGGCCTTGGCCCGCTTGGTGACCAGGTTGTAGACGTTGTTGGACCAGTTCTGGATGGTCGTGTAGCGGCAGCGGCCGCCCTTCTTCACGATGATCTCGACGACCGCGGAGTGCAGCGAGTCGGACTTGTAGATGGGGGCTGTACAACCCTCGACGTAGTGGACGTAGGCGTCCTCGTCGACGATGATCAGCGTCCGCTCGAACTGGCCCATGTTCTCGGTGTTGATCCGGAAGTAGGCCTGCAGCGGGATGTCGACGTGCACGCCCGGCGGCACGTAGATGAACGAGCCACCCGACCACACGGCGGTGTTGAGCGCGGAGAACTTGTTGTCGCCCGCGGGGATCACCGAGCCGAAGTACTCCTGGAAGATCTCCGGGTGCTCCTTGAGCGCGGTGTCGGTGTCGAGGAAGATGACGCCCTGCTTCTCCAGATCCTCGCGGATGGAGTGGTAGACGACCTCCGACTCGTACTGCGCGGCGACACCGGAGACCAGGCGCTGCTTCTCCGCCTCGGGGATGCCGAGCTTGTCGTAGGTGTTCTTGATGTCCTCGGGCAGGTCTTCCCAGCTCTCGGCCTGCTTCTCCGACGAACGCACGAAGTACTTGATGTTGTCGAAGTCGATGCCGTCGAGGTTGGAACCCCAGTTGGGCATGGGCTTGCGGTCGAAGATGCGCAGCGCCTTGAGGCGGATGTCGAGCATCCAGTCCGGCTCGCTCTTCTTGGCCGAGATGTCGCGGACGACAGCCTCCGACAGGCCGCGTTGCGCGCTGGCACCGGCCACATCCGAATCGGACCAGCCGTAGCCGTAGTTGCCCAGCGAGGCGATGGTCTCGTCCTGGGTCAAAGGCTGTACCTGGTCGGTGGTCGTCGTCATTCGGCACTCCTTCCGGAGTCGTTCGTTCGTCCCGCCGCGGGCTGTGCGGCGGATGGGGTGGAAGCTGTCTTCGGCAGTGCGACGAGCGGTACGTGGGTGGTGCAGGCGCAATCGCCGTTGGCGATGGTCGCAAGTCGCTGAACGTGGGTTCCGAGCAGGTCCCGGAACGCGTCCAGTTCGGCGTCGCACAACTGCGGGAACTCCTCGGCCACGTGCGCGACCGGGCAGTGGTGCTGGCAGATCTGTACGCCCGCGCCGACCTGTCGGGTGGTCGCGGCGAATCCGGCGTCGGTGAACGCGCCCGCGATCTCCTCGGCCTTGGCCTCGATCAGCGGCGCGGTGTGCTCGGCGACCGGGGCGATTCCGGCGACGATCGTATTCGCCCGCTTGCGCGCGAACTCCGCGATCGCCTCGTCACCGCCGATCTCGCCGAGCTGGCGGATCGCCGCGCCGGCCAGATCGTCGTAGGCGTGCCCGAGATGGCCACGCCCCGCCGCGGTGAGCTGGTATTGCTTGGCCGGCCTGCCGCGCCCCTTCTGCTGCCACGGCGCGGACCGACCGGCCCTGGCCTGACCGGCGTCGATGAGCGCGTCGAGATGCCTGCGCACCCCGGCGGGCGCGAGCCCGAGCGCGGTCCCGATCGCCGTCGCGGTGATCGGCCCCTGCTCGAGCAGCAACTGGACGATCGCCGCCCTGGTCTGCCCCTCGTGCGCGGTCGCGACGGGCGCGGCGGACGACCGAGCACCGGTCGTCTTACGACCGGTCCCTTCCACGTCTGTCCGCAAACCCACGGTTTTCACAACACCAGTGTGGCGGAATTACTTCCTTAAATCTAATAAGGGTCGCCTGACAAAGGGTGCCCTGACCTGCGACAAAGATCGTTCCCCTGCCGTCACCCCCACCAAAACCCCAGGTGCAGCCCCCGCCAACCCACCCAACCCCCGCCTCGAGGTGACTCATCGCACACGAAAGACGACCGTCCGAACACCACCGCGCTCGCCTGGGCCCCGACCGCCGACGCCGGAAGCCCGCGCCCACTCGCCCGAATACACGGCACGGCGGACCACCGCCAGGTGCGATAAATTCTGCCCGGCCGTGTGCTCGACCGGCCCGGAGGGGGAAACATCATGCGCCGACTGCTGCTCGCCGCCGCACTGCTCGTCACCGTCATCGGGTGCGGGTCACCGGAACCCGCACCCTATTGGACCGTCGAGGCGACGACCGACGAGCAGGTGTTCGAGGTGTTGACCCAGGCCAGAAGCGTCGAGGCGTGCGCCTTGCTGCCACGTGCCGAACTCGCCGAACTGGGAACGCCGGGGCCCGACCAGCTGCGCCGGACCGAAGGCTGCGAGGTGAAGCTGGAGACACCGGCCGGTCAGGGCAGCTTCAGACTCCTTGTCGTCGCCGGGATCTTCGACGGCACCTGGGGCATCGTCCCCGACGCGAGCGAGTCCGTCACGGTCGACGGCGCGACGCTCACCACGGTCGACGACAGCAGGAGTGACGGCACGGCGCCCGATGGCGAGCGCTGGTGCCGCGTCGATGTGAAGTACCCGGCGTCGGTCGGGTATCAGGTGAGCCTCTACCTGCCGGCGGGCAGCGATCCGTGCCCGGCCGCCGAGCGCCTGGCGCGGGCCGCGATGAGCCGCTGGGTCGAACAGCCCCCGCACGGCACCACCCCCGGCCTCCCCCGCAGCATCCTCACCGGGGTCGATCCGTGCGCGGTCCCGGCGTCCCTCGGCGCGACCATCGAAGCCGACCAGCAGCAACTCGGCGCCTGCTCGTTCACCCTGGACGGCACTGCGGGCGGCTTCCTCTTCGACTACTTCACCGAGGCCGGCTTCGCCGAGGGACGGCGGGACGACCGCGGCCGATACATCCTTCCCGATGGCCCCGCGCTGATGAAGGGCCAGCTCGGCCCGGTTTTCGGCACCGGCGACGACGGCCCGCTCGTCCCCGCCGTCCTCGTCGGCGGCGACACCCCAACTTCCCACCGCATCATGAACGCCCTCCTCGACCACTTCCAACGCTGACCCACCTGGACCGTTGATCACCACGCTCTGGTGGCGGTGGTCTCTCGGGCGATGCCGCCACCAGAGCGTGGTGATCGAGCGTCCTTTGTCTGGCGGGGCGGGTGGGTGGGGGCGTGGCACGATGGGAGGGTGTCGAACCCGCCCACACCGACGTGTGTCCGTCATCCTGATCGCCCTACCGGACTTGCCTGCACTCGGTGCGGGAGGTCCGCGTGCCCGGAGTGCCTGCGGCCCGCGGCGGTGGGGCAGCACTGCGTGGATTGTGTGCGGCAGGGGCAGCGGGATGTGCGGCCGGTTCGGACCGTGGGTGGAGCCCGGGCCGACGGTGGCGCCGTTCCGTATGTGACCTACGGGTTGATCGCGGTCAATGTGCTGGTCTACGTGATCACCGCTGCGCAGGCGGGCGACCCGATGAACAACTATCGCGGGTCGGCGCTGTTCCGGGAGTTCGTGCTGGTGCCGCGGATCGTGGCCGATGGGGAGTTCCTGCGGCTGATCGGCTCCGGGTTCCTGCACTACGGCGCGATTCACCTGCTGGTCAACATGTTCGCGCTCTACATCGTCGGGCGTGATCTCGAGCGGGTGCTCGGCCGGGTCCGCTACGGCCTTGTGTACCTGATCTCGCTGCTCGGCGGTTCGGCCGCGGTGATGGCGCTCTCCGATCCGATCACCGCGACGGCCGGTGCCTCCGGTGCGGTCTACGGCTTGTTCGGCGCGGTCACGGTGACCCTGATCCGGTTGCGGCAGAGCCCGACGCCGATGCTCGTCGTGATCGGCATCAACGTGCTGATCAGCTTCTCGCTGCCCGGCATCTCGCTGTGGGGCCACCTCGGCGGCCTCGCCGCCGGCACGCTCAGCGCCCTCGGCATCCTGTTCGCGCCCGCCTGGCTGTCGGCACGCTCGCAGGAGGCGGCCCAGCGCATCGGCTGGGCGGCGCTCGGCGCGGTCACGGTGGCCTGCCTGGCCGTGATCGTCGCGGCGACGGTCTACCTGCGCTCCCAACCGCCGGTCATCATGATCGGTGCCCCCGCCACCACCGCCGAGGTCGCGACACAGCGGTAGCGCGCACGCGGCACGGTGATGCCGCGGTGGTGGCGCGGGAGCTGTCTCCCCAGGTCACCCCGATGCGCCCGACCGGCAGGGCGGCGATCGCGGGCGCGCACACTAGGCTCCGTGTTCGTGGCGGTACTGGAGGGCGCGGCGCGCAAGACATCGGCGTTCGGACGGCGGGTTCTCGGGCTCGACGTCCCCGCGCCCGATCACACCGTCGCGGTGCTGCACCGCGACGAGAGCGAGGTCCCCGGACTCGACAAGCGCGAACGGGCCCAACTCGACCGCATTCGCCTGATGGGCGCCACCGGCGCGGTCCTCATGGCCATCGCGGCGCTGGGCATCGGCGCCCAACCCGTGCACCAGAACCCGGTGTCCGGGATGCGCGTGTTCGGCATCTTCGCGCGAGCGCACACCGGCTCGCTGGCGATGTGCATGTTCGGGACCGTCCTGGTGATCGGCGCGTGGCTGCTGCTCGGCCGCTTCGCCATCGGTGGCCTGGCCGGCTCCCCGCTGCACCGGCTCACCCGCTCGCAGCTGGACCGCACGCTGCTGCTGTGGATCATCCCGCTCTCGGTGGCCCCGCCGATGTTCAGCAACGACGTCTACTCCTACCTGGCCCAGAGCGAGATCGCCGCGCGCGGGATCGACCCTTACGACGAGGGTCCGGTCGCCGGCCTCGGGATCGACAACGTCCTCACCAACAATGTGCCGACGATCTGGCGCGACACCCCCGCGCCGTACGGTCCGCTGTTCCTGTGGATCGGCCGCGGCATCGCCGAGCTGACCGGCGACAACATCATCGCCGGCGTGTGGGTGCACCGGCTGCTCGCGCTCGCCGGCGTGGCCCTCATCGTGTGGGCGCTACCGCGGCTGTCGGTGCGCTGCGGTGTCGCGCCGGTGAGCGCCCTGTGGCTGGGCGCGGCCAACCCGCTGGTGCTGTTCCACCTGGTCGGCGGCGTGCACAACGACGCGCTCATGCTCGGCCTGATGCTGGCCGGTGTGGAACTGACGCTGCGGGCGATCTACGGCAACGGCGGCAAACCCGACCTGTTGACCTCCCGGGACCGGCCTCCGTTCGACGCCCGCGCCTACGCCCTGCTCATCGGCGGCGCGGTGGTGATCACGCTGTCGTCCTCGATCAAGTTCACCTCGATCATCGCGCTCGGCTTCGTCGGCATGGCGCTGGCCTGGCGGTGGGGCGGAACCCTCAAGGCGGTGTTCAAAGCCGCGGTCCTGCTGGGCGTGATCGCCATGGCCACAACCCTTTTCGTGAGTTATGCCAGCGGACTCGGATTCGGCTGGATCTTCACGCTGAACACCGCCAGTGCGGTGCGCAGCTGGATGTCACTGCCGACCGTGATCGGGATCATCACCGGATTCGGTGGCGTCCTGCTCGGCCTGGGCGACCACACCACCGCCCTGCTCTCCATCACCCGGCCCATCGCGGCGGTGGTCGCGGCCTATGTGGTGGTCCGCATGCTGGTCGCCACCGGCACCGGCAGGCTGCACCCGGTCGGCGCGCTCGGTGTCGCGCTCGGCGCCGTCGTGCTGCTGTTCCCGGTGGTCCAGCCCTGGTACCTGCTGTGGGCCATCGTCCCCTTGGCCGCCTGGGCCACCCAGCCGGTGTTCCGCATACCCGCCGTCGCGTTCTCGGCGGTGGTCTCGATGCTCGTGATGCCACGCGGCGCCGAGTTCCAGGTTTTCCAGATCATCGGCGCCGCCTTGGCCGCCGCGGTCTGCTTCGCGCTGTTCTTCGCGCTCACCCGCCACACCTTGCCCTGGCGGGCTCAGGCGGGGGTGTCGGCTCGGTCACAGGAGGGCACGGCTTACCGTGTGACGTCGTGAGGGAGCGTAGCGAGCGAGCCATGGGCACAGCACCCTTTGGCGCGACGGAGCCGAGCGCTAGCGAGGCGCCGTCGTGACAAGACGCCAAGGACCTGCCGTCTGCGTCGACGGTGTGGTCAAGCGCTACGGCGAGACCACCGCGGTCGACGGCTTGAAGTTCGAGGTCGACCCGGCCCAGGTCTTCGCGTTGCTCGGCCCCAACGGCGCGGGTAAGACCACGACCGTCGAGATGTGCGAGGGCTTCGTGCGCCCCGACGCGGGCAGCGTGCGTGTCCTCGGCCTCGACCCGATCGCCGACTCCGAACAGTTGCGCCCGCGCATCGGTGTGATGCTGCAGGGCGGTGGCGCCTACCCCGGTGCCCGCGCGGGCGAGATGCTCGACCTGGTCGCGGCCTACTCGGCCAACCCGCTCGACCCCGACTGGCTGCTGTCCACGCTCGGCCTGCGCGACCATCGCCGCACCCCCTACCGTCGCCTCTCCGGTGGCCAGCAGCAGCGGCTGGCTCTGGCCTGCGCGCTGGTGGGCAGGCCGGAGATCGTGTTCCTCGACGAGCCGACCGCCGGTCTGGACGCCCAGGCCCGGCTGATCGTGTGGGAACTCGTCGACGCCCTGCGCCGCGACGGGGTGAGCGTGGTGCTCACCACGCACATGATGGACGAGGCCGAACAGCTCGCCGACCAGCTGGTGATCATCGATCACGGCCAGGTCGTCGCCCAGGGCACTCCCGCCGAGGTCACCGCGCACGGCGCCGCGGGCCAGCTGCGGTTCTGCGCCCCACCGAAACTCGACATCGCCCTGCTGAAATCGGCACTGCCGGAAGGCTTCTGTCCGCGCGAGACCACGCCGGGCACCTATCTCGTCGAGGGTGAGATCAACCCGCAGGTGCTGGCCACCGTCACCGCCTGGTGCGCCCGGATGGACGTGCTGGCCACCGATATCCGCATCGATCAGCGCCGCCTCGAAGACGTGTTCCTCGAACTGACCGGACGGGATCTGCGCGGATGACCGACACCACCCCTCGCTTCGCCCCCGGCACCTTCACCGCCGATCCACGCCCCGCCTCCCGCGCGGCCATGCTCACCGCGCAGACCGGGCTCGAGCTGAAACTGTTGCTGCGCAACGGCGAACAGCTGCTGCTCACCATGTTCATCCCGATCACGCTGCTGATCGGCCTGACCCTGCTGCCCTTCGGCGACCTCGGCGACCACCGGGTCGACAAGATCGTGCCGATGGTGATGATGACCGCGGTGATGTCGACCGCGTTCACCGGCCAGGCCATCGCCGTGGGCTTCGATCGCCGCTACGGCGCGCTCAAGCGCCTCGGCGCGACCCCGCTGCCCCGGTGGGGCGTGATCGCGGGCAAGTGCGCGGCGGTGCTGATCGTCGTCGTGTTGCAGGCGGTGTTGCTCGGCGTGATCGGCGCGGCGCTGGGCTGGCGGCCCGGTCTGGGCGGGCTGGCGCTGGGCGCGCTGGCGATCGCGCTCGGCACCGCGACCTTCGCGGCGATGGGCCTGCTGCTCGGTGGCACGCTCAAGGCCGAGGTCGTGCTGGCCGTGGCCAATATCGCCTGGTTCGTCATGCTCGGTATCGCGAGTCTGGTGCTGGTCGGCGACACGCTGCCCACCGCGCTCACGGTGCTCGCCCGGCTCATCCCGTCCGGCGCGCTGGCCTACACCCTCGAACTGGCCCTTTCCGGCTCGATCGACTGGTTCGGTGTGGCGGTGCTCGCGGTGTGGGGCCTGGTGTGCGGGTGGCTCGCGACCCGGTTCTTCCGGTTCCACTGACCCGTCAACGACGTCATGTAGTAGCCCAGGTTCCGGGCGGAAATTCCCGACCAGTACCATCGTGACGTGCTGTATCGCGCCTTCCTGGGACTCGTCGACCGGCTTCCGCTCCCCTCGCTGCGGGTGCAGCGGCTCATCGCCGTCACGGTGATCCTCAGCCAGGCCGGAATCTCGGTGACCGGCGCCATCGTGCGCGTCACCGCCTCCGGCCTCGGCTGCCCGACCTGGCCGCAGTGCTTCCCCGGCAGCTTCACCCCGATCGGGGTGTCGGAGGTGCCGGTCCTGCACCAGACCGTCGAATTCGGCAACCGCCTGCTCACCTTCGTGGTGACGCTGTGCGCCGCGCTGATCGTGCTGGCCGTCGTGCGCGCGCGCCGCCGCAAGGAAGTGCTCGTCTACGCCTGGCTGATGCCCGGCGGCACCGTCGTGCAGGCGATCATCGGCGGCATCACCGTGCGCACCGGACTGCTGTGGTGGACCGTGGCCGTGCATCTGCTCGCCTCGATGGTGATGGTGTGGCTCGCGGTGGTGCTCTTCGCCAAGATCGGCGAGCCCGACGATGGCATCGACACCGTCCAGGTCCCGGCTCCCCTGCGCTGGCTCACCGCGCTCAGCGGCGTGGCGCTCGCGGGTGTGCTGATCGCGGGCACCCTGGTCACCGCGGCCGGGCCGCATGCCGGGGACAAGAGCATCGACCGGCCGGTCGAGCGGCTGCAGGTCGAGATCGTCACCCTGGTGCACCTGCACTCGCAGCTGCTCATCGGCTATCTGGCGCTGCTCGTCGGTCTGGCCTTCGGCCTCTACGCCGTCGGGATGTCGGCGGCGATCCGCAAGCGGTTGTTCGTGGTGCTCGGCATCGTCGTCGCGCAGGCGCTGGTCGGGATCGTCCAGTACTTCACCGATGTGCCCGCGGCGCTGGTCGCGATCCATGTCGGTGGCGCGGCCGCCTGCACCGCCGCGACCGCGGCCCTGTGGGCCTCGCTGCGCACCCGGGAGAAGGTCGAGGCACCCGCGGTGGTGTCTCAGCCCGCCGCACACTGACACCCCGACCGCAGCGTCGCCGGGGCGCTCGGCACGGTCGGCCGCCCCGCGAACACTGCCCAGGAACAGCAACAGCCCGCGATCACGAATGATCGCGGGCTGTTCGTCGTCGAGGGTCAGGCGCCCGCGAACAGCTTCCAGTTGCGGGCCTTCGGGAAGCGGGTCTGATGGGCGACCCAGCCGGCCATCCGGTCCCAGTGCTTGGCGGTGGGGGTGACGATCGAGCCGAGCTCGCGGTCCCACTCGTCGGTCTCGGTGAGCCCGTCGACGCGCTCGACGAGGGCCTTGGCGGTCGCCAGGTCGGCCACCACGCGGTCACCGAGGATGCCGTCGGCACCGACCAGGGTGATCCGCACCCCCTGCTTGCCGATGTACTGCAGCACCGCCGTGCCCGAACCACCGTGCTCGGCGACGAACTTCGCGACGGACTTCTCGACCGCGGCGGGCACCTTCACGGCCGCGGGGGCGTCGGTAGTACTCATGGGCGAGAGTTTACCGGCAGGTAGTTCCGCGTCCACCCCCGAGTGAGGTCGAACACGGGGTGTACAAAGGACACTCATGCACGCGATTCAGGTTTCCGAGCACGGTGGTCCCGAGGTCCTGCGCTACGTCGAGGTGGCCGATCCGCAGATCGGGCCCGGCCAGCTGCTGGTCGAGACCCAGGGTGTCGGCGTCAATTACATCGATATCTATTTCCGCACCGGCCAGTACCCGCAGGCGACGCCCTACATCCCCGGCTCCGAGGGGACCGGCGTCGTCGCGGCGGTCGGTGCCGAGGTCACCGAGTTCGCGGTGGGCGACCGGGTGGCGTGGGCGTCGGCGCCGGGCAGTTACGCGAACAAGGTCGCCGTCGACGCGGCCGTCGCGGTGCGGGTGCCCGACGGGGTGGACCCGACCGTCGCGGCCGCCGCCCTGCTGCAGGGCATGACCGCGCACTACCTGGTCGAATCGGTGTTCCGGCCCGAACCGGGCGACCCGGTGCTCGTGCACGCCGGTGCCGGTGGCGTCGGTCTGCTGCTCACCCAGCTGGCCGTGGCCAAGGGCGCGCGCGTGATCACCACCGTGTCCACCGACGCCAAGGAGAAGCTGTCCCGTGAGGCGGGCGCGTCCGAGGTCCTGCGCTACGGCGACGACCTGGCCGACCAGGTCCGCGCGCTCACCGACGGCGCCGGTGTCGCCGCGGTCTACGACGGTGTCGGCGCGAGCACCTTCGAGGCGAGCCTGGCGTCGCTGCGCGTGCGCGGCACCCTGGCACTGTTCGGCGCGGCCAGCGGCCCGGTACCGCCGTTCGACCCGCAGCGCCTCAACCCCGCCGGTTCCCTGTGGCTGACCCGCCCGTCGCTGGGCGCCTACACCCGCGACCGCGCCGAATTCCTGTGGCGCGCAACCGACATCTTCGACGGCATCGCCACGGGCACCCTCGAGTTCCGCATCGGCGCCACCTATCCCCTCGCCGACGCCGCCCGCGCGCACGCCGACCTGGCGGGCCGCCACACCACCGGATCCATCGTCCTGCTGCCGTAGATCCCGTCCACACCGCTGGTACACCGACCTGGACCGTTGATCACCAGGCACTGATGGCGGCCGCCTCTCGGCCGATCCTCGCCTGAGAGCCTGGTGATCAACCGTCCAACGGGGAACGGGTCAGAGCCCGACGAGGCTGCCCAGGGTGGTCCAGCCGAGGACCGAGTCGATGGCCAGGCCGCAGAACACCACGGCGAGGTAGTTGTTCGACTGCAGGAACAGGCGCAGCGGCTTCACCGATTCGCCGCGGCGGACACCGGCGTAGAGCTGGTGGGCCATCAGCAGGAACCAGGCGCCTGCCACCAGGGCGACCGCGGCGTAGATGACACCGGTCGCGGGAACCAGCGCGAGGGTCGCGAGCACGGTCAGCCAGGTGTAGATGACGATCTGCTTGGTGACCACCTGCTCGGTCGCCACCACCGGCAGCATCGGCACACCGGCCGCGCGGTAGTCCTCCTTGTAGCGCATGGCCAGCGCCCAGGTGTGCGGCGGCGTCCAGAAGAAGATCACCGCGAACAGCACGATCGCGGGCCAGCCGATGTTCCCGGTGACCGCGGACCAGCCGACGAGGGCGGGCATACAGCCGGCGGCACCGCCCCAGACCACGTTCTGCGAGGTCCGGCGCTTGAGGCCCTTGGTGTAGACGAAGACGTAGAACAGGATCGTCGCGACGACGAGCAGGCCGCTGAGCAGGTTGGCCTGCCACCACAGCCAGGCGAAGGAGAGCGCACCGAGCACCACGCCGAAGATGAACGCGTTGCGGGTGGGGACGGCGTCGCGGGCCAGTGGGCGCCGGGCGGTCCGCTTCATCACCTTGTCGATGTCGGCGTCGGCCACACAGTTGAGGGTGTTGGCGCTGGCCGCGCCCATCCAGCCACCGAACAGGGTGACCAGGATGAGCCGGATGTCGACGTTGCCGCGATCGGCCAACAGCATCGTGGGGATGGTGGCGACGAGCAGCAGCTCGATGACGCGGGGCTTGGTGAGCGCGATGTAGGCCAGGGGCTTACGCACCACCCGGGCGGTGAGCCCGTCCCCGGCGAGGCGGTCGGCGAGCGCTGTCGACGACGATCCGTGCGCACCGCTACTACCCGGCTGGTGACCGATCCGCACTGTTTCTCCTCGTACGCGCTTCGCATCCGGCATTGGAACGAGCAGCGCGCGGCTGCGGCGCGGCCACTACTACAGAGGATGGTAGACCCACGCCGGTCCCGCTCGACGCCAGGCCCCTGCCACGGTGGGGGCGGTCACTCCGCCCCACGCGGGCACCAGCCGAATTAGACTCAGTGCCAGGGTTCGCGCCAATCCGGTGGAACGGCACCTCTAGGGTATTCCTGTACATCGGTACGCACCCCGGCCGCGTGCGACCCGAACGACACCATCGCCGCTGCCATGTATCGCCGTCGACGAAACCTAGGTCAGGAGAACCACGGTCGTGTCAGTCACAGACGACATTCGCGCCCTCACTCAGCGGAACTACCCCAGCGACTGGACGGACCTGGACACCAAGGCCGTCGACACGGCCCGTGTACTCGCCGCGGACGCGGTGCAGAAGGCGGGCAACGGTCACCCGGGTACCGCGATGAGCCTCGCACCGGTCGCCTACACCCTCTTCCAGCGCACCATGCGCCACGATCCGACGCAGCCGAGCTGGGTCGGGCGCGATCGCTTCGTGCTGTCCTGTGGGCATTCCAGCCTCACCCTCTACATCCAGCTCTACCTGGCCGGTTTCGGTCTGGAGCTCGAGGATCTCGAGCAGCTGCGCCAGTGGGATTCGCTGACCCCGGGTCATCCCGAGTTCCGCCACACCGACGGTGTCGAGATCACCACCGGCCCGCTGGGCCAGGGCCTGGCCTCGGCGGTCGGCATGGCGATGGCGGCGCGCCGCGAGCGCGGCCTGTTCGATCCGGACGCCCCCGCCGGCACCAGCCCGTTCGACCACTTCATCTACACCATCGCCTCCGATGGCGACCTCCAGGAGGGCGTCACCGCCGAGGCCTCCTCGATCGCGGGCACCCAGCAGCTGGGCAATCTCGTGGTGATCTACGACGACAACGAGATCTCCATCGAGGACGACACCGACATCGCCTTCACCGAGGACGTGGCGGCGCGCTACGAGGCCTACGGCTGGCACGTGCAGGTCGTCGAGGGCGGCGAGGACGTCGTCGCGATCGAGGCCGCCATCGAGGCCGCCAAGGCGGTGACCGACAAGCCGTCGATCATCATCCTGCGCACCATTATCGGCTTCCCGGCCCCGAACAAGATGAACACCGGTGGCGCGCACGGCGCGGCGCTCGGCCCCGACGAGGTCGCCGCGACCAAGAAGGCGCTCGGCTTCGACCCGGAGAAGTCCTTCGACGTGGACCCGGCCGTCATCGAGCACACCCGCAAGGCGCAGGTCCGCGGCACCGAGGCCAAGGCGCAGTGGCAGCAGGGCTTCGACGCCTGGGCCGCCGCGCATCCGTCGAACAAGGCGCTGTTCGATCGCCTGCAGACCCGTTCGCTGCCCGCGGGCTGGACCGAGGAGCTGCCGAGCTTCGAGCCCGACCCGAAGGGCATGGCCACCCGCAAGGCCTCCGGCAAGTTCCTGGCCGCGGTCGCCGATGTGCTGCCGGAGCTGTGGGGCGGTTCGGCCGACCTGGCCGAGTCCAACAACACCACCATGCCGAACCAGCCGAGCTTCGGCCCGGAGTCGATCTCCACCGCCGCGTGGAAGGCGCAGCCCTACGGCCGCACCCTGCACTTCGGCATCCGTGAGCACGCGATGGGCTCGATACTCAACGGCATCGCGCTGCACGGCCCGACCCGCCCCTACGGCGGCACCTTCCTGGTGTTCTCCGACTACATGCGCCCGGCCGTGCGCCTGGCCGCGCTGATGCGAGTGCCCGCCATCTACGTCTGGACCCACGACTCCATCGGTCTGGGCGAGGACGGCCCGACCCACCAGCCGATCGAGCACCTGGCCGCGCTGCGCGCGATCCCCGGCCTCAACGTGGTCCGCCCCGGCGACGCCAACGAGACCACCTACGCCTGGCGCACCATCCTCGAGCGCGACTCCGACGAGCACACCTCGCACTTCCCGACCTACGAGGCACCGCACCAGGACGGCCCGTCCGCGCTGGCGCTGACCCGGCAGGACGTGCCGACCCTCGAGGGCACCAGCTACGAGGGTGTCAAGAAGGGTGGCTACGTGCTGGCCGAGGCTTCGACCGGAACGCCGCAGGTCATCCTGGTGGGCACCGGTTCGGAGCTGCAGCTCGCGGTCGCCGCGCGCACTACCCTGGAGGAGCAGGGCATTCCGACCCGCGTGGTCTCGATGCCGTGTGTGGAATGGTTCGACGCGCAGGAGCAGTCCTACCGCGACGAGGTGTTCCCGCCCGAGGTCCGCGCCCGCGTGGTCGTGGAGGCCGGTATCTCGATGCCGTGGTACCGCTTCGTCGGCGACGCCGGGGAGATCGTCTCGATCGAGCACTTCGGCGCGTCCGCGAACTTCAAGAAGCTCTACAGCGAGTTCGGTATCACCGCCGATGCCGTGGTCGCCGCGGCGCAGCGTTCGCTCGACAAGGTGAAGGGGTAAAACCATGGCACAGAACGAGAATCTCGCCGCGCTCTCGGCCGCGGGGGTCTCGGTGTGGCTCGACGATCTGTCCCGCGACCGCATCAAGTCCGGCAATCTCGCCGACCTGATCGCGACCCGCGGCGTCGTCGGTGTCACCACGAACCCGTCGATCTTCCAGGCCGCACTGAGCCAGGGACACGACTACGACGCGCAGGTGAAGGAACTCGCCCAGCAGGGCGCCGACGCCGACGCGGCCATCCGCACAATCACCACCGATGACGTGCGCGCCGCCTGCGACGTGCTGGCGCCGGTGTTCGAGGCCAGCGGTGGCGTGGACGGTCGCGTGTCGATCGAGGTCGACCCGCGCCTGGCCTTCGACGCCGACAAGACCGTCGCCCAGGCGGTCGAGCTGTGGAAGATCGTCGACCGGCCCAACCTGTTCATCAAGATCCCAGCCACCGAGGCGGGCCTGCCCGCCATCACCGCGGTGATCGGCGAGGGCATCAGCGTGAACGTGACGCTGATCTTCTCGGTGCCGCGCTACCGCGCGGTGATGGGCGCCTACCTCGACGGCCTGCGCAATGCCAAGGTCGCCGGGCACGATCTGGCCAGGATCCATTCCGTCGCTTCGTTCTTCGTCTCCCGCGTGGACACCGAGATCGACAAGCGCCTGGAGGCGATCGGCACCCCCGAGGCGCTCGCGCTGCGCGGCAAGGCGGGCGTGGCCAACGCCCGGCTGGCCTACGCCGAGTACCAGGACGTGTTCGACGGTGGGGCGCACACCTCCACCTACAACCACCTGGCCTCCCAGGGCGGCAACCGGCAGCGGCCGCTGTGGGCGTCGACCGGGGTGAAGAACCCGGACTACCCCGACACCCTCTACGTCACCGAACTGGTCGGCACGAACACGGTCAACACCCTGCCGGAGAAGACGCTGCAGGCCTTCGCCGATCACGGCGAGGTCCGCGGCGACACGCTCAGCGGCCACGCGGTCGAGGCGGCCCAGGTCTTCGCCGACCTCGAGGCCGTCGGCATCGACCTGACCGACGTGTTCGACCTGCTCGAGCGCGAGGGCGTCGACAAGTTCGAGTCCTCCTGGGGCGAGCTGCTCGAGGCCACCACCGGCGAACTGCGTACCGCGGCGGCGGGGGGCAACTGACCCGATGGCAGGCACAGCATCGACGGATCAGGCGGGGCTGTGGCAGAACCCGCTGCGCGACGAACGTGACAAGCGGGTCCCCTTCATCGCGGGCCCGTGCAGCCTGGTGATCTTCGGTGTCACCGGAGATCTGTCCCGCAAGAAGCTGATGCCTGCCATCTACGACCTGGCGAACCAGGGGCTGTTGCCCCCCGGTTTCGCCCTGGTCGGTTTCGCCCGGCGCGACTACGCCGACGAGGATTTCGCCGAGGTCGTGCTCGACGCGGTGAAACAGCATGCCCGCACGCCCTTCCGCCAGGAGGTCTGGGACCACCTGGCGGAAGGCCTGCGGTTCGTCCAGGGCAGTTTCGACGACGACGCCGCCTTCGCGACGCTCGCGCGGACCCTGGCCACCCTGGACATCGAGCGTGGCACCGGCGGCAATCACGCCTTCTACCTGTCGATCCCGCCGAACATGTTCCCGGTGGTGCTCGACCAGCTCTCCGAACACGGCCTGGCCAAGCCGACCGCCACGAACGCCGAGGGCTACACGCCCTGGCGGCGAGTGGTGATCGAGAAGCCCTTCGGGCACGACCTGGCCAGCGCCAAGGAGCTCAACGCCCTGGTCAACCGGGTGTTCCCAGAGGAGACGGTCTTCCGCATCGACCACTATCTCGGCAAGGAGACGGTGCAGAACATCCTGGCGCTGCGCTTCGCCAACGAGCTGTTCGAGCCGATCTGGAACGCCAATTACGTCGATTCCGTGCAGATCACCATGGCCGAGGACATCGGATTGGGCGGGCGCGCAGGGTATTACGACGGGATCGGCGCCGCACGTGACGTCATCCAGAACCACCTGTTGCAACTGCTGGCACTGACCGCGATGGAGGAACCCACCTCCTTCGAACCGGTGCAGCTCACCACCGAGAAGATCAAGGTCCTCTCCGCCACCAAACTCGTTGCGCCACTGGACGAGACGACCGCGCGCGGCCAGTACACCGAGGGGTGGCAGGGCAGCGAGCACGTGGTCGGCCTGCACCAGGAGGAGGGTTTCGACCCGCAGTCGCGCACCGAGACCTACGCCGCGATCACCGTGCACGTGGAGAACCGCCGCTGGGCCGGTGTCCCGTTCTACCTGCGCACCGGAAAACGCCTGGGCCGCAGGGTGACCGAGATCGCGGTGGTGTTCAAACGCGCACCGCACCTGCCCTTCGACCAGACCATGACCGAGGAACTCGGCCAGAACGCCCTCGTCATCCGGGTACAGCCGGACGAGGGCATCACCTTGCGCTTCGGCTCCAAGGTCCCCGGCTCCGGGATGGAGGTGCGCGATGTGAACATGGACTTCAGCTACGGCGAGGCGTTCACCGAGTCCTCCCCCGAGGCCTACGAGCGGCTCATCCTCGACGTGCTGCTCGGCGTGCCCTCGCTGTTCCCGGTGAACGCGGAGGTCGAATTGTCCTGGCGCATCCTCGATCCCGTGGTCGAGCACTGGGCCGCGCAGGGCAAACCCGAACCCTACGAGGCGGGCACCTGGGGCCCGGCCTCGGCCGAGGAGATGCTCGCGCGCAGCTGGCGGGAATGGCGGCGCCCGTGATCGTCGACATGCCCGACACCGACACCGTCGAGGTCGGCAAGCGGATGGTGCAGTTGCGCGAGACCAACGGCGTGATCACCCAGGGCCGCGTGCTCACCCTGGTGGTGTGCACGCTGGATTCCTCCGAGGCCGAGGACGCGATCGACGCCGCCAACGACGCCAGCCGCGAGCATCCCTGCCGGGTGATCGTGCTGGCCCGCGGTGACCGCGACGCCGAAACCCGCCTCGACGCCCAGATCCGCGTCGGCGGGGATGCCGGTGCGGCCGAGGTCATCGTGCTGCGGCTCCAGGGCCCACTGGTGAACCACGAGTCCAGCGTCGTCACCCCGTTCCTGCTGCCCGACACCCCCGTGGTGGCGTGGTGGCCGCGCGGCGCACCGGATTTCCCGTCGCTGGATTCGGTGGGCAAGCTGGCCAAGCGCCGGATCACCGATGCCACCTTCGCGCCCGATCCGCAGGCCGCCATCAAGAAGCGCCGCTACTCCTACGCGGCGGGCGACACCGATCTGGCGTGGAGCCGGATCACCTACTGGCGCGCCCTGCTCGCGGCGGCGCTCGACGAACCACCGTTCGAACCGGTCCAGTCGGTGACCGTGTCGGGGCTGGCCAGCGAGCCCGCGCTCGATACCCTGGCCGGGTGGCTCGCCGCTCGGCTGAACTGCCCGGTCGTCCGCAAGACCGGCGAGCTGCGGGTGGAGATCCACCGCGCCACCGATTCGATCGCCATCGCACGACCGCAACTCGGAAGAACCGCAACCCTGACCCGCACCGGTGACCCCGACCAGCGCATCGCGTTGGCGCGCCGGGAAACTCGCGACTGCCTCGCCGAGGAACTGCGCCGGCTCGATGCCGACGAGATCTACGCCGAGGCGCTCGCCGGAATCGAAAAGGTGACCTATGAGTGAGCACATCGACGTGCACGACGACCTCGGCGCCGAGTTCCCCGCGAACACGATCGAGGTGCACGACGACTCCGACAGCCTCGCCGACGCCGCCGCCGAACGTTTCGTCTCGGTGATCGTCGCCGCGCAGGCCGAACGTGGCACCGCCTCGGTGTCGCTCACCGGCGGCAGCGACGGCATCCGCCTGCTCGAGCGCGTCCGGCGCGCCCCCGGCGGCATCGACTGGTCGCGGCTCTACGTCTACTGGGGCGACGAGCGTTTCGTCCCCGACGGCGACGCCGACCGCAACGAACTGCAGGCCAGGCAGGCGCTGCTGGATCACGTCGCGCTCGACCCTGCCCATGTCTTCCCGATCGCGCCCTCGGACGGCACCTACGGCTCCCCCGAGGAAGCCGCCGCCGCCTACGCGCAGATCATCCACACCGAACTCGACGAACGCGGCGAATTCGACCTGACGATCCTCGGCATGGGCCCCGAAGGTCACGTCAACTCCCTGTTCCCGCACTCCCCCGCCATCCGGGAAACCGTCGATTACGTTGTCGCCGTCCACGATTGCCCCAAACCCCCACCGACCCGGGTCACCCTCACCATGCCCGCGGTCCACCGCTCCCGCCACGTCATGCTCGTGGTCAGCGGCGTCGCCAAGGCCGCCGCCGTAGCCGCCGCCGTCAACGGCGCCGCCCCCGACGACGTCCCCTCCGCCGGTGCGGTGGGCATCGAATCCACCACCTGGGTCATCGACGAGGCCGCCGCCACCGACCTCCTCCTCGACGACGAATAACCCGAGGCCACGGCCGGGTCCACCCCGGACCCGGCCCTGCCCTCGAACTACTTCGCCATCGTCTCCGGCAGATCGGCCTCCGACTCCCCGCAGGCGACCAGGAACGCGAACAAACACAGCACCACCGACAACAACTCTGTATCCGCGGGGGATATTCAAGTCACCAATTCAGAATCTCATCTGGCATGTGGCCTTCCACCTTCGCGATCCTCCGACTCTTCTCCCACTCACCCTCCGCGCTACGGTCGACCCGCGAGGTTCCGACGTCAGCAGAGTAGATCCACAGCTGCTCCGGCGCACTCGACAACCAGCCCACGGTATAACCATGTAGCCGACTGGTGCTGTAGTTCTCGACGTCCTTGTAGACCTCCGCACCCGTCCGCTTGTCGGTGATCGACACATACATCGACAGATTCCCACTGGGGTTCACATGCGCCTCGAAAGACCCGCTCGGAGACGTCACAGGAACTCCAGGCAGCGCGAACCTGCCATCCCCTTCGGCGGTGACCCGATCATTCCCGCACGCCACCGAGGCGAGCAGGAGAACCACCGCAACCAACGGCGTTATGAGTGCTCTCATGATGCGGGGTACCCCTCCATGCTGATCACCTTTCCAGATTCGTCCACGATGACAGTGGCGTCAGCGTTCCAGGTGATCTTTATTTTGTATTCCTCAGCTTTCCCCAAGCTGATCAATTCAGCGAAATCATTCTTGACCTGATCGGTCTGATATTTGGGATTCTCATTGATTATGTCATTCCAGGTATAGCTGTTATACATCTTTATCTCGTAGGTGCCGTCACCCCTCGGCGTAACTACCGAGTTCGGCCTGAACGTGAAATCTCCGACAGTTTCATCCGTCCCGTGGAGATACTGGTAACCAACCATGCTCTCACCGTTCTCCATCTCCGCGTGGAACTTCTGAGGAGTACCGGGCTGCGAGGAATTTCCATTCTGCAGATACCCTTGCAATGCGCTCGCCGCGGCAGTCGCAACCGGCTCGTCAAGTTGCCTGCGCAGCACTTCATTCGCCATCATGTATTCCGACCACTTGGGATCATCAACAATCGTCCAGTCGCCCATGCCTTTGAGGTAGCGGATCAGGATTGCCCGTCCGGCCGCATCCGACTCTGTATGTTGGCTCCTGTTTTCATTCTGGTAGACAATAAAAGAATCCGCTTCGGGCAGACTCACGAACGCGCTCTCGATCGCCGACTGCACCTTCGCGGCAGCAGTGCACGCGTTCTCGAGTGCTTGCTTCACCGCGGCCGTCGACGCATCCGCATCGACCTGCAGGGCGCCCGCTGCCACCGAATACGACGACGCATCCGGCAGCTGGGACAGCAAGGTTTGGTGGGTGCTCGCCGAGATGGTGGCGGTGCCGTCGTCACCGATCTCGTAGCCCTTGGATTCCGCGGACTTCACCGCGTCGACTACAGCCGTTTTCGCTGAATCCAGCCTGCTCGCACCGGTTTTGGCCGCGGTTGCGCCATCTTGCAGGGCTGCGATGACAGTCCTCGTGGTGGTGCGGATCTCGTCGTGCCTGGTTCGCATCGCGTCCGCCGCGCTACCCGTCCAGAAGTCACGGCCGGCATCGACGGCCCGATACTGGGTGTCGTCGAAGCTGGTCAGCTTCGACGCTTGGGCAGACCAGGCGTCACCTCGCGTTGTCAAGGTCGAGGGCTGCCAGGCGAGAACCTGTGCGACGGTCGGAGTTGTCGCACCGGTCTCGGTCGACTGCTGTTCTGCGGTACCGAGCGTGGTCATGCCAGTGCGCTTCGCGCGGCGGTGATGTCGCTCGCGTTCTGGGTGTCCCTGTTCTGGAACTCCGTCACCGCGGTCGATGTTGCCGTGGACAGCGCATCGTAGTCGGCGATCAGGGTTTTCGCGGCCGTGACGACCTTGCCGATTGCCGCCAGCGAGACATCGGGAATCGTCGTTCCCGGCAACGTCAGCTCGACCTCGCCGGTCTCTCCGGCGAACACTGCCGCGGCTATCTCGGTCTCCGCCTTGCCCAACGTCGTCGAAAGCTCTTGTGCCCGTGTCGGATCGAGATCCAGGTCCGTTGCGCCGGCCATGATTCCCCCATTTTCCCCGTAGTTCCGTCGGCGGTCACGCTAGCGATCACGACGCACCCGTGCAACAACGCGACCTGCGTCGACACCTCAACTCGTGATCGATAGGCTCTCTGAACAATTCAGATGGAGAAGGTCACCGCATGGGAGATATCGATCCGGTCTCCGGGCACATCGAGCGGCTCCAGCGTGCGCTCACCGATGCCAGGGGTACGGCGACAAGTGCCGACGGTTCCCTGCGGGTGGAAGTCGGCGCGAACGGCGCATTGCACAGGATCGAATTGGGTGCGGATGGTGTCGATCGAGACCCGCACCGAATGGTCGCGATGATCGTCGAACTGCATCGCGAGGCGATGGCCGATGCGGCGGCGGTCATGCGTGAGGCGGTGGCGGCGCTGGGGAGCGATCCGCGTCTGCAGGAAGGCCGTCAGGAAGTCGCCGACAAGCTGAGTCGACCCCAATCTGCCAGTGGCACTGAGCTTTCCCCGCTTGCAACCGGAGAAGCCGATTCCCCAGTGGTGGCCCGATCCTCGCCCGACCAGCAGCACTCAGCACCAGGGCCCGCTGAGGCTCCGACGCCGACTCGGCTCCCGCCCAGTCGGTCAGCACGACCAACGTCGGGCTCGGCGGAACTGCCCACGAAGGCGCCGCGCCGGCCCACACCGGCTCGGATCTCCGAATGCGACCCCATCAGCTTCGCTCCGGTCACCCGGACCCGCCGGGCACCTGAGCAGCACCCCGGCGATCCAGGACGAACCCAGCCCGATCCCCCGCGCGAGGCGGCCGAAAGAGCGCCTGCCAGCGCCCTACCCCGACCGGTCACCGACGACTCGGCCGAACCACTGCCGCAGCCCGAGCCCCCTGTCGACACCGAACCCACCGAGTCGGTGATCGCCTGGGGCGACCCCGCCGACGACTCGGTCATCCCCCACGACACCTGGCCCGACGACTACTTGATCATGTCCGACGAGTGGTGGGGCTTTCCCTCGACAGACGGGAATTAGCCAGCCCCCAGATTCTGCGGCCACCGACCTCCTGGACGACGAGTAGCCGCCCGCAGCACCGTGGCTCCGTCACCCCGATTCGACTGTCACCCGGCTCCGCTATCGTCGATGCCGTGCGACAGCGGAAGGGACGTTCAGGGGCATGATCCAGACCGAGGCAGTGACCATTCCGGAGCACGTGCACGGGTACCCGCAGGTGGCATTCGGGGGCTATGTGGCCGGAATGCTGGCGCGCCGTTCCGGTGCCGAGACCGTCCGGGTCGATTTCCGCCGGGCGGTCCCGGTCGGCACCCCGGTCACGCTGCCCGTCGAGGAACCCGGGCACGCGAGTCTGGTCGATATGGACGGCACCCTGCTGGTGCAGGCCGCGCCCGCCACCCTGTACACCACCCCGCCACCCACTCCGTCCTGGGACACGGCCAACGCCGCCACCGAGTCCGCGCTCGCGAGCCCGAAACGCCAGGTCACCGACTGCTTCGGCTGCGGCATCGAGTGCGCACCCGGCCACGGCCTCCGCCTGTTCTCCTGGGCGATCCCCGATCACCGGATCATGACCGCCGCGTGGACCCCGGATCCACGCCTCGCCGACGACACCGGCGAGCTACCGCCGGAGATCATCTGGTCAGCCCTCGACTGCCCCGGCGGTCTCGCCGCCATGGTCTTTGATGGTCTGGCGCGCGGCGCGGTCACCGCCGCCCTCACCGCCACCCGCTACCGACCCACCCCCGCCGACGCGGACTACATCGTGCACGCCTGGCCGATCCACCACGACGGCCGCAAACACACAGTGGGCGTGGCCCTTTCCACCCGAAACGGCGACCTGTGCGCTCTCGCCGAGGCCCTCTGGATTGGACCCCGGACCGCAAGCTGAGGATCCGTCGTCACTACCAGTCGTCGACTTCGGCCGGAATGTACTGGGGGCTCAGGGTTTTGAGCCAACCGCCATCCGGTTGACGATCGAAACGAGCGGTCCCGACATCTCCCGAGTACACCCACAACTGCTCGGGCTCACCCGAAAGCCAGCCGACAACATAACGGTGATGCCGGCTGGTGCTGTACTCGTCCACATCCCGGAAGACCACCTCCCCGGTCTCCACCTCGACGATGGACACCGACATCGCCAACGGCTCACCAGGATTCACCTCGCGACGGTTCGGGCGTCGCACACCCCACCGCGCCCACAACGACGAGTGCCACTACCGCCCCAGCAAGACGACCCTTCATTCCCTCGACCCCCAGTAACCTCGTGCTCGTACTTCGACTTGCGCTGAAGAGAGCGGAGAACAGCGATTCCCTCGACATCTTCGAACGGACTCACCAAGCGGAACTACTTCTGGCGAAAGGTAATTGGGCTCTGTGTCGCCATGGGTGCCGTCTCGGTCGGAATCGGAGGATGCTCGTCCTCCCAGGCGGGCGACATGAGCCACTTGGCGACGTGCGCCGACATTGTCTTCCCGGAGGGTGCGGATGTCGTGTGGTTCGAGCACGAGAGCCGGTTCCGGGAGTCGACTTCGGTCGCGGTGGTCGACATTCCGATCGGCTCCGTTGATGAGTTCGAGCGGCGATCCGGCTTCGGGGAGTTCGCGCCGGGGGTTCCCCCGTCTTGGAAGTATTGGGGCGCGACGGGATTGGACGATCCGTTGGCGACGGAGATCGGAAACGAGCACTCGGTGGAGGGTTATCGGGACCCGAGGCGATATGTCGTCATCCACGACGGCGGCGATGCGACGCGGCGGGTCTTCGTTCACGCGGATTGCTGACCGCGTAGGTCCGTTGATCACCAGCCTGTGGTTCTCCTCTGACGCTCACCCGAGAGCGTGGTGACCAAGCGCGAAGGACATCAGCAACCACGTGAAGAACATCCCCGCCACCAGGCAGCCCACGATCGCCGATTTCCAGACGGTCCGAGCATTTGGGAGCTTCACCCAGAGCAGGCCGATGAGCGCGAGCGGGATCGCGACCGGCACCAGCCAGGTGTCGGTCCAGTACGGCAATCGAATTGCCGGAAAACGGATTTCGAGCTCGAGCACGGCAAGACCGCAACCCCAGTAGAGCAGCCAGCCCGCCACGAACCCGAGGATCGACTGCGCGACGATCCCCGCGGCGCGGCGGGCCGACAGCCCTTGCGCGGTCACACCAGCCAGCTCTTGCGCTGGAAGTACTCCGCTTCGGGGTCGTCCTCGTCGTCGTAGACGAGCCGGTCGGGTACCCGGGCTCCGCGGCCCAGGGTCCGTGCGGTCGCGTCGATGCGGTCTTGGAGCTGACGCAGGATTTCGTCCGGGGCCCCGGGGGTGACGGCGATGTCGTCGGCGCTGTGCTCGTGCAGGAGGTAGCGCCCGTCGTTCGGGTAGTCGAGCCAGAGGAAGGCGCGGCCGTCGTCGGTCGGCTTGGAGTCGAGGGCGAAACCGGGCAGGACGGTGATCTCACCCATGCCCGAGCGAGGGCGGCGGAAGAAGCGCTGCGTGTCCTCGGCCGGTGACAGGCGAGTGGGGTGGCGACCGTAGGTTTGCTGATGCAGATCACTGCGTCGGCCCTGGAACGACCGGTGGGAACCGGCGGCCAGACGCGGGATGCGGCCGATCACCTCGGCGGCGATCCGGTGCGATTGGTGCGTGCTGACGGTGATGTCGGTGCCGTACTCGCGGGTCCGCCCGGGGCGCTGGACGGCCAAAGTGGCTGTGCCGCCGGTGATTCCGGCGTGGATGCGGACCACCTGGGTCTGGTCGGGTCCGTAGAACCCGTAGACCTCCACGCGCATCTCGGGTTCGAGCAGCACCGCGAGAGCGTTGTAGAGGGTCTCGTCGAAGCGCGTCGCCAGGCGCTGGGCGGCCGCGGCGCGGCTGCGTTCGAGGTCGTCGGGGAACTCGAGCTCACGCGGGAACCAGCTCAGGGGATACGGCAGTCGGTCGCGGCCGAGTGCCTCGAGGGCGATGGTGAAGGTGAGACCTTCCATCTGCCAGGTGGATCCGGTCATTCGCCGATCACCCCGCCCGGCGGCAGCACGCGCGGTTGCACGCCCAGCAGTTCGGTCTCCCGGTCCTGGATGAGATAGTCCGGGATCTTGTGCTCGCTGTCGTCATCGCCCTTGCCGCCACGCCCCGCACCGGCACCCATTCCGGGCATGCCCGACATGCCGCGTCCGGCGCCGGCACCCGTGCCACCGGCACGCGCGGCCGCCGCGGTGCCCGCCGCCTGTCCCGGCGATCCGGGTAGCGAGGCACCGAGGCCCGGAGTGCCGGTGCCGGGCGAGCCGCCTGGCGATCCGGTGCCTGGGCTGCCGCCGGTACCCAGCGGTGACTGCGTGGTCGGGGTGCCCGCCGGAGTGGTGGCGGCCGGTGTCGTCGGCGTGGTCGCCGCCGGTGTGGTGCTGGTCGGATCCTCGGCGTTCGGGGTGGTCGCGGCAGGAGTCGTCGTGGTCGGTGTCTCCTGCGTTGTCGGCGTCTCCGGGGTCGTCGGAGTCGTCGGGGTCGTCGGCTCCTGCGGGGTGGAGGGTTCGCCCGTGTCGCCGTTGGGCTTGTCGCCTTCGTTCGGCTTGCCGTCGCCGGGATCGGTTGGGGTGTCGGCCTTGAAGGTGCTCACTGCCTTCGCGAGCACCGGGGTCTTTTGGTCGACTTCCTGCGCCACCGGCTGATAGACGGTCTTCATGACCTCCTGCGCGGCCTTCGACGATTCGTCGGCGCGATGTTTCGCGGTCTTCAGCAGACCGGTGCCGGGAATCACGGCGACCGCCTTGTCGAAGGCCGAGACGTCTTCGGGCTCACCGACCGCGGCTTTCGCGTGTCCGAGTGCGCCTTCCAGCAGGTCGATGCTGTTGGCCACCATCTCGAAGGTCATTGCCAGCTTTTCCGCCTCGACACCGTAGGCGCGGGTGCTCTCCATCGACGCGGTGGCCGCCTTGCCCGTCCAGTGCGTTTCGATCGCGCGCTCGACCTCGGTACGGAACGTGGTGACCGCTTCGCGCATGCCCCCGCCGCCGCCCTGGCCGTCATCGAGCCGCCGCCAGCCGTCGGCACCGGCATTGATGTCGCTCGCCTTGACCGCGGACTTTCCGTTGTTTCCCTGGAGTGCGTCCCAGATCTCCTGGTGCGTCCAGGTGCCGAAATCCTCGTGCTTGACGATCTTCGTCCCGGCGTATTCACCATCGAACCGGCCCTGCAGCATCGATCGCTCGTTGCTGATGATCTGCTTGTCGCCACCGTAGGTGTTGGCGGCGTCCTGGTTTCGCGACTTCTGCTGGTCGGCGTTCGTGGACGCCTGGGAATAGTTGTCGTAGACCTTCGCGCCGCCGATGGTGATGATGGCGGGAAGAGCTGCGGCGAAGGGGAACACCATCAGATTTCCCCTGTCTTCTGACCGAGCACGGTGGCGAATTTCTGGTCGGTTTCCTGCAGCTTGCCGATCGCGGCGGCGTAGGTGTCGCGCATGAGAGTGGCGATTTCGATGTGTTGGTCCAGGCGCTTCAGGGCGGAGTCATCGGGATTGTCACTTTCGCCGTTGACGGCCTTGTTCTGGAACTTCTCCCTGAGCAAATCAGCCGAAGGGATGCCGCCGTACCCCGAGAGATGCTCCAGGAATCGAGCGTCCTCTTTCAACTTCTCGAGCTTTCCCACATATGTCGCGCATGCTGCGCGGAGCGCTTCACCAACACCCTCCTCCATGCGGAATTCACCGGCAACGGCTTGCTGTTTGAGCGTTTTCCACTGCGCGATGTCCGTGCCGAGTCCATCAGCCATGAATGTGCGTCCCCCATTTGCAATCACTCATTCGACAAACCTATGCCGGAAGGTGCGGCTCGAGATCAGCAGCGTGCTTCGCAGCGATCGTGCAGGAATCCACGTCCTTCTTCCCGTTCGACAGCCAAGAGGCGTAAATCTCGAACATCCCCTGGGCCGCGGGGAACGCGACATAGCATCCGTCAGGGTTCGACTTCTCTCGGAATGTGATGCCCGAGCGGCCACCAACCGTTGTGTCACCAAGGATGGTCACGGATTCCTTGGCACGCGTCTCGTCGAGGGTGTGACTCGAAGACGCCACCGTCAGCACGTACGGATCACCCTCCGGATACCACGAGCACACCCGCCAACTCGTCGGCCCCGACTGCGCATCGGTGACGGTCCGCTTGGAATCCGGATCCACCCCCGTCGCCCGCAGCACATCCGCGCTCAACTCCGTGCACGGGTTGTAGACCTCGATCGAATCGATGTCGCGAGTAGTGGTCGCTACAGTCGTCGCCGTGCCGTCGACCGAGGTCCCGCACCCCACGACTCCCACCAAGCACGTACCGGCGAACACCGCACCGAGAATCCGACCGTTTCGCACGTATCTCCTTCGATCCCCATCCGAGGGCGCCCGGCAGGCACCGCCACCCAACGATTCCCCCGCTGATGCGTCCCCGCCAGCCGAGTCAGATCTCACAGAATACACAGCGCTCCCAGCCATCCGCCGCCGTCGAGCCCGCTCCACGACGCACCCGGCGGCGACACGACCGCCACCACCCGGGTCCTTCCACACGCTCACAGATGCGTTCCGATCCGCCATCGGTTCGCTCCGCTTGCCTGGCGTCGAGCGCGCCGACGGTTCGTGCTCAGGAGACCGGGGCCAAGGTGCTTGCCCAGAAGTCCGCGTAGCGGCCGTTGTGGCTGAGGAGTTCGGTGTGGGTGCCGTCTTCGACGATGGTGCCGTTGTCGAGGAAGACGATGCGGTCGGCGCGTTGGACGGTGCGGAGGCGGTGGGCGACCATGACGACGGTTCGGCCTGCCATCAGGCGTTCGATTCCCGCGTGGACGGCGGCCTCGTTGACGGGGTCGAGGGCGGAGGTGACCTCGTCGAGCAGGACGACGGGGGCGTTCTTCAGGAGGGCGCGGGCGATCGAGACGCGTTGGCGCTCACCGCCGGACAGCAGGGCACCGCCTTCGCCGACGTGGGCGGACAGGCCGCCGGGGAGTCGTTCGATCACCTCGTCGAGGCGGGCCGCGTGGATTGCCGCCTGTAGTTCGGCGTCGGTCGCGTCGGGGTGGCCGAGGCGGATGTTGTCCTCGATGGTGCCGTCGAAGAGGTAGACGTCCTGGAAGACGATCGCGAACTGGGCGGTGAGGTCCTCGGTGCCGATGGCGCGCACATCGACACCGCCGATCCGGACCGTGCCCGCGTCCACGTCGTAGAACCGGGCGATCAGTTGCAGCAGCGTGGTCTTGCCTGCACCCGACGGGCCGACCACGGCGAGTCGCTGACCGGCGGGCACCGACAGGGTGACCTCGTCGAGGACCGTGCGGTCGCCGTGTCGGAAGGTGACGGATTCGAAAGCGAGGTCATGGTTTTCGGGCCGGGTCGACACGGCGGGTTCGGGTAGAGGTTCGGTGCTCAGGACCTCGTCGAGGCGCACCAGTTCCGACCGTGCGGCGCGCAACTGTCCGGCCATGTCTGCCAGCGACAGGAGTGGATCGGCGCAGCGTGCGGCGAGGACCAGGATCGCGAGAACCTCTGCGGCACCGATGTTTCCGCCGAGCGCGAGGTAGGTGCCGAGGACGAGCAGCGCGGTGAACATCGCCTGCACCACCAGCGACAGCCCGAGGATGCCGGGCAGTGCTGTCAGCGCGCGACGGTGGGAGGCGCGTTCGACCTCGTGCAGGGAGTCGTCGAGCAACCGGAATCGTTCGGCCGTGCGGCCACCGGCCCGCAGCACCGGCTGGGCCTGCAGGTATTCGATGACGCGTCGCGCCGCTTCGTGATCGCGTTCGTGCCGCTCGGCATCACCGACGGCCATTGCCCGCCCGCTCCAGAGCTGGACCGCCACCACGATCGGCACGGCGGCGGCCGCGGCCAGGCCGAGCTGCCAGTGGTAGGCGAGCATCACGACCACGATGGTCAGTGGTGTGACGGCGGCGGAGATCAGCGGCGAGAGCAGGTGCGCGATGACGCTCATCGCCTGCAGCACACCGCGACTGGCCAGCACCGACACCTCACCGACCCGTCCGGCGGTGTACCAGCCGATGGGCAGCACGGCCAGGTGCTCGCCGAGCCGGTGGTACACCCCGCGCAGCAGGGTGGTGCCGGCGCGGAAACCCGACAGGTCGCTGTAGTAGCGCAGCAGCGCGTAGCCCGCGACGGCGGCGCCGAGCGCG
The DNA here is from genome assembly GCF_042883805.1 of Nocardia sp. NPDC058176. NCBI lineage: Bacteria > Bacillati > Actinomycetota > Actinomycetes > Mycobacteriales > Nocardiaceae > Nocardia > Nocardia sp. NPDC058176. Next base: position 527,528 of record NZ_JBHVVA010000001.1, on the reverse strand, counting down.
ATCAGCCACGGCCAGGCGTCGGCGGGTGCGGGTCCGAACAGGGCCCGCAGCACGGGGACCAGCAGCGCGTAGGACAGTCCTTCGACGACCGAGGTCACGGTCATCAGCGCCACGGTGCGCCGGACGGGTGTGGCGTACTCGTGGCCGAGCACGCGCAGCAGTAGGCGAATCATCAGTGTTCTCCCGGTGGTTCGGTGGCGGCGATCGCCGCTCGGTGCGCGTCGAAGAGGGTCGCGAATTCGCCGCGCCGGGCCAGCAGGTCGGCGGGCCTGCCCTGTTCGACGATCGCGCCGTTGTCCAGCACGACGACGGTGTCGGCGTCGGCGATGGTCTCGAGCCGGTGGGCGATGACCAGGATGGTCCGGTCGCCGCCGAGGCTCGCCAGTGCGCGGCGCACGGCCTGTTCGGTCTGCGGGTCGGCGAAGGCGGTCGCCTCGTCGAGGACGAGCACGGGGGCGTTCGCGAGCAGGGCGCGGGCGAGTGAGATCCGTTGTGCCTCACCGCCGGACAGGGTGGTCTCGTCACCGATCTGTGTCTCGTAGCCGTGCGGCAGTTCGAGGATGCGATCGTGGATGTTGGCCAGGCGGGCGGCACGGACCACCTCGTCGCGGTCGGCGTGCGGCACGGCGAGGGCGATGTTGTCGGCGACCGACGCGCGCAGCAGGCGCACGTCCTGGAACACGAACGACACCGTCCGGTAGAGCTCGGCACTGCCGAGTTCACGCAGGTCGACACCGCCGAGCAGGACCGCGCCGTGGGTCGGATCGAAGAACCGTGGCAGCAGCTGGACCAGCGTGGACTTGCCGCTGCCCGAGGGCCCGACCAGCGCGGTGACCGTGCCGGGCTCGAGCACCAGGTCGATGCCGCGCAGCACCTCGTGCCCGGTCTCGTAACCGAAGCGGACGTCCCGCAACTCGACCCGATGCCCCTGCGGCGCGAGCGGATGCGCGGGTTCGGGCAGGGCGGGCTCGTCGAGTACGTCGCGGATCCGGCCGAGCGCGCGCCGGGCCGCCTGCAGGTCGTCGAAGCCGTGGCCCAGTGCCGCCACCGGCGCGGTCAGGCCGAGACCGAGCAGGACGAACGGCAGCAGGTCCGCCGGTGCCATGCCACCCGAGGTGATCAGTACGGTGCCGCCGGCGAGCACGACGAACAACACGAACGGCGGCGACAGCGCCACCTGCATCCCCGCGGCCACCCCGGCCAGGCCGCGCACCATCCGCAGGAAGATGTCGGCGAAATGGTCTGCGGCCGTGCGGAATCGACGGTGTGCGCGCTCGGAGCCGCCGAAGGCCTTCACCACGGCGATGCCCTGCACGAACTCCACGACGGCGTCGGCGATCCGTCCCATGGCGGCGTCGAAGTCCTCCTGTTCGCGCAGCCGCGTCGGCGTCATCATCAGCGGGACCAGCGCCACCGCCAGCAGCACGGGAATCAGCGTGATCAGGGTGAGCCGCCAATCGACGGTGAACAGGTAGATCAGTGCCACCAGCGGCACCACGAACGCCGACACCAGCTCGCCGGGCGCGTGGGCGATGACCGGATGCACCGCGCTCACGTCCTCGCCGACGACCTTCGCCAGCTCGCCGGTGCGCCGCCGGGAGAACCAGCCGATCGGCACCCGGCCGAGCCGATCGGCCAGCTGCCGCCGCAGCGACAGCTGCACCCGGTTGTCGAGCAGGTGCCCGATGCCCGAAGACGCCGCCGTGCACACCAGCCGGACCAGCAGGCCGAGCGCGCCCGCGAGCACGACGAGCCAGACGTGCCGGTGGTCGACCGGGCCGGACGACAGCAGCGTGCGGCCCAGTTCCACGACCGCGAGCAGGGGCGCGAGCCCCGCGATCGCGCCGACGACCTGCAGGATCACCACGGCGGCGAATCCGCCCGCATGCGGGCGCAGCAGGCCCGGCGCGGTGTCGGCCGCGGGCGCGCGCACCTCGGTGACGGTCATCGCTTGGCGTCCGAGCGCTCGAGCAGGTGGCTGCGCAGGTGCGCGAGGATCTCCGCGCGGGCGGCGACGGCCGAGGGAACCATCCCGGACATGCTCAGGAAGGCGTGGGTCGCGTCCGGATAGCCGGTCAGTGTCGTCTCGACGCCCGCGCTCCGCAGCCGCTCGGCGTAGGCGGTCGCCTGGTCTTCGAGTGTGTCGGTGCCGACGGATTGGATCAGCGCCGGTGCCAGCCCGGTGAGATCGTCGAACGACAGCGGCGAGATGGTGCGGGCGTCCAGGGTCGGTGGCACCGCGAGGCGCAGCACCGCACGGCAATTCGCCGGGGTCGAGGTCGGGCTGTCCGCGTTCTCGGTGAAGGAGGGATAGTCGAAGGCGCGCTCGGTCCAGTCCAGTTGCGGGTTGACCAGCACCTGCGTGCGCATCGGCACCCCGCGCTCGCACGCCCGGATCGCGACGAGCGCCGCGAGCGTGGCGCCCGCGCTCGCACCGAGCACGGCGACCCGGGTGGGATCGGCACCCCACTGTCCGGCCTGCTCGACCAGGTGTCGCGTGGCGTCGCGGGCGTCGTCGACGGCCGCGGGCAGCGGATGTTCCGGGGCGAGCCGGTAGTCGACCGAGGCGACCACCGCCGGGCACTGTGCCGCCAGGTGACTCAGCAGCCAGTCGTCCTGCTCGGGCGTGCCGGAGATGCAGCCGCCGCCGTGGAAGGCGACGATCAGCGGCAACGGCGCGTCGGCGCGGTCCGGCTGATACATCCGCACGTCGATCCGGCGACCCGGCAGTTCGAGGGTGTGGGTCGTGATGCGGGCGCCGCCATCGGGTCGGCCGGTGACGAGTCGGCCGATGCTCGACCCGCGCAGGCGGTCCTGCGCCGCGCGGATCTCGACGACCTGGTCGGGGGTGACCGAGTCCCAGTCCGGGCCGCTGGACAGTGCGGCCAGAATTCGCATTCGTAGGGGGACTTTGCCTCGCATGATGTGGCCTTTCGGGCGTCTCGTCGTGCTCTTCGCCGGCCGCTGTGCGGGCGGCGTAGCGATACCCTGGCAGGTGTGACCGTGGGTGCGCTTTCGGAAATATGCGGTCCGACCCGCTCGCCGCTGGTCTGGATCCGGCCCGGGCATGCCGGATACATCGGGCCCGAGCTCGGCGTCGACCCGCATTCGGGGTCGGTGGCGGTGCTCAGCGTCGGATTGGACGGGCCATTCGTGCTCGACACCGCCACCCACGGCGAGATCACGACGCGCAGTTCGCTCTCACCGGCCCGCGCGGTCCACCGGGTCAACGCGCTCGGCGAGCCGATCCTGCTGCTGTTCGTCGACGTCGCCGGTGCGGCGGCCGCCGCCATCGCGGCCGAGATGACGGACACGGCCGGTCCCTATGGCCTCGGGCACCGGCGCGAACGCGAGATCGTCGCGCGGTGCCGTGACGAGGTGGTCGACCCGGAACTGGTCTTCGCTCAGGCCGTCGCCGGGCGCACGCTGGTCGTCGATCCCCGGATCGAAGCCGTCACCGACGCGATCCGGCGCAACCCGCAGCGCACGTTCCGGGCCGAGAGCGTGGCCGCGGAACTCGGCCTGTCCACATCGCACTTCCTGCGCCTGTTCGCCCAGCAGTGCGGCACCACGTTCCGCCGCTATCAGCAGTGGTCACGGGTGATCCACGCCCTGCGTGGCGCGGCACAGGGCCGCGATCTCACCCGATGTGCCATCGACGCCGGGTTCGCCACGCCGTCGCACTTCAGTGAAACCGTCCACCGGATGTTCGGCATGTCGATCAGCCCGGTGCTGCGCGCCGGGGTGCGCTTCGATCTCGGTACCGCGCCTTGATGTTTCGCGCGGACCGGGCTCAGCCCAGGACCGCGCGGGGGTCCGGCACGAACATGCGCGCCTTGTCGCGCACCATGCCCCACATCGCCAGGCCGAGCATCGGAGTGTTCTGCGCGATCAGCATCTGGCGACCGCTGAGATCGACCACGGCGGGCACGACCACGGTCCCGTAGCTCATCGCCTTGTTGGTGACGGCGCCGAAGCTCTGTGGCTGCACCCGTTCGGAGACCAGCGCGGCGATCGCGCACGCGCCGCCTTTCACCGCGAAGGCGCTCGGTCGCCGGATGGACCGCGCGAATTCGTCGACCTGCCGGGTGAATCCGGCGACGGTGGCCGGGGAGATCTCGCCCGCGTGCCCGACACACACGGCCAGCTCGATCGGATTCAGCGAGCTCTTGATCACCGCGCCGATCCCGATCGTGGTGAACACCGGCCCCACCCAGTTCCGGCTCACCTGCAGACCACCCATCGCCATGTGGTGGGCTACCGCGGCCAGGTAGGTCTGCATCATGGGACTCTCCTCCGGCCCCGCGGGCATCGAAGGGGGTTGCTGCACAGCGGGATTCGACTGCTGCGCGCCGTACTGCGCGGGTGGATACCCAGACTGCGGGTAGCCCGGCTGCCCGTAGGGCTGCGGCGGCGCGCCGTAAGGCGCCGGCTGCTGCGGGTACGGCGGCGGCGCGCCGTACGACCCCGGCTGCTGCGGATACGGCGGGTAGGGCGCCGGTTGCTGCGGATACGGCGGCGGCGCACCATACGGCCCCGGCTGCTGCGGGTATCCGTAGGAACCACCCGTTCCACCTGGCGTCGTCATTGCCCCTCCTCCACCGGTCCCGCGCTTCCGCCTGGAGTGCAGCACAACCGACGACTCACCGCATCGACCCCGCCCAGACACTGAACCCGGACCCTACCTGGTCCCCCACAACCGACGGCACGCGCACTCGGACCTCATCCAGCCCCAAGAGACACATTAGTGATACTTTTTGAGAGAAAAGTATCACTAATGTCAATCACTGGTACCTAAGTAGCACTACACTTCAGTAGTGATACTTTCACCGGACTAAGTATCACTAATCCTGGCCAGATGGGTGGAGGTTACATGCGGATCGAAGACTTCTCCCCCGCTCAACAGGCCAATGTGGTCCGGGCCGAGAAGGGGTACCAGGCCTTCACACCGCCACCACTCCCACCGGCCGTGGCACTGGCACCGTCGCTCATTCGGCAATTGTCGACCGCCGATCGAGCGGTCGGCGAACTGGCCGGACTGGGGCGCAGCCTACCGAGTCCGGAACTGTTCGGCCGTGCGCTGGTCCGACGCGAAGCGGTCTTGTCCAGCCGCATCGAAGGCACTGTCGCGTCCCTCTCCGATGTCGCGATGTACGAAGCCGAGCGACCCGCCAAGCCCGCCGGTGACGTGCAAGAGGTGTTCAACTACATGAGCGCCATGGATCATCTGCTCGACGAGGACCGCAGGTTGCCGTTGAGCCTTCCGCTGCTGCGCGAGGCGCACCAGATCTTGATGACCGGCGTTCGCGGCGACCATGCCACCCCGGGCGAGTTCCGGCGCAGCCAGAACTGGATCGGACCGCCCGGGTCCACGATCTCGACGGCGCGGTATGTCCCACCGCCGCCGGAGCTACTGTGGTCACCCCTCGACGCGTTCGAGAAGTACCTCCATGCAGAGGGCGAACTTCCCCCGCTGCTGGCGATCGCGGCGGCACACTGTCAATTCGAGGCGATCCACCCCTTCATCGACGGCAACGGCAGAATCGGGCGGCTACTTGCGGTCCTGCTGCTCGTCGAGTGGGGTCTGCTCCCCGCGCCGCTGCTCGATCTCTCGTCTTATATCGAGCCTCGACGAGACCGTTATTACGAAGGGCTGCTGCGGGTTTCGACCGAGGGTGACTGGCACGGGTGGTTCGAGTTCTTTCTCGAAGTGATCGAGCGGCAGGCCCGCGACAGTCTGGCTCGCGCGGTCCGGCTGGACACCCTGCGGTCCGACCTCCGCGCGCGTGTCGCCACTGCTCGTTCTTCCGGACTGCTGGCTGTACTCGTGGACGAACTGTTCCGCGCGCCGGTGATCAGCATCAATATCGCCAAAGCCGCGCTCGGCGTCACCCATCGCGCCGCCACCGCCAATGTCGAGAAGCTGGTCGCCGCGGGCATTCTCGTCGAGGTGACCCGGGGCCGTCAGCGCTTCTTCGCAGCTCCGGAGGTTCTCGATGTCATGAGCGGGGGCTGATTCGGCGCGGGATCGCCGGCTGGTGGCACTAGCATCGGGGGCGGTGTATGCCGACGGATCGGACGTCGACTCGACTGCGGGCGAGGAGTGGGTGCGATGGGCGAGAGGGCGAGGGGTTCGCTCGATGTGGACGCGGCTTTTCGGGGCGCGCTGGCCGGGCTCGTCGCGCCGAGCGGGGTAGTGGAGGGTATCGATTCCGCGTTCGGGCTGGAGTTGTTCGAATCCCAGGTCACCAGTAGACATCTCGATCTGGCGGCGCGGCGGTTGGGGGTGGCGCGGCAGGGTTTCTACAGCATCGGGTCGTCGGGGCACGAGGGCAATGCGGCGGTGGCGGCCGCGGCGCGGGTCGACGATCCGGCGTTGCTGCACTACCGGTCGGGGGCGTTCTTCGTGCAGCGGTGCAGACAGATTCCCGGGCTCGATCCGATCCGCGACGTGCTGCTCGGGGTGGTCGCGGCGGCGGCCGATCCCATTTCCGGGGGCAGGCACAAGGTGTTCGGGAGCGCGCGTGCCTCGATCATCCCGCAGACCTCGACCATCGCCTCGCATCTGCCGCGCGCGGTCGGCCTGGCTTTCGCACTGGATCGCGCTGCCCGCCAAGGTATTTCGTGTCCGTGGCCCGCGGATGCGGTGGTGGTGTGCAGTTTCGGTGATGCCTCGGCCAATCACTCCACCGCCACCGGCGCGATCAATGCCGCCCTGCACGCCGCGCATCAGGGCGTGCCGATGCCGATCGTGTTCGTCTGCGAGGACAACGGACTCGGCATCAGCGTGCCGACCCCGCCGGACTGGATCGAACGCGCCTACGGCCCGCGCCCCGGGCTCACCTACCTCGCCGCCGACGGCTGCGATCTGCCCGATGTCCTCGGCGCCGCCGAGGACGCGGTCCAGCTGGCCCGATCCTGGCGGGTGCCGGTCTTCCTGCACCTGCGCACGGTCCGCCTCGGCGGGCACGCGGGCTCCGATGTCGAGGCGGCCTATCGCGGTCCGGCCGAGACGGCCGCCGATCTCGCCCGCGATCCCCTGGTCGGCACCGCCCGCTATCTGATCGCGGCGGGCGTCACCGACGCGGACGACCTGCTCGCCCGCTATGAGCGGATCGGTGCGCAGGTGCGCGAGACCAGCGACAAGGTGGTGCGCGAGGCGCGGCTGGACTCGGCGGCAGCAGTCGTCGCGCCACTCGCCCCGGCACATGCCGACGCCGTCCGCACCGATGTCGTTCGCGCGGTGCCGCGCCCGGCGCTGTCCGAGGATTCGCCACCGTCCGGGACCAGCCCATCCGCGATGACACTCGCCCAAGCGATCAACCACACGCTGGGTGAGATCTTGGCGCGGGATCGCGATGTGCTCGTGTTCGGCGAGGATGTCGGGCGCAAGGGTGGGGTGTACGGGGTCACCAAGGGGCTCAGGAAGCGGTTCGGCGCGCGGCGGGTGTTCGACACGCTGCTCGACGAGCAATCCGTCCTCGGGACCGCGCTCGGCACGGCGCTGGCCGGGTTCGTGCCGATCCCGGAGATCCAGTATCTGGCCTATGTGCACAATGCCGCCGATCAGATCCGCGGCGAGGCGGCGACGCTGTCGTTCTTCTCCAACGGGCAATATCGCAATCCGATGGTGGTGCGGGTCGCCGGACTCGCGTATCAGAAGGGCTTCGGCGGCCACTTCCACAACGACGATTCCCTTGCGGCCCTGCGGGACATCCCCGGTGTCGTGGTGGCGGTGCCCGCCCGCGCCGATGACGCGGCCGCCATGCTGCGGACGTGTGTGTCCGCGGCCAGGGTGGATGGTCGCGTGTGCGTGTTCGTCGAGCCGATCGCGCTGTACCACACCAGGGACCTGCATCCCGGCGACGAATCCTGGCTCGCGTCCCCCACCGACGCGCACGTGCCGATCGGCAGTGCCCGCCTGTACGGCGACGGCGCCGATCTCACCATCGTCACCTTCGGCAACGGCGTCCCCATGAGCCTGCGCGCCGCCGATCACCTTGCCGCCCAAGGCATACACGCCCGCGTTCTCGACCTGCGCTGGCTCAACCCACTCCCGGTCGCCGACCTGCTCACCCAGGCCGAGGCCACCGGCCGGGTGCTGATCGCCGACGAGACCCGCCGCGGCGGTGGCGTTTCCGAGTCGGTGTACGCCGCGCTCATCGACAACGGCTATCGGGGCGCGCTGGCCCGCGTCACCAGTGCGGACAGTTTCGTCCCACTGGGTCCCGCCGCCGATACCGTCCTGCTGAGCGAAGCCGACATCGAAGCCGCCGCAACAGCACTGATGACCGGCTGATTCCGGGCAGCCGGACTCACCTGGTGGGTGTGGTCAGCCCATCGGCGCGCAACCACTGCTGGAGCACATGGGCCGATCGTGCCTGGTGCCGACGCAGATGAGGCGACCGGTTCGGCGCGGGCAAACGGCAGTTGTGCTCCCAGTACCCGGCGAGCGCCACCAGGAACCCCACGATCACCGCCCGGTCGACGTCGATGGTGGCGGGATGCTCGGCCAGGATCGGACCCGGGTCAACGCCCGCGACGAGCAGCGACGGCACCAGACATGCCAGGTCGATCCAGCGGGCGCCCCGGCACGGTGACGCCCAGTCCACGACGAGAACCGTGCCGTCGGCGGCCCGGATCATGTTGTCGGGTCGCAGGTCGGTGTGCACGAGCGCGGTGCCCTCGGCGGCGGCGAGCCAGCGGGTCTCGTAGTCGGCCAGGATGTCGAGGCGCGAGCAGGCCCACCGGCTCAGCCCTGGCGGCGGACCGTGCTCGGCGAAGACCGTCCAGTAGGCGAGGGCGGGACCGAAGCACTCGGCGAACGGGGTGAGCGACAGGTCCGAGATCGGCAGGCGACCGAGCTGGTCGACGGTGGCCGAGACGGCCGCCCATTCGTCCGGTCGGTCGAAGCGGGGATGGCGGCCCGGCACGTCCTCGAACACCAGGGCGACCCAGCCCGCGAACGCACCGGCGAACAGCAGGGCCGGGCTCGGAGTCGCCGCGGGCAGTCCGGCCACGGCCGCCGCCTCGCTTCGATAACTCGCCGCGAGCGGTTCTGTCGCCTCGATCGCCTTGACGAACACCCGCCGCCCGTCACCGAGCAGCAGCCGTGCCGCGAGACCGGAGGTGAATCCACCCTGCGGCGTACGCGCCGAGCGCACGGTGGTCCCGAGTCGGTGTTCGATCGCGGCACGCACTGGCTCGGGCACGTCGAGCCAGTCGGGCCGTACGGCCGTGTTCCCGGTCATGCCGCTATGGAAGCACGGCTCCCCCGTTGGGCGTCAACGGAATTCGGGCGGACCCGGCGCGATCAGCCGAACTTGATCTCCAGGCCGATGCCGAGGATCGCGATGACCCAGACGATGCCGACAAAGATGGTGATCCGGGTGAGGTTCTTCTCGACCACGGTCGAGCCGGACAGGCTCGACTGGACGCCGCCACCGAACAGGCTGGACAAGCCTCCACCTTTGGCGCGATGCAACAGCACCAGCAGCACCAGCAGCAAGCTGGTGACGACGAGGAGGATATCGAGGAACAGCGACATGGCGTTCATCCTAGGTGGTGGTCGGACTGCCGGTCTAACCAGGCTCGACCGCGACCAGGTGGGCCACGGTCTGCGAGCCCGCGGCGAAGTCCGCGACGGTCAGCTCGATCTCGTGGTCACGCGCGGTGAGCCGGACCTGATGCTGGTGCATGTGCTCGGCCCACGACCGCACCACGAACGCCTCGACGTACCGGTCGACGGTGCCGACATCGCGGTAGAGCCGCCATTCCATCGCCCCGGTCCGCTGCCGTGACCGCCCGACCAGCGCCATCGCCGCGGTGAACTCCGCCACACGTTCGGGTGGCACGTCGTAACCGCGCATCACCAGCACCGGCCCGTCCTCGGGATCCGGTTCGACGACGAGCTGCGGTTCCGGCCAGAACGCCGCCGGGGAGAGGTCGAGGTCCTCGACGTTGTGCCGGATCGGCCACCACAGCGTGCTGACCGCGCAGCAGGCCAGCATTCCGGCGGCGATCAGCAGCGCCGTCACCGCGCCATAGGCCCCGGCGACCAGGCCCCACAGCAGCGAGCCGATGGCCTGCCCGCCCATGAAGACCAGCATGTACACCGACAGCCCGCGGGCCCGCACCCAGGCGGGCAGCAGCAGCTGCATGGTCGAGTTCAGCGTCGACATGGCCAGCAGCCAGGCCAGGCCCGCACCGACCAGCAGCACGAGCACCACCGGCACGCTCGGCACCAGCGCCGTGGCCACCGCGCCGAAGCCGAACAGGATCGCGGCCAGCGCGAGCCGCTGGGTCGGGGTGAACAGCACCCGCAACCGCGACAGCCCCAGCGCGCCACACACGGCGCCGAGCCCGAGCGCGCCGAGTAGCAGGCCGTAGCCGTCGGAGGACAGGCCGAGCCGGGAGTGCGCGATCACCGGCAGCAGCGACCACACCGCGCTGGCCGGGGCGATGAACAGGATCGCCCGGAAGAGCACCCGCCGGATCGCGGGCGCCGCGCGAATGAAACGGGTGCCCGCCTGCAGGGCGGCCAGCGGCCGTTCACTGGGCAGGGTGCGGGCGCGCGTCGGCCACTTCGAGACCACCAGCACCGCGACGATGCCGAGGAACGAGAGCGTGTTGAACCCGAACACCACGGTCGGCCCCGCCACCGAGACGATCACGCCCGCGATCGCGGGTCCGACCGCCCGCCCGATGTTGATGCTCATGCTGCCCAGCGCCGCCGCCGAGGTGATCTGGTCGCGCGGCACGAGCTCCGGCTGGATCGCCTGCCAGGCGGGGGCGGTGAGCGCCTGCCCGCAGCCGAGCAGGAACAGCAGCGACAGCAGGACCGCCGGGGTGGTGTGGCCGGTGGCGGTGAACACGGTCAGCGTCAGCGAGGCCAGCGCCATCCCCGCCTGCGCGCCGATCAGCAGCCGGCGCCGGTCCACCAGGTCTGCCAGAACTCCCGACGGAATCGACAGCAGCATCACCGGCAGGGCGAGCGCGGTCTGGACGAAGGCCACCAGCGCGGCCGCGTTGGGCTCCTCGACGAGGATCCACTGGGCGCCGACGGTCTGCATCCAGGTGCCGAGATTGGACACGAGCTGGGCGATCCAGAGCGCCCGGTACACCGGGGAACGCAAGGGCGCCCAGGTCGACATCCGCTCCGCGGGCACGCTGCTCACCCGCCGAGCATATCCCTGGCGACCGCCCGTGCTCGCCACGCGAGCGCGATGTCCGATCGGGTGTTAACGCCCGCGGGCGCGCGATCGATCTTGTCCAGTTGCTCCATTCATTCGGGGGGAGCACATGTTTCATCGGAGGGAACCGCACATGTCTCAGCCAGGTCAGCCGCATCATGCCCAGTGGCAGCCCCAACCCGGCGGCTATCCGCAGCAGAGCGGTTACGGGTACCCGCAGCCGCCGCAGAAGAAGAAGGTGTGGCCGTGGGTCCTCGGCGCGGTCCTGCTCGTGCTGTTCCTGATCGTCGGCGGGTGCGTCGCGTTCGTCGGTGTCGTCGCGAACGAGATCGACAAGGAGTCCAAACGCGAGGTCACGGTGTCCTACGAGGCGGGCGGCACCGGCACCGCGTCGATCACCTACGCGGGCAAGGGCCTCGACCTCGGGCAGGAATCCGAGGCGGCGCTGCCGTGGTCGAAGGACATCGAGCTCGACGGGCTGGTCAAGTTCGTCTCGCTGAACGTGCGCGCGGGCAGTGACGGGGGCGAGGTGACGTGCAAGATCACCGCGAACGGCAAGATCATCGCGCAGGATCAGGCCAGTGGCCCGTTCGCCGTCGCCAGCTGCTCGGGTGACGCGGGAATCACCGGGTAGATCCGTATCATCGGCTACATGTCGGCAATCCCACTGCGTCTCGCTGCCCTTCTCGCGCTGACCGCCCTCGCGGCCACGGCCTGCGGCTCGTCCGAGGACGAACCCACCGACGACTCCGCCACCCCGATGGGACACACCTACATCTCCACCGAGGTCGTCGGTGACCAGATCCCCGGCGGCGGGCCGATGACGCTCGGTTTCGCCGACGGCCGGATCTCGGCCGACTCCGGCTGCAACGGCGCCAGCGGCGCGGTCGACCTCAGCGATCACGTGCTGAGCGTGTCCGGTCTGGCGGGCACCCTGATGGCCTGTCCCGGCGACCGCGCACGCGCCGACGCCTGGCAGAACTCGTTCCTGGAATCCGGGCCGACCTGGCGCCTCGACGGCGACCGGCTGACGCTGACCGGGGAGACCGTCACCGTGCACCTCACCGACAAGAAGATCGTCACCCCCGATCGACCGCTGCTCGGCACCACCTGGATCGTCACCACGCTACTCACCCCGGACGCGCAGATCCGCTCGACCGTGCTCGACGAGGTGAGCCCGAACCTGACCATCGGCGAGGGCGGCACCGTCAACGGCATGGCGGGCTGCAACCGGATCACCGGTACCGCGGGCGTCGGCCCCGGCGACGCGGTGAACTTCGCCGTCGCGACCACCAGGATGATGTGCGCGCCCGACGTGATGGAGGTCGAGCAGAACGTGCTCACCGCCCTGGACGGCCGCACCACCGCCACCGTCGACGCCGACACCCTCACCCTGCGCAACGACAACGGCCACGGCCTGGTCCTGCGCGCGCAGTAGGCACGACACGCGAAGGGCCGGAAACCTTGTCACGGTTTCCGGCCCTTCGTTCGTGCGTTACCCGATCAGGGCAGTGGTCCACCCGCGGCTATCGCCGAGAGGGTGGCGAACTCGTCACCCTTGAGCGACGCGCCGCCGACCAGTGCGCCGTCGACATCGGTCTGGCCGACCAGCTCGCCGACGTTCTTGGCGTTGACCGACCCGCCGTAGAGCACGCGCACGCCCGCGGCGACCTCCGGGGAGGCCAGCTGCGCCAGCTCCGCCCGGATCGCGCCGCACACTTCCTGCGCGTCGGCCGCCGAGGCGACCTTGCCGGTGCCGATGGCCCAGACCGGCTCGTAGGCGATGACGACCTTCGAGATCTCCTCGGCCGAAAGACCCTTCAGCGAACCGCGCAGCTGCTCGAGGTTGTACTCGACGTGCGTGCCCGCCTCGCGGACGCCGAGACCCTCACCGATGCAGACGATCGGGGTGATCTCGTACTTCAGCGCCTGCTTGGCCTTGGCCAGCACGGTCGCGTCGTCCTCGTTGTGGTACTGCCGACGCTCCGAGTGCCCGACCACCACGTAGGTGCAGCCCAGCTTGGCCAGCATCGGCGCGCTGATCTCGCCGGTGTAGGCACCGGAGTCGTTCGCCGAGACGTCCTGCGCACCGTAGGTGAGCAGGAGCTTGTCGCCTTCGACGAGCGACTGCACGCTGCGCAGGTCGGTGAACGGCGGGATGACCGCCACGTCGACCTTCGCGAAGTACTTCTCCGGCAGCGCGAACGCCACCTTCTGCACCAGCGCGATGGCCTCGAGGTGGTTGAGGTTCATCTTCCAGTTGCCCGCGATGAGCGGCTTACGTGCTGCCATCGCTCAGCCCTCCAGCACCGAAATACCGGGCAGCTCTTTGCCTTCCAGGTATTCCAGGGACGCGCCACCACCGGTGGAGATGTGCGAGAAGCCGTCGTCGGGCAGGCCGAGGGTGCGCACGGCCGCGGCCGAGTCACCACCGCCGACGACCGTGAACGCACCCTTGCCGGTGGCGGTCACGATGGCCTCGGCGACACCACGGGTGCCCGCGGCGAACTTCTCGAACTCGAACACACCCATCGGGCCGTTCCAGAACACCGTCTTGGCCTCGGTCAGCAGCGCGGCGAACCGCGAGACCGACTCCGGGCCGATGTCGAGACCGAGCCAGCCGTCGGGGATCTCGGTGGCGGCGACGGTCTTGGTGTCCGCGTCGGCGGCGAACTTGTCGGCCACCACGATGTCGACCGGCAGGTGCAGCACGTCGCCGTAGCGCTCGAGCAGATCCTTGCAGGTGTCGATCATCTCTTCCTGCAGCAGCGAGGCGCCCACCGGAAGTCCCTGCGCGGCAAGGAAGGTGAAGCACATGCCGCCGCCGATCACCAGGGTGTCGACCTTGGGGGCCAGCGCCTCGATGACAGCGAGCTTGTCGGAGACCTTCGAACCACCGAGCACCACCGCGTACGGGCGGGCCGGGTCCTTGGTGAGCTTCTGCAGCACCTCGACCTCGGCGGCGACCAGCGTGCCCGCGTAGTGCGGCAGCACCTGGGCGACGTCGTAGACCGAGGCCTGCTTGCGGTGCACCACACCGAAGCCGTCGGAGACGAACGCGCCGTCGTCACCGACCAGCTCGACGTAGGCCGCGGCCAGCTTCGCCCGCTCGGCGTCGTCCTTGCTGGTCTCGCGCGCGTCGAAACGCACGTTCTCGAGCAGCAGGACGTCACCGTCGGTGAGGCCCTCCGAGCGCGAGAGCGCGTCGTAGCCGACCACGTCACCGGCGAGCTGGACATTGCGGCCCAGCAGCTCGGCCAGCTTCACCGCGACGGGAGCCAGCGAGTACTTGGCATCCGGCTCGCCCTTGGGGCGGCCGAGGTGGGCCAGCACGACGACCTTGGCGCCGGCCTCGACCAGCGCGGAGATGGTCGGCACCGAGGCGATGATCCGGCCCGGATCGGTGATCTGGCCGTTGTCGTCGAGGGGGACGTTCAGGTCGGAGCGCACGAGTACGCCCCGACCTTCGACACCCTCGGCCAGGAGATCCTGGAGTGTCTTGACCGTCATGCGATCAGAGCGACTTGCCGACGAGGCCGATGAGGTCGGCCAGGCGGTTGGAGTAGCCCCACTCGTTGTCGTACCAGGACACGACCTTGACCTCGTTGCCGATGACCTTGGTCAGCGGCGCGTCGTAGATCGAGGAGTGCGGGTCGGTGACGATGTCGCTGGAGACGATCGGGTCCTCGTTGTACTTGAGGATGCCCTTGAGCGGACCATCGGCGGCGGCCTTGAGCGCGGCGTTGATCTCCTCGACGGTGGCCGCCTTCTTCAGGGTGGCGGTCAGGTCGGTGACCGAGCCCGTCGGGACCGGCACGCGCAGGGCGTAGCCGTCGAGCTTGCCCTGCAGCTCCGGCAGGACCAGGCCGATGGCCTTGGCCGCACCGGTGCCGGTGGGCACGATGTTCAGGGCCGCGGCACGGGCGCGACGCAGATCCTTGTGCGGCGCGTCCTGCAGGTTCTGGTCCTGGGTGTACGCGTGGATGGTGGTCATCAGACCCTGCTCGATGCCGAAGGCGTCGTTGAGCACCTTCGCGATCGGGCCGAGGCAGTTCGTGGTGCACGAGGCGTTGGAGATGATGTTCTGGCTGCCGTCGTACTTGTCGTCGTTGACGCCCATCACGATGGTGATGTCCTCGCCGGAGGCCGGCGCGGAGATGATGACCTTCTTGGCGCCCGCGGCCAGGTGACCCTTGGCCTTGGCGGCATCGGTGAAGATGCCGGTGGACTCCACCACGACGTCGACGCCCAGATCGGCCCACGGCAGGGCCGAGGGGCCCTCCTTGATGGCGAGTGCCTTGATGCGCTGCTCGCCCACGACGATGACATCACCGTCGACCGAGACCTCCTGCGGCAGCCGACCCAGGATGGAGTCGTACTTCAGCAGCGTGGCGAGGGTGTTGATGTCGGTGAGGTCGTTGACCGCGACGATCTCGATATCGGTCTTGCCGACAGCCTTCAGCGCCTCCACCGCACGGAAGAAGTTACGTCCGATACGACCGAAGCCGTTGATACCTACCCGGACAGTCACGTTATCGCTCCTCAGCTTTCAAGCGGATTCATTCCGACCGTAACCACAGTAGTAGCCGTGCCAACCCCACCGACACCCCACCTGCGGTTTGTGAGTTCCCGGCGCTCCACCACCTGGAATGCACAAAAGGATAAGGGGCAGAGCGATCGCACATGACCGCTCTGCCCCTTATGTCGGATTCACCACACGACCGCTAAGCGTCGTCGAGGAGTTCGGCCGTCACCGCGGACTCGGTGTCCGGAATGCCGAGGTCCTTGGCGCGCCGGTCGGCCATCGACAGCAACCGGCGGATCCGCCCGGCCACAGCGTCTTTGGTCATCGGCGGTTCGGCCAGCTGGCCCAGTTCCTCGAGTGAGGCCTGGCGGTGCTGCACGCGCAGCCTGCCCGCCGCGGCGAGATGGTCGGGAACGTCGTCGGCGAGGATCTCCAGCGCCCGCTCCACCCTGGCCGCCGCGGCGACCGCCGCGCGGGCCGAGCGGCGCAGGTTGGCGTCGTCGAAATTGGCCAGCCGGTTGGCGGTGGCCCGCACCTCGCGGCGCATCCGCCGTTCCTCCCAGGTGAGCCTGGTGTCCTGGGCGCCCATCCTGGTGAGCAGCGCGCCGATCGCCTCGCCGTCACGGACCACGACCCGGTCGGTGCCACGCACCTCGCGTGCCTTGGCCGTGATGCCGAGCCGCCGGGCCGCGCCGACCAGCGCCAGCGCCGCCTCGGGACCGGGGCAGCTCACCTCGAGCGCCGAGGACCGCCCCGGCTCGGTGAGCGAGCCGTGCGCGAGAAACGCGCCACGCCAGGCCGCTTCGGCGTCACCGATGCTGCCGCCGACCACCTGGGCGGGCAGGCCGCGCACCGGGCGTCCGCGCACATCGAGCAAACCGGTCTGGCGCGCCAGCGCCTCGCCTTCCTTCGACACGCGCACCACATAGCGGGAGGTCTTGCGCAACCCACCCGCGCCGAGCACGTGCACGTCGGAGCCGTAGCCGTAGAGCTCGAAGATCTCCCGGCGCAGTCGCCGGGCGATGGAGCCCATGTCCACCTCGGCCTCGACGATCACCCTGCCTCCGACGATGTGCAGGCCACCCGCGAACCGCAGCAGGGCCGACAGCTCCGCCTTGCGCGAGCTGACCTGCGACACCACCAGCCTGCTCAGTTCGTCCTTCACCTCGGCTGTCATCGCCACGAGACGCGCTCCTTTCCCACCGACCCGGAACGCACATCAGATCTCGTGTGCCGTCCCTCGACTCGAAGCCCTGCCAGTTGCGACCGCGGCGACCGGATCAGCTGATCCAGTGCGGCGGCTAGTTTTCCGGGATGATGCCGATCCGTTCCCGGCTCGGCGACATCGCAGAACGTTACCCGTGCGCGCAACTGTTCGGCGGCTCTTGCCACATGTTCCCGTTGCCGCCCCTCGGGCACCGACGCCGAGTCGACGAGTACCTCGTCGACCGCGAAATCCGGTGCGTGCTGGGACAATACATGCAGATGACGCTCCGCGGAGAACCCGGCCGTCTCGCCCGGCTCCGCGGCCAGATTCAACACCAGCACCTTGCGCGCCGCGGTGCGCACCAGCGCCTCGTGCAGTCCCGGCACCAACACGTGCGGGATGACGCTGGTGAACCACGAACCAGGGCCCAGCACAACCACATCCGCGTGCTCGATGGCCGAGATCGCCTCGGGGCTGGCGGGCGGATCGGACGGAATCAGCCGCACCCGCCGGACCTTACCCGGCGTGGTCGCCACCGCAACCTGACCGCGCACGCGCCGGCCGATCCGCGGATCCGATTCCAGGCCCGACACTTCGGCCTCGATGTCGAGCGGGATCGGCGACATCGGCAGCACCCGGCCGGTGATCCGCAGCAGCCTGCCCACCTCGTCGAGCGCGGCCACCGGGTCACCGAGCACATCGGTGAGCCCGGCCAGGATCAGATTGCCCACCGAGTGCCCGGCCAGCGCGCCGGTGCCACCGAAGCGGTGCTGCACCGTCGTGGTCCACACGCCGTCGGCGTCCTCGGACAGCGCGGCCAGCGCCATCCGGAGATCGCCCGGCGGGAGCATGCCCAGTTCGCCGCGCAGCCTGCCGGAGGATCCGCCGTCGTCGGCGACGGTGACCACCGCGGTGATCCGCTCGGTCACCCGGCGCACCGCGCTCAGCGTGGCGTAGAGCCCGTGTCCACCGCCGAGCGCGACGACGGCCGGGCCGGTTGGGGAGCCACTCATTCGCGCCCCAGATCCCGGTGCACGACGCGGACGACGTCCACCGCCGCGTGCCCGGTGTCGCCGCCGATGCGTTCACCGAGTGCCTCGGCGATCGCGACGCTGCGATGTTTGCCGCCGGTGCACCCCACTGCCACCGTCATGTATCGCTTCCCCTCTTGCCGGTATCCGGTCGTGGTCAGGTCGACCAGGTGCTTGCCGGTCTGCAGGTAGTCCTGCGCACCCTGCCTCGACAACACGTAGTCGCTGACCACCGATTCCTGTCCCGTGTGTTCCCGCAATTCCGGAATCCAATGCGGATTGGGCAGAAATCGCACGTCCAACACCATGTCGGCGTCGAGGGGAACACCGTACTTGAAGCCGAACGACTGCACGGTCAGTTGCAGTGCCGCTGGCGCGCCAGCGCCGTAGGCCTCCTCCAGTTTGCGGTGCAACTGGTGGATCGACAGCTCGGTGGTGTCGATGACCAGATCGGCCGCCGCCTTCACCGAGCCGAGCCTGACCCGCTCGGCGGTCAGGCCTGCCGAGAGGGTGCCGTCGGGGCTGTCGCTCTGCAGCGGATGCCTGCGCCGGGCGAAGCCGAACCGCCGGATCAGCACATCGTCGGAGGCCTCGAGGAACAGCACCCGCGTGCGGATGCCCGCCGAACGCAGCTGCTCGGTGACGCCGGACAGGTCACCGGTGAAGAACCGGCTCCGCACGTCCATCACCAGCGCGAGCCGCCGGATCGGTGGTCGCGCCGCGGCGCCGAGTTCGATCATCCGCCCGATCAGCTCGGGTGGCAGGTTGTCGGTGACGTACCAGCCGAGGTCCTCGAGTACGCGCGCGGCGGTACCGCGGCCCGCACCGGACAGGCCGGTGACGATGACCACTTCCAGTGGTTGCTGTGTCTCGGTGACCGGCCCGGACTCACCGGGTGCCGCCCCCGCATTGTTGTTCGATTCGACGCGTGTCATGTCCTACCGGATCCGTTTCTGGGTGCCTTTCGATCATCCCGCACCGGTTCGGGTATCGGGCGCAGACACACAACGTACGGCACTCGCAATGTTGCGTCCTGCGATCCCGGTCCCACTCCCCCGTTACGAACTGTTCAGCGCTGCCAGCACCGCTTTCGCCGTGGAGACGCCGATGCCGGGCACGGAGGTGATCTCGTCGACCGTGGCCTCCTTGATCCGGGCGACCGAACCGAAGTGCGTGACCAGCGCGGTTCGCCTCGCCTCGCCGAGCCCGCGCACCGAGTCCAGCGCCGATGCCGTCATCCGGCGCGAGCGCTTGGAGCGGTGGAAGGTGATGGCGAAGCGGTGTGCCTCGTCACGCACGCGTTGCAGCAGGTAGAGCGCCTCGCTGTTGCGCGGCATGATCACCGGGTCGGGCTCGCCGGGAACCCACACCTCTTCCAGGCGCTTGGCAAGGCCGATCACCGCGACATCGGTGATGCCGAGTTCGTCGAGCACCTCCGCGGCGGCGGCGACCTGTGGCGCGCCACCGTCGACGACGTAGAGATTCGGTGGATAGGCGAAGCGGCGCGGTCTGCCGGTGGTCGGGTCGATGCCGGGGCGCGAGGCGGGCTCGTCGGCCTCGTCCGGTTCGAGGTCGACGGCCTGCTCGCGGTCGCGGGCCAGCCGGGCGAAGCGGCGGCGCGTCACCTCGGCGATGCTGCCGACGTCGTCGGAGCGGCCGTCGCCCGCGGCCTCCTTGATCGTGTAGTGGCGATAGTCGGATTTCTTGGCCAGTCCGTCTTCGAACACCACCAGCGAGGCGACCACATCGGTGCCCTGCACGTGGCTGATGTCGACGCATTCGATCCGCAGCGGCGCGCTGTCGAGCTCCAGTGCGTCCTGAATGTCCTGCAGCGCTTGCGATCTGGAGGTGAGGTCACCGGCGCGCTTGAGTTTGTGCTGGGCCAGCGACTCCATCGCGTTGCGCTGTACCGTCTCCGCCAGGGCCTTCTTGTCGCCGCGCTGGGGCACCCGCAGCGACACCGCGGAGCCACGCAGCCTGCTCAGCCAGTCCTGGATCTCGACGGCGTCGGCGGGCAGTTCGGGGACGAGCACCTCGCGCGGGACGACGACCACGTCGCTGTCGGCGTTCTGGTCGGCCAGCGCGGCCTGCTCGCCGTAGAACTGGGTGAGGAACTGTTCGACGAGCGCGGCGAGCGCGGTGCCGGACTCGGCGACATCGAGCGCGTCACCGGACTTGTCGACCACCCAGCCGCGCTGACCGCGCACCCGGCCGTCGCGGACGTGGAAGATCTGGACGGCGGCCTCGAGCTCGTCGGTGGCGAAGGCGATCACATCGGCGTCGGTGCCGCTGCCGAGGACCACCGCCTGCTTCTCCAGCGCGCGGCGCAGGGCCTGCACGTCGTCGCGCAGGCGGGCGGCGGTCTCGAAGTCGAGGTCCTCGGCGGCCTGGTGCATGCGCCGTTCCAGGGCCCGCACCATCTTGTCGGTCTTGCCGGAGAGGAAGTCGCAGAAGTCGTCGACGATCTGGCGGTGCTCGCCCGCGGTGACCCTGCCCACGCACGGGGCCGAGCACTTGTCGATGTAGCCGAGCAGGCAGGGACGCCCGATCTGGTTGTGCCGCTTGAAGACTCCGTTGGAGCAGGTGCGCGCGGGGAAGACCCGCAGCAGCAGGTCGAGGGTCTCGCGGATGGCCCAGGCGTGGGCGTAGGGCCCGAAGTAGCGCACGCCCTTCTTGCGGGCGCCGCGGTAGACGAACAGGCGCGGGTACTGCTCGTTCAGCGTCACCGCCAGCACCGGATAGGTCTTGTCGTCGCGGTAGCGGACGTTGAACCGCGGATCGAATTCCTTGATCCAGTTGTATTCGAGCTGTAGCGCCTCGACCTCGGTGGAGACCACCGTCCACTCGACACTGGCCGCCGTGGTCACCATCTGCCTGGTCCGCGGGTGCAGCGAGTACACGTCGGCGAAGTAGGAGTTCAGTCTGCTGCGCAGACTCTTGGCCTTGCCGACGTAGACGACCCGGCCGTAGGAGTCCCGGAATTTGTACACACCGGGTTCGACGGGAATGGTGCCCGGCGCGGGCCGGTAGGTCGCGGGATCTGCCACCCATCCAGCCTAGCGAGCGCCTCCGACAGCCTCGCCCGAACCGAGCCGCGTGACCGCCGCGCGCCCCTGTGTACCGTGAGTATCCGGATTCCGTGCCGGAAAGGACGTCCGATGACCAGCGCCTCCATCCTCCCGCCCCACCCCGATCAGGACGACGACGATGACGTCACCGCGCCCTGGGTCGCACCCGGTCCCGTGCGCGGCGCCCGGATCATCGCCGTGGGCGGGGCCGCTGTCGGCGTCGTCATCCTCGGCACCGCGCTCACGATGAGTCAGCCGCATTCGGTCGGTCTCATGGTGGCGGGTTACCTGCCCACCTTCGTACTCGTCCCGCTGGCGCTGCTGTTCTTCCGCCGCGGCGAGCGGTTGCGGCTGGCCACCATCGCCGTCGCACTGCTGGGCGCCGTCGTGTCGATCAGCGGTCTGTTCACCAAGTTGCCGCCCGGTCTGGTCGGCGTCGTCGCCCAGGGCGCGATCGTGGCCCTGCTCCTGCGCCCCTCCGCGAAACGCTGGTTCGCCGAAGCTCCCTGACCCGGCGCACCGAGGTCGGCACCGCGCTCAGGCCGAGGTCGAGATCCCGTGCACGGCCAGCGCGTCGACGAGGGCGCGTGGACGCTGCGTGGTCGGCAGCGGCTCGACCAGGGCGAAGCGGGCGCCGAGTTCGGTCGCGCCGCCGTCGGCTTCGGCGCTGTCGCCGACCATGAGCACCCGTGCGGGATCGACGCCGAGGCGATCGGTGGCGTCGCGGAAGATCGCGGCATCGGGTTTGATCGCGCCGACCTCGAAGGACAGGGTCATCGCGCCGATCAGGCCGTCCCAGCCGTTGCCGGCGAAGGCGGGACGGATGTCGAAGGCGATATTGCTCACGACGCCGATCGGAATACCCTGGGCGGCCAGTGATTTCAGCACCGTTCCGGTATCGGGTACGGGGTCCAGGCCAACGGGTCGATCAGGCGGTCGTAGAGACGCGCGGCCTGTGCGTCGGGAACACCGGAGCCGCGCAGCACCTCGAGGTAGGCGTGCCGGTGCAGCGCCGGGTCGAGATCGCGGTTGTCCCAGGCGTGCTGGCCCGCGGCGTCGAAGGTCATGAACTGTTCGACCGGCGCCGTCATCCGGCGCAGCACTTCGGCTTTGGCCGCCACGTCGAACGGTGTGCCGTCGTCGCCGACGAGTTCGTCGGCCCAGGTCCGGTCGTCCTCGAGCCGGAAGACCGTGCCGGAGAAGTCGAACAACACCGCGTCGATACCCATTTCGCCAGAGTAACGACTTCGGCGGCGAGCGGCCGGAAAAGACGGCCGGGCCGGCGTCGGCGACGCTAGGCTGCCAGGATGACGCCAAGGCGACGGACGTGGATCGGGGCCACGACGGCCGCAGTGCTCACGCTGGGGGTACTGACGGGCTGCTCGACCGATGACAGGACCAACGCGGAGTGCACCAGCACTCCCAACGGCACCCCGGTGACCGCGGCGGCGCCCACCGCCGACGGTGCGCCCACCACGCAGAATCTCAGCACCAATCCCGAGATCGCCTCCGGGTACCGGACCGACATGACCGCCGTGCGCACCAGCACCTACGCGGTGTCGACGGCCAATCCGATCGCCACCGAGGCCGCCTGCCGGGTGCTGCGCGCCGGCGGCACGGCAGCCGACGCGCTGGTCACCGCGCAGGCGGTGCTCGGCCTGGTCGAACCGCAGGCCTCCGGAATCGGCGGCGGCGCCTTCCTGCTGCACTACGACGCGAAGTCGCGCACGGTCGAGGCCTACGACGGCCGCGAGACCGCGCCCGCCGCAGCGACCGAGAACTACCTGCGCTGGGTCAGCGACACCGATCGCACCGAACCGGTGCCCGACGCTCGCGCCAGCGGCCGCTCGATCGGCGTGCCCGGCGTGGTGCGGATGCTCGAGCTCGCCCACCGCGAGCACGGCATGACCGCGTGGCGGGAACTGTTCGATCCCGCGATCGGCCTGGCCGACAGCGGTTTCGAGATCAGCCCGCGGCTGGCAGGCCAGATCGCCGAGTCGGCCAAGGACCTCGCCGCCGACGAGGGCGCGCGCGGCTATTTCCTCGAGGCCGACGGCTCGCCCAAGAAGTCCGGCACGGTGCTCACCAACCCGGCGCTGTCCAAGACGCTGTCCACCATCGCCACCGACGGCGCGCAGGCGCTCTACACCGGCGCCCTCGCCCAGGACATCGTCGAGGCGGCGGGCAGCACGGCGGGCGGGCGCACCCCCAGCCTGCTGACCGCCACCGATCTGGCCGACTACGAAGCCGTCAAGCGCACCGCGCTGTGCACGGGTTACCGCAAGTTCGAGCTGTGCGGCATGCCCGCGCCGTCCTCGGGCGGCAGCACCGTCGCCGCGACCCTGGGCATCCTGGCCAACTTCGATCTCGCCGCGCTCGGACCGCAGGACGTCGACCGCAATGGCGGCAGGCCCCAGGCCCAGGCCGTGCACCTGATCTCCGAGGCGGAGCGCCTCGCCTACGCCGACCGCGACAAGTACGTCGCCGACCCGGATTTCGTTCCGCTGCCGGGCAATTCGGCGCTGTCGCTGGTACACCCGCAGTATCTGAAGGAACGTTCGACGCTGATCGACCCGCAGCGCAGCATGGGCACCGCCGAACCCGGCAACCTCGGCCCGATCCCGCTGGGCACCGGCCCGCAGCCGCCCGAGCACGGCACCAGCCACATCTCGGTGGTCGACAAGTACGGCAATGCCGCCGCGATGACCACCACGGTCGAATCGGCGTTCGGATCGTTCCACTTCGTCAACGGGTTCCTGCTGAACAATCAGCTCACCGACTTCGCGGCCGAGCCGGTGGACGAGGATGGCATCCCGGTCGCCAACCGCCTGGAGCCGGGCAAGCGCCCGCGCAGCTCGATGGCCCCGACCCTGGTGTTCGACCGTGATGACAGCGGCAACCGCGGCGACCTCGCCCTGGTGACGGGCTCGCCCGGCGGCTCGGTGATCATCCAGTTCGTCGTGAAAACCCTGATCGGCGCGCTGGATTGGGGTCTGGACCCGCAGCAGGCGGTGTCCGGGGTGTCCTTCGGCGCGGCCAATACGCCTGTCACCGGGGTCGGTGGGGAGCATCCCGCGATCGACGCCGCCGACAACGGTGACAACGATCCCCTGGTCCAGCAGCTGCGGACCATGGGCCACGAGGTCTCGGTGGCGCCGCAGGCCAGCGGGCTCAGCGCGTTGCGGCGCGACGACAAGGACGGCTGGATCGGCGGGGCGGATCCCCGGCGGGAGGGTGCGGTCCTCGGCGACACCCGCTGAGTCGTCCCCGCGGGTCAGCCGGTGCGCCCGAGCAGCCGACGGTAGCTCGGCTTCGTCGACGTGGTCCCGCGGGTCAGCGGGTGCGCCGGGCCGCCCAGACGGTGCGTTCGGTCCGCAGGGCGAGGTCGTCGCGGCGCAGGATGCTGTGCGGGCTGTCGGGGTCGAGGAGACGGTCGAGGGCGGCGAGGTCCTCGGCGGCGATCGTGTCGGCGACGCTGTGGCGTACGCGTCGCAGCGCCGTGAGTGCGTAGCGGCCGATCGCCGGATTGCCCGCGCCCGCCAGGTCGACGGCGAAGGTCCGTGTTCCTTCGACGGTGAATCCGGCCGCGGTCAGCATCGGGCCCCAGTCGGCACCCCGGTGGGGCACGTGCTCGGCGTGGAAGTGCGCGCTCGCGGCATGACACCGCTCCTCGAGGCCGGGACGGTCGGCCGGAGCGGTCGCGGGCAGGAATCGCGGCAGCCCGGCCAGCTCGACGACGGCGAACAGGCCGCCCGGCTCGAGCGCGTCGTGCACCTTGCGCAGGGCGCGCGCGGGATCGGCCAGGTGGTGCATCGAGGCCGAGGCCCAGACCAGGTCGGGGGTGCCGAGGTCGGGCCAGTCGGCGGCGTCGAGGTCGGCGGTGAGGGTGTGCACCCGTTCGAGTACCCCGGTGGCGCAGGCCTTGTCGCGGAGTCGGCGAAGGTGGTCGACGGAGGAGTCGACCGCGAGGACGTGCGCATCGGGGAATTGCGCGAGCAGGGTGAAGGTGCCCGCGCCCGTGCCGCTGCCCAGGTCGACGATCTCGTGCGGCGCCGTCCGGACGGGTAACCACGCGGCGATGGCGGTGGCGTACTCGGCCAGGACTTCCGCGTCCAAGTCGAGGATCTCGGCCTGGGTTTCGGCCGCCGCGGCCGGGTGATGGGTGGGCGAGTGTGTGTGGGCCATGGTCACCACGTTAGGCCGTCATGCGTCGATGGCAATCCATCTTCCGGAATTGGCAAGGAGACGGCCGTCGACGCTGCTACATGCGCAAATACGCGGGCATCGGCGTGCGCAGACCTCGCCTCACTCGCCCTCGTCGTCGCGCTGATGCCCCCGCCGGGCGTCACGATCGAAGATGCCGAGGATCTCGCACGGACCTCCTTCGGCGCCGATCGCGTGCGGCAACATCGTCGGGAACTCGGCGGCCTGGTTGGTCTCGATCCGGAAGCGCCGGTGACCGAGCATGAGGATCGCGGTGCCCGACAGCACGACCAACCACTCCCGGCCGGGATGCGCGCGCATCCGGGCGGGGTTGTCCGGCGGCGGTTCGGTCATCCGCTGACGCACGACGCTCAGCCCCGGCTCACCCTTGATGGACCAGCGCATCAACCCGTGCGCGGCGTCGATCATCGGGCTGCTCACGACATCGTCGGCCGCGGTCTCCACCAGCTGATCCAGCGTGGTGTCCAGAGCACGAGCCAGGGTGACCAGCTGATCGAGCGCGAGCCGCCGCTGACCGTTCTCGATCCGCGAGAGCGTGGACTGACTGAGATGCGCGCGGGCGGCCAGCTCCTCCAGCGAATACCCCTGCGCCACCCGCAGCGCGCGGATGCGCTTGCGCACCAGGCTGTCCAACCCGTCATCTTCTTGCTCCATAGGCAAGAGTGTATGCCTCTGATGCAAGAGGTCGATACGGTCGCCACCATGAACACCGACCTACCCGCACACTCGATCCCCGCCGACGACGGCGACGGCACACCGGATGCCGGTCAGCTGCGCGCCATCCTGATCGCGGTCTCGCTCGCGCTGATGGCCGTGATCGCCTCGGTGTCCGGGCAGTGATACCTCGACCTTCCCCGAGGACCAGCGCGGCAAGGCGATCGGGGTCTGGACCGGTGTCGCCGGTGGCGGTGGCATCCTCGGGATGTTCCTGTCCGCACTGCTGGTCGACATCGCCGACTGGCGCTGGTTGTTCGCCCTGCCCGTGGTGCTGGTCGTCGCGGCCGCGATCACCGCACAGCTCGCCGTGCCCAACTCCCGCGAACGATCCCGCCACCCCTTCGACACCGCCGGTGCGCTGACCTCCGTCGTCGCCGTGGTCGGTCTCATCTTCGTGCTGCAGGAAGCACCCGAACGCGGCTGGACCGCGCCCGAGACACTGATCAGCCTGGTCGTCGGCCTCGCCGCCACCGCCGGATTCGTGGTCGTGGAACTGCGCCGCCGCGAGGCCGCGCTGCTCGATGTCCGGCTCTTCGGTGCGCGTGGCCTGGCCGGTGGTTCGCTCACCCTGCTGGTGGTCTTCGGTGTGCAGGCCGGGATCGCCGTGGTCCTGTTCCCGTTCCTGCAGGCCGTGCTCGGCTGGTCGGGTCTGCTGGCCACGCTGGCGCTGATGCCGATGGCCGTGGCCATGATGACGGCCTCCGGGCTGGCGCCCGTACTGGCCGAGCGCACCGGAATCCGTGCCACCATGGCGCTCGGCATCGCCGTGGGCGGCCTCGGCCTGGCCCAGCTGGCATGGTTCGCCTCGGTCGAGGGCGGCTATCTGTCGATTCTTCCCGGCATCGTCGCCATGGGCCTCGGGATGGGCCTGGCGATGACCCCGTCGACCCAGGTGATCACCGGCGCGCTGCCGCGGGAACAGCAGGGCGTCGCCTCGGCACTCAACGACGTCACCCGCGAGTTCGGCACCGCGCTCGGCGTCGCCCTCCTCGGCGCGCTCGTGGCCACCGGCTATCGCAGCGCCATCGACAGCGAGCTCGACGGCATCGCCCCGGACACCGCGGCGACCGCGCGCGAGGGCATCGCCAATGCCGTCGCCGTCGCCGATCGCGCGGGCGAACACCAGCTGGTCGAGGTGGCGCGGCAGGCCTTCATCGACGGCTGGCAGCAGGCGATGTGGGTAGGCGTCGGCATCATGGGCGCGCTGTTCGTCTACATCCTGGCCGTCGGCCCGAACAACACCGTCGCCGGTTCGGCCCGGAACGCCGAGGCACCCGAGCCCGTCGCGGCGCGCTGACCGTGCCCGACCCGGATCGATCAGTCCTGATCGGTGTAGTGGGCGCCCAGTTCGCGCAGTCGATCCATCGCGTCGGCGGCATGGATCTTGTCGTTGGAGCGGATCGCCAGCATGGGGACGTAGTCGTCGTCGGCGAGTTCCAGGCGGGCCCACGACTTGCGGTCGGGGAAGGCGGCACCGCGGACGTAGTCCCACGGGTACAGCTGCTCGCCGAGGATGTTGCGGACCGCGACGCCCGCCGCGCCGACCCGGACCCGAGGACGGGTCAGCATCAGCACCGCGCCCGCGCCGATCACGCCGATCAGGATCATCGCGACCTGGTCGGCGAACCGGAAGTTCACCCCGGTCGACCCGGTGCGCAGCAGCACCCCGCCCGCGGTGAAGAAGACGACGATGACGATCGCGACAACCACAGCGGTCCGGATCGCGCGCCGCGGCCGCACCTCGAGGTCCCACGCCGACCCGGGCTCGGGCGAGGGCGCATCGCGTCGCCAGGTCCGTACCACCGGCACGGTCACGCCGATCGCAGCGCGCGCAGGGTGAGCGCGGCATCGAGGGCGGCGGCGCAGGCCTGCTCGCCCTTGTCCTCGGCCGAGCCGGGCAGGCCGGCGCGATCGCGGGCCTGGTCCTCGGTGTTCGTGGTGAGCACACCATTGGTGACCGGGGTGGCCGCGTCCAGCGACACCCGGGTCAACCCGGCGGTCACCGCGTCACAGACGTACTCGAAATGCGGTGTGCCACCACGGATCACGACGCCGAGCGCGACAACAGCGTCATGGGTGCGGGCCAGCTCCTGGGCCACCACCGGCAGCTCCATCGCCCCGGCGCAACGCACCACGGTCACGTGCTCGACACCCGCTTCCTTGGCCACTCGCTCGGCATTGGCCACGAGGGTGTCGCAGATCTCGGTGTGCCAGCGGGAGGCGACGATGCCGAGTTTGACGTCCTTGGCCTGCGCCAAAGCGAAGGTGGGGACACCGGTGCCGCTCATCGTTGCCGCCTTTCAGGAATGTGCGTGCTGATCACTGCGCGGTCTCGCCCAGATCCAGATCGTCGAGGCCGACCAGGTCGTGGCCCATCCGGTCCCGCTTGGTGCGCAGGTAGTGCAGGTTCTCGGCATTGGCGCGCAGCGGCATCGGCACCCGCTCGGTGATGCCGAGCCCGTACCCGTCGAGGCCGACGCGCTTGGCCGGATTGTTGGTGAGCAGGCGCATCGACCGGATGCCGAGATCGACCAGGATCTGCGCGCCGGTGCCGTAGTCGCGGGCATCGGCAGGCAGGCCGAGATCGAGATTGGCGTCGACGGTGTCGCGGCCGGTGTCCTGCAGCTGGTAGGCCTGCAGCTTGTGTATCAGGCCGATGCCACGGCCCTCGTGCCCGCGCATGTAGAGCACCACCCCGCGGCCCTCGGCGTCGACCATCTCGAGCGCCGCGTCCAGCTGCGGGCCGCAGTCGCAGCGCAGCGAGCCGAAGACGTCACCGGTGAGGCATTCGGAGTGCACGCGCACCAGCACGTCCTCGCCGTCGCCGATGTCGCCGCGCACCAGCGCCACGTGCTCGGCCTCGTCGAAGATGCTCTGGTAGCCCACGGCCTTGAAATCGCCGTGCGCGGTGGGGATCCTGGCCTCGGCCACCCGCACCACGTGCTTCTCGTGCTTGCGCCGCCAGGCGATCATGTCGGCGATCGAGATCATCGCCAGATCGTGCTCGTCGGCGAAGACCCGCAGCTCGTCGGTGCGGGCCATGTGCCCGTCGTCCTTCTGGCTGACGATCTCGCAGATCACGCCCGCGGGACGCAGCCCGGCCATCCTGGCCAGGTCCACCGCGGCCTCGGTGTGGCCCGGCCGGCGCAGCACGCCGCCGTCCTTGGCGCGCAGCGGCACCACGTGACCGGGACGGGTGAAGTCGTCGGCCTTGGTCTCGCCACTGGCCAGCAGGCGCATGGTGACGGCCCGGTCCGCGCCGGAGATACCGGTGGTGATGCCCTCGCGGGCGTCGACCGAGACGGTGTAGGCGGTGCCGTGCTTGTCCTGATTGTTCGCGTAGGCGGGCGGCAGGCCGAGCCGGTCGCAGTCATCGGCGGTGAGCGGCACGCAGATGTAGCCGGAGGTGTAGCGGATCATGAACGCGACCAGCTCCGGCGTGGCCTTCTCGGCCGCGAAGATGAGATCGCCCTCGTTCTCCCGGTCCTCGTCGTCGATGACGACAACAGCCTTACCGGCCGCGATATCGGCGACCGCGCGCTCGATGCTGTCCAACCTGGTCACGTCTGCTTGCTCCGTAATTTTGGCGGCTGGCGCCGCGGGTTTCTCGGCCCTGGAGGCCTCGATTCTTCCCTCCCGGCGGGTACTCCTTCGTCGCACCCTCTGGTCAGTCCAGAATCGAGGCGGCCGAGAAACTGCCCTGGGATGGCAATGGCTACTACATTACGGCGTGCAATACCGGGGTTCGGTGACTGCCCGCCGTCTGATGGGTCACCCTCGCTGGGCGAGTCGTTCCACGTACTTGGCGATCACGTCGACCTCGAGATTGACCGTGGTGCCGACCGGTGCGGTGCCGAGGACGGTCAGCGCGAGGGTGGTCGGGATCAGGGAGACCTCGAACCAGTCGCGGTTGCCGTCGGCCGCCGGCTCGTCGGCGATGCCGAGGCCGGAGACGGTGAGCGAGACGCCGTCGACGGTGATCGAGCCCTTCTCCACCACATAGCGCGCGATGGCGTCGGGCAGCGAGAGGCGCACGACCTCCCAGTTCTCCGAGGGGGTGCGCGAGAGCACGGTGCCGGTGCCGTCGACGTGGCCCTGCACGAGATGGCCGCCGAGGCGGCTGTTGAGCGCGGCCGCGCGCTCGAGGTTGACCCGGGAGCCCTCGACCAGGGCGCCGATGCTCGACCGGTTCAGCGTCTCGGCCATCACGTCGACGGTGAAACTGTCGCCGTCGACCACGTCGACCACGGTCAGGCACACGCCGTTGACCGCGATCGAATCGCCGTGCCCGGCATCGGAAGTCACCAGCTTGCCGCGGATGGTCAGCCGGGCGGCGTCGGCCAGCTGTTCGGTGGCCACGATCTCGCCCAGCTCCTCGACGATCCCTGTGAACATGCCTGACTCCCTTGTCGCGTCATCTGGTACCCGTTCGGGCCCAACAGCCGGTGGGCGGCCGCTATTCCCGGCCACACCCGCTCGCCGCACAGCCTAGTGGCGGGGCCGGTGCGCGCGGTATCGGCCGGGATCGAACCCGACCGGGCGCATGATCAGGTCACCGGAAACGAACGCGCGGGCATCGATGCGGCGGCGAATGTGTATCGACATGGCGAAGCGCCGCCGTCAATCATTCCGGCGGTTGTCCTTTGTTCGAATTTTCGGTTACCCGGGCCCGTCAATTGCGCGGGCACGCTACCGTCGTATTACCCGGGATCACGAACTCGAAACACGGTGATTCGAATGCTTGCGCCGCTTTCGCCATTGACGCAATATTGTTATGTCACCGATTCCCGCTGTTCAACGGCGTAGCAGCTCGGGGCGAAGCAGCCGCCGGGAGTTCGACTCAGGGATAGTCCAATACTCCAGGAAGTCAACACTGTGGGTCACATCAGGTTCGATACATGTGGGGGTGCCGCGTGAGCACACTGGTCGATTCCATACTGGAAATTCGCTGCGTTCGGTACCGGCGCGAACTGCACCTACCCGCGGTGATCGATCCCGACTCCCGGCGCATCCTGTTGCAGATCGGCGCGCACTACGGCGCGGTCACCATGCCCGGCGATCTGGGTGAGCGGGTGCAGGCCCGCCTGCACGGCGCCGCCATCGCGGGACCGGTCGTCGACCACCCGAGAGCCCGGCGCTGGACCTTCCTCACCGGCCCCTGCCGGGCCGACACCCTCACGCCCACCGCATCGGCCGAGCTGTTCCGGCTCTACACCACGGTCGCGTGCAACGGCAGCCAGATCGTGCTGCCCTCACCCGAGGACGAACGCACCGGCTACCGCACCTGGGTCCAGGCACCGGACGCCGCGGACAACCGGCCGCCGCTGCACGCGGTGATCGAGGCGGCGCGGGCACTGGGCGCCCGCAAACTCCGCTCCCTCTGACCGAGGCGCTACGGCGTCCAGACGGTCGCGGCCTGCCTGCGCAGCGACTTCACCGCCGCGCCCGGATCGGCGGTGTTGTAGACCGCGGACCCGGCGACGAAACAATCGATACCGGCGGCCGCGGCCTGCTCGATGGTGTCGGCATTGATGCCACCGTCGATTTCCACGACGAGCTGCAATTCGCCCGAGTCCACCAGCCCGCGCACGATGCGCGCCTTCTCCAGCACCCTCGCGATGAACGACTGTCCACCGAATCCGGGTTCCACACTCATCACCAGCAGAGTGTCGAATTCGCGCAGAATCTCCAGATACGGCTCGATCGGAGTATTCGGCTTCACCGACAGGCCCGCCTTGCCACCCGCGGCGCGGATGTCACGGGCGACCGCGATCGGATCCTCGGTGGCCTCGGCGTGGAAGGTGACGTTGTAGGCGCCCGCCTCCGCGTAACCCGGCGCCCAGCGGCCCGGATCGTCGATCATCAGGTGGCAGTCGAGCGGGATGTCGGTCGCTTTCAGCAAGCTCTCCACCACGGGCAGGCCGAGTGTGAGATTCGGCACGAAGTGGCCGTCCATGACGTCCACGTGCAGCCAGTCGGAGCCCTCGACGGCGGCGGCCTCGTCGGCCAGATGCGCGAAGTCCGCAGACAGGATGGACGGAGCGATCATCGGCTGATCGGTGCGGGAGAAAGTGGGGGTGGACACAGCGCGCCAGTGTACCGACCAAATGGTGATTGCCCTCCACGGTTGTGGGTAGCCTGCATAGGGTGACCAATATTTCGGCGGAACAAGGGCTGTTCAGCGCCCCGGTGGAGATTCGCGTAGCAGCATCACTGACCCAGCTGCCGATCCTGCGCGGGTTGGCCGAAACCCTGGTCCTACTCAGCGATTTCACCCTCGACGAGGTGGCCGACGTGCGCCTGGCCGTGGACGAGGTGTGCTCGACCCTCATCGCGATCGCCGCGCCCGGCTCGCTGCTCACCTGCGAATTCGTCGTCGGTGACACCGAATTGCTGGTTCGCGTGGACGGTGTCGCGGGCAGCGAGGGCATGCCCGATCAGCGCAGTTTCGGCTGGCACGTGCTGCGCACGCTCAGTGACGAGGTCACCGCCGAGCAGCAGGGCTTCGACCCCGCCGTGTCCGGGTATCCGACGACGGTCCGATTCCGTCGGGTCCGGGGGAAGGCGTAGTGCACGGCGAGGACACCACCGAAGACCACAGGCCCCACCAGCAGACCCCCGCCGAAGCCAATGGTGCCGAGAAGCCCGCCGTCGAGGCGGAGTCCGCGGTGGAGGCGGAGCAGACTCCAGCCGAGGAGGCCGAGACTCCCGCGCCGGTGTCGGGTTATGACGATGTCAGCGCGCTGTTCGAGCGGCTCGCGGCGACCGAACCGGACAGCGTCGCGCACGCCGTGGCACGCGACGCGTTGATCAATCGCTGCATTCCGCTGGCCGATCACATCGCCAGGAAGTTCAGCGGGCGCGGTGAACCCTTCGACGATCTGTCGCAGGTGGCGCGGGTCGGCCTGGTGCACGCGGTCGATCGCTTCGATCTGAGCCGCGGCTCGAACTTCCTGTCGTTCGCGGTGCCGACGATCATGGGTGAGGTCCGGCGCTATTTCCGCGACAACACCTGGGCGATGCGGGTGCCGCGGCGGGTCAAGGAGACCCATCTGCGCATCGGCGCCGCGGTCGATCAGCTCTCGCAGCGCCTCGGCCGCTCCCCCACAGCCAAGGAGATCGCGGCCGAACTCGATGTCGACCCCGACGAGGTCACCCAGGCGGTGATCGCGGGCAACGCGTATCAGCCCACCTCGATCGACGCCGCCTCGGTCGGTCGCGACAGCGATGCCTCCCTGCTCGACACCCTCGGCGAGGAGGAGGCGCAGTTCGACCGGGTCGAGGAGTACATCGCGGTGCGGCCGCTGCTGGCCGGGCTGCCCGAACGTGAACGCCGCATCCTGACGATGCGGTTCTTCGAGTCGATGACCCAGACCCAGATCGCCTCGCAGCTGGGCATCTCGCAGATGCACGTGTCCCGTATCCTCGCGAAAACTCTTGCCCGCCTGCGGGAACTGTCCGAGCGGGACTGAGTTCACCCGGGCGAGGTCACCGGGCGGCGGACCGTTCGCGACGCAGCCGGGCGGGAGCCCGCAGCCACCAGGCGCTGTCGATCAGTTCGGCGAGCTGTCGCGGGTCGACCGCGGTGAGGTCGACGAGGACGTACGGGTGGCCGTCGTAGTGCGGGGTCGTGTAGAACGCCGGATCACCAGAGGCCAGGAGCGCTTCCTTTTCGGCCAGCTCACACAAGAGGGCAAGGCCGCCCTCGGCTTCGACGCGCAATCGCGCGAAGCCCTTTCCACCCACTTTCAAGCCGGGACTGCGCCACCAGGTGCCTTCCTCCACACCCGGCAGCGCGGTCGCGACCGCCACCACTTCTTCCCACGTCATCGCCATGTGTTGATTCTGCTCCGCTGGTGCGCGGTGGGCTTGGACGAATGTCGCGTGGCGCACGTGGCGTCGCCGACGACGGTCGCGATCTCGCACCTGGCTGCGGCCGGCCCGACCGACATCGGCTCGGACCGGCCGCAACGTCTCACTTCTTACGCAGGGCCGCCAGGAACATCGCATCGGTGCCGTGGCGGTGGGGCCACAGCTGGGCCGAGGGGCCGTCGCCGAGATCGGTGACGCCAGGGAGGTAATCGCGGGTGTCGAGTTGTTCGGCGCCGGTGCGGCGGACGAAGTCGGCGACGACCGCGACGGTCTCGGACAGGTGTGGCGAGCAGGTCGAGTACACGACGACACCACCGGGGCGCACGAGATCCCAGGCGGCGGTGAGGAGTTCGCGCTGCAGGGTGACCAGTTCCGGGATGTCCGCCGGGGTGCGCCGCCAGCGCGCCTCGGGGCGGCGGCGCAAGGCACCGAGGCCGGTGCACGGCGCGTCGACGAGGACGCGGTCGTAGCCGGGGGTCAGGCCGCTGTCGCGACCGTCGGTGACGTGCACGGTGACGGGCAGGCCGCGCGTGGATTTGCGGACCAGCTCGGCGCGGTGTTCGGCCGGTTCGACGGCGTCGACGGTGAACAGGTCGATGGCGGCCAGTGCGCCCAGCAGGGCCGCCTTGCCGCCGGGACCGGCGCAGAGATCGAGCCAGCGGCCCTGGTCGGGGCCGTCGAGGGGCGCGCGCGTGAGGGCTAGGGCGACAAGCTGGCTGCCTTCGTCCTGCACGGCCGCGATGCCCTCGCGCACCGGCTCCAGTTGTCCGGGATCGCCGCCGTCGAGGTGCACCGCGTACGGGGACAAGCGGCCTTCTTCACCGCCGGTGACGAGGGCCAGCTCTTCGGCGGTGATCTCGCCGGGCCGGGCCACGAGGTGGACCACCGGCCGCTCGTCGTCGGCGGCCAGCAGGTCACCGAGCTCACCCGCCTGCGCACCGAGCGCGTCGGCGAAGGCCTGGGCGATCCAGGTGGGGTGGGCGTATTCGAAGGCGAGTTTGCCGACCGAATCGGCGGGCGCCAGTTCGGCGACCCACTGCTCGGCGGTCTTCTCCCCCGCCCGCCGCAGCACAGCGTTCACGAAACCGGCTCTGCCCTGGCCGAATTCGGCGCGCGCCAGGTCGACAGAGGTGTCCACGGCGGCGTGCGCGCCGGTGCGCGTGCGCAGCAGCTGGTAGACGCCGAGGCGCAGGATGTCGAGGATCGGCCCGTCGATCTCGGCCACCGGTCTGCCCGCGCATGCCGCGATCACCGCGTCGAGCTGCCCCTGCGAACGGCTGGCCCCATAGGTGAGCTCGGTCGCGAACGCGGCGTCCCGGCCACTGATCTTGCGCTCCCGCAACGACTTCGGCAGCGCGAGGTTGGCATAGGCGTCGCGCTCACGCACCGCACGCAGCACATCGAGCGCGACCTCGCGCGCCGGATCGGTCGACTCACCCCGCCGCTTGCGCGGACTGGGCACACTCGGATCCGGCCGCTCGGCGCGCCGCCGATCCCGCTTGGTATCAGGGTCATCGGCACCAGACCGAGCCGGTCCCGAACGCGAATCCCCCGCGCGTGGACCACCTTTCGCGCCACCCGTCCGCGGACCCTTCGCGCCACCGACGCGGGCATCGCCGACGCGCCCCGGGGCACGCCCGGTGTCGGCGGTCCCACCGCCGTGTTCCGCCGCACCTGCGCCTCGGCGCGCATCGCCAGCACGATTCGAAGTCGGCCGTGAGCCACGGTCGGCAGCACTCTCGCGCGAATCACCGCCGCGCCCGGCACGATCGGCATCCGATCGATTCGAGCCCGAGCGGGTGTCCCGATCGTCGCGCCCACGGGCTGCGCCCGCCGGACCACCTCCCTGCCCGCTGCCCGACCGGGGTCCATCGGATCGGCCGGACGCGTCCCGGCCACGGTTGTCACCTCGGCGCCAGTCCCCTGCGACGCGGCCCGAACCGCCGCGGTCGGATCCGCTGTCCTCGCGACGGGTGCTCCAGCGGTCGTCGTCGGTGCGCGGAGTGCCTGTGCCCTTGGCGGCGCGGGCGGCCCAGCCGCCGTCGACGTTCTTGCCGGTGACCTTGCGATCCTGGCGCGGTGGGGTGCCGCTGCGCTGGTCGGCTTCGCGGCGACGGCGACGGTCGGACGCGCTCATCCGATCACCGTGCCGGGGGCGAGGCGGGCGCCGCGGGCCCAGTCGAGGGCGTTCATCATCTTCTTGCCGGGGGGTTGGACCTGGCCGAGGCGGACCGCGGTGGTCGATGTGCCGACGAAGACGCCGGACTTGCGCACCTCGATCACGCGTTCGGGCAAGGTCTCCTCCACCATCTCCACCGGGCCGAGTTTGAGGCGCAGCCCGTTCACCTCCGTCCACGCGCCGGGCGCCGGGGTGACGGCGCGGATGTGCCGGTGGATGGACAGGGCGGGTTCGTCGAAACCGATCCGGCCCGCCTCGACGGTCACCTTGGGCGCGTAGGACACACCGTCGTTGGACTGCGGAATCGCTCGCAGCTCCCCGTCCTCCACACCGTCGAGGGTCTTCTCCAACAGCACGGCACCCGCCTCGGCGAGCCGGGCCAGCAGTTCGCCCGCGGTATCGGTCAGGCCGATCTTCTCGGTCATCACCCCGTACACCGGGCCGGTGTCCAGGCCCGCCTCGATCAGGAAGGTCGACGCGCCGGTCATGTCGTCACCGGCGTCGATGGCCGCCTGCACGGGCGCGGCGCCACGCCACGCGGGCAGCAGCGAGAAGTGCAGGTTGATCCAGCCGTGGGCGGGGATGTCGAGCACCTGCTGGGGCAGCAGCGCGCCGTAGGCGACCACCGGACAGCAGTCGGGCGCCAATTCGGTGAGCGCGGCGACGAATTCGGGCTCGGCGGGCTTGCGCGGGGTGAGCACCGGGATGCCGTGCTCATCGGCCAGCCGACCCACCGGCGACCGGCTGATCCGGCGGCCACGGCCGGCGACCGCGTCGGGCCGGGTGACCACCGCGACGACCTCGTGGCGTTCGCTCTCGATCAGCCTGCGCAGCGACGGCACCGCCGGGTCCGGCGTGCCCGCGAAGACGACCCGCATCAGCGGCCACCGCCGACACCGCTGGACTCGCGCACGGTGACACCGGCACGGAACCAGTCGGATTCGCGGATGGTGCGCATCGCGTCCTTGCGGTCCTCGGGTTCGAGCCGGTTCACGAACAGCACGCCGTCGAGGTGGTCGGACTCGTGCTGCACGCAGCGCGCGAGCAGGTCCTCGGCCTCGAAGTCGACCGGCGCACCGGAACTGTCGACGCCAGTGACCCGCACGCGCAGCGCCCGGCGCACGTCGTAGCGCACACCGGGGATCGACAGGCAGCCCTCGGGCCCGACCTGCTCGTCCGCGCCGATGGCGGACCACTGCGGGTTCACCACGTGCCCGGCGGCGTCACCGGTGTCGTAGACGAACACCCGCAGCCCAACCCCGATCTGCGGTGCCGCCATCCCGACCCCGCCGTCGTCGTGCATCGTCTCGGTGAGGTCGGCGATCAGCTGGGCGAGCTCCGCGCCGAACTCGGTCACCTCGTCGGCACGGGAACGCAGAATCGGATCGCCGAACAGGCGAACGGGCTGAATGGTCACGGCGGCTCCCGGCTGGCACGGATTTTGCGGTCGTCCCATTCTATTGCCCGTTCGCGGTGTGCCCGACCGCCCTGTCCGGACCGGTGTCAGGAGTTCCCGGCGATGATCACATCCGGGATCCCGGTGCCGAGCGGTACCGGCTCGCACACCGGCTCCGGAGCCCTGGCCGGGTCGAGGACGCGCAGCAGCAGCTGCTGGACGAACGGGTCGTAGACCAGGTGGAAGTGGCCGGTCAGGTCGTCGGCGCAGAGGTCCTGCAGGACGAGGTTCTCCGCGCCGGGACCGCGCAGGGCGATGTTGTCGAAGGGCTGGATCATCTCGTCGACCCGGCTGCCCACCGTGACGTAGCGGACCCCGGGCACGGTGTCGCCGCCCTCGTTGAGTTCGAGCATGAGCGGCGCGCCCTGCGCCTGCTGCACCGCCGCGACCGAGGTGACCTGCGCGTAGACGTCGAGCAGTCCGGGGACGGCCTGCCCCACCGGCACCAGCCCGTACATCACGCCGCCGTAGCTGGGCGAGGCCAGCCCGACCCAGGTGCCGACCTTCGGCGCGCCGCCGAGTTTGTTGACGTAGAACCGGCTCACGTTCGCCCCCTGGGAGAACCCGACCAGATCGACCTTCGCCGCCCCGGTCGCATCGAGCACGTCGTCGACGAACTCGGCGAGCTGGGCGAAGCTGATCCGCATGTCCTCGGTGCCGTAGGTGTCCGCGCCCGGCTTGCCGCCGTAGTTCAGCGCGAACACGCAGAAGCCCGCCGAAACCAGCTGCGGTCCGATCCCGGCCCAGTCGGAGTACGCGCTCGAATCGGTGCCGTGCACGAGGACCACCGGGCGGGGATGATCAACGGTAGGTCGACACTCGAAGTCGTTGACGCCCAACGGAACCGCGTCCGGATGGGCATCGATGTAGCGGGCCGCCGCGAGATGATCGGACTGTGGCGGTCCCGGTTCGCTCGGGATGACCGGGGGCCGGTAGCCCGCCGGTTCCGCGACGGCGATCGGTGCGAGCGACACACCGATCACCGCCGTGCAGACGAGTGCCGCGATCGACACCGTTCTGCGCATTTGTGATGTTCCCCAACCCCACACACCTCGCGGCTGTTCCATATCCCAATGATTTACTCCATGGGACCGACAACCGCACCTCGACCAGGGGGTTCACGCCGCCCTCACTTCTCGGGGGTTGCGTCGCCCCCGGAAGTGAGATCGTCCTCGGCGAGGATGCGATACAGCGCCCGGCGGGTCTCGGTGAGCACCTCGGCGGCCTTGGCCGCCTGCTCCGGCGTACCGACCGCGGCGACCTGACCGACCGCGCCCATCACCTGTCCGACCAGCCCGCGCAGATCCAGCGCCTGGGCGCCGACATCCTGCTTGACCTCGGCCCAGGGATCGCCGAGTTCTTCGCGATTGGTCTCGACATAGGCCTTGCCCTCGTCGGTCAGCTGCGCGGTCTTGCGACCGGCCACCTTCTCGATGAGCACCAGGCCCTCGTCCTCGAGCTGGGCCAATGCCGGGTAGATGGACCCCGGGCTGGGGCGCCAGACATCGTCGCTGCGCTCGCGGATCTGCTGGATCAGCTCGTAGCCGTGCATGGGCCGCTCGACGAGCAGCAGCAGCACCGCCGCACGGACGTCACCGCGCCTGCCACGACCACCGCGGCCGCGTCCACGACCGAAGCCGGGGCCGAAACCGGGCCCGAATCCTGGGCCGAAGCCCGGTCCGAACTCGGGGCCGTGCCCGTGTCGCCCACCCCGGCGGAACTGCCGCCGATCGGGACCGAATTCCGCGTTGCCCGGACCACGGCCGCGGCCGAAGTGTCCGAATTCTCGTTGTCCTTGGTTGTGCATGACAGCCTCCTCAGGCTCTCGCGTTCGTTCTTGACGTTATCGACGATATATCGGCAATGCATCGAACGCAAGGGTGGTCTGCGACTCACTCGCGTCCGACGATCTCCCAGATCCAGGACGCGACGACCGAGGGCGGTGTCCGCGGCAGATGTTCGAGCCAGTGGGCGAGCACCGCGAGCACCGCGCCGGCCAGCGCCGCCGCGTCGACCTCGATCGGCAGGCTCGACTCCGCGGGAGCGTGCTCGCCGAGCAGCTGATAGCCCTCGACGAGAATGCTCGCCATGCGGCGGGCGAGCCGGGCGTGCACCGTCGCCGACCCGTACTCGCCCAGCACATTGCGGTACAGCTCGGCATGGTCGGCGATGTGCTGGACGTAGTCGATCAGGAAGCTCGGCGGTTGATCGGGCAGCCCGTCGGCCAGTCCCGCCTCGCGCACCGAGATGCCCGCGTCCAGCGCCTGACGTTCGATCGCGTCCGCGAGCAACGTCTCCTTGTCGGTGTAGTGGTCGTAGAAGGTGCTGCGGCTGACGCCCGCCCGACCGGTGATGTCGGAGATCGCGACCCCGTCGATCGGACCTTCGCGCCCGAGTTCGAGAATCGCGGCCCGAAGTAGGCCCTGGCTGCGGAGCACCCGCGGGTCATCGGTCGGTCTGCGCTGGTCCGGCTGCACTCGAATCACTACTCCACCTTCACATCGGCGAGCCGTCCGTGTCGCGCGACACGTTGACGACCACCGGTCCACTCGCTCTATCCTACAGGTGTAGGTAATCAGACACTTGTAGGTTAAATACCTCGGAGGGGTAACCATGGCACGGGCTCTCTATCGCCTCGGCGAACTCTGCTTTCGCAATCCGTGGCGGGTGGTCGCCGTGTGGGCGCTCGTCGCCACCGTCGTCGGCCTCGTCGGAATGTCCCTCGGCACCCGGGTCTCCGACCGATTCGACATCCCCGACACCCCCTCCGATCGCGCGCAGAGCGTGCTGGCGGAGAGCTTCGGCGAGGGTGCGCCGACCACGCCCGGCGAGGCGCCCGCCCGGCTCGTCGTCCAGGCACCCGCGGGTCAACCGCTGCCGCTGACCCGGATCGACGCCGAACTCGCGCCGCTCAGCACGACAACCGGCATCGAGAGCGTGACCCCGGCGGCATTCGCGGTCGCCGAGAGCGGCGAGGTCACCTTCGTCGACATCGCCTTCGCCGCGCCGGTGGATCCGGTGGCGAAACAGGCGGTCGAGCAGGTGCGCGACCGGCTCGAGGCCCAGGGACTGCGGCCGTTGCTCACCGGCGGACCGTTCTACACCGAGCCGTCCTTCGTCGGTCCGACCGAGATCGTCGGGGTGGCGATCGCGATGGCCGTACTCGTGCTCACCTTCGGCTCGCTGCTCGCGGCGGGGTTGCCGCTGCTGCTGGCCCTGGTCGGGGTAGGGATCGGTACCGGCGGTGTGATCGCGGTGTCCACTCTGTTCGACGCGTCGTCGGCGACGCTGGCGCTGTCGCTGATGCTCGGTCTGGCGGTCGGCATCGACTACACGCTGTTCATCGTGTCGCGGCATCGTCAGCAGCTGGCCGAGGGCATGGCGGTGCGTGAGTCCGCGGCCAGGGCGATCGGGACGGCGGGCAGTGCCGTGGTCTTCGCGGGCGCGACCGTGCTGATCGCGTTGTCCGGCTTGGCGATCGCGCGGATCCCGTTCCTCACCGGCATGGGCCTGGCCGCCGCGGCCAGCGTCGGCATCGTGGTGCTGTTGGCGATCACGCTGCTGCCCGCGATCCTCGGCTTCGCCGGCGCGCGGCTGATTCCGCGTGGTCGCGGGCTGGCCGCGATCGAGGCGGCCCGGCGGCCGAACCGCTGGGGCAGCGCCGTGACCAGGCACCCGATCGCCACCCTGGCGGCGGGGATCGCGCTGCTCGCGGTCGTCGCGCTGCCCGCGCTGGATCTGCGCCTCGGGTTGCCCAACGCCGGTCAGGAACCGGCCGACACCACCGCGCGCCAGTCCTACGACCTGCTCGCCGAGAACTACACCCCCGGCATCAACGGCCCGCTCGTCGCGGTGGTGCAGGGCGAACCGGGGCGGATCCAGGAGCAGACCCAGGCCGCGGTCGAACGGATCGGCGCGCTGCCCGGAGTCGCGATGACACTGCCGCCGGAGGTCAACAGCGCTGCCGACACGGCCCAGTTCGTGATCGTCCCGACCACCGCGCCGAGCTCCGAAGACACTGTCGCGCTGGTGAAGTCGATCCGTGACGGCGCGTCCGGGCTGGACGCCGAGCACAGCGCGGAGCTGCACCTCACCGGTGAGACGGTCATCGGGATCGACGTGACGCGCAAGCTCTCCGACGCGCTCGTGCCGTTCCTCGTGGTGGTGATCGGCCTGGCCCTGGCCCTGTTGACACTGGCATTCCGCTCACTGCTCGTTCCGCTCACCGCCGCGCTCGGCTTCCTGCTGTCACTGGCCGCCGCCCTCGGTGCGACCACCGCGGTCTACCAGTGGGGTTGGCTGGGTTCGGTACTGAACGTGCACCAGCCCGCGCCGATCCTGGCCTTCCTGCCGATCCTGCTGATCGGCGTCCTGTTCGGCTTGGCGATGGACTACCAGGTGTTCCTGGTGTCGCGAATGCGCGAAGCCTTCGTCGCCGGAACCGGATCGGCACCGGCGGCGGTCCGCACCGGCTACGCGCTCAGCGTGCGCGTGGTCGGCGCGGCGGCCCTCATCATGATCGCGGTCTTCGCCGGCTTCCTGTTCAGCCACAACACGATGATCGGCCCGATCGGCTTCGCCATGGGCGTCGGCGTCCTGTTCGACGCACTCATCGTGCGCATGACCCTCATCCCGGCAGTCATGTCCCTCCTCGGCCGCCACGCCTGGTGGCTCCCACGATGGCTCGACCGCGTCCTGCCCCACGTCGACATCGAGGGCGAGACACTGCCGTCGCCATCGAAGACCACGACCGGCTCGCCGTCAGCCGATCGGCCGAAAGCCGAGCCGGTCGCCGTCCGCTGAGGATCAGATCGAGCTTGTCGGCCGACGAGGACAGGTCGACCTGGACGCGCACATGGCCGGACCGGATTTGTCAGCCGATGTCGACCGGGTCGATCTGGACGCGTAACGGGGCGTCGGAGCGGTGGGAGCTGCGTACTCCCTGGGCGGCGGTGAGGGCGCGGGCGAGGGGGGTGCCGTCGGACCGGGGGACGCGCAGGAGCATGCGTTCGACTTCGGCGGGGCTGTCGGTGCCGGAGAAGGGCTTGCGGGCGGTGGGTGGGAGGGGGACGGGGCCGAGGACCTCGGTTCCTTCGGGAAGGGCTGCGGCGTCGAGTAATTCGGCGATCGAGGCGGTGGTGCCGTCGATAGCGGCCAGGCGGATGGCGGGCGGGAAGCCGACCTCGGCGCGGGCGGCCAGTTCGGCGGCGGCGTGGTTGACCGGGTCCCAGCGGACGAGTGCCTGGACTGTCGGCAGGGCGGGTTCGGCCATCACGATGACCTGGCCGCGGGGCCGGACGAGGGCGGCGGCGCCCATCCAGCGGCGCAGGGTGTCCTCGGTGGCGCGGAGATCGGCTCGGCCGAGCAGGGCCCAGCCGTCGAGGAGCAGTGCGACGCCGTAGCCGCCGGGTACCAGCGGTTCCGCGCCGACGGTGGCGACCACGACCTGGGCGCCCGGTTCGACGGTGTCGAGCACTTCCCCGCCGCCCGAGCCGCGGATCGGTACGCCGGGGAAGGCGCGACCGAGTTCTTCGGCGGTGCGGGCCGCGCCGATCACCATGGCCCGTAGTGCCCGCGCACCACAGGCCTGGCAGCGGAACGCGGCCTCGGTGATGCCGCACCACTTGCACTGCGGGCTCGCCGCCTCGCCGTTGGCCGACTGGGGCAGCGCCAGCGGACCGTTGCAGTGTCGGCAGCGGGCGGGCGTACGGCACTTCGCGCAGGCGAGCGAGGGTACGTAGCCGCGGCGTGGCACCTGCACCAGGACCGCGGCGTTCTCCTTGATCGCGGCGCGCGCGGCCGCGAAGGCCACGCCGGGCATGCGCACCGCGCGCGCCAGCGCATCGCGTTCCAGCGCGAAATCGGTGTCACCGGGTGCGCTGATCCGCGGCGACACCTCACGCAGGACCTGCCGGTCGGCGAGAAGATCACGAGCCCAACCGGATTCGACGACCGCCTGGATCTCGGCCGTCCGCGCGAAACCGGCGGCGACGAAGGCGGCCCCGGTCTCGTGCGCGCGCAGCATCGCCACTTCACGGGCATGCGGGTACGGGGAGCGCGGTTCGGCGTAGGTGTCGTCGCCGTCGTCCCAGAGCGCGATGAGCCCGAGGTCCTTCGCCGGCGCGAACACCGCGGCCCGCGTCCCGACCACGATCCGCGCCTGCCCGCGCAGGACTGCCAGCCACCGCCGATACCGCGCCGCGGGCCCCAGCCCCGCCGACAGACCGACAGCCGAATCCCCCACCAGCCGAACGCATTCGGCGAGCAGCCGATCGAGATCCCGCTGATCCGGCACCATCAATACCGCACTGCGCCCACCGGCCACCACCGTCGCCGCGAGCTCGGCCAGCCGCGCTGCCCAATCCTCCCCCGGCAATGCCTGCCACGCGGCGCGCGGCCCGCGACCATCGGCCAGTGCGGCGACAAAAGCGCCACCGTGCACGTACCGCCCCCAGGCGGTCGTTTCGACCATCGGCCTCGCCTCGCCCCCCGACGACTCGGCAGCGCTCGACGCCACGCCACCAGCACTGACCTCGGCACCGGAACTCGCCACGGCGTCAGCGGCACCCACGGTGTCAGCGGCACCGGCCACCCCTACGGAACTCACCGTCGCACCACCGACACCCACCACGCCACCGGTATCGGCCGCGGCACCGGAACTCGCCACCGAGTCAGCGGCTGGCGCCGGATCGGCGGGCGACCCGGTAGGCATCGCTCCCGCACGCGACGACGTCTCGACCCGAGGAGCCGCATCGTCACGCTGCGGTCGGGGCTCGTCGGCGAGGCCGGATTCGGCGACGGATTCTTCGGCGGCAGTGAACGATTCGCTATCCGCCGATGTCGTC
The DNA here is from genome assembly GCF_042883805.1 of Nocardia sp. NPDC058176. Lineage (NCBI taxonomy): Bacteria > Bacillati > Actinomycetota > Actinomycetes > Mycobacteriales > Nocardiaceae > Nocardia > Nocardia sp. NPDC058176. Next base: position 483,212 of record NZ_JBHVVA010000001.1, on the reverse strand, counting down.
ACGTGACGCTGCGCTGTCGTCTTCTTGCCCGCCGACTTCTTCGCGCCACCATTTTCCGTGCTCGCGTGCCGCGGCGGAATCGCCAAGCGCAGCACATCGGCACGGGTGCCCGCGTACCGCGCGGCGACAGTGGTTGCCAGGCGCAAGATTTCGGGAGTGAGGACCCGTTCCCCGGAGACCACCCGCTCCAGGGGCATCATCTTGCCGGTGTGGTCGGTGCGTGGGAGCCTGGCCAGCAGGTATCCGTCGACGAGGCGGCCCGCGAAACGAACGCGCACCCGCACCCCTGGCTGCGCGATCTCGTCGAGTTCGGGCGGGACCAGGTAGTCGAAGTCGCGGTCCAGGTGCGCAGGCGAGAGCAGCGGGAGCACCCGAGCGATCGGGTGTCCCGCTGCTGTCGATGGATCGTCCGCTGCCACGCGGGCGGTGGGTACTACAGGCCGACGGCCGCGCGCAGCTTGTCGGCGCGGTCCGTGTGCTCCCAGGGCAGGTCGACATCGGTACGACCGAAGTGACCATAGGCCGCGGTCGGCGCGTAGATCGGGCGCAGCAGGTCCAGATCGCGGATGATCGCGCCCGGACGCAGGTCGAAGACCTCCGAGATGGCGGTGGAGATCTTGGTCGGGTCGACCTTCTCGGTGCCGAAGGTCTCGACGAACAGACCCACCGGGGCCGACTTGCCGATCGCGTACGCGACCTGCACCTCGACACGCTCCGCCAGACCCGCGGCCACCACGTTCTTGGCGACCCAGCGCATGGCGTAGGCGGCCGAGCGGTCCACCTTCGACGGATCCTTGCCGGAGAACGCGCCACCACCGTGGCGAGCCATGCCGCCGTAGGTGTCGACGATGATCTTGCGGCCGGTCAGACCGGCATCGCCCATCGGACCGCCGAGCACGAACTTGCCGGTCGGGTTGACCAGCAGCCGGATCTCGGAGGTGTCGAGCGAGGGCAGATCGAGATCGCCGATCACCGCGTCGACGACCTTCTCGCGGATGTCGGGGGCGAGCAGGTTGTCCAGATCGATATCGGCCGCGTGCTGGGTGGAGATCACGACCGTGTCCAGACGGACCGGACGGTCACCGTCGTATTCGATGGTGACCTGGGTCTTGCCGTCGGGGCGCAGGTACGGCAGCACACCGGACTTGCGGACCTCGGTGAGCTTGCGCGAGAGCCGGTGCGCGAGCGCGATCGGCAACGGCATCAGCTCGGGAGTGTCGGTGGTGGCATAGCCGAACATCAGGCCCTGGTCACCGGCACCCTGACGCTCGATCTCGTCGTCGGACCCGCCGACGCGCGCCTCGTGCGAGGTGTCGACACCCTGGGCGATATCGGGCGACTGGGCACCGATGGCGATGTTGACGCCACAGGAATTGCCGTCGAAGCCCTTGGCCGAGGAGTCGTAGCCGATCTCGAGGACCTTCTCGCGGACGATCCGCGGGATGTCGGCGTAGGCGGAGGTGGTGACCTCGCCCGCGACATGGACCTGACCCGTGGTCACCAGTGTTTCCACCGCGACCCGGCTGCCCGGATCCTCCGCGAGCAACGCGTCGAGGATGGAATCGCTGATCGCGTCACAGATCTTGTCCGGATGACCTTCCGTTACGGACTCACTGGTGAATAGCCGACTGCCGGTCGTACGCACAGTTGTTCCCTCTCCCTCAACGGGTTACTCGTATCGGCTTGCGACGGTAGCTTCGTCGTCCGACGGCTTCCGCACAACCCTTCTTCTCAGACTATTCGAAACCACCGACATGGTGGCGGGTAAGGACCAAGCCGCACACCGGACACCCACTCGAGCGGTACACTGCGCGACCATCGTTGCGGTGCAACACATCTCGTGCGAGTTCGGCGACGCGCCCAGGTCAGCGCAGCAGCGGCACGAGCGCGTCGAGCACCCGGCTGGCCAGCAGGGCCTTGGAGCCGTGATCGAGGGCCTGTTCGGTGCCGTCGGCGCCGAGCAGCCAGCCGTCGTTGGTGTCGACCTCGAACGCCTTGCCCTCACCGACCGCGTTGACCACGAGCAGATCGCACCCCTTGCGAGCCAGTTTGGCCCGCGCGTGGGTGAGCACGTCACCGTTGTCGTCGCCGGTCTCGGCGGCGAAACCGACGATCGCGGTGCCCGCGAGCAGCCCCTCGGTCCTGGCGTGCACCAAGCCGGCGAGGATGTCCTCGTTCTTGGTCAGCGGGATCACGTCGGGCTCGTCCGCGCCCTTCTTGATCTTCGCCGCCGCGACGTGGGTGGGCCGGAAATCGGCCACCGCGGCCGCCATGATGACCGCGTCGGCGCCGAGCGCGTGCTTGTCGACCGCGGTCTTGAGCTGGTCGGCGGTGGTGATGTGGACCAGGTCCACCGCGGCGGGCGGGGCGAGCTCGATGGTGTTGCCCGCGATCAGCGTCACCTGGGCACCGCGCTGGGCGGCCACCCTGGCCAGGGCGTAGCCCTGCTTGCCGGAGCTGCGGTTGCCGAGGAAACGCACCGGGTCGAGGGGTTCCCTCGTACCGCCTGCGGTGATCACCACGCGGCGACCGGTCAGGTCGCGCGGCAGTGCGTCGGCGCGTTCGAGCAGCAGCGAGGCCAGGCCGAAGATCTCCTCCGGCTCGGGCAGGCGGCCCGGACCGGTGTCGGTGCCGGTGAGCCGGCCCGACGCGGGTTCCATGACCGTGGCGCCGTGCGTGCGCAGCGTCGCGACATTGGCCACCGTCGCCGGATGCTCCCACATCTCGGTGTGCATCGCGGGCGCGAACAGTACCGGACATCGGGCCGTCAGCAAGGTGGCGGTGAGCAGATCGTCGGCGCGCCCCTGTGCGGCGCGCGCCATCAGATCCGCGGTGGCGGGGGCGATGACGACGAGATCGGCCTCCTGGCCGATCCGGACATGCGGCACCTCGGGCACGTCGGCGAACACCGTGGTGTGCACCGGCTGACCGGACAGTGCCTCGAAGGTCGCCTTGCCGACGAATTCCAGCGCGGACTCGGTGGGAATCACCCGCACCTGATGCCCGGTCTCGGTGAACCGGCGAACGAGGGCACACGCCTTGTAGGCGGCGATGCCCCCGCCGACCCCGACGACGATCCGCATGGTCTTTACGCCTCCGGAGTAGAGATGGTCACTCGCCCTCGGTGTGTTCGAGCAGGTCGGAGTGGATTTCACGCATGGCGACCGACAGCGGCTTCTCCTGCAGGCCGGGCTCGACCAGCGGGCCGACGTACTCGAGGATGCCGTCGCCGAGCTGGTTGTAGTAATCGTTGATCTGCCGCGCCCGCTTGGCCGCGTAGATGACCAGGGCGTACTTGGACGAGGTGCGCTCGAGCAGCTCGTCGATCGGCGGGTTGGTGAGGCCGATGGGGGTGTCGTACGCGGGCACTACGGTGATGTCCGTACTCACTAGGGGAGGCTCCTGCGGTTCAGTGGGTCAAGAACTCGAATTTGTGCTAACGAACAACGATACCAACTGCTCACAAGCAGTCGTCACCTCGCTGTTCACGATGACCGTGTCGAACTCGTCACGGGCCGCCAATTCGACCCTGGCGGTCTCGAGCCTGCGCTCGATCACCTCGGGTGTCTCGGTACCGCGCGAACGCAGCCGCGAGACCAGCTCTTCCCAGCTCGGCGGTGCGAGGAACACCAGCAGAGCCTCCGGCATGGCCGCGCGGACCGACCGCGCACCGGCCAGATCGACTTCGATCAGTACTGAATATCCGGCCGCCAGTGCTTCCCGCACCGGGGCCGCGGGGGTGCCCGATCGCTGCAACCCCCCGTGGATGTCTGCCCATTCGAGCAGTTCGTCCGCCTCGATCATGGCGTCGAACTCGGCTCGGGAAACGAAACGGTAGTCACGGCCGTCGACTTCCCCGGGCCGGGGGGCCCGGGTCGTCGCCGACACACTGAAGACCAGTTCGGGCAGGCGTTCCCGCACGCACCGCACGACCGTGGACTTACCCACGGCCGAGGGGCCGACCAGTACAACCAGCCGACCCTTCCGCGTGTGTTCGACCACCTGAATCAGGAGTCGAAGTCGAAGCGAGCCAGCAGCGCCTTGCGCTGACGGTCGCCCAGGCCACGGAGCCGCCGGGTGGGGGCGATCTCCAGCTCGGTCATGATCTCGGCAGCCTTGACCTTGCCCACCTTCGGCAGAGCCTCGAGCAGCGCCGACACCTTCATCTTGCCGAGAATCTCATCGGACTCGGCATCGGTGAGGACCTGCTTCAGGTTGGTGCCGCCTCGCTTCAGGCGCTCCTTGAGCTCTGCCCGAGCGCGGCGAGCGGCAGCCGCCTTCTCCAAAGCAGCGGCGCGCTGCTCGTCAGTCAGCTGGGGAAGGGCCACGGGTTCCTCCGTCTCATCGTTCATTGCTAGATCTACCGCCGGTTACCCGGACGGTCTGTGCGACCGTACCCACGGCGCCCGCCGATTGCGAACCCGACCCCCAGGTCAGGGCAGGATTACGGATGCCGTATGGGGCGCGCGGGCCCGATGCGGTGACCGCTGATTCCACTGCTGCGATCGTACCGCCGAATCCACAAAATGCACCCCTACCAGCGGTTATACCGATATGGGCGATGATAGCCACTTGGTTGCGCCGGTCGCGCTGACCAGCCTGGCAAACTCGGCGTCGCCCGACCAGGGGGTTTCCCGAAATTACCGGCGTGTCGCGGGATTTCGTACCGCGTGTCGTCACGATCGGGCCCGAAACTCGTCCAGCACGGCCCCCGACGCGGTCGCGGTGACGGCGTCGACCCAGTCCGGAATCGGCGCGGCGCGGGCGATGTAATCGCGCACCAGGCCGTACGGAATCGCCTTCACCGCGGCCTCGGCCACGGCGCGGGATCGTTCGTCGACGATGCCGAATTCGGCGTCGACAGCGGCCAGCAGGGCGGCCTGCATGCCGTCGTTGACGGTGGCGATCGCGGCGCGCAGCTCCTCGGGGCCCACGTCGAGCAGCTCGTCGTGATGGAACATCTTCATCGCCCTGGCCTCGGTGGGGTGCTCGCGGCAGTAGCGCGGCAGGAAGACGGCCGCGGTGAGCAAGGGCGACGGTCCGGTCAGCGCGGTGACGAAGCCCTCGTGGAAGCGGCGGATCGAGCGCAGCCACAGCCGGGCGAGCAGTTCGTCACGTGAGGCGAAACGCACATAGATCGAGCCCGAGTGCACTGCGGCGGCCGTGCTGATCGCCGCGATGGACGGGTGCGTGATCGCCGGATCGACCAGCAGGTCGCGGGCCGCGTCGAGCACCTGGTCGTCGGTGAAGAGGCGGGGTCTTGCCACCGGCTCAGCCTAGTGGCACAGTTTATGAATATGAATTCAAAAACTCGATTTCCGGTAGCAGGCACCGCGCTGGTGGTCATTGCCACCGTGCACACGATCATGGGCGTCGTGCTGCTCGCGGCGAGCGATCAGGACACCGAGCTCTCGTTCTGGTTCACCGCCTTCGGCGTGGTCGGGATCGGTCTCGGGCTGGCGATGATCGAACTGGAGAAGGCGCGCGGGTTCGTGCCGGGGACGGTCCTCGTCGTGCTCGCCGTGACCGTCGTCTTCGGGCTCGCCTTCGAACCGGTGTCCGGTTTCATCACCCTGCTGGTCCCGCTGGGCGCCGGTGCGCTGGGTTGGTGGCGAGCACGGGCGCGGCAGGCGACGGCGGTCTGAGCGGCCCTCACGCACCCGCTTGCAGGTGCTGCAGGATCGCGAGCACGCGGCGGTTGTGCGCCTCGCCGACCGGCAGGTCCAGCTTGGTGAAGATGGCGTTGATGTGCTTCTCGACGGCACTGCGGGTGACGAACAGCTGGGCGCAGATCGCGGCGTTGCTCAGTCCCTGCGCCATGAGTTCGAGCACTTCGCGCTCGCGCTCGGTCAGGCGGTGCAGCGGGGAATCGGCACGATTGTGCAGCAGGAGCTGGCGCACCACCTCCGGGTCGAAGGCCGTGCCACCGGTGCCGACCCGCTCGACCGCGTCGAGGAAGGCGCCGATCGCGGCGACCCGGTCCTTGAGCAGGTAACCGATCCCGCCGGTGCCGGTCAGGAATTCCGCCGCGTGCCTGCGCTCGACGTACTGCGACAGCACCAGCACGGCGATGCCGGGCTGTTCGCGGCGGATCTCGAGCGCGGCCCTGATCCCCTCGTCGACGTGGTCGGGCGGCATCCGGACATCGGCGATGACCAGATCCGGCGGCCGGACCCGGACCGCGGCGAGCAGTTCGACGGCGGTGCCGACGGAGTCGACGATCTCGTGGCCCTCGGCGGTGAGCAGTTGGGCCAGGCTCTCGCGCAGCAGCGCCGAGTCCTCGGCCAGGGTTATCCGCACGGGACCTCCACGGTGATGATCGTCGGACCGCCCGGCGGACTGTCCACCGCCATCGTGCCGTCCAGCGCGGTGACGCGGGTGGCGATGCCCGCCAGCCCGTGTCCGGCCGGGTCCGCACCGCCGCGGCCGTCGTCGCGTACCCGCAGGCGCACCAGCGCGCCGGCGCGGACGACCTCGACCTCGATCGCGGTGGCACCGGAGTGTTTGATGGCGTTGGTGATCGCCTCGCTGGCGGTGAAATAGCAGGCCGATTCAACCGGGCGGGGCGCGCGTTCGCTGAGGGCGTAGTCGAGTCCGGTCGGTACCGGGGTCCGGTCGGCGAGTGCTTCGAGCGCGGCGTGCAGACCGTCGCGGGCGAGCATCGCCGGGTAGATGCGCCAGGACACCTCGCGCAGCTCGTCGAGGATGTGGCCGGTCTCGGCGATCGCGCGGCGATGCAGCTCGGTGCGACGGTCGGCGTCGGTTTCCCGGTCGACCCGGCCGAGCAGGATCGACAGGGCGACGACTCGCTGCTGCACACCGTCGTGTAGGTCGCGTTCGATCCGGCGGCGCTCGTCATCGATCACCTCGACCACGTCGGCGCGGGTCGTGGTGAGCTGGGCGACGCGCTGTGCCAACTCCTCCGGGCCGGGTCGCAGACTCGACCGGAGGCACCAGGCATCGGCGCGGACCACGCCGAGCAGGCCGTGCACCGCGAGGAAGCACAGGACCGCACCCGGCAGGGCCAGCACCGCGACGGTCGCCCAGGTGACCTGTCCCGGTTCGGTGGCGTCGACGATCGGCACGGCCTCGCCGGTCACCGCGCCGTAGACCAGCGCGACAGCGACGACGACCCCCAACCCCGACAGGGCGAGGACCAGCCCGCCGAGCACGCCGACCAGCGAGCGGGCGGCCAGGTATCCCGCAGCCCGAGGCCCGCTCGGCACGCCGGTGACGGGCACGTCGGCTGCGAGGTAGCCCACAGCGGGCGACCCGTTCGGGGTGCCGGTGGCTCGGACTCCGAGCAGGCCGGTCAGCCGCCGCTGTTCGAGCCGAGCGATCCGGTCGGTGAGTCCCGCCGCGAACGGGGCCGCCAGCACCCCGAGCAGGTCGAGGGGAACGGTGAGCACGCCGAGCAGATATCCAGCGACGGCCCGCACCACGTGACGTTGCGGCGACGGTGTGGAGCTCATCATCCGATTCTCACCCGTCGCCCGCAGCTCAGTTGACGCAGCGGCAGCACCAGCCACCCCGTGACCCCGATGAGCACACCGAGCAGATATCCAGCGACGGCCCGCACCACGTGACGTTGCGGCGACGGTGTGGAGCTCATCATCCGATTCTCACCCGCCGCTCGCAGCTCAGTTGACGCAGCGGCAGCACCAGCCACCCCGTGACCCCGATGAGCACACCGAGCAGATATCCGGCGATGGCTCGCACCCCTTGCGGCAACGGTGAACTCATCATCCGATTGTCGCCCGTCGCTCACCGCGCAGCTGACGCAGTCGCAGCACGAGCCACACCGTGAGCCCGGCCAGCACGCCGACGATGACCAGTTTCTGCAGCACGCCCGCGTAGTCCTCGACGCGGTGCCAGTTCTCGCCGAGGAAGTAGCCGGCGAGCACGAACACCGTGTTCCAGAGCAGGCTGCCTGCTGTGGTCAGCAGGGTGAAGCGGCCGAGCGGCATGCGTTCGACACCGGCCGGGATGGAGATGAGGCTGCGGAAGATCGGGATCATCCGGCCGAAGAACACCGCTTTGTCACCGTGACGGGCGAACCAGGCCTCGGTGCGGTCCAGGTCGGACAGGCGAACCAGCGGCAGCCGGTCGACGATGCGGCGCAGCCGGTCCCGGCCGAGCGCGACGCCGAAGCCGTAGAGCGCCAGCGCGCCGACGACCGAGCCCAGGGTGGTCCACAGCAGCACCTCGGCCAGGCTGAACCGGCCGCGGCTGGCGGTGAATCCGGCCAGCGGGAGGATCACCTCGCTGGGCAGTGGCGGAAAGAGGTTCTCCAGTGCGATGGCGATGCCGGCGCCGAGGCCGCCGAGGCGTTCCATCAGCTCGACCGCCCAGCCCGCGATGCCGGTGAGTTCGGTCGAATTCGCTGTCGTATCCATGGTTTCGACGCTAGGAATCCGGGCGCCGAGGATCTGTAGCGTCAGCCACCCGGTCGGTGCCGGGTCACCGCAGTGTCGGGGTGGGGTTTTCCGCACCCCGGTCACGGGGCATGCACCCTCGTGGGCGGCTGGAGGGGTGCCTAGCGTCGAAACACATGCGACAGAAGATGTTTCGGTTCACCGTGGTGGTCACGGGGACCGTGCTGGTTGCCGTCCTGGTGGCCGCCACCGTCCTCGTGACGGCACGATGGCGGGTGGTGGGTGGTGTGGTCGAGGCCTCCGCGCGATGGGCGGACGCCGACGTCGTGCTGCGGGTCTCCGACGGGGAGCGGCATCGCGACTGGTACCACGGCGCCGGCGCGGCCGAGCAGTCCGCGCCGGGCCCGCTGAGCCGGTTCCGGATCGGCAGTGTCACCAAGACCTTCGTCGCCACGGTGGTGCTGCAGTTGGTGGACGAGGGCAAGATCACCCTCGACGCCCCCATCGCGGCGCAGTTGCCCGATCCGATCCCCGGCGGAGACCGAATGACGGTGCGGCAGCTGATGAATCACACCAGCGGGCTCTACGACTACATGAAGGAACCCGGCCTCTCGACGAACCGGTGGCGCGGCGCCGACCGATTCGCCCACCACGAGCCCCACGATCTGCTCGCCGCTGCGGTGAGTCACGAGCCGTACTTCGCACCGGGCGAGCGCTTCCGCTACTCGAACACCAACTACATCGTGCTCGGCCTGCTGATCGAGCACGTGACGGGGCAGCGATACGGCGACGAGATCCGCGAGAGAATCCTCACCCCACTCCGGCTGACCGCGACGTCGGTTCCCGGCGACGATCCGCACGTCCCGGCGCCCGCACTCACCGCGCACCGCGACATCGACGGCATGGGCCGGGTGGAGGTCACCGAGATGAACCCCTCGCTGGACTGGGCGGCGGGCGAGATGATCTCCACGATCACCGATCTCGACGCCTTCTTCGCCGCGCTCCTGGGTGGGCGGCTGACCAGCCCGTCGTCCCTGGCACAGATGCGGCAGACGGTGCCGATGGGAATGGGCTTCCACTACGGCCTCGGCCTGCAACGCTTCGACCCGCCGTGCGGTGCCGAACTGTGGGGGCACGGCGGTGAGCTGCTCGGCTACGTGACCTCCGCGTTCCGGTCCACCGACGGTCGTGCACTGACGATGGTCGTCGGCTCGGCAGCCTCGTCGGACGCGCTGACCCTGTTCGCCACAGCGACCGCGACCTTTTGTCTCGCCTGAAAGGTGCCAGCAGCCCTGGCTCGCCGAGCACCGCGCGGCAGACAACGAGGCCGGGGAAGCGTCTCGCTCCCCCGGCCTCGTCTCGGTGTCAGCTCTGCAGGAAGGCGAATTCCTCCTGCAGCCGAGCCATCTTGTCGCACAGCGCCGTCACCGACGGGCCGACGCCGAGGAGCTCGCGCGACACCGCGGGAACGGCGGCCGCGTAGTTGACCTCGGAGACCAGGGCGCGAATGGAGTCCGCTCCCCCGCCCTGCGCGCCGACGCCCGGCATCAGGATGGGGCCGTTGAGGGCCGACAGGTCCGGCGCCTCGGTGAGGGTGGCGCCGACGACGACACCGACCGAGCCGAAGCCGGGTCCGGCATTGCGGGCCGCGGCCTCGTCGACCATCGTCTGCGCGATCGTGCGCCCGTCCGGCGCGGCGATCCGTTGCAGTTGCGCCCCTTCGGGATTCGACGTCGCCGAGAGGACGAACACCCCACGGTGGTTGGCCTGCGCCAGGCTCAGCGCCGGGTCCAGCGAACCGAAACCGAGGTAGGGCGAAACCGTCACGGCGTCCGAGCCGAGCGGACCGTCACCGAGCCAGGCCTGGGCGTAGGCGTCCATGGTGGAGCCGATGTCGCCGCGCTTGGCGTCGGCCAGCACCAGGGTGCCCGAGGCGCGCAGCACCGAGATGGTGCGTTCCAGGACCGCGATCCCGCCGGAACCGTAGGGCTCGAAGAACGCGACCTGCGGCTTGACGAGAGCGACGCGACCGTCGAATGCCTCCACGCAGATCTCGGCGAAGGTCTCCAGTCCGTCGACGTCCTCGGTCAGCCCCCAGGCACGCAGCAGGCCGGGATGCGGATCGATGCCGACACACACCGGACCGAACTGCCGCATGGCCTGCTGCAATCGGCTACCGAACGTCGTCATCGATCCCGCTCCTCTTCTCTGTTCTCCCGCGCGTCCGGTGCGACGCGCAGCACCTGATCAGCCACGCAGCTTCGAGTGCAGTTCCTGCAGGGAACGCACGCCGATGCCGCCGTTGATGCTCGCCTCGATGCCCTGCACCGCCGCCGCCGCGCCCTGCACGGTGGTGATGCACGGGATGTTCGCGCCCACCGCGGCGGTGCGGATCTCGTAGCCGTCCACGCGGGGGCCCGAGTTGCCGTAGGGGGTGTTGAACACGATGTCGATCTCGCCGTCGCGGATCTGCTCCACGATCGAGGCCTCCGGCATGCCGGTGGTCTCGTCGACGCTCTCCGGGTCGGAGTGCTTGCGCGCCTGCTCGCAGGGAATGCCGTTGCGGCGCAGGGTTTCCGCGGTGCCCGCCGTGGCGAGGATGCGGAAGCCCAGGTCGTGCAGGCGCTTGATCGGGAACACCATGGCGCGCTTGTCGCGGTTGGCGATGGAGACGAACACGGTGCCCTCGGTGGGCAGCGAGCCGTAGGCGGCGGCCTGGCTCTTGGCGAAGGCGGTGCCGAAGTCGGCGTCGATGCCCATGACCTCGCCGGTGGACTTCATCTCCGGGGAGAGCAGCGAGTCCACGCCGGAGCCGTCGGCGCGACGGAACCGGTGGAAGGGCAGCACGGCTTCCTTCACCGCGACCGGCGCGTCGAGGGGCACGTGGCCGCCGTCGCCCTCGGGCGGCAGCATCCCTTCCTTGCGCAGGTCGGCGATCGAGGCGCCGAGCATGACGCGCGCGCAGGCCTTTGCGAGGGGGACCGCGGTGGCCTTGGAGACGAACGGAACCGTCCGGCTCGCACGGGGATTGGCTTCCAGGACGTAGAGCACGTCGTCCTTGAGGGCGTACTGCACGTTGAGCAGGCCCTTCACGCCGATGCCCTTGGCCAGCGCGATGGTGGAACGGCGCACGGCCTCGATGTCGCTGCGGCCCAGGGTGATCGGGGGCAGCGCGCAGGCGGAGTCACCGGAGTGGATACCGGCTTCCTCGATGTGTTCCATCACGCCGCCGAGGTAGACCTCCTCGCCGTCGCACAGGGCGTCGACGTCGATCTCGATGGCGTCTTCGAGGAAACGGTCGACCAGCACCGGGTGGTCCGGGTTGAGTTCGGTGGCGCGGGAGATGTAGCCCTCGAGCGAGGTCTCGTCGTAGACGATCTCCATGCCGCGCCCGCCGAGCACGTAGGACGGGCGCACCAGGACCGGGTAGCCGATCTCGGCGGCGATCTTCTTGGCCTGCTCGACCGTGGTGGCGGTGCCGTACTTGGGCGCGGGCAGTCCGGCCGCGACGAGCACGTCACCGAATTCGCCACGGTCCTCGGCCAGGTCGATGGCGGCGGCGGAGGTGCCGACCACGGGCACGCCCGCGTCGGTGAGCCGCTGCGCCAGGCTCAGCGGGGTCTGCCCGCCGAGCTGCACGATGACACCGGCGACGGTGCCCGACTCGGCCTCGGCGTTGTACACCTCGAGGACGTCCTCGAAGGTGAGCGGCTCGAAGTAGAGGCGATCGGCGGTGTCGTAGTCGGTGGAGACGGTCTCGGGGTTGCAGTTGACCATGACGGTCTCGTAGCCCGCGGCCGACAGCGTCTGCGCCGCATGCACACACGAGTAGTCGAACTCGATGCCCTGACCGATGCGGTTGGGGCCCGAACCCAGGATGATCACCTTGTCGCGCTCACGCTGCGGCGCCACCTCGGACTCCGCGCCGGGGTCCAGCTCGTAGGAGCTGTAGTGGTACGGCGTCTTGGCCTCGAACTCGGCGGCGCAGGTGTCGACGGTCTTGTAGACCGGGCGCACGCCGAGGCGGTGACGCAGCGAGCGCACGCCCGACTCGCCCGCGAGCTCGGGCCGCAGCGCGGCGAGCTGCCGGTCGGACAGGCCGTAGTGCTTGGCGCGGCGCAGCAGGTCTTCGTCGAGGACCGGCGCGTCGAGGACTTCCTGGCGCAGTTCGACCAGGCCGAGGACCTCGGCGACGAACCACGGGTCGACACCGGAGGCCAGCGCGACCTCTTCGATGCTCGCCCCGAAGCGCAGGGCCCGCTCGACCTGGTAGATGCGGCCTTCGGTGGGCACGCGCAGGTCGGCGAGGATGGCCTCGATCGCCGCGCGCACCGAGGCCGGATCGCTCGGATCCTTCGGCGCCCACTGGCCGTCGTCGACGGTCCAGAAGCTGGTGGCCTTGGTCTCGAGCGAGCGCAGCACCTTGCCGAGTGCCTCGGAGAAGTTGCGGCCCATCGACATCGCCTCGCCCACCGACTTCATGGTGGTGGTCAGGGTGGCGTCGGCGCCGGGGAACTTCTCGAACGCGAACCGCGGCGCCTTGACGACGACGTAGTCCAGGGTCGGCTCGAAGCAGGCGGGGGTCTCGCCGGTGATGTCGTTGACGATCTCGTCGAGGGTGTAGCCGATGGCCAGCTTGGCCGCGATCTTGGCGATCGGGAAGCCGGTGGCCTTCGAGGCCAGCGCCGAGGAGCGCGAGACGCGGGGGTTCATCTCGATGACGATCAGGCGACCGTCGGCCGGGTCCACCGCGAACTGGATGTTGCAGCCGCCGGTGTCGACGCCGACCTCGCGCAGGATGGCGATGCCCAGATCGCGCATCTTCTGGTACTCGCGGTCGGTGAGCGTCATGGCCGGGGCGACGGTGACCGAGTCACCGGTGTGCACGCCCATCGGGTCGACGTTCTCGATCGAGCAGACGATGACCACGTTGTCGCGGCCGTCGCGCATGAGCTCGAGCTCGAATTCCTTCCAGCCGAGGATGGACTCCTCGATCAGGACGTTCGCGGTCGGCGAGGCGGCCAGGCCACCACCGGCGATGCGGTTGAGGTCTTCCTCGTTGTAGGCCATGCCCGAGCCGAGGCCACCCATGGTGAAGGAGGGGCGGACGACCACGGGGTAACCGAGTTCGGCGACGGTCTCGCGCACTTCGTCCATGGTGTAACAGACGGCGCTGCGGGCACTCTCACCGCCGACCTTGGCGACGATGTCCTTGAACTTCTGCCGGTCCTCACCGCGCTGGATGGCCTCGAAGTCGGCGCCGATCAGCTCGACATTGTACTTCTGCAGGACACCGTTCTCGTGCAGCGCGACCGCGGTGTTGAGCGCGGTCTGCCCGCCCAGGGTCGCCAGAATCGCGTCGGGGCGCTCCTTCTCGATGACCTTCTCGACGAACTCCGGAGTGATCGGCTCCACGTAGGTGGAGTCGGCGAACTCGGGGTCGGTCATGATGGTCGCCGGGTTGGAGTTCACCAGCGATACGCGCAGTCCCTCGGACCGCAGCACCCGGCACGCCTGGGTACCGGAGTAGTCGAATTCGCACGCCTGGCCGATCACGATCGGGCCAGAGCCGATCACCAGGATGTGCTTCAGATCCTCGCGGCGAGGCATCAGGCTCCTTCCATGAGACCGGCGAAACGGTCGAACAGGTATGCGGCGTCGTGCGGGCCTGCGGCGGCCTCGGGGTGGTACTGCACCGAGAAGGCGCGGCCGTCGATCAGCCGCACACCCTCGACGGTGCCGTCGTTGGCGCAGATGTGGGAGACCTCGGCCTTGCCGAAGGGCGTGTCGAACTGCTCGCCCTTCTCGCCCTCGAGCGCGAACCCGTGGTTCTGCGCGGTGATCGAGATGCGGCCGGTGCCCGCTTCGACGACCGGGATGTTGATGCCGCGGTGGCCGAACTTCATCTTGTAGGTGTTGCGGCCCAGTGCCCGGCCCAGGATCTGGTTGCCGAAGCAGATGCCGAACAGCGGGATCCCACGTTCCAGCACACCCTGGGTGAGCGCGATCGCGCCGGTCTGGGTGGCCGGGTCGCCGGGACCGTTGGAGAGGAACACGCCGTTCGGGTTCAGCGCCAGGATGTCGTCGAGGGAGGTGTTCGACGGCACCACGTGGGTGCGCACACCGCGCTCGGCGAACATGCGCGGGGTGTTGGTCTTGATGCCCAGGTCGACCGCGACGACGGTGAAGCGGTGCTCGCCGACCGGCTCGATCGTGTACAGGCCGTCGGTGCTGACCTCTTCGGCCAGATCAGCGCCGAGCATGGAGGGCTGGCCGTTGACCCGGGCCAGCAGCTCGTCGTCGGAGGCGAGGGCGGCGCCGGAGAAGATGCCCGCCTTCATCGAACCGCGGGTGCGCAGGTGGCGCACCACCGCGCGGGTGTCGATGCCGGCGATGCCGACCACGTCCTGGCGGTCGAGCTGATCCTGCAGCGTGCCGGTGGCGCGCCAGTTCGACGAGACCCGCGAGGGGTCGCGCACGGCGTAGCCGGCGACCCAGATCTTGCCGGACTCGTCGTCCTCGTCGTTCCAGCCCGTGTTGCCGATCTGCGGGGCCGTGGCCACCACGATCTGGCGGTCGTAGCTGGGGTCGGTCAGGGTTTCCTGGTACCCGGTCATCGCGGTGCAGAACACCGCCTCGCCGAGCGTCTGACCCTGCGCGCCGAAGGCGGTACCGCGGAACACGCGGCCGTCCTCCAGCACCAGGGCTGCCTTCGCCTGTGTCATTCGTCGTCTCCCGTCGTCACCCTGGTCGAATCCGCCGACCCAGCCGTCCAGGCCGGGTACACCGTCTTGTCGTCGCCGCGGAAACCGGTATCGATCTCGGTTCCGGTCGGCAGCTTCCAGCGAATTACCAGCACACCATTGTTTGTCATCACTTTGCCCGCGTGTCCGCGTTCGGTGCGCACCACCGTCAGGGATTCCTGCGGAATCCAGATCGGCGTCGCCCCGTCGCGTTCGAGCAGGATTCCGCGTTCGAACCGCGTCAGTTCGGCGGTCGCCCGGAATCCCAGGTCACCGACCGCGATCCGGTTCTGCCAGCTGGGCGCCAGCGTGCTGCCCAGGTAGAGACCGGTGGTCGGTTCCAGCAGTTGCGCGCCCAGTTCGGCGGGCACCGCGGGCAGGTCGCCGATCTGGGCCTGCTGCCGGGCCGCCTTCTTCTGCCAGGCCCGGTACATCAGCCACAGGCAACCGAGGAACAGGGCCAGACACCCCACTACCCACAGAGTTCTTTCCACGTTCCTGGCCTCCTAGATCCCGACCGCCTTGCCCTCGCGGGCAGTTACCCGGCCGCGCAGCACCGTGGCTGTCACTTCGGCCGGGAACGTCATGTCCTCGAACGGTGTGTTGTTCGAGATGCTCGCCAGTTCGGCGCCGCGCACCGTCCACTCGGCGTCGGGGTCGACCAGCGTGAGGTTGGCGGGCTCGCCGACCGCGATCGGACGGCCGTGGCCGTCGAGACCGACGATCGCGGCGGGCTTCTCGCTCATCACCTTCGCGACGCCGCGCCAGTCCAGCAGGCCGGGCACCACCATCGTCTGCACGATGATCGACAGCGCGGTTTCCAGCCCGAGCATGCCGGGCCGGGCGGCGGCGAACTCGCAGCACTTGTCCTGTTCGGCGTGCGGGGCGTGGTCGGTGGCGACGCAGTCGATGATCCCGGCGGCCAGTGCCTCGCGCAGCGCGGCGGCATCGGAGGACTCGCGCAGCGGCGGGTTCACCTTGTTGACCGCGTCGTAGGTCTCCAGTCGCGAGTCGTCGAGCAGCAGGTGGTGCGGGGTGACCTCGGCGGTGATCGAGATGCCCTGGGACTTGGCCCATTTCACCAGTTCGACGGTGCCCGCGGTGGAGGCGTGGCAGATGTGCACGCGGGCGCCCGCATCGCGGGCCAGCAGCGCGTCGCGCGCGACGATCGACTCCTCGGCGGCGCGCGGCCAGCCCGCCAGGCCGAGGCGCGCGGCATTGGGGCCCTCGTGCGCGACGGCGCCCTTGGTCAGGCGCGGCTCCTCGGCGTGCTGGGCGATGAGCACGCCCAGGGAGTTCGCGTATTCGAGGGCGCGGCGCATGATCAGCGGGTCGTAGACGCAGTGGCCGTCGTCGGAGAACATCCGCACCTGGCCCACTCCCGCGGCCATGGTGCCCATCTCGGCGAGCTGCTTGCCCTCGAGGCCAACGGTGACCGCGCCGACCGGGAACACGTCGACCAGGCCGACCTCCTGGCCTCGGCGCCACACGTGATCGGTGATGACGTGCGAGTCGGCGACCGGGCTGGTGTTGGCCATCGCGAACACCGCGGTGTAACCACCCAGTGCCGCTGCGGCGGAACCGGTTTCGATGGTCTCGGTGTCCTCGCGGCCGGGTTCGCGCAGGTGGGTGTGCAGGTCGACGAAGCCGGGCAGCAGGATCTGGCCGTTGCCCTCGATGGTCTCGGCTTCCTCGGAAGCCGTGAGGCCGGAACCGATTTCGGCGATGACGGTGTCGCGCACCAGCACGTCGACCGGTTCGCCCTCACCGTAGGGCTTCACGTTCTTGATCAGCAGTTCACTCACGCCGCCACCTCCTGGGTGCCGACGAGCAGCCGGAACAACACGGCCATTCGCATGTGCACTCCGTTCGTCACCTGTTGCAGGACCGCGGCTTTCGGCGAATCGGCGACCGCCGAGGCGATCTCCATGCCGCGCAGCATCGGGCCGGGGTGCAGGACCACCGCGGCGTCGTCGAGCAGCGCGAGCCGACGCTCGGACAGTCCGTAATTGATCGCGTACTCGCGCGCCGACGGGAAGAAGCCGCCGTTCATCCGCTCGGCCTGCACCCGCAGCATCATCACCGCGTCGGCGCCCGGCAGCTCGGCATCGAGCGAGGTCGCGACCCGGGCAGGCCAGCTCTCCACACCGACCGGCAGCAGGGTGCGCGGTGCGACCAGCACCACTTCGGCGCCGAGAGTGTCGAGCAGCAGGACGTTGGAGCGGGCGACGCGGCTGTGCAGGATGTCGCCGACCAGCACGATCCGCTTTCCCTCGATGTCGCCGAGGCGCTGACGCAGGGTCAGCGCGTCCAGCAGCGCCTGGGTGGGGTGCTGGTGGGTGCCGTCGCCCGCATTGATGATCGAGGGGGCGGCGCGGTTCTCCTCGCGGGCCCACTGCTCCATCCAGCGCGCGATCTGGTGCGCGGCGCCCGAGGCCGGGTGGCGCACGATCAGCGCGTCGGCGCCGGCGGCGTGCAGGGTGAGCGCGGTGTCGCGCAGCGATTCGCCCTTGGAGACCGAGGAGCTCGACGCGCTCACATTGATCACGTCGGCGCTCATCCACTTGCCCGCGACCTCGAAGGACACGCGGGTGCGGGTGGAGTTCTCGTAGAACACCGTCATCACGGTGCGGCCGCGCAGGGTCGGCAGTTTCTTGACCTCGCGGCCCAGGAGGGCCTGTTCGAAGCGCTCGGCTTCGTCGAGGAGTTCGGTGGCGGTGCCGCGATCCAGGTCGGCGACCGTCAGCAGGTGCTTCACTCGTGTCCCTCCTGGTGCAGATACACACCGTCGTGTCCGTCGTGCTCGGTCAGCAGCACCGAGATGTCCTCGGCGCGCGAGGTCGGCACGTTCTTGCCCACGTAGTCGGCGCGGATCGGCAGCTCGCGGTGGCCGCGGTCGATGAGGACCGCCAGCTGGACCGCGCGGGGGCGGCCCAGGTCGCGCAGGCCGTCGAGGGCCGAGCGCACGGTCCGGCCGGAGAACAGCACGTCGTCGACGAGGACGACCAGGGCGTTCTCGATGCCGCCGTCGGGCACCGAGGTGCGCTCGAGCGGGCGGTGCGGGCGACTGCGCAGGTCGTCGCGGTAGAGAGTGATGTCGAGGGAGCCGAGCGCGGGGCGCACGCCGGAGAATTCCTCGATCTTGGCCGCCAGCCGGTTCGCCAGGGTGGTACCGCGGGTCGGGATGCCCATCAGGACCACATGCGGTGCGTCGGCGTCGCCGGAATCCAGCGCGGTCTTCTCGATGATCTGATGCGCGATGCGCGCGACGGTGCGATTCACATCCGACGGCGACAACAACTCTCGCCCGGCCGCCACCCACTCCGGGGTGTGCCGCTGGGATGTTTCGCCCGCGCCGGTTCTGGCCGCCCGTTCGGGCACAGCCATGCCGACCTCCTTCCCCGCCTCACCGGACGGTCCGTTAAAGGATGTCTCAACTCGCCCGTCAGCTTATCAGCGCCGCGAGGCGCCTTTGACCAGGTAGGTCGGCCTGTGAGCGCGGCCACGGGCGGCGTGGCCGTGGTATGCGCTGCGGTGACGATCACAGGCGGATCGAAAGCGCTGTGAGCGCAGGGGTTTCGTAGGCGCGGGGGCGCTGCGGAATCGTCGGCGCGTGACGGTGTTCACGGACGGGCAGACCGCGGATCGGTCGCGGACCGCCAACACGGTGCCGATCTCTGGATCGTGCAGCGCGACGTCACGGCCGAACGGCCGGATCAGGTCATCCCGGGGAGGGAACCCATCGAGGGCATTCTCGCCCGGATTCAGTGGTGCGCACCGAACCATGTCGAGAGACGTGTGCACAGCGCTGCGAGTTCGTCGGCGTCCATGAGTGGGCGATCGGGCCAGGAGTCGACGTCGTGCCAGGCGAAGTGATCGGGCATTGCGGGTGGGCGGATGAACAGGTGCTGATGGAGATGGGCGACGGTGCGGCCTGCGATGAGTGAGAACACATGGCGTGGTGCGAGTTCCGCGTCGAGAGCGCGGGAACCGCACCACGCGGCGTGGGCGATCGCGGTGGTCTCGGGCCAGGTGAGGTGCGCGAGGCTCGCGACGTGGCGGCGGGGCTCGATGAACAGGTAGCCGGGCACGATGCCGGAACCTGGGCCGAGAATTCGGTGGCTCACGATAACGAGTTCGTCGGCGTGCACCACCGGACCGACCAGGGGGCCGATGCCTCGGTGTTTGGCGCAGATCAGGCAGTCCTGAGTGGTGTCGTAGTCCGGCACGTCACCATTCATTCGCGGTGGTGCGGCGGTGTCGAGTGTTCGGTGCGGCCCGATTCTGAGGATGGCGGGAACTCGGTTGCGGGCGGGCCGGGCGGCCGGTGCAATCGAGGGATGGAATCGCAGCTGAGCGGGCGCGTGGCGGTGGTGACCGGGGTCAGCCGGCGCAAGGGGATCGGATTCGCCGTCGCGCAGCGGCTGGCGCGGCAGGGGGCGGCGTTGTTTCTGACGCATTGGTCCGCGCATGACGCGGATCAACCGTGGGGCGCGGAGGACCCGGCGGATCTGGTCGGCGAGCTCGGTGCGCACACCCGGGTGGCCGATCTCGCCGTCGACCTCGCCGAGCCGGACGCTCCGGAGCGGGTGCTCACCGAAGCGGTGGCGGCATTCGGGCACGTCGACATCCTGGTCGCCAATCACGCGCGCAGCGGCGGGGACGGGAGCTTGTTCGAGATCGACGCCGGAATGCTCGACGGGCACTGGGCGGTCGATGCCCGCTCGGTGTTGCTGCTGACGCAGGCGTTCGCGCGGCGGTACCGGCCGGAGGCGGGGCCGGTGGCCGATCGCGGTCGGGTCATCTGGATGACCTCCGGGCAGCGGCAAGGTCCGATGCGCGGCGAAATCGCCTATGCCGCAGCCAAATCAGTACTCGCCGGGCTGACTGCGACCGTCGCCGACGAGTTGATCGAGCGGGGGATCCTGCTCAATACGATCAATCCCGGCCCGGTCGACACGGGGTATCTGTCGGCGGAAACAGCCGATCGCGACCTCGAAATCGTCGAAGCGGTGCGAGCGGCGTTTCCGCGCGGCCGGGTCGGGATGCCGGACGACCCGGCGCGCCTGATCGCGTGGTTGGTGTCCGACGAGGGCAGATGGCTGGTCGGCCAGGTGATCGACTCCGAAGGTGGATTCCGACGTTCACGCTGGTGAAGTCACCACCCCACGACTGGATAGTTGATCACCAGGCACTGGTGGCGGTCACTACTCGGCCGATACTCACCTGAGTCCCTGGTGATGATCGACTGTCCAACATCCGCCATGCCCCTCCTGGTCGCACGAGCCTGGTCGCCTCAGCCTGTCGACTCGGCACGGTGTGGGCCGGAATACTCCTCGATGACGATGCGGACGCCGGCTGAGAGGAGGTCGGTCGCGGTGAGGCCGAACATGGCGTGGAAGGTGTCGCTGAAGTGTGAGGGGCTGGCGAAGCCGGCGTGGGTGGCGGCGGTGGTGAGGTCGGCGCCCTCGGCGACCGCGCGGCCGACGGCGAGCATGCGGGCCCACACCCGGTAGCGGCGGAAGGTGGTGCCCGCGTGCTCGGCGAACAGGTGCAGGAGGCGGGATTTCGACAGGTGGACCGCGGCGGCGAGTTGATCCGCGGTGATCGGTGCTGCTGGGTCGGCGCAGAGGATCGCGGTCGCGGCGGCGATCCGTGGATCCATCGCGGACCTACCGGCTCCGCTGGCGAGGTCGAACAGGGTGACGGCGTCGCTGCCGAGGTTCCGTTGCGCGCCCTCGCCGAATTCGGACCCGAGGCGGATCACCGCGGCCTCGTGATCGTGGACGAAGCCGAATCCACCGGTGAACTCGGTCATCCGCGCTCGGCACGCCCCCGCACGCGGCGAGCCGGGGTCGATGTAGCAGAACAGCATTCGCGTCTCGGCGATGATCCGGTGCGGCGTCCGCGGCGGGACGAGCACGCTGCGCACCGAGCGAGCGCCGAACGCCTCCGCCTCCACGGTGAACGTCGAGTCGAGGCCGATCGCCAGGCACAGCACCGCGCCCGAATGCCGATCCAGCCGCAGCGACGGCCCGTGATAGAGGGCGTGCCCGGCCCACAACCACACCGTCGCCGGGATGCGACACGTTTCCGGAAGTGGCCGAGTGCCCATGCCCGACATGCTTACACGACATCCCGGCACTCGCCGGGACGATGGCGAAGGAGCCGGACATGGTCACAGAAGTCGTCGCCGCGGTGGTCCTGGCAATCGTCGGGCTGGTGCACGTGGTGCCCGGCGTGATCGCCCTCGCACCGAGCCGAGCGGCCGCCGCCTACGGCACCTCGATCCCGGACCGGGACTTCGAACTGCTGCTGCGGCACCGGGCCGTCCTGCTCGGCACCGTCGGCATCGGGTTGATCATCGGCGCGTTCGTGCCCGCGGCCAGACCGGTCACGATCGCGGCCGGAATCATCAGCACCGCTTCGTTTCTCGCGTTGACAGCCGTGGTCGGTCCGAGTCTGCTGAACACACGCACACTGCGGGTTGCCCGCGTCGATGTCGTCGCGCTGATCGCGCTGATCGCCGCGACATGCCTGCTGGCGATTGGCGATTGAATGCCACCCACGGCTGGTCGGTGAAGGCGCGCCGCTCACCGGCGGACAACACGCTCTCACCGTCACCGCCGTGGCCAAGGCCTGCTCGGCGCCGAGCGCTGGGTGTTCGAAGTCGACGCCGTCCCGGCAGCAACGTCGCCGCGTCTTCGGACCGAAGACCGATACCGGATCGGCAGCGAGTCCAGGCCACTGCGGCGTCCGCGCTTCGCCTGGCGCGCCATCGCGTTTCGGCGCCCCATCACCGCATCGTGGCAAACCACGTACCGGCGCGACATCGTGTCCCCGACACACATGTCCCGTCATTCCCACGTCGCTGTGGCGGGGTCTATGCCATGGGCCCGGGCGTTGGCGTCGATGACCTCGCGCAGCCATGCCGTCAGGCCGGGGGCGATCGCGTCGTAGTACGCGACGTAGCCGGGTTCGGAAACATAGCGGCGGCCCAGGCAGACGTGCATCGCGTGGGTGCAGTCGAAGTACGTCGCGAGGGACGCGCGGTGTCGTTCGGCGAGTGCGTCGGCGCGGGGATCGCCGGGCAGCACACCGGATCGGCAGGCCGCGGCGAGGTCGGCGTGCAGGGCTTCGGTCTCGGCGGTGATGCGCTGCCAGTCCTCGGCGGAGCGGGTGGCGGCGCGCTCGGCGTATTGGGCCCACTGCGGGGTGTCGCCCCACTGTTCGCGGGCCTGCTCCACCCAGGCGGGCTGCCAGTCGCCGCCGAAGATCGCGATCTGGTCCTCGGCGGACAGCAGGATGCCTGATTCCCTGGCCTCGATCATGCGGTCCACCGCCTCGGCCATCCGCTCGAGGCGATCGATCCTGGCGCCCAGTTCGTCGCGTTGACGGCGCAGGGTGTCGAGAGCGTCGGTGGCGGGCGCGTCGAGCAGGGCGCCGATCTCGTCGAGCGCGACACCGAGTTCCCGGTAGACGAGCACCCGGTGGGCACGGGCCAGGTCGGCGGCGGTGTAGAGCCGGTAGCCCGCGAGCGTGCGCTCGGACGGGCTCACCAACCCGATCGTGTCCCAGTGGTGCAGGGTGCGGGTGGTGACGCCGAGCAGCCGGGCCGCCGCGCCGACGGTGCGGTGGTCCGTGGTGGACGGGTGCGCCATGTCCACCAGTCTGCCCGGCATCGGCGGCATCGCTACGGCGCCTCGATGCCGATCGACCGCAGATGCGCGGCTTCAGGGCTGTCCGGATCGTAGGGGCGCGCCGCGGTCATGATCACCCGCGTGTTCTCCGGCGTGCGGACCTCGAGTTCCATCGAGTTCCACGGCATGACCCGCGGGCCCGTCGTACTGCCGGGTGCGAGGCGCTCGCACGTGGCGGCGATCGTGTCGATCTCGTCGAGCACGCAGGAGAAACTGACCGTCAGCGCGGCGGTCGCGGACGCGGGCGTGCCGGGGACGAGCAGCACGTCCTGGAAGGTCCAGCGGCGTAGATGCGTCACGTGATCCGGCACGGAGAACAGGTCGAAGAAGCCGAGGGCCTCGACCCAGAACCGCGTCGAGACGGCGAGGTCCGCGGTCGGCACGGTGACGAACATCGGCATTCCGTAGATGCCGTGGAAGGGCTCGGGCGCCACCGCATCGGGGCCGGGGATCGGGACGGGGCTGATATCGAAGGCGGGGAAGGTTTCGGTCATGGGAGTCATCGTCAACCCTTACGCTACGTAAGGGTCAAGCGTCGCATCGGCGGTGTCGGACCGGCACGAATCAGGTCCCGGGGCGAAGGCTCCCGCCCCGGGACCTGATTCGCCTCGACATCAGTTCGCGAACGCCTCGAACATGCCCGGCTCATAGGCACCGGCCGGATTGCGCACGATCACGTTCATCCTGGTGGCGGCGTTGATCATGCCGACCAGGCAGACCAGCGCGGCGATCTCGTCATCGCTGTAGTGCGCACGCACCAGCGCCCAGGTCTCCTCGGTGACGCCGGGACTGCCGTCGCCGATCCGGGTGCCCTCTTCGGTGAGTGCCAGCGCGGCGCGCTCGGCCTCGGTGAACACGGTGGTCTCGCGCCAGACGGCGACCAGATGGAGTCGGGTCTCCCCCGCCGCCGTGGCGTCCTTGGTGTGCATGTCGGTGCAGAAGCCACAGCCGTTGATCTGGCTGGCCCGGATGTTGACCAGCTCCCTGGTGCTCTTCGCCAGCGTCGACTGGTCGATGATCAGGGCGGCCGCGGCGAACCGCTTGCTGAACCTGGTGGCGAGCTCGTTGGCGAAAAGGTCGAATCGTGCGCTCATGGCGTCGTCCTCGCTGGTGGTGTTGGCTGGGTGGACGACCACAAGACGCCGGGCCCACCGATCTCGTGACAGCACAACCGCAGTGACGTGGATCACCGGACGCAGGTGTCACATCGCGACGATCCCGAGCGTCTGATGAGCGACAGGATCCGGAGCCGATCGACAGGAGCCACCGATGAGCGAGCGCATGGACCCGGCGACGGAGGCATTCGTCGCCCACCGCAACCTGCTGTTCACCGTCGCCTACGAGATGCTCGGTTCGGCCGCCGACGCCGAGGACGTCCTGCAGGAGACCTGGCTGCGCTGGGTCGATGTGGATCTCGCGATCGTGCGTGATCAGCGCGCCTACCTGGTCCGGATCACCACCCGCCAAGCACTGAGCAGATTGCGCACGCTGGGGCGGCGCAAGGAGAACTACGTCGGGCCGTGGCTGCCCGAGCCGCTGCTGACCACCCCCGACATCGCCGAGGACGTCACGCTGGCCGACAGCGTGTCGATGGCGATGCTGCTCGTCATGGAGACGCTCGCCCCGGTCGAGCGAGCGGTGTTCGTGCTGCGCGAGGTGTTCGACCTGCCCTACGACGAGATCGCCGACGCCGTCGACAAGACCCCGGCCGCGGTCCGCCAGATCGCCCACCGCGCGCGAGCGCACGTCGCCGCCCGCAGACCACGCGGCGTCGTGTCCTCGACCGAGAGCCGCCACGCCCTCGAGGCATTCGGGCGCGCGGTCGAGACCGGCGACCTCCAGGGCCTGCTCAACCTGCTCGCCCCCGACGTCGTGCTGCTCGCCGACGGCGGCGGTGTCGTCAAGGCGGTGGTGAACCCGATCTTCGGCGCCGACAAGGTCGTTCGCCTGCTCGGCGGCGGAATCCCCAGGATCACCGGCCCCGTCTCGACCGAGGTCGTCCAGCTCAACGGCGCTCCGGCACTGACCATTCGGATCGACGGCGTGATCGACTGCATCATGGCCGTCCGCATCGACGACGGCGCGATCTCGGGCCTGTACATCGTCCGTAATCCGGAGAAGCTTTCCCGGGTGGAGCGCGAGACCGCGGTCAGCCGCTGAGCCCCGCACTGCTACAAGTGGACTGGTGACACACGTCGATATTCCGCTGAGTGCGGACATCCGGGCCGCCGTCGCGGCCGAGTGGGGGATCCGGGGTGCGGGCGAACGCCTCTCCGGCGGCGGCGAATCCGCCGCCTACCGGGTCGGTGAGGTGGTCGTGCGGATCGGTGGACTCGACCGCGATCCCGCCGAGGTGGAGTGGTGCAACGGCATCGCCGTCGCGGCCGGTGCCGTCGATGAGGTCGTGACGCCACTGGCCCGTGCCGACGGGACGACGGTCTCGGTGGTGCACGGCCGCCCGGTCACGGTGTGGCCGCTGGCCGCCGGACAGTGGGTCGACGTGGACGATCCCGTCCAGGTCGCCGAAGCCGCCACGCTCCTGGCCCGTGTGCATCGCGCGCTGGCCGGGCATCGACCGCCCCGACGCCCCCGGCCCGGCTTCCTCGAGCGAGGTCTGGACGGCGCACCGTCGACCGAACTACCCGACCCCGACCTGGACCGCTGGCTCGCCGAGTTCACCGCCACCGCCCGGGTGCAACCGCTCCACGGCGACTACTCCGAGGCGAACCTCCTCGCCCACGACGGACACGTCACGGCACTACTCGACTGGGACGACGCCCTCATCGGCCCACCCGAGGTCGAATTGGCCTCGGCCGCACTGGAGTTCGCCGACGAGTTCGGCCAGGACCCCACCGCGGCCCGGCGGTTCGTCGCGACCTACCACGCCGCAGGCGGCACCGCGTCCCCTCTCGACGACCTCACCCGCACCCAGCTCATGCGACACCGCCTCCGCCGGGAAGCCGCCTACTTCGCCCTCGCTGTCGCCCGCGGTGCCGAACACGACGAGGACGACCTCGCCTACCACCACGAACGCCTGACCGCCTTCCATCGCCTCAGGCCGTAGTCGAGATCAGTAGGGTCGTCGCGGTGATCGTTGCCGTGGAAGGACCCAGTGCCGCAGGGAAGACGACGTGGTGCCGGTCCGCCGGGCTGGGGTTCGTCGCCGAATACGCTCCCACCGGTGCGGAGCCGGATGGGTCCGATCCGGTCGGGCAGGCGGCGTACTGGGCGGGGGTGAATTCGCGGCGGTGGGCGCGGGCGCTCGAGCTGGAGGACGCCACGGGGGTCGCGGTGTGTGACAGTGACCCGCTGAAGCTGCACTACAGCTGGTGTCTGGCGGCCGTGGGCGCGGCGCCGCTCTCGCGGTTCGAACACGAGCTCGATGCCGTCCGCAGCGCCTTCGCGCAGCGTTGCCTCGGATTTCCCGATGTCGTGCTGTTGTCGATTCCCGACCCACCGCAGTTGATCGCGCAACGCCTCGGCGATCCGACCCGACGCCGTCGGCATTTCGACCTGCACGCACGCCTTTCCGAACCGCTGGCCGAATGGTATGCCGCCCTCGAACGACTCGATTCCGGGCGTGTCATCGACGGTTTTCCGTCGGCACTCGACCTCGAGACACTCGCGCCGCCGCGCCCGGATCGCTACGACCTGGACCGGCTCGACAGCCTGGTCGACGAACTGCCCACCGTGTGACGCGTCGACGGTCGGTGGCTCCCCCGTCTCCTATCTGACGATGGCAGGCAGACACCCACGGAAAATGTTCGAACACACGTTCGAATCGAGTGGTAGGATCGCTGGCATGTCGCTGCCCCTGCAAGGTTCGCTGTTCGACGGTGATGCGGTTGCGCTGGGTTCGCTCTCGGCGGTTCGACGGACCCAGCTCGACGCGGGCTCCTGGGTGGATGTCCTACCGGGATGGCTGAGCGGGGCGAGCGTGCTGTTCGATCGACTGGCCGAGCGGGTGCCGTGGCATGCCGAACGGCGGCCGATGTACGACCGGGTGGTCGACGTGCCGCGGCTGGTGTCGTTCTTCGGGGAGAACGATCCGCTGCCCGACCGCATCCTGGTCGAGGCGAGGACGGCGCTCTCCGCGCGGTACGCGAGCGAGCTCGGCGAACCGTTCCGGACCGCGGGATTGTGCTTCTATCGCGACGGCCGCGACAGCGTGGCCTGGCACGGCGACACGATCGGGCGCGGCGCCACCCACGACACGATGGTCGCGATCGTCTCGGTCGGCGCGGCGCGGTCGCTGCTGCTACGCCCGCGCGGTGGTGGTGCGAGCGTGCGCTTCGCCGCCGGACACGGGGATCTGCTGGTCATGGGCGGTGCGTGTCAGCGCGCCTGGGAGCACGCGGTGCCGAAGACCGCGCGTCCGGTGGGCCCGCGCATCAGCATTCAGTTCCGCCCGCGGAATGTCCGCTGACAATCCCCTTGACCTCAACCATGGTTGAGCAACCACGATGATGATCATGAACATCACCGAGCACCCGGTCATCGAAGATCGCTCCGTCGACCACACCGCCGACATCGCGGCGATCCACGCCATCATCGCCGACACCCAGACAGCCATGAACACCAACGACGCCGAACTGCTGGCCGCGCCGTTCACCGCGAACGCCAGCGTCGGCAACGCCGTCGGCGGCGTGCTCCACGGACACGACGCGGTCCTGGAAGCGACCCGCCGCGGCCTGGCCGGTTTCCTGAAGGACGAGCACGTCCGCTACGACGTCACCGAGGTCTCGTTCCTCCGCCCCGATGTAGCCATCGCCCGCAAACAGGCACGCGCCACGACCGCCGACGGCACCCTGATCGATACCGAACCAGCCATGGTGGCCCTGTATGTGCTGGTGAAGGAAGGCGGCAAGTGGTGGACCGCGGCCCGACAGAACACCTTGGTACCGCCCGCGCAGTAGCTCAGGACCATCCGGCACCACCGCGCATGACAGACATGCCGGTGGCGACCGGAGTCATTCCACCGCCGCGAGGGTGTCGTCAGCGTGAATGGGTGCGATACCGACGGCTATGGAACGCGTAGAACCGGACGCACCAGCTCCGCGATCGAATGATCGACGCGGCCCCTGGTCGACACGCTCCTGCCGCTGGCGAAGGCCGACAGGCACATCGGATGGTCGAGGAGCGCGTCGCTCTGGGTTCGGTGTTCCTGCGGCCCTGATGGCTGGCACAGGGTGACCCGCAGTCCCGGATGCCAGGTGCTCCGACGTGGTCGTGTTCTCCGATCCCGTACGAAACACTTTCTGGCACTCGACAATTCACTGCGTCGGCCGAGATGTCGGTGCGACGGGTGCGAGGGAATATGCCCAGCTGGCGACGGTTCGGAACCTAGGGGCGTAACCGGTCGACAGGTACGGTCACAGCGCGATGTCGGGGATGGCCCGTAGGATTCGGGCATGGGGAGTCCATTGACGGCGCAGGTGCGTTCGGCCAACGCGCTCACCGCGCGCTGGTCGGCGACGTTCGCCGCGGACGACGCGGTGGTCTCGGGCGCGGGGCTGTGGCCGTTGCTCGCGGTGCTGGCCGGCGCGGCGGGCGGTGGGGCTCGCGCCGAGCTGGCCGATGCGGTCGGGATTCGTGCCGAGGACGCGCACGCGGCGGGGCTGGAGCTGTTGTCCGCGCTCGATGGCTCGCGCGAGGTGTCGACGGCGATCGGCGCCTGGGTGCGACCGGGGCTGGAGTTGCGCCCGGAGTGGGTGCGCAGCATGCCCGCCGGGACCGTCGGCGTGCTGGGTGATCAAGCAGTGCTCGATGCCTGGGCGCGCGACCACACGCACGGTCTGATCGAACGGTTTCCGCTGCGGATCACGCCGGAGACCGTGCTCGCCGTGGCGACCGCGCTCGTGGCGCGCACCCGGTGGGTTCAGCCGTTCGAACCGCGGGAGTTCGCGCCGGGAACCGGTCCGTGGCAGGGGCATCGGGGGCCGGGGCTGTCGCGGTTCACGCGGGGCGACCGCAGTGTCTCGATCCTCGGCGAGGATGTCACCCGGGTCGTCGTCACCGGTCGCGGTGAGTTCGATGTCCATCTGCTGATCGGCGCCGACGGGCCGCGCCATGGGATCGCCGCCGGGATCGCCGCGCTCGACGACGCGATTCCGGTGCGGACCGACCTGCCCGTCGACAGCGTCGCACCGTGCCTGACCGTGCGCCGGGTCGAGTCGTGGGGCGGCGGCAACGGCACCTCGCTCGCCCTGCCGCCGTTCGAGGTGCGCAGTGAGCACGATCTGACGCGTCATGCGGCGCTGTTCGGTCTCACCACCGCGCTCGACGGGTCGCGCGGCCATTTTCCCGCGCTCAGCGACGTTCCGCTCGCGATCGACGCGGCCGCTCAGCATGTGCTGGCGCGGTTCGACGCCACCGGTTTCGAGGCGGCCGCCGTCACGGCTGTCGCCATGGCCGTGGCCGGGATGCCGCGCAAACAGTGGTCGACGATCACCTCCGTGGCGATTGATCGGCCCTTCGGATTCCTGGCGGTGGACCGCGACAGCGGGCTGGTCCTGGTCGCCGGGCAGGTCACCGCGCCGCCGCGGGACTGGGTCCGACCTGCCGCTACCGAGTCCGCGGCGCCGCGAGTCCCGGGGCCGCCACCGTGAGACCGGTAATCGACGTTGTCGATCATGTTGATCGGCAACAGGATTCGGTTTCGACGCAACGCGTGGAGGTCGTATCCTGGTAGGAGTCCGCAGTCGGGTGCACAGGGGGTCGTGGTGATCGTCGTTGTCGCGGACGAGACCGAACTCGAAGGCGCTGAACAGATCGTCGGTGCGGCGATCCGCGACTGGGCCTCCGACGCGGGTGGGGTGGCCGTGTTCCGCTGCCATGTGCCGGAGAGCCGGGGCGGCTCGGTCGAGGTCGACGCGCTGGTGTGCACCCCACAGGGCGCGACCGTGGTGGAGGTGAAGGGTTTCACCGCCCGCCAGGACGGCACCCTGGCCACGCCGCCGAACGGGCCGTGGACCATCGACGACGAACCCGCCGCCCTCTATCACGCGGTGCGGGTGCCGAATCCGTTCGTCCAGGTGCGCCGGCAGGTGTTCGCGGCGAAGAACCTGCTGCAGCAGTCGGGCATCTTCGGCTGGGTGAACGCGGTCATCGCGCTGGTCCCCCAGCCGGGCTCCGACATCACCATCGAGGAGACCCGCATCGCCGACGGGTACCGGGCCGTCCTGGTCGGGCGCGACGATTCCTCGGCGCTGCACGACTACTTCAATGCCGAGACCGGGCGCACGGTCCGCCTCAGTGTGGCCGACGTCAGCCGTGTCTTCGCCGGACTGAACCTTCGCCACCTCCTGCCCGCACCGCACGAACTCGCGGCCCAGGGGTTCCCCGCCGAACTCGACCCCGCGACCACCAGCCGCCCCGCGGCACCTCCGGCGGTCGAACTCGCGACAGCGGCCGGATCCACCACGGACACAACGGACTCCCCCGGCGCCGCCGAGGTGGCCACGAGCGGTTCCGCCCGGATGACCACCCGCCTCGCCCAGGCCACCACCCCCGCCTTCCTCGCCGCGATCGACCGTTTGGCCCATCGGCCACATTCGTCGTCCCGCACGGGTGGGCCGTCCGGTGCCTCCGATGAACGCGAATCCTCTTCTACCCGAGTCGAATCTGCCTCCGATGTGCACCGTGGCCCGACCGAGGACGCCCCGCGTCCCGCCGAGCCGACCAGCGAACGCGAGACAGACAGTTCGGCGGATGTTCCGAGCAGCACGGGCAGCGATGGCAGCTTGTTCGCCGAGACCGCGGTGGTCGAGACCGCGCCGCCAGCCGAAATCACCAGCGCTCCTGATCAATCCGCTTCGGCTGCCACTCCCCCAGGTGAGCACGCGGCAATCGGTTCGCGGTCCCCCGTCGGCACAGCGGGGCCCGCCGCATCAGCCAGCGAAAAGATGTCGACTTCCGACGAAACGCAGGACGTCCTCAGCGGTGCCGAACCCTCGGATTCGATTGTCGGCCCGACACCCGCGGACGACGGGTCGACTGCCGAGAACAACACGGGCACTGCTTCTTTCGATGAGGCTCCGACCAGCGGAGCGACTCCCGGCGAAGGCACCGAGAACGACATGCCGGGCAGCGAGGACGCCATGAACGACCCCGAACACCGATCCGCCGCGGACGCCGATGCGGCGGACACCGCCTCGCCCTCGGACACCGGGGCAGCGGCTGTAGCACCCAGCGACCTCGGAGCAGGCACATCGGCGACCAGCGCATCCGGCGGAACCTCGGCCGGCGAACCCGAGGTGGATGCCGCGTCGCCGAGCGATGCGGCGGACCCGGCGTCGCCTCGCCTGGAAACTCCATCCGGCGGCGAGATCGGCACGGGCGCGGAAACTGTCTCCGGTGGCGAGAGTTTGGATGCTCCGAGCGGTGACGTCGGTTCGGGTGCGGTGCTGGTCAGCAGGTCGGAGGCCGGTGACGGGCAGGTCGCGGATGCACCTGCGGGCGGTGCGGAGGACAGCACTTCCGCCAGAAGCGTTGTGTCGCTGCGCAAGAACCTTCCCGGTTCGGTGGTGAGCGGTTCCGAGAGCACCGCGGTACCGGCCGACGCCGGACCCGGCGAACGCGGGCGAGGAACTCCTGCGGCGGGCAGCGGTGCACCACAGCGGGACCCCGGCGTGGTGTTCGAAGCCGGTTCGGGGTGGCGCAGTGGTGTGGCGTCCTATCGCACCGAACGGGCGGATGACGATGTAGCCGAGGAGCAGCGAGGGTCGAAGTCCTCCGGGTCGGCGGGGGTTCGCGCCGCACTCGGTGGTGCCGCCGTCGTCGCCGCGGCGGGCGCGGCGACGCGTGCCGCGGGGGCGAGCGGCCGGTCGGATCGCGAATCCGAGGACCAACGCGCGGTCGTGCGCGAAGGGCACCAGGAACCGCACGAGGCGGAGGAGACGACGCGGGAGTCGCGCCGAGACCAGCGAGAGTCGTTCGGGGCAACGCAGGAGTCGCCGCGAGACGCCCGCGAGTCGTACGGGAATCCGCAAGATCCAAATGCCCGCCCCCGCGAGTCCTACCAGGACCCGTACGCGAGCCCCCACGAGTCGTATCAGACCCCGCCGGATCCGTACGAAAACCAGCAAGCGGCCCACCAGAACCCACAGGACCCCTACGCGAACCCGCAAGGGGCATACCAGAACCCGCAGGATCCATACGGGAACACCGAGCACTGGACCGACTGGGTCGAGCGTGATCGGCGGGCGCAGCGGCCGACCTTCGCGAGTCGGGTGCGGGAGCGGCTGCGCGGTGGGGACGGGCCGTCCTTGCTGGAGCGGTGGCGCAATCGTCCGGTGCGGGATCGGGGCGAGCGCACGCGACGGCTGCGGGTCGGTCCCGGCCTCGGGTTGGTGCTGTTCATCGTGCTGTTCGGCGCCGGGTTGTTCGCGATCACGGCGGTGCAGGCGAGCCGGTTCGAGATGTCGGACTACGACCGGATGTGCGGGGAGCGCAAACCGTTCCCGAACGCCGCGGCGTACGAGAGCGGCGGGCCGCGGCCGATCTATCTGTCCGGCTCGCTCGCCGAGATGGTGATCTCGGACAGCGCGGGGGCGTGGCATCCGCGCGACACCTCGTCGGTGCAGCTGATCGCCTGCATGACACAGCTCGACCTGCGCGACATCGTGCAGACCTGCCAGTACGCCCCGGCTCCCGGCTCGCCGATCGGGCGCACCGTCAACCTGTTCCGGGCCGGCTACGAGATCGTG
Source organism: Nocardia sp. NPDC058176 (assembly GCF_042883805.1). Classification (NCBI taxonomy): domain Bacteria; kingdom Bacillati; phylum Actinomycetota; class Actinomycetes; order Mycobacteriales; family Nocardiaceae; genus Nocardia; species Nocardia sp. NPDC058176. The sequence continues at coordinate 450,687 of NZ_JBHVVA010000001.1, read as the reverse complement.
GTCTACGAGGCGCATTCGGGCCGGGAAGTGGCGCGCGCCAACATGGTCGGCGAACGCTACTCGATCGACCCGTCCAACACCGACCCGGACCGCTGCCGCGCCGCCGCCGACGCCCCCGACTACCTCGGCCGCCGCCTCGGCCAACCCTCGGCCGCCCAGGTCACCGGGTTCCTGGCGCCGCTGGTCGGCACCGACCGCTGACCCGACTTGACCTCGAGTGCACTCGAGGTAGCAAGATCGTCGACGTGCCTCGCGCACACCCGACACCGCGCCACCCAGCGCCGGTCGCGCCTCCGCCGGTTTCCCGTACACCCACCGGCGGAGGCCGTCGGGACGACACCCGGATCGCCGAGTTCCGTTGCGCCCCTGGCACACTGGCGTCCGTGGAAACTCCGCTCGCACGCGCACCGGAACCCGGCCGACTTCCTCGGACCCCCGCGGGACGTGCTCCCGACGATCGTGCCCGACGCGGCAGGTGGAGTGTTGCCGCCCTCGTCGCGCTTCTCGCCTTCGGCGTCTTCGGGCTCACCGCCTGCTCGTCCGCCAAGAGCGTCAGCTCGGCCTCAGCGGGACAGTGCGGATTCTTCACCGATGCCCGACGCGGCTGGGACTTCCAGACCAGAGCGTGCGACAACCCGGAAGCGGCGTTGATCGTGTCTCGAACCTCGGGCACCAAGCCCTGCGCCGTCGGTGACCGCGACTTCGAATACAAGGTCTACCAACGCAAATCCAGCAGCACCGACAAGTATGTCTGCACCCAGCTCAACGCGAAGGTCGGCGACTGCTTCAACAATCCGCGCCATGTGAACGCCCACCTGGACCGCCTGCGCAAGGTCCCGTGCGGGACCGGCGCCTACGAGGTCGACACACGGCTCGCGGCCGACGACATCAACGTGTGCGCGGCATCGGAGAAGAAGTTCCGTGACACCGAGGCCGTGCGGTTCGCCGTGCCGGCGGTCTCGTACTGCCTGCACAAGATCACCGCCTGAAACGACGAAAGCCGCACATCCACCGGGATGTGCGGCTTTCGTGAGGGTCACGCCGAGACGGCGATCTCCCACTCGTAGATCGTCAGTTCCGAGGCGCCGGTGGTGTGCACCGGGTCGGCGTGCGCGATAGCCGTTGCGGCGGCCAGGCTTTCGGCCAGCACCACGTAGGCGCCGCCGGTTCCGTCGGTGAATCGGCCGCTCTCCTGCAGCTGCCCCTTGGCGAGGAGTTCCTGCAGGAACGCACGATGCGGTTCGACGACGGACTGGTCGAAGTTCGGGGTGCGCATCACCATGACGAGGTACTTGTTCACCACGGTTCAGGACTCCGGTTCCGGGCGCGGGGCACGGGTGGCCGCGGCGGCGGCGCGGACCTGCGGCGCCACCTGCACGACCTGGCCGAGCACACCGTTCACGAACGACGGCGAGTCGTCGGTGGACAGCTCCTTGGCCAGTTCCACCGCCTCGTCGACCGCGACCACCGGCGGAACGTCGGTGGCGTGGAACAACTCCCACACCGCGATCCGCAGGATCGCCCGGTCGACGGCGGGCAGCCGCTGCAGGGTCCAGTCCTGCAGGTAGGACTCGATGGTGCCGTCGACCCGGTCCAGGTCGTCGGCGACACCCTCGACCAGGGTGTTGGTGTAGGCGTGCACGGGCGCAACGCTCTGGTCGCGAGTGGCGAGCTCGGCCCGATCCGAGAGCAGGTCCGAGACGTCGACGTCGCGCGCCTCCGCCTCGAACAGCAGGTCGACCGCCCGGCGGCGCGCCTTGTGGCGCGCGCCCAGCTTCTTGAACGAGCCCTTCTTCTCTGCCGGGGAATCCGTCACGATCAGCCGTTTACGCGGCCGAGGTAGTTGCCGTCGCGCGAGTCGATCTTCAGCTTGTCACCGGTGTTGATGAACAGCGGGACCTGCACCTCGGCGCCGGTTTCCAGGGTGGCGGGCTTGGTGCCGCCGGTGGAGCGGTCACCCTGCAGGCCGATGTCGGTGTGCTGCACGACCAGCTCGATGGTGACGGGGAGCTCGACGAACAGCGGCGCGTCCTCGTGCACGGCCACCTGCACGCCCATGTTCTCCAGCAGGAAACGCGCACCGTCACCGATGGTGGCCTCCGCGATGGAGATCTGGTCGTAGGTGTCACCGTCCATGAAGATGTAGTCGGTGCCGTCGTGGTACAGGTAGGTCATGTCGCGACGGTCGACGGTCGCGGTCTCGACCTTGACACCCGCGTTGAAGGTCTTGTCGACAACCTTGCCGGACACGACGTTCTTCAGCTTGGTCCGCACGAACGCGGGGCCTTTGCCCGGCTTCACGTGCTGGAATTCGACGATCTGCTGGAGCTGACCGTCGATCTTCAGCACAAGGCCGTTCTTGAAGTCGCTGGTGTCCGCCACTGTTCTCGGATCTCCTAGTTCGTTTACTGCGGTCTGGGGCGCCGCCGTCACGCGACGACGGTCAGGTCCTTGCTGGTGTGGGTGAGCAGTTCCGGGCCCCCTTCGCGCACCACGAGCGTGTCCTCGATCCGGACCCCGCCGCGGCCGGGAAGGTACACACCAGGTTCGACGGTCACCGCCACGCCAGCAAGAAGTGTACCGGTACTCGTTTTCGCGACTCCGGGCGCTTCGTGGATCTGCAGCCCGACCCCGTGTCCGAGCCCGTGCACGAACTGCGGGCCGTAGCCCGCGTCCTCGATGACCACCCGGGCGGCGGCGTCCACCTCGGCGGTCCCCGCCCCCGGTTTCAGCGCGTCCCGGCCCGCCTGCTGTGAGCGGGCGACCAGTTCGTAGATCTCGCGCTGCCAGGCCGCGGGCTCGCCGAGCAGCAGGGTGCGGGTCATGTCGGAGTGGTAGCCGTCGACGACCGCGCCGAAGTCCAGCTTCACGAAATCGCCGGTGGCGAGCACGGCACCGGTCGGGCGGTGATGCGGGACCGCGGAGTTCTGGCCCGCGGCGACGATCGTCTCGAACGAGATGGCCTCGGCGCCGTGTTCGAACATCGCCCATTCGAGGTCGCGGGCGACCTGACGTTCGGTGCGGCCGGGCCGCAGCAGACCGCGCTCGAGCAGCGTCGCCAGACCGGCGTCGGCGGCCGCGCAGGCGGCGCGCAGCTGTTCGACCTCGTAGCGGTCCTTGACCATGCGCAGCTGTTCGACCAGCCCGGGGACGGCAACCAGTTGCAGCCCGGTGCGCAGCTCTTGGAACGCCTTGTGTTCGGCGACGGTCACCACGTGGCTCTCGAAGCCGACCCGGCCCAGCTGCCATTCCCCGGCCAGCTCGAGGATGCGGCGCGCGGTGGCCCGGGAGATCTCGGCCCGCAGATCGGGCACCTGCGCGGCCACCTGGGCCGAATAGCGGCCGTCGGTCCCGATGACGGTGCGGTCCTCGGCGCCGCGCATGTCCCACGAGTGCACCAGCAGGACGGCATTGGATCCGGTGAATCCGGTCAGGTAGCGGATGTTGACCAGATCGGTCACCAACAGCGCGTCGACGCCGTTCTCCACCAGCAGGCTCCGGAGGGCACCACGGCGCGCGGCGTGGTCGGGACCCGGGTAATCAGCACACATGGGTCAACGCTACCGCTCGACGCGCGACACGTCGGCACCGAACGCGGGAGTTTTCCCACGACGACCGCGACTGGACACGACGTTGTCCACATGTCGCGAAGTTGTCCACAATCGCGGCCGTGGCCTCGTTTCGACGATCGCGGCCCAGCACGATCGATGCCATGACCACTGCCGCGTTCTGCCTGCTCATCGCCTGGTGCCTACTGCTCGGCGTCATCGACATCCATGCCCGTCGACTGCCCAATGCCCTGACCGGTGTCGGCGCCGCCGCCGTATTCCTCTATGCCGTGTCCACAGGGCAGCTGGGCACGGCGGTGATCGGCGCCGCCCTGCTGACGATGCCCTACCTGGTCGCCCACCTGGTCGCCCCCGCCGCGCTCGGCGCCGGTGACGTGAAGCTGGCGGTCGGGCTCGGCGCCGCCGCGGCACTGGCCGGGCCGCCCGCCTGGACGTGGGCCGCGATCGCCGCACCACTGCTCACCGCGGCCGCCGCGATCCTGCTGCTCGCCCGGCACCACCTGTGGGCGGCGCTCGGCCGTACCGTGCGCCGGGCACGACCGGCTCGACGCCTCGTTCCGCACGGTCCGGCCATGTGCCTGGCCACGGTGACCGCGATGGCGCTGGCATGACCGGCGCCACGACGCGCCGGGCCGATCACCTGCTCGTCGCCGGGGTCGCGGGGTCGGCACCGACCGGCTCGACGTGGCCGGATCGGGGCGGTGGCCGCCATCGCGCGGCCCGGCGTGGTGCCGACGTGCCGCTCGTCACGTCGGACCACGTGCCCGACTTCGCGCGTCGACATGGGAAGATGGTCGGCGTGTTGCGCTGGATAACCGCCGGAGAATCCCATGGTCCCGCTCTCGTCGCCCTCCTGGAAGGGATGGTCGCCGGAGTCGAGGTGACATCGGACGATGTCTCCGCACAGCTCGCGCGCCGTCGGCTCGGTTACGGGCGCGGCGCCCGGATGAAGTTCGAGGCCGACAAGGTCACCCTGGTCGGCGGGGTTCGCCACGGCCGCACCATGGGTGGTCCGGTCGCCATCGAGGTCGCCAACTCCGAGTGGCCCAAGTGGACCGAGGTGATGTCGGCCGACCCGGTCGACGAGGCCGCGCTGGCCGGAATGGCGCGCAACGCGCCGCTGACCCGTCCGCGCCCCGGTCACGCCGACTACTCGGGCATGCTCAAGTACGGCTTCGACGATGCCCGCCCCGTGCTGGAGCGGGCCAGTGCCCGCGAGACCGCGGCCCGCGTCGCCGCCGGTACCGTCGCCAGGAACTTCCTGCGCCAGGCCTTCGGCGTCGAGGTGATCTCGCACGTGATCTCGATCGGCACCGCGGCCAACACCACCGGTGTCACGCCGGGTGGGGGCGATCTCGACGCTATCGACGCCAGCCCGGTTCGCGCGTTCGACGCCGAGGCCGAGGCGGCGATGATCGCCGAGATCGAGGCGGCCAAGAAGGACGGCGACACCCTCGGCGGCGTCGTCGAGGTGGTCGTGGACGGCCTGCCCATCGGGCTCGGTTCGTTCACCAGCGGCGAGCAGCGGCTCGATTCGCGTCTGGCCGCGGCCCTGATGGGCATCCAGGCCATCAAGGGTGTCGAGGTGGGCGACGGATTCGAGACCGCGCGCCGCCGCGGCAGCCTCGCGCACGACGAGATGCGTCCCGGTCCCGACGGTGTGCTGCGCTCGACCAACCGCGCGGGCGGCCTCGAAGGCGGCATGACCAACGGTGAGGCGCTGCGCGTGCGCGCGGCGATGAAGCCGATCTCGACCGTGCCGCGCGCGCTGGCGACGGTCGACATGTCCAGTGGCGAGGAAGCCGTCGCCATCCACCAGCGCTCCGATGTGTGCGCGGTACCCGCGGCCGCCGTGGTCGCGGAGTCGATGGTGGCGCTCGTGGTGGCCCAGGCCGCCCTGGAGAAGTTCGGCGGCGATTCGCTGGCCGAGACCGTCGACAACATCACCAGTTACGTCAAGCGGATCGGCAGCCGCCCGCACGTGCCCGCGGACAGCCGTACGCCGTGACCGGGCAGGGGCAGGAGGGGGCCGCGGAGGACACCGACGCGGGCCCCTCATCGACGACCGTCGAATCCGGTGCGGAGGGCACCGGCGCCGACGGTGACGCGCGGATCGCGCCCCGAGCACGAGCGGTCCTGGTGGGACCGCCGGGGTCGGGGAAGTCGACGATCGGGCGCAAGCTGGCCAGGGAACTCGGGGTCGAGCTGTACGACACCGATGCCGGGATCGAGGCCGAGACCGGTCGCACCATCCCCGACATCTTCGCCACCGACGGCGAGCCGGAGTTCCGGCGGCTCGAGGAAGACGTCGTGCGACGCGCTGTCCTCGAACACGAGGGTGTCGTCTCGCTCGGCGGCGGTTCGGTGCTGTCCGCGCAGACCAGGGAGGTCTTGCGCGACGCGGTCGTCGTCTACCTGGAAATCAGTGTGGCCGAAGGCCTTCGGCGCACCGGATCGAGCACCGGCCGACCGCTGCTCAACGGCACCGACCCCGGCGCCAAGTACCGCGAACTCATGCGCATCCGGCGTCCGCTCTACCGCGAGGTCGCCACGGTGCGGGTACGCACCGATGGGCGCAGCCCGGGCCGGGTGGTGCGGATGATCCTGGCCAAGCTCGGCCTGGAGTCGGTGCGCACCGATCTGGAGGCCGAACGGGGCGGCGGCGCAGGCGGTTCCGGTGCGGCGGGTTCGGCGACGAGCAGGCCGGGCATCGGCAGCAATCGGTCGAGGGCCCGTCGGCGTGCCAGGGCGCGCGCCGCGGCCGCCCGGCGTGCGAACACCGAACAGACGGGGGCGCCCGCGACCGAACGTCAGCCCGGTGGCGATCGAACCCGTTCGGCCGCACCACGATCCGGCGGCGACGAGACCGCGCCCGGCGGCGACACCACATCGAGCGCCAAGACCACCGGCCCGGCGCAGGGTGAGACCAGCGGATCTCGATCGACAGGCGCCCGCCGATCCCGCCGGACCCGATCCCGCCGCGGCGGCGCACGCATCCGCTCGACCGCGGCGGCGAACCGGGACACCGACGGCCGGACAGGTGGTCGAGCGACCGGCAGCGAACGCGCCCCCGGCACCGACACCCCAGATCGTCCGGGGAGCAACCGAACCGGCGCCTCGGGCCCCAGCGGCAGCAACCGAACCGGCGCCTCGGAGCCCACCGCAGGCAACAGCGCGGGCACGTCGCAACCGGGCGGCGGCAACCGCCCCGGTTCGAATCAACCCGACACCGACCGCTCCGCCACCCAGGGCGATCGAGCGCGTCGCGGCAGGCCGCGCCGCCGCAGCGGCCGACGCAAGACCAACGACCAGAAAGAATCGGAGCAGCGCACGTGACAGAGCCGACCACCATTCAGGTCCGCACCGCAGATCCGTACCCGGTGATCATCGGCCGCGGGCTGCTCGGTGATCTCGTCGAGGCGGTCACCGCGGGCAATGCCGTGCGGACCGTGGCGATCTTCCATCAGCCGCCGCTGGCCGAGACCGCAGAGGCGGTACGAAAGGCCTTGGCCGACACCGGTGTCGACGCGCATCGGATCGAGATCCCCGATGCCGAGGACGGCAAGGATCTGGCCGTGGCCGGGTTCTGCTGGGAGGTGCTCGGGCGGATCGGGCTGACCCGCAACGACGCCGTGGTGAGCCTCGGCGGTGGCGCGGCCACCGACCTGGCCGGCTTCGTGGCCGCCACCTGGATGCGCGGGGTGCGCATCGTGCACGTGCCGACCACGCTGCTGGCGATGGTCGACGCGGCGGTCGGCGGCAAGACCGGCATCAACACCGAGGCGGGCAAGAACCTCGTCGGCAGTTTCCACGAGCCCAGCGCCGTGCTGGTCGACCTGGTGACGCTGGAGACGGTGCCGCGCAACGAGATCGTCGCGGGCATGGCCGAGATCATCAAGGCGGGCTTCATCGCCGATCCGGTGATCCTCGACCTCATCGAGCGCGATCCCGAGGCCGCGCTCGACCCCACCGGCGAGGTGCTGCCCGAACTGATCCGGCGCGCCATCCAGGTCAAGGCCGATGTGGTGGCCGCCGATCTCAAGGAATCGAACCTGCGCGAGATCCTGAACTACGGGCACACCCTCGGACATGCGGTGGAGCGGCGCGAGCGGTACCGCTGGCGCCACGGTGCGGCGGTCTCGGTCGGCCTGATGTTCGCCGCCGAACTGGGCCGTCTGGCCGGGCGGCTCGACGATGCCACCGCCGACCGGCACCGCAGCATCCTGGAGAGCGTCGGCCTGCCGGTCAGCTACGACGCCGACGCGCTGCCGCAGCTGATGGATGCCATGCAGACCGACAAGAAGACCCGCTCCGGTGTGCTGCGGTTCGTGATCCTCGACGGCCTCGCCAAGCCGGGCCGCCTCGAGGGACCCGACCCCAGCCTGCTGGCGGCCGCCTACTCGGCGATCGCCCGCGAGCAGACGCAGAGCGGCGGCGCGATCCTGCTCTGAGCAGGGCGGCCGTCGACGGTGAGGTCGGCGTCGGCACTCGTACGTCGGCGCCGATCGGTCGGCCCGGTGCGGTGTGGCCGGGCGCGCTGACTTCTTCGGTCCGCCGGCCGCTGCGACCATCGCCGCGGCGGGTTACTGCGCCGGAGCGAACTCCGGTTCGCTCACGGGCGCCGGGGCGGCCTTCGCGGGCCGTCCGGCGCGTGCGTGTCCGTAGCCCACGCCGGCGAGTGCGGGCAGGAAGATCAGCAGCATGATGAACGAGGCCGCGGAGGTCAGCTCGAAGAGCACGCCGCTGCCGCCGAGTTCGATCCCGGGGACGTAATCGAGGATCAGGCACACCGCCCCGCTGCCGAGGCCGGCGGCGATACCCGCGGCGAGCCAGCGGACCGTGAGGTCGGTGCCGGAGGTCGAGCGGGCATCGCGGATGCCCCAGGTGACCGCGACGGCGACGATCACGAGGAGGCAGGCGGCCCGCCACAGCGTGCCGTAGGTCGGCAACGACCCCATCAGCAGACCGAGCAGAACCCGCAGCACGACGACCAACGCGCCGAGACCGACGGCTCGTAACACCCAAGCGCTCATGGCCAACACCTTAACCCGGCAAAACTAGAACCGGTATCAATTCTGCGGATCGGCCGGGCACCGCGGCCGAGTCGCCGACGCGGAGCCGGGCGCGTCACGGCACCCAGAGGTCGTACCTACCGCTGCCGTCGTCGCGCGGCACGCATTGCGCCCGATCGCTCCACAGCGGCGCGTCCTTCAGACAGCTGGCCAGCGTGACGTTCGACGCCGACGGTACGCAGCGGAACCCCCACGTCGGCTGCGCCGAGGCGCAGCCATTCTGCGCCGCCGCCGATCCACCCACGACGATCGCCGACGCGGCGACCGACAACACGACGAACCCGATTCGACCGAACACGAGCCACCCCTCCCCTAGGTTGCGTTGGGCAACAGGGTAATACGGCGAGCACCGCCACGGAAGGGATCAGTCGAGCGCGGCCGCCATCGCCGCGCGCGGCGCGGGCTGCCCGGTGAACAGCTCGACCTGCCCATACGCCTGGTTCAACAGCATCTGCAGCCCACTGACCACCGTGTGCCCGGCCGCCTCGACCGCCTGGGCCAGCGGTGTCGGCCACGGGTTGTAGATGGCGTCGAGGACCACCGGAGCCGCTGACACCGGGCCCGCGACCACGGCTGCGGCCTCGGCGGGCACGGTGCTGACCACCGCTCCCGCGCGCGCGCAGACGGCGGCGAGTACCTGGGCGTCGAACCCGATCGTCGACACGGCCATGCCCAACCGCTCGGCGAGCTCGAGCGCGTCACGCGCCCGTCCGGCATCCCGCGCGACCACGGTGACCGACTCCGCGCCCAGTTCCGACAGGGCGAGCAGGGCGGGTCGTGCGGTGCCACCCGCGCCGAGGACCACGCCCTCGCCCACCCGGTCGACACCGCCACCGCGCAGCGCGCCGAGCACACCGTCGACATCGGTGCAGTCGGCCAGCCAACCCGCCTCGGTGCGCACCAGGGTGTTGGCGGAGCCGACCAGCACGGCCCGGTCGGTGCGCGCGTCCGCGTGGGCCAGCGCGGCTTCCTTGCCGGGCATGGTCACCGACAGTCCCACCCATTCGGGGCCGAGCCCGTCGACCAGCCCGGGCAGCTGTTCGGCCGAGCACTCGACGCGCTCATAGCTCCAGTCCAACCCGAGCGCGCGGTAGGCGGCCAGGTGCAGCTGTGGCGAGCGGGAGTGCGCGATCGGCTTGCCGAGTACCGCCGCCCTGCGCGCCTCAGCCACCGTAGGGCCGGGAGCTGTCGAGGATGCCGCTGCGCTGCGCCTGCGCGACCAGTCGCAGGTGCTCCTGGTAGTTCTCGGTGAACAGGGTGGTGCCGTCGTTGTCGACGGTGACGAAGTACAGCCACTCGCCGGGTTCCGGGTTCTCCATGGCCTGCAGCGCCTGCAGGGACGGCGCGGCGATCGGCGTCACGGGCAGGCCGTACATCGCGTAGGTGTTCCAGGCGGTGACCCGGGCGCGGTCGGCATTGGTGGTCGCCACCTCGGTGGTGTCCAGGGTGTAGTTCACCGTCGAGTCGAACTGCAGCATCTGTTCGACCTTCAGGCGGTTCGCGATCACCCTGGCCACTTTGCTCATGTCCTGGGGTTTGGCCTCACGCTCCACCAGGGAGGCGGCGACCAGCGTCTCGTACGGCGCCAGGCCCGTGGTGGCACCCGATTGCAGCAGTCCGGTCGACTCGTAGCGCGCCACACTGGCGGTGATCAGCTGCCGCAGGATCTGCTCCGGCGTGCCGCTGGGATCGAAATCCCAGGTCCCCGCCGCGATCAGGCCCTCCAGCTGCCGGTTCCGGTCCGGGGAGTCGCGCACGCCCTGCATCGCCCATTCGGGGACGCCGAGCGCGGCCAGGTCCGGGCTCGCGCCCGCGGCGTCGAGTTCCTCGTAGGTCACGCACTTCTGCTCCTCGCCGAAGCAGCTGGCCTGCGCGATCTTGCGGTAGATGCCCTCGTATCGCCCACCGGTGCCCACGTCATGCTTGTCGTGCAGCAAGCGGCCCTCGGACACGGTCACGTTCCCGACCCGCGACTTCCCGCCGACCAGCTTGGCGACGGCATCGGCGGCCGGGCTGTTCACCCCGACGGCGTAGAAGCCGGGCTGCACGCTGTTCATCGACGAATTCCGCACGGCCGCTTCGTAGAACGCCGCCGAACTGGCGACCACGCCCTTGTCCTTCATCTCCGTGGCGATCTGCGAGGCGGTGTCGCCCGGATGGACCGCGACCACGACGAGCGCCCCGGGCGGACCGGCGAAGTCCTCGGCCGGGGTCAGCCGGCCCATCAGCTTGTAGCCGGCGAATCCGGAAGCCGAGACGACCAGCAGCACGAACACTCCGGCGACGACCCACAGATTGCGACGGCGCCGTTTGCGCTCGGCTGCCTTGCGTGAGGCGATCCGCGACCGTTTGCCACGCCCTGACGAGCCCGCCTTGCCGCGACCGCCACGCTCACCCGCCGCCGCCTTGGCGCGGCCACCACGGTCACCGGCGGCCGCCTTGCCGCGACCGCCACGTTCGCCCGCCGGACGACCGGCGGCGCCGCGCTGTCCGACTCGACGCGGCGGCGCGGCCGGTGCCTGCTCGGGTTCGGGCTCCTCGACGAAGGCGTCGGCCTCCTCGTCGTAGCGCGGGATGACGTCGGTGCCGTAATCGTCGTCGTCCCAGTCGACGGGCTCGCCCGCCTGCTGTTCGTCGCCGTGCGCCGTGCGGGCATCGAGGCCCCAGTCGTCGCGCCGGGGGTAGCGCCGATCAGCTTCCCGCGCCCGGTAGCGTTCCTCGGCCCTTGCCCATCGGTCGGTCATGCATCATCTCCGACCACACTCGCCGCGTCTGCTGCGTGCTTCAACACCGAACTCCGCTCGTCCAACCATCCTTGCAGAATCGACACGGCTGCCGCCTGATCGATCACCTGCCGCTGGCCACGTGCGCGAACTCCGCTGTCGCGCAGCGCACGTGCAGCAGACACCGTAGTCAAACGTTCGTCGGAAAGGCGCACCGGAATCGGGTCGATCACCCGGCGCAACTGCCGGGCAAACTTCCTGGCGATACCGGCCGCGCTGCCGTTCTCACCGCGCAAGGTGCGTGGCAGACCGACGATAACCTCCACCGCCTCGTATTCCAGCACAATATCGGCAATTCTGGCGATGTCGGCGGGTGGACCGGCCGCGCGCGCACCGGACTTGGCGCGCGCGACCGTCTCCACGGGGGTGGCGAGGATCCCGTCGGGATCGCTGGAGGCGACCCCGATCCGGACACTGCCGACATCGATCGCGATCCGGCGTCCCCGGCCCGGGTCGGTCGCCGGATCCGGCCGGTCGGCCGGGTCCTGCTCAGGTGGTCCAGCGGTCTCCGGCATCAGGCGGCGAGTTCGGCCACCTGGGCACGGACCGCGGCCAGACCGGCCGGGATACCCGACGGATCCGAGCCGGAGCCCTGGGCCATCTCCGGTTTGCCGCCACCGCGACCGGCGATGCTCGGACCGAAACCGGCCACCAGATCACCGGCCTTGAAGCCGAGATCCTGGGCGGCCTTGTTCACGGTCACCACGAACGGCGCCTTGCCGTCGGCATTGCCGAGCAGCACGACCACGGCGGGCTCACTGCCGAAGCGGCCCCGGATGTCGGTGGCCAGGGTGCGCAGATCGCCCGCGTTGACGCCCTCGGGCGCGGCGGCGGCGACCAGCAGCACCGAGCCGACCCGCTCGGCCTGGTCGACGAACGTGCCCGCCGAGGACAGCACCGCGGCGATCTTGGTGCGCTCGAGTTCCTTCTCGGCCACCTTGAGCCGCTCCACGAGCTGCTCCACGCGCGCGGGCACCTCGTCGGAGGGCACCTTCAGCGAGGACGCGACACCGGCCAGCAGCGCGCGCTCCTTGGCCAGGTACTTGTAGGAGTCCAGGCCGACGAAGGCCTCGACGCGCCGCACACCCGAACCGATCGAGGACTCGCCCAGCAGGGTGATCGGGCCGATCTGCGAGGAGTGCTCGACGTGCGTACCGCCGCACAGCTCCATCGAGAACGGTCCGCCGATCTCCACGACGCGCACCTCGTCGCCGTAGTTCTCGCCGAACAGCGCCATCGCGCCCATTTCCTTGGCCTTGGGCAGATCGGTGACGAAGGTGTTCACCGGGAAGTCCGAGCCGACGGCGTCGTTGGAGACGGCCTCGATGTCGGCCTTCTGGGCCTCGCTCAGCGCGCCCTGCCAGTTGAAGTCGAAACGCAGGTAGCCCGGCTTGTTCAGCGAACCGGCCTGCACGGCGTTGGGGCCGAGGATCTGGCGCAGCGCGGCGTGCACCATGTGCGTGCCGGAGTGTCCCTGGGTGGCGCCGCGACGCCAGGCCGGATCGGCCTGGGCGAGCACCACATCGCCCTCGGTGATCTGGCCCTGCTCCACGGTGGCCTTGTGCACCCACACCTTCTTGGCGATCTTCTGCACGTCGTTGACGCGCAGCTTCAGCCCCGAGGCAGTGATGGTGCCGCGGTCGGCGATCTGGCCGCCGGACTCGGCGTAGAGCGGGCTGCGATCGAGGATGACCTCGACATCGGAACCGGCCTGCGCGACGGGCACCCGGACGCCGTCGGCGATCAGGGCCAGCACGTGCGCCTCGGAGGTGAGCTCGTCGAAACCGGTGAACTCGGTGGCACCGCGGTCGACCAGTTCCTTGTAGACGGTCAGGTCGGCGTGGGCGTGCTTGCGGGCCTGGGCGTCGTCCTTGGCGCGCTTGCGCTGCTCGGCCATGAGCGAGCGGAAACCGTCCTCGTCCACCGAAAGGCCCGCCTCGGCGGCCATTTCGAGGGTGAGGTCGATCGGGAAGCCGTAGGTGTCGTGCAGGGCGAAGGCGTCCGAGCCCGCGATCTGCTTGCCGCCCTTGGACTTCACCGCGGTGGCGGCGTTGTCGAAGAGGGTCTCACCGGTGTTGAGGGTCTTGAGGAAGGCGGTCTCCTCGCCGACCGCGACGGTCTCGATGCGGGCGAAGTCGGTGGCCAGCTCAGGGTAGGACGGGGCCATCAGCTCGGAGACGACCTTCATCAGCTCGGCCATCACCGGCTTCTCGGCACCGAGCAGACGGGCCGAGCGCACGATGCGGCGCAGCAGGCGGCGCAGGACGTAGCCGCGGCCGTCGTTGCCGGGGTTCACGCCGTCGGCGATGAGCATGGCCGAACTGCGCACGTGGTCGGCGATCACGCGGAAGCGCACGTCGTCGGCGTGCTCGACGCCGTAGGCGCGGCCGGTGAGCTGCTCGGCCTTGTCGATGATCGGACGCAGCAGGTCGGTCTCGTAGACGTTCTCCACGCCTTGGAGCAGCATGGCCACACGCTCGACGCCCATGCCGGTGTCGATGTTCTTGCGCGGCAGCGAGCCGATCGGCGGGAAGCCCAGCTTGGGGCTCTCGTCGCCGCGGATGTCCTGCATGAAGACGAGGTTCCAGATCTCGAGGTAGCGATCCTCGTCGGCGACCGGGCCGCCTTCCTTGCCGTAGGCGGGGCCGCGGTCGTAGTAGATCTCCGAACAGGGGCCACCGGGACCGGGCACGCCCATGTCCCAGTAGTTGTCCTTGCCGTCGCGGAACTGGATGCGTTCCTTCGGGATCCCGGCCACGCGATGCCAGATCTCGGCGGCCTCGGGGTCGGACTCGTAGGCGGTCACCCAGATGCGCTCGGGGTCGAAGCCGAAGCCGCCCTCTTCCTGCGGCTTGGAGATCAGCTCCCAGGCAAAGGTGATCGCGCCTTCCTTGAAGTAATCGCCGAAGGAGAAGTTGCCCGCCATCTGGAAGAACGTGTTGTGGCGGGTGGTGACGCCGACCTCGTCGATGTCACCGGTGCGCACGCACTTCTGCACGCTCGTGGCGCGCGCGTACGGCGGCGCCTCCTGACCCAGGAAATAGGGCTTGAACTGGACCATGCCTGCGTTGACGAACAGCAGGTTGGGGTCGGCCAGGATCAGCGAGGCACTGGGTACCTCGGTATGTCCGGCACGGACGAAATGGTCCAGGAAACGCCGTCTAATCTCGTGGGTCTGCACAGCTGACCAGCCTACCGCCTGCAATCCACCGGTTTTGCGCCGAGGCGGCCCGCAGGATGTGGCGGTGGCTACTTTCCGCGGACTACTTTCCGCGAACGATGCGGCGCAGCTTGCCGACCCGCGGGCCGAGGTCGCGTTCGAAACCGTGGTCGGTGGGCTCGTAGTAGTCGGCGCCGACCAGCTCGTCGGGCGGATACTGCTGGGCCAGCACACCGTCGCGAGACTTGTGCGGGAACCGGTAGCCCTTGGCATTGCCCAGGGCGGCGGCGCCCGTGTAGTGCCCGTCACGCAGGTGCGGCGGGACCGCGCCCGCCTTCCCCGCGGTGATGTCGGACATGGCGGCCGCCAGCGCGGTGGTGACCGCACCGGACTTCGGGGCGGTGGCGACGTGGATCGTGGCCTGGGCCAAGGCCAGTTGCGCTTCGGGCAGGCCGACCAGCTGCACCACCTGCGCGGCGGCGGTGGCGGTCTGCAGGGCGGTCGGATCGGCCATCCCGACGTCTTCGCTGGCCTGGATCATCAAGCGCCGGGCGATGAATCGCGGATCCTCGCCCGCGGTGAGCATGCGGGCCAGGTAGTGCAGCGCGGCGTCGACATCGGAGCCGCGCAGGGATTTGATGAAGGCGCTGATCACGTCGTAGTGCTGATCGCCGGCCCGGTCGTAGCGCACCGCGGCCTTGTCGACGCTGGCCTCGACCAGTTCCACGTCGACCGTGCCGTCGAGGGAGGACTCGGCCGAGGCCTCCAGCGCGGTCAGCGCGCGGCGCGCGTCACCGCCCGCGATGCGCACGATGTGGTCGAGGGCCTCGTCGGTGACGGTGTAGTCCCCGTCGAGGCCGCGCGGGTCGGCGATCGCGCGGTCGAGCACCGCGCGGATGTCCTCGGCGGTGAGCGACTGCAGTTGCAGCACCAGCGAGCGCGACAGCAGCGGCGAGACCACCGAGAAGGACGGATTCTCCGTGGTCGCCCCGACGAGCAGCACGATCCGGTTCTCCACGGCGGCCAGCAGCGCGTCCTGCTGGGTCTTGGAGAAGCGGTGCACCTCGTCGATGAACAGCACGGTCTGCTCCCCCACCGTCAGGCGGCGCCGGGCCACCTCGATGACCGCGCGGACCTCCTTGACCCCGGCCGAGAGCGCCGAGAGCGCTTCGAACCGGCGACCGGTGGCCTGCGACAGCAGCGAGGCCAGGGTGGTCTTGCCGGTGCCGGGCGGACCGTAGAGCAGCACCGAGGCCGCGCCGGACCCCTCGACGAGCCTGCGCAGCGGCGAACCGGGGCCGAGCAGATGCTGCTGACCGATCACCTCGTCGAGGGAGGCGGGCCGCATCCGGACCGCGAGCGGAGCGCCGGGATCGCGCCGGACCACCGCGTCGAGCCCGCGGTCGGGCTCGACGGGTTCTCCTGGCACGTCGAACAGCTGATCACTCACGTCGAGCAGGGTACCGACACCCTCGGACATCCTCGCCCGACGCCGGACGACATCGGGCCGACGTCAACCTCGCCGGACAAGATCGTCGACCGCACCACGACCGACGCCGCGCCGCAGGTCGGCGATCCGCGCGGCGCCCCGTCCGCGGGCACGGAGTTGAACGGTTGACCAATTTTTGCGTTTCAGGCTTGCGCAGACGCCCGTCGTGGGTTGTGATCGCTGATCGTGGTCGAAAACAACGGCATCGTCACTTCCCCGTCTACGGGACAGTTCACCCGGCGCACCCTCTTCGCGGGCACCACCGCGGCCGCGGCGGCGGCGGTGCTGAGCACCGGGACCGCGCACGCGAGCGGGGCGGTCTTCCGGCACGGCGTCGCCTCCGGTGATCCACTACCGGGCGCGGTGATCCTGTGGACCAGGGTGACCGTGGCCGAGGACGCCCTGCCCGGCTCGGGTCTCGGCGCGGCCGCGACGGTGCGCTGGGAGATCGCCACCGACGAGGGCTTCGGCCGGATCGCCGCCTCGGGCACCGTCACCACGAGCGCCGACACCGATCACACCGTGAAGGTCGACGCGACCGGCCTGACCCCCGGCACGGACTACTTCTACCGGTTCACCGCCCTCGGCGAGACCTCCCGGATCGGGCGCACCCACACCGCGCCCGCCGCCGAGAGCGAGGTCGACCGGCTGCGGCTGGGCCTGGTGTCGTGTTCGAACTGGGAGGCGGGCTGGTTCGGCGCCTACCGGCACCTGGCCGCGCGCACCGATCTCGACGCGATCGTGCACCTCGGCGACTACATCTACGAGTACGGGCAGGGCAAGTACACCGGCCGCAACGGCGCGGTGCGCCTGCACGATCCCGTGCACGAGATCATCACCCTCGACGACTACCGCACCCGGCACGGCCAGTACAAGACCGATCCCGACCTGGCCGATCTGCACGCGGCGCTGCCGTTCATCTGCACCTGGGACGACCACGAATCCGCCGACAACGCCTGGCGCGAGGGCTCGACCCACCACGATCCGGCCACCCAGGGCGCCTGGGGCGACCGGCGCGCCGCCTCGGCCAAGGCCTATCTCGAGTGGATGCCGGTGCGCGCCACGCGCGCCGACGGCGCCGTGCAGATCTACCGGCGGCTGCGCTTCGGCACGCTGGCCGAACTGTCGATGCTGGACCTGCGCACCTACCGCGACGAAGAAGCGGGCCCGGGGGCGGGCTGGCGGGTCGCCGACGATCCGGCGCGCACCATCACCGGCCGCGCGCAGATGGACTGGCTCACCGCCGGACTGGTGTCCTCCCCCACCCGCTGGAAGCTCATCGGCAATTCGGTGATGATCTCGCCGCTGCTGTTCCCGCCGCTCGAGCCCGCCACCACCGCGGCGATCACCACCGCGCTCGGCATCCCCCAGGGCGGCATCACCGTCAACGGCGACCAGTGGGACGGCTACACCGCCGACCGGCGCACGCTGTTCAGCACGATCGCCGAGAACCAGATCGGTGACGTCGTGTTCCTCACCGGTGACATCCACACCTCCTGGGCCGCCGACCTGCCGCTCGACGCCGCGAACTACCCCGCCGGGCCCACGGTCGGCGCCGAGTTCGTCATCCCGTCGGTCACCTCGTCGAGCGTCGGCGATCTGCTGAAGACCCCGCCGCGCACCACCTCGGTGGTCGCCGAGGAGACGATCAAGGGTGCCAACCACCACCTGCGCTACGTCGAACTGGACTCGCACGGCTTCGGTGTACTCGACGTGACCGCCGAGCAGACCCAGATGGACTGGTTCTACCTGTTCGACGTCATCGATCCGCACAGCGGCCTCCGCCACGGCACCTCCTTCGCCGTGCGCTCCGGCGGCCGGCTGGAGCCGCGCGCCACGCCACTGAGCTGAGCGGAGGAGAATGTTTCCGGCGGGTTGTCGATTCGCCGGGTGTCCGCTCGTCGGGTGAGTACGGCAGTCCGAACCGCGGGCGTCCGACACCTGAAGGAGCGTCATCATGAGCCAGTACCTGGTCCTGATCTACGGCGACGAAGCGGTCCACGCGGCCATGTCGCCGAACGAGCTCGAGAACATGCTCACCGAACACCTGGCCTTCCAGGAGATCGCGGGCGCGGCCAACCAGGGCGGCAACGCCCTGCAGCCGAGTACGACCGCCACCTCGATCCGCCACGACACCGACGGCCGGGTCGTCATCACCGACGGCCCCTTCGCCGAAGCCAAGGAGGCACTCGGCGGCTACTACCTGATCGAGGCGCCGGACCTCGACGCCGCGATCGCGCTCGCCGCGCAGGTGCCGGCGACCGGCGGCGTGGAAGTGCGGCCGATCCAGGTCTTCCCCCGCTGACCATGGCAGCCGATGCGGCCACGGCCGTCGAACTGGCGCACCGTCGCGAATGGGCCTTCGTGCTCGCCGCGACGGTGCGGCTGGTCCGCGATCTCGACCTCGCCGAGGAATGCGTGCAGGACGCCTACGCGACGGCGCTGACCGCGTGGGCCGTCGACGGCGTGCCCGCCCGGCCCGGCGCCTGGCTGACCACGGTGGCGCGGCGGCGCGCGCTCGACCGGCTGCGCCGCGACAGCACCTTCCGGCGCACCCTGCCCCAACTGGTCATCGACGAACCCGTCGCCGATACCGCCGACCTGGCGCTGGCCGAACTCGACGGCCCCGCGATCCCCGACGACCGGCTGCGCCTGATCAGCACTTGCTGCCACCCCGCGCTCGCCCCGCAGGCCCAGGTGGCCCTGACACTGCGGTTGGTCTGCGGCGTGACCACCGCGGAGGTCGCGCGCGCGTTCCTGGTGAGCGAGGCGACCATGGCCGCGCGCATCACCAGGGCCAAGAAGAAGATCGCGGTGGCCGGCATCCCCTATCGGGTGCCCTCGGTGCGCGAACTACCGCAGCGGCTCGACGCGATCTGCGCGGTCGTCCACCTGCTGTTCACCACCGGGCACACCGCCCCCGCCGGTGACGTCCTCGTCCGCGCCGATCTGGTCGACCGGTCCCTGCAGCTGGCCAGGATGATGCACGCATTGGTCCCCGAAGACCCCTCGGTTACCGGGCTGCTCGCCCTGATCCTGCTCACCGACGCCCGCCGCGCAGCGCGCATCGACGACGCCGGAAACCTGTGCACGCTAGAGCACCAGGACCGCGCGCGCTGGGATCGAGCGGCCATCGCCGAGGGCATCGCGCTGGTGAAACAGGCGCTGCCCCATACCGACAGCTACACGCTGCAGGCCGCCATCGCCGCCGTCCACGACGAGGCGCCGACCTGGGCCGCAACCGATTGGCGCGAGATCATCGGCCTGTACCGGCTGCTGCTGCGGGACCGGCCATCCCCTGTCGCCCGGCTGAACCACGCCATCGCGGTCGGGCTGGCGGGCCGCCCGGACCAGGCGCTGGCCCTGTTGGAACCGCTCGGCGCGGAACCGGCCCTGGCGATCTACGGCTACTTCGACGCCGCGCGCGCCGCCTTCCTCGCCGATCTCGGCCGCACCGACGAGGCGATCACCGCCTACGAATCGGCGCTGATGCTCACCGACAACGCCGTGGAACACGCGCACCTGCGCCGCAAACTGGGCGCGTTGATGGCCTGACCGGCTGCTGGAGGCGCACCGGCGATCGCACCACGTGCCGAATTCCGTGATCGGGCCCGCACTACTCACGCACCAGTCGCCGTCACGCGCGCAGAGTGTCTCAGGCGCCTTCGGCGGCCAGCTCGCGCTTCCACTCGCGGAAGCCCTCCTCGGTGCGCCCACGGCGCCAGTAGCCCGAGATCGACAGCCACTTCGGCGCGACATCGCGTTCCTTGCGCAGGTACGGGCGCAGATTGCGCATCACGGCCTCGGCCTCGCCGTGCACGAACGCGTGCACCTGACCGGGCAGCCATTCGGCCGCGCGGACCGCCGCGACCAGCGGCGAATCCGCACCGGCGAGATCGTCGGGGATGCGGTCCGACGACACCCCACGGTGCACCCAGTGCAGGCGCAGGTCCGCGGGCGAGTCGAGCGCGATCTCGTCCTCGGGACCACCGACCTCGACAAACACCTCCGCGGGCGCACCGGCGGGCAGTGCCTCGAGCGCGGCCGCGATGGCGGGCAGCGCCGATTCGTCACCGGCCAGCAGGTACCAGTCCGCGGCCGGATCGGGGGCGAACGCGCCACCGGGCCCGAACAGCCGGAACTGCGCGCCCGGCTCGACCGACCGCGCCCACGGACCCGCGATGCCCTCATCACCGTGCACGACGAAATCGATGGCGATCTCCTCGCGTTCGGGATCGAAGGACCGGACCGTGTAGGTGCGCAGCACCGGCTGGCTCTCCGGGCCGAGCGTGGCGCGGATGGTGTCGAGATCGAACGGCTCGGGATACTCCACACCCGGCACCGGGAAGATCAATTTCACGTAGGCGTCGGTGAATTCGTTCGGCGTGAACCCCTCCGGCTCCACGACCCGGCCGACGACCCGCACCAGATGCGGGGTCAGCGACTGCTTGCGAACGACGGTGACGGTGATCGACTTCGGCACGACAGCTCCCCAATCCTCGGACGTCCGCCGACGCTACTCCCGTCGCGGCGGGAAGTGGGGAGCTACGTCGCCGGGCCCGCTATTCCGACCAGCGCTCTTCCAGCATCGCCGAGACCTGTTCGGCGAAGTCGCCGACCGCGTCGTCACCGGTGACCCGCGCGTCCTCGGCCAGCGCCGACCAGCGGTTGATCAGCGCCTCCGAGCGCGGTACCGACAGCCCGTGCTCGCGCGCGACGGCGATGCGGGTGTGGTCGGCGGGCAGGAACCAGTAGGTCGACAGCCAGACCCAGATCAGCCGGGCCTCGAGGATCCGTTCGGCCAGCACCGTGTCGTCGGCCAGCGCGGGCCACACCCCGACCACGGCCGACCGCCAGGCCTCGACCATCTCCCTGGCCCGGCTGCGCGAGAGCTCGAAATCGCACAGGCAGCCGGGGAAGGAGACCAGCGCGTAGGCGATGTCGAGGGTGGCGTCGCGGAAACCGCCCCACTCGTAGTCGAGGAAGCGCGCGCCGTCGTCGTTGAGGACCACATTGTCCGGGCACAGGTCCGAGGGGCTGAACGCGCGGTGGCGACCGCCGGTGAACAGGCGATTTCCGGCCACGATGCGTTCGGCGATCTCGCCGGGCACCTCGATGCCGAGCTCGGTCTGGAGCAGTCCGGGGACCTCGGCGATGGCGGCCTGGGCCTGCTGGGCGATCCCGTCGACGCGGTGCGCCGAGTCGACCCGGCGCAGCAGGGCGACGAAATCGGGCTCGCGGCCCACGGTCGCGGCGTGCATCCGGCCCAGCGCCTGCGCGAAGGCCATCAGCGCGTTGCGGGTGTTCGGCTCCACACGGGCGCGCAGCACCGAGGTGAGCAGGGCGTTGTCGCCCAGATCCGACAGCACCAGCAGCCGGTCGGGCACGCTGTGCGCGATCAGGAAGGCGCCGGGGCGCTGCTCGCGGCTCAGGGCGGTGGTGAACTGGTAGGACACCGCCTCGCGCAGGAACGCCGAGTCGATACTGGCGACTCCGGGCGCCATGCCACCGGTGCGGCGCGCGGTAGCGGTACCGCGCAGCTGTTTCACGATCAGCGTGCGCGGCAACGAGAAAGCATTCTCCGCAACACGCACGCGTAGGACTGTCGTCCTACCACTGCCGCTGAGCTCCATCGGATCGCTCAGCTTCACCGGAGCACCCATTCGCTTTGTGAGCAACTGTTGTGCTGCGGACACGACGTCGGCGGCGCGTTCGGCCAATAGTGCGGTCATCGCCTCTCAAGCTACTCGTACCAGGTCACTTCTAGCGAGCGGTTGGACAACCTTTCCGCGTCACCCGGCGTGTTGGCGCCGAGGTTGCGCGAGTGGGCCTGTTCGCTTGACACACCTGTCGGTCGTCGGGTTTTCTCATCGTCAACTGCTGTGCGCCACACCGCAAACCGGTTGAGTCGAAAGGTCTACCACAGTGACCGACACACCGTACGCCGCATCGAGCGATTCACCGGGTGGGTCGCCTGCGCCCGGTGGTGGCGGACAATTCGCCGGCCCCGCGGGTCAGCACGAGGGACAGGGCAGACCGGCCCAGGCCGGGCCGGGGCCCGCCAGGCACGGAATGGCCGGTGGCGCAGGCTATCCGCAATTCGAGGGCCCCGGCGCCGCCCAGTACGGCGAGGAGCCGCTCGAGCCGCCGCCACCGATTGCCGGACACCCCGCGCCCGCACCACAGTACGGCCCGCCGGGCACCGCGCCCGGTTACCCGGCGCCGCAGGCGAAACCGGGCGACCCCGCCGCAGCCGCCGCCCCCGCGCCCGGCGTGTCGCCCGGTGAGATCCGGCAGCCGCCGGGTTACTACCATCCGGAAGCACAGGCCCTCGATGTCGGCCGTGCGCTGAGCTACGGCTGGGAGCGATTCCGCACCAACCCGGGACCGTGGCTCGGCGTGATGGCCGTGGGCGTGCTGATCTACCTCGGCTACTTCGCCGTCGTGCAGATCTTCGAGCCGACGTCACTGTTCACCGTGCTGTTCCTGTTCCTGGTGGTCCTGGTCGCACTGTGGCTGCTGCAGGCGGTGATGGTGCGTGGCGCGCTCTACGAAACCGATGGCTATCCACCGGCTTTCGGCTCGTTCTTCCGGTTCGTGAACGCGGGCAATGTCTTGCTGACCGCGCTGCTGGCCTTCGCGATCACCCTCGTCGCCGCCTCGCTGTGCCTGCTGCCCGGACTCGTCGTCGGGTTCCTGTGCATGTACTCGCTGCACTTCGTGATCGATCAGGACTACGGCCCGGTCGAGGCGATCAAGGCGAGCGCGCAGCTGGTGCTGGCCAACCTGTGGCCCTCGATCCTGCTCGCGCTGACGGTGACGCTGCTGACCTTCGTCGGTCTCGCGTTCTGCGGGCTCGGCCTGTTCGTGGCCGGTCCGGTCTGCGTGATCGCGGTGACCTACGCCTACCGGATGCTCACCGAGGGCCCGGTCGCCGAGTTCTGACGATCACCGATCCAGCGGTGTCCGCATTCCGATCGCCCGCTTGAACCGGCCGATCGGCCCGCTCTCGTCACCCGTGCGCGGCCGCAGCTCGAGCACGATCACCCCGGCGACGACGATGCCGACCAGGTTCACCGCGAGCTGACCGGCCGACTCGAAGGCCCGATGCCACTGGCCCAGCGTCGCCGCCACCACCGCGTACCCCGCGGCGGGCACCGTGGTGACCGAGATGAACACCCCGATCAGCGCCGCGGACTTGGCCGTCACCAGCGACAGCATGCCGGCCGCACCGGCGAGCAGCGCCACGACGAAGGAGAACGGCCCGACCTCGTAGATGAAGTCGAGGTTGTGCGCGTCGAGCACGGCCTCGGTGGTGATCCAGCCGAGCCGGCTCCACACCAGCGTCGCGACCAGGGTGATCGACATGGCCACCGGGAAACCCACCGCGAGCGCGATCATCGAGCGGCGGGCCAACCGCCAGTTGCGGCGCACCAGCGCCACCGCCAGCGCGGCCAGCGGCCCGAATTCGGGGCCGACCACCATCGCGCCGACCACGGTGACCGGCGAGTTGGTCGCGACCCCGATCGAGGCGAGCAGGCAGGCGATGGTCAGGAACGCGAGAAAGGTGCTGTTGAGCGAGGACTCCTCGTGCGTCTCGGCCAGCAGCTGTTCCCAGACCACGGCATCGTCGGCGTCACCGGGAGCCGACCGGGTAGCGCGGTCGGCGGCGTCGGAGAGCACCGCCTCGACCGGGCCGAGGGTCAGCCCGCCGCTGTGCACGATGCCGAGCGCCTTGATGTCGGCCAGCACCTTGTTGGCGGCCTCCCGCGCGACGTCGGCCTGGACCAGATCACCGGCCGGATCGACGGCGATCCCGCGCGCCACCGTGAGATGGGTGACGCCCGGATCGACCGAGAGCACCCGCACGAGGGCCGCGGTCTGCTCGGCCGGACTGATCACGCGCAGGTGCAGCAACCGGTGACCTCCTGGTCGGTGCCGCCGCGGCGACACGGGGAAACTGACCAGAAGGTACCGGTGCCAGCGCTGCGGCCCGCTACTTCTCGGCGGCACCGGTGTTCGGCGCGTCGGGCTTGCCGCCCTTGGCCTCGGCACCCTTGACCTCGGGCTTGGCGTCGATGCCCGCTTCCTTGCGCTGCTGGGCGGTGATCGGCGCGGGCGCGTCGGTGAGCGGGTCGACGCCGCCGCCGGTCTTCGGGAACGCGATCACCTCGCGGATGGAGTCCTCACCGGCCAGCAGCGCGGTGATGCGGTCCCAGCCGAAGGCGATGCCGCCGTGCGGCGGGGCGCCGTAGGCGAACGCGTCGAGCAGGAAGCCGAACTTGTCCTGCGCTTCCTCGTGGTCGATGCCCATCACACCGAACACGCGTTCCTGCACGTCGCGGCGGTGGATACGGATCGAGCCGCCGCCGATCTCGTTGCCGTTGCAGACGATGTCGTAGGCGTAGGCCAGCGCCGAGCCGGGGTCGGTGTCGAAGGTGTCGAGCGACTCGGGCTTGGGCGAGGTGAAGGCGTGGTGCACGGCGGTCCAGGCCGAATGGCCAAGGGCCACATCGCCGCTGGCGGTGGCCTCGGAGGCCGGCTCGAACATCGGGGCGTCGACGATCCAGACGAAGGCCCACGCGTTCTCGTCGATCAGATCGCACTTGCGAGCGATCTCACCACGCGCGGCACCCAGCAGCGCACGGCTGGACTTCACCGCACCCGCGGCGAAGAACACGCAGTCACCGGGCTCGGCGCCGACCTGCTTGGCCAGTCCCTCGCGCTCGGCGTCGGACAGGTTCTTGGCGACCGGGCCACCGAGGGTTCCGTCCTCGTTGATGAGGATGTAGGCCAGGCCCTTGGCACCGCGCTGCTTGGCCCACTCCTGCCAGGCGTCGAGCTGCCTGCGCGGCTGGCTCGCACCACCGGGCATCACCACCGCGCCGACGTACTCGGACTGGAACACCCGGAACGGCGTCTCGGAGAAGTAGTCGGTCAGCTCGGTGATCTCGACACCGAAGCGCAGGTCCGGCTTGTCGCTACCGAAACGACGCATCGCCTCGGCGTAGGTCATGTGCGGGATCGGCGTGGTGATCTCGTGGCCGACCAGCTTCCACAGCGCGGTCAGGATGTCCTCGGCCAGCAGGATCACGTCCTCCTGGCGCACGAAGCTCATCTCGATGTCGAGCTGGGTGAACTCGGGCTGACGGTCGGCGCGGAAGTCCTCGTCGCGGTAGCAGCGCGCGATCTGGAAGTAGCGCTCGATCCCGCCGACCATCAGCAGCTGCTTGAACAGCTGCGGGCTCTGCGGCAGCGCGTAGAAGCTGCCCGGCTGCAGGCGCGCGGGGACCAGGAAGTCGCGCGCGCCCTCGGGGGTCGAGCGGGTCAGCGTGGGGGTCTCGACCTCGATGAAGTCGTGGCGCGCCAGCACGTCGCGCGCGGCGGCGTTGACCTTGGAGCGCAGCCGGATGGCGTGGCCGGGGCCCTCGCGGCGCAGGTCGAGGTAGCGGTACTTGAGGCGGGCCTCGTCGCCGGGGGTCTCGTCGAGCTGGAACGGCAGCGGCGCGCTCTCGTTGAGCACGACCAGTTCCTTGGCGTCGACCTCGATCTGCCCGGTCGGCAGGTCCGGGTTCTCGTTGCCGTCGGGACGCTGCTCCACCACACCGGTGACCTGCACGCAGTACTCCGCGCGCAGCTTGTGGGCCTGCTCGGCCGCCTCGCCCTCGCGGAAGACCACCTGCGAGACGCCCGAGGCGTCGCGCAGATCGATGAAGATCACGCCACCGTGGTCACGACGCCGGGCCACCCAGCCGGTGAGGGTGACGGTCTGACCGGCGTGCTCGCTTCGCAGCGAACCAGCCAAGTGGGTGCGCAGCACGGTATTCCTTTCGACAGACATTCGCGGACTCGTCGCACCGGCGGAGAAGACCGGGTGCACTGCCATCGTAGTGAGACACGATCCCCGAGTGAAAACCGATATCTTGCTGACCGTGTCAAGCTTGTGCCGCGCGCTCACCGTCCCCGGGTCCGGGGCGGTGAATCGTGCTGCGAGACAGATGGACAACCGATACCCTCCCGTGCGGGTGCGGACCGGGACCGAGCGAAGGCGAGTACGGCGATGACCTTCAACGAAGGTATGCAGATCGATCCCGGCCGGGCATCGTCGGGCGGCGGCCCCGGCATGGGTGGCAAACTCGCCGTCGGTGGCGGCGCGGGCGGTCTGATCCTGCTGGTCATCACCCTGCTGCTCGGTGGCGACCCCGGCTCGCTGATGGGCGACCTCACCGGGTCCTCCGCCCAACAGCAGACCGGCGGGGGCGCGACGGCGGGCACGCCGGAGCACTGCAAGACCGGCGCCGACGCCAACAAGTACGTCGATTGCCGCATCGTGCTCACCGCGCAGAGCCTCGACGCCGTGTGGACCGAGGAGCTGCCGAGGCAGACCGGCAAGCGCTACATCCAGCCGAAGCTGGTGCTGTTCTCCGGCGCGGTCAACACCGGCTGCGGCAATGCCACCAGCGATGTCGGCCCGTTCTACTGCCCGGCCGACCAGACCGCCTACTTCGACACCTCGTTCTTCCAGGAGCTCACCGACCGGTTCGGGGCCAGCTCGGGACCGCTGGCCCAGGAATACGTGGTGGCCCACGAGATCGGCCATCACATCCAGAACCAGCTCGGCGACATCGGCCGCGCCCAGCGCGATCCGCGCGGCCCGGAGTCCGGCGCGGTCCGCACCGAGCTGCAGGCCGACTGCTACGCGGGCATCTGGGCGTACTACGCCGACAAGAAGAACGCGCCGGGCAGCAATCAGCCCTTCCTGAAGCCGCTGTCGGACACCGACATCCGCGACGCGCTCTCGGCGGCCAATGCCGTCGGCGACGACCGCATCCAGCGCAGCGCCGGACGCGGAGTCAATCCCGAGTCGTGGACGCACGGGTCCTCCGAGCAGCGCCAGAAGTGGTTCCTCACCGGTTACCGAACCGGCTCGGTGCAGAACTGCGATACCTACTCCGCGACCGACCTGGACAACCCCGCCGGGCTACGCTGACCCGAACGTCACACCGTCTTTCGATCGAGGGGAACCCATGCGCCGCACCATGACCGGACTGTTCGTCTGCGCGCTCGCCCTGACCGGCGCGAGCGCTGTCGCCCAGGCCGATCCGGCGCCGCTACCGCTGGTGAGCCTGACCACGATCCCCGACGGCTGGTCGCAGCGCACCGACCTGCGGCCGGTCCTGCAGGTGTTCGCCGACGGCAAGGCCGTGCACCGGCCCGACGCGGTGAGCAAGGACCGCAAGGCCGACACCGACCCGAAGAAGGTGACCGGAAAGGTTGCCCCCGAGGTGATCTCGGCCGCACGGACCGAGATCGATGCGCTGAAGGAACTCGATTTCGGGGTTCCCGCCGGTGAGGGCAAGGGCCTGCAGATCATCGATCTGCTGCCCGAGGACGCGGCGGACGACGTCCATCTCGTGGTCTACTCCCCCGATTCCACCGACGGCCTGAATCCCGATCAGCAGGCCGCGCGCAAGCGCTTCACCGATCTGTACCGCAAGCTGGTCGACGCCTTCAAGAGCTGAGCGGGTTCGCCCGCGGTCCTCGACCGCGGGCGAACCCGGTTGATCAGAACCGATCTTCGGCGGACTCGCGTTCGTCCTCGTGCACCGCGCCGATCACGTCGGGCGTCGATTCCCCGAGCGGACCGGTGAGATCGTCGTTGCCGGTGCGGCTCTGGTAGGGCTGCACCGTACGGCCGTGCTCTTCGTCGTTGTTGCCGCGCTGGCCCGCACCCGCACCCGCGCCACCGCCGCCCATGAAGCCGGAGCCGTTGGCGCCGGCCGCGGAGGTGCCGCCGAAGCCCGAGGTCATCGCCGGGGTGGTCATGGCGCGAGCCGCGGGCAGCGCCGAACCCGGCAGTGCGGTCGACTTCGGACTGCCGGTGCTCGGCGTACCCGCGCCGCCGCCGGTGCTGCCGCCCGAGCCGGTGCGCGGAGTGCCGAGCGCGCCCAGCGAAGCGCCGGATCCGCCGGAACCGCTACCGCCCGAGCCGCCGGTGCCCAGGCTCGACGGGGTGGTCGCGCCGGGGTTGGTCGCGCCGCCGGTGCCCGCGCTCGCCGCGGTGGTGGCGCCGTCGGAGCCGGTCAGCGCATCCTGTGCCTTGCCGAGCAGCGGTTCGCCGATGTTCTCCGACGCCGCCGTGAGCACCTGGTCCGGGGACGGCAGTCCGCTCTGGGCAGCGAGCTGCTGCACCACACCGCCGAGTTCGGCGGTGTGCCCGGCCAATTGACCGCGGGTGGAGTTGACGACGGTGACGGCCTCACCGAGATGCTGGGTGGCCAGGCCGATCAGCGTGGCCTGGGTGGGCGGCAGCATGATCGTCGGCGCGAGCGCGACCGCCTGGGCGGCGAAGGTGGTGGCGATTCCCGCCAGCTGCGCGTTGCCGGTCTGGACGACCGTGGCGGCCTGCTGGGTGAGCGCGGCGATATCGACGCCGCGCTGACTGGTCTCCTCGCCCTGGGTCTGCGCCTGCTGGCTGGCGACCGTCGCCGCGTCGGCGGACTGTCCCTCCCAGACCTGCTGCACGGTCTTCACCCCGCCCTGCGCGACGCTCATGGCCGTCTCGATGGCCGCCGACGAGCTGCTCAGCAGCGCGGTGGGATCGAACGAGTCGAAGACGCCGGTGCCGAAGCTGCTCAGCAGGTCGAGCAGCGGCTGGAACAGCGATTCGATACCGGGCAGCGCGGGCAGCGACAGCCCGCTCAGCAGCGCCGAGACCGGGTCCTCGGACATAGTGGTGGCGGCGGACGAGCCACCCGTGCCCGCGGTGTTCGCGGCACCTCCCCCCGAGGTGCCGGTCAGCGCGCTCTTGGCCTGGTCGAACGCGGTCTGCGCGGTGGCGAGCGCGGGCGCGGCGGCCTGGGTGACGACACCCTCGAGGCCGCTCAGCGCGGCCGAGGCATCCGCCGAGATGCCGGAGAGGATGTCCTGCGGGAGCACCGAGCCGTCGCCGAGTCCGGACATGCCCGGCATACCGCCGCCGGGGAACACGCCCGCGGCCGGGCCGTCCTCGGTGACCTTCTGCGCCAGGGTGAGGACGGGTTCCTCGAAGGTCTCCTCGTCCGCGGGCAGCTGCACCAGCGGCACATCGAGGATCGCCTGGGACGCCAGGTCGGCGGGGACGGCGCCCAGTGCCGACTGGGTGGCGGCGTCGGCGGTGGCCAGCGCGGTGTCGGGCGTGATGACGCCGGTGTCACCGGAGCTCAGCGGCTTCATCACAGGCCCCCGATCCCGGCGGCCCGGCGCGCGATGTCGGCGGCATTGGTCAGGTCGGTGGTCTCGAACTGCACCGAGGAGGTGAACGCGGCATCGGAGAGCTTGCTGAACCGATCGGACAGATCGTTGATGTCCTTGGCCTGCAAGGCCTGCGCGGCCGCGAACATGGCCAGGTAGTCGGCGCCGATGAGCCCGAAGACCGGCGTCGCCGCGGAGACACTGGCCGCCGCCTCGCCGAGACCCGCCGCGGCGACATCGGCCGCCACCACGGAATTGGTCGCCGCGAACGCGGCGACGGCATCGGTTTGCACCGAGAGATCGGTCATGCGAATCCCCCAACTCGTCGTGAAAAGTCTGCACTCAGAACGCGATCGGTGACCGCGAAACTCCCGACGCGGCCACCTGACTGCGCAGTGGGCCAAATATAGCCGAACACCCCGACCGGTATCGACTCGTGTCAGGTCCGATCTGCGCGATTCATTGTCAAAACTAGAACCTGTTCTATATCCTCGCCGATATGAAGGTCGCAGTGACCGGCGCAGCCGGATACCTCGGTACCAACCTGATCCCCCAGCTCATCGAGCGTGGGCACGAGATCATCGCCATCGATCGCGCGGCACCGACCACCTCGGACCCGGCCGTGACCTGGGTCGAGGGCGACGTGCTCGACCCTGTGTCGATGCGCAAGGCGCTCGACGGCGCGGAGGTCGTGTACCACCTGGTGGCGTTGATCACGCTCGCCGAGCGCAACGATCTGGCGTGGCGGGTCAACACCGAGGGCGTGCGCGTCACCGCGGAGGCGGCGCTCGAGGTCGGCGCGCGCCGGTTCGTGCACACCAGTTCCATCCACGCGTTCGATCAGTACCGCGCGGGCGGGCACATCGACGAGACCTCCGGGCGCTCCGATGATCCGGGCCTGCCGGTCTACGACCGGTCCAAGTGGTCGGGCGAGCTGTCGCT
This sequence comes from Nocardia sp. NPDC058176, assembly GCF_042883805.1. Taxonomy (NCBI): domain Bacteria; kingdom Bacillati; phylum Actinomycetota; class Actinomycetes; order Mycobacteriales; family Nocardiaceae; genus Nocardia; species Nocardia sp. NPDC058176. The sequence goes on along the minus strand of NZ_JBHVVA010000001.1, from coordinate 420,439 downwards.
GCGCCCGGTGATCGAGCGCGGCCTCGACGCGGTGATCGTGAATCCGACCGGGGTCTACGGCCCCACCGACAATCCGAAGCAGCTGTCGCGGCTCAATCGCACCGCGGCCCAGGCCATCCGCGGCCGGGTGCCGGTGATGATCGGCGGCGGCTTCGACCTGGTCGACGTCCGCGATGTCGCCCAGGGCCTGATCCTGGCGGGCGAGAAGGGCCGCACGGGCGAGAACTACCTGCTCGGCGGCTACATGACCGCGATGATCGACATGCTCAGGATGGCCGCCACCCGCGCCGGCGCCAAGGGCCCCCGCTTCTCGATCTCCCCGAAGATCCTCGGCGCCACCCTCCCGGTGGTCGAACCCATCAGCCGCCGCCTCGGCTCCGACATCCTGTCCAAGGCCGCCCTCGGCGCCCTGATCTCGGCTCCCGTCGTCGACCACGGCAAAGCCGAACGCGAGCTCGGCTACCACCCCCGCCCCGTGGAGGAAACCGTCGCCGACCTCGTCGACTTCCTGCGCGCCGCGCGCCACGCCTGACCACATCCGAGTCCGGAGCAGACCTCGAAACTCCACCCGTGGTCGGTGCCGCAACCCGCCGGAACCTGACAGCATGGTGTTCGTTCCACCGATCACCATCGCGGTCAGGGACCGCAGGGGGAGGTTCCAGTGTCAGAATCCAGGCGCATCCAGGCCGAACGAATCATCGACGCACCGGCCGAGGCCATCTTCGATGTCCTCGCCGACCCGCGCAGACACAGCGAGATCGACGGCTCCGACTCCGTCCGCGACGCGCTCGTGAGCGCACCCGAACGGCTACACGTCGACTCCACGTTCACGATGCGCATGCAAGTGCGTCCACCGAACCTGCATTCCGCCTCCCTGCTCCAGGTCACGGTGGCGATCATCAATCGCGGCCGCATCAGCAACACCGTCACCGAATTCGACGAGCCACACGCCATCACCTGGCGCAACGACTTCGGCCGCCACACCTGGCGTTTCGAACTCCACCCCGTACCCGGCTCCCCCACCCGCACCCTGGTCCGCGAAACCTTCGACTACTCCACAAACCTCCTGCCACCCCTCCTCGAAGCCGTCGGCTTCCCCGCCAGGAACCGCGACGCGATGCACGACACCCTCGACCGCCTCGCCGCGGCGGTCGGCGCGACAGTCTGACATTGCCACGACCGGGTCACGAGACCGTCCGGTAAAGCTGTCGGGCGCGAGAGAGGTCAATGGGTTCGCCCGACGGCAGGTCAAGAAAATACCCGAGCTGCCACGCCTGCGCTGCGGCCGCTTGCCGGTTGTCGGTACTCACCCAGGGCGGATAGACGCGAAAGGCACGTTTGCCACCGACGCCATCGACCGATACGACCGCATGTCGGCGAAGTGCCCCGAGCGGAAAGACGAACTGGCCGAAGCGATCCGGGTCGCGGGTGCCGACAACGACGAGGTCGATGGGATCGGCGAGGTCGAACGGACGGATCGGACCTGCCGCGGACCGGATCCACACGGTGACGAACTGGCCGAGCTTGGTCGGGGTCGTCTTGGCCGTGCGGAACCGAACAACGAGGCCGTCGAGAACGAAGGTATGGGCGCCATAGGCGCTGCCCTCGACTTCGGGAATCGGCTGCGAGCACACGAACCCACTGGGGTCGTAGACGAGGGCTTTCGCCGCAACCAGGTCGCCGTGGACCGGAGTCGAGTCCGACCAGGCATTGAATTCGGCCGGGTCGCTCGTCAGGGAGGGCTCTGTCGTCGGGGGCACAGTTCACCCTGTCACGACACCATCGCCCGCTGCGGTCCCACATCGGCGAGATATCGATCGGCGAGAGCCCGTCGAACCGGACACGCACCGGTCTGCACTCGACAATCGATACGAACATATGTTCGACTGATGGGGTGCGGTGGCAGACGCAGGGCCTCGATGCCGATGACGGCGCGCTGCCCGGGTTGAGCCGGGCGGGGCTGGTTCGTAGTGTCCGCACCCCGGAGTTCGATGGCATCACCTTTCACGAGGTGTTGTGCAAGAGCGCGTTGAACAAGATGCCGGAGGGGTCGGGGCTGCCGTTTCGGTGGACGATCAATCCGATGCGGGGGTGTTCGCACGCGTGCCGGTACTGCTTCGCGCGCGGGAGTCATGAGTATCTCGATCTCGACGCGGGGCGGGATTTCGATTCCGAGATCGTGGTGAAGACCAATGTCGCCGCGGTACTGCGCCGCGAGCTGGCACGTCGTTCCTGGCAGCGCGAGGCAGTGGCGCTCGGCACCAATACCGATCCGTATCAGCGGGCCGAGGGCCGATATCGGTTGATGCCCGGCATCATTCGCGCCCTCGCCGAGTCGGACACCCCGTTCTCGATCCTCACCAAGGGCCCGCTGCTGCGCCGCGATCTGCCGTTGCTCACCGAGGCGGCGCGTCGGGTGGAGGTGAGCGTGGCGGTGTCGATCGCCATCCTCGATCCCGAACTGCACCACAGCCTGGAACCGGGCACCCCGACCCCGCGCGCCCGCCTGGACCTGGTGCGCGCGCTGGCCGACGCGGGCTTCGCCGTGCACGTCATGGCCGCACCGATCATCCCCTGCCTGACCGACGGACGAGCCCACCTCGACGCCCTGTTCGCCGCGATCGCCGAGGCGGGCGCCCACAGCGCCATGGCCTTCCCGATGCACCTGCGCGGGCCGACCAAGGCCTGGTTCCTCGCCTGGCTCGCCGCCGAGCATCCCGCCCTGATGCGCCGCTACCGGCAGCTCTACGGCCGCGGCGCCAACGTCACCCCGGCCTACGCGAGCTGGCTGCGTGAACGCCTCGATCCCCTGCTCGACGAGTACGGCCTGCGCCGCACCCAGGACCCCACCGTGCCCGATCCACCGGCGCTCACACCGCAGGACCAACAGCTCACGCTGTTCGGCTGAGCGCCCACCGCGTCAACCGCCGACCTGTCCGCTCCCGATCCGTGGGCGCGCACGCCACCCGGTCGCCGCGCCGACCAGCGCACGCCAGATCAGAGCAGCTGGGCCACTTCCCGATCGCTGAGCACGACCGAGGACACCGAGTCCTTGGCCCGGACCAACTGGACCCCGCGATACAGCGGCCGCTCACCGAGACCGGCGTCGCGTGCCTCGGCCCGCAACTGCTGAACCAGGATCTCCGACACCGCCACACCGGCGGCGAGTTCGCTGGCGGCCAGCGCGTCGGCGAGCTTGCGCAGGCCGAGCACATGCAATTCCTTGCCGCTGCCCGCATCGGTGTACATCGCCAGCGGCACCAGCTGGGTGTCGGGTCCCGCGGTCACCTTCAGCACGATCCGGCTGAGCCTGCCGGGGAACACCAGCAGCTGCACGCCGGTCGCCGCGGCCAGGTCGATCGTGCGCTCACCGAACAGCCGGTGGGCGCGGATCACGCTGCCGCTCAACCACATCCGCCGGCTCCGGAACGCGAAGACGTACCCGATGGTCGGCACCGCGACGACGAGTCCGAGCAGGATCGCGTACGGCCAGCTCAACCACAACGCCGACAGCAGGGCGGCACCGACGCCGATCCCGAGCGCGGCCAGCGCGAGCCTGCGCAGCATGGGCGCGAACACCTCGGGCGCCACCAGATCGATACCGACCGCCGACTGACCGGTCTCCCCGTCCACCATGTACCTCTCCACCGCGCACCGGCCCGCCCGGTGTCGGCGCGGTCAGATTACCGCGCCGACACCGGGAACGGCTCAGTTGCCGAGTGCGTCCCGCAGCACCCCGACGACCTCGCCGAGCGGCACCGGACGCTGATCGCCGGTGGCCATCTCCTTGACCCCGATCGTGTCCTCGGCGAGATCGCGATCGCCGAGCACGAGGGTGTACTTCGCGCCGGAGCGGTCGGCACCCTTCATGGCGCCCTTCATGCCGCGCCCGCCATAGGCCAGATCGACGCTCACGCCCGCACCGCGCAGTTCCCCGGCCAGGGCCACCATCCGCGCCTTGGCGGCGTCACCGAGGGCGACACCGTAGACCTGGCAGCGCGCCGGATCGGCCGCGGTCTTACCCTCGGCGGCCAGCGCGAGCACGGTCCGGTCGACACCGATACCGAAGCCGATGCCCGACAGCGGCTGCCCGCCGAGCTGGGCCATCAGCCCGTCGTAGCGGCCGCCGCCACCGATGCCCGACTGCGCGCCGAGCTGGTCGTGCACGAACTCGAAGGTGGTCTTGGTGTAGTAGTCCAGGCCGCGGACCATGCGCGGGTTCACCACGTACGGCACGCCGAGCGCGTCGAGGTGGCCGAGCACCTGTTCGAAGTGCGTCTTCGCCGATTCCGAGAGGTGATCGATCATCAGCGGCGCGTTCGCGGTCAGTTCGCGCACCTCGGGGCGCTTGTCGTCGAGGACGCGCAGCGGATTGATCTCGGCGCGCTTGCGGGTCTCCTCGTCCAGCGGCAGCCCGCGCAGGAACTCCTGGAGCAGTTCCCGGTACTGCGGACGGCAGGTCTCGTCGCCGAGCGAGGTGATCTCCAGGCGGAAGCCGTCGAGGCCGAGACTGCGGAAGCCCGCGTCGGCGATGGCGATGACCTCGGCGTCCAGTGCCGGATCGTCGACACCGATCGCCTCGATGCCGACCTGCTGCAACTGCCGGTAGCGACCGGCCTGCGGGCGCTCGTAGCGGAAGAACGGCCCGGCGTAGCAGAGCTTGAGCGGCAGCTGACCGCTCTTGTCCAGGCCGTGCTGGATCACCGCGCGCATCACGCCCGCGGTGCCCTCCGGGCGCAGGGTGAAGCTCTCGCCGTTGCGGTCGGCGAAGGTCCACATCTCCTTGCTGACCACGTCGGTCGACTCGCCGACACCCCGGGCGAACAGGGCGGTTTGTTCGAATACCGGCAGCTCGATGTGCCCGTACCCGGCGAGTCGGGCGGCGTGGATCAAGCCGTCGCGCACGGCGACGAACTCGGCCGAGCCGGGCGGCACGTAATCCGGGACCCCCTTCGGGGCGGTGAAGCTGCTGGTCTTGGTCACGATGGTCCAGTTTTCCCCACGGGCGCCCCTCTAGTCCAACCGGTTACCCTCTACACGAACCTGACGACACGGGAGGAACGCGGTAGTGCCGAGTAACGAACAGCGACGGGCGGCGGCCAAGCGCAAGCTGGAGCGCCAGCTGGCACGACGGGCCGAGCAGGAGAAGAAGCGCAAGCGCCTGATGATCGCGGGGTCGGTACTCGGTGTCATCGTGGTCGGCGCCGCCGCGGCCGGGGTGTACTTCCTCACCAAGGGCGGCGACGAGGCCGACACGGCGGCCGCGACGAGCACCTCGGCCACCAGCGAGCAGGAGCTACCGCCCGCGGCCGACGCCCCGGCGCCCGCCGACAAGCCCGCCACGGTCGACTGCGCCTACCCCGTGGGCGCCGAGCCCGCGTCCAAGCCGGTGACGCCGCCGACCAGCACCTCGGTCGCTTCCGGCCCCGGTACGGCGCCGACCAGGGTGAGCATCGACTCCACCCAGGGCCCGATCGGCCTCGAACTCGACAGTGCCGCCTCGCCGTGCACCGTCAACAGTTTCGTGAGCCTGGCCCAGCAGGGCTACTTCGACCAGACCAGCTGCCACCGCATCTCCGCGGTGACCGGTTTCGAGATGCTGCAGTGCGGTGATCCCACCGCCACCGGTACCGGCGGCCCGGGCTACGCCTTCGCCAACGAGTACCCGACCGATCAGTACGCGCCCGAGGACCCGGCGCTCGAGGAGCCGATCAAGTACCGCAAGGGCGTGATCGCGATGGCCAACTCCGGGCTCACCCCCGAGGGCACCAACGGCAGCCAGTTCTTCCTGGTCTACGGCGACACCATCCTGCCGCCGAAGTACACGATCTTCGGCACCATCGACGACGAAGGCCTGGCGACACTGGCCAAGGTCGGCGCCGCGGGCGACGACGGGTCGATGGCGGCCGGTGGCGGCACGCCGAACCTGCCGATCGAGTTCACCAAGGTCACCGTGGGCTGACGCCCCACGCACCGACCCCGCGACGGGCCGGACACCGCCACGGTGTCCGGCCCGCCGCCATTCCCCTGCCTCGACACTGCCCAGAAGATGCCCTGCTGGACACCCGTCTGTGTCCTTCGCGCGGTAGGCTCAGATGTCCACTTCCACAGCCGTATCGGGGAGCAGTCATGGCGGAACTCGACGACATCGGTAGCGAAACGGCGGCCATGATGCGCACCATGCTGCAGATGGCCACCCTGGTCGCCCTCAAATCACGTGAGCACGGCCAGAAGGACGCCGAGGCCCGGGCCAAGGCGATCGAGGCGAAGATGAAGGAAGCGCGCGAGCTGCAGGTGCGCGAGGCGCGCGATCTCAAGGCCAAGGACCCGCGCAATCTCGAGCTCGTCCAGATGATGTCGATGGGCTCGGCGTCGACGCAGACGCCGAATCTCGGACTGGAACGGGACACGGCGTCGTCGTATGCGAGCAGCGCCGCGTCGGCAGGCGGTGCCGCGTCGGCGGCGACCGGCGCTGGTGCGAGCGCGGGCACCCACGTGCCGCAGATCGGCTACGACTCGGTCGAGCGCCGGGCGGCCATCGCGGCCCATCTCGAACGCGCCGGTGTCGCACCGGAATTGGCCGAGGTGCGGATGCTGCTCGAGATGGGACAGGGCATCTCGCCGGACGAGGCGATCCGGCTGCCGGTCCAGCGCGCCCGGAGTTCCGCTATCGAACGCGGAATCGAACGCGGAATCGAACGCGGACGCTGACCCGCGGCTGTCGGGGGCGGCCCGAACGCCCCCGACGGCCGGCTACAACGGCTTGGTCTTCTCCATCGTCTGCATGACGTCCGGGTCGGTGAACAGCTCCCGGTCGCCACCCATCTGGTCCTCCAACGGCAGCCGGTCGAGCATCTTCTTGTGCCCGTTGCGCACACTGCAGTACTTGAACGGTCCCCGCGGATCGAACAGCTTCGCCATGTGCGGATCGGCGTGCTCGAGGAACCAGAAGCTGATCCCCGTCCCGCCCTGCAGCCGAGAGTGCTCCCACGCCTGCCACAGCGCGTGCAGCCGGATCGCCGCCTCGGGATGACGCCACCACTCCGGGCACCACACGGTGTCGCTGATGTCGGTGACCTGCCTGCTGTACACCCTGCTCAGATACTCGTTCACGAAGGCGAACACGGTGGGGTACCCGTTCGCGATCTCGCGCGGATCCGGACCCGAATTCTGTTCGTTCACAGCGGCTTGACCTCCTCGACTTCACCGATCTCGTCCGGCGGGTTGGCGTGCGACTGCGCGGGTGACCCGAACAGGTCGTCGATGCGGGTCTTGCGCGTCGGATCGTTGTACTCGATCGACCGCTTCACCGCGTCGGCGTATTCCGATTCCCACCATGGCACAGTACGGACCAGCACCGCGGGCTGACCGGAGGTGAACACGACCGCCCGCCCACGCGGCAGCGTCGCCAGGCCCTGGGCGGTGAAGGTCACCGAGGAACTGAGCGAGCGCGAGTAGCTCTTGCTGTTGCCCGACTGCGACATCGACGAGGAGATGGAGTCGTACTCGCCGATCGCCTCGGACCGATCACGCAGGAACGCCATGTCGTCCACACCGCTGCCGAGCACCTTGATGTTGGCCGCCGACCACAGCGCGCTCATCCCGGCGTCGCCCCAGCACCGCGCGCCCTGAGCCCACGACTGCAGCACGGTCATCACCACGATGCCACGCGAACCGAAGTGACTGTACTGCTTGGGCAGATCCTTCCAGCGCACCACGTTCGCCGCCTCGTCGAGCACCGCGAGCAGCGGGATCGGCAACCGGCCGCCCGACGACATCGACGCCTTGCGCATCGCGACATCGATCACGGCCTCGGTGAGCGCGCTCACCAGCGGCGAGGCCGACCCGCGCCCCTCGAGCGAGAGACAGTACAGGGTGCCGTTGCGTTCGACGAACTCGAGTTCGTCGAACTGGAGCCGATCACCGTTGCCCCGGGTGATCCACGGGTGCACATTCGACAGCTGCAGGCAGCGGATCATCTTCTTGGCCGTGCCGAAGATGCCGCTCTTGGTGCGTGGTTCGGCGTTGTACTGCATGGCCAGCCCGGCCGCGGTGAAATCGTGGCCCGCACGGCGCAGGTGTTCGATCGCCTCACTGTCCTGCGGGTTGGTGACCCATTCCCACACCTGGGTGATCGGCCTGCCCGCGATCGCGGCGGCCAGGAACATCCCGGCCAGCAGGTCCTCGGCCTCCGGGTCGAAGAAGCTGTCCTGATCGTCGGCGCCGCCGGACTCGGCGTCGGCGAAGTGACCGGCCAGCCGGGCCGCGCGCATCTCACAGCCCTCCCGGCGGTGGTCGACCCAGGCCAGCGGATCCCAGAACCACGTCGCGCGTTCACCGGCCACGCCCTGCGGGTCGAAGACGAAGGTCGCGCTGCCCTTGGACTCGCGCACATTGCGCGTCGCGTCGACCACGTCGCGCTTGTTCGAGGTGGCCAGCACGGGCCCGATCGCGGACAGGATCGCCGGGATCACCCGCGAGGTGGACTTGCCCTGGCGCGGCCCCCAGATGTCGAGATGCAGGTCCTCGTAGGAACCGTAGAGCGGTGTTCCGTCGGCCACGGCGACGCCGATCGGCACGCCGGGGGCGTCGTTGGAGCCCAGCCGCACGCCGAGATCCTTGGCCTTGGCCCGCACCCCCTCCTCGGTGATCGAGGCGATCGCGCTGCCGGTGCCCATGTGATCGGCCTTGTCGTCGATGGACAGCCGCCCCACCACCGCGCGCTTGCGCAGCTGCTTGCGCAGCACCACATAGCCGATGACCGACGCGATCACCAGCAGCACGATCACCGTGGAGGCGCGCGGCCAGTGCAGATTGCCGCGGGCCAGATCGGCGACGACCGCGATCGGATTGGCCGGAATGTCCTGCCGCACCACCGCCAGCGCGTTGCCGAGGTGGAGCGCGACGGCGAGGGTGATCAGCGTCGCAAAGCCGAACATGATCAGGATCAGCGTCGTGTCGGGTCCGACCGCGGCCGGGTCCGTCACCTTCTTCTTCGCCACGAGTGCCTCCTTGTGGACTGGGTCGGATGGGTGCTCAGCGGAACGCGTCGAGGCGCCAGCCCTGCGGTGTCTGCACCACCGTCGCGATGACCGTGCTCGGCGGTAGGTCTTCGGTGCGTCCGCTGGGGTAGACGACCGTCTGTTCGATGCCGATCTTGTACTGCGCCACCGCCGGATCCGGACTCGGCGGCGCGGTGTCGCCCGAGGCGAAGGTGAACGCCGTGACGTGCGCTTTCGCCTTCGCCCAATCCGCCCACTGCAGCGAGGGTTTCGGGGTGTCCGCGTCGTCGGAGGACCCGTCGAGCATACGTATCATGCTGGGTCCCAGCCATTTCCGCGCACGCCGCAGCGAGTCGCCGGGTTCCTCGGAGAGCGGGTTCCAGGTGTAGATCTCGCGCAGCGCCACGACCGCGACGCCGTCGGGTGTCGTCGGGTCGGTGGCCGCGGCGGCCTCGAGCAACCGGGTGGTCGAGGTGGCCTGGTCCGGGCGCGCCGGATCGGCGTCGCCGCCACAGGCGGCGACCGAGGTGAGGACCGCCACGAGCATCACCGCCGGAATCGTCCGGATTCGTGTTCTGTCCCACCAGGTTAACGTCGGTCCCGGTCGCTGTGTGCTCACAACACCCTCCTCGCCCGCGCGTCGCCGGGCACCGCCACCTCGACGACTCCACCGCCACCACCGCTGCGCACCGGCGGCACCGCCTGGATCACCTGACCGTTGCGGGTGTAGATCCCCACCTGCGCCGGACCCTGCCTACCGAACGAGCTGAACACCAGATCGCCCGCGACCGCCCTGCGCAACGGGACCTCGACGCCGGACTCCCACTGCTGTTCGGCGGTGCGCGGCAACACCACCTCGCCCGCGGAGGCCGCGAACACCGCGGCCGCGGTCAGGCCCGGCGCGTCGAATCCACCGCCGCTGGGCCCCTGCGCGCCACCGCCGCCCCACACGTACGGCGTGCCGAGCCAGTCGTGGGCGGCCTCGGCGATCTGTTCCCCGCCACCACCCGGCTGCGGAGTGAACCGGCCCTGCGCGCCGGGAGCCCGGTACATCGGTTCCATCGACAGGATGTTGGTGACATACGGCCGGGTCTCCGAGTAGTGCGCCGCATACTGATTCGGCATGCCACCGGAGGCGAGCACCGCGCCCTCACCGGCGTTGTACCCGGCCAGCGTGAGCGCGGTCGGATCGCCGGACACCCTGCCCTCGGCGATCCAGCCCGCGACCTTGCGCGCGATCGCGCACATGTAGCGGGCCTGGCCGATGATCGCGTCACCGTCGTCCCACACGCTGGCGGTGCCGTTGCCGTCGGAGTCGAGAACGTAGGGCAGTCCGTCGTCGGGGTTGATGCCCGCCGCGGTGCCGGGCAGGAACTGGGCCAGGCCCTGGGCACCGGCGGGCGAAGTCAGCCCGCGCCGGAAGCCGGACTCCTGCTTGGCCTGCGCGGCCAGCAGCGAGGACGAGATCTCCGGGCACACCGTCCCGGCGCGGCGGTACCAGATCTCGAGTTCGGCGGGCACCTTGCCGTCGGCGAGCACGCCACCGGCACCGCCGAATCCGCGCACGCAGCGGGGGTCGGCCGAGAAGGCCCGCGCGCCACCGACATCCGGGGTCGGCGCGCCGTCGAGCCACGGCATCGGGTCGATCTGGCGGCCGCCGGTGAACCGGCCGCCGGGCACGATCTCGAAATGCAGGTGCGGGCCGCTGGATTCGCCCGCCGAGCCGACCATGCCGATCGGCTGACCCGCGGTGACGGTGTCGCCGGTGCGCACCTTGACCCCGCTGTCCCACATGTGGCCGTACACCGCCGAGTAGGCGCGGCCGTTGGTGTCGACGGCGTCGACGACGATCCAGTTGCCGAAGCCCGAGGCCGGACCCGCGGCGACGACGCGACCATCCGACACCGAGTAGATCGTCGTCCCGTCGTCGGCGGCCATGTCGATGCCCTTGTGATCGCCGCCGCGGGAACCGAACACATCGGAGATGGTGAAGGTTCCGGTCTCGAGCGGCAGCGTGCGACGCAGCGGACCGACACCGGCGGCCAGCGACGGCGTCCCGGTGACGGCCGGATTCGACGACGGCGCGGGCGCACTCGTCGCGGCGGCGCGCTCGTCGCCGCCACCGAGCTCGGGCAGGGTGGGCGCCGAGGAGCCGTCGAGGATGTCGCCGGTCTCGCAGGTCTCGTCCGCGGCGGGCAGCACGATCACCAGCACGAGCGCGATCAGCCCGATGACCGAGCCCAGCGTCGTCATCAGGATGGTGCGGGCATTCACCGGCGCCCTCCCCGGGTTCCGCGCCGGGCGCCGGGATCCGGGTCCGCCGCGGGGGTGTTCACCGGCGGCGCCGGGTTTCGTTGAGCGTGTCGGCGAGCGTGCGGTTCATCTCGGCGGCGGCGGCCAGCTGCTGTTGCAGCAGCGCCACTTTGCGACGCAGCGCGGTGGCGTCCATCCGGTCCAGGCTCGGCCCCTCGGCCGCGCGCACCCAGTTGCGCACCGAATTGGCGTGCACGCCGATCTGCTCGGCCACCACCCGGCAGGCCTCGGATTCGCTGCGCAACTTGTCGGTCAGGGCGAGCACCTGCTCGACGGCGGCATTGCGCACCTCGGGCGAGACGCGGCGGTAGGACCGGTGCGGCATCATTGCTGACCCCCGTTCGCCTGCGGTTCGGCCGGTGGCTCGCCGTAGGTGGGCGTGCCGCGCGGGTTGTCGCCGAACTCGCTGAACCGCTGGTTCGTGTCGTGGATTCCGCTTTCCTTCTCCGACACCGTGAACTCCATGTGGAAGGGGATGCCGGGACGGCGATCCTCGCCGATCTTGAGCAGGAACTTGCCGGTGCCCGGCGGCGAGGGCCGCTGCTGGCCCGGCCGTAGCGCCTCCCCGGTGAGTGCCTGGGGTGCCGACCAGCCCGTGACCATCTCCTGTTCGGCCGCGGTGAACGGCACCGTCGAGTCGAGCCTGCTGATCTCCTCGGCGGGCAGCGCGCCGAAGATCTTGGCGCGGGCGCGTTCCAGGAAGCCGATCGCCTTGGCGATCGCGGCATCCGAGCCGAGCGCCTGCAGGTCCTTGATGGTGTGGCTGATCATGATCAGCGCGGTCGCGAGGCCGCGCTGCAGGCGGGTCAGCTCGTCGACCCGGTCGACCATGAAGTCGCCCAGGCCGAGCACCTGCCACAGCTCGTCCATCACGACCTGGAAGTAGCGCTGCGGACCCATCTTCGCGTCGGCGAGCACGTGCGCGGCCTCGACCGAGGCGAACCCGTCGGCCCAGCAGGCGAGCATGACCGCGGCCTTGAGCTTCTTGTCGCCGGTGGGGATGTGCGAGACGTCGATGCACACCGCGACGGCGTCGGTGTCGATGGGCACGCTGGTCTGGCCGTTGAAGATCGCGCCGAACGGGCCCTGGGTGAGCGCGCGCAGCGAACGGCGCAGGTTCTTGATCGCGTTCTGGTACTCGTCGGCGTTGTCGGCGCCCGCGTCGAGCATCAGTTCGGCACCGCCGCCGACGATCACCTCGAGCAGGTTCTCCATGATCGGCGGCTTGTCGGGGGTGTATCCGCTGCCCGGCTGGTACAGGATGCGCAGCGCGGTCGCGATCAGGGTTTCCTCGAAGTCGGCGACCCTGGCGCCACGGACCAGTTCCACCAGGCCCGCCACCAGCGTCACCTGCCTGGCCCGCAGGTCCTGCAGCACCTGTCGCTGCAGCGCGGGCAGTTCCCCGAGCCGGGGTACCACCGCGCCGAGCACACCCGCGGCGAGGGGATTCAGCTTGCCGTGGCCGTAGCCGAGGTCGATCACCTGACCGCCGACGAGCTCGACCATCTTGCGGTAGTCGGGCTTCACGTCGGCCAGGATCAGCGGCGTGATCCCCTGGGCGATACCGCCGAGCACGATCCGGCGCACCAGCGAGGACTTGCCGAAACCGTTGAGGCCGAGCACGAACAGGCTGGGCGCGGTGATGAAGCTGCCGCGCATGAACCAGTTCATCGGATCGAAGCAGACCGGCGCGCCCGTGTGCAGGTGCGAGCCGAGCGGCGTGCCGATCAGCGGGGCACCGGCACCGACCGACCAGGGCCACAGTCCGGCGACCTGGGCGGTGGTGGCCCGGTACTCCACCGGGCGGCCGACCACGTTCATCTTGCCGCCGCCGGGACCGGAGTAGCCGCGGTCGGTCAATTCGGCGGTGGTGCGGTCGAATCCGTCCTTGACCACCGCCTCGGTGCGGGCCTGGGCGTTGTTGCGGCGCAGGTCGTCGGTGTGGATGCGGAAGGTGGCCCAGGCCGCGCGCAGACCCGACTGCTCGCGCGCGATCATCTCGTAGCGGGCGCGGGTGGCGTCGTCGAGCAGCGACGGGCCGGATCGGCCCCGGTCCTGCTTCGACGACTTCACCGACCGGCCCGCGCCCATCGCCCGGTCGGCGGCCTCGTCGGGCCGGGTCGGCCGTGCGGGTTTGGCCTGCTTCGGCTGCTTGGTCAGTCCGGGTTTGGCCGGGCGTTGCTGACGGCGCGGATCACCTTGCGCGCGTTCGTGTTCCAGGCGGGGCCCGTGGTCCTCGTCGCGCAGGCCGCGGGGTCCGGCCGGGGATTGCGCACCGCGCGTTCGCCGTTCGTCCGCGCCGCGACCAGCCGTCCGGGATCCACGACCGGCGCCGCGGGGGCGTCCGGTCTCGTCACCGCGCGCCCGGCCCGGACCGTCACCGCGCGGCGCACCGCCACGTCGTCCACGCTCCTCGTCCGCACGCGTCCGGCGCGGTTCCTCCCCGCGCGACCTGTGCTCCTCGTCCGCACGGGTCCGGCGCGGCTCGTCCGCGCGTGACCTGCGCTCCTCGTCCTCGCGGGACCGGCGCGGCTCGTCGGTGCGCGACCGGCGCACCTCGCCCGAACGGCGCGGGTCGTCCGCACCCGAACGCGGGGCACGTCCCCGGCCGTCCCGTTCCCCACTCGAGTCACGGTCCTGCGACGACCGCTCCTCCTCTGTACGCGTCTCCCGCGCGCGAGCCTCCCGCTCGGCACGTTCGGTGCGCTCGTCGAGGCCGAGCACGTCGTCGCTCACGCGCGACGCGCTCCCCCGCGGCTCACGTTCACCGCGGATCCGCGGTGGCCGGTGGACCGGGCGCAACGCGATGTCGTCGCGGTCGCGCACCGGGGGTTCGTAGTCGCGTCCCATGATCGCCTCACCCCGCCAATGCCTTCGGAATGGTCGCGTGCTCGGGCAGGATCACGCCGCAACCGAGGGAGGCCGCGAACGCCGCGGCCTGGTATCGGTAGCAGCGCCGGATCTTGAGCCGGGCCTGCGTCGAGAGGTCGCGGGTGATGGCCTCGATGCGCGGTAGGTCACCGCGTAGCGGCTCGGTGATGGTCACCAGCGCGCCGAAGCGGGTCACACCGTGCCCGCGGGCCTGTTCCTCGCGTGCCTGCTGGGTCGCACCGACCCGCAGTGTCGCGGCGGCCGAGACGACCCCGCGTTCACTCTGCTGCGCGACGAGCGCGTTCTTGAAGTCGTCGTCGACGATCTCGGCGGCGTCGGCGGCCGAATGCGGCCGGTAGACGATCGCGATGCGCTTGCGCGGCACTTCGGGATTGGGCGCGAGCAGCCGCTGCAGCACCCGCTCGTCGACCGCGCCCTCGGGTGCGGCGTCCATCTCCCAGGTCACCGAGCGGCCACCGTCGTGGATCAGGTGATCCCACTTCTCGTCATGGGAGACCGGGCCCGCGTCGTCCCAGCCGAGCCCGTGCCCGCCCGGGTCGGCGGCGGCGACCTCGAGGTCGGCCTGTGCGGCCGGGTCGTAGCTGCGGCGGATGAAGGAGATGACCTCCTCGGCCGCCATCGGCTGCGCCCGCACGCCCGCCTCGGCCAGCGCCGCGCAGATCCCGGGCAGCCTGCGCCCGATCTCCACGGCCTCCTCGGCCGGGTTCTTGCGCCGCTCCGCGGTGGTGGCCTTGAAGGTGATCGCCACCCGGGGCAGCAGCTGCACCCGCTCCTGGGGCAATTCGGTGGCCAGCTCGTACATCACCTGCTGGGCCAGATCGGGCGCCTCGGGCCGGGTGATCGTGGAAACCTCGTTGAGCAACCGGTTTCCGGTCTCGGGCACCGTGTCGATCACCGGGACCACCGCGACGATGTCGCTGGTCTGGCCCACCGAGGCGAGGAAGGTGCCCCAGGCGGCGACCCAGCGGTCGATCACCGGCTGGTCCACCGCCTCGTGGCCCTGCGGCCAGGCCCGCAACACCACCGTGTACTGCGCGAACGCGGGCAGGTGGATCATCCCGAAGTGGTAGCCGCCCGCGTCGATGCCCTCGTAGAGCTTCGACGGGGCGAGCAGCCCCGGCAATTTGGTGACGCCGCCCGGGATCCGGGAGAACCGGCCGCCCCGGTACACGTGCTCGCCGTTCTTGCGCGAGCGCATCCAGTTGAACATCATCAGTCCCGTCTCGTAGCCGGAGCGGCCCCCGGTCCGCCACACCAGGGGCACCATCACCAGCGCGCCGAGCCCGCCGACGATGAAGCCCCATTTGAATCCACCGACCATGGCGCAGATCAGTGCCGTGATCACCACCACGAAACCGATCACGGTCTCTTCCCAGCGCAGGCCAAAAAGGCCCGCGCTGCGCGGTTTCTGCCACAGCCCGTACGAGCGGCGCTCGTAGGTGTCGGTCGCCGAGGTCGTCATCGCGGAATCGTGCTCCTGCCGAGGTCGGGTGCGCGATTCGCCCAGCGGTCACCCGCGACGTCGCCCATGGATTGATCGGCTCTGCTCGCACTGCCCGCCGCGGCCCGCGCCGCCATCACACCGCGCGCGGACGCCGCTCCCGAGGGCACCGAGCCCGAGCTGGGCGCCGGGGGCGCGGCACCACCACCTCCGCCGCCGCCACCACGCGGGGGTGGTGTGGGTCGTGGACTGCCGCCCTGACCACCGGCGCCACCGGGTCGCGGACCCGCTCCGCCGCTGCCGAAATAGCCTGCCGCACCGGGTGCCGCGGCGGTCCGTGAGGCGACCGCCTTGGTACCGATCGCGCCGAGCGCCATCGCGCCGACCGCGGTGCCACCGGCCACCATCAGACCGGAACCACCCGCGCCGACGGTGGCGACCGCGGGCGCGACCAGCCGCATCAGCGCGGGCAGCACGAACGCCACGCTGCACAGCAGCACCAGGGCCACCAGCATGCGCTGGGCGTCCTCGCCGCTGGGCAGGCCACCGGATTCGGTGGTCTCGTCGGCGTGGCCGGCGGTGGTGAACGCGATCATGTAGACGATCGCGGCCACCGGTTTGAACAGCATGAACGCGATGATCCAGCCGACCAGTTTCTGATACGACTGCTTACCGGTCCCGGTCGCCGAGGCGGCCGCGGCCAGTGGCAGCACACCCGCGGCGACCACCAGCAGACCCTGCCGGACGATGGCCAGCACGATCTGGGCGAGCGCGCCGAGCAGACCGACGATCGCGATGATCAGCACGAGACCGGGTGAGAACGCCTGCAACTTGCTGGTTTTCACCATCAACTCGGCCATGTTCTTGGCATTGCCGCCGGTGGCATCCTCGATGATCCACTCGGAGAACTTGTCCGAGGCCCGCGTCCCCGCGACGATCACCGCCCCCAGCATCCACGAACTGAACACGACCCTGGCGAACAAGCGGAACGATTCCGCGGCCTCGCTCACCGCCGCGCCGCGTCTGGCCTCGGCCAATCTGCCGCCGGTGATGATCACCGAGGCGATCAACAGCAATATCTGGATCTGATAGGTGTAGTCGTTGATCTTGGTGAACAGCGCGCCCGAATCGCTCACCGCCTCGTTGGGCACCTTCATCCAGAAGGTCAACGCCAGGATCAGCGCCTCGCCGAGGCCCTTCATCAGCGAGTCGACCACCTTGCCGAAGGTGGAGTCCCACGCCTTGTCCTTGACCGCGGTGGCCGCGTCGCCCGGATGCGAAGCGGCGTTGCCCGCCTTGCACACCGCCGAGGCGGCGTCACCGAGCGAGATCCCGGGAATGGCGACGCCGTCGAGGGTGTCGTGCAATTCGTTGCACGCTTCGTCGAAGCCGTAGTTGTTCTGGCCGTAGGCCACCACCGGCGTCGCGAGCATCACGGTGAAGATCACCGCGAGGATTGTGACGATCCGCCTCAGCATTGTTGGCACCCCTCGATGGTCCGCAGGGAATCGATCCGGGCTGTGCTGTACACCGCTCACCATTTCGTCCACCCCGCCAGCGATTCCACGTACTCGGTCTGGGTGTTGGTCGTCGTCGACGGCTTGAGTCGCCAGTCCCCCTCGTCCCACACCACGATCATCCGCATCGCGGCATACAACTGCTTACCGTCGATCACCGGTCCACGCGAGGCGAGGCGCACGATCGCCATGTCGTCGGCGTAGTCGTCGATCTTGAACGCGTCGGAGGCGACGAAGTAGCGGGTCACCCGCTCCGGCTGCTGTTTCGGCAGCCGGTCGCTCGACAGCGCGGAGTCGTAGGCGGCCAGGGCCGCCGAGCTGACCCGCACCTGCGTCACGTAGAGATCGCGATCGGCGGGCCTGGCATTGAGCCGGTAGGTGATCTGCGCGGCGGCCAGCGCGGCGCCCTGCGGGGTGCGCGCGTAGCCGACGGCGAGTCCGTCCTCGATGCGCGAGGGCCCGTCGGAGGTGGAGAACGGCACCGACGCGCCGAAGACCCGCTGCCAGCCGTGTGGCTTGGTCGTGCCGACCGGCGCGGCGGTCAGCCAGTCCGGATCCGCAGCGGTGCGCTGGGTTCCCGGTTCCTGGGCCAGCGGCTGGCCCGCCGGGTTGTTCGGGACGTCGACGCGCCGCCCGAGCACGTCGACCTCGGGCTCGGCGAACCCGGTCCCGCCCGCGGCCTGGGCGGGCGGCGGCCCCGGGTCGGGTTCGGCGTCCCCGCCGCTGGTGAAGTACACGACCGCGCCGACGACGAAGATCAGGGCGAGCAGCGCACCGGAGGCGACCATGCCGAAGGTAGCGCGGTCGCGGGCGCCCGGCTCCTTCACGCTCACTGTGGTGCCTCCAATGCGACGATGTCGGTGGGTAGTTCGTCGATCGCGTCGACGGGTCGTTCGGTGGACCGCGGATCTGGTAACTGCAATCGCCAGTCCCCGCCGTACCAGCTGACCGTGGTGTGGTTCACCGCCCTGGAGTTGTCGGAGTACTCGGTGTAGACCTCGACCCTGGACTGCTGCTCACCGTATTCGGTGATTTTGTAACCCAACAATTTCGGCGCGTACTCCGCCGCGGCGGGCCCGGTGATGGACAGTTGCACCCGATTGATCGCCCACTCGTCGCGCGCCGGGCCCGGAACCAGTTCCTGGTCGACCACCGTGGCCCACTGGGAGTCCGGTGCCACCGACAGCCGGATGGTGTGGGTCAGCGCCGCCAGCCCCGCGCCGCGCGGCGAATGCTCGAAACCCGTCGCGGCGCCCTCGGCCACCGTTTCCGGACCCTGGTCGGTGTGCGGCAGGGTGATGCCCTGATAGTCCTGCCACCGCACCCCGGTCGGTACGGCGGACAGGTCGAGGCCCGCGGGCTCGCCACCACCGCAGCCGACGGCCGCGGCCAGCAGCGCGATACCGACCGCGAACGGCCGTGTCACTGTGGAATTCATCTGACGGGTCTTTTCCATCCGCGGCCTCACGCAGGCAGGAAGGCCAACGCGATCGCGGACGCGGTACTGGCCACCGCGGCACCGATCAGGCTCATCAACACACCGTGTGAGGCATCGTTGACGGCGAGGTCGCTGCGGAACGCGATCCACAGTCGACCCGCCGCCAGGATCATCCAGGCCAGGCACGACAGCAGCACGAACCAGAGCAGCCAGTTGAGCAGCTGCATCATCGGTTCGAGCACGTCGGCCGGGATCTGCTTGTAGGCGAGCACAGTGATCACGTACCGATGACCGCATTCATGATGGTGCCCGCGCTGGTGGCGACCACGCCGCCGATCATGGCGCCCGCGACCATCTTCGGCGACTCGAGGCCGCCGCCGGTCCAGCGCTCCCACGCGAACTTGCCACCCGCGTAGGTGATGCCGCAGATGCCCGACAGCAGCACGAACCAGGTGAGGTACCGCACCAGCTGCAGGATCTTGTCCGATCCGGGTGGGGCTTCCGGCGTCGGATTACCGATCTGGGCCAGGACGGTGCCGTACGTGTCCTGCACGGCGAGGAGGAGCATGCTCATCGGGTGCCTTTCTCCCACTGTAAAGGTGTTGTGCCACAAACACTTCGACGCCGACACACGTTTGTACACCACCGGCGGTCCGACCGCCCGGCGGTCATGGCCGATCCTCCCCGGTCCCGGGGCCCTCGATGCTGGCCCTGATCGCGGCGACCAGCTCGACACCGAGCTCGCCGATCTCGACCGGCACCTCGTCGAGCGGGTCCATCCGGCGTTTACGCGCCGCCACACCGTCGCCCGGCGACCACACCGGCAGCACATCGGACTCCACCAGGGTCCACTCCTCGAACCACGGCACCTGCCAGACGTGCCCGGCCAGCGAGCCGACCACGTCGCGGTAGCGCCGGATCTCCGGGGGCACCCGGCCGGGGCGCGCGGCGACGGTGATCAGCCCGAGTACCTCCGAGGCGCCGGCGAATCCGGCGTGGTGCTGGCGCAGCAGATCGTGCGCCCGGGTGAGACCGGAGATGGTCTCCCTGGCGACGAGGACGACATAGGGCGATTCCCGATCGAACACGCCCGGCCACCGCCCGCGGGCATCGGCAGCGGGCGCGAGGACATGGGCGAGCGTGGTGGCACCGGAGCCGCCGTGCACACCGAGCAGCCACACCAGCGGCGCCCGACCCACTCCGGGTACGGGCCGCTGCCAGATCGGCGCGCGCAGCGATTCGGGCGGCGCGACGACACCGGCGGGCGCCGGTTCACGACGACGACGAAGATTCATAGCTGCCGTCATGATGCCACCCCGGCGAGCAAGCTCCCATATGCCGCACGCGTCGCCTCGGCGAGCTCGCTGTGCCGCACGAGCTCACCGCGCGCCAGATGCGGATCGTAGGGGATCTCGACGACCTCGCGGACCCAGCCCGACAGGTGCTCGCGCAAATGCTCGGCAACGCGTGAGTCGTCGTGCGAATACTGGTGCGAGACAACGATGGTGGTATCGGCGACCACACCCGCGCCGTCGTCACCGTAGTGGTCGTCGAGCCATTCCAGGGTCACCCGCAGCCGGTTGGCCGCGTCGACGCGGGCCGGAATGGCCAGCACCAGCGCGATCTCGGCGTCGTCGAGCAGGGGCCGCAGTTGCCGCCCGGCAATCGGGTTGCCACCGTCGTAGACCGCGGTGTATCCGCCGGTGTCCAAAGCCCTGGCGACAGTGAGATATGTCGCGCGGCGGCGCAGCGGGGTCGCGTCGCGCCAGAGCAGCCCGAAACCGGAGGTCGAGCGGGACAGGCAGTCCTCGAGCGGGGCAGGTTCGTCGGCGCCGCGCCCGTAGACCCACGACTGCAGGTTCACCGGGTGCAGGTGTTTGTCGGCGCCGCGCAGCGCGAGATCGCTGCCGGCGGCGGTCGCGTCGACCGCCACCGTCGTCGCGCCGTCGACCACGAATTCGGCGGCGAGGCCGAGCGCTGTCGTCGTCGTCCCCGCGCCGCCGCAGCCACCGACCACCAGGATCGGCCTGCGTGCCCCACCCGCTCGCTCACTCGTCTTGCGCCGCAACCGCACCACCGGAGCCGGATCACGCGCCGAATCACCCGACGGCTCCCCCTCGGGGGATTCGTCGAGCCAACGGCTCCAGTCGTCTGTCATCGCCTCTGCTCCTTACCCTGCCGCGATGCCCGCGATATACGTGCGATCGCCCACCACCACGGTCCGCACCGACTGCTTGGTGTAGGTGGCCGGTGCGCCCGCGGGCCGGAACTCGGTGACCTCCACCGTGAACCGGTCCGCCGCGACGGTGGTGATCCGCACGCAGTGGGTGGTCCCCACCGGGATGGAATCGATACCGCGCTGGATCACGGCGGCCGGTGAGACCTCGGCGTCGGGGGTGGCCACCGCACGGGCCTGCTCCCCCGATCGGGTCACGTAGTAGGCGTACTGGAAAGCGAGCACGGCGTCCGGGCCGGAACCGGGGCCACCCGCCTCGGCGCTGCGCACGACCGTGTCGGTGCGTTCGGTCGGGCACGAGCCGGTGGTGTCGGCGGTGAGATTGCCCGCCGTGAACTGCAGTGGCGCGGCGTGCCTCGCGCCCGCTTCCTCGCCACGGCCGAACAGCAGGAAGAACACGCCGGTCGCGGCGAGGACCAGCACGAGGACCGAGACGGCGAGCACGACCCAGGTGCGCTGGCGCCTGCGGTTCGCGCGCAGTGCGCCGGAGGGCTCGAGCACGCGTGGCTCGTCGTAGTGGTCGGCGGCCGCGTCGGTCCAGGGGAACTGGACGAGTTCGGCGTCGTAGTCGTCATCGGGTCCGGGGGCGGGTTCGGCGACCCAGTCCGACCAGCCGCCGGTGAACTCGCTGCGGCGCGCGGCCAGTTCGGCGAGCGGGGCGGGTTCGGGCTCCGGTTCGGGTTCGACCGGGTACCGCTTGCCGTCGTCGGTGGGGACGCCGTAGTAGTCGTCCGCCGCGTCGCGGTTCGCCGTGTCGAAGTATTTCGCCGTATCGATCCGCTCCGCCGTGTCGGCTCGGTCCGCGGTTTCCACTCGGTTCGCCGCGGCGGGTCGGTCCGCGGTGGCGGGTCGGTCCGCGGTGGCGAGTCCGTCCGCAGTGGCGGGTCGGTCCGCGGTGGCGAGTCCGTCCGCAGTGGCGGGTCGGTCCGCCGCTTCGTGGTCCGTCGCTTCGCGGTTCGTATCGTCGACGAACGCGATGCCGTGGCCGTCCGGGTCGGCCGGAGCGTTCTCCCCCGGTTCGGCACCGTCCCGTTCCGCCGCGCTCTCGTCGAGTCCGGTGGGCTCGGCGGGGTCGGCGGAGGGGGAGCGCTCGGGGCGCGACGAATATCGGTCGATGCCGTCGTCCTCGCCCGCCGGGTCCGCGGTGCCGGGGCGCGCGGGGTCGACGGTGTCGGTCTCGGGCTCCAGCGCCGAGTACCAACGCGACAATTCGTTGTACGACTTCAACATTCCCCCCTTTCCGCAGCGCCGGGCACAAGGATTCGCATCGAAGACCTCTCGGTGATCAGTTCACAGAGAACGGACGGGTGGTGGTGGGTGTTCCGGGTGTCGCGGCAGGCGGAGTCGTCGCGCCGCCGGATGAGGCGCCATCGGCTCCTGTCCCGAACGGAAATTGTCCCCCACCAGATGGTGCGGTTGTGGTAGACGCGCCGGTCGGGGTCGTGAATATTCCGGCACTGCGGGTATCGGACCCGCCGACCGGCACCGCGCCCTGCCCCGACACCGCGGCCGCGTCACGGGCCAGCGCGGCGAACCATTCGGCGACATACCGGGTCGGCGTCGCGCCGTCGGCACCGACGCCGATGCGCGAGTAGGCATCGTGGCGCTGCAGGGCGTTCCAGTAGCGCACCCAGGTGGTGACGTCGAGCAGTTCCTGGTTGTCGGTGACATTCTGCTGGACCGCGGTGAACGCCTCGTTGACCAGGCGCACACCGGTGGTCGGCGGGACGAGTTGCGGAACCGCGCCGACGAGCTTGGTACCGAGCACGGTCAGCCCGGCCAGCGGGTTGCTCAGTGTGGCGGTGGCCAATTCGGCGATGGCGGCCGGGCTGATCACCGTCCGCACGACGGTGGCCACGGCGTTGAGCCCGATCATGCCGACCTTGAGCAGCGCCCGGAAGGCGGCGTTCACATCGAGCTGGGTGCGCGGGTCGGCGGCATCGGCCAGGCGCTGGGAGATCGACTTCTTCGGCGAGATCGACAGATCCGCGAGCGTGCTGCCGGAGAGGTCCTCGTCGACCACCGTGGACACGGTCTTGATCGAGGTGAACGCCAGCGCCTGCGCGATCGAGACCAGCGAGCCGATCGGGTCGCCGCCGGAGAGTTTCAGCTGGCCGACCAGGTTGGTCACCGCGCGCAGGATGGGCGCGCCCTGCGGTGCGTCGCACGCGAGATCACCGGTGGCGCAGAAACTTGCGACGCGCCCGGTGAGTTTGCCGAAGTCGGCGGCCTGGTCACGCTCGGGTCCGAGCCCGCCCCCGGGGGCAGGCGCCTGGCGCACCGCGGCGACCTCGGCCAGCGCCGTGCCCTCGGTGCCCGGCGCGGCCGCCGGAGTCGTCCGGTCGGGGGCGCCGGGAAACAGGGGGGCGTTCTCGTTGCGGGTGGGGTCGGCGAACAGCGCGACCCCGGCAATCTTGTCCGCGGGCAGCACGCCGGTACCGGCGCCCACCTCCTGGGCGAACAGCGAGGCCACGTGGGCGCCTTGCGAATACCCGAGCACCGCGATGCGGGTGTCGGGGCAGCGCTGGGTCACCTGGGTGGCCATCGAGCGCAGCCGCTGGACGCCACCGTCCACCGATTCGGCATAGGGCACCGCGCCGCCGGGTACCGCGCCACCGAACCCGGCCTCGTAGGGCACGTAGGCCCGATCGACGAGTCCGGGGTCGGCGGCTTCGGCCAGGAGTGGACGGAACACCGTCGACAGCATGCCGGTGTCGGTGCTCGGCGCGGCATCGGGCGAGGATTCCCCGGTGCCCTGAATCCCCAAGGCGTACAGCGCCGGACACGCGGCGATCGATACCCGCGTCGACGGTGCGGCGGGTTGGCCCTCTTCCGCGCGGGCCAAGCCTGCCGCAACCGACCCCAAAGCGACGGCGAACGCGATCGTCGCCGCCGTGAGTCGTGTCGTGCACCGAGCCATATCGATCCGCATCACAGTCCGTTTCGGCTGACCAGTGGAGCGTTGAAACGCAGTAAACCGTAACAGATTCCGGCTATCTAAAACGCTGCCCAAATCGGCCCTTCCGCTGCCCCCAGCAAACCCGTTCCAGCCAGCAATCTTCTGGCGATCGGGCCGTTGACGGCGGGCAGACAGCGGCCCGGGCACCCTCACCAGTGAGGATGCCCGGGCCGGGGTCGGTCGATCAGGCGGCGGAGGTCACCCGGTACACGTCGTAGACACCTTCGACATTGCGCACCACGTTGAGCAGGTGACCCAGATGCTTGGGATCGCCCATCTCGAAGGTGAACTTGCTGATCGCGACGCGATCGCCGTGCGTGGCGACCGAGGCCGACAGGATGTTGACCTTCTCGTCGGCCAGTACCTTGGTGACGTCGGAGAGCAACCGGGTGCGGTCGAGCGCCTCGATCTGGATGGCGACGAGGAACACCGAGGAGGGCGAGGGCGCCCATTCGACCTCGATGATCCGCTCGGCCTGCGACTGCAACGAGCCGGCGTTGGTGCAGTCGGTCCGGTGCACGCTGACCGCGCCGCCGCGCGTGACGAAGCCCATGATCTCGTCGCCCGGTACCGGCGTGCAGCACTTGGCCAGCTTGGCCACCGTGCCCGGCGCACCGGGGATCAGCACGCCCGCGTCGCCGGTGACCCGCTGCCGGGCGGGTGTGGTCGACGGGGTCGACCGTTCGGCGAGCTCGTTCTCCACATCGCCGATGCCGCCGAGCTGGGCCATCAGCCGCTGCACCACGTGATGCGCCGAGACCTGGTGCTCGCCGACGGCGGTGTAGAGGGCGGAGATGTCGGAGTAGTGCAGTTCGTGCGCGACCGCGGTCATCGCGTCGACGCTCATCAACCGCTGCAGCGGCAGCCCGACGCGGCGGACCTCCTTGGAGATCTGCTCCTTGCCGCTTTCGAGGGCTTCCTCGCGCCGCTCCTTGGCAAACCACTGGCGAATCTTGGCCTTCGCCCGGGGTGAGACGACGAAGTTCTGCCAGTCCCGGCTCGGTCCGGCGTTCTGCGCCTTCGAGGTGAACACCTCGACGACCTCACCGTTCTCCAGCTGGCGTTCCAGCGCGACCAGCCGCCCGTTGACCCTGGCACCGATGCACTTGTGCCCGACCTCGGTGTGCACCGCGTAGGCGAAGTCGACCGGCGTGGACTTCTGCGGCAGCGTGATCACATCGCCCTTGGGCGTGAACACGAAGATCTCCGGCGACTTCAGGTCGAAGCGCAGCGACTCCAGGAACTCGGCCGGGTCGGCGGCTTCCCGCTGCCAGTCGAGCAGCTGACGCATCCAGGCCATGTCGTCGACCTCGGCGGCGTCACCGGAGTGCTTGCCCTTGGTCTCCTTGTAGCGCCAGTGCGCGGCGATGCCGAACTCGGCGGTGCGGTGCATGTCCTGGGTGCGGATCTGCACTTCGAGTGGCTTGCCGTCGGGACCGACGACGGTGGTGTGCAGCGACTGGTAGACGCCGTAGCGCGGCTGGGCGATGTAGTCCTTGAACCGGCCCGCCATCGGCTGCCACAGCGAGTGCACGACGCCGACGGCGGCGTAGCAGTCGCGGACCTCCTCGCACAGGATCCGCATGCCGACCAGGTCGTGGATGTCGTCGAAGTCCTTGCCCTTGACGATCATCTTCTGATAGATCGACCAGTAGTGCTTGGGCCGCCCCTCGACGATCGCGTTGATCCTGGACTGGGCCAGCGTGTTGACGATCTCGGCGCGCACCTTGGCCAGGTAGGTGTCGCGCGAGGGCGCGCGGTCGGCGACCAGGCGCACGATCTCGTCGTACTTCTTGGGATGCAGGATCGCGAAGGCGAGGTCCTCCAGCTCCCATTTGACCGTGGCCATGCCGAGGCGATGCGCCAGCGGCGCGATCACCTCGAGGGTCTCCTTGGCCTTCTTGGCCTGCTTCTCCGGCGGCAGGAACCGCATGGTGCGCATGTTGTGCAACCGGTCGGCGACCTTGATCACCAGCACGCGCGGGTCACGGGCCATCGCGATGATCATCTTGCGGATGGTCTCGGCCTCGGCGGCCGCGCCCAGGTTCACCTTGTCGAGCTTGGTGACGCCGTCGACCAGGTGCGCGACTTCCTGCCCGAACTCCTCTTTGAGCTGCTCGAGCGAATAGCCGGTGTCCTCGACCGTGTCGTGCAGCAGGGCCGCGACCAGCGTGGTCGTGTCCATGCCGAGCTCGGCGAGGATGTTGGCGACGGCCAGCGGGTGGGTGATGTAGGGGTCGCCGGACTTGCGGAACTGCTTGGCGTGGCGTTCGTCGGCGACGTCGAAGGCGCGCTGCAACAACGCCAGGTTGGCCTTCGGGTACAGCTCGCGGTGCACGGTGGCCAGCGGCTCCAGCACCGGCTTGACCGCCGCGATCCCGCGCTGACCGGTCATCCGCCGGGCCAGCCTGGCCCGCACCCGGCGCGAGGCCGAGCTGGGCACCGCCGCGGTCGGGGACTGCTTGGTCTGGTTGGCGGGTTCGGGGGTCGCCGGGGCACCGGCCTTCCGCGGGGCGTCGGTGGACTCCTGCCCAACCTTCGCCTCGCCGAGTTGTCGAGTCATGCCACCGCCTCTCACGCTGCATTCGGACCGCTTCGGCCGAGTGCTGCAACCGCCCGGACCACCAACTTTAGTCCCCACACCGACCTGGTGTTCGAATCCCCGCGGTCACAGGCATGCGACGGTAGTGCCTCGCCGCCGACGCGTCACCCCCCGGCCGCGAATCGGCCCGGGTTCGCGGCCGGAGAATCGGCCGGGAACTGCGCGAACGCCCCGTTCAGCCCTCGGCGGACGGGAAGGCCCACACGACCGCCGGTCGCCCGGTCGCCTTCACCCGGCGCCGTTCCCCGGTGCGTTCGAGACCGGGAATCGCGGCGAGGGTGCGATTGAGGTTGGCGGGGTCGGGGCGCGTCCCGTGCAGGGAGGTACTGAGGTCGACCGCCCGGGTGGCGGGGAACTCCTCCCCCGCCAACGCCCTGGTCAGGTGCTGGTCCTTCCAGAGGAGCCCGGCCAGCAGCGTCCGGCTGGTGTCGACGATGCGATTGTGGTCGAACGCCAGCGGGGGGACCTCGTCGAACCCGACCCATTCGGCCGGGCCGTCGTGTTCGGCGACGACCGCCCACATGGCGATCGACAGCGTCGGGCCGCGCGGATCGCGATGCGGTTCGTCGAAGGTGACCAGCTGCCCGACCGCCCCGATCGCCTCGGCCGGCACCCCCAGCTTGGTGTGCACGGCCCGCCGGGCGGCCTCGGCCAGCCGTTCGCCCCGCCCCAGCAGCACACCGGGCAGGGCGAGCTCGCCGGTGAACGGTTCGAACTCGCGCGGGGCGATACCGATGGAAACCCCGTTGTCGGCGTCCCAGCATCGCAGCGTCACCACGTCGATCGACACCACCGATTGCTCCACGGGCGAGATTCTTCCCTATCGGCTCGCGGGGAGGGCAACGCCGTTGCGCGATGCGGCGATGCGGTCGGCGCGGTCGGGGCCGTGGCCGGTGAGCACCACGGGCACGTCGAGGCGGTTCGCGATCCAGGCGGCGGGGTCGGGGCCGATCGGTTCGAGGATCGGCTGGACCGACGACAGCTGGTCGGTGAGCCGTTGCTGGTGGTCGAGATCGCGCCAGCGGCCAGGAGTCAGCTCGGCGAGTGATCCCGCTCCCGTGTCATAGGCTGCTGCGGCGCACAGGGTTTCGGCAGCGTCGAGGTGGTTGACGACCAGGCCGTCGATCCCACCGCACACCTCGATCGCGTAGCGCAGCAGGATCGGATCGAGGTGCCCCTGACGGAAGGCGCCCTGGTAGGGACCGGTGTCGTTGTGTGGCTCGGGGAGGCCGAGCGGGGCTTCGGTGGGTAGTGGGCCCGCGCCGTGGCGGGTCATGTAGGTGCGTGTGACACCGAGAACCGCTGCGGTGCCGCCGATCTCGGCGATCATCGCGCGGGCATCGCGTGGCTCCACCGTCGACCAGGTGGTGTGCGGATGGAACCCACGCCATTCGTCGAGCAGGACGCCCTGTGCCCCTTCGAACACCAGCCTGCCGCGGTGTGCGGCGCGCTGGAGTTCGCCGTCGTCGGCGATGCGCACGGCCCGCGCGAAGTCGCCGTACATCGCCACGAGCGCGTCGATCGATTCGTACCCGTGTGCGCTCGGGCCGACCAGCTCGTCGTAGTGCGCGGCGAGGCGGTCCAGTTTGGCCCGCAGGACAGCGGGCAGCCAGCAGTCCGCCACGGTCGGCGCGTCGTGTTCGAGTGCGTACCAGGCGGTTTCACCGATCCCCCGACCGCAGGAACCGTGCCGCGAGGAACCCCTCGCGTCCTCGCGCGCACGGTTCGCCGCGATGTGGATCGGCGTCGTGAGCAGGGCGCGCCCGTCGACGGCCAGCAGGCCGAGCGGGTCGGGCACGCCGAGAGCGGCGAGACGGTCGGACTCGGCGGCGAGCGCGATCGGTTCGACCAGCATGTGCCGCGACAGCAGCGTCGGTACACCGGCGAAGGTGCCCGCCCCGAACTGGGCGAAGGTGTGGTGGCGGCCGTCGGCGACGACATTGTGCGCGGCCTGCGCACCGCCGTTGAACCGCACGACCGCCGCCACCCCGAGGTCGGCCTCGGGCGAGCACAGCCAGTCGACCGTCGCGCCCTTGCCCGCGTCGCCGAAGCCCAGATCGACGACGACGAGATGGCTGTCACCGAACATCCGCGTATCCCTTGCCTTCTCGTTGTCTCATCGCCCCGGCGGCAGCGCCCGCATCCCACGGCCGGGCTCGGATCCCAGCGCCCGGCCCACCGCGTCCGCTTCGTCGGCCGATCCCACATCGCGCAGATCGGCCAGTCCGGTGTCGAGGTCGACGCGATCCTCCCCCAGCCCGATGGTCAGCGCGATCAGTTCGCACACCGCGGCGGGATCGTCGAGCTTCAGGAAGTTCTGCCCGAGCAGTCCGCGCCAGTGCTCGGCGATCTCCGGATCCCGGTAGTACGAGGACTGATTCGGCAGGATGTAGTGCACGTGCCAGCGCTGCTCGAGCTCGCGATAGATCGAGTCGACCGCGACATCGCGACGCACGTGGTCGCCGATCACCGCGCGGATGTGGCGTGCCGCGAGCCGGGGCTTGTTCAGCTCGTCCCCGATCAGGAACAGATATCCCCGCTTCCCCCGCTTGTCCCACGCGTCGGTCGCCACGTGCCGTGCCATGAAATAGGCGGCCAGTTCGTAACTCTCGGACTTCTGCCCGCCGCCACCGCCTTCGAGCAGAATCGCGCGCAACTGCTCGTCCATCCGGTTGTCGGACTCGAACTGCCCCACCTGCAACGGCACCCGGTCGGTGTCGGCGTCGCCGATCGCCCCGAACAGCAGCTGCGGGTCCCGCGCGTATCCCTTGCTCCGCAGCAGCCCGTGCAGCTTGCCGAGCTTGTCCTGCATGATCCGGGGCACCTTCCCCATCGACCCGGTGACGTCGAACAGCACCGCCACCGGCAACGACTCCCCGTGCTCGGCCGAATCCCGGCACTCGCGCGTCCCGACCCCGAACGGATCGAGCAACAGGTGCGCACACCACGTTTCGTACGGCCGACTCCGCATCTCGGCCGTGTAGCCGAAGTCGTCGACCCCGTGCCGGGCCCGGTAGGTCTTCCCCGCCCGGTAAGCCGTGTCGTCCCAATGTCCGTACCCCATGCGAACCACTCCTCTCGTTCGGACTGTTTTAGTCTACGCCACCAAAACAACGCCCGTCAAGAACGTCGGAGCGAAGCGAAGCCCCGGAACGCCACCGCCCCGGGGCCGGTCGAGCTACTCGACCAGACCCTCGGGAGTGAGTTCGAGGGTGCGGGTCACGCCGATGTCGTCGAGGAAGCGGGCATCGTGGCTGACCACGATCAGGGCGCCCTCGAAGCTCGCCAGGGCCTGGGTCAGGTGGGCCAGGCTGGGCAGGTCGAGGTTGTTGGTCGGTTCGTCGAGCATCAGCAGTTTCGGGGCGGGTTCGGCGAGCAGCAGGGTGGCCAGTGCCGCGCGCAGGCGCTCTCCACCGGACAGTGCCGACGCCGGGATGTCGGCGTCGGAACCACGAAACAGGAAGCGCGCCAACTGACTGCGGATCTGTTCGGCCGAGGCGTGCTGTGCGGCCTCGGCGACGTTCTCGAACACCGTGCGCTCTTCGTCGAAGACGTCGAGACGCTGCGGCAGCAACCGCCACGCCACCTTCGGCCCCTCGGCCACGATGCGGCGCAGCAGCGTGGTCTTGCCCGCGCCGTTGCGCCCGGTGAGCGCTATCCGTTCCGGTCCGCTCACCCGCAGATCCACCACCGGACCGTTGGCCAGTTCGGCCTCGCGCAGGTCGATCACATCCTGTCCCGGATACAGCCGGGTGCCCGGCAGCTCGATCCGGATCTGCCGGTCCGCGCGCACCAATTCCTCGGCGTGATCGAGGGTTTCGCGCGCGGAGTCCAGCTTCTCGATGTGGGAGTTGCGCAGTTTGCCCGCCGAGACCTCGGCGGCGTTCTTGCGCAGTCCGGCGACGATCTTGGGTACC
Source organism: Nocardia sp. NPDC058176 (assembly GCF_042883805.1). Taxonomy (NCBI): domain Bacteria; kingdom Bacillati; phylum Actinomycetota; class Actinomycetes; order Mycobacteriales; family Nocardiaceae; genus Nocardia; species Nocardia sp. NPDC058176. Next base: position 390,122 of record NZ_JBHVVA010000001.1, on the reverse strand, counting down.
CGCTTGTTGTCTTGCGCCTTCTGGGCGAACCGCGCCCTGCGGTCCAGTTTGGTTCGCGCGTCGACGAGTTCGCGTGCCTGCTTGCGCACATCGCTGCGCGCGTCACGCACCGCGGCCCGCGCGGCCTCCTGCTCCTGCTCGACGATCCGCTCGTACTCGCTGAAATTGCCACCGAAGGACCGGATCTCCCCGGCGCGCAACTCGGCGATGCCGTCCATCCGGTCGAGCAGGTCGCGGTCGTGGCTGACCACGATCACGGTACCGGGGAACTGCCGGATCACCTCGTAGAGCCGCGCTCGCGCGTCGACGTCGAGGTTGTTGGTCGGTTCGTCGAGCAGCAGCACGTCGGGTTCGCGCAGGAGTTCGGCGACGAGCCCGAGCAGCACCGTCTCGCCACCGGAGAGGGTGTCGAGGGTGCGGTCGAGGTCGGCCACCGAACCGGCGACGTAGCCCAGCCCGAGCCGGCCGAGCAGGGCGATGGCCTCGTCCTCGACCTGCCAGTGCGTGCCGATGGTGTCGAAGTCGTCGGGTTCGCCGGTGCCGCTCTCGATCCGGTGCAGCGCGGCCCGCAGCTCGGCGATACCGAGGACGGTGTCGACGCGCTGTCCGGTGCGCATCCCGAGATCCTGGCGCAGGTAGCCGAGGCTGCCCGGCACGGTGATCGATCCGCGCAGCGGGGTCAGCTCACCGGTGATCAGCCGCAGCAGCGTGGATTTGCCCGCGCCGTTGCTGCCGACGAGGCCGATCTGGCCCGGGCCGACGACGGCGTCGAGGCCGTCGAACAGCACGGTGCCATCAGGCCAATGGAAAGTGAGATCGGAAAAAGACAGAGAGACCATGCGGATCACCTCGAGGTGCGGCGGAAACACGGTGCGCGGAATGCGGACCGTCCGAAAGCGCTACCTCAAGAAATCAACGCACGACTCCGATCGCCGGGAACAAGACCACTCATTGATACACCCACCCCGCCCCGTCACGCCACCCCTTTTTCCGCGATCGTGAGCCCGCTCACCGCAGACCCGCCGGTCGGGCCGGCAAGACTCTCGGCGTCCTCGCGACACCGAGAAGCGCTAACCTCGGCACGAGGCGATCGCCCCGGGTCCGGGCGATCGCGCACCCGGGAATCAGCGAACGAAGGAATGCGATGTCGACGGCGATTCGAGTACGAACGGCTGGTCAGAGCGATATCACCGCGGCAGCGAACACACTGGCCGCGGCCTTCCAGCACGACCCGGTGATGAGCTGGATCCTGCCGGACGATCACCGCCGTGCGGTGGGCCTGCCCCGGTTCTTCGCCACCATGGCCCGCCACGTGTTCGTCCCGGTCGGCGGCTCCGAGCTCGCGCTGCGCCCGGACGGGACGGTCGCGGGCGTCGCGCTCTGGACGCCACCGAACCGGCGCGAGACCAGCCCGCGCGCCGAGCTGCGCATGATGCCCGGACTCCTGCGCGCCCTCGGCAGGCGCATCCTCGCCGGAAAGCAGGTCGCCGAACTGCTCGAAGAACATCACCCGACCGAACCGCACTGGTATCTGGGAATGCTCGGCACCGCTCCCGACGTTCGCGGCGCCGGCTACGGCAATGCCCTGCTGCGCTCCCGGCTCGACCGCGTCGATGCCGAGGGCGGCACCGCCTACCTGGAATCCAGCAACCCCGACAACGTGCCGTACTACGAACGCTTCGGCTTCACCGTGACCAGTGAGATCCGCATCCCCGACGGCCCACCGCTGTGGCTGATGCTGCGGGCGGCCCGCTGAGCGACCGGCTCAGAGCTTGACGATCGAGGTGAGCGGGTAGTCGCCCTGGTGGTCGCGGCCCTTCAGGAACTCGAGCTCGAGCACCACGGCGGCCGCGACGACCTCGGCACCGACCTCGGCGAACAGGGCCGCCGCGGCGGCGAGGGTGCCACCGGTGGCCAGGACGTCGTCGAGCAGCAGAATGCGCTTGCCCGCGAGTTCCACCCCGTCGGCTGGGATTTCCAGTGCGGCCGAACCGTATTCGAGCTGGTACTCGCGCGAGACGACCGGCGGCGGCAGCTTGCCGCCCTTGCGGATGGCGAGCACGCCGGTGCCCAGCGTCGCCGCCACCCCGGCACCGAGCAGGAAGCCGCGGGCGTCGACACCGGCGACGATATCGGCTTCGGGGGCGATGGCGGCGAAGCAGTCGACGACCGCGCGGAACCCGACGGCGTCGGCGAACACGGGGGTGAGATCAGCGAAACGCACGCCGGGCGTGGGGAAGTCGTCGTGCCAGCGGGTCAGCCGCGAGACCGCGTCGGCGGCCTTCTCGGTCCGCTCGACTACCTGGTCGTCGGATTCGACCACCGCGTGCTTGCTCATCGACACCTCTCCGTCACGTCCACGACTGCTCACCGCTGCAACACCCAGCGGTCCATGTTCCAGCCGGTACCGGCCTGCGTCGGCCCGGCTATCCCGTTCTGCATGCCGTGGCCGAAGGCGATGGTGCGCGGTGTCGCGAACAACGGGATGCTCGGCAGCTGCGCCCACAGCAGGTTCTCGGCCTCGGTCAGCAGATTCAGCGTCACGGTCGAGTCGTCCTCTCCCGCAAGCTGATCGGTGATCGCATCGTAACGACCGTTCGCGAAGCCACCGACATCGAGTCCGCTACCGGCCCGCAACGCGGCGAAGGCGGTGACCCCGGCCGAGGAACCGGCCGGGCCGGGCACGCCCGCGGTCGAGCCGAGCACGGCGTCGACCGCGCCCTCGGCCAACCGGGCCGGGGTGAAATCGGGTGCGCCCGCGTCGACCACGGAAATCCCCGCGGCGCGGCACGAATCGGCGATCGCCGCCACCGTCCGCGCCCGGCGGTCATCGGGTGCCTGATAACCGATCCGGACCGTCGGCTGCGGCGCACCGGCCGAGGCCAGTGTCGCGGTGGCCGCCGGGATGTCGGCGCCACGGTACTTGTCGGCGGCGCCGATCACCGCCGGGTAGTACAGCGAATCCTGCTGCACCACATGGGCGTTGAGCGGGCCGGAACCCAGCCCCGTGACCGGCGGCTCGCCCGCCTTGCCCAGGGTCTCGAACAGGGCCTGGCGCGGCACGCACTGGGCGAAGGCGCGGCGCACCTCCACCGGCGCGAAGACCCCGCCGGTGGCGAGCACGAGCTGTTCGGCGCCACGACCGGCGACGGTCTGCTCGTCGAACCCGGCGAGATCGAGCTCGGCCACCGACCCCGCGCCCAGGTCGACCACGCCGAGCGCGTTCTCCTTCGCCTTGGCGGCGAAGTCGGTGCCCTTGGGCCACACCACGATCCGGCTGGTCTTGGGCGGGGAACCCCACCACTTCTCGTTGGCGACGAGGACCAAACCGTCCTCGGCGCCGAAGGATTCGATCCGGTACGGCCCCGAGGACGGGAACTTGGTCAGATCGAGCGAGCCCGGCGTCATCGTCCAGCCCGCGTTCCAGAAATCGGCGATGCGCCCGAGCACCGCGCCGTCACCGGCCTGCAGGGCGCTCACCACATCCGGCACGCCCGCCGCCTGCGCGACCACGTGCGCGGGCATGAGCTCGGCGGCGGTGAACAGGGTGCGCCACGGGAGATAGTGCCTGCCGGGCCGGAACACCACGGTGGCGTCCTTGGACCCCGGTACGCAGTCGACCCGCTCGATATCGGCGTAGCCGACCGTGCTGGCCGCGTCGAACAGCGGCACCGGGCCGTTGTCGCCGGGGCGGGTGTACTTGCCCGAGCGCGCCGACCAGGCGAGCACCAGATCGTCGCAGGAGGTGGCCACCCCGTCGGAGTAGACCCCGTCCGGGTTGAGCCGGTACTGGACGGTCTGGGTCTCGCCCGGCACCTCCTTCGCGGTGCCCGCGTCGGTGTCGGCGACCTGCTGACCATCGGGTCCGGTGTAGAAGAACCCGGTCAGCACGCGCCCGAACACCGCCGCGGTACCACTGCTCGCGCCGAGCGTGCTGCCGCCGTTGTAGCTGGCGACCGCGGCGTCGACCGCGTACCCGATGGAGGGCACCTGGTTCGTGGTCGAGCACCCGGCCACCAGCCCGGTGGTCACGGCGGCGGCCGTGGCGAGCACGGTGATCAGTCGAATCCTGCTGCGTCGCATGATGAGACCCCCTGCTCTCGGCGTCAGTGCCTTCTCTTGTGCCGCTTCCCGCTCGGCCGGGTACCCGGCCGGGGCGCGCCCGAGTCGCTCGGCCGGGGACCGCGGGCGGCACCCGCGCTCGCGCCCACCGGAACCCGGGGAGCGACGCCGATACCGGCCCGCTTGTCGAGCACCTTCTTGGTGTGCGCGGCCACCGGACCCCAGCGTTCCTTGATCGACACCAGCACCGGCACGGCGAAGAAGATCGAGGAGTAGGCGCCGACGATCATGCCGACCAGCTGCACCAGCGCGAGGTCCTTGAGCGTGCCCACACCGAGCAACCACACCGCGATCACCAACATGCCGATGATCGGCAGGATGCCGATGACGGTGGTGCTGATCGAGCGCATCAGGGTCTGGTTGGCGGCCAGGTTCGCCTGTTCGGCGTAGGTGCGTTTGTTCAGGTGCAGCACACCCCTGGTGTTCTCCTCGACCTTGTCGAAGACCACCACGTTGTCGTAGAGCACGAAGCCGAGGATCGTGAGCAGACCGATCACCGCGGCCGGGGTCACCTCGAACCCGACCAGCGAATAGATGCCCGCGGTGACGATCAGGTTGAAGAACAGCGACACGATCGCCGCGATCGACATGTCCCGTTCGAAGCGGATCGCGATGTAGATCATCGTCAACAGGACGAACACCCCCAGCGCGATCAGCGCCTTCTGGGTGATCTGCCCGCCCCAGGTCTCGCTGATCTCGGCGAAGCTGATGGCGTTGCGAGTGACCTCGCCGGAGGAATCCTTCGGCTGGAACTCGTCGAACAGCGCGGTCTGCACCTGTTCGATCTCGGCGGCGTCGAGGGCTTCCGAACGCACCTGGATGGTCGCGCTGTCGCCGGAGCCGACCCGCTGCACCGAGACCGGCCCGTGGCCGAGTGCCTCGGAGTAGACGTCCTCCACCTGCTGGGTGGTGATCTCGTCGGTGGCCGGGATCTGGATCCGCGAACCACCGGTGAAGTCGATGCCGAGGGTGAACCCGCGCACCGCGATGCTGGCCAGCGAGATCAGCAGGAAGATCGCCGCGAGCGTGTAGAACAGCTTCCGCTTGCTGACGATCGGGAAGCCGCCGGTGCCGGTGTAGAGCCGCTCCAGGAAGGTGTGGTGCGGGGCCGAGGCCGGCTCGGCCTTGTCGAGTGCCACCGATTCGCCGGTGGGGTTGGCGTTGGTCATCGTGACATCTCCTTCGGCCGGACCTGGCCCGCGCCGCGTTCCCTGGCGATCTGCTGCACCACGCCGAGACCGTTCACCGACGGCTTGGCCCAGAACGGGGAGCGCGCGGCGAGCATCATCAGCGGGGCGGTGACCAGGTAGAGCACGATCACGTCGAGGACGGTGGTGATACCGAGGGTGAAGGCGAAGCCCTTCACCTGACCGGCGGCGAGCAGGTACAGCACGACCGAGGCGATCAGGCTGACCGTCTTGCCGGACAGGTTGGTGCGCTGGGCGCGGGCCCAGCCGCGCGGCACCGCCGAACGGAAGCTGCGGCCCTCACGCATCTCGTCCTTGATGCGTTCGAAGAACACCACGAACGAGTCGGCGGTCAGGCCGATACCGATGATCAGACCGGCGATACCGGCCAGGTCGAGGGTGAACGACATCCAGCGGCCGAGCAGCACGATGATGCCGTAGACCGCGAACCCGGCCACGATCAGCGAGAACCCGGCGAGGAAGCCGAGCAGCCGGTACACGAGCAGGCAGTACATCAGCACCGCGATCAGGCCGATGGCACCGGCCAGCAGGCCCGCCTTGAGCGAGGACAGGCCGAGGGTGGCCGAGACGGTCTCGGCTTCGGAGGTCTGGAACGACAGCGGCAGCGAACCGTACTTGAGGGTGTTGGCCAGCTCGGCCGCGCTGTCGGCGTTGAAGCTGCCCGAGATCGAGGTGCGGCCGCCCAGCTGCGGGCCCTGCTGCACCACCGGTGCGCTGACCACTTCCGAGTCGAGCACGAACGCGACCCGCTGGTTGAGGTACTCACCGGTCAGATCGGCCCAGGCGTCCGAACCCGAGCCCTTGAACTCGAGGTTCACCTCGTGCCGAGCCTGCTGGGAGTTCAGCCCGGAGGTGGCGTCCGCGATCTCCTGGCCGTCGATGCGGCTCGGGCCGAGCACGAACACCTCGGTGCCGTCCTGCGAGCAGGTGACCAGCGGCAGCGCCGGATCGTCGTTGCCGGCCAGCGGATCGGGGACGTTGCAGTCCATGCTGGCCACCGCGACCTGCTGCACGGCCTGGTCGGTGCTCTGACGCAGCGCCTTGGCGTCGGCGATCTCCTTGGCCTGCTGCTCCTGGTAGGTGGGGCTACCCGGGGTCGGCGTGGGAGTCGGCGGCGCCTGGGCGGGGAACACCCGAGACTGCGGGGCGGGCGTGGTCTGCTCGCCGTCGGCCGGGGCGGGCGCGTCGGTCGCCGGTGCCGGGGCATCGGTGGCCGGAGCCTGTGGTTCCTGGCCGTCGGCGGGCGGCGCCTGCGGGGCCGTGCCGTCGGTGGGCGGTGCCTCCGGGGCGGCGCCACCGGCCTGCGGCGGGGTGGCGGCCAGCACCGGCCGGATGTAGAGCTTGGCGGTGGTGGCCAGCGCACGTGCCTGCTGGCTGTCGTCGCCGGGCACCGTGATGACGAGGTTGCTACCGTCGATGACCACCTCGGAGCCGGAGACGCCGAGACCGTTGACACGGTTCTCGATGATCTCCTGCGCCTTCTTCAGGCTGTCCTGGCTCGGGTTGCTGCCGTCCGGGGTGCGCGCGGTCAGGGTGACGCGGGTACCGCCCTGCAGGTCGATGCCGAGCTTGGGCGTGGGCGATTGGTCACCGGTGAAGAACACCAGCGCGTAGATCACGGCCAGCAGCGCGGCGTAGACGCCGAGCAACCGGAACGGATGCGCCGATCCTTGGGAAGGTGGCACAGCAGGTCATCTCCTAGGCGGAAGTCGAGGCTGGTTCGGTGGGCACAACGGTGCCCGGCCGGGCACGCGAGGTACCCGGCGGGGAGTGGGACGGGGTCAGTCCTTGGTCAGCCGGGTCTCGGTCTGATCCACGGCTTCCTCGACGGGGGCGTCGGTCACGGCGGGGGTCTCCTCGCCCACCGGCTCCTCCACCCGGACCTCACGGATCGCCTGGCGCAGCCAGGTGGTGACGACGTCCTCGGCGATCTCCAGGTCGACGGTGGTCTCGTCGAGGTCGACGATGGTGCCGTACAGCCCCGAGGTGGTGATCACGGAGTCACCGACCTTCAGGCTCTCCTGCATGCTCGAGACCTTCTCGGCCTCCCGCTTCTGTTTGCGGATACCGAAGAACATCGGCACGAGCAGGGCCAGGATCAGCAGCGGAAACAGGAAGTCCATCGTCGAAGTCAGTCCCTAGTCAGTGGGTGGACGTGCAAGTACGCCTGACAGTCTGCCAGTTCCCCGTCACGGCGACACACCGGACACCCGGTGCGGCGGCCGAACAGAGGCGAAACGGCCCCGGTCCGCACGGCGCGGACCGAGGCCGGATGGGGTCGAGGGCGCTCAGGCGATGCGCCCGTAGGTGTAGTCGTCGAGCGGGAAGGTGACCGCCTCGCGGTGCGCGTTGACGGTGCTGGTCGGCCGCAGCAGCGCGGCTTCCCCGTGCTGGTTGAAGTAGTAGCTGCGGGCCGTGGAGCAGTCACCGCCGTAGAACACCGAGGAGCCGAGCTTGTCGGTGACCCGGTCGAGGAACTCCGCGTTGGCCCGCTCGGTGACCTCGAAGGTCCGCTCGCCGCGCCGGAACAGCTCGGTGAACAGCCTGCCCATGTGCTTCATCTGGGCCTCGATGGTGGTGAAGTAGGACAGCCCGCTGTAGGAGTAGGGGCTGTTGAGGCTCAGGAAGTTGGGGAACTTGGGCACGGTGATGCCCTCGTAGGCCTGGAACCGGTTGTCGCGCCAGAACTTGCCGAGGTTCACCCCGTCGCGGCCGACGATCTCGATGGCCGGGAAGTTCACGTCCCACAGGTTGAAGCCGGTGGCGAGCAGCAGGGTGTCGATCTCGGTCTTGCGCCCGTCGGCGGTGACGATGCCGTCGGGTTCGACGTGGTCGATCGAGTTCGTCTCCAACCGCACGTGCGGTTCGTTGAAGGTCTTGAAGTACTGGTTGGAGAAGGTGGGCCGCTTGCAGCCGAAGTCGTAGTGCGGGGTGAGCCCGGCCCTGGTGTCCTTGTCGCGCACCTGCGCGAACAGGTGCGCCTTGGCCAGTGCCGCGGCCGCCTTGTTCAGCGGCTTGGCCTGCGCGTAGTGCAGCACGCCGACGACCATCAGCGCCTCGAGCATGCCGGTGTTGACCAGCCGCGCGGCCTTCTGGGTGAGCGGCACCTTGGCGAAGACCTGCTGGACCGGCTTCGGGATCGGCACGTCGACCTTGGGCACCACCCAGATCGGGGTGCGCTGGAACACCGTCAGCGCGGCGACCTGCTTGGCCACCTCGGGCACCAGCTGCACCGCGGTGGCGCCGGTGCCGATGACGGCGGCCCGGCGATCGGTGAGGTCGTAGCCTGCGTCCCAGTCGGTGGTGTGGATGATCTTGCCCGCGAAGGACTCGATCCCCGGGAACGGCGGGGTGTAGGGCTGGGACAGGAAGCCGGTCGCGGCGAGCAGGTAGCGCGCGGTGAGCGTCTCCCCACCGGCGACGGTGACCACCCAGTGCTGGTTGTCCTCGTCCCAGCGGGCGCCCTCGACCACGGTCCCGAAGCGCATGCGCCGACGCAGGTCGTACTTGTCGGCCACGAACCCGGCGTATTTCTTGAGCTCGGCGCCTGGCGCGAACAACCGCGACCAGTACGGGTTCGGCTCGAAGGAATACGAGTAGGTGACCGAGGCGATGTCGACCGCGAGACCGGGGTACCGGTTCACATGCCAGGTACCGCCGAGGTCGTCCTCGCGTTCCAGGATGACGAAATCGCGCAGGCCGAGCCGGTCGAGTTCGATGGCGGCACCGATGCCACCGAAACCCGCCCCGACGATGACCGCGTCCAACCGAGGTGCCACGTCGAACCTCCAAGCACAACACAGTGCTCATCGAAAAGTGTCTGTTACAGAATGACACATCATCCTGATACAGCGACAGTAACATCGTCATGAATCCGAGGCCACCCGGTGTACAGTCACGCGGTACGGCGGCCGTCGACGACGGCGTCGTCAGTCGCGGCCCGATGACGAAAACCCGTGGGATAGAAGGGCAATCCTGACACAATGACCGCTGTGACGCCCGACGATGTGAGCCGCACCCACTTCGCCATGCCGAACCTCGGCCACCGTGGCTACCACGCCGACGAAGTCGATGCCTTCCTCGAATTGGTCTCGGCCACCCTCGACGGTCAGGGCGCCCTCACCGCCGACGATATCCGCCACGTCCACTTCGGCGCGCCGCGATTCGGCGGGCGCGGCTACCAGGCCGATCAGGTCGACGATTTCCTCGACCGGGTCAGGACCGAGCTCGAGCACCGGCAGAAGGGCGGCGCCCCGGTCCCGGCGGCGCGCCCCGGTGACGACATCGCCGAGATGCTGACCCCCGACGACGTGCACCGCATGCGGTTCAGCCAGTCCGCGGTCGGCCGGCGCGGCTACCACGAGGAAGAGGTCGACGCGTTCCTCGACCTGGTCGCGGCGACCCTGGCCCACAACGGGCCGGGCAGCCTGACCGCCACCGATGTGCGCGGAGTCCGGTTCACCGACACCCGCCTCGGCACCCGCGGCTACTCCCGCGAAGAGGTCGACGCCTTCATCGACCTGGTGATCACCGCGCTCGAGCACGCCGAACGCCGGGTGTGAACTACCCCTGGATGCTGTGCAGTTCCGCTTCGCGCAGGTCGTCGGGGAAGACGTAGCGGCGGAACGCCCAGAAGCGGAACGCCATGGCCAGCAGGACGCCGAGGATCTGCCCGGAGACGAAGTTCGCGACCATCTGCACGGCCGGATCCACGTGGGGCACACGCAGATTCAGTACGTACAGCGAGATCGCCTGCGGGATCATGGTGACGACGATCCCCAGCGCGCTGACGGTGAAGAACAGTGCGGCCTCGTGGCTGCGCTGGCGCCCACCGCGGGTGCGGAAGGACCACTCGCGATTGAGGATGTAGGAGGCGATGGTCGCGATCAGCGCACCGAGCAGGCGCGCGGTGAGCGGCTTGTCGCCGAGCACGGTCAGTTTCAGCGCGTACACGACGCCGGTGTCGATGAACCACGTCATCGCGCCGACGACGGCGAATTTCAGGAGCTCCCGGTGCGCGAGGGCCACCGAGCGCAACGGCTCGGGGAGACGCTGCACCACCGCATGGACTGCCACCAAGCCGACAGTAGACGACGCCGACGCGACGTGCCCGCCGGGTGTCAACCCTCTGGGTCGTAGCGATCCGGACTCGGTTGTGGTTCGCGCCCACGCACTTCGATCGCGCCGATCACCAGATCCGGTGGCGGCACCAGCCCCAGGTGCTCCCAGGCGGCGGCCGTGGCGACCCGGCCGCGCGGAGTGCGGGCGACGAGTCCGGCCCGCACGAGGAAGGGTTCGCAGACCTCTTCGACGGTGGCCGCTTCCTCGCCGACGGCGACGGCCAGCGTCGAGACACCCACCGGTCCCCCGCCGAATCCGCGCACGAGCGCACCGAGGACGGCCCGGTCGAGCCGGTCGAGGCCGAGGCCGTCGACGTCGTAGACCTCGAGCGCGGCCCGCGCGATCGGCAGCGTGATGACGCCGTCGGCCCTGACCTCGGCGAAGTCGCGGACGCGGCGCAGCAGCCGGTTGGCGATGCGTGGCGTGCCCCGGGAGCGGCCGGCCACTTCGGCGGCGGCGTCGTCGTCGATCAGCACGCCGAGGATGCGGGCCGAGCGCAGCAGGATCCGCAGCAGTTCGCCGGTGTCGTAGAAGTCCATGTGGCCGGTGAAGCCGAAGCGGTCGCGCAGCGGGCCGGTCAGCGCGCCGGAGCGGGTGGTCGCGCCGACGAGGGTGAACGGGGCGATGTCGAGGGGGATCGAGGTCGCGCCCGGGCCCTTGCCGACGACCACGTCGACGCGGAAGTCCTCCATCGCCAGGTAGAGCATCTCCTCGGCGGGCCGAGCCATCCGGTGGATCTCGTCGATGAACAGCACATCGCCTTCGACCAGGTTCGACAGCATGGCGGCCAGGTCGCCGGCGCGTTCGAGCGCGGGGCCGGAGGTGATGCGCAGGGCGGTGCCGAGTTCGGCGGCGATGATCATCGCCATGCTGGTCTTGCCGAGCCCGGGTGGCCCGGAGAGCAGCACGTGGTCGGGGGTGGCGCCGCGCTGGCGGGCGCCGCGCAGGACCAGGGTGAGCTGTTCGCGCACGCGGGGCTGGCCGATGAACTCGTCGAGCGAGGTCGGGCGCAGGCCGGGCTCGGCGTCACCGTCGGTGGGCAGATACCGGGCGGTGAGCGCGGATTCGTCGAAGTCCTCCTCGGAGTCCATCGTCTACCTGTTCTTGCCGAGCGAGCCGAGGGCGGCGCGCAGGGCCACCGAGGTGCTCGCGGCGGGCTGTTCGGCCAGCACGGCGTCGACGGCCTGCTCGGCCTGTTTCGCCGGGAAACCGAGCCCGACGAGCGCTTCGGTGACCTGCTCGCGGACCGGCGTGATCGGGACCTGGGCACCGGCCGGACCGGCGGGCACGGGGACGAGGTTCACCTTGTCGCGCAGTTCGACGACCATGCGCTCGGCGCCGCGCTTGCCGATACCGGGCACCCTGGTGAGCGCGGCGACATTGCTCTCGGCCAAGGCCTTTCGCAGCGCTTCGGGTTCGAGGACGGCCAGCACCGCCATGGCGAGGCGCGGTCCGACCCCGGACACGGTCTGCAGCAGGCCGAACAGGTCGCGGGCCTCGGTGTCGGCGAACCCGTACAGGGTCATCGAGTCCTCGCGCACGATCATCGCCGTGCACAGCCGCGCCTGTTCGCCGCGGGTGAGTCCGGCCAGCGTGGCGGGGGTGACGTTGAGGCGGTAGCCGATACCGGCGGCCTCGATCACCACGTGATCGAGCGCGATCTCGAGCACCTCACCGCGTACCGACGCGATCACCCGCGCACCACCTTTCGTTGTTCGGCGAGCCGTTGTTCGTAGCGGCGGCGCACCGCGTCCGCCTGCGCCTGGGCGGCCGCCATCCGGTCCAGCAGCGGCGCCCGCCAACAATGACAGATGGCCAGGGCGAGCGCGTCGGCGGCATCGGCCGGTTTCGGGGCGACCTGCAAGCCGAGAATCCTGGTCACCATCGCGGTGACCTGTGCTTTGTCGGCGGTGCCGTTGCCGGTGACGGCGGCCTTCACCTCGCTGGGGGTGTGGAACGCGACGCGGATCCCCCGCCGTGCCGCCGCCAGCGCGATCACCCCACCGGCCTGCGCGGTCCCCATCGCCGTGCGCACATTGTGCTGGGCGAAGACCCGCTCGATCGCCACCGCCTCGGGCCGGTGGGTGTCCATCCACTCCTCGGCGGCATCGGCGACGGCCATCAGCCGCAAGGCCAGTTCCTCTTCCGGCGGCGTTCGCACCACCCCCACGTCGAGCGCGACGACCTTCCGCCCCGGCCCGCTGTCGACCACGCTGAGCCCGCACCGCGTGAGCCCGGGATCGACGCCCATCACCCGCACCGGCAACCCCTTCGACGAACACGAACAGTTGTTCGAAAGCGTAGTGCATTCCGGCTCGCACGCCGAAGAGCGACACGGGACACGGCCGCACGCGAGGGCCGACGGTCACGGAGTCGTCGGCAGGCCGATCGCGGGATCGATGAACCGGTTGGTGACGATCGTGCCGGCGGTGACGCCATCGGGAATCTCCACCCCGCGCTTGCGCAGGATCGGGGTGACCGCGGTGATGACGCGGTCCACGCGCGCGGTGTCGAAATCGCCGAGGGTCTGGTCGGGGCCGTTGCCGACGATCTTCTGGGCGAGTTGGACTTTCACCGAATCGGTGTTGCCCGCCGCGGTCATCGGCGGGCCGTCGGGGATGGTCTCGGCAATGCGCAGCAGGGCGGCGTTCACCGGTTCGGGATCGTCGACATAGTCGATCTGGGCCTGCTGCAACATCGGCACCAGTGCGGTCAGGCAGCCGCTGAGCGCGTCGAGTTCGCCGGTGCGCACCGACCAGGCGTGCGGATAGATCTCGTAACCGGATTCGTGCACGAGCAGCGATTCGACCGGCTTCATCCAGCCCTTGACGTCGTGTTCCCAGCGGTAGGGCTCGTTGGAGACATAGCCCTGCTGCATCACCCGGCCGCGTTCGGCGACGAACCGGCTCGGGGTGCCGTCGAAGGAGGCGTCGGCCTGCTCGGGCAGCACGTCACCGTCGGCGATCAGGTAGTCCATGAAGATCTTGCCCTCGGAGTAGACCACCGGCGCACCGCTGGCCGCGACGTCCTTCCAGGTCTTGATCTGCGGGTAGGTCGCCGGGTCCCACATCACGATCTGCGGATTCACGTCGAGGGAGGCGAAGACGCCGGTCACCGGGAACTTGGCCGCGGCGCGCACGGCGTCGTCGGTGGGGACGAAGCCGAGGGTGATGCTCGGGTCCTGATACATCTGGGCCGGGACCGGCTGGCCACCGAGGAACGGACCGCCAAGGCGCACTTCGACATTCACGCCGGTGTCGCCGAGCGGACCGGTGTAGGCGCCCTTCTTCACGTCGACGGTGCCGTCGGGCCCGACCAGCTGGAAGGCGGCGGCCCGCTCGGGGGTGGCGTACCAGTCGGTCTGGATGACCACGGTCGACGGGCAGACCCCGGCGAGGACGCCCTCGCCGGTCGGTTCGGGAACCGAGGTCGCGCTGGTGCAGGCGGTCAGGAGGGCGGCACCGGCCAGTGCGGCCGTGGCGAGGACGGGCTTCTTGAACACGGGGAGTCCTTCGGGTCGAGCGAATGTGCGGGTGCGGGTTCAGGTGTCGCGGCGCAGGCCGTGCGCGTGGTCGACCCGGCGGGCCATGAAGTCGAAGAGCCAGAACAGGATCAGGCCGACCAGCGAGGACAGCAGCAGGGCGGTGAGCAGTTCCTCGGTGGCCAGCTGCTGGCGGTAGACGTCGATCATCCGGCCGATGCCGGGTTCGCCCTGCCGGAAGAAGAAGTCGGCGACGATGGAGCCGATGATGGCCATGCCGCCGGAGATCTTGAATCCGGAGATCATCGCGGGCAGCGCGCTCGGCAGTTGCAGTTTCAGCAGTCGCTGCCGGCGGCCGGCGCCATGCAACGTGAACAGGTCGTGTTCGGCCGGTGCCACCGATTTCAGGCCGAACAGGGTGTTGGTGATGACCGGGAACAGCGAGACCATCACGCACACGATCACTCGGCTGGAGAACTCGTAGCCGAACCAGAAGCCGAACAGCGGGACCACCGCGAGGATCGGAATCGTCTGCAGCACCACCGCATACGGATACAGCGAGTACTCCGCCCAGCGGGCCTGGCTCATGATCACCGCGAAGGCGACGCCGAGCACGATCGCGATGATCAAGCCGACCAGTGCCACCTGCACCGTCGACCACAGCGCGGTCAGGATCGCCGAGCGCGCCATCGGGTCGAGCAGTCCCTTGGCGATCACCTGTTCCGGTGCGGGCAGCAGGAACCGCGACTGCGGGTCGAGCAGCACGTGACTGACCAGCGACCAGCTCGCCAGCACCGCCACGAACACCACCACCGGCGCGAACACCCGGATCGGCGACACCCGGAACGGCCAGTGGCGCACCGACTTCATGGTGGATTCCCCCACCCCGGCGACGGCCACGGCGGTCATGCGGCCGCCTCCTGTTCGGCGCCGCGCAACGCGGCCGAGACCTCGGCCGAGATCGCCGCGAATTCCGGGGTGTAGCGCAGCGCGGGCAGGCGCGGGAAGTCGAAGGGCACCGGGATGTCGGCGGCCACGCGGCCGGGCCGACCGGTGAGCACGACGACGCGGGTGGACATGAACACCGCCTCACCGACCGAGTGGGTCACGAAGACCCCGGCGAAGCCGTCGCGCCGGAACAGCGCGCCGACCTCTTCGTTCAGCCGCTGCCGGGTGATCTCGTCGAGCGCGCCGAAAGGTTCGTCGAACAGGAACAATTCGGGCCGCAGGGTGAGCGCGCGGGCGATCGAGGCCCGCATCCGCATGCCACCGGACAGCTGGGCGGGTTTGTGTTTCTCGAAACCGGTGAGCCCGACCCGGTCGATCGCGTCCTTGGCGTCGGCCCGGCGGGTGGCCCGGTCGATCCCGGCGAGTTCGGCGGGCAGTTCGACATTGCGGGCCACGCTGCGCCAGGCCAGCAGGGTCGACTCCTGGAAGACATAGCCCATCCGGCCCGCGCCGACCCGCACGCTGCCCCCGGTCGGTTGTTCGAAGCCCGCGGCCAGGCGCAGCAGGGTGGACTTGCCACACCCCGAAGGGCCGACGAGCGAGACGAATTCGCCGGCTCGCACGCGCAGGTCGATGTCGGACAGCGCCCTGGTGCCGTCGCCGAACACCAGGGAGACGCCGTCGAAGGTCAGGGCCGGTTCGGAATCGGCGTCGCGGTCGATGCTCGTATACGAGTCGATGGCGGGCGACGCGGTGGAAGCCGTTGCGCTCATGGACTATTTCTAGTCACCGGTCATTGCCGATCGCGGTCTTCGCGATTACGCGTTTGTTTCGTATACGATCAATTTCCTGGCGTCAGCGCACCCTGTGCGGCGACAATCTTTCCGCGCTTGAGGACGAGGCGACGGGCGGGTACCGCGACCACCGCCGCAGCCGGGGTCGGCGCGTCGATCACCACCAGATCGGCGGCGGCACCGACCGCGAGTCCGTAGTCCGCCAGCCCGAGAACCTGTGCGCCGCCGTAGGTTCCGGCATGCAGGGCGAGTTCGATCTCCGCGTCGGCGACCAGTCGATCGCGGTAGGCCACGGTGCCGATCCGGCGCAGCATGTCGCCGTCGCCGTAGGGCGTCCACAGATCGCGGATGCCGTCGTTGCCCAGCGCCAAGGTCGCGCCCGCTTCCCGCATGACCCGCACCGGGACCACCGGCGCCTCGCCGACCGCGCAGGTCACCATGGCCACGCCCGCCTCCGCGAGATCGTCGGCGATGCGCCGCTGGTCCTCGGCGAACTGCTGGCCCATGGCGTAGGCGTGGCTGATGGCGACCCGGCCGCCGAGCCCGAGTGCCCTGGTGCGCTCGATGATCAGGTCGAACTGCCAGGCACCGAGCGCGCCACCGTCGTGCAGGTGGATGTCGATCTTGGCGCCATAGCGGTCGGCCAGGCCGAAGACGATGTCGAGCTGGCCCGCGGCGTCGTTGTCGTAGCCCGCCGGGTCGAGTCCGCCGATCACCTCGACGCCCTCGGCCAGCGCCGCTTCGATCAGCTCGGCGGTGCCGGGGCGGGTGATCAGCCCGCCCTGCGGGAAGGCCACCAGCTCGACGTCGACGCGGTCACGGTGGCGTTCCGCGGCGGCGCGGACGACCTCGACACCCTTCAGCCCGATCTCGGGATCGATGTCCACGTGGCTGCGCACGTGCGTGGTGCCACCGGCGATCATGGCGGCGAGCAGGTTCCCGGCGTAGTCGACGTTCGGGATGCCGAGTTCGGTGCGCCGAGCCTCCCCGTTGGCGATGCGCCCGGCCAGGGTGCGGCCGCCGGTGTTGGGCACCCACGGCCCGCTCCACAGGGTCTTGTCCAGGTGGCAGTGCGAGTCGACGAGTCCGGGCAGGACCAGCGCGCCGTCGAGATCGATGACCTCGGCGCCCGCGGGGGCCAGACCGGGCCCGATCGCGGCGATCCGGCCGCCGACGAGGTGGATGTCGGCGGGCACGGGCGCGGCACCGGGCAGCCACGGCGTGCCACCGCGCAACAGCAGTTCGGTCATCGGAGGTCCTCCTTGGTGATGGGCGCTCACGCGGTGAGCAGCATGGCGGTGCCCGCACCGGCACCGAAGACGATCACGACCGCGCGGAACACGCCGGGCCGCAGCCGATCCGCGAACCGGGCGCCGAGCACGCCGCCGAGCAGGCAGGCGGGCGCGAGCAGGGCGACGGCGATCCAGTCGACCGGCCCGAACAGCGCGACCGCGATCATCGCGGTGGTCGACACCGCGACGGTGAGCAGGCTTTTCAGGCCGTTGAGCAGCTGGGCGGAGGCATCGATGCCCAGGGCGAGCGCGGTGAGCAACACGATGCCCATGCCGCCGTTGAAGTAGGCGCCGTACATGCCGCCGAGGAACACACCGACGAACAGGGTGATCCGCGAATCGGACTGCCGGTCGGCGAGTTTGCGCGAGAGCCAGGGCTGGGCGGCGAACAGGGCGGTGGCCGCGAGGACCAGGTAGGGCACGATGGCCGCGAACACCTCGGGCGGCGCGGTGAGCAGGGCGAGCGCGCCGCCGATGGCGCCGACGGTGCCGGTGATCACCAATCGCGGCAGCAGTTCCCGAAAGGGCCCGGTGCGCTTGCGCAGGGTCGCCGCGCCGCCGAGGTAGCCGGGCCACACCGCGACGGCATTGGTCACGGTCGCGGTGACCGGCGGCAGGCCGAAGGCCAGCAGGGCGGGGAACGACAGCAGGCTGCCGCCGCCGGCGATGGCATTGCAGAATCCTGCGCCGAGACCTGCGGCCAGTAGCAGTGCCATGTGCACGGGGTCCATGACATCCTTTCCGAGAGCGTGTCGCGATCGTATACGAATCACTCCAGCTAGGTCCTGTCGAGGGCCGCTGGGGTCGCCACCAGCAGCCGACCGGCGGACGTCACGTAGATTCGTGAGGTACTGACCATCGCGAGGGCGTGGATCGTAGACGAACCAGGCGCCCGTCGATCACAGGAGGCGACGTGAGCAGCACCGTCCGCCGGATGACTCCGCAGCAGGTCTGCCGCGCCATCCGCGACGACATCATCCGCGGCGATTTCGTCTCCGGGCAGCGCCTGACCGAGGACACCCTCGCCGAGCGGTACGGCGTCTCCCGGGTCCCGGTCCGGGAAGCGTTGCGGACCCTCGAGGCCGAGGGTTTCGCCTCGTCACGGCCCTATGCGGGCACTTTCGTCGCCGAGCTGACCGAGGCGGAGGCGGCCGATCTGCTGGAGATCCGCGCGCTGCTCGAGCCCCTGTGCGCGAGCCGGGCCGCGACGCGGCGCAGCCCCGAGCAGCTGGGCAGGCTCAAGGAGCTCACCTCGCTGGGCCAGGAGGCCGTGCGGGACGGCAGGCTCGATGAGCTGGCCCGGCTCAACAGCCGGTTCCACGAGGTACTGGCCGAGGCGTCCGGCAGCGCGCTGCTCGCACAGTTGATCACCCAGCTGAGCTGGAAGATCGCCTGGGTCTACGCGGTCGAGCTGCCGCGCAGGGCCGAGGACTCCTGGGACGAGCACGAACAGATCTGTGCCGCATTGGAAGCCGGTGACGCCGAGCGGGCCCACGCCGTGGTCGCCGAGCACATCGCGCACGCGGCCTCGGCCTACCGGTTGCGCCCGCGCGGCGGCGAGGACGGTTAACACAGTCGCAGCATCGCCGGCCTTCTCCGGAAACGCGGTAGTCGTATACAAAGACTGTCCCCCACGTTCCAGGAGGTATTCGTGGTCGATCTGCTGCTGCGCCGCGCCCGTGTCGCCGATGACATCGATCCGGTCGA
The DNA here is from genome assembly GCF_042883805.1 of Nocardia sp. NPDC058176. Lineage (NCBI taxonomy): Bacteria > Bacillati > Actinomycetota > Actinomycetes > Mycobacteriales > Nocardiaceae > Nocardia > Nocardia sp. NPDC058176. The sequence goes on along the minus strand of NZ_JBHVVA010000001.1, from coordinate 371,449 downwards.
CATCGCCGTCACCGACGGCGTGATCACGGCCATCGGGACGGACCTGCGGGCCGCCGCGACCACCGAGATCGACTGCGCCACACGGGTGGTCATCCCCGGACTGATCGAGCCCCATGTCCACCTGGACAAGGCATTACTCGACGGGCAAGCCAGTGCCCCCGACAACACCCTCGCGGGTGCGATCGCCATCACCGGCGAACTCAAGCGCGGATTCACCGCGAACGATGTCGCCGACCGTGCCCGGCGGGTGCTCGATCGCGCGATCGTCCACGGCACCACCCTGATTCGCGCGCATCCCGATGTCGATCCGATCGTGGGACTGCTCGGCGTCGACGTGCTGCTCGACCTGCGCGAGGAGTACCGCGGGCTGATCGACCTGCAGATCGTCGCCTTCCCGCAGGAAGGCATCCTGCGCGCCCCCGGCACCCTCGACCTGCTGCGCGAGGCGCTACGCCGTGGCGCGGACGTGATCGGCGGCTGCTCCTACAACGAGGCCGACCTCGCCGACTGCCACCGCCACATCGATCTGGTCTTCGACCTGGCCGCCGAATTCGCTGTGCCCGTGGACATCCACGCCGATTTCGCCGACGACGCCACCGACCCGCGCTTCGCCCTGGCCGACCACATCGCCGAGGCGACCCAGCGTTCAGGCCTCGGCGGCCGCGTCGCCCTCGGCCACGTCACCTCCCTCGCCGCCCGCCCACCCCGCGAACGCCAGGCGACGATGGCCCGGCTGGCGGCAGCCGGAGTGGCGGTGGTCCCGCTCCCCGCCACCGACATGCACCTGGGCGGGCGCGCCGACGAATCCGCTGTGCGCCGAGGCATCGCGCCTATCCGGGAACTGTGGGCCGCGGGCGTCACCACGGCCTACTCCTCCAACAACATCCGCAACGCCTTCACCCCGTACGGCAACGCCGACCTTCTCGACATCGGCCTGTTCCTCGCCCAGACCGGCCACCTGTCGGGCGACGACGACCTGCGCCGCGTCCTGGACATGGCCACCGTCGACGCGGCCGCCGTGGTCGGCATCGGCGACCGCCACGGCATCCGGATCGGCGCCGCCGCCGACCTCGTCGTCCTCGGCACCCACCGCCTCGCCGACGCCCTCCTCGACCGCCCCGACCGCTGCTACGTCATCAAGTCCGGCCGCATCGTCGCCCGCACGACCCGCGTCACCGAGATCGTCGCCCGCCCGATCGCCACGCATAGCGAACGAGCCGCCTCGTGAAACACCCGGTCAACTGAGGCTGCGTGCCCACTCCCGCATCCCGACCGGGCCAGTGCCACTGGCGTATTCGGCGAACAGGGCCCGCGCCTCCTCCCGGTGAATGCCGCCGAGGACTTCGCGTGGCTTGGCGAAGAACGCGAGTTCCGTCGGGGGTGCCCAGGACCGTACGAGCTCGACTCCACCGTCATTCGGTGACTCGAGGGCGAACCACACACGCGTCACCCCGAGGGTGATCGCCGCGCCCAGGCACATCAGGCACGGCTCGAGCGTGACCGCCAGCGTCAATTCTCCTGATGGCCTGGTGAATCCGAGAGCCTCGTCGGCCTGCAGCAGGGCCAGGAGATCGGCATGGACGATTCGACGGCGCAGTGCCCGTTCCTGCGTGTACGCCCGCCCGAGCACACGGTCGGCGTCGAACACGATCGCGCCGATCGGCATCTCGCCGTGCTCCAGTCCCTCCCGCGCGACGTCAAGTGCCGTGCCGACAGCCTCATGCGGGGAGAACACCGCTCGATACTAGGCGAAGTGCGTCCGTGCCGCCGGGACCGGGAGCCGCCCCCACAGGATCAAGCCGCCGCGTGGTTGCCCTGGTGGACCAGGGCGTCGATGCGGCGCTTGTAGGCGTTGAATTCCGGTGTGGTGGAGTCGCGTTCGCCGGGGAGGTCGATCTCGATGACTTCGCGGACGTGGCCGGGGTTGCCGTGGGCGGCGCCGCCCGCCATCACGACCACGCGGTCGGCCAGGTAGACCGCTTCGTCGATGCCGTGGGTGACGAAGACGACGGTGACGGCGGTGTCGCGGTGGATGCGTTTGAGTTCGGCCTGCATGTCGGTGCGGGTGAGGGCGTCGAGGGCGCCGAAGGGTTCGTCCATGAGCAGGACGGCGGGGCTGTTGGCCAGGACGCGGGCGATGGCCACGCGCTGCTGCATACCGCCGGAGAGCTGGTGCGGGAACGACTCGCGGACCCGGGTGAGGCCGACGGTGTCGAGCCAGCGGTCGGTGATCTCGGCGATGTCGGGGCGGGTCATCCTGGCCTGTTTCGGTCCGTAGCCGATGTTCTCGGCGACGGTGAGCCACGGGAACAGGCCGTAGTCCTGGAAGACGACGCCGCGCTCGGGGCCGGGTCCGCTGATCGGTTCGTCGCCCACGGTGACGGCGCCGGTGGTGGTAGTCTCGAAGCCGGCGAGGATGCGCAGCAGGGTGGATTTGCCGCAGCCGCTCGCCCCGACCACGCAGACGAATTCGCCTGCGGCGATGTCGAGTTCGACACCGTCGACCGCGAATCCGGGTGCGCCGGGGAACTGTTTGCCGAGCCCGTCGATGACGATGCGCGCCGGGCGATTCGGGCGGCGGCGGGTGGAGTAGATCTTCATGGGCGTCCTGTCTGCGCGGTCAGGGAAGAAGGGGACGACGGCCGGTCAGCACCTTGACCAGCAGCATCAGTAGCCGGTCGGCGAGGAATCCGGCCAGGCCGATCACGATCATCACGGCGATGATCAGATCGGTGCGTGATTGCTCCCTGGCCTGGGTGATCAACGCGCCCAACCCGATCCGGATGCCGACGGTCTCACCGACCACGAGGATCACCCACGACAGGCCGAGCGCGATCCGCAGCCCGGCGACGATGTTGGGCACGGCCGCGGGCAGCACCACCTTGTACAGCGTGTGCGCGGGCCGGGTGCCCAGCATGGCGGCGGCTTCGAGCAACCGCTCCGGCACCGCCCTGACCCCGGCGATAGTGTTGAGCAGGATCGAGAACACCGCGGCCAGGAACACCAGGAAGATCGTCGACCGGTCGCCGAAGCCGATGATGAGCAGCGACAGCGGCGCCCAGGCGGTGACCGGGATGGGCCGGATCAGGTTGATCGTCGGTTCGAGCATCCGGTAGACGAGCCGGGAGCGGCCCATCACGATGCCCAGCGGGATCGCCACGGCGGCCGCGAACGCGAAGCCCTGCACCACGCGCAGGGTGGAGGCGTACAGGTGCAGCCAGAGGGTGCCGCTGTAGGTGTCGTCGATGATGCCGCCGACGGCGAGATCGGCCAGGCGGCGGGCCACCTCGACCGGGGTGGGCAGGTACTGCATCTGGATGCCGAAGGGCAGCGTCCAGCCGCCCGCGACACCCCGATCCCACAGCAGGGCCAGCAGGATCGGCACCGGGAGCGCCCACAGCACCGTGACGGCACGGGTGCCGAGCCGGGCACCCCGGCGCGCGGGCGCGCTCGGCGCCACCGGGGTCGGTGCGGCGGGCGCGGCGGTGTCGAGGGCGGTCACTGTCCGGCACCGGTCGCGGACAGGAAGCTGGGGTCGACGAGCGTCGGCAGGTCGGGCGCCTCGCCCAGCTGGTCGAAGGCCAGCATCTGCTCGGCCAGCGCGGCCAGCCGCCGCTGGTAGGCGTCGTCGAGTTCCCAGCGCAGCCACACATTGTCGGCGGCGGTCTCGGTGACCGTGCGGTCGAGGCCGAAGGTGTCGACCAGCCCGTCGACCCAGGCGGTGCGGTCGCCGAGCATGAACTCGATGGCCTGGACGAAGCTGCGCACGGTCTGTTCCACCAGTTCCCGGTCGCGGTCGATCACCGTGCTGTTGGTGCCGAAGACGATGTTCACCGGGCCGATCACGGTGTCATAGGGCGAGACGATCTGGTGCGCGCCGTCCTGCATGACGATCGAGGGCGCGGTCTCGGCGCTGAGGAACGCGTCGATCCGGCCGGACTTGTAGGCATTGGCCATATCCGAGTACGCGAGGTTGACCAGCTGCACATCGGTGGCCGGATCGATGCCGTGCGCGCGCAGGGTGAGCTTCAACGCGATCTCCTGCGAGGACCCTTGCGGGAAGCCGATCTTCTTGCCGCGCAGATCATCCGGGCTGGTGATGTCGGCTTTGCCGACGAAGCCGGACCCACCGTCGGCGGCGGAGGCGATGATCCGTACGTTCTGTCCGGCCGCGCTGCCCGCCAGCATCGACGGCGCGCCGAGGAAGCCGAAATCGATGGCGCCCGAGGCGAGTGCGTTCTTGATGTCGGGTGAGTTCTCGAACAGCACGATGTCGTAGGTGGTGCCCGCCGGGGCGAACCGCTGCATGAAGTACGGGGCGTAGAGGTGCGGTTGACCGCGCAGGGTACCGATTTTGACGGCGGCGGTGTCACCGCCACCGTCGGGTGTCGAGATACAGGCGGTGAGCCCGACGACGAGCAGCAGTGCGGTCAATATCGCCGAGAGCAGTTGGCGCGGTGAATGTTTCATGACAGTCCTATCGGGCGGAGTCGGTGAGAGCCGCGGCGCAGCGCGCGGCGGTACGGATCAGCGCACGATCGCTGTGCGGTGCGCCGAGCAGGCACAGCCCGGTGGGCAGGTCGCGCTGGTTCGGCAGAGGAAGCGTGACCGCGGGCAGTCCCGCGATCGAGGCCAGGCAGGTCAGGCGGAGGGTGGCGGTGCGCATGGCTTCGTGGGTGGACCGGTCGGCATCGCGGTACGGGGGTGGACCGGCGGTGCTCGGCAGGACGAGAACCCGGTCGCCCACCACCGCCCTGATCCGCGCGGCCGCCTCGGCCACGACGAGCCGAGCCGCGGCGGCATCTTCGGCGGTCACCGTGGCAGCCCAGGCGAATCGGTCGGCGACCTCGGCTTCGAGCGCGCCGGGGTGGGCGGTGATCCACGTTCCGTGCCCCGCCCACGCCTCGTACGCCTGCACCAGGCGAAACGCCCCGAACCACCGATCGAGCTCGGCCCACGGCGCGATCGGCTCGGCACCGATCCCCCGCGCGGCCCGCAGACACCGTTCGGCGGTCTGGGGCTGCGCCGCAGCGCACAGCGCCGGATCGACGAGCAGTTGTGGCCACGGGTCGCCGACCGTTCCGAAGCCGGATGCCGGACGCCGCGGTGGTCCCAGCAGCACGTCGGCCACCGCCGCGAGAGTCGCGGCATCGCGAGCGAGCCATCCGATGGCGTCGAAGGAAGGCGCCAGCGGCAACAGGCCGGTGGTGTCGAGGGCGGCGTGGGTTGTCCTGATGCCCCAGAGCCCCTGGTAGGAACCGGGGACGCGGATGGAGCCCGCGGTGTCGGTGCCGAGACCGATGTCGGCTTCGCCGCGCGCAACCGCGACCGCGGGTCCGCTCGATGATCCACCCGGAATACGCTGTGGTGCAGCTGGATTCACCGGCATCCCGGTACGCCCGTTACCACCGGTGATGCTGTAGGCGAACTCGTCGGTGCGCGCGATCCCGGCGATGTCGGCGCCCGCCGCGAGCAACTCCGCCACCACCGCGGCATGGTCGGTTTCGGGAGCTCGCTCGGCGAGGAAATCGTCGACACCTGCTCCGATGGCATACCCGGCCACCGCGAACAGGTCCTTCACCGCCACGGTCCGACCGCCGAGCGGGCCGTCCGCCGTCGCCGCGACCAGTGGCGCACCGACCTCGCGCCACACGGTGGTGTCCACCTCGGCACCAGCCCGCGCGCTCACCGCACCCACTCCACCCGAGCGGCGCGGGCCGGCGCGCTCATCGGGCCCTACCGAGGATGTAGCGGGCCAGGTCGGTGTTCGCGGTGTGGGTGAAGTCGGTGACGCGGATCTTGCCGTGGACACCGCGAGTCAGGTCGACGGCCTGGGAGATGGTGAAATCCGTTGCGGCGCTGAGGTAGAGGTAGGCCGACTTCGGGTCGGTCTCGAACAGCGCCCCGAGCAGGTCGACCGCGTTGCCGACGCACAGCGACAGCGCGGTGTCGAGGTCGGGGTCGAGTCCGGTCGGGATCACCAGGCCGTGTCCGGCCGCGAACGGGCCGGTGCCACTCCCGAGTTCGGCCACCTGGGCGGCGGGGACGAGATCCAGGGTGAGCCGAGCCCGCAGTGGCGCCTCGAGCGCGGTGAGCGCGACCTCGCCGTCGCCCTGCGCGAAATGCGGGTCGCCGACGTAGAACAGCGCGTCGGGTACTTGGACGGGCAGGAACAGGGTGGCGCCGGGGGTGAGGAGTTTGACGTCGACATTGCCGCCGTGAGGACCGGGCGGCACGGAGTGCGCGCGGTCGGCGGTATCGGTGGCCACGCCCATGATGCCGAGGAACGGCGCGAGCGGAAACCGGGCCAGGTGCGGACTACCCGGCCCGATCGGCATCGCGGCGACCCATTCGCCGTCGCGGTCGTGCACCGTGCAGAACTGCCCGTAGGAGCCGTCGTGCGGGGTACCGGCCAGCATGCCGCGCCCGTGCCGGGTGGAGATCACCCCGTAGGGCGCGCGCATGGCCAGATCGTCGACACGCACGGCGAGCAGATCGCCGGGCCGCGCGCCCTCGACCGCGATCGGCCCGGTGACGATGTGCGGTCCGGCGCCCGCCTCCCGGGTACGCCGGGCGACCACCTCGACCGTGTCGTCGAGGATCTGCGCCCGCGGCACCCCGTGCCCACGGAAATAGGCGACCGGGTCCGAGCCCTGATCGTCGAGGATGCCTTCGTGGCTGATCGTGTCGATCACCACGGTCTCCCCCGGCGCGATCGTGGCCACCGGCGCATCGCCCCGCCGCGGCAGGCGGCCCCACAGCACGCGATCGGGATCGGCGGGAACGTAGGTGGTTCCCGCCGCGATGCCGGTGCCCGGCTGCAGCACCGGAAATACCGTCGCGAGCTGTTCCCCAGCCAATGAGGTCACGTGCTTCCTCCGGTTCGACAACCCATGGCCGACATTGGTCCGACCACTGATCAGATAACGGTATGCCACTAGAAATCAGGCCGCGACCGGGCGAAACATGCGTAACCGAGCCTTTACGCCCCGGCAATATCAGCTCGGGAACCCGACCTCCACTACGATTGGCCGGACCAATCGAGACCGCGAGGAAGGCTCCACGTGACGTTCGCGCCGATACCCCCACTGCGCCGCCGCACCGGTAGCGTCGGCGCCGAGGTGGCCGCCCACCTGGAGCGCCTCATCATCGACGGCGCCCTGCGCGCGGGCGACCGGCTGCCCCCGGAGCGCGAGCTCGCGGCCCAGCTCAACGTGTCGCGGTCCTCCCTGCGCGAGGCCATGTTCGAGCTGGAATCCAAGAAACTCGTCGACCGCAGGCAGGGCCGCGGCAGCACGGTCGCCGAATTGCCGCGCGGCGCCGCCGAATTGCACGGCAACCTCGCCGACCTCGACACCGAACTCGGCTACGCCACCGAACTGCGCGAACTGGTCGAACCGCGCATCGCCCAGCTCGCCGCCCTGCGCGCCGTCGAATCCGATCTGCTGTCCCTGCACGAGATCATCGACCGCTCCACCGAGACGCTCGGCCCCGAGGAATCGATGGCCCTCGACATCGAATTCCACACCCTGCTCGCCCACGCGGCACAGAACCCGCTGCTGGTCACCCTGTGCACGATGACCACGGAGTGGACCAGGCACACCCGCGTCCTGTCCCACCGCACGCCGCTGGGCAGGCGCGTCTCGGTGCACGGCCACACCCAGATCCTGCGCGCGGTCGACGCCGAGGACGGCCTCGCCGCGGCCGCCGCGATGGAACAGCACCTGCGCGAGGTGCGCGAGATCAGCACTCCCCTGACCCGCGGAAAAAATTCTTCGTAGGTCGATGTCGAGAAGGCCGATTCGGCTCCGTCCCAGGGGTACGAGCCACGAAACGGCACCGACGAAGGAGCGACCACCATGGACCGGACCGAGATCACCGAGATCCTGAACCGCCCGATCAGCCAGAAGTTGCTGGCCCGCGATCTGACCCGCATGGCGTATGTCGCCACCGACGGCACCCCGCGCACCATCCCGATCGGTTTCACCTGGAACGGCACGGAGATCGTCCTGTGTACCTCGACGAACGCCCCCAAGCTGCATGCGCTCCGCAAGAACCCGATGGTCGCCCTGACCATCGACACCGAGATCCACCCGCCCGAACTCCTGCTCATCCGCGGCCGCGCCGAACTCGACGTCGTCGATGGCATCCCGGCGGAGTATCTCCAGATGAACGGCAGCTACCAGATGACGGCCGAGCAGCGCGTCGAGTGGGAGGCCGGGGTCCGCTCGCTGTATGACGGCATGGTCCGCATCGTCGTCACCCCGACCTGGGCGAAGCTCATCGATTTCGACACCACCCTGCCCACCCCGGTCGAGGAACTGATGCGGCAACGGGCGCAACGTCAGTCCGCCTGAGCTCGATTCCGGCCAGAATGGCCCCAACCACTCCGAGGAGAAGATCATGGCCAAGTACCTGCTGCTCAAGCACTACCGCGGCGCACCGGCGTCGGTCAACGACGTGAAGATGGACCAGTGGACCCCGGCCGAACTCACGGCCCACGTGCAGTACATGGAGGATTTCGCCGCGCGGCTCGAGACCACCGGCGAGTACGTCGACAGTCAGGCGCTGTCCCCGCAGGGCACCTTCGTCCGTTCCGACGGCGCTGGCCGTCCACCGGTCACCGACGGCCCGTTCGCCGAGACCAAGGACCTGATCGCGGGCTGGATGGTGATCGACGTCGAGACCTACGAGCGCGCGCTGGAGGTGGCCGCCGAACTGTCGGCGGCGCCCGGTGCGGGCGGGAAGCCGGTGCAGGAGTGGCTCGAGCTGCGGCCGTTCCTCACCGCCGCGCCCGCCGTCACCGAGTGAACGAGTCGCTGCTGCGCGAGCTCGTGCCCGCGGTGATCGGCGTCCTCGTCCGCCGCGGAGCCGACTTCGCCGCGGCCGAGGACGCCGTGCAGGAGGCCCTGATCCGCGCGCTGCGGAGCTGGCCGGAGGATCCACCGCGCGATCCGAAAGCCTGGCTCGTCACGACCGCCTGGCACAAGTTCCTCGACGCCACGCGGTCCGAAACCTCCCGGCAGGACAGGGAACTCGCGGTGGAGTTCGCGCCGCCGACCGGTCCGGTGCCCGACACCGACGACTCCCTGTGGCTCTACTTCCTGTGCGCGAACCCCGCGCTGTCGCCCGGTTCGGCCGTCGCGTTGACACTGCGCGCGGTCGGCGGCCTGACGACGCGGCAGATCGCGACGGCGTACCTGGTCCCCGAAGCCACCATGGCCCAGCGGATCAGCCGCGCCAAGCGGCAGATCGCCGGGCAGCCGCTGGACCGGCCCGGCGATCCGGCGACGGTCCTGCGCGTGCTCTACCTGGTCTTCAACGAGGGCTACAGCGGCGACGTCGACCTGGCGGCCGAGGCCATCCGCCTCACCCGCCAGCTCGCCGCCGTGACCGACGATCCCGAGGTCGCGGGGCTCCTGGCGCTGATGCTGCTGCACCACGCGCGCCGGGCATCACGCACCGGCCCCGGCGATCGCCTCATCCCGCTCGCCGAGCAGGACCGGACCCGGTGGGACACCGACCGTATCGCCGAGGGGGTGACGATCCTGCAGTCCGCGCTGGCCCGCGACCGCCTGGGCGAATACCAGGCCCAGGCCGCCATCGCCGCCCTGCACGCGGATGCCCCGACCGCCGCCGAGACCGACTGGGTGCAGATCGTGGAGTGGTACGACGAACTCCTGCACCTGACGGGCAGCCCGGTGGTGCGACTCAACCGGGCGGTCGCGGTCGGCGAGGCCGACGGTCCACAGGCCGGTCTGGCCGCACTGAGCACGATCGACCCCGGGCTCCCCCGCCACACCGCCGTCCGCGCCTACCTCCTCGAACGCGCCGGCGACCTCGACCAGGCCGCCGACCTGTACGCGGCGGCCGCCGAGGCGGCAACCAGCACGCAGGAACGCGACCACCTCACCCGCCAAGCGGCACGCGTACGCCAGCTCCCGCGCCCGTGAACAGGTTCAATCCAGTGCGGCGGTGAACACGTCGAGCGCACGTTCATCGAACAACACGAACCGCACCTCCGCGAGGGACGCCTCGAAGTCCCGCACGGTCCGCACGGCGATGCGCGCGCCGTCGTCCATCGGCCACCCGAAGATCCCCGTGGAGATCGCCGGAAACGCCACGGTCGTCGCGCCCAGTTCGACTGCCACCCGCAGGGATTCGCGGTAGCACGAGGCCAGCAGCGCCGAGCGGTCCTCGGTGGCCGACCACACCGGCCCGACCGTGTGGATCACCCAGCGCGCGGGCAACCGCCCGGCCGTGGTCGCCACCGCCTGTCCGGTCGCCAGCCCCCTGCCGTATTTCGCGGCCCGCAGGTCCCGGCATTCGGACAGGATCTGCGGCCCGCCCTTCCGGTGGATGGCACCGTCGACGCCGCCTCCGCCTAGCAGCGAGGAGTTCGCGGCGTTGACCACCGCGTCGACCGCTTGCTCGGTGATGTCGCCACGCACGGCCTCGATTCGAGTCATCCTGTCATTGTCGCCGACGGGCGTACCGTCGAGAACGACCGGCATGTTCGACCCATCCGAAGCGAGGGAGCAGCACGCATGGCCACACCCACCGGCGAGATCCGGCCCACTCCCGACGGCCGGGACCTGGTGATCACCCGGTCGCTGGCACTGCCGATCGGCGAGGTCTGGGGGCGGTTGACCGATCCCGACCTGACCGCGGGCTGGTACGGCACCTGGCAGGGCGAGGCCGGAACCGGGAACTCGATCCGGGTGCAGATGCGGTTCGAGGAGGGCGAACCGTGGACGACCATGCTGATCGAGGACTGCACCGCGCCGATCCATCTCGCCCTGTCCTCGGCCGACCAGATCGGTGTGTGGCGGCTGGAGGTGAGCCTGGCGGCGACCGACGCGGGCACCGATGTGCAGCTGGTCCACCACCTCACCTCGGAATACCAGCTCGCCGAGATCCCGCAGATCGGCCCGGGCTGGGAGTACTACATGGACATGTTCGTCGCGTCCTGCACGCAGACCCAGCACCCGGACTTCGCCGACTACTACCCGGCTCTGGCGGAGTATTACCAGCAGCGCGCCTAGCCGAAACGCGCACAGCCCCAGCCGTTCCCGGCCGGGGCTGTGCGCGTGTGCTCGTGCGGGGTTACTCGTCGTCAAGTTCGGCGGCGACCTCGTCGGAGATGTCGACATTGGTGTAGACGTTCTGCACGTCGTCGCTGTCCTCGAGCGCGTCGACCAGCCGCAGCACCTTGCGGGCGCCCTCGGCGTCGACGGCCACCGAGACCGAGGCCTGGAAGCCGGACTCGGCGGAGTCGTAGTCGATGCCCGCGCCCTGCAGCGCGGTGCGCACGGCGATCAGGTCGCCGGGCTCGCTGATGATCTCGAAGGCCTCACCGTGGTCGTTGACCTCCTCGGCACCCGCGTCCAGGACCGTCTCGAGGATGTCGTCCTCGGACAGGCCGTTCTTGTCGAGAGTCACCACGCCCTTGCGGGCGAACAGGTAGGCCACCGAGCCGGGGTCGGCCATGTTGCCGCCGTTGCGCGTCATCGCGACGCGGACCTCGCCCGCGGCGCGGTTGCGGTTGTCGGTGAGGCACTCGATCAGCACGGCGACGCCGTTGGGGCCGTAGCCCTCGTACATGATCGTCTGCCAGTCGGCGCCGCCGGCTTCCTCGCCGCCGCCGCGCTTGCGGGCGCGCTCGATGTTGTCGTTGGGGACCGACGACTTCTTCGCCTTCTGGATGGCGTCGTACAGCGTCGGGTTCCCCGCAGGGTCACTACCACCAGTGCGGGCCGCCACCTCGATGTTCTTGATCAGCTTGGCGAAGAGTTTGCCGCGCTTGGCGTCGATTCCCGCCTTCTTGTGCTTGGTGGTGGCCCATTTGGAGTGGCCGCTCATGCCCTACTTCCTTCAGGTCGGTTGCGCGTCTGCCCGGGCGGACAAGCTCGATCCAGCCTACTCACCGCGCGCCGCGCCCGTGGACGCGGGCGTTCACCGCGCCTTGCGCACCACGTCGACGAACAGCTCGTGCACCCGCAGATCGCCGGTGACCTCGGGGTGGAACGAGGTCGCCACGACATTGCCCTGCCTGGCCGCGACGATGCGGCCCCGCGCCGGACCGTGCGGCACCCGGGCCAGCACCTCGACCCCGTCGCCGACCCGCTCCACCCACGGCGCGCGGATGAACACCGCGCGCACGGGCGTGTCGAGCCCGGCGAAGTCGAGGTCGGTCTCGAACGAGTCGACCTGACGGCCGAACGCGTTGCGCCGCACCGTCATATCGATACCCGACAGGTGCTGCGCGTCGGGCCTGGTGTCGAGCACCTCCGAGGCCAGCAGGATCATCCCCGCGCAGGACCCGAACGCGGGCAGCCCGTCCCGCAACCGCGCGCGCAGCGGTTCGAGCAGGTCGAAGGCCTGCAGCAGCTTCGAGATCGCGGTCGACTCGCCACCGGGCAGCACCAGACCGTCCACCGCGGCCAGCTCCGACTCGCGCCGCACCAGCACCGCGTCGGCGCCGCAGTGCGCCAGCGCGGCAACGTGTTCGCGCACGTCGCCCTGCAGGGCGAGCACGCCGATGGTCGGCCGGTCGGCGGAGGTTGCGTTCACAGCCGCTGAGCTTACGAGCCGGGCCGGTGTGGGCCCGCTCACGCCTACCGCGGGCGCGGCGTGCGGATCAGGCCCTCCTGGACGACGGCGGCGACCAGGTTGCCCGCGCGGTCCCAGATCTTGCCGCCGGTCAGCGCGCGACCGAAGCCCGCCGAGGGCGAGGACTGGTCGTAGAGCAGCCACTCGTCGGCGCGGAACGGGCGAAGGAACCACATGGCGTGGTCGAGCGAGGCGTCCTGGGTCGGCTCGTCGGGGTGGATCACCTTCGAGGACCCGAGCAGGGTCATGTCGCTCATGTAGGCGAGTGTGCACACGTGGAACAGCGGATCGTCGGGCAGCGGGTGCCGGTACCGGAACCAGACCTGCTGCTGGGAGACTGCGCCGTCGCGCTGGACGAGCTGATCCTGCGGCACGGTACGGATGTCCCAGTGCTCCCATTCGCGCATCGCCCACAGCCGCTCCGGGCTCATGGTGACGCTCGCGTCGGGCAGGCCGTCGGGCGCCTCGACCAGGGGCATCACGTCCTGGTGCTCGGGGCCCTCGTCACCGTGGTGGAACGAGGCCGACATCGTGAAGATCGCCTGTCCGTCCTGCACGCCGGTGACCCGCCGGGTGCAGAACGAGCGCCCGTCGCGGATGCGCTCGACCAGGTAGACCGTCGGTTCCTCCGGATTGCCCGGGCGCAGGAAGTACCCGTGCAGCGAGTGCACCTGGAAGGAGGGGTCGACGGTGCGCACCGCCGAGACCAGTGCCCGCCCCGCGACCTGCCCGCCGAAGGTGCGCGTCAGCTGGGATTCGGTGGCAGCGCCACGGAAGATGTCGCGTTCCAGCCGCTCGATCGCGAGCGCCTCTTCGATTGTCGCCATGGGCCCGAGATTATCGCCTCGCCGACCGCGCGGTTTGTCCGGCTCGGCACGGCGGCCCGGAATTTGCTGAGATGGACCGGTGCCGTCGTTCACTCCCCTGTCCCCCGAGTCGCTGGCCCGGCTGATCGCCGACCGGCTCGACGAGCTGCCGGGTCGCCGGGTGCTCGCCGTCGACGGCGCCGATGCCGCGGCGCCGATCGAGCTCGCCGACCGGATCGTCGACGCGGTCGCCGCCCGCGGCCGCTCGGCCGCGACGGTCTCGACGCACGATTTCGTCCGGCCCGCCTCGCTGCGCATGGAATACGGCCGCGACGACGAATGGTCCTATCGCACAGCGTGGTTCGACTACGACGCGATCGAACGCGAGATCCTCGGCCCGCTGCGCACCAGTGGGCGCTGGCTGCCCGCCCTGTGGGACGAGCACCGCGACCGTTCCGCGCGCGCGGCCGTGCGGGACGCCCCGACCGATCTGGTGCTCGTGCTCGCCGGTCCGATGCTGCTGGGCCGTGGCCTCGATGTCGATCTCAGTGTGCGGCTGGAGCTGAGCGAGCAGGCCGCGCTGCGCCGTACCCCGCCCGATCAGCAGTGGACACTGCCCGCGCTGCGCGATCACGCCGCCGAGAATCCCCAGACCGCGACGTGGACCCTGCGCTGGGACCATCCGGATCGCGCCGCGCTGCGCGTCGACTCCCCTCGGCGCTGACACCGAAAGGCCCCGGCCGGAACGAATTCCGGCCGGGGCCCTGGTGATCGACGATCAGGCGCAGGCGACCGATTCCTGACCCAGGTTGGTCAGCATGCCGCAGGCCCAGGTCTTCTGGACCTTCCACTTGCCGTCCTCGGCGACGAACGGCACGTCGACCACATTGGTCTGGCCGTTGATCGTGAAGTCGGCGGTGGCGTTCACGCTCTCGCCGAAGGAGGTCACGCCGGTCACCACGACCACCGCGCCTGCCTCCTGCGCGGCCACGGCCAACCGGTTCGGCAGTTCCGGATCGGCCTCGCCGCCCTGCACGAAGTCCAGCTTCTCCTCGTTCGGGATCGAGGGATCCAGCGCGGTGTTGAGCTGGGTGTTGAGCTCCTCGACGCTCGGCACGGGCGGCAGTTCGGCGGTCGCCGCGGCCGAGGTCGTCGCGTTGGCGCTGGTGGTCGTCGCGGTGGCGGTCGTGTCGCCCTTGTCGTCACTGCACGCGGTCATGCCCAAGGTGGCGACCACGGCCAGGGCTGCGATCGCGATACGTCCGGTCCTACGAAGCTTCATCCACTCGTCCTTCTGCGTCGGGGTTTCTCGCCCGGCGGGCGACGGCACGGACCGGCGCCACACGGCGACGGCCACGATGCCACGGCCAGGACGCTACCCAGCGATCTTGAAGAAACTCTGAGACTGTCAGCGCAGTCCGGCCACCGCGGCGACGAGTTCGGCATGGGTGGACTCGTCCGCGGCCGCGATCAGGCCGTGCGGTGCGGTGTGCAGCGGTTGTCCGGCCAGGCCGGTGACCACGCAGCCCGCCGCCTGACACACGGCGATCGCGGCGCTGAAATGCACGCTGTCGCGCAGGTCACCGCCGGTGACGTACCCGGCCCGCCGACCGGCCGCGACCCAGACCAGCGCCAGCGAGGTCGACAGCACGCGCGCGTGGAACCGGCCGGCGAATCCCTCGGCGTCCAGCAGCCGGGCCGGGCTCGACCACGGGAACGGATGGTCCAGGTCGACGTCGACGAGACTGCTGTCCGCCCGGGGTAGTAACTTCTGGTCACGACCGTCCCGGCGCAGCTGGGCGCCCGTCCCGTCCGTCCAGTACACGGTCTCGGCGAACGGTTCGCCCACCGCGGCGGCCCGCACCACATCCCCCACCCGCAGGGCGACATTCACCGCGACGAACGAGGTGCCGACCGCGAAGTTGCGTGTGCCACACAGTGGATCGATCAACCATGACCGCTCGACACCGACCGCCCCGGTGACTCCCGATTCCTCGCCGACGAAACGGTCGGCCGGACGCGCTGCCGTCAACACGTCGAGGATGGCACGCTCCGCGTCGAGGTCGGTCTGGGTGGCGAAATCATCGGCCTCCTTGGCGAACCGGGTGACCGGCGCGTGAAACGCCGAGCGAATCACCTGCGAAGCGACTTCTGTTGCGTGGATGGCGATTTCGATATCTGAATGGCGCACCGTTTCCAGGCTACGGACCGTGCGCCGCCGCGAGCGCCGAACACACACCGGTCCGGTCACGAATCACACCGGGCGAGGACCGCTGCCGGCCGCGACCGCACGCCATCAAGTGAATGCCAATTCCTGATCGAATGCCCGGTCCGGACGTGGCAGCGCCCCTGGCCGCGCGACTACCGCGCCAGATAGACCGCGAGTCCGAGCCCGAGCACACCCACCGTCACGCGCAGCACACTCGGCGGGATCACCTTCACCACCGGCGGCCCGCACCAGCCACCCACGAAAGCCCCCAGCGCCAGCCCCAGCGCGGCTCCCCAGTGCACCGGGCCGAAGATCGCGAACCCGACCGCGGCGACCAGATTGGCGATCCCCAGCAGGAAACTCTTGAGAACCGAAGCGCTCCACACCGATTCGGAGGTGCACAGCAGCATCAGCGACAGGTAGATCACCCCGGCGCCCGCACCGAAGTACCCGCCGTAGACGCCGATCAGCAGGACACCGACGGGCACGATCCAGGGCGCGCTGAGCTCACCGACGTGACGACGCACCAGCGGCTGCACCAGCAGCGCGATCGAGGCGAGGACGACGAGGAACGGCACGATGATCTCGAACGCCTCGGCGGGCGCCACCAGCAGCGCGAGCGCACCGAGCAGACCACCGACCGCCGAGAGCACCGCCCAGCGCACCAGCGTGGCACCGCGGTCGAGGAGTTCGCGGCCGGAGTTCGCCGTCGCCCCCACGCCGACGGCCACCATCGCGACCGTGTTGGTGACATTGGCCGAGACCGGCGTCAAGCCGACCGCGAGCAGCGCCGGATAGGACACGATCGAGGCCATCCCGGTGACGAAACCGATCAATCCGGTGAAGAATCCCGCGACGACCAGCAAGAAGAAGTCGAGCACGGTCACGGACCGACTGTACGGTACGCCCACGTGGTAACGACCTCAGGGCGAGCGGACCCCCCTCGCCCATGCCACGATGACGGAGTGCAGACGACCCTGTTCGAGCCCGGCGAACCGACCGGACGACACCGACTCGATTCCAACACCGTGGCCCGGCTCGACGAGGTCACCGGCTTCGCGGACCTGGCCGCGGCGCTCGCCGACGCACGCGCCGCGCATCCGGACGCCCGGATCCTGTGCACTCTCGACGATCTCGACCAGTGCGTCTACACGAGCATGCACGCCGGCCACCGGCTCGACGACGACGCGAACTGGGACGAGGATCCCTACGACTTCGACGATCCCGCCGCCGTGCACCGCGTCGAGAACGCCAGGGTGGCCCGCATCGCGGCGCTGCTGGACGACCCCGACCACCAGGTCGACTGGGCGAGCCTGGCCGAGACCCGCGCCGCGACCGAGGACGACCTCACCGCGCTGGTGTCCGCCAATCGCGCACCCGATCGCGCCATCGACGATGTCGTCCTGATCCAGCGGGTCCCCGTCGACCGCGACGATCTCGCCATCGCCGGAATCCCGAACGGCTACTTCGCCGACGACTGGGACATCTTCGCCAATCACGCCGTCATCCGGCGGCTGGCCGGGCACGGCTACCGCCACCTCGCCGTCGGCGCCTCGCTGCTCGGCTTCGTCCGGTCGACGCCGCCGTCGATCGAGCGGGCCGCGGCGGTCGTCACCGATCTCATCCACCTCTACGGCACCCCGGAGTCCATCGCCTGGCACGAACTGGCGCTGCTGCTGCCGACGCGACGGTTGCTGCTGGTCGGCTACACGGAGAACTTCGCCGACGCGGTCGACGCGGTGCCCGAGGACCCGCGGGCCGAATAGGCAGCTCAGGTGAGCGCGTGCACCATGCGCGCGACGAGCGTTCGTGTCCGGTCGAACGACGCCTCGCCCACCGCAGGCGTGCCGACCACCGAGCGCAGCACGCCGAGCCCGATCAGCAGCGCGCCGATCATCTCGGCGCGCAGTTCGGCATCGGGTCCGTCGAGCCGATCGGCGAAATCGCGCAGGTAGCCGTCGCACAGCTGGGCGCGAAGTTGATCGCGGACCGCGTCGTGGCTCGCCGAGCGCAGCATGGCCAGCAGGGGATGTTCGCCGCCGAAGGCCGACCAGTCCTGGTACACGACGTCGTGCAGCAGCGCGTCGGCGATGCTGACGACCGGCCGGTGCGGGTCGGCGGCCACCCCCGTGGGGATCTCCACCCGCATCGCCTCGGCGTAGAGCTGCTTCTTGGAGCCGAAATAGCGCGAGACCAGGGCCGGGTCCACACCGACCTGGGCGGCGATCTCGCGCAGGCCCGTCCCGTCGAAACCCTGTGCGGCGAACCGGATGCGCGCGGCATCGAGCAGGGCGGCGCGAGTGGCGGCGCGATCACGGCGCCGAGGTGCGGGTTCCGTCATGAAGTCATGCTAAGTCATCAGATGTTGACTTGCCTTGTCGCCCGTTCCTACCCTCGAAGTCATCGGCCGATGACTGAAACCCAGAGCGATTCGAGGAGAACGGAATTCGATGCGCACGTATGTCATCACCGGCGGCACCGACGGCATGGGCAAGGGCCTCGGCCTACATCTTCTGCAACGCGGCGATCGCGTGATCGCGGTCGCCAGCAGCACCGCCAAAGGCGAAGCCTTCACCCGGGAAGCCGCCACACTCGGCGCGAGCGAACGCGCGGAGTTCGTCCAGGCCGATCTGAGCACACTGGCCGGAATGCGGTCCGCGCTCGCCCGGATCACCGCCACAACCGAGACGCTCGACGGCCTGGTGTTCGGCGCCCAACGCTTCCGCCCCCGCCGCGAGGAAACCGAGGACGGCTACGAGTTCACCCTCGCCCTCCACTACCTGAGCCGCTACACACTCGGCCACGGCCTGATCGAAGCACTGGAACGCACCCGGACACCGGTCATCCTGAACATCTGCGGCCCCGGCGGCATGCCCGGCCGCATCCACTGGAACGACCTGCACCTGCACGAGAACTACACCGGCACCCGCGCCGCCATGCAGTCCTCCCGCGCCAACGACCTCCTCGGCATCGCCTTCCCCCAACGCCACCCCACCGCCCACACCCGCTACATCCTCTACAACCCCCTCATGGTCCGCACCGCAATGGCCGACCCCCTCCCCACCCCCCAGCGCCTCCTGACCAGAGCCGCCGGATACCTCGTCGGCCAACCGGTCCACAAAGCCGTCCCCCCACTGACCCGCCTCCTCGACGAACCCCCCACCGACCCCGTAACCGCCTTCCGCCGCCGAACCCGACTCCCCTTGACCGGCAAGGACTTCGCCCCGGCCCAGGCCACCCGCCTCGACGCGATCACCGCGGAACTCGTCCGAGGCTGAGCTGGGCCTGGCCTGCCCCCTCCGTCAGCATGGAAACGTCCGGCGGGCGTCGCAGATCGCGACGCCCGCCGGACGGATTGTTCAGTGCCCGAACAGGATCGGGCGTCGGGTCACCAGCCGCGCTCGGCCAGGCGGTGGGGCTGGGGGATGTCCTCGACGTTGATGCCGACCATGGCTTCGCCCAGGCCGCGGGAGACCTTGGCGATCACGTCCGGGTCGTCGTAGAAGGTGGTGGCCTTGACGATGGCGGCGGCGCGCTGTTCGGGGTTGCCGGACTTGAAGATGCCGGAGCCGACGAAGACGCCCTCGGCGCCGAGCTGCATCATCATGGCGGCGTCGGCGGGGGTGGCGATGCCGCCCGCGGTGAACATGACGACCGGGAGCTTGCCGGTCTCGGCGACCTCGCGGACCAGCTCGTAGGGGGCCTGCAACTCCTTGGCGGCGACGAAGAGCTCGTCGGGCGAGAGCGAGGTCAGCCTGCGGATCTCGCCGCGGATGGTGCGCATGTGGGTGGTCGCGTTGGACACGTCGCCGGTGCCGGCCTCGCCCTTGGAGCGGATCATGGCCGCGCCCTCGGTGATGCGGCGCAGGGCCTCGCCCAGGTTGGTGGCGCCACAGACGAAGGGAATGGTGAAGTTCCACTTGTCGATGTGGTTGGCGTAGTCGGCGGGGGTCAGCACCTCGGACTCGTCGATGTAGTCGACGCCGAGGCTCTGCAGGACCTGCGCCTCCACGAAGTGACCGATGCGCGCCTTGGCCATCACCGGGATGGAGACGGCGGCGATGATGCCGTCGATCATGTCCGGGTCGCTCATCCGGGAGACGCCGCCCTGGGCACGGATGTCGGCCGGAACCCGCTCGAGCGCCATCACGGCCACCGCGCCCGCGTCCTCGGCGATCTTGGCCTGCTCGGGGGTGACCACATCCATGATCACGCCGCCCTTGAGCATCTCGGCCATGCCGCGCTTCACGCGGGCGGTGCCGACGGTGTTGGTGGTCTCAGGCGTAGTCACGGCTGTCTCCTGTGTCATGTGCGCCAATCAGGTCGCTCGTTATGGACACGTTGATTCTAGAACCGCGCGAAATCGGTCTTCATAGCCAGTTGGGGTGCACTGGCCTTGCCACGACCAGCGGCGATGCAGACGCCGCCCCCGCTGGCCTGCTCGAGTGGCCATGGTGGGCCGGCTAACGGATCGAGCGCACCACGTGTTCGGTGTCGTCGGTGGCGGCGGTGACGGCCTCGGCGAGCAGGTCGTCGAGGTGGTAGGGGTAGACCGCCTCGCCCGCGGCGTCGAGTGCGCGGATCTCGGCGGGGCCGCACCAGCGGTGGTCGGTGATCGTGCGCCGTTCCAGGGCGGTGAGCTGGGCCGGACGCCATTCGAAGTTCGGCGCGCGCAGCGTGTAGAACAGTTCCTCGGAGCGGATGAGTTCGCCGTTGAACGGGAACACCGCGACGCGGCGCCACAGCGGCCCGCGCAGGCTCGCCGGGTCGACGCGCTGCCCGGTCTCCTCGTGGATCTCACGCACCGCCGCGTCGCGCAGGCTCTCCCCCGGCTCGACCCCGCCACCGACGGTGAACCAGAACGCGACCTCGGGGACCATCGGATCGTGGCCGCGCAGCAGCAGCACCCGATCCTGCTCGTCGAGCAGGACCACCCGCGCCGAGGTGCGGGTGGTGTGCACCTCGAGGCCGGTGGCGGCGGCAGGCGTCGCGCGTTCGGTGATCTCGAAGTAGTGCGGCAGCGGCGCGGTGCCGCCCAGGTGCAGGACCCGCACCGGACGGCGGGTGCGCAGGGCGAGGGTGTCGCGGACGGCGTCGTTGTGGAAGCGTCGCGCGATCAGCACCCTGGCCTCGGCGTCGGCGAGTTCGGCCACCAGCTGCGGGCGCAACTGTTCGATGTCGACCAGGGTCAGCGCGGACGACAGCTGGTTCTCGACCGTCTCCCGGTCGCCGCGATCGGCGCGTTCGGCCCGATCGGCCAGCGCGGCCAGCTGGGTGGCCCGCTCGGCGCGCAGCGGATCGGTGCTCACGGGTCCCGCGACGGCCATCGCCACCGCACGGGCCACCACGGCCCGCCGGGCCAGTGCCGCGTCGAGTGCCTGCCAGGACTGGTCGGAGCGCACGTGCAGCCGGTCGAGCCGGTTGGCGGTCGAGTACGCCCAGACACCGAGTGCGAGCACGAGCAGGGCGATCAGCCCGAGAACGAGGACGGTGGTCGCGGAGAAGGTGATCATCCGGCGGCCCGCACCCTGGTGTCGCCGACGGTGACGGTCTCGTACACGCGCAGGATCTGTTCGGCCACCACCGGCCAGTCGTAGGCGGCGACCACCTGGGTCGCGGTGCGCACCAGCCGATCCCGGGTCTCGTCGTCGGTGAGCACGGTGTCGATGGCGTTCGCCAGCGCCGCGGAATCACCGATCGGGGTGAGCAGACCCGCGGTGCCGTCCCGCAGGACCCGCCGGAAGGCGTCCAGCTCGCTGGCCACCACCGGGGTGCCCGCGGCCATCGCCTCGATCAGGATGATGCCGAAGCTCTCGCCACCCAGGTTCGGCGCCACGTAGACATCGGCACTGCGCAGCGCGGCGGCCTTCTCCGCGTCGGAGACCTGCCCGAGGAAGCGCAGATGCCGCGCGTGCGCACCGGCCTCGCGACGCAGCCGCTCCTCGTCACCGCGTCCGACGATCAGGATCTGCACGTCGGGATGGTGGCCGACCAGCGCGGGCAGCGCGCCGAGCAGCACGTCCATGCCCTTGCGCGGTTCGTCGTAGCGACCGAGGAACAGCACCGTCTTCCCGGGGCGCGGATACCCGTCGAGGGTTTCCCCGCGCGCGAACGCGGACACGTCGACGCCGTTGGGGATCTCCACCGCGTCCGAGCCCAGCGCCTCGACCTGCCAGCGTCGCGCCAGCTCCGACACCGCGATCCGGCCGCTGATCTTCTCGTGATACGGACGCAGCACACCCTGAAAAGTGCTCAGCACCAACGACTTCGTGGTCGAGGTGTGGAAGGTCGCCACGATCGGGCCCTCGGCGATCTTGAGCGCCAGCATCGACAGGCTCGGGGCATTGGGTTCGTGGATGTGCAGCACGTCGAAGTCGTTGCTGTCGATCCAGCGCCGGATCCGGGTGTAGGCCATCGGGCCGAACGACAGCCGCGCCACCGACCCGTTGTAGGGAATCGCCACGGCCCGGCCCGCCGAGACGACGAACTCCGGCAGCGGGGTGTCGTCGGAGGCGGGGGCCAGCACACTCACCTTGTGCCCGCGTTCGATGAACACCCGGGCCAGCTCGACCACATGGGCCTGTACACCGCCGGGAACGTCGAACGAGTACGGGCAGACCATGCCGATCTTCACCGGATGCCGCCGCTCTGGTTCGCGTTGATGCGCGCCAGCCGCTCCGGGGAAAGGTCCGACTCCCAGAGTGGTTGCAGCATGTGCCAGTCGGCCGGGTGCTCGGCGATGTTCGCCGCGAACCGGTCGGCCAGCAACTGCGTCGTCGCCGCGACACCACCCGAGGTATCCAGTGGCGCACTGGTTTTCAGGCCCCACCCCTCGGTGCCGTCGGCCTCGGTGGTGAACCACGCGTGCACCGGCTGCAGCGACGCACCGGTCTCGATGGCCAGCTTGGCCGCGCCCGCAGGCAGCCAGGTGCGCTCACCGAAGAAGTCGACGGGCACGCCCTTGCCGGTCAGGTCGCGCTCACCCATCAGGCAGACGATCCGATTCTGGCGCAGCCGCTCGGCGAGTGCCTCGAACGGCGGCTGTTCGCCACCGGTCAGCGGGAACACCTCGAAGCCGAGGCTCTCCCGGTAGGCGACGAACCGTTCGAACAGCGACTCCGGCTTCAGCCGTTCGGCCACCGTGGTGAAGTTGTCGTAGTGCTGCACCAGCCACACACCGGCCATGTCCCAGTTGCCGGAGTGCGGCAGCACCAGGATGACGCCGCGGCCGTCCTCGAGTGCCGCGTCGAGGTGCTCCAGTCCGCCGACGTGGTAGTCGATGGTGCTGTGATCCATGCTCGGCAGCCGGAACGCCTCCCGCCAGTACCTGGCGTAGGAGCGCATGCTGGCACGCATCAGGTCATCGGGCACCTCGTCGGGACCGACGCCGAGCACACGCGCGAGATTGCGGCGCAGCTGCACCGGCCCTCCACCCTTGACGGCCCGGTCGGCCCCCAGGTCGAACACCTTGCGAACCAGCGGTTCCGGTGCCGAACGCACCAGCCGCCAGCCCGCGGCGTACCCCCAGTCGCTCAACCGATCGCTCAGCGTCACGACGCCGCTCCCCCTGTCGCGTCCTGTTCCTGCTGCTGCGGTGCGGGCGGGATCACCAGGCGCGCACCGGGCGAGCGGCGCACGGCCAGCACCCGCTGGAACACCGTGACGATGCTCAGCACCGCCAGTACCCACATGGCCACGTACACCGCGTAGGTGAGCCACTCGATCCCCCAGTGCCCGCCGATGCCGGTGAGCCCGGCGCCGACCAGCACGATCACGAGGCGGTCGGGCCGTTCGATCAAGCCGCCGTCGGCGGACAGCCCGCTCGCCTCGGCGCGCGCCTTGGCGTACGAGATCACCTGCGAGGTGACCAGCACGATCAGCGTCGCGGCCAGCAGCTGCTTGCTGTTCTCGTGGTAGACCGCCCACCAGGCCAGCCCGGCGAAGATCGCGCCGTCGGCCACCCGGTCGCAGGTGGCGTCGAGGACCGCGCCGTACTTCGTGCCGCCGCCGCGGGCCCGGGCCATCGCGCCGTCGAGCATGTCGAACATGACGAACAGCCAGATGACCATCGTGCCCCAGAACAGGTGTCCGGTGGGGAACAGGGTCACCGCCGCGGTGATCGTCGCGGCGGTGCCGATCAGGGTCATCGCGTCCGGGGTGAGCCCGGTACCGACGAGCGCCTTGCCCAGCGGCGCAGTCGCTTTCGCAAACGTCTCGCGGCCGAAGAAGCTGAGCACGTACTTATTCCTCCCACGCCTCCGCCAGCAGCTGCCGCGTCTCACGCAGCAACTGTGGCATCACCTTCACCCCGCCGACCACGGTGATGAAGTTCGCATCCCCGCCCCAGCGCGGCACGATGTGCTGGTGCAG
This sequence comes from Nocardia sp. NPDC058176, assembly GCF_042883805.1. NCBI lineage: Bacteria > Bacillati > Actinomycetota > Actinomycetes > Mycobacteriales > Nocardiaceae > Nocardia > Nocardia sp. NPDC058176. Next base: position 347,452 of record NZ_JBHVVA010000001.1, on the reverse strand, counting down.
ATGGTCGGCCAGCGAACCACCGGCCACCCCACCGAGATTGAGCCCCACGTTGAATCCGGCGGGTCGTGAGACCCGTTTCATCACGCGAATGGCCTGCTGGGTGAAGGCCATCAGTTCCGCGCTCTCGGCGGTCGTGAGGTCCTCCAGGTCGGCTACCCGACGGTACGGCACCACCATCATGTGCCCTGGGTTGTACGGGTACAAGTTGAGCACGGCGTAGACGTTCTCGCCGCGCGCGATGATCAACCCGTCCTCGTCCGACATCTTCGGGATGTCGGTGAACGGATGCCCGGTGGCGTCCTTGGGCTTGACCTCGCCGGTGATGTAGGACATCCGGTAGGGCGTCCACAGCCGCTGCAGCCGGTCCGGATGGCCCGCCCCGGCGTCGACGATCGAACCCGCCGACGCCTCCGAGGCGATGGACTCGCTCATGACGTCGGCGCCTGGTCGATCTCGAAGCCTTCGGCGGTGGGCGAGGCATTCTCCCGATTGCCGATCCAGCGCACGATGGTGGCCACCGCGTCGGCGACCGGCACCCCGTTGACCTGGGTGCCGTCGCGGAACCGGAAGCTCACCGCGCCCGCCTCCACATCGCGGGCACCCGCCAGCAACATGAACGGCACCTTCTGCGCGGTCTGGTTGAAGATCTTCTTCTGCATCCGGTCGTCGCTGCGGTCCACCTGGGCCCGCACCCCCGCGTCCTGCAGCTGCTCGATCACCGAATCCAGGTGCGGGGCAAAGTTTTCCGCCACCGGGATGCCGACCACCTGCACCGGCGAGAGCCAGGCCGGGAACGCGCCGGCGTAGTGCTCGGTGAGCACGCCGAAGAAGCGCTCGATGGAGCCGAACAGCGCGCGGTGGATCATCACCGGCTGCTGCTTGGTGCCGTCGGAGGAGGTGTATTCCAGGTCGAAGCGCTCGGGCAGGTTGAAGTCGAGCTGGATGGTCGACATCTGCCAGGTGCGGCCCAGCGCGTCCTTGGCCTGCACGGAGATCTTCGGACCGTAGAACGCGGCGCCACCCGGATCGGGCACCAGGTCCAGGCCCGAGGCCAAGGCCACCTTGGACAGGGTCTCGGTGGCCTCTTCCCACAGCTCGTCGGAGCCGACGAACTTCTTCGGGTCCTTGGTGGACAGCTCGAGGTAGAAGTCGTCGAGGCCGTAGTCCTTGAGCAGCGAGAGCACGAAGTTCAGCGTGCTGGTGAGCTCCGCGTGCATCTGCTCCTTGGTGCAGTAGATGTGCGCGTCGTCCTGGGTCATGCCGCGCACGCGGGTCAGGCCGTGGATCACGCCGGACTTCTCGTAGCGGTACACCGAGCCGAACTCGAACAGCCGCAGCGGCAGCTCGCGGTAGGAGCGGCCGCGCGCGCGGAAGATCAGGTTGTGCATCGGGCAGTTCATCGGCTTGACGTAGTAGTCCTGGCCCGGCTTGCGCACGGTGCCGTCCTCGTTGAGTTCGGCGTCGAGGTGCATGGCCGGGAACATGCCGTCGCGGTACCAGTCCAGGTGCCCGGAGGTCTCGAACAGCGCGCCCTTGGTGATGTGCGGGGTGTTGACGAACTCGTAGCCCGCGGCGATGTGGCGCTGGCGCGAGTACTCCTCCATCTCCTTGCGGATGATGCCGCCCTTGGGGTGGAACACCGGCAGGCCGGAGCCGAGCTCGTCGGGGAAGGAGAACAGGTCCAGCTCGAGGCCCAGCTTGCGGTGGTCGCGGCGCTCGGCCTCGGCCAGCAGGTGCAGGTACTCCTCCATCGCCTCGGTCGATTCCCAGGCGGTGCCGTAGATGCGCTGCAGATCCTCGCGGTCCTGGTCACCGCGCCAGTAAGCGGCCGAGGAGCGGGTGAGCTTGAACGCGGGGACGAACTTGGTGGTGGGGATGTGCGGGCCGCGACACAGGTCGCCCCAGATCTTCTCGCCGGTGCGGGGATCGAGGTTGTCGTAGATGGTCAGCTCGTTGCCGCCGACCTCCATGATCTCGGGATCGTCGATGCCGGACTTGTCGCTGATCAGCTCGAGCTTGAACGGCTCCTTGGCCAGTTCGACGCGGGCGTCCTCGACCTCGATGACGCGCCGCGAAAAGCGTTGCGCGCCTTTGACGATCTTCTTCATCCTGGACTCGAGCTTGGCCAGATCCTCCGGGGTGAAGGGGCGCTCGACCTGGAAGTCGTAGTAGAAGCCGTCCTTGATCGGCGGGCCGATGCCCAGCTTGGCCTCGGGGAACTCCTGCTGCACCGCCTGGGCCAGCACGTGCGCGGCCGAGTGCCGGATCACGCTGCGGCCGTCCTCGGTGTTCGCGGCGACCGGCTCGACCTCGACGTCGACCTCGGGGGTCCAGGACAGGTCCTTGAGCGCGCCCTCGGCATCACGGACGACCACGATCGTGTCCGGCCCCTTTGTCGGCAGGCCCGCTTCCCGTACCGCGGCACCGGCGGTAGTCCCGGCCGACACCCGGACGAGGGCGACAGGACTGATGGGTGCAGAGGTGGTCACGGGAATGCTCTCCTTGACATCGTGCCGGGTCGTTCCGGCGGGTACGCAGGGTCTCCTCCTGCGCCGCCCATGCTATCGGGCGGGCCGTCCGGCGGTGTCGATGACCTCGGACCGCGTGTTGATCAGCGGCGACGATGCCACTCGCACCTGTTGCCACCGAGGTTCCCTGCCGCTATGGTTCATTACATGACTAACGAACCATCCAACCGGGGAGGTTGACGATGCTCGAGGACGGCAAGCCGCTCTTCCTGCAGGTCGCGGAGATGATCGAGAACTCGATCATCGACGGATCACTGCCGGAAGAGGCGCAGGCACCGTCGTCGAACGAGCTCGCCACCTTCCATCGGATCAACCCGGCGACCGCGGCGAAGGGGCTCAACCAGCTGGCGGCCGACGGGATTCTCTACAAGAAACGAGGGATCGGCATGTTCGTCACGCTCGGCGCCCGGACCGTGTTGCGGCAGCGCCGGCGGGAACGCTTCGCCGTGCAGTACATCGATCCCCTGATCGCCGAAGCGGACAAGCTCGGGATCGGCGTCGACGAACTGAAGATCATGCTGGACAAGCGAGAGGGGGCGCGATGAGCGCCGCGATCATCGATCCGACCGTGCGAGACACCGAGATCGTGGTGTCGACCCGGGGATTGACCACCCGCTTCGGGTCGGTCACCGCACTCGACGACATCACCGTCGACCTGCGGGCCGACACCATCTACGGTCTGCTGGGCCGCAACGGCGCGGGCAAGACCACGCTGATGCAGACGCTGACCGGCCAGATGTTCCAGACCAGCGGTGAGGTGCGGGTCTTCGGGCAGGTTCCGCACGAGAACACCGAGGTCCTGCGCGGCATCTCGTTCATCAAGGAGAGCCAGGCGTATCCGGCCGAATACAAGGTCGAGCACGTGCTCGCCGCGGCACGGCATCTGCTGCGCGACTGGGACGAGGACTTCGCCCGGGAACTGGTGCGCGACTTCGATCTTCCCGTCGACCGCAAGGTCAAGAAGCTCTCCCGCGGCATGACCTCCGCGCTCGGTGTCGTCGTCGGGCTGGCCTCGCGGGCACCGCTGACCTTCTTCGACGAGCCCTACCTGGGTCTGGATGCCGTTGCCCGGCAACTGTTCTACGACCGGCTGCTGGCCGATTACGCCGAGCACCCACGCACCGTCATCCTGTCGACCCACCTGATCGACGAGGTGGCCGACCTGCTCGAACACGTCCTGCTGATCGATCGCGGGCGCCTCATCGTCGACGCGAGCGCCGACGAGCTGCGCGATTCGGCGCTGACAGTGGCCGGGTCCGCCACCGACGTCGACCTGTTCCTCGGCGCACGGCCCGAACTGCGCCGCGAGAGCCTGGGCAATCAGGTCAGGGTCACCGCGCGCACCGCGAATGCCACCGAGGACATCGCGCACGCGAAATCGCTCGGCCTGACGATCGAACCGGTGTCGCTGCAGCAGCTCATCGTCGAAACCACGAATCTGGAACGAAAGGACGCGTGATGATCGCCCGCGCACTGTCGGTAGCCCGCATCCACGCCGTCGCCTGGCCGATGCTGATCGCCTGGCCGCTGGGCATCCTGGCCCTGGCCTTCGCGATCCCGTGGGTGATCTTCTACCTGGTCGACACCGACGAATCGAACTTCACCGGCAGCGTCTCGGCCCTGCTCGGCCTGACCCTGGCGTTCTATCTCGGCTCGATGACGCAGACGTTCCCGTTCGCGCTGGGGATGAGTGTCACGCGCCGCGACTATTACGTCGCGACGCTGCTGGTGGCCGCCGCCCAGGTGGTCGGGTTCGGCACCCTGCTGACCGTCCTGGCGATGATCGAAGACGCCACCGGTGGCTGGGGTGTGGGTCTGGTGATGTTCGGTGTTCCCGGCTATTTCACCTCGAGCTGGCTGCTCCAGTTCGGAACCAATCTGGCGATCGTCGCGCTGGTCGCCGGGGCGGGCATGCTGATCGGCGCGGTCTATCAGCGCTGGCGGGTGATCGGGTTCAACACCCTGGCCGCCACGGTCCTGCTGACCGCCGGTATCGCGGCCATCGTGATCACCTGGCAGGAGTGGTGGCCCGAGGTCGACCGCTGGTTCGTCAACACACCGCGGGTCGTGCCGATGGTGGTGTTGCCCGCCGCGATCGCGCTGACCTGCCTGCTCGGCACCTGGCGGGTGATGCGTCGCGCGACCGCCTGACACGACACGGCCCGGTACCGCGCGGTACCGGGCCATCGTGTGTTCGGTTGTGGAAGTGGTGTCGCGCCGGTGGGCTCGCTACCCGGGATTCAAGACCGGGCGCGGGCCGCGTCCGCCAGCAGCGCGGCACGCTCGGCCGGCGGACGTTTCGGGCAGCTCGTGCACATCTGGCACCCCGCGACCTCGTAGACCAGGCAGCAGGAGGCGCGCTTGACGAAGGCGCGCCCACTCACTGTGACGAACCGCGGGGTGGGCAGCCGGGTGCCGAGGTCGGCGGCCAGCCTGGTCGCCGCCTCGGGCGCGCCGGCGTCGAGTGCCCGGTTGCCGATGGCATCGGCGACGACCGCCCACAGCGACGGTGCCCCCGCGCCCGAGACCGCCGCGACCTGGGCGATCACCGCGGTCAGCGTCTCACGCAAGGCGGCCGCGACCGCCTCGTCGGCGTCGGCGCCGCGCACTCCGCCCACATCCGAGCGCACCGCGCGTCCGGTGTCGTCGACCGCCACCCGCCGGAACTCCGTGTGATCGACACCGCCGTCAGGGCGGACCTCGCAGTCGAAATCATCGAGCGCGGCGATCGGCGCCGGGGAACCCGCCGCGTAGGCCCGCGTGATCTGGTCGACCAGGCTCGAGGCGACCATGCACCACCACAGAGTGCCCGCCACCCGTGGGGTCTCGGTCCCCCAGGACCGCCCCATCTCACCGATCCGGGCCGACACCCACGCGGGGTCGGTGAGCCGGTGCCCGGGAACGCTGCTCACGACATCAGGGGACTGCGCAACCACGACCAATCGACTCCGATCCAGCCTGCCACCATGGAATAGGTACCGAGCAGCCACAACGTCGCCACGACGAGGGCGAAGGTGGCCATCGCGCCCAGCACCCTGATCCCCCAGCCGCGCGAGGTGTACCAGTCCATGACGATCCGGTACTTGCCGCGCACCCAGGTGAGAGTGTGGTGGGCCCAGACGAATTCGGTGGCCAGGATGCCGAACCCGGCGAACACGAGTGCCCAGCCGGGTCCCGGGTACGGGATCGTGATGATCCCGACCAGCAGCACCACACCACCGACCACGCCGACGATGATGCGATAGCCGAAGTTCAGGGTAGGGCGGCGCGAGATGCCTGCCCGGAAGGCGCGCCCGCGCTCTTTGAGCGCCGTCCAACGAGACGGGGATCCGGGGGAATCCGCCGGATCCCCGGTGTCGGCGCGGACGGCGTCGGCGGTCGGCTCGCTGATCATCTTTCCAGCCTACGAGCCGACCGCACGGGTCGCCCGCCGCCCGATCACACTGTGACGGCGACCTCGTCGTCGATGGTTCGCACACCGTCGACGGTCACCTCGATCACCCGCGCGCCCGCGATGTCGAAGAACAGCCCCGACACCGCCAGCCCGCGCTCGGCCACCGCGCGGCGCACCGCCGGATGCCGGTCCAGCGTCTCGAGCTGCACTGCGACGTTCACCATGCTCAGCTGGTCGATCTCGTCGAAGCCCGCCGCCCTGGCCGCCCGCGCGACCGGATGCTCGGCGTGGAAGCGTTCGAGACTGGGCGCGGCGTGCTCGAGCCAGGAGCTCAGCCCGCCGTCGGCGTCGGCACCGGTGTAGACCGCCTTCATCGCACCGCAGGCCGAGTGCCCGCACACCACCACCGAGCGCACCGCGAGCTGTTCGAGAGCGAACACCAACGCCGCCTCGACCGAGTCGTCCCCGCTGGTCGGCACCAGATTGCCCACATTGCGGACGGTGAACAGGTCACCGGGACCGCTGGAGGTGATCACATTGGGCACGATTCGTGAGTCCGCGCAGGTGAGGAAGAACGAGTCCGGATCCTGCCGGTCGCGCAGTTCGTCCAGGTGCGGACGCACCACGTGGGCGTGGCTGCGGTGGAAGGCGGCGACGCCCGCGGTCAGCGCGTCACTGCCGGACTTCTGGTGCCGCCACGGGCCGAGGAACTCGTCCCACACCTGTCGCCCGAAGCCGCGCGCGGGCGGCGCGGCCGCGGCGCCGGCCATCCGGGCACTGCCGATCTCGACGAAATCGACGCACCCGCCACTGCTCTCCTGCTGCCGCTGCCAGTCCTCGATCGCCTCGGAGGCGGCGTGGTCGAGGAAGTCGACGGTCATCTCCACCGTCACATCGGCGCCCGCGGGCACCTTGGCCAGCTCGGCCGACAGTCGCGGCAGGGCGAGGAAGGTGCACGAACCGTCGATGCTCACCACCCACCGCTGCCCCAGCGGCGACGCCTCGACCTGCACGCGCACCACCCGCCACAGCAGCAGCCCGAAGGCCAGCGCGAGCCCGATCAGCACGCCTTCGAGCAGGTTCAAGAACACCACGCTCGAGACCGTGACCAGGTACACCAGCAGGTCGCCGGTGCGCCGGGCCAGCCGGATGTGGGCCAGTTTCACCAGCTGGATACCGATCACGATCAGCAGCCCGGCCAGCGCCGCCGTCGGGATCTGTTCGACCAGGCCGACCAGCGCGACCGAGAACAGCAGGATCCAGCAGCCGTGCATGACCGCCGAGGCGCGAGTACGGGCACCCGCCTGCACATTGGTGGCACTGCGCACGATCACGCCGGTGACCGGCAGACCACCGATCAGGCCCGAGAGCACGTTCGCCGAGCCCTGGCCGATGAGTTCGCGGTCGAAGTCGGTGCGCGGACCGGTGTGCATCTTGTCCACGGCCACCGCCGAGAGCAGGCTCTCCACGCTGGCGATGAGCGCGATGGTCAGCACCATCATCGCGACGGCCGACCAGCCGCCCGAGGGCAGTTCCGGCAGCTGCAGCGCGTCGAACAGCGAGCCGCTGAGCACGATCCGTTCGACGCCGGCGGGCAGCACCAGCGACAGCACGGTGCCCGCGAGCACCGCGACCAGGGGTCCCGGCACCGCGCGCAGCTTCGGCGGCACGTACTTCCAGCCGAGCATCACCGCGATCACCACGGCGCCGACCAGCGCGTCACCGCCCTGCAGCGACACCAGCTGACCGGGCAGTTCGGCGAGGTTGCGCAGCGCGGTGCTGTGCGAGGAGCCGCCGAGCAGCACATGGATCTGCTGCAGCGCGATGGTGATGCCGATGCCTGCCAGCATCGCGTGCACCACCACCGGCGCCACCGCCAGCGCGGAGCGCGCGATCCGGCTCAGGCCGAACAGGATCTGTAACACACCGGCCGCGACCACGATGAAACAGGTGACACGCCAACCGAATTGCGCAATGGATTCGGCCACCACCACGGTCAGCCCGGCCGCGGGGCCGCTGACCTGGAGGACCGAGCCGCCGAGCGTACCGGCGACGACACCGCCGACCACGGCGGCGATGAGACCGGCGGCGACCGGAGCGCCGGAGGCGACCGCGATGCCGAGCGAGAGCGGCAACGCGACCAGGAAGACCACGATGGACGCGGGCAGATCGTGACGCAGCAGCGTCTGCTGCCACAGGGGACGGGGCGGAGCGAGATCGTTCTCTACAGACATGACTCTCCTTCGCCGACTCGGCGCGGACCCAGCCGCGAACCGGCTTCTCACGGTGAAGCAAAGGACCCCGGTGCAACGGCGAACCGGGCGGGGATGCGAACCAACCTATTGGTAAAGATTTGGCAAAACCAGTGTGCCGCAGAAAGAGTGGGTGTCGCCATAAGCGCCGCCTCGCTGTGGGTTGGCCCACAACGAGGTTTACTCAGACCGGCTCGGCGGCGATCCGGCCGTGCACGTCGTCGACCTCGCCGATGCCGTCGGCGGTGACCTCGATCACCCGCGCGGTGGCCAGATCGAAGAACAATCCCGACACCGCGACGCCGCGTTCGGCCATCCCGGCACACACCGCCGGATAGTCGATCAGCGTCTCCACCTGCCGGGCCACATTGACCATGCCCAGCTGATCGACCGGACCGAAACCGGCCAGCCGGGCCGCCTCGGCGACCGGATGGCCGCGATGGAACGCCGCCAGCGTCGGCTGGGCGTGCGCGAGCCAGTCGTCGAGCCCGGGACCGGCCTGCACCTGCCCGTACAGTGCCTCCATCGCACCGCAGCCACTGTGCCCGCACACCACCACCGAGCGCACGTCGAGCTTGTCGAGGGCGTAGATCAGCGCCGCCTCCACCGAGACGTCGCTGCCGCCCACCGGCACGAGATTGCCCACATTGCGAACGGTGAACAGGTCGCCGGGACCGCTGTTGGTGATGACATTGGGCACGATCCTGGCATCGGCGCAGGTGAGGAAGAAGGTGCCCGCGTCGGGCCGGTCGCGCAGCCCGTGCAGGTGCGGGCGCAGCAGGTGCGCGTGCCCGCGGTGATAGGCCGCGATGCCCGCCGCGATCGGGTCGACGCCGCCGGTGCGCCGCCACGGCCCGATCGCCTCGTCGATCACCTTGCGCGACTGACCACGCTCGGGTGGCGCCGCCGCCGCGCGCGCCATCCGCGCGGTCCCCATCTCGACGAAATCGACCGTACTGCCCTCTTTTTCGCGATGGTCGGCCCACTCCGCGATGGCCTCGCAGGCCGCGTGATCGAGGAAGTCGACGGTCATCTCCACCGTCACGTCCACCCCGGCGGGCACCTCGGCCAGCTTCGCCGACAGTTTCGGCAGCGCGAGGAACGTGCACGAGCCGTCGATGGTGACCAGCCAGCGGTCGGCGCCCGGCACCGGTGTGGCGGTGATCGTCACCTTCGCGACCCGCCACAGCAGCAGGGCGAACGCCAGCGCGAGCCCGGCCACCACGCCCTCGAGCAGGTTGCCGAACACCACCCCCGACACCGTGACGACATAGACCAGCAGATCACCGGTGCGCAGTGCCCGCTTGATGTGGGCGAGCTTCACCAGCTGGATGCCGATCACGATCAGCAGCCCGGCCAGCGCCGCCTTCGGAATCTGTTCCACCACACCGACGAGCGCCACCGAGAACACCAGGATCCACACGCCGTGCAACACCGCCGAGGCCCGCGAGCGCGCACCGGCCTGCACATTCGTCGCGCTGCGCACGATCACGCCGGTCACCGGCAGGCCACCGGCCAAGCCCGACAGCACGTTCGCCGAACCCTGACCGATGAGTTCCCGGTCGAAATCGGCCCGTTCCCCACCGCGCATCCGGCCGACCGCCACCGCCGAGAGCAGGCTCTCCACGCTCGCGATGAGCGCGATGGTGAGCACCGTGAAGGCCACACTCCACCAGGGAGCCGCCGGGATCTCGGGCAGCGACATGGCATCGAAGAGCGAGCCGTTCAACATGATTCGCTCGATGCTGGTCGGCAGCACGAAGGCCAGCCCGACCCCGGCCAGGATCGCGACCAGCGGGGCGGGGACCACCCTGATCCGCGCCGGCACGAACTTCCAGCCGAGCAGGATGGCCATCACGGTGCCGCCGACCACCACGTCGCCCCACCGCGCGGTCCGCAGCCCCTCCGGCAGCGCGGCCAGATTGGCCAGGCTCCTACTGCTCGACACCCCGCCCAACAGCACCAGGCTCTGCTGCAGCGCGATGGTGAGACCGATCCCGGCCAGCATCGCGTGCACCACCACAGGCGCCACCGCCAGTGCGGCCCGCGCGATCCGGCTCAGCCCGAACAGGATCTGCAGCACACCCGCCGCGGCCACGATGAAACAGGTGGCCCGCCAACCGAACTGGTGGATGGTCTCGGCCACGACCACGGTGAGCCCCGCCGCCGGCCCGCTCACCTGCAACACCGAGCCACCGAGCAACCCGGCAACAATGCCGCCGATCACCGCCGCGATCAACCCCGCCGCGACCGGCGCACCCGAGGCCACAGCGATCCCGATCGACAACGGCAGCGCGACGAGGAACACCACGATCGATGCCGGAACATCGTGCCGGAGTATGGATCTCAGAAAATCGTGCGGCGAGGACCGCTCTGTCGCGACGGGCACGCCCGGACCATTGTCGGTAGCCATCATTCTCCTTCGCCGGGGCCACAGGCGCCCGGTTCATCGGTCGAACATGTACTGGCAATAGATGCTGAGCTGCGAGAAACGACCCAAGACACAGGGTCTGGCCAATAGTAAAGAACTACCCAAGCCTATGGAAAGTTTCGTGCCGAATCGCGATCCAACTGTGACGTGCACCACACGCTATGAATCGCGGGCGGACCTCGCGCGCCGGCCGGGTCGAGTTACCTCACCCGATCTCGACCACCCGCGCCCAGGCGGGTGGCCGGTCCGGCACGTAGTCCGGATTGTCCTCTCTCCAGGTGCTGTTCCGGTGGAACAGGCCGACGACGGTGCGGCAGTTGGGACGCGTTGTCGGCCAGGGTGTTTGACCGTCGGTCAGGGCCACGACGACGTCCGGGCGGGTACGCAGGGCTCTGTCGAAACCGGTGCGCAGGTCGGTGCCGCCACCGCCCACCAGGGCCATGCCCTCGGCGCGGCACAGCGGCTCGGCGATCCGGGCTGCGGTGTCGCAGGAGATGACGGTGACCAGGTCGCGGCGGCCGCCGACGGCCTGGGTGATGGCGCCCACTTCCAGTAGGGCACTGCCGAGTTCGGCGTCGCTGACCGAGCCCGAGGTGTCGATGACGACGGCGACCCGGGGCGGCATCCGGCGGAGGCTCGGCAGGACGACCCCGGGCAGGCTCGCCGAGCGCCGGGCCGGTCGTCCATAGGTGTAGTCCGCGCCGACGCCGGGGGCCGAGACGGCCGAGCGCAGTGCCGCGCCCAGCAGTTGCCGCCAGGGTTGGGGCGGGTGCAGGGCTCGGTCCGCCCAGCGCCGCCAGCCCTGGGGTGCGTTTCCCGGTCGGCCGACGATGCCCTGCGCCACCCGGAAGCGGACCGCGTCGCGTTCCTGTTCGCTGAGTCCGTCGATGCCATCGGGCCCGAGTTCCCAGTCGCGGTCGAGGCCGTCGGCGCCGCTGCCACAGTCGAGCCAGGCCAGCTCCTGAGTGAGGGGCCCCAGGGTGAACTGGCCCAGGTAGTCCTCCATGAGCTCGCCCGCGGCCAGACCCAGGGTCGCGGGCATGACCGCGCCCTTCGGCCAGACCAGTCCGTCGCCGAAGATGTCGTCGTTGATCTCGGCATCCGCGGCGATGTTCATCCGCAGCCGCTCCCCCGGGCCGGTCAGTTCGTGCGCGTGGGCGTAGCGGTCACTGCGCCCGTGATGGTCGCGCAGCAGATGCGAGACCTCGTGCACCAGCACCGAGGCGAGTTCCTCCTCGGGCATGTAGTTCACGAACGCGGGCGAGACGTAGCACCGCCAGTGCTTGTCCACCGACATCGTCGGCACCTGGCGCGACTCGACGATGTGCAGCGCGTACAGCGCCGTGGCGAGATAGGGGCGAGCCGAAACCGCCTGCAGCCGAGCGGCATACAGCTTCTCGTAGTCCAGCCCCGCGAGCTGTGCGGTCATCGGCGCACCTCGACGACCCGGGCGGCGGCGCGTTCGGCGCGCTGGGACACCGACACCATGTCGGCGAGATGTTCGATCGAGGCCGGGACCTCCCAGTTGTCCCGGCGCAGAGCGGCCAGGGTCGTCGCGGGCACGACCACCAGATCGGGAGCTCCGGTGGCCACCGCCTTGGCCAGCAGTTCCCATGCCGCCTCCCACCGCAACTTGTCCGCCTTCCGGCGCACCGCCGCCACCACGCCGTCGAGCACGGCCTGACGCAGGTCACCGCGCTCCGGCAGCTCGGCGGACGCCGGATCGGCGAGCAGATCCTCCGGATCGGGCAGATCCATCCGGTCGATGCTGGTGAGCAGTTCGAACCCGGGCCCATCGCCCACGGTCCCGCGCACCAGCAGCGAGAGCACATCGCGGCTCACACCCGCCGCGGTGGCGAAGGCGATCAGCCGCAGCGTCATCTCCCAGCTGCGCGGCGACGCCCAGGCACCACCCCGGCGGGTTTCGGTGGTGGGCATCTGATGCACCAGTTTCGGCCGGGCCGCCAACAGCGTGCACACCGCTCGACGAGCGAAACCCACTGCTTCCGTCAGCTTTTCGGGATCGAGCCGGGGCAGCGTCGCGCGCGGCCATGTTCCGCCGAGACCACGGACGACCACGTCGTGGTCGTGAATCCACTGCAGGTGCACGAACCGGTTCGCCAGCGGCGGGCTCAGCTCCCAGCCATCGGCAGCCGAGGAGCGCGGGTTGGCCGCCGCGACGATCCGGACACCCGGCGGCAACGTCAACGCGCCGATCTGCCGTTCGAGGACCAGGCGCAGCAGCGCGGCCTGCACGGCAGGCGGTGCGGTCGACAATTCGTCGAGGAACAGCAGACCGCGCCCGGCCTTGGCGAGCTTCACCGCCCAGTCCGGCGGCGCCATCGGGACACCCTGCGCGGCCGGATCGTCGCCGATGATCGGCAGACCCGAAAAGTCCGACGGCTCATGCACACTCGCGATCACCGTGGTCAATGGCAGATCGAGCGATTCGGCAAGCTGCGTCAGCGCGGCGGTCTTACCGATGCCCGGCTCGCCCCACAGAAGCACCGGCAGGTCGGCGGCGACGGCCAGGGTCAGTGCCTCCAGTCGCGTGTCGGGGCGGGGTTCGGTGGAGACTTCGCCGAGCAGAGCAAGCAGGTCACCGGCGACGTCGAGCTGGGAGTCGAGGACCGGGAGCGGAGGGCAAGAAGTAGTCATGGGGAATCACCTTTGGGTAGAGGGGAATTGGAGGTAAGCGGTGCTCTTCGCCGACATCGCACGGAGGCCAGCGGATCGACGCGGGCGACTCAGCACGGCCCGCAGGGTGTGACGACGCTGTCAGCGGGTTCGACCGCTGGGAACTGGTCTGCGTCAGCACCAGTCGGGTCGGCGTCGGGCTGTCGTCAGCCACCGGTCGGAGCTGGCACCAGTCGGGCTGCCGTCAGCCATCAGTCGGTGTCAGCGGCGGATTCGTGACGGCCGGGCCGGGCCGAGACGGGCCGGGCTTGTGCCTGGGTTGCCGAAGACAGCGGGTCAGGATGACTTCGTGTGGCGTGGATGTCTCGCGCGCTCGCTGCGCGGACGCGGGGGCGACCGGTCGAGGCCGTGACCGGGTGCGGGCAGTCCGGCGCGGAACAGCCCGTAGGTGATCCGCCGTCGGACGGCGGACTCCAGTTCGTCCCGGAGCGGACCGTCCCGCAACCGCGCGCCCGGGCCGAGCAGCCCTTCGACGACGGCCAGCGCACCATCGGTGTCGCCGTGGTCCAGGCGTTCGCGGATACCGGCGAGGCGGTCCGGATGACGATGCACCTGGTCGATGACCTGCAAGCAGGGCAATGGAGTGCCGGTCAGCGCGACCAGCAGTTCCTCCCGCCGAATTTCGGCCGGATCGTGGTCCAGGGCGGTGAGCACCCCGTTCACGAAGCCGATCCGATGCCGGGCCCCTCGGCATTCCACGATCCGCGGACCGCCCGCGTCCGTGGAGCTCCCGGGTGCGACAGTAGGCGACCAGCCCGGGCCGAGTGCTGCGGCGACCAGGGGATGGAGCCGATCCGCGGTGATCGCGCCGGCTCGGAGCAGCATCAGATCGGGGAGCACCCAGGTCGCGGCATCGGGCAGGACCGGCAGCGCGGAGAGTGCACCGCGCGAGTTGTTCCGGGCGATCCGCACCACCGGCTCGTCGTCGATCCCGCTCGGCGACACCGCGGGCTCGCCCACGTCCAGGACCACCCGCCGCCGTGCGCCGTACCGGACGAGAATCAAGCCGCGCGGTACCGGATCGGTGAGTTCCCCAGCTCGTAATCGCTCGGCCCGCAGCAGAATCGCCGCTTCGGCCGCCCACCGGTCCACGGCGCAACCTCGCGATGCCAGGGCCGCGCCGAATTCCGTCGCACTGGAACAGATCTGCCGATCACCGGCACGATGCCCGCCGCCTGCGTTGCGCGCTTCCCGTTCCACCTCACCCCCGGCGCGCATCTGCCATTGGTCAGCGGTGCGTACCTCGGGTTCCCCGATCCCGGAGCGCGCTCCCAGCTCGGCCGTGCTGCGCGCGTCCCACAGATGGCGGTGCAGGTCCAACCGGAATCGCCGGTCGGGCCGGGGATGTGGGTGCGCCGTCGTACCGGACCCGTCCCACAGCGCGAGGCTGATCCGCTGACCGGCATCGGCCCAGGCAGGCGGGGTGCGGACCACCAGATACACGAAACCTGTCTCGCCACTGCGCGTTCCGTCATCACCGTAGCGCGCCAATGCCATCGTCAACCCGGGCCGGAGCAATCCGTCGGGCGCGACGCGGGGCAGATGCCAGCGCAACAGGTCCGGTGCCAGATGACGCAGGTCGGCGCGTATTCGGGCAGCGAGTTCCCGGCCACGGGTCCGTGCCAGCGCCCGAAGGTCGAACTCGACATCGACGTGCGCGGCGGCACACGCCCCGGCCCAATCAGCGACCCGCCGCCGCGCGGTCGCGGCTTCGATCATGGCGGGTGGCACGGCGAATTCACGCACGCGCACCCAGAAGGCGAGCCGGGAATAATCCCACGGCGGATCCTGCGAAATGTCCGCTCGATCGAGCGGGAAGGAAGCCGGTGCGATGACCGGCATGGGGCTCAACGGCCCGGGCGTTCAACGCCCTTTCGACTGGAAGTCATGGGCCCAGTATGCACAACGCCGAACCACCCGACAAGCGCCCCCGCCCGACGATGCCCTCGGAGCCGAGGTCAAGGGCACAGGGCGCGCTCCAGCACGCCGACGACATCGGTTTCCCGGTCGGGTGACTTGGTCAGTACGAGGGTGAGTGCACGTCCGTCCTCGGTGGCGCCCGCGATGGTGAAGAAGCCGTCGATGCCGCCGTTGTGCCCGAAGTAGTCGACACCGCACGGCAGCGTCGTCCGCATCAGGCCGAGCCCGTAGTCCGACCCGGCCTCGGAGCCCATCGGCAGACCCTCCCGCATGAGCGCGAGTTCGGCGGGCGCGACCACCTCGCCAGCGAGCAGCGCCAGGAAGAACCGGTTGAGGTCGGCACCGGTGGCGATCAGCGCGCCCGCCGTCCACGGCACCGAAGGCTCCAGCCGGGACACATCGGTGACGACCCCGTCGACCTCGCCGTAGCCGCGCGGGTGCGGATCCCGGATCTCCTGGTCACCGGATGCGGGCAGATAGGTTCCGGTCAGCTTCAGCGGCTCGAGGATCCGCCGGTTCAGTTCATTGGGAAACGCTGCGCCCGTGACCTTCTCGACCAGCATCCCGGCCACGATGTAATTCGTATTGCTGTACCGCAGTTCGGCGCCGGGCGCGAAGTCAGCGGGCGCGCGCAACGCGAAGGCGACGATCTCCTGCGGCGTGACGGACCGTTCCGTAGCAGCCGCCTGGAACTCCTCGAAGCCCTCGGCGTCGGTGTAGTTCGGCAGCCCACTCTGGTGCCGGAGCACCTGGCGCACCGTGATGGCGGCGCCATCGATGCCGGCACCGCGCAGCAGACCCGGCAGATACGTCTCCACCGGGGTGTCGAGATCGACCTTCCCCTCGGCCACCAGCTGAAGCACCACCGCGCTCACGAACGGCTTCGTCACACTGCCGACCCGCACATGCTGCACGGGTTCGGTCGGCATCGGCGTCCCCGCCGCCATGTCGGCTAGACCACCGGCCAGGGTGATCGTCGCCCCGTTCTCAGTCACCGTCGCCAGCACCCCGGTCACCCCCGCCGCCACCAACTCGTCGACATCGGCCTGCACCGACACTCGCCGCTGTTCCGTCACCCCGGTCCCGGAATCGGGTCCGGATGCTGTCGAGCATCCGACGAGCGGGACAAGGACGACAGCTAGAACCAGCGATAGGCGACGCATGCCCTCCATGGTAGGAAAGTCGTTCGCCACCAACATGAAACCGCACACCCGCGCCCACAGTGAGGCTGTGTCCTCCCGCACCGCGAACAGCCTTGGGCGCCGGCTCCGCACCGACACTCGTATATCGCGGCACGCCGCCGCGAGTAGGTTCGAATGATGCGGGCTTCGTGGAACGACGGCGAACAATATCTGGTCCGCTCGGTCTCATGGACCGGCGGAAGTCCACACCTGGACGTGTTCGGTGCGGACTCATCGGCACGATGCGCGGTCCCGCTGGTGGGTGCCCGATTGGCGTTCACGGTGTCCGGCGCGGGCCGGTTCTGCACCGGCCGCTCCGCGTTCGACCGCGCAGGCAACGGCCGGTTTCACGATTGCGATGGTCGTCGTCCGGCGCTCACGGGTCGGCAATGCGCGGAATGCGCCACCGCCGACGAGTTCCGTTTCATCCATCACGCGCACCGCGGCGGATACCTGCCCGCAGGCCTGCGTGCGTACGTCGCGCAGCCGCACTGGGTCTATATCGCCACTTTCGCCGACGCGTCGAACAAGGTGGGAACCGCCGTGCATCCCCGCAGGCGTGTGCGATTGGACGAACAGGGGGCCATCCGCGCGACCTATCTGGCCTGGGCGGACACCGGCGTGACCGCGCGGGTGTACGAGGACTTGATCTCCAGCGAGCTGGGTGTCGTTCAAGCCAAGCGGCGCAGCGCGAAGCTGGCGGCGCTGGTGCGGCCACGCCCGACCGCGCAGATCGAGGACGCACACGGCCGAGCCGTGGAGGTCGCGCGGGAACTGCTCGCGAAATCCTCGGCCGTCCTGCCGCTCGAACCATGGCGGCCACCGGCCGAACACGCCGGTTTCGCCGGCGCGGCAGGACGAACCGACACAGTCGAGTATCCCCATTCGCTCACCTCCGGCGATCACTGCCTGTCGGTGGCGGCAATGGTCGGCTCGGCGGCATTGGTGTCGGTGAACGAGGACGAGGGCTTGTTCGTGGCAGACCTCGGGGCGTTGGCGGGGCGGCGACTGGTACCGGGACCGGTTCGATCACCACAGATATCGACTCAATTGGGCTTGTTCTGAGGGGGATTCGGCCCGGGGATGTTCGCTGATGGGCCCGATTGCTAGGCCGCGTGGGTGAGCCGCGCGGCGGCCGCGCCGACGGTCGGTCCGTTGCTGACCAGGGTGCGCATGAACCGATCCTGTTCGCGCGCACCACGAATCGCCGCGCGATCGAGTCCACCGGGGAGCAGCCGGGTGGCCGAGCGCACGACATTGGCGGGGATGCGGATCGCCGGGTACCACGGCACGATCACGGTCGGCAGTCCGAGCGCGCGCATCGTGGAGCGACCGAGGAAGGTTCCCGTCACCGACAGATGCTGGGCGTAGGCGAGCCGGCGGCGGATCTCGGGCAGCCGATCGTAGTTCCACGACAGGGGATCTCGTGACATCGGCACCGCGAGCAGGCGGGTCGACTCGTCGGGGTCGGCCAGGGCGGACAGCGTGTGCACCAGCACGCGCACACCGTCGCGGAACGAGTGCGGCAGCCACTGCTCTTCGACACCGAGCAGCCAGCCCACGTAGCGGACCATGTGCGCGACGGCATCGGCGTCGGCGGGCGTGAGCACCATGCCGAGGCCCATCCCCCCGATCGACGGGGCGATGAAGGCGCCGACCAGCGTGGCCGCCATATCGGTCTGGTTGATGGGCAGACCCCAGTCCTCGGCCTGCCAGTCCGGCATGGCGACCACGTGGCGGCGGACGAACGCGTGGATGAGCCGCACCCGGATCGTGGACTGGTAGCCCAGGCCCAGCGGGGACAGTCCGTCCTCGGACAGGACGTCCATCGCCCACTGCATCGTCTCGGCCCACCGCTGGTTGGAGCCCTTCTCCAGCGCTCCCGTGCGCAGCAGCGTCTTGTTGAAGCCGGAGAACTGGTAGCCGCCGAGCATGGCGACGTCACGCGCGATGTACATGCCGTCGGATCCGCCGCTGAGCAGTACCTTGGTCCCGCGCACCAGCTTGTCGCGATCGACCCACGCCGGAACGGTCTCGACCTCGGCGAAGAACGCGCGCAGCGGTTCGGGCGCCTCCGGCACCGCCCCGATGCCATGGGTGAGCGCCCGATCGAACAGCGGCCGCGTCTGCTTCGAGCCGGTGGCGACCATCCAGTCGACCAGCCCGTCCATCGCGTCGTCACCGACGAGCAGGCCCTCGCCTAGGCGCCGCCACTGATCCTCGTCAGGGCTGCGGACACCCAGCATCGCCGCGAAGCCGCCGACAACCGCCGGGACGCGCTGGGGCCGATCGGGGTGACGGGTGGGAACGGTGGTCATCGGCACTCCTCGTTGAGCGACGCAAATTGGATAACATCTGATATCCAAAATAGGTCGACTGCTAAAGTCCTGTCAATGGCGCGTGCGGAAGTGGTCCGGTCCTACCGGGGAATCAGCGCGGCGAGCCGACGGGACGAACGCCGTGACAAGCTCCTCGCCGCGGCCCGCCAGATCTGGGGCGACGCCGGGCTGGCCGAGGTCACCGTCCGTCGCGTGTGCGCCGCGTCGGGGCTGACCCCGCGCTACTTCTACGAAGATTTCGCCACCAGGGACGCGCTCGTCCTCGCCGTCGCCGAGCAGGTGCCCGAGGAACTGTTCACGGCCATGGTCGAAGCCAGTCAGGCCGAACCGGGCGGGCTCGAGCGCAAGCTGCTGCGGGCATTGACCACCTATCTCGACGCGATAGCCACCGATCCGAGCATCCACCGCATCCTCACCAGCGACGCGCACAGCGTCGCCGGCCTCGAGGAACTGCGCACCCGCGCCATCGGCATCGTCACCGATCTCGTGGTGCAGTACAGCGCGGAGTTCCTCGACACCCCCGCCAACCCCGAGATCCGGCGCCAGGAAGCGCTTTTCGTCGTCGGCGGGGTCAACCAGCTCGTCGAGGCCTGGCTGCGCGACCCTCGCCAGCCGACCACCGACCTGGCCGAACTCTGCACCGAACTCGCCCTCGCCCTGGTGAACCGCTCCACCTGACGCACCGATGACTTTCGGGGGATTCCGTCGTCTACACCTCTGGAGAGACCGACAGACAGGAGTCCAGGTATGGGGAGATCTTTTCGTCTCGACACGACCACGGTCCAGGCCAACGGTGTCGATCTCGGCATCGAGAGCTTCGGCCGCGAGGACGATCCCCTCGTCCTCCTGATCGGCGGCACGACAATGCTGTCCTGGCCCGACGCACTGTGCGAGCGGCTCGCGACGGGCGGGCGGCGCGTGGTCCGCTACGACCTGCGTGACTCCGGCACCTCGACGACTCTGGACCCGGAGCATCCGGCGTACGACCTGCGGGACCTCGCCGCCGACGCGGCCGCGCTGGTCGACGCGCTCGGTACCGGGAGCGCCCATCTCGGTGGGGTCGGCGTCGGCGGGATGGTCGCCCAGATCGCCGCACTCGACCACCCGGAGGTGTTCTCCGCACTGGCCCTCGTCGGCACCCGGCCGGTAGCGCCGGGCATGGTCGACGAGGACCTACCCGACCACGACCCCGCGGTCATGAACGCGTTGTTCTCCCACCCGATGCCGGACTGGACCGACCGGAACGCCGTCGCGGTGTTCGCCGCCCAGGGCGCGGAACTGATGGGTGACGACCCGGACCACGCGCGGACGACAGCGGCCCGAATCTGGGACCGGACACCGGCCGACGATCCTGCCGTCCACCAGGCGAACCAGCTCGGCATGGTGTTCTCCCGAATCGACTGCGCCCCACGGTGGCGCGAGCGGCTCGGCGAACTCGACCTGCCGACGCTGGTGGTACACGGCCGCGCCGACCCGTTCTTCCCACTCGGCAACGGCGAGGCCCTCGCCGCCGAGATCCCAGGGGCGCGACTGCTCGTCCTCGACGACATGGGCACCGCCCTGCGACCCGCCGCGTCGGACCGGGTCGCGGCCGCCATGCTCGCCCGCTGACCGCGGGGCCATCGTGCTCCGCGCCGAAGGACGGCTCATCCGTTTCGGGTGATGCCGGGGCACTTCTCCGATGGTTGGCTGGTTCGCGAATTGTCGCGCGCGACCCGCAGAGGAGTGCTTGTGAGCACATACCCACCGATCGCCGAGCACGGCATCGTCGGCGACCTCCAGACCGCGGCTCCGGTGTCCTCCGACGGAACCATCGACTGGTGGTGCGCACCGCGATTCGACGCACCGAGCGTCTTCGCCTCCCTGCTCGACAGCGAGCGGGGCGGCTACTGCCGAGTCACGGTCGTCCTGACCACGACGAACGGCGGCGGCCTCGCCCCCGCACCGCCGACCTGGGACGAGGAACTCGATCGCGTCGAGAGCGAACAGCCGATGGCGCGGTGAGCCAGGTGTCGGCGAGCTCCGGCGCACCGCGCGGCGTGCTGGTACCACTCGCGCTGGCACAGTTCATCTGCAGCTTCGCGGGTTCGAACATGAACGTGATGATCAGCGACATCAGCACCGACCTGGACACCACGGTGCAGGGCGTACAGGTGGCGATCACACTCTTTCTGCTGGTGATGGCCGCGCTGATGATTCCCGGAGGCAAACTCACCGACCGCTACGGGCGCAAGCGCTGCTTTCTGGCGGGTCTGCTGGTGTACGGCGTCGGAGCACTGCTCAGCGCGGCGGCGCCGGGGCTCGGAGTTCTCATCCTCGGCAACTCCATCCTGGAAGGCATCGGCACCGCGCTGCTCATTCCGCCGGTCTACATTCTCGCCACCCTGTTGTTCACCGAAACAACCTCGCGGGCCAAGGCATTCGGCGTCATCATGGCGATGGGTGGCATCGGGGCCGCCGCCGGGCCGCTGATCGGCGGACTCATCACCACCACCCTGAGCTGGCGCGCGGCGTTCCTGTTCCAGGCCGTCGTCGTGCTGCTCATCGCGGTGCTCGGCCGCCGCATCGACGACCCGCTCCCGCCGGACCCGAGCACGCCGTTCGACATCACCGGGGCCGTGCTGTCAGCGGTTGGCCTGACCCTGATCGTGCTCGGAATCCAGTTCGCCGACAACGACATTCGACTGACGGTGGCCCTGGTCGTGCTCGGCGCGCTGGTACTGCTGGGTTTCGTGACGAGCATCCGAGCCAAGGAACGTTCCGGGCGTGAACCGCTGGTCGCGACGAGTATGTTCACCGATCGCATCGCCAACCTCGGCCTGGTCACCCAGCTCACCCAGTGGCTACTGCTGATGGGCACATCCTTCGTGGTGGCGACCTACCTCCAGGTCGTGCGTGGATACAACGCCATCGAGACCGGCGTGATCTTCACTGCCGCCACGCTGGGGCTCCTCGCGTCCTCGCTCGCCGCGGCGCGACTGGCGCGCAGGTACCCGCAGCGCACCTTGATCCGCGCGGGATTCCTGGTCTGCATCCTCGGCGTCGTGGTGCTGCTCGCGCTGGCCGACCGTTCCCTGAACCCCTGGGCATTCGCTCCCGGCCTCCTCCTGATCGGTCTAGGACTCGGCACCATGCTCACGCCCTCCGTCACCGTGGTTCAATCCAGCTTCACCGAGGACCAGCAGGGGGAGATCTCCGGATTGTCCCGCAGCGCGTCGAACCTCGGATCCTCCCTCGGCACCGCCCTGACCGGCACCATCCTGGTCGCCGGCCTCAGCAGCGGCGCGTACGCCGCCGCGATGATCACCCTCGCCGCAGTCGGCCTCGTCGGTTTCATCGCCGCGTCCTTCCTTCCTGATCGCACCATCACCGACCCCACCCGAGCCGACGACCGAGCCGGATGACGTGCGGCGGTAGGATTTCGCTATGACAGCCTCCGGGGGCGCGTCACGAGCCCAGCACGAGGACGAGTTGTTCAACCGCCTCGAACAGCGCCTCGAGTCACTCGGTCTCCTCACCGATTCGCGCCGCACCCGCGGACCCGCGGAACGCTCGATGCTGCGAACCCTGGCGACCCGCGAGCGTCCACTCGCCGACCCGGACGGGTTCACCCGCGCGCACCGGGGCCTGGCCCGCGCGCTGGAAGCGCTGCTGCTCAATGCGCGCCGGGCGCCGACCCTGTCTCGCCGCTTCGGGCCGATGCGTCCGCTGATGACACCGATGGTCGCCTTGGTGGCCAACTGGATTCAGTTGCGCCACGCGCGCGTCGTCATGCGCGACGTGCGACTGCTGTACGCGTTGCGGGAGGCCAACAGCGTGGTGATCTCGCCGGAGCATCTGGCACTGCGCCGGGCCCGCGCGCAGATGCAGACGCTGTGGGACATGAACAGCACCCGGCTCGGGCTGCCCGTGTTCCTGATCAGCGGCGCGTTCGTGTCCGGACTGGTCGGTCTGCTGCGGGCCGCGATCACCCCTGCCCTCGGCAGCGCGGCGGTCGCCGTGGCTGTCCTGGCGATCGCCATCGGCGGCCTGATGGTGGTCGCGGCGGCGTTCCTCCTCGGCGCCTCGATCGCCAGGATGCGTTTGCGCCTGTCGCTCACGGCACCGCTGGAGGCGGTGTATCGCGCGATCGGCTCGGCCGCCCCGCCGCCGCGCGATCGCTGCTATCTGGTCGCGCTCGTCGCGCTGGCCCTGTTCGCCTCCGTGGTGATCGCGATCCCCACCGGGGTCTACCTGCTGTTGCGGCCCTAGGTCGACACCCCCGCGAAGGCGAACGGCTCGGCCGGCACGAACGCGTCCGAGGCGTTCCCCGCCGTCCCGGCCGCCTGCAAGCCCGCGACATCGAGCCGGCCGACGGACCCACTTTCGGACAGATCGAGCTCGTTCACATTCACCCAGAACACCCCGGGCGACATCGCGGAGTCGAAGAAGTAGGTCAGATCCTTGTGATCGGCGACCGTGCGCCACCGGGTCGAGGAGATGTTGGGCTGGTCGGGAGTGCTGATCCCGTACGGCACGGAGACGTTGCGGATGACACTGAACACGCTGGCGGTCGCCTCCCGCTTGTCGCTCACCTGCGGCACGGCGTTGACGTAGAACCGGGCGCGGGCGAAGCGGTCCGCCGCACGATTGGTACCCGGCAGCATCACCGTGCCGCCGATCTCCTCCCAGTACGAACTGATGGCCAGCTGCTCGTCGAAAGTCGGCGAGTTCGTCATCACCTGGTAGGCCCGGTCGTGGTGAACGACCAACCGACCCTCGACGTATTCGAAGATCGCACTGTCACCCGAGGCATCCGACACCGACAGGTGCATCGTCGCCAGCCGATCCTCACCCGGAACGGCAGCCGTGAACACCACGAACTCACCACGCTCGAGCTCGGCGACCGTCTCGGCCACAGTGGCGAAGTTGTCGAGCACATACTGCGCCCACGCCGCCAGCGACAGCAACGGCTTACCGGAGTCATCGGCCGGATAACTGGACTCGACCAGCCACAACACATTGGCGACCAGCCCCGCCTCGTTGATCCCATCGGTGGTGGCGATGTCGTAACCACCGGCGATCACACTGCCGTAGCGCGAGGTCCATTCCAGCGACCGCGGCCCGGCGGCCCCTTCACGGGCGAGACCGCGGGGGAAAACCCACAGATTCGTTCCGACATCGGTCTTCCAGTCCATACTGCGCGCCGTGAGAACGCGATCCTCAGGACCGCGATACAGAAGTCGTGTACACATTGAGCAACCCTCCGATCAGTCGGGGACGCACATTGCTACCGACCGATTCTGGCACGCATGCCTGCCGAGCACACCGAGCCGACACTCGACTCTTCGCGCGATTGCGCTTCCGGTTACCCGCTCGATCACCAGCCCGGCGACCAGGTAGTGCCGCACACTGCAACATCACGGTCGCAGTTGGTTCAGCAGGGGAAGGATCGCTTGCCCGAGCGAGACGGTGCCGAGCCGGACGTCATCGGTGATTGTCAGGCCAGGACCGCTTGGACTGGAAGTATTGGGTTGCCTCGGGCGAGTCGGTGTAGTCGAGGAGGTTGCCGATCTTCCTGGCGAGTGCTCGCCGGACCTCTTCGGGCGTGGCGAAGAAGAATTCGCGCCTGAGGTTGGCGTGGTTGAGTCGATTGGGTCCGAATTCTTTGTGCAGTTCGTTCTCGAGGGTTACCGCGTCGTCGGAGAAATACACCGCGTGGACATCGAAGGGGAACGGGACCGAAGCGCCGCCGAGTTCGCGAACCCGGTCGAGGGGTTCGAGTCGACGGGTGAGCCCGATCTTGACGACGCCGGGCCCGAAGGCACCGATATTGGAGATAACGTAGACGTATCCGGCGCGGATATTCGCGGCGCGGAAGTCGTTTTGGGCGATGGCGTCGGCGATGCGGGACAGCTGGTCCTCTATCTCGCGTGTGTCCTGCCCTGCGTCGGTGAGGCGTTGCAGCACTGAGCGGTAGTGGGCTTGTTCCTTGTCGAGTCGCTCCCGTTCGGCGGCGAGTTCTTGCTCGACTTTGCGTTCCTCACGCAAACGTTCTCGTTCCTCGCGGGCGGCTTCGCGTTCTTCCTGAACCTTGACCATGTAGTCGGCGGTGAGCTCGAGCTCCTTGATCCGCAACGCGTGGTAGGCGGGCGCTACACGCATTTGCATTGCAGCGCCCAGCTTTTCGATATCCTTCGCCGCTTTGTCCAGTCGTCTTTTGGCCGTGTCGAGGTTACCAGCGCGGATGGTGCGAACGCAGTTCTCGGCCTCGGCGTTGTAGGCCCGCAGCATCAGCTTCGACAGGTCCGAGGTCAGTCGCCGCCCTTCCGCGAGGGAGTTGTTGAAGCTGAACTTGTTGGCGACCACGACCGCGTCACTGGTTTTGACCGCTTCACGGATATCCAGCCGGAGATCGGCCAATGCCTGCTTGTAGCTGTCGGCGTTCTCCAGCGGGTGGTGGTACTCGTAGATTCCCACTTCTTGCAGAACCAACGCATCGTCGACGTTGATGATCCTGGGGTCACTCGATGATTGCTGCACAGCGGGCGTGACGCGAGGACGAGTATCGAGTCGCTCGGCGAGTTCGTTGACCTTGTCCTGCAGGTCAGCGCATTCGCGTTCCTTGACGATCAACATTCTGCGCAGACCGACGATCACTTCCTGTTGATCACTCATCCACGCACTCCATGGTTTGCCAAGGGCACCAGCCCGTATGGGTTCTTGGACACGGCACCGGCCAGATGCGCCAGGGTGTCGGCGGGTTCCACGCGAGACAGATCGATCGGCAGGAAGTCCGCCCGATCGGTTGCCAGCCTGACGAGGTCGACGCGGGTGTCGTGTCCGGTAGCGCTATCGATCGCGTCTACCGCGACGGTCAAGGCAATGCTGTCGATGATTTCCTCACGATCGGCCTCGAATACCTCGTGTGCCGTACGCAAAGCGAGCCGGGCTACCGCAGATGCGTAGCGGCGCTTGCGTTCGGTCGCCGGGAGCGGGCTCTCGGTGATCTCGTCGTTCGCTTTGTTGTAGCGGTATGTCTTCGTGGTCGGGAACGTATCGGGATGAGGTGCCAGGACCGTGATGCGGAGTTCGCGATCCCCGGCGTCGAAGGAGTGTTCATGGGAGACCTCGAAGGCTTCGGGGTAGACCGAGTTCGCCAGGACGATGCCGACATATTCGTCCATCGCCGCGGGACGACGCTGCCGTAACCCTGAGATCAGATCGTCCAGGCGAGCGTTCGACTCGGCGATCTCTCGGTGACGTTGCGTGACGGA
Source organism: Nocardia sp. NPDC058176 (assembly GCF_042883805.1). Classification (NCBI taxonomy): domain Bacteria; kingdom Bacillati; phylum Actinomycetota; class Actinomycetes; order Mycobacteriales; family Nocardiaceae; genus Nocardia; species Nocardia sp. NPDC058176. The sequence continues at coordinate 321,454 of NZ_JBHVVA010000001.1, read as the reverse complement.
ATGCTCGTGTTGCCGGCGCGCGTCGGCCAACGCAGCGAGTCGAGCGGATTCCGCCTCCCGCCAGCGTGTCCGTATCTGGGCGTTGAGCTCGAAGATCCGACCGAGGGAGTGCTGCCAGCGCTGGGTGAGCTCGGCGTATTCGCGGTGCGCTGCCTCCATCTGAGCGGCATGCTTACGGTTCCCGCCCAGAGCTCCGGAAATACCTGTGGGCGGCGCTGGTGCCACGAAGATCGGTCGTTCCGGCAGAGCGTGGTAACGGGGTGTCGGCGATGGCGTGAGCAGTTCGTGCCCATCGAAGGCGATCTCACCCGGTGATTCGCGCAGTGCCTCCAAGTCGACCCAGTCATCGACCTCGAGAGTCGCCGCGAGCAGGTTGTCGATCTCCTCGTAGGTCGCGTTCAAACGCGCGTTCTTCTCTACGACCTCGGCCTCGCGGGCGGCGATATGAGCGGCCTTCGCGGCGCGTTCCGCCGTCGCACGGTCGGCGGCTGACGCACGCTGAAACGCGGCGGTTGCGCGTTGTTGCTCACGCGCGTATCGCTGCGCCTCCCGCACAGCCGCGTCGTGCGCACGAATAGCCGCTCGCTGCTGCTGGGCTTGGCGCTGTTGTGCTTGTCGATGTTGGTGTTGCAGTTCAGCGAAGAACCCCCTGCGTCGCGCCACCGCACTCCCCTCAGTATCACCTTCTAGCGTCACCGTTGGACCACGGACTTCAGATACTGTCGCCACAGCACGAACGCCGTTACACCCACCGAGTTCGAGGAACTCGCCGACACCCCGGCGACGGCAGGCGTCGCCGGGCGCGAACATCATGACGGGGACTGGTAGCAGTTGTTGCGAAAGGCCTACGCGCCCATCGGCGCTTGCGGGCGAAATCGCTGCACAGCTAGACCGGCGTGTCCGAGGTGGCGGTTGTCTCGTCATTCTGTCCGGACGCCGAAGGGCGGAGCCCGGCGAGTATGAGCGTGGTGACGCGATCGGCGACATCGGGTGTGTGGATCTGCGCGGCCTGGCAAGCGACGATGATCGCCTTGACCTCTCGGACGGTCAGGTCGGCGCGTGCGGTTCCAGACTGTTTTGCCGCGGCAAGGAGCTCACCCAGCAGTCCCATGAATCGGGCCTCTGCCTCGGGAGCGAGGGTGTAGATATCGATCCCGTCCCCCGCGATCGTCTGGGCCAGTCCCAGATCCCTGGCGCCCCAATGCAATGCCATCGCGCGAATGAACTCCGACAGCGCGTGCCCCGGGTCGCCGTCGTCGAGCAGGTTGCGCCCGGCTGTGACGATCTGCTTCAGGCGATGGTCGATAACGGCGCCGAACAGAGCGTTCTTGGTGGGGAAGTGACGGTAGACGGTGCCCGCACCGACTCCGGCGCGGCGCGCGATCTCATCGATGGGGACTGACAGCCCCTCGGCGGCAAAGCTCTGGTACGCGGTCTCGAGAACCGCTTCCCGGTTGTGTATCGCGTCCGCGCGCAGCGGCCTCGGGTTGCCTGTCAACTGCATCACCTCCCACACGCCCTGGCAAACGGGGCGTGCGTTCCGTATAGTCGAAATTAAGCGGAGTGGACGTTCCGCTTATCGCATTCTACCGAGGAGGCCCTCATGGCGAAATGGACCACTGCCGACATCCCCGACCAGACCGGACGCACGGCCGTCATCACCGGCGCGAACACCGGACTGGGGTTCGAAATGGCCGCCGCGCTCGCCGCCAAAGGCGCACACGTCGTACTGGCGGTGCGAAACCTGGACAAAGGCAAGGCCGCAGCGGACCGGATCATCTCCATGGCGCCCAACGCGACTGTGGCGCTCCAGCAACTCGATCTGGGATCGCTGGCCGGGATACGGGCAGCCGCTGCCGAGATCAAGTCGGCCTATCCGCGTATCGATCTGCTGATCAACAACGCCGGGGTGATGTACACCTCCAAGCAGACCACTTCCGACGGTTTCGAGTTGCAGTTCGGCACCAATCACCTCGGGCATTTCGCCCTGACCGGGTTGCTGCTCGACGCACTCCTGCCCGTTCCGGATTCACGGGTGGTCACCGTCAGCAGCATCGGGCACCGCATCCGTGCGGGAATCCACTTCGACGACCTGAACCTCGAGCACGACTACGACCGCGTTGCGGCATACGGCCAGTCCAAGCTGTCCAACATACTGTTCACCTATGAACTCCAGCGCCGCTTGGCGGCAGCTGGCGAGAGCACGATCGCGGTGGCGGCCCACCCCGGCAATTCAGCCACCGAACTGGGCCGCCACCTGTCCGCCGTGGCGGAGGTCGTCGCGATGAGGCTGCTCTCCCAATCGGCCGCGATGGGCGCGTTGCCGACCCTACGTGCGGCTACCGATCCCGAGACAGCGGGCGGGCAGTATTACGGCCCCCGCGGGCTCGGAGGTGGACGCGGCTACCCGGCGCTCGCCTCGTCGAGCAAGCAGTCCCACGACCCCGAATTGGCACGGCGGTTGTGGGAGGTCTCCGAAGAACTGACCGGCGTCACCTACTCCATCGACTGAGCGATTCGTCCGCACACCACAGAAAGACAACCCGATGCGCATCATCGTCTTCGGCGCAACCGGCATGGTCGGCCAGGGAGTACTGGAAGCCTGCCTGCTCGACGACTCCGTCACCGATGTGCTGGCCATCGGTCGCTCCGCCACGGGCCGTGCCCACCCGAAACTGCGCGAGATCCGCCACGACGACTTCACCGACCTCACCGCGATCGAGGACCAATTACCGGGCTACGACGTCTGCTTCTTCAGCCTGGGTACCTCCGCGGTGGGAGTGAGCGAAGCCAACTACCGCATCGTCACCTACGACTACGCCCTGACTGCGGCGCGGGCGCTGCTGGACGCCAACCCCGACCTGGCCTTCTGCTTCGTCTCCGGTGCCGGAACTGACAGCACGGGAAAATCCCGCATGATGTGGGCGCGAGTCAAGGGCGAGACCGAGAACGCGCTACTCGCCCTGTCCGAGCGGACCTACATGTTCCGGCCGGCGTTCATCGTTCCCCTGCCCGGGACCCGGGCCAAGACCAAATCCTACGCCGCGTTCTATTGGGTGCTGACACCGCTGTACCCACTTTTGCGGCGAATCATTCCGGAGCATGTCACGACCAGTTCGAGGTTGGGACAGGCCATGTTAGTTGTCGCCCAGACCGGTGCCCGAGAGCGGGTTCTGGACACCGTCGGTATCAACAGCGCCGCAAGTTCCCGAAACCAGGCATCATAACGAGTCGAGGCCGCGGCTCGACAGCTGCGCGCACTGGGAGCGGCTCGCTCCGCACACGGCAAACGCGCACTTCTCGGCGGCCGAGCGGAGCGCGCGGGCTCTTCGTCGTCTACGGAGATCGGGTCAGCGTGACAGGGGACCCGGTCCAGCACGAAAATGGCCGGTTCGACATGGAAATCATGTCGAACCGGCCATTTGTGGTGGTCCCAGCTGGTTTCGAACCAGCGACCTTCCGCGTGTGAGGCGGACGCTCTCCCGCTGAGCTATGGGACCGAACACTGTGCCGAGGGGCTTGGGAGAGCCTCTCGGACGAGATGGAACATTAGCATGGGGGACCCGGGGGATGCCAAATCGCCTTGTGAAGGGGAGGTTCGGCGTCTTTGGCGGTTCTGTGGAGGTGATCGTTGGCGCCTTCTGGTGGACCACTGGGCGACATACATGTTTTGATGCGCATATCTAAGTTAGATGATGTCTTGTTGTTGGCGCGGCGGTCGACATCGTGGTCGGCGCCCAACCCATGGATGACACCCGTGTAATTCGTATTCGACCCCATCTACCAGGCGATTTGTAGGTTGCACCGAACGTCGGCTAATGTTCTGTCTCGCACCACGGAGGACAGCGAAGCCGCAAGGCGGAGGGCCTCCGGAAGTGTGAATGCGGATGTAGCGCAGTGGTAGCGCATCACCTTGCCAAGGTGAGGGTCGCGGGTTCGAATCCCGTCATCCGCTCGAGAGGTAGGTTAGGCAATATGCCATCCTCCTTTGCGCGGTGGAGTGGCCGAGTGGTGAGGCAACGGCCTGCAAAGCCGTGCACACGGGTTCGATTCCCGTCTCCACCTCGCGCGATTAGCTCAGCGGGAGAGCGCTTCCCTGACACGGAAGAGGTCACTGGTTCAATCCCAGTATCGCGCACCACCGTAGTACCAAGTCAGGCCCCCTTTCGAGGGGGCCTGACTTGTTTGCGTGGTCAGTGCAGTTCGAGGACTGCCTTGCCGTGTAGTCGGCGTTCGCGCAGCGCGGTCGCGGCTTCGGCGACGTCGGACCAGTTCCCTCGCCAGGCGATCTGTGGATCGAGAACGCCCGCGGTGACCTGCTCGGCGAGCCAGGTCAGGTCGGGGGCGAGGTCGCGGCAGGACAGCAGGAAGAAGGTGACGATCGAACGGTCGTGCCTGCCCGCGTCACCGAAGAAGGTGCCGAAGGGGAACTGTTCGGCCGCACCCGAGGCGTGCCCGACCGAGACGAGGGTGCCCGCCTCGGCGAGTGTGTCGAATGCCGTGACCAGCTGCGGACCGCCGACCAGGTCGATCACCCCGTCCACGCGAACGTCCAGCTCCGCCGGATCGGCGACCACGCGTCCCGCGCCCAGCGCCCGCAAGCCGGCGCCGTGGCGGTCGGGATCGGCGGTCACGGCGACGACCTCGGCGCCACCGAGTCGCGCGAGCTGGACCGCGTAGCGGCCGACACCGCCGGTGGCGCCGGTGACGAGGACTCGCCTGCCGAGCAAGGGCCCGATCCGGTGCAGTGCGCGCAACGCCGACGCGGCGGCCACCGGAATCGTGCTGAGCGCGGCGAGATCGGCGCCGGCGGGGGCGACGCCGAGGAGATCGGTGTCGACGGCACGCCACTGCGCCCACGCCCCGGCAGCGCCGAGGGTGACGACCGGCGTGCCCACCGCGGGACCCGTTCCGTCCGCGGCGGCCCGCTCGACGACACCGGCGGCATCCCAACCGAGCACCGTTCCCGCCTCCGCTTCCGGGACCAAGTGGACGACCTCCCCCGCGTTCAACGACGTCGCCGTGACACGCACCAGCGCCTGGTGCGGGGCGGGCTCGGGGTCCGGCGCGGAACCGAGACGGAGCCCGCCGGAAACGGAATGGTCGACGACCAACGCGCGCATAGCAGTTCAGCCTTTCTCGAGGGAGCACGGCGATCCGGCCGCACCGTTCCGAAAGTGCCACTGAGTGGCATTTGCTGTCAAGTGGCGATAGGAAGGTCCGCTCGCTAGGCTGGCGAGCATGGCCGACGTCGGGACCGAGCACCTGCCCCTGCGCGAGCGCAAGAAACTGCGCACCCGCCAGGCGCTGATCGACACGGCCCTCGACCTGTTCACCGAGCGGGGTTTCGACGCGGTGACCCTCGACGAGCTGTGCGAGACGGTCGAAGTCTCCAAGCGCACGTTCTTCCGCACGTTCACCGGCAAGGAAGACGTCGCCATGGCGCCGCTGCAGGACGTGTGGCTGGCGTTTCTCGCGGAAGTGGGCGCCCCGGCGCGCGAGGCCGGGCTGATGACGCTGCTCGAAGACGCCCTGCTGGCAGCCGTCGAGCGCATTGCCGTCGGCGATTGGCCACGCCGGGCGGCGTCGAGCTATCGACTGTCCCGGACCACCACCTCGATGGCCGCGCACAATCTGCAGTTCTGCGATCAGACCAGCCGCGCCGCGGTCACGCTGCTACACGGCGTCGTCGAACTCGACGACCCCGCCGACCTGCGCCCGCACCTGGCCGTCGACATCCTGGTCGCCGCCTTCCACCGGGCGATGGACACCTGGACCGCAAGCGATCACCTCGAACCGGCAGATCTCGCGGCCGACCTGCGCCGAGCCTTCGCCGCGGTCCCGGACACGCTGTCGATGACCGTGCGGCCACGGCGCGACACCGCCTGAGCCGTTCGCCCTGTAACCCAGGTCACTCCCGGCACGGATCGGCCAGGGCCTCCCCTAGGATCGGCACTCGGCGTCACCGGGTGGGTGCAGTGGCGCGGAACCGTCGGCAAGGAGAGGCGAGCAGTTGAGGCAGATCCTGTTGTCGGCGGGGATCGCGCTGTTGATCACCATCACGCTCACGCCGGTGCTGATCCGGGTGTTCGCGCGGCGCGGGTTCGGCCAGGAGATCCGGGTAGACGGGCCTGCGAGCCATCACGCCAAGCGCGGGACGCCGACGATGGGCGGGCTCGCGATCGGGGCCGGGGTGTGGGCCGGGTATCTGGGTTCGCATCTGATCGGATTGCTGTGGGACGCACCGGGTCCCAGCGCCTCCGGAATCCTGGTGCTGCTGCTGGCCTCGGCGCTGGGTGTGGTCGGCTTCCTCGACGACTCGATCAAGCTGCGCAAGCATCGCAATCTCGGGCTGACCGCGGCGGGCAAGTATCTGGGGCAGATCGCCGCCGCGGTCGTGTTCGCGGTGCTGGTGCTGCGCTTCCCGGGCGCCACCGGGCTGACGCCGGCCAGCCGCAACCTCTCCTATGTGCGCGACATCAGCACGATCACCTTCGGGTCACTGATCTTCGTGGCGTTCGTGTGCCTGCTCGTGGTGGCCTGGTCGAACGCGGTGAACATCACCGACGGCCTCGACGGGCTGGCGGCGGGGTCGATGAGCCTCACACTGGGCGCCTACGTGGTGATCACGCTGTGGCAGTACGACAACTCCTGCGAGATCAGCCCGGGACGCGCCTGCTACACCGTGCGCGACCCGCTCGACCTGGCCATGGTCAGCGCCGCCGGTGCGGCCGCCTGCGTCGGCTTCCTGTGGTGGAATGCCGCGCCCGCCAAGATCTTCATGGGCGACACCGGCTCGCTCGGGCTCGGCGGCCTGCTGGCCGGGCTGTCCATCACCAGCCACACCGAACTGCTCGCGGTGGTGCTCGGCGCGCTGTTCGTCGCCGAGATCAGCTCGGTGGTGCTGCAGATCGTGGTCTTCCGCACCACGCACACCCGGCTGTTCCGGATGGCGCCGTTCCATCACCACTTCGAACTCAACAACTGGCCGGAGACGACGGTGATCATCCGGTTCTGGGTATTGGCGGGCATCGCCTCGGCGACGGGGCTGTGCCTGTTCTACAGCGAGTACCTGACCGCGCTGTGACGCGGATCTGTCGGGGTTCCCCGCTACGCTGACCCGACCGAGCCAGGGAGGTCGCACAGTGAATGCCGGGAGCGAGATCGTCATGCAGCCGGGCCACGACATCGCCGCCGACGTCTCCTTCGAACTCGAAGAGCTCGACGAGCTGGTCGCCGAACTACTGGCCGACCATGCCGAGCACTCGGCGCGCGACGCGCGGATCGTCGCGCTGCGCCTCGGCATCGGCGGGCAGCGACCGGAAACCCTCACCCGGATAGGGGCCCGCTACGACCTGGCCCGCGACCGGGTCCGCCAGCTCCACACCAAGGCGATCGGGCGGATCGTGCGCGAGGCCGCCCGGTCCGGGCACCGGTCGGCGGCGGTGTTCGGGCATCGGTATCCCCTCGGAACGGGCGATCTGCGCCTGGTGCGAGCGCTGCTGACCGAGACCTATGCCACCGACACCGATCTGGTGGCGATGGAGTGGTCGTATCTGAAGCTGCGGCTGGCCGGGCACGAGCAGGCCGACGCCAAGCGCGTCGCAGGGTACGTGATGCAGCGAATCCTGGGCTGGCAGAAGAAGACCGCCGCCATCCTCGCCAAACTGCACGTGCCCGACGAGGCCGACGATCTCGACGCGCTGCTGGCCGACATCGAATGGTCGACCGGCACGACAGCCCCGCTGCCCACCGCCTCGGCCCGGGTGGCCGACGGCGACGACGACGGCCGCGGCCGGTTCTACCTGGCCAAGGTCGGGCGCGATATCGCCTACGACTCCGCGCTGATGGCCCGCTTGCTGCGCAGTCTCGACGCCAGTCCGGCGGTGGCCGCGTTCCAGGAGGAGCCGACCGCACTCACCTACCAGTTCGCGGGCGAGGATCACGTGCACTATCCGGCGGTCGCCGCGCAGCTCGCCGACGGCCGGATCGTGCTGATCGATGTGGTTCCGCTGGGCCGGATCGCCTTCCAGCACACCCGGGTACAGACCGAACTCGCCCGCGCCCACGCGCGGGCGCACGGGTGGGGCTGGCTGGCCTGGACCGGCAGCGCGCTCGGCCCCGCTCAGCTGGTGCGCCGACCGGTCGACGCGACGATCGAGGCGCGCATCACCGACGAACTGGCCCAGGGACCCTACGACCGCCCCGCGCTGGCTGCCGTCCGTGCCGAAACCGGCCTGGATCTGCTCGATCTGGCCGGGCTCGTGCTGCGCAACGACTGGCAGTGGGAGCGAACGCCGATGCGGCTCAGCGCATCACCATCGCGCCGGTCATGACGGTGAGCACGAGCAGCATCGCGCAGCAGGTCAGCCACTGCCACTGATTCAGGGTGCGATCCATCCGGCCGATCGTCGCGCGCAGGCCCGCCGCGATCCGCTGCTGGGCGACGAGCTCGCTGCGCAGCCCGGCCGTGGTGATGGCCTCGGCGTCGGCGTGCACGCCGGCCCGGTCGATCCGATGATGCAGACGCGAGACCAGCTTCTGCTTCTCGCGCACGGTCTGGCGTGACACCGCCAGCTCGACCCGCTGATCGCGCAACTCCTTGCGCTGATGCTCGATCATCGCCGCCTGCGCCGCGGTGTGTCGTTCCCAGGTGCCCACCTCGGCCCACCCTCCTGTTGTCAGATCCACGTGACCCCACGCGATCTCGTCGTTCACCCACCCGTGGAGGAGGTCACGCAATTCCCAGTTCGCCTGCGTCGGCGCGGCGAAACCGGTGCTGCCCGCGGTGACCATGCCCTGGTCGACGCGGTAGTCCGCGGCCGCGGGCGCGAAATCGGCGACCCCGACCGCGGGCACGAGCGGAACCCAATAGCCCTGCGGGCACACCCAGAGGACATCGTCGATGCCCGCGGCCTGCAGCCGTTTCCGGTGCGCGCGGGCCGAAGTGATGTCGAGCGGGCCGCTGCGGACCTCGACCACACAGCGGCGGTCGCCGCGCCGCCAGTAGATGTCGACCGGGATGTCGTCGACGCGCGCGCCCACCTCGGCCTCGTCGGCACCGGCCGCGATGAGCCTGCCGCTGATCCAGTGCGCGAGTCGCTGGGTATTCCATTGCGTCGCCACACAATCGGGGCAACCACAGCCGTAACCGGTTCGCTCCGTCGTCGCGCGACGGCCCCCCTCGGAGATGCCGAGTTCGTCGAGCAGCGCCCGCCGTCCGCACACCACCTGGGTGTCGCTTCGCCGCTTCGTCCTCACACCATCACTCCCTCACCCGGGGCCGCGGCGTGTGCCCGCGCCCACGTCCCGGACTCCAGGTTCCCGCAGCCGCCGAATGGCCGCCAGCCCCCTTGACCCGCGCTCGGGTGCGTCACCGAGCGGTGATCGAGATCACAAACGCGACTCACCTTGTATATCAAGGTATTTCATTGCGCCAACGTCGCACGATGACGCCAAGATCTTGATCATTTCGATACACAGACCGGGCCTGTTGCCCGTCCGATTTGCCCGAATTGCTCGAGCGTTCGGCGCGTCGCGGATCCGGGCGGAGGGCCATCGCCACTCCACGGCCACCGACGCCGGTGGATATGATCGCTGCGGCCGAGGCGGGCACGCTCGCCGACCACGGGAAGTAGGGTGTGCATGAACCACGCTGAGCACGACGAATCCATCGGGTCGATGCTGGCGAGTATCGCCGCGGCGTTGCGTGAGGTCAGCGAGAAGCTCGATATCGTCGCCGCGCGGGTCCAGCAGGAAGTCCCGACCTTCCCGGCCGACGACGATCTCCCCGACCAGACCCGGATCCGCCGCCTCGAGACCTGGGCATTCCATGCGTCACAGGACATTTCCCGGCTGAGCTCACGGCTCGACGCCCTCGACGGCGGGGACCCCGAGCAGCCGCCCTCCCGCGCGCGCGGCACGCGTAGTCGCCGGGAGGTGCGCGAGGCCGCCGAACGGGCCGCCGCGGAGCACGACGATGCCGCGGGAGCCGAATCCCCTACGCCCCACCGGTTCCACTCCGACGACAGCGCTCGGCCACCGCTGGAACGTCGCCAGTCCCCCATCCGCTCCACCGACCACCTCGGTGACCCGACCTGGCCGCTCACCGCCGCGCCGGTTCCGCGCACCACCGCGACGGTCGATCCGTTCGGCGGTGCGATCAATGGGCATGCGCCGGGTGGGCGTGAGGAGGTCGAGCCGTTCGGTGGTTTCGGCTCCCCGGTGCCCGGTACGAACGGGTCGGCGGGTCGCGATGTCGACGTGGCTACCGGTGAGATCGCGGTGTCGCGGCATGACACGCGCGCGGCGGGGACCAACGGAAGTGGGGGTTCGTCGGGTGCCGAGACCGTTGCGACCGTCGCGGGTAGTACCACTGTCGCAGGCGCAAGGGCGGCGACGAATGGCGCGAGTGCGACGAACGGTGTCGGCGGTGCCACGGTCACGGTGGGTGGCTCGCGAGCGAGCGGCGCATCCGCTCAGGCGGTCGGTGACGCTGCGTGGCTCAATGGTGAGGCGTCGGCAAGCGCCAATGGGGCCTCGACGCGACTCGACAGCCACGTGTCGACCTCGGGTGTCACCACCGCCTCATTCGCCGCGGAGGACGTGACAGCGTCGGCGAATACTCCGCCCCGACTGTCCGTCGGTGATACGGCCGCACACTCGGCCCGGAATACGGCGCCGGTATTGACCGACAATGCGGCCACACCGTTGGCTGGAGAAACCGCCTCGCGGTCAGGGAGTGCTCCGGCCCGACTGTCGAGCGGTCACCCGTCACCGCACTCGAGCGGAACCGCGACAACCCCGTCGGTCGACAATTCGACCGCGCCGCTGGTCGGCGAAACAACCGCGCGGTCGGGGAGCGCTCCGGCTCGACTGTCGGGAGGCAATCCGTCACCGCAATCGAGCGGCGCGGTCGAGGATTCGGCCGCGGTGTCGGTCGACGATTCGGCGATGCTCTCAGGTGGTCGCACGGTGACGGCCTCGATCGACGGCTCGACCGTGCCTTCGGTTGGCGATACGGGTGCGCTGCCGGGGAACGATTCCGGCCGACCGGCGGTCGGCCAGGTGGCCGCGTCCTCCGTCGGCTATTCGGCGCTGCCATCGATCGGCGACGCAGCCGCGCTGTCGGTTGACAGCTCGACCTCGCTCTCGGGCGGTGATACGGGTGCACTGCCGCTCGGCGGTGCTGATTCAGCCGGGAACAACGCCATCGCGCGACTGCACGGCGATGGCTCGTTCCCGGAGGCCGCGTCGACGGAGGGACAGGCTGCTGCTGTCCATGGGACCGGAATTGTCGATGATGCGCCGCGGCAGCGGTCGACGGCAGGTCGCGAGTGGGGTGGGCTGACTGATGACAGTGTGATCGAGGTCGTCGATTGGCAGGCCGGGCAGCGGACGTCGAGTAATGGGGTCGGGTTGTCCGGGGGCCGGGTCGGGGGGTCGGAGCGGGCTGTTTCGCTGTCGGCGCTGGGGCTCGATGGGGCGGGGTCTGTGACCGCGGGTCAGGCGGAGTCGTCGGCGGGTGAGTCGCTGCCGGGGAGTGCGGAGGTCGGCCGTGTGGTTCGTGGTGGGCAGGTGGTCGCTGACGGAGGTGGTGCGGAGGCGGATACCGGCGCCATGAACTCGCTGGCGGATCCTGCCGCCGCGACCTCGCAGCGGTCGGCCGGGAGTGGTGTCGAGCGGGCGCGGCCGGTCGGTCGGGCCGCTGCCGAAGACTCGGCGCCCCGGGCGACCAGCGGTGGTACTCCGGTCGAGGAATTCGGAACTTCGCCGTTCGGGTCTCGGGATGTGTTGTCCGGCAGTGCGATCGGTGACGTTCGCAGTGGTTCCGAAGTGCCGGAACGAACCGAACCCGACCCCCGGTCGGCAGGTCTCACCGCGGGTGACCACACCGGCGCCAACGGCTACACGGTCAATGGGTTCGACCACTCGGCTCCGATGACCGATCCCCCGGCGGGAAACACCGCCAACGGCATCCATTGGACATTCGCCGACGACACGACGGCCACCCTGCCCGCCCCGGTGCGGAACGGACACTCCCACAACGGATTCACCGCCGAGCCCGACCGCCGCCCCGACTCGATCTTCGACGAGTTCACGCCCCGGGACCGTCTGACCACCGGCGGCACCAACACCACCGCGCCCAGCGGCCCGCCTGCACGCCTCGCCCCGCCGAAGGATCACTCCGTGACGGGCCAGTCCACGTCGGCGGACCAGGATTCCTCTGCCTCCGCCCCAGGCTCCGCATCCGCCTTTGTGCCCGGCCCTGCCTCCTCATCCACCTTTGCGCCTGACTCTGCCTCCGCGCCGGGCTCTGATTTCACATCAGGCTCGGCCCCCACATCAGGCTCGGCCCCCACATCAGGCTCGGCCCCCACACGAGGCTCGGCCACTGCTCCAGGCTATGGCTCCGCTCCAGGCTATGGCTCTGACTCTGCCGCCCCTGGCTCTGCAACGGCTCCTGCCCATGCCTCTGCATCCACCCCAGGCTCTGGCTCCGCTGGCTCTGGCGCTGCCTCTGACTCTTCCGCTCCTGGCTCTGCGACGGCTCCTGCCTATGCCTCTGCTTCCACCCCAGGACCCGGCTCAGGCTCTGTGTCCGCTCCCGGCTCTGCTTCTGCCGCCACCCCTGGCTCTACCTCTGCACCGATTCCGGATCCGGTCGACCAGGCTGCCGCCGATCCGATTCCGCCCACCGCCACCGACGCGGCGGGGATCACCGTCACCGGCACCTACCGCGCTTTCGACATCGAACGCGCGCACGTGGACAAGCTCCAGGCGATGCTCGATGAACTGAAGCGTTCGGCTGGTCTCCCGCCGAGTCGCCACGATGTCTTCGGCCCGCCGACCACGGAGCCTGGCTGAGGCCAAGACTCCGCCCCTCCCCCGTCTTTCGCGACGGTTGGGTTCGGGGTGGACTTGTCGGCGCTGAGGGCTGCTTCGGGGTCAGCGACATCTGCTTCGCCGGGGATCGACGGCCTGGTTGACGGCCAGGCCAAGCCTGGACCGTTGATCACCAGGCTCTGGTGGCGGTCGCCACTCGGCCGATACTTACACCGGAGCCTGGTGATCAAGCGTCCGACATCGCGACGTCAGCCCTTGTGCGCCAACCACGCTCGGGTCGTCGCCCAGGTCTCGCCGGATCTCGGCCCGCGGTGGCTTCGTCCGCACCTCGCGAGTCGGCGGTCACACCGTCGCAAGCCCGCTCCGAGAAGCTCCGAGAAGCTCCGAGAAGCTCCGAGAAGCTCCGAGCGAGAGTTACTGGGTCGCTGCGCATTTCGCGTATCTAGCCCGAGGCGGACACGGCGACCAGGTCCTCTTCGGGGAGGGTCGGGGTGTCGCGGAGGACCGTGGTGATGAGGTCGCGGAGGGCGCGGTGGCCGGTGTCGGCGGTGTTGCGGGGGTGCCAGGCCATGGCGACGACGGGGGTGGGTAGCGGTAGGGGGATTTCGAAGGTTGCCAGGCCCAGGGCGGTTCGGGTGGGGCGCGAGAGTTGTTCGGGGGCGGGGCAGATCAGGTCGGTGGTGGCGACGGTGAACAGGGCGGTGGACAGGTCGGGGACCGTGGCCAGGACGCGGCGGGTGCGGCCGTGCAGGGCGAGGCGGTCGTCGATCGGGCCGTGGGTGCGGCCGGTGGCGGAGACCTCGAGGTGGTGGGCGCTGGCGTAGGCGGCGACGGTGGGGCGATCGGTGGCGAACGGGTGATCGGGGGCGGCGACGCCGATCCAGCGGTCGGCGAACAGGCGCTGCACCACCGTTTCCGGGTCGGTGCGGCCGATCGTGCCGACCTCGACGTCGACCCGGCCGTCGCGGAGGGCGGCGTCGGCGTCCTCGGCCGCCAGCAGCCGGATCGTGACGCCGGGCAGCTGGGAATTGACCGCCGCCAGCAGCGGTCCGGACAGCCGGGCCGCCACCGAATCCCCCACGCGGACAACGAAATCACGGTTACGCCCCGGTCCGTTGCCCTCACGGGCGGTCAGCAGCAAACGGCCCTGGTCGACCAGCGCGGCCACATCGTGGCGCAGTTCCAGCGCCCGCGGTGTCGGCACCAGCTGCCGTCCGGAGCGCACGAGCAGCGGGTCGTCGAGCACCTCGCGCAGGCGGGTGAGGGTGCGGCTCATCGCCGAGGTGGAGGTGTGCAGACGCCGGGCCGCCTCGGTGACGCTGTTGGTGTCGAGCAGCGCGTCGAGGGCGAGCAGCAGGTTCAGATCCAGCGCATCCACGCGAGGATTATCACCAACGCGAGGATCGCCGCCAAGCGTGGCGCCGACGGCGATCCGGCGTGTCGGCTACCTTTCGGTTACCGGTTCGGGCGCGGGGGCCGGAACGGCGGCGGGTGTGCGGTCACGCAGCACCCGGCGGTAGGAGGCGGGCCGCACCGGCCGCACCCATTGCGCCAGCCTGGACCGCAGCGGCAGCGGCGTGCCGAGGTCGTCGAGCATCTCGTCGATGTTGGCCAGCGAGAACGGGACCACCGAGGCGCCGTGCGCGTGGTTGCCCTCGCCGCGCTCGCGCGACCACGCCAGCCGCGCGTCGATCTCGTTGTTCATCAGCTCGGGCATCGGCGGCACGAACTCGCCGGTGAGCAGTCCGGCGATCCAGTGCGCGCCGATCTCGGAACTGAGCGCGCTCACGTTCGAGCTGTTGTAGCCGGCGAAGCTCAGATTGGGGACGTCCACCGGCAGGATGTGGCGGTAGAGCCGGAAATCGCCCACCTCGTCGGTGAGGGCGCGCCGGACGAACGGGGTGAGGAACGGCACCTCCTGCCGATATCCGGTGGCGCACACGACGATCTCGGCCAGTTTCAGGCTGCCGTCGGCCAGCCGGACGGCGGGTCCGTGCTTGCCGCCGATCAATTCGGTGATCTCGGTGTCGCGGTGCACGGTGATCCGGCCCGCCTCGACCTGTTCGGCGAAGCCCTCGGTGACCAGACCGGCGCTGCTGGTGGCGATCTCCTCGATCGGACCCGAGGGCACCAGGTCGAGTTCACGCAGCCGGAGTTTGCGCGTCACGCGCTCCTGCAGCAGGTCCAGATTGGCCTCCCGCAGCGCGAGCCGGTCGAGCAGGCGCTCGGCCCGGTGCGGGAAGCGGGAACGGAAATGCGCCTCGCCGGCGCGGGTGAGCAGTAGTCGCTCGTAATCGACGCCCCCGCCGAAGGCCCGCGGCATCTTCCAGGTGAGCCGGCGCGCGACCACGCTGGTCTCGTCGGCCAGGTGGCTGACGGCCTCGGCGACATCGCACGCGGACTTGCCGTAGCCGAGGACGACCACCGACCGGTCGCGCGCCTGCTCGACATCGTGGAACTCCGAGACGTGACACAGCCGCCCACCCGCGGCGCGGAAGGCCGCCGCACCGGGCAGATCGGGCACGACCGGATCGCTGAAGACGCCGTTGGCGACGATCAGGTGATCGCAGGAGGTGCGGTGCACGCCCATCGCGTCGCGGATCTCGAGCAGCCAGCCGCTGTCGACCGGGTCGGCCGCGACCACCTCGGTGCCCAGCCGCAGCATTCCGCCCAGGCCGAAGTGCTGCACGTATCCGGCCAGATAGGCCTGCATCTGCTGCCCGTCGGGCCAGCGCGGGTAGTCCTCCGGCATCGGGTGGTCGGTGAAGGGGGACGTGAACTTGCTGTTCTGTGCGCGCAGGCCGGGATAGCGGCGGGTGGCACTCCACACACCGCCCACGTCAGGGGCCCGGTCGAACACCTCGACCGGGAACCCCGCCTGACTCAACACCTTCGCGCAGGCCAAACCCGCAACTCCCGCACCGACGATCCCGATGCGGCTACTGCTCGTCATGGGCAGGAGAGTACTCGGCACCGCCGTCACGGTGCCACCGCCGCCGGATCGAAGCGTGCTGTACTGGAACTATGACCAACAGTTCCGTCGTCGTCGATCGGGCCGGGCTCTGGGACGCCGAGGCGCTCAGCGATGTCGCCGCCGCGACCTTTCCGCTGGCCTGCCCGCCGGAGGCCACCCAGGGCGACATCGAGATCTTCCTCGAGCAGATGCTCTCGGGGGACCGCTTCGGCGAATACCTCACCGATCCCGATCGCACGGTGCTCAAGGCGGTCGAGGGTGGCGAGATCGTCGGCTACGCGATGCTCGTCGCGGGCAGGCCGAGCGATCCCGAGGTCGCCGCGCAGGTCGGTCCGGGCGCGGTGGTCGAGCTGAGCAAGATGTACGTGCTGCCCGGTCATCACGGCAGTGGGGTGGCGAACGCGCTGATGGCGGCGGTGGTCGCGACCGCGCGGGAGGCGGGCGCCGGGGCGCTGTGGCTGGGTGTCAACCAGGCCAACGCACGCGCGCAGAAGTTCTACACCAAGCACGGTTTCGTGCGGGTGGGCACCAAGACCAACACCGTCGGCAACCAGGTGCACGACGATTTCGTGTTCGAGCGGCCGCTCAGCTGAGCAGGGACGAGCGCAGCGCGGTCAGTTCGGTCCCGGTCAGGCCGAGGCCGTCGCGCACGTAGCCGTCGAAGCTGCCGTAGGTCTGCTCGGCCTGGTCGAAGGCGGCGTCGAGCCAGCTCGCCTGGACGCCGTTGAGCGGGTCGCCCGGCGCGGCGTCGCGGTAGGTGTTGGACAGCAGGTAGTCGGCGGTGACGGTGGCCCGGTCGACACCGAGCAGGCTCAGCAGCACCGCCGAGGTCCAGCCGGTGCGGTCCTTGCCCGCGCTGCAGTGGTAGAGCACGGCGCCGTCGGCGGCGATGATGTCGCGCAGGACCGCCGCGAACGCCTCGTTCGCGCCGGGGGCGGTGATGAAGGCGCGGTACATGCCCTCCCCGCCGAACAGGGCACCGGCCAGGATCAGTGGCGGCGCCTGGCCGATGACGTCGTAGGCGTTCCCGGTCGCGCCCGCGGGCAGCTGGTCGGGGGCGAGGGACCGTTCGTAGCCGGTGCGCAGATCGTCGACCACGCGCACGCCGAGGGTGCTCAGCCGGGCCAGGTCCGCGGGTGTCGCCCGGTCCAGCGCGCCGGAGCGGAAGACCAGTCCGGTGCGCACCAAGCGGCCGTCGGTGGTGCGGTAACCGCCCGCGTCCCTGGCGTTCTGCACGCCCGACAGGCCCAGTGACCGGTCGGCGGTCGTCGTCTCGGCGTTCGGGGGTGCGGCGGCGGCAGTGCCGAGGACCGGCGTGAGCAGCACGGCCACTCCGGTCGCGGCGGCCAGACCGGCACGGACAGCACGGACACGGGTCACGCGGGACTCCTTCGGACGACGCCGGGGCACGAGCACGACAGGAACGTACCCCGCGAGGCCCGGTTACGCGGCGGCGGCCTCGAACCGCGACAGCGCGAGCAGACGCGAGATCGCGCGCAGGTACTTCTTGCGGTAGCCGCCGTCGAGCATCTCCTGGGAGAAGATCTCGTCGAGCTTGGCGCCGGAGACGGTCACCGGGATGCTGGCGTCGTAGAGGCGGTCGGCGAGCACGACGATGCGCAGGGCGACGGCCTGATCGGTCACCGGGTGCACGCCGGAGATGAACACCGAGGACACCCCGTTGATCAGCGCGCCGTACTTCGACGGGTGCAGCGTGCTCAGGTGCTTCAGCAGCGCGTCGTAGTCGTCGAGCGTGGAACCCGGTGTGGCAGCGGCCCGTTCGGCCAGCACGTCGGGCGAGGTGGGCTCGGGCGCGGGCGGCAGGTCGCGGTGGCGGTAGTCGGGACCGTCGACGCGCACCGGCGCGAAGATCGAGCCCAGCTTCTTGATCTCGCGCAGGAAATCCTGTGCGGCGAAACGGCCTTCGCCGAGCTGGCTGGGCAGGGTGTTGGAGGTCGCGGCGATCGAGACGCCCGCCGCCGACAGTTCGGTGAGCAGGCGCGAGACCATGGTGGTGTCGCCGGGATCGTCGAGTTCGAACTCGTCGATGCAGAGCAGACTGTTCGCCGAGAGCCGCTCGACGGCGTTGACGAACCCCAGCGCGCCGACCAGGTTGGTCAGCTCACCGAAGGTGCCGAACGACTTGGGCGCGGGCGCGCTGTGGAAGATCGAGGCCAGCAGGTGGGTCTTGCCGACACCGAAGCCGCCGTCGAGATACAGCCCGGCGCCCGAGACCGCCTTCTTCTTGCCGAACAGGCTCTTCTTCGACGCCGCCTTGTGGATTTTGTTGACCTGACCGGCGAATTCCTCGGCCTTGCCGACCGCGCCCGCCTGGCTCGGCTCCTTGGGGTCGGGAATGTAGGAGGCGAAGCTGACCTCGTCGAACATGGGCGGAGGCACCATCTGGGCGACGAGCTGGTCGGCCGGGACCTCCGGATGGCGATCGACGAGGCGTTCTTGCATGGACAAATCGTACGGACGTGGTTGCATCGGTTCCTATGCAGCGTATCCACAATGTGACCCAGCTCGCAGACCTCGACGACGACGCACTGGCCAGGAGCTACGCCTATCCCCGCCACCTCGACGGCCCGTGGGTGCGGGCGAACTTCGTCACCAGCGTCGACGGTGCGTTCACCGTGGACGGCGTGTCCGGCGGACTCGGCACCCCGGCCGATCACCGGGTGTTCACGGTGCTGCGGGAGCTGGCGGAGGTGATCGTCATCGGGGCGGGCACCGTCCGCGCGGAGAACTACGGTGGCGCGCACCCCGATCCGGACCGGCGGCGTACGCATTTCCAGCACGGCATCGGTGGCAGTGCCGACGGCGCGCCGCCGCCCGTCGCGGTCGTCACGGCCAGGGCGGCACTGGATCCGGCCGCGAAGTTCTTCACCGACGCCGAGGTGGCGCCGCTGATCATCACCACCACGCAGGCGCCGAAGGAGCAGATCGCGGCGCTCGAGGAGGCGGGCGCGGAGGTGGTGATCGCGGGCGAGGCCGCGATCACGGCGACCGCGCTGCTGCGGGTGTTCACCGAACGCGGTCTGCATCGGGTGCTGTGTGAAGGCGGACCGCACCTGTTCGGGCAGTTGGCCGAGGCCGGACTGGTCGACGAACTCTGTGTGACCACCGCGCCGTTGCTGGTCGGTGGTGCCGGTGGCCGAATCTCGCTGTCGGTACGGCAATTCGACACCGCGATGGCGCGCAAGCAGCTCCTGCTCGACGACGACGGGACCGTGCTGGCCCGCTGGGCCCGTCGATGAAACCTGACGCCGGACCTGGCAGTGTGTAGTCCATGCGCTTGACTCGGGCCGCGGTGGCGGCCGCGACACTGTCGATCATGCTCGCGGGCTGCGGGGCCGGTCCGTCCGATCGGCCTGCCGTCGCGGTCGAGCGGCCCGGCGGCGGGGGCGGCCAGACCGAGGCGCCCACGGTGACGGAGCCGGCGACGGCCGAGGTCCCCAAGACCGACCTGACCTGGCGCGACTGCACCGAGGCCACACTCAGCTCGCTCGACTTCGGCGATGCGCCCCAGGGCCTCGTCCTCGAGTGCGCCGATTTCTCGACCCCGATCGACACCGCGGGCACCGTGATCGGCACCTTCCGGGCGGGCGCGCTGCGGGCCCGGCTGCCGCAGACCCCCGCCGATGTGGCGCCGCTGGTCCTCACCTCCGGGTCGGATCGTTCCTCGGCCTCGACCCTGGCCGGGCTGTCGATCGGTCCCAACAGCGCGCTGCTGGCCGCGCAGCCGATCGTCGCGGTGGACCGCCGTGGCATCGGCGCCTCCCAGCCGATCGACTGCATTCCCGCCCAGCTGCGCGCGGTGATGACCGACCTGGGCCAGTTCGGTGTGGGCAGCGACGACCAGATCGGCGCCGTGGCCGAATACAGCCAGGACGCGACCATCGCCTGCCGCGATTTCCTGCAGCCCTACGAGAGCACCTTCGACGCGCCGCACGCCGCCGACGACATCGAGCAGCTGCGCAAGCAGTGGCAGGTCGACAAGATCAACGTGCTCGGCACCGGCAACGGCGCCAAGGTGGCCCTGAGCTACGCCCGCCGCTACGGCGACCACCTGGCCCGGCTGGTGCTCGACGCCCCCGAACCGGTCGGCGCCGACATGACCACCATGACCGAGGCGCGGATCACCGGTGCCGAGGCGGCGCTCACCGCGTTCGCGCAGCGCTGCAAGGCGGCGAACTGCGCGCTCGGACCCGATCCGCGCGCCACGATCACCGGGCTGATGGGCAAGGCGACCAGCGGCGACCTCGGCGACATCTCGGCCGCCGACCTGTCCACCGCGCTCACCGGATTCCTGTCCAGCCCGCGCGGGGATCAGGCGGGCCGGGTCACCGCGCTGGCCGACATCCTCGCCGCCGCCGATCGCGGTGATCGCGCGCCGCTGGCCGCGCTGGTGGTCCGCGAGACCGCGGCGATCAACTCCGACGGCGAGTTCGTGAACCGGTGCACCGACGGCCAGCAGCCGCCGACCCCGGACAAGGCGCGCGAGCTCGCCGAGACCTGGGCGGGCAAATATCCGGTATTCGGTCGCACGGCCGCGATCGGGCTGATGGTCTGCTCGGCGTGGCCGGTCTCCACCGCCACGCCGCTGCCGACCGAACTCGACCTGCCGGTGCTGGTGTTCGCCGGTGCCGCCGATCCGGTCGTCGGCGGGGCCGCCGCCTCGGTGACCGGGGCGCTCGGCTCGGCGGGCGCCCGGCACGCCACGATGACCTGGCAGGGCTGGGGACACCCGGTCGTCGCCCACTCCGGCTGTGCGCAGCAGGCGGTCAACGCCTACCTCGCGGAGGCGCGATTGCCCGCTGACGGCGGCGCCTGCCCGGCCTGATCCGGGCCGGAGAATCCCGGGTTTCGGCGCGTCAGACGGGTCCGGCGACACCATCGCAACCCGATCCGGTGTACCGTGCCCCAGTGTTGTTCCGACAGCTCGAGCCACGTACCGCTCGCACCACCGCAGATGTGATCAAGTTCGCACTGTGGCCATTCGCGATCATGACGGTGCTGAACCGCGTCTTCATCAAGGCGATCAACGGCTTCATCACCGACGACTACAAGCCGGTCTACAACGCCTCGTTCGAGTTCCTCAACGGCAGGCCGCTGTACACCGCCAACTTCTCGTCGGTCGACCCGCACTATCTCTATTACCCGAGCGGAACGCTGCTGATCGCGCCCGTGGCGATCATCGAATACGAGCTGTCGCGCTGGCTGTTCATCGGGCTGAACGCAGCCGCGATCGTGCTGGCCTGGTACCTGCTGCTCCGCCTGTTCAAGTTCGGTCTCGGCTCCATCGCCGCGCCCGCGCTGCTCCTGGCGATGTTCGCTTCCGAGACGGTGACCAACACGTTGGTCTTCACCAACGTCAACGGCTGCCTGCTGCTGGCCGAGCTGGTGTTCCTGCATCTGTTGCTGGCCCGGCGAGACCTCTGGGCCGGTGTGGCGCTCGGATTGAGCATCGCGGTGAAACCGACGTTGGTGCCGCTGCTATTGGTCGCGGCGGTTCGCGGCCAATGGAAGGTGTTCATCACCGCGTGTGGTGTGCCGTTGACACTCACGGCGATCGCCTGGCCGCTGTCGGCGGACCCGGAGAAGTTCTTCACCCGGGTGGTGCCGTATCTGGCCGAGACGCGCGACTACTTCAACAGTTCGCTCAGCGGCAACGGGCTCTACTACGGCTTGCCGCACTGGCTGATCCTGGTGGTCCAGGTGGTGATGATCGCGATTGTCGCGGTGACGCTGTGGCTGCTGTGGCGCTACTACCGCCACGACGATCTGTTCTTCGTCACCACGTTCTCCGGTGTGCTGCTCACCGCGTCGTTCCTGCTGCTCTCGCTGGGCCAGATGTACTACTCGATGATGCTGTTCCCGTTCCTGATGTCGGTGGTGCTGCGCAATTCGGTGCTGCGCAACTGGCCGGCCTGGCTGGCGATCTTCGGGTTCATGACCTACGACAAGTGGCTCTCGGACCGCTGGCAGAGCACCGGGCGCGCGCTCGAGTACCTGCGGGTGACCTTCGGCTGGGGACTGCTGCTCATCGTGGTGTTCTGTGTGCTGGGTGACCGGTATCTGGCCGCCCGCCGTGCGGGCAGGCTGCAGTTCGGCCTCGACCCCGCCTGGATGGCGAACGCGCCCGACTCCCGCGACGGTGCCGAGGACC
The DNA here is from genome assembly GCF_042883805.1 of Nocardia sp. NPDC058176. NCBI lineage: Bacteria > Bacillati > Actinomycetota > Actinomycetes > Mycobacteriales > Nocardiaceae > Nocardia > Nocardia sp. NPDC058176. Next base: position 299,462 of record NZ_JBHVVA010000001.1, on the reverse strand, counting down.
CCGACAAGCCCGAGACGGCGCCGCCCGCCGCCAAGCATCGCGACGATCCGGTGGCCCCGGAAGAGCCCGCGGGCGAACGCGAGCCTGCCCTCAAATAGCGCTCGGCCGGTGGCGTGACGCGATGATCGCGGCGCGCTCCGGCCGAAACCATTAGCGTGGAGTGATGAGTTCCGATACTTCGTTGCCCACGCCGCGCATCCAGCTGACGCCGCAGCAGTGGCGGGCGAAACTGGATCCGCAGGAGTACGCCGTGCTCCGCGAGGCCGCCACCGAGCGCCCGTTCGTCGGCGAGTACACCGACACCAAGACCGAGGGCGTCTACACCTGTCGCGCCTGTGACGCCGAATTGTTCCGCAGCACCGAGAAGTTCGACTCGCACTGCGGCTGGCCCTCGTTCTTCGACCCCGCCGACTCCGACGCGGTGATCCTGCGCGCCGACAACACCCTCGGCATGCGCCGCGTCGAGGTGGTGTGCGCCAACTGCCACAGCCACCTCGGCCACGTCTTCGAGGGCGAGGGGTACCCCACGCCGACAGACCAGCGCTACTGCATCAACTCCATCGCCCTGCGGCTGCAGCCCGCCGCCGAATAGCACGAAGGCCCGGTCGGGTGACCGGGCCTTCGACTCACCACGCCGCTTACGGCAGGGCGGTGACCAGCTGTTCGACCTCCACGCGGGGACCGGTGAAGAACGGGGTCTCCTCGCGGACGTGCAGGCGGGCCTCGGTGGCGCGCAGGTCGCGCATGAGGTCGACGATGCGGTGCAGTTCCGGTGCCTCGAACGCCAGGATCCACTCGTAGTCGCCCAGTGCCATCGAGGTGACGGTGTTGGCCCGCACGTCCGCGTAGCCGCGGGCGGCCTTGCCGTGGTCGGCGAGCATCTTGCGCCGCTCCTCGTCGGGCAGCAGGTACCACTCGTAGGAGCGCACGAACGGGTAGACGCAGATGTAATCGCCCGCGTCCTCCCCGGCGAGGAAGGCCGGGATGTGGCTCTTGTTGAACTCGGCGGGCCGGTGCACCGCCACATTGCTCCAGACCGGCGCGCTGGCCTTGCCGAGTTCGGTGGTGCGGCGGAAGTCGGCGTAGGCGGCCTGCAGGTCCTCGACGCGCTCGGCGTGGGTCCAGATCATGAAATCGGCATCGGCGCGCAGGCCGGCCACGTCGTAGATCCCGCGCAGCACCACGCCCTTGTCGGCGAGTCCGTCGAAGAATGCCTGTGCTTCCTTGATCGCCTCGGTGCGATCCTCGCCGAGCACGCCCGGCTGGACCTGGAACACCGAGAACATCAGGTAGCGGATGGTGGAGTTGAGGGCCTGATAGTCGAGTCGCGCCATGGATCCATCGTGCCACTGCGGGGATTTCGGCCGCCGGGTGGGCGGGCGCTGTCGGCGCTCAGTCCTCGGGCGGCCGGTTCGCCCGCCACGGCGAGGCCTCGTCGTTGCCGAAGACCGAGGTGACTGTCGTCGCCTCGCCCGCGTGCAGTTCGACGGGACCGAGGTCGGGATCGAGGACGAGGGTGCGGAGCCGCTGTTCGTCGGTGGTGGTCACAGCGGGCGATCATGCATCATCGCTATCGTCGGCCGCCGGTGACACGCCGTGAAGCTGTCCAGCCCGGTGAACTCGCGTGACAGCGCCCAGAGGCGGGCGGCGGCTTCGGGGTCGACCGCCCAGGGTTTCACTCCCCCGACCAGCATGTCCTCGGTGGTCGCGGGTTCGGCGATATCGCAGTCCTGGCAGTAAGCACCGCCGAAGGCCTCGAGTTGTGGCGCGGTGGCGGCCCAGACTGCGGTGGCGGCACCCTGAGCCGGGGTCTTGAATCCGGCAGTGCGGCTGCCGTCTTCGCCGATCCAGCCCTGGGCGATCTGCTCCGCACGTGGGATGTTGCGTTGCAGCGGGGTGAGGATGCTGCCCGGGTGCACGGCGAAGGCCCGCACACCGAGGGTGGCGAGGTGGGTGGCGAACAGGGCGTTGGCGGTCTTGGATTGACCGTAGGCCTGCCAGCTGTCGTAGTCGTGCTCGAAATGCGTGTCGTCCCAGCGGATGTCGGACAGGAAGTGTCCCGACGAGGCCACCGACACCACCCGCGCTTCGGGTGTGAGTGCCGGTTGCAATCGGTTCACCAGGGCGAAGTGGCCCAGGTGGTTGATGGCGAAGTGTGCTTCCCAGCCGGGGCCGATCCGCTCGCGCGGGTAGGCCATGACGCCCGCGTTGGCGATGAGGATGTCGATCGTGCGGCCGGTGTCGAGGAATCGCTCGGCGAAGATCTGGATGCTGTTGGGGTCGGCCAGATCGAGTTCGGTCACTTCCGCGTTGCCGCGCAAGGCGTTTCGGGCCGTCTCCGGTCGGCGGGCCGGGACGATGACCTCGGCGCCGGCGCGCGCCATCGCCTCGGTGGCCGCCTTGCCGAGGCCGGAGTAGCCGCCGGTGATCAGGACGGTCCGGCCGGTGAGGTCGATGCCGTCGAGGACGTCGGTGGCGGTGCTGTGCGCTCCGAATTCGGAGCCGATCCGGTGCTGCTGTGTCATCGTCATGGCTGCGACCGTAGAAGCTAGAGTGCGATCTAGGTCAAGCTCTGGGCGGTGTGCGATGAACGGTCTCTCCATCGGTGATGTCGCGCGGGCGACCGGACTCGGTGTCCACGCCCTGCGGTATTTCGAACGCGAGGAACTCCTGCTGCGCCCCATCCCCCCGCACCTCCGGTGGGCAGCGGGTCTACGGCCCGGCGGATGTGGAGTGGTTACTGCTGTGCAACCGGCTGCGGGAGTCGGGGATGCCGATCGCGACATTGAAGACCTTCGCCGGACTTGTCCGGTCGGGGCCGGGGAATGAGCGCGAGCGCTTGGCACTGCTCGAGGCGCACGAGCAGGCGGTGCGGGATCGGCTCGCCGAGTTGACGTCCCATCTCGCGATCATCCACGACAAGGTCGTCACCTATCGCTCGCATGTGGCGGACGGGACGGCGGCGGGAGTCTGGGCGCCGACACCGCCGGAGTGACCTCTTCTACCGGCCCCCGGGCGCGATGTGGTCCGCCTCGGTCCGGACGACAGGCGCTCGGGCTCACTCGCGCAGGACGGCCAGATCGTCGAGGTCGCGGTAGTGGATACCGGTCATGCCGAGGGCCTGGGCGGCGGTCACGTTCGCGGGCCTGTCGTCGATGAACAGGCATCGGTCAGGGGCGGCACCGGCTGCGGCGGCGGCGATTTCGTAGATGCGCGGGTCCGGCTTGGCGACGCCGACGACCGCGCTGCTGACGACGGCGTCGGCGAAATCGGTGAGCTGGAGCTGGGCCAGGTGGTCGTCGAGGTTGTCCATCGCATTGGTGACGAGGACCAGTGGCATCCGGGTGCGGGCCCGGGTGAGCAGGTCGGCGACTTGCTCGTCGACCCAGAAATCGACATCGGCGAACTCCTCGGTCGCGCGAACGGCGTCGTCGTGCCCGCCGAGCGCCACCGCGATCGCGTCCAGCCATTGCGCGGACGTGGTCCGGCCGAGGATCGCGGGCTCCATGAGTTCGGGCGTGAACGCGGTGGCCAGGACCGGGAGTCCGTAGCGCTGCTCGATCTCGCGCTGCCGGTCGTGGTCGAATCGGCGCAGGACCCCGTCGAGGTCACAGAGCACGGCATCGAAGGTCTGCACCATCCCAGTGTGCCTGTGCCACCGCGCGTTCCGCCAATGCGTCGCGAGCGGGTTCCGGGCCTGCGACAACAGCACTCGAGCCAGGCCTTCTGCCTCAGACGTGGGAGCCCAGCGAGGTGACGATTCGGTCGGCGGCGGCGGTGCCTGCGGCGACGCAGGCGGGGACGCCGACGCCGTGGAGGTAGGCGCCGGCGACGGCGAGGCCGTCGAGAGAGGCGACCGCCGATTCCAGGGTGGCGATGCGGTCGGTGTGGCCGGGGGCGTACTGCGGGAGTCCGCCGGGCCAGCGTTGGACCACGGCCTCGAGTGGGGTGATCGGGATGCCGGTGACGGTGGACAGGTCAGTGACGGCGGCCGCGATGAGCTCGTCGTCGGACCAGGTCAGTGGTGACTCGTCGCCGAAGCGACCGAAGGAGGCGCGGACCAGGGCGACGTCGCGTTCGGCCAGGTGCGGCCATTTGCGGCTCGACAGTGTGAAGGCCTTGGCGCGCAGGGGTTCTCCGGTGGCGATGAGGATGCCCGAGTTGTCCGGCAGTGCGGTGTCGTGGGGGAGCGCCAGGGCCACCAGCGCCGAGGACGACAGTTCGATCCCCGCGACAGCCTCGGCCGCGATCGGGTCGACGGCGCGCAGCAGCCGCGCGGTGATCGGCGCCGGCGTGGCCAGTACGACGGCGTCGACGCGACCGATCGGATCGACGACCCAACCCACCGAAGTCGACCGGCCGCCCCCCGAGCCCGACTCGCCCGAGCGGTCGCCCGCTGAACCCACCGAAGTCGAGCGGCCACCCACCGGAATCTCCGAGCCCGCGCGCCCACCCGACGAGCCATCACCCACCGAACCCACCGAAGTCGACTGGTCGCCCACCGAGCTCGATGTGCCCGAGCGGTCACCCGCCGAGCCCGCCGAAGTCGAGCGGTCGCCCACCGAGCCCGCCGGATAGGGGCTGTCATCTGTGGACCCGGCAGGCTCAGAGGTCCACGTGTCGTTGACGGGTGCGCTGACTCGGCGTCCCCTGGCAATCCGGGTTGCGGCGGTCGTGGTGACGATGGCGGCGCCGGAGGCTTCGATCAGCGCGTCGACCAACGCGCCGTAACCGTCGCGCAGGCCGCCGAATACCGGGGCGTTGCTGGGCGCGGGCAGGGCGGCGCGGGCGGCTTCGGTGAGGCTGGTCGCGCCGCGGTCGAGGGCGGCGGCGAGGGGGGGGACGGCGGCGCGCACGCCGATGGTGGCGCTGGTGCCCGCGTAGACCCCGCCGAGGAGGGGGTCGACGCTACGTTCGGCGACCTGGGCGCCGAAGCGGTCGGCGATGAGGCTGTACACGTCGATGTCGGTGCCGGGCCGCCAGTCCAGCGGGCGGGTGGGTTCGGCGGCGATCCGGGCGAGGGTTTCGGCGTCGACCAGGCCGCGCATCGATTCCGCGTCGGAGGGGATGCCCATGAGGGTGCGCGGCGGCAGCGGGTGCGCGACGCCGCCCGACCACACCAGCGGCCGCTTGCCCGCCGGGCGAACCAGTTGGTCGTCGAGTCCGAGTTCGGCCATCAACTCCACCACTTCGGGCCTGCGGCCGACGAAAGCCTCGGCACCGAGATCCAATGGCTCCCCGGCCAATTCGCCGGTCCGCAGCACCCCACCCACCCGGTCGCCGCGCTCGAGCACGACGATATCGGCGCGCGGCCCCAGGCGCTGTCGCAACCTGTAGGCCGCGACGAGTCCGCTGATTCCGCCACCGACGACCGCGATTCGCATGCCCCGACGGTAGCCCGGCGCATCGACCCGACCGACGCACACCCCGACAGCTGTCGGGTGGATCACTTCCCCCGCCGACTACGTTCCGGCCACCGGCGAGAAGCACCGCGCGACAACGTTTGCCCGACGAGCGATACCGACCACCGCGCTCCACCGCACCGACGAATTCGACAACCCGCGCGTCATGCGATCTCGACCCGCGCTGTGACAGCTCCGACAGCCTCGCGATGGTGCCGACCTGGGTCTTGATCGGCGCGGAACCACTACTTAGGATTGGCTCACCCACCGCGCGAGTCGCCGGGCGGGTTCGACACCGTCGAATTCGCTCTCCGGTAGCTCGCGTGCGCGGGTTCGGCGGGTGCCGGGGGATGGTCGCGTGCGACGAGCCTCGTGTCGGCCGATCGCTCCGTCCACCGGTCACTGAAGGTTGCCATGTCTCGAGTCGTCAAGATCGTTTTCACCGCCCTGCTCGCCGCCCTGCTCGGGCTGGGCCTGTCCCCCGCCGCCTCCGCCGATGTCCTGATCCGCGACGCCAAGGTCGCCGACCTCTACATTCGCGACAGCGTCCCCTCGCTCGACCAGCTCGAGAAGATGTACGCGGCGTTCTTCAACCCGAACATCGGCCTCGATCCGAAGGTCGAGGTGAGCTACCACGGCGAGAAGGTCCGCCCGGTGCTCGAGCAGCTCATGCAGTACAGCCGGACCATGGACTTCTTCTCCATCCAGGGTCGCGCCATCGGCCCGGTGAACATCAACGGTGACCGGCTCAGTGTCGTCGGCCAGGGTGTCGCGGCCGGGTTCCCGCTCACCGAGTCCACCTTCTACCTGGTTCGCGACGGCGGCCTGTGGAAGATGGACTGGAAGGAGTACTGCGCGCACGTCGCCTGCGCCGGTGACCCGAAGTTCGACTACTGAGTTCTCCGAACAAACGAAGGCCTGCACGCCACGGGTGTGCAGGCCTTCGTTCGTCGTACGGGCTATTCGCTCTTGGTGTCCCCGGTCGACATCCGCACGGTGCCGATCACGAAGATCGTCACGCACAGCACCCCGAAGTACAGCAGCGACCCGTTCTCGCCGCCGAACAGCGAGGTGATGGTCGACATCTGCCCGACGCCGAGTTCGCCGTTGCGGAAGGGTGAGAGCCGCTGCAGCAGCGTGCTGAGATCACCGGGCATCAACGTGACGAACACTTCGATGCCGAACTTCCACAGCAGCACCACCATGACCACCACGCCCGGCTTGGGCAGCAGCGCCGACAGTCCGAGGCCGAGCGCGCACACCAGGATGGTGAAGATCGGCACGCAGATCAGCAACCGGATGCCGTCGGCGGAGAACGCGTCGACCTTGCCCCAGATGTCGGGGAACAGCCGGGGGAAGCCACCGAGCAGCAGGAAGGTGGTCGCCAGCGCGACGACACCGGAAACCGTGCCGAACACGATCAGTTTCGCCACCGGCAACAGCCAGCGTCGCGCCTGGATGCCGTAGACCGTCTCGACCGTCTTGTCCTTGAACTCCGCGCACAGCGAGGTCACCGCGCCCGACATCAGGATGAAGGTCGAGAAGATGAGGACCCAGTAGGTGGTGTTGTTGGTCTCCATGCCACCGAGCCCGTTGATGGCCTGGGCCTGGGCGGCTTTGGCGATGCCGAAGTTGATCAGCACCGGGATCAGCACCGCCAGCGGAACAACGCTGAACCACAACGAGTTCCGCCACGACAACTTGGCCAGTTCACTGCGCACCGACCGCGCGAGATAGGTGCCGATCATCAGCGCTCACCCCCGGCCGCGGTGTATTCGACGCTGCCGCGCGTGAGTTCGACGTAGGCCGATTCCAGCCGCCGGGGGCCGGAGCCCTGGGCGACGAGGTCGTCCTTGCTGGTGTCGGAGAGCACGGCGCCCTTGCCCATCACCACGATCCGGTCACCCGTGATCTCCACTTCGGTGAGATTGTGCGAGGCCACCAGCAGGCATTTGCCGTCGGCGGCCAGCCCGGTGACGAGTTCGCGCAACCACAGTGTGCCCTCGACGTCGAGGCCGTTGGCCGGTTCGTCGAGAACCAGGGTCTTCGGGTCACCGAGCAGGGCCGAGGCGATGCCGAGCCGCTGCAGCATGCCGTAGGAGAACTTGCCGACCGAGCGACGCGCGGCCGGTTCGAGTCCGACCAGGGCGAGCACCCGCTCCACGTTGTCGACCGGCACGCCGCCGAGCCGCGCCTGCCAGCGCAGGTGCTGTTCGGCGGTGTGCTTGGGGTTGCGGGAGAAGGCACCGAGGCTGAATCCGATCTCGCGGATCGCGTCACCGAAGGCCAGCAGGCCGCTGTCGTTGACGACCACCGTGCCCGCGCTGGGCCGGGCGAGCCCGGCGATCATCCGCATGATGGTGGTCTTGCCCGCGCCGTTGGGCCCGAGCAGGTAGGTGATCGCCCCGGCGGGGGCCTCGAAGCTGACGTCGTCGACGGCGACGGTGTCGCCGAAGCGTTTGGACACGCCGCGAACGCTGATCATGTGCGTGGTTCCCGACGGCTCAGTAGCCGAAGTCCGGGTTGTCCGCGCACTCCATCTCGGCGCAGATCTTCTTCCAGTCGTACTTCCACAGGCCGTTCTCGCGGACCAGGTGATAGGTGGTCGAGTTGGCGGGGAAGCCGGCCATCAGGCCCTCCACGCGGACCGACAGGGTGTTGCCGGACTTGTTCACCCCGCCGACGGCGCGGCCCTGGATGGAGAAGAAGTCCATCGTCTTGCCGTACTGCATGACCCGCTCGAGCGCGGGGCGCGCCTTGTCGCCGTGCAGGCTCACCTCGACCTTGGGGTCGATGCCGATGTTCGGGTTCCAGAACGCGGCGAACTGCTTCTCCAGCTGCGCGAGGGTGGGGTTCTCGTCGCGGACGTAGAGGTCGGCGACCTTGGCGTCGCGGATGGAGACATCGGCGAGGGCGGGCTGGGCGAATCCGAGGCCGAGCAGAGCGGCGAGCAGACAGGCGGAGACGAGCTTGAGCAGCTTTGACATGACGAACCTTCGTGACCGGTGGGCGGGGGTGCGGCGGCCGTGGTGTCACGGCAGGTACCGCTCGCCTCGTCCGGCGCTGCCCGGGTGAGTGATCCGCAACCACGGAGCGAACCCCACCACAGAGCTAGGTAAGGCTATCCACAGTGGTCAGGAGGGTCAACACCCACCGGTCGGTTCTGTGTCGGCAAACACGGACGCCGAGCGCCCGTATCGACCGCTACAGCGAGTGGACCAGCTCCACGAGCGCCGTCAGGACGCCCGGGTCGGTATCCGGCAGCACGCCGTGGCCCAGGTTGAAGATGTGGCCGGTGGCACCGAGGGTGATCGCCTCGTCGGCCTCACGCAGGATTCGGCGGGTCTCGGCCTCGACGGCGTCGAATCCGGCGAACAGGATCGCCGGATCCAGGTTGCCCTGCAGACCCTTTCCGGCGCCGACACGGCGCACGGCGTCGGTGAGCGGGACGCGCCAGTCCACGCCGACCACGTCGGCCCCGGCCTCGCCCATGGCGCCGAGCAGCTCGCCCGTGCCGACACCGAAGTGGATGCGCGGGACGCCCGCGGCGGCGACCTCGGCGAAGACGCGCTCCGAATGCGGGAGGACGTATTCGCGGTAGTCGGCCAGGGAGAGCGCACCGGCCCAGGAGTCGAACAGCTGGACCGCGTCGACGCCGGCGGCGAGCTGGGCCTGCAGGAAGGAGATGGTGATGTCGGTGAGGGTGCCGAGCAGGGCGTGCCAGGTCTGCGGGTCGGCGTGCATCATCGCCTTGGTCCGCTCGTGCTGCTTGCTCGGGCCGCCCTCGACCAGGTAGGAGGCGAGGGTGAACGGCGCGCCTGCGAAGCCGATCAGCGGGGTGTCGCCGAGCGCGTCGGTGAGCAGCCGCACGCCGTCGGTGACCGCGCCGACCTCCTCGGGCCGCAGCCGGGGCAGGGCCCGCACATCGGTTTCGGTGCGCACCGGCGAGGCGATGACCGGGCCGACGCCGGGCACGATGTCGAGGTCGATGCCCGCGGCCTTGAGCGGAACGACGATGTCGGAGAACAGGATCGCCGCGTCGACGCCGTGGCGGCGGATCGGCTGCATGGTGATCTCACACACCAGCTCGGGGTCGAAGCACGACTCGAGCATGCCGATGCCCTTGCGCAGTTCCCGGTACTCCGGCAGCGAGCGGCCAGCCTGACGCATGAACCAGACGGGGCGCCTGCTCGGCGTCGCGCCGGTGGCGGCGGCCAGGAACGGGGCATCGGTCAACCGGCGGCGGGTGTAAGTGCTCATCGCCGTTCATCCTAGGTGGACTTCCCGCCACGTTCGGCGCTAGGTCGACCCGCTGCCGTTCCCGGATCGGCGGCACCCCCGCCGACCGGAATCGGGCGAAACACGCACCGCCCGATCGACAGTCTCCGGTTCGAGGCCGCTCGTCGCGCATCATGCATCACGCTGACCTCGAGAATGCATCCTGCGCAACGCGACCCGCACGCCACGCGCACGGCGGCGCGCCTCCGACGGCGTCGACCGCCAACGGTCTACCGTTGCCCCTCGTGACACCGCTCGACATCCGCGACGGCGCCGCACCGACCGGGGGAACGCCCCGCGAGCCTGCTTCTTTCCGGGCGGCGGTCGATGCGATGGGCACCGCAACAGTGCACCCTCGAATCGAGCTGGCGCCTATCCGTCCCCCGCAACGGTTGGCGCCGTTCTCCTATGCGCTCGGAGCGGAGGTCACCCATCCCGACACCCCGGTGGTGCCCATCGACTCCGAGGGCGACGCGTTCGGCAGGCTGATCCTGCTCCACGACCCCGACGGCGACGAAGCCTGGAACGGCGTGTTCCGGCTGGTCGCCTACATCCAGGCCGACATCGACGCCGCCCTGGCCGCCGACCCGCTGCTGCCCGAGGTCGCCTGGAGCTGGCTGGTCGATTCGCTGGAGTCGCGTGGCGAGCCGTTCACCGCCCTCGGCGGCACGGTGACCGCCACCAGTTCGGTCCGCTACGGCGACATCGCGGGCCCGCCGCGGGCCCACCAGCTGGAGTTGCGGGCCTCGTGGACGGCGATGAACACCGAGATGCGCCGCCATGTGGAGGCGTTCTGCGAGGTGCTGGCCTTCGCCGCCGGGCTCCCGCCCGCTGGGATCACCCATTTACGGCCGGACTCCTATACCCGCACCGATCACCCTTGATCGCCACGTAGAGTTCACGTTTATGTCGGTCGCCGAGGAACCCACCGCAGCAGAGCCCCTGCTCGCCCCCGCCGAGGGGGTTCCACCTGTGCTGGCGACCGCCGACGAGGTCGCCGCGGCCGCCAAATCCCTCGCCGCGGGCACCGGCCCGCTGGCCGTCGACGCCGAACGCGCGTCCGGTTTCCGCTACTCCGCCCGCGCCTACCTGATCCAGCTGCGCCGCGAGGGCGCCGGCTCGTTCCTGATCGACCCGATCCCGGTCACCGACGCGCTGACCCCGCTGGCCGAGTCGATCAACGATCTCGAATGGGTCCTGCACTCCGCCGACCAGGACCTGCCCGGCCTCGCCGAACTCGGCCTGCGCCCCGCCCGCCTGTTCGACACCGAACTCGGCGGCCGCATCGCCGGCTACGAACGCGTGGGCCTGGCCGCGATGGTGGAGAACCTGCTCGGGCGCTCCCTGCGCAAGGGGCACGGTGCCGCCGACTGGTCGACCCGCCCGCTGCCCGACGAATGGCTCAACTACGCGGCACTGGACGTCGAGCTGCTGCTGGAACTGCGCGACACCGTCGCCGACGATCTCACCACCCAGGGCAAGATCGATTGGGCCGCCGAGGAATTCGAGCACGTCCGCACCATGGACCCGCCCACCCCCAAGGCCGACCGCTGGCGGCGCACCTCCGGCATCCACACCCTGCGCCGCACCCGCCAGTTGGCGATCGTGCGCGAACTGTGGACCACCCGCGACGAACTCGCCCGCGCCCGCGATGTGGCCCCCGCCCGCATCCTCCCCGATTCCGCAATCGTCGCGGCCGCCACCGGCGAACCCCGCACCATCGCCCAGCTGCGCACCCTCCCCGTCTTCGGCGGCCCCCGCCAGCGCCGCTACTCGCGCGACTGGCTCGCCGCCGTCGAGCGCGCCCGCGTCCTCCCCGACAAGGAACTCCCACCGCTCACCCTGCCCTTCGACGGCCCACCTCCGGTCAACCGCTGGGAACGCCGCGACCCCGCCGCCGCGGCCCGCCTCACCACCGCGCGCAGTGCCATGGGCGAGCTCTCCACCGAACACTCGATCCCGGTCGAGAACCTGCTCTCCCCCGACCTGGTTCGCCGGCTGTGCTGGGACGGGCTGCCGGACTACAAGAACGTCGGCACTGTCGAGGAGTTGTCGGCTCGCGTCGAGGATTTCCTTCGCGCCGGTGGAGCGCGGCCTTGGCAACGGGCTCTCGCGGTGCCCGCGCTGACCGACGCGCTGACGCCCGCTGCAGGATAGGGTGTCCTCGGCGAATCACGCCGTGCCGATCACCGCGGTCGTATAGCTGGAGTTCGGGCCGGCGAGGGCCTTGTAGATTCCGTCGACCACGTCACGCAGCGCGGTGGCGGTCGTCCCGAATTGCTTGAGATCCTTGATGAGTGCGGCGACGATCTTCGAGACGCTCGACAGCTGCTTCGCGAGTTCGGCAAGAGCCTCAGCGACAATGGCAATCGCTCCCGTCCCGACTGTGCACAACAGTTTGACCGTCCATGAAATGAGCTTGCCGGCGAGGGCTGCCAAGATGTCACGGATCGCGGTCCGGACACCATTGATGATCTCACCTACGATCCGCACCAACTCCGACATCGCGTTCGCGGCGACGCCGAGCGAGGCAACCAGGCCGGTCTGCACTCCGGAGTACGCCCGGTAAGCCGTGCCCGCGGCGCCCTGCCACTGCGCGGTGCCTTGCGTCACAGCAGCGGAGAAATCCTCGGACACCGACAACACCTCGGTACCGATACTGGACCATGACTTGGAGTATGCCTGGATGACATCGTTGTTGCCGCAGACCTTGTCGAACGCTTCGCGGATGGGCTGCACATGCTCGAGCATCCACGTGACGATCTGGCCGCCGATGTAGGCGATCGGATCCGAAACAATGGAGGCAACATCCAATCCGATCGCCGTGATGCCGAGAGCCGACACGAACGGGTCGTTCTTCTCGATCCCTTCAACGACTTCATCGAGGCCTTCGGCCAGCGTGATGCCACGCCCCAGCTGGAGAGTGTCACCCTCGTTCGAGGTGGAGATGAGGAATCCACCTTCGCTCTTGTAGGCGTTGCTCCGATCGGTACCGCTCGCGATCAGAGTGTTGGCGCTGACCGGATCATCGGCGAATGCGCTGTTGCCCATCAGATCTCCCCCGCAGCTTCGGAGAGTTCGCCGGCCCGACGGTTGTCGAGCTGATCGTAGGCGTCCGCACAGGTGGTCACCTTGTCCACGGTGGCATCCAGCGCCGAGGCCATCCCGGCCAGTCCCTGCGCATGGGCGGCCTGCACCACATGCAGGATCGCGACCAACGGTGTGGCCAGCGCACCGTAGCCGTCATCGAGAATGCTCAGATGCTGCGCCGCGTCGGCGGCATACCGGATGCGGTCACCGAAACCGGTGACCGCCTGGCAATGCTGGCGCAGGTCGTCGGTGGCGACATTGACCTGATCGGTCATCGCGAATACCTCGATTCTCCATGGTTCGGTCGATATCTGTTCGATTTCATTTCCTGCCAACGCATTCGGCGACGCACCAGCGCGGCGGCCACCTCGGCGTCGCGGACCGGGATGCGGATGAGGCTCCTGCCGGGCGCTTTGGGTTGGACTACCAGGGTCTGCCGGGTGCTCGTGAATTCGGGTGGCTGATCGGCCGGCACGAGCCAGATATACGGAGGTTCCTCCACCGGGCGAACCGTTGGCCACACCGCGTGTATTTCTTCGAATCGCACCTCGCCGAGGATGCTCGACCCGATGTAACTGATCTTCAGACCACCCCGAAAGGGATCGACTTCGTCTGGAAGAATCGGGGCCATACGCAGACGCAGCTGTACAGCCTCCCAGTGGTGCTGTCGCCAAGCTATGGCATCCGGCTCGAGCAAAACGATTCCCGGTGGGGTACCCAACCGCGGCTCTTGAAGCGGGAGCGTGTCATTCGACTCCGCTTGGCTCAACCGATCGATGTCACCGACGCGAGCCACGGCCCCATCGTTGAGAGCCTTGGCCGCGATCAGCACCAACAGACCCACTCCAGCGACGATGACGTGCGCTGTCGCACCCCGGGCGTGGAGCATGACAGCGATCTCCAAGACCATGACCACGGACAGCGCGACAACAGTCAGGTTTCCGACAGCCCACTGCCGCGGCGGCCACCGCTCGCCTGGACGCAGCTCACGCAGAATAACGATGAACGGCACAGTGAGCACCAGGATGTGCAATACCGTCACCCATCCGGGAACAGAGTCCGGCAGGACCAGACCCAAGACCAAACTACTGGCCACGGCCGCTCCGGCCAGCGCCGGACTGGCCCCGATCACGGCCGTCACGATGCACACGACGCCGACCCCGACGACGACACCATAGATGGTCACACCTGGCGACCAGAAATACAGCATGACGCCGACCTCGACGGCCAGCACCACGAACTGCGCCGCCGCACTCCCGTTCCCCACGGTCCACCGCCGCGGCGGCCACACCCCACTTCGACGAAGCCGGACCAGCGCCAGAACCGGCGGCGCGGAGATCAAGAGAACATGCAACGGCAGCGCCCACCCGCGGATCGATACAGGCACGACCAGCGCCAGGGTCACCGTGCTTGCCACCGCCACCACGATCGGCAACACGAGATAGGAGATGCGCAGGTAGCCGGCCACCCGCGGCCATCGGCGCCGCAGCGCATCGGCCGCAACCGGGTCCGCAAGAGCGGGCGGAGTCGAGAAGATCACGGTTGATACTCCCCTCCAGCCCGTTGGATTCGGCAAACGCCCTGTCATGGAGTTCGACGCCGACCCCGACCATCCGGTTCCGCCGGGTGACCCACATCACAAACTCATCAGGTGTCGCGGAGGTCACTTTCAGCATTCCAGAATGCCACAGTCGCATACTCCAGATCGAAGACGCGCAGAAGACTGCCTAGGTCTGATGACATGATGACAACATCGTCGGCCAGCAAGTCAAAGAGCTCGTCAATCCATCCGATAGATACGACCCGACACTGCGCCCAGGGGAAGTGCTCCATTCCTGTCAAAAACAGAAATTTCTCGCCTACCATAGACTTTCGAACAACTTCACGGCGCCACTCGAACTTGGTCGCATCATCCACGTCGAACGACACGACGGAGTCCGGATCAGAATCCATCTTCACACATTCACGAAAGTACTCCCGGGCACTCGCGGGAATGAATTCTCCCCCTCGGAATTCTACGATCCCTACATGCTGTAGCCTGCCTTTGAGAAGTTCGACTCTTTCACGCTCCCGATGAAGAGACAATTTACTCCGCAGATTTTCACTCGTCATTATCATCGCAGTCCTCCGCTGTGGACGCCGCACGGGTTCATTCACAGTTCAGTCCCGCGTACAAGATCAGGGCTATAAACTCCAATCCGCACCGTCACCTCGCGCGCCGGACAGAACAGCAATCAACTTGAATGCGGTCAGCTCGAGCTCTGTAGCAGATCTCAAAGAGGATAGTTGAACCTACAATTCTCAGCCTACGCCGCACTGCACGCCCACTACACCGCTGCGTGGCGCGGAAACCCGCCTGGGTACAGGCGAATACTGTATCCAACGCATGCGATCAGACTGTCTTCTCCAGCGGACTTCAGTGCGATACATTGTATACGCGACCATCGTTCTTCGGCTAGCCCAGATAGTCGCTCGAGTTCCGCATACTGAGAGGAATCTGCGACAGCAACAGTCAGCGACTCGAACACCGTCTTCATCTTCATCGCAATTACATTATGAAATCTTATAGCAACACATACCTCATCCGATGAACGATCGAAGCTGCGAAGTTCCAATTCAGAATGTGTCAGCATATATCGCCAAGGCCTGAACTTCATGTCGAAGTAGAGCGGTAAACTGCGGTCGAGGACCATATATTCGCGATCAGGCGAAGGGGTTGCCATAGCGAACTCCATTGCGATAGAAGAAGATAATTCGATATCGAAACTACGATTCTCTATCACTTATGACCGCACCGTCACAATAAAGATCCTTCTCGGTTCGCTCATCCTAGAAATGGAGATCCAACCGCGACGCCAATCGCGGGCATCAATATTCATTGGACCGAGTCCACCAATTCGATCCTCAGAGCTCTATTGACCACACGCTCCCCTCCAGAAGAAGATCGTCGAAGTCCTCCGCCGCTACCGTTACGCGTGCCCCGGAGATCGAAGCGTAGTGCCGGAAATCGTGGAACTGTGCCCCATGTACAGAAAGCGATTCCCCCTGCACAGCTAGAGAGGCTTCGAGTTCGGTCATCGATACGACCACCGGCAGACGATCATCAATAGACAGCGAAGACGGTAGCCTGACGCCCCAACGCAGTCGATGCACCGACAGGTTCAGGCTGAAACACCTCCATCCCGAATCAGGATCCCGAGCGAAGCCGGGCTCAACAATGCCGTAATCCCGTCGCATCGTGGTCTGACGTTTATCGATGTCTTCGACGAATTCACCACCAGTGAACACGTGGTCGAAGTCGACCACTAACGAACCCACCTCGAGACCCGCGAAAGAACGCGTTTTGATAACGTCGGCGAGTAAATCCGGCAATTCGGCCGTCCTGCTCGAACTCATTCGGTCGGAATTTTCAATCTCGACGGCTTCTCCCCCTCTTGACTTCGCATCTTCGATGTTGAGCAATGCTTGCCAATTTTCGAATGAATCGATCCTTTCTGCAAGCATGTTCAAGACATTCCGGTTCGCTTCAACCGCGCCCGTGCCATGTCGATATAGGGACTTAGCACTACTCAAGGTTGACCGCAGGAAGTCGGGCAGCGGCGTGGAATCAATCAGCATCTTCTCATGCCAGGTTTCCACCACCCCCTTCTGAAGCGAAAACCTGACAACAAACATGGATCCGATACCTTCAAATCTTCCGCCGCCTTTTCCACGACTGGCCAGAAGTCGAACCTCGGAAAGCAGGTCCGCAGCAGATGGATATACCATCATACGTTGATCTGGCGCCTCGAGGCCGCGCGTGGTCACCGATCCAGCACTGCCCGATACATCCAAATCCCCGAGCGAATAGCCATCCTCTGGCGGATTGTCACGTACCGTGAATGCGAAGTCAACCAATTCTCTTCACCTCCCAAGTATCAGAAACATCGTAATAACATGTTCCGTCAGAGCTGGGCAGAGGTCGAGACATTATCCCATTCGTGCAGATTGGCCAAACCAACTCCGGTAAGCCGTACTTGCGCGGATAGCCCAATTGTAATGGAATCTACAGCCTTTCTATAGAACGATATCGAATCCACAGACAGGTCCAGTTGATAATCCTCGCCGCCGGGGTCGGTGCCTTTATGAATTCGATCACCGACACGCACCTCGCCGTCAAGACAGCGTACGTTACACACGGCAGAGGTTGCGCTATCTGCATGGATCTCAAGAATCTTGAGTACACCGCTACTGGCCATACTTTGCCGCCCTTTCCACGAACTCCCTGACCTGCTCAGACGAGAGCTTCGGGGTCTCATCCATTATTGCATCCATGTTTCCGAGATCGATAGAGCGAGGGATGTTTATCCCCATATCACCAAGGATTGATCGAGCTACCGATGCTGGAATCTCAATACTTGCCCGTGAGGAGAAATCTGCCGGGGATATATCCAAAGGAACCTCGGCTTCACGTGAGATAACGCCGTATCCAGTCAGGCGTTCAATGTCAGCTATATCCTCACCTCTCGCGATCTGTACGACTGCCTCGCCATAGCGTTCCGCTCCGGTCGCGAAAATTGTAGCAACCGCAGGGTCCGAGCTCGTCGGCGTCACACCCACACGTTGAGCCGCAGGCGAGCCCTCGTATCCCTGCGTTGTACCGCGAAATAGGGAGCACCCTTGTGGCGCCAATCCCAATGGATCAGACCAGCAGAGAGGATTCTGAGGGTAGGCGTAGTTGTTGCGAGATGGCGTAATACCGAGTGGGTCGGGGGTGGTGAACCGGCCGGTTTCGGGGTCGTAGTAGCGGTGATAGTTGTAGTGAAATCCAGTCTCTGGATCATATTGTTGGCCCTGGAATCTATGTGGAGTATCGAGCCCGGTCCACGAGGACTCTCCCCAAAGATTCGGAGTTGTCGTAGAGGCGATTTCGCCGGTCGTGGGGTCGGCCAGGTGAGTGGGTACGCCTTGGAGATTGGTAACGATCGCCCAGAATCGATCGTCAGTGGACTGGGTGAGGGGGATGTGCGTTGAGGGGTGATTTGTCCAGCTATGGGTTCGAGTACCAGTGTGGTCGGTGGTGGTCTGCTCGGTGAGATGGACGCTATCCCAGGTGAATTTAATGCAAGTGCTGGTGGTGTCGTGACGTTTGCTGGTCCGACGGCCGAAGGGGTCGTAAGTATAGGACCAGATGGTGTCGTCCGGTGTCGTGACCTCGATGAGTTGGTTGAATGCGTTGTACCGATAATGCCAGGTGAGGGGCTTTCGGGAGATCCGGGTCTTCGTTCTGCGGACGAGCCGCCCGGCATCGTCATAGTGATATCTGTTGCGTCCCGATCGGGTCAGGAGGTTGTTGCGGTACTCGAGATGGGCGCTGTAATCGGGTTCAGGTGTGGGGACAGCGTTTTCGTGTTGTTCGGATGACGCAGCCCGTGCGGGAACTTCTACGAGGGTGATGTTCGACAGATCGTCGTAGGCGTAATGCTCAGTAACTCCGACGTTCGGAGTGGCGATATGGGTGATGCGCCCGATCGCATCGATGATGTAGTCGCGCCGTCTGTGCGACGTGGGTGTGGTGGTGGTGTGGCTCGTAATGTATCCGTCGGAGCGCCAACCGTAGTCGTCACGTTCGAGAAGCCGGGTGGGAGCACTAGTATGTGGGTCGAGTTGTACGAGTTCGCGGCTGGTGATGTTTCCAGCTGGGCCGTAGGTGCTGTGCTGCCCGATGCCGACGGTATGCCAACTGTTCTGGCGTCCGACTTCGTCGTGGGTGAAACTGAATCGATGCCCATCGGTTGTTAGTGCCGCGACCTGTCCACCCGGTGTGTACTCGTAGCTTGTAAAACTACCGCCGGGGGTTGTGTAGGCAAGGCGGCGTCCGTGACGATCGTAATCGTAGGTCGACGTGCTGGCGTCGACGCGCTGACTGAGCAGGCGCCCGGTCGGTGAGTAGGTGAAAGTTATGGTGTGCGTTGTGTTGTCACCCAGTCCGTTCCGCGCAGACGCGATCCGTCCGGTCGGGGTGTGGGTGTAGGTGATCCATTCACCGGTGTCCGTACTGACACCGACGAACCGGCCGAGGATGTCGTAAGTGTGGCGGCGTTGAGCACCGGTCGGAGTGGTGATGGTGGTCGGACGGTCGAGCAGGTCGTAGTCGGTTCGGGTTGTCGAGCCGTTGTAGTCAGTTTCGGCGCGAACGTTACCGGCCGGGTCGTATTCGTAGATCCAGGCGTCACCGAGAGGGTTGCAGATGCTGGTGAGACGGCGCTCGGTGTCGTAGGTGTAGGAGGTGACGCTGCCATCGGGTCCCTCACGGGTGGCCACCAGGTCGAAGGCGCCGTAGGTGTAGCGGGTGACAGCACCGATCTGGTTGGTGTGTGTGAGTAGTTTGCATTCACTGTCATATGTCCAGAACTGGGTGACACCGGAGGAGTCGATGTGACTGAGCAACTTTCCTTCGACCGAGTATTCGTAGGTCGTGATGTTGCCGAGTGGGTTGGTGACGTTTCTCGGTCTGCCGAGCCTGTCACGCTCGATGCAGGTGACAGTATTGTTCGGTCCGGTGATCCGGATCGGTAGTCCGGCGCGGTCGACCTCGATGAAGGTTGCGGCGCCGGTCGAGGTCGTAATCGAAGCCGGGGCGCCACACTCGTGGTGGGTGTAGCTGGTGGTGACACCGTCGGCATCGGTGACCGTGGTGAGGTTGCCATCATCGTCGTAGGTGCGGGTGATCGTGGTGCCATCGACGTCGGTGATCGTGGACGGGCGCGCGGGTGCCGCGTAGCCAATGGTGATCGACTTCTGGTCTGGGCGTCGGACCAAGATCAAGTCACCGTCGGGGTTGTAGAGGTAGATCGTGGTGTTGGCGTATGCATCGACGTAGCGGACCGGTTGGCGGAATTCGTTGTAATCGGTAGCCGAACGCGCGCCACGCGGATTGATCGTGGCACGTAAACACAGGTCTTCATCGAACTCGAGAATGGTGTCCGCGCCGACGGAATTCGTGTGACGGGTGCGGGTTCGCCCGAACTCGGTCAGGGTTTCGTAGACGAACGCCGCGGACATGATCCCGTCGGTACCGGCCTGCTTGACCACCCGACCGAACTGGTCGTAGGTATTGACCATCTCTGTGCCGCGCGAATCACGCCAGGACAGCATGCGGTGTTCGTCGTCGTAGCCGTAGGTCGTGGTGGCGGCCACTCCGTTGGTGACCGTGGTGAGGTCGCCTGCGGTGTAGCCGAATGTCCTTACGCGGGTGGCGATCTGCTCACCGGTTGGTGTGGTGGCCAGGACCGACAGGCCGGTGACGCGGTCTTCGACGGTGTCGACGCGGACGCGGTAGCCGCCGGTGTGGGTGACTTCGACGGGTTGGCCGGCGCTGTTGTAGTGGAACCGGATCCGGTTGTGGTGACGGTCGACGATCTCACTGATCGCGACGTTTCCCAACGCGGTGTCCAGACCTTCCAGGGCGGTGTTCGGGGCGAAGACCCAGGTCAGGTCCCGTTCTGGGTCGTGGACCCGGTACTCCCCGGTTTCGGTGCGGATCATGGTCGCCCGAATTCCCTTGTGCACCGGTGACACCGGAACATCGGGGGCGGTGTGGGGGAATTGCCAGAGTTCTCCGTCGGGGCCGACGAAGCGCACCCCGACCTGGTCGATGACGACCCGCATGTCCAGGGTCGCCGCCCATGACGGGCCGAACCAGCGGCCGTAGCGGTAGGAGGACCGGTGCCGCCGGGTCAGGACGAGGGCCAATACGCCGGGGAGGTCGATGTCGGTTTCGGGGAGCAGGAACTCCCCGGTCGCGGCGTCGACGGGGTCACCGCAGGTGTTGGTTTGTTTGTCGGTCTTGTTCAGGTCCGGTTTGTCGCCACCGGACTGATTCGGTAGATCCTTGTCCTTGTTCGCGGTGTCGGCCGGGTTCGTCTTCGTCGATGACGGTGTGGTCGAGGTGTCTTGGCTGTCCGGGGTTTTCGACGGAGTATCGGGAGTACTGGCCGGGGTGGTCGGATTGTCGGTGGTCTTCACACTCGACGGGGTCGTCGAGGTATCGGTTTTCACCGACGCCGGGGTTGTGGTGGTGTCGGTGTTCTTCGTCGTCTTCGACGGGGTCTTCTTGAACGCGGTGGCGATGTCGCCGAACGCGGTCTTGAGTTGCTTGAGCAAGGGCTTGAGTTTGGCCATGGTCTTGGCCAGGCGGGAGAACAGTTTCGAGATCATCGCCACGGTCTTGGCGATGTAGGCGGTGGCCTGGACCGCGATCACGGGGGTGGCCAGGCCGAGGGAGAACAGGGCTTCGGCGGCCCAGACCGCCAGGCGGCCGACGGTTTGAGCGACCAGGTCGCGCACGGTTTCGCGGACCGCGGCCACTACCCCACCGGCGAGGCGGATCGCCGAGGCCGCGGTCGTCGCGGCGGAGGAGGCGGCGGTCAACAGGTTGGTGGTGTTGGTGGCGGCGTTCTTGTAGGCGGTGGCGGTCTGGCCGGTCCAGTCCCCGACATCGGCGGCGACCGCCGCGTTCTGGGCGGTGCCGACCTCGGTGATGCGAGCGGCGACGTTGTCCCAGGTGGTGGCGTAGGCCTCGATCTGGGCGGGGTCACCAGCGATCCAGTCCAAGGCGTCCTGCAGCGGTTGGCAGTGCTCGATCAACCAACCGACGCCGTAGGAAGCCAACGTGCCGAGCGGGTCGACGACCAAGGAGACGGCTTCGGCGGCCAGGCCGACCACACCGAGACCCGCGTCGATCCAGGAACCGCCGGAGATGGCGTCGGACAGGTCGGTGACCGAGCTGATCAGGCTGATACCGGTCGACCAGTCGGTGGTGTCCTGCTTGGTTGCGATCAGGGGGTTGGTGGGGCTGGTCATCCGAGGTCGAGCTTCTTCAACGCGGCGGCGTTGGCGGCGTCACGGCTGGTGAACGCGTCGGCGGCGGCGGACAGGTTCGCGCTGGTGTCGTCGAACGCGGCGATCGCGGCTTCGATGGCGTCGATGCCGTCGGTTTCGACCGCGTCGACGAACAGCGGGCCGAGGAAGGCGCACAGTTTCCCGAACGCGTCCGAGGGGGCCGAGACCGCCTGGGCGGCCTGTAGGGCCTCGGTCAGGCCCGAGCCCGCTGTGGAGACGTTCGAGGCGTGGGTCTTGATCTTGTCCGGTGAAACATTGAGCTCGTCCGCACCGCTCGTGCTCGCCATCCGGTGCCCCCCTTGTTGCTGCCACCGGGATCGGCGAGTGCTCGCCCGTTCCGCGATGTCGAACTGTGTCAAAACTGTTCTGCCACTGGTCAAACCGATGGTGCGGTCGTGGCGGCACCATCGTGCCGGTCGCCGAGCTTAGCCGATTTTCGGGTGCGGATGCGGGTGGTGAAATCGATGGAACCGGAGGCTTGTGCGGTGCGTCCAAAGGTATTGAGTGGGCTGCGAGCCGGGCCCGGCGGCGAGTCGATCGGGTGGTTCGGGAGTTCGGGGCAGGGTGATCGAGGAAGGGGGTTGTCGTAGGCTGTGCGGGACTTACGGGGTGGCCGGGCGCGGGGAGTGTTCGGGCCGACCGGGCGTCGGCGTCGGTCGATCGATGTCGGTGTGGTTCGTGGATCGGGGAGACGGAGGATGCTCGTGCGGCGACGATCTGTGGTGGTGACCGCGGTGTTGTGTGGGGTGCTCGCGGTGGGCGGGTGTTCCACTACCGAGAGTGGGAATGCGCAGCCGAGTACGACGACGGACCTGGCGGCGGCGACCGCGGCGTTGTGGGATCCGTGCTCGGAGATTCCGGACGCCACGTTGAGCAACCTGGGCTTGGACCCGGCGTCCAAGCAGTCAGGCATCCTCGGGGCCGAGGAGCCGGGTTGGAAGATTTGCGGATGGAACGCCGCGGACTACCCGCCTGGCCACGGTCTGACCGCGTTTTCGACGATTCACACCATCGACGAGGTGCTGGAGAAGACGACCAACATCGAGTTCAAGGATGTCGTCATCGCTGGGCGGGCGGGGGTGCAATTCCGCCAGAGCCATCACGATGCCGATGAGGATTGCTCCATCGTGTTTCGAAACGCGAGCGGATTCACGCAGCTCGACATGCTCAACACCGGCAGCAAAGACAAGCTGATTCCGCCATGCGAGCGTCTCCAGCCCATTGCCGAGGCGATCGTTCCCCTCTTTCCGCAGTGAAACAGCAGCAAGAACGTAGATGGGTGGGGTGAATGGCAGACGAGAAGTCTCGTTGGGAGACACTGAAGTCCGAGGCCGAGGCGGGGAGACTCTACTTGGATCCGTCGGTTGCAACGAGCTGTCGAGACGCGAGCAACAAGCAGATCGCACTATTCCACGATCTCCAGAGGAACTTGAGCGCTCTCTCGTCGGTGTCCGGTTTGGGTCGCTTCGACTGCGCCGATGAGCTGGCGAAGATGCTCGGCATGAAAGCTATTGGTGGAGAACGTGATTTCGACACCGCGTTCAAGGAACACATCGAGGTGCTCGAGCTGATCCGCGACACCATCGAGATCTCGGTGAAGAAGTACGAACAGCAGCAAGCCGATCAGGTCGCAGCGACGAACACCCTGCTCGGCGATCTCGACAGCGGGGGTAAGTGATGCCTGGTCCATTGGTATTGGTCGGTGCGGCCGCGGCGATCGGCGGCGCCTATGCCGGATTGAGCTCGTATGCCAACGGCAGCAAGCCCGAGCGGTCCACCGACGAGAGCCCGGACGCGACCATCGCGCGGAATCGGTTGACGGAATTGCAGTCGTCGTTCGACGGTACCTACCAGGGGACCAAGGTATCGGAGGGGTCCTACAAGGAGCCCAGCAACATGTCCGACCTGTACGAGCGGGTCGAGGCGATGTCGATGGCCGAGGTCGGGACCTTGCACACGCGCTGGGAAACGTTGCGCAACAAGCTCGAAGAGGGATTCAAGACCTACGATGCCGAGATCGCGAAGGCGATCCAGGAGAAGTGGTCGGGTGACGCTGCCGAAAGCGCGGGCAAGGGGATCCAGGAGTACGTCGAGAAGTCCGGCAACCTGCTGGGATCGGCGCAGATGATGGCCGAGAAGGTGAAGCTGGTCCAGTCGGCCATGCAGATCACCAAGGACCGGGTGAAACCGCACGAGGGTTCCACGATCAGCGGGATCGCCAGCTACATCCCCGGCCCCACCTGGAAGATGGACAGCCACAACGCCGATACCGCCAAGGCCGAAGGGGCCGAGGTCGTCAAGGGCGTCTACTACACGGCCATCCAGCAAGCCGACACGAAGGTGCCGCTGGTCCCCCAGCCGTACAACCCGGTGGACCCGGGTGCGGCCAAGCCGGGCGGCGGTGACGACGGCGACCCGTCGCAGACCAGGCCAACCACCCAGCAGCCCACCACGCAGCAGCCGAGCACCGAGCAGCCCTCGACGGAGCAGCCGAGTACCGAGGACCCCGCCGACGGGGACGGCGACGACAACCCGACCACACCGGCGGCGACGACACCGCAGGCCACCACCCCGCAGACCACGACCCCGACCACCCCGACGACACCGAATGCCACCACACCCGCGGCGACGACACCGTCCGGGCTCGGCGGCTCGCCGGGCTCCGGGCTGGGCACGGGTGGTTCCGGGTCCGGCGTGCCGGGCGCCGGGCAGAGCCTGCCGGGAACGGGAGCCGGTGCGGGCACTGGCACAACGGCGGCCGCTGCCGCCGCGGGCGCGAATGGGGCAGGCCGCGCCGGGATGGCGGGCATGGGCGGTATGGGCGCCGGCGCCGGTCGCGGCAAGGGTGAGGACGACAAGGAAGTCGGCTCGAAGGATTACCTGATCAATCAGCAGAACGGTGAGGAGCTGACCGGGCTCGGCGAGGATCAGCGGGTCAAGACGGTGCCGCCGGTGATCGGCGAATGAGCAACCGGCAGTGGCAGTTCAGCGCGCTGGGCTTCACCGTGCTGTGGCGGGCGGTCGATCGCGATGTGCTGCCGTATCCGCTGCAGACCCACACCACGGCCGAGACCGTCGCCGAGTACGACCGAATGTGGCAGGCCGAAGCGCAACGGATCCTGCCGATGTACGACGGCTCGCTGGAAACGGCCCTGCGGGTCCTGCTCGAGCCGGAGGCACGCTTCGAGCTGGCCGGTTACGGCGATGGCGAGAAGCTGCGTTCCTACGCCGTGGTGCAGGGCCGGTCGGCGGCGCTGGTGGAACAGCAGCGGGTGCCGCTCGACCAGGAAGGCGGTGACATCCGGTTGAGCCTGCTCGACATCGAGGAGCTGCCGGAGAAGCTGGTGGCGCGGCTGCCGCGGACCGCGGCGGCCGACGGCGAGGTGTTCACGATGAACACCTACGACCTCGACGAGGAACCCGCCTACGATCCGTGGGCGGCCGATCGGCGCACCCCGCAGCAGAAGGCCGACGACTTCTTCGGCCGGACACGGTCGACGCTGGTGTATCTGGCGGGCTATCCGGGGGCCGCGGTCGACAACCGGCCGCAGCCGGGTAGCGGATTTCACGTGATGGATTTCCCGGACGGCCGGTATCTGGTGAGCGAGCGTGGTTCGCTCGTCGAGGCCCGCCCGGGCGACACCGCCGATGCACGAAAGTCGCTGGTGCGGTTGATGAAAGCCACGATCGAGACCTATCGCGAGGACAACGAGCCCAGCTACCGGTGACGGACTTCGGCCCTGCCGTGGGAGCGGCAGGGCCGAAGGGGTCACGGGGCGGCGGTCTGGTGGGCCTTCTCCACGAACTGGTTGGTGTAGGTGGCGGCCAGGTCGATACGGTCGCGGACCGGGGCGACATTGCGGGAGTACCGGCCCAGGATGTCGGCGACGTTCTGGGCGCCTTCGGGTTTCATGAGTCCGTCGCCGTTGAACATGCCGATGGAATCGCGGACCGACTGGATGTAGAGGTCGGGGTCGCTGCCCGCGTATTGGGACGGCATCTTCGCGGCGATCTCCTCGGGGGTGTGGGTGTCGATCCAGAGCAGGGTCGCGACGAAGGCGTTCGCGAGCTTCTGGACGATCTCAGGGTGGGCCTCGACGGTGTCGCACTTCATGTACAGCGAGGCGCCGGGGTACAGGCCGCCGAGGGCGGCGCGGGTGCCTTCCTCGTTGCGCATGTCGGTGAGGATCCGCGCCTCACCCGAGCGGACCATCTTGGCCACGGTGGGATCGGTGGTCATGCCCGCGTCGATGCCGTCGTGGTTCATGCCCGCGATGAAGGTCTGTCCCGCACCGACTTTCACCCTCGTGTAGTCGGCGGTGCCGAGGCCGGCCTGACCGGCCAGCGCCTGGGTGAGGAAGTCGGTGGACGAGCCGAGCGAGGTGACGCCGAGCTTGCGGCCGCGGAAGTCGGCGGGTGAGCGGATGGTGTCGGCGTCGGCGGCCGAGACCAGCTCCACCTCCCCCGGCACGTCGGCGAACTGGACGACACTGCGCAGGCACTGATCCTTGGCCTGCAGGTCGATGGTGTGATCGTAGAAACCGACCACGGCCTGGACGTCACCGGTGAGCAGCGCGGTTTCGGCGCTGGCCCCGGATTGTTCGCCGAGCAGCTTCACATCGATGTCGTTGTCGGCGAAGGCACCGAGTTGCTGGGCGAGCATGGCGGGCAGGTAGATCACCTTCTCCAGGCCGCCGACCATGATGGTGATCTGCGGGCGGCCGTCCGACATGGGGATCGAGCGGGAGTCGCGACAGCCGGTGACCAGCAGCAGCGCGCTGATCGCGAGCAGGGCGAGAGCGAAGGGTTTGCGCATGATCTACACCCCGTGCCCGGACTGTGCCTGCGAGGGACGCCATTTCAGCAGCCTGCCCTCCGCGACGCCGATCAGCCATTCGGCCATCAGGGCGACCACGGTGATGATGATCATGCCCGCGTAGATTCCCGCCGCGTCGAAGGTGCCCTGGGCATTGGAGATCAACAACCCCAAACCCTTGCTGGCACCGGCGTATTCACCGACGACCGCGCCGATCAGCGCGAAACCGAAGGCGGTGTGCAGGCTGGACAGGATCCAGGTGGTGGCACTGGGCAACACGATGGAGCCGAGGATCTGACGTCTGCTCGCGCCGAGGATGCGGGCGTTGTTGATGACGTTCCCGTCGACCTCCCTGGCACCGGTGAAGGCGTTGAAGAACACGGCGAAGAACACCAGCACCACCACGGTCGCCACCTTGGAACTCAGGCCGAGACCGAACCAGATGATGAACAGCGAGGCCAGCACGATGCGGGGAACGGCGTTGAGCGCCTTGATGAACGGGGCGAGCACATCGGCCCAGTAGCGGCTGCGCCCGAGCAGCGTGCCGAGCACGACACCGGCGACGGTGCCGATCACGAAGCCGAGGACGGCTTCCTGCACGGTGGTGAAGATCTGCAGCCAGATCGAGCCGAATTGGGTTCCCTCGGTGAACCATTCGATCATCCGGTCGGCGATGAGGGAGGGCTTGGAGTAGAAGAACGGGTCGATCCAGAGACTGGCGACCAGTTCCCAGGACCCCAGCCACAGCGCCACCAGCGCAGCCCGCAGACCCCACACCCGCAGCTTGGACCTGCGGTGCCTGGCCTTGACCCTGGCCAGGATCTGAGCCTCGGACTCGGCTTCGACCTCCGGTGCGGTGACCGCGATCTTGTCCATCGTCTCAAGCGACACGGGTCGCTCCCTTCGTACGTGCCGCCTCGACCTGATCGCGCAGCGTTTCCCAGATTTCGGAGTAGAGATCGCGGAACTCGGTGGTGAGCCGGACCTCTTCGACATGGCGCGGCCGTTCGAGGGTGACGCGGAAGTCACCGCACACCGTCGCGGGGCTCGCGGTCATCACCACGACCCGGTCAGCCAGGGCGATGGCCTCCTCGAGATCGTGGGTCACGAAGATCACGGCGGCGTCGGTGCCTGCCCACACGCGCAGCAGTTCGTCCTGCATGAGCCGGCGGGTCTGCACGTCCAGCGCGCTGAACGGCTCGTCCATGAGGATGATCTCGGGCTCGTTCACCAGGGTCTGGGCCAGCGAGACGCGCTTGCGCATGCCGCCGGAGAGCTGATGCGGGTAGTAGTCCTCGAAACCGGCGAGGCCGACGATGCGCACCCACTCGGCCGCCTTGGCCCGCGCCTGCGCCTTCGACGCGCCACGGAAGCGCGGGCCGAGGGCGACATTGTCGATGACGCTGCGCCAGGGCAGCACGGCGTCGAGCTGGAACATGTAGCCGATGCCGTCGGGGATGCCGTCGACATCCTTGCCGCGCACCAGGGTCCGGCCCGCCGAGGTGGGCTCGAGGCCCGACACCAGCGAGAGGGTGGTGGACTTACCACAGCCGGTCGGGCCGACCACGGCGACGAATTCGCCTGCGGCAACGGTGAAATCGATGTTGCGCACCGCGGTGTGGATGCCACCGTCGGTTCCGGGGAAGCGCTTCGTCGCGCCCCGGAGTTCGATGAGTGGATTGCTCATTGCTGCTCCTGTGTCCGGCGCCGCTGGGTGTGATGTGCGGCAGCTGTCGAAAGATAAGTGGGCTGGGTCACAGGGCGCGCGCTTGTGCGCACAACCGGCACAACTCGACGATCCGGAGGTTGTGCGCATTGTGCTCACGGTGCGCGGGTGGGCCTAGGCTGAGGCCGTGAGGCTGTTCCCGCGTGGTGTCCGGCTGCGGACACAGATCGTGTTGCTCCAGGTCGCGCTGGTCGCGCTGATCCTGGGGCTGGCGTTCGCGGTGTTCGCCCACCTCGGCGATCAGCGGCTCTCGGCCGAATACGGGCAGCGGGCGCTGGCCATCGCGCGCACGGTCGCCAGTGATCCGGTGGTGCGGGACGAGGTCGCGCGGTACGCGGATCTGCCGTTGACGCCCGGACCCGCGCTCGTCACCGAGCTCACCGGCGGCGAGCTGGAAGCGACGGCGGAGGCGGCCCGGGAGCGGACGGGGGCGCTGTTCGTGGTGATCACCGATGACGCGGGATTGCGGCTGGCCCATCCCGACCCGGCGCGGCTGGGCGAGCGGGTGAGCACCGACCCCACCGAGGCACTGGGCGGGGCGGAGGTGGTGATCCGCGAACACGGCACGCTCGGCGATTCGGTGCGGGCGAAAGTGCCGGTGCGCGAACGAGGTTCGGAGCGCGTGGTGGGCGAGGTGAGTGTCGGCATCTCCACCGAGGCGGTGGCCGAGCAGTTGACCCGCGATCTGCGGCGGGCCGGGCTGCTGGTGCTGGCGGCGCTGCTGGCCGGAGTCGCGGGATCGGTGCTGCTCGCTCGCCGCTGGCACGGGCTGACGCTGGGTCTGCAGCCCGCCGAGCTGGCCGAGTTGGTGCGCGAACAGGACGTGGTGCTGCACGGGATCGGGGTGGGGGTGGTCGCGGTCGACGATCGGTGGCACACGACGGTGATCAACGACGAGGCCCGCGCGCTGCTCGGTATCGACGGCGAGAGCGGGCGGCCGGTGGACGCGATCGGGCTCACCCCGCGCGTGCTCGAGGCGTTCCGCGCCGCCGACGGGCAGCCGGTGCAGGCCGCGGTAGGCGACCGGATCGTGGTCGTCACCGCCCGCACCGTCACCCGCGACGGGCGCGGGCTCGGCGCGGTCCTCGATGTGCGCGACCGCACCGATGTCGAATCGCTGACCCGGCAGCTGGACGCGGTGCGCTCGATGAGCACCGTGCTGCGCGCCCAGCGTCACGAGTTCGCCAACCGGCTGCACCTGCTCAGTGGGCTGCTGCACGGCGATCGGCCCGGCGAGGCCGCCCGCTACATCGACGAGTTGCTCGGCGCGGGGCCTCTCGGCGCCGCCATGCCGGGGATCGACGCCGTCCGCGATCCCTACCTGCAGGCCTTCCTGGCGGCCAAGGCCGCGCACGCCCGGGAGAACGGTGTGCTGTTGCGACTCGGGCCGAGTACCTGGGTCGACGCGAATCTCGTTGCCCCGGTGGAGGTCACGACCGTGTTGGGCAATCTGCTCGACAATGCGATCGACGCGGTGCGGGGCATGGCCGGGCCGGTGGCGACGGCGCCCGGCGAAGCCGGACCCGAGTTGTCGGCGCCAGGTGGCCCGGGAGTAGGAGCCGGACCGGATGGCGGAGCCGGAGACGAGCGTGCGGTGCCGCCTGTGGTCGATGGTGTCGACCGGGGCGGATTCGACGCCAGGTCGG
The DNA here is from genome assembly GCF_042883805.1 of Nocardia sp. NPDC058176. Classification (NCBI taxonomy): domain Bacteria; kingdom Bacillati; phylum Actinomycetota; class Actinomycetes; order Mycobacteriales; family Nocardiaceae; genus Nocardia; species Nocardia sp. NPDC058176. The sequence continues at coordinate 269,621 of NZ_JBHVVA010000001.1, read as the reverse complement.
CAGCCGGGACAAGGGGAGGGTCCGGGAGCGCGGTGGTGGATGTCGAACTGGTGCAGGAGGGGGCGACGTTGCACATCACCGTCGTCGACAGTGGGCCGGGGGTGTCGACCGAGCTGGTGGATTCGCTGTTCGCCGAAGGGGTTTCGACCAAGCCGAGTGGAGGGGTGCCGGGTGGGCGCGGGGTCGGCCTGGCGGTGTCGCGGCAGGTGGCGCGAGCGCTCGGTGGCGAGGTGTGGCTGGCGTCCGCGGGTGCCGGGGATGGGGAGTTGAGCGGGGCGGAGTTCATCGCGCGCCTGCCGGGTGTGCTGAGTGAGGGAGAGCCGTCGTGAGCCGGGAAATCGATGTGCTGGTCGTGGACGACGACTTCCGGGTGGCGAACATGCACGCCGGGATCGTCGGGGCACTGCCGGGATTCACCGTCGGGGCGGTGGTCAACACCGTGGCGGCGGCGCGGCAGGCGCTTGCGGGCCAGGAGTTCGATCTGGCGCTGGTCGATGTGTACCTGCCCGACGGATCGGGGATCGATCTGGTGCGCGAGCTGCGCTGTGACGCCATGCTGCTCACCGCCGCCACCGAGTCGGCGACGGTGCGCGCGGCCACGGCGGCGGGAGCGCTGGCATATCTGGTGAAACCGTTCGATCCGACCGTGCTGGCTGCCCGGTTGGCCGGGTACGCGCGGTACCGGCGGATTCTGGCGGCGCCCGAGGTGAGCGCCCGTGACGTCGACGCGGCGCTGGACGCACTGCGCCCGGCGGCGGCACCGGATCGTCCGGCGGCGAGCTCCTCCCCCACCCGGGAACTCGTGGTGCGGGCGGTACGGGCAGCGGACGCGCCGATGTCGGCGGCCGAGGTCGCGACCACGATCGGGATCTCCCGCGCGACGGCCCAGCGATACCTGGCCGCGCTGGTCACCAGCGGAGACCTCCGGATGCACCTGCGCTACGGGGCGACCGGGCGACCCGAACAGGAATACTCACCACTGCGCCGGAGCGTGTGAACAGTCGCTCCGAAACCTCGGACCGGCACCGGCCATGGGCGTGCTGCTCGACGAAGTGGCGCGACGCCGTGGTGCGATGGCGACGGCCGCCAGGATTCCGCTGATCCGTGCCGTGCGAATGCCGGTGGTCGCCGTCGCCGATCGCTCGGTGGTGGGCGAGTTCCGCCGAGCGATCCGGAGCGAAAACAGGTCGCGTCCGCTACGGCTTCTCGGCTATATCTGGGACATGACCACGAACCCGACGGCAGTACCCGAGGCCGATGCCATCGCCGCGAACCGAGCGAACTGGGACGACCGGGCCGAGGTGCACGCGCGCTCGCAGATGTACGACGTCGACGCGTTCCTCGCCGACCCCACCGACATCTCCACCGTCGTGCGCAACGACCTCGCGGTACTCGCGCCGCACCTGCCCGAGGCCGGGATCGTCGGGCGCTCGCTGCTGCATCTGCAGTGCCACATCGGCACCGACACCGTGTCCTGGGCGCGGCTCGGTGCCGTCGAGGTGCACGGGCTCGACCTGTCGCCGAACTCACTACGGCACGCGGCGCGGATCGCGGCGGCCGACGGGCGCGAGATCACCTGGGTCGAAGGGGACGCGCGCTTCGCCTCGGCGGTGATCGACCGGCGGTTCGAGACCATCGTGACCAGTGCGGGCACCATCGTCTGGCTGCCGGAACTCACCGCGTGGGCGCGCTCGATCCACGACCTGCTGGAACCGGGCGGGGTGTTCGCGATCCGTGACGACCATCCGATCCTGGGCGCCATGGATTTCGAGCCGTGGACGATCGGCGACGACTACCTGGCCGGTGGCGGCACCCGCACCTATTCGGACTCGGGGACCTACACCGAGGATTCGGACGGGCAGATCGCGCACACCACCAACCACGAGTGGCGCCACGACCTCGGGGAGATCGTCGGCGCGCTGCTCGCGGCCGGGTTGCGGATCGAGGCGGTGCACGAGCTGCCGTTCATGGACTGGCCCGCGTTCCCGGAGCTGATCGCTGCCCCGCAGGGGTGGACGCTGCCGGAGGGGTCGCCGCGGATCCCGTTGAACTTCGCCGTGGTCGCCCGGCGCCCGGCGGACTAGACAGCCCGGCCGGGCGGCGGCCACGGGTCGTGGATCGGTGTCAGCGTGACCGCAGCCAGCCGCCGATGCGCTGCGCGATGGCGTCGGCGGTGAGACCGAGCTCGTCGAGGATCTCCCCGCGCGCGGCGTGGTCCAGGAACTGTTGCGGCACACCGAGATCGCGGGTCGGCACATCGAGGCCCGCCTCGCGCAGGCGCGCGGAGACCGTCGAGCCGATGCCGCCGTGCAGGCCGCCGTCCTCGACGGTGACGACAAGGCGGTAGTTCTCGGCGAGTTTGACGAGAGTGTCGGAGACCGGGATCACCCAGCGCGGGTCGACGACGGTGACCGAGACACCCTGCGGGACAAGCAGTTCGGCGGCCTCGAGCGCCGTCTGGGCGAACGGGCCGACGGCGACGATCAGGACGTCACCGTGCTGAGCCTGCGCCGAACCCGCACCGGGCACCGCGAGGCGGAGCACATCGATACCGTCGAGGCGTTCCACGGCCGTGATGTCCTCGGCGACACTGCCTTTGGGGAACCGCAACACGGTCGGGCCATCGGTGACGGCCAGCGCCTCGGCGAGTTCCTCACGCAGCGTGGCGCCGTCGCGGGGGGCGGCAACGCGGATGCCGGGAATGATGCCCAGCAGCGACAGGTCCCACATGCCGTTGTGGCTGGCACCGTCGGGGCCGGTGATGCCCGCGCGGTCGAGCACGACGGTGACCGGCTGCTTCAGCAGCGACACATCCATCAGGAGCTGGTCGAAGGCGCGGTTGAGGAAGGTGGAGTAGATCGCGACCACGGGGTGCAGCCCGCCCAGGGCCAGACCGGCGGCCGAGGCCATGGCGTGCTGTTCGGCGATACCGACATCGAACATGCGCTCGGGAAAACGCTCGCCGAACCCGGCGAGACCGGTGGGGCCGGGCATGGCCGCGGTGATGGCGACGATGTCCTCGCGCCGGGACGCGTGCTCGATGAGCTCCTCGGAGAACACCGCGGTCCAGCCCTTGGCCTTCTTCCCGGCCAGCGGGCGGCCGGTGAGCGGGTCGATCGGGTCGCAGGCGTGCATCTGATCGGCGACGTGGTTCTCGGCATGCTCGTAGCCGTTGCCCTTGCGGGTGACCACATGCACGACGACGGGTCCGCCGAAGTCCTTGGCGCGGCGCATGGCCGCCTCGAGCGCGACGAGATCGTGGCCATCGACCGGGCCGACGTACTTCATGCCCAGATCCGAGAACAGTTCCTGCGGGCTCACCGCGTCCTTGATGCCCGCCTTGAGCGCGTGCACCATCGAATACGCCGAATCCCCCACCGCGGGAATGCTCTTGAGAATGCGCTTGCCCGCGTCGAGGGCGTGCTCGTAAGCGGGCTGGGTGCGCAGCGCGGTCAGCCGGTCGGCCAGGCCGCCGATGGTCGGGGCGTAGGAGCGGCCGTTGTCGTTGACCACGACCACCACCGGCCGGTCGGGGGCACCGGCGATGTTGTTGAGCGCTTCCCAGCACATGCCGCCGGTGAGCGCGCCGTCACCGACGACGGCCACGACGGTGCGGTCCTGGTCGGTCAGCGCGAACGCCTTGGCCAGACCGTCGGCGTAGGACAGGGCGGCCGAGGCGTGCGAGGACTCCACCCAGTCGTGTTCGCTCTCGGCGCGGCTCGGATAGCCCGACAGGCCGTCGCGCATGCGCAGCGAGTCGAACCGGTCCTTGCGGCCGGTGAGGATCTTGTGCACATAGGCCTGATGGCCGGTGTCGAAGATCAACGGATCGGCCGGGGAATCGAAGATCCGGTGCAGGGCGATGGTCAATTCGACCACCCCCAGATTCGGGCCGAGGTGGCCTCCGGTGGCGGCGACTTTCTGCACCAGGAACTCGCGGATCTCCTCCGCGAGGTCCCGCAGTTGCGGCACGCTCAGTCGGCGCAGATCTTCGGGTGAATCCACCCGCGACAGCACTCCCACCTGAACTCGCTTCCTTCGGACTACAGTGTGATCCGCCCAGTGTATTTGCCGCCGCGAGCGGCGCAGGCTCGCGGGCCCTTCCGGGCGCCCTCGGCCACCGGAACCGCCACCCGACGAACGCGGCCGCGCAGGCCCGCCGACCAGCGGGCGCGGTGGCCGACCGGTGACGATCGCGCGCACCCCGCCCATGCTCCGGCACGCGTCCGGTTGTGAGGACTATCTCCACCGCGCGCCCCCGCCGACACGCCAACGACCCCACATACAGTGACGCTGTGGACCGACCCGATGGTGTAACGCGCCCGCTCGACCCGGGTGTGGTGGCGGGCATGCTCGACGAGGTGTACGCGGCCTGCCGCGACGACACCTCGGGCGCGCCCGCCGACTACATCCCCGAACTGGCCGCCGTGCCGCCCGACTCGTTCGGGCTGTGCCTGGCCACCGCCGACGGCCTGGTCTACGAGGTGGGCGCCACCGAGATCGGGTTCACCATCCAGTCCATCTCCAAGCCGTTCACCTACGCGCTCGCGCTGGCCGACCGCGGCCTCGACGGCGTCGCCGAGCACATCGACGTGGAGCCGTCGGGCGAGCCGTTCAACGAGATCAGCCTGCAGCCGGACAGCCAGCGACCGAGCAATCCGATGATCAACTCGGGCGCGATCACCGCGGCCTCGCTGATCGCCGGCCGCGATACGGCCGACAAGTTCGAGCGGGTCCGGCGCTGCTACTCGCGCTTCGCGGGGCGCGACCTGCGGATGGACGAATCGGTCTACGACTCCGAGGCACGCACCGGCTACCGCAACCGGGCCATCGGCTACATGCTGCGCTCGGTCGGCATCATCGACGTCGACCCCGACGACGCCGTCGACCGGTACTTCCGGCAGTGCTCGATCGAGGTCACCTGCCACGACCTGGCCATGATGGCCGCGACCCTGGCCGACAACGGGGTGAATCCGCGGACCAGGGAACGGGCGCTGTCGACCTCGCTGACCGAGCGGGTGCTCAGCGTGATGACCACCTGCGGCATGTACAACGCGGCCGGTGACTGGGTGACCACGGTCGGCCTGCCCGCCAAGAGCGGCGTGGGCGGCGGGATCATCGCGGTGCTGCCCGGTCAGCTCGGGATCTCGGTGTACTCGCCGCGCCTGGACGCCCACGGCAACAGCGTGCGCGGGGTGGCCGCGTGCCGGGAACTGTCGCGGCGGCTGGAACTGCACTTCTGTCACGTCACCCGCTCGGCGCGCACCGCCATCCGCGCCGAGTACACGGTGGCGCAGATGCCATCGCGATTGCGCCGCTCCCCCGAGGACTCCGCCGTCCTGGCCGAGCACGGGGAGCGGGCGCGGGTCTACGAACTGCACGGCGACCTGCTCTTCGCCGGCGCCGAACGCGCGGTGCGGGCGATCGAGGGCAACGGCGCCGAACTCGACGCGCTGGTGATCGATCTGCGCCGGGTCGGCGAGGTGAGCACGGTGGCCCGCGACATGCTCGACGGCCTGCAGGCCGAACTGGTGCGCAAGGGCACCAGGGTGGCGCTGGTCGACCCGGACGCCCGGCTCGAACACGAGGTGTCGAGCCTGGATCCGAACGACCCGCGCGGCCGGGTGTTCATCGATCGCGACACCGCCACCGAATGGTGCGAGGACATCGTGCTCGACCGGCACCGGCCACCCGGCACCGATGCGCGCACCTCGATCACCCTCGACGAGCATCCGCTGCTGGCCAGTCTCGGCCCTGAGGAACGCGACCTGCTGTGCGCCGATTTCCAGCAGCGCACCATCGCCCGCGGCGAGGTGATCGCCGAGCGCGGCGACCCGCGCTCGGGGCTGTACCTGATCCTCGACGGCCGGGTCAGGATGACCTTCCCCGGCACCGATGGCCGGGTGCACCGGCTGGTGACGCTGTCGGCGGGCATGTCGTTCGGCGAGATCCCCATGCTGATCAGGGAACCGTTCATGAACGCGATCATCGCCGACACCCAGGTGCGGGTGGCGGTGATGAGTCCCGCGATGTTCGACTCGCTCGCCCAGGCCCATCCGCGGCTGAAACTGGCGCTGCTCGAGCGGCTCGCGGCGGGGGCCTACGCGCAGATGGACGCCACGGTGCGGACCATCTCGGGCAACGTGGGCAACTACTGAGCCGGGAACTCGACGGCGGGCGCGAGACGTTGGGCAGCACAGCATCCTTCGACCGACAGGAGTAGCGCGGTGGGCGAGAATTCCCGGCAGGCGAGCACGACGACGTTCGGACGCGGCACGGTCAGGGCGATCCCCGATCTGATCCGGGTGACGCTGTCGGTGGAGTCACGCGCCGCCACCGTCGCCGCGGCCTACGGGCGCGCCGGTGACCGGGTGAACGCGGTCGTCGCCGCCCTGCGCGCGGCCGGGGTGAGCGATGCCGACCTGGCGACCAGCGGCTTGAGCGTGCGCACCGAGACCGTCTACACCGACAACGGGCGCAGCGAGATCTCCGGCTATCTCGCCACCACCGGGCTCAGCGTGTCACTGCGCGACGGGACCGGCACCGAGCCCGCCGACGCGGTGGCGGCCGCGGTGAACGCGGGTGGCGACGATGTGCGCCTCGGCGGGCTCACCCGGGGCATCGCCGATCCCGAACCGCTGCTCGCCCAGGCTCGTGACGCCGCCTTCGACGACGCGAAAGCCAAGGCCGAGCAGTACGCGACCCGCGCGGGTGTGCGCCTCGGCGCGGTCCTGCAGATCACCGAGGACACCGCGTCGGCACCACCGCGCCCCTACGACATCAGCGGTGACATGGAAGCGCCGATGCTGATGGCGCGCAGCAGCTCCAGCGTGCCGGTGGTGCCCGGTGAGACCGAGGTCGGCGCGAGCGTGCGGGTGACCTGGTCACTGGACTGAGCGCCAGGGAAGCGTCTTCGCCCTGAACGTTTCGTGCCGACCGCATTCCGTTCCGGTTGGCCGTCCCGCCACTGCGGCGATCGTGCCTCGCCACCCGCCGCGAGGTCGGCGTCCCACACCTGCGCTGCGGAGCAGGCGATCGCCGACGGTGCGTCGTCAGCGGTCCAACAGCGCTACGCACTCGACGTGATGTGTCGCGGGAAACGCGTCGAAGGCGCGCAGGTCGGCCAGGTGGTAGCCCGCGTCGAGGTAGAGGCCGAGGTCGCGGGCGAACGAGGCCGGGTCGCAGCCGATGTGGACGATGCGGCGAGGGTCGGCGTCGGTGACGGCCGCGACGACCTCCTTGCCCGCGCCCGCGCGGGGCGGGTCGAGGACGACGACATCGGGTCGGCTGTCGGTGGCGTGGGCGCGGGCCCAGCGCTCCACGCGGTCGGCGCGTAACTCCAGCCATGGCAGGTCGGTCAGGGCGGCGGTGCCGTCGGCCACGGCCGAGCGCGCCGATTCGACGGCCGCGACCGCGCCGGTCTGGCCGGTCTGCTCGGCCAGGCGCGCGGCGAAGACGCCGACGCCGCTGTAGAGGTCCCAGCCGGAGCCGCCGGGGGTGAGCCCGGACCACTCGGCGATCAGGTCCGAATAGCATTGCGCGGCATCGCGATGCGCCTGCCAGAAACCGGTCGCCGAGAGTTCCCAGCGGCGGCCCGCCACGTACTCCACGGCGCGACCGGACCCGGCCATCACCCACTCCTCGCGCGGCGCGTTGGTGGCCGACTTGCGGGCGGCGGCCCGATCGCGCACGGCGCCGCGCTCGTCGGCGACGGGCTGGCCGGATTCGCGGCGGCGGGCGGGACGCTGTCCCCGTCCCCTGGTCGCGCCGCGCGGCGTCGAGGGGCGGCCACCGGGCCGGTCGGTCTCGCCGGTCGCGGCCAGTTCGACGATGTGGCGCACGCCGTCACCGTCGACCGCGACGACGAGGTCGGCGCCGGGCGTCCAGACCCGATCGGCGACACCGTCGAGGGCACCCGCAACCGGCTGCGGACAGCGCAGGTCGGGGATCACCGCGGTACTGCGGTAGCGGTGCACGCCGGCGCGACCGGCCGGGTCGACCACCAGCCGCACCCTGGTCCGCCAGCCACCGGTGTCGGTGCCGGCATCGCCCACGATCGGCTCGACCTCGATTTCGCGCTCCACCCCGGCCAACCGGCGCAGCTGCTCGGCCACCACGGTGGCCTTGAGCGCGCGCTGCGCGGCGGGCGTGGCGAAGGAGAAATCGCAGCAGCCCGCGCCGCCGGGACCCGACACCGGGCAGGTCGCCGGGATCCGGTCCGGGGACGCCTCGATGATCTCGACGGCATCGGCCCGGCAGAACGAGCCGCCCCGATCCTCGGTGACCCTGGCGCGCACCAGCTCGTCGGGCAGACCGTGCCGCACGAACACGACCCTGCCCTCGTGGCGGCCCACACAGAAGCCACCGTGTCCGGGCGGGCCGAGCCGCACCTGGAATTCCTGTCCGCGCCAATCACTCACGGCCACACCCGCTTCCCTCGTTGCCGTTCATTCGCGCCGATCCGGCCGGTCGAAACCTCGTCGCACCGAGCCCGGCGCGTTCACCTCGGCGGGCTGCTTGGCCCGGGTCGAGGAACTGAGCTGCCACGGCACGCTCGTCACCATCACCCCCGGTTCGAACAGCAGCCTGCCCTTGAGCCGCAACGCGGACTGGTTGTGCAGCACCTGCTCCCACCAGTGCCCGACCACGTACTCGGGGATGAACACGGTCACCACGTCGCGCGGGGCGTCCTTGCGCACCCGCTTGACGTAATCGAGCACCGGCCGGGTGATCTCGCGATAGGGCGATTCGATCACCTTCAGCGGCACGTTGATCTCGCTGTTCTCCCACTCGCGCACCAGCTTGCGGGTGTCGACGTCGTCGACGTTGACCGTGATCGCCTCCAGCGTGTCCGGCCGGGTCGCGCGCGCGTAGGCCAGCGCGCGGCGGGTGGGCAGGTGCAGCTTGGAGACCAGCACGATGGAGTGGGTGCGGCTGGGCAGCACACCGTCCCAGTCGGACTCGTCGAGCTCGCGCGAGACCGAGTCGTAGTGCTTGTGAATCAGTTTCATCACCACGAAGATCGCCACCATCGTGATGATCGCGATGTAGGCGCCCGCGAAGAACTTGGTGACGATCACGATCACCAGGACCGCGCCGGTCGCCGAGAGCCCGATCGCGTTGATCGCTCTCGACCGCTTCATCTTCGCGCGCTGGGCCGGATCGGTCTCGGTGCGCAGCGCCCGCGTCCAGTGCCGCAGCATGCCGGTCTGACTCAGGACGAACGAGACGAACACCCCGACGATGTAGAGCTGGATCAGCTTGGTCACCTCGGCGCCGAAGAACACCACGAACGCGATCGCGGCGCCGGACAGGAACAGGATGCCGTTGGAGAAGGCCAGCCGGTCCCCGCGGGTGTGCAGCTGACGGGGCAGGTAGCGGTCCTGGGCCAGGATCGAACCGAGCACCGGGAAACCGTTGAACGCGGTGTTGGCGGCCAGCACCAGGATCAGCGCGGTGACGATGGTGACGAAGAAGAAGCCGACCGGGAAGTCGCGGAACACCGCCTCGGCGAGCTGGGCGATCAGCGTCTTCTGGTGGTAGTCGGCGGGCGCGCCGACCAGGTGGGTGGTGTCGTGGGCGTAGACCACCCCGACCTTCTGGGCCAGGACGATGATGCTCATCAGCAGCACGATCGCGATCGTGCCGAGCATCAGCAGCGTGGTCGCGGCGTTGCGCGCCTTGGGTTTGCGGAAGGCGGGCACACCGTTGCTGACCGCCTCCACCCCGGTCAGCGCCGCGCAGCCGGAGGAGAACGAGCGGGCGATCAGGAAGGCCAGCGCCAGCCCGTAGAGATGCTCGTCCTCGGCGGTGAGACCGAATCCGGCGGACTCGGCCCTGACGTCCTCGCCGAGGACGAAGACCTGGAACATCCCCCAGCCCAGCATCGCGACCATGCCGAAGAGGAAGGCGTAGGTCGGAATCGCGAAGGCGGTGCCCGATTCCCGCACGCCGCGCAGGTTGATCGCGGTGAGCAACACGATCGCCACCACCGCGAACAGCACCTTGTGCGTCGCCACGAACGGAATCGCCGAGCCGATGTTGGACGCCGCCGCCGAGATCGACACGGCCACGGTGAGCACGTAGTCGACCAGCAGCGCGCTGCCGACCGTCAGACCCGCGTTCGGGCCGAGGTTCTTGGTCGCCACCTCGTAATCGCCGCCGCCGGAAGGGTAGGCGTGCACGTTCTGGCGATAGCTGGCGACGACCACCGCCATCACCAGCGCGACGGCCACGCCGACCCACGGGGCGTACACGTAGGCCGAGATGCCCGCCGCCGACAGCACGAGGAAGATCTCCTCCGGCGCGTACGCGACCGACGACATCGCGTCGGAGGCGAACACCGGGAGAGCGATACGCTTGGGCAACAACGTGTGGCCGAGCGAATCGCTACGGAACGGCCTGCCCAGCAGCAAACGCTTGGCTGCCGTCGTCAACTTGGACACCGGGCCGAGCATAGACCCGTTCACGGGTACCTTCGCGCCCGCGTTCACCGACCCCGACCCCGGTGTCGTGATTGTTTGTGCCGGGTCGGCGAGGGGAAAATGGGCGAGGAGAGCAGGTGGCGAGTACGGTCCTTGCCGGACGCCACGGGTTGGCCAGGAACGAGGGTGCACGGTGTACGTAGTGATCATGGGGTGTGGCCGTGTCGGCTCGTCGCTGGCACGCGCGCTGACCCGGGTGGGTCACGAGGTGACGGTGATCGACCGTGACCCCAGCGCGTTCCGCCGGCTCGGTGAGGGGTTCACCGGTGAGCAGGTGATCGGCGTCGGCTTCGATCGGGATGTGCTGACCCGCGCGGGAATCGAACGCGCGGATGCCTTCGCGGCGGTGTCCTCCGGTGACAACTCCAACATCATCTCGGCCCGGGTGGCCAGGGAGATGTTCGGCGTCGAGCGCGTCGTCGCGCGGATCTACGACGCCAAGCGCGCCGAGGTCTACGAGCGGCTCGGCATCCCGACCATCGCGACCGTGCCGTGGACCACCGACCGCTTCCTGCGCAGCCTCATCGGTGACAACTCGACCACCACCTGGCGCGATCCGACGGGCACGGTCGCCGTCACCCAGCTCACCCTGCACGAGGAGTGGTTCGGGCGCACGGTGCGCGAGCTGGAACGTGATCTCGGGGTGCGGGTGGCCTTCGTCCTGCGGTTCGGCCGCGGCGTGCTGCCCGAGGCCAAGACGATCGTCCAGGCCGACGACGTGGTCTACGTCGCGGCGACGTCCGGCAGTGTCGGTGAGGTCGTCGCGCTGGCCGCCAAACCCCCCGTGAGCGAGGACTGAGCACGATGAAGGTGGCCATCGCCGGAGCGGGCGCGGTCGGGCGCTCGATCGCCAGGGAACTGTTGCGCGGCGGGCATCGGGTGATGCTGCTCGAGCGTCAGCTCGACCACATCGACCAGGCCGCGATTCCCGACGCGGTCTGGGTGCACGCCGACGCCTGCGAGCTCTCGCTGCTGGAGAACGCCGAGCTCGAGACCTACGAGGTGGTCATCGCGGCCACCGGTGACGACAAGGCGAACCTGGTGCACAGCCTGCTCGCCAAGACCGAGTTCGGCGTGCGCCGGGTGGTCGCGCGGGTCAACGATCCGCGCAACGAATGGCTCTTCGACGAGTCGTGGGGCGTCGACGTCGCGGTGTCGACGCCACGGCTGCTCGCCTCCCTCGTCGAGGAGGCCGTGTCGGTGGGTGATCTGGTGCGGCTGATGACGCTGCGTCAGGGCCAGGCCAACCTGGTCGAGATCACCCTGCCCGCCGACACCCAGCTCGCGGGCAAGCCGGTGCGCAGCCTGGCCATGCCGCGCGACACCGCGCTGGTGACGATCCTGCGCGGCGGCCGGGTGATCGTGCCGCAGCCCGACGACCCGTTCGAGGGCGAGGACGAGCTGCTGTTCGTCACCTCGGTGGAGGCCGAAGAGGACCTGCGCCTGACCCTGGCCACCCACGGCATTCGTCCGTAACACCCCGATACGTCGATGCCGTGATCGCCGGTCGGCTCAGGCGTCCTTCAGCTGCGCGCGCAGCTTGTTGAGCGCGCGGTGCTGCATGACCCGCACGACGCCGGGACTGGTCCCGATGGCCTCGGCGGTCTGGGCCGCACTCCAGCCGAGCACGATCCGCATGACCAGCACCTCGCGGTGATTGGGGGCCAGCACCTGCATGAGCTCGAGGGTGGCGGCGCGGCGCTCGTAGGCCAGCGCCCAGTCCTCGGGGCCGGCCGCGACGCTGGCGGTATCGGGCAGGTCGGCCATCGGGTAGGCGACGTGCTTGCCGCGGCGGAACGCGTCGGAGACCTTGTTGGCGGCGATGCCGTAGACGAAGGCGAGGAACGACTTGCCCTGGTCGCGGTAGCGCGGGATGGCGGTGACGGTGGCCATCAGCACTTCCTGGGTGACGTCGTCGGCGGTGACGGTCAGGTGGCCGGTGGCGCCCATCCTGGCCGAACAGTAGCGCCGGACCAGCGGGTGCACGAGCCGGACGATCTCGCTCACGGCGTCGCGGTCGCCCGCGGCGGCGGGCCCGATCAGCGCGTCGAGTTCGGCGGCGATGCGCTTGCTCTCCGACAGGACGGGCGCCGCCGGGGACTTCGGTGCGCTTCGACGATGCTCGGTTGCCATCATGGTCGCCGGTCCTTTCACGATCACTGCGTTGCTTATGCATTGATCGTGCGACGAACGGGCGGCCGCTGATAGGTACCCCAGGGTGGGTACTTGCCCACCTCGGGCCGGTCAGGCGCGGGTGGATTCCGTTCCGGCGGCGGACTTGTCGGCCGGCAGGTGACCGGCGCGGCGCACCGCCCACACGGTGACCACCAGCGCGACCGCGGTCAGCGGCCAGCCCATGGCGATACGGGCCACCGCCAGCCAGGTGGTGTGGTCGGTGTCGTAGAGCTGCGACTGCACCAGATAGCGGGCGCCGAAGACGACCACCCACACGACGGTGGCCAGCGAGTAGAGCTTGCGGATGCGCCGATCGGTGCGCCACGCCGTGCCGTGCCCGTTGAGCGCGCCCCAGATCACGCCGACCAGCGGCCAGCGCACCAGGATCGACACCGCGAAAACACCCGCGTAGACCAGGCTGGTGTAGATGCCGAACAGGAAGAATCCTTTGGCCTCACCCACCCGGTAGGCGATGAACGCGCACAGGCCGACGCCGAAGAAACCGGAGATCGCGGGCTGCACCGGATCGTGGCGGTAGAGCCGCCACACCAGCACACCGGCCGCGACGCCGAGGGCCGCCCAGATGGCGGCGGTGAGCCCCGCGACGGTGTTCACCGGCACGAAGACCAGCACCGGCAGGGTGGAGTAGATCAGGCCGCTGAGGCCGCCCATCTGTTCGAGCAGGGTCTGGGACCGCGCGAGCTCGACCTCGACCTCGGGGTCGACCGGCTTGTCGGTCGCCACCGGCAAGGCCACGGTGGGTTCGGGGTCCGCGGCAGTGCGGTACTCGTCGCTGGAGGGCATACGTCAGCTGTTCCCGCGCAATTCGTAGTAGGGGTTGAAGATCACTTTGCGGCCGTCGCGGTCACCCACGCGGCCACGGACCAGGATGCGCCTGCCCGGCTCGATGCCGGGAATGCGCCGCCGCCCGATCCACACCAGGGTGATGGCGTCGGTGCCGTCGAAGAACTCGGCCTGCACGGTGGCACCCGCGGACTTGGGACATGCTTCCACACTGCGGAGCCTGCCCAGAATGGTGGCCTCCTCGCCGCGACAACAGTCCACCGCGCGGCGGGCACCGGAGGCATCGGCCGTCTCGGCCAGTTCCTCGGCGTCGAGCGCGTTGATGTCCTCGGTGAGGCGGCGGCCGAGTCGTCGAAAGTATCCCGAGGCCGGACCCGATCCGAACTTGTGTCCGCCCGTGGATGACGACATGGCACGCTTCTCCCGCTAGTTGGCCGTACACCGCCACTGTAGATGGGCAAACGCGGGGCCGCTACGCTCGGTCCGTGTTGCGCACCCCACCCCAGGTCACCGTGGTCGCCCTGCCCGGAACCGGCTCCGACGCCGATTTCGCCGCCCGCGCCTTCGGGCCCGCCGCGGCCGCGCGCGGACTGCGTCTGCACGCCGTCGAACCGGACCCGAGGGCCGTGATCGCGAGCTGTACCGCGGCTTTGGACGCCGCCGCGGAGCGCGGGCCGGTCCTCGCCGCGGGGATCTCCCTCGGTGCCGCGATCGCGCTCGACTGGGCTGCCGGGCACCGCACCGCGACGGTTGGTGTGATCACAGCATTACCCGCCTGGACCGGTGCCGAAACCGCCGCCTGCCCCGCCGCGCTGAGCGCCTCGGTTACCGCCGAGCAACTGCGCGCCGACGGGCTCGAGGCGGTGATCGAGCGAATGCGCGCGTCGAGTCCGGAGTGGCTGGCCGACGCGCTCACCCAGTCCTGGCGCGGGCAGTGGCCGCACCTGCCGCAGGCACTCGACGAGGCGGCGGCCTACGCGTGGCCGTCGCTCGAGCAGCTGGCGGCCGGTGACGTGCCGGTGGCGGTGGTCGGCGCCGAGGACGACCCGGTGCATCCGATCGCGATCGCCGAGCAGTGGGCGGCCACCCTGCCGCAGGCGGGATTGCGTCGAGTCACGCTGGCCGAACTGGGCGCCGATCCGGCGGTACTCGGCCGGGCCGGATTCGCCGAACTCGAGGCCGCGCTGTCGGTTTCGTCGCGGGCTTGATCCGACCTACGCGACTTGCTCTGCCCGGCCACACCCGAGGTCGACGACGTCAAGGCGACCCGCAGGGCTTTGTCCACTCCGCACGCAGGCCCCACCCCCGACGCCCGACACGGCTCACGCCGAGGCCCATGCGCTCGCCGAAGCACAGCGGTACGGCGCGGCCGGTGCCAACCGTGTCGACACCGGCCCCGATTCGCTGATTCGCGTTCTAGTTGAGCCCGAGTTGCTGCATCGCCGAGCCGTCGGCGCCGCGCCGGGGCTCGTCGGGCAGCTTCGGCGGCAGCGCCGAGGGCGGCGGCGCCTGCGCGGCCGCGGCTTGGGCCGCCGCCGCCTGCTGCTGGGCCTGCACCTGCTGCTGATGGGCGGCGGCCAGCTGTTCGGCCAGCTCCCGGGGCAGCACCACCGGGAGCGGGTCACGCACCGGCAGCGGCTCGCTGCCACGGCGCACCACGGCATCGGCGAGCACGGCGCGCGCCGCGGTGATCAGCGGGCTGCGCTCGTCCACCGCGCCCGACGGACCGGCGGCGACCAACCGGATCATCCAGCGCGGCCCGTCGACACCGATGAAGCGCAGATCGGCGCCCTCGGTGATCGCCTTGACCTCACGGCCCCACGGGCCCTTCTCCACGGCCACGCTCGCGCCGTCACCGCGCAGCGACTCGGCCAGATCGGCGGCCACCGTGCGCCACTGCCCCGCCGACTTCGGCGCCGCGTAGGCGGCGACGGTGAGCCTGCCGTGCTCGGTGGCCAGGTGCACCGCCTGCGGGGTGCCGTCCGGGCTCATCTCCACCTGCAACTGGCCACCCTGCGGCACCGGGATCAGCACCGAACCCAGGTCAAGGCGCTGCGCGACGACCTCGTCGGACACTTCGGTGATGTCGTAGGGCCCCGCCGCGGCGTCCGGCTCGTGGTCGAAATTGCCGTAGATGCGCTCGTCGGTCGGCGCGTCGTCGAAGTCCAGGTGCGCGAAGTCGGGACGGTGGAACTCGTCGGTGTCGTAGTCGTCTTCGGTATAGCCGTCGAGGTCGTAGTCGGCGGCCGCTTCGTAGTCGTCGTACTCGTCGTCGTAGCCGACGGGTTCGTCGTAGTCGACGTCCTCGCGCGGCGCGCGCTTCTTCTTGCCGAACAGACCCATTACGCCTCCTCGCCGGACAGGCTCGCGTGCCCGCCGCTCGACCCGTATCCGCCGGTACCGCGGGCGGTGTCGTCGAGATCGTCGACCTCGACGAAATCGACCAGCTCGACCCGCTGCACCAGCAACTGCGCGATGCGATCGCCGCGGCGCAGCTCGATCGCGGTGCGCGGGTCGTGGTTGATCAGGCACACCTTGATCTCGCCGCGATAGCCCGCGTCGACCGTGCCGGGCGTGTTCACCACCGACAGGCCCGCCTTGGCGGCCAGGCCGGACCGGGGATGGATCAGCCCGACCGTGCCGATCGGCAGCGCGAGCGCGATCCCGGTGCCCACCAGCACCCGCTCGCCCGGTTCGATGATCACATCCTCGGTGGTACAGAGGTCGACGCCCGCGTCACCCGGATGGGCACGCGTCGGCACAGGGATGCCGGGATCGAGCCGCCGCAGCGGAATCGGTGCAAGTGCGTTCACATCGGTCGAGACTACGCGTTCTACCGCACGACCTTGCGGTCAACGCCTCGGCGCGGTGGCCTACTCTGGACGGGTGCCCGACCAGCCACGTTCATCTGCCACCGACACCGCGGACACCGACCGCCCCGCACCGCCCACCCAGAGCCCGTCGCCCTATCGCGAACGACTGTGGGTACCGCTGTGGTGGTGGCCGATCGGATTCGCGATCGCGGGGCTGCTCGCCGCCGAGATCCACATGGGCGCGCCCGGAGTGCGGGCCTGGCTGCCCTACGCGCTGCTGGCGCCGGTGCCGGTCTGGATCCTGCTGTGGATGAGCAGGCACCGCCTGGAAGTGGCCGTCACGGCCGACGGTACGGCGGAACTGCGCGTCGACCGCGCCCACCTGCCGGTGAGCTATGTCGCGCGCGCCGCGGCCGTCGCCCCGACGGCCAAGAGCGCGGCCCTGGGCCGACAGCTCGACCCCGCCGCGTATGTGCAGCACCGGGCCTGGATCGGCCCGCTGGCGCTGCTGGTTCTCGATGACCCGGACGACCCGACGCCGTACTGGTTGATCAGTACGCGCAGGCCGGACCAGGTCTTGGCCGCGCTCGGACTACCGAGCGCGGGCTGACCCGTCGCGCCGTCTTTCTCAGGCGGCGCAGTCCATGCAGATCAGCTGGCCACCCTTCTCGCTGGCCAGTCTGCTGCGGTGATGCACGAGGAAACAGCTGGAACAGGTGAACTCGTCGGCCTGCTTCGGGATCACCCGAACACTGAGTACTTCCTCGGACAGGTCCGCGCCGGGAAGCTCGAACGATTCCGCTGTATCGGACTCGTCGATGTCCACGACGGCGGACTGCGCCTCGTTGCGGCGGGCCTTCAGCTCCTCGAGCGAATCCTCCGACACTTCGTCGGATTCGGTGCGCCGCGGTGCGTCATAGTCGGTTGCCATGTCGTCTTCCCCTCAGTCCTTACTCCGTATATCCCGGATCAGTTCGATATCCGTATCCCCGCAGGGATACGGCGTACGTACCGCCCCGCCGGTGGTGCACCTCACACGTACACCGTCCGCCTATCGGGTTCGATCGGCGAAGATCTACTCCGACAGCGTTCGGTTAACGCAGGACATGCCCTTGTTGTTCCCGCGACCGACCACCGTTTCACCGGTGATTATTCGATCTGGGCGGCCAGACAATAGCGGACCAGCGGACAAATGTCGCAATCACAACCCGGCCGAGTCGAAACCGACGACGAATCTTCACCTGCCGGGAAACTCGCCGAGACCTCCAGCGCTCGCGCGCCGCCACCGGACTCGTAGAGTGAGCGCGTGGTTTCACTGATCACCGAAGGCAGCGCGACCGATCGCGACGGCAAACCTTTCCCGCGACGGCGGCCCGAGCTGTGGCTCGCCCTTGTCCTCGTGCTGGCTCTGGTGAGCCTGTTCGTCTGGATCACGGCGTTTCGCACCCATGACGACAGCAACGAGCCGATGGCGTGCAACGCACCGAGCACGCCCACCGGAGTCGACGCACCCCAACCCGCCCCGCTGGGCACCAGGGTTGGACCGTCCCGGCTCGACGACGTCGACCCGGCGGCACTGTCGGAGTCGAAGGTGCGCGTGTTCAACGCCAACGGCCAGAGCGGCCAGGCCGGCAACATCGCCTCCGCACTGGGCGACCTCGGCTTCGCCCCCGCACCGGACGTACAGGTCGGTAACGATCCGGTCTACGTCAACGGCGACCTCACCTGCACCGGCCAGATCCGCTTCGGCGTCAACGGCAGGCCCGCGGCCGCCTCGGTGCAGCTGGTCGCCCCGTGCGCCGAACTGATCGAGGACCCGCGCACCGACGACTCCGTCGACCTGGTCCTCGGCCTGGCCTTCGGCGAATCACTGCGCCCCGGCGCCGATGCCGAAGAGGTCCTGCGCTCGCTGAAGAACCTCGCCCCCGGTTCCAGCTCGTCGTCCATCGACCCCAATCTCTTGGACGCGGCCCGCACGGTGAAGTGCTGAGATCTCGGCGGCTGGTGCCGCGGGTTCTCGGCCAGACGTAGTTCAGTCGGGCAGGGCCGCAGTGGCGCCCGCGCGCTCCAGGAGTGCGGCGAGGTCCGAGGCGATGCCGGGGGCGGCGACGACGGTGAGTTCGCCCGCGGCGCCGCCGACGGTGACCGCGGGGACTCGCACCACGGCGCCCGCCTCGGCGGCGATGAGGGCGCCCGCGGCCCAGTCCCAGGCGTTGAGGCCGTGCTCGTAGTAGGCGTCGATCCGGCCCGCGGCGACGTGGCACAGGTCCATGGCGGCGGCGCCGAGTCGGCGGATGTCGCGGATCTCGGGCAGGACCCGGGTGAGCACCGCGGCCTGCCGGGTCCGGCGCTCGCGGCCGTAGGCGAAGCCGGTGGCCACCAGGGCCAGGGCGAGTGAGTCCTCGCGGGTGCAGCGCAGGCGGGTCCGGATGCCGTCGGCGGTGACGGCGTACGAACCGCCGCCCAGCGCGGCGCTGTAGGTGGTCGCGGCGGCCACGTCGACGACCGCACCGGCCACCGGCTCGCCGTCGCGCACCGCGGCCACCGAGACCGCGTAACCGGGCAGTCCGTAGAGGAAGTTCACGGTGCCGTCGATCGGGTCGACGACCCAGGTGACGGTGCCCGGTGCGGTCGCGCCGACATCACCGCCGCCCTCCTCGCCGAGGATCGCGTCGGCGGGCCTGCGGGTGGCGAGCAGGCCGCGGATCAGCTGTTCGGATTCGGTGTCGACGATGGTGACCGGGTCGGTGGCGTGACCCTTGGTGGCCACCGCGCCGTCGGCCGCCTCGCCGTCGGTGAAGACTTCGGGCCTGCGGGCGCGCACGTGCGCGGCGGCCGCTTCGGCGAGTTCGACGGCGAGGCGGCGCAAGTCGTCGTAGCCGGCGGTGGAGGTCGGGGCGCTGGAACTCTGGGCGGCAGTGTGTTCGGGGGGCACGGGCACCACCCCATCGCATCACATGTCGCGTCGACTCGCCCGGGCGGTGACTACCGCTACTCTGTGTCACTGCACATCGACCGCGTCAGCAAGGGGTTGAACCATGTCCGCTCGGGGGCACGCATTCGGTATCGATATCGGCGGTAGCGGGGTGAAGGGCGCCGTGGTCGACCTGGCCACCGGCCTGCTCACCCACGACCGCATCAAGATCGCGACACCTCAGCCGGCCACCCCCGCCGCGGTCGCCGCGGCGGTGGCCGAACTCGTCGCCACGGCGGGATGGGACGGCCCGGTCGGCCTCACCATGCCCACCGTGGTGCTCGACGGCCACACCAGGACCGCGGCCAACATCGACCACTCCTGGATCGGCACCGACGCCCGCGCGCTGTTCTCGGCGGCGCTGGGCGGGCGGACGGTGACCGTCCTCAACGACGCCGACGCGGCCGGACTGGCCGAGGACGTCTACGGCGCGGCCCGCGACCTCGACGGCCTGACCCTGCTGCTCACCTTCGGCACCGGCATAGGCTCGGCCCTGCTCTACAACGGCACCCTGGTGCCCAACTCCGAGCTCGGCCATCTCGACATCGCGGGTGCCGAGGCCGAGCACCTGGCCGCGGCCTCGATCAAGGATCGCGAAGGCCTCACCTACCCGGCGTGGGCACAGCGGGTGAGCACGGTGCTCAGCCACATCGAGGACCTGTTCTGGCCGAAGGTGATCGTGGCGGGCGGCGGTATCAGCCGTGACCACGAACAGTGGATCCCCTTGCTCACCAACCGAACTCCGGTGATTCCGGCCGTCCTGAAGAACACGGCGGGTATCGTCGGCGCGGCGATGGCCATCGATCTGGGGATCGCGCCATAGCCCGGCGCGGCTCGCGACGCAACGCCTGGGTGGCATCGTGCCATGAGTACCCTGGTTGGATCGTTACAATGGAACACGTCCGGCGGTGAGCCGGTGAAACCTTCCGGCCACAGCCGGTCGCGAGAAAGCCGGTGAACGCGCGCCGGAGACTCCCGACCGACGCACCGCCGGTGCAACCCGACCGACCGCTCCGCCGGAAAACCACTCTGGCGTGACGCCGCACGAGACCGTCACGAAAGGGCGTACGTGGTAGCCACGAATACCCGTCAGACCGCCGACTCGGCCGACGCCGATGCCGACGACGCCGTAAACCCGGCCAAGAAGGCACCGGCCAAGAAGGTCGCCGCCAAGAAGGCTCCGGCCAAGAAGGCCGCTGCCAAGAAGGCTCCGGCGAAGAAGGCGGCCGCCAAGAAGGCTCCGGCCAAGAAGGCGGCCGCGAAGAAGGCGACCTCGGGCGAAGGCGGTGAGGAGCAGCTCGAGGACGAGTCGATCGAACTCGACGATCTCGGTGACCTCGAAGTCGCCGAGGACGAGCTCACCGAGGGCGAGGTGGTCGTCGAGGAGGTCGCCGACGACACCGCCGAAGCGGCCGACACCGCCGAGCCCACCGAGAAGGACAAGGCCTCCGGCGATTTCGTCTGGGACGAGGAGGAGTCCGAAGCGCTGCGGCAGGCACGCAAGGACGCCGAGCTCACCGCCTCGGCCGACTCGGTGCGCGCCTACCTCAAGCAGATCGGCAAGGTCGCGCTGCTCAACGCGGAGGAGGAGGTCGAACTCGCCAAGCGGATCGAGGCCGGCCTGTTCGCCGCGGAGAAGATGCGCGAGTTCGCCGAGGCGGGCGAGAAGCTCTCGGTGACCACCCGCCGCGATTTCAACTGGATCGTGCGCGACGGCAACCGGGCCAAGAACCACCTGCTCGAGGCCAACCTGCGCCTGGTGGTCTCCCTCGCCAAGCGCTACACCGGTCGCGGCATGGCGTTCCTGGATCTGATCCAGGAGGGCAACCTCGGTCTGATCCGCGCGGTCGAGAAGTTCGACTACACCAAGGGTTACAAGTTCTCGACCTACGCGACGTGGTGGATCCGGCAGGCCATCACCCGCGCGATGGCCGACCAGGCCCGCACCATCCGTATCCCGGTGCACATGGTCGAGGTCATCAACAAGCTCGGTCGCATCCAGCGCGAGCTGCTCCAGGACCTGGGCCGTGAGCCCACCCCGGAGGAGCTGGCCAAGGAGATGGACATCACGCCGGAGAAGGTCCTCGAAATCCAGCAGTACGCGCGTGAGCCGATCTCGCTGGACCAGACCATCGGCGACGAGGGCGACAGCCAGCTCGGCGACTTCATCGAGGACTCCGAGGCGGTCGTCGCGGTCGACGCGGTGAGCTTCACCCTGCTGCAGGATCAGCTGCAGTCGGTGCTCGAGACCCTGTCCGAGCGCGAGGCGGGCGTGGTGCGGTTGCGCTTCGGCCTCACCGACGGCCAGCCGCGCACCCTCGACGAGATCGGCCAGGTCTACGGCGTGACGCGTGAGCGCATCCGCCAGATCGAGTCGAAGACGATGAGCAAGCTGCGTCACCCGAGCCGGTCCCAGGTGCTGCGCGACTACCTGGACTGATCGATTCGCACAGCGAGGCCCGTACCACTGTCACCGGTGGTGCGGGCTTCGCTTTGCGCGACCGCCGCGTGATCATCCCCACACAGCCGAATTATGCTGCGAATCAAGCGGATTCGCGATCGTCACCGTATCGTCACATCCGGTTCTTCGTTCTACCGCCGCCGGTATGGCGGTACTTGCTTTGAGGGTTCTTCGCAGCGTGCTCGACATCCATCACTTCAGCTACGGCTGGATCACTCCCGTTCTCGCGTACTTCATGTCGGTCACCGGCTGTCTGCTCGGGCTGCAGTGCGCGGCCAGGGGCCGTAACGCGGTCGAGGGACGGGTCGGCTGGCTCATCGGCGCCGCGATCGCCATCGGTGGCACCGGCATCTGGGTCATGCATTTCATCGCGATGCTGGGATTCAGCATCCGCGGCACCGAGATCCGTTTCGACATCCCGCTGACGCTGTTCAGCGCGATCACCGCGATGGTGGTCGTCGGGATCGGCCTGTTCATGGTCAACAAGCCACAGCCCACCCTGCGCTCACTGCTCGCGGGCGGCACCATCGCCGGTCTCGGCGTGGGCACCATGCACTACTCGGGCATGTACGCCATGCGGTCGACGGCGACCGTCGGGTACGACCCGAAGATCGTGGCGCTCTCGATCGTGATCGCGGTGGTCGCCTCGATCGTGGCGCTGTGGTTCACCTTGCGCGTCAAGGGATTCCTCGCCACCGTCGGTGCCGCGCTGATCATGGGCGTGGCCGTGTGCGGCATGCACTACACCGGCATGGCCGCCATGCACGCGCACGCCGATCACCACGCTGCACCGGCCTCCGGCGCCGTCGCGATGGAACTGCTGGCCCCGCTGATCGGGGTGAGCAGCATCGTCACCATGCTGGTGCTGATCAGCGTGAGCCTCACCGAGATCGAGAACGAGGAGGCGCTGCCACGAATGTGGCTGACCTCCCGGCATCGGCCGCGACCGCGCCAGGCCACGCCCGTACCTCCCCCGAAGGGCGAGGAGATCGAGTACCGCACCGAGGAGCTGGTCTACGACGGTGTCGGCGGTTGGCCGCGGCGGGTCGTCGACTAGTTCGCGCGCCGGGGTGTACTGAACACGCCGTCGGGACCGGGCAGGTAGGGCTGCGCGTCGAGCACCGACGCGCTGGGCAGCGGCGCGTACAGGTGCGGGAACACCATCGAGGCCGGATCGGTCGGCACACCGGGCTCCCACTTCACCTCGCCGGTGAACCGGGCGGGGTCCAGCCACAGCACCACCAGGTCGGTGCGCCCGGCGAAGAGCCGGTTGGCGGGCAGATGGACCTGTTCGGGCGTGGACAGGTGCACGAAGCCGCTCTCGGCCAGCGAAGGGGGCCTGCGCTCACCGGCGAGCCGCGCCTGTTCCCATTCTTGGAAAGTACACAGGTGAACAAGCGTGTGAGTGTCGTATGTCACGGGTAATCTCCGGGTAGACAACAGGTTCGGACGGTCGAGATCGGGTCACCCAGCGGTCGGGCCGCTCGATTCGGTGGTTGCGCCCCGCGCGTAACGGGCAACACCGCAGCGAGCGACATATCGATGAGTGACAAGATCGTGTGGGAGGTGGCAGATACGGCTCCGCGGGTGTTCGGCGGGTACTCGATACCGGCGACCAGCGGGTGTTCGCTTTCAGCGAAACCGCAGGTCGTGTTATCGAAAACACAAAGATTCACTTCCGGGAACAAAGCCTGAACCCCGAACGTCTGACAGAGTAGTCGTACCCCTGCTGGGAAGTAGCGGATGCGAGCCTCGTGGAGTGACCACGGGGCCCACACCTAGGCGAACGGCCACGCAGCGCCGGGAGCCGGGACGGAGGAGTCATGCCAGGAACCCTGACCAGCACCCCACTGACCGCGGTCGATCGTTGCGATCGTTGCGGGGCGGCTGCCCGAGTGCGTGCCGTTCTTCCCGCGGGTGGCGAGTTGCTCTTCTGCCAGCACCACGCGAATGAACACATGGATCGTCTGCGCGAGCTCGAAGCCGTGATCGATACGGAATCGGCTCCCGCCCTCTGACCACTCCTCGCGTCCGAAACAACAGCATCTGACAACAGAACATCCCGACAGCGGGCGACCCGGAAAGGGCGCCCGCTGTCGCTGTGTCCGGGGGGCTGCCGGTCAGGCGTCGGCGAGGATGCCGTCGACGAGCGTCGCGACCCCGTAGACGAAAGCGCCGTCCGGGTCGGCGGGCGCCTGGTAGTACTCCCCGACCGCCGCGCCGACACGCCCGGCCAGCGGAAATTCGTCGGCGGGCATGATCCGGGCGAGCAGTGGTCCGTGCACCGCCCACCAGTCCGCGTCGCTCACCTGGTCGGCCGCACCGGCCGCGGCGACGGCGAGGCGGGCATTGCCGGTGGCGAAGTCGGTGAGCACCGCGATCGCGCGGTCCATCGCCAGGTCGCTCAGTCCGGCGCCGTCGATGGCGGTCAGCTGGTTCTCGTAGCGGCGCATCCGCGCCGGGCCGAGCACTTGACGCCACGGGGAGACCTCGAGCAGCCACGGATGGGCGAGCAGCTCGGTCCGGACCAGCTCGGCCACCGCGATCATCCGGTCGCGGATCGACAGGTCCGCCGGGATGGGGACGTCCTCGGCGGCGACCGCGTCGATCATGAGCACCAGCAGAGCCTCCTTGCTGGGCACATAGGTGTAGATGCTCATCGCGCGCACGCCGAGTTCGGCGGCGACCGCGCGGACGGTGAGCTTGGCGATCCCGTCGCGATCAGCCAGCGCGATGCCCGCCGCCACCACGGCGTCGACCGTGAGACCGGGTTTGGGGCCCCGGGTACCCGGCTTGGCGGGCAGCTGGTGGCGCCACAGCAGCTCGAGGATCCGGGCTGCCTGCGCGGGGGAATTCTCGTCACCGTCGGCGGGCACGAATCCGCCTTTCTGTCAAGGGGAACAAACTCGGTACAGTGTACGTTGTTCCGTTGTTCGCGCTACCCGATCAGAGGAGACCGCTCTGCCCGCCACCCAGGCCACCTATCTACCCGACCGGCACCTGTTCGCCCTGTGGACCTGGACCGGCGACGGTGCGGGCCCTGCGCCCGACCTCGGCGACCCCGAAGAGCTGACCCTGGCCCTGCCCGTCGGCGAGCGGGGCGCCATCGAGCCCGTCGAGATCCCGACCGCCGTGGTGACACCCCGCGAGCTCGCCACCGTCGAGGGCGAACTGGCACCGTCCGCGCTGGCTTGGCGCGCACTGCTCACCCCGTCGACCGAATCGCCCTCCGCCGCATCGGACACGCCCGATCCAGCAGGTACACAACCGGCCCCGCACGCCATGCCCGATCCAGCCGACACGCTCCTACCGGCCGCGCACGCCGACGCCGCCGGCACGCTCCCGCCTGCCGCGCACGCCGTTCCCGACGCGGTGGGCACCGCGATCGTGTCGGCCGCGCGGGCCCTGCGGGTCCTGCGCGAGACCGAGGCCGCGGGGACGGAGCTGGCGCGGGTGCTCGATGCCACACTGCGGCCCTATCAGGTGCGCGGGGTGAGCTGGTTGCGCGAGACCGTCGCCGCCTACGGTGGGGCCGTCCTGGCCGACGAGATGGGACTCGGCAAGACCGTGCAGACCATCGGGTTCCTGCAGCGTCGCGCCGACGGACCGCAGCTGGTGGTGTGCCCGACCTCGCTGGTCGGCAACTGGGTGCACGAGATCGCGCGGTTCGCGCCGGGATTGAAGGCGCAGGCGTGGCGAGGGGGCGAGGTGGCCGCCGACGCGGGCACGGTGGTGGTCACCGGGTACCCGACGCTGCGCCTGCACGGCGCGCGCCTGCACGAACATCAGTGGGCGACCGTGGTGTTCGACGAGGCGCAGGCGTTGAAGAATCCGCGTACCCAGGTGTCGAAGGCGGCCAGGGCATTGCCCGCCGCGGCCAGGGTCGCGCTGACCGGTACGCCGGTGGAGAACCATCTCGACGAGCTGTTCGCCCTGCTGAATCTCACGGTGCCGCGGCTGTTCGCGCACCGGACCCAGTTCCGGCGCCGGTTCGTCCGGCCGATCGAGGAGGGGTCGGCCGCGGCGGCCGCCCGGCTGCGTGATGCCGTCGAGCCGGTGGTGCTCGGGCGCAAGAAGATTCAGGTGGCGGCCACGCTGCCCGCCAAGATCCATACGGACCTGCTGTGTGATCTGTCCGACGAGCAGGAACGGGTGTACGACGCGGCGCTCGCGCGGGCCGTCGAGGAGGGTTTCGGCTCCGGCCTGCAACGCCAGGGGCGGGTTCTCGCGGCGCTCACCGAGCTCAAGCAGGTGTGCAATCACCCCGGACTGGTCTCCGGCGAGCTGGACGAACTCGCCGGGCGCTCCGGCAAACTCGACCTGTGTACCGACATCGTCGCCACCAATCTCGACACCGGTGACCCGACGCTGATCTTCACCCAGTACCGCAAGACCGGCGAGTTGCTGGTCCGCCATCTCGCCGAGCAGTTCGGGGTGGACGCGCCGTTCTTCCACGGCGGGCTCGACGCGGCCCGCCGCGGCGAGATCGTCACCGAGTTCCAGTCCGCGGACGGTCCACCGGTCCTGATCCTGAGCCTGCGCGCGGCGGGCACCGGGCTCACGCTCACCCGCGCCGCCGACGTGATCCATTTCGATCGCTGGTGGAATCCGGCGGTCGAGGCCCAGGCCTCCGATCGCGTCCACCGGATCGGGCAGACCCGCACGGTCACCGTCACCACGCTGACCAGCGCCACCACCGTCGAGGAACACATCGCGGCCATGCACACCCGCAAGTCGGCGCTCACCGACCTGTCCGACGCGGCGGGCATCGCCGAGCTGGCCCGCCTCGACGACGACGCCCTCGTCGACATCCTGCGACGGAAGCGAGAGAACTGATGGCCGACAACGAGTTCGGGTACACCGCCTGGGGCCGGGACTGGGTGCGGCTGGCCGAACCGCTGCGCCAGACCCGGCCCGAACCGCTGCTGCCCCGGGCCCGCAGCATCGCCCGCAATCACGGGGTGCGGACCGAGATCGGTGCACGAACGGTGCGGGCGCATCTGCACCGCGGCGGCAAGGCCTCGATCGCGCACGTGGAGGTGGCCCCGCTCGACCGCGCGGCGGTCACCGCGATCGCGCGGATCATTCCCGATCCGACCGTGCTCACCGACGAGATGCACCGGGCCCTCGTCGACGCCGGGCACTCCCCCGCGCCGACCCTGGTCAGCACCGATTGCTCGTGCTCGGCGCGGACCGACCGGTGTGTGCACGTGCTCGCGGTGCTGTACACGATCGCCTGGCAGGTGGACGAGAATCCGCGCCTGGCATTGGAACTGCAGGACTACTTCGACGCCACCGCCGACCCGGACGCCCCCGTGGCCGAGGCGCGCTGGACCAGCCTGCACACCCTCGACCCGGCGGAGTTCTTCACCGCCGCGCACTGAACCGTCCCGAACCCGACGGGCACCGCGACCCTCGCGGTGCCCGTCGGTCGATCACGCGTTGGTGCCGCCGTCGACGGTGAAGAACGCGCCGGTGATCGTCCGACCCGACGGACCGGCGAGGAACGCGACGGTCTCGGCGATGTCCTCGGGCGTACCGAAACGGCCGAGCGCGGTCAGGTCGCGCTGTCCGGCCGCGCCGTCGGCGTCCGCCGGGTTCATGTCGGTGTCGGTGGATCCGGGCTGGATCAGGTTGACGGTGATCCCGCGCGGGCCCAGTTCGCGCGCGAGGGCTTTGGTGTAGCCGTTGAGCGCGGACTTGCTCAGGTTGTACAGCGACAGACCGCCGAAGGGCGCGTGCTCGGCCAGGTTGGTGCCGATCGAGATGATCCGCCCGCCCTCACCCAGATGCGGCAGTGCCGCCTGGCCGGCCACGAACGCGGCGCGGGCGTGGATGTTCAGCGCCTGGTCGATCTCGTCGAGGGTGAACTCCTCGTAGGGCTTGGCCGGGAAGATGCCCGCGTTGTTCACCAGCACGTTCAGCCCGCCCAGTTCCCGGGCGGTCCGTTCGACGGCGGCGACGACCTCGGCGGCGTCGGCGCTGTCGGCGCGGATCGGCAGCGCGCGCCTGCCGAGGGCCTCGATGTCGGCGGCGACCGATTTCGCGGCGGTCTCGTCACGCTGGTAGGTCAGCGCCACGTCGGCGCCCGCGGCAGCCAGCCGGCGCGCGATGGCCGCGCCGATCCCCCGGCTGCCGCCGGTCACCAGTGCCACGGTGTCAGTGCTCGTCATCAGGCGTGCTCCCATTTTGTAGTAGTCGATACATAAATAGGGAAGCGCATGACGGTCGGCCCGTCAAGAGTTTCTTATCGATCGACACAGAATTGCCGGAGCGCACCGGCGCGCGGTATGTTCATCGATCAGCACAGAGAGGATTCCCATGGCAGAACGCGGCCGCCCCCGCGGTTTCGACCGCGACCTCGCGTTGCGGCGCGCCATGGAGGTGTTCTGGGAACGCGGCTACGACGGCGCCTCCATGACCGACCTCACCACCGCCATGGGCATCAACTCCCCCAGCCTCTACGCCGCCTTCGGCGACAAGGAAGCCCTGTTCCGGGCGTCGGTCGACCTCTACGGCCGCACCGACGGCGGACTCACCGCCCGTGCCCTGCGCGAGGAACCCACCGCCTACGCCGCCATCGAGGCGATGCTGCGCGACAACGTCACCGCCTACACCGATCCCGGGCTGCCCAGCGGCTGCATGGTCGTGCTCGCGGGCGCGACCTACGCCACCAGGACCGCACCCATCCGCGAGTTCCTCGTCGAGGCCCGCCGCGAGACCGGCGAGGACATCCGCGCCCGGCTCGAACGCGGCGTCGCCGAGGGCGATCTGGCACCGGACACCGACACCGCCGCACTGGCCTCGTTCTACAGCACCGTGCTCTACGGACTGTCCATCCAGGCCAGGGACGGCGTGGGCCGCGACGAACTCGGCGCGGCGGTCGACAGCGCGTTGCGGGTCCTGGCCGCGGCCGTGCGCTAGTGCTTGCGCAGCGCGGCGATGCGCTCGACGAGCTGATCGGCGGTCGCCAGGGCGGTCGGCGGACCGCCGCACTCCCGGCGCAGTTCGCCGTGGATCACGCCGTGCGGCTTACCGGTGCGGTGGTGGTGCATGGCGACCAGGCTGTTGAGTTCGCGGCGTAGCTCGCCGAGTTTGTCGGCGGTGGCGACGCGCTCGGCGACCGCGGCGGGCTGGGGCGCGGTGACCACCTGGGTGCTGCGATCGGCCAGCTGACGGGTCTGGCGGTCGCGCAGCAGCGCGCGCATCTGCTCGGCGTCGAGCAGTCCGGGGATGCCGAGATAGTCGGCCTCCTCGTCGCTGCCTGCGATGGTGGCGGTACCGAAGGAGGAACCGTCGTAGATCACCTGGTCGAGTTCGGCGTCGGCGGCCAGCGCGACGAAGGACTTCTCCTCCTCGCCGGGCTCGTCCTTGGTCTTGTTGGCATCGATCAGCAGTTCGTCGTCGAGCGCGTTCTTCTCGCGATGCGGCTTGCCGATCACGTGATCACGCTGCAGTTCCAGCTGAGCGGCCAGATCGAGCAGCACCGGCACCGAGGGCAGGAACACACTCGCGGTCTCGCCCGGCCTGCGGGCACGCACGAACCGGCCGATCGCCTGGGCGAAGTACAGCGGGGTCGAGGCGCTGGTCGCGTACACGCCCACGGCCAGGCGCGGGACGTCGACGCCCTCGGACACCATGCGCACCGCCACCATCCACGGCTGGGTGCCCTTGGCGAACTCGTCGATGCGGCTCGAGGACTGCGGGTCGTCGGAGAGCACCACCGCGGGCCGCTCACCCGAGATGTGTTCGAGCAGTTCGGCGTAGTCGCGGGCGCGTTCCTGATCGGTGGCGATCACCAGGCCACCCGCGTCGGGGATGCCGGAGGCGCGCAGCTGGCGCAGCCGGGTGTCGGCCGCGCGCAGCACCGCCGAGATCCAGTCACCGGCCGGATCGAGCGCGGTGCGCCAGGCGCGTGCGGTCTGCTCGGCGCTGAGTGGTTCGCCCAGGCGGGCGGTGTGCTCCTCACCCGCGCTGTCGCGCCAGTGCGCGTCACCGGAGTAGGCCAGGAACACCACCGGGCGCACGACGCCGTCGGCGAGGGCGTCGGCGTAACCGTAGGAGTGGTCGGCGCGCGAGCGGGGGAAGCCGGATTCGTCGGGTTCGTAGGTGACGAACGGGATCTTCGAATCGTCGCTGCGGAACGGGGTTCCGGTGAGCGCGAGCCGGCGGGTCGCGTCACCGAAGGCCTCCTCGGTGGCCTCACCCCAGGTCTTGGCGTCGCCCGCGTGGTGGATCTCGTCGAGGATCACCAGCGTGCGGCGGTTCTCGGTGCGCACCCGGTGCCGGGTGGGATGCGCGGCGACCTGGGCGTAGGTGACCACGACGCCGTGATAGTCACCGGAGGTGCCGCCGGTGGAGTTGGAGAAGCGCGAGTCGAGCTGGATGCCCGAGCGGGCGGCCGAGGCGGCCCACTGGTGCTTGAGGTGCTCGGTGGGGGCGATGACGGTGATCTGGTCGACCGTGCGATCGGCCAGCAACTCCGCGGCAACCCGCAGGGCGAAGGTGGTCTTACCCGCGCCGGGGGTGGCGACCGCGAGGAAGTCGCGTGGTCGGGTGGCCAGGTACTTCGTCAGCGCGCGACGCTGCCAGGCACGCAGGGAACCCCCCGACGTACCTCCCGCGGCCGTCTCGCCCGGTGTACCCGCATCCTTCGCCGCAGCGGCGCCACCCGACCCAGTCACGCAGACGACCCTAGCCGCCCGGCACGGCGTGTCGCCAAACCGACGCGACACGGGCGACCGGCATCACAAACCTGCCCGAGGTCACCGCCCATTTATCTGTTACCCGACGACACGATGCCCGGCCCGCGCCACACGGACCGCGTTCGTGCGAGATGCTTGACACCGAGATGAGCAACGATCAGGTCCGGGCAGCCGACGCGGCACCCCCGCCGCAGACGCCCCCGCCCTGCGGTCCCCCCGCGCCGCCCACGGCACCGCCGCGGGCGGCTGGGCAACGTCCCCGCGAACACGCGCGGTGGGTGCGCTGGCTGACCTCGGCGTGGCGGCTGGTGGTCCGGGTGGCGGCGAAGTGCTGGAACGACTCGATCTTCACCAAGTCCGCGGCCGCCGCGTTCTGGCAGACACTGTCGCTGGCACCGCTGCTGCTGGGGCTGCTCGGCAGCCTCGGCTATGTGGGCGGACTGTTCGGACCCGACACGGTGGAGATCGTCGAGTCGAAGATCATCGCGTTCAGCCGCGAGTTCTTCAGTCCCTCGGTGGTGTCGGACCTGATCGAACCGACCGTCGACGACGTGCTCGGGCGCGGGCGCGGCGCGGTGGTGTCGGTGGGCTTCGTGCTGTCGCTGTGGGCCGGTTCCTCGGCCATGTCGACCTTCGTCGACGCCATCGTGGAAGCCCACGATCAGCAGGACGCACGGCACCCGGTCTGGCAGCGGATCTTCGCGCTGCTGCTGTACGTGCAGTTCCTGGTGGCCGCGGTGCTGATCCTGCCGGTGATCGCGCTGGGGCCGACCCGGATCGGGCAGGCGCTGCCCGAGACATGGCGCGAGCCAGGGCTGCGGCTGGTCGACACGTTCTACTACCCGATCGTCGGGCTGTTGCTGATCGTCGGGCTGACCACGCTCTACAAGCTGGCCCTGCACAAGACGCTGCCCTGGCACCGGCTGTTCGGCGGCGCGCTGGTGGCCGGGGTGTTCTTCATGGGTGCCAGCGATCTGCTGCGCCGGTACCTGTCCTCGGTCGCCGCCACCGGAGTGAGCTACGGCGCGCTGGCCACCCCGATCGCGTTCCTGCTGTTCACCTATTTCCTCGGCTTCTCAGTGATCCTCGGCGCGGAGTTCAACGCCGCCGTGCAGGAGTTCTGGCCCGCCCGGGCCACCAGGATCGAGCAGGTCAAGGAGTGGTTGTCCAAGGTCCGCGACGACGACGATGATGACGGCGACGAGCACGACGAAACGGCCGACGCCTCAGCGGCGGCGCCGACCTCCTCGACCACGGAACCCGCTCAGTCGCCCTTGCGCAAACCCTCGTAGACCTTCTTGCAGTCCGGGCACACCGGCGAACCGGGCTTGGGCGAGCGGGTGACCGGGAAGACCTCACCGCACAGGGCGACGACCATCGTGCCCATCACGGCACTCTCGGCGATCCGGTCCTTCTTCACGTAGTGGAAGAACTTGGGGACGTCGTCACCGGTCGTCTCGTCGGTCGTGGTTTCCGGGCGTACCAGAGTGTCTGAACTCATGCTCTCCATGATGCCGCATCCGGTGAGTCGCGCGCCGACCAGCCGCGTGTGCGGACGCGGACGCCGAGTGGGAGACTCGTTCACATGCAGTCCCACGGCGACACCCCCGGCGCCGACGAGCCGACCCCGGACCCGGAGGTCACGATGCCCGCCGCGTCCAGCGCGTCGCGGGGGTTCTTCCGCGCCGCCCCCACCGACCACCCCGTGCTGATCACCGAGGCGGCACCCTCGCTCGACGAGCAGCATCGCGCCAGGGTGCGCCGCTACCTGATCATCATGGGATTCCGGATCCCGTGCCTGCTCCTGGCCGCGCTCACCTACACCATGTTCGAGAATCCGCTGATCTCGATCCTGATCATCGCCGCCTCGGTGCCGCTGCCGTGGATCGCGGTGCTCATCGCCAACGACCGGCCGCCGCGCACCAAGGACGAACCGAGCCGCTGGGACGGCCACGAGGACCACACGGCCCTGGAATCAGGGCACCGCAAGGCCATCGACAGTTGAGTGCCGCGGGCGGCGGACCAGCACGGACATGATCGCCGCCAGCCCGCACAGCGCGCCCGCCACGTACCAGGCCAGGTCGTAGGAGCCGTGCAGGTCGCGGATGAAACCGGCGCCGGTGGCGGCGAGGGCCGCACCGACCTGGTGGGCGGCGAACACCCAGCCGAAGGCGATCGGGCCGTCGGCGCCGAACAGTTCCCGGCACAGCAGCACCGTCGGCGGGACGGTCGCGATCCAGTCCAGTCCGTAGAACACGATGAACACCCACATGCTGGGCTGGGTGTGCGGGCCGAGCAGCGAGGGCAGGATCAGCAGCGACAGGCCGCGCAGTGAGTAGTAGCCCAGCAGCAGGTAGCGCGGGTCGATCCGGTCCGAGAGCCAGCCCGAGGCGATGGTGCCCGCCACATCGAAGATCCCGATCAGCGCCAGCAGTCCCGCCGCGGTGGTCGGCGGCATGCCGTGGTCGTGGGCCGCGGTCACGAAATGCGTGCCGACCAGACCGTTCGTCGACGCGCCGCAGATGGCGAAACCGCCTGCCAGCAGCCAGAATCCGGGCTTGCGCGCGGCGGTGGCGAGAACGCTCAGCGCGCGGCCCGCGCCACCGGCGGCCGGTACGCGTACCCCCGCGTCCGAGCCGGCGGGCGCGCCGTAGGCCCGTACGCCGACATCGCTGGGGTAGTCGCGCACGAACAGCCACACCAGCGGCACCACCGACAGTGCGACCGCGGCCACGAGGATCGAGGGCAGTCGCCAGCCGTGATCGTGGGCCAGCATCGCCACCAGGGGCAGGAACACCAGCTGGCCGGTGGCGCCTGCGGCGGTGAGCACGCCGGTGACCAGGCCGCGACTGCGGACGAACCAGCGGCCGGTGATGGTCGCGACGAACGGCATCGACATCGATCCGACGCCGATCCCGACCAGCAGGCCCCAGGTGGTCACCAGCTGCCAGGACTGGGTCATGAACACCGTCAGCCCGCTGCCGAGGGCGATCAGCACCAGCGCCGAGCACACCACCCGGCGGATGCCGAACCGGTCCATCAGCGCGGCGGCGAAGGGCGAGATCAGGCCGTAGAGCAGCATGTTCAGCGAGACGGCCGCCGAGATCGTCCCGTGCGACCAGCCGAATTCGGTGTGCAGTGGCTCGATCAGCACGCTGGGGACCGAGCGGAAGGCCGCCGCACCGAGCAGCGCGACGAAGCCGACACCGGCGACGATCCAGGCCGGGTGCAGGCGGGTGGGGTTGCGGGCCTTCGGATCACTCGAGCGCAGATCGGTCACCCGAGCAGAGTGCCGGAACTTCGATGGACGAACGAGTGGCCGGAATGCCATCTTTCATCGACATCCTGCCAACCCTGCCCGGTGGCGGGTGCGCTAGCGTACGAAGAGTTCGTCGATGTTCCTCGGAGCCGCAAGGGAGACAGCATGATTCGCTGGACGTGGGCCTTCCTGGACCGCCCCGCCGCCACCTTCGACGCCTGTGTGCGGTTCTGGGCCACCGTCACCGGCTCCACCGTGTCCGTTCCGCGCGGTGAACACGACGAATTCGTCACGCTGCTGCCCGCCGACGGTCCCGCCTGGCTGAAGCTGCAGCGGGTCGGCGACGACGGCGGCATCCACCTGGACCTCGATGTCGACGACGTCGCCGCCGCGGTGACCGTCGCGACCGGGCTCGGCGCGCGCGTCGTCACCGACAGCGGCGGCTACGCCGTGCTGGAATCGCCTGCCGGACAAACCTTCTGCTTCACTCCGACCGGCACCGCGAGCATCGTGGACCCGAACACCGCGCCGGCCGTCGTGGCGAGCGCCCCGGACGGCACGGTGAGCCGCCTCGACCAGATCTGCCTCGACCTGTCCCCCACCGACCTGTCGACCGACACCACCTTCTGGCGAGACCTGACCGGCTGGGCCCACGAACCGGCCCGCCGCCCCGAATTCACCCGCCTGCGCGGCCCCGGCCAGCCGCTGCAATTCCTCGTCCAGCGACTCGACGACCCACGACCGGCCGGCGCCCATCCCGACCTGTCGTCCACCGACCTCGCCGCCACCGCCGCCTGGCACACCTCGCTGGGTGCCACCCGCGTCACCGAGACACCCCACTGGATCGTTCTGCGAGATCCGGGAGGCGTCCACTACTGCGTGACCGCCCGCGACCCCTACACCGGCCGCGTCCACTGACCATCGGGCCACGCGGCGGACCGGGTTCGACCCGCGCCGGAACGATCAGCTCGCCCAGGCCCGCATCGGCGGCGCGAGCCCAGACCGGCGGACATCCTCCCGGCTCTCGACGCGGCGTCCGGACAAGCTGCGGCGGGTCGCGGGTTCCTGTGCGCCTCGCCGACAGGGTGAATCCGGTGACACGCGGCCCGAACTGGTGGTTCACTGCCCGGGCGGTCCTGGCACAGTAGTCGGGTGCCCACGAACCCCACCGCCACCGGTTCCCTGCTCACCGCGCTGTGCCCGGACCTACGCGTCGCGCTCATCCGGGTCGGCTACACCGCCGACACGCTGGTCGAGGCGCTGGGCCCGGATGTGCACGCGGCGTTGAGCCGGTCGGAGCCGGTGCCGGTGCGCCGGGCCGCGCGGGCCGCGGGTGAACTCGGCACGCTGATCCGGCTGCTGCTGCTCGGCGACCAGTTGCCGGAGCGGGCGGTGGCGGACGCGCTGGCGCCGGTGCGCGTCGAGGATGCCGTGGCGGCGGGCCTGCTGGTTCGCGACGGTGACGAGATCAGGGCGGCGCTGGATCTGCGTCCGCTCGACACCGGCGCCGGCACCCGCTGGATCCTGTCCGATCTCGACGACTCGATGCGGCGGCGCACCCTCACCGAGGACCACGTGCTCGGAGTGGGCCACGCGTCGCTGTCGCTGCTGCGGGCGACGCCGACCGTCCCGGTCGGCACCGTGCTGGATCTGGGCACCGGGTGCGGCGTGCAGGCGGTCCACGCGGCCGGGTACGCGGGGCGGGTCACCGCCACCGACGTCAACGCGCGGGCGCTGTGGCTGGCGCAGGCCACGGCGGCACTGAACGAGCTCGACATCGAGCTGCTGGAAGGCTCGTGGTTCGAGCCGGTGGCCGGGCGGCGCTTCGATCAGATCGTCGCCAATCCCCCGTTCGTCGTCGGTCCGGCCCGCGTCGAGCACACCTATCGTGATTCCGGCCTCGCCCTCGACGGCGCCAGCGAACTGGTCATCGGCCAGGCACCCGATCTGCTCGCCCCCGGTGGTACCGCGGCGATGCTGGCGGCCTGGGTGCACGTCGAGGGGCAGGACTGGCGCCAGCGGGTGTCGTCGTGGCTGCCCGCGCACGGGGTGGATGCCTGGGTGGTGCAGCGCGATGTCGCCGACCCGGCGCTCTACGTCGGCACCTGGCTGCGCGACGCGGGCCTGGACCCCCGCGATCCGGCCGCCCAGGAGCGCGCCGAGGCCTGGCTGGCGGCCTTCGACGCCGCCGAGGTCGAGGGCATCGGTTTCGGCTTCGTCTACCTGCACGCCATCGACGGCCCCACCGAGCTGCTCGCCGAGGACCTGACCCACGGCTTCGAGGACCCGCTCGGCGACGAGGCGGCGGCCTACTTCGCCCGGTCGTCGTGGTTGCGCGCGGTGGCCGCCGACGAGGACCTCGCGTGGAGTTCCCGGTTCGCCCCGAGCCCGGCGACCGCGCTGGAACGGGTCTACCTGCCCGGCGAGCACGGCTGGGCCGAGCAGGTGGCGCGCCTGCACCGCGGCGACGGACCGCGCTGGCAACACGAGGTCGACGAGTCGACGATCGGGCTCGTCGCGGGAATGCGGCCCGACGGCCTGCCGTTGTACGAACTGATCGAACTCTTGGCCCTCGCCACGGGCGCCGACGAGGTCAGCCCGGAATTCGCCGGGCAGGCGCTGGGCGTGGTGACCGGACTGGTGCGCCACGGACTGGTGCGACCCGTCTGAGCCGCACCCCGGTGGGGGCGAGTTCCGACCTCGGTGCTCTTCTCAGGAACTTCTCAGCCGTCAAGGGCCGAACCCGCAGTTCAGAGCGGTTTACCGGCCGCGGGATCGGGAACTTTCTGTAAGTCGGGTCCGTTGATCGGAGTGAGACACCACCGACAGGAGGCAAGTCATGACAAGCCCCGCCACTACTCGTGTGCGCCCCAGCGAGTCCGATATCGACGCCCAGAGCCCCGCCGCCGACCTGGTACGCGTGTACCTGAACGGAATCGGCCGCACGGCACTGCTCACGGCGGCCGACGAGGTCGAGTTGGCCAAGCGTATCGAGGCGGGCCTGTATGCCCAGAACCTGCTCGAGACCGGCAAGCGGTTGACGGCGGCGCGCAAGCGCGATCTGGCGATCCTGGTCCGTGAGGGGCAAGCCGCCCGCTCACACCTGCTCGAGGCCAACCTGCGTCTGGTGGTGTCGCTGGCCAAGCGCTACACCGGCCGCGGCATGCCGTTGCTCGACCTCATCCAGGAGGGCAATCTCGGCCTGATCCGCGCGATGGAGAAGTTCGACTACGCCAAGGGCTTCAAGTTCTCCACCTACGCCACCTGGTGGATCCGCCAGGCCATCACCCGCGGCATGGCCGATCAGAGCCGCACCATTCGCCTCCCCGTGCACCTGGTCGAGCAGGTCAACAAGCTCGCCAGGATCAAGCGTGAACTGCATCAGCAGCTGGGCCGCGAGGCCACCGACGCCGAACTGTCCAACGAGTCGGGCATCCCGGTGGAGAAGATCGCCGACCTGCTCGATCACAGCCGCGACCCGGTGAGCCTGGACATGCCCGTCGGCAACGACGAGGAAGCCCCCCTCGGTGACTTCATCGAGGACTCCGAGGCCACCTCGGCCGAGAGCGCGGTCATCGCGGGCCTGCTGCACCACGACGTGCGCAGCGTCCTGGCCACCCTCGACGAGCGCGAGCAGCAGGTCATCCGCCTGCGCTTCGGCCTCGACGACGGCCAGCCGCGCACCCTCGACCAGATCGGCAAGCTGTTCGGCCTGTCCCGCGAGCGGGTCCGCCAGATCGAGCGCGAGGTCATGTCCAAGCTGCGCAAGGGTGAACGCGCCGATCGGCTGCGCGCCTACGCCAGCTGATCCGAAGAACCCGACGGCCCTGCGGGGTCGTCTTCCGAAACGCCGACCGGTGTCCGCGACCCCACCCCTCCGGGGTCGCGAGCCGGTCGGCGTTGTTCGTCGGACAGGTCAGGCCAACCGGCGCGGACCGGTGTCGAAGCGGCTCGGTTCGGGGCCGATGCGGGCCCTGGCGTAGATGATCTCGGCCGAGGCGGGCGCGGCCAGCACCGGATCGCACGAGAGCTCGCGCAGCTGCGGCAGGTCGTCGAACAGCGCCGAGATGCGTTGCGCCAGTTCGGCCAGTGCCGCCTTGTCGACCGCGGGCCCGGCCGCACCGCCCGAGAGCAGCGGGGCGGCGCGCGGCGCCTCGATCAACGCGACGGATTCCTCGGCGGTGAGCGGTAGCGCGCGATAGG
Source organism: Nocardia sp. NPDC058176 (assembly GCF_042883805.1). Taxonomy (NCBI): domain Bacteria; kingdom Bacillati; phylum Actinomycetota; class Actinomycetes; order Mycobacteriales; family Nocardiaceae; genus Nocardia; species Nocardia sp. NPDC058176. The sequence continues at coordinate 231,743 of NZ_JBHVVA010000001.1, read as the reverse complement.
CGCGGTCGCCGAGCAGGTCGATGATCATGCCGGAGAGCCCGAACTGGATCACCGACCCGAACGAGGGGTCGTCGGTGACCCGCAGCACGCAGCCGACGCCCTTGGTCGCCATCTTCTGCACGTGCAGCAGCGGGTCACCACAGATCTCGACCAGGTCGGTGTAGGCCTGGCGGACCGCGTCGGGCCCCCACAGATCGAGGCGGACCCCGAGGAGATCGGGCCTGCGCCGCCACAGCTCCCCGGTGGCCTTCGCCGCGACCGGGTAGCCGAGTTCCTCGGCGGCCGCCACCGCCTGGTCCGCGTCGCGCACCGCCCGGAACTCCACCACGTCGATGCCGTAGCAGTCGAGCAGCAGCGCCGCCTCCTCGTCGCTGAGCCACCGGCCACCCGATTCGGCCAGCCACCCCTCGACGAGTGCCGTAGCCGCGGCTGTGTCGATGCCAGGCGGGCGTACGACCGGTGAGACGGGCCGGTCGCGCCACCGCGCGTACCGGTCGACCCTGGCCAGTGCCCTGGCGGCCCGCTCCGGGTCGGGATAGGACGGAATGGAACCGCGCGCGGGCGCGCCGCCGGTGGTGCGGACCGCCAGCTGCCGCGGGATCCCCGATTCGGCGACGAAGGTCGTCAGCACCGGCTTGTCCTGATCCGATGCCGCGGCGGCCGCGCGCAGTGCGTCACCGAATCCGCCCATCGGCACCGGGACCGGCGGGGCCACCACGACGATCACCGCGTCGACCTCGTCACTGCGCAGCGCGGCCGTGACCGCCTCCCGGTAGTCGGCCGGGGTGGCCTCCGGACCCAGGTCGACGGGTCCGTCGACCGCGGCGCTGCGGGCATTGCGCTCGGTCGGCCGGGCGCCGGGACCGCGATCCACCGCGGTCACCGGCCGGTGCACGCGCAGGCCCTCGCTGTGTGCCGCGTCGATGGCGAGCCAGTTCAGTGCGGCGCTGTTGCCGATCACCGCGACGCGTGGGCCCCGCGGCAGGGGCTGACAGGCCAGGAGGGCCGCGCAGTCGAACAGCTCCGAGATCGAGTCGACCTGGATGATCCCGGCCTGGGTGAACAGGTCGCGCACCACCGTGCGATCCATGTCGGTGCCCGCCGCGAGCCGCCCGCTGCTCACCGCGACGATCGGCTTGCCGCGCGCCACCCGCCGGGCCAGCCGGGAGAACTTGCGGGGATTACCGAAGCTCTCCAGGTAGAGCAGGATCACCTCGGTGTCGGCGGCGGTGTCCCAGAACTGCAGCAGATCGTTGCCGGAGACATCGGCGCGATTGCCCGCCGACACGAAGGTCGACAAGCCGAGGTTGCGGGCGGCGGCCTCACCCAGAATCGCCGCGCCGAGCGGGCCGGACTGGCAGAAGAACCCGATCCGGCCGCGCTCGGGCAGGACCGGGGCCAGCGTGGCGTTGAGGCCGACGGCCGGGTCGGTGTTGGCGATACCGAGCGCGCTGGGCCCGACCACCCGCATCCCGTGCCCACGGGCCGCGGCGACCAGATCGTGTTCGGCGGCCAACCCGGCCGCGCCGGTCTCCCCGAAACCCGCCGTGAGCACGATCAGCCCCTTGACGCCCTTGGCCATGCAGTCGTCGAGGACCGCGCCGATCGCGGCGGGCGGCACCGCGACCACGGCCAGATCGACCTCGTCGGGGATCTCGCGCACGGTCGCGTAGGCGCGCACCCCGCGCACCGACCGGCGGTTCGGGTTCACCGGGAACACCGGCCCGCTGAACCCACCGGCGAGCAGGTTGGCCAGCACCGCGCCGCCGACCCTGGTCCGCTCGGGCGATGCCCCGATCACCGCGACCGAGCCGGGCGCGAGCAGATTGCCCACGCTGCGGGCCTCGGAGGCGGCCTCGCGCGCGTCGCGCACGGTGCGCAGCGCCTCGGTGGGGTCGATGGCGAACTCCAGATGCACCTCGGCGCCGTCGCGGCTGCGCTGCAGCTGATATCCGGCATCGCGGAAAACCGTGATCATGGCCTCGTTCTCGGCCAGCACCTCGGCGACGAACGCCGCCACCTCGTTCTCGGCCGCGGCGCCGGCGAGGTGTTCGAGCAGCACCGAGCCCAGCCCGCGGCCCTGGTGCTCGTCGGCCACGACGAAGGCCACCTCCGCCGCGCGCGGACCCGGCCGGTCGAGCAGTTCGTAACGCGCGACGCCGATGATCGCCGTGCCGAGGACCGCGACCAGCCCGACCCGGTCGTGATAGTCCACGTGTGTGGTGCGGTACATGTCCTTGGGCGAGATCTGCGGGTACGGACCGAAATAGCGCAGATAGCGTGTGCGGTCGGAGAGGCGGGCGTGGAACACCGCCAGTGCCTCGGCGTCGGCGGGCATGATCGGGCGCACGCGGACCACCCCGCCATCGGCGGCGAGCACGTCGCCGTACCAATGCTGCGGTGGCGCAGGCGGATTCGCGGGCGTGTCCGGGGTGTCGGGCAGCAGTGGTTCAGTCACGGGGGTCCTCCGGGTCGAGCCCGAGCAGGCCGAAGCTCGACCGCCGGGTGGCCGTGATGGCGGTGTCGATCGCCCGCTGCGCGCGGATCTGGCCCGCGTCACCGATCTCGGGCGTGCCGCCGGGCCCGTCCCAGGGGCGGTAGGCGGTGTCGCCGCCGTCGCCCATCGTCGTCGGGGGTTGCACGCGGGGCGCGGACACGCGCACCTGTTCGATCCAGTCCTCGGGCACCGGTGTCTCCGGCGCCAGTGGCCGATCCAGCGCGGCGGCCAGCAGGTGGGTCCAGGCCCGTGGCACCACCCGCACCACGCCGTATCCCCCGCCGCCGATGGCGAGCCAGCGTCCTTCGGCGTACCGATCGGCGAGTTCGCGCATGGCGAGGAAGGCCGCGCGCTGACCGTCGACGGTGAGTTCGAGGTCGGCCAGCGGGTCCTCGCGGTGGGTGTCGACGCCGCACTGGCTGACGATGATCTGCGGCCGGAATGCCGCCACCGCGCCGGGCACCACCGCGTGGAAACCCCGCAGCCACTGCGCGTCTCTGGTACCGGGCAGCAGCGGCAGATTGATCGAGGTGCCCTCCGCGGCGCCCACCCCGGTCTCCTCCGGCCAGCCGGTGTTGGGCCACAGGGTCGCCGGATGCTGGTGCAGCGAGACGGTGAGCACGCGCGGGTCGGCGTAGAACGCGCGCTGCACACCGTCACCGTGGTGGACGTCGACATCGAGGTAGGCGATACGGTCGTAGCCGTGATCGAGCAGCCACGAGATGGCGATCGCCGCGTCGTTGTAGATGCAGAACCCCGCCGCCGAATTCGGCATGGCGTGGTGCATTCCGCCACCGATGCTCACCGCGCGCAGCGTCCGGCCCGCCGCGATCTCCCCGGCGGCGGCGAGCGTGCCGCCCACGATCACCGACGCCGCCTCGTGCATGCGCGGGAAGACGGGGTTGTCGGCGGTGCCGAGTCCGTAGGCGGTGTCCTCCGGTGTCGGCGGTCCGGCACCGGCCCGGCGGACCGCCTCGATGTAGGCGCCGGTGTGCACCCGCAGCAGATCGGCCTGGGTTGCGGCGGCCGGGGCCAGCGGCTCGATACCATCGAGCAGGCCCAGACTTTCGGCCAGCGACATGGTGTATCGCAGCCGCGCCGGTTTCATCGGATGGTCCGGGCTCCAGGTGTAGCCGAGGAATCGCTCGGTCCACACGACGGTGCCGGAGTGTTCGCTACGCGGCGACGTGACCATGGTCGCCACGCTAGCCGGAAGCAGCGGCCCCCGTGTGGCGTTGACATGCAGTAGAAATAGGGCCGCTGGTCCGGCACGCGGACCGGTGTTCGCGCGTGGGTAGAATTCGTGCCGACGAAGGGGTAACAGGTGAAGGATCTGGTCGACACCACGGAGATGTATCTCCGTACCATCTACGACCTCGAGGAGGAGGGCGTGGTGCCCCTGCGGGCGCGCATCGCCGAACGCCTCGAGCAGAGTGGTCCGACGGTGAGCCAGACGGTCGCGCGCATGGAGCGCGACGGCCTGCTGCTCGTCGCGGGCGACCGCCATCTCGAGCTGACCGACAAGGGCCGCTCCATGGCCGTGGCGGTGATGCGCAAGCACCGCCTCGCCGAGCGCTTGCTCGTCGACATCATCGGCCTGGATTGGGAGAACGTCCACGCCGAGGCGTGCCGGTGGGAACACGTGATGAGCGAGGACGTGGAGCGGCGCCTGATCGAGGTGCTCAACCACCCGACCACCTCGCCCTACGGCAACCCCATCCCCGGCCTCGACGAGCTCGGCCTCGGGACCGTGCCGCTGGCCGAGGAGACGCTGGTCCGGCTCTCCGACCTGCCCAACGGCGCGCTGCACGCCGTCGTGGTGCGCAGGCTGGCCGAGCACATCCAGACCGATCCCGAGGTGATCGGGCGGCTGCGCGAGGCGGGTGTGGTGCCCGACGCGCGCGTCACGGTGGAGACCAAGCCGGGCGCGGTGATCATCACGGTGCCGGGCCACAGCGGTTTCGAACTGTCCGACGAGATGGCGCACGCCGTCCAGGTGAGGCTGGTCTGATTCGTGAAACTTCTGGTCACCGGCGGAGCCGGGTACGTGGGCGGCGGCTGCGCCGCGGTATTGCTCGAGCAGGGCCACGAGGTGGTCGTGGTCGACGACCTCTCGACCGGTAACGCCGATGGCGTCCCCGCCGGCGTCAGGTTCGTCGAGGGCGATATCGCCGACGCGGCGCCGCGGTTGCTGCGTGCCGAATCCTTCGACGGTGTCCTGCATTTCGCGGCGCAGTCGCTGGTCGGCGAATCGGTGGAGCAGCCGGAGAAGTACTGGAACGGCAATGTCGTGAAGACGTTGACGTTGCTCGAGGCGATCCGGGAGACCGGGACCCCGCGCCTGGTGTTCTCCTCGACCGCGGCGGTGTACGGCGAGCCGGAACAGGTGCCGATCACCGAGGACGCGCCGACGCGCCCCACCAATCCCTACGGCGCCAGCAAGCTGGCCATCGATCACGCCATCACCTCCTACGCGGTGGCTCACGATCTGGCCGCGACCAGCCTGCGCTACTTCAACGTGGCGGGCGCCTACGCGGGACTCGGTGAGAACCGGGTGGTGGAAACACATCTGATCCCCCTGGTGCTGCAGGTGGCCGCCGGCCACCGCAAGGCCATCTCCGTGTACGGCAACGACTGGCCGACGCCGGACGGTACGTGCGTGCGCGACTACATCCACCTCCGCGATCTGGCGCAGGCGCATCTGCTCGCGCTGGCCTCGGCGCAGCCGGGCACTCATCGGATCTTCAATCTCGGTTCGGGCACCGGCTTCTCGGTGCGCGAGGTGATCTCGGCGTGCGAGCGGGTGACCGGTCTGCCGATCGAGGCGATCGAGGCGCCGCGCCGCGCGGGCGATCCGGCGGTGCTGGTCGCCTCGAGCGAGCGCGCCGCCACCGAGCTCGGCTGGCGGCCCGAACACAACGATCTCGACGAGATCGTCTCCGACGCTTGGGATTTCCTGCGTTCCCTCGGCTCGCGAGCGCACAGCGCCCGCTGATCGGGCGCGCTCACCGCGCGATCGGGCCGAGGTCGACCCCGAGGTCGGCGGCGATCTGGTGACCGCAGTGGGCCAGCGAGCGTAGCCGTTCGGGCCGCAGGCCGCTCTGCAGCGAGGTCTCCAGCAGCACCGCCATCGGATGGGTCGCGTCGGCCTCCACCGCGGCGGTGAGCGCTACCCCGGCGAAGGGTCCGTCCCCGCGCACGTAGGCGCTGAACCCGAGCAGGGCGGCCGCTTCGGCCCGGTCGGTGCCCGGTGTCGCCCTGGCCAGCTGGATCCACAGCTGCTCGGCGGCCTCGGCGTGATCGCCCAGCGCCAAGCCGTACATCGCGTCGCGCAGCGGGCGATCGCGCAGCGTCGCGGCCAGTCGCGCGAGTTCCCGCGCGGCCCGTGGCGTACCCGAGGCCGCGTCGGCGATCTGCCACAACACCCATTCCAGCGCTCCGCGCTGGTATGCCGCGGCCCGTCCCGCCCGCGTCGCCGCCGACAGTCCGTCGCGGTAGCCCGCCACGGCGGGTCCGATCCTGGGCCGCACCCGCGCGCCGAGCCGCCGATCGGGCAGCAGCACCGCGGTCAGTTCGCGCCGGGATCGGCGAATCTGCTTGCCGTCCAGGACGTGGGCGAGCGCGACCGGTGAGGCCGCCGGATCGGGCACCCGGCCACCGGCGGCCGGGTCGAACAGGCTGCGATAGCGCGCGCCCGCCGCGATCGTCGGCACCGACCAGGCGCCGCGTACCGTGAGCCCCGTCGCGCCGAGCGCGTCGAGCAGCGCACCGGCCCGCGCGAACAGCGGGCGGTCCTCGACGAGCACCGCGAGCACGCCGGTGGCCTGTTCGCGAGCGCAGATCGACACCACGCACTCGGTGAACTGCTCGCGGTGCCGCGGATCGCTCACCGCGTCCAGATCGAAGCGCACGACCGCCTCGATCGCCGCGGCGGCGCCGGGACTCGGCCGGCACAGCACGGCGACGACGAGCGAGCGTTCGGGTACGAAACCGAGCATGGCGGGCAGGGCCGCGATCAGGTCACCGGGTTGATCGACCCGCAGCCGGGGATCGACGGGATAGGCGGGGGTGGATTCGGCGCAGGCGAGCGCACGGAAGAACGGTCCGGCGCGGTGGATCCGGCGGGTGGAATGGTTCGTCGAAGGCGTCATGGCTCCACGATGACCGCCGCCGCCCGGGGCACCCGACCATCGACCTGGGCCCTTTTTACCCTGTTGGCAGCGCCGAGGCTGTGGAGCGATCCCGGTCCGCGCGTCGCGGCGCGGGCGAAACTGTCACCGCCGCGTGGTAGCCGGGCCTCAGCTGTCGCGGACCGCGCGCACGGTGGTCGCGAACATCTCCGCCACCGCGTCGGTGTCGGGTTCGCCGTCGCCGAAGGTCATCGAGGTGACGGTGATCCGCACGTCGCCGATCTGGCCGACCGAGGTCTGCATCGTCTGGGTCAGGCCGGCACCGCCGACATCCGGAATCACCGTGCGGCGCAAGGAGATCGCATCGTCGGCACCCGGCGGGACGACCTCGTCGAGCACCGTGGTGACGGTCGAATCGGCGCCGGCGCGCGCGACCCGGATCCGCTCGCAGCCGCGCAGTCGATCACGCAGCCCGGACAGTGCTTCGGTGCTGCGCGCCAGTTCGACGGTGAGCGTGGAGCGGTTCGCGTCGTCGCTGCCGACCGCCACCGCCGCCGGTTCGGCGCCGGCCTCGGCCTCGGGTGGGGCGCACGCGGCCGGGCTGACGGTGGCGCCCGCGCCGACACCGTCGAGATCGCCCGCCGCGGCGCTGGCCGCCTGCGGCGGCAGCACCACGGCCGGGTACCGGTCGGGGAACTGTTGCGGAGCGGGCAGCAGATCGGCCAGCGCGCCCGCCACCGCGCGCGCCGACATGGCGCTCTCGGCGACCGGTGTCCCGCTGACGCTCTGCCCGCAGCCGCTCAGCGCCGCGACCGACACGATCGCCACCGCGGCCGAGCACCGGCGCGCGAGCCCGCGCACCCGGAGGGCATCGCCCGCACGACCGGGCCTCGTCTGCGCCACGTTCACACCGTCCACTGTGCCCCACGGCGGTGATCGGCTCCGGTTGCGCCACGCCGGGGTGGGAATGCCGAGGCCGGACGGGCTGTTGGCATTCGAAGACGAGCCGTCCTCCGGCCGTGTGCGATGCGTCTGCTCGCGTGGGGGACAATGGAGACCGCCTCCCCCGCCGCGAGCGTTGGTGGACCGCGCAGGAAGGAGTACGCGATGGATGACCAGTCGCACATGTACGAGCTGGAGTTCCCGGCGCCGCAGCTGTCCTCGGACGACGGCGCGGGCCCGGTGCTGGTGCACGGCCTGGAGGGTTTCACCGATGCCGGACACGCCGTCCGCCTGGCGACCACGCATCTGCGCGAGAGCCTCGAGTCCGAGCTGGTCGCCTCCTTCGATGTCGACGAGCTGCTGGACTACCGCTCGCGCCGTCCGCTGATGACGTTCAAGACCGACCATTTCGCCGACTACGCCGAGCCGGAGCTCAATCTGTGGGCGCTGCGCGACACCGCGGGCACCCCGTTCCTGCTGCTGGCCGGGCTGGAGCCGGATCTGCGCTGGGAGAAGTTCACCACCGCGGTGCGGCTGCTGGCCGAACAGCTGGGGGTGCGGCGCACCATCGGCCTGTCGGCCATCCCGATGGCGATCCCGCACACCCGTCCGCTCGGTGTCACCGCGCATTCCTCGGACCGTTCGCTGATCGGCGAGCACCAGCGCTGGCCGGGTGAGCTGCAGGTGCCGGGCAGCGCGTCCTCGCTGCTCGAGTTCCGGATGGCCCAGCACGGGCACGAATCCATCGGGTTCTCGGTGCACGTGCCGCACTACCTGGCCCAGACCGACTACCCCGAGGCCGCGCAGACCCTGCTCGAGAACGTGGCCGACAACGCCGGGCTCGAGCTGCCGCTGGCGGCGCTGGGCGAGGCGGCCGCGCGGGTGCGCGAGCAGGTGGCCGAGCACATCGCGGGCAACGAGGAGGTCGAGACCGTCGTGACGGCGCTGGAACGCCAGTACGACAACTTCGTCACCGCCCAGGAGCGCCAGTCCAGTCTGCTCGCCGGTGACGGCGAACTGCCCAGCGGCGAGGAGCTCGGCGCTGAGTTCGAGCGCTTCCTGGCCGAGCAGGGCGGTTACGACGACACCTCCGGCGACGACAAGGCCTGAGCACCCGACCCACTAGGGTGGTCGGAGTGGATCTGACCGACCTGCTGGAAATTCCCGGGACCGACGCCGACGCGCTCTACGAGTCGTTCGCGGCGTGGGCCGCCGAGCAGGGCACCACCCTGTATCCGGCGCAGGACGAGGCGCTGATGGAGCTGGCCTCGGGATCCAATGTCATCCTGGCCACGCCGACCGGGTCGGGTAAATCGCTCGTCGCGGTCGGCGCGCACCTGTTCGCCATGGCCAACGGGCAGCGCAGCTACTACACAGCGCCGATCAAGGCGCTGGTGAGCGAGAAGTTCTTCGCGCTGTGCGAGGTGTTCGGCGCCGAGAACGTGGGTATGGTCACGGGGGACGCGGCGGTCAACGCCGACGCCCCGATCATCTGTGCCACCGCGGAGATCCTGGCGAATCTGGCGCTGCGCGAGGGCGCGGCCGCCGAGGTCGGGCAGGTGGTGATGGACGAGTTCCATTTCTACGCTGATCCCGACCGTGGCTGGGCCTGGCAGGTGCCGATCATCGAGTTGCCGCGCGCGCAGTTCCTGCTGATGTCGGCGACGCTGGGCGAGGTGGATTTCTTCGCGACCGATCTCGAGCGCCGCACCGGCCGTTCGACCGCGGTCGTGGCGGGCACCGAACGCCCTGTCCCGCTGACGTTCTCCTACGTGCGCACCCCCATCACCGAGACCCTCGAAGAACTGGTGACCACCCATCAGGCGCCGGTCTACGTCGTGCACTTCACCCAGGCCGCCGCCCTGGAACGCGCGCAGGCGCTCACCAGCGTGAACCTCGCCTCCCGCGCGGAGAAGGACGCGATCGCCGCGGCCATCGGCGAATTCCGGTTCGCCACCGGCTTCGGCAAGACGCTGTCGCGGCTGATCCGCCACGGTATCGGCGTTCACCACGCCGGGATGCTGCCCAAGTACCGCAGGCTGGTGGAGAAGCTGGCCCAGGACGGCCTGCTGAAAGTGGTGTGCGGCACCGACACTCTCGGTGTCGGGATCAATGTGCCGATCCGCACCGTGCTGCTGACCGGGCTCACCAAGTTCGACGGCGTGCGCACCCGCAGGCTCAAGGCGCGCGAGTTCCATCAGATCGCCGGGCGGGCCGGGCGCGCCGGATTCGACACCATGGGCACGGTGGTGGTGCAGGCACCCGAGCACGAGGTGGAGAACGCGCGCCTGGTCGCCAAGGCGGGCGACGATCCGAAGAAGCAGCGAAAGATCCAGCGCCGCAAGCCCCCCGAGGGTTTCGTGTCCTGGAGCGAGGAGACCTTCGATCGGCTGGTCGTCGCGCAGCCCGAGCCGATGGTGTCGCGATTCTCGGTCACCAATTCCCTGCTGCTCAATGTGATCGCCCGCCCCGGCAACTGTTTCACGGCGATGCGCCACCTGCTCGAGGACAATCACGAACCCCGCCCGGCCCAGCGCAGGCACATCCTGCGCGCCATCCGGCTCTACCGCGCGCTGCGCGATGCCGGTGTGGTGCAACAGCTCACCGAGCCCGATGCCAAGGGCCGCATGGCCCGGCTCACCGTGGACCTGCAACGCGATTTCGCCCTCGACCAGCCGCTGTCGCCGTTCGCGCTGGCCGCCTTCGAGCTGCTCGACCGCGAAAGCCCCACCTACACACTCGATGTCGTCTCGCTGATCGAGGCGACCCTGGAGGACCCGCGTCAGGTGCTGATGGCCCAGCAGCACAAGGCTCGCGGTGCCGCCGTCGCCGAGATGAAGGCCGACGGCATCGAATACGAGGAGCGGATGGAGCTGCTGGAGGAGGTCACCTGGCCCAAGCCGCTCGCCGAGCTGATCGACCCCGCGTTCGAGACCTACCGGGCCGGGCACCCCTGGGTCTCGGAGTTCGCGCCGTCGCCGAAGGCGGTGGTGCGCGACATGATCGAGCGCGCGATGACCTTCGCCGAGCTGATCTCGTTCTACGAACTGGCCCGCTCGGAGGGTGTGGTGCTGCGCTACCTCGCCGACGCCTACCGCGCGCTGCGCCGCACGGTGCCCGAGGCCGCGCGCACCGAGGAACTCGGAGACATCACCGAATGGCTCGGCGAGCTGATCCGCCAGGTCGATTCGAGCCTGCTCGACGAATGGGAACAGCTCACCAACCCGGGCGCGGAGACCGATACCGAGCAGATCGCCTTCGGCGCGGAATCGGTGCGCCCGATCTCGGCGAACGAACGCGCCTTCCGGGTGATGGTGCGCAACGCCATGTTCCGCCGGGTCGAACTCGCCGCCCGGCAGCGCTGGTACGACCTCGACGAACTCAGCCCGGGACCGGACTGGGCCGAGGACTTCGCGCCCTACTTCGACGAGTACGCCACGATCGGCACCGGCCCCGACGCGCGCGGCCCGCAGCTGTTCCAGGTGGAGAAGCGCCCCGGCTTCTGGCACGTGCGCCAGGTGCTCGACGACCCGTCGGGCGATCACGGCTGGGCACTGACCGCGATCGTGGATCTGGAGGAGTCCGATGCCGCGGGCGAGGTGGTATTCGACGAGGTCACGGTGTCGGCGGGCTGAACGATAGCCGAACCGCATGGCGGAGTATGACGAATGTTTGACGGATTCGTTGTTGGGTAGGGGCCGCTGATAGTCTCTCCCGGCTGCCGACCGAAAGTTCACCGATGCCCGAATCCCCGTACCTTGTCCTGCACCCCGAACAGGTACGTGCCAACTACCGCGCCCTCGATGCCGCCGTGTCGGCGAACCACCCGCGCGGCACCCGGATCAGGTACGCGGTGAAGGCGGCGCCGGTCGACGAACTGCTCACCCTGCTCGACGCCGAGGGCGCGGAGTTCGACGTCGCCAGCATCGGCGAGATCGACCAGTGCCTGCGCCTCGGTATCGACGCGGGCAAGCTCTGCTACGGCAACCCGATCAAGAAGAGCGCCCACATCGCGCGCGCCTTCGCGCTCGGGGTGCGCCGCTACGCCTTCGACACCGAGGACGATCTGGCGCGGATCGCCGAGCACGCCCCCGGCACCGAGGTCGAGTGCCGGTTCCTGTCCGCGGCCCCGGAGTCGCGCACCCCCTTCGGCACCAAGTTCGGCTGTGCGCCGGGTGAGGCGGCACGGCTGCTGGTGCGCGCGCGTGATCTGGGCCTGACGGTGGCGGGCCCGTACTTCCACGTCGGCTCCCAGCAGCTCGACCCGGCCGCATGGCGGATCGGCATCGAGCAGGCGGGACAGATCGTCGCGACGCTGGCGGACAAGGGGATTCACGTCCCCGCGGTCAATGTCGGTGGCGGACTGCCGATCTCCTACGCCGAGGACGCTCCCGCGCTCGACGAGATCGCCGCCGCGATGACCGACGCCGCCGCGCGATTCCTGCCCGAAACCACCGCGCTGGTCGTCGAACCCGGCCGTGCGCTGGTGGGTAACGCGGGCACCATTCACGCCGAGGTCGTCGGCGTCCGATTCGCGCCGGACGGCCGGCGCTGGGTGTATCTCGACATCGGCCGGTACAACGGTATGGCCGAGACGGAGAACGAGTACATCGCCTATCGTTTCGTCACCGATCGCGATGGCGATCCGGTCGACGAGGCGGTGGTCGCGGGTCCGACCTGCGACGGAGACGATGTACTGTATCAACGCACGCGCGTCCTTCTGCCGACCACGTTGCGAGCCGGTGACCGGATCCAGATCCCGCACACCGGCGCCTATACCGCGAGTTATTCGTCGGTGTCCTTCAATGGTTTTCCGCCCTTGACCGTTCATGTCTCGGGCGCTGAGCGAGAGTGAGTTTGCCATGACGGCGGAATTCACCGGCTGGCACGTGCTGGCCGAGTTCGGTGGTGTCGACACAGACCTGTGTGACGATCTCGAACGACTCGAATCGGCGTTGCGTGAGTCTCTGGTTGCCGCGGGCGTCACCATCTGCGATGTCGTTCACAAGAAGTTCGAACCGCAGGGGGTGACCGTCCTCGCGCTGTTGTCGGAGTCCCACGCCTCGATTCACACCTATCCGGAGTCCGGCGACATCTTCGTCGATGTCTTCACCTGCGGCACCATCGGTGCCGGTGCCACGACGGCCGTCGACCTGCTGCGAGACAGGTTGTCTCCCAAGGAGGTCCGGACCAAGGTCGTCCAGCGCGGCCACGGTGCCGAGAAGATCTACGAACCGGTGGGCGAGGGCCTGACCCGGATCTGGGATCTGCACGAGGTGATCGTGGACACGAACACCCCGTTCCAGCACATGGTGATCGCGCGCACCGATCAGGGCATCTCCCTGTTCTCCGACGACGACCGCCAGTCCACCGAGTTCTCCCAGCTCACCTACCACGAGGCCATGATGGTCCCGGCGTTCGTGCTGGCCGAGAAGCTGGACCGGGTGCTGATCGTCGGTTCCGGCGAAGGGGTGGCCTCGCAGATGTCGGTGGCCGCGGGCGCCGAGCTGGTCGACCACGTCGACATCGACCAGCGCGAGGTCGAACTGTGCGCGCGGCACCTGCCCTACGGGTACACCCCCGAGGAGCTGGCCGCCGCGGTCGCGGGCGAGGGCCCGATCCACGTGCACTACGCCGACGGCTGGGACTTCCTGGCCAAGGCGCAGGAGGCGGGCACCCGCTACGACGTGATCGTCATCGACCTGCCCGACGAGCGCGTGGAGGACGCCCAGCACAACCGCCTCTACGAGTCGGAGTTCCTGTCCCGATGTCGGGCGCTGCTCGCCCCCGGCGGCGTGCTCTCGGCCCAGGCCGGGTGCGCGACCATGTGGCGCAACGAGACGCTGAAGCGCTCGTGGGGCCGGTTCAACGACCAGTTCACCACCGTGGTGCCCTACGGCAGCGACGAGCACGAGTGGACCTTCCTGTTCGGCCTGAACGAGAAGATCGACAACCCGGTGCGCGGCATGACCGACCGCCTGGCCCTGCTCCCCTACCGCGCCGAGACCATCGACGCCCGCGCACTCGAGCGCGGCGCGATCGAACCGTACGCGCTGCGGCGCTGAGGCGACGCGACACCGACGGCGGTGATCCCGATTCCCGGGGTCACCGCCGTTCGCCGTTACTGAACAATCGACCGCTCGGTTCGGCGAATTCGCCGCCGCCGACACCGCCCGCCGAGTGACACTGTCGGTACCGCTTTCGCAGACCCCGACAGAATCGAGTCGCCAGTGCCGCAGACACCGGTGTCGGCGGACGGACTGATGCCCGTTCACCGACCGTCCGACCATCGCCCCCGACTGGACGCGCTCTCGGCCGCGGGCCTGTCCGCGTTCCCCGGCCTGTTCGCCGCCGCACCCGCGACGACCACGGCCGACTTCGCGCGCCTGGACGGCGATGTGGCCATGCGCTCGTTCCCCGGCTCGGGTGAGCGGGTGCTCGCGCCACTGATGGCGCGGCCCGCGTACTTCTGGGTAGCCAAGTCGTTTCGTCACGTGGACCCGGCGACCGCGTTCGGCCACAACGTCTTCCGCGCCCTCGGCGGGGTGCGGGCACTGAACTTCGTTGCCACGGTGGGCGATTCCGCGGTCGACCACCGGCCCGCCGTACGGCTCGACTACAGCGATCCGCGTGTGGGGTCGGGCAGCCCGGCCCGGCGGATCTACGACGAATTGCGCGAGATCGAACCCGATCTGTGGCTCGGCCCGAGCTACTTCACGGCGAAGGGCCGCCGGATCTCGATGGGGTGGTTCGCCCTCGATGCCTCGGTGGAGTTCGACAGGCTCGCCTGAACAGCAGACGAGCCGGGTGCGGGCGAAACCCACACCCGGCTCGTGGCGCCGGACTCAGCCGAGGGCGGCGCGGCGGGCGCGATACTCGGCGACGTTCACCCCGCCCACGCCCCAATCCGTCAGTGGCACTTCGTCGATCACGACGAAAGTGCTGTCGGGATCCTTGCCGAGGACGTCGTAGAGCAGATCCGTGACGCCCTTGATGAGCTGTCCCTTCTCCTCCGGGGTGACCCCTTCGTCGGTGACCTTGATGTTGACAAACGGCATGATGATTCCTTTCTACGCCGCTCTACCTGCGATGAACCCGCCGTCGACGGGCAGGATGTGGCCGGTGACGAACTCGGCGCCGGCCAGGTACAGCACCCCGGCCGTGGTGTCGGCGACCTCGCCGATGCGCGCCAGCAGGGCCAGGTCGGCGGCCGAGCCCACGTCGCCATCGCCGAACAGCGGGGTGCGGATGACGCCCGGCGCCACCGCGTTGACCCGGATCCGCGCGGGCGCCAGTTCGGCGGCCAGGCTGACGGTGAGCGCGTGCACGCCGCCCTTGCTGATCAGCGCCGCCGAGGCGGGCAGGCCGGTCAGGGCGTGGTCGATCAGGACGGTGCCGATGTTGACGATGCTGCCGCCCTCGCCCTGGGCGAGCAGTTGGCGGACCACGGCCTGGGTGGTGAAGTAGGTGCCCTTGAGGTTGCCGCCGAGGTAGCGGTCGAGTTCGGCTTCGGTGACGTCGACGAACGGGGTCGAGCCGAAGACGCCCGCGCTGTTGATCAGCACGTCGACCCGGCCGAAGCGCTCCAGCGCGGTGCGCACGTACGCCGATCCCGTTGCGGGCGAACCGATGTCGCCCACGACCGTCGCCAGCCGGGCGGGTGCGTCCAGCTCGGTCGCGACCTCGGCGAGCTTGCCGGCGTCGCGCCCGCCGAGTACGACATGGTCGCCGCGGTCGAGGAACGCGCGAGCGACATCGCGGCCGATGCCGCTGGAGCCGCCGGTCACGATGACCGTCTTCGGTGTCGACATGATGGAGTCTTCCTCTCGATGGAATACGACCGGTCGTCTTGGAATGGGGACGCGCAACCGATCGGGGACGGAACACGGGGATGGTCAGGGACGGAAGTAGTCGTCCAGGAGTCGGTGCAGGCACTTGTTCAGCGGCTCGACGGTGCGGTCGATCTTCATCCGGATCACCGCGCCCTCCCACGATTCCAGCAGCAGGTCGGCCAGGTCGACAGCGTCGACATCGGCGCGCACCGCGCCCTGCTCCTGCGCGGCACGCAAAGCACCCGCCACGCCGTCGCGCCAGGCCGCCCACGCCGTCGAGAGCGCGGAGCGCAGGATCTCGCTGCCCTCCAGCTCACCGCCGAGGTTGGCGATCAGGCAGCCACCGGTGAAATCGGCGGCGACGAAATCCTCGGTCAGCACGGCGAAGAACGCGCGCACGCCATCGAGCGGATCGGACGTCGAGGCGAAGGCCGCCGCCAGATTCCGCTGCACACACAGCGAGTGATGCTCGATCACCGCCTGCGCGAAGCTCTCCTTGCTGTCGAAATAGTTGTAGAAGGAACCCTTCGGCACGCCGACCTTGTCGAGCACCTGCTTGATGCCGGTGCCGTGATAGCCGTTGGCGAGCAGGCCGACCGCGCCCTCCTCGATGAGGAGTGCTCGCGTGTCGTCGCTACGCCGGGGTCGTGCCATGCGCAGAACTATACGACCGGTCGTCTATTAATGGCAAGTGCCGCCCGCTCAGTCGTCGTCCACACCGCGCGCGGCCAGCGCCTCCCCCATCGCGTCGGCGGTCCGCAACGCGCGCACCAGCACCGGCGTGACCAGGGCGGTCGCCGACCACGACACCCCGCGCGCCCGGCGCGCCTGGGCGACGTCGTGCACGATGCCCGCCAGCAGCGGAACGCACCGAATGGCCAGCGCGAGCAGGACACCCACCCGGTCCGGGTCGACCCCGACGCGGCGCAGGGGACCCAGCGCGCGGGTGAGCGCGTCGAGCATCGCGGTGACCCGCGTCGTCACGGTCACCAGCGCCGCCAGTACCACCGAGAGCACGAGCACCCCGCAGACCACCACCGCGCGCTCGACCGAGGTGGTGAGCAGCTGGAACACCGCGATGATCACCGTCATCCACAGCACCGGCCGCACCTGGGCCAGCGCCACCCGCCAGGAGATGCGCGCCAGCGCGAACAGCCCGGCCACCACCACCGCGACGACGGCGATGCCGAGCGGAGTGCGCACGAACACCGTCATCGCGACGATCGAGGTCAGCAGCAGCGCCAGTTTCACACCCGCGGGCAGCCGGTGCAGCAGTGAGTCGCCGGGGCAGTACAGCCCGATCATTCGATCAGGCGACGGTAGGCGCCGACCGCGTCGGCCGGTGCCCCGTCGAACACCACGCGCCCCTCGTCGAGCACCACCACCCGGTCGAAGCCGTCGAGCAGGCCGAGCTGATGGGTCACCACGACGACCTGCTGATCGAGGGAGTTCAGCGCCTGGGACACCAGCCGCGCGTTGCGCAGATCCAGCAGGGTGGTCGGCTCGTCGGCGACGATCACCTCGGGTTCGCGGATCAGTGCCGAGCCGATGGCGAGCAGCTGCTTCTGACCGCCCGAGAGCAGATGCGCGGGGTGGTCGGCGTGCGCGGCGAGGCCGAAGCGGTCGAGCATGCGCTGTACCCGGGCGGCGATCTCGGGCTTGCCGAGCCCGCTGCGGCGCAGCGAGAACGCGAGATCCTCGGCCACGGTCGGCATCACGATCTGCGTATCGGGATCGGTGAACACGAAGCCGACCTTGCGCCGCACCTGCGCGCCCTTGCGGGCGGCGTCGATCCCGTCGACGGTGACCGTGCCGGTCGAGGGTTTCAGCAGCCCGTTGAGCATCCGCGCCAGGGTGGACTTGCCCGAGCCGTTGGCGCCGATGAACCCGACCCGGCGTTCGGTGATCCGCAGGTCGATCTCGCGCAGGACGGTCCGCTCGCCGAAGTGGTGACCCACCGCGTCGACGACGATCTCGCTCACGCCGCCCACCCGCGGCGGGACGCGGCGCGATCAGCCACGGATCAACCCGGGATAGGCACGGTGCACGCCCTTGGCCACGACCGTGGCGATCACGACCTTGGCGAGATCACCGGGAATGAACGCGAAGTTGGTCGAGATCGCCGCCCACAGGCCCAGATCGGTGCGCACGAGCAGGCCGGCGGTGCCGAACAGGTAGATGATCACCACGCCGCCGAGGGCGTTGATCAGCAGGCCGAGCACGATCGGGTACTTCGGCAGGATCATGGCGGTCAGCCAGCCGATCAGCAGGGTCGCGGGAATCCAGCCGATCAGATATCCGGCCGTCGGCGAGGCCAGCGCGGTCAGGCCGGTGCGACCGCCGGAGAGCAGCGGCAGACCGATCAGGGTCAGCGCGATGAACACCGCCACCGCGGCGGTGCCCTTGCGCGCGCCGAGGACCGCGCCGGTGAGGATCACCCCGAGCGTCTGCAGGGTGATCGGCACGCCGCTGAACCCGACCGTGATCGCCCCCGGCAGCCCCATGGCCGCGATCAACGCCGCGAACACCGCGATCTGGGCCATGTCCCTGGCGGCGAACCCGGCCGCCAGGGACTTGGCCTTCGGGGACTTCTCGACTTCGGGCACGGCAGACATCCTTCACAGCAGAATTGAACGACGTTCAAAATAGCAGGCGAACAGCCACGGCGGTCGCGCCAGGAATGCGGCCGAGCTTTTCCAGCAGGGTGTAGATCAACTAAAATGGGGGGTTGGAGCAACTCGGGTGGCGTTTGCCGCACGACGACGTCGCGTAAGCATTTCGTCACCGAGGAAAGGCCATCATGTCGATTGCGCTACAACGCTTCTCGAACTTGATCGCCGCGATCTACAGCGCGGGCACCGATGCGGACCGATGGGACGGCGTGATCCACGAGATCACCGAGGCTTTCGGTGCGGTACACGGCATCCTCGTCATCGCCGAACCGGCCACCGACCGGCTCGCCGTCAAAACCGCCGGTAACGGCGCGAGGCCACCGATCCCGACCCAGCTGAGCCGGGTCGCCGAGCTCGTGCACCGGCTGCCCGCCGGGCTGGCCACCACCAGTGACGACCTGTTCGTCCCGTCGACCTGCGGCGGCGTAGCGGAACGGCCGAGCGCCAACGGCCTGGCCAACAGTTTCCTGGCCCGCCTCAGCGACGACGTCCCGTCCTCCTGGATCTGCCTGACCATGGCCGACCACGCCGCGATCACCGGGCATTCGGCCGGGCTGGCGCTGCTGCGGGTGCTCGTGCCACACCTGCACGGCGCCTTGCGCACGCGCGCCGAGCTGATCGAACTGTCCCATGAACGAGCGCTCGCGCTGTCGACCCTGGAGAAGGCGCCCTACGGCATCATGATCGTCACCGCCGACGCCGCCCTCGTCTTCGCCAACGCCATGGCCGCCGACATCGCCGCGCGGGCCGACGGGCTGGTGATCGACGCCTTCGGCTACCTGCACGCCACATCGCGGGCCACGCACACCCGGCTGTGCCGGGCCATCGACCGGGCGAGCACCGAGTACGCGGGCGGCAGCGTGGCCGTGACGCGCGCCTCCGGCGCACGGCCGCTGATCGTCCGGGTCACCCCGCTCGACGGCGCCGTCGAGGACGGGCCGTGGCAGCGCGCCGTGCTGGCGCTGGTCATCGATCCCGAGCACGATCCGGAACCGGATCCGGCCGTGCTGCACGAGTTGTACGGATTGACCGAGGCCGAAACGCTGGTCGCCATGGGCATCCTGCGCGGCGACGGACTACCGGCCGTCGCCGATCAGCTCTCGGTCTCGGTCTTCACCGCGCGAACCCACCTGCAGCACATCTTCGCCAAGACGCACACGCACCGCCAAGCCGAGTTGGTGCGGCTGCTGTTGACCAGCGCGGTCGCCGCGCAGTGAAGACCGACGCACCGGTCACACCGGTGTGAAGCCCACTCCTGTTCCACCGCGTGCGCCCACGTCCTCGAGGATCGTGGTGAAGTTGGCGCCGACCTGCGGTCCCAGGCAGGGCACCCCGATATAGCCGTTGACGATGGCCACCAGGGTCGATCCCACGACCACGGGTGCGCCGGAATCGCCGACGATCACGCAGATCTGAGTGAGCGTCCAGGTCGCGGTGTCGAACACGTCGCCATAGACCAACCCGCAGGTCTGGCCCGTGGTTCTGCCCTCCTTGCAGGCGACGACCGGGAACTGCGCCGGAACGCCGATCCCGGAGATGGATGTCGACCCGACGTGGCTGACCGGAGTCACCAGGCTCGAATCGAAGACGATGACCGCGTAGTCGAGATCGTTGCTCACGAAGTCGACGGTGCCGAGCGTGCCCGCGTCGGGATCGGCCTCGGCGGCCACTCCCGCGCCAGGACTCGCACAGTGTCCCGCGGTGAATCCGACCGTCCGACCGGCGCCATCGGTGCCGATCGTGGTCAGTGTGCACACCGAGCCGTCCCCGAGGACGATGCCCGATCCGCCGCCGAGTGCCACCGGCGGCGCTGCCTGGGCGACCCCGACACCCGCCCAGGCAAGGACGAGCGCGGCGGCGAGAATCCACCACCGGCGCGCCCGCGCGATCGGGGCACTCTCGCACCGGAGTGCGGGAGTGCCTCGGTTACTCCTGTGTACGGACATGCGCGGGGTCAGACCACGCACACCGGGTACAGGATGGGCAGCGTCACCAGGATCGGAACGCAGGTGAGCAGCGCGCCCGGAATCGTGATGAACGGTGAGAGTACCGCTGGCTGCACAGGCACCGGGACGGGGTCCGCCACGGGTGCCGCACCGGCTGCGCCGGCGCCGAGAGCGATCAACGGCGCACAAGCGAACACCGCGAGGGTGGAGCGAATCTTGTTGTTGATCATGGCCATTCCTTCGAACTGTCTGAACTGTCGGGGCCGGGGATCGGCACCTCATCCAGAACAGCACCGATCGCTGACCAGGGCGTCGTTCGAACAGATGAAATCAGTGCGGTCGCTTCGAGCGGATCACCGCGGCGAGGTACTCGTAGTCCTCGGCGCGGGCCGAGGACGCGCGGTAGGCGAGCCCGATGGTGCGCCCCGGCGCGGGGGCGGCGAAGCGCGCGGTGTCGAGGGTGCCGCGGGCGGTCTCCGAGGGCACGGCCATCTCCGGAATGAGCGTCACGCCGAGTCCGCCCGCCACGCACTGCACGACGGTCGTCAGCGACGCGGCGCGGGTGTCACCGACCGCGCCGGGGTGCACGTCGGCGGTCCGGCACAGATCCAGGGTCTGGTCGCGCAGGCAGTGTCCCTCGTCGAGCAGCAGCAGCGGCAGATCGGCCAGCACCGGGGCGGCCAGGTCGGTGCGACCGGCCAGCTCGTGCCCGCGCGGGGTGACCAGGACGAACTCCTCGCTGTAGAGGGGGATCTCCACCAGGCCCGGCGCCTCGGTGGGCAGGGCGAGAAGCGCGACGTCGAGGACGCCGGTGCGCAGGCCGTCGAGCAGCCGGGCGGTCTGGTCCTCGACCACCTGGGGCACCAGGCCGGGGACCTTGCGCCGTAACTCGGGCAGCAGCCCGGGGAGCACGTATGGCGCGACGGTGGGAATGATGCCGAGGCGCAGCACGCCGCCGAGGCTGTCGCCGGTGGCCGAGGCCACGAAACGGTCGGCCGCCTCGAGCGTCGCCATCGCCTGGGGCAGCAGCCGCATCCCCGCCGCGGTGACCAGCACGCGGCGGGTGCTGCGCTCGATCAACTGGATCCCGAGTCCGTTTTCCAGTGATGCCAGTGCCTGCGATAGCGTGGGTTGACTCACAGTCAAACGCGCTGCGGCGGTGCCGAAATGCCGGTATTCGGCAATGGCCACGAACGCACGCAGCTGCGACAGGGTTGGCTGATAAGTCTGATCACTCACACCTATCAGTCTACGACGGGCAATCGGCTTTACCTTTCAGTAGGCTAGTCCCCGACCACACCACTGAATGAGGAGATGAGCATGGCTCTGCTGACCATCGGCGACCAGTTCCCGGCATACAACCTCAAGGCCGTCATCGGAGGTGACCTGTCGAAGGTCGACGCGCAGCAGCCCGACGATTACTTCACCCAGATCACCAGCGACGACCACGCGGGCAAGTGGCGCATCGTGTTCTTCTGGCCCAAGGACTTCACCTTCGTGTGCCCCACCGAGATCGCCGCGTTCGGCAAGCTGAACGAGGAGTTCGCCGACCGTGACGCGCAGGTCCTGGGCGCCTCGGTCGACAACGAGTTCGTGCACTTCCAGTGGCGTGCCCAGCACGAGGATCTCAAGACCCTGCCCTTCCCGATCCTGTCCGACCTCAAGCGTGAGCTGGCCACCGCCACCGGTGTGCTCAACGCCGACGGCGTCGCCGACCGCGCGACCTTCATCGTCGACCCGAACAACGAGGTCCAGTTCGTGTCCGTGACCGCCGGTTCGGTCGGCCGCAACGTCGACGAGGTGCTGCGCGTGCTCGACGCCCTGCAGTCCGACGAGCTGTGCGCCTGCAACTGGAAGAAGGGCGATCCGACCATCGACGCGGGCGAGCTGCTCTCGGCCAGCGTCTGATCCACCTTCCCACCCGAAACACCAAGAGGAGCCCCACTGTCATGAGCATCGAGAACCTGAAGAACTCCCTCCCCGAGTACGCCAAGGACCTCAAGCTCAACCTGTCCTCGATCGCGCGCACCACGGTCCTCAACGAGCAGCAGCTGTGGGGCACCCTGCTCGCCTCGGCCGCCGCGACCCGTTCGGCCACCACGCTGCGCGAGATCGCCGAGGAAGCCGCCGACACGCTGTCGGCGGAGGCCTACGACGCCGCGCTCGGCGCCGCCTCGATCATGGGCATGAACAACGTGTTCTACCGCGGCAAGGCGTTCCTGGACGGCCGCTACGACGATCTGCGCGCGGGCCTGCGGATGAACATCATCGGCAACCCGGGCGTGGACAAGGCCGATTTCGAGCTGTGGTCGTTCGCGGTGTCCTCGATCAACGGCTGCGCGCACTGCCTGGAGGCGCACGAGAAGACCCTGCGCGAGGCCGGTGTCTCGCGTGAGGTGATCTTCGAGTCGCTGCGCGCGGCGGCCATCGTCGCCGGCGTCGGCCAGGCCGTGGCCTCGACCGAGGCGCTGGCCTCGGCCGCCGTCTGATTTCCCGACCCTCCTACGGCCCCGATCCGGCTCCCGGATCGGGGCCGTTCGCGTGGGCCGGGGCGGACACGTGCGAGCGCCGCCGGTTCGGCCGGGGTGTCGGAGCGCGCCGGTAGGCTCGCGCTCATGAACGCACATGATGTGCCCGATGCCCCGGACATCCAGGTCGAGGTCGTGCGAGTGTTCACCGATCCGGCCGGCGGGCAGGGCAACGCCCTCGGCATAGCGCGAGCGGGCGATGTCGTCGCCCTGGACAAGCAGGAGCTGGCCGCGCGGCTGGGTTTCAGCGAGACCAGCGTGGTCTCCGACCCCGTCGACGGCACGGCCGACGTGCGCATCTACACCCCCACCGTCGAACTGCCCTTCGCCGGGCATCCCACCGTCGGCACGGCCTGGTGGCTGGCCGTGCAGCAGCAGCCGGTACACACCCTGCGGGTCACGGCCGGGCCGGTGGCCGTCACCCAGACCGACGGCCTCACCTGGATCACCGCCAGGGCCGAATGGGCGCCGGATTTCGACTTCCAGCAACTGGATTCGCCCGAGGAGCTGGCGCTGCTGCGCCCCGAGGACTTCACCGCGGGCCAGCACTACTTCTGGGCGTGGAGCGATGAACCGCGCGGTGCGCTGCGCTCGCGCATGTTCGCCCCCGCCATGGGCATCGCCGAGGACGAGGCCACCGGCGCGGCGGCGGTCGCGCTCACCGCGAAACTGCGCCGCGGCCTGGTGATCACGCAGGGTGGCGGCTCGCAGCTCTACACCGAATGGGATTCCGACGGCTGGGTGCGCCTCGGCGGGCGGGTCGCCGAGGATCACGTGGTGGTGCTCTAGCGTTCGCTGCCGAAGCGGCGCAGCCAGGGCGGTCTCGGTGTCCAGTGACCGCGCCGCGGCGGCGGTCCGGTCGCGCCGAGGTCGGCCAGGATGCGTGATTCCAGCTGCCGCGGCGGCGTGTGCTGGTCGTCGGCGGCCAGCCGGGCCAGCACCTCGTGGACCGCGTGCACGCGGTCGGCGAACCGGGCCAGGCCGGCGGGGGTGAGCGTGGCGAGCTTGTTCTCGATGTGGTGGTGCTCGAGCTCGGCGACCGCGTCGAGGGCGTAGGCGTCGGCCAGCGCGAGGATCGACCCCGGCGGACACCACGGTCCGCGGGTGCCGAAGCGGTCCGTCCGCTGCTCGGCGAGCTGTTCGACGCCTTCGGCGAGCAACCGGTTCACCAGCGGCACGCGCAGCCCCAGTTCGCGCCCGATCGCCCGGTAGGTGCGCCCGCCGTAGTAGGCGAGGACGAAGACCTCGCAGTGGCTGTCGAGCGGGTCGTCGAAGCCGAGGCGCGCCGAGGCGGCGAGCCACGGTACGTCGTCGCCGTCGTGGCGGTCCAGCCGCAGCCGCTGGACGGCGAGGCGATGGACCTGGGCGAGCAGCCAGGTCTGCTCGGGGTCGAACGGGGCGTCCGCGCCGGTGTCGGCGGGCGGTGGCGTGTCGGTGTAGGTGACGCCGGTGCCGAAGGCGATGTCGATGGCAGGCGTGGACTCCGAGGTCGTGGGCCCGGCGTCGGTGTCCGACCGTGGTTCGGTGGCGACGTATGCCGAACGGCCCCACGGTGTCCCGAGGTCGGGGGCCGGGTCGCGCTCGGCGGGTTCGGGCTCGGGTTCGGGGGAATCGGCGGCGCCGGAATCGGATTCGGCCTCGGCGGTGTCGTCACCGACGATCCACGGTACGGCGCGCAGGCGGCGATATCCCTCGCGGACAACGTCTTCGGCCGCCCCGCGCCGGTGCAGGACCCGCAGGGCCAGCCCGAACGCGGCGGCGCCGGTGGCCTGGTAGAGCGCACGGAGCGCGTCGCGATCGTCGGTACCGGCGGAGATCGCGGGGGTGGACGCGCCGAGGCCGCGGACCCCCGGCACCGGTTCGGGACCACGCTGCCCGTTCATCGTCGAATTCCTGTCCGCACAAGGGCAATTCGCAGCGCGGACGGTTGTGGATCGGTATTCACCGGCCGATCGCGGCGATCAGCATGAACGCCGTGCCGATATCCATCACCACATGGGGCACCAGCGCCGAGGTCAGTGGGTGGGCTCCGACCGGGTGCACGAACCGGTGCCAGCGCCGGCCGTGACCGACGGTACCGAGCGCGAGCAGCGCGTCCGCCCCGAACAACACCGCCAGCACCAGCGCGAGAACCGGTGCCGGACCGGCGTGTTCGGCGCCGTGTCCGGCCATCGCGTACAGCATCGCGCCCGCGGCCACGGTGTGATAGCCGATGGCGAGCACCGCGCCCGGGTCGACCGTGCCGCGACGCCACTGTGCCGCGCGTTCGGCGAGCAGGATCGCGAAGGCGACGACGAGGGCGGTGAGCACCCCGCGCGCGGCGTGCGGATCGGTGGCGGCGGGAAACACCAGCATCGCCAGCATCACCAGGCACATGAGCAGATGCGCGCTGTCGGCCGCGGCGTCGGCGCGGTGCGGCGGCGGGCCCGGCCGGGTCAGCCGGACCGCCACGATCAGCGAGGCCAGCACGAACGCGGCGACCACCGGCCAGCGCACGAACGCATAGTGTTCGACGAATTCGACCACACCCCACCGCCTTCGAGTCGCCACCCGCCCACCATGCTCGCACCCGGCGGGGTCGGCCCGGACGATTTTCCGGCCCGAAGCGGCGTCGAGAATCGGGCCGGGGCGACGCGATCGCCGGCCGGGCGTCAAAATGGACGAATGACCGACTACCTACCCGGATCCACGGTCGAGCAGCTGCGCATCGACGTCGACGACCTCACCGGCGCGCAGATCATCGCCCTGCTCACCCAGCACCACGCCGACATGGCGGCCACCTCCCCCGCCGAGAGCATGCACGCCCTCGACCTCACCGCCCTGCGCGATCCGGCGGTCACGGTGTGGAGTGCCTGGCTGGGTACCGAGCTGGCGGGCTGTGGCGCGCTGAAGGAACTCGACGCCGGACACGCCGAGATCAAGTCCATGCGCACCGCCGACGGGTTCACCGGTCGCGGCGTGGCGGCGACCCTGCTCGGCCACCTCGTGACGGCCGCCCGAGACCGCGGGTACCGGCGGCTGAGCCTCGAGACCGGCGCGGAGGACTACTTCGCCCCGGCGCGGCGCCTCTATCTCCGGCACGGCTTCACCGAATGCCCGCCGTTCGGCGGCTACACCCTCGACCCGCTCAGCCGGTTCTTCACCCGCGCGCTCGATCAGGACTGAGCCACCCGCGGGCCAGCACGTAGGCGAGGACGAGCAGCACGGACAGGATGCCGTCGCCGACGATCACGGTCGCGGTGTCGTCGACGCCGCCCTGCACGGCGAACACCACCGCGGTCAGGGTGAGCGCGACCTTGTGGAAGATCACCAGTTCCCAGACGCCGCGGTAGCCGTGCGGCCGCAGGGCGAGCAGCGCGAACAGCCCGGCGAAGACGACGAAGCCGTAGCCGCGCCAGGTTTCGACGATCTTGGTGGCGGATCCCGCGTCGAGCACGGCGGGTATCGAGCTCAGCGCGGCGACGGCCGCACCTGCCGCGGCCAGCCACAGCAGCACCTTCGCCGCGGTCTCCCGCCGGGTCGAGGTGGGGTCGGTCGGGGGCGTCGGTGCCGGAGAGTCGTTCATGATGGCCCTTCGAAGCGGATCGCCGACGCTGTCGGCCGCCCTCACTGTAGGACAGCCGACGACCCGGCGCAGTCCGACGCGAACGCCCGAGATCAGCCCAGGGCGCGCGCGAATCCCTCGGCGAGTTCGGCGACCTGGGCGTCGGTCATGACGAAGGACGGGGAGATCTGCATGGCCCCGGCGCCCGCGGCGCGACCCGAGACACCCTGCCGGCGAAGGGCTTTCACCAGGGCGGGGCCTTCGGAGGGGTCGGCCAGCTGGATGGCGGCGACGGCGCCGAGCCCGCTGCGGACCTCGGCCACGCGCGGATGGTCGGCCAGCGGCGCCAGGGTGGTGTGCAGGGTCTGTTCCAGCCGGGCGGCTTCGGCGAGCAGGCCCTCGCGTTCGACGATGGCGAGATTGGCCAGTGCCGCGGCGGCCGCGCCCGCGTGCCCGCCGTAGGTGTAGCCGTGGCGGAACCAGACACCGCCCGCGTAGAACGGTTCGGCCAGGTGCGGGGCGATGAAGACCGCGCCCATCGGCAGGTAGCCGGAGGTGAGGCCCTTGGCGGTGGTCATCAGGTCGGGGCGCAGGTCGAAGCGGGTGGAGGCGAACCAGGACCCGCCGATGCGGCCGAATCCGGTGACGACCTCGTCGGCGACGAAGAGGATGTCGTGATCGCGGCAGATCTGGCGCACCTCGGCCAGGTAGCCCTCCGGCGGCAGGTACACCCCGCCCGCGCCGATGATCGGTTCGCAGAAGAACGCGGCGATCCGTTCGGCGCCGACCTCCTCGATCAGCGCGAGCAGCGATTTCGCGTCGTCCCACTCGACCGTGCGGGTGTCTTCGACCAGGACGCCGTAACCCTCCTTGTTGGGCGTCAGCCCGCCGAGCGAGGTGCTCGCGTAGTGCATGCCGTGATAGGCCAGGCGCCGACCGACGAGGATCTTCTTGTCGGGGCGGCCGAGCTCGTGCCAGTACCGGCGGGCGAGTTTGGCGGCGGTCTCCACCGAGTCCGAGCCGCCGGAGGTGAAGAAGATCTTGCTGCCCGGCACCGGGGCGATGGCCGAGAGCTTCTCGGCGAGTTCCTGGGTCGGCGGCTCGGTCAGGTCACCGAAGTTGGAGTAGTGCGCGATGGTGCGCAACTGCGCGGCGACCGCGTCGGCGATCTCGCCGCGACCGTGTCCGACGTTGGCGAACCACAGGCCGGCGGTGGCGTCGAGGTATCGCGTGCCCGCCGTGTCGTAGACGTAGGCGCCGTCACCGCGGGCGACGACGAACGCGCCGTCCCGATCGACGGCACCCATATCGGCGAATCCATGCCAGAGCGCATTCATGGCTCCACACTTACCCGAACCGCGCGGTCGGTGCTCATCGGACCCGCCGATGACTCAGTCCACGGTCCGGCGTTCGCGCCACCACGCGGGCAGATCCCCGAGCGAGGCCATGGCCACCGCGAGCACCGCGAACACGAGGGTGAGCACGACCAGGCCGATGCCCATCGACAGGTAGCCCTGCTGGCGCGGATCGATGAACGGGTACGGGTACCAGTCGACGAGGGGGCCGCGGATCAGGCTGTAGACGCCGTAGAGCAGCGGAAAGATCAACCACTGGCCGATCAGCGCCGGGCTCGGCCGCAGCCGTCGCGGCATGGCGATCAGCGCCCAGTCCAGTACCAGGACCAGCGGCAGGTAGCGGTGCATGACGTCGTTGATCCACTTGTCGTTGAGCATCACGTCGATGTTGGCCAGCAGGACGGCGTAGACCACCATCGTGATGAGCATGTACAGCGTCACCGCGCCGCGCACGAGCTGCCAGCCGCGGCTCTGCGGCGCGAACAGCCCGCCGACCAGCAGCACCCCCACCGCGAGGATGTTGGACTCGATGGTGAAGTAGCTCAGGTAGTTGGTGAGCGAGAACGTCGCCGAGTCGATGTTGCGCAGCGGAATCCACAGCAGCGCGACGGCGCCGAGGACGCCGAAGCCGATCCGGTACGCCCTGACCCACCACGCCGTCGACGCGCTCATGCCCGGGATCTTCGCACGTCCGACCGCGCCGAACCCCGCGTTCGCGACCGCCACGCGGAGCGCGACCGGCTCGGGCAACGGTGTGTTGTCGGTCTCTGTCGCACCGCGCACCACCGGCGCGGCGGGAAAACCGGTGGCGGGCTTCGCTAGGCTGGCAGATGCAATGACCAGGACAGCTAGCTCCGGAACCCGCGCGCTGCGCACCCGCCTGGCGGAGGTCTCGCTGCGCGACGAACACCGGCTCCGGCGCAAGCTCGACCGGGCGCGCCCCGACGACCTGCCCGCCCTCGAGGCCGAGATCGCCGCCGCCGCGACCCGCGTGGACAATCGCCGCGCGGCGCTGCCGCGGATCACCTACCCCGAACAGCTGCCCGTCTCGGCGCGCCGCGACGACATCGCCGCCGCCATCGCCGCCAATCAGGTCGTGATCGTGGCCGGTGAGACCGGTTCCGGCAAGACCACCCAGATCCCGAAGATCTGTCTGGAGCTGGGCCGTGGCATCCGCGGCACCATCGGGCACACCCAGCCGCGCCGGCTGGCCGCGCGCACCGTGGCCGAGCGCATCGCCGAGGAGCTGGGCACCGAGCTCGGTGACGTGATCGGCTACACCGTCCGGTTCACCGATCAGGCCTCGGATCGCACGCTGGTCAAGCTGATGACCGACGGCATCCTGCTGGCCGAGATCCAGCGCGACCGGATGCTGCGCCGCTACGACACGATCATCATCGACGAGGCGCACGAGCGCAGCCTCAACATCGACTTCCTGCTCGGCTATCTGAAGCAGCTGCTGCCCCAGCGGCCCGATCTCAAGGTGATCATCACCTCCGCGACCATCGACCCCGAGCTGTTCGCCCGCCATTTCGCGGCCGCCGACGGCACACCGGCGCCGATCGTCGAGGTCTCGGGCCGGTCCTATCCGGTGGAGCTGCGCTATCGCCCGCTGTCGCTGGAGCTGCCCGGGTCCACCGACGACGAGGACGACACCCGCATCGTCGACCGCGACCCCACCGATGCCATCGCCGACGCGGTGACCGAACTGTTCGCCGAGGGCGACGGCGATGTACTGGTGTTCCTGTCCGGCGAACGCGAGATCCGCGACACCGCCGACGCGCTGCGCGATCTGCGCCTGCCGCGTACCGAGATCGTCCCGCTGTACGCACGATTATCGGCGGCCGAGCAGCACAAGGTGTTCGCCCCGCACACCGGCCGCCGGGTGGTGCTGGCCACCAATGTCGCCGAGACCTCGCTGACGGTGCCCGGCATCCGCTACGTGATCGACCCCGGCACGGCCCGGATCTCGCGGTATTCGATGCGCACCAAGGTGCAGCGGCTGCCGATCGAACCGGTCTCCCAGGCCTCGGCGCGGCAGCGCTCGGGTCGCTGCGGCCGCGTGGCCGACGGCATCTGCATCCGGCTGTATTCCGAGGACGACTTCGAGTCCCGGCCCGCGTTCACCGAACCGGAGATCCTGCGTACCAATCTGGCCGCGGTCATCCTGCAGATGACCGCGCTGGGTCTGGGCGACATCGAGAGCTTCCCGTTTGTCGAGGCTCCGGATCGCCGTGCCATCCGAGACGGCATCGCGCTGCTGGAAGAACTCGGCGCACTGGCCCACGGCAGCGCGAAATCCGTGGACGGCGAAGCGGGTTCGGGTGGACATCTCACGCTCACGCCGATCGGGCGCGAGATGGCGCAGCTGCCGGTGGACCCGCGGATGGCGCGCATGCTCGTCGAAGCGCACCGCAACGGCTGCCTCGACGAGGTGCTGGTGATCGTGGCCGCGCTGTCCATCCAGGACGTGCGCGAGCGCCCGGTCGAGCATCAGCAGGCCGCCGACACCAAACACGCCCGCTTCACCGTCGAGGGGTCGGACTTCCTGGCGTATCTGCGGCTGTGGGACTACCTCACCGAGCAGCGCAAGTCGTTGTCGTCCAACCAGTTCCGCCGGATGTGCCGCGAGGAGTTCCTGCACTACCTGCGGATCAGGGAGTGGCAGGACCTGCACGGCCAGTTGCGCACCATCACCCGCGGCCTCGGCTGGAACGCGGCGACGGGTGGCGGCGCATCGTCGTCGGGTGGCGGCGCGACAGCAGGCCCGACGTCCACGGACGATGACAACCGGGCCGACGACCGCTCCGGGGCACGCCGCGGTCGTCGCGGCCGGTCGAATACCCAACGCGCGCTGCCGGAATCGGCCGGCGGAGACAGCGATGCGGCCACCCGCGGCGAGGGGCGGGCAGCGACGCGGCCAGCGGACGGCCGTTCTCGTCGCGGCGATGCGCGACAACACGACCGGCGCTCCGGCCAGGGCTCGACGGGACGGAAAGACGCTCAGCGGCAAGCGGATTCGTCGGTAGGAGCCGAGGACGACGCGATGCCGTGGCCCAGCGCGCAGATCCATCAGGCGCTGCTGGCGGGCATGCTCTCCCACATCGGGGTGCGCGAAGCGGAATCGCGCGAGTTCCTCGGCGCCCGCAATGCCAAGTTCATGATCTTCCCCGGCTCCTCGCTGGCCAAGAAACCACCGCGCTGGGTGATGGCCGCCGAGCTGGTGGAGACCTCGCGACTGTGGGGCCGGATCACGGCGAAGGTCGAGCCCGAGTGGGCCGAACGGCTCGCCGGCGATCTGGTGAAACGCACCTACTCCGAACCGCATTGGTCCTCGAAACGGGGTGCGGCGCGCGCCTACGAGCGGGCCACGCTCTACGGAGTGCCGCTGGTCACCGGCCGCCCGGTCGACTTCGGGCGCATCGACCCCGAACTCTCCCGCGAGCTGTTCATCCGCCACGCACTTGTCCAAGGCGAATGGCAGACCCGCCACGGCTTCTTCGCACGCAATCGTGCCCTGATCGATGACGTGGCCGATCTCGAACACCGGGCCAGGCGCCGCGACATACTCGTCGACGACGAGGTGCTGTTCGAGTTCTACGACCAGCGCGTGCCCGCCGACATCGTCTCGGTGCGTCACTTCGACTCCTGGTGGCGCAAGACCGAACGCCAGGACCCCGCGCTGCTGGACTTCTCGACCGACACCGTGGTCAACGCCGGTGCCGCCGCACTGGATCCGACCGACTTCCCCGACGCCTGGCGCCAGGGCGAACTCAGCTTCCCCCTGACCTACCAGTTCGAACCGGGCCAGGACGACGACGGCGTCACCGTACGCATCCCGGTGGAGCAGCTCGCGCACGTGCGCGCGGTCGGCTTCGACTGGCTGGTGCCCGGCATGCGCGAGGAACTCGCCGCCGCGTTCATCAAGACACTGCCGAAGACCTTGCGCCGCGCGGTCGTTCCCGCACCCGACTTCGCCGCCGCCGCGCTGCGCGGGCTGACCCCGCGCGCCGAACCACTGCGCACCGGCCTGTCCCGCGAGCTCTCACGGCTGGGTTCGGTGACGATCACCGCCGACGACCTCTCCCCCACCGCGCTGCCCGATCACCTGCGGATGACCTTCGCCGCGGTCGACCAGGGCGGCCGGGTACTGGCCAAGAACAAGAGCCTGGCACAGCTGAAAACCCAGCTGGCCGACCAGGTCTCGGCCTCGGTGGCCCGCGCCACGGCCGGTGCCGAACGCGCGCCCGCCACCGTGTGGACCTCCGAATCGCTGGGGTCGGTGGCGCCGACCGTGCGCCGCGAGGTCGCCGGGCAGACGGTGACCGGCTACCCGGCACTGGTCCCCGAGGGCGAGGGCGTGGCCGTGCGGGTGCTCAGTTCCCCCGCCGAGCAGGCCGCCGCCATGCGCGCGGGCGTGCGCACCCTGCTGCTCGCCGCCGTCCCGACCTCCACCAAGACGGTGACCGCCGGACTGCCCGCCGCCGACCGCCTCGCCTTGAGCCAGAATCCCGACGGCTCGCTCGACAAGCTGGTCGAGGACTGCCGGGTCGCCGCCGCCGACGAGCTCATCGCCGCGGCCGGTGGACCCGTGCGCACCCCCGCCGAGTTCGACAAGCTGGTGGCGACCGTGCGCCCGCAGCTGTCGAGCGCCGTCGCGGGACTCATCCGCTCGGTGACACCGGTCCTGGCCGCCGCCCACCAGGCCCGCGCGGCCCTGGCCGACACCGTCGAGGCCGATATCGCCGACGATGTCCGCCAGCAACTCGACGACCTGCTGTTCCCCGGCTTCGTCGCCGAGTGGGGTCGGACCCGGCTGCGCGAACTCCCCCGCTATCTGCTCGCGGCGGCCCAGCGGCTCGAGTCGCTGCCCGGGTCGGCGGTGCGTGACCGGCAGGGCATGGTCGAGGTCGACCGGATGCTGGCGGCCTACGACCGGCTCGTGCGCAGCCTGCCCGAGGGCCGCCGCAACGCGCGCGATGTCACCGAGATCTGGTGGATGATCGAGGAGTTCCGGGTCAGCGTGTTCGCGCAGAAGCTGGGCACGCCGTATCCGGTGTCGGCCAAGCGGATCGAGAAGGCGATCTCGGCGATCCGGCGCTGACCGGCGACGCCGAGCTCAGTCGGTCGCGACGGCGGCGGCCGCTCGCGCCTCGCGCATCTCGGTGATCTCGCGCTCGAAATCGGCTGCGCTGGTGAAGGATCGGTAGACCGAGGCGAACCGCAGGTAGGCCACCTCGTCGAGATCACGCAGCGGACCGAGGATGGCCAGCCCGACCTCGTGACTGGGCACCTCGGGAGATCCCTTGGCGCGCACCGCGTCCTCGACCTGCTGGGCCAGCAGGTTCAACGCGTCGTCGTCGACCTCACGCCCCTGACAGGCCCGGCGGACACCGACGATGACCTTCTCGCGACTGAACGGCTCGGTGACGCCGCTG
The DNA here is from genome assembly GCF_042883805.1 of Nocardia sp. NPDC058176. Lineage (NCBI taxonomy): Bacteria > Bacillati > Actinomycetota > Actinomycetes > Mycobacteriales > Nocardiaceae > Nocardia > Nocardia sp. NPDC058176. Next base: position 198,859 of record NZ_JBHVVA010000001.1, on the reverse strand, counting down.
CGCTTGACCACCGACAGGATCGCGGTCTCGACGGTGGTGAACCGGCGCCCACACGCCGGGCAGGATCGGCGACGACGGATCGCCGTGCCCTCCTCGACTTCCCGCGAGTCGACCACTCGCGAGTCGGGGTGTCGGCAGTACGGGCAATGCATCCGAGGGTTCCTTCGTCGAGGCGCACTCCATGGCTCTTGACAGGATACCGGTCACGAGTCCACGACCTGCCACTGCGTGGTCAGGTCGGCGATCACTTCCGGCATCCGGGCGATCAGCCTGCCCCGGTCGAGCTTGACCGGGAACGGCTCGCGGTACACCGTCACCGCGTGCGCCGGGTCGGCGGTGAGGTCGAGCTGGCGGGGCACCAGGTCGGCGGTGATGTAGGCCCAGCGGCTGTCGCGGTCGGCCCAGTTGAACGCGGGCAGCGGCATCCGCAGGCCCAGGGTGCTGCCCGGCAGCGGCGAGCGGACGGTGGCCGGCGCGTACACACCCGGCGCGCGGGTGCCGGGGACGGCGGGTTTGCCCGCGACGGTGGTGACGTAGGTCAGCACCCGGCCCATGCCGTGCCGCCCGGCCGCGGTCACATCCCACTGGCCGGCGACGACGTGGTTCTGCTCGCGGTCGGTCATCGCGACCAGCGCGTCCGCGCGACCGGCCACGGTGCCGCCGTCGATGCCCGCCCAGGCGGCGCGCAGCCGGTCGTCGAGCAGGCCCGCCGCGAACATCTCGTCGATGCCGGCCAGGCCGCGGGCGAGGTAGGCCTCGTGCATCGGGACCAGATCGGTGAAGATGTGCCGCTGCATGATCATCAGCCGGACCTGGTACCAGGCCAGATCGGCCGGGGTGAGCCGCGGCCCGAGCAGGGCGAGTCCGGCGATGTCGGCGGGGACCGCGGCGACGAGTTCGGGCGGGGTGGCGCGCAACAGGTCGGCAACGGCCGAACCGAGCTGGTGGATGCCCTCGACCGAGAGCACCGCGCCGATGTCGCTGACGTCGAAGAAGCCGGAGGCGAAGGACCCGCCCGCGATCCCGGCCAGACCCGCCCAGTAGAAGTCGGGCCGGGCGGCGGCGATGCGGAAGTAGTTCACATAGACCTGGGTGAAGATCGCCGTGTTCGCCGCGACGCCGCGTTCGGGTGCCCACGCGGTCAGGTCGATGGCCGCGTTGCCGGCCGCGACGACGAACCAGTACTGATGCAGCAGCGTCGCGTAGCGGGCCGGGGCGATGCCGTCGGCCCTGGCCTGGTCGAGCGCCGCCCGCAGCTCGGGTTCGGTCAGCGGTAGCGCGGGGTGCAGGCCGCCGCCGAATTCACCCTCGGCGTTGACCGCGGGGAGGTCCAGGTAGTCGGCGTAGGCGGGCGTGGCCCGTGCGGTGGGCGCGAGCAGGGCGCCCACGAGCAGACAGAGCAACACAGCGATCGAACAGCGGCGCACGTGACCTCGCATCCGGCTTCGACCGGGGCGCGAGCCCGCCCCGGCTCAGGATGCCGTCACGGTAGCAACGTGTTCTAGTTTTGGTGCGCGTTTCGAAAACGTCTTCCGTACAGCCGTTTTCGCGCTAGCGCACCGGCTCGGGCAGACCGCCCGCCGGGAAGGACTCGGAGATGCCGGGAACCGGGACCTCGACACGGTCACCGAAGCCGCCCGCGCGCAGGTGTGCCAAGCCGAGGAACGCCACGACGATCAGCGCGGTCGCCAAGGCCGTCACCGCCAGTGCCGCGAAGCCGCGCTGGGCCTGCTCGACCCGGCGCACCGGGTGCACCCCCCGCGCGGTCCCGACGGCACGCACCGGACCGCGATCGTAGAGCGACAGGTCGTTGCGCGGACCACGCCGCGGGCCACGCTCGGCCGGGGCGAGCTCGCGACGGCGACGCACCGGCTCGGTGCGCGGGACCGTCGCGAAGGCGAGATCGAGTTCGGCGTCGGTGAGATCGAAGGGCCTGGTTCGCCGTTCACCCACGCCGGGCGCGGGGGCGAAGGCGATGGCGCGCCCGACGATATCGGCAGGGGCGGGCACGGCGGCACGGGCGGCACGCGGGGCGGACTGGACGACGATGCTGCGCGCGGTGGTGCGGCGCGCCGGTGCCTGCGTGATCGCGGCCGAGCGGGCAGCGGTTTCCGCGGGCGTGCGAAGTCCTTGCTCCCACGCCGCCGAGGGACGCCGCACGCCGCGAACCAGCGTGAAATTCCGTGCGGCACGCGCGGACCGGCGACGGCGGAGCACGGGCTCCGGGGCGGCGACGGGATCGAAGGAACGCAGGGCGCTGCTCGCTGTGCTCATCGGAAGAACCTCCGGGGTGGTGTGCTCCGCTGCTGAAGGAAAAGTGCTGGTGAGGCGTCGGCGCCTCGTGGTGTTCGAACATGTGTGCGACGAACTGATGTTCGATTTCTACCACGCGGCGGCGCCGATGTCAGCACGAAACGCCCGACATGCTCGAACAGATGTTTGATAGTTCGGCGTGGCACGACTAGCCTCGGAAAGGCGAATTCGACAACGGGAAGGGCGGGACAGGGTGACCCACACAGACGACACGGGTGACGAAAGCGCTACCGGCACCGTCACATCGGGATCCGGCGAGGATCTCACCGTGCGTCAGCGCACGGTCCTCGATGTCATCCGCAGCTCGGTGACCGAACGGGGCTATCCGCCCAGCATCCGCGAGATCGGCGACGCGGTCGGCCTCACCTCCACCTCCTCGGTGGCCCACCAGCTGCGCGCGCTCGAACGCAAGGGCTACCTGCGCCGCGACCCGAATCGTCCGCGCGCGGTGAACGTCCGCGGGCTCGACGAGGCGGTCCGCTCGGTGACCACCCTGCCGGTCGCCCCGGCCGAGGAGGCCGACGCGAGCCGCCCGACACCCACCTTCGTCCCGGTCCTCGGCCGGATCGCCGCCGGTGGGCCGATCCTGGCCGAGCAGGCCGTGGAGGACGTGTTCCCGCTCCCCCGCGAACTCGTCGGCGACGGATCGCTGTTCCTGCTCAAGGTCGTCGGCCAGTCGATGGTCGACGCCGCCATCTGCGACGGCGACTGGGTGGTCGTGCGCCAGCAGAACGTCGCCGAGGGCGGCGACATCGTGGCCGCCATGATCGACGGCGAGGCCACCGTGAAGACCTTCAAGCGCAGCGGCAAGGACGTGTGGCTGATGCCGCACAATCCGCACTTCGAGCCGATTCCCGGCAACGACGCCCAGATCCTGGGCAAGGTCGTCACCGTCATCCGCAAGGTCTAGCGCACGCTCGCGTCCATCTCCCAGATCAGCACCTCGGCGGCGGTCATCGCGGTCACGCGGTGGCCGCCCGTCGCGGTCAGGCGCACGACGTCACCCTGGTCGAGCACGCCGTGACCCTCGTAGCCGACGGTGCCGCGGGCGATGAACACGTGCCCGTAGGGCGCGTCGGGAACGGTGATCGAGTGACCGGGGTCGAGCCGGGCCACATGGAAGGTGGCGTGCCGGTTCCCGATGCCGATCGCGGTCTCGGACCGGTAGCGCGGCATTCCGGACGCGACCGGGACCAGGACGTTGCGGCGCAGCTCCTCGGCGATGTCGAGTTCCTGATAGCTCGGGTCGACGCCCGGCGTATCCGGCGGAATCCACATCTGGACCACGTGTAGGCGCTCGCGTTCGCGCAGCCCGGCGCCGTTGCGTTCGGAATGCAGGATGCCCGAACCCGCGCTCATCCGCTGCGCGAGGCCGGGATGGATCACCCCGGAGTTCCCGGCCGAATCCTGGTGCACCACAGAGCCTTCCAGCACCCAGGTCAGGATCTCGGTATCGCGATGCTGGTGGGTGTCGAAGCCCTCGCCCGGACCGACGACGTCCTCGTTGTGCACCAGCAGCAGACCGTGCGCGTGGTCCTCGAGCACGAAATTGCCGGTGACCGGGAACGACTGGCGCGAGTCGAGCCACTCGTTCCACCAGCGCCTGCGCTGACCACTCGCGATCACCTCGACCTGTGCCATCACCGCCACCTCTCGACTATGCGGACCAAGGTCCGCATAGTCGACAACGCGGTGCGCGCGGTGCGCATTCCGCACCCACCGCGCGGGTCAGCACCTCACCAGGGCAGCGCGCCACGCAGACGGCCGACCAGCGTGCGGCCGGAATCCCGGTCACGCTCGTTGAACAGGAACTGCAGTTCCTCTTCCAGGCCCTTGCGGACGACATCGCGCAGGTCCTCGGCGGCGCTGTCGAGGTCGTCGGCCTCGAGCCACGGCGTCGGATCGATGGGCGCGCCCGCGGAGAAATAGAACCGCTCGGGCCGGGGCAGCGGCGTGGGGCCGATCCCCTTGACCAGCGGCGGATTCAGTTCGGGATTGATGCCGAGCAGGCTGCACGTCCAGCGCAGCGGGCGCATCACCGGATGCTGGCCGTCGAAGACGATGTCATAGGCGTCGTCGATGCCGATCATCGCCAGCGGCACGATCGGCACGCCCGCCTGGATCGCCATCCGCGCGAATCCGGTCCGGCCCTCCCACTTGAGCACGTACTTCTCGCCCTTGCGGCGGATCGCCTCGCGGCCACCGCCGGGGAACACCACCACCGCCTCGCCGCGCTCGAGCAGCGTCAGGCAGTTCGCCCTGGTACCGCGCACCGCGCCGAAGCGATGCAGGAACTCGCGCACCCCCGGCACCATCAGCACGTGCTCGGCCAGTCCGCGCACCAATCTGCCGCGTTCCCGCAGAATCGCGGGCATCAGCAGCGGCGCGTCGATCCCGCCGAGCAGATTGTGGTTGGCCACGATCAGGACCGGCCCCTGCGCCGGAATATTGTCCAGGCCGAAGAAGCGCGGACTCGCCCAGGCCCGTACCGGCGCGAACAACGCCTCGAAGGCCCGGATCTCCCATTCGCTCGGCGTCGGATTCAACGGCGCGCCGTCGGAGAGAGTGTGACCGCCCTGCTCGGCCACCTCGGTTCCGTTTCCATTCACAACTTCTTGACCCCGCTGGTCGTTCGACATAACACCCTCCTGCTGTCGACAATCGACCATAGCTCCCGAAAAAGGCTGTGTCGCATCGACGTTTACCGCTACCGAGCGGCAAACCCGTCCGCCGTGATCAGCTCGGCACGGCCTCGGCCGGACCGGAATGCGCGTACTCCGACAGCGCGGCGGCCAGGGCGTGCGGCACCCGGGCGCGCACGCGCGTGCCACCTTCCTCGTGGTCGGAGGAGATGATCCGGCCGTCGGCGTGGATACGCGCGAGCAGATCGCCGCGACTGTAGGGCAGCAGCACACTGATGTCGACATCGAGTCCGCCGAGCACCTCCGAGAGCCGCTCGCGCAACTCCTCGATACCGGCACCGGTCTGCGCGGAGACGAAGGCCGCCTGGGGCAGCAGACCGCGCAGGCGGGTGAGCTCGTTGGGATCGGCGGCGTCGATCTTGTTGACGACCAGCAGTTCCGGCGGTGCGGCGGTGCCCTGCTCCTTGATCACGTCGGTGATCACCTCGCGCACGGCCCTGATCTGCTCGAGCGGCAGCGGATCGGATCCGTCGACGACGTGCAGCAGCAGGTCCGCGCCGGTCACCTCCTCCAGCGTGGAGCGGAAGGCCTCGACCAGCTGGGTCGGCAGGTGGCGGACGAAGCCGACGGTGTCGGTGAAGACCATCTCGCGGCCGTCGTCGAGCGCGGCGCGGCGGGTGGTCGGGTCGAGGGTGGCGAACAGGGCGTCCTGCACCAGCAGGCCCGCCCCGGTCAGCGCGTTCATCAGACTGGACTTGCCCGCGTTGGTGTAGCCGACGATGGCCACCGAGGGCACGCCGCTGGCGCTGCGGCGCGCGCGCATGGTGTCGCGGGCGGTCTTCATCTCCCGGATCTCGCGGCGCAGTTTGGCCATCCGCTCGCGGATGCGCCGACGGTCGGTCTCGATCTTGGTCTCACCGGGACCACGCAGGCCGACGCCGCCGTTGCTGCCCGCGCGACCACCGGCCTGCCGCGACATCGACTCACCCCAGCCGCGCAGGCGCGGCAGCATGTACTCCATCTGTGCGAGCGCGACCTGGGCCTTGCCCTCGCGGGAGGTGGCGTGCTGGGCGAAGATGTCGAGGATCAACGCGGTGCGGTCGATGACCTTCACCTTCACGACCTTCTCCAGCGCGGTGAGCTGGGCGGGGGTGAGTTCACCATCGCAGATCACGGTGTCGGCGCCGGTGTCGAGGACCACGGTGCGCAGTTCCTCGGCCTTGCCGGAGCCGATGTAGGTGGCCGGATCGGGCTTGTCGCGGCGCTGGATCAGGCCTTCGAGGACCTCCGAGCCCGCGGTCTCGGCGAGCGCGGCCAACTCGACCATGCTCGCGTCGGCCTGCGCGGAACTGCCGGTGGTCCACACCCCGACCAGCACGACCCGTTCCAGCCGGAGCTGGCGGTATTCGACCTCGGTGATGTCGGTGAGTTCGGTGGAGAGCCCGGCGACGCGGCGCATCGAGGTGCGCTCGTCGAGCTGCATCTCACCGACGGTGGGCTCGGCGGCCCAGCCGGGCTGCTTCATGCGGGCCGCGTGGCGGGCCAGCGCATCGTCGACGTCGCCGCGGTCGGCGGCTGCGCCGGGATCGGCCGCGGTGGTCGGCTCGGCCGATGTGGGGTCTGTGGGTGCTTCTGGTTTCGTCATACGCCCTCCATGCTGCCACGTCACGGTGACAGAGCGCATCCGGTTATCGCCCTACTGCGCGTCCCACCAGTCCCGCGAGAGGGTGCCGGTGGCCACCAGGACCGAGGGGCCGCGCAGCCAGGCGCGCCCGTCCGCGATCCCGACGCGCACCTGCCCGCCGGGCACCCGCACCGTCACCTCGCCGGTTCCGGTGCCGATCGACACACCCGCCGAGGTCAGCGCGGCGGCGGCCGCGGCGACGGTTCCCGTTCCGCAGGACCGGGTCTCGCCGACGCCACGCTCGTAGACGCGCATGTCGACGGCGCCCTCGGCGTCCAGGGCGGTGAGGATCTCGACGTTGACCCCGTGCGGGAACAGGTCGGGATCGAAGCCGGGCGAGACGGTGAGATCGAGCTTGGCCAGCGCGTCGGCGGTGAGTCCGGCATCGACGCAGGCCAGGTGCGGATTGCCGACATCGATGCCGATCCCGGGCAGCGCCCAGCCGGCCAGCGTGGCGGTGGAGGGGCCCAGCTCGCGGACCTGTCCCATGTCGACGGTGACCTCGCCCTCGGTCACCCCGGCCGCGTGCACGACCACCGGACGCGCGCCCGCGCGACTGCCGACGACGTACTCGGTACGCGCCTCCAGCCCGGTCGCGGTGAGATAGTGCGCGAACACCCGCACCCCGTTGCCGCACATCTCGGCGATCGAGCCGTCGGCGTTGCGATAGTCCATGAACCAGTCCGCCGCGCCGACCCCGTCGGGCAGCGCGTCGAGCACCCCCGCGTCGAGCAGCGCACCCGCCGTCGCGACGCGCAGCACGCCGTCGGCGCCGAGACCGCGCTGCCGATCGCACAGCGCGGCGACCCGGTCGACGGTCAGGTCGAGCTGCACCCGCGGGTCGGGCAGCACCACGAAATCGTTCTGGGTGCCGTGGCCCTTGCTGAATTCGATGTCGGACACGTTCGTCATTCTCCTCTGCGTCGTCGGCGCGGCCGCTACCGGGCGAAGGTGCGCCGCTGCCGGGCGATCTCGTAGAGGCTGATCGCGCCCGCCGAGGGCGCGCCCAGCGAGCTGGCGGTGCCGCCCATCGGGATGGTCACCAGGTCGTCGCAGGCCTCCGCCCACGCCGCGCTCATCCCGCTGGTCTCGTTGCCGACGACCAGGATCGTGGCCTCGGTGAAGTCGTGGTCGTAGATCGTCGACGGCGCGTCCTCGTCGGTGCCGACGATGCGGGTCGGGATGCCGCGGGCGATCTGGCGATCGCGGAACTCGAGGACCTGGCCGGGTCCGGCGGTGCGCAGCACCGGCATCGCGAACAGCGAGCCGGTGGAGGCGCGCACCGACTGCGGGTCGAACTGGTCGGCGCCGTGTCCGGTGACGATCACCCCGGACGCGCCGAAGGCATCCGCCGAGCGGATCAGGGTGCCCAGGTTGCCGGGCGAGTTCGGGCGATCGAACACCACCACGACCGGGGCGTGCTCCCCCGGTTCGCCGGGCGCGTAGTCGGCCAGCTCGGGCTGACGCGAGACCGCGACGGCGACGATCTCGGGCACGCTCGCGGCCTTCTCCCCCAGTTCGGCCATCAGCTCGGGCACCAGTCCGACCTGCGGCACGTCGGCGGTGTCGAGTACCTCGCGCGCCCAGCTCGACAGTTCCGGGGTGCCGAGGCGGTAGAGCAGCGTCTCGAGCGGCCAGTCGTTGGCCAGCGCCTGGGTGATCGGGCGCACGCCCTGCACGAGGAACCGGCCGTCACGATGACGTTTCGTCCGGTTGTTGAGGTAGGCCTGCCACACCTGCACCGAGGCGTTGCGGGTACTCACTCGTCGCGTCACTGCGCTGTCCGTCCTGTCGGGTCCGCTGGGTGAAGGGAGAGCCGCGCCAGCGCGGTCGCGGCGAGCTCGGGGTCGGCGCCGTCGACCCAGACCACCCTGGGATCGCGGCGGAACCACGACCGCTGCCTGCGCACGTACCGGCGGGTGCCGATCAGGGTGCGCTCGCGGGCGTGGGCGAGATCGTCTTCGCCGTCGAGGTAGGCCAGTACCTGGGCGTAGCCGATGGCGCGGCGCGCGGTCTGGCCCTCGCGCAGACCCACCTCGATCAGGGCGCGCACCTCCTCGACCAGTCCGGCCTCGAACATCAGCGCCGTGCGGGCCTCGATCCGGGCGTCCAGCGCCGCGGTCTCCCGGTCGACGCCGAGGATGCGCGTGTCCCAGCGCGGCGTGCCGATGGTGGGGGCCGAGGCGGCGAAGGGTTTGCCGGTCAGTTCGACCACCTCGAGCGCGCGCACCATCCGTCGGCCGTCGGTGGGCAGGATGGTGGCCGCCGCGGCGGGGTCGGCCGCGCGCAACGCCGCGTGCACCGCCTCGACGCCACCTTCGGCGAGCAGTGCTTCCCAGCGGGCGCGCACCGCCGGATCGGTGGCCGGGAAATCCCACTGGTCGAGCAGGGCCTGGACGTACATCATCGAGCCACCGACGACGACCGGGGTGTGCCCGCGCGCCATGATGTCCTCGACGATCGCACTCGCCGCGCTCTGATAGGCGGCGACGGTCGCGGTCTCGGTGACATCGAGGACGTCGAGCAGGTGGTGCGGGATACCGCGGCGCTGCTCGGGCGGCAGTTTCGCGGTGCCGACATCCATGCCGCGATAGAGCTGCATCGCGTCGATGTTGACGATCTCGCCGTCGAGCCGTTCGGCGAGGTCGAGCGCGAGGTCGGATTTTCCGGTGGCGGTGGGACCGACGACGGCGATCGGACGCCTGCTGCTCACTCGTCGCTGCCTTCCGGTCCGGTCGATCGCCACACGCTCACGTCGTAGGCGACGCCGTAGGGCGCGCCCTGGTAGAGGGTACGCACCCGCGGATCGGCCGGATCACCGGCGAACAGGCCGCCCAGCGCCTGGTAGGCGGCGCGGCCGTCGAGCAGCAGTCGCGCGCACAGGTCCGGTTCCAGCACGGCCAGGCCCGCGCGCGAACCCGCGCGCAGGGCGGTGTCGAGGTCGTGTTGCACCGCGGCGGCGCGGTCGTCGAGGTAGCCGGGTGCCTTGACCGTCAACGTCGCGGCGCCGTCGGCCACGACGAGCACCGCGTGCGGGATCGGATCGGCGTCGAGTTCGGCGCGCAGCGCGGCGCCGGCCCGCGCGCACTCCCGCGGCGCGGTGTCGGCGGCCAGCAGACGCGCGCGCACCGAGACCCCGGGCGCGACCTGCTCGCGCAACCATCCGGCGATCAGCACCGGCAGCGGAAGCTGGGGGTCTGCTGGAACCGGCACCGACTGCGCCGGGCCGAGCCCGACGACGACATCGGCGCCGAAACCGCGAAAGGTACCCCTGGTCGCCGGCCCGAAGTTCTGGTCGTCGGCACCGACGCCGAGGACCGTCCACCGGTCGGCGACGGCGGCGAGCGCGGCCGCGGCGTCGAGGGCGGCGGCGCGCAGCACCGCGATCGGGTCGTCGGAGGCACCGCCGGGCAGCTCGCCGCGTCCGCACAGCGCGGGCACCAGCATCGGCGGCGACGGGACCAGGGCCGCTATCGAGAACACGCGGTAACCGTAGCCGCCCGGCGGGCGCGGGGCCGCACCCGGCGCACCGCCACCCGAGGGGAGTCCGCGAGTGTCCGGCGTGGTGATACCCGCTGGGATTGCTAGTGTTTTCAGGTGCGACTACCCACGTCGTCCGGGACGAAAACCCAGGAAATCCGGTATCCGATCCACGGGATCGATGGTTTCCGACGCTCGAACCGGGTTCAATGGGATGTGCTAGGGCGTAACCAGGCAGCCGTGACGCGCGGCAGGGACGGAGAGCAATGACCGACAGCAACGGAACCGCGAAGCCCACCCCCGGTCCGGGTCCGCGACCGTCCGGCGCCCCCAAGCCCGGCGGCAAGTCCCCGCGCCCGCCGAAGCCGCACGCCGTGAAACCGGCGCCGGGCCCCGATCAACCGCACCCGCACGCCGTCGTCGTGCCCGCCGCCACCAACCCCGCCGAGTGGGGCCGCGTGGACGAGGACGGCACCGCCTGGGTGAAGACCGCCGACGGCGAACGCGTCATCGGTTCCTGGCAGGCGGGCAACCCCGCCGAGGGCCTCGAACACTTCGGCCGCCGCTTCGACGATCTCGCGACCGAGGTCGCCCTGCTCGAGGCCAGGCTGGCCGCCGGCGCCGACGCCCGCAAGACCAAGGCCGCCGCGCTCGCGCTGGCCGAGACCCTGCCCACCGCCGCCGTCATCGGTGACATCGACGCGCTGACCACCCGTCTGCAGGCCATCACCGAGCACTCCGAGGAAGCCGCCGCGCACGCCAAGGAGGAGAAGGAACGCGCCCGCCACGAGCACACCGAGCGCAAGGAAGCCCTCGCCGCCGAGGCCGAGCAGATCGCCGCCGAATCCACCCAGTGGAAGCACGCGGGCGACCGGCTGCGCGAGATCCTCGACGAGTGGAAGTCCATCCGCGGGGTGGACCGCAAGGTCGACGACGCCCTGTGGAAGCGCTACTCCAAGGCCAGGGAGGCGTTCAACCGCCGCCGCGGCGCGCACTTCGCCGAGCTCGACCGCGAACGCGCCTCGGCCAAGACGCGCAAGGAAGAGCTGTGCGTGCGCGCCGAGGAGCTGTCGGGTTCCACCGACTGGACCGGCACCGCCGCGGTGTTCCGCGATCTGCTCACCGAGTGGAAGGCCGCGGGCCGCGCGCCGCGCGAGGCCGACGAGGCACTGTGGCGGCGGTTCAAGAGCGCCCAGGACGTGTTCTTCGCCGCCCGCAACGCGGCGGTCTCCGAGCGCGACGCCGAGTTCGAGCACAATGCCACCGCCAAGCAGGAACTGCTGCGCGCCTACGAGCACATCGACCCGGCCACCGGGCTCGAGGCCGCCCGCAACGCGCTGCGCGAACTGCAGGACAAGTGGGACGCCGTCGGCAAGGTGCCGCGCGAGCGCATGCAGGAGCTGGAAGGCAAGCTGCGCGCGATCGAGAAGCGGGTCCGCGACGCCGCCGATCAGCAGTGGCGCCGCACCGACCCGGAGGCCGTGGCCAGGGCCGCGCAGTTCCGTGAGCGGGTCGCCCAGTTCGAGGAGCAGGCCGCCAAGGCCACCGCGGCGGGCAAGAAGCGGGACGCGGAGAAGGCGCTCGAGCAGGCGCAGCAGTGGCGCGAGTGGGCCGAGGCCGCCGAAGGCGCCGTCAGCAATCTCTGAGGACGAGACGAGGAAACCCCCGGCCTGATGGCCGGGGGTTTCTTTTTCGGGTCCTATTCGCCGGTGAGGCGTCTGCGGTCGCGGTCCTCGGCTTCGCGGGCCGCGTTGCGGCGCTGTTCCTCGGCGGCGAGCTGCACGGCCGTGCGGCTCCAGACGACGCGGATCCAATGGAAGGTGAGCACCATGATCGCGATGGTGCCGAGGATCAGGCCGATGCCGGGACCGGCGCCCTGGTAGTTGTCCAGACCGGGGGTCTGGCGATGCCAGATCGAGAGCACACCGAACACGCTGCCCACCGCCGAGCCCGCGCAGGCCAGCCAGGCCAGCACCCAGCGACGGGTGGTCAGGGCCAGCAGCGAGAAGCCGACGCCGAACACGATGACCAGCCAGACGAAGATCCGCGAGGGCAGGCCGATGTGTTCGATCCCCGCGACCTCGGTGTTGAGCAGCACGTCGAAGCCGCGCGCGGCGCCCGCGGTCGGCAGCACCAGCGAGATCAGCAGCGCGAAGACCGCACCCGCGACCACCAGCGCCCGCGCGCCGGGATCGATCTCGCCGGCGATGCGGCGTTCCACCGCGTCGAGCTCACCACGGAACTGCTCGAATTCCTGGTCGTTCTGCACCGGGTTCACCGCGTTCTCGCTCCTGTCCGCAGACTGATCGTCGCTGGGCTCGTGTGCGCCGGGCTCCACTGTGCCATCCCCGCGCGACGCGCCCGCACCCGACCCACTACGACCAGTAGTAGCGTCGGGCTCCTCCGGGGTACTCACGAGCAGCCGGTCGAGCAGCCGCTGGTCACCGGCTCGACCGCGGGCGCGCCGATGCGCGGCAGTCCGAGGCCGACACCGATCGGTTCGGTCTTGGGGGTCACGCCGCGTTCGTGCGCGTCGCCCGCCCTGGTCCGCCGGTGCGACTTCACCACGCCGTCGGCGATCAGGTGATGCGGAGCCGCCTCGGTGATGTCGACGGTGACGACGTCGCCGGGCCGGATCCCCGACGCGTCACCGGGCCGGAAATGCACCAGCCTGCCGTCGCGCGCCCGGCCGCTCATCCGCGCGGTCGCCGCGTTCTTCTTGCCCGCGCCCTCGGCGACGAGCAGTTCCACCTCGGTGCCGATCAGCGCCTGATTGCCTTCGAGGGAGACCTGCTCCTGCAGCGCGATCAGCCGCTCGTAGCGCTCCTGCACCACCGCCTTGGGCAGCTGGTCGGGCAGCTCGGCGGCGGGCGTGCCCGGCCGCTTGGAGTACTGGAAGGTGTAGGCGCTGGTGAACCGGGCCCGGCGCACCACGTCCAGGGTCTCCTGGAAGTCCTCCTCGGTCTCGCCGGGGAAGCCGACGATGATGTCGGTGGTGATCGAGGCGTGCGGCATGGCCGCGCGCACCTTGTCGATGATGCCGAGGAAGCGCTGCTTGCGGTAGGACCGGCGCATCGCCTTGAGCACCCGGTCCGAACCGGACTGCAGCGGCATGTGCAGCTGAGGGCAGACGGTGGGGGTCTGCGCCATCGCCTCGATGACGTCGTCGGTGAACTCGGCCGGATGCGGTGAGGTGAAGCGCACCCGCTCGAGGCCCTCGATCTGCCCGGTCGCGCGCAGCAGCTGGGCGAAGGCGCCGCGATCGCGTGGCTGTTCGGGATCGACGAAGTTCACGCCGTAGGAGTTCACGTTCTGGCCGAGCAGGGTCACCTCGAGCACGCCCTGGTCGACCAGCGCCTGCACCTCGGCGAGCACGTCACCGGGGCGGCGGTCGACCTCCTTGCCGCGCAGCGCGGGCACGATGCAGAAGGTGCAGGTGTTGTTGCAGCCCACCGAGATCGACACCCAGCCTGCGTAGGCCGATTCACGCTTGGCGGGCAGGGTGGACGGGAAGGCCTCGAGCGATTCCAGGATCTCGACCTGGGCCTGTTCGTTGTGGCGGGCGCGCTCGAGCAGCACTGGCAGCGAGCCGATGTTGTGTGTGCCGAACACCACATCGACCCAGGGGGCTTTACGCACGACGGTGTCGCGATCCTTCTGCGCGAGGCAGCCCCCGACGGCGATCTGCATCCCGGGTCGGCCCTGCTTTACCGGTGCCAGATGACCCAACGTGCCGTAGAGTTTGTTATCGGCGTTCTCACGCACCGCGCAGGTGTTGAACACCACCAGGTCGGGAGTGTCCTGAGGTGCGGCTTTGACGTAACCCGCGTCTTCGAGCAGACCGGACAAACGTTCGGAATCGTGGACGTTCATCTGGCAGCCGAAGGTGCGGACCTCGTAACTGCGGGCCTGGGTCGCCACACGCTCCGCCACGTTCTGTCCGTTCGAATCCACGGGTCAAGAGTACGACCCGCACATACCGTGGTCTGCGCCGACTCCACGAAGTCGGCCACGATACCGGGACGTTACCGACCGGTGTCATTTCGGCGTGCCGCGAGCGCGAGTCGCGGAAAGCGGGGCAAATCTCCGAATTGCGCATAAGGTTTCTCACCATGACCGACGACGCCGCACCCGCGACCGGGAATGCCGACGCCGCTGCCACTGCCGCCGCGCCGCCGATGATCTCGATGCGCAACGTGGACAAACACTTCGGTGACCTCCACGTTCTGCGCAATATCAACCTCGAAGTGCCCCGCGGGCAGGTCGTGATCGTCCTGGGCCCCTCGGGCTCGGGGAAGTCCACCCTGTGCCGCACCATCAACCGCCTCGAACCGATCGACTCCGGCGACATCGCCATCGACGGTGTCGCCCTGCCCGCCGAAGGCAAAGCGCTCGCCGCGCTGCGCGCCGAGGTGGGCATGGTGTTCCAGTCGTTCAATCTGTTCGCGCACAAGACAATTCTGGAAAACGTGATGCTCGCGCCGCTGAAGGTGCGCGGGATCAAGAAGGACGAAGCACGCAAGCACGCGTACGCCCTGCTCGAGCGCGTCGGCATCGCCAACCAGGCCGACAAGTACCCGGCTCAGCTCTCCGGTGGCCAGCAGCAGCGCGTCGCCATCGCGCGCTCGCTGGCGATGGACCCGAAGGTGATGCTGTTCGACGAACCCACCTCCGCGCTGGATCCGGAGATGGTCAACGAAGTACTCGAGGTGATGGTCTCGCTGGCCAAGGAGGGCATGACGATGCTCGTCGTCACCCACGAGATGGGCTTCGCCCGCCGTGCCGGTGACCGGGTGCTGTTCATGGCCGACGGCGAGGTCGTCGAGGACACCGAACCGGAAACGTTCTTCACCGCCCCGAGCTCGGATCGCGCCAAGGACTTCCTCGGCAAGATTCTCAGCCACTGACGGCCGTCAACACCACCGATAGAGGAGAAGGAAACTCGATGAGGATCAATCGTGCGATGCGCGTCGGAATCGGCGCCGCGGCACTGGCACTGGCGGCCACGCTCACCGCGTGTGGCGGCGGGGACGGCAAGTCCCTGACCGAGAACGCCAGTGAGGGCAAGCTGACCGTCGGCATCAAGTTCGACCAGCCGGGCATCGGCCTGCGCAACACCGACGGCACCTACAGCGGCCTCGATGTCGAGGTCGCCAAGTACGTCGCCGAGAAGCTGGGCGTCAAGGCCGAGGACATCACCTTCAAGGAAGCGCCCTCGGCCCAGCGCGAGACGCTGATCGAGAACGGCCAGGTCGACTTCATCGTCGCCAGCTACTCGATCACCGACTCCCGCAAGCAGAAGGTCGATTTCGCCGGTCCGTACTACATCGCCGGTCAGGACCTGCTGGTGCGCGCCGACAACACCGACATCACCGGCCCGGACTCGCTCGACGGCAAGAAGGTCTGTTCGGTGAAGGGTGCCACCCCGGCGCAGAACATCGAGAAGAACTTCCCGCAGGCGCAGCTGCAGACCTACGACACCTACTCGCTGTGCATCGAGGCGCTGCGTGGTGGCGCGATCGACGCGGTGACCACCGACAACGTCATCCTGGCCGGTTACGCCGCGCAGGCGCCGGGTACCTACAAGCTGGTGAACGAGACCTTCACCACCGAGAACTACGGCATCGGCCTGAAGAAGGGCGACACCGAGGGCCGGACCAAGATCAACGACGCGATCGAGGAGATGATCGCCGACGGTTCGTGGAAGGCCGCGCTGGAGAAGTCCTTCGCCGGCACCGGCTTCGCGATCCCCGAGCCGCCCACCGTCGATCGCTACTGATCACCACCGCGGCGGTGGCCGGGTGTGCCCGAGCCACCGCCGCGGTGTCTTTCCGCTGGCCCTTTCACATCGATCGGAGGACGCGCGTCCGTGTTCGACCTGATCTCGAGGTATGACTCCCAAATCCTCGATGCCTTCTGGGTGACCATCAAGCTGACGTTCTTCTCGGCGATCGGCGCGCTGATCATCGGCACCGTCGTCGCCGGTATGCGAGTGTCGCCCATCCCGGTCGCGCGCTGGGTAGGCTCCGCCTACGTCGCGATCTTCCGCAACACCCCCCTGACCCTGATCATCGTGTTCTGCTCCCTCGGCCTCTACACGACCCTGGGCTGGAAGCTGGCCGGTGATTCGCTGGCGGACAACAACTATCGCTGGGCCATCCTCGGATTGAGCGTCTACACGGCGGCTTTCGTGTGTGAGTCGCTGCGCTCCGGCATCAACACCGTGGCGCTCGGGCAGTCCGAGGCCGGTCGTTCACTGGGCTTCGGTTTCGCCCAGAACCTGCGTCTCGTGGTGCTGCCGCAAGCGTTTCGCGCGGTCATCGCGCCGCTGGGCAGCGTGCTGATCGCGCTGACGAAGAACTCGACCATCGCCTCGGCGATCGGTGTCGGCGAGGCGGCCTTCCTGATGAGTGTGATGAACGAGAACGAGGCCGCGGTGCTCGCGATCGGTGCGATCTTCGCCCTCGGCTTCGTTGTGCTCACCCTGCCCACCGGCCTGTTCTTCGGCTGGCTGGCCAAGCGATTCGAGGTGGCGCGATGAGTGCAAGCGCTTCGGTACTGTTCGACGCCCCCGGCCCTCGCGCGCGGTTGCGGCATCGCCTCTACTCGGTGCTGGTCGTGGTCGTGCTGGTCGCCGCGGGCTGGTGGCTGTACAACGCCTTCGCCGAAAAGGACCAGTTCACCGCTGAGAAGTGGAAGCCGTTCCTGGAAGCCGACGTCTGGAAGACCTACCTGCTGCCCGGTCTCGAGGGCACCCTGGTGGCGGCCGCGATCTCGATCGTGTTCGCGGTGATCTTCGGCATGGTCTTCGGCATCCTCCGGCTGTCCGATCACCGGTGGGTGCGCTGGACCGCGGGCGCGATCGTCGAACTGGCCCGGGCGATCCCGGTGCTGATCCTGATGATCTTCCTGTTCGCGGTGTTCGGCAGCTACAAGGTCTTCCCGTCCGATCAGCTGGCGCTGGCCGCGGTCGTCATCGCGCTGGTCATCTACAACGCCTCGGTCATCGCCGAGATCGTGCGCGCCGGCATCCGGTCACTGCCCAAGGGCCAGTCCGAGGCCGCGGTGGCGCTCGGTCTGCGCAAGAACCAGCTGATGCGGCTGGTCCTGCTGCCGCAGGCGATCACCGCGATGCTGCCCGCGCTGGTGTCGCAGATGGTGGTCGTCCTCAAGGACACCGCACTGGGCTACCAGATCACCTATGTGGAACTGGTTCGCTCCGGTCAGCAGGTGGGTGCCTCGCAGCAGAACACGATCCCCGCGCTGATGGTCGTCGCGCTGATCATGATCACGCTGAACCTGGCGCTGACCTTCCTGGCGACGACGCTGGAGAAGCGGCTGCGGTCGCGGCGCAAGAAGGGCACGGCGGTGGTGGCCGCCGATTCGATCCTCACCGACGCCGCCCCCGGCGTCGACATCACCAAGAAGTAGCAGACACGACGAGAGCGGGGCCCGGTCCATCAGGATCGGGCCCCGCTCTCGTCGCGGTGCTAGTCGTCGCCGAGCAGACCGGAATCGCGCAGCAGCACGCCGATCTCGGTGTCCTCGAGCTTCTTGATCAACCGATTGCGGACGAAGTCCGGGCCCGGCAGGCTCACCTCGGCGCCGTCGCGCAACCGGCTGGTCGCCGCGAGCAGCGAGCGGATGTCGTAGGTGGAATCGAACACCTCCGGCACCCCGCGTTCGATGTCGAGCAGCCGGTAGGCCGCCTCCATCCCGGTGCGCACCGAGTACTCGGTGGTGAAGATGCAGTCGCGGCTGGTCTCGGCGAACTGGCCGATGAAGGCGAAGTTGACCGCCCCCGGCGGCACCACGTCCGGCCGGTCACCGGCCTTGCGCGGCATGAAGAACGCGGTCACGTACGGCATCATCACCGGCACGCAGGTCGCGGCGTCGGCGGCCAGCGCCGGGATCTCGGACTCGGGCACGCCCAGGTGGTAGAGCCACTCCTGGGTGATCTCCTCGCCCGTGCAGTCCTGCATCGTCTTGTTCACGAAGTCGCCGAGCCGGTCGACGAACAGCGCGTACACCCACACCACGATCTGATCGGGTGACTGCTGTTTGAAGTGCGGCTGCCGGTTGACCGTCCAGCTCATCAGCCACGCCGAGTCCTTCACCGTGACGATGCCGCCGGTGACCACCTTGCCACTGAACGGGTCCCGCTTGGCGATCGTCTCGATGTAGCGCGGGATCCGCTTGTCGAGGGTGGTGACCGTCGCCGATTCCCACTTCGTCTGCGGGATGTGGGAGCCGAACACATCGGGACGGCCGAACGACGGGTCCTTCTTCGCGATCCGCCGCCACAGATCCCAGGCGGGCGCCGGACCCTCGTCCAGCTTGGCGGGAGTGTGCTGGTCGCCCTCGTCGGAGTTCTCGGTGAGCGAGCCGATGGTGGCCAACACCAGATCGTTAGCGGTCAGCTCGACCCCGCCGGGCTCGCCGTCGGCGACCCAGTGGATCCGGGTCGCCTGCTTGCGCTCGCCGGTGATGTCGAAGTCGATGTCGGTGACCTCGGTGTCGAACCGGAAGGTCACGCCCTGGTCGAGCAGCCACCGATACAGCGGCAGTACCAGCGATTCGTACTGGTTGTACTTGGTGAACTTCAGCGCCGAGAAGTCGGGCAGGCCACCGATGTGGTGGATGAACCGGTGCAGGTACAGCTTCATCTCGAGCGCGCTGTGCCATTCCTCGAAGGCGAACATCGTGCGCCAGTACAGCCAGAAGTTGCTCGCCAGGAAGTCCTTGCCGAACACCTCGTCGATGCGCTTGTCCTCCATCTCCTCCCGCGTCGCCAGGAACACCTTCACGATGTCCTTCTGCGCGCGGTCGGTGAGGGTGAACAGGCCGTCGGTGTGCGCGTCCTGACCGCGTTTCACCGTCGCCCGCTGCAGCGAGAAGTTGGGGTCGTCCTTGTTGAGCCAGTAGAACTCGTCGAGCACGCTGGCGCCCTCGATCTCGAGGGAGGGCACGGTGCGGAACAGGTCCCACAGACACTCGAAGTGGTTCTCCATCTCGCGGCCACCGCGAATGACGAACCCCTTCTTCGGTTTCTTGATCCCGTCGAGCGCGCCGCCGGGCAAGGGCAACCGCTCCAGGATGGTGATCTTGTCGCCGGCGAGCTGCCCGTCGCGGATCAGGAACGCCGCACCCGACATCGAGGCCAGTCCGGCGCCGACGAACCAGGCCGACTTGTCGTCGACCCCCTCGGGCTTGCGGGGACGGGCGAACGCTTCGTAATTGCCACTGCTGTAGTACATCCGAGCTCCTTCGTCCGATCCGGATACGACGTAGCAGCTAGGCCGGGTACTGGTAGAACCCCTCGCCGGAGGCCACGCCGAGCTTGCCCTTGTCGATGTAGTTGTCCTTGAGCCAGGCCGCGAGCTTCTTGCCGTCACCGTCGGTGTTGGCCAGGATGTTGTACGGGGTGGTCAGGCCGATGATGTCGAGGATCTGGAACGGGCCCATCGGCGAGCCGGTGGCGATGCGCCAGGTCTCGTCGACCGCGGCCGGTTCGGCGTATCCGCCCGCGGCCAGGGCGATTCCGGAGTTGAGGAACGGTACGAGCAGCGAGTTGAGGACGTAGCCCGCCTTCTCCTTGTGCAGTTCGATCGGCACCATCCCGATGGCCTTCGCGAAGTCGACGACCGCGCCGAACACCTGCGGATCGGTCTGGGTGGTACCCATGACCTCGGCGGTGTTGAACTTCCAGACCCGGTTGGCGAAGTGCAGGGCCAGGAATCGGTCGGGGCGACCGGTGTATTCGACCAGGTCGCTGGGGAGCAGGGTGGAGGAGTTGGTCGCGAACACGGTGCGCTCGGGGGCCAGGTCACCGAGCTTGCTGTAGAGGTCGCGCTTGATGGCGAGGACCTCGGGGACGGCCTCGATGATCAGGTCCGCCTCGGCCGCGGCGGCGGCCAGGTCATCGGTCACGGTGATGCCGGCCGCGGTGGTCGCGGTGTTGTCGGCGTCGGCGCCCTCGACCTCCTGCTGATAGGTCGCGGCGAGTCCGTCGAAGCGTTTGCGGGCCGCGGTGAGCGCAGCGTCGTCGATGTCGTAGGCGGTGACGTCGAAGCCGTGGAACGCGGTCTGGAACGCGATCTGGGAACCGAGCACCCCGGTGCCGAGAACGGTCACCTTGCGGAATTCGATGGTCATGGATCCCATCATGGACCGGATGCCGGGCCTCGTGTGGGACGCGACCCACACGTACCGGACATCTCGGACCACCGCGGGTAACAGTTCGGCAAACCGTCGCGCGGGAGCGGTTCAGCCCGCGGTGACCAGCCCTTCGGCCACCATCCAGTCGCGGGCCACGTCGGCCGGTTCACGGCCGCCGATGTCGACCTGGCGGTTGAGTTCGGTGATCACCTCGTTGGTCAGGCGCGCGGAGATCGGGGCCATGATCTCGGCGACCTCGGGGTGGGCGTCGGCGAAGTCGCCGTGCATCACCACGGCGGCGTTGTACTTCGGGAAGAAGCCCTTGTCGTCTTCGAGGAGCACCAGGTCGAGTGCGGGGATGCGGCCGTCGGTCGCGGCGACCGAGCCGAACCGGCATTGTTTGGCGTCGGCAGTGGCCTGGTAGACGAGCGGATCCTGCAGGATCTGTTTCTGCACCGCCCCGACGTCGATGCCGTACTTGCGGGCCATGCCGGGGTAGCCGTCCTGGCGCACATTGAACTCGGTGCCGACGCAGGTGGCCGCAGTGGCGGGATCCTTGGCGACGAGCTCCGCGTAGTCCGACAGCGTCCGCACCCCGGTCTGCTCGGCGGTGGTCCGGCTGGTGACGAGCGCGTAGGTGTTGTTCATCGGGGCCATCGCGGCCCACACCATGCCGTGCTCGGCCCGGTCGGCGTCGCGGACCAGTTCGAACTGTTTGCGCTCGTCCGGTTCGGGAGTCTCGTTGCCCAGGTAGTTGATCCAGCCGGTGCCGGTGTAGTCGTAGGCGATGTCGATCTGGCCGTGCAGTTGCGCGTCGCGCAGGCTGTTGGAACCCTGGATATTGGTCAGGTCACGCACATTCGCGCCCGCGGCGGTGAGCGCGAACTCGATGAGGTAGCCGAGGATGTTGGCCTCGGTGAAGTCCTTGGAACCGACCGTCACCGCGACCCCGTCGAGTTCGGGCACCGGCCCGATGCTGCCCGGCCCCACCGGCAGCGGCACCGAACTCCCCGACTGCAGACCACAACTCGCGAGCACGACGACACCGAGCACCGGGACGAGCCCGCGCAACCATCCGGCGATTCTCACCGCAACCCCTTCGGTCCGAGGAACTGTTCGGCCAGCGCGCCGAGCCAGTCGACGAACAGCGCGAGGGCGACGGCGAGGACCGCGCCGAGCGTCAACGTCACGGTGTCACGCAGCTTGTAGCCGGTGTCGATCAGGATGCCGAGCCCGCCCGCGCTCACCAGGAACGACAGCGTGGCGGTGCCGACCGCCAGCACCAGCGAGGTGCGCAACCCCGCCAGGATGTAGGGCACGGCCAGCGGGAACTCGATGCGCCGCAACACCTGCACCGCCGACATTCCCTGCCCGCGCCCCGCATCGATCACGGCGGGATCGACCTGCTGGTAGCCCAGGATCGTATTGCGGAGCACCGGCAGCAGCGAATAGAAGGCGATCGGCGCGACTCCCACCCAGAACCCGGTCGTGCGGGTGGCCAGGTAACACAGCACGATCAGGCCGATCGCGGGCGCCGAGGCCCCGATATTGGCGATACCGACGAAAATCGGGGCCAGCCGCCGGAAACGGTCCCGGGTCAGCAGGGTGCCCAGCGGCACCGCCACCACGATGACGATCAGCACCACCGTCGCGGTGATCAGCACGTGCTGCCAGGTGACCTCGGCGATGTTGCCCACATTGATGCTGGCCTGCTGGGTCAGCGTGAGATCGCGCCGAAACGCCCACACCAGCACCCCGACGGTCAGGATCAGCACGATCACCGGTTGCACGAGCAGACGCAGCAGTTCGGCCCGGCGCTGCGCACCCGGGGCAGCCACTGCGGCGGGAACGTCAACCACCGAACGAGGTTTGGCCGAGACGGAATTCGTCATGAACGAGCCCTCGCCTGCCCGGTTGACGGCACAATGCCCGTGACGGACCCGGCTACCCCGACGCTGTCGGCGATCCGGCCTCGGGGCAACGGCACCGCGGCAGCACCGGTGTCCTCGGTGGAGGCGGGAGTCATGTCGAAACCGGCTCTGCCGGAGTGGACGCGGCGAGGTGGCCGATGAGGGTGTCCACTGTGACCACGCCCGCGTAGCCGCCGGTGGGGTCGACGACCACGGCGGAGGCGGTGCGGTCGGTGAGCAGGAGGGCGAGGGCGTCCTGCAGGGTGGCATCCGCGGGCAGTGTGGTGCCGATCGGTGTGCCGAGATCACGGAGAGAATCCGCGTGGGCGAGTTCGGAGGTCGACACCCGGTACCGCGGACGGCGCTCCGGGTCGAGGACGATGCCCCACTGGCGATCGCTCGCGCGCAGGGCGGCGGCCAGGTCGGCGGGTGCGGTGTCGTCGGTGACCGCCGTGCCCTGGTCCAGGTCGATGTCGGCGAGGACGGTGAGGCCGAGGCGGTCGATGGCGGGGGTGGCGCCGACGAAACCGGCGACGGTGTCGTCGGCGGGGGCGGCCAGGATGGCTGCGGGGGTGTCGTATTGCAGGATGCGGGAGCGGTCGCCGAGGACGGCGATGCGGTCGCCCAGTTTCACGGCCTCGCCGAAGTCGTGGGTGACGAACACGATGGTCTTGCCGAGTTCGCCTTGTAAGCGCAGCAATTCGTCCTGCAGCAGAGCCCGGGTGATGGGGTCGACGGCACCGAACGGCTCGTCCATCAGCAGTACCGGCGGGTCGGCCGCGAGTGCCCGCGCCACGCCGACCCGCTGCTGCTGGCCACCGGAGAGCTGCCGGGGATACCGGTCGCGGTAGGTGGCGGGGTCGAGGCCGACGAGGGTGAGCATCTCGTCGGTGCGCGCGGCGGCACGGCGGCGATCCCAGCCGAGCAGGCCGGGCACGGTGGCGATGTTCTTGGCGACGGTGAGGTGCGGGAACAGTCCGGCCTGCTGGATCGAATAGCCGATGCCACGGCGCAATTCGTCGGCATCGATCGCCCCGGCGTCGCGGCCGCCGATGGTGACGGTGCCGGAGGTGGGTTCGATGAGCCGGTTGATCATCCGCATGGTGGTGGTCTTGCCACAGCCGGACGGGCCGACCAGCACCACGATCTCCCCCGCCGGGATGGTCATGCTGACCTCGTCGACGGCCGGATCGCGTTGCTCCGGATAGCGTTTGGTGACCCGGTCCAGGACGATCTCGACGCCGGAGACGGTCGCTGCCGTCGCCGCGGCGCTGGTTTCGGTGTCAGTCACGAATTCCCCTCGATATGGTGAGCCGTCCGAGCAGGAGCAGGACGCCGTCGAGCGCGAGC
The DNA here is from genome assembly GCF_042883805.1 of Nocardia sp. NPDC058176. NCBI lineage: Bacteria > Bacillati > Actinomycetota > Actinomycetes > Mycobacteriales > Nocardiaceae > Nocardia > Nocardia sp. NPDC058176. The sequence goes on along the minus strand of NZ_JBHVVA010000001.1, from coordinate 175,322 downwards.
GCGAGCACGACGATGAGAACGGTGCCGGTGAGCGCCTGCGGCACCGCGTTCGGGCTGCCGAGACGCGAGAGCCCGGAGAAGATCAGATTGCCCAGACCGGGCCCCTTCGCGTAGGCGGCCAGGGCCAGGATGCCCATGATCATCTGGGTGCTCACCCGCATGCCGGTGAGGATCGCGGGCCAGGCCAGCGGCAGTTCGATCTTGGCGAGCAGGCGCAGGCGGTTCATCCCGACACCCCGCGCGGCATCGATCACCGCCGGGTCCACCGAGGACAGGCCGAGCACGGTATTGCGCAGGATGGGCAGCAGCGCGTACAGCACCAGCGCCACGATCGTCGGTCCGACGCCGAGCCCGAGGAACGGAATCAGCAACCCGAGCAGCGCGAACGAGGGCACCGTGAGAATCGCGCCCGCCGTGGCGGTCGCCGCCGCCGACCCGAGCGGACTCCGGTACACCAGCACCCCGAGCGCCACCGCGATCAACGTCGCCACCACCAGCGACTGCACCACGGCCGACACATGCAGATACGAATCGACCAGCAGCTGCTCGCGCCGGTTCACCACGAACGACCACAACGCGTCCAGGGTCTCACCTCCCCCGTAGTCCGGCGGCCCCACCGGGCCCTGCCCTCCGGAGTGCCCCACCCACCACCGGGCGAAACACGCCACCCCCGCCCCACACCGCTATCCGAAACTCGAATCCGCCTGCGCGAAAACAGCTTTCACCAGCGCCGAATCATCCTACGCGCCCCACGACCACACCGCGGCGATTCGCCCATCCCCCGCGATCGTCACAGCACGTTCCCGCCACCGAACTCGATCGCCGAACCCTCCGGATTCGGCGGCGCATACTGCCGCCACACTCCCTCGCGCACCATCCAGAGCTGAAAGTGGAAGTCGTGCTGATCCATCAGGAGCAGCTGGACCGAATCCGGTTCCACCCAGGCCGTTCCCGCGACCGCGGCCAGAACCGCGGACAAGTCCGCATGGTCGAGCACACCCGCCCACACCTCGCACTCGGGGCGTTTCGTACCGCCCCAGAGCACTGCCTCGCGCGAGATCTCCCGCAGCGAACCGCAGCCACGCAGCGATGATCCGTGTGTGCGTCCATTCGACTCCAACCAGAGGCTCAGCTGGGCAGCCTGCGGGCGATCGTCGTACGACACCGACAGCATCACGTTGGTCACCGAGCTCATCGACCGGCCTCGGCCAGTTCGGCTTTCACCACCGCGTAGGCGACGGTAGGGCTGTAGCCGCGGCGGGCGAGCAGGTCGACCAGGCGGCGGGTGGCTTTGGTGCGGTCGAGGTCGGCGGGGATCGAGCGGAGTTTGCGCCGGACCAGGTCGATGGCATCCTGTTCCTCACCCGGAACCGGCCTCGACCGGGCACGACGACCTCGGGTGCTGGACTCTTCTGTGCTGTCGGAGTTCTCGTCGGCACCGCCGGAGTCCGGCAGGTCGTCGGCGGCTGGTGGGTCGTCCGTTCCGTCGGCCCCGGATCGGTGGTCGGCCAAGGCGGGACCGGTGGGGCGAGGTGGTGTCGGCGTGCGTTCGTAGCCCGCGTCGGCGAGTTCGGTGGCGACGACGGCGAAGGCGGTGGATTGGTCGTAGCCGCGGCGGGCGAGCATGCCGACGAGGCGACGTAATGCCTTGTCGCGGTCCAGATCGCTCGGCAGGGTGCGGAGTTTGCGGCGGACCAGGTCGGCGGCGCGGGCGTGTTCGGCGTCGTCGGTGACGATCGCCAGCGCCTGTTCCACCTCGTCGGGCGCCACGCCCTTGTCGCGGAGTTCGCGTTGTAGTGCCTTCTTGCCCTTGCCGGAGTAGGTGTGTCGCGCGTGGACCCACTGTTCGGCGAAGGCCGCGTCATCGATCAGACCGACTTCGGCGAGCCGGCCGAGCGCCGCCTCGATGATCTCGAGCCGGAAACCCTTCTCGCCGAGCCGCTTCTCGAGCTCGGCGCGGCTGCGGGCGCGGACCGCGAGCAGGCGAAGACACGCGTCTTTCGCCTGTTCCAGGGTCGCACCGGGCCGGTCACCCGGGGCGAGCCGGCGTGCGCCGGCCCGCCTCTCGGGCTCTCCCGGCTCGGATCCGGCCGCCACCGGATCCGCATGCCGCCCGTCGTCACCACCGACGCCGGGCGACAGGGAGTCTTCGTCGCGCCGTCGAGACCTACGTCCCCGGCGCGGGCCGCGGGGCCGGTCCCCGCTGTCGGCGAATCCGACCGGGTGCGCGCGCTGCGGATCGCCCGCACCCGATCGAATCCCCCTGACGTCCGGCTCGACGCGCTGTTCACGCGCCGGGCGGACGAGTCCTGTCGCCGAACCATCCCGCCGATCCCCGCGTGCGGACCGCCGCGATCCGGCCTGCGCGTCGACATCCGTGCCGGTCGGTGCCTGCGGCGCGGGCTCCACCGCTATGCCGAGGCGGGCCAGCTGCCGACGCATGTCCTCGACGGGGTCGACGGCGTCGGAGGTCGGCGAACCCATCGGCTAGAAGTCGGCGGGTGCGTCGGCCTCGGCGGTCAGGTCGGCGCCGATGCCCAGCTTCTCCTTGATCTTCTTCTCGACCTCGTCGCGCACGTCGGTGTTCTCCAGCAGGAACTTGCGGGCGTTCTCCTTGCCCTGGCCCAGCTGGTCGCCCTCGTAGGTGTACCAGGAGCCGGACTTGCGGATGAAGCCGTGCTCGACGCCCATGTCGATGAGCGAGCCCTCCTTGGAGATGCCGTGGCCGTAGAGGATGTCGAACTCGGCCTGCTTGAACGGCGGGCTCACCTTGTTCTTGACGACCTTCACGCGGGTGCGGTTGCCGACCGCGTCGCTGCCGTCCTTGAGGGTCTCGATGCGGCGCACGTCCAGGCGCACCGAGGCGTAGAACTTCAGCGCCTTACCGCCGGTGGTGGTCTCCGGCGAGCCGAACATGACGCCGATCTTCTCGCGCAGCTGGTTGATGAAGATGGCCGTGGTGCCCGAGGTGCTCAGCGCGCCGGTCATCTTGCGCAGCGCCTGGCTCATCAGGCGGGCCTGCAGGCCGACGTGGCTGTCGCCCATCTCGCCCTCGATCTCGGCGCGCGGCACCAGGGCGGCGACGGAGTCGATGACGATGATGTCGATGGCGCCCGAACGCACCAGCATGTCGGCGATCTCGAGCGCCTGCTCACCGGTGTCGGGCTGGGAGACCAGCAGGGCGTCGGTGTCGACACCGAGCTTGCGGGCGTAGTCGGGGTCGAGCGCGTGCTCGGCGTCGATGAAGGCGGCGACGCCGCCCGCGGCCTGGGCATTGGCCACCGCGTGCAGCGCGACGGTGGTCTTACCCGAGGATTCCGGGCCGTAGATCTCGACGACGCGACCGCGCGGCAAGCCGCCGATACCGAGCGCGACGTCGAGGGCGATGGAGCCGGTCGGGATGACGGAGATGGGCTGGCGGGCCTCTTCGCCCAGGCGCATGACCGCGCCCTTGCCGAAGCTCTTCTCCACCTGCGCCAGTGCCAGCTCCAGCGCTTTGTCGCGATCGTAGGCCTGCGGTGCCATGTGTGGTTCCCCTTCTCGAGGTGAGTGTCTCTCTGGTTGGCGCCCACAGTAGAGGCCGGCACCGACAAGTTCTGCGCCCAGATTAGTCGAACACCCATTCGAGTCAAGCGACGCGCCCGGTGACACGCGAAGCACTCCCTCACCGGCGATCCGGCGACTACCGCTGCGGCAGCACCGAGTCGTCGCCCTCGGCGCGTGGCCCGAAGAGCCGTCGCTCGGATTCGTCGATGCGCACGTCGTTGATGCTGGCCTCCCGGCGCGCCATCCGCCCGTCCGGCGCGAATTCCCACTGCTCGTTGCCGTAGCTGCGCCACCACTGCCCCGCCGCGTCGTGCCATTCGTACTGGAAGCGCACGGCGATGCGGTTGTCGTGGAAGGCCCACAGATCCTTGCGCAGGACGTAGCCGTTCTCGCTCGCCCATTTGCGGGTGAGGAAGTCGATGATCGCGGCGTGGCCGGTGAAGAACTCGTCGCGATTGCGCCACACCGAATCCTCGGTGTAGGCCGCGGCGACGCGCTCGGGATCCCTGGTGTTCCAAGCGTTTTCGGCGGCGAGCACCTTGGCGCGCGCGGAGTCGAGATCGAACGGCGGCAGTGGTGGTCGCACGGCGAAGCCTTTCCCCGGAGGTTCGACAGATCCGAACCTAACCTTCTAATTGATCTTTGCAAGTTAGACCCTAAGGCGGTGGAACGGCGGCGTCAACCGGTGGGGTTGATAGCCTCGCCGCATGCGTGATCCCCGTCCGCACACCGGCGAACCACCCGCCCTGGACCTGCTCAACACGCGGTGGCGCGGCGGTGACCCGGGCGATCTGCTCGACGATCTCGACGGGCTGCGACTGTGGCTCGACCTGCTCGGCCTCGCCGGTCGGGTCCCCGCCGACGAGCACACCCGCCTTGCGCTGCGCACCGCCCGTGACGCCATTCACGCCGCGGTCACCACGGCCGAGTACGCCGCCGTGAACCGGGTTCTCGCGCACGGCCGGATCCGCCGTGAGCTCACCGGCGAGGGCCCGCGCGATGTCCCCGAGGTGGCCGATCCGGCGTGGCTGCCCGGCTGGCTGGCCGCCGATGATCTGCTCCGGCTCCTCGCCGAAGCGCCGCACCGCATCCGCCAATGCGCGCACCCCGACTGCGTCCTGTTCTTCTACGACACGTCCAAGAACGGCACCCGCCGCTGGCATTCCATGGCGACCTGCGGCAACCGCACCAAGGCAGCCCGGCACTACGCCAAGACCGCGGAGTGAATCCGGTTCGGCGTCAGAACAATTCGTCGAGCAGGCGGTAGTAGTGGAGCCGGTCGGGATCGAGCTCGGACAGCCCGTAGGCGGCATCGAAGGCCGCCACCGCGTCGGCGCCGAAGTCGCCGGCCAGGTCGCGGTGGGCCAGGGCGAGGTCGCGATAGCGGTCGCCGCGGCCCAGCGCACCGACATCGATGAGCACTCCCCCGGCCAGCACATTGCCCGGTGTGAAATCGCCGTGCGTGACGACCACGTCTTCCTCGGCCGGACGCCGGTCCGACAACCGCGACAGCACCTCGGCGGGGCTGAGGTCACGGTGGTCGTCGTCGAAGTCGGCGGGGTCGACGAAGCCCTCGACCACCGCGCGGCGGGCGCGCGCGAGGCTCACGTCCAGGCCGCTGTCGAACGGGCATCCGTCCACCGGGAGGTCGTGCACCCGGCGCAGCACCCGGCCCATCAGCGTGCCGACCGCGGCCGCGTCGGTGGCCTCGGTGAGCGAGCCGCCGTCGACGTCGGCGAGTACGAGGACATCCTCGGCGAAGGCCGCCACCGCGGGCACCGCGATCCCGTGGTCGCGCAACCAGGTCAGCCGCTCGTACTCGGCCACTGCCTGCGGCCCCCGCTTGATCCAGTACCCGCCCGCGCGCACGAGGTTGCCGCCGCGACCCTCGTGCTCGGCCGACCAGACGGGCGCGGGGCCGAGCAGTTCGGCGACGACCGGCGGCAGCGGCAGCGCCAGGTCGGCGAGGTGGTCGAGCGCGGTCCGGGTCGACTCGACGAGTTCGGGCTCGCCGTCGGCCACCCGTAGCCGCAGCGCCTCGTTGAGCAGCAGGCGGGCTTCGTCCGGGCGGTGCTGCTCGGCCAGCGACTTGCCGAGGTGGTGCGCGGCGAAGGAGACCAGATCCGGGTCGAGTGCCCGGCTGGCCTCGAGCGCACGCCGGTAGAGCGTCTCGGCGGGGCCGGGTTCACCCTGGTAGCGGTAGACGTCGCCGAGGTTGATCCAGACGGTGATCCGGCGCTGCTGGGTGTCGGCCAGCTCCAGCGCCCGATCGAGCCGGTCGAGTGCCTCGTCGTGGCGGCCGAGCAGCATCAACGCGATGCCGAGCCGGCGGAATCCGGCGAAGTCACGCGGGTCGGCCACGGCGACCCTGGCCGCGAGGCTCTCGGGGTCGACCGGGATCATCCGCAGCCGTTCGTCGAACCGGTACGGCCGGGTGGGCGGGTCGTGTGCTGTCACGGACATGGACCGATCACCACCGGGCCCGGGGGACATCGAAGTCGGCGCACAGGGCGCGCCACACCTCCCGCGGATCGACACCGCCATCGATCGCGGACCGCCCGGTTCGTCCCAGCGCCGGGATCACATGATCGGCCAGCAGGGCGTCGGCGCGGGCCACGCCGAACTCGGTGTGCATCAGCTCCTGGAATTCGGTCAACCGCACGCTGCCCAAGATACTCGCGCCCGGGCGCACCCGACAGGGCCACCGTCGGGGACCGTTGCCGCATCCGGCGGCAACACTGCGGCGGTCAGGCCTGAACCCGCGGCCGGTGACTCGCTCCGCGCCGCAACGGCCTGCCGGTCGCCGGATCGTGCTTCAGACCGAGGCCTGGGCGCGGTGGCAGATCTCCACCGGGTCCGCCACCTCGTCGCGGCCGTCGGCCGCCCGGCGTGCGGCGGCGGCGAAGGCCGGATCGTCGAGCACCTTGCGGACCGCCGCACCCACCGCCTCGGCGGTGAGGGGCCGCACCAGGAGCGAACTCCCCTGGCGGACGGCGCGATTGGCCAGTTCCCACTGGTCGCCGCCACCGGGCACCGTCACCACGGGTACCCCCGCAGAGAGGGATTTGGCGAGCAGACCGTGTCCGCCGCCGCCAACGACCACCGCCGCGTGGGTGAGCAGTTCGTCCTGACGACCCAGGCCCGCGGTCGCCCAGTCGGGCAGGTCGGCGGGTGGGGTGTCGAGCATCGAAACCGCCGCGCGCACACCGAGACCGGTCAAGCCGGCGAGCACGGTCTCGGCCATCGCCTCGACGCCGGTGTGCGCGGTGGAGGGCGCCACCATCACCAGGGGGGCGTCACCGGGCGGCAGCGCGAGGACGGCGTCGGTGGGCTCCCACAGCAGGGGCCCGATCACATGGGTGTCGGCGGGCCAGTCCGGCCGCTCGACCTCCAGCGCGGGCAGCGTGGCGACCAGCCGGGCGGCGGGACCGGGGTCCTCGGCGGGCAGGCCGATGCTCTCGCGGGCCTCGGAGCGCTGGCGCAGTCCGGTGCGGACCGCGCGCGCGGTCATCGTGCGCAACACCCCGTCGCGCACCCGGCCGCGCACGCCTTCGCCCGGCGCGAGCCCACTGCCGATGGGCGGCAAGGCTTTCGACGGCAGGTACAGCGGATGCGGGGACAGTTCGACCCAGGGCAGCCCGAGTCGCTCGGCCGCCATTCCCCCGCCCGCGGTGAGCACATCCGAGACGATCAGGTCCGGCAGCATCGCGCTCAGCTCGGGCAGATTCTCGGTCGCGATGTGGGCGGCGCGCTCGTGGATCCGCGCGCCCGCGTCGGTGTCGTCGTCGGTGATCCGCGGCGCCAGCCCCTTGAGCCTGCGCACGCTGATCCCCGCGGCCCGCGCCGCGTCCAGCCATCTCGGCCCGGTGAACAGCACCGGCTCGTCGCCTGCCTCGAGCAATCGCAGACACAACGCGATCGCGGGAAACGCATGCCCTGGATCGGGCCCGGCCACCACGGCTACTCGCATGCGCCTCAGCCTGCCACATCGGCGGGCGGTGTCTGTCGCCCACATCACACCCGGCCGAATCCCCGCTCGTGCGTTAACGTCACGCCGACGCGCGTCCACCGCACCACCCGGCGACTCAGGAGGAATCCGTGCGACCACATGCCCTCGACGGCGCCACACCGCCGCTCCGCGCGGTCGCTCCTGCGGCTCCGAGCGCGGAGACGGCGGGCCGACCACCGACGACCGTTTCCGAGCTGTTCGCACTGCTCGCGGCCGGCGAAAACGCCTGGGACACCGCCGATCGCAGCGGCGATCCGGTCGACATCCTCGACCACGACCGCCAGTGCGCGCAGCTGCTGCGCCGCGACCATCCCGACGACGAGGAACTCCAGGTGGCCGGGCTGGTGCACGACATCGGCCATGTGCTCGTCCCCGGTGACGACGCGGGTCACGGCCGCCACGGCGCCGACGCGGTGCGCCCGCTGCTCGGCGCCCGCGTGGCACGGCTGGTGGAACTGCACGTGGTCGCGAAACGCTTTCAGGTGGCGACGGATCCGGCGCACGCGGCGGGGTTGTCGGCGTCGAGCCGACGCACGCTCATCGCCCAGGGCGGACCGATGTCGCCCGCCGAGGCCGCTACCTTCCGCGCCGACCCGGACTTCGCCGCCGCCCTCGCGCTACGCCGGGCCGATGACGCGGGCAAAGTGATCGGGTTACCCGTTGCGCCCCTGCGGGATTGGTACCCAGTGATAGAACGGGTCGCGGCCCGAGCTCGTCGACGCTGATGCGACGATCAGCCCGCGAACGTGAACAGTTCGAAGCCGACCGCGTGGGCGGCGGGGAACCCCTCCTTGGGCCCGGTGGCCATCGTGACAACCTCGCGGACCTGCTCTTCGACCGGTACCGACGGACTGAGCACCTGCAGGTAGCGGCGGTGCGCGGCGAGCGAGGCATGCGCCTGATCCAGGTGCTCGCTCACATCGACCGCGTGGGTGACGACCGGACCGACCACCGCGGCCCAGCGCGCGGACCACGGCGCCAGATCGGCGAGTTCGGGGAAGATCCACTCATTGCCCGCGTCGGAGATGGCGTCCATCGCCGAGCGGCCGACCGCACGGTGATCGGCGCTGTTGACCAGGCCCGGTGCCCAGGTGTCACCGAAGTTGAACAGCACCACCAGCTCCGGGCGGTGCCGGCGAATCGCGGCGGCCAGATCACGGCGCAGCGCGAGCCCCTCCTCGATGCGCCCGTCCGGATGATCCAGGAATTCCACGGTGTGCACGCCGACCTCGCGCGCCCCCGCGATCTCCTCCACCTCACGCAGCGGTCCCGCCTGCGCCGGTGCCATCCCCGCGATCCCGGCCTCACCGCGGGTGACCAGCAGATAGCTGATGTCCTTGCCCTGCCCCGTCCAGCGGGCCACCGCCGCGGCCGCGCCGTATTCGATGTCGTCGGGATGCGCGACGATCACCAGGCCGCGCCGCCAGTTCTCGGGTACCTGCTCCATCCGGCCCATGGTAGGCGCCGCGCGGATCAGGGCTTGGTGAGCGGGGACTTGTCGTTGGAGCCCGAGACCGCCTTGTACAGCAGGTAGAGGCCGGTGCCGATGGCCGCGAGCACCAGCAGCGGCAGCAGGCCCTTGATCAGCGCGCCGATGATCGACAGGGCGATCCACACGACGACGACGATGCCGATGATTTTCCAGACCATGATGTGACTCCTCGCCAGTTCCGCGACCGCACTCCGGCGATCCGTCCCTTTCGATGCTGCCAGTTCCGTACCGATAAATCACCAGGTCACACTCGATATGGGGAACAATTCAGGGTTCACCCCGAGAGCGGAGCACCCCCATGGAACCCATTGTCACGATCAGCAACGGCGCGATCCGTGGCCACACCGAGAACGGCGTCACCCGCTTCCTCGGCGTGCCGTACGCGGCGGCGCCGGTCGGCGCGAAACGCTTCCAGCTGCCCGAACCCGCCCCGGCCTGGCCGGGTGTGCGCGAGGCCACCGCATGGGGCGCCACCTGCGCGCAGTCGCCGTATCCGGCGCCGATCCACGCCCTCATCGGCAGCGACGGCATCCCCGGCGACGACTACCTCAACGCGAACGTGTGGACCCCCGACCCCACCGCCACCGGGCTGCCGGTGCTGGTGTGGATCCACGGCGGCGCGTTCGTGCGCGGGTCCAATGCCCGCGCGATCTACGACGGCACCGCCTTCGCCCGCGACGGCGTGGTCATGGTGTCGATCAACTACCGGCTCGGCATCTCCGGTTTCGCCGCACTCGACGGCGCCCCGCTCAATCGCGGCCTGCACGATCAGATCTTCGCGCTGCGCTGGGTGCGCGAGAACATCGCCGCCTTCGGAGGCGATCCCGGCAATGTGACCGTCTTCGGCGAATCCGCGGGCGGGATGAGTGTGGCGGCGCTGATCGCCGCACCGCAGACCACGGGCCTGTTCCGCCGGGCGATCATGCAGAGCGGCAACGGATCGGTGGCCGCGAACGCCGAGGACGCGCGCACGGTGGCCGCCGCCCTCGCCGCCGAGCTCGGGATCACGCCGACGGCCACCGATTTCGGCGCCCTCGGCCCCGATCAGCTGCGCGCCGCGCAGAACGCGATCGCCCTCGCCGTGATGACCGACCCCGATCCCCAGCGCTGGGGCACCTCGGTGATCGAGCGGGGCCTTGGGATCATGAGCCTGTTCCCCGTGATCGACGACGACATCGTCCCCGGCCTGCCGACCGATGTGCTGGCCGCGCACCCGGACCGCGCGGTCCCGCTCATCGCGGGCACCACCGCCGACGAGTTCCGTTTCTTCACCGTCCCCACCGGGATCGCCGCCGCCGTCACCGCCGAGACGCTGCCGTTCGTCCTCGCCCGGTACGGCATCGATGCGGCAGTGGCACAGACCTATTCGGCCCAGCGCCCCGATGCCACGCCCGCCGAGATCTTCAACGCGATCCTCACCGACTGGTGCTTCCGCTCCGGCACGGTCGAGTTCGCCGAGGCCAACGCGGCCGCCGCACCCACCCACGTCTACGAATTCGCCTGGCCCACCGACCTTCCCGGACTCGGCGCCTGCCACGTCCTGGAAGTGCCCTTCGTCTTCGACGTGCTCGCCGGTGCCCACAGCATCACCGGCCCCACCCCGCCGCAGTCGCTGGCCACCGAAATCCACACGGCCTGGGTGCGGTTCGCGACCGACGGCGATCCCGGCTGGGCCGCCTTCGACAGCGCGACCAAGAAGGCGCGGATCTTCGACGCCCCGCGGTCCTCGACGGTGGCCGATCCCCGCGCGGCCGAACTCGACGCCCTGCGCCGGGCCACCACCCGCGCCTGAACGACCCGGCACCGCGACGACTCGGCCCCGTCACTCACCGAGAGTGACGGGGCCGAGAACGATGTGGTCGGGCTCAGTGCGGCGGCGTGCCGACCGGCCGATCGGCCAGATCGGTCAGTGCCTGCGCCCAGCCGTCGAGGCGATCGGCCGCCTCGCGCAGGTCGGCGACGATGCCGTTGAACTGGTAGGCGACGACGGTGTCCTCCGGCACGGCGAGAATGCGGGCCGCGGCGGCCACCAGCTGTTCGTATTCGATGACACCGGCGTCCAGTCGCGTCTGCACGCCGGTGACGGTGGTCTTCAGTGCGGCGACGGTCTCGGGGTTGGCGCGGCCGACGGTGTCGGCGGCCTGTTCCATCGCCGTGACATCGCTGGCGAGGGCGTGCAGGGCGGCCGCACCGGAGCGGGCCGTGTCGAGCAGGTCGCGCAACTCGTCCTCGGGCAGGCGCCGGGTGCGCGCGATCTGGGTGCCGAGGCCGTGCAGGGCCCGCTCGGCGCGGATCAAGCGCTGGATGGGGGCGCGGGCCGCCGAGCGCAGCCCGGGGGTCTTGCGGGCGACGAAGGCCGCCTGCGGCAGGGGCTGGCCCCGCAGGTGCAGATAGCGCCGGGCGCTCAACGCGGTACCGGTGACGAAGGCGACGGCGCCACCGCCGATCACGACGACCGCCCAGGCCGGGGCCGACACCACGGCCAGGCCCACCGCGCCCACGGTGGTGATCCCGGAGGCGGTGCCGAGCTGGAAGCTGCGCCTGCGGGCCCGACGGCGACGGCGCAGTTCCCGTTCGCGCGGATCGGCCCAGCGGCGCACCGCGACCATCGCCTGCTCGCCGACATCACGCAAAGTGGCGGGCACCCCGGCGGACGCGCGCACGACCGCGGCGGGGTCGACGATCTCGGCTCGTTCGCGCCGTGTTCTCCCGCTCATCCCCTCGTCCTTCCGCGATCCGCTGATGGCGCGGTCACCTGGCGTCACCGCCGGGTCACCGCGCCCTCGGGCGAACCTGCGCTCCTACTGCTGAGCCGCCTGGCCCTTGTTGATCTGCGGCGGCGCGGCCTGCGGCTGCGCCGGGTCGACCGCCGCGGTGTTCCCGGTGGGCAGGGCGTCACCGCGCATCGAGGCGCGGATCTGCTCGAGCTTGCTGTGCCCGGCCATCTGGATGCTGGCCTGCTGCACCTCCATCATGCGACCCTGCACCGAATTCTGCGCCAGCTCGGCCGAACCGAGCGCGTTGGCGTAGCGACGCTCGATCTTGTCGCGCACCGCGTCCAGGCTGGGCGTGGAGCCCGGCGCGGACAGGGTGGAGTCCATCTGCTGCAGCGAGGCCGAGACCTGCTCCTGCATCTTGGCCTGCTCGAGCTGGCTGAGCAGCTTGGTGCGCTCGGCGACCTTCTGCTGCAGCATCATCGCGTTCTGCTCGACCGCCTTCTTGGCCTGGGCCGCGGCCTGCAGGGACTGGTCGTGCAGCACCTTGAGGTCTTCCACCGACTGCTCGGCGGTGACCAGCTGCGCGGCGAACGCCTCGGCGGCGTTGGTGTACTGGATCGCCTTCTCGGTGTCGCCGGCGTTGGCCGCCTGGTCGGCCAGGGTGACGGCCTGCCGGGCATTGGCGTTGAGTTTCTCGACCTCGTCGAGCTGGCGGTTCAGCTTCATCTCCAGCTGACGCTGGTTACCGATCACCGATGCCGCCTGCTGCGACAGCGCCTGGTGCTGACGCTGCGCCTCCTCGATAGCCTGCTGAATCTGGACCTTCGGATCCGCATGCTCTTCGATCTTGGAGTCGAAGAGGGCCATCATGTACTTCCAGGCCTTCACGAACGGATTAGCCATCGATTGATCCCGCCTCCATCTGTGCGTCGCTCGTGTGCGACTGGTGGTGCGCGACCGTCACGCACCAGATATGTGCTTATCCTTCACCATGCGGCACCCGGACCGGTCTCCCCGGCCCAATCGACGCCTGAAGAGAATCTATCGGTTCTCGCCAGCGGTGTGCAGCGTCTCGCGCGTCCGGCACGGGGTTCGCCGCGTCACATCCCCTTCACCAATACCAGCATCTCGGCTCTGGGCGCCGGGATGACGATGCGGGTGTCTTCGGCGATGCCGATTCGGGCGCCCTGTTCGGCCGACGCGCTCGCGGTGGCGGCCGGCTCGGTATCGGCCGGTTCGGCGGCCGGGGCGGGCTCGGCCGCGGCGGGCTCGCGCTCGGCGGCGGGGCCGGTCAGCGCGGGTTCGCGCGGCGCGGCGCCGTCGGCGCCCGCCATGATCGTGCTCACGTCCCACAGCACCCGCGACAGCGGCACGTCCAGTGCCTCGCAGATGGCGGCGAGCAATTCACTGGAGGCTTCCTTGCGGCCGCGCTCCACTTCCGACAGATAGCCGAGGCTCACCCGCGCCGAGGTCGACACCTCGCGCAGCGTTCGATGCTGGGCGAGACGCGCACGCCGCAGACTGTCCCCGATTGCCTCCCGCAGCAGCGTCATCTCGTTCTCCTCCACCTCGTGTCACCACCGTAGCGGTGCTCACCTCTTTCTGGCACAACGTCGTGCATCGGCCGGTGGTTCCCGAGTCCGGTCAGTTCCGCTCCGGAGCCGGGTCCGGTGTCGCCGCGATCACACAGCGCAGCAGCTCATGCACCGCGCTGTGCACCGCACCGATTCTGATCGTCCACCGGTCACCGTCCAGTTTCAACCGGACCACTTCGCTCACGCTCGGACCGGACAACCCGAGGTATACCGTGCCGACCGGATGTCCGTCCTGGGAATCGGGTCCGGCGACCCCGGTCAATCCGACGCCCCAGTCGGCCGCGCACCGCTGTCGCGCCCCCTGCGCGAGCTGCTCGGCGGTCGAGGCCGCGACCGGCCCGTCCAGCCGCAGCACCCGCTCGTCGACGCCGGTCAGGTGGTTCTTCAGGTCGGTCGCGTAGACGATCAGGCCGCCGCGAAGAACGGCGCTGGCGCCCGGAACACCGGCGATGGTGGCGGCCAGCAGACCCGCGGTGAGCGATTCCGCGGTCGCCACTGTCTGCCCGGCCGCGTTCAGGGCCCTGACCAGTTCGGCGACGGGCGCGCCCGTGCCGAGGGGGTCGCTCACGAGCGGGACTCGCCGCGCGCGCGTCCTCCCGCGAACCACAGCCGGGCCGCCTGCCCGACGTAGTCCAGGCCGGTGACCACCGTCAGCACGACGGCCAGATACATCAGGACCATCCCCGCGGTGGCGAAGGCGCCCGACAGCGGCAGCACCAGCAGCGCGATGGCCACCGACTGCACCAGGGTCTTGAGCTTGCCGCCGCGACCGGCCGGGATCACCCCGCGCCGCACGACCACCAGCCGCAGCAGTGTGATTCCGATCTCACGGCCACAGATCACCAGGGTGATCCACCAGGGCAGATCCCCCAGGATCGAGAGTCCGATCAGGGCCGATCCGATCAGCGCCTTGTCCGCGATGGGGTCGGCCAGCTTGCCGAAATCGGTGACCAAGCCGTATTTGCGGGCCAGTTGCCCGTCGAAGCGATCGGTGATCGCGGCCACGCCGAACACGGCCGCGGCGATGATCCGCCAGCGGGTGTCCTGGCCGTCGGCGACGAACAGCGCGAGCACGAACAGCGGCACCAGCACAATGCGCGCGACGGTCAGCACATTGGCGATGTTGAGCAGCGGAACCTGCGGTTCGGCCCGCTCCGCCACCGCGCGTGGCGGTGCGTGCGCACTCGACCCGCGATCGATTTCTTCGGGTCGCACGCTCATGCCCCGCCCTCTCGGCACTCACCGGCACTGCGCCGAGATCCAGCAATTTCGCGCGTGGTTTGCTCGCGCGGTCGCAACCGTCCGATCCGGTCGTCGGGCCCGGCGCGATGCGGTGAGCGGAACGACAGGATGTGCGGCACATGTTCAGACTATCGGTAACCGGGCCGACTACTGTGCACCCCATGACCTCACGGGGACCACTGAGTGGTTCGACCAGCGACGCGCATCCCGTCGCGCCCACTGTGGCGCCTGTCTCGCACCTGGTCGTCCGACGAGCGCGTACCTCCGATGTCCCCGAGATCAAGCGCCTGGTCGACGAGTACGCCGGCCGGATCCTGCTGGAGAAGAATCTGGTCACCCTGTACGAGGCCGTGCAGGAGTTCTGGGTCGCCGAGCTCGACGGCCGGGTCGTCGGTTGTGGCGCATTGCACGTGCTGTGGGCCGATCTGGGCGAGGTGCGCACGGTCGCGGTCGATCCGGTGGTGAAGGGCCGCGGGGTGGGCGGCGCGGTGGTGCAGCACCTGATCGCGGTCGCGCGCGAACTGCAGTTGCAGCGGGTGTTCGTGCTGACCTTCGAGGTGGACTTCTTCGGCAGGCACGGTTTCGTCGAGATCGACGGCACACCGGTGACCGCGGAGGTCTACGCCGAGATGTGCCGGTCCTACGACACCGGTGTCGCCGAGTTCCTCGACCTGAGCTTCGTCAAGCCCAACACCCTGGGCAACACCCGCATGCTGCTGACGCTCTGATTCCCGCTCGATCGCGCCCGGAGCAGCCGGGCACCGCCGCAGAAAGTGATACGACCGTGCCGATTTTCGCCGTCCACTACACCTACACCGACGCCACCGCGGCCGACCGCGCCACCCATCGCCCGGAGCACCGGGCTTGGCTCAACGCGCTGGTCGACGCGGGGACCGTGCTCAGCAGCGGCCCGTACCCGGACGGTACGGGCGCGCTGCTGCTCTTCCGGGCCGAGGACGCCCCCTCGCTGACCGAGTTGCTCGGCCACGATCCGTTCGCCGAACGAAACCTGATCGAGGCCGTGCGCGTCGTCGAGTGGCTGCCGGTGATGGGCGCCTTCGCCTGAGCGAAGCTACTTCTTCACCCCGTTGCGGGTGCGGATCAGGCTGGCCACCGTCGCGATGATCAGGATGCCGATGATCACCGACAGCGACAGCGCGGTGGAGATCTCCGGCACGCTCACGTGCTCGCCACCGTTGATGAACGGCAGCGTGTTCTCGTGCAGCGCGTGCAGCACCAGCTTGACGCCGATGAAGGCCAGGATCGCGGACAGGCCGTAGGACAGGTACACCAGCCGGTCCAGCAGGCCACCGATGAGGAAGTACAGCTGGCGCAGGCCCATCAGGGCGAAGGCGTTGGCGGTGAACACCAGGTACGGCTCTTTGGTGAGGCCGTAGATGGCCGGAATCGAGTCCAGCGCGAACAGCAGGTCGGCGAAGCCGATGGCGAGCAGGGCCAGCAGCAGCGGGGTCACCACCCGCTTGCCGTCGATCTTGGTGATCAGCTTGTCGCCGTCGTAGTGGTCGGTGGTCGGCAGGAAGCGCTTGGCCAGCACGACGATGCGGCTGTCGCGTTTCTCCTCGTGCTCGGCCTCGTGCCCGCTCTCGCGCAGCAGGTTCACCGCGGTGTAGATCAAGAACGCGCCGAACAGGTAGAACACCCAGCTGAACGCGCTGATCGCGGCCGCGCCGACGGCGATGAAGCCGGCGCGCATGACCAGCGCGAGCACGATGCCGATGAGCAGCACCTTCTGCTGGTAGATCCGCGGCACCGCGAAGGTGGTCATGATGATGAGGAAGATGAACAGGTTGTCCACCGAGAGGGCCTTCTCGGTGACGAAACCGGCGTAGTACTCCCCCGCGTAGGTTCCGCCCCATTGCCAGGCGACGAACAGGCCGAACAGCAGCGCGATGCTGATGTAGACGGCCGACCAGAAGCCCGATTCCTTGAAGGTGGGCTCGTGGGGGGTGCGCACGTGCGCGAAGAAGTCGAAGACGAACAGTCCCAGGATCACCAGCGCGGTGATCACCCAGACGAGCGCGGTCACCTGCATGTAGTGGTCCGATCGAAGTAGTTCATGCCGCCCATCATGCCCGAAATGTCCATTTCAGCCAGTACCGCGTGGATGTGTGCCCGCCATGATTTCACACACAGGCCGCCCGGCCCATTTCCGCCCGGGCATCCGCGCCGAAAAACCCGTACCGCCACCGGGGATCGCGCTGCTACCGTCATCGCACCGACCGAATCCACCGGCACCCGCGAGAGGAGCGAGCCGTGACCGAACCCACCGCGCAGTACCAGCGCCGGGCGCCGATGCACCGGCTGCCCGCGAATGCCGGTCCACCGCAACGCCGTTCACGCGTCCGCGGCGACTCCTGACCGGTACTCCCCCGGCCTGACCGCAGGCCCTGCCGTCCCCGCGACGGCACTCCCACGTTCCCGGCCGCATCGAGCCTGCCAGGTCCCTCCTCGTTCGTCGCCGCCTGCTCCCGGCACGGTCAGAGCAAACCCCGCTACTCGTCCTCGGCTCCGCCCGGCTCCCCGCCCCGGATCGACCACAGCAACCCGTCCAGTTCGTCCGGCTTGATCAGCACGTCGCGCGCCTTGGAGCCCTCGCTGGGCCCGACGACGCCACGCGTCTCCATCAGGTCCATCAACCGGCCCGCCTTGGCGAAGCCCACCCGCAGCTTGCGCTGCAGCATCGAGGTCGAGCCGAACTGCGAGGTGACCACCAGTTCCACCGCCTGCAGCAGCACGTCCATGTCGTCGCCGATGTCGGGATCGACGTCCTTGGCCTCGCCCGCCTTGGCGGCGGTGACGCCCTCCTGGTACTCGGGCTCGGCCTGGGTCTTGCTGAACTCGACGACCCCCTGGATCTCCTCGTCGGAGATGAACGCGCCCTGCAGGCGGGTCGGCTTGCCCGCGCCCATCGGCAGGAACAGCCCGTCGCCCATGCCGATCAGCTTCTCCGCGCCCGGCTGATCGAGGATCACGCGCGAGTCGGTGAGCGAGGACGTGGCGAAGGCCAGCCGCGAGGGCACATTGGTCTTGATCAGGCCGGTCACCACGTCCACCGAGGGGCGCTGGGTGGCCAGCACCAGGTGGATGCCCGCCGCGCGGGCCTTCTGGGTGATCCGCACGATCGCGTCCTCGACGTCACGCGGGGCGGTCATCATCAGGTCGGCGAGCTCGTCGACGATGGCCAGGATGTAGGGGTAGGGCCGGTAGACCCGTTCACTGCCCAGCGGAGCGGTGATCTGGCCCGACTTCACCTTCTTGTTGAAGTCGTCGATGTGGCGCACCTTGTTGGCCTGCATGTCCTGGTAGCGCTGTTCCATCTCCTCCACCAGCCAGGCCAGCGCGGCGGCGGCCTTCTTGGGCTGGGTGATGATGGGCGTGATCAGGTGCGGAATACCTTCGTAGGGCGTGAGTTCCACCATCTTCGGGTCGATCAGGATCATCCTGACCTCCTCGGGGGTGGCCCGGTGCAGCAGCGAGATCAGCATCGAGTTGACGAAGCTGGACTTACCGGAGCCGGTCGAACCCGCCACCAGCAGGTGCGGCATCTTGGCCAGATTGGCCGAGACGAACTCGCCTTCGATGTTCTTGCCAAGGCCGATCACCAGCGGATGGTGGTCGTTGCGGGTGTGCGGCGACTTGAGCACGTCGGCCAGGCGCACCAGTTCGCGGTCGGCGTTGGGCACCTCGATGCCGACCGCCGACTTGCCCGGGATGGGCGCGAGCAGGCGCACGTTCTCGGTGGCGACGGCGTAGGCCAGGTTGCGCGCGAGCGCGGTGATCTTCTCGACCTTCACGCCGGGGCCGAGCTCCACCTCGTAGCGGGTGACCGTCGGACCGCGCACGAAGCCGGTGACGGCGGCGTCGATCTTGAACTGCACCAGCACCTCGGTGATCGCCTCGATCATCGATTCGTTGGCGGCCGAACGCTTCTTGGGCGGGTCGCCGTCGAGCAGCAGGGTCAGCGGAGGCAGGGTGTAGTCGCCGTCGACGACCCGATCGGTGACGAACTCCGGTTCCGGCGGCGCGGGCGGGGTCTGGTCGACGACGTCGACGACCTTGGCGGGCGGGCGCTTG
The DNA here is from genome assembly GCF_042883805.1 of Nocardia sp. NPDC058176. Taxonomy (NCBI): domain Bacteria; kingdom Bacillati; phylum Actinomycetota; class Actinomycetes; order Mycobacteriales; family Nocardiaceae; genus Nocardia; species Nocardia sp. NPDC058176. The sequence goes on along the minus strand of NZ_JBHVVA010000001.1, from coordinate 156,626 downwards.
CGCGCCGGTTTGGCCGCGGGCGCCGGCGCGGGCGGCTCGTCGACGATCGGCTTGGCATCGCGCAGCGGCGGCTCACCCAGGGATTCGGTGATCGCGTCGGAGCCGCCGAACTCGTCGGGCGGGTAGTTGTCGTCGGGATTGCGGCTGCGGCGCCGGGTCCGGTTGCGGTGCACCGGGAATCCGTCGGCGTCGTAATTGGCCGGGTCGTACGGGTCGGCATCGTCGGCGTATTCGCCGAGGCCGAAGTACTCGCGCAGCCTGGTCGGCACCTCACGCACCGTGGTCCCGGTGAGCAGCAGGATGCCGAAGACGATGGCCAGCAACAGGATCGGCAACGCGAGCCACGGGGTCAGTCCCTGCCCGAGCGGTCCGCCGATCGCGTAGCCGAGCGCGCCCGCAGCCCTTGACCGCCCGTGCGCGTCGGTGGGCGAACCGGCCGCCAGATGCCACACACCGAGGGCGGGCAGCACCACGAGCAGACCGCCGAGGACCAGCCGGGGCCGGATCTCGGGATGGGGTTCGGTGCGCATCAGCACCACCGCCAGGGCCACGAACAGGATCGGGGCCAGCGCGGCGGCCGACCCGGCGACCGCGCGCACGACGTCTTCGAGGAAGCGCCCGACCGGCCCGCCTGCCGAGAGCCACACCGCGGCGGCGATGATCGCGCTCAGGGCGATGAGCCCGAGACCGATGCCGTCGCGCCGGTGCCCGTGTTCGAGTTCGCCCGCCCGGCTCAGGGTGCGCGTGGTGGCGCCGAGGCCGCGGGCCAGCATGGTCCAGCCGCTGCCGATCCCCCGGCCGATCACCGCCAGCGGGGCGGTGTTGGAGGCGCGTTTGACCGGCCTGCGAACGGGCGTGGTGCGCCCGCGCGGTGCCGACGACGCTCGCGGGGTCGCCGAACGAGACCGCGCCGAGGGCGCGCGCCCCCCGCTCGATCCCGCCCGCGCACGAGAGGTCGTGGTGCTGCGGGACTTACCTGCCATGACCATCAGGCTAGCCGCTCGAGCACCGTCCGGACCATCCGCAACACTGGTCCCACCCCGGTTCGGCCGGTCAGCGGGCCCTGCCGCGCAGGTCGCGGCGCCCCGGTCAGCGCGGGGAAATCTCGCGTCCGGGGCGCGTTTCGCGCGCGGCGGCTTACGGAATCCTTGCCGATCTCCTGTATTTCGGCCGTTCCGCCGCGCAACCGCTGGCGCCCGAAGTGTCCGACTCGGTACGTTGTGACCGGTCCATCGGGTCGTGGACCGTATCTATGAAGGGGACATCATCCTGTGAAGAGAATGCTCACCAGCGCTGCGGTGCTGACGGCGACCGTCGGTTCGCTACTCGCCGTGCACGTCACACCCGCGCAGGCGCAGGCGCGTAACTACTACGGCGCCATCTCGGTATCGGTGCGTGCCGGTCATTCCACCATCAGCACCAACTACGGCAGCTTCGCCGAAGCGGAGAGCGCCTCGCTCAACAGCTGCCGGACCAATGGGGGCGGGGGCGGCTGCGAGGTCAAGCTGTCGTGGCGCAACGGCTGTGGCGCCATTGCGATCTCGCGCGGCTGGTGGAGCTACGGCTCCGGTGCCAGCATCGGCGCGGCCAAGCGCAGCGCGCTCGACGCCAACCCGGGCGCCGCCAGCATCAAGCACTGGAAGTGCACCTCCGGCTATTCGCTGTAGGTCGGTTCATCGGATTCGTCCGGGGATCCACCCGGCGGACACCACCAGGGGAGTTTCGTGAACATCCGTTCGTTGAAGACCGCGGTCGCCGTTGTCGCGGCCGTCGCCGCACTCGGGCTGACCGCGTGCAGTTCCACCGACAGCGCCGCCGAGGGCGCGACCACCACCACGCCCGCCAGCGAATTCGAGTCGGGCAAGGGCGCGGGCGCCAAGGAGGAGGGCGACGAGCCGCCCGCCACCGCCGCACCCGATCTGCCCAAGCCCACCGTCGAGGAGCTCAACACCCGCCTGACCAAGGCGCTGGCCGGCCAGCTCACCGACGAGGAGAAGCTGACCTACATCCAGGACGCCGACAAGGATCCGGATCTGGTCGACAAGTTCGTCGACGCGGCGAAGAAGAACAACGTCACTGTCGCGATCACCAGCGTCGGCGAGCCCGCCGAGGGCAAGCTCAAGGCCGACGCCGATGTCACCATCGACGGCAAGCCGGTGCAGGACGCCTTCGTCGACTTCGTCGCCGAGGACACCGACTGGAAGGTCTCGCACACCTTCGCGTGCAACGTGGTGAAGTCGGCCAAGCTCGATTCCGCGGCCTGCCAGGCCTGATCCGGGCAGCACCGCACAACGAAAACCGCCGGGCGACAAGGTCACCCGGCGGTTTCGTGGTTTTCGTCCCTAGACGCCGATCACCGTCGGCACGATCATCGGGCGACGACGATAGGTGTCGGCGACCCAGCGCCCGACCACCCGGCGCACGCCCTGGGCGATGCGGTGGGTGTCGGTGATGCCCTCACCGGCCAGGCGCAGCAGCTCGGCCTCGACCAGTTCGTTCGCGCCGTGCAGCGCGGTCCGGTCGTCGGAGAAGCCGCGCCCGTTGATCTCGGGCGCGCTGACGGCCTTGCCGGTGCTCTCGTCGATGACGACGGTGATGGAGATGAAGCCGCCCTCACCGAGGACGAGGCGATCCGACAGCGTCGACTCGCCGACGTCACCGACCGAGAGGCCGTCGACGTAGACGTGCCCGACCGGGACCCGGCCGACGATGGAGGCGATGCCGTCGACCAGGTCGACCACCACGCCGTCCTCGGCCAGCACCACCCGCTCCTCGGGCACGCCGGTGGCCACCGCGAGCGCGGCGTTGGCGCGCAGGTGCCGCCATTCGCCGTGCACCGGCATGGCGTTGGTCGGGCGCACCGCGTTGTAGAGGTAGAGCAGCTCACCGGCCGAGGCGTGCCCGGAGACGTGCACCTTGGCGTTCTGCTGGGTGATGACCGTGGCGCCGAGCCGGGCCAGGCCGTTGACCACGGCGAACACCGAGTTCTCGTTGCCGGGGATCAGCGAGGAGGCCAGCACGACCAGGTCGTCGGCGCGGATGTTGATCTGCCGGTGCTCACCGCGCGCCATCCGCGACAGCGCCGAGAGCGGCTCGCCCTGCGAACCGGTGGAGATCAGCACCAGGCGGTTGCCGGGCAGGTTGGCGGCCTGATCGAGGGTGACCACGACATTGTCGGGCACCGTCAGGTAGCCCAGGTCCTGCGCGATCTCCATGTTGCGGACCATCGAGCGGCCGACGAAGCAGACCTTGCGGTTGTACTTCTGCGCCACGTCGACGACCTGCTGGATGCGGTGCACGTGGCTGGCGAAGGAGGCCACGATGACGCGGTTGCGCGCCTTGCCGATCACATTGTCGAGCACGCCGCCGATCTCGCGCTCGGGGGTGACGAAGCCGGGGACCTCGGCATTGGTGGAGTCGACCAGGAACAGGTCGACGCCCTCGTCACCGAGGCGGGAGAACCCGGCCAGGTCGGTCAGGCGCCCGTCCAGGGGCAGCTGGTCGAGCTTGATGTCACCGGTGTGCAGCACGACGCCCGCGGGGGTGCGGATGGCGACGGCCAGCGCGTCGGGAATCGAGTGGTTGACCGCGAAGTACTCGAGCTCGAACGGCCCGTGCACGGTGGTCTCGCCCTCGGCGACCTCGCGCAGCTTGGGCTGCAGACGGTGCTCACGCGCCTTCGCCGCGATCAGGGCGAGGGTGAACTTCGCGCCGATGACCGGGATGTCGGAGCGCAGGCGCAGCAGGAACGGCACGGCGCCGATGTGGTCCTCGTGGCCGTGGGTGAGCACGATGGCGACGATGTCGTCCATCCGGTTCTCGATCGGACCGAAGTCGGGCAGGATCAGGTCGACGCCGGGCTGCTGGTCCTCGGGGAAGAGCACACCGCAGTCGACGATCAGCAGCTTGCCGCCGTACTCGAAAACGGTCATGTTGCGACCGATTTCGCCGATGCCACCGAGGGCGAACACGCGCAGGCCGTTCTTGGGCAGCTTCGGCGGGGCGCCGAGCTTGTCCTGGGCGGCCTTCTCGCGCGGCTCGGCCTGCGCGTCGCCGCGGCCACGGCCGCCCTGCCTGCCACGGCCGCCGTTACCGCCACCGCCACGACGGTTCTGCTGCGGTGCGGCCGCCTGTTCGGCGGGCTTGGTCTTGGCCCGGCGCGCGCCGGCCTTCTTGGGCTCGGTGCGTTCCTGCGCGACGGTCTGCGCTTCGGTGGCCGCCTCGGCCTCGACGGTCAGCGTCGCCTCGGCGGCGATCTCGGCGACCGGTTCGGCGACGGCGGGTTCGGCGGCCTTCGGCAGCGCGGCCTTCTTCGCGACCGGGGCCTCGACCGGGGTGGGTTCGGGCGCACCCGCGGCACGGGAGGCCGCGCGACGACGGGGCTTGCGAGCGGCGGGTTCGGTCATGCGGACACCCCCGCGGCCTGCAGATCCAGCGCCAGTTCTTCGAGCTGAGCCTCGGTCGGCATCAGCTGGGGCAACCGCGGTTCACCCACGTCGATGCCGAGCAATCGGAGTCCTCCCTTGCACATCGCCACACCTCCCAGGCGGGTCATGGCCGCGTACAGCGGCAACAGTGTCGCGTTGAGCTCCCTGGCCTTTGCCACGTCACCGGTGGTGTAGGCCTGATGGATCTCGCGCAGTCGTTCGGGCACCAGATGCCCGATGACGCTGATGAATCCGGTCGCGCCGACCGAGAGCCAGGGCACGTTGAGCCCGTCGTCTCCGGAGTAGAACGCCAGCCCGGTGCTGGCGATGAGGTCGGCGCCCGAGACCAGGTCGCCCTTGGCATCCTTCACCGCGACGATGTTGGGATGCTCGGCCAGGCGACGGATCGTGTCGATCGCGATCGGTACCACCGATCGCGGTGGAATGTCGTAGAGCGTGACCGGCAGGGCGGTGGCGTCGGCGACCGCGGTGAAGTGCGCGATCAGCCCCTCCTGCGTGGGTCGCGAGTAGTACGGGGTCACCACGAGCAGACCGTGCGCGCCCGCGTTCTCGGCCGCGCGCGCCAGCTCGAGCGAGTGCGCCGTGTCGTAGGTACCGGCGCCCGCGATCACGGTGGCCCGGTCACCGACGGCGTCGACGACGGCACGGAGCAGGTCGGCCTTCTCGGTCTCGGTGGTGGTCGGCGACTCGCCGGTGGTGCCGGAGATGGCGAGCAGATCGACACCGCGATCGACCAGACGCGCGGCCAGTGCCACACCGGCATCGACGTCGAGCTTGCCCGCGGCGCTGAAGGGGGTCACCATCGCGACACCTACCGTGCCGGACGCGTGCAGCTCCGTTGGCGTCGATTCACCGTTCGTCATGGTCAGAAAGGCTACCCGGTCCCCGAACCCCGCTCGACACCCTAGCGGCCGAAGCGGCTGCCGGTGGCTGCCTTTCACCTTGCGTGATGTCATAAATGACGCCACAATGATGTCATGGATCTGAACGCTCACACCGCGCGGCTGCGCGAGGAACTGATCGCCGCCGCTGCCCTCGGCGACGAGAAAACGCAGGCCACCGCCGCCGCCCTGGCCGTGGCGGTGGAGAGCTCGAGCCGACTCGTGCTGCTCTCGGCGCTGTCGGAGCTGGCCGCCGAGATCAGTACCGAGCTCGGCGACCGCACCGTGCACATCCGGCTCGACGGCACCGACGCGGTGGCCGACGTGCGCAAGAACACGCCGTCGGGCCCGGAGGAACCACCGACCTTCGAGGAGATGACCGGCGACATCAGCCGGGTGACCCTGCGGCTGGTCGAACAACTCAAGTCCAAGGCCGAGGAGGCCGCGGCGCAGAACGGGCAGTCGCTGAACTCCTGGCTCTCCGGTGCCGTCTCCGGCGCGTTGCGCGATCAGATGCGCGGCCCGGGCGGCAAGGGCTGGTGACCGGTCACAGCAGCGGCGCGAGATCGCCGCGCTCGCCGATCACCACCTCGTCGAGTTCGAGCCAGTCGGCCATCTCCCGCAGGGCACCGCGCAGCGCGTGCGCGGTCTCGGCGGTGGCGTAACCGGGTTCGGCGAAGGCGCCGGGCGCGAGCAGCCTGCCGCTGCCGCGCTCGGCGCGCAGGTCGACCCGGCCGACGAGGCGACCGTCGAGCAGGAACGGGAACACGTAATAGCCGTGCACCCGTTTGGGTTCGGGGGTGTAGATCTCGATCCGGTAGTGGAAGTCGAAGATTCGCTGGATGCGGGGGCGGCAGAAGATCAGCGGGTCGAACGGGCACAGCAGCGCGGCGCCGCTGACCCGGCGCGGGGTGCTCGCCTCGGGATGCAGGTAGGCGGGCGCGTCCCAGCCGTCGACGTCGACGGGCACCAGCTCACCCGCGTCGACCAAGTCGGCGATCGCCGGGGCGCTCTGGCGGCGCTGCAGACGATAGTAGTCGCGTAGGTCGGCCTCGGTGGCGATGCCGAGCGCGCGGCTCGCGCGGCGCAGCAGCTCGCGCACGGCCTCGTCCTCGCCGATCTCGCGGTCGCGCACATCGGCGGGCACGACCCGCTCGGTGAGGTCGTAGTGGCGGGTGAACCCGACCCGGCGCGCGGTGGACAGTTCCCCCGCGGCGAAGAGCTGCTCGCACAGCATCTTGGTGTCGCTGAGGTTCCACCAGGTGCCCTTGGGACGGGGCTTGTCCAGTTCGAGGTGGCGTTCGATCTCCCCGGCGCTCGCGGCGCCGACCTCGGTGACCACGTCGAGGATGTCCTTGCCCAGGGTGGGATTCCGCTCCACGACCTTGCGCATCCCCGACCAGCGCCCGTGCCGGTACTCGGCCATCCGCCAGCGCATCAGCGGCCAGTCCGCGACCGGGATCAGCGCCGCCTCGTGCGCCCAGTACTCGACCAGCCCGCGCCGGGCCCGTGAACTGTCGCTCCAGGCCGCGGCCTCGAGCAGGGTGCGGTCGTATGCGCCGATCCGGCTGAACACCGGCGCGTAGTGCGCGCGCACCACCGCCGAGACCGAATCCAGTTGCAGCAGACGGGTTCTCGCGACCACATCGAGCACTGCCCGCCGATTCGGCTTGGCCGGTCTGCGCTTGCCGAAACCCTGGGCGGCCAGCGCGGTCCGCCGGGCCGCCGCCGCATTCATCCGCTGCATCGGCTCAGCCTCGCACAGGGGTCCGACAAGAAATCCCGGCTCAGGTGGAGACGTGCACGGCGCCCGCGGTGTCGATCTCGGTGCGCCGGTCCCCGGTCGGCGCCGCGGCCAGCACGGTCGCCACCCAGCGCCTGCCCACCGGCAGCACCCGCACGGTGACCGTGCCCGCCTCGGCCGTGTCGAGTTCGCCGACGGCGGCGTCGATCACGTGGTGGCGCACCCATTCCGGCACGCCGAGGAAGCCGCCGTCATCGAGCAGGGTCACCTCCACCCCGCGTGCTCGCGCGCCGCGGGCGGCGGTGCTGAGCCGCTCGGTGACCAGGTCGGGCGCGCGCAACCCGTCGCGCAGTTCGGCTTCGAGCAATCGGCACTGCTCGCGTTCGGCGTCGGTGAGCTGGGCGCCCTCGGCGATGCGGGCCAGCACCGGGCGGGCCACCCGGTCGAGGCGGGTCAGCTGCCGGTCGCGTTCGGCGGTGGCCGCGGCCAGCGCCGCCTCGGTGGCCGCGCGACGATTGGCCTGGCTGCGCAGCTCACGCAGGGACCGCTGGGTGGGTCGCACGATCGCCATGAACACCGTGACCGCGCCGACCGTGGCGACCGGGGTCAGCGCCCGGACCACGGTCTCGGGATGCCAGGTGGTGAACGCGCCCATGGTGACCAGCACCGTCGCCGCGGCGGCCACCCCGCACCAGGCCGACCCGATCCGGCCGCGCAGCACCAGCATCGACAGCAGATACGACGTGGGATACGCCGTCCACAGCTGATGGGCGAAGCTGGTGGGGTTCTCGACCCACGGCGCGGTCAGCGCCACCGCCACCGGACCGGCACCGGCCACGTAGACCGTGGCGGGCCAGGGCAGGGGGTCCACCGGGAACACCAGCACCACCAGTGCGGCCACGGCCATCAGCACCAGCGCGACGAAGGCCAGCGCCGGCGGCGCGACATCGAAGTTCACCCGCATGTACATGACGATGGTGGCTTCGAAGATCACCACGAACAGCCAGGCCATGCCGTCGCTGAGTCCGAACAGGTCGCGCATGCCCAGCGGAAGATCGCGCTCAGCCGTCACTGGCCCACACCAAGGTCACGACGGTGCCCGCGCCCGGCGCCGATTCCACGAACGCCGCGCCGCCTGCCAGGGCGCGCATCCGGCCAAGGATGCTGCCCGCGATGCCCATCCGGTCGGCCGGTACCCGGGCGGGGTCGAACCCGGCGCCGTCATCGGAGAGCACCACCCGGATCCCGCCGGTGGCGACGGTCACCGACACCCCGCGGGCGGCCCGCCGGGTGGGCAGGTCGGCGTGGCGCAGGCTGTTGCGCACGGCCTCGGCGAGGGCGGCGCCGAGTACCTGGGCGGCCTCGATCGGCATGCACAGGTCGGCACCGCTGCGCGAGGACACCTGCACGGGGATGTCGGGTCCCACCTCGCGCACCGCGTCGCGCAGGAACTCCACCGCGGCCACGGCGTCGAAATGGTCGAGTTCGGGTGCGCTGCGCGAGTGTTCGAGCTGGTCGAGGGTGCGCGCGGCCTGTTCGCGCAGCACCGGCGACGACCGCTCGGCACGCGAGGCCTCCAGCAGGGTCGAGAGCACACCGTCGTGGATGAGCGCGGCGAACCGGGCCGACTCGTGCTCGCGCGCCGCCGTCGCCGCGACGGTCGCGGCCCGGCTGCGCTGCCGGACGGCCTCGCGGTCGACCCGTTCGGCCGAGGACCGCGCGTAGACGACGCACCACAGGAACAGCGCGGCCACGCCGAGTGCCCGGGTGATGTCACCGACGGCCGTCCACACCGAACTGTCCGGGACCACAAGGGCATTCGACACACTGGTCGCCACCGCGAGCACGACCGCGAACCCCGCCGCGATCCCGCGCGGCCAGGCCAGCCCGGCGGCCAGCACGCCGAGGGCGAGCCCGCGATACGGCCAGGACGCGAACGAACCGACATGGACCACCGAATACACCAGCGGGGTCGCCAGCGTCGCCGCGAAGTAGCAGAGCGCGGCCGCCGCGGCGACCCGGCCGATCGCGGCGACCGGACCGCGCGCCGACACGATCGCCAGTGGGGCGAACAGCGCGTAGGCGGCCATCAGGTGCACTTCGGGCCACATCGTCGGGTCGTCGGGCTGGACCAGGATCGCGGGCAGTTCCAGCGCCATGACCAGCATCGCGCCGATCCCGATGACGATGCCGAGCCTGCGCAGGATCTGATCGTTGGCCGCGCGGGCCAGTTCGGTGTCCCCGACGAGCGCGGGCGCCGACGCGACCGCGACACCGCTCACGTGCGCTGCTGCCGTTCCGGCACGGGCAGCCACCCGTCCTCGACGGCCCGCTTGTACAGATCGGTCTTGGTGGGGGCGGGGCGCCCGGCGTCGGCGTACTTCTGCCGGATCCGGCCCAGGTAGTCGTTGACGGTCTGCTCGGACAGGCCGGTCAGGCGGGCGACGCGCGAGGCCTTCTCCCCCGAGGCGTACAGCATCAGCACCTCCTCCTGACGCGGGCTCAGGCCCACATCGGACAGCTGCGGATCGCCGTCGATGGCGGCGGCCCAGTCGGTGGTGACCACCTGCTCGCCCGAGGCGGCCCGGCGCACCGCCTCGACCACCGTCGCCACGCTCTCGGATTTGCGCAGCACCCCGAGCACCCCCGCTTTGGCCGCCGAGCGCACCAGGAAGGCATTGTCGGCGCCGGTGAACACGAGCACCTCGATCCCGCGTTCGCGCAGCGCGGTGACGTTGTCCTCGGGGCTGGAACCGTCGGGCAGGCGCAGATCGAGCACGACGAGATCGAGGTCGGCGGCCTGGGCGAGCAGCCCGGCGACCGATTCCGCGGTCGCGACCAGATCCAGATCGGGTTCGGGTCCGAGCATGGCGGCCAGCCCGATCGCCACGGACTCGTGGTCCTCCACCAGCCCGATCCGCCGCACCGCCTGTGTTCGCGTCACTTCGTCGCTCACGACCCACTCCCCGTCCTCGAACACCCACCGCGGCCAGCCCGCAACCCGTCGGTGTCGAGTTCTACCGCATCGGACGCCCGTGTGTCAGCCCACCAGAATTCGGGGCCTGCGCCCACTACCCCATCAGACCTGCGGCGACACTGGCCCCGAGCTCCCAGCATTGCTCCAGATCGGCCTTCGTCGGCGGCCCGGAGACCACCACCGCGGCGGCCGCGCGCTGCCAGCCCAGCCCGGTGGTGATCCGCTCCACGCTCGCCTCGGCGCCCTCGGTGCCCTCGTTGCCGTGGACGTAGAGCCCGAACGGCCGACCCCTGGTCGAGTCCAGGCACGGGTAGTAGATCGTGTCGAAGGCGTGCTTGAGCGCGCCGCTCATGTAGCCGAGGTTGGCGGGGGTGCCGAGCAGGTAGCCGTCGGCGTCGAGGACGTCGACGGCCGTGACGGCCAACGCGGCCCGGCGGACCACCTCCACGCCCTCGATCTCGGGGTCGCTCGCGCCGGCCAGGATCGCTTCGAACATCGCCTGGGTGTGCGGTGAGGGGGTGTGGTGGATGATCAGCAACCGGGCCATGGGCCTACTCTCCGGGGTCGCGGTCCAGCTTTTCCAGGGCGACCGCGCGGCGCATGGTCTCGCGGGCGCGGGTGCGGTCGCCCGCGTAGTCGTAGGCGCGGGCCAGCCGGTAGGAGCTGCGCCAGTTGTCCGGGTCGGCTTCCCACTCGGTCTTGATCTCGGCGAACAGGGCGTCGGCCGCGTCGCGTTCGATCCGGCCCGAGGGTCGGCGCGGGAGCTCGGAGGTGTCGACCTCGAGGCCCTCGTCGTGGATGCGCCGGGCCAGGCGCTGGTGGTCGAAGGCCGCGCGCAGCGTCGCCCAGACGATCCACACGCCGACGACCGGCAGCAGCAGCATGCCGACGCCCATCGCGATCCCGGCGAACTCGCCGTCGGCGATGAAGGCGATGGCCACACTGCCCAGGCGCACGAAGTAGAAGACCAGCGCCAGGACCAGGAAGGCGACGAACGCGACGATCGTCACGACCTGGCGGTCGGGTCGTGCGGCGGCGGGGCTCACAGATCCAGGAACGGGTCGAGGCCGACGGTCAGGCCGGGGCGGCCGGCGATCTCGCGCACGCCGAGCAGCACGCCGGGGGCGAAGGAGTTGCGGTCGATGGAGTCGTGCCGGATGGTCAGCGTCTCGCCCTGGGTGCCGAACAGCACCTCCTGATGCGCGACGAGCCCGGCCAGGCGCACCGAATGCACCCGCACACCGTCGACGTCGGCGCCGCGGGCGCCCTCGAGCTCGGTGGTGGTGGCATCGGGGCTCGCACCGACACCGGCCTCGGCGCGCGCGGCCGCGATCAGCGCGGCGGTGCGGTACGCGGTGCCCGAGGGCGCGTCGGCCTTGTTCGGGTGGTGCAGCTCGATGACCTCGACCGATTCGAAGAACCGCGCCGCCTGCTCGGCGAAGCGCATCGACAACACCGCGCCGATGGCGAAGTTCGGCGCGATCAGCACGCCCACCTCGGGCCGCTGCGCGAGCCGGCCGCGGACCTCGTCCAGGCGTGTCTCGTCGAAGCCGGTGGTGCCGACGACCGCGTGGATCCCGTTCTCCACCAGGAACTTCAGATTCCCCATCACCACATCCGGGTGGGTGAAGTCGACGACGACCTGTGTGCCGGTTTCGGTGAACACCGTCAGCGCGTCGTCCTTGTCGACCTGCGCGACCAGCTCCAGATCGGCCGCCGCCTCCACGGCCGCGCAGATCGCCTGCCCGACCTTGCCGCGTGCGCCGAGCACTCCGACCCGAATGGTCACCCGTATCTCCTCGTCTCGATTCCGCTTGTCCTCAGCCTATCGAGCAGCGGCGCACGCCCCGGCGGCGAGGTCAGTCGAACACGATCACCTGGCGCAGCGCCGCGCCCGCGGCGAGGTCGTCCATCGCCTCGTTCACCTGATCGAGGCCGATCCGCGCCGAGACGAGCCGTTCCAGCGGCAGCTCGCCCGCCCGCCACCGCCGCACGTATTCGGGGATGTCGCGGGCGGGCACCGCGGATCCGAGATAGCTGCCGATGATGGTGCGCCCCTGGGCGACCAGCGCCAGCGGGGAGATGGTGGCGGTGGCGGTGGGTGCGGGCAGCCCGACCGTCACCGTGACGCCACCGGGAGCCGTTGCCGCGACGGCGGTTTCGAAGGCGCGCGCGTTGCCTGCCGCCTCGACCACCACATCGGCCTGCACGCCCTGCTCGGCGATCTCGCCCGGGGTGAACGCCGCGGTGGCGCCGAATTGGCGGGCCAGCGCGAGTTTGTCGCCCACGGTGTCGACCGCGATGACCTCGCCGAGACCGAGCGAGACCGCGACGAGCACTGCCGCCATCCCGACCCCGCCGAGCCCGATCACCATGATCCGGTCGCCCGCACCGGGTTTCGCCGCGTTGAGCAGGGCGCCGCCACCGGTGAGCACCGCGCAGCCGAGCACCGCGGCCACCTCGGGCGGCACGTCGTGGTCTACCGGGACGACCGAGCGCCGGTCGACCACGGCATGGGTGGCGAAGCCCGAAACACCCAGGTGGTGGTGCACTTCGGCGCCGTCACGGCGCAGTCGCCGCCCGCCGCCGAGCAGTTCACCGGCATTGTTGGCCACACTGCCCGGACCACACGGGGTGCGGCCGTTGCTCGCGCAGCCCGCGCACTCGCCACAGCGCGGCAGGAAGGTCATCACGACCCGCTGTCCCGTCGCCACATCGGTCACTCCGTCACCGACCGATTCGACGATGCCCGCGGCCTCGTGGCCGAGCAGCATCGGCACCGGGCGCACCCGATTGCCGTCGACCACCGACAGATCCGAATGGCACAGCCCCGCCGCTTCGATCCGGACCAGCAGTTCCCCCGGTCCCGGCTCGGCCAGGTCGAGATCGCACACGGTGATCGGCTGCGAATCGGCGAACGGCGCCGGATCGGCGACGCGTTCCAGGACGGCTCCACGAATCCTCATGGGCGCGACGCTACCGCGAGCGACCGTTGCACGACCGCGGTTGCGGCGCTAACGTCGATCGCGGTGATGGTGCTCCTGTTGGCCGCCTCGTACCGAGCCCAGGGTCGGTGCCATCACGAACAAGGAGAAATCCCCTGTCAGTGCAGTTCAATCACACCGTTGTCGGATGTCACGACAAGCGCGAGACCGTCGAGTTCTGGGCGGACATCCTCGGGTTGGACATAGGAGCAGAGTCGGGACCGTTCATTCCGATCCCCCTCGCCCACGGTGCCGTCTTCGACTTCGCGACGGTTCCGCCCCACATTTCCGACATCCAGCCACAGCACTACGCGTTCCTCGTCTCCGAGGCCGAGTTCGACGCGGCCTACGCCAAGATCCAGCGCTACAAGCTGGACCATTGGGCTGATCCCCGGCAGCACGAGGCCAACGCGATCAATCACCACGACGGCGGTCGCGGAGTCTATTTCCTCGACCCCAACGGTCATTACCTGGAGCTGATCACCGTCCCGTACGGCGGCTGGCCGGAGTAGTCACCACCGCATCGGCCGGTCCGCACTGTGCGTGCGGACCGGCCGATGTCGGCGTCAGGCCGCTGGTTTCGTGGCGGCCCGGCTCCCCCACATCCCGATCGCCGCGGCCGACACGCACGCCACCGCGACGATCACGATGAACCACGGAAACACCGTCGCGATCCCCCAGGTCGTCGCCGCCCAGCCCGCGGCCAGGGTCGGCAGGGCCAGCGCCGAGTAGGCCAGCAGGTAGTAGGCCGACATGGTCTCGCCCCGGCGATGCGGCGGCACGACCTCCGACAGGTGCCGCAGCGAACCACCGAACCCGAGTCCGAAGGTGGCACCGAGCACCAGACCGGCGATCAGCACCACGACGGGCTGCTTGGTGGCCAGCGCGGGCACGGTGGCCAGCAGCGCGGCGGCCATCCCGAGATCACCGATGATGGCGGCCCGGCGCGCCGGGATGTCGGTGGCGAACAGCTGCGCCAGCGCCCCGGCGAGCGCGGTGCTCGCGACCACCACACCGCCGAAGACGAGGTTGTGCACGCCGGTCTCCGCGGCGGCCAGCGACGGATACAGCGACAGCAGCACGCCCAGCACCGACCAGGCCGACATCACGCCGATCGCCGAGAACCAGAAATCGGCCCTGATCTCCTGCGGCACGGCCGGTTTCGCGATGGTGATGCGCCCCTTCGCCCGGGCGGTGTGCGGTTCGCGCAGCGCGAGAATGCCGGCCCCCGCGATCAGGCACACCACCGCGATCACCACATACGGCGTGCGCAGCGGCCACGGCGCGTACTGCGCGAGCACGGCCGTGCCGAGGACGGTGATCGCGATGCCGACGTTGAACGCCACCCCGGTGAGCTGCCCGGAGCGGGCGCCGCGCGCGGGACGCAGATCCAGCAGAGCGGCCGCGCCCGCGACCACCGTGGCGCCGACCGCCGCGCCGTGCAGCGCTCGCGCGAGCAGCAGCATGGGGACCGAATCGGCGAGCAGGAACACGATCAGGCCGGCGATCATGGTGGCGAAGGCACCGACCATCACCGGCTTGCGGCCGACCACATCGGAGAGCCGCCCCGAGACCAGCACCGCGCCCAGCGCGGCGACCGCGTACACGGCGAAGACAGCGGTCGTGGTGAGCGGCGACAGGTGCCATTCGGTCTCGTAGATGCCGTAGAGCGGCGCGGGCGCCCCCGAGACGCCCAGCGCCACCGCGCTCGCCGCGAGCACGAGTCCGTAGGCCCAGCGCTGACCGGATTCGACCGGCGCCATCGTTGTCGCCGCCATCGCAGCCCCTATCACCAGAGTTTGATCACCATCGAACTTGCCCGAGACTACCGCCGAGTATGATGGCTATCAAACCCCTGAGTGAGGTAGATCATGACCCAGGCTAAAGATCTTCCCGTGGCGCCGACCATACCCGTCGCCGGACTCCCCGCTGTCCTGGGTGCGCTGCACGACCCCGTCCGGCTCGAGATGGTCCGGCGCCTCAGCAACGCGGGCACGCCGGTGCGGTGTGCGGCCCTCTACGACGCGATCAACAAATCCACCGCGACCCACCACTTCAAGATCCTGCGTGAGGCGGGCGTGATCGAGCGCCTGACCATCGACGGCCAGACCTGCCAGCGCCTGCGCCGCGACGCGGTCGAGGACGCGGTCCCCGGCCTGCTGCCCGCGATCGTCGAGGCCGCCAATCGCGCGGCGACCGACCCTGGCTAGGCCCGGCTCAGGACTCGACGAGTTTGCGCACCGAGGCGGGCAGGTCGCGAGTGCGCTGATACGGACCGGCCACGCACGCACCGAACGGGCGCGCGAGCAGCGTGCGCGCGATCTCGCTGACCTCGTCGGTGGTGACGGCGTCGATCCGGGCCAGGGTGGCCGAGACGCTGCGATGGTTGCCGTAGCTGAGCTCGCTGCGCCCGATCCGGTTCATCCGCGATGCCGAGTCCTCGAGCCCGAGCACCAGCCCACCGCGCAATGATCCCTTCGCCCTGGCGCATTCGGCGTCGGTGACCCCGTTCGCGGCGACGTCGTCGAGCACCCCGCGCGCCAAAGCCGCGACCTGGGCGAGGTTCTCGGGCTGGCAGCCGAGGTACACCGAGAACGCGCCGGTGTCGGCGAAGGTGTCCACGCTCGAGTACACCGAGTACGCCAGTCCGCGTTCTTCCCGGATCCGTTGGAACAGCCGCGAACTCAGGCCGCCGCCGACGATGGTGTTGAGCACCGACAGCGGCCAGCGCTGCTGTCCCTCGTGCCTGCCGAAGGCGCGCACGCCGAAGGCGAGGTGGGTCTGTTCGCCGTCGCGATTGATCCGGACCAGGCCGGGCGCGGCCTTGGCGCGGAAGACGCCCTCGCGGCGCGGGGCCGGTTCGGCGGCGGGGTCGAGGTGCGCGGCGAACGCGCGGTGCACCAGCTCGACGGTGCGTTCGTGGTCGACATTGCCCGCCACGGCCACCACCATCCGCTCGGGACGGTAGCGGCGCTGGTGGAATCCGCGCAGCTGGGCGGCGCGCATGTCCTCGATGGATTCGACGGTGCCGATCACCGGGCGGCCGATGGGGTGGTCGCCGAACATGGCGGTGAGGAACGAGTCGGCGACCAGGTCTTCGGGGTCGTCGTCGCGCATGGCGATCTCCTCGAGCACCACCTGGCGCTCGACGTCGACATCGACCGACCGGCACAGCCCGTTGAGCACCACGTCGGAGACCAGTTCCACCGCCAGCGGCAGGTCCTCGTCGATGACGTGGGCGTAGTAGCAGGTCTGTTCCTTGGCGGTGAAGGCGTTGAGTTCGCCGCCGACCGCGTCCATGGCCTGGGCGATGTCGAGGGCGGTGTGCGCCGGGGTCGCCTTGAACAGCAGGTGTTCCAGGAAGTGCGCCGCGCCCGCCACGGTGCGGCCCTCGTCGCGGGAGCCGACGCCGACCCAGACGCCGATCGAGGCGGAACGCACGCCGGGCACGTGTTCGGTGACCACGCGCAGGCCGCCGGGCAGCACGGTGCGGCGCACACCACCGACGGTGGAGACGTCCTCAGCGGCTGTACTGGATTCGGTCAACTGTGGCTTCGTCACCCGACCCCACCGGACGGCTGTACTGACATGGGCGTTCTCAACCTCTCGACACGGGAACCGGCGACGTGCGTGGATGCCTCGTGAGCAGGCAGCGGGCACGAAGGCCGGCTCCGCGATTCTATGCGCCCATCGCCCCCGCTCGTGCATCGGCCCTCGCCGCCTGCCCGGGTTCCTCGCTCGCGTGCGCGCCGGGTCGTCGCCCGTCGAGGACGGCCGCGATCTCGGCCAGTGCCGCCTCGCCCGCCATGGCCCAGTGGGTGGCGTCGATGCCGTGCCGGTGCACGGTTCCGCCGATCGCGGTGGTCCAGCTCGCGGCGCCCCGCGAGCCGGTGGGGTCGTCGGCGAGGGCGGCGAAGTAGACGAGGTCGCCGTCGAATCGGCGCGGCCGGTAGTCGTCGACCATCCGCATCGAGGCGGTGGCGGCGTCGATGATCCGGGCGACGCGGTCGCGGTCGAGCGCGGCCAGCGGCCCGCCCAGCTCCGCGGCCGCGGCGGTGAGACCGTCGGCGTCGAAGGCCACGTCGAGCTCGTCGGCGGCCAGGCCGCCGAGCAGGTCGCCGACGGTGGGCAGCGGTGTCCGCTCCGGTCCGTCGCCGAGCCAGCTGTCCATCATGGCCAGCCCCGCCACCCGCTGCCCTTCGGCATGCAAACGGATCGCGACGGCGTGGGCGAGCAGCCCACCGAGCGACCAGCCGAGCAGGTGGTAGGGGCCCTCGGGCTGGACTTCGCGAATCGCGGCGACGTAGCGTGTCGCCCACTCCTCGATCGTGGCGGGCAACGGCTCGTCGGCGGTGAGTGCGGGCGACTGCAGACCGTAGACGGGACGCTGTGGGTCCAGGTGGCGGGTGAGTCCCGCGAACGACCAGGACACCCCACCCACCGGATGGATGCAGAACAGCGGCGCCCCGGTGCCACTCGCCCGCAACGGCAGCAGCACCGCGAAGGCGTCATCGGACGAATCCGCCTGCCCACCAAGACGTTCCACGACCACCGCGGGTGTCGGATCCGCGAAGAACCACGCCACCGGCACCGCGACACCCAACGCCGCACCCAGTCGCGAGGACAGCTGCACCGCGGTGAGCGAGTTGCCGCCGAGTTCGAAGAAGTTGTCGTCCATACCGATCCGGTCCAGGCCGAGCACCCTGGCGAACTCGTGGGCGACGAGTCGTTCGGTCTCGGTCACCGGCTCCCGGTACACACTCCGGCGCAGTTCCGGCCGCGGCAACGCGCCACGGTCGAGCTTGCCGGAGGTGTTGACCGGGAACGAGTCGAGCGCGACCACGACGGCCGGAACCAAGAAGCCCGGCAGTTCCGCGGCGAGCGCCGCCCGCAGCGTCGCCGAATCACCCACCGCCGAGACCATGTCACCGGCCTGGACGGACTCACCGGTCACCGCGACCTGCCCACCGGTCACCGCGTTCGCATGATCGGTCGGCGCGGCGGGAGCACCGTTCCTCGTGACTGGGCCACCCACCGCCGCAAGCGCATGGCTGCCCGCCGCCGTCGAGCCACCTGTCGGCGCGGCCGGATCAAGTACCGCCATGGCCGCGCGGCCGGTCGAGGTGGCCGCGCGGACGACGTAGCCGACCAGTCGGTCGACACCCGCGTCGGAGACCACGGTGGCCGCGGCCTGGGTGACTCCCGGCTGGCGGAGCAGGGCGGCTTCGACCTCACCGAGTTCGATGCGCTGACCGTTGAGTTTGACCTGCAGGTCGGACCGGCCGAGGTATTCCAGTGCGGCAGCGCCGGTTTCGTCGCCACGCAGCCGCACGAGGTCACCGGTGCGGTACATCCGGGCGCCGGGTGCGGCGAAGGGGTCGGGCACGAACCGTTCGGCGGTGAGTTCGGCAGCCCCGAGGTAGCCGTGCGCGAGTTGCGTTCCACCGACATACAGTTCGCCGGTCACCCCGACCGGCACCGGCCGCAACCGCGCGTCCAGGACGTACAGCCCGGTGTTGGCCACAGGAACGCCGATCGGCACCGATTCGGTGTCGTCGGGGGTCACCACGTGGGTGCTGACCTGGACGGTGGTCTCGGTGGGTCCATACAGGTTCACCACCTGCGCGCCGGTGAGCGCGTACGCCCGCTGGGCCAGTGCGGCGGGCAACTGCTCACCACCGGCGAAGACCCGGCGCAGCGACTGCGCCATGCCGTATCCGGGCATCGATGGGGCCACCGATGCCGCCGGACCATCGAGGTCGGCGGATCGACCGTCGGACAGCTCCGTGAGGTAGGCGGCGAGCATCGTCGGCGCGAACTGCACGGTGTCGACATCGTGCTCGGCGATCAGCGCCGCGAGGTAGGCCGGGTCGCCGTGTCCGCCCGGGCGGGCGATGACGGTGCGGGCGCCGACCCGCTGCGGCAGCAGCAGTTCCCAGATCGAGGCGTCGAAGGTGACCGGGGTCTTGTGCAGGATGACGTCACCCGCGCCGAACTCGAAACGCGCTGCCAACCAATCGAGTTGGTTGACGATCGCCCGGTGCGGCACACCCACGCCCTTGGGCAGCCCGGTCGACCCGGACGTGAAGATCACGTACGCGGTGTGTTCGGGCCGCAACGGCTGCACCCGCTCGACATCGGTCACCGGCTCAGCGGAGTACGCCGCGAGGTCGAGCGCGTCGAGCACGACCACGTCGACACCGTGGAGGCGACCCGCAACCCGATCAGGCTGACCCACACCGACTCCGGCACCAGCATGCCTGGATTCCCATCCGGCCGTGGGCTCGGCGCCGCGCGCCCGGTCGAACGTGCCACCGGTCCTCGTGGCTGCGCCGTCGGCACTCACCCCCGCGCGGCTGCCGTGCCGCTCCTCGGTCTGCGGGCGCGCGGGCAATGACACCATGGGCACGACAACCGCGCCCTGGCTACTGCCGGACACCGACGCGGTGGCGACGTCGGGCGTCTGTGCGAGGTGTCCAGCACTCAGCAGCTCGGCGGCGTCGCGACGGCTGGTGAGCACGCAGGCTGGTTGGGCGATCCGCAGGATGCGGGCGATGCGGTCGGCTGGGTGGTCAGGGTCGATCGGCACGTAGGTGCCGCCCGCGGCGAGGACGGCGTACAGGCCGACGAGCAGCTCCGGTGACCGGCGGGCGGCCACCGCGACCGCGGTGTCGGGGCCGACACCCTGGTCGATGAGGTGGCGGGCCAGCCGGTTCACCCTGGCCGCGAAGTCGGCGTAGGTGAGGGTGGTTTCGCCGTCGACCAGCGCGATCGCGTTCGGTGTTGCGGCGACCTGCCGGTCGAACGCGACCGGCAGCACCTCGGTGGACGCCGGATACGCGGTGTCGCACCAGGTTTCGAAGATCTGTCGATCGACAGCGGTCAGCAGGTCGACATCACCGACCGCCGTATCCGGATGCGCGGTCACCGCGTCGAGCACCCGCACATAGCCCTCGGCGATGCGGCCCGCGGTGGCGGCGTCGAACAGGTCGGTGGCGTAGGTGAGGCTCACGACCCGACCGCCGTCGGCGCTGTCGGTGAGCACCACGTCCAGGTCGAATTTGGCGGTGGCGGCGTCGGTGTCGAGGCCGGTCACGGTGAGGTCGGGCAGGACGACCTCACCGGGGCCCGCGTCGAGGTTCTGGAAGGCCAGCATCACCTGGAACAGCGGGCTGTGCGCGGTGGAGCGGGCCGGATCGAGGACGTCGACGAGCCGTTCGAAGGGCACGTCGGAGTTCTCGAAGGCGTCCAGATCGGCGCGCTTGGCTTCCCGCAGCAGCGCGGCGAACGACGCGGCGGGATCGACGGCGGTGCGCAGCACGAGCGTGTTGACGAACATGCCGACCAGATCGTCGAGCGCCGCGTCACCTCGGCCCGCGACCGGCGTGCCGATCGCGATGTCGCCGGTGCCGCTCAGCCGGGCCAGCAGGGCGGCCAGCGCGGCGTGCGCGACCATGAACTCACTGGCATCGGCACGCCTGGCCAGCTGTCCGACCCGCTGCCAGATCTCCTGCGGCACCGTGGTTTCCACACTCGCGCCACGCTGCGAGGCAACCGCCGGGCGCGCTCGGTCGGTGGGCAGTTCGAGCAGGCCGGGCAGACCGGCGAGTTCGGTCCGCCAGAATCGCAGCTGCCGGGCGGCGACGGACGCGGGGTCGTCCTCGCTGCCGAGTACCTCGCGCTGCCACAGCGTGTAGTCGGCGTACTGGACCGCCAGCGGCGCCCAGCCGGGTTCGGTGCCCGCGCGGCGCGCGAGGTAGGCGGCGGTGGTGTCGCGCAGCAGCGGTCCGGCGGAGAAGCCGTCGGCGCTGATGTGGTGGATCACCACGACCAGCACCACCTCGTCGGGCGCGCATCGCAGCACCCGTACCCGCACCGGCGGGGCGACAGTGACGTCGAAGCCGCGGCCGATCTCGGCGGCGACCATGGCGGGCACCGCGATCGGGTCGACGGTCTCCACGACCGGGGTCGGCACGAATTCCCAGACCGCCTGGTGGCCGATGCCGTCGATCGCCGGGTAGGCGGTGCGCAGCACCTCGTGCCGGTCGAGCACATCGGTGACCGCGGCGGCCAGCGCCGTGGCATCGACAGCACCGGTGAGGCGGACCGCGATCGGGATGTTGTAGGCGGCGGAGTCCGGGTCGAGGCGGTTGAGCAGCCACATGCGCTGCTGCGCTGCGGACAGCGGAATCCGTTGCGGCCGTGGACCGGCCGCGAGCGCGGTGCCCGCCCCACTGCCCGCGTGGGCGGCGAGCACGGTGGCCAGTTCGGCGACGGTGGTCGCTTCGAACAGGGCACGCACCGGGACCCGGGTCGACAGCGCCGCGCCGAGCCGGGCGGCGACGCGGGTGGCGATGAGCGAGTTGCCGCCGAGGTCGAAGAAGTCGTCGTCGAGACCGACGTGCTCGCGCCCGAGCACCTCGCCGAACACCTCGGCCACCGCGCGCTGGGCCGGGGTGACCGGGGCACGGAATGGCCTGGCTACGAATTCCGGGGTGGGCAGCGCCGTGCGGTCGAGCTTGCCGGAGGTGTTGAGCGGGAAGGCGTCGAGGACGACGATCACCGACGGCACCATGTAGGACGGCAGCGCCTGGGCGACCGCCGAACGCAACGCGGCCGGATCGAGATCGGCGCCCGGCACGGGCACGGCGTAGCCGACCAGGCGGTCACCGGTCGGACTCGCCGACACCACCGCCGCGGCCTGGCTCACGCTCGACACTGCCCGCAGCGCCGTCTCGATCTCCCCGAGTTCGATCCGCTGGCCACGGAACTTCACCTGGAAGTCGATGCGATCCAGGTACACCAGCACACCGTCGCGGGTCCAGCGGACCAGGTCACCGGTGCGGTACATGCGCGCACCCATCGGCCCGGCATCGGCATCGGCATCGGCATCGGCATCGGCATCGGCATCGGCATCGGCATCGGCATCGGCATCGGCATCGGACCGCACAGTGCCGGCGGACGCGACGAACGGGTCGGCGACGAACCGGTCCGCCGTGAGGTCCGCGCGACCCAGGTAGCCGCGGGCCAGCTGATCACCTGCCAGATACAGCTCCCCGGCGACGCCGGGTGCGACCGGCCGCAGGCGTTCGTCGAGCACATAGACCCGGGTGTTCCATTCGGGCACACCGATCGGCACCGTGGGACCGGTGGCGTTCTCGGCGGGCCATGCGGTGACCGAGACGGCGGCCTCGGTGGGCCCGTACAGGTTGTGCACGGCCGCAGCCGATTTCGCCCCCAGCGCCGCCACGGTGTCCGGGGTGAGCGCCTCACCGATCGCGAAGACCAGCCGCAGACTCGCCAGCTGTTCGGCCTCGGCGTGCGCGGCGAACATCGCCAGCATCGACGGCACGAAGTCGACGACGGTGATCCGCTGCCTGGCAACGAGTTCGGCCAGATACAGCGGATCCCGGTGCCCATCGGGCGTGGCCAGCACCAGCGTCGACCCCGCGGCCAGCGGAACGAAGAAGCCCCACACCGACAGGTCGAAGGTGGCCGCCGACTTCTGCAGGTACACATCGGATCCGCCGAGCCGGTACTGCTCGATCATCCACGCGACCTGGTTGCGGATCCCGGCGTGACTCATCGCCACGCCCTTGGGCCTACCGGTGGACCCGGAGGTGAACAGCACGTAGGCGAGGTTCGAATCCCGCAGTGGTGCGAGGAGTTCGGAGTCGACGAGCGGGTGAGCCGGGTAGCGCTCGACATCGATGTCGTCGAGGACCACAAGCGGAGCCGTGGGCGGACTCGCCACCCCTCGCCCCGGTCGGTCACCGACGCCCGGTGTCGGTGCGGCACAGTCGGCGATGTCCCGCTCCCGCGCCGCCCCGATGACCCGGTCGGCCGATTCGGGCAGCGTGATGCCTGGGTCCGAGCTGTCTCTCGAGGTCGGCACGACACCCGAAGCGACCTCAGCGCTCCACACGTGCGCGGCACTCCCACCGGCTCGCGTCGACCTCTCGCTCGAACCGGTCTCCTCGACCTGTGCCTGCGCGATGCCCGCCGAAGTATCGAGGTCCGGTATCCGGGCGGCGGAAGGGATCATGTCGTCCAGTGCGTCGAAGCGATCGCGGTGCGTGGTGAGGATGAGACGCGGGCGAGCGGTGTCGAGGACCTGGGCGATGCGGTCGGCGGGGTGGTCGGGGTCGATCGGGACGTAGGCACCGCCCGCCGTGAGGACCGCGTACATGGCGACGACGAGGTCGATCGAGCGGCGGATGGCCAAGGCGACCAGGACATCCGGGCCGACGCCCTCGGCGATGAGGTGGCGGGCGAGGCGGTTCACCCGCGCGTCGAAGTCGGCGTAGGTCAGCGTGGTGCCGTCGAAGACGAGCGCGGTGGCGGTCGGCTGCGCCCGCACCTGGGTGCGGTAGGGCGTGAGCAGTGTCGCGGTGCGGTCGATCTCGTGGGTGGTGGCGTTCCACTGGTCGAGGATGCGCGACCGTTCGACGGGCTCGAGCACGTCGACGGCGTCCAGCGTGCCGTGCGGAGCCGCGGCTACCTCGGTGAGCAGCCGTTCCAGGCGGGCCGCGATCGCCGTGGCGGTCTCGGTGTCGAAGACGTCGTGGGCGTAGGTGAGCACACCCGTGACACCCGCGGCGGCACCGTCGGCGGCGTAGTCGTCACTGACGATGAGATGCAGGTCGAACTGCGAGAGCTCGTCGTCGGTGTCCAGGCCCGACACGGTGATCCCGGGCAGCGCCAGTTCGGCGCGTTCGAAGTTCTGGAAGGAGAACCCGACCTGGAACAGCGGGTGCCGGGCGGTGGAGCGGGTCGGGTCGAGCACCTCGACGAGCCGTTCGAACGGCACGTCGGCATGGGCGTAGACCGCGAGGTCGGTGGCACGCTGGCGGCTCAGCAACTGCTGGAACGACTCCCCCGCCCGCAGCCGGGTACGGAACACCAGTGTGTTGACGAACATGCCGATCAGGTCTTCGAGCGCGGCCTCACCGCGTCCGGCGACCGGGGTGCCGACGGTGATGTCGGCGCTGCCCGACAGGCGGCCGAGCAGCGCGGCGAAGGCGGTGTGCACCACCATGAACAGCGTCGCGCCGGACTCCCTGGCCAGCTCGGTGAGCCGGGCGTGGGTGGTGGCGTCGATGGTCACCGGCACGGTGCCACCGGCGAGGGTGCGCACCGACGGGCGCGGGCGGTCCAGCGGCAAGGCCAGTTCGTCGGGCAGGTCGGCGAGTTCGCCGCGCCAGAAGTCGAGCTGGCGGGCCGCGACCGAGTCCGGGTCGGTCTCGTCGCCCAACACCGCGCGCTGCCACAGGGCGTAGTCGGAGTACTGCACCGGCAGCGGCGACCACTGCGGTGCGGCACCGTCGCGGCGGGCCAGGTAGGCGGTCATCAGGTCGCGTACCAGCGGCGGCACCGACGAACCATCCGCGCTGATGTGGTGCACGACCAGCGCGAGGACGGACTCCTCGGCGCTGATCCGGTACAGCACGACCTGCCACGGCACACCCGCGGTGACGTCGAAGGTGGTGGCGGCCAGCGCGGTGACCGCGTCGACCACGCCCTCGGCAGCAATCTCCTGAACGCGCAGTGCCACACCGGCTTCTGTGGCCGCCAGGATCCGCTGAACCGGTCCGTCCGAGGTCTCCGGGTAGTAAGTGCGCAGTACTTCGTGCCGTTCGACCAGGTCGCCGACAGCGGCACCGAGCGCGTCGAGATCGAGCGCCCCGCTCAGCCGCACCGCGATCGGCACGTTGTACCCCGCCGAATCCGGATCGAAGCGGTTGAGGAACCACATCCGCTGCTGCGCGGGCGAGAGCGGAATCGCCGCGGGCCGGGGCCCGGCGACCAGCGCCACCCGCGCGGCACCACCACTCGCGTCGAGCACCGCGGCCAGGTCGGCCACCACGGGCGTCTCGAAGATCCGCGCCACGGGCACTTGCCGCTCCAGCGCCGCACCGAGCCGCGCGGCCACCCTGGTGGCGATCAACGAGTTGCCACCGAGATCGAAGAAGTCGTCATCGAGACCGACCCGCTCGATCCCGAGCACCTCGGCCACGATCCCCGCCACCACCTGCTCCGACGCCGTGACCGCGGCCCGGAACTCCCGAGCGAGGAGCTGCGGTGCGGGCAGTGCCCGCCGATCGAGCTTGCCGGACGCATTCACCGGGAACTCGTCGAGCACAACGAACGCACTCGGCACCATGTATGCCGGAAGCGCCTGCTGCAAAGCAGCTTTCACCGCATCCATATCGAGCGGGTGGACGGTCTCGGAGCCGGCATCGGAGATGGGCTGTGCGTTCGGCGCGGAGGCGGACGGGAGGAGGTAGGCCGTGAGGTAGTCGCCGGTGCCGTCGTCGCGGACGGTGACGACGGCGCGGTCGATGGTGTCGAGTGCGGTGAGGACCGCTTCGATCTCGCCGAGTTCGATGCGCAGGCCGCGCAGTTTCACCTGGAAGTCGGTGCGGCCCAGGTAGTCCAGCTCACCGGTGCGGGTGCGGACGACGAGATCGCCGGTGCGGTACATGCGTTCGCCGGGGGCACCATGGGGGTTGGCGACGAAGCGGTCGGCGGTGAGGTCGGGGCGGGCCAGGTAGCCGCGGGCCAGCTGCACACCCGCCAGGTAGAGCTCGCCCGGTGTGCCGACCGGGACAGGGCGCAGGCGGGCATCGAGCACGTGCAGGGCCGTGTTCGCGACGGGGGCGCCGATCGGCACCGTGACGGTGTCGGCGTCGGTGACCTCGTGGAAGCTGACGTCGACGGCGGCCTCGGTGGGTCCGTACAGGTTGTGCACGGCGACACCGGGCAGCAGGGCGCGCAGGCGCTGGGCGTCGGCGGCGGGCAGCGCCTCACCGGAGGCGAACACCTGCCGCAGCGACGCGCAGTCGGCGGCGCGGGGCTCGGCCAGGAACGCGGCCAGCATCGACGGCACGAAGTGTGCGACATCGACCCCGGTGCGCGTGATGACCTCGGCGAGGTAGGCGGGATCGCGGTGCCCGTCGGGCCGGGCGATCACCAGGGTGGCGCCGATCTGCAAGGGCCAGAACAGTTCCCACACCGACACGTCGAAGGTGATCGGCGTCTTCTGCAGCACCGTGCCGGTGGCGTCGAGCCGATAGGTGTCCTGCATCCACACCAGGCGGTTGACGATCGCGGTGTGGGACACCGCGACGCCCTTCGGCTTACCGGTCGACCCCGAGGTGAACAGCACATAGGCCAGGTCGGCGCCACGCAGCGGCCGGATCCGCTCGGCATCGGTGACCGGACCGGTGGCGAACCCGGCCAGGTCGAGCGCGGCCGGATCTACTGTACGAGTGACGATCTCGGGGAATCCGGCGGCGGCCAGCACACAGACCGGTGCTGCGGTGGCGAGTACGTCGGCGATCCGGTCGGCCGGATGATCGGGGTCGAGCGGCAGGTACGCCGCGCCCGCGGCCTGCACCGCGTAGAGGGCGACCAGCAAGTCGACACCGCGCCGCAGCCCGACACCGACGATCGCGCCGGGACCGACCCGCTCGGCGATCAACCAGCGCGCCAGCCGGGCAACGCGAACAGCGAACTCGCCGTAGGTGATCCGCTCGCCCTCGAACTCGAGGGCGACCGCATCCGGCGTACGACGGGCCTGCTCGGCGAACAGCGAAACCAGCGTGGCGTCGGTGTCCAGTGCGACGGCGGTGTCGTTCCAGGCCGCCAGCTGCGCGTTCTCGGCGGCATCGAGCAGGTCGATCTCGCCGACCGGCACCGTGTCGTCGGCGACGACCGCGCGCAGCACCCGCACGAACCGCGCACCGAACTCGGCCACCGTCTCGGCATCGAACAGATCGGTGGCATAGCGCAGCCAGCCCCGCATCCCCGATTCGCCCGCGGCGCCGGTGATCTCGTTGATCGCCAGCGACAGGTCGAACTGCGTCGTCGCCGCGGGCAGCGCGAACTCTCCGATCCGCAACCCCGGCAGTTCGATGACGGTGTCCTCGCGGTGCTCGAAGGCCAGCATCACCTGCACGATCGGCGAATACGCCGTGGACCGCACCGGATTCAGCTCCTCGACCAGCCGCTCGAAGGGCAGGTCGGCATGGGCGAACGCCCGCAGATCGGCCGCCCGTACCTCGGACAGCAGCTCGGCGAATCCGGCACCGGCATCGACGCTCGTCCGCAACACCAAGGTGTTCACGAACATGCCGACGAGATCGTCGAGCGCGGCATCGGCGCGCCCTGCGACCGGCGTACCGACGGCGATGTCGGATCCCGCACCCAGCCGGGCCAGCAGGACCGCGAACGCCGCGTGCACCACCATGAACGTCGACACCCCGTGCCGTCGGGCCAGCGCCTCGAGCTCCGCGACCACCTCGGTCGGCACGTCGAACCCGACGGCACCGCCCGCGCCGCTACGCGTGACCGGCCGCGCCCGATCGGCCGCCAGCTCCAACACCGGTGCGAGCCCGGCCAATTCGTCCCGCCAGTGCGCCAACTGCCGCGCCAGCCGCGACTCGGGATCACCCGCGTCACCGAGCACTTCACGCTGCCACAGCGTGAAGTCCGGATACTGCACCGGCAGCGGCTCCCAGCCGGGCGCGCTCCCCGCCGCCCGCGCGGCGTAGGCGGTCACCAGATCACGAGCCAGCGGCGTGGTCGACACACCATCGGCGGCGATGTGATGCACCGCGACAACGAGCACGTGCTCGACCGCAGGCCCACCGGACTCCAGGAGATGGCTTCCGACTTCGTCGCGGGCGTGACCGCCATCGCGACCACTGCCGACGGCCTGCGAAGCGCGGTGGGGCTCGCCCCCGGACTGTGCCCGTTCCACGGTGCGCCGCAACAGTGCGGCTCGTAGTGGCGGCTGAGTGCTCAGGTCGAAACCGGCGCCGATGACAGTGCGAACGGCCTCGGCCAGGTCGGCTTCGGCGACCTCGCGGACGACGGCTGCGGGCAGGACCTCCGCGGTCGGGAGGACGACCTGGGTGGGGCCGTCGGCGTCCTCGGGGAAGACGGTGCGCAGCGACTCGTGGCGGTCGATGACATCGGCCAGCGCCGCCCACAGGGCGTCGGTGTCGAGGTCGCCGGTCAGGCGCAGGGCGATCGGCAGGGTGTAGACGGCCGAGTCGGGGTCGATGCGGTTGAGCAGCCACAGGCGGGTCTGCGCGAGCGAGAGCGGGATCCGGTCGGGGCGCGGGTCGATCGCGGTGAGCGGGGGCAGCTGGTCACCGCGGGTGGCGGCACGGGCCGCGAGACCCGCGACGGTCGGGACGTCGAACACGTCGCGCACGTCCAGCGCGCTGCCCAGCGCCGCGTTGGCGCGGGCGACCAGGCGCATGGCGAGCAGGGAGTTGCCGCCGACGGCGAAGAAGTCGTCATCGGCGCCGATCCGCGCGACACCGAGCAGCTCCGCGAACACGGCCGCGAGCGCGGTCTGCGCACCGGGGCGCGGCGCCAGGTACTCGGTGGTGCGGGACAGGTCGGCGGCGGGCAGCGCGGCGCGGTCGAGTTTGCCCGCGGAGTTGAGCGGCACGGTCTCGAGCACCATCAGATGCGAAGGCACCATGTAGGCGGGCACCCGGCTCGCGACGTGGGCACGCACGACCGCCGTGTCGACGGCACCCGCGACATAGCCGACCAGGCACTGGCGGCCCGCGTCGTCGGTGGCGGGCAGCACGGTCGCATGGGTCACGCCGGGCGCGTCGCCCAGCGCCGCCTCGATCTCGCCGAGCTCGATCCGCAGACCGCGGATCTTGACCTGGAAGTCGTTGCGGCCCAGATAGACCAGGGCGCCGGTGCGATCGCGGCGCACCAGATCACCGGTGCGGTACATACGCGCGCCGTCGGAATCGAAGGGGTCGGCGACGAAGCGGTCGGCGGTCAGGTCGGGCCTGCCGAGATAGCCGCGGGCCAGCTGGTCGCCCGCCAGGTACAGCTCACCCGCGACGCCGGTGGGCACCGGATGCAGCCGCTCGTCGAGGACGTAGGCGCGCACATTCCAGCTCGGCCTGCCGATCGGCAGTTCGGTCTGCTCGACCGGCGCGGTGATCTGCTGGAAGGTGCAGGTGATCGCCACCTCGGTCGGTCCGTAGGTGTTGTGCAGTTCGCCGGGGATGGTGGCGAGCACGGATGCCGCCAGCGGCGCGGGCAGTTCCTCACCACCCACGTGCAGCATCCGCAGGCCGCTCAGCGCGCCACCGAGTCCCTCGGCCAGCATGGCGGCCAGCACCGAGGGCACGAGCTCGACGATGGTCACGCGCTGTTCCCGCAGCACCCGTGCCTGATAGGCCAGGTCGAGGTGGCCGCCGGGGCGCAGCAGCACCAGGGTGGCACCGAGCAGTGCGGGGGCCAGCAGTTCCCACAGCGAGACGTCGAAGGTCAGCGGTGCGCGCTGGAGCAGCCGGTCGGCGGAGGTCATCGCGTATTCGCCACGCAGCCAGCACAATTCGTTGACCACGGCGCGGTGGGAGATCAGCACGCCCTTGGGGGTGCCGGTGGATCCGGAGGTGAACAGCACATAGGCCGGGTGGTCGGGGTGCAGCGGCGCGAGACGTTCGGCATCGGTGACGGGGGTGCCCGGGACCGGTCCCTGCGCGGGATCTTCGAGCTGCTCGACGGTCAGCACCGGGAATCCGGAGCGCGAGGCGGCGGCGAAATGCACCGAGGCCGTGGCGGATCGGATGCCGCTGTCGACATGATCGAGGTCGCCGGGAGCGGCGACGACGACCAGGCGCGGTGCCGCGGTCTCGAGCACGTGCCCGATGCGGTCGGCGGGCTGGGCCGGATCGATCGGCACGTACACACCACCGGCGGCGAGCACACCGTGCAGCACCACCAGCAGTTCGATGCCGCGCGGAACCGCCACGGCGACCGGCGTTTCCGGGCCGACGCCGCAGTCGATCAGTCGGCGGGCGAACCGGTTCGCCCGCGCCGCCAGGGCACCGTAGGTGATCTCGGCGCCCTCGAACACCGCCGCGACGGCCTGCGGATCGCGGGTGGCCGCGGCGTCGAGCAAATGCGCGGCGAGCGGGGCGCCGATGCCCAGTTCGGCCAGTGCCGCGCCGAGCGGTTCGACATCGCCGTGCGGACCGGCGAGCAGGGCCGCGCGACCGGAGTCGTCGAGCAGGGCGAGATCACCGACGGCCGTACCGGGGGCGGTGACCGCGGCGCGCAGCACCCGTTCGAGCATGGCGACCATCGTGGCGATGGTGTCGGCGTCGAAAAGGTCGGTGGCGTAGCGCAGTTCGAGGTCGAGGCCACCGGCCGTGCCGTCCGCGCCGAAGCGGTCGACGAAGGTGAAGTCGAGGTCCACCTCGATCGGCGCGTCCGGCAGCGCCAACCCCGACAGGGTGAGGCCGGGGAGTTCGAAGGCGGTCCCGCGCTGGTTCTGCAGGGCCAGCGACACCTGGTACAGCGGCGAATAGCCCTGCGAGCGGGCCGGATTCACCGCGTCGACGAGGCTCTCGAAGGGCACGTCGGCGTTGTCGAAGGCGTCGAGGTCGTCGGCGCGGACCTCATCGAGCAGGTCGCTGAAGCGGGCCTCGGAGCGCACCCGGGCGCGCAGCACGAGGGTGTTGACGAACATGCCGACGATCTCGTCGAGTTCACGATGTCCGCGCCCGGCCACCGGGGTGCCGACCACGATGTCGGCCCCGGCCGAGAGCCTGGCCAGCAGCACCGAGAGTCCGGCGTGCAACACCATGAACGGGGTGGCGCGCCGGGCACGGGCCAGGTCCTCGATGCCACGATGCAGGTCGGCGTCGAGAGTGGTGGTGAAGGTGGCGCCGCGGTTGGAGGCGACCAGCGGTCGACGCCGGTCAGCGGGCAGGGTCAGCACGTCCGGCAGACCGGCGAGGCGTTCGGTCCAGTAGGTCAGCTGGCGGGCCAGCGGTGCGTCCGGGTCGTCGGCGCTGCCGAGTCCCTCGGACTGCCACAGGGCGTAGTCGGCGTAGTGCACGGCCAGCGCGGGCAGCCGCGGTTCGTCGCCCGCGGTACGCGCGGCGTAGGCGGCCACCAGGTCCCGGGTCAGCGGACCCATCGACCAGCCGTCGGCGGCGATGTGGTGCACGACCAGGACCAGCACGTGCTCGTTCGGCGCGACCCGCAGCAGGACGGCCCGCACGGGCACCTCGGTGGTGATGTCGAAGCCACCGGCGAGAACGGCGGCGACGGCCGCGGGCACCTCGGCAGGGGTGACATCGGTGACGGCCAGTTCGGGCACGAACGGCACGCCCACGAGTTGCGTTGCCTGCCCGTCGAATTCGGGATAGGTGGTGCGCAGGGTCTCGTGCCGGGCGACGAGGTCACCGAGCGCGGCGCGCATCGCCGCGGTGTCGAGTTCGCCGCTGAGCCGGATCGCGACCGGAATGAGGTAGGCGGTCGACCCGGGATCGAAGCGGTGCAGGAACCACATCCGCTGCTGCGCGGGCGAGAGCGGAATGCGCCGCGGGCGTTGCCCGGCCACTGGTCCACGCCTGCTACCGGTGCCTCGCAGCGCGTCCAACCGCACCGCGAGGCCGCCGACCGTGCTCGCCTCGAACAGTTCCCGCACCGGCACCCTGGCGTCCAGCGCCGCCCCGAGCCGCGCCGCCACCTGCGTCGCCACCAGCGAATTGCCGCCGAGGGCGAAGAAGTCGTCATCGGCGCCGACCCGATCGAGGCCGAGCACACCGGCGAACGTGGCCGCGACGATCCGCTCGGTGGCGGTGGCGGGTTCGCGGAAATCGATACGTGCCTGCTCTGGCGCGGGCAGCGCACGACGATCGAGCTTGCCGGAACTGTTGACCGGCAGTTCATCGAGGAATACGTACGCGCCGGGGACCATGTACGAGGGCAGTACCGCCGCGACGGCGGCGTCGAGGTCGGCGGGTGACGGATGACCGGACACCACGGCCGACGAGTCTCCGCGACCGGCCACCGGCGGTGCGTCCAGCGAGTTCTCCCGCACGCCTGACGACTGGCCGTTTCGGGAGGCCCCGTGTGCGGCCGCGTCCGAGGAAACGCCGTGCATGGGCACGGCATCCAGCGAGGTTCCGGTGACAGCTGCCGCCGAGTCGTTCGATGACGCTCCGCGCGCAGACGCCGAAGCTCCTGGGAGGGCGCCACCAGCCACCGTCGACGCGAGGTGCGCACCGGCGGTCGTCGCGTCCGGAGCGGGTCCGTCCGCAGGCACCGTCGAGGTCGGGGCGGGGACGACGTAGGCGACCAGTTGGTCGGGCCTGCCCTCGTCCGAGCGCACCAGCACGGCCACGCGGCCCACCCCCGGGACGGTCGCGATGGCGGCCTCGATCTCGGCGGGCTCGATGCGCAGACCGCGCAGTTTCACCTGGAAGTCGGTGCGGCCCAGGTAGTGCAGGGCGGGGCCGATAGGTCCGGTGCGCCAGGTGACGAGGTCACCGGTCCGGTAGAGGCGTTCGCCGGTGCCGAAGGGGTCGGCGACGAAGCGTTCGGCGGTCAGGTCGGGGCGACCGTGGTAGCCGTCGGCCAGCTGCGCGCCGGCCACATACAGCTCACCGGGCACGCCGGCGGGGACCGGGTGCAGGCGCGAATCCAGCACGTACACCCTGGTATCGGCCACCGGGGTACCGATCGGCACGGCCGCGGCCTGCTCCTGGCCCACGCGGTGGGTGGTGACCTGGATGGTGGTCTCGGTGGGGCCGTAGAGGTTGACCACGGTCGCACCGGTGATCGTGTGGACCCGGTGGGCGAGGTCGGTCGTCAGAGCTTCGCCACCCGCGAAGACCAAGCGCAGCGAATCCGCCTGTACCGCGGCTGGTTCAGCCACCACCGCGGCGAGCACCGAGGGCACGTACTGGACGACGCTCACCCCGTGCCGCGCGGTGGCGGCGGCGAGGTAGGCGGGGTCGCGATGCCCATCGGGCGTGGCCAGCACCAGCCGCGCACCGGTCTGCAACGGCCACAGCAGTTCCCACACCGAGGCATCGAAGGTGAATGGAGTCTTCTGCAGGACGATATCGTCGGCACCCAGCGCGAATTCCCGCTGCAGCCAGCGCAAGTGGTTCACCACAGCGCCGTGTGACACCGCCACACCCTTGGGCCGTCCGGTGGAACCCGAGGTGAACAGCACGTAGGCGAGATGCTCGGGACGCAAGGGTGCCAGCCGCTCACCGTCGGTGATCGGCTCACCGGACAGCGCCGACAACTCGAGCGTGTCGACCTCGACCACCGAGTCACCCACCGCCACACCGCTTCCGGCGACGGTCAGCACACAGACCGGTGCCGTCTGATCGAGCACATACGCGGTCCGCTCGACCGGATGATCCGGGTCGACCGGCACATACGCCGCACCCGCCGCCAACACCGCATGCACCGCGACGAGCTGATCCACTCCCCGCCGCATCCCGACCGCGACCAGCGATCCCGGCCCTGCCCCCAGCCCGATCAGATGGCGCGCCAGCCGCGCAACCCGAACACCGAACTCGCCGTACGACAACTCGCTGCGCGCCTCATCCCGCGCCACACCGCCCCGCGATCCCCCAACCTCTCCCGTGGCTCGATGCGCCGCAATCACATCAGTGGCCGCCCCCTCGAGCCGGGCGATCACATCTGTATCGGCTGAATCACGCAGGCCCACTTCACCCTCCGGCGAAGTGCTCGCTTCCGCAAAGTCGACATCGACGACCACAGCGGTCGCGGACGGCGTGGCCGCCACCTGATCGGCGAACAACGAGGCAAGGGTCGTCGCGCGAACCGCGACGTCGCCAGAGATGCCGGCGTCATCGGCAGCAGCGGTGCCGCCCCCATCGACGACAGCGTTGATGCCACCACCCACACCGGCAGCGGCGCCCACATCAGCATTGCCGTGCAGGTCGACAGCGCCGTCCGCATCGGCGACGGCGTTCGCATCAACGAAGTAGTCCGACGTGGCGGGAGCGTCGACATCGGCGGTGCCATCCGCACCGACAGCAGCGCCAACGGCGCCGATGCCACCCGCACCAACAAAAGCGCCAGTATCGACGGTGACACCCACACCAACAGCAGCGCCAGCATCGCCGATGCCACCCGTACGAACGGCGGCGTCAGTATCGGCGGCGCCGCTCACATCAGCGGTGCCGCGCGCGTACGCGACGACGCTCGCGTCGGCGGGCGCGCTGGCTGCGGCGGCGGGGACGACAGCGGCCGTGGCCTCACCAACCGGGACAGAGTCCTTGCCGACAGTCGCGGGCGCGTCGGCGGTCGCGGTGTCCGTGGCAGCCGCATTGCCGGTGCCGAGCGCCGAGGTGGTCTTGTCGACCGCGGCGACTTCGCCCACACCTTGGGTTCTGGCGACGGAGGTGGTGGTGTTCCAGGTTTCGAGGATCTGGGTGCGTTCGGCGGGATCGAGGAGATCGAAATCGCCGACAGGGCGGGTCGGGTCGGTGAGGACGCCGGTCAGCAGGCGGTGCAGGCGGGTGGTGAAACCGGTGACGGTGGTGGCGTCGAAGAGGTCGGTGGCGTAGACGAAGGCGCCGGAAAGGCCTGCGGGGGAACCGGTCTCGTCGCGGTGTTCGGTGAGGGTGAGTTCGAGGTCGAACTTGGCGACGGTGGTGGGGAGGTCGACGCCGCCGACAGTGAGGCCGGGGAAGGCGAGGACGCGGGGTGTGTCCTCGTTGAGCGACAGCATCACCTGGAACAGGGGGTTGCGCGCGGTGGAACGGACCGGGTCCAGTATTTCGACCAGCCGCTCGAAGGGGATGTCGGCGTTGCCGAATGCCGCCAGATCGGTGGCGCGGACCTGTGCCACGAGTTCGGTGAACGGCGTCGCGGGCACCACTTCGGTGCGCAGCACGAGAGTGTTGACGAACATCCCGACGAGATCGTCGAGCGCGCGTTCACCGCGCCCCGACACCGGTGTGCCGATCGCGATATCGGTGGTCGCGGACAGCCGCGCGAGCAGCGCGGCGAACACGGCATGCATCGCCATGAACACCGTGACACCGTGCGCGCGAGCGAATTCCGCCAGCGCCCGGTGCGTGTCGGCGTCGATCTCGACGCCGTGCGCCACCCCACGCCGGGACGCGACCGCGGGACGGGTCCGATCCGCGGGCAGCTCGAGCTGCTCGGGCACCCCGGCCAACGCGTCATGCCAGAACGAAAGCTGCTTCGCCGCCGTCGATTCCGGATCGGCGGCATCGCCGAGCACCGCGTGCTGCCACACCGCGTAGTCGGCGTACTGCACACTCAACGGCGTCCACTGCGGCGCCACACCGGCGGCCCGTGCCCCGTAGGCGGTGAGCACGTCCCGGATCAACGGCCCGAACGAGAACCCGTCCGCCGCAATGTGATGCAGCACGATGACCAGAACGTACTCGGCGGACGGCGCACCGGGCCGCACCACGTCACCATCGGCAACGCGCAGCAGGGTGACGCGGATGGGGGCGTCGAGGGTGAGGTCGAAGCCGGTGGTGGCGAAGGTGCGGACCGCGTCGGGGAGGGCGTCGGCGGAGACGATGTGCGGGTGCACCTCGGCGACGATGCCGGCGGCGGGCAGGATCTCGGCGATCGCGGTGCCGTCGACCTCCGGGTAGCGGGTGCGCAGGACCTCGTGCCGGTCGAGGACGTCGATGATCGCCGCCTGCAGGGCGGGCACGTCGAGGGTGCCGGTGAGGCGGACGGCCAGGGGGATGTTGTCGGTGGCCGAGCCGGGATCGAAGCGGTTGAGGAACCACATGCGCTGCTGGGCGGGCGAGAGCGGCAGCGGATCGGGGCGCGCGCCCGCGACCAGGCCGGGACCGGTTCCGGTACCGCGCAGACGGTCGGCGGCCGCGGCCAGGGACAGCACGGTGCTGGTGTCGAAGAGCTGGCGGACCGGGATGCGAATGTCCAGGTCGGTGCCGATGCGCGCCATCACCCGGGTGGCGAGCAGCGAGTTGCCGCCCAGATCGAAGAAGTCGTCGTCGCGACCGATGCGGTCCGCGCCGAGCACCTCGGCGAAGGCGTCGGCCACGACCTGCTCGGCCCGGGTCTCCGGTGCACGATAGGCGGCGGCTTCGAACACCGGCGCGGGCAGTGCGG
The DNA here is from genome assembly GCF_042883805.1 of Nocardia sp. NPDC058176. Taxonomy (NCBI): domain Bacteria; kingdom Bacillati; phylum Actinomycetota; class Actinomycetes; order Mycobacteriales; family Nocardiaceae; genus Nocardia; species Nocardia sp. NPDC058176. Next base: position 120,645 of record NZ_JBHVVA010000001.1, on the reverse strand, counting down.
CCCGGTCGAGCTTGCCGACCGGGGTCAGCGGCACCGCGTCGAGGGCGACGATCGCGGCGGGCACCATGTGCGCGGGCAGGTGCGCGGCGGTGTGCGCGAGCAGTGTCGCGGTTTCGATGACCGCACCGGCGGCGGGCACCACGTACGACACCAGCAGGGTCGCGCCCGCGTCGGTGCGATGGCCGATCGTGGCCGCGAAGTCCACCGCAGCGTGCCGGGCCAGGACCGCGTCGATCTCCCCGAGCTCGATCCGGAACCCACGTACTTTCACCTGGAAGTCGTTGCGGCCCAGGTATTCCAGATCGAACGAGCCGTCGCGGCGGACCCAGCGCACGGTGTCGCCCGTGCGGTACATCCGCTCCCCCGGCGTACCGTAGGGATTGGTGACGAATCGGCCCGCGGTCAGCGCGGGCCTGCGATGGTAGCCGCGCGCCAGCTGGGCACCGGCGATGTAGAGCTCACCGACGACGCCCGCGGGCACCGGTCGCAGTCGCTCGTCGAGCACCAGTTCGGTGGTCCCCTCCACCGGCGCACCGAGGGTGATCGGTGTTCCCGCGCGCAGCGGTTCGCTGATGTTGGTGACGATCGTGGTCTCGGTGGGGCCGTAGCCATTACGGAACACGAGCCCCGGAATCGCGGCCGTCCAGCGCGCCACCAGTTCCGCCGGACACGCCTCACCGCCCACGACCACCACGCGCAGATCGTCGAGCCCGTCCGGATTCACCGTCGCCAGCGCCGAGGGCGTGATGATCACGTGGGTCACCCGCTCGGTCCGCAACAGTTCACCCAGCTCCGCCCCACCGAACACCCCGGTCGGCGCGACCACCATGGTCGCGCCCTCGGTGGCGGTCAGCAGCAGCTCGGCCACCGAGATGTCGAACGACGGCGAAGCCACGTGCAACACCCGCGCATCGGCCGAGGCCAGGTACCGGCCCGCCTGCACCGGCAGATACGCCGCGACCGCACCGTGCGGAATCACCACGCCCTTGGGCAGACCGGTGGTGCCGGAGGTGTAGATGACATAGGCGGGATCATGCGGATCCAGCGCCCGGCCCGAACCCGCCCGGATTGCGCCGCCGAATCCACGAGCTCCGGCGAATCCACCCGCTCCGGCATCTGCGCTGTGGCTCGAATTCGCTTGCTCGGACGTGGTCTCGCCCCGATCGATGGCGTCCTGGCCACCGGCCGACTCGGATTCCGCCGCGCGCTCGGCAGTGGCAGACGCGACCTCGACCCCGGTCGGTCCCGGAGCCGCGAGGTCCACTGTCAGCCAGTTCACCGTGTCGGGCAGATCAGGGCGAACCGAAGCAACCGTGATACCCGCTGCCGCACCGGAATCGGCGAGCATATGGGCGATCCGGTCGGCCGGATAGGTGGGATCCACCGGCAGGAACCCCGCGCCGGACTTCACAACAGCCCAGACCGCGATCACCGAATCGGCCGAACGCGGGATGCTCACAGCGACGAGGTCACCGGCGCCGATACCGAGGGCGGTCAGGCGGGAAGCCAGGCGGGCCGAGGCACCATCGAGTTCGCCGTAGGTGACGGTGCGGGCATCGTCGCGAATCGCGATCGCGGTGGGGTCGGCGGCCGCGCGGGCCAGCACCTCGGGCAGCAGCGGTGCGGGCGACGACGGGCCACCGGTGCGACTGGTCAGCTCGGCGAACTCGGCGTCGACCAGCAGCGGCAGGTCGGCGACGGCCGTCTGCGGAGCGGCCGCGATCGCGGCGAGCAGACCGGTGAACCGGCGCACCATCGCGGCGACCGTACCCTCGTCGAACAGATCTGTGGCGTAGGAGAATTCGCCGGACAGACCGGTGGCGTCGGATTCACGCAAGGTGACCGAGAGGTCGAACTTCTCGATGTCGTAGGGCAGGTCGACGGCGGCGGCCCGCAGACCGGGCAGCTCGAAGGTGGTCGGCGGCAGGTTCTGCAGCGACAGCGCGACCTGGAACAGCGGGTGCCGCCCGGCCGAGCGCGGCGGCGCGAGCACCTCGACCAGCCGCTCGAACGGCAGGGTGGTGTGGTCGAACGCGGCCAGATCGTCGGTGCGGACACGGCCGAGCAGCTCGTCGAACGACTCCTCCGCGCGCACCTGGGTCCGCAGGACGGCGGTGTTGACGAACATGCCGATGACATCGTCGAGTTCGGCGGCACCGCGCCCCGCGACCGGACTGCCGATCGCCACATCGGCATTGCCGGACAGCCGCGCGATCAGCACGGACAGGGTCGCGTGCAGCACCATGAACAGGGTCGCACCCTGTTCGGCGGCAACCGAATTCAGCGACGACACCAGATCGGCGTCGAGCTCGAAAGCGATCCGCCGCCCCCGCATCGACGCGGTGGCGGGCCGGGGTCGATCGGTCGGCAGATTCGACTCGTCCGGCAGTCCGGCCAACGCACCACGCCAGTACGCGATCTCGCGCCCGGCCTGCGACTCTGCGTCGTCCTCGGCACCGAGCACAGACCGCTGCCACAGCGTGTAATCGGCGTACTGCACCGGCAGCGGTGCCCACTCAGGCGCGGCACCTTCTGCCCGCGCGTGATAGGCGGCCATGGTGTCACGCACCAGCGGCCCGGCCGACCACCCGTCGGAGGCGATGTGGTGCACCACGAGAACCAGCACGTGGTCTCCGTCGACTGCGAACAAGCGCGCCCGCACCGGCGGCGCGAGGGTCACGTCGAAGCCGCGCAGGATCTCAGCAGCCAGCAGGTCCGGAAGATTCTGCGCCGCAACACTGATCGGCTCGAGCAACATCGCACACCCCGATGTCGGGGCATCGCTCGCACTGGTGGTGGCGACGTCGCCCCACGACGCGGAGTCGTCACCGACGTTCGCACCTGGCGCATCAGCCGCCGCGACGACGCCTGCCGCACCTACGACATCTGCCGCACCCACGACGCCCGCCGCTCCCCCGACTTCCACCGTGCCCGGTATCTTTCCGGCGCGGGTCACCCTCGGTGACGAATCCGACTCGGCGACAAGCAACTCGACAGCCTCCGCAGGCGAGAGCACCCGCTGGGTTCCCACCCCCTCGACCTCGGGATACACCGTCCGCAGCACCTCGTGCCGGGCGATCAGATCGCCGACCGCCGCACGCAGGGCGGGCAGGTCGAGCGCCCCGGAGAGCCGGACAGCGATCGGGATGTTGTAGGCACCGGTCTCCGGGTCGAACCGGTTCAGGAACCACATGCGCTGCTGGGCAGGCGAGAGCGGGAGCACCGCCGGACGCGGGCCCGCGACGAGGGCGGGGCGATCGTCGACGGCGCCACCTTCGACCAACTTGGCCAGCACCGCCACGGTGGGACTGTCGAAGAAGTCCCGCACATCCACGCGCACACCGAAATTCGCCTGCAGACGACCGATGGCGCGGGTGGCGATCAGGGAGTTGCCGCCGAGGCGGAAGAAGTCGTCGTCGAGACCGACGGTCTCGACCCCGAGGAGTTCGGCGAACAGCGCGGCGACGGCGCGTTCGGTCGCGGTCCTCGGCTCACGGAATTCCGCTGCCGCGACCCGGAAGTCCGGTTCCGGCAGTGCTTTCCGGTCGAGCTTGCCGCTGGCATTGATCGGCATGGCCGCCAGCTGCACCAGCAGCGAGGGCACCATGTACTCCGGCATCGAGGTCTTCGCGTGCGCGGTCAGCTCGGCCGGATCCAGTGGTGCGCCGTCCATGCTGACCACATAGCCGACCAGGGCCTCCCCCGCCGCGTGCCGGTGCAGGACGACCGCGGCATTGCCGACCCGGGGATGTGCGGCCAGCACCGCCTCGATCTCACCGAGCTCGATCCGCAGTCCGCGCAACTTCACCTGGAAGTCGGTGCGCCCCAGGTATTCCAGCTCGTCACCACCGGGCAACTGCCGGACGAGATCACCGGTGCGATACATGCGCTCGCCGGGCTCGCCGTACGGATCGGCGACGAACCGGTCCGCGGTCAGACCGGATCGCGCCACGTACCCGCGCGCCAGCTGCACGCCCGACAGATACAGCTCACCCACGACACCGGCGGGCACCTGGTCGAGGTTCTCGTCGAGCACCAGCAGACCGGTGTCGTCGGCCGGTCCGCCGATCGGCACCGACACCTCGTCGGCCGCGGTCACCTCGTGCGCGGTGACGTCGACCGCCGCCTCGGTGGGCCCGTACAGGTTGTGCAACGCGGTGCCGGAGAGCTTGCGCAACCGCGCGGCGGTCGCGGCGGGCAGCGCCTCACCGGAGGCGAACACCATCCGCAACGTCGACAGCTCCGCCTCGGCGCCGGGCTCGGCGAGTTCGCCGACGAACGCGGCCAGCATCGAGGGCACGAAGTGGGTGACGGTGACGCCGTGCTCGGCGATCAGTCCGGCCAGGTACCCGGGGTCACCGTGACGACCGGGCTCCGCCACCACCAGCTGGGCACCGATCTGCAACGGCCAGAACAGTTCCCACACCGACACGTCGAAGGTGTACGGCGTCTTCTGCAGCACCACATCGGTCTCGGTCAGGCCGTAGCGACGCTGCCGCCAGTCCAGGTTCGCCACGATCGCGCCGTGGGTCACCGCCACACCCTTGGGCCTGCCGGTGGACCCGGAGGTGAAGATGACATAGGCGGTGTTGCCCGCCTGCGCGCGCGGCGGCACCTCGGCGGGCGCCGCCGTCCAGTCGATGTCGTCGGTACGCAGCACGGGCGCGTCGGCGAGGTCGGGTGCGTCGCAGGCCCGGGTCACCACCACGACCGGCCGCGCCACCTCGAGCACATAGTGCAGGCGATCCACCGGATGATCCGGATCCAGCGGCACGTACGCGCCACCGGCCCGCACGACGGCATGCACCGCGACGATCAGCTCGACGCCACGCCGCATCGACACACCGACCAGCGATTCCGGCCCCACCCCGAGCTCCACCAGGCGCGCGGCCAGCACCCGCACCCTGGCATCGAACTGCGCGTAGGTCAGCGTCTCGGCACCGAACCGCAGCGCGACACGGTCGGGCGTGCGCGCCAGCTGCTCGGTGAACCGGTCGACCAGCGTCGGCGCCGCGGTCGCCGGCGACTGCTCGATACCCAGTGCGGCCATGGTGTCGGCGGTCAGGGTGTCCAGCAGCTGCCCGAAGGTCCCCTCGGCCGCGTCGACCACGCCGGGGAACAGCTCGGCGAGCACCACCTGCACGAGCGTCTCGGGGTCGAGTGCGCCGCCGGTGAGCTCGGCCATCAGCGTGAGCTGGGCATCGAGATCGACGTACGACACCGCCGTGCCACCGAACTCGACCGCGATCCGCGCCGGTTCCATCGCCGCGACCGTCGCCACCAGCGCTGCCAGCTGCTCGGTTCCCGCGCGCGCCGGAGTGGGGTTGGTCATCGCACACTGCCTTCCATCTACCGACCGCAGGTGACATCGCGCGGCCGCAAAAACTCTCGGAACTCCCGGGCCCGACCGGGTGATGGGGATCGGCGGTGGGCGGCCAACCTCGGGCACCCTGCCCGAAATCCGTCCACTGGCACCGGGATTCAGTGCGATCGGCTATAACACGACCATCCCGTTCCGGCGCGCCGTCATGCAACCGGGCACCGGCTCGTCCGTCTCCGCCGCGCCCACGATCCAGGGGTTGCATCCCTTGCAGCTATGACTCGGTTATCTCCCGACCTCCATCGTCAACCCCGACACCTGACACACACGCCCGTGGACGAGGGGAAGCGTATTCGGTTCGATAATAAACCGGACCAGATTCCATCAAAATACTGGTACCTGGGGGTAACTTTCCGGCGCTGAGAACGGTCCAGCAATCCGACCGCATACGCCGAGCGGACAGCGGGCGGCACGCCCTTCACCGGAGCGTCCGCGGCTGTCGCGACTGTGTCCGGCCACACTAAGTGAAACAACGTTGCATCAACGTTGCTTTTCCGCCTCTCCGCGAATTTCGGCCAGACCTAGGTGCGGGCTGAGGGAGCGACGCGGCCGGCGGAGGGGGCGGGCAGGACTCAGCCCGTACCCGGTGAGTTACCCATGTTCGCGCGAGATCAGTGGGCCTACGAGACGACAGAACCCCCCGCCATGGTGCAGGCGGGGGGTTCTGTGGCCTTTGTGCGCTGCCTACTCGGCGGCGGCGGTCTCCTCGGTGGCGGCCGGCTCGGCGGCCTCGTCCTCGACCGGGACGAGCGAGATCTTGCCGCGGTTGTCGATGTCGGCGATCTCCACGCGCAGCTTGTCGCCGACGTTGACCACGTCCTCGACCTTGGCCACGCGCTTGCCGTTGCCCAGCTTGGAGATGTGCACCAGGCCGTCACGGCCCGGCAGCAGCGAGACGAACGCGCCGAAGGCGGTGGTCTTGACGACCGTGCCCAGGAAACGCTCGCCGACCTTGGGCAGCTGCGGGTTCGCGATCGCGTTGATCGCGTCGATCGCGGCCTGCGCCGACGGCCCGTCGGTCGCACCGACGAACACGGTGCCGTCATCCTCGATGGAGATGTTGGCGCCGGTGTCCTCGGTGATCTGGTTGATCATCTTGCCCTTGGGCCCGATGACCTCGCCGATCTTGTCGACCGGGATCTTGATCGCGGTGACGCGCGGGGCGTAGGGGCTCATCTCGTCCGGGGTGGCGATGGCCTCGGCCATCACGTCCAGGATGGTGGTGCGGGCGTCGTGCGCCTGGTTGAGCGCACCGGCCAGCACCTGCGAGGGGATGCCGTCGAGCTTGGTGTCCAGCTGCAGGGCGGTGACGAAGTCACGGGTACCGGCGACCTTGAAGTCCATGTCACCGAAGGCATCCTCGGCGCCGAGGATGTCGGTCAGCGCGACGTAGCGGACCTCGTCCTCACCCTTGTCGTTGGTGACGGTGTCCGACACCAGGCCCATCGCGATGCCCGCGACCGGCGCCTTGAGCGGCACACCGGCGTTGAGCAGCGACAGGGTGGAGGCACACACCGAACCCATCGAGGTGGAGCCGTTGGAGCTCAGCGCCTCCGAGACCTGACGGATGGCGTAGGGGAACTCCTCCTGCGAGGGCAGCACCGGCATCAGCGCACGCTCGGCGAGCGCGCCGTGGCCGATCTCGCGGCGCTTGGGCGAACCGACGCGGCCGGTCTCGCCGGTGGAGAACGGCGGGAAGTTGTAGTGGTGCATGTAGCGCTTGGAGGTCTCCGGGCCGAGCGAGTCGACCTGCTGGGCCATCTTCACCATGTCCAGGGTGGTGACGCCCATGATCTGGGTCTCGCCACGCTCGAACAGCGCCGAACCGTGGGCGCGCGGGATCACGTCGACCTCGGCGGAGAGCTGACGGATGTCGGCCAGGCCGCGCCCGTCGATGCGGAAACCGTCGGTGAGGATGCGCTGACGCACCAGCTTCTTGGTGACCGAGCGGAACGCGGCACCCAGCTCCTTCTCGCGACCGGCGAAGTCCTCGCCCAGCCGTGCGAGCACCTCGGCCTTGATCTCGTCGATCTTGGCCTCGCGCTCCTGCTTGTCGGCAATGCTCAGCGCCTGGTTCAGCTCCACCTTCGAGGTGCCCTCGACGGTCTCGAACACGTCGGGACCGTACGGCGGGAAGAGCGGGAACTCCTGGGTGGGCTTGGCGGCCAGCTCGGCCAGGTCGGCCTGGGCGCGGACCAGGCGCGCGATGAACGGCTTGGCGGCCTCGAGGCCCTCGGCGACGACGGCCTCGGTGGGCGCCTGCGCGCCGTCTTCGATCAGCGCGATCACCTTGTCGGTGGCCTCGGCCTCGACCATCATGATGGCGACGTCACCGGTCTCGGTGACCCGGCCCGCGACGACCATGTCGAACACGGCGTCCTCGAGCTGCTCGACGGTCGGGAACGCGACCCACTGACCGCCGATGAGGGCGACACGCACGCCACCGATCGGGCCGGAGAACGGGATGCCCGAGAGCTGGGTCGACGCCGAGGCGGCGTTGATGGCCACCACGTCGTAGAGGTCGGCCGGGTTCAGGCTGAGCACGGTCACCACGACCTGGATCTCGTTGCGCAGGCCGTCGATGAAGGTCGGGCGCAGCGGACGGTCGATCAGGCGACAGGTCAGGATCGCGTCGGTGGAGGGGCGGCCCTCGCGACGGAAGAACGAGCCGGGGATGCGGCCCGCGGCGTACATGCGCTCTTCGACGTCGACCGTCAGCGGGAAGAAGTCGAACTGGTCCTTGGGGTGCTTACCGGCGGTGGTCGCCGAGAGCAACATGGTCTCGTCATCGAGGTAGGCGGCCACCGATCCGGCGGCCTGCTTGGCCAGACGGCCGGTCTCGAAGCGGATGGTGCGGGTGCCGTAGCTGCCGTTGTCGATCAGCGCGACCGACTCGAAAACTCCGGGCTCGACCTCGACCGCGGTCGAAGTACGTTCAGTTGTCTGCGTCATTTTTCTTCTCTCGACCTCTCGTCTCGCTGGAACGCAGCACCGGATGGGCGCGGACCAGCTGTTCGTCAGCCGTACCGGACACGGACACGAGGCAACCCTCCTGGCTGCCACGCGCAGCACCCGGCCGAATCCCCTTGGCTGGAACATTCCAAGCGGGGCGACGCGGAGGCGATCATCGATCGAAGCCCGACGGCGGCGCAAACACTGAGGATCGCCTGCCGAAAGGCCACTACCGAAGACCGACGCCACGCGGACGGATGCACACGGCTGTCACATGTTGTAGTGCACGCGGAAACCCCATGGTCTCCGAATACACGAATAGCCAACGAGAAGAAGTGTACTTCTTCCCATTGGCTACTCACCGACCGCCTCAGCGAGGAGGCGTGTCGAAGCAGATCAGCGGCGCAGGCCGAGACGCTCGATGAGCGAACGGTAGCGGTTGATGTCCTTGGCCTGCAGGTACTTCGACAGGCGACGACGACGACCGATCAGGGCCAGCAGGCCGTGGCGGGTGTGGTGATCGTGCTTGTGCTGCTTGAGGTGCTCGGTCAGGTCCGAGATCCGCTTCGACAGCAGCGCGATCTGCGCCTCCGGCGAACCGGTGTCCTTCTCGTGCAGGCCGTACTCGGCCAGGATGGCCGACTTCTGCTCAGTGGTCAGCGCCATGCGGCAGACTCCTATTTTTCAGTTCCGCGCTCGAAGGTCCGGTTACCCGGGATGGGCGCCACCGCGGACCGCAGCAAACCCGAGGAGCCACTTTACCCGACCTGTTCGCGCAGGCCGCACCGGCCTCAGGCGTCGGCGGCGGTGAGCACCTTGCGCGCGGCTTCGACATCGCGGCCCATGGCCTCGACCAGGTCGTCGATGGAGTCGAACTTGCGCATCCCGCGCAGCTGCTCGACGAAGTCGACCGCGACGTGCTGGCCGTACAGGTCGGCATCGGCGTCGAGCACGAACGCCTCGACGGTGCGCGAACGGCCCGAGAACGTCGGGTTGGTGCCCACCGAGATGGCCGCCATGGCCCGCTGACCCGGGTCGATCGTGCCGACCGGGCCGCCGGTGCCGAGCACGGTGAACCAGCCCGCGTACACCCCGTCGGCGGGGATGGCGGCGTGCATCGGCGGGGCGACGTTGGCGGTCGGGAAGCCGAGTTCGCGGCCGCGTTTGTCGCCGTGCACGACGACGCCCTCGATACGGTGCGGGCGGCCAAGCGCCTCGGCGGCCGCGGCCATGTCGCCCGCGTCGACGCAGGCGCGGATGTAGGTGGAGGAGAAGGTGACGGCGTGCTCACCGAGCAGGGTCACCCCGTCGACCTCGAACCCGAACCGTTCGCCGAGCTCGCGCATCGTGTCGACGGTGCCCGCGGCCTTCTTGCCGAAGGTGAAATTGTCCCCGACGACGACCTCGGTGACGTGCAGCCGCTCGACCAGCAGGTCGTGCACGTAACCGCCCGGGGTGAGCTTCATGAACTCTTGGGTGAACGGCATCACGCAGAACACGTCGATACCGAGTTCCTCGGCCAGTTCGGCGCGGCGGGTCAGGGTGGTGAGCTGGGCGGGGTGCGAACCGGGCCGCACCACCTCCATGGGATGCGGATCGAAGGTCATCAGAACCGAAGGGACACCGCGCTTGTCCGCCGCGGCCACCGCGCGACTGATCAGCTGCGCGTGCCCGCGATGCACACCGTCGAACACACCGATCGTGAGGACGCAGCGCCCCCAGTCCGCGGGCACCTCGTCGAGACTTCGCCACCTCTGCACACCGCGAAGCCTATCGCGGCCGTGCGCCGCGCCGGTTCGCCGGATGTGTCATTCCCGTCAGGGATGCCTAACATCAATGGTGTGCCAGGTAAACGAGATGTCGCGACCCGCCGTGCGCCGACGCAACCCGGCGAGCAGGCCGAACTCGCCGCCACCGCCACCATCGCGCCGGAGCTGTCCGCGGTGGCACAGGACTATCTGAAGGTCATCTGGACCGCTCAGGAATGGTCTCAGGAGAAGGTCTCCACCAAACTGCTCGCCGAGCGGATCGGGGTGTCGGCCTCGACGGTGTCCGAGGCGGTGCGCAAGCTGGCCGACCAGGGCCTGGTCGAGCACGCCCGCTACGGCGCGATCACGCTCACCGAGCACGGTCGCCGCGCCGCCGTGGCGATGGTGCGCAGGCACCGGCTCATCGAGACCTTCCTGGTGAACGAACTCGGCTACGGCTGGGACGAGGTGCACGACGAGGCCGAGGTGCTCGAGCACGCCGTCTCCGAGCTGCTGATGTCACGCATCGACGCGAAACTCGGTCACCCCGACCGTGATCCACACGGCGACCCGATCCCCTCGGTCGACGGCGCGGTCCCCACTCCCCCCGCCCGCCAGCTCAGCGATTTCGGCGCCGGTGAATCGGGCCGCGTCGCCCGCATCTCCGATTCCGACCCCGCCATGCTCCGCTATTTCGACTCGGTCGGCATCGCCCTCGACACCGCGATCGTGGTCGAGGAGCGCCGCGACTTCGCCGGCACCATCGCCGTCCGCATCGCCGACGGCGAAACGCCGACCGAACTGGGCACCCTTGCCGCCGAGGCGATCTGGTTGACCATGTAGCAGCTCGGGGAACCTCAGTTCGCCTGCCCGTCGAAGACGCGGCGGGTGACCGGCTCGGCGAGTGGATGCCGGAAGTCGGCGAACAGGGCGGCGACGAGCTCGCCACGGCTGGTCGCGCCGGTCTTGTCGAAGATGGCTTTCACATGGTCGCGGACGGTGTGGGTGGAGACCACCAGGCGACGGGCGATCTCGGCGGTGGACAGGCCCGCGGCGACGAGTTCGGTGACGTCGAGTTCGCGGCGGGTGAGCTCGTAGGCGGCGACCACCAGCGCCGCGACCTCCGACGGCGTCGCGTATTCGATCACCAGCGCTGTGGTCGCCTGGTCGTCGGTCGCACCGCGCAGGGTGGAGGCGTGGCAGACCAGCCAGTGGCCGGCCGTCGTGCGCACGCGGATCCGGGCGTTGTCGCCGGTGGCCCGCGCGCGGCTGGCGGTGCTCAGAATCCAGACCGGCAGGGGTATTTCGAGTCCGGCGGCGGTGGTGGTCGTCGGACCGGGTGGCATCCGCGCGAGCAGGTCCCTGGCCTCGTCGTTGACCGACAGCAGGGCGCCGTCGGCGGCGAACAGCAGCAGGCCGGGCGCGCCGGTACCGACGGGCGCCTGCGTGCTCGGGCGGGCGAAGCCACGCAGCCGTCGCGCCATGGGGGCCGAGAGTGCTTGCAGCAGGGCGATATCGGCGTCGTCGAACGCCGGTCTGCCACGTTCACGGAACAGGCTCACCTGGCCCCAGCCCTGCCCGTCGGCGCGCAGGACGGCGCGCAGTTCGTCGTCGAATCCGCGGGGCCGCATGAAGCTCTGGTAGAGCGGGCTCAATGAGGGCCGGTCGGCGGTGACCGCGCGGAGTCCAGCCACCGGTACCGGCGCCACCGCCAAGTCGCGGAACAGGTTGACATGTTCGGCGAAGAGCTCGGACTCCCAGTAGATCCCGCACCCGCCTTCGTGCAGGTTCTCGACCCGCACCGGCGCGGTGGTCAGCCCGTTGACCGGATCGGTCGCCACCCAGACCGCGGCATCGAACGGCGCGCTGCGGCGCAGACGGGCCGAGGTCCGGTCGAACAACTCGTGCGCGTCGGCGGCCGCCGCGATCCCGGCGAGCAGGGCCGACATCGCATGCGCGGTGGGTGCGGTCATCCCACCATTGTCATCGCGGCACGGGCGAGGGCGCCATCCCCCGAACGAGGGGCACGCGGGCGCCCCCCGAATAGGACAGCACGCCGCCCGGCACCATCGCTCGAACGCGGCGGCACGCAAGCCCGGCGTCATCGCCCGAAAGGGACAGCATGCAAGCGCGGAAGCCATCCCTCGAACAGGGGCACGCGGGCGCAGTTGCACCCGTAAGCGGCATCGGCTCGGCGAGACCCCCGCAAACGCGGGATGTCGCCGCGGTCCTGGGGCGACCACGCTGATCTGCGGGGACGCGCCGGACGACGAGGTCAGGCAGCGCCCAGCGATGACGCGGCGATCGCCGCCGGATGAAGGAGTCGACAAATGCGAATCGGGATCATCGGTGCGGGAGTGGCCGCGGTGGGACTGCTCGACGCGCTCGCGGACACGGGACGGGAACCGGGCACGATCACGGTGTTCGAGGGATCGGCGGCACTCTGGCGCGGCCGGGCCTATCAGCACGACGTGCCCGCGGTGCGGGTGAACGCGCCGCCCGCGCTGATGTCGGTGCGGGCCGAGGACCGCGCGCATTTCGAGCGGTGGCTGCTGCGCAGGCCCGACGCGGCAGAGTTCCTCGATCACGGACTCGGGCAGCCGATCGTGCCGCGCGCGATGTATGGGGAGTACCTGGAACAGACGGCGCGCACGGCGATCACGCGGTTGCGACGCGACGGGTGGCGGGTCAGCGTCGTGAACGACCGGGTCACCGATTTCGCCGCCGGAGCACCGGTCGTGCTGCGGACCGAGGGCGGCGCGGCGCACACAGTGGATCGGGTGGTGCTCGGCGTGGGTGGGGGTCGTCCACGCGATCGATATGGGTTGACCGGTGCGCCAGGCTATTTCGTCGAACCGTATCCCCTGGCCCGGACGCTGCCCGAGGTCGGCGCCGAGGCGCACGTGGCGGTGATCGGCAGCGGTCTGACCGCCGTCGACATCGCCGCCGGCCTGGCAGAGCAGGGACATCGCGGACCGATCACCCTGCTCTCCCGCACCGGAGTCCTGCCGTTCGTGCAGCAGCGGCCGCTGCCGCTGGCCCCACGCCACCTGATACCCGCCGCGGCACTGTCACTGGTGGCGAACGGCCCGGTGACCTTCGACGAGGTGATCGCCCTCATGCGCGCCGAACTGGCCGATCTGGGTGAGGATTTCAGCGACTTCGCGGCCGAGCTGCTCGCCACCGGCACCGAGGACCCGGTGCTCCGGTTGCGGCGCCAGCTCGACGCCGTCGACTCACCCCTGCTCGGCCGACGACTGCTGACGATGGCGATCCGCACGATCGGCCCGATCCTGTGGCCCGCGCTGCGCGAGGAGGACCGGACGATGTTGCGCGAGCGGAACTCCCGCACGATCAGCAGTCTCAGCTCACCGATGGTCCCGCACAATGCGCGGATCCTGCTGCGCCTGCTGGACTCGGGGCAGCTCACGCTGCGCGGCGGGGTCACCGAGATCACCCGGCACAGTGCGGGATTCACCGTGACCGACGACACCGAGTGGTCCGCCGACGTGGTGATCAACGCGGTCAACCCGCCCGCCTACACCACCCCGCAGGACACCGAGTCGCTGGTGGCCCGGCTGCTCGACACCGGCGCGGCCGCCCTCGTGCCGACCGGCGGCCTGCACGCCGAAGCGGCCACCCGTCGTCTTCGACCGGGCGGCGACTGGCACGTCCTGGGCAATGTGGCGGCGGATTCGATGTTCATCGCCACCAACCCGCCCGGCCTCGCCACCGAAGCCGCCCGCCTGGCCGCCCAGCTCGCCAAGGAAGCCGAGCCGACCTGGGCGCCCATCGACCTGGACAGTTGATCACCAGGCGCTGGTGGTTTTCGCTTCCCGGGCGATGCTCACAGGAGTGCCTGGTGATCAACCGTCCAACAGGTGGCGGGGTCAGTCGCCGATGCCCTGGGGGCGGACCACCATCACCGACGCGGCGCGTTTGCCGCTCTCCTCGAGTAGCGCGATGGCTCGGCCCGCCGGGTCGATGGCGGCATAGACGCCCTTGATGCCGATCGGGTCGAGCCAACGGCCGTTGCGGAGGTCCTCGGCCTGGGACTCGTCGATGTCGCGGTGCGGGAAGGCGGTGCGGACCGCGGCGTCGATGTCGAGGCTGAGCAGCGGCTGCTCGGCCTCGGCGGCCGCGGCGAGTTCGTCGAGGGTGCGGGCGTGTTCGAGGGTGAACGGGCCGACCCGGGTGCGGCGCAGGGCGGTCAGATGGCCGCCGACGCCGAGGGCGGCGCCCAGATCACGGGCGAGGGCGCGGATGTAGGTGCCCGAGGAGCAGTCGACTTCCACGTCCAGGTCGACGAATTCGCCGTCGGCGACATCGCGACGAGCCAGTACCTCGAAGCGCGACACCGTCACCGGGCGGGCGGCCAGTTGCACGTCCTCACCGGCGCGGGCGCGGGCGTAGGCGCGTTCACCGTCGATCTTGATGGCACTGACGGTGGCTGGAACCTGCTGGATGTCGCCGGTCAGCGCGGCGACCTCGGCCGCGATCGCGGCGTCGGTGACGTGCAGCGCGGGCGTGGTCGCGGTGACCTCGCCCTCGGCGTCGTCGGTGACGGTGGCCTGACCGAGCCGGATCGTGGCGGTATAGGCCTTGCTGGTGAGGATCAGCTGACCGAGCAGTTTCGTCGCCCGCTCCACACCGAGCACGAGCACACCGGTCGCCATCGGGTCGAGCGTGCCCGCGTGCCCGACCTTCTTGGTGCGCAACAGCTTCCGGCTGCGCGCCACCACATCGTGGCTGGTCCAGCCGCCGTCCTTGTCGACGATCACCAGTCCGCCGAGCTGGCCGACCGCCGAGATACGGGCGGCCATCAGCCGTGCGCGATCGCGGTCAGGATCAGCCCGTCGGCGATCGTCCAACGGCCATCGAAGGTTCGCAACGGCGTGCCGCCGTCATTCGTCGTCCCGGGAACGAGCAGCTCGGTGTGGAACGTACCGGAACCGGAATCGGCGGTGCGGGAATCGATCTCGAAGGTGATGTGGGCGTCCTCGAAGCCGAGCCAGCGCAGGGTCAGCGGGAACCACGCCTTGTAGGTGGCCTCCTTGGCACAGAACAGCAGCCGATCCAGATGCAGGCCGGTTGGCGCGGTGCTCAGCCACTCGCGCTCGGCGGGCAGGCTCACCGAATCGAGCACGCCCTCGGGCAGGGCGCCGTGCGGTTCGGCATCGATGCCGACCGAACGGAAGCGCAGTGCGTGGGTGAGGGCGGCGGCGCGATAGCCGTCGCAGTGCGTCAGGCTGCCGACGACGCCGCGCGGGAACAGCGGCATCCCGCGCTCCCCCTTGCCGATCGCGACCGGCGGCTCTCCGAGCTGTTCGAGCGCGAGCCGCGCGCAGTGGCGAGCACCGATGAAGTCGCGGCGGCGCTTCTCGACCGCCTTGGCGATGAGATGCTCCTCGGCCGGATGCGCCTTCAGGTCCTCCGGATAGGTCAGCAGCTCCGCGGTCGCCACACCCGACGGCAAAATGTTCTGAATCATCGGGGACCAGCCTAATCGGTGTCGCGCATCGTGATCAGACGCCCCGGCGCCGCTCCGCCTTCGCCCGCATCTCGGCGGCGGCGGCTTCCATCTCCGGGGTGACCTTGAAATGGCCGCCCCAGGAGTTGAGGTCGCCCTCGGCGTAGACCGGTTCGGGCAGGATCTGGCGCAGCAGGGGGTCGGGGACGCCGCGACGCTTCCATTCGCGCGGGTAGCCGAGGGAGACCTCCTCGAACCGGACGCCGTCGTAGTAGGTGGTGCGCGGGATGTGCAGGTGGCCGTAGACCGAGCAGACCACGTTGTAGCTGGTGTGCCAATCGGCGGTGAGGTCGGTGCCGCACCACAGCGAGAACTCCGGGTAGAACAGGATCTCCGTGGGCTGGCGGACCAGCGGGAAATGGTTGACCATGACCACCGCGGTATCGGGCGCGAGCGCGTCGAGGCGGCGCTGGGTGTACTGCACGCGGGCATGGCACCAGGCGTCGCGGGACAGGTACGGCTCCGGCGTCAGCAGGAATTCGTCGGTGGCCACGACATTGCGCTCACGCGCCAGTGCCAGCCCCTGCGCCTTGGTCATGGTCCCCTCCGGCAGCCACGAGTAGTCGTAGAGCAGGAACATCGGGGCGATGGTGACGCGGCCGCCGTACTTCTCGGCGCCTGCGCCGGTCCAGACCGGGAACGGGTCCTCGGGGGTGACGACGTCGAGATCACGGCACATCGCGACGAGATAGTCGTAGCGGGCGGCGCCGTGCATCTGCACCGGGTCCTTGGGCGTGGTCCACAGTTCGTGGTTGCCCGGCACCCAGATGACCTTCGCGAACCGGCGGCGCAGCAGCTCGAGCGCCCACCGCACCTCCTCGGCCTTCTCGCCCACGTCCCCGGCGACGATCAGCCAGTCCTCCGGCGAATCCGGGTGGATCTGCTCCACGACCGGCTTGTTGCCCTGGTGTCCCACATGGACATCGCTGACCGCCATCAACTTCGGTATCACCTGTCCACAGTGGCACACGCTCGTGCCGCGTGACCGACGGGTTCACCCATCATCGGTCGGCGCGCCCTCGGCGACGAGCAGATCGAGCAGTCCCGGGAACCGCGTGTCGAGTTCGGCACGGCGCAGGGCGACGGTGCTGCGGTTGCCGTAGTTGATCTGGCGGACCAGCCCCGCCTCGCGCAGCACCCGGAAGTGATGGGTGCGGGTCGCCTTGGTGACGGGCAGTCCGAAGGAGGAACAGCTGCGGTCGCCGTCGGCGGGATCGAGGGCGAGCAGGGTGATCACCCGGCGGCGCTGCGGGTCGGCCAGCGCGCCGAGGACCGCCCCCAGCTCGAGCTCGGCGAGGCCCGGTTCCGCCTGGTCCACCACAACCTCCTCAGGTACGAGTTGCGTCGTACCTAGCGACCACCTACGGTCACCAGGTACGTCGATCATCGTACCCAAGGAGCATCATGGCCGACACCTACGCACTGGTGGGATTCGCCCACCCGAAGCCCGAGCGCCGCGAGGACCTGCGCGAACTGCTGCTGTCGTTCGTCGAACCGACCCGCGCCGAGCCGGGCTGCCTCGAGTACCACTTCCACGTCGACAGCGAGAATCCGTCGGTGTTCGTCTTCTACGAGGTCTGGCGCAGCAAGGACGATCTGGACCAGCACCTGGCGCTGCCGCACATGCGGGAGTTCTGGAACTCGCGCATGGACTACCTGACCCGCGATCTCGACATCCGCTGGATCGACATGCTCAGCCCCTACCCGCGCTGACCCCCGCTCACGCGACGCCGCTCGGCACCTCGGCACCGACCCTGGCCCACCGTCCCGACCTGGCCCTGGCGACCACCGCGACCAACCGCAACAGCATGAACGCGACCAGGCCCGACCAGATCCCGGCCACGCCCCAGTCGAAGACGAGCGAGAGCCAGATCAGCGGCAGGAAGCCGAGCAGGGCGGCGACGAGCGTGGCCGTGCGCAGGAAGGCGGCGTCGCCCGCGCCGAGCAGGACGCCGTCGAGGGCGAAGACCGCGCCCGCCACCGGAATCATGGCGACGAAGAACCACCAGATGACGTGCGCACGGTCGAGCACCTGCGGGTCATCGGTGAACAGCAGCGGGATCACCCCGACGCCGGCGGCGAACAGGCCGGCCAGCACCAGCGCGAAGATCTCCGACCAGCCGGTCACGCGGCGAGCGATCCCCTTGGCACCCCGCGCGTTTCCGGCGCCCAGCGCCGCACCGACCAGGGTCTGGGCCGCGATGGCCAGCGAATCCAGGGTCAGCGCAAGGAAATTCCACAGTTGCAGCACGATCTGATGCGCGGCCACGGACGCGGCGCCGAACCGGGCGGCGACCGCGGCGGCGGAGACGAAGCACACCTGGAACGAGAGACTGCGCACGATGAGGTCGCGCCCGAGCACCAGTTGCGCGCGCATCACCGTGGGGCGCGGCCGCAGCGAAACCCGTTCGCGCAGTAGCGCGTACACGAACAGCACGCCGGTGACGGACTGTCCGACGACATTCGCCACCGCCGATCCGGCCAGTTCCAGCCGTGGCGCACCGAGCAATCCGTACACCAGTACCGGGCACAGCACCGCCGACAGCGCCAGGCCCGCGATCACGAACAGCAGCGGGCGCCGCACATCCTGGACACCGCGCATCCAGCCGTTGCCCGCCATCGACAGCAGGATCAACGGCACCCCGAACAGCGCGATCCGCACCCAGCCCAGCGCCTCGTCGGCGATCTCGCCACCCCCGGCGATCGCCGAGCACAGCGGCCCGGCGAACAACTGCACGACCGCCACGATCAACAATCCGATCGCCACGCCGACCCAGCTCGCCTGAATCCCTTCCTCGACCGCGCCCGCCCGATCCCCCGCGCCATGACGACGGGCCGCCCGCGCCGTCGTCCCGTACGACAGGAAGGTCAGCTGTGTACTCACCGTCCCCACGATCACCCCACCGACCGCGAGCCCGGCCAGCGCGAGTGCCCCCAGCCGCCCGACCACGGCCATGTCGAACAGCAGATACAGCGGTTCCGCGACGAGCACACCCAGCGTCGGCAGCGCGATCCCGAGAATGCGCCGCGGACCCGCCTGATCCACCACGTCGACCACTGCGGAACTCACGCCCGACGACCTCCCCATCTGAAGGGCGCCGCCCGTTCCCCGGCGCGTACCTGTGCACGACTGCCGCCGATGGTCGCACACGGCACCGACATGTCAGCGCGGCGTACCGCGCCGCTCAGTCGAGGCAGAACTCGTTGCCCTCGATGTCCTGCATCACCAGGCACGACTCCTCGACACCATCGGCACGCAGCAGTCGCACGCGGACCGCGCCGAGCGGGATCAGTCGCGCGCATTCGGCCTCGAGCGCGGCCAGCCGCTCCTCACCCACCAGCCCGGTGCCGACCCGCACGTCGAGATGCAACCGATTCTTGACGACCTTGCCCTCGGGAACCCGCTGGAAGTACAGGCGCGGGCCGACACCGGCGGGATCGACGCAGGACGATCCCCGATGCTCGTATCCCAGTACCTCGCACCAGAATTGGGCGAGCCGCTCGGGTTCCGCGCAGTCGAAGGTGACCTGGACCTGTTTGACCGATGCCATCGATTCACCATAGGGGCGCGGTCGTCTCCTCGCCTCACATTTTTCAGTCGAGCGCGGTGACCAGCGCCCGCACCACCGACTCGGCACTGCCATAGGTGGTGTAGCCGGCGGCGAAACGATGACCGCCGCCGCCGAAACCGCTCGCGACCGCCGCCACGTCCACACCGTCGGCGGTGCCGGGCGCGGAGTCGCGGGAGCGCAGCGAGACCGTCCAGCGGTCGTTCTGGCCGCGGGCCTCCTTGAAGACCGCGGCGATCCCCGCCTCGGTGGTGGTGCGCACGACATCGATGACGCTCTCCACCTCCTCGGGCCCGACCTCGTGGGTGTCGGCGGCGCGCACGAGCGCGTACACCAGACCCACCCCGGCCGCCGACGGCACGACCACCGCGGTGGAGAGCACCTTCGACAGCATCGGCAACCAGGCGAACGGATGGGTGTCGAGCAACACGCGGGTGATCTCGGCACCGTCGATGCCGGTGGCCAGCAGCCGCTCGGCCAGCGCGTGACTGCCCGGCCTGGCCCAGCGGAACGAGCCGGTGTCGGTGACGAGTCCGGCGAACAGGCAGTGCGCGATCGCCGCGTCGATCGGGACATGCCAGGCGTCGAGCAGGCGGGTGATCAGCTCGGTGGTCGAGGCCGCCGACTCATCGATCAGGTCGACGGTGCCGAAGCCGTCGTTGGCGCGGTGATGATCGATCACCAAGGTCGTGTGGGCACCGGGCAACCGATCGGCGAGCGCGCCGAGCCGGCTGCGCGCACCGCAGTCGACCACGATCAGCAGGTCCACCTCGTCCGGCACCTCGGCGGGCGGCACGAGATGTTCCGTGCCGGGCAGGGTGCGCAGGGAGGCGGGCAGTTCGGCCGGTTCGGCGAACGACACCCGGACCGGCACGCCCCGCCGATGCAGGGCCAGCGCGAGCGCGAGCCCGCTGCCGACGGTGTCGGCATCGGGCTGCACATGGCACAGGACGGTCACCGAACGCGCCGCCGCCACCGCGGCGACGGCGGCATCCAGTGCGGTCCCGTCACGGATTCCGGTGTCGCGACCGGGCACGACGACTACTCGGGGTCTTCGTCGTCGCGATCGGACTTGTACGGATCGGCGTCACCGGCGTGGGTGGCGTTGGCGGCCACCTTGGCGACCTCGTCGTCGATGGCGCGAGCCCGGGCGAGCAGCTCTTCCATCTCACGTGCCGCGTCGGGCACCTTGTCCAGCGTGAACGACAGGATCGGGGTGAACTTCACCCCGGTTCCGGCGCCGACCTTGGACCGCAGCACACCCTTGGCCGCTTCCAGACCGGCGGCCGCGGCCGCGTAGTCGGGTTCGGTCTCGAGCGTCTCGCCCATCACCGTGTAGAACACCGTCGCCTCGCGCAGATCGCCGGTCACCTTGGCATCGGTGACGGTGATGAACCGCAGCCGCGGATCCTTGATCTCGTATTCGATCGCGGTGGCCACGATCGCGGAAATCCGCTTGGCGAGTCGGCGTGCCCTGGCTTGATCCACCATGGCCTGACCTCCCTCTAGTCTTCGGGTCCGAAGATCCGGCGGCGTACTGCCAGCAACTCTATCTCCGGACGGGCGGCGACGTGCCGCTCACACTTGTCGAGCACCTCGTTCAGGTGTCCCGTTTCCGCACTGACCATGGCCACCCCGAGCAGAGCTCGGCGGTGCAGGTCCTGATCTCCCGCCTCGGCGGCATTCACGGCGAAGCGCTTCTGCAGCTCGGCGAGAATCGGGCGGATCACCGACCGCTTCTCCTTGAGCGAATGCACGTCACCGAGCAGTAGATCGAATTCGAGCGCACCGATGTACAGCGGTGCTCACCTCCTGGTAGATGGGTTTCGCGCCCGCATGACCACACGCCGCACCCGAAGCTCGGATGCGGCGTGTGGAACGGTCTGCGATATCAGTCGCGCGGCTTCTCGCGCAGCTCGTAGGCCTCGATGATGTCGCCGTCCTTGATGTCGCTGTAGGTCACGGTCATACCGCACTCGAAACCTTCGCGCACCTCGGTGGCGTCGTCCTTCTCCCGCTTGAGCGAGGAGATGGTCATCGTCTCGGCGATCACCCGGCCGTCGCGGATCAGGCGCGCCTTGGCGTTGCGCTTGACCGAACCCGACAGGACCATGCAACCGGCGATGTTGCCGATCTTGGACGAACGGAAGATCGCGCGGATCTCCGCCCGGCCCAGCTCGACCTCTTCGTAGATCGGCTTGAGCATGCCCTTGAGGGCCTTCTCGATCTCGTCGATGGCCTGGTAGATCACCGAGTAGTACCGGATGTCGACGCCCTCGCGGTTGGCCAGCTCGGTGGCCTTGCCCTCCGCACGGACGTTGAAGCCGATGATGATCGCGTTCGAGGCCGACGCCAGGTTGACGTTGGTCTCGGTGACGCCACCGACACCGCGGTCGATGACGCGCAGACGCACCTCGTCGTCGATCTCGATGCCGAGCAGGGCCTCTTCGAGGGCCTCGACGGTACCGGAGTTGTCGCCCTTGAGGATCAGGTTGAGCTCCGAAGTCTCCTTCAGGGCGGCATCCAGATCTTCCAGGCTGATCCGCTTGCGGCTGCGCGCGGCGAGCGCGTTGCGCTTGCGGGCATTGCGGCGGTCGGCGATCTGCCGGGCGATGCGGTCCTCGTCGACCACGAGCAGGTTGTCACCCGCGCCGGGCACCGAGGTGAAACCGATGACCTGGACCGGTCGCGACGGCAGGGCCGCCAGGACGTCCTCGCCGTGCTCGTCGACCATGCGGCGCACACGACCGTAGGCGTCGCCCGCCACGATCGAATCGCCGACGCGCAGCGTGCCGCGCTGGATGAGCACGGTGGCCACCGGGCCACGGCCGCGGTCGAGGTGCGCCTCGATGGCGACACCCTGGGCGTCCATGTCCGGGTTGGCCCGCAGGTCCAGCGAGGCATCCGCGGTCAGCAGCACCGCTTCGAGCAGCGCGTCGATGTTGAGGCCCTGCTTGGCGGAGATGTTGACGAACATGGTGTCGCCGCCGTACTCCTCGGTGACCAGACCGTATTCGGTCAGCTGCTGCCGGATCTTGTCCGGGTTCGCGCCTTCCTTGTCGATCTTGTTGACCGCCACCACGATCGGCACGTCGGCCGCTTGCGCGTGGTTGATCGCCTCCACCGTCTGCGGCATGACGCCGTCGTCGGCCGCGACCACGAGGATCGCGATGTCGGTGGCCTTCGCACCACGGGCACGCATGGCGGTGAACGCCTCGTGACCCGGGGTGTCGATGAAGGTGATCAGGCGCTCTTCGCCGTTGAGGTCGGTCAGCACCTGGTAGGCACCGATGTGCTGGGTGATGCCACCGGCCTCGCCCTCGGCGACGTTGGCCTTACGGATCGTGTCGAGCAGTCGGGTCTTACCGTGGTCGACGTGACCCATGACGGTCACGACCGGCGGACGCTGCTCGAGATCGTCCTCGCCACCGGCGTCCTCGCCGTAGGTGAGGTCGAACGATTCCAGCAGCTCGCGGTCCTCGTCCTCGGGGCTGACGACGTGGACGACGTAGTTCATCTCGCCGCCGAGCAGCTCGAGGGTCTCGTCGTTCACCGACTGGGTCGCGGTGACCATCTCGCCGAGGTTGAACAGCGCCTGCACCAGGGCAGCCGGGTTCGCGTCGATCTTCTCGGCGAAGTCCGACAGCGACGCGCCACGGGCGAGGCGGATGACCTCACCGTTGCCGCGGGGCAGCCGCACGCCACCGACGGCGGGCGCCTGCATGTTCTCGTATTCGGCGCGCTTGGCCCGCTTCGACTTACGCCCACGACGCGGAGCGCCACCGGGACGGCCGAACGCACCCGCCGCACCACCACGGCCACCGGGACCACCGGGGCGACCGCCGCCGCCACCGGGACGACCACGGAAACCACCGGCCGCGGGAGCACCCGCACCGGCGCCGGCACCGGGGGCACCGCCACCGCCACCGCGGTAACCGCCACCGCCGCCACCACCGGGACGACCTGCGCCGCCACCGGGAGCGCCGCCGGGACGACCCGGACGGCCACCGGCCGCGGGGCCGGGACGAGCCGAACGCGCGGGCATGGCACCCGGGTTCGGACGAGGCGGCATCGAGCCGGGGTTGGGACGCGGACCACCGGGACGCGGGGCACCGCCCTGCGCGGCGGCCGGACGCGGGCCACCCTGGCCCTGACCGGGACGGGGACCGCCCTGGCCGGGAGCCGGACGCGGGCCACCCTGGCCCGGAGTCGGACGGGGACCGCCCTGACCCGGCGTCGGACGCGGGCCACCCTGGGGGGCGGGACGCGGCGCGGGACGCTCACGATCGGGGGCGGAGCTGAACGGGTTGTTGCCGACGCGCGGGGTCTTCGGGCCGGGCTTCGGGCCGGGACCGGCCGGACGCGGGGCCTGACCACCCTGAGCGGGCTGACCGGGACGCTGCTGCTGCGGCGCCTGACCACCCTGGGCCGGACGCGGTGCGCCGGGCGCGGGGCGCGGGGCGGGTGCGGCGGGCTTGACAGCGGGCGCGGACTGCGCCGCCGCCGGGGTGGGCCGGGCAGCCGGAGCCGGCTTGGACTCGGCCGGAGCCGGGGCCGCCGGGGCCGCGGGAGCGGCCGGTGCTGCGGGGGTGGCGGCCGCGGCGGGAGCCGCCGGAGCCGGACGCGGACCCGGGCGGGGACCGCCGGGGGTGGGCTTGGCGCCCGGACGGGCCGCCGTGGACGGTCCGGGACGGGCCGCCGACTTCGCGTCGGCCGCGGGGGCGGACTTCGACGCGAGCGATTCGCGCAGACGACGGGCGACGGGTGCTTCCACCGTCGAGGACGCCGACTTCACGAACTCGCCTTGCTCCTTGAGCTTCGCGAGTAGTTCCTTGCTTGTGACACCGAGCTCTTTAGCCAACTCGTGCACGCGGGCCTTGCCTGCCACTGCTCTCCTCACTGAGAGGTCGGGCAGTGACGCCGCCTAGGGAAGGCGGGCCCGCACGACCTCGGGTTATCTCCGATGGACGTTCATCGTTGGTGCTTCACGGTGTGCTCATGAGTGCTCGTGCCTGTTCTCGAGGTACTGCTCCAGGGCTGAGATATCCAGATTTCCGGACACTCGTAGGGCTCTGCCGAATGCTCGGCGCCGCTCTGCGGAACGCAGACAAGCTGAAACGGGGTGCAACCAGGCACCCCGTCCGGGAAGTCTGCGCCGCGGGTCGGGGACTATCACAACAGCCGAGGTTCCGGCAGTGTCACTGTCGGCGCCCCGATGCTGCGCCACGATCCGCAACAGGTCGGCAGACGGCTCGCGCTGACGGCATCCGATACAGGTTCGAACGGATTGCGCGGGCCGGTCCTTCACCCACTCTACCGGTGACCCGGTCATTACGACGAACCCCTCCCCTTCCGAAGTTACGAACATGTCATCCGGGGGCCGGGATTCCCGTGTCTCGGTCAACTACGGTGCGCCTCCGGGCGGACCGAATCGCCCGGTTCCGGAGCCGCGTCGCTGCGGATATCGATCCGCCAGCCGGTCAGACGGGCGGCCAGGCGGGCGTTCTGGCCCTCCTTGCCGATCGCCAGCGACAGCTGGAAGTCCGGCACGATCACCCGTGCCGCCCTGGCCTCGGGATCCACGACGGTGACCGAGACCACCTTCGACGGCGAGAGCGCGTTGCCGACGAAGGTCGCCGGGTCCTCGGCGTAGTCGATGATATCGATCTTCTCGCCCGCCAGTTCGCTCATCACGTTGCGCACGCGCTGACCCATCGGGCCGATGCACGCGCCCTTGGCGTTCACGCCCTGCACGGTGGACCGTACGGCGATCTTGGAGCGGTGCCCGGACTCGCGGGCCACCGCGACGATCTCCACCGACCCGTCGGCGATCTCGGGCACCTCGAGCGAGAAGAGCCTGCGCACCAGATTCGGATGGGTGCGCGAGAGCTGGATCTGCGGACCGCGCGGGCCACGGGAGACCCCGTAGACGTAGCACTTGATCCGGTCGCCGTGCTCGTAGGTCTCGCCGGGCACCTGCTCGGCGGGCGGGATCAGGCCCTCGGCGCCGTTGGCCTCGCTGCCGATGCGCACCACCACGATGCCGCGGGCATTGGCCCTGGCGTCGCGCTGGACCACACCGCCGACGATGTCGCCCTCGTGGGTGGCGAACTCACCGAAGGACTTCTCGTTCTCGGCGTCGCGTAGCCGCTGCAGCACCACCTGGCGCGCGGTGGTGGCCGCGATCCGGCCGAAGCCCTCGGGGGTGTCGTCCCATTCGGAGACGAGGTTGCCGTCGGCGTCGAGTTCGCGCGCCATCACCCGGACCACGCCGGTCTTCTGGTTGATGTCGATGCGCGCGTTGGCCTCGTGGCCGTCGGTGTGCCGGTAGGCGGTGAGCAGCGCCGACTCGATCGCCGAGATCACGGTCTCGATCGAGATGCCCTTGTCGGCGACGATCGCCCGCAAGGCTTCGATTTCAATGTTCATTCCGCAACCCCTTCGGTGGGAGAGTCACTGTGTTGGCCGCCTGCGGCGAGGTCTGCGGGTTCGTCACCCGGAACGGGCCTGCCCGCGGCGATGCCACCGGCGAGCTCGAGTTCGGCGGCACCGGGGGCGTTGAATTCCACCTGGACGACCGCGGCGGCGATGTCGGTGAGCGGCACGTGCACCCGGTGCGGCTTGTTGCGGCCGCCGAGGACGAGCGCGATGGTGCCGTCGTCGGCGAGCTGACCGGCGCGGGCCTCGAAGCGCTTCTTGCCCTCGACCTGGTCGGCGCCCTCGACCAGGACCACCTTGACCTTGCGGCCCTGGGCCCGGCGCCAGTGCCGGTCGGTGGTGAGCGGGCGGTCGACGCCGGGAGTCGTCACTTCGAGCAGGTAGGCGGAATCGCCGAAATCGCCCGCCGCGTCGAGCAGTTCCGACGTTTCGCGGCTGAGCTCGGCGATCGCGTCGAGGTCGACCGGTCCGTCGCTGTCCACGATGACCTTCAACCGAACCGGCGCCAGCTCGTCTTTGCCCGCAGCCGCGATCGCGACGCCCTCGAGGTCGAATCCCCGGCGTGCAACGAGCTCAGCGACTAGCTGGCTCACCCTTTCCTCGGTGGGCATCGGCATATGGGCGGCTCCTGGTTCAGTTGTGACGCGATCGGAAATTTCTACGCCGAAGGTCTAGCGTAACGCGCTCCGAGAGTGTAAAGGACCAGCAGCCGGGCGTCGCGCACCGGTCCGTCCCGGCGTGCCCTGCCAGGTCACGGCGTGCGCGAGCGCGGCCGGACAGATCTGGCACGATGGTGGTCGTGCCCTTCCGCCATACCGCCCCGCCGAGCGCCGGGCGACCTTCCGGCATGCGTTCCGACCGGCACGAATCCCGCCCGACGACGCTCGCCGCGCCGCGCCCGGTCCCCGTCGTCCCCGCCGGACCGACACCGCCTGCCGACACCGCAGATCGCCCGTATCACGCACGCGGACAACAGCTTTCAGCCCCACAGCCCCACCCCGGCCCCACCCTCCACTCCCCCGAGGCCGCCCTAGCCCGCACGGTCCACACAACCACCGCGGCGAACCCCAATGGCGCAGCGGTGCACGAGGACACGACGCTCACCAAGGCGCGGACCTGGCGCAGGCGGTCGCTGTTGCGGCTGGTCGGTGCGGGCGCACTCGGGGTACCCGCGGTGGCCGTGCTGGCGGCCTGTGCCGAGGACGACACGGTGCACGAGCCGGATCCACTTGCCGCGCAGGAGGTTCTGGCGCGGGCCGACGCCGCCGCCGCGACCGCGGCCATCGCGCTGGCGCCACAGTCCCAGGCGGCGTTGAGCACCATCGCGACCGAGCGGACCGCACACGCCGACGCGTTGCGCACCGAGATCGACCGGGTGGTCGGGGTGTACGGGGACGGCACCACACCGGTGCGGCGCACGGGTGAGGTGACGGTGCCGGGGCCGGACGGGTCGACGGTGCCCGCCTCGGTCGTCGAGTCCGGCGCCGCCCAGCCGCTCGATATCGCTCAGCTGCGCGATCAACTGACCCGCTCGCAACAGGCCGCCGCCCGCGCGGCCAGCATCGAATCCGGATACCGCGCTGGCCTGCTGGCCTCGATCAGCGCGGCCTGCGCGACCCAGGCGGGAGTCCTGCTGACATGACCGACCAACGACAAGCTCTGCAGGCCGCCCTCGACGGCGAGCACGCCGCTGTCTACTCCTACGGCGTGATCGCGGCCTACGCCAACAGCGACCGGGCCCGCCTGGTCGCCGAGTTCAGCGCCGCCCACCGAGCCCGCCGCGACGCCACCATCGAACTTCTCGAAGCCGACGGCACCGCACCGGAGGCACCCGAGGCGGCCTACAACCCGCCGTTCCCGGTCGACAACCCGATCCCGGCGGCGAACCTGGCGGTCGCTGTCGAATCCGACTGCGCCGCAGCCTGGTTGGCTGCCGTAGAGCAGGCCACCGAGCCCGCCGTCCGCACGACGGCCACCGAGGCACTGACCGAGGCAGCCGTCCGCCGAGCCCGCTGGCAGGCGATCCTCGGCGCCGACCCGGTGACCGTCAGCTTCCCCGGCAAAGCCTGACGCGCCGGCGGTGCGCAGTTGGACCATTGATCACCAGGCTCTCAGGTAAGCATCCGCCGAGAGCGAAACGCCACCAGAGCCTGGTGATCAACCGCCCAGATCGAGCGGGACGGACTACGGACGCATCGCGTAGGCGCCGTCGTAGGACTCGACTTGCTGCCAGACGCGGTCGAAGCGCTCGGCGTCGGCGACGGGGCTGCGCAGGGCGCCGATCGCCCAGTCGCGCTGGGCCTCGGTGACCGAGGGCTTGCCGAGCAGAGCGGTGGCCTGGGTGTTGAAGTCGCGGATCTGGAAGTCGAAGATCTGGTCGAGCACGTCGTGGTCGAGGCCGGTGAGTTCGGCCTGCTCGAGGATCAGCTGGCCGTAGACCACCGTGGAGAACAGGTGGCCGATGGTCAGCATGAAGTCCAGGTCCTTCTGCTGGTCGGCGTCGGGAGCCGCGGTGAGCAGCAGGGTGCGCAGCGCCTGGGCCTGCTCGTAGAAGCGGCCGACATTGGGCACCTCGGCGGCCTGCTCGTAGGCCGGGGTCCAGTCGGCGAACTGCACCTTGCCCGCGCCGCGTGCCGGGCCCTGCTTCCAGAAGAACTCCTGGTCGCCGGGGGCGAGGTCGGTGCCGATCGCCGGGTATTCCTTGGGGTTGAGCAGGTAGTTCGGCATGAACTTGAGGATCTGGCCCACGTTCACGTGCACCGTGCCCTCGAGCCGGGGCAGGTGGTTGATGTAGCGCGAGGCCTGCGCGAAGTAGGTGGCCTTCTCGAATCCCTTGGCCGCCAGCACATCCAGCAGCAGGGTCATCGCGACCTCGCCCTCGGAGGTGACCTTGGACTTGGTCATCGGGTTGAACAGCAGGTAGCGGCGGTCGTCCAGGGAGGCGCTGCGGAAGTAGTCGACGGCGCGGTCGCTGAACAGCTTCATCGCGATCAGGCGGGCGTAGGCGTCGACGAAGTTGCCGCGCACGTGCCCGAAGTCGGTGACCGGGTTGCCGTAGAGGATGCGGTTGTTGGCGTGGGTGATGGCCTCGAAGAACGAGTGCTCGACCATGCCGATGCTGCCGTGGCAGAGGTTGAACTTGCCCACGTTGACCGTGTTGAGCGCGGCCGAGAAGCCCTCGGGGCCTTCGTGCAGCACGTCGGCGGCGGTGACCGGGTAGTTCTCCAGCCGGAAGTGGCTGACATACATCTGACCGTGGATGACGCTCTCGATCAGGTGGTAGTTGGCGTGCCTGCTGTCGGCGGCGAACCAGATGTAGCCCTCGGGGCCCTCGACATCGCCGCGCCGGGAGAACACCGACACCATCGAGGCGACATTGCCGTTGCCGATGTAGTACTTCTCGCCGCTGGCGCGGAACAGGATGCCTGCCTCGGCGTCGGCGCTGCCCGGCTCGCTCGGGGTGAGGATCAGGTCGGTGTTGTAGATGTCGGCGCCGTGGTCGCGCTCGGACAGCGCGAAGGCCATGACCTGGCCCTCGTCGAGGTCGGCGGCGGCCTTGCGCTTGGCGATCTCGTTGTCGCTCTGCCAGATCGGACCGAGGCCGAGGATGGTGACCTGCTCGGCGTACCAGTACGCCAGCCCGTAGAAGCCGAAGATCTCGGCGAGGGCGGCATTGCGCGCGGCGTCCCAGCGCTTGTTCGGATCACCGTCGGCGTAGGCGGCCGGGGTCAGGAAGGTGGCGAACAGCTTCTCCTTGCCCACGAACGCGAGGAACTCCTCGGTCCACACCGCGTCGCGGTCCTCGGCCAGCAGCTGCGCCTTGCCCTTGGACTCGAACCACTCGATGGTGGCCCGCAACAACCGCCGCGTCTCGGCATCGAAATGCTGGGGGTCGTAGGTGGCGGGGTTGAACAGCAGGCTGGGCGAACTCGTCATAGGGTCAACTTATCAGCGCCGCACCCCGCCTCGGGCCGTCTACCTGCCGGTTTCCCCTACGTAGGCGTAGGTTGGGCCGCCACCCGCCCGGCAGATGAACGCGCCGCCCCGCACAGCGTGCGGAGCGGCGCGATGCGGCGAAACAGATCTCAGCCGCGGATCTTGGCGGTCACCGCGGTGACCGCGTCCTCGGCCGGGATCTCCTCGGCTTCGCCGGTGAGCCGGTTGCGCAGTTCGACCTTGCCGTCGGCCCAGCCGCGGCCGATGACCAGGATCCAGGGCATGCCGAGCAGTTCGGCGTCCTTGAACTTCACGCCGGGCGAGGCGGTGCGATCGTCGAAGAGGACCTCGAGGCCCTGCTTGTCCAGACCGGCGACGACCTGCTCGGCGCCCTCGCGGGCGGCGGCGTCCTTGTTGGCGATCACCACGTGCACGTCGAAGGGGGCGATCTCGGCGGGCCAGCGCAGGCCCTTGTCGTCGTGCTGCTGCTCGGCGATCACCGCGACCATCCGGGACACGCCGACGCCGTAGGAGCCCATGGTGAGCCGGACCGGCTTGCCGTTCTCGCCGAGCACGTCGACGTCGAAGGCGTCGGTGTACTTGCGGCCGAGCTGGAAGATGTGGCCGATCTCGATGCCGCGCGCCGACACCAGCGGACCGGCGCCGTCGGGCGAGGGATCGCCGTCGCGGACCTCGGCGGCCTCGATGGTGCCGTCGGGGGTGAAGTCGCGACCGGCGACGAGCCCGACCACGTGCTTGCCCTGCGTATCGGCGCCGGTGATCCAGGCGGTGCCCTCGACGACGCGCGGATCGACGAGGTAGCGAACACCGTTGGCCTGCAGCGCCTTCGGACCGATGTAGCCCTTCACCAGGAACGGGTTGGCGGCGAAGTCGGCCTCGGTGAGCAGTTCCACCTCGGCGGGCTCGACGGCGGCTTCGAGGCGCTTGTCGTCGACCTCGCGGTCACCGGGGATGCCGATGCCGAGGATCTCGGTCTTGCCGTCGGGGTGGCGCAGCTTGACCATCACGTTCTTGAGCGTGTCGGCGGCGGTCACGGTGCGGTCGAGGACCTTCGCCTCGTTGGCCCAGTCGACCAGGGTGGCGATGGTGGGGGTGTTCGGGGTGTCGTGCTCGACGGCCGCGGCCTGGCCCTCGATCGGCAGCGGCGCGGGCGCGGGGGTGACCACGGCCTCCACATTGGCCGCGTAGCCGGACTCCACGCAGCGCACGTAGGTGTCCTCGCCCACGGGGCTCTCGGCGAGGAATTCCTCGGACGCGCTG
The DNA here is from genome assembly GCF_042883805.1 of Nocardia sp. NPDC058176. Classification (NCBI taxonomy): domain Bacteria; kingdom Bacillati; phylum Actinomycetota; class Actinomycetes; order Mycobacteriales; family Nocardiaceae; genus Nocardia; species Nocardia sp. NPDC058176. The sequence continues at coordinate 89,811 of NZ_JBHVVA010000001.1, read as the reverse complement.
CCGCCCATGGCGCCGGAGGTGGCGGCCACGATCACGTACTGCACGCCGAGGCGATCGAAGATGCGCTGGTAGGCCGCGCGATGGGTGGCGTAGCTGGTGGCCAGGCCCGCATCGTCGAGGTCGAAGGAGTAGGAGTCCTTCATGACGAACTCGCGGCCGCGCAGGATGCCGGCGCGGGGGCGTTCCTCGTCGCGGTACTTGGTCTGGATCTGGTAGAGCGTGACCGGCAGATCCTTGTAGGAGTTGTACTCACCCTTGACGGTGAGCGCGAACAGTTCCTCGTGGGTGGGGCCGAGCAGGTAGTCGCCGCCCTTGCGGTCCTGCAGGCGGAACAGGGCGTCGCCGTATTCGGTCCAGCGGTTGGTGGTCTCGTAGGGCTCGCGCGGCAGCAGCGCGGGCAGGGCGATCTCCTGGGCGCCGGTGGCGTCCATCTCCTGGCGCACCACGTCCTCGATGCGGCGCAGGGTGCGCAGGCCCAGCGGCAGCCACGAGTACACGCCGGGGGCGACGCGGCGGACGTAGCCGGCGCGAACGAGCAGTTTGTGGCTGGGCACCTCGGCGTCGGCGGGATCGTCTCGCAGGGTGCGCAGGAACAGGCGGGAGAGGCGGGTGATCACGGGTGCACAGCGTAGTCCCTGGTCCCCCGGCTCTCACAGCGGATTACCGCGCGGCCGCCACGCGCGCGGCCGGACAACTGGTTCGCACGAGAAAGTACTCAAGGTTACCCAATAGCACCCGCTGCTAATCAGCAGATAACAAAACAATAACGGATGATGAGTGAACTAATATGTTCCCTCTAGGTTCTATGTGCGTCTAATTCGTAATTACAACAGAAAACGGTAGCTGCCCGGATTCGCGCAGGCTACCCTTTCGAGAGGCCGATATGACCCAGAAGAAATCGCTGCCCAAGCGCTGTGCGGCGGTGCTGACCGGCGCCGCGCTGGTCGCGGCCGCCCTGGCCGGCTGTACGAAGACCGAGACCGCCGAGAGTGGTCAGCTACTGGAGTCGCTGCGCGAAAAGGGCACGATCACCGTGGGATTCGCGGGTGAGGCGCCCTACTCGTTCAACGAGAACGGCCAGCTCACCGGTGCGACGGTGGCCCTGCACCGGGAGATCTTCGCCAACCTCGGCATCGAGACCGTCGACGGCGTGCAGACCGATTTCGGTGCCCTGATCCCCGGCTTGCAGGCGAACCGATTCGATGCCGTGAGCGCGGGAATGTCGATCTTGCCGCAACGCTGTGAACAGGCCGCTTTCAGCGAACCGGAATTCATGTACACCACCGCGCTGATGGTGAAATCCGGCAATCCGCTGAACCTGACGGACATGCAATCGATCAAGGACAGCGGCGCCAAGATGACCGCGATGACCGGCGCCATCGAATCCGACTACGCCACCTCGCTCGGCATCGACGCGACCCAGGTCGCCACCCCGCAGGACGGCATGGACGCGGTCACCTCCGGCCGTGCCGACGTCTTCGCGCTCACCGCGATCTCGCTGAACTGGCTCAAGAACCACACCCCGGGCGCCGATGTCGACGTGACGCCGTCGTTCGTGGCGGTCATCGACGGCAAGCCGCAGGTCGGCGCGGGTGGCACGGTGTTCCGGACCAGCGATCCCGACCTGCTGGCCGCTTACAACGCCGAGCTGGCCAAGATCACCTCCGACAAGGACAAGTATCTCTCGATCGTCGGCGAGTTCGGCTTCACCGAGGCCGAGCTGCCCGATCCGCAGTACACGACAGCCAAGCTGTGCGAGGGCGAAATCTGATTCACGCATGAGCAATCTCGACGCGTTACGCGATGCCCTCCCTTCCCTGTGGGAGGGCATCGTGGTGACGCTGGAGCTGACCATCGGCGGCGCGTTGCTCGCGTTCGTCCTCGCCCTCGCACTCGGCACGATCGCGCGCGTCCGCAATCTCGCGGCGCGCGGGGCCGCCCGGGTCCTGATCGAATTCTTCCGTGGCACCTCACTGCTGGTGCAGATCTTCTGGCTGTTCTACGTGCTGCCGCTGCTTGGCTACAAGCTGGATCCGGTGTTCTGCGGGATCCTGGCGCTGGGCCTGAACTACGGCGCGTACGGCGCCGAGGTGGTGCGCGGCGCGCTCAACGCGGTGCCGCGCGCGCAGTTCGAAGCCGCGGTCGCGCTGAACTTCAGTCCGTGGCAGCGGTTGCGGCGGGTGCTGTTCCCGCAGGCGTGGGCGCTGATGCTGCCCTCGATGACCAACCTGCTTGTCCACCTGCTCAAGGGCACCGCGGTGGCGTCCTACATCACCCTGCACGACCTCACCTTCGAGATCGGCAACCTGCGCAAGGACACCGGTGACACGCTGTTCGCGTTCGGTGTGGGCCTTGCCATCTACTTCGTGCTCGCCTACCTGCTCACCCTCGGCATGAATCTGCTCGAGACCCGGGCCAAGACCAAGCTCGGCCGCGGCGCTTCCCTCAAGGAAGTGCTCAGCCTGGCGCCCGACGACGCGCACGCGAAGGTGGGCTCATGACCGCGGAATGGAGCTGGCAGCGCGCTCGTGAAGCGCTGCCCGTGCTGTGGGACGGCTTCCAGATCACGCTGCTGGCCACCGTGCTCGGCTTCGCGCTGGCGGCGGTGCTCGGCCTGCTGATCGCGATGATCCGGCAGTCGGCACCGCGCTGGATCGCCGCGCCGGTGCACGCGGTCAGCGAGTTCGTCCGGCTCACGCCGCTGATCGTGCAGTTGCTGTTCGCCTACACACTGCTGACGCAGTTCTCGGCGCTGCAGATCGGCATCACGGTGCTCGGCATCCACTATTCGAGCTACCTGGCCGAGGTGTACCGGGCCGGGATCGAGGCGGTGCCCAAGGGGCAGTGGGAGGCGGCCCGCGCGCTGTCGCTGCCGCCCGGGCGGACCTGGCGCGCGGTGGTGCTGCCGCAGGCGATCCGGGCGAGCCTGCCCTCGCTGGGCACCAACGCGGTGTCGATGTTCAAGGACACCCCGTTCCTGTTCGCCATCTCGGTCGTCGAACTGGTGACCTCCGCACAGCAATTCGGGGCGCGGCACTTCGCCTACCTGGAGGCGATCACACTGGCCGGGGTGTTCTTCCTCGTCGCCAGCTACCCGACCTCCGTGCTGATCAGAAGACTGGAGAAGCGACTTGCCTACTACTGACGAGATGATCCGATTCGATCAGGTGGTCAAACGCTTCGGCGACAACGTCGTGCTCGACCACCTCGATTTCAGTGTCAGCCGTGGCGAGAAGGTGGCCCTGATCGGGCCTTCCGGGTCCGGCAAGACCACCATCCTGCGGCTGCTGATGACCCTGGAGTCCATCAGCGACGGCGTGATCTGGGTCGACGGCGCCCCGCTCACCCACACCGAGCGCGGCGGAAAGCTGGTGCCCGCCAAGGAGAAACACCTGCGCGAGGTCCGCACCAAGATCGGCATGGTGTTCCAGCAGTTCAATCTGTTCCCGAACATGACGGTGCTGGAGAACATCACCGAGGCTCCCATCCACGTGCTCGGCAAGTCGAAAACCGAAGCGCGGGAACGGGCCAGGCATCTGCTCGACGTGGTCGGTCTGGCCGACAAGGCCGACGAGCACCCCACCCGGCTCTCGGGTGGCCAGCAGCAGCGGGTGGCGATCGCGCGGTGCTGCGCGATGGACCCGAAGGTCATGCTGCTCGACGAGGTGACCTCGGCACTGGACCCGGAACTGGTCGGTGACGTCCTCGACGTGCTGCGCACGATCGCCGAGACCACCGACATCACCATGCTGATCGTGACCCACGAGATGCGTTTCGCGCGCGAGGTGTCGGATCGGGTGCTGATGTTCGACGCGGGCCGGATCATCGAACAGGGTCCCCCGGAGCAGATCTTCGAGGACCCGACCAACGAGCGCACCCGCAAGTTCCTCGAAGCCGTGCGCTGACCCGGAGTCCGGTGGCGGCACCGGCACGATTACCGTTGACGATCGTGCTGGTGCTGCTGCCTCCCTCCGAGACCAAGTCCGACGGCGGATCGGGCGCGCCGCTCGACCTCGCCCATCTGGCGATGCCGCAGCTCACGGCGGTGCGCGACAAGCTGATCACCGAGGTGGTCGGACTGGCGGGCGACCCGGTCGCCTCGGCCACTGTCCTCGGGCTCGGCAAGGGCGCCGACGCGGAGATCGCCCGCAACGCGAGCCTGCGCACCTCGGCCACCCGCCCCGCGCTCGAGCGCTACACCGGCGTCCTCTACGACGCGCTGGACGCGAAGTCGTTCACCAAGGTCCAGCGGGCGAAGGCCTACGCCCGCCTCGGCATCGGCTCGGCCCTGTTCGGCGCCGTCCGCGCCGCCGACCCCATCCCCGCCTACCGCCTCTCCGGCGGCACCAAACTCCCCGGCCTGCCCACCCTCTCGGCCCTGTGGCGCGAGGTCCTGCCCGACGCCCTCTACGCCGAGGCCGCCGGCGAACTCGTCATCGACCTCCGCTCAGGCACCTACCAGCAGCTCGGCCGCGTCCCCGACGCCATCACCGCCAACGTCCTCACCGAACACCCCGACGGCTCACGCACCGTCGTCTCGCACTTCAACAAACACCACAAGGGCCTGCTCGCCCGCGCCCTCGTCCTCACCCGCGCCGAACCCACCGACATCCGCGCGGTGGCCCGAGTGGCCACCAAAGCGGGCCTCCGCGCCGAAATCGCCTCCCCCACCGAACTCTTGATCATCACCTAGACAACCAGCGGGACAAGTTGGACGAGGGCCGCATCACACTCGTCGAATGCTCTCGCTCACTCGCCTGGTGGCCTCGGGTACAGGCAACCCACCATTTCAACACGATCAGCGAGCACAGTGCACACATGGAACCACTCATCGGTGCTCGAATCCGCGGCAACTTCGATCGTTTCACCCTCTTGCTGCCGATCGGTGATGATCTTCACCATACCGCCGACTTGCGCGACGGGCTGCCCGCTGAACGAGTGCACGAAAACATCCACACGTCCGGTACCGCTGACGGTCATCACCTCGGGTCCTGGAGGATCGAGCACATCCCCCAGCAGCACCACCTGACCCCCCTGATACGCAGCTCGTGGTGACCGAAATCCGACATGTACATCATCAGCGCACCAGGCGTGCAGATCGAGGTCGACACCAGCACTCCGCCAGGTCAATTCGACGCGCACCGGCCCTTGCCGTGGGATCGTCCGCACCTCGATCCCAGGCTCAGGGGGTTGACGCACCACCACCGGAGCGTCGGGAACAGCCGCGGATACCACCGCCGCAAATGTCTCCAATTCTCGCTCGTTGCCTGGACGGAGATATCCCACCGCGTGTGCGCGGTACCTGTTCGAGGCGTCGACACGGCCCCGAACATTGCGGCTGACAGGACCGTGAGCGGCGAGGACGACTTCGGCCCCAGGAAGCGCGAGAACGTAGTCGTGCAAGGCTTTAGAGTGATTCGAGGAGTATCGACGGTACTGCTTGCATTCCACTGCGAGAAAGGTGCCGCCTCCTCCTTCGCTCGAAGGGATGGTGAGACTGTAGTCGGGCTGCACCGCACGTGAGCGACCTTTGCCGAGCAATTGCCGTTGTGTCGTGCCTGGCTCATACGGGGTGCGCAGTTCCGCCCAGATCTCAGCGAAACCGTCGACCGTGTCGAACGTCGCAAGATGCGATCCTCGAAAGTCGAACGACAGTCGATCGTCGACTACATGAATCCGTAGACGGTCGTATCCGATCGCCTCGACAATGCGAGGAAACATCCAGGCGGCGTAGAGCTCATGTCTCTTGCCCCACATCGGCAGTGCCAGCACGTCGGTCAGCTCGCGGACTTCCTGATCGACCATGAGCTCGACGAAGGGAATATTCGAGAGAACGTATGCGATCTCCTTCACACGTTCGTCGATCGTTTCCGACCAGGTCCTCGGTGCTGCGCGGACCCTCCGTGCGATGAGCGTGATTTCGACTGCGATCCGGTCCCATCGGTCACTGACCAGTCTCGAACGCCGGAGAGGCCGTATGTTGTCCTCGCCCAGGGGATGATCAAGAGCATCATCGAAGGGCTCCGCTGCGACTTCGGCCCCGAAATCGTTGTACAGCCTGGCCAACTTCGCCAACACCTCATCGAGTACCGGGACACCACTCTTGGAGACGCGCAAGGTCTGCCAGCGGTCCCCGGGGTCTCGACTCGTCGTACCAAAGGCTTCATCGTCGCTTACGCCGAGACTGCGGCGCAGCTCCATGACAGCGCCGTAGACGGCGAACATTGCACGTTCGTCCCAGATAGGACGGCGCCGCGGAACGACAACTCGGCTGAACCGAACCGCCTGCGCCCGAAACGCGGTGAGATCGAGCTCTAGTGCGTCGGTGTTCTCGGCGAAGTTGAACCGGATCGTGAGGTCTGGAGCATCACCACGACGCGCCTGAATTCTCTCGCAAAGCGCAAGCAGCTCGACCATCATGCGTGCGAACGGGGCAACAGCTCCGAGCAACGCGCGAACGAACTCGTCTGCGGTGACATCAGCCAGTGCCACACGGAGATCGGCTCCTCGCGCGATTCCCAACGCACTGTGGAGTTGATCGACCAGATCGTTGTCATAGTGCTCGACGCTGACAACCTTCTCGTCGACCAAACGATCCCAGACTTGCTGCGCTTCGTCCAAAGGCGTGGCCACAAACACACGCTACGCCTGCCACGATCGAAAGTCTGTTGAAAAATGTTGCAGGGCAGCCGCTCCCGGTGATCCGACAGACCGAACACCAGCTCACACCTGTGCCAGCGGCGCTTTCAGGTACAGACGGCTAAGCCGGGGAGACGAGTTGGACGAGGTTGCCGCAGGTGTCGTCGAAGACGGCGGTGACGACGGGGCCCATGGCGAGGGGTGCCTGGGTGAACTCGACGCCGCGGGCGGTGAGGCGGCGGTGTTCGGTTTCGACGTCGTCGACGGTGAAGGCCATGACGGGGATGCCGTCGGCGCTCAGTGCCGTCTTGTAGGCCTTGGCGGCGGGGTGTTCGTCGGGTTCCAGTGAGAGCTGGGTGCCGTCGGGGTCGGCGGTGGAGACGACGGTCAGCCAGCTGTGGGCGCCGAGGGCGACCTTGTCCTTGAGCTGGAAGCCGAGGACATCGGTGTAGAAGGCCTGGGCCTTGTCCTGGTCGTCGACGAAGATGCTGGTCACGCCGATGCGAATCATGAGTCCTCCTGCGGAATCGGCCACCGCCCCGACACCGCGCGCAGCGGCGCGAAATCGGCGTGATGGAACTTGTATCGACCATCCCGGCGGGTGTGCACCAGGCCGACCGTCTCGAGCACCCCGAGGTGCTGGGTGATCGCCTGCCGGGACGAGCTGATCTGGTGTTTCATGGCCAGCCGACCACACAGTTCGAACAGGGTCTGCCCGTCCCGATCGGCGAGTTCGTCGAGCAGTGCCCGTCGCGTGGGGTCGGCCAAGGCGGCGAAGATGTCGGTCACGGTGTTCTCCTGTCTTCGCCGACCATAGGCAAGCCAACGCTTGCATGTCAAGCAACACCGCAGGAAACACGCAGCTCGGCACGATACGAACCGTATGACGACTCCCTCGCTGCGACGGCGCCGGACAGCGCGACGTGGTCTCAGGGGGACACAGCGGTGAGGTCGGCCAGCTCGGCGGCCAGGTTGGCGCGAGCGCGTTCCTCGTAGCGGTCGTGGGCGAGCGCGGTGCGGAACAGGCGGGGCTGTTCGGCCAGTTTGCGCAGGACCGCGGCCCGCCCGGAACGGAACAGATCGTCGGGGACGGCGGCGTATTCGGCGCGCACGGCGGCGGTGTAGGCGGCGTACTCCTGCGAGGTTCCGGCCAGTACGACCAGGTCGGCGTCGCAGAGCACCGCCCCGTTGGCATCACCGGCCTCGGGATCGTGGCCGCGGGTGAGTACCACCAGGCGCGCCACCTCGGCGACCAGTTGCGGTGCGGCGCCCAGGGATTCGAGGACATCGCGGGCCAGCTCGGCGCTCCGTTCCTCGTTGTCGGCGCGGGACACGGCGTAGATCGCGTCGTGGAAGAACGCCGCATAGCGGACGGCGGCGGGATCGGCGGCGACCGCGGCCAATTCGTCGATCGCCGCGAGCATCACGGCCAGGTGGGTCTGGGTGTGGTACCGCCGATGGGGTTCGGCATAGCGGCCGATGATGCCCGCACCGATCTGTGCGGACTCGGCCCCGGCCACCGCGATCCATCGTTCCAGCAGATTCTCCGACAACGCGCTCATCCACCAATTCTGTTCGTACCCACCGACACCGGCAATCCCCCGAAGCAAGCGAGGTTCGCGGATCTCGACATTCGCGCGGGACACAGTTCAGAGTTCGTCGCTGCCGGTGGTGAGATCGCGCACGAGGAGGGCGGCGTGGAGGGAGGTGCGGGATTCGCCGTCGTCGAGGTCTACGGCGAGGATGCGCTCGATGCGGGCCAGGCGGTCGTAGAGAGTGGGGCGGCTGATCGAAAGGGCTTTGGCGAGTTCGGTTTTGTTGCCCGCCAGGTCGAGGAAGCTGCGCAGGGTGCCGGTGAGGTCGGTGTCGTGGCGGATGTCGTAGCGCAGCAGGGCGCCGAGTTCGGTTTCGGCGAAGCTCTGCACGCTCGGCTCGTCGCGGATCGAGGAGAGCAGGCCGCGCAACCGGATGTCGGCGCTGCGGAAGAACAGTCGCGCCGATGCCCCGGACATCGACTGTGCCACCGCGGCGACATCGGCGGCGTGGGCCAATTGCGCGGCGGTGTCGAGCAGCGAATCGGCATCGGCGCCGACGCCGATCACCGCGCGCCGCACCCCGTCCACCCGCCGCACCTCGGTCAGCACGGCCGCGCACACCAGGCGCAGATGCTCGTCGACCGCCGCCCCGAGGGGCACCGCGAGGATCATCGTCACCCGCTCCCCGGCAATCCGCTCCCCATCGACCCGCTGCTCGGCTGACCGGTCCCCCGCGGAGCGCCGCTTCTCGACCCGCTCGTCCGCGCGTTGTCGCGCGGTGTCGGTCGGCTCGGCGGGGATGCGCCCACCGCCCGATCGGTGGCCCGCCGCCCGCCGCACCGCCGGGCGGTGTTCGACCGCGCTGAGTGCCGAGGCGGCGGTGATACCGAGGCCGTGGGTCACCGCTTCGACCACGGCGGCGCTGCGGCGCTGGCCGGCGACCGGATCGGATTCGGCGACGGTTTCGATCTCGATGGCCAGCGGCACATAGCGGGCGCGGCGGATCAGGCCGAGTGCCGCGGCGCGGGCGATGGCGTCGCGTTCGTCGATCACCCTGCCCTCGATCAGGTCGGCGATCAGCCCGGTCTGGGCCTGCTGGTGCAGGCCGAAGCGGTCGCGATCGATCATCCGGTGCAGGGTGAGGGTCTGGGCGGCGCGTTCGAGGACCATGGTGGCGCGCGGGGTCGGCACCCGGTCCGAGCGCAGGATCAGCCTGCCCCAGCGCTCGGTGTGCGGGCCGACGGCGACGACACCGGGACCCTCCGGCAGCAGGCGCGAGACCGACTCCCAATTGTCCAGCAGCGCAGCCGAACTCGTGTTTCGGGCGGTCGCGGCGAGGACCCGCCGGGCCAGATCCTCGAGCACCACCGAGGCGTCGAGCATGCCCGCCGCGGTCTTGACGATCTCGGTGAGCGCGGCGCGGCGCACGCTCAGCTCGGTGAAGGTCTCGTGCACGGTGCGGGCGAATTCGAGTTCGGCGTACTGGTCGGCCACGATCACCCGGTGCACGGCCTCGGTGATCTCGACGAAACGGGTCACCCGGTGCAGGGCGATCACCGGTAGCCCCAATTCGGCAGCGCTGGCCGCTACGACCGGACCCAGTTCGCTCACGTAGCTGCCCAGCTCCACCACCAGACCCGCCACACCCGCGGCGGCCAGCGAGCGCAGATAGGCGATCCGCGCGGGTTCCGGCGCGGCCAGCGCCTGCCCGGTGGTCAGGATCAATTCGGCCCCGACCAGCACATGGGCGATCTCAGCCTGGTCACTGACATGCACCCAGCGCACCGGCCGGTCCAGATTCGCGGCGCAGACGACCTCCGGTTGCCCGGCCTGAACCACCGGCGTCGCGAGCACGTCGGCCACGGTCAACAGCACCGACGAATCGTAATACGAAATCCGGAAACGCGTACAGATCGTCGGCCCGCGCGACCACCGCCATCGGCCAGGGTGGAGACACCACCGTTCCCGGCGAAACGAGGAATCCATGCAGTCCATCGGCCATTGGATCGACGGCAAACCGGTCTCCGGCACCAGCGAGACCACCGCACCGGTGACCAATCCCGCCACAGGCGCCGTCACCGGCGAACTGGCGCTGGCGAACGTGGCCGACACCCGCGCCGCGATCGACGCGGCGACGCTGGCCTTCGCGACCTGGCGCGACACCTCGCTCACCCGCCGCACCCAGGTGCTGTTCCGCTTCCGCGAGCTGCTCAACGAGCGCAAGGAGGAGCTGGCCGCGGTGATCACCGCCGAGCACGGCAAGGTCGCCGCCGACGCGCTCGGCGAGGTGACCCGCGGTCTCGAGGTCGTCGAATTCGCCTGCGGCATCCCGCATCTGCTCAAGGGCGGGTTCACCGAGAACGCCTCCACCGATGTCGACATCCAGTCGGTGCGACAGCCGCTGGGCCCGGTGGCGATCATCGCGCCCTTCAACTTCCCGGCCATGGTGCCGATGTGGTTCTTCCCGCTGGCCATCGGCTCGGGCAACACGGTGGTGCTCAAGCCGAGCGAGAAGGACCCGTCGGCGGCGCTGTGGCTGGCGCGGCTGTGGCAGGAGGCCGGGCTGCCCGACGGGGTGTTCAACGTCGTGCAGGGCGACAAGGTCGCCGTCGACGAACTGCTGGACAACCCGGGGATCAAAGCGGTCTCCTTCGTCGGCTCGACCCCGATCGCCAAGTACGTCTTCCAGCGCGGTACCGCGGCGGGTAAGCGGGTACAGGCCCTCGGCGGCGCCAAGAACCACATGGTGGTGCTGCCCGACGCCGATCTGGATCTGGCCGCCGACGCCGCGGTGAACGCCGGGTTCGGTTCGGCGGGTGAGCGGTGCATGGCGATCAGCGTGGTCGTCGCCGTGGGCGGGGTCGCCGACGAGCTGGTCGCCAAGATCGGCGAGCGGGCCGCGACCATCGTCACCGGCGCGGGAACCTCCGGCGCCGACATGGGACCGTTGATCACCCGCGCCCACCGTGATCGCGTCGCCGAGTACATCGACGCGGGCGAGAACGCCGGTGCCAGTGTGGTTCTCGACGGCCGCGCGCTCACCGTCGAGGGCGCACCGGACGGATTCTGGCTCGGGCCGACGATTCTGGACGCCGTGACGCCCACGATGAGCGTCTACACCGACGAGATCTTCGGCCCGGTGCTCTCGGTCGTGCGGGTCGGCACCTACGAGGAGGCGGTGGCGCTGATCAACGCCAATCGCTACGGCAACGGCACCGCCATCTTCACCAACGACGGCGGCGCGGCGCGACGGTTCCACCACGAGGTGGAGGTCGGCATGGTCGGGGTCAACGTCCCGATCCCGGTACCCATGGCCTACTACAGTTTCGGCGGCTGGAAGAACTCGCTGTTCGGCGACTCACACGCCCACGGCACCGACGGCGTGCACTTCTTCACCAGGACCAAGGCGATCACCACCCGCTGGCTCGACCCGAGTCACGGCGGGCTGGAACTCGGCTTCCCCCAGAACAAGTGACACGTTCCCCTCAACACAGGAGAGATCGCCGATGACGCTTTCCGACGACGCGGCCCGCACCTACGAACTCGACCGCCGCCACGTCTTCCATTCCTGGTCCGCGCAGGCACATCTCACGCCGACGGTGCTCACCGCGGCCGAGGGCTGCTATGTCTGGGACGGCGAGGGCAACCGGCTGCTGGACTTCTCGTCGATGATGGTGAACACCAACATCGGCCACCAGCATCCGAAGGTGGTCGCCGCGATCCAGGCGCAGGCCGCCAAGATGTGTACCGTCGCACCACATTTCGCCAATGACGCACGCTCGGAGGCGGCGCGCCTGATCAGCGAGCGCACCCCCGGCGAGCTGGACACGATCTTCTTCACCAACGGCGGCGCCGACGCGGTGGAGCACGCCGTGCGGATGGCGCGGCTGCACACCGGCCGCTACAAGGTCCTCACCCGCTACCGCTCCTATCACGGTGGCACCGAGACCGCGGTGAACCTCACCGGCGACCCGCGTCGCTGGCCCAACGACCACGGCAACGCGGGCGTCGTGCACTTCTTCGGTCCGTTCCTGTACCGCTCGGAGTTCCACGCGCAGGACGAGGCGCAGGAGACCGAGCGCGCGCTGACCCACCTGGCCCGCACCATCGAGATGGAGGGCCCGGCCACCATCGCCGCGATCGTGCTGGAGTCGGTACCGGGCACCGCGGGCATCATGGTGCCCACACCGGAGTACATGCGCGGCGTGCGGGAGCTGTGCGACCGGTACGGCATCGTCTTCATCGCCGACGAGGTGATGTCGGGGTTCGGCCGGACCGGAAAGTGGTTCGCCATCCAGCATTTCGACGTGGTGCCCGATCTGCTCACCTTCGCCAAGGGCGTGAACTCCGGGTACGTCCCGCTGGGCGGGGTGGCGATCGGCCCCGCGATCGCGGCGACCTTCGCGGAGCGGCCGTACCCGGGTGGGCTCACCTATTCGGGTCATCCGCTGGCCGCCGCGGCCGCCGTCGCGACGATCACCGCGATGCACGAGGAGGGCATCGTCGACAATGCCCTCGACATCGGCACGCGGGTGCTCGGCCCCGGGCTGCGGGAACTGGCGGCGCGGCATCCGAGCGTCGGCGAGGTGCGCGGGGTCGGCGTCTTCTGGGCGGTCGAGCTCGTGCGCGACCGGGCGACCCGGGAACCGTTGGCGCCCTATGGCGGGACGAGCCCGGCGATGACCGAGCTCGTGGCGGCGTGCCGGGCGGGCGGCATGCTGCCGTTCGTCAATTTCAACCGGCTGCACGTGGTGCCGCCGTGCGTGATCAGCGAGGCCGAGGCCAAGGAAGGCCTGGCGATTCTGGACCAGGCGCTGAGCGTGGCCGACGCGCACACCGTCGACGCGCGCTGACCCGACACGCGGCGGGCGGAATGCGCCCGCCGCGTCCGGTGTTGCCCCGGAACGTGACTACTGACACCGCAGTGCTTTCCGATGACCTGAAGAAGTTTCTGGACGAGGGGAAGGTGTACGCCACCGTCGCCACCCTCGGGGCGACCGGACATCCGCACCTGACCGTGGTGTGGATCAAACGCGAGGGCGAGGACCTGCTGTTCTCCACCACGGTCGATCGCCAGCAGGGCAAGAACCTCGCGCGCGATCCCCGGATCACCGTCATGGTGAACCCGCCCGAGCGGCCCGAGGCCTACGCCGCGATCCGCGGCACCGCCACCATCGTCCCCGATCCGGACCGGGCACTGCCCGACGAGCTGTCGCTCAAGTACACCGGCAAGACCTACGCGGACTACAACCCCGCGTCGGTGAACGACGGTGACCGGATCACCATCCGCGTCACCCCGCACCGCGTCACCGGCGGACTCTGAGCGCGTCGCCCGGCGGAGTCGACTCCGCCGGGCCCAGCGCGCTCAGATGCGCTGGGCCTCTTCCTGCGCGTGCTGGGCCTGCGCCAGTTGCTGCGGGCTGAACCGCAGCGTCAGCGCGACCACCGCGGCCAGCAGCGCCAGTCCGGCACAGACCAGCAGGACGAGGGTGTACCCGCTGTTGAGCGCCTCGATCTCGATCGGGCTCATGTCCGCGGCCGTGCCGTCGCGACCGCCCAGCGACAGGGTGCGCGAGGCCGCGATCGGGCTGAGCACGCCGATCGCGATCGGCGTCGCCAGGTTCATGAACATCTGGCCGACCGCCGAGAGCGGACCGATATCCGACGGCGGCACGTCGACGAGCACGCACAGCGGCGCCAGCACCATCGCGACACCGACCCCGACGCCGATCACCAGCAGCAGTGGCAGCAGTGTCGACAGGTACTGCACGTGCCGGTCCAGCGTCGAGCCGAACAGCAGCCCGGCCGACAGCACCATCGCGGCCCCCGCCAGCAACCAGCGCGGCGCGACCAACAGCGCCGCCTTGGAGGCGAAGGCGCCACCGACACCGATGCCGATGGTGAACGGGATCGAGGCGACACCGGCCTGCAGCGGGCTGTAGCCGAGCACGTTCTGCAGCAGCTGGGCGACGAAGAAGGTGCTCGCGCCGAGGACCGCACCGGCCAGGAAGATCAGCCCGAAGGTGGCGACCCGGTCCCGGCTGTCGAACAGCGACCACGGCAGCAGCGGATCGGCCTCGCGCCGCTCGGCCAGCACGAACACCACCAGCAGCACGAACCCGCCGATCAGCGTTCCGAGGATCACCGGGCTGGTCCAGCCCATGGCCGGGCCCTCGGTGGCGCCGAACACGATCGTCGCGCAGGCGAGGGTGCCGAGCACGGCGCCCTTGATGTCGAGGGGGACGCGGTGATGGGTGGTGTCGGTGAGCTTGTAGACCGCGCCGAGCACGATGAGCGCGCCGATCGGCACGTTGATCAGGAAGATCCACCGCCAGGACAGCTCGGTGAGCGCCCCGCCGACGACCAGGCCGCCGACCGAACCGATACCGACCATCGAACCGACGATCGCGATCGCCTGGTTGCGCGCGGGTCCGGGGGCGAAGGTGGTGGCGACCAGCGCGAACGCGGTCGGCGCCGCGATCGCCGCACCGGCGCCCTGGAGGGCGCGCGAGATCAGCAGCATCGCCTCGCTGTTGGCCAGACCGCAGGCCAGCGAGGCCGCCGTGAACACCCCGACACCGATGATGAGCATCCGTTTGCGGCCGAACGCGTCCCCGAGCCTGCCGCCGAGCAGCATCAAGCCGGCGAAGGTGAGGCCGTAGGCGGTGACGGTCCACGCGCTGCCCGAGCTGGACAGGCCCATCTCCTGCTGCAACCGCGGCAGGGCGAAGATCACGACGGTGCCGTCGAGCACGACCATGAGCTGCAGGCCGCTCAGGACGAGAATGGCCAGGCCGAAGGCCCGCGTCTTCACCGGGTACTGCATCGCCGCAGGGGGTTTATCGAGCACAACGAGGCAGTGTAATTGGCGCCACGACAGCGCACGGGCGCGCGGCCCGCGAAGCTAGTCGAGACCGAAGCCCGCCGTGGGGCCGATGACGATGATCGCGGGCGGGCGGATGCCCTCGGACTTGACCCGCTCGGCCACCGTCGCCAGATCGGCGCGCAGCACGCGCTGGGTGCGCAGGGTGCCCTCCTGGATGACCGCGGCCGGGGTGTCGCCCGGTCGGCCACCGGCCAGCAGCGCGTCGGCGAACTTGTCGATCCGCTCGACCGCCATCATCAGCACCAGGGTGCCGCGCAGCTTGGCCAGTGCGGGCCAGTCGACGAGCGAATCGGGATGATCGGGAGCCACGTGGCCGCTGACCACGACGAACTCGTGAGTCACCCCGCGATGGGTCACCGGGATGCCCGCGGCGCCGGGCACCGAGATCGGGCTGGTGACACCGGGCACCACCGTCACCGGGACGCCCGCCTCGACACAAGCCTCGAGCTCCTCGTAACCGCGGCCGAACACATACGGGTCGCCACCCTTGAGCCGGACCACGAACTTGCCCGCCTTGACGCCCTCGACGAGCGCGAGATTGATCGCCTCCTGCGCCATCGACCGCCCGTAGGGAATCTTCGCGGCATCGATCACCTCGACGTGCGGACCGAGTTCGGCGAGCAGTTCCGGCGGCGCGAGCCGGTCGGCGACGACGAGTTCGGCACGGGCGAGCAGCCTGCGGCCACGCACGGTGATCAGATCCGGGTCGCCGGGACCGCCGCCGACGAGCGCGACGCCGGGGGTCACCGGCTCCGAATCATCGGTCACCACACCGGATTGCAGGGCCTCGAGCAGGCCGTTGCGCACCGCCGCCGAGCGCCGGTGCGCGCCACCGGCCAGCACGCCGAGGCTGAGGCCGTCGTAGCGAGCGGTGGCCGGGGTGACGGCGGTGCCGTCGCGGGCGATGTCGGCGCGCACGCAGAAGATCCGCCGGGCGGTGGCCTCGGCGACCACCGCGGCATTGGTCTCGGGTTCGTCGGTGCAGGCCATCGCGTACCAGGCGCCGTCGAGATCGCCGTCGGCGTAATCGCGCAGGGTGAGGGTGAGTTGCCCCGCGGTCGCCATCCCCTCGACCGCCGGAGTGGCCTCGCGACTGATCACGTGGACGTCGGCCCCGGACGCGACGAGCAGCCCGAGCCTGCGCTGGGCGACGGTACCGCCGCCGACCACGACCACCCTCCGCTCACGCAGATCGAGCCCTACCAGGTAGTTCGGGTCCCCGGCGGGCTGGTTCGATGCGGCATCAGCGGTGTTCGGCACAATCTCCGAGCCTAGAGCCTGGCGCGGATCCCGCCGAACGCACCCGCCGACATCCGCGGCGACCGTCCACGATCCGTCCGGCGCGGTGCCGTGCGATCCGGTGTTGCCGACCGGTCCACCCACGCGGAAGGTGGAACCATGACCGAGCCGAACGCACTCCTCGAGGTCGCCTACGACGAAGCCCTGCGCGGGCTGGCCGAGGGCGGTGTCCCGATCGGGGCCGCCCTGTTCGACGCCGACGGCACGCTGCTCGGGCGCGGGCACAACCGCCGGGTCCAGGACGACGACCCCAGCGCGCACGCCGAGACCGACGCCTTCCGCGCCGCGGGCCGTCGCCGCGACTACCGCCCGACGATCATGGTGACGACGCTGTCACCGTGCTGGTACTGCAGCGGCCTGGTCCGCCAGTTCGGCATCGGGACGGTGCTCGTCGGTGAAGCGCGAACCTTCCATGGCGGCCATGACTGGCTCGCCGAGCACGGGGTGCGGGTGCGGGTTCTCGACGATCCGCGCTGTGTGGCGCTGATGACCGATTTCATCGCGGCCCGGCCGGACCTGTGGTTCGAGGACATCGGGGTCACCGATCCGGCTCGTGATCGCTGACCCTCAGCCGGTGAAGAAGTACGCCTCGTTCTGCACCCAGCGGAAGCCCGTCGCGCGCAGCGGGAACTGCTCGTGATCGAAGCGGGTCAGCGTGAGCATGCTCGGCTTGCCGTCGAGTTCGCCCTGCAGGATCAGCTGGTCTTCGGACGGTTGTGCCACGGTGAAGCTCGCGTACGGCGCCGAATCCGGTTCCTGCGTGGCCAGGGTCACCGCCAGGGTGCGCCCGTCGACGGCAGCGCCCGCCAGTGCGAACTTGTCGTTCATGCGCTGGACGGCCGAGGTGTCCGTGTCGATGATCAGGCGCTGCCAGCGGACCTCGTCGGTGCGCAGCGGCGGCAGCGACTCGCCGTCGACGGTGAACTCGGTGACGTCCCAGATGCCGTACAGCTCGGGTTTCGGTGCGCCGCCACCGTATTCGTTCCAGCTCTGCGTCCCGGAGTAGATGCATCCGGCCACGATCCACAGGCCCGCGGCGACCTGCACCACGGTGGCCCACCTGTTCTTGCGCGGCGACCGGAACAACTCCGGCTGGGTCATCGGCTCCGAATCACGTTCCAGCACGAGCACATTCGCCAGCCTGCGTGCCTGCGGGATCAACAGCACCAGGCTCATCAGCAGCAGGTGTCCGGACAGCATCTTCACCGGCACGTCGAAGGTCATGTTCAGCAGGAACACCTGGGCCATGCTGATCACGCTGATCATGGCGCCCACGGTCGCGGTGCGCGGCCAGAACAGCAGCAGCCCGCCGAACACCTCGGCCGCGCCGAGCGCGATCTCGTAGGTGGGCGAGGAGCCGACCTGGGTCCACAGCATCGCCATCGGGCTCAGGTCGCCCACGCGGGTGAGCAGCGCGACCAGCCCCGGTTCCGCCATCTGCGTCGGGATCAGCTTCGCGAAGCCGTAGAACAGCATCTGCCCGCCGACCGCCAGTCGCAGCCCGGTCAGCGCCCAGCTGGCCAGTCGCGGATAGGCCGGCCGCCGCCGGTCGAGCACCGACCAGATCACGGTGACCACCAGTGCGGTCAGCAACACCAGACCGCACTGGATCCACAGCGCGGCCATGTCGCCGCTGCCGTTCAGCACCACTTCGGCCTCGACGCCGAACACGTGCTCGCCGATCCAGCTGCTCACCGGAGCCAGCGCGATGATCTGCCAGGCGATCGCGTCATCGGGCAGCAGTTCGAACAGCACACCGACGAAAACGAAGGTGATCTGCGCCATCCACAGACAGAACAGCCCGAGATAGGCCACAGTGAAGCGGAACGCGAGTCGCGTGATCGGACGCCAGGTCGGCGCCGGTGGCGGTGGGCCCGCGAGATCGTCGTGCGCGTGCTCCATGGTCGCGGTGGTCACCGGCACCTCCCCGTCGAGATCGATTGTTACCGAAGCTAATCGACGATGGCAGGGGCGCGCGTCCGGGAAAACCCCCATCTTTTCCGTGTCAACCCTGAATCTCACTCACCGACGCCCGGCTTACATTCCGGTCGGTCTTCCGGTACGCCGGTATGGAACGCGTTACATCTCGCCGACAGGGGTATCTCACATATGTCCGACGATCCGGACCTGACCGCGCAACAGTCGCTCACCGTCACCGAGCGTGATCTCGACGAACTCGCCGAGCAGTTGTCGCAGTGGCTGTCCGGCAAGGTCGGCGCCGACGCGCCACCGAAGGTCACCGATCTGAGCAAGCCGTCCACCGGCGGCATGTCGAGCACCACGATTCTGTTCGATGCCGCGTGGTCGGTGGGCGGGGTCGCCGACGGCGGGTCGTTCGTCGCGCGGATGGCGCCCGAGGACGGCTCGTTCCCGGTGTTCCAGTCCTACGACCTGGCGCTGCAGCACCAGGTGATGGCCGGGGTCGCCGAGGCCTCCCCGGTCGCGGTGCCGCCGCTGCGCTGGCTCGAACTCGACGAATCCGTGTTCGGCACACCGTTCTTCGTGATGGAGAAGATCGAGGGCCGGGTCGCCGCCGACAATCCGCCGTATGTGTTCTTCGGCTGGGTCTTCGACGCGACCGTCGAGGAGCGCGCGCGGATCGCCGACGCGACCGTCGAGGTGATCGCCCAGGTGCACGCCATCGATGACATCACCCGGCGTTTCCCCGCGCTCGACGGCGAGGGTTCTGCGCTGCGCAGGCATTTCGAGGCCCAGCGCGCCTGGTACCGGTGGGCGCTGACCGACGACGGCGTCGAGATCCCGCTGATCGAGCGGACTTTCGCGTGGCTGGAGGAGAACTGGCCCGCCGAGACCGGTCCCGAGGTCCTCAACTGGGGTGACGCGCGCCCGGGCAACATCCTGTTCGACGGCTTCACCCCCGCCGCGGTACTGGACTGGGAGATGGCCACTTTCGGCCCGCGCGAGCTGGATCTGGGCTGGGTGATCTTCATCCACCGCTTCTTCCAGGACATCGCCACCCGCTTCGATCAGCCCGGCCTGCCCGATTTCCTGCGCCGCGACGCGGTGGTGGCGAAATACGAGGAGCTGACCGGACATTCGGTCCAGAACCTGGACTTCTACATCATCTACGCCGCCCTGCGGCACGCGATCGTGATGGCGCGGATCAAGCGCCGGATGATCCACTTCGGCGAGGACACCGTGCCCGCCGATCTCGACGACTACGTGATGCACCGGCTCAGCCTCGAGGCTCTGCTCGACGGCAGCTACGAGTGGGACTGAGGAGCTTCGACCATGGCGATCATGCCGGTACCCCTGGACGAGTACCCCGTCCATCAGACCCCGCTCTCGCTGGCCAGGGCGGCCACCAGCGACCGTAACTTCTACGACCGCTACTACTTCAACGCCTTCGATCCCGCCGGCGACACCATGCTGATCACCGGGTTCGGCGTGTACCCGAACCTCGGGGTGGTCGACGCGTTCGCCACGGTGCGCCACGGCGACACCCAGCGCGCCGTGCGCTTCTCCGACGCGCTCGCCTCGCGTGATCTGAACACCGCCGTCGGCGGCTACCGGATCGAGGTGCTCGAACCGCTGCAGAAGCTGCGGGTGGTGTGCGAGCACGACGACCTGAACTTCGATCTCACCTGGACCGGCGCGCAGCAGGCGGTGCAGGAGCAGCCGCATCTGATCCTGTCGGGCACCCGGCCGATCATCGAGGCGTCCCGGTTCGCCCAGTTGGGTTCGTGGGCGGGCACCCTCGCCGTCGACGGACGCGACCACACCGTGGACCCGGCGGTCTGGACCGGCAGCCGGGACCGCTCCTGGGGCATCCGACCCTCGGGTGAGCCCGAACCCGCGGGCCGCCCCACCGGGATGGACGGTTTCTGGTGGCTGTACGCGCCGCTGCGCTTCCAGGACTTCTCGATCGTGGTGATCGTCCAGGAGGAGCCCGACGGCACCCGCACGCTCAACAACGCGGTGCGGATCTGGAACGACGGCCGCAAGGAACAGCTGGGCTGGCCGCGGATGCACTGGGTCTACGAGTCCGGCACCCGCCATCCCAAATCGCTGCGCCTGGACATGACGACCCCCGACGGCAAGCCCCTGGAAGTCGAGATCGAGTCGCGCCCCGGCATCGCCCTGCACGTGGGCTGTGGCTACGGCGCCGACCCCGACTGGACGCACGGCCGCTGGATGGGCGAGAACTGGTCGCTGTCGAGCTCCTACGACCTGACCGACCCCGCGATCATCGGCCGCACCCCCTACGGCGTGATCGACCACATCGGCTATGCCCGCTGCGGTGACGCGGAGGGCTGGGGCCTGTTCGAGCACGCCTCGATGGGTCGCCACGACCCCACCGGTTTCGCCGATTGGTCCGCTGTCGCCCCCTGACGACGGCGGACCTCTCGCGCGAGAGGAAAGGCGCCGCCGCGACAACGAGGTCGCGGCGGCACCGATTTCCCGAACGCCGGGCCGACGGCGCCTCGGACAGCCGAATCTCTAGGCAGCCGTGGCGAAGTCGGCCAGTAGCGACGGCACGGCGGCGTCGAATCCGGCGACATCGAGCATGCCCGCGTCGTCCGGGTCGGCGATGCTGAACTTCGTCGCCGTCATCCCGACCACCACCAGCTTCGCCCGCGGGTTCACCTCGCGGCGGTAGCGGGCCAGCGCCTGGTGCGGGTGCACCGACCCCGCCCAGGTCTCGTTGTCGGTGTAGATCGAGAACACGTCCACCTCGATGCCCTTGTCCAGCGCGTGCAGGATGGGCAGCGAGCAGTCGGTGCCACCGAACGGCAGATCCGAGACCGCCCGCACCGCGTCGTCGAGCCGCTGACGCGGCGAGATCGACAGTGGCGACAGGCCGTCGCTCCGGCGTGCGCCCGAGCGCCCGGCCGTGAACCCGACGATCCGGTGCTCGGGCTCGGTCCGGGCCGTGACCAGGGCGAGCGCGGCCGAGGCCTCACGCGCCGAGAGCGGCAGTCCCGAGATCGGGGCGGTCATCGAGCCGGACACGTCCAGCGCCAGCAGGTGGCGCAGGCCGGTCGGCTCGATGGTGCCGAACGACGCGTAGAACGCGGCGTCGAGCGCGTCGACGACCGGTGCCGACGGCGTCCAGGTCCCCGCGCCCCGCGCCGAACGCCCGGCGGCGTAGGTGCGCAGGGCGATCAGCACCGCGACCGGGTGCACCCGTGCCTTGCGCAGGCGCTGCGGGTCGGTGAGCTGCGCGCAGATCGCCGCGGTGCGCGGCCCGAGCGGGTCGAGCAGACCGAGGCGGGTCAGTCGCGGCAGCTGACGCAGCAGTGCCGTCTGCGGAATGCCGTTGTCCAGCAACGCCTCCCACACCGGCGGTGCGCTCAGCGCGGCGTCGGGCAGCATCTCCCAGCTCAGCCGGTACTCGCGCACCAGCTCGGGAATCCGCTCGACCGGCGCCGACTGCGCGCGCTGGAAACCGTCGACCAGGGCCAGGCCGTCCAGGTCCGCGGGGCGGCCGCAGATCCAGTCGAAGAGCCTGCGCCGCTCGTCGTCGGTGGCCGCCGGGTGCGACAGCCGCAGCAGGTCACGGTGCGACCAGCCCTCACGCTGCCGGTACTTGACGGCCTGGAAGGCCACGTCCGCGACCGGCTTGTCCAGGTACCAGTTCGCCACCGCGCGGCGCAGACCACGACCCCAGCCGCGGAACTGCTCGGCGTACCCGGCGAACAGGAACAGGTGGGTGCCGGTGCGCGCGACCAGCGGCAGGGCGGCGAGCGCGGCCCGGCGGCCATCGACATCACCGAGCGACGCGGCGGCCGCCAGCGCGAACAGCGCGGGGTTCTGGCGCGGCGCGCGTCCGGAGGTGGAGATCTCGACGATCTCGCGGACCAGGTCGGCGGTGTGCTCGGCGGCGTAGTCGAGGAGGAAATCGGCGTTGTCGGCGGTCAGCGCCTCGGCGCGCACGTAGTACGTTCCGCCCTCGGTGCCGAGGGTGAGGAAGCGGCGCAACCGGGCCCGCGGGGTGATCTCGAAGACGTACCCGCCCGCGCTGTTGACCACCTGACGGGCATCGGCAGGCAGGTTCTGCGACGTGGTGCGACGAGAAAAGCGCGACAGAATGTTCATTGTTCCCCCTCCGATACTCGTATCGGCGTAGATGTTTCGGCCCCGGGACCCACCGGGGCATGCTGTGTTGAGCGGACGGACGTGTGTTCCCGGCCGAAAAGGCGGAAATCACTTTCCACCCGCGGGGCTCGAACCCGCTGGACCCGAAGGCCGTACCAGAAAACCGACCGAATCCGGTCCGTCCTGCTCAACAATGGCGCAGTCACACGGCGGACGTGTGTTTCCGACCGGATGGTGCTCTACCGAGCTGAGCTACCACCACCTCGCGGTGGTGGGCGGGATTCGAACCCGCGACATCCCCATTAGAAGTGGTAACCGATCAGTTCCGGTCCGCTGTGTGACTGCTGGAAATGACGGTACTGCGCGGAGCCGATCTTGCCCAGCGAATTAATTCGGGGCGGATCGGTCGCCCGCTGTTCGCGGTGACATCCTCGCGGCGGCAACGACGATCCCATCGACAATTGTTCTCCCGAAAACGATCTCGCCACCACTCGCCAGCAGCGCCGCCGCTTCGGCAACACTCGGGGTACCGACAGCGGCCGCGGTGCGACCCGAGTCGTATTCCACGTCGACGCCGGACAGCTGCTCGGCGGTGAACCCGACCAGCGCGACGCCGAGTGCGGCGGCCGCGGCGCGAACCCCGGGTTCGCTTGCACGTCGATCGAGTGTCGCCAGGCAGGCGATGGGGGTCTTCCCCGCCACCGCTTCGACCGCGTGAACGATGCGCGCCGACTCCGTCCCTGGCCGGACCCCGATGCCGACAGCGACGGCACCAGAACCTGGTCCGTGTGCACACTCCGACCTCTGATCTCCTGCCGCGACATCGGATTCGCCCCCACCGAGGTCCGAGGTCATGCGCTTCTCCGCTCCCACCGGGCCGAGCCGTTCATCGGCCACGGCGCAACACCGGTCGACCACGGCACGCCGCCAGTCGACTGGATCTGCCGCGTATCGCGCAGGTGTTCGATCGGCCGCGGTGCGTCTTCCGTCGTCGTCAACACGTGCCGCGGCACGATCACTGCCCGAATCGTTGTGCGGCCGCGACGAATCGGGCGATGGCATCGGGGTTTCCCGCCGGGTGGGTGTGCAGGTAGGAGGCGTGCACCTGCCGCACCACGGCACCTTCGGCAACGGAACCTGTTGCGCGCCAACCCCAAGCGGCGCTCTCGACGCCGGTGCGGACGAGGCGGGTGCGATGGAATTCGTGGCCGCGCACCCTGGCACCGGCCCGCCAGAGGGCGGAGTCGTGCAGGGCGACGGCGTCGCGGTAGCCGAGGGTCAGGCGGGGGCCGAATTCGGCGTCGGCGTCGAGCACACCGGCCATCGGGTGGCCGTCGAGAGTGCGGGTCAGGTAGAGCAGGCCCGCGCATTCGGCGTGGATCGGCAGGCCGCGGGCGGCGCCGTCGGCGATCGCGGTGCGGAGCCGCTCGTTGGCCGAGAGTTGACCGGCATGCTCCTCCGGAAATCCACCCGGCAGCACCAATCCTGTTGTACCGGAGGGTAATTCGTCATACAGAGGATCGAACACGGCCACCTGGGCTCCCGCGGCGATCAGGAGTTCGCGATGCTCGGCGTACCCGAAGGTGAAGGCGGGCCCGCCCGCCATCGCGATCAACGGCACCGGTCTCGAGCTTGACCTGTCGTCCGGGTCACCGGCAGCATCGGCCACCACTCCGAGCGGCGTGTGGGCCCCCGAGCGTAGCCTGCGGGCTGCCCCCTCATCGCGTCCATCAGCAGGTGTTCGTGTCAGCTGCTGGTACGAACCAGGCCCTGAGGGGGTGAGTTCTGCCGACAGTTCGGTCATCGCGTCGGCATCGGAGGGCTCCTCACCCGGAGCGACGAAGTCTTCGGCAATCCCCGCCGCGCGCGACATCGGTGCAATGCGCGAGGCGTGCTCAGCGGCCGCGGCGAGTTCGGTGACCGGATCCCAGGCCGGGCCGTGCACGGATCCACCGGCCAGAGCGACGATCGCCCGCAGGTCGACGTGGGCCGCGACGAGTTCGGTCATCGCGTCGACCGCGACGGTGGCGGCGGTGCCGTGTTCGACGGCGGGGATGAGGCCGAGGTGGCGGGACGGCACTTCGAGTTCGGCCATGCGGGGCAGGGCGCCGAGGACGGGGATGCCGACGCGGTCGCAAGCGGCGCGCAGGACCTGTTCGTGGCGTTCGCTGCCGACCCGGTTGAGGATCACCCCGCCCAGGCGCACCGAGGAGTCGAAGGTGGCGAAGCCGTGCAGCAGGGCGGCCAGGCTCTGGGAGTGCCCCCGCGCGTCGACCACCAGAACCACCGGCGCCCCGAGCAGACTCGCCACCTGCGCGGTGGAACCCTCGGCCACGGCCTCGGTGCGGTTCTCGTCGATCCGCCCGTCGAACAGGCCCATGACGCCCTCGACGACGGCGATATCGCATCCCTGCGCACCGTGCCGGTAGAGCGGAACCACCCGCTCCTCCCTCACCAGCACGGGATCGAGGTTGCGGCCTGGCCTGCCCGCCGCGAGCCCGTGATAGCCGGGATCGATGTAGTCGGGCCCCACCTTGAACGGCGCCACCTGATGCCCGGCCCGCCGCAACGCACCGATCAGCCCGGTTGCCAGCGTCGTCTTCCCGCTACCCGAAGCCGGAGCGGCGATCACCACCGCCGGCGCGCTCACCGAACACCGCCCGGGCTCGGCCGTCGGAGGTCGAGACCAAGTGCGTGCCGACCGATGGGTATCGGCGCGCGCGTGCGGTCGGCGGGATGCGCACTCACCATTCGATACCGCGCTGGCCCTTGCGGCCCGCGTCCATGGGGTGCTTCACCTTGGTCATCTCGGTGACGAGGTCGGCGGCCTCGATCAGGGCCTGGGGTGCGTCGCGGCCGGTGATGACCACGTGCTGGTTGCCGGGGCGGTTCGTCAGGGTCTCGACCACCTCGTCGACATCGACCCAGCCCCACTTGAGCGGGTAGGTGAACTCGTCGAGAACGTAGAAGCGGTGCTGTTCGGCGGCGATGCGGCGGGCGATCTCCTGCCAGCCCGACAGGGCGGCGGCCGCATGGTCCTCCTCGGTGCCGTGCTTGCGGGTCCAGGACCAGCCCTCACCCATCT
Organism: Nocardia sp. NPDC058176; assembly: GCF_042883805.1. Classification (NCBI taxonomy): domain Bacteria; kingdom Bacillati; phylum Actinomycetota; class Actinomycetes; order Mycobacteriales; family Nocardiaceae; genus Nocardia; species Nocardia sp. NPDC058176. The sequence goes on along the minus strand of NZ_JBHVVA010000001.1, from coordinate 64,307 downwards.
TGTGCCATTCGACCGCGCCCCCGGCCCCGGTCTCCTCGTGGAGCGTGCCCAGGGTGCGGAAGGCGGCTTCCTCACCGACCTTCCACTTGGCGCTCTTCACGAACTGGAACACCGCGACGTCGAACCCCTGGTTCCAGGCCCGCAGGGCCATCCCGAACGCCGCGGTCGACTTCCCCTTGCCCGGCCCCGTGTGCACCGCGAGCACCGGCTGGTTACGCCGCTGCCGCGTGGTCAGCCCGTCCTCGGGAACGACCTCCGGAACACCTTTGGGCACAGGAAACTCCTCATCTCGGCGCACTGCTGTCCACGACCCGGCCACCGGGCCGGTTCGCCCCTCTTTCTATCAGGCAGCCACTCGAGGTCCCGGCATCGCGCCCACGCCCACCCGAGCGCCCGGACGGGCACGGCGGCGGCACCCGCGCACAGGTCACCGGTCGATCAGGTCCGGTCGAGCGCCCGCGGCACCGACGCCGGTTACGCGGCGCGGGCCGCGGGGCCGTGGGACGAGCCGCGGACCACGTCGGCGACGGTGTCGCCGGTGAGTTCGTCCAGGCGCAGGTAGCGGGCGCGGAGGTCGCGGGCGAGGTCGGCGGCGAGGCCGAGGCGGATCATGCCGCGTTCGCAGTCGATGACCATGGCGGTGTGGCCCTCGCCCGCCAGCAGCCGGGCGGCGGTGCGGGCGCGGGGTAGCGGGTCGATGCCGCCGGTGGCCCGGCCGTCGGTGAGCAGGACCAGCATCGGGCGGCGGCGGGGGTCGCGGACGTGTTCGCGGGCGATCACCTCGCGGGCCTTCAGCAGGCCAGCGGCGAGGGGGGTCTTGCCGCCGGTGCGCAGGCCGGCCAGGCGGCGGACGGCGATGTCGACCGAGGAGGTGGGGGGCAGCACGAGTTCGGCTTCGCTGCCGCGCACGCTGATCACGGCGACCTTGTCGCGGCGCTGGTAGGCATCGCGCAGCAGGGTGACGATGGCGCCGGTGACGGCGGTGAGACGGTCGCGGGCAGCCATCGAACCGGAGGCGTCGACCACGAAGACGACCAGGTTCCCTTCGCGCCCTTCGCGATACGCGCCGCGCAGATCCTCGGTGGCCAGGGCGAGCGGGCCGCTGAACCGGCCGCGCTCGAATTGCCGTGGGGCGGCGGCGAAGATGGTGCCGAGCAGGTGCAGACCGGTGGAGGTGTCGGTGTCGGGGCGGACCATGCGACCGGTGCGGGTCTGCGCGCGCGAACGGCGACCGGGCGCACCCTCACCGATGCCGGGAACCTCCCAGCGCGGGGCGGGCTTGTTCGCCGAACCCGGTGTGCCCGAAAGGCTTTCCGCGCCCGGACGCGAACCCGAACCGGGGCCACCCTTGGGCGGTCCGCCAGGGCCGTCGTCGGGGCCGCCGCCATCGGGACCGCCACCGTCCGGGCCATCGTCATCAGGGCCGTCGCCGTCGGGGATACCGTCCTGCGGACCATCGGCAGGCCGACCGTCGATCGGGCTGCGGTCACGGCTGTCCGGTCCGTTCGGGCCGTCCGAGTCGTCGACATCGCCTCGGTCCTGCCCCCGATCACCTTGCTCCGGCTGCCGTGCCGCCTCATCACCGTCGTCGGCTACCGACGACTCGTCGAAATCCTGTGCCGCAGCCGCATTCTCGACCTCGTCGGCGGCCGCCTGCATCGCCTCGTCGAGCTGTTCCTCGCTGATGCCGGGCTCGTCGAACGGATCACGCCTGCGCCGGTGCGGCAGCGCCAGTTCGGCCGCGATGCGCACGTCGTCCTCGGTCACCCGATCGCGCCCGCGCCAGGCGGCATGCGCGGTGGCGGTCCGGGCGACGACCAGATCGGCGCGCATTCCGTCCACGTCGAAGGCCGCGCACAGCGCCGCGATCCGGCGCAGTTCCCCGTCGTCCAGGGCCACCTCGGGCAGCCGGTCGCGGGCAGTCAGGATCCGTTCGGCGACCACCTGATCGGCGTCGGCGTAGCGGGCGGCGAATCCGGCCGGGTCGGCTTCGTAGTCCAGGCGCCTGCGCACCACGGCCATGCGGGTGTCCACCTGGCGGGAGGCGGCCACGTCGACGGTGAGGCCGAAGCGGTCGAGCAGCTGCGGACGCAGTTCGCCTTCCTCGGGGTTCATGGTGCCGACCAGGACGAACCGTGCCGGATGCGAATGCGAGACACCGTCGCGTTCGACGTGCACCCGCCCCATCGCCGCCGCGTCGAGCAGCACGTCGACCAGGTGGTCGTGCAGCAGGTTCACCTCGTCGACATAGAGCACGCCGTGATGGGCCGCGGCCAGCAGGCCGGGCCGGAACGCCTGCTCGCCGTCGCGCAGCACCCGCTCGAGATCCAGCGAGCCGACCACGCGATCCTCGGTGGCGCCGACCGGCAGTTCCACCAGCCGCGCGGGCCGGGCACCGGTCTCGTCGACCACCGGCGGAAGCAGCTGGGCCAGCGCGCGCACCACGGTCGACTTGGCGGTGCCCTTCTCGCCCCGCACCAGCACCCCGCCGATCCCGGGGTGCACCGCCGACAAGATCAACGCCAGCTGCAACCGCTCCTGCCCGACGACAGCCGAGAACGGGAACCCCGCCTCACCCGCCGAGCGAGCGGCGGTGTGCGGACCAGCGGCGACATCAGCAAAACCAGGCACGCCCCAACTCTATGCGCGCGCCGACCACGCCCGACCTCCGGGCGTCGAACCCCGACCGCCGAAACCCCTACACCCCCGACCTGGACAGTCGATCACCAGGCTCTGGTGCATTTCGCTTCTCGGCCGATACTTACCTCAGTGCCTGATGATCAACCGTCCAGGTGTTCCGGCCGTGTCGAGGAGCCTCCGCCGGGGCGCATCGTGTGTCGCCCGGCCCGGCCGGACGCGACGTCCGGCGCTCCGTCGACCGTGTCAGCCGCGCCGCATCGGCACGTGCATGATCCCGTCGTCGTCGTACTCGGGGCCGTCCACCTCGAAACCGAACTTGGCGTACATGTCGACCAGGTGCGACTGCGCATCCAATCGCACTGTGTCCGTACCGGTTTCGGCCAGGGCGGCCTGCATCAGGCGAGTGGTGTACCCGTGTCCGCGCGCGGTGAGGGCGACACACACCCGGCCGATGCGGAACCCGCGCACCCCGTTGACCTGCTCCTCGAGCAGGCGCAGGGTGGCGACGACCGCACCGTCGTCATCGAGCCACAGGTGCCGGGTGCGCGGTTCCAGATCACGCCCGTCCAGCTCGGGATAGGCGCATTCCTGTTCGACGACGAACACGTCGACGCGCAACCGCAACAGCCGGTACAGAGTGGCGGTGTCGAGATCCGCCGCCCATGACCGCTTCAGCGCGACCGTCGACATCATCGGGTCGAGCCCTCAGACCTGCGCGAAGCTCGCGACGCCCGGCTGCGCGGCGGTGTCGTCCGACTCGACGAGCTGAAGCGACTTGTTGGTCCAGTCCCAGACTTCCTGGAACAGGGCCTGGTCCTCGGAGAGCTTCACGCCGAGCGAGGGGATCAGTTCCTTCAGCTGCGGCGTCCACTCCGCGTACTCACGCGGGAAGCAGCGCTGCATGACGTCGAGCATGGCGGTCACACAGGTCGAGGCGCCCGGGGAGGCGCCGAGCAGACCGGCGATGGAACCGTCCTCGGCCGAGATGACCGCGGTGCCGAACTCGAGCACGCCTCCGGCGCCCTTGCGGCGGATGACCTGCACTCGCTGACCGGCGGTGATCAGCTCCCAGTCGCGGCCCTGGGCACGCGGCAGGAACTCCTCGAGCACGCCGACCTTGCCCGCCTGCGACTTGAGCAGCTCCTCGACGAGGTACTTGGTCAGACCCAGCTCGGTGAGACCGACGCCGACCAGCGAGCCGATGTTGTTCGGCTTGATCGACTTGAACAGGTCGGTGTTGGAACCGTCCTTGAGGAACTTGGGGGTCCAGCCCGCGTAGGGGCCGAACAGCAGGCCCTTGCGGCCGTTGATGACGCGGGTGTCCAGGTGCGGCACCGACATGGGCGGCGCGCCGACGGCGGCCTTGCCGTACACCTTGGCCTCGTGCGCGGCGATCAGCTCGGGGTTGGTCGAGCGCAGGAACTGGCCGCTGATCGGGAAGCCACCGAAGCCCTTGGCCTCGGCGATGCCCGACTTCTGCAGCAGCGGCAGCGCGCCACCACCGGCGCCGACGAAGACGAACTTCGCGTTGAGGGTGCGCGACCGGTAGGTGCGCAGGTTGCGGACGGTGACGTTCCAGCTGCCGTCGGACTGCTTGTCGAGGTTGCGGACCTCGGTACCGAAGGCGATCTCGCCGCCGGCGCGGCCGAGGTAGGCCAGCAGCTGCTTGGTGAGCGCGCCGAAGTCGATGTCGGTGCCGCCGTCGGTCCAGTTCAGCGCGATCGGATCGGAGAAGTCACGGCCCTTGGCCATCAGCGGCAGGCGCGCGGCGAACTCGTCGGGGCTGTCGATGTACTCCATGCCGCGGAACAGCGGGTGCGGGGCCAGGGCCTCGTAGCGCTTGCGCAGGTAGTCGACGTTGTCGGCGCCGTGCACGAAGCTGACGTGCGGGATGGGGTTGATGAACCCGGACGGGCCGTCGAGGACCCCGGTGTCGACCGCGGAGGCCCAGAACTGGCGCGAGACCTGGAAGCGCTCGTTGATGTCGACGGCCTTGCCGATGTCGACCGAGCCGTCGGCGTTCTGCGGGCTGTAGTTGAGCTCGCACAGGGCGGAGTGGCCGGTACCCGCGTTGTTCCACGGATCGCTGCTCTCCGCGGCGGCGGCGTCGAGCCGCTCGAACACCGAGATCGACCAATCCGGCTGCAGCTGCCGCAGCAGCGTGCCCAGCGTGGCACTCATGATGCCTGCACCGATCAGAACTACATCGGTCTTTTCCATCTTCGCAGCGTTCGGCACGGGTAGATCGACTTCCTTGTCCTTCTCAGCTACCCACCGGCGGGTGAGTTGGCTTGGCGCGGGCGCTTTGGCGGTGTTCATGCGACTCGCGGTGAATCGCCGGGAGGTAGGTTACCCGTCGTTCACCTGATGCCAATTGTGCACCTCAGCCGTCCGGACTTCTGCAACCGACCTCCCGAATGTGACGTAAACCAACACTGCACGTCGCCACGACCGCGCGATAGATTGAGCGGTGTGACGAACGAAACCATCGGTACCACCGACCGGACCGACGAGCAGTGGCGATCCGATGTCCTCGGCACCGACTATCAGCAGCGGACCCTGCCGCTGGGCCCCGACCCCGACGGTGAGGGCGCGGTGGTGGCCACGCTGGTGCGCTATCTCCCCGAGAACGCGGCACCGGCGACCGAGCCCACCGTGCTGTATCTGCACGGGTTCACCGATTACTTCTTCCAGGAGCATCTGGCCGAGCACTTCGCGGCGCGCGGCCACCGCTTCTATGCTCTCGACCTGCGTAAATGCGGGCGCTCGCGGCGTGAGGGGCAGAGCGCGCACTACGTCAGCGATCTGGCGCTCTACGACGCGGAGCTCGACGAGGCGCTGCGGATCGCGCGTGCCGAGACCGGCAACGATGTGCTGATCGTCGCGCATTCGACCGGCGGGCTGATCGTGCCGCTGTGGCTGGACCGGCTCGAAGCCGCGGGTGGTGTCGCGGCGGCGGGCGTGGTGGGCGTCGTCCTCAACAGTCCCTGGTTCGATCTGCAGGGCCCCTCGTACTACCGCACGGTCGGCACGCCGGTGATCAATGCCGTCGGCCGGTTCCGCGCGTTCGCCGAGCTGCCCGGCGGGATCAGCACCGCCTATGGCGACAGCCTGCACCACACCCGCGCCGGGGAATGGGACTACAACCTGGACTGGAAGCCACTGACCGGGGAACCGGTACGGCTGGGCTGGCTGCGGGCGATCCGACGGGGTCAGGCCCGCCTGCACCAGGGCCTGACGATCGGCGTGCCCGCGCTGATCCTGCGTTCGCGCCTGACCAAGTTCGCCCGCGCGCACAGCCCGGCCGTCGACGTGGCCGACGCGGTGCTCGATGTGAAGCAGATCCAGCGCTGGGCCGGCTGCCTGGGCGAGCGCACCACGATCGTCCCGATCGACGGCGCCCGCCACGACGTCTTCCTGTCCTCGGAAGCGGTGCGCGCCAACGCCTTCGCCGAAACCGACAGCTGGCTGGACTGGTTGGCCACCTATCGGAAGAGCTGACTCACCACAGGCTGGTGCGGAGCACGATCTCGGTGGCCAGCTCGTGGCCCGCTTCGGTGGCGATGTTGTCGACCTCGAGCGGCACCACCCGGAACTCGCCGTACACATAGCGACCGGAAGCGTCGGCGACCGCGCGCGGCAGGCTCTTGGTGACCAGCATGGTGACGGGCAGCTCCAGCGGCGGACAGGCCGCGTCGGGGGCATTGCCCTCGGCGTCGGCCACGGCCGGGTGCCCGTGATCGGCGACGACCAGGCTCATGAACCGGCCGAACCGCCCCGCGCACACCCGCCAGGCCAGCGCGGCTCCGGCGCCACGCCCGGCCACGTTGACGTAGGGCAGTTCGAGCTCGTCGAGAATGGCGTGCACGGCCGCCGGGTCGAGCCCCTCGACGGACTCCACCACCACGGTCTGCAGATCCGATTCGTGCAGCCGGGCGCACACCTGGTCGAAGACGTCGGCAGGGTCGTCCGCATCGGGAAGCAGCAGCACATTGTGCCGCGATGAGGGACCGTCGACCCGCACTGTCCAGGCCCGGTCACCGACCGTGATCTGCCGAGATTTCATGCCGGTGTACGGTACACGGCGCGGCTGAACACGGCAGGGTGTTCCGCTCCGCCCGGCCGGTCGGTTTCCGGCCGTGTCCTGCGGTTTCCCAGCGCGGACCGCCCGAATTGACAGACCTGTCACAACGGGCGGCGCGGGCGGGCCACCGAGAGCGGCCGCACATCCGATCGCGCGGCGGACACCAGTCACTCGCCGACGGCGGGGCTCCGCACCGTGAGCAGGTCGCGGACCGGTGAGACCGTGTGTGGCAGCCACAGGGCCTGGGTGGGGGCCAGTGGGGGGTCGGCGAGGTCGATCACGTGGACCAGGCCGCCGAGGGCCGGGCCCTTGGGGGCGGTCACGAACGCGACGTAGTCGTTGTCGGCGACGGCGGTGATCGGTGGTGTGCCCTGGATGCGGTTGACCACGAATCGGGGTTCGAAACCGGCGCGACGGCAGGTGCTGAGCAGGAAGTCGGTGTAGAACGAGTGGCCGGGTGGGGCCCAGACGATGACCGATTCAGTGCGCAGGTCATCGATTCGCACGAGGTCGCGTTTCGCCAGGTGGTGGGTGTGGGCGACGGCGACGCGGACCGGGTCGTAGGCGATGATCGCCGAGGCCAGGTCGGCGGGCATCGCCACGCCGCGGCGCAGGGCGAGGTCGATCTGTCCGTCGTAGAGCGCGGGGACCAGGGCGTCGGGGAACATCTGGCGCGCGGTCACCGAGGCGGTGGGCAGTCGCGCGCGGACCGGGGCGAGCAGCAGATAGACCTCCTCGGCGGTGATGGCCGGGGTGTGGCCGATGACGAACGGCCGTGGCGTGGCGGTGCCCGCCTCGTAGGTCTGTTCGGCCAGCGTCGCCGCGGCCGCGAGCAGGGCGCGCGCGCCGTCCCGCAGCACCTCTCCCGCCGCGGTGGGGCGCAGGCGGCGGCCGGTGCGGTCGAACAGGGTCACGCTGAGTTGGCGTTCCAGCTGCCGGATGGCGGTGCTCAGCGCCTGCTGGGTGAGATGCAATTGTGCTGCGGCACTGGTGAATCCGGCGTTCTCGGCGACGGCGAGAAACTGCTGGAGCCGATGCAGGTCCAGCGGTCTGTCCGCTCGCGGTGCCCGGTGGTCGTCCATGACCAGCACCTTAGCTGTGCACAAACAATGTTTGTGGAAAGGTCAGAAAGTACTGTTTCCCATTTGTTCTATGGCTGCCTAACGTCGAGAGAGTAGGAGCAAGCGACACCGACGAGAGGACAGATCGATGGCAGGCATTTTGACCGGGAGTTCCGCCGTGGTGGCCGCGGGGGCCAAGAACCTGGGCGGGCTGATCAGCACCACCCTCGCCGAGGACGGCGCCAACGTGCTGGTCCACTACAACAGCGACGCCAGCGAAGCCGACGCCGACAAGACCGTCGCCGCGGCGCAGGCTGCCGGGGTGCGGGCGGTGAAGTTCCAGGCCGACCTGACCGTGCCCGCCAACGTCGTGCGCCTGTTCGACACCGCGGTCGCGGAGTTCGGCGGGGTCGACATCGCCGTGAACACCGTCGGCAAGGTGCTGCGCAAGCCCATCCTCGACACCACCGAGGCCGACTACGACGCGATGTTCGACATCAACGCCAAGGCCGCCTACTTCTTCCTCCAGGAGGCGGGCAAGCGCCTCAACGACGGCGGCCGCATCGTCACGATCGTCACCTCCCTGCTGGCCGCGTTCACCGACGGCTACTCCACCTACGCGGGCGCCAAGAGCCCCGTCGAACACTTCACCCGCGCCGCGGCCAAGGAGTTCGCCGACCGTGGCATCACGGTCAACAACGTGGCTCCTGGTCCTATGGACACCCCGTTCTTCTACCCGCAGGAAACCCCGGACCGCGTGGAGTTCCACAAGTCCCAGGCCCTCGGCGGCCGCCTGACCCGCATCGAGGACATCGCCCCGCTGGTGGAGTTCCTCGTCACCGAGGGCGGCTGGGTCACCGGCCAGACCATCTTCGCCAACGGCGGCTACACCACCCGGTAGGACCGCCGACCCGCACCGAGCGAGCGACGCGGATCGTCTCGGCCGTCACCGGATCGCGCCCGGCCGAGGCGACGCCACCGGCTGTGAGTACGCGGCTCAGCGAGCGCTGGGCGTCTCGGTGCGGATGACCGGGAGGTCGGCGGGGGCGCCGTGCCGGATCAGGTGGTCCAGGGCGTCGAGGTCGACGTGCTGTTCGATCAGGTCGGCGAGCAGGTCGAGTTGGGCGGTGCGGATCGCGGCGACCGAGGTGTCGGGCGCGACGGTGAACCCGGTACGTCCGGCACGGGCGGCGACCTCGGTGAGCCAGTGGCGCCGGAAGTCGTCGGATTCGAGCAGGCCGTGCACGTGGGTGCCCCAGATCGCTTGGCGCACACTGCCTTCAGGGGCACCGTCGATGGTGAGCCAAGCGTGGTCGCCGGTGCGGTGGACACGGCCGTGGTGGATTTCGTAGCCGTGTACAGGGGTGTCCCCCGCGCGACCAGTGACCTGGCGGGCGATCTTGGGGTCGGCGAATTCGATGTCGAGGTCGAGTAGGCCGAGTCCGGCGGCCACCCAGGGTTCGTGATCGGTCCGCGGCGGGACCGATCGCGCGGCGGGCGCCGGTGCCCGTTCGTGATCGGTCCGGGGTGGATCCAACCGCGTGGCAGGCGGCGGTACCGCCGTGGCGTCATCGGATGTCACGGCGCCGGTTTCGGCCCGGTCGTCCGGGTCGACGGCTCCAGCCGGGTCGACGGCTCGGACCCGGTCGGCCGCTCCGGACGGGTCATCGGCGCGTTCCGTGGCGACGGGTCCGGCGGACGACTGAGCAGGCGCGCCGAAGTACTCGATGCCGTCGACAATGCGGCGGCCGAGTATCTGGTAGCCGCCGCAGATACCCAGGATCGGCCGTCCGGCGGCGGCACGCGCGCGCAGCGCGGCGTCGATTCCCTTGGCGCGCAGCCATTCCAGATCGGAGACCGTCGCCTTCGAGCCGGGCAGGACCACGAGGTCGGCGGTGGCGAGCTGGTGGGGGGCGTCGGCCCAGCGCACGGCGACGCCGGGTTCGCAGGCGAGGGCTTCGATGTCGGTGGAGTTGGAGATGCGCGGGAGGCGGATGGCGGCGACGGTGAGCCATTCGGTGCCGTGCGGTGGACCGGGGCGGCCGACGGGGGTGCCCGCGATGGTGCCGAGGGAGTCTTCGGCGTCGAGCCAGAGGTCTTCGGCGAAGGGCAGCACGCCGAGGGTCGGGCGGCCGGTCAGGGTTGTCAGCTGGTCGAGGCCGGGTTGCAGCAGGGACACGTCACCACGGAATTTGTTGACGACGAAGCCCGAGATGAGTTGCTGGTCTTCGGGTTCCAGGACGGCTACCGTGCCGAACAGGTGAGCCAGCACCCCGCCGCGATCGATGTCGCCCACCACCAACACGGGGAGATCGGCAGCTCGCGCGAGGCCCATGTTCGCCAGATCTGTGGCACGCAGGTTGATTTCAGCGGGCGAACCCGCACCCTCGCAGATCACCACATCGAATTCCGCACGCAACGAGGCGAGTTCGGCTGCGACCACCTCGCGCAACTGCTGGCGGCGCGTGAAATAGTCACGCGCGCCGACGGTTCCGACAGCCTTGCCGCGCACCACGAGTTGCGATCGCCGATCACTACCCGGCTTCAACAGCACCGGGTTGAACCGCACGCTCGGTTCCAACCCACACGCCCGCGCCTGGAGCGCCTGCGCTCGCCCGATCTCCCCGCCATCGAGAGTGACGACGGAGTTGTTGGACATATTCTGCGCCTTGAATGGCGCCACTCGCACCCCGCGCCGCGCCAGCATCCGGCAGATCCCTGCCACCACAACGCTTTTCCCGGCGTCGGAGGTGGTGCCCGCGATGAGCAACGCTCCGCGCAGATCGGCGCGGCTCACCACCGCGACCGCCACGAGGTCGGCGCCCCGGGTCCGCGATCGGATGCCGCACGCGTCCCGTCGACGATCCGCCGAGCCGACCGCGCGCCGGAGTAGCCGGGCGACCGGCTCACGGCAGCGTCAGGATTTCCGCACCCGTCTCGGTGACCACGAGCGTGTGCTCGAACTGGGCGGTCCACTTGCGGTCCTTGGTGACCACGGTCCAGCCGTCGTCCCAGATGTCGTAGTCGATGGCGCCGAGGTTGATCATCGGCTCGATGGTGAAGGTCATGCCCGGTTCGATGACCGATTCGATGGAGGGCTGGTCGTAGTGCAGGACCACCAGGCCGCTGTGGAAGGTGGGGCCGACGCCGTGCCCGGTGAAGTCGCGCACCACGCCGTAGCCGAAGCGGTTGGCGTAGGCCTCGATGACACGGCCGACGACATTGAGCGCCCGGCCCGGCTTGACCGCCTTGATCGCCCGGTTGGTCGCCTCCTCGGTGCGCTCGACCAGCAGGCGCACCTCCTCGTCGACGTTCCCGGCGAGGAAGGTCCGGTTGGTGTCGCCGTGCACGCCGTGGATGTAGGCGGTCACGTCGATGTTGACGATGTCGCCGTCCTCGATCACGGTCGAGTCGGGGATGCCGTGGCAGATGACCTCGTTGAGCGAGGTGCAGCAGGACTTGGGGAAGCCCTTGTACCCCAGCGTCGAGGGGTAGGCGCCGTGATCGCACATGTACTCGTGCGCGATGCGGTCCAGCTCGTCGGTGGTGACGCCGGGAGCCACCGCCTTGCCCGCCTCGTCCAGCGCCTGCGCGGCGATCTTGCCCGCGATCCGCATCTTCTCGATGGTCTCGGCCGTCTGCACCCAGGGCTCGTTGCCCTCGTTGGCGGTCTTCTTCCACACGTATTCGGGGCGCTCGATGGAACGCGGGACGTCCCGGATCGGCGACTGGGTGCCGGGAACGAGTGGCTGACGGGTGCGCACGGACATAGCAGAGAGTGTATCCAGAGCGGCTAGCTCAGCGACTCGGCGCCGTCGGGCCATGGCTCCAGCCGGACCACGATGCCCTTCGACGTCGGCGTATTGCTGATGTCGGCCACGCTGTCGAGCGGCACGAGCACGTTGGTCTCCGGGTAGTAGGCGGCCGCCGATCCGCGACTGGCCGGATAGGCGACGGCGATGAAATTACGGGCGCGCCGCTCGACGCCGTCGTGCCAGACGCTGACGATGTCGACCACGTCACCGTCGCCGATCCCGAGTTCGGTCAGGTCGGCGAGGTTGACCAGCACCACCCGGCGGGCGTCGTGGATGCCGCGATAGCGGTCACTGTTCGCGTACGGGATGGTGTTCCACTGGTCGTGGGAGCGCAGCGACTGCAGCAGCAGGTGCCCCGGTGGCACGTCGGGCGCGGTGAAGTCGTTGCAGGTGAATCGCGCCTTGCCGGTGGCGGTGCGATAGACCCCCTCGTTGACGGGGTTGATCAGCCGCAGACCACCGGGTTCGCTGACGCGTTCGTTGAAGTTCGCGAAGCCCGGCACCACCCGGGCGATGCGCTCGCGGATGGTGCCGTAGTCGGCGACGAACTCCGCCCACGGGATGCTGCCGCCGTCACCGAGGGTGCGCCGGGCCAGCCCGGCGATGATCGCCACCTCGCTCAGCAGGGTGGGCGAGGCGGGGTCGAGGCGCCCGCGCGAGGCGTGCACCTCGCTCATCGAGTCCTCGACGGTGACGAACTGCTCACCCGAGGCCTGGATGTCGCGATCGCTGCGGCCGAGCGTGGGCAGGATCAGCGCGGTCTCGCCACACACCGTGTGGGAGCGGTTGAGTTTGGTGGAGATCTGCACGGTCAGCGAACATCGCCGCAGGGCGGCCTCGGTGACCTCGCTGTCGGGGGTGGCGCGCGCGAAATTGCCCGCGACGCCGATGAATACCTTCGCGGCACCATCACGCATGGCGCGGATCGCACCGACCGAGTCCACCCCGTGCTCGCGCGGCGGGGTGAACGCGAACTCCGCGCCGAGCGCATCGAGGAACGACTGCGGCATCCGTTCCCAGATGCCCATGGTGCGGTCGCCCTGGACATTGCTGTGCCCGCGCACCGGGCACACCCCGGTGCCGGGACGGCCCAGATTGCCGCGCAGCAGCAGGAAGTTCACGATCTCGCGGATGGTCGGCACGCCGTGCTTGTGCTGGGTGAGACCCATCGCCCAGCACACGACGATCTTCTTGCTGGCGAGCACCTGCCTGCGCACCTGCTCGATCTCGGTGCGGGTGAGCCCGGTCGCGCGCAGCGCGTCGTCCCAGGTGATCCGCCAGGCGTGCGCGGCGAACGCGTCGAACCCGCTGGTCTGCGACGCGATGAACTCGTGGTCGAGCACGGTGCCCGGTGCCGCGTCCTCGGATTCGAGCAGCAGCCGGTTGAGCATCTGGAACAGCGCGAGATCACCGCCGGGGCGGATCTGCAGGAACCAGTCGGCGATGGCCGTGCCGCGCCCGATCACCCCGCGCGGCACCTGCGGGTTCTTGAACCGGATCAGGCCGGCCTCGGGCAGCGGGTTGACCGCGACGATCTTGCCACCGTTGCGCTTGGTCTCCTCGAGCGCGGAGAGCATGCGCGGATGGTTGGTGCCAGGATTCTGGCCGACGACGAAGATCAGGTCGGCCTCGTAGATGTCCTCCAGCGACACGCTGCCCTTGCCGACGCCAAGGGTCTCGTTGAGCGCCGAACCACTCGACTCGTGGCACATGTTCGAACAGTCGGGCAGATTGTTGGTGCCGTAGGCGCGGGCGAACAGTTGCAGCAGGAACGCGGCCTCGTTGCTCACCCGCCCCGAGGTGTAGAACAGGGCCTCGTCGGGCGAGTCGAGCTCGCGCAGGTGGGTGGCGATCAGGTCGAGGGCGCCGTCCCAGCCGATCGGCTCGTAGTGCGTGGCGCCGGGGTGCTTCACCATCGGCTCGGTGAGCCTGCCCTGCTGGTTGAGCCAGTAGTCCGACATCGTGTCGAGTTCGGCGACCGGATGGGTCGCGAAGAACTCGGCGGTGACGCGGCGGGTGGTCGCCTCGTCGTTGATGTGCTTGGCGCCGTTCTCGCAGTACTCGTTGCGGTGGCGGTGCTTGGGCTCGGGCCACGCGCAGCCGGGGCAGTCGAAGCCCTTGGTCTGATTGATGTTCAGCAGGGTCAGCGCCGTGCGCGCGGGGGTGGTCTGCGACAGCGAGTACTCGATCGCGTGCACGACACCGGGGACGCCCGCCGCCCACTTCTTGGGCGGCGTGACGGTCAGTTTGTCCTGGGGGTCCTCGATCGAGGTCATGTCGCCCATTGTTCCAGCCGGCCTCGTCGAGCGATACCGTCGCCGCCGCTCAGTGCACGGCGACGGTATCGGCGACCGGTGCGGACGCGGCGGGTGCGCCGGGTCGGCGCAGCACCGTGACGCTGATGACCAGCGCCGCCGCGAGCAGTCCGGCGGCCACCGTGAACGCCAGCCGGTAGCCGCTGGTCAGCGCGTCCGCCTCGGACGCACCCGCCGCGAGCTCGGCGCCCGTGCGGGCGGCGGCGAGGGTGGACAGGACCGCGACGCCGATCGCCATGCCGACCTGCTGGGAGGTGTTGAACAGGCCCGAGGCCAGTCCGGCGTCGTCGGCCTCGGCACCCGACATCGCCAGGGCGGTGAGGGTGGGCAGCACCAGACCGCCACCGGCGATCAGCACCATCATCGGCAGCAGGTCGGTGACATAGACGGCCTCGGTGGGCAACCGCATCAGCCACGACATCCCGATCAGCAGCAACACCAGACCGGAGATGAGCACGGCCCGTTCCCCGAACCGGGTGACCAGTCGCGCGGAGGCGAACAGCGACACCGTGCCGATGGCCAGTGCGGCGGGCAGCATGGCCAGGCCGGTCTGCAGCGCGGTGTACCCGAGCACCTTCTGCAGGTAGAGCGCGACGATGATCTGGAAGGCGAACATGGCGGCCAGTGCGAGCATCTGCACGACGTTGGCGCCGGAGACGTTGCGGGAGCGGAAGATCCGCAGCGGCAGCAGTGGCGTGCGGGCAGTGGCCTGGCGCGCGACGAAGGCGGCGAGCAGGGCGGCGGCCAGGGCACCGAGGCCCAGGGTGTGCGACGAGGCCCAGCCGTAGGTCTCGACCTCGACGACGGTGTAGATGCCCAGCATCAGCCCGGCGGTCACCAGGATCGCGCCGAGAACGTCGGCGCCCGCGGCCAGCCCGAGTCCACGGTCGGCGGGCAGCGCCTTGATCGCCACCGCGATGGTCAGTACCCCGATCGGCACGTTGATCAGGAAGATCCAGTGCCAGTTCAGCGCGTCGGTGAGCACGCCGCCCAGGACCTGGCCGATGGAGGCGCCCGCGGCACCGGTGAAGGCGAAAACGCCGATGGCCGTGGCTCGTTCGCGCTTTCCGGTGAAGATCGTGACCAGGATGCCGAGCACCACCGAGGCCGAGATCGCGCTGCCGACACCCTGCAGGAAGCGGGCGCCGACCAGCATCGCGGGGCTGGTGGCCGCACCGGCCAGCAGCGAGGCGACGGTGAAAACGACAGTGCCGGTGAGGAACATCGTCTTGCGGCCGATCAGGTCACCGAGGCGACCGGCCAGCAGGAGCAGACCGCCGAAGGCGATCAGATAGGCGTTCACGGTCCAGCTCAGACCGGCGGGCGAGAAGCCGAGATCGTCCTGGATCGCCGGCATGGCGACGGTGACGATGCTGCCGTCGAGGATGGTCATCAACATCGCGGCCGAGAGCACAGCGAGCGCGACGCGCTGGGATTTGGTCATGAAAGGACCGTACTAGATAGTTCCGTTGCAGACAATCTATGACGGACTATTGCCGGGCGCGGCGCGCGCAGGTCGCTTCCACCGCGGTCGACAGCTCCCCCTCGACCAGGCGATTCAGCGCGCGCAGCAGCACATCCCGCTCTTGCGGCGGCAACGATCCGAGGACCGACTCGTGGACGCCGTCGGCGATCTCGACACTGCGCGCGGCCAGTTCGGCACCCGCGAGGGTCACCGAGATGATGCGGGCGCGGCGGTCGGTGCTCGACGGTTTGCGCTCGGCCAGACCGGCCTTCTCCAGCGCGTCGACGGTGACGACCATCGTCGTCTTGTCCATGTCACCGAGGTCGGCGAGCTGCGCCTGGGTGCGCTCGGCCTCCATGGCGTGCACCAGCACGCAGTGCATGCGGGCCGTCAGCCCGATCTCCCCGAGCGCGGAGGCCATCCGCGTGCGCAGGACATGACTGGTGCGGTCGAGCAGGTAGGACAGGTCGGGTTCGGTGCGCGTGTTCGCCGGGGCCGTCATGCGGTCCATCATAGTTTCGTCATAGATAGTCTGCTACCAGCCACAATGATGCGGGGAATCATTTCGGACCACGGTCCGTTTATGCCGTGAGTAGACCGACTCCCGGAAACGAGGTTCACATGGAACTGGGGCTGACCACCTTCGCCGAGCTGTACCCGACCGGCGACCGGCCCGCGCCGACCGCCGCCCAACGCCTGCGCCAGGTCGTCGACGAAGCCGTCGCGACCGAGGCCGCGGGACTCGACGTCTACGGCGTCGGCGAACACCATCGCAAGGATTTCGCCGCTTCCTCCCCCGCCGTCGTCCTGGCCGCCGCCGCGGCCCGGACCGAACGCATCCAGTTGACCAGCGCGGTCACCGTGCTCAGCTCCGACGATCCGGTCCGGGTCTATCAGGACTTCGCCACCCTGGACGGGCTGTCGAACGGCCGCGCGGAGCTGATGGCCGGTCGCGGGTCGTTCACCGAGTCGTTCCCGCTGTTCGGCTACGACCTGGGCGACTACGACGAGCTGTTCGAGGAGAAGCTGGCTCTGCTGCTGCACCTGCGCGGCGATGATCCGGTCACCTGGTCGGGGAAGTTCCGGGCGCCGCTGCGCGATGTCACGGTGTATCCGCGCACCGACGATCGGCCGCTGCCGGTGTGGATCGCGGTCGGCGGGAGTCCAGAGTCGGTGATCCGTGCCGGGCTGCTCGGCCTGCCGTTGGCCATCGCGATCATCGGCGGTCAGCCCGCCCGGTTCAAGCCGCTGGTCGAGCTGTACCACCGCGCGCTGGCCGAGGGCGGCCACGAGAAGCAGCCGGTGGCGGTGCACGCGCACGGGTACGTCGCCGATACCGAGGAGCAGGCCGTGGCCGATTTCTACGCGCCCTACGCGTTGGCCATGTCGGTCATCGGGCGTGAACGCGGCTGGGGTCCGATGACCCACGCGCAGTTCGACGCCCTGCGCTCGCCGGAAGGTTCACTGTTCGTCGGCACCCCCGACTACGTGGCGGGCAAGATCGCCGAGGTGCGCGACGACCTCGGGCTCGACCGCTTCATGCTGCACACCAGTGTCGGCACGCTGCCGCCGGAACAGGTGCTGCACAGCATCGATCTGCTGGGCACGAAGGTGGCGCCACAGGTGAGGTGATGTGGGACGGCGCCCCGCACGGCTGACCGATCGCCGGGCGGGGCGCCGAACCTCGGCCCACCGAGAGTTCGCGCTGCCTATTCGAGGGCCGGATCTCGGCCCGCACGGTGGGCGGCGCGGCGTTCACCCCTGCGGCGCCGGTAGCGGCGAATTCTGCTGGCACACAGGTAGACCACCCAGAGTCCGATCGCCAGTGCGATCGCGGCGATCACCGCCGCCAGGATCGGGAAGAACACGGCCAGGGTGATGACGCCGCCGACACCGAGATCCTCGACAGTGCTCAGCGCGATGTTGGTGACCGGTTCCGGCGAAGTGTTGACCGCCATCCTGGTACCCGCCTTGACGATATGGCTGGCCAGCGCGGTGGTGCCGCCGACCGCCGCGGCGAACAGGGTCGGCAGCGAATCGTCCTGCCCCGCGATCAAGGCCGACACCACCGCACCCGAGGCGGGCCGTACCACCGTGTGCACGGCATCCCAGAACGAATCCAGGTACGGGATCTTGTCGGCGACCGCCTCGATGACGAACAGCACGCCCGCCGCGACCAGCACATCGGTCCGCTCGAGCCCCGCGGGCACGTCATCGGCCCACCCGATCCGCCCGAACACCCCGAGTAGGAACACCACCGCATATGCGTTGATCCCGCTGGCCCAGCCCGCGGTGAAGATCAGAGGCAGCACCGACACCCGCTCAGCCTATGCCCGCTCACCGACATCGCGACCTGAACAGCGTCGATGTCGGGTTATGGCGTTGGACCGCGGCTCCCCGAACTCGCGCGCCGACCTTGACGGGCGTCGCCGTCGCCGGGCGATCATGGCCCATGACTCGCACACTGTCGACGCCGCCCACCCTCCCCGCCGGGACCCTCGCCAACTCCCCTCAACCCACGCTGCCGGCCTCCGGAAACCTGCTGCTCCGCCCCTGGGAGCCGGCCGACGCACCCACATTCCTCTCCGCCTACCAGGACACCGAGACCCGCCGCTGGCACACGAACCGACCCACCACCGAAACCCAGGTCAGGGAATGGTTCGACACCTACCGTCAGGACTGGCAGCAGGAGAAGGCAGGCCACTGGGCCGTCACCCGCGCGGGCGCGGAGGTGCTCGGCCGGATCGCGTTGCGCAGCCTGGACTTCGACGAGGGCACCGCCGTTCTCGCCTACTGGGTGCTCCCGTCCGCTCGCGGCGCCGGTGTCGCCTCCCGCGCCCTGTCCTCGCTCTCCACCTGGGCCATCGACGAGATCGGTTTCCACCGCCTGGAATTGGAGCACTCGACCAGCAACAACGCCTCGTGCCGGGTTGCCACGAAGTCCGGGTATCTCCTGGAGGGCACCCGCCGCAGCGCCGCCGTCCACGACGACGGCCGACACGACATGCACCTGCACGCCCGCATCCGAGGTGACCGGGTCCGACTGCGGTAGCGCTCCGAAATCTAGCAATGCTAGACAGACTAGCGGCCCGGTGTTACCGTTGCTCCAACATCTAGCGTCGCTAGATTCCAAGTAGAGGTGCTGAAATGCTCATTGTCACCGGCCAGATCGTTGCCGCCGCCGCCATTCTCACCAACGCCGTCGTCTACGGCACCGATGTCTGCGGGGCGGTGATCACCCGATCGGTGTATCGCAAGCTCGATGACGCGACCGTGACCATGAGCGCGGGATGGGGTCACTACTACGGCGACAAGCGGATGCCCGTCGTCGGTGCGGGTGGTGTCGTCACGGCGGTGCTCACGCTGCTGATCGCACTGCTGGCCGGGCAGCTCGGCGCCGCGGTCGCGGCAGGGATCACCGTGGCGGCGCTACTGACCTGGCTCGCCTTCTACGTCCGGGTCGCCAAGCCGATCAACACCCAGCAGACCGCCGCCGCGCGGAGCGGCATCATTCCGGCCGATGCCCGTGCGCTGCAGGACGAGTGGGACAGCATTCTGAAGTACCGGGTAGCCCTTCAGTTCATCGCCATCGCCGGACTCTGCGCGGCGCTGATCCTGTTCTGATCCCGGATCGGACTAGGCGAAGCGGGCGATGGCAGCGACGACCGCCTCGCCCATGGCGGGACTGCCGGTGTGGCCGGAGTCGTCGATCACGTGCAGGCGGGCGTCCGGCCAGGCTTTCGCGAGTTCCCACGCGGTGTCGAGCGGGGCACTGAGATCGAGGCGGCCGTGGATCAGTTCGCCGGGAATCCCGGTCAGCCGTCCGGCCTCGCGCAGCAGCACACCTTCGTCGAGCCACGCCGCATGCGCGAAGTAGTGCGTGCAGATCCGGACGAAGGCCAGCATGGCCCGATCCGGCCTGGCGCTGTATTGCCCTGGGCTGCCCGCGGATTCGTGTGCGATCACCGCGTCCTCCCAGCGGCACCACTCGATCGCGGCGTTGCGGCGCACCGCCTCGTCCGGGTGTTCCAGCAGCTGCCGATAGCCCTCGACCAGGTCGCCGCCGGGCACAACAGCCGCGAAGCGCTCCCACTCGGCGGGCAGCAGCCGCGCGACACCCCGGTACAGCCAGTCGATCTCGCGGCGTCGGGTGCTGGTGACGCCGACCAGCACAATCCCGCTGACCCGCTCCGGATACCGCTCGGCGTAAGCGAGGATCAGCGTGGACCCCCAGGACCCGCCGTACAGCAGCCAGCGGTCGACGCCGAGGTGGGTGCGCAGCCGTTCCATGTCCGCGATCAGGTGCTCGGTGGTGTTCACCGACATGTCGGTGCCCGGGTCGACGGCGCTCGGAACGCTCCGTCCGCAACCGCGCTGATCGAACTGCACGATCCGGAAGACGTTCGGGTCGAACGACTTCCGCGACCCCGGACCGCTCCCGCTCCCCGGCCCACCGTGCACCACCAGCGCGGGCAGGCCCGCGGGATTGCCACTGGCGCACCAGTACACCTGGTTTCCGTCACCGACCTCGAGCATGCCGTCGGCGTACGGATCGATCGGGGGAAAGGAAGTCGGCACGGTTACCGAGATTAGTGGAATCGAGGACTGCGCCGACGAGGACGACCTTTCCCGCCGCAATCGGCAAATTATTCTCGACCATCCCGATCCGACCGCGGAGTATCGCCATATTCGACTGAAGAACCCGATCAGCGGCACATTCGGGCAATAGCAAGCGCACCGCCAAAAGTGGCCTGAGTAACATTCTCGATCCCCCAGCGATCTTCCAGACAACATCGATTCAGGAGGTTCGACATGCTTTCTGCGAAGAGACTCGCCGCCGGCGCCGCTGTTGCCGCCGTCACCGCTTCCGCTGTGGTCGCCGGTGGCGGCGTAGCCCAGGCCGACGTACCGGTGTGGGAGGCCAACTGTCACGTCTACAACATCTTCAACACCGGCGGAATGTCCACCTGCGAGCGCCCGACCTGGCACCAGGTGAAACTCACCTGCGTCGCATGGCCCGTCCCGTTCGTCTACTGGAAGTACGGCCCCGCCCACTACGGCCAGAACCAGTCCTGGGCCAGTTGCGATTCCCTCAACGCCCTGGTCGGCATCGAGGTCATCCAGGCGTAGTTCGGCACGGCGGATTCGCCAATGGCACTGTGGGACAGTCGAACACTACGGCTGTAGACCTACCAGAGCCGGCGCCTGTTTGATGTGCGCCGCCAGCGCGGCGACGGCGTGTTCGGCGTCTCGATGAACCCCTCGCAAGGTGTTGGAGGAGAACGATCGCTGGAACTCCAACCCGACATACACCAACCCCGGATGGGTGGTCGACACCCCCGCGCTGTGGAGTGGGTAGCCGTTGGCGAGGGCGCCGAGCTCGGCGAGATAGCCGAGGTCGGGCCGATAGCCGGTGGCGAAGAGCACGGTGTCGACCGATTCGACGGTGCCGTCGGCCCAGGTGATCGTCTCGGTGTCGAAACTGGTGAACATCGGTCGGCGGTCCATGCGACCGGTTTCGACAGCGCGCTGGTAGTCGCCGGTGTCCATGACCAGGGTGCCGCCGACATAGCGGATCAGCCATTCCGGCGGGAGCCGGTCGAACCCGGTCGCCACGAGCCAGTGGTGGATGTCGTGCCCATCGCGGTGCTGGGGCAAGAAATTGATCGGGTTGTGGGTGGCGAGAGTGACTCTCGCGTGGTCGGCGAGTTCGTAGGCGACCTGTACCGCGGAGTTTCCCCCGCCCACGACGATCACCCGCTGCCCAGCGTGGTCCTCGGGTCGACGGTAGTCGGCGACATGCGTGATCCTACCGGCGAACCGGTCCTGGCCGGGAAGATCAGGCACGTGTGGGTTTCCGAAAGATCCTGTTGCGGCAACGATTCCAGCGGTGCGGAGCCGCTGTCCGTCGGCGGTGTCGACGACGAATCCGCTGTCGGGGTGGGCCCCGACGGTGGTGACGGAGGTATTGGTGCGGATGTCGGCCCCGAGGGTTTCGGCATAGCGGCGCAGGTAGTCGACGACGTCGTCGCGGTGCGGGTAGCGATCAGGTTCGGCGGGAAATTCCAGGCCGGGCATGGTGCTGTACCGCGCGGGCGAGAACAGGGTGAGGCTGTCGTAATAGCGCGGCCAGGACCCGACGGGTTCCGGTCCGGCTTCGAGCACGACCGGTGTGAGGTGGTGGTCGGCGAGAGCGCGGGCAGCGGCGAGTCCGGACTGGCCCGCGCCGATGACGATGGCGTCGATCATGAGTGTTGCTCTTTCGGTGAGAGTTTCGGGATGGTGGACAGGGACAAGGCCGCAGCGGCCGCGGCGGCCGTGCCGAGGACAAGGAAAGTGGTCGAATAGCCACCGAGCCCGGCGGCCAGGGCAGTGGCGGCGAACGGTGCCGAAGCCAGGGAGATCGTCATCGGCGCGGAGAGCAGGCCGGAGAGTTGCCCGTAGTGAGCCGAGCCCCAGCGGTCGGTGATCGCGGTGGCCTGCAGCAGGGTGAACACTCCGCGCGCCATACCCGACAGAACCGCCGCGACCGTCAAAGCCGCTGCGGTGGTGAAGATTCCGAGCAGCATCGTGGTCGCGGCGATCGCGACCACGATGACGGTCGTGCGGGTGCGCACGCTGGTACGGGCAGCGAAAGCGCTGTAGCCGACCCGGCTGACGACCTGCCCGACCCCGCCCAGCCCGAGGGCGATCGCGGCGGTGGTGGTGGAGATCCCGCGTTCGGTCATCAACGGCACGAGGGTGACCACGACCGCGAACGAGGCGAACCCGGTGACACTCAACGCGATCGCCAACACCAGAAACGGCCGACTCCGCGCGATCTCGCCGGGATCGCCCGGATGATGCTGCTCGGTCTCGCCCTCGGGCCGAGGCTGCCAGGGCAATCGCAATCCGAACCAGTGTCCAGGAACGGTCACGACCGCGAGGATCACCGCGAGCACCAGATAGGTCGCACGCCAGTCCATTCGCGCCACCAGTGCGGCGGTCAACGGTGCGAACACCGTCGAAGCCAGTCCGCCGGCGAGGGTCAGCACTGTCAGTGCCCGGACCCGATCGGGTCCGTACCAGCGGGTCAACGCGGCGAACGCGGGCGGATACAGCACCGCGCCCATCGACACCCCGACCAGCACCCAACCCAGCGCAAAGCCCGTCAGGGTTCGCGCCGTCGCCACGACGATCAGCGCCGCGACCGCGAGCACCGATCCCGCCGTCATCACCACCCGCGGACCGTGACGGTCGAGTCGGCGACCGACCAGGATTCCGGTCGCCGCGGTGAGGAGCTGTCCGGACGAGAACGCCGCGGTCAGTGCGGTGGGCGACCAGCCGGTGTCGGAGGCTATGGATCCGAGCAGCACCGGGAAGGCGTAGAACAGGATTCCCCAGCTGGTGATCTCGGTGACGCACAAGACCACCAGTACCCGCCGCAACCCGGACGCGGCCGACAGTGCCGGTGCCGAAACATCCTGCATCGCTACGGGTTCAGCGCACAGGAGAGGAGGTCAAGGGCGGTTCCTGGATCCCGGTCGGCGCGCCGAGGGTCAACTCCTGTACCGCTGCCGGGGCCGAGCAGCACCCGCCTGAGGATTCTTCGGCGGGGGCGTCGAACACACCGGACCCGCCGCAGACACCGGTGTCGGGCAAGGTCAGTTCGACCCGTTCGGCGGCGGCGTGGTCTCCAGCGAGAGCGGCGACGATGGAGCGGACCTGCTCGTAGCCGGTCATCGCGAGGAAGGTCGGCGCGCGGCCGTAGCTCTTCATCCCGGCCAGGAAGACATCGGGTTCGGGGTGGGAAAGTTCGTTGACTCCGTGTGGATAGACGGTGCCGCACGAGTGGGCGTTCGGGTCGATCAGTGGCGCCAGTTTCGTGGGCGCCTGCAGGGTGGCATCGAGATCGAGGCGGATCTCGGAGAGCCACGACAGGTCGGGGCGGAAGCCGGTCGCGACGATGACTTCGTCGACATCGGTGACCGGGTCACCGTCGGCGGGAATCAGCGTGAGCCGGTCGTGCTCGTCTCGTTCGACGGTCTCGGTGCGAAATCCCGTGACCACGCGGATGTGTCCGGCTTCGACGGCCGATCGGGCGCGTAGGCCGAGTGCACCACGGGCCGGGAGTTCGTCGGCCTGCCCACCACCGAACGTGGATCCGATCGCACCGCGACGCAGCAGCCAGGTGACGCGGGTGCCGGGGTGCTTCTCGGACAATTCGGCGAGCACGATCAGCGCGGTGAGCGCGGAATGGCCGCTGCCGGCCACGACGACATGGTGGCCTGCGTGCCGGGCGGCGACATCGGAGTCGGTGAGATCGGGAACGCGGTAGGAGATCTTGTGGGCCGCAGCGGTTTCCCCGATCGCCGACAGTCCGTCACCGCCGAGGGGGTTCGGTGTGGTCCAGGTCCCCGACGTGTCGATGACCGCGCGAGCGGTGATCCGCTCCTCGCGGCCGTCGGCGGTGCGGACGTGCACGGTCAGCGGTTCGCTGTCGCGTCCGGCGTCGACGACCCGGTCGCGGCCCCGGCGCGCCACACCGGTCACCTCGGTGCCGAATCGGACCGCGGCGCCGAGCGCTTCCCCGAGGGGACGCAGGTAGCTCTCGACCCACTCCGCGCCGGTCGGATAACCCTCGAGGTCGGGCTCGGTCCAACCGCGTGCGTCGAGCAGCGGTCGTGCGGCCGGGGCGATCAGCTCGGCCCAGCGGGAGAACACCCGCACGTGATGCCACTGCGCGACCGCGGCACCGGCATGCCCACCGCGTTCGAGGAGCAGGAACGGCAGTTCACGGCGGGCGAGCTCGGCGGCGGCGGCGAGACCGACCGGACCGGCACCGACGACAACAACGGGCAGGGCATCCATCACAAACCTCTTTCATCGACTCAGATCGATCAACTACCGCTGAGAGTATCGACTGGCGTCGATGAATACAACCATCGATTCGCGTCGATATACTGACGGCATGCCGATCGCCCTGCCCCAGGCCCAGGTTCTGCCCACCGGCGAGGCCGCCACCTACGCCGAATGGTTCGCCTGCCTCGCCGAACCGGTACGCGTGCGCCTGCTCCATGCCGTGGCGACCACCCCGAAAGGCATCACGATCGGCGCGCTGACCGAGATCCTCGGCACCAGCCAGTCCACGACCTCCCACCACGTCCGCAAGCTCGCCGATGTCGGTTTCGTGCGCCTGCACAAGGAGGGCACCGCCACCATCGTCACCGTCAACGAGGCCTGCTGCGCCGGGCTTCCGCATGCGGCCGACGCGGTGATGGGCCTGCTCGCTCCTCGCCCGTGCTGCCCCGGCGATCTGCCGGTCGACGTCACCGTCCGGGCGCTGAAATCCGGCGACTGGGCCGCTGTGCGACGCATCTACGGTGAGGGCATCGCCACCGGAATCGCAACCTTCGAGACCGAGGTCCCCACCCGCGCGTACCTCGACAAGCACTGGCTGCCCGAACACCGATGGGTCGCCGAGATCGAGGGAAAGGTCGTCGGCTGGACCGCCGCCAACGCGGTATCGAGCCTCGACTGCTACGCCGGAGTCGCCGAGACCTCGGTCCATGTCGCGGACGGCCATCGCGGCCGCGGTGTGGGTAAAGCCCTGCTGCACAAGCAGGTGCTCGCGGCCGATGACGATGGCTTGTGGACGTTGCAGACCTCGATCTTCACCGACAATCGCGCCTCGCTGGCCCTGCATCACAGCGCCGGATACCGCACCGTCGGCGTGCGTGAACGCATCGCCCAGCGAGACGGCGTCTGGCGCGACACCGTCCTGCTCGAACGCCGCTCACCGGTTCGGTAGCCACCGCGGCCGGGCGGCGTTCACCTGAAGTTCGCTTGCCTCGACATATAGATATCGATCAATATAGGCGCATGTCGAAGCCGAAGCTGGTGGTGACGCCTGTGCAGGCGTGCTCCGCGGCGCCGCTGGTGCGCGAGCCCCTGTCCGAGCCACATGCCGCGGAACTCGCGAGTGTGTTCAAGGCGCTGTCGGATCCGGTCCGGCTGCGGCTACTGAGCACGATCGCGTCCCGTGCGAACGGGGAAGCCTGCGTCTGTGACCTGTCGACCGGGATCGAGCTGACCCAGCCCACCATCTCCCACCACCTCAAGGTGCTGCGTGAGGCCGGACTGCTCGACAGCGAACGCCGCGCCTCGTGGGTGTATTACCGGGTGGTTCCGGAAGCGCTGCAGCGACTTTCGGAAGTTCTGCTGGTCGAGAGCGGCACCGCCCAGGGTGCCAGCACGTGAACGCGACCGCCACGGACCACCCCGCTGTCGTCGGCAAGCTGTCCACCCTGGATCGGTTCCTTCCGGTCTGGATCGGTGTCGCGATGGTTGCCGGACTGCTGCTCGGGCGCATGATTCCCGGCCTCGGCGATGCGTTGTCGGCCGTGGAGATCGATGGCATCTCGCTGCCGATCGCGATCGGGCTGCTGATCATGATGTACCCGGTGCTGGCCAAGGTCCGTTACGACCGCCTCGACTCCGTCACCGGCGACCGCAAGCTCCTGATCAGCTCCCTGGTGTTGAACTGGGTGCTCGGTCCCGCGCTGATGTTCGCCCTGGCCTGGCTGTTCCTCCCCGATCTCCCCGAGTACCGGACCGGGCTGATCATCGTCGGGTTGG
Organism: Nocardia sp. NPDC058176; assembly: GCF_042883805.1. Lineage (NCBI taxonomy): Bacteria > Bacillati > Actinomycetota > Actinomycetes > Mycobacteriales > Nocardiaceae > Nocardia > Nocardia sp. NPDC058176. The sequence continues at coordinate 38,310 of NZ_JBHVVA010000001.1, read as the reverse complement.
CTCGCTGTATCGCCATGGTCATCATCTGGAACGACCTGGCCTGCGGTGACCGGGAGGCCGCCGCCGTGCTCGTCGCGCTGAACTCGGTGTTCCAGGTGTTCATGTTCGCGGTCCTGGGCTGGTTCTACCTGTCGGTCCTGCCCGGCTGGCTCGGCCTGGAACAAGCCACCATTGACGTCTCCCCCTGGCAGATCGCGAAATCGGTGCTGATCTTCCTCGGCATTCCCCTGCTGGCCGGATTCCTCACCCGCCGCTTCGGCGAGCGCACCAAGGGCCGTGCCTGGTACGAATCGAGCTTCCTGCCGCGTATCGGGCCGTGGGCGCTCTACGGACTGCTCTTCACCATCGTGATCCTGTTCGCCCTACAAGGCGACCAGATCACCTCGCACCCCCTCGACGTCGTCCGTATCGCCATCCCACTGCTGGCCTACTTCGCAATCATGTGGGGCGGCGGCTACGCCATGGGCGCGGCCCTCGGCCTGGGCTACGAACGCACCACCACCCTCGCCTTCACCGCCGCGGGCAACAATTTCGAACTCGCCATCGCCGTCGCGATCGCCACCTACGGCGTCACCTCCGGCCAGGCTCTCGCCGGTGTCGTGGGTCCGCTGATCGAGGTACCGGTCCTGGTCGGGCTGGTCTATGTCTCCCTGGCACTGCGCAAACGGTTCAAATCCGCCCCCGCTTCGCCTGTCGATGAAGGGGTGACCCAACGATGACCACGCCTTCCGTCCTGTTCGTGTGCGTCAAGAACGGCGGCAAGTCCCAGATGGCCGCGGGTTTGATGCGTGCCATCGCCGGGGGTCGGGTCGAGATCCATTCCGCCGGAACCAAACCCGGAACCTCGGTCAACAACCTGTCGGCGCAATCGTTGCTCGAAGTCGGTGTCGACATCCGCGCCGAGATCCCGAAACCGATCGACCCCGCCCTCCTCCGCTCGGTCGGCCTGGTCGTGACCCTCGGCAGCGAAGCCCACCTCGAACCGGTCGATGACGTGCGAATCATCAACTGGGACACCGACGAACCCTCCGAACGCGGCATCGACGGCATCGAACGCATGCGCCTGGTCCGTGACGACATCGCCGCCCGCGTCGAAAACCTGCTCACCGAACTCACCACACCCGCCGAGCGACGGATCACATCATGAGCGACATCCCACTCGCGCCCACCCATACCCGCCACGACCTGACCATCGATCAGCAGCTCGCCCTGAAAACCGCCGCCACACACCTGCAACGCGAGTTCGACGGCACATTCGGCGTGGAAACCATCGAACGGTTCCTGCACTCGTCCTACGGCCAGTTCGCCGGACGCGCGACCGTGATCAACTACCTGCCGCTACTGGCCGAACGCTTCGCCCGCCAACGCCTGCACGCCCTGGCCCGCGTCGAGGGCAAAGCCCACACCGGCACCCCGACCGTGTTGTTCCTGTGCACCCACAACGCCGGACGGTCCCAGATGGCGCTCGGGTTCTTCACCCACCTCGCCGGGAACCGGGCCGTGGCCTGGTCCGGCGGCCGCGAACCCGGCGAGGAGATCAACTCCGTCGCCGTTGAAGCCATGGCCGAGGTGGGCATCGACATCACCGGCGAGTTCCCGAAGCCCTGGACCGAGGAGATCATCCAAGCCGCCGACGTCGTCATCACCATGGGCTGTGGCGACGCCTGCCCCCTCTACCCCGGGCGCCGCTACGAGGAATGGGATCTCGACGACCCCGCCGAACTCGACCTCACCGCGGTTCGGCCGATCCGCGACGAGATCGAAACCCGTGTCCGACACCTGCTCGCCGAACTCGACCTTCCGGCCAACTGAAAGGTATTGCCCCACATGAGCATCAAGCCCAGCGTGCTGTTCGTCTGCGTGCACAACGCCGGACGGTCCCAGATGGCGGCCGGATTCCTAACCCACCTCGTCGGTGATGCCATCGAGGTCCGGTCCGCGGGGAGCGCGCCCGCTGAGACGATCAATTCGGCCGCGGTCGCGGCGATGGCCGAACTCGGTATCGACATCGCTGATCAGTCACCGAAGATCCTCACCTACGACGCGGTGGAAAGTTCCGATGTCGTGATCACGATGGGCTGCGGCGACACCTGCCCGGTGTTTCCCGGGATCAGTTATCGCGATTGGGTCCTGGACGATCCCGCGGGCAAAGGGATCGACTCGGTCCGACCGATCCGCGACGAGATCAGGCGCCGCGTCGAAGCTCTCGTCGCGGAACTGCTGCCGACCCACGCCTGACGCCGGACCGGCCCCAGAATCGGACCGATCCGGCACCGGCGAGACAGCGCCCTGGATTCCTCCACCCGGGCGAATTCGTCAGCGCAGCGCGGCACGACCTTTCAGCCGTCCGAGCAGTACCAGCACGACCAGCGTCACCGCGACCAGAACCGTGGTCCCGGCGGCGGCGTCGAAGACCTCGCCGCGGTCGGTTTGGGCGAAGATGCTGACCGGCAGGGTTTTCCAGGTGGCGGGGTAGACCATGATCGTCGCGCCGAGTTCACCCATGGACAGGGCGACGGCCAGGCCCGCTGCGGCGCCCATCGCGGGCAGGAGCAGGGGCAGGGTGATCTGGCAGAGCACTCGGACAGGCCCGGCGCCGAGGGATTCGGCGGCCTGGCGGTACGCGGGGTCGAGGCGGTCGAGGGCCGCGGAGACGGCGCTGAACGCGTAGGCGAGCACCAACACCGCGTGGGCGAGAATGACGATCCACTTCGTTCCGCCGAGCAGGATCGGGCGCTCGTTGAACGCGATGAGCACGCCGAGGCCGATGGCGACCGAGGGCACGGCGACCGGGAGGTGGAACACCGCATCGGTGATCCGGCGCAACCAGCCGGGTGCCTCCCGAGAGGCCAGGGCGGCCCAGGTGCCGAGGATCAGCGAGATCGCCCCGGCCAGCAGGGCGGTCTGCAGGCTCACCGAGAGGCTGGCGGCCTGCTCGCCGCTCAGCGCGTGGCCGAGATTGGCGAAGCCGAGATCCGAGGGCAGTGGGCCGGTCCAGCTGCCCGCCAGTGCGGCGGCGACCACGGTGGCGATCGGGGCGACGAAGACCACCGTGACCACAAGCGCGAAAACGCCGAGGACCAGTGCCTTTCCCCGCGGTGTCCAGACGAGCACGATCAATCCCCCTTCGGGCGGGTGCGGGTGAACCGGGCGAAGACGAACCGGTAGGTGAGGTAGAGGGTGAGCGAGAGCAGCACCTGCACCGAGGCGAGCACGGCGGCGCCGGGCAGGTCGAAGGTGACGATGCCGCGGGTGTAGATGAGCGCGGGCAGGGTGATCACACCCTTGGCGCCGGTGAACAGCACGATGCCGAACTCGTTGAGCGTCAACAGCAGAACGAGACTGCCGCCCGCCGCGAGCGCGGGCCACGCCTCGGGCAGCACCACCTGGCGCAACACCCGCCACGGCGAGGCGCCCAGACTCGCCGCCACGTCGAGTTGTTCGCGTGGCAGCTGCGCGAACGCGGCCAGCAGCGGTCGCACCACGAACGGGGTGAAGAAGGTGATCTCGGCCAGGATCACGCCCAGCGGGGTGGTCAGGAAGTCGATGACCGGGGTGGTGGCGCCGGTCAATTCGGCGATCAGCGCGTTCACCGCGCCCGCCGTGCCGTAGAGGAAGGTGAAGGCGAGGGTGATCAGGAACGACGGCAGCGTCAGGATCGTGTCGATGAGCCGCCCGACCAGACCGGACCCGGGGAACGGCACGAACGCGAGCACGATGGCCAGGAAGGTGCCGAGCACCAAGCAGCCCACCGTCGAGCAGACGGCGATGGTCACCGTGCGCCACAGCGCATCCCGGAAGGCGGCCGAGCCGAGCACCGAGGTCCACACCTCGGTGCCGCGCCCGGTCGGGGTCTGCGTGGACTCGGTGAGCACCCGCAGGATCGGATAGCCCGCGATACCGAGGACGACGAGCACCGGTGGCAAGGTCCACAGAATCGGCAACCATCGGCGCTGTGGCGCAGGTACTTTCGCCGGCGGTGCCGGATCGGGACGGTCGAGAACGACAGCGCTCATGACGCGCCCTCGGTGTCCGGGCCTTCGGCCACACGCGAACCCGTCCCGACCGCACGGGGAATCAGTACCCCGGCCGGGTCCGGCAACCGCACACCGACCACCGCACCCACTCCACCGGTGAAGTGCCCCGGCACGTCGGCCGCGAGCTGACCCGGCATTCCATCGACCGCCAGCTCGAGCCGGGTCGACGCACCCCGCCAGACCGCGGTCGACACGGTGGCGCGCAACGCGTCTCGGTCGGTGGTCGCACCGACGGTCACGGTGTGCGGCCGGATGCACAGCAGCGCATCGTCATCCGGCGCCCACTCCTGGGCCCCGACACCGGGATGGGGTGCCTCGGCGCGCAGTGTGTTGGTGCCCGCGGTCACCAGCGCGGCGGTACCGGCGAGGTGATTCACCGTGCACGGCACCAGATTCGCGCCACCGAGGAAGGCGGCGGTGAAATCGGTGGGCGGGCGCTGCCACAGGTTCTCGGCGGTGTCGATGTCGACGAGGCGGGCATCGCGCATCACCGCGATCCGGTCGGCCAACGCCAGCGCCTCGGCCTGATCGTGGGTGACATACAGCATCGCGGTGTCGGGCAGGGCTTCGCGCAGCTGCTGCAGCTCACCGAGCATCGAGTGGCGCAGCTGCGCGTCGAGCGCGGCCAGCGGCTCGTCGAGCAGCAGGACGCGGGGCCGGATGGCCAGCGCGCGGGCGATCGCCACGCGCTGCTGCTGGCCACCGGACAATTCGCGCGGCAGCCGCTGGGCATAGCCGCCCATACCCACCATCGCCAGCGCCTCGGCGACCCGCGCGCCGAGTTCGGCGCGCGGCACCCGGTGCGAGCGCAGCCCGAACGCCACATTGCTGTGCACGTTCATGTGCGGGAACAGCGCGTAGGACTGCACGACGACACCGATCCCGCGTTTGGCGGGCGAGAGATCGGTGACGTCACGACCGGCCAGCCGGACCGTGCCCGAGGTGGGCCGGACGAATCCGGCCAGCGCCTTGAGCGCGGTCGACTTGCCCGACCCACTCGGGCCGAGCAGCGCGACGGTCTCGCCGACGGCGACGCGCAGGGTGAAATCGGCCAGCGCGACGGCGGCCTTGCGGCCCCTGCCGTAACTGACCCCGACCCGGTCGAACACGATCGCCGGTTCGTTCGTCGTTGCCGTCCCGAGCTGGGCGGCGGTAGCGGACTTCGTGCGGAGGTCACCGTCGGACATCGTCAACTCCCTTACTGCGCGGCCGGATTCAGCTACCGGTGGCCTTCTGGTACGCCGCGAGATCGGCGTCCAGGTCGGTCAGGACCGCGTCCCAGTCGATCGCGAGCACCTCGACCCCGGTCAGTACCTCCGCGGGCGCACTGGATTCGGTCAGATCGGTGCGGGGCGAGACGGCGAACGCCTCGGGGGCCAGCTTGGACTGGGCGTCGGGGACCAGCAGGAAGGTCATCAGCTCGACGGCGTCGTCCTTGTGCGGGGCGCCCTTGGCCAGGCCCATCACATAGGGCACCGGCACGGTCGTGCGCTTGCCGTCGGCGGACGGGAAGAACACGTCGAATTTGGATCCCTTCTCCTTGACCGTGGTCAGGTTCATCTGCACGTCGCCGTTGGCGATGAGCAGCTCACCCTTGTCGACCTTGGCCTGCAGCTTGCCGGTCGAGGACGACGGGCCGACATTGTTGGCCTGCAGCGCGGTCAGGTAGTCCAGCGCGCCCTGCTTGCCGCGCAGCTGCTGCAGCAGCACCAGCACCGCGGTGCCGTCACCGGCCTGGCCGGGCGTCGAGTACTGCAGCTTGCCCTTGTACTCGGGCTTCAGCAGGTCGTCCCAGGTCAGCGCGGAGGCGTCGACCGCGGGGTTGGCGATGAAGCACAGGTAGTTGTTGGCCATGGTCACGTAGGTGCCGTCGGCGTCCTTGTCGGTGGCCGGGATCGCGGCGGTGTCGATGCCGCTGGGCTGCAACAGGCCCGACTTCTTGGCCTTCTGGATGAACGGCGGCAGGGTGACGATCACGTCGGCCTGCGGATTGGACTGTTCCTTGTCGACCCGGTTGACCACCTCGCCGGACCCGGCCTCGACCAGGTTGACCGCGATGCCGGTCGCGGCGGTGAACTCGTCGAAACGGTTCTTGTACCAGCCGCCGACGCCGTCGGCGGAGTACACGGTGACGGTCCGGCCGTCCGCGGATTCGGTGCCGGTGCCGCCGCAGGCCGCGGTGAACGCGACGGCGGTGACGCCGGCCAGCAGCAACGCGACCTTGGACAGGCGGCGCGCGGTGAGGGATGTACGCACGATGACAACAACTTTCGCTTCGATGTCGAGAGGGGATCGCAGGGACGGTGGGCTTGTCCCGGTGGCTACCGGGACGATTCAGGGGCGCAGGACCAGCGCGGGGAATTCGGCGACGGAGGTGACGACATGGGTGGCGCCCGCCGCGCGCAGCTGTTCGGCGGTGTGCGCGCCGGTCAGGGCGCCCGCCACGATGCCCGCACCCGCGGCGAGACCGGTGGCGATGTCGCTGGTGGTGTCGCCGAGCACGGCGATCCGGTCGACCGCGTCGACGCCGAGACGCAGCGCGGCAGCCAGCACCATGTCGGGGTAGGGGCGGCCGCGGCCCGCGTCCGAGGGCGCGAGGGTGAGGTCGGCGAGGTCCGCCCAGCCGAGAGCGGCCAGCAACTTGTCCTGCGTGCCGCGGCTGAAGCCGGTTGTCAGCGCCACTCGCACGCCCGCCGCACGCAGCGCGGTGATCGCCTCGACCGCACCGGGAATGGGCGCGATGTCGGTTTCGGTGACCGAGGCGTCGTAGGCGGCTTCGAAGGCGAGATTGGCGGCCTGGGCCGCGTCCTCGTCACCGACCAGCGCGCGGAAGACCTCGATCTTGGACTGGCCCATGGTGTCGATGACATAGCGGCGGGCCTGCTCACGCCGCGGGCCCTCGGACTCGATCCCGGCGGCGGTCGCGGCGGCCTCGAAGGCGCGCAGTACCAGTCCCCCGTCGGCGACGGTGGTTCCGGCCATGTCGAGCACGGCCAGCTGAATGATGTTGTCCGGCATGGTTTTCCTCACAGTCCGATCTGGTCGGCGGTCTGTTCGCCGATGGCGGGGCCCAGCGTCATGCCGCGGCCGCCGGGGCCGGTGACGACCCAGACGTTGGTGTCGGCGCGCACGCGGGTGACGATGGTGGCGGGGTCGACGCTCTGGCTGTAGACACCGGCCCAGCGGCGCACGACCCTGGGCAGCTTGCGGCCGAGCAGTTCCTCGGTCACCTCGGTGAGGTGGTCGTAGGGCGCCTCGTCGACGTCGAAGGCGAACGGCTCGGTGTACTCGTGGGTGTCGCCGATGGTCAGGCCGCCGTGCAGGCGCTGCACGCACAGCAGCTGCATCTTGTGCTCGGCGGCGGTCGCGGTCTGGGACTGCTCGGCGGCCAGCGAATCCACCTCGGCGCCCGCGAATCCCGGGTAGTAGCGGAAGCTGTCGCCGTCGGCGATCGCGGTGGTGAGCGGTTCGTCCAGCGGCGCGGTCTGCATCATCTGCAGCCGCACCCGGCGCACCGGCAGATCGGCGACGAGTTCGCGGGTGAGCCCGGTGTGGGCGGCGCCGGGGCAGTGGATCACCAGATCGGCCTCGTGGCGGCGCCCGTGATCGTCGACGACGACCGCGCCCGAGCCGGTGTCGAGCACCGAGCGGGCCTCGGTGGCCTCGTGGAAGGTGTAGCGGCCGGAGGCGGCCATGTGGGCGCGCAGGGCGGGCAGCGCCTGGCGTGACTCCACCGCGGCATCGGTCGAACAGTGCAGTCCGGCAAGGTATTTGCCGCGCAGTGCCGGATTGACCGCACGCACCTCGTCGGGCTCGAGCAGGGCGAACCCGCGGGCGGCCGCGGTGGGCCCGGCGGCAGCGGCCTCGGCGACGGCGAGCTCGGCCCGCGTGCGCACCAGCGTGATCGAGCCCGCGGGACGGAAGCCGACGCCGGCGACGCGGCCGCCGATCTCGGCCCACAGTTCCCGGGAGCGCAGGGTCAGGTCCAGCTCCGCGGCCGAGCGCCCGGAAACCCAGACCAGGCCGAAGTTGCGGACCGTCGCGCCGCGCGCTTCCCGTTCGCGTTCGAGCTGGACGACCTCGTGGCCGCGGGCGATCGCCGCCCAGGCGTGTGCGGTGCCGAGTATCCCGCCACCGATGATGACCAATCGCATGCCGACGATGGTGGCAAATGGTCTAGACCGATAGGTGTGGGCAGTGAGAACGGCAAGTTAATTTTTGGTATAGACCAATTGGGTACGCTGACGGCATGGGCGCAACGCGAGTTCCGAAGGTGTTCCTGGTTCGCACCGAGATCGACGCCATCCTGGCCGATCTCGACGAAGGCGACCCAGTCCCCTCGGAACGCGAGCTGGCCACCCGCTTCGGCGTCGCGCGCGAGACGGTGCGACAGGCCTTACGAGAACTGTTGGTGGCGGGCCGGATTCGCCGCCTCGGCCGGGGCACGGTGGTCTCCCGGCCCAAACTCACCCAGCCGCTGTCCCTGCGGTCCTACACCGAGGGCGCGATCAGTCTCGGCCGCACCCCCGGCCGCATCCTCGTCACCTGGGAGGACGCCGCGGCGGACGCGGAGACCGCCGCCGACCTGGAACTGGCGCCGGGCACCGAGGTGATGCATCTGGAGCGGGTACTGCTCGCCGACGGTGAACGCATCGGACTGGAGAGCACCTACCTGCCCCTGCACCGCTTCGCCGGTCTGCGCGGCAGCTATGACCCGACCACCTCGCTGTACGCCGCGATCCGCGCGACCGGCGTCGAACTCGCCGGTGCGCGCGAACGCATCGAAACCGTCCTCGCTGCGCCAAGGGAGGCGGGACTGCTCGACTGCACCACCGCACTGCCGATGCTGCTCCTGCACCGGCGCAGTGTCGACGCCGACGGCGCACCCATCGAGCGGGTGCGCTCGCTGTACCGGGGTGACCGCGTCGCCTTCGAGGCGAGGCTGTCGCCCGAGCAGGCGTGACGAATTACTGTTCGGGCAGCCTTCGCCGTCCGCCTGCCACATCGGTGACCAGATCGGTGTAGCCGTCGACGAGTTCGGCCAGCTGATACCAGTGCTTGTGTGTGCTGTCGCTGCGCGCGCCGTTGAGGTCGATGGCCTGATTGGCATCCACCCAGCTACGCGCCATGCGGTCGACCACGGCACCGAGGCTCTCGGTGTGCAGTGACGCGCCACTGCGATGCATCGGCACCTCGGCGACGATCCAGTCGTTGATGTCGTCGACGAGTTCACCTCGACGGCAATCGATTTCGGCGATCAACGCGGCGTCACGCACCTGTGCCCGCCGTTCGTGCAGCTCGGCGAGCGCATGCGCCGATCGCAACAATTCACGGTCTTGAAACCGACGGCCCTGGAATGCGCACAACAATTGCGGCGCCGTCGGAAGTACCCCCATCACCGGCGCGCTCATCGCGTCGCCCCGAATTCACCCGACACCCAAGATTTATGTACCAACATGATTGGCTCTCGATTCGGTTATCCCGGTCTTCTGTTCGGATTGCTCGCAACCAGGCTAACTGGATCATGCTCGCTCACAACGTGAAACGCAAGATTGCGTTGTCACTCATGCAGTAAAGCCACCTCGACAGAACCGGCGGTCACATCGGCGCCGCGACGACGGTCCGTGGCGCATCATCGACCGTTCTGACCACAGTAACCGCGGCCGGGCCCGCTGTCTTCGCCGATCGCGTGACATCGACGCCACGCAGCGCAATAATGCGATTCATGGCAGGTAAGCGCACGACACTGACCGTCAGGCTGCGGCGCCTCGCCGCGATGTTGCGCGAGTTGCGCGAAGCCGCGCAGCTGAGCAAGGAAGATGTCAGCGCCCGCACCGGTATCAACGTGACCACGCTGTATCGGATCGAAATGGCGCAGGCCCGCCCGCAGCGCCGCACCCTCGGCGCGATGCTCGACCTCTATCAGGTCAGTGACAAAATCCGCGAGGAGGCGCTCAGCCTGCTCACCGACGCGTTGAAACCGGGCATGTCGCACGCCTACGAGGGCGCCGTCTCCGATGTCTATGCCACTTACATCAATTTCGAGGCGGAAGCGCTGTCGGCGCGGCAGTACCAGACCTCGACCGTGCCCGGTCTGCTGCAGACCTACGAGTACGCGGCGGCCGTCATCGACACCACGATGCCGCGCCTCGACGCGGCGACCATGGAGAGCCGGGCCAAGGCCAGGATGGATCGCGCGGTGAACCTGTCCAAGGACGACCCGCTGGAGCTGTGGGTCGTGATGGACGAGGCGGCCGTACGCAGGGTCGTCGGCGGTCCCGCGGTGATGGCGGGCCAGCTCGACCGGCTGATCACCGAGACCAAGCGTAAGAACGTGATCCTGCAGATCCTGCCCTTCGACGCGGGCGCCCATCCCGGCATGGCCGGTTCGTTCACCCTGCTCGATTTCCGCGATCCGGCCGACCCGGAACTGGTGTACGTGGAGAGCCTCGCCATCGACACCCTCGTCGAAGGCCACTCCGAGATCCGGCGTTTCGGCGTGATCTTCGACCAGCTGCGCGCGATGGCGTTGAGCCCGCGCGATTCGGCCGTGCTGCTCGCCGAGGCGCGCGCCGCGATCGCTCAGTAGCGGCTCGCGCGCCGGAATCCGTACGCGGCGGGCAGCGCGAACAGCGCCATCGCGCCGAGCGACCAGGCCAGGGTCGCCAGCAGCGGGGCACCGATCGGGCCGCCGAGTGCGAGCCCGCGCATGGTGTCGATGGCGTGGGTCAGCGGATTGTTGGCCACGATCGGCTTGGCCCAGGCCGGGTAGGCGGTGAGCGGGACGAAGCCGGTGCTGAAGAACATCAGCATCGACGAACCGAGCGAAACGCCCTCGACCAGCGCGGCTTTGGCGGTGTACACGGCCAGCGCGGTGACCATGGTGGCGAAGGCCAGACCGTAGACCAGCGGAACGGCGAACAGCGCCAGCGCGGCGAGCGGGCCCTGGGTGAACCGGAAGCCGAGCGCGACACCGACCGCGAAGATCACCAGCGTGCACAGCACGATCCGCACGCCCTCGGCCACGATGCGCGAGAGCAGGCCCGACGCGCGATGCACCGGCAGCACCCAGAACCGCGCGAGCAGTCCCTCACCCCGCTCCCGGCCGAGCGTGACCGCACCGGCCAGCGAGCCCGACATCACCGAGACCAGCGCGATCATCGGCACCGAGCCGTAGAGCGCGTTGTCACCCGCGAACGACGAGACCTGCTTGCCGAGCACCGAATTCAGCATCACCAGCAGCAGGGCGGGAAAGACCAGGGCCTGCATAACTGTGAGCGGGTCGCGGTACCAGCGCAGGAGCAGGCGCTTGGTGTGGATCAGGGTCTGCGGCACCAGCATCCGCAGCGATTCGGTGTCGCGCCGCACGGTCGGCATGGTGTCGGCGCGCGCCGTGCCCGCGGTCATGCGGTCCGCCGGGTGGCGTGCCTGCAGGCGAGCACGGCGCAGCCGGCGAGCAGGCCGACCGCCCAGAGCAGGCCGGGGCCGAGGGTCGCGAAGTCGACCGAGCCCGCGTTGCCCGTGGAATCGCCCGCCAGAGCGCGCAAGCCGTTCACGAACTGGGAGACCGGCTGATTGCGGGCGTAGCCCTGCAGCCAGCCGGGGAACTGGTCGGCCGGGGCGAAGCCGGTGGAGACCATGCCGAGGATCAGCTGGGGCAGCACCAGCACCTGGGTGGTGGCCTCCGGACTGGCGGACACGCTGCCGATCAGGTCGGCGCCGCAGCACATCGCCGTGGCGATCAGCAGCGAGAAGGCGAGGAAACCGAGGGTGTGCCACCAGCTTCCGTAGAATCGGAACCCGATCAGGGTGCCGCACACGAGCGCGGCGGCGATCGCGGTCACCGAGCGCTGCGCGGCGGCGGTGATCCGGGCCGCCAGCGGCACCCAGCGGGGCATGGGCAGGGTGGCGAAGCGGATGTCGATGCCGTCGCGGGCATCGGTGGCCGAGCGGAAGGCGGCGGCGATGGCACAGAACGAGACCGCCTGCATGACGATCATCGGCATCAGGAACTGGGCGTAACTGCTCAGGCCGTGCCCGTACACGGTCATCACCAGGTTCAGCGGGACGTAGAAGCCGACGGTGAACGCCACCGGGGCCACGATCGCGGTGATGATCTCGCCGGTCCGCCACGAGGGCCGGATCAACCGGCGCGCCAGCACCCACCACTGGCCGAGCGCTCCGGTCGCGGACCGATCGTGCCCGGTGACCGGTTCGTCGGAAAACTGCACGCCCCCATCGTGCGCGATCCGGCCCGTGGTGGCGAATTCGGGCACGGTCAGCGAGACTGCGGTGGCGCGGACACGGTGGCGAGGATCCCGGCGATGTCGGGCATCAGCCCGGGATCGATCAGTTCGCCGGGGCTCGCGTCGACGACGACGCCGGTGACCGTCCCGGCGACGTAGGGGCGCCAGTCGCGCACGTCCACACCGGGATCGGGCCGGTCGCCGCCGTCGGGTGCGCGGCCGGGGACGCAGACGGTCAGATCCCCGGCCAGCACCGACGGTCGATGACCCAACGCCGCGCGCACCACGGCAGCGCTCGTTTCGCCGAGGCGATCGAGGTCGGCACCGGTGAGGCCGAGGGCATCCGTCCAGCGCACGGCGAGCGCATCGGCTTCGGCGACGCTGAGATGGGCGATGTCGGCGTCGATCCCGAGCACGATGGCGAACCGGTCGACGAAGCCCGTGCCCGGCGTTGTAGTGGGTCGCGGCAGTGTCGCAGGTTCCGGCCCGGTCGGAGGTTGCGGCGGCGTACGGGCTGATCCCCCGGGCACGATCGGCGCCAGGCCCGGCGGGCCGGGGGCGGTCAGCCCGGTGCCGAGCAGAACGACCGCGACCTGTTCGCCTGCGGCGCGCAGCCGTACGGCGACCTCGTGGGCGATCAATCCGCCGACCGACCAGCCGAGGAGCTGATACGGGCCGTGTGGCGCGATGCGGCGGATCTCGGCAAGGTGTCGGCTCGCATGGGCCGCGATGGTGGGGGCCGGGGTATTCGTCTGCAAGCCGTAGATCGGGACGCGCGGGTCCACGCAAGGCACCAGGGCGGCGAAACTCCAGGCGAGTACTGCTTCCCCGGCGAAGCAGAACAGCGGTGGGCCGTCGACGGTGGTGCCGCGCGGGCGGATCGGCAATACCGTCGCCAGCGCAAGCCGATCGTCAGCCTGGCCGAGGACGGCCGGGCGATCAGGGTCGACCGCCGACCCGGCCCGCGGGGGATCGATGTCCACCGCCGGACAGTCCTCGGGGCGGTCCGGCGCGAACCCGCAGACCATCGGCGGTGTGCCGTCGGCGTCGTCGTGAATGCGCACAACAAATAATACGTCGTACGAATCCCGCACCACCCCAATACTTTCGGGGGCAGTGCGGCCGTCAGTAGGTGTAGGCGGGCAGGCTGCGGACCCCGGCCCACAGGTCGTCGATCAGGCGCTGATAGCTGTCGGCCAGATCGTCGAGCCGCACCCACTCGTCGTAGAACACCGACTCGGGCGCACCGGCCAGCACCACGAACGCCTGGGCGCTGTGCCTGGCCAGCCGGTCGACCAGGTCGCCGAGGGTCTCGGGGTGCTCGTCGGCGGCGGCGGGCGGGACCGGCGCGGCCAGGATCACCCAGCGGTCGATCGCCCGCATCAGCTGGGCGCGACGGCGATCGATCCGCGCGGCCTCGCCCTGCGGGATCCGTTCGCGCAGCTGATGCAGCAGGGCGAGCTCGCCCGCGGCGTCGAGGATCGGGTGGTCATCGTGCGGCAAACCACGGAACGCGGCGAGGAGTACGTCGCGGTCGGGCAGCATCGTCGCTCGTGCCGAATGCCGCATCTCACCGCTCCCCCGACGAACCGACGACGTCATGGCGCGAAATCATCATCTGCACACCTCCGGGTCGGGGCACGACACCCCGGTGGGGGTGTCCTCGCGTGCGGCGGAACGAGGCCGCCGCGGCGCCGTTCGCGCGCACCCGGCAATCATTCCGCCACCACTGTCCCGCACGAGGGCACCCGACGACAAGCAGCTGGCATACCGGACATTCGGATTGTCCGCTGCCGCCGGGTGTCGCCTACTGCACCCGCAGGCTGCCGAACAGACCGTCCTTGCCGCCGGCCGGACCCGCGGTGAAGTACAGCGCGTTCGCGTCGCCGAGGGTGTCACCGTTGCCGAACAGCAGCCCGGCGAGGCCGGCGATCTCGATCGGGTTCGCCTCGTTGTCGCGCAGGTAGTCGACGAAGGTGCCGGTGGTGTCGTCGTAGGCGAGCACGCGGCCCAGACCACCGGAGTTGCCGACCAGCAGCTTGCCCGACAGGGCACCGAAGTTCGACGGCGCGATGGCGACGCCCCACGGCGCGTTGAGCCTGCCGCCGTCGTCGATGATGCGCACCAGCTTGCCCGCGGCGTCGAACTCGGCGATCTTGCCCCGGTCCGGCTTGCCGTCGGCGGAGGTGTCGGCCTCGGCGGACAGCGACGCGATCTCGGCCTTCTCGAAGGTCTTCGGGTCCTTGTCATCCGGGGTGGTCACGGCATAGGAGACGAACACCCGGCTGCCCAGCGTGGTGACGTTGTAGGGCGCGGGATCGCCCGGCTTCGCCTTCTTGCCCTTCTCCGGGGTGGCCGGGTCGATCACCTCGCCGGTGGCGAAGGGGTTGGCGAACCCGGTGGTGGCCACCGGCTGCCAGAACTTGTCGAAGGTGCGGATCTGCGGTTCGGCGCCGAAGTCGGCGGCCAGCAGCTTGTCGCCCGCGGGCGAGAGCGCGATACCGAAGAAGGCCATGCCCTGTGCCGAGCCGTCGAACACCAGGTTCGCGGTGCCGTCGCGGCGGATGACGGCACCGTCGGGCGCCTGCTCGGTCCAGGCCGAGAGCTTGCCCGAATCGGTGGCGACGATGTGGCGCGCCGAGCCGGTGAGCGGAATCGGGTTGCCGTCGAGCTGGACCCACTGATCGCGCACGACGAACAGGTCCGAGCCGATCGGCGCGGGGTTGAACACCACGCCGGTGGTGGTGCCCGCGTTCGGGTCCGCGGTCTCGGCGCCGGGCACGGTGACGGCCTTCAGCTCGTCCTGGGCCAGCTTCTTCAGCTTGGTGTCGGAGGAGGTGTGCACGTCACCGAGGAACTGGAACGCCGAACCGCCCGCGCCGACCCAGAAGTGACCGCCCGCGCCCTTCGGGCGATCGGCCAGGCCCCACGCGTCGACCAGCTCGGGAATGGTGAGCTGGGCGCGATAGGAGTCCTTGGCCGCGACCAGATCGGTGCGGCTGTAGCGGTTGCCGTCCAGCGCGCTCACCTCGACGGCGGCCTGCCCGGTGCTGGAGCACGCCGTGGCCACCAGCAGTGCCGCCGCGAGCACGGCACCGCGCACCAACCCGGACCGCACCGCGCGGGCGCCCCTCACCTGTCCGTTCACGTTCCATCCTTTCGACCTCCGCCGCACGGCGTTTCGGCGAGGCTGACCTTAGCGTGATCGATGCGACGGCGTGCCGTGACGGCCGCCCCGGCGACAGGTCTAGGCTGTCGCCCGTGGTCGAACCCTCCGCCCCCGTCGCCCCGCATCCCGCGATCGCAGCGCTCGCCCCGCTGCTCGGCAGCTGGCGCGGCCGCGGTCACGGCGAGTACCCGACCATCGACTCGTTCGACTATCTCGAGGAAATCACCTTCGGCCATCTCGGCCGTCCGTTCCTCACCTACCGCCAGCGCACCAAGGCGGGCGACGACGGCAGGCCGCTGCACGCCGAGACCGGCTACCTGCGCTGCCCCGCCCCCGGCCGGGTCGAACTCGTGCTCGCCCACCCCACCGGGATCACCGAGATCTGCGAGGGCACGATCACCGAAACCGTCGACGGAATTCGGCTCGAATTGAACTCGACGAATATCGGCCTGAGCGGATCGGCGAAGTCGGTTACCGCGCTCGGCCGGTCATTCCACGTGACCGAGGACACCATCGACTACACGCTGCGAATGGCGGCGGTCGGAGAATCCCTACAGCACCATCTGGCCGCAACTCTGCAACGCGCCTGAGTGTCCTCGAATTCGATGATTTATCGTCGTGTAGCCGCCTGAACTGCGCATTCGTTCGGAAGAAACCGGTCGTTCACCTTTTCATCACGGTCATGTACCGGTTGTGTTCGAACACGCCCGCACATAACGCAACAATTGTGTGTCGCTTACTGCGGCCGCCTGTTGCCTGCCTGGTTGCCGTTCTACGGTTCATCCAACAGCAAATCCCCAGACAATCGAAGGGCTGCCCGTAGACACGTCGAAACCCGGAACGAGGGAGACGAAGCATGAGGCGTTCCACCCTGATCTTGACCACTGCCGGGATGATCTTGGGCGGCGCGGCCGCCATCGACCTGCTCGACGGCGCGGGCGCCGAGGCAGCGCCCGAACCGGCCGCCGGTTACAGCGTGATCCACCAGGCGGCGACATCGCACACCGAAAGCAGTTCACTCGCGGTGGTGCGGGGCCTGCTGGCGACCGACAGCGCCGGTCAGTAGCCCGGCGGGAGCGCCGCGAACATATCCCTCGTCACCGCGACCGCATTGTCGGAGCTGCCGCCCTTGACCAGCAGCGTCGCGAACGCGATGTCGCCTCGATAGCCGACGAACCACGAATGCGAGCCGCCGTCGACCTCGGCCTCGCCGGTCTTGCCGTACACCTCGCCCTGGTCCCGGATCCGCTCGGCGGTGCCGCCGGTGACCACCATGCGCATCATCGTGCGCAGTCCCTCGACCACCTCCGGCGCGATCTCGGGTCGCTCGCCGTCGACCTCGGTCTGCCTGCCCGCGATCAGGAACGGCACCGGCGCCGTGCCGTTGGCGACCGTCGCGGCCATGACCGCCATCCCGAACGGGCTCACCACCACCCGGCCCTGGCCGATGCCGTCCTCGGCGCGCTGCACCAGTTCCTCGGCCTCGGGGACCGAACCCGACATGGTCGGTAGCCCTTCGACCCGATAGTCCTGGCCGATGCCGAGGCGCGCGGCGGCCTCGGTGAGCGCGTCGGGGTCGAGTCTGCTGGCCAGGCGGGCGAAGGTGGTGTTGCAGGAGCGTTCGTAGGCGGTGGCCATCGGCACGTCACCGACGGAGAACAGCTCGTAGTTGGGGATGGTGCGCTCGCCGATGGTGGTGCGGCTGGGGCAGGCCAGCACCGTGTCGGGGGTGGCCAGTCCGGCCGCCATGGCCGCCGAGGCGGTCACCGTCTTGAAGATCGATCCCGGCGGGTACTGGCCGCTGGTGGCCACCGGACCGTCGCGATCGGCGGCCTTGTTCTGGGCCACCGCCAGGATCGCGCCCGTCGACGGGCGCAGCACCACCATCATGGTCTGCTCGGTACGCAGGTCCACCGCGTGCTGGGCGGAGTTCTGCACGAACCGGTCGATGCTGAGCGCGAACGACGGGGCGGGCTGGGCCGCGACCTCGTGCAGCACATCGAGATCGGCGCCGTTGGCATTGCGGGTGACCACGCTCCAGCCCGCCTTGCCGTCGACCTCGGCGATCACCGTTTTGCGGACCTGGGTGAGCAGGTCGGGGGCGAACTTGCGATCGGTGGGCACCATGTCCCACTCCTGGGTCAGCGTGACCCCGGGCAGCCCGATCAGCTCGCCGCCGATCGTCTCGGCCTCGTATTCGGTCAGCAGGATCACCGTGTGCGCGCCGTCGGCCCGCCGGGCCGCGCTCAGGATCGACTGCGGGGTGTAGGCGACCGGGTCGATACGGCTCAGCGCCGCGGCGAGCGCCCCGGCCACGCGCTGCGGATCGGGGGCGTCGGCCACGCTGAACCGCACCCGCGACACCTTGCCGGGGACCAGCACATCGCTGCCTGCCGACTCGTTGACCCTGGCCCGCGGCGCGGCCTGGGTGCGCAATTCCAGGGTCTGGGTGTCGCCGAGCCGGGGATGGATGTCGGAGGAGGTCCAGCGCACCAACCAGCGCCCACCGCTGCGGCCCATCTGCAGTTCGCCGGAGTAGGTCCACTGCCTGCCCTTGGGCAGGCTCCACTCGTAGGTGTAGTCGACGGTGGCGGTGTCGCCGCTGACGCGCGCGTCGCCGGTGCGAATCGACAGTTCCTCGGCCTGCAGCGCCTGCCACGCCGAAGTCAGTGCCGCCGTGGCCTTCTCGGGCGCGGTGGTGAGTTCGGCGGCCGCGGTGAAGTCGTG
The DNA here is from genome assembly GCF_042883805.1 of Nocardia sp. NPDC058176. Classification (NCBI taxonomy): domain Bacteria; kingdom Bacillati; phylum Actinomycetota; class Actinomycetes; order Mycobacteriales; family Nocardiaceae; genus Nocardia; species Nocardia sp. NPDC058176. The sequence goes on along the minus strand of NZ_JBHVVA010000001.1, from coordinate 20,131 downwards.
CTGGGCGAAGGCCGCGGCGAAGGCGTCGGCGGCGGGCACCGGACCCTGGGGTCCCGACGAACAGGCGGTCGCCGCCACCGCGAGGGCGGCCACCGCGCACGTGGTGAGCATCCGTGTCCTCATCGGCACCGATGGTAGTGCGGAAAGGGCCGCTGACCGCGCATCGACGCGGTGTCGGCGCCGCGTCGCTCAGTCGACCAGGATGGTGGCGAAGGTCGCGATCTGACGGAAACCCACACGGCTGTAAGCACGTCGGGCGATGCGGTTGTAGTCGTTGACGTACAGGCTCGCCGTACGGCCCGTCGCCACAACGGCATTCGCGACCGCCGCGGTGCCCGCGGTACCGGCACCGGAGCCGCGATGCTCGGGATGCACCCACACACCCTGGATCTGGCCGGTCCGCCGGGACAGGGCGCCGATCTCGGCCTTGTAGACCACCACGCCGTCCTCGAAACGTGCCCAGGCCCTTCCTGATTCGATCAGGCTCTGGATGCGCCGACGATAGCCGCGGCCACCGTCACCCGCGCGGGGATCGACGCCGACCTCTTCGATGAACATGGCGATCGCGGCGGTCAGATAGCGGTCGATCTCGTCGGGCCTGACCCGGCGCACGCCCGCGTCCGGACGGACCAGGGCGGGCTGGGTGAGCGCGAGCAGGGGTTGGTCGGCGCGCAGATCCCGGGCCGGGCCCCACTTGGGCAGCAGCAGTTCCCACAGCGGCAACGCCAGTTCCTGCCTGCCGACCACCGAGGAGCACACGCGAGGCCAGCGGACCGCGCGATCGGCGAACGCGCGGATGGCCTGCTGATCACCGCGCAGTGGGACCAGGTTGGCGCCGGAGAAGCACAGGGAGTCCGCGGGGCCACCGCGGCTCCACAGCTCACCGAGGCCGCTGCGCGCGTCGAGTCCGAACTCCTGGACGCGGGCGGCGATCATGCACGACGCCACCGGATCGGCGTCGAGCACACGCAGTACCTCGCCCAGATCCCGGACGGACACCGGGCGCGCGGGGGCGGTCTTGGACCGTCGCGTCGGCTCCAGCAGACTCCGCACGGCACCAGCCTGCCACGAAAGCACGCGCAACGGTACGGGTCCGTCGAATCCGAGGCCCGACCGTGAGTAGCGACCGTCAGCCGGCTGCATCTACTCGGCGGGTTCGCGAGGGCCTGCGTGGTGACGCTGCGCTACCGCCTCCGGCCCGCCGTCTCACCCGACCGTGACGACCGGCTCACTACCCGGCTGATCGCCCATCTCCTCGGCGATGCGCATCGCCTCTTCGATCAGCGTCTCCACGATCTGGGATTCCGGCACGGTCTTGATGACCTCGCCCTTGACGAAGATCTGGCCCTTGCCGTTGCCGGAGGCCACGCCGAGGTCGGCCTCGCGCGCCTCACCGGGACCGTTCACCACGCACCCCATCACCGCGACCCGCAGCGGCACCTCGAGGCCGTCCAGGCCCGCGGCGACGGCATCGGCCAGGGTGTAAACGTCGACCTGGGCGCGACCGCACGACGGGCAGGACACGATCTCGAGCTTGCGGGGGCGCAGGTTCAGCGACTGCAGGATCTGGCCGCCGACCTTCACCTCCTCGGCGGGCGGGGCCGACAGCGAGACGCGGATGGTGTCGCCGATGCCCTCGCTGAGCAGCGCGCCGAAGGCCACCGCGGACTTGATGGTGCCCTGGAACGCCGGACCGGCCTCGGTGACGCCCAGGTGCAGCGGATAGTCGCTCTGCGCGGCCAGCTGCCGGTAGGCCTCCACCATGATCACCGGATCGTTGTGCTTGACCGAGATCTTGATGTCGCCGAAGCCGTGGTCCTCGAACAGGCTCGCCTCCCACAGCGCCGATTCGACCAGCGCCTCCGGAGTGGCCTTGCCGTACTTCTCCATCATCCGCTTGTCCAGCGAACCGGCGTTGACGCCGATGCGGATCGGGATCCCGGCGGCACCCGCGGCCTTGGCGACCTCGCCGACGCGGCCGTCGAACTCCTTGATGTTGCCCGGGTTCACCCGGACCGCGGCACAGCCCGCGTCGATCGCGGCGAAGATGTAGCGCGGCTGGAAATGGATGTCGGCGATCACCGGGATCTGCGATTTCCGCGCGATGGTGGCGAGCGCGTCCGCGTCTTCCTGGCGGGGACAGGCCACCCGGACGATGTCGCAGCCCGAGGCGGTCAGCGCCGCGATCTGCTGCAGGGTGGCGTTGATGTCGTGGGTCTTGGTGGTCGTCATCGACTGCACCGAGATCGGGGAATCACTGCCGACGCCGACCGAGCCAACCATGAGCTGGCGGGTCTTGCGCCGAGGTGCGAGAACAGCAGCGGGGGCGGCGGGCATCCCCAATCCGATTGTGCTGGTCACGTTCGGCTGCCTTCTTTCCTACATTTCTCGGGTGTTGCTGCCGAGCTTAGTCGCGCGGGGTGACCGGGCGCCCTGTGAGGGGCACGACACCGGCCCGCGCGAATCACGGCAGACGGATGGGATTGACGATGTCAGCGGCGAGTGTCAGGAGCATGAACGCACCGCCGATCACCACCACCACATAGGTGGCGGGCAACAACTTGAGGTAGTCGACCGGACCGGCCGGGGCCTTACCGAGCCAGGACCGCAGGGTGTTGCGGATCTTCTCGTAGATCACCACCGCGATGTGACCACCGTCCAGCGGCAGCAGGGGCAGCAGGTTGAACGCGCCGAGGAAGAAGTTCAGGCTGGCCAGGACCAGGATGAACATGCCCCACAGGCCACGCTCGGCGGTCTCGCCACCGATCCGGCTGGCGCCGTACACGCTGACCGGGGTCTCGGGATCACGCTCGCCACCGGTCACCGCCTCCCACAGCGCCGAGACCTTCTGCGGCATCTTGGCCAGCGACTTCACCGTCTCCACCATGAAATCGCCGGCGAACACGACGGTCGCCGGGATCGCGGCGACCACCCCGTACTGCTGGGGCTCGGCGAAGTCGGGACCGACACCGACCGCGCTCACCTCGCGGCTCGGACCCTCCTTCGGCGAGCGCAGGACCCGCTCCGGAGTGACCGGCACGGTCAGGGTCTGGCCGTCACGCTCGATCGTGTAGTCGAAGGTGCCGCTCTGCTTCTGCGTCTCGGCCTGGAACTCGGTCCAGGTGCTGACCGGCACGCCGTTCACAGCGGTCACCACGTCACCGCGCTGCAGTCCGGCGCGCTGGGCGGGACCGTCACCGGTGCACGCGGCCAGGGTCCTGTCCGGATTCTCCTGCGCGACGCAGCCCATGGTGCCCAGCGAGGTGGCGGGCGGCTGATGCAGCTGCGGCAGGCCCCAGCCGATCGCCAGGACCACCAGCAGGATGAAACCGAGCAGGAAGTTCATCGCGATGCCGCCGAACATCACGACCAGGCGCTTCCAGGCCGACTGGCGATACATCGCCCGTTCGACCTCCTCGGGCTCGAGCTCGTCGAGAGCGGTCATACCCGCGATGTCGCAGAAGCCACCCAGCGGCAGCGCCTTGAGGCCGTACTCGGTCTCCCCGCGCCGGAACGAGAACACCTTCGGTCCGAAACCGATGAAGTAGCGGCGCACCTTCATCCCGGTAGCCTGCGCGGTCCACATGTGCCCGCATTCGTGCAGCGCGATCGAAATCGTGATACCGACGGCGAACAGTGCGAACCCCAGCGCGAATACCATCAGGGCCTTTCGTGTTTATTGGCGGCTGGTGCCGCGGGTTTTCGGCCTCGTAACCCCGAATCCGAGGGGCGATACTGCGGCTTCGCCGTTACGTCTCGCCCCTCGGATCCGGGGCGGCCGAAAACGTGGTGGTTTCGGTTTGTTCGTCAGGTCAGGGGGTTGTTTTGCCCGCGATGGTGTTCGCGGCGTACTCCCTTGCCCAGCGGTCGGCCGCGAGGACGTCGTCCAGGGTATCGGGTTCTGCCTGCCAGCGATCTGCGGCCTCTACGGCGCGGGTGACGGTGCGCACAATGGCGGGGAAGGTGATCTTGCCGTCGAGGAAAGCCTGGACGGCGACCTCGTTGGCGGCGTTGTAGACGGCGGTCACACTGCCGCCGGCTTCCCCTGCCTGGCGGGCCAGCTGCACAGCCGGGAATACCTTGTCGTCGACCGGTTCGAAGGTCCAGGTGGACGCGGTGCCGAAATCGCAGGCCGGGGCGGCGCCGGGGATGCGGTCGGGCCAGCCGAGGGCCAGGGCGATGGGCAGCTTCATGTCGGGCGGGCTGGCCTGGGCCAGGGTGGAGCCGTCGGTGAAGGTGACCATGGAGTGCACGATCGATTGCGGGTGCACGGTGACGTCGATGCGGTCGTAGGGGACGCCGAACAGCAGGTGGGTCTCGATCAGTTCGAGGCCCTTGTTCATCAGGCTGGCCGAGTTGAGGGTGTTCATCAGGCCCATCGACCAGGTGGGGTGCGCCTTGGCCTCGTCAGGGTTCACCGACTCCAGCATCTCGGTGGTCCAGCCACGGAACGGGCCGCCCGAGGCGGTGAGTACCAGCCGGGCCACCTCGTCCGCGGTGCCGCCGCGCAGGCACTGGGCCAGCGCGGAGTGCTCGGAGTCGACGGGCACGATCTGGCCGGGCGCAGCGGCGCGGGTCACCAGGGAACCACCGGCGACCAGCGATTCCTTGTTGGCCAGCGCGAGCCGGGTTCCGGCGGCGAGGGTGGCCAGGGTGGGTTCCAGGCCCAGCGAACCGACCAGTGCGTTGAGTACGACGTCGGCTTCGGTGCGGCGCACCAACTCGGTCACCGCTGCCGCGCCGCCCAGTTCGAGATCGAGCGCCTGGGCGGCGGCGGGATCGGCGACGGCGACATTGCGGGTGCCGGTGGCGGCCATCTGTTCGGCCAGCAACGCGGGATTGCCGCCGCGCGCGGCCAGGCCGACCACTTCGAAGCGGTCGGGGTTGGCGGCGATCACCTCGAGCGCCTGGGTCCCGATCGAACCGGTACTGCCGAGGAGCAGCACCTTCACCCGATCGGTGGACTGGGAGTGGTCGTGCGCGGCACGCGTTGCGGGGTGGGACACGGCCCCATTGTGGCAGGGCTGCTGGCTACGACGGACGGTCGTATGCCACGATATGCCTACTCGCCCAACCAGTACTCGAGCCCTAAGGAGCGATCGTGGCCGCCACGGACCTCGAAAAAGCCAGCACCGAGCGCCCCGTCGCCACCAGCGTCGACCCCGCCGAGGTGCCCTCGGCAGCATGGGGCTGGAGCGGTGAGTCGCGCCGCACCTTCCAGATCGCCGGCTGGTTCGTCGTGATCGCGCTGCTCGCCATGACCATCGGCAACCACCAGGGACACGTGGAGGACATCTTCCTCGTCGGTCTGGCCGGGCTGATGGCGCTGCTGCTGGTCGTCGACTCGCTCACCAAGCGCATCCCGAAGTAACCCTTCGGCCAGATCACGCCTGCGGCCCTGCTGTGCCGCAGGCGTTTTCGTCTGTCCGAAGCAGGTCAGCGACCGCGTCGAGCGCCCGGCTTGCGGCCACGGCCCTGGCGGACGCTCTGCTGTTTGGCCGCGGGCTTCTTCGCGGTGTTCTTGCGTGCCGGAGCCGCCGCCCGCGGGCGCGCGGCCCGTTCCGGTTCGGGCGCCGCCCCACGGGAGCTGTTGGCCGAGCGGCCACGCACGATCCCGACGAACTCCTCGAGCAGGTCGGTGTCGGAACCAGCGGGCCAGGCCATCGCGATCTCGGTGAACTCGGTGTCGCTGATCGGGCGGTAGACCAGGTCACGGCGATGATGCAGGCGCGCGATCGACTGCGGCACGATCGCCGCCCCGCCGACGGCCGCGACGAGTGCGAGGGTGTCGGCGGCCTGATCGAGGTCGGCGCTGTCCTGCAGGGTCTCCTCGGCCAGATCGGCCGGGCTCACCGCGTCGAGCAACGAGAGCGCGTCGTCCTTCTGCACCACCGCGACCGGGGTCTCCCGCCACAGCGGGATCGCGTTCATCGCGGTCCGGTCGATCGGCAGTCGCACGAAGCACAGATCGACGCGGCCGTCGCGCAGCGCGCTCTCCTGCTCGCCCTGCGCGACGCCGACGACCTCGAGCGGATGATCCGGCAGCCGGTCGGCCCAGATCCGCGCCCACTTCGACACCGTCACCCCCGGCACGAAGCCCACCCGCAGGCTCGCGGGGGCATCGGGCTTGTACTCACGTTCGGCCTGTTCGTGCGCCCGGATCAGTTCCCTGGCGTGGCCGAGCAGCGCGGCGCCGTCCTCGGTCAGCTGGGTCGGCGAGGCGCCGGGCACGAAGACCCTGGTGCCGAGTTCTTGCTCCAGCTCGATCACGGTGGCGCTCAGCGCCTGCCGGGGAATCCGCAGTGCCTTGGCCGCGCGCGCGAAATGCAGTTCCTCGGCGACGGCGACGAAGCGACGCAACCGGGCGAGGTCGATGGAGTCGGCGGCGGTGACGTCGAAGTCGCTCATTCTGACCAGAATATGGCACCGCCGCACGCGTCGATCACACGCTGGCGGCCACCAGCGCGATGAACACCGCGACGATCACGACACAGACCAGCAGGATCAGGTACGTGCCGAGGGCCGATCCCCAGCCCCGCGTCGGCGGCGGCGCGTGCGGAACCGGTGACCGCATCTGCGGCGACGACCACCCGGGCGGCACGCCCTGCTGGTACGGCGGAACCGGCCCCCGCGCCGCCATCGGCGGCTGGTAGGGCGCCACCGGCTGGGCAAAGGGCGCGACCGGGGCGCCCGCGGTCCCCACCGGGCGCATCGGCTGCATGCCGACGAACGGCGCGGGCCGCGCGTGCTGTCCCGACGGCGCCACCGTCGGACGGGCACCGGTCGTCCCGGTCCGCAACGCCCGCCGCGCGGCCTCGACGAACTCCTCGCACGAGTCGAACCGGTCGGCGGGACGTTTGGCGAGCGCACGCGCCATGACGGCGTCGAGGACCGGCGGCAGCCCGGCCCGGCGCGGGCTCACCGGCGGCGGTGGCGCCTGCAGGTGACCGGTGATCACGGCGGCCGGACTGGCCGATTCGAACGGCGCCGCGCCGCTGAGCAGCGTGTACAGCGTGCAGGCCAGCGAGTACTGGTCGGCACGGTGGTCGAGGGCGGCGCCGGTGAGCTGTTCGGGCGCGGCATAGGCGAGGGTGGCGGTGAACGAGCCGGTCTCGGTCAGGTGCCCGGAATCGTCGCGCAGGCGCGCGATGCCGAAGTCGGTGAGATACACCCGTTCCTGACTGCTGGAGCGGGCCAGCAGGATGTTGGCCGGTTTCACGTCGCGGTGCAGGACGCCGCAGCGGTGGGCGTAGTCGAGCGCGGCGGCGGTCTCCCCGATGATCTGCAGCGCCCGGTCCGGCGGCAGCGACACCGGATCCAGGCTCGACGCGTCGACACCGTCGATGTACTGCATGCTGATCCAGAGCTGATCGCCTTCGACGCCGCGATCGAACACCGTCACGATGTTGGGGTGGTCGAGCTGGGCGACCAGATCGGCTTCGCGTTCGAACCTGGCCCTGATCTCCTTGTCGGAGAACAACTCTCGATTGAGCAGTTTCAGCGCGGTCCAGCGCGGCAGGCGCGGATGCCTGGCCAGGTACACCGACCCCATTCCGCCGCGCCCCAGCTGCCGGTCGATCGTGTATCCAGCGAACACCGTCCCGTCAGAAACCACTCTGACCCCCGAATCTCGCTCGTCGTACCGACGGCCTGGACCCTACCAAACGCCGCGAGACCGGGTCGGCGAGCTGACCGACCGGCTCACCAGGGCACGGCGGCGACCTGCTGGGACAGCTCGTCGAGCACCTGCTCGCCCTTCACCTGGGGAATCGTGAACAGGACGAAGCGTTCCCGCTGGGGATCGGTGAACGACGAGATCACCGTGGACACCACCCCGCCGTATTCGTCCTGATAGACGAACCGGCGGTCCCGGCGGAACACACCGGTGGACTCGCCGCGGTCCTCGGCGTCGACGGCGAAGGTGTTCACCGCCGACTCGGCGGCGGGCGCGACGTCGAAACTGTAGAAGCGGAAGGCGAACCCGTCGCCGGATGGACCCAGGCATTCCCACATCGCCTGCCAGCCGTCGAACGCGGATTCCAGGCCCTGCCGCGCGAAGGACGGCTGCCACTGCGGCACAGCCCGGCAGGTCGTGAAGTAGTAGCCGTCGGAGCCTCGGTGGGAATCGGGCAGCATGCTGGGAAACGCAGCCGCCATCGCGTTCAGGTCCGTATGACCCTGCGACCGGCCCAGCGTCACCGCGACGAAACCGGTGTCGTCCCGCCACACCCACACGCCCGCTCCGGCGAGGAGCGCGACGACGATCGCCAACGCCACCAGGGGCCCGCGGCGCCGGCGCCGAGCCCGAGCGGCGGGGCGCTGCGGATTCGGTCGCTCTGGTGCCACCGGTCGCGGCATGTCGCTCTCGGGCCTGAGGCTCTGCTGGGGCGTGGAGCTCTGCCGTGCCGCATTGCCATGCTGACGCGCATGGCCCTGCCGAGGCGCGGAGCCCTGCGCGGACACATTGCCGTCCTGGGGCGCATGGCCGCCCTGCCGAGGCGCGGAACCCTGCGGGGCCGCATCGCCGTGCCCGGGCGCATGGCCCTGCCGAGGGACGGAGTCCTGCCGAGCCGCATTACCCTGCCGAGGCGCGGAGTCCTGCCGGGTGGCACTGCCATGCTGAGGCGCGTGGCCCTGCCGAGGCACAGAGTCTTGCCGGGGCGCATTGCCGTGCTGGGGTGCGGCACGGGGTGGCATGGCCGCCCGCTGCGTCGACGGCGAAAGCGCGGCGCGATGTGGCGTAGGTGCCCCGGTATGCCGCGGCGGGGCAGCACCATGCGCTATCGGCGCGGTCGGGGCGGACGAATTCGCCTGCGGCAGTTGCGGTGATGACGGCGCCCCGAGCACGGTGGGCTCCGAGCCGTTCCCCGTGAGCGCACGCCGTGCGGCAGCGGCGAATTCCGCGCACGAGTCGAAGCGATCGGCGGGCCGTTTGGCCAGCGCGCGGGCCAGCACCGCGTCCAACGCCGCCGGAAGTTCGCGACGTTGGCCGCGTACCGACGGCGGCAGCGACTGCAGATGCCCCTGGATGACCAGCACTGGATTGGCCGCCGCGAACGGGCCAACGCCGGTGAGCAGCGCGAACAGCGTGCACGCCAGCGAATACTGATCGGCGCGATGGTCCAGGTGCGCGCCGGTGAGCTGTTCGGGTGCGGCATAGGCCAGGGTGGCGGTGAACGTGCCGGTCTGGGTCAGGTGGTGGACGTCGTCGCGGGGACGGGCGATACCGAAATCGGTCAGCAGCACCCGTTCCTCGCCGTCACGGTCGGCCAGCAGGATGTTGGCGGGTTTCACATCGCGGTGCAGCACGCCGTTGCGGTGCGCGTGATCGAGCGCCGCCGCGGTCCCTTCGATGATGCGCAGGGCCCGCTCGACCGGGACCGGACGTGGGATGGCCGCCGCGTCGACCCCGTCGACGAACTGCATACTGATCCACAGCCGGTCCTCGTCGACACCCCGGTCATACACCGTCACGACATTCGGATGCTCGAGCTGCGCCGCCAGATCGGCCTCCCGCTCGAACCTGACCCGCATCTCGGCGTCGGCGAACAGCTCCGGGTTCAGCACCTTCAACGCGGTCTGCCGCGGCAGCCGCGGATGACGAGCGAGGTACACCGACCCCATGCCACCGCGCCCCAGCTGACGTTCGATCGCGTACCCGGCGAAGACATCACCCGTCGCAAGCATGCTTCTCCCGTTGTCCGGCTGACTCGAGCACAGCCGTGAACGACTGTCGCGCGGCCGCATTCAACTTAGCGCTTGCACGGTCGGGGCCCGAACGGTCACTCCTCGACGCGCACGCCCATCGACCGAGCGGTTCCGGCGACGATGCGCATGGCCACGTCCACGTCGCCGGTGTCGAGGTCGGGGAGTTTGCGGATCGCGATGCGACGCAGATCAGCACGCGAGATCGCGCCCACCGGCTTGTGCCCGGGCTGAGGTGCGCCGGGCCGGCCGAGGACCGCGCGGATCAGCGAGGCCGTGGGCGGGGTCTCGAGCCGCATGGTCCAGCGTTGGCGGGCGTCGACGGTGATGACCGCGGGAATGATCTCCCCGCGTCGATCCGCGGTCGCGGCGTCGTAGCGATGTTTGACCGCGAACGGCGGGACACCGGTGGGGCCGAGCATCTTGCCGAGGATCATCAGCGAGGCATTGCCGGCTTCGAGTTCGAGAGTGACTGTGACGGGGGCTTTTTCGGGCGCCATGGTCAACCATCTCGAATGGATGCCTCGATCCGGTTCCGCACCGATAACGCCTGGGCCGCAACGTGACTCGAGACGATCACCGTCGTGCCCGCCGACCATGCCCCTTTCGCCGGGAAACTGTCCGCCCGTCCGCTCCCCCGCACGAATCGGACGCCCGCTCGGGGATTCGAGTCGCCGTCCTCGCCATCGCCTGGCAGGCTGGACCGGTGCAGCGTGACGTTTCCGCCAACATGGAGGTTGCGGTCCATGCCGACGCGATGCTGCAGTTCCAGGTCGCGGTCGCCCGACAACCCGGGCTGGCCGTGGTCGAGGCGCTGACCTGCTCGGTCGACGGGGAGTTCCTCACCCCGCGCGAGGTGATCGGCCCCCACAATTCCCGCATCCACGTGCTCGATGCCCCCGCGGGCACCCTGCGGCTGGACTATCGGGCGAGCGTCTCGGGCACCGCCACCCCCGAGACGATCACCGACTACGACCTCGCCCTGTACCGACGACCCAGCCGCTATGCCGAGTCGGACAAGCTGCTCGGCTTCGCGGCGGCCGAATTCGGCTACGGCATCGTCGACCCGGACATGCCCGCCCGGGTCGCGGCGTGGGTCGGCAGGCGGATCTCCTACGTCTCGGGCAGCAGCGCGCCCATCGACGGCGCCGTGGAAACCCTGCTGTCGGGCACCGGCGTCTGCCGCGACTTCTCCCACCTGGTGGTGGCGCTGTTGCGCGCGGTCGGCGTCCCGGCCCGGGTGGCGGCGGTCTACGCACCCGGCTGCGTCCCGATGGACTTCCACGCCGTCGCCGAGGCCTACGTCGACGGCATGTGGCGCACCTTCGACCCGACCTGCCTGGCACCAAGAATGAGCCTGGTCCGCATCGCCACCGGCCGCGACGCCTCCGACATCGCCTTCCTGGACAACCTCGGCGGCGACATCACCCTGAACTCGATGGTGGTCAACGCCTTCATCGAGGGACCACTCCCCTACGACGACTTCGTCCAGCCGATCCGCATCGAATAGAACTCAGCCCTCGGCGGCAAGCTGACCCTGCCCACGGCGGTCAACCGGTAGTCGGCACCACGACCGTGGTCAGGCGAAAGAGGTCGACCGGGCCAGCCAAGTCGGTCATCACTCCCAGCAGCCCCTGACAGGTGTTTTCATCGTAGAAGAAGATGCCGGTCCTGCCTCCGAGAGACCGAAATCCATGCCAGAACTCGAGATCGGCAAGATAGACGGTCGGCTCGACGCCCGAGGACCGACGCCAGCCGCGCTGTTGCGCGACCCGGTCGATCGCCGCGTCGATCAGTGGACTCGTGGCCGGTCGACCCGCATTCATGAAGTCCGCCCGCATCGCCAACTCGTCGTGGAAATAGGTCCACGGAACAACAAAATCCTTTGCCGTCCTGAGAAGTTCCCGCAGGTGGGCCCCTCGGTCCCGCAGAGAGGTGGATGATTCAGAAACCATGTTGCGACCCCTGGTTCGTTCGACGGATACCCTTGGTCAAGCTGAGGCGCCAAGCGTAACCGGGCTCACCGACATGAACCGTCGCCACTCGATCAGCCCTCGCCAGCCAGTTGCCCACCCATCTTTCTCGTACCCGAAATCGACAGTGACACCATGGCATTCACGAAGCCAGCCAACCCACACACAGTGTGCGCGGACGGCGGCGGAATCGAACCGCCAGGTCACCTCCAATACTCCGGTGACATGACCCACAGGGCGCGAGTACGTTGCGTCTATGGCCGACATGTTCCTGGTGAACTTCGGCGACGACGAAGATCGAGCTCGCCGTCGCGCCGAGCAGGCAGCTGAACAGAGCCGCCTGCGTCAACGTCATGCCGAGCATCTCGTGCGCGCGGCGGCGATCGATCCGGCCGCCGCCGAACGGGTTGTCGCCGCAATCTTCCATTCTGTCGACGGGGATGGCGAACCGTGTCGGTGCGGGTGCCATCCCCGGTTGGCGGCGATGCATGGCGACGGGCTGGACTGCCCCTGCACCTGGTCGGAGGAGCGACGGGTCGCCGACCGCCGGACGCGGTGGGCCGAGTGGCACGACAGCGAGACGGCCCAGGAACTGCGGCGAATGTACGAACGAGACCAGCAGCAGATCCAGGCGTGGCTAGGTGGCCAGGTCGGCGTCACCGCCGAACAGACGACCACGTTCGCACCGGAGCAATGGCACGGGGAAGTCGACGGACACAGCTTCTATTTCCGTGAGCGCCACGGACTCTGGCGCCTCGAACTCGACCTCCGCCCCAACGGCCATTCCGCCCAGCGCGTCACCGGTTTCTCGGATTCGAACGAGCCCACAACAGAACCGATCCCACTCACCGAAGGCGACATCATCGCCGAAGGCGTGGAATCCGACCTCGGAGATGGTCCGGTAGAGCACCTCGAGTTCATCGTCCGCACCATCCGCGACCACCTGTGGCAACACACCTGCGACCACGCCGGATCCCTCTTCTACTGCCCGAAATGCGGCAAACGAATCTCGGAACCCAGCAGCCGGTGATCCCCGCGTGGATTCAGTCTTGCCAATAGAACAGGAGTTCCCTGACTCGCAAGGGTTCTCGGTCGCCGAAGTGATACACCGAGAGGGACTCGAAAACGGTTTCCGCGAGCGTGTTGTCGATATGACGGAACTCTGCCAGGGCCGTCTTCACACGGTCGGCGTCGCCGTGGGCCAGGAAGAACGGCCCGAGGGTACTCACTGTGACGCGGCCCGCCAGGGTTTCGATGCTGTGGTAGGTACCGGCGCCCTGTCGGTGTTCGTCACCGGCCGAGAGGGGTTGACCCGGTTGCAATCCCGCCTGGTCGAGGGCGGATACGGCGCGGCCGAGTAGCTCTTGCCCGTCCGGGCCTTCGTAGGGCGGGAGCAACGCGGCCTCGATCAGCCAGCGTGGGTCGGTATCGGGAGTGCCCGGTGCGTACTGGCGCAGGATTGCCGCCCGGACATCGGCGGGGACGTCGGGCAGTGCGATCGATGGCGGGCCGAGCGCCTCCCACAGGGCACGAACTTCGGTGGGGTGATGAGCGGAGAGAACGGCCAGGGCCCACAGTTGGGCCGGCCCCGGAGTTGTCGCCGATGCCATGAGCGACTCGACGCGCCGCTGGGGTCCGCGCAACGGAACCAGGCGGTCGTAGGCTGCGCGAGCCACGCTGACGGACGGATCGGCCAACGCGGGCACGATATCGAATCCTGTCTCGTGCGAAAGCCCGACTCCGATCAGTCGGACCGCCTGCGAACGTCCCGAAAGCATCAGGGCGCGGGGCGATTCCATACCGAGCACCGCCGGCAGTCCGTGCATCACGATGAGCCCGCGCAGGGCCCGAACTCCCGGCGCGCTTCGATGCGACCACGCGTCCGCCGCCATCTCGACCAGCGAATCGGCCACGCTGATGTCGCCCAGTAGTGCACGCGCTGTCAGCATCGCATCGTCGAGACGACAGGACGCGTAGTCGCCCGCGAGGGACTGGCCGCGTAGCCACTCGAGCAGCGCCTCGCGGTGCGGCCCCGCTGCCGAGGTCAGGACTTCGAGCACCGATATCCGTACATCGACCTGGTCATCATCCGAACAGACGAGGTCGACGAGCTCCATCATGCGTTCGGCGGGCACCTTCCCGAACAACGCACGGGCACAGCGACGCCGGTGATGCCAAGGGTTGGCACCGTCGAGCACGAAGGTGATCAGATCATCGACCGGGACCGTGGTGAGCCTTCGGGTGATCTCGATGTCGGAGACCCGGTTCGCGGGCCAGTCCTCGATCGACCCGAACAGGTCGGGTCCGATCGCACTCACCCTTCCGCGGCCAGCTGTCCGCAGGCGGCTGCGATTTCCTGGCCGCGCGTATCGCGCACCGTGCACGGCACACCCTGCGCGTTGACGCGCCGAACGAACTCCGCCTCAACAGGTTTCGGGCTCGCATCCCACTTACTACCCGGGGTCGGATTCAGCGGAATCACATTGACGTGCACACGAGAACCCAAGGCCTTGTGCAGCTTCTGGCCCAGCATGTCGGCGCGCCAGGGCTGGTCGTTGATGTCGCGAATCAGGGCGTACTCGATGGAGACGCGTCGTCCGGATTTGTCGGCGTAGTAGCGGGCCGCGTCCAGGACCTCGGCCACCGGCCAGCGATTGTTCACCGGGACGAGGGTGTCTCGGAGTTCGTCATCGGGGGTGTGCAGGGATACCGCGAGCGTGACCGACATCTCCTCATCGGCCAGCTTGCGGATCGCCGGGGCCAGCCCCACGGTGGAAACGACCACGCTGCGCTGGGAGATACCGAGCCCGTCGGGCGCGGGCGAGGTGATTCGGCGCACCGCGTTGACCACCCGCTTGTAGTTGGCCAGCGGCTCGCCCATTCCCATGAACACGATGTTGGACAGGCGCCCCGGCCCACCGTGTATCTCGCCGTCGCGCAGCGAGGCGGCTGCGGCCCGCACCTGGTCGACGATCTCGGCGGTGGACAGGTTGCGGTTGAGCCCGGCCTGGCCGGTCGCGCAGAACGGGCACGCCATGCCGCAGCCCGCCTGGCTGGAGATGCACAGGGTGTTGCGGTCGGAGTAGCGCATGAGCACGCTCTCCAGCAGGGTGCCGTCGTGGGCGCGCCACAGCGTCTTGCGGGTGTCGCCGGAGTCGCAGGCGACGTGGCGCACCACCGACAGCAGCGGCGGGAAGAGGGTTTCGCCGACCTTGTCGCGCACGTCGGCGGGCAGATCGGTCATCAGCGCCGGGTCGGACTGCAACCGGCCGTAGTACTGGCGCGCGAGCTGATCGGCGCGGAACTTCGGCAATCCCAGCTCCTGCACCGCGGTCTTGCGCTCGTCCGCGTCGAGATCGGCGAGGTGGCGCGGCGGCATGCCGCGGCGCGGGGCATCGAAGACGAGGGGCAGGGAGGTGGCCATAATTCCCCCATTGTCCCAAACGAGGTGCCGGGCCCGGTGGGCGGGCCGCCACGCCGGGCCGTGTTATCGAGAAGATGCGTGCACGGGCGATAGCAGTCGGCAATGATCGATCCATGTCCACGAACGCAGAATCGGGCGCGTCACCGGCTGCTCACGAGCCGGTTCCCGTGCCGTCCGACCCCACCGACACCAAGAAACACCGCCGTGCCGAACCCGACCGTCCGGCCAAGCGCGCCACGCCCGACGCGCTCACCCGGTCACGCACCGGCTATACCTGGATCGCGCTGCTCGCCGCCGCGATCCTCGGCATCGTCCTGATCATCTTCATCATCCAGAATCTCGACAAGGCACAGGTGAACCTGCTGTTCTGGGATTTCTCGCTGCCGCTCGGCATCACCGTGCTGCTGTCGGTGATCACGGGCGTGCTGTTGATGGGGCTGGTCGGCGGCGTGCGCATTCTGCAGCTGCGGCACGCGGCCAAGAAGCCCTGAGCGGCGCGGCTCAGAGCAGCGCGCTGAGCACCAGCCACGACACGAACGCCGAGGGCAGCATCGAGTCGAGGCGGTCCATGATGCCGCCGTGCCCGGGCAGCAACGTGCCCATGTCCTTGATGCCGAGCTCGCGCTTGATCTGCGACTCGATCAGATCGCCCACGGTGGCAACGACCACCAGGCCGACACCGAGCACCACGCCGATCATCGAGTTGGCTTCCAGCAGCAGGGTGACCGTCAGCAGGCCACCGATCACGCTGAACACCAGCGACCCGCAGAACCCCTCCCAGGACTTCTTCGGGCTGATCGCGGGCACCATCGGATGCCGGCCGAACAGCACACCGGCCACGTAGCCGCCGACGTCGGAGCAGACCACCAGGATCATGAAGGTCAGCACCCGCAGGTTGCCGTCGGGTTCGAGCAGCAGCAGCGTCGAGAACGCGGCGAGCAGCGGGATCCAGCTGAGCGTGAACAGGGTGATCGCGGTGTCGCGCAGGAAGTTGCGCGGCGCGGTGTGCAGACCGTGGTCGAACAGCCGCCACACCATGCACACCAGCACGGTCGCGGCGAACGCGCCGAGCACACCGCTCGCGCCCCACGGCCAACCCGCCCAGAACACGGCCTGACCGCCGACCAGGAGCGGAATCCGCGGTACCAGCACGTCGGCCTCGCGCAGCCGCTTGGTGACCTCCCAGGTCGCGACCGCGACCGCGACGCCGACCACCCCGATGAACACCTTGGGCACGAACAGCAGGATCGCGATCAGCGACAGCCCGAGCCCGAGGCCCACCGCCAGCGCCGCGGGCAGGTTGCGGCCCGCACGCGAGGTCGGCCCCTGCGGCTGTTCGGGCGGCGTGGCCGCGCCGCCGGGCACGTCTACGGTGTCCGGCATCGGATCCGGTGCCGCTCCGGTGGCGGCGGCGTCTTCGGCCACGATTGTCCCGTCGCTCAACTCGTCGTTCCGTTCATCCCCCGCACGAGCGGGACTGGTGAGATCTGGCGCGCTCAGACCTCGAGCAGTTCGGCTTCCTTGTGCTTGACCAGCTCATCGACCTGGCCCACGTACCTCGCGGTGGTCTTGTCGAGCTCCTTCTCGGCGCGCCCGACCTCGTCCTCCCCCGCTTCGCCATCCTTCTGGATCCGGCTCAGTTCGTCCATCGCCTTGCGGCGGACGTTGCGAATCGAGACCTTGGCGTCCTCACCCTTGCCCTTGGCCATCTTGACCATCTCACGACGGCGTTCCTCGGTGAGCTGCGGCACCGTGATACGCAGGATGTCGCCGTTGTTGGTGGGGTTGACGCCCAGGTCGGAGTTGCGGATCGCGTTCTCGATCGGGCCGAGCTGGCTCTGCTCGTAGGGCTTGATCACGACCATGCGCGGCTCGGGCACGGTGATGCTCGACATCTGGGTGATCGGCGTCAGCGAGCCGTAGTAGTCGACCAGGACCCGGTTGAACATGCCCGGGTTGGCGCGGCCGGTGCGGATGCTGCCCAGATCGTCCTTCGCCACCGAGACGGCCTTCTCCATCTTCTCCTCGGCATCGAAGAGCGCTTCATCAATCACGACCGATTCCTCCACAGCGTCGTCATCGTCATCGTCCGCGGATGCGGCGTCAGGACCGAACCAGGGTGCCGATGTGTTCACCGGCGACCGCACGGGCAATATTGCCCTTGATCAACAAATTGAACACCAGCATCGGCATCTGGTTGTCCATGCACAAGCTGAATGCCGTCGCATCGGCGACCTTGAGCCCCTTTTCGATCACTTCCTTGTGGGTGATCTCGGTGAACATGGTCGCGTTCGCGTCTTCGCGCGGGTCGGCGTCGAACACGCCGTCGACGGCCTTGGCCATCAGCACCACATCGGCGCCGATCTCCAGGGCGCGCTGGGCGGCGGTGGTGTCGGTGGAGAAGTAGGGCATGCCCATGCCGGCGCCGAAGATCACCACGCGGCCCTTCTCCAGGTGTCGCTTGGCGCGCAGCGGCAGGTAGGGCTCGGCGACCTGACCCATCGTGATGGCGGTCTGCACGCGGGTGTCCACGCCCTGCTTCTGCAGGAAGTCCTGCAGCGCAAGGCCGTTCATCACGGTGCCGAGCATGCCCATGTAGTCGGAGCGGGCCCGCTCCATGCCGCGCTCCTCGAGCTCGGCGCCGCGGAAGAAGTTGCCGCCGCCGATCACCACGGCCACCTGCACGCCGGTCTCGACGATCTCGGCGATCTGCTCGGCCACGGTCTGCACCACGTCGGGATCGAGGCCGACGCCCCCGCCACCGAACATCTCCCCACCCAGCTTCAGCAGCACCCGGTTGTATCCAGGGCGGTCGTTACCCGGGTCGGTCATGGGTGTTCGTCTCCTTCGGCGAGGTAGAGATCGGGTCGAGCTCGAGGGCGTGCGGACCGGCCGCACAGCAAGGCAGAGCGGCATCCATCCTGCCTTATCCGGTTCCCGGTCCCGCACAAGACCCCCTCGCGTGGGCGACGCGAGGGACGGTCGGCGGCCGGGCACGGCAAACGCCCCCGATGCCGGTGAGCATCGGGGGCGCGTACTGCGGCCTGATCAGGCCTGGCCGACCTCGAAGCGGGCGAAGCGGGTCAGGGTGACACCGGCCTCGTCCAGCAGAGCCTTGACGGTCTTCTTCGAATCGGTGACCGAGGACTGCTCCAGCAGGACGACGTCCTTGAAGAAGCCGTTGACCCGGCCTTCGGTGATCTTCGGCAGCGCGGCTTCGGGCTTGCCCTCTTCGCGCGCGGTCTGCTCGGCGATGCGGCGCTCGTTCTCGACCAGCTCGGCCGGGACCTCGTCGCGGGTCACGTACTTGGCCTTGAGCGCGGCGACCTGCATGGCGGCGGCACGAGCGGCCTCGGCCGCGGCCTCGCCCTCACCGGTGTACTCGACCAGCACGCCGACGGCGGGCGGCAGGTCCGAGGCACGCTTGTGCAGATAGGTGGCGACCGGGCCGTCGAAGGAGACGACGCGACGCAGCTCGAGCTTCTCGCCGATCTTGGCGGCCAGCTGCTGCACGGCCTCGTCGACGGTCTTGCCGTCGAGCGGCAGCGCCTTGAGCGCGTCCACATCGTTGGGCTTGGCGGTCGCGGCAGCGGCGACGACGGCGGCGGCCAGCTCCTGGAACTCCGCGTTCTTGGCGACGAAGTCGGTCTCGGAGTTGATCTCGACCAGGACGCCGTCCTTGGCCACGACCAGGCCCTCGGCGGTCGCGCGCTCGGCGCGCTTGCCGACGTCCTTGGCGCCCTTGATGCGCAGCACCTCGACGGCCTTGTCGAAATCACCGTCGGAATCGGCCAGCGCGTTCTTGCAGTCCATCATGCCGGAGCCGGTCAGCTCGCGGAGCCGCTTCACATCAGCAGCGGTGTAGTTCGCCATCGGGGGCGAGCCTCCTCGTGTGTGGGGTGCTTGGGGTTTACACCACCTTGCCGACCGCTTCTGAATTCAGAAGGGCCGGCAAGGTGAACGTAGAACTACCGATCAGCTCAGAAGTCGGCCGGGGTGTGCTGCGCCGGGTCGGCCTTGACCTCGGCCTCGGCCTCGGCCGGGGTCTCGACGGCCGGAGCCTCGGTGGCAGCGGCTTCGGTCGCCACAGCGGCGTCGGCGGCCGGGGTCGCCTGAGCCAGCAGCTCCTGCTCCCACTCGGCGAGCGGCTCGCCTGCACCGGCTTCGGGCTTCGCGTCGCCGGAAGCCTGGCCCGCGCGGGCCTGCACGCCCTCGGCCACCGCGGAGGCGACGACCTTGGTCAGCAGGGCGGCGGAACGGATCGCGTCGTCGTTACCCGGGATCGGGTAGTCGACCAGGTCGGGATCGCAGTTGGTGTCCAGGATCGCGATGACCGGGATGTTCAGCTTGCGCGCCTCGCCGACGGCGATGTGCTCCTTGTTGGTGTCCACGATCCAGATGGCCGAGGGGACCTTGGCCATGTCGCGGATACCACCGAGGGTGCGGTCCAGCTTGGTCATCTCACGCGTGAGCATGAGGATTTCCTTCTTGGTGCGACCCTCGAAACCACCGGTCTGCTCCATCGCCTCGAGTTCCTTGAGGCGCTGCAGGCGCTTGTGCACGGTGGAGAAGTTGGTGAGCATGCCACCCAGCCAGCGCTGGTTGACGTAGGGCATTCCGACGCGCAGCGCCTCGGAAGCGATCGACTCCTGGGCCTGCTTCTTGGTGCCGACGAAGAGGACGGTGCCACCGTGGGCGACAGTCTCCTTGACGAACTCGTAGGCCTTGTCGATGAAGGTCAGCGTCTGCTGCAGGTCGATGATGTAGATGCCGTTGCGGTCGGTGAAGATGAACCGCTTCATCTTCGGGTTCCACCGACGAGTCTGGTGGCCGAAGTGCGCGCCGCTGTCGAGCAGCTGCTTCATGGTTACGACAGGCATAGCTACCGTAGCTCTCTTTCGTTGCCGGTTGTCGCGGTCGATCGGCGATCGACCGCCCTGGCGCCACCGAAACCGCCGGACCCAGGTCTGCGAGACCGGGACCAGCCGACGATTCCACTGTTCATCCGTTGAAGAACTCGCGCGGACAT